>CAVOTF010000006.1:0-1010970 GCA_963699075.1 uncultured Acidimicrobiaceae bacterium | reverse complement strand
GGATCCACCGCGGCCGTGCTGTTCGTTAACCGACGCGTCTCAGCCGTGGACAAGTCGTAGGCCCAGACGTCGCCTGCCAGCCTCGGGCTCGTCAGGGTGTAGTACAACCGGGTGCCGTCGGGCGAGGGCGACGGATGAGGCACCTTGTAGGACAGGACAATGCCCGGCTCGGCCAGTGGCACCTCCCGTCCATCGACAGCTGCAGTGGGATCGACGAGAGCCAACCGGTTGGAGCCGTTGCGGTTTTCGACAGTGACCAGCCGGCCCCCCGAGAGCGCTGCGACTGGCACTGTGTCCCAATCGTCTCCTGGTACTTGCGACGTCTCTCCGGTCGACAGGTCGTAGCGGACAACCGCCGCCCGGTCCCGCGAGACACTGGATGACACAAAAATCGTCGTGTCGTCCCACCACACCGGCGGGCCGACCTCGGCCGCCTCCCCGGGGTGGGGCAGGACGACGCGGGAGCTCCCGGTAGCAACTTCGACCAGGACCAAGTCCTCATCTAGCGGCCGGGGCCCAGGCCGTGACATTGCCACCCACCGACCGTCGGGTGAGTAACCCGACGACGGCTGGCACCAGCCGCCTTCGGCGTAGAGGCTGCGGTGCGAACGCGTCGCCAGGTCGCAAGCCCAGAGGTCGAAATCCACGCCATTGCGGCGGTTGGAGAGGTACGCGACCGTCCCGCCGTCAGGGCTGACACCGGCCAGTTGATGGGCGTAACGAGGATCGTCGGTAAGGGCCTCCAGCTGCCCTGGCGCCTTGGCACCGTTGTCCAGGTCCACTAGGTAGAGCTGGTCAAGTTCGTCGCCGCCTCGGTCGACTGCCACGACAGCCCGCCGTTGCCCCGGTACATAGGCGGCCGCGCCCACCGGCTCGGGCAGGTCCGTCACCGCTCGCAAAGCGGCGCCCGCCTCGAGCTCGTAGAGCTGCATGGTGCCCGTTATGTCGCTAAGGACCAGTAACTGGTCGCTTCCGTCGAATGTGCCAACATCCACCAGCACCGCTCGGGGTGCCCCGAGCAACGTGGGCAACGTCGGGTTCATCGCGATGTCCAGGTTGTCATGGCCATGTCAGGGGCGTTCGTCTACCTCGGTCACGTACTCCCAGTCGACGTGATTATGGCGCTCGATGACGATGGGGGTCTCCAGGGCTTTCGGCAACTCTCGGGCGTATTTCTCCGCCGCGTCGTCGCTATCGAACGCACGTGTCTCGATCTCGCTCCCGCCGGGTTCCGCGAAGCGGTATAGCGAGGTTTTGCCAGAGGACTGCCCGGTATCGGTCATATGGCGATGCTAGGGCTCCTTAGCGGCGAACAGGTCGAGCTGAGGTGGCGGCGCCCCCTCAGCGCTCCCCTGGTGGGCTTCGTCCCTGCGGAAGTGCTTGCTCAAAGTGTCGACCTGGCCCTGGTAATTGGACCCGATGTCTTCCCCGTAGAGTTTGACCGGCTCTGCGGCCATCCGCTCGTAGGTCAGCTTGCATACCTGTTGGCCGTCCTCGATCATGAACGGGACATCGTGGGCCCGGACCTCGAGGGCTGCACGCGATCCGTGCAACGTCCCGTCTCTGTTGTAGCCAAACCCCGGGTCGAAGAAGCCGGCGTAATGCGTCCTCAGCTCTCCGCTGGTCGGGTCGTAAGCCGTCATCTCGCAGGCGAGGCCGGGAGGGACGGATACCGCCTCTTCGGACAGCAAAAGGTAAAACCTCTCGGGACCAAGCACAACACGGTCCTCTTCCTCTGCGAAGACCTCTTCCCAATAATCCTCGACGCGGTGGGCCTCGGTTTTTGCCATATCGAGCACGAGCGTGTGCTCTTTGGCCCGGTAACCGACCCTGCGGTGCTTCCCGCTGCGCACGTCCAGGCTCAGGAAAAGACCGTTCGCGGTCGCAAACTGGTCCCTGTCGGCGGGGCGCCCTCCGACGTAGAGCAGTGGCTCATCGTTGTGCGCCTGCCAGAGCTCCTCGTCGTTGAGGCTCGAACGCCCTGCCATCAGGCGTAATTGGTTGAGAGGCAGGCCCTGCCGCACTCGAACTGCGAACGAAAGCGGGACAATTTCGACATAGAGCGGGCCTTCGTAACCCGCCGCTATTTCGTCGAAGCGGTAGCTGTAATCGGTAATGACCCGCGTGAACACGTCCAGCCTTCCCGTAGAGCTCTTGGGGTTGGCTTTGCCTTTCACGAACGGCGGGAGCGCAAGGCTCTCGGCGAGTGGGACGAGGTAGGGGCGCCCGGTTTCGAGGACGGCGCCCTCGCGGCGCAGGTCGAGCTCGTCGACTATGAAGTCCTTTACTTTGTGCTCCACCTCTTTGTCGCCGGCCAGGAAGCTGCAGCGGATCCTGTAGGCGCGCTCGCCGAGGCGAAGGTCGAGGCTCGCCGGCTGGATGTTGCTCGGCGGGATGCGCAGCTCACCGGCGCCGACCCATCCCGCGGCTACCGCCTCTGCGAGCAGCTGGCTCGGCAGGACCCCGTGAGCCCGGTCCGAGAGGTCGGAAAGGTTGGCTTCGGAGGCCATGGCGGGCTGCGGGAGCATTGCATGGCCATGGTACCTGGCTCCCTCCCGGCACTCCTGCGGCGCCCAGCCGGGAGAGGCGGTACTCTGCGAGCGTGGACAGTGCTGCAGGCCGTGGTAGCGGCAGGGCGAAACTCAAACTGCTGAGCCGTGCCCTGCTCGCCGTGGGCCTCACCGCCCTCGCTGCGTTGATCATCCGGCTCCGGGGCAGCGGTGGTACGCCACCGCACGGGGGTGGCTGGCGCGAGCTCTCGGCGACGGACCTGGAGCCGGTGGACAAGAAATAGGTGCGAGCGATCCTGGTGGGCTTGGGCGCAGTCGGTGCTCGCAGCGCTCGCCAACTACTTTCTTCCAACTCGATCAGCGAACTGGTCGTGTTCTCGCAACGGGCCGCTGGGGTCGAAGCGAAGATTGCCGCCCTCGGCGGAGCCGGCGTGGTGCGGCCCGAGGTGCTCACCGATGCCTCATTTTCTGAGGCCCTGCGGGGGGCCTCGGTTGTCTTGCTGACGGCCCCAGGGCTCCGCTTCTGGCACGCAGAGGAGAGCGTCCGGGCTGGAGTCCCCGTTGTGTCTGTCTCGGACGACCCGGGCGTAGTGCGCTTGTTGTTGGACCTCGACGGGGAGGCCACAAAACAAGGGGTGGCGGTCGCAGTCGGCGCCGGTATGGTCCCAGGGCTGTCTTGCCTGCTGACGGCGTGGGCCGCTTCGTCCCTGGACGAGCTGTCCGAGGTCCACGTGGCAAGCCTCGGGACAGGCGGTCCCGCATGCGCGAGGCGCCACCACACGGCGCTGCGCGAGCCCGTGGAGGAGTGGCGCGACGGTGCCTGGGAACGCAAGGTCGCCAGCTCAGGCAGAGAGCTGGTGTGGTTCCCCGAGCAAGCCGGAGCTGACTGCTACCGCATCAACCGCCCTGACACTCTGCTCATCGCCCGGGCGTTCCCGGGGCTTCGGTTCGCAACCACCAGAGCAGCGGCTTCCCGTCGCGACCGCTTCACCTCGTGGTTGCCGATGTTACGGCCCCCTCACCCCGAGGGGACGGTCGGGGCGGTCAGGGTCGAAGTGCGCGGGCTTCGGGCTGGGGCGGCCGAGACCGTGGTGGTCGGCGCGGGCGGGCGGCCAGCACTTCTGGCCGGGGCAGTGGCCGCCGCAATGGCAGCGCGGGCTGCCTCAGGCCAACTGCGAGCTGGTGCCGGCGGCCTGGCCTCGTTGGTCGAAGCGCCGGGCGAGGTGCTCGCCGACCTATCGGAGCGGGGCGTCCGTCTCGTCTCGTTCGAAGGCGCAACCATGACCCCGTCGTAACGAGGCTCGTCCGCCGGGCCTGCTCACGGTTTGCGGCGGTGCTTCCAGCTGAAGGGGTCTGTCCAACCCACGACCGCCATAGCCTTGTTTACGAGGCCGAGGGCGGCCGTCGCCGCGAAATCGTCCGAACGCTCGTGGACGCGCTGGACCAGCTCGGACTGGGCTCTTTCCAGCGATGCCTGGTCCCCGGACGCGACCAGCTGTGCGATCGCCGCATCGGCGCTTAACCCGTCGGTAGCGAGAGCGATGGCTTGAGTGGCCAACGGTTCGAGTGACGCCATCACGGCCGACAGTAGCGGATCGCTAGCCCTTGCCCCGGCGACCGAAGAAACGGACGACAGGGTCGTACTTGACGTCCACGACGCGCTCTTTCATCGGGATGATCCCATTGTCGGTGATCTTGATGTGCTCGGGGCACACTTCCGTGCAGCACTTGGTGATGTTGCAGTAACCAAGGCCTTCGGACTCCTGGAGCGACTTCTTGCGGTCGAGGTCGTCGTTTGGGTGCATGTCGAGCTCGGCGTAGCGGATGAAAAAACGTGGCCCGGCAAAATTCGGTTTGTTTTCCTCGTGGTCACGGACCACGTGGCAGGTGTTCTGGCAGAGCCAGCACTCGATGCACTTGCGGAACTCTTGAGAGCGTTCCACGTCGGCTTGGAACATCGTGAAAGGAGCCACCGGTTGGTCTGCGCTCGGCTTGAACGCGGGCACCTGGCGGGCCTTCTGGTAATTGAACGACACGTCGGTGACAAGGTCCTTGATCACCGGGAAGGTCCGCAGCGGAGTTATCGTCACGTCTTCGCCCTCGGCGAAAGTGGACAGCCTGGTCATGCACATGAGCGAGGGGCGCCCATTTATCTCTGCGGAGCACGAACCGCATTTCCCGGCCTTGCAGTTCCATCTGACGGCCAGGTCGTTGGCTTGGGTCGCCTGGGCGCGGTGGACAGCGTCGAGCACGACCTGGCCCTCTTCTGCCAGCACCACGTAGTCCTGGAGGTCGCCGCCGCTGGGTCCGCCGCGCCAGAATCCTAAGTTTCAGGTCGTAGCTCAATGGACTTCCTCCAGCAGTTCGGCGAGTTCCGGCGGCGGTTTGGGGAGCGCCTGGCGCCGGACGCTAAGCACTCGCAGCGACGGGGACGATGCGGAAGCGCCCATTTCGAGCACCACGTTCTGCCCGCTCCAGTAGGGGTCGGTCATGGGGAAGTCGTCGCGTGTGTGGCCGCCGCGGCTCTCCTGGCGCTCGAGAGCCGCTCTCGTGACGGCTTCCGAGACCAAGAGCATGTTGCGCAAGTCGAGCGCGAGGTGCCAGCCCGGGTTGTACTGGCGGTTGCCCTCGACCGAAACCGAAGCTGTGCGCGCACGTAATGCGGCGATCCTGTCGAGCGCCTCCTTCAGCTCGCTCTCGACGCGGATTATGCCAACGAGGTCCTGCATTGTCTCCTGCAGTTCCTGGTGGATGGCATAAGGGTTTTCTTTTGCCGAGCTTTCCTGGAACGGCGCGAGCGCCTCTTCGGCGAAACGGGCGAGGTCGCCCTGGGCGACCTTGGGGCGCTCTGCGCCGAGACCTGCGGCAAAGGCGGCAGCGTACTCGCCGGCCCGCTTGCCGAACACAATCAGGTCGGACAGCGAATTGCCACCTAGGCGGTTCGCCCCGTGCATACCTCCGCCAACTTCACCCGCTGCAAAGAGGCCCGGTACCACCGAGGCCTGGGTGTCGGGGTCGACCTCCACCCCGCCCATCATGTAGTGGCAAGTCGGGCCGATTTCCATGGCTTCTTTGGTGATGTCGACGTCGGCCAGTTCTTTGAACTGGTGGTACATGGAGGGCAGGCGGCGCCGGATGAACTCGGGCGTGCGCCGGCTGGCTATGTCGAGGAACACCCCTCCGTGCGGTGAGCCCCGGCCGGCCTTTATTTCGCTGTTTATCGCGCGAGCCACTTCGTCACGCGGGAGAAGCTCGGGCGGGCGGCGGTTGTTCGTTTTGTCCGTGTACCAGCGGTCGGCCTCTTCGATGTTGTCGGCAGTCTCGGCCTTGAAGAACTCCGGGATGTAGTCGAACATGAAACGTCGTTTCTCCGAGTTGAGGAGGATACCGCCGTCTCCTCGCACCGACTCGGTCACGAGCAACCCCCGCACCGAAAGGGGCCAGACCATACCGGTCGGGTGGAACTGGACAAACTCCATGTTGAGCACCGTTGCACCGGCGCGAAGAGCGATCGCGTGGCCGTCGCCTGTGCACTCCCAGGAATTGGACGTCACCTTCCAGGATTTCCCGATGCCACCAGTGGCCAGCACGACGGCGGGCGCCTCGAACACCACAAAGCGGCCAGACTCCCGCCAGTAGCCGAACGCACCGGCAACTTTCCCGCCGTTTTTGAGCAGATCTGTGACGGTCAGCTCCATGAACACGTCGATCCCCATCGAGACCGCCCGTTGCTGGAGCGCCCGGATCATCTCCAGCCCGGTACGGTCCCCGACGTGCGCGAGACGGGCGTAACGGTGGCCGCCGAAGTCGCGTTGGCTGATCTTGCCGTTTTGGGTCCGGTCAAAAAGCGCACCCCATTGCTCGAGCTCATAAACGCGCTCGGGTGCCTCCTTTGCGTGCAGTTCCGCCATACGCCAATGGTTGAGCAGCTTGCCGCCGCGCATCGTGTCGCGAAAATGGACCTGCCAGTTGTCCTCGGGCCACACGTTGCCGAGCGCCGCCGCGATGCCCCCTTCGGCCATCACCGTGTGCGCCTTACCGAGCAGGCTGCGGCAGATGAGCGCGGTGCGGGCCCCGGCGTCCTGAGCGGCTATCGCGGCCCGTAGGCCGGCCCCACCGGCCCCGATCACCACGACGTCATATGAGTGATGTTCGAATGTTTCTTCGGCAGCCATTAGAAAAACCTCGGGTCGTGTACCCACCCGCTCGCCACCAGGCGGACATACAGGTCCGTGAAGGCGACGAAGACCAGGCTCACCCAAGCGATCTGCATATGCCTAGCGTTCAGCTTGGACACAAACCCCCAGGCTTTGAAGCGGATGGGATGGCGGGAGAAATGCTTGAGCCGGCCGCCGACTATGTGCCGGCAGGAGTGGCAGGAAAGAGAATAAGTCCATAACAGCGTTGCATTGACGACCAATACCACCGTCCCGAGCCCCATCCCCCAGCCGTTCGCGAAATGGAATGCCTCGATCGCGTCCCAAGTGAGGATGCAGTTCAGTATGAGGCCCAGGTAGAAGAAGTAGCGGTGCACGTTTTGGAGGATGAGAGGTAGGCGTGATTCTCCCCTGTAGGCCTTATGCGGTTCCTTGACGGCGCATGCCACCGGCGATTGCCAGATCGAACGGTAATAGGCCTTGCGGTAGTAGTAGCACGTGAACCGGAAACCGAGCGGCACGACTAGGACCAGGATCGCCGGCGAGATGGCCCACCACGGGCCGACCACCCCGACCATCGGCGCGTGGACGATCTTCGAGCCCGCCCGCGCATGACCGCAGATCGTCGCAATGCAGGGCGAGTAAAAAGGGGAGAGGTAAGGCCGCGCGTAGTAATTGGCGTTTTGGAACGCCGCCCAGGTCGAGTAAGCGACGAAGCTCAGCAGGACCGTCGCAGTGATCGCCGGCTCGGCCCACCACCGGTCCGTCCTCAGCGTCTTTGCTGCTATCGCCGCACGTGGCCCCGAGCGAGGAGCAGGAGGCCCCTGCGGCACCTCGGTGGTGGTGGCGGTCATTGCGGCATGGCTGAGGTATCTGTTCGAGGCATCGGCCCTACGCTAACCGGGCGAGGCCAGTGGCGGCACGACGGTTGGGGTTGCGAGCAGGTACCCAGCCGGTGCGAGGGCCAGACGGCGCTGCCGACTTCTCCCTCACACCGAAAGGAACGATGGGGGAGAAGTGGCACCCCGCCAGTGCCTGATTAGACCACTAGGTCGCCAACTAAGGCTGGGACGCGCTTCGGACGTCGCCTACGCTGGTCGTCGTTGTTGCTCCCAAGATAAGGGCAGTGGTTCTTGGGGACGTAGCTCAGTGGCAAGAGCACCTGCTTTGCACGCAGGGGGTCGTGGGTTCGAGTCCCATCGTCTCCACTCGCTTGACCAGGACTTTTAGGTCCTCAGACATCAAAGGAGCGCCCTAATGAGCGTCCTGCTAGCCAATGTCTTCGTGGCCCCGGGCACCGAGTTGGCCGCACCGAGAGGCTCCGGCTACATCGTGCGGTACACAGTCGAGCGGATCGGAGGAGCCGGCCCGTGGGCCGAGGGTACCTCCAAAGAGGCTGGATAGCCTGGCTACCTGGCCTACCGCCACCATTGGGCTATGCCATCGCGGGCGCGGCCTGCGTCGGCCTAATCGGGGGGACCGTAGGGCTGGTAGTCGGGATCATTGTTTATTGGCCGACGGCGCCGTTCGCCGTTGTGGAGCTTGGCCTTCCTACCGTGGTCCTTGGAGGCCTCGCCGGCTTAGCCGCCGGCTGCGTCGTGACCCTGGTCCGCCGCTCTAGGAGAGACGACCGCTGATAGACGGCACGGCAACGACGAGCGGGCCGCGACGATTTACTCTGTCGACGCGGGTTGCCCCTCGTAAGCGCCCGGCGATCTCCTCCAGGCGCTCCATGTTCGATTTCACTGTTCGATTTCACTGCCCGAGGCCCTATGGCACGAGCACAGTTCGTTCGCCCGGGATGTCTGGTTCGGACCAGACATTCTCGACATCGGCCAGAGGTCGGGCATTCGCCTTGATCGCGATAGTGCCGGCTTGCCCCAGAGGTAGTCAATGACGATGTCGACTTCAGCAGTCGCTTCGCCAAGCATTCGTGCCGTTTCTTCCGAATCGTCAGTGATCTGGACTACGTCATCGGCGCCGAGGGGTATTAGGGCGTTGAGGCGGGTGACGTCCCGGCCAGCACCGACAACTCGTCCTGCGCCTAGGCGTTTTGCGACTTGCACGGCCATGGTCCCGGCATTACCGGTTGCGCCCAGGACGAGCACACTCTGGCCCGGTTCGATCGGGACGCGACGGCGCAGCGCCACCCATGCCGACTAGCCGGGTTGAGGGCAGCGGCAACCTTCACGACGTCAACATCGTCTGGCAGATCGACCGAGCGCCGCAGTTGATCGCGGCCTTGTCGGCCATCGTGCCGAGGGCGTGGTCGTCGGCCACAAAGTAGATTTTCTTGCCTTCATTTGTCCCATCTTGGTACTCCAGGTTCGGCCAGGACCGCAGCTAAGGTTCCATGACGTGCAGGTCGAGCCCACGACAAACGAGTGGGGCCAGCCGACGGGATGGCTCGTCGAAGGGTGGCAGCCGAGGCCGGCGCCGGTCGCGGTCACCATGCCCGGCCGTTATTGCCGGCTCGAGCCGCTCGATATGGCCCGTCACGCCGCCGACCTGCACGAGGCCTACTCGGCCGACGACGGCCGCATGTGGACGTACCTCCCCTACGGGCCGTTCAATTCCCAGGAGCAGTACCAGGAGCGGATGGCAGGCTTTGCGAGCGACCCGTCCATGGTGGTCCTGGCCATTGTCGATGCTGCCAGCGAACGGGCGAGCGGTGTCGCCGCGTACCAGCGGGCGGCCCCCGAGCACGGTTCGGTCGAAGTTGGGCACGTAGCGCTCAGCCCCAGGCTGCAGCGCACGGTGGCCGCGACGGAGGCGATGGCGCTGATGATGGGCCACGCGTTCAATGTGCTGGGCTACCGGCGCTACGAGTGGAAATGCGATGCCCTCAATCTCCCGTCCCGTCAGGCTGCCAAGCGGCTCGGGTTCACCTACGAGGGGACGTTCCGTCAAGCGGTAATCGTGAAGGGCCTCAACCGTGACACTGCTTGGTTCTCCGTCACCGACGGCGAGTGGCAGCTGCTGGAGCCGGCTCTTGCCGCCTGGTTGGCCCCGGCGAACTTCGACTCCCGGGGGAGGCAACGCCGATCGCTGTCGGGCCTAACTGCCGCGGCACTGGGGCGTGTGCCGAGCCGGTAAGGCGAAGTCGTCACGAAAAGTACGAAACGACGGGCGGGGGGGTTGCGGACGGTCGGCGGTGTTCGACCACTTAGCGAGCTTGAATTCGCACTCCGGGCGCGTGTCTTCACAGAACCATCACAAGTTGCCCAAGGCACCCTCACACAAGAAGCGAACGATCAATGTGACGACCACGTGTGTACGAACAGGGGAGGGACGCATGACGTTCAAAGCAAGGAACCGGCTACGCCGGAGGGCCGGGAGTGTTGCCGTGTTAGCGGCATCGCTTGCAATTGTGGGCGGCTCGATAGCCGCCATGGGCACGCCAGCGGCGGCTTACGGCTCGTACCACCATCACAGGGGCGGCAGTGGTGGCAGCGGGAGCACGACTACGACGTCGCCCAGCACCACGACGACGGTGCCCAGCACCACGACGACCTCGAGCCCGACGACAACCACGAGCAGGGGCTACTCGGGCGGCGGGAATGGCAGCGGGTACGGCAACGGGAATGGCAAGGGCCGCGGTCATCGCTGCATCGTGCGTTACCGCTACAAGGTACGCACTCATAACCACCATGGGCGGGGCTGGGGTTGGACCTGGCGTTGGGGCTGGAAGATCGTCCCGTGCCAGATAAGGGGCCATGGCCACGGTGGTTACCCGACGTCGACCACCTCGACGACAGTTGTGGCCGCCGTTGCGACGACCACGACAGCCGCTCCTACGACCACGACAACTGTTCCGACGACCACCACAACCGCTCCAACGACCACCACAACCGCTCCAACGACGACGACGACCGCGGCGACTACCACTACGACCGCTGCGACAACGACAACGACCGCGTCGTAGCTAGCAACGACGACCGGTACAACAATTCCCCTCGGCGCGGGGCAGGCCCAAACGGCTTGCCCCGCCCTTCGCGTGGCGGCTTCAGGCCAAAGTGCCCAGTGGCTTCGCATTGACCGTCGGGCTTAGGCCAAGGCGGCCGTTGCTACAGTCGTGCGGTGAGCGAGACGGGCGGGGTCGGCAAGACGCTGGTTGTCGGTGAGTGCCTCGTGGACTTGGCACCGGCCGCCACGGGAGCGCCTGGCGCCGGGCCTGCCGGCACGGGCAACGTCGGCGCCTGGGCTCGCCAGCTCGTGGCGATGCCCGGCGGTGGCCCAGCCAACATCGCTGTCGGCTTGGCGCGCCTCGGAGTAACAACGGCATTTGCCGGGCGCTTCTCGCGGGAGGGTTTTGGGCCGTGGCTACGTAGTTACCTCTTAGCTAATGAGCTTGACCTGACATGGTCGGTTGAGGCTGACGAGGATGCCACGCTCGCCCTGGTCACCCTGGACGAGCAGGGCAGCGCGGCGTACACGTTTTACGGGCCTGGGACGGCCGACTGGCAATGGAAGGCGAACGAGTTACCCGACCTGAGCCCCACCGCGCCTGCCGACCTAGGGGTCAGCGCGGTGCACACCGGCTCTATTGCGCTCACCCTTGAACCGGGCGCCGATGTCTTGGCCAGTTGGCTGGCAGGTATTCGAGCAGGCAACCGGGTGCTCGTCTCGTTCGACCCCAACGTGCGGCCAAGTTTGGTGGGCGACCTCTCCACTTACCGTGCGCGCGTGCCCGGTGTGATCTCGAGCTCGCACATCGTTAAGGCGAGCGACGAGGACATTGAAGTCCTTTACCCCGGTGCGAGCGCGTCCGAGGTTGCAGAGCGGTGGCTCGCGGAGGGTGCTTCCTTGGTGGTGATCACAGCGGGCGCGCAGGGTGCCTCGGCGTTCCACAGGAACGGGTCTCGCGCTCAGTGGGCCCCCCCGCCAATAGAAGTGGTTGACACGATCGGAGCCGGCGACTCCTTCAGCGCCGGCCTGCTTGCTTACTTTGCCAAGACCGGCCTGCTCGACCCCGCCTCTTTGGCCACGCTCAGCGAGGGCCACCTCCACGACGCGATAGCCCAGGCTGTCTCCGCCAGTGCCCTGACCTGTACGAGGGCGGGGGCGGACCCGCCAACCGAGCAGGAACTGGCCAGCTTCATCGCCGAACAGGGCTAGGCGAGCGCACTACATTGCGCGACGTCGTGAGCGCGGCGCTGTCCCGGGCGTCTCGCTCCAAAACCGCCGACGGGTCTCGGACCATTCTCGTTACCCGCTCGCCGAACGGCATGTCCGCCGGCGGGCCGGTAGCCTCGAACCCCAGGCCTCGGTAGTAAGCGGCGAGGCGGTCGTTGGCGGCGTCGAGGACCAGCGCCCAGCCGTTGCGGTCCGCCTCGACTGCAACCGAAATCAGCAAAGCGTGCCCCGCACCGCGTTCTTCACTGGCGACCATGTGGACTTCGACCCTGCGGCTCGGACGGGCGGTGAGGGCATGTGTGGGCGCGTCTACGGCGCAAGTCAATTTGCCGAGCTTGGACTTCGCTTTCCCAACACAAGCCGCTCGCCACCCGAGCAACAACATTAGCCCTGCGAAGCCGAAGAAGGTGAGTGCCGGCACGATATCGAGCCCAATAGCAGACCACAGTGCGAGCCAAGCCACCCATCCGGCTATCGCGGTAACACCGGCAAGTCCCGACGCAACTGCCGCCGCGAGGCGCCGGCGAGGACCACCTGCCCCAGACACGCCACAGACCGCCGTACCGAGGCCGTTTGCACGCCATCCACCCCAGGCCAGTGCGGCGAAGGACATCATCCGTACGATAACCCGACGGCCGGGGACGGGAAGGACGTAACGCGCATAGGGCAAATTGAAAAAGCAGCGGGCAACGGTACCCGATAGCCGCCACACGCTCGTACCGCCGCCCCGGCGCATCAAGACGACACCCCAAGAACAGACCGGACCTCCCGTACTTCATAAGGGAAACTCTGCTCCTGCGAAACGGCCGGGAGAGCGACGGGAGCTCCCTTGTCGAAAGTGAACGAGCCGGACCAGTTGACCACCACCGACACCTCGTAGGTCCCATTGTCCACGTACGTGTAGACCGCTGACGCGCTCGACGCGCTGCCGGGGCCCCAGCCGTGTAGCTCGTAACCGAGGCAGAGCCGGGAGGCCCGAAGTTCCACGTATAGGACACCGGGTACACGGTGGCAGTGACCGACCCGCCATCTGCGGCCGCAGTCACGGTGACAGGCACGCCGGCTTGGTCGTTGCCTAACCAGAACCAGGTTCCCAGTTGCACCAAGCCCGCAGTCGTGGGATTGGAACGGATCTGCGGGACTGGGAGGTACTTGACGGCCGCCGCCCAAGCCGAAGCGGGGCTCGGCGGGGGTTCTGGTGGCGGTGGTAAAGGTGAGTGCCCATTGCAGGGCTGTCCAACATTTGGGGCGCTGTCGGGGAGGACGCCCAGCACCCGGCCCGTTGTCGAACTAACTTCCTCTTCCAGTTGGAGGAGAGTATCGCCGTCCGGCAACGGATCCCCGGGCACCCAATCGGCGGGGATATTAGGGTCGAAGCCGACGGTCTCATGCGCAGTGCATATCTCGTCAGTTCCGCCGCTGACACACTCGTCGCACGGCACATACACAATGTAGTAGGGGGGGATATGTGCCGAAGGTGGCCCGGCCGGAGGGGCTGTCGTCGGGGTGGTCGGCGGGCCCCGCCCCCGCCTGTTTTGCAGACGACGACGCCGCTGGGCAGGACAGTACAAGATCCTTCGCCATACGCGGCCCTCGCGGCGCCGGAAATGGCAAGGAGTGCCAAGACAGCGGTGGTCACGACAGCCGCGTTAATTGAAAATAACACCCGCCTTGTAATATGTCTGCCGGCGGGGCGGGCTAAATTGCCGGCGCTATGCAGGATAGACAAAACTTGCGTCACCTCCAAACGTGTCGACAGTGTCATGAATAGGCTGATGCGGTCGCCGTGCTGGTCGCTAAGACCGTGATCGGGAGGGTGTGGTGGCCAGCGACCTCGAGGACAATGGAACCCACATCCTCGTGCAGAATTACCGTGATCGACGCCTCGTCGACGTCGATCGTGAAACAGTCCGAACCGTCGGAGAGGGATATGCTGCCCGTGCAAGGTGCCTCGAGCACTGCAGGGGGTAATTCCGAGGGCGGTTGCGAAAGCAGGTCGGCAAGCGCGAGCGATGTTGCGGTGCCTCGGTCGAGCTGGACCACGCCACTGCCGCGATAGGCGTTGATATCGATACCGGACGCGCCCGCATTCGCGGCATCTTGCGCGATCGCCTGCAGGTTGCGGTCCACTGACAGCGTGGACCAATAGTCAATGACTGCCGACCCAAGGAGAAGGAAGAAGACTGCAAGGCCCACGCAGCCAATAAGGGCAGCGTCTCCACGTTCGTTGTACCGACTGGCCCTAGCCACAGCCGTTGTCCGCTGCGTAGGCGTCTATTGCGGCGGTATAGGTAGCTGTAAAATCGACGGAAGCGTAATGCCCGACAACACCAGGTATGTTGCCGACGGGGATTTTTACGCTCACAGCCGCGGTTACGGTTGCCCCTCCCGGTAGGCACATAACATCGCAACTCGTAGCCGAGCCATCGCAACCGAAACTGGCGGTGAGGGCCGTCCCATAGTTGGGCTCCGCATATTGGACCGCCCGGGTTGCGTCAAGTTCGGCGACGGGCCAATCGGGAGTGGAAGCGAGGGCCAAGACAGCGGTGTGGGCCGCATCTCGAGCATCGGCAGTCCCCGCTTCCCAAGGAGGTATGGCCAAGACGAACATGAGCGAGGGGATGACGAAAAGAGTGAAACCGACCAGAGCGCTGATAGACATCGAACCCTCCTCGCGCGTCAAGGTCATGGGTCCACGGTGGACGGTTGAGCAGGGCTGGCTTCGACGGGGGCCTGGGCGACGACGTGTACGTGGACCGTCACGGGCACAACCCAATTGGGGAGTGTCCCCGTGGCAACGGCTACGAGTAGTTGCCCACCCGATGGCAATTGTTCGAGCGTGCACGTGATGGTGACGTCCCTGGCGAGCTGTCCTGAAATGAGGTCCGTCTGGGCTCGGGCAGCGGCCCCGTAGCAGGCGCCTTCGGCGCCCCCTGGCGCCCCCTGGAGAGCCCCCGTCTGAGCCGCTTCCGATACGACGGTGCGGAAGGCACCGAGCGCTAGGTCGTCGTCGACCCAGTTGGTGCCCACAACCAGAAGGAAGATCAAGGCGAAAAAGACAACGATGCCGGTGACCGAGACGCTCCCCCGCCCATCGGCCTCGCGGTCCGGGAAGAAAGTACTTAGGTGCCTCCTTGCCCGGTGATGCTGTCCCACGAGGATGTGACGAAGGTCGACACGTCGCCCCAATAGATCTTCAGGGCAGCCGCGGCGGCCACAATGAGGAACAAGGCGATGCCGATCCATGCGAACTGTTCGACGCTGATTGCGCCCAGTTCGTCGTCTCGGGAACGTCGTCGGGACCGGGCCATCACGCCCGGTATAGCCAACATCACCGAAATTAGGGCGATCGGGACAGAGTGGGCCGCAGCCCACTTGCGGGCCAAGGGGGCCGAGACCGGCGCGCGGCATCGGTCGTTGGTGATGTCGGTAGTCGTCATGGCGGGTAACGCTTCTCCTTTGTTGTAGGCCTTCCCTGGCGGGTGGGGCTTTGGTGCTTGTCATCGGAAGGGACTATCCGCTCAGGACCGAGGTGGTCGGTGCGATTAGGAACAAGGCGATGACTGGGACCGTGAACGCGACGATCGGGCCTGTCATGGCGAGCTGGCGCTTGGCCGCGGTTCGCTCGACTTCTTCCCGGCGCTGCCCGCGCACCTCGCTGGCGAGGTCCATGAGCGCTGGTGCCAGGTCGATCCCCCCGGTCGTGGCTTGCCCGATCAGACGGTAGGTACGAGCGGCCGCTGGTTCGACCGCCTCGACGCTCGCTAGTTCGAAGGCTGCGCGCGCCCCGTAGCCGCTTTCCACCAGGAGTAGAGCGCGCTTGATGTCGTCCACTACGGGGCCCGTCCCTATTTCGGTGACCTCTCGGAGCGCTACAAGCAGGCTCTTGGTATTCGCGATCTTTGTCGCCAGCATTACTGCGACCGTGGGCAGGTCACTGCGTACCCGCTCGGCACGACGGCGCTTGAGCGACCTCAGGTGTGCCGGCATGCGACGAAACCCAAGAGGGACCCCCAGTAGGAGCAGCAGCAGGGCGAGGAATGCGGAGCCAAGGAACACTCCGACCAGGCCGAGCCCGACAGGGAGGACGCCTATCCAGAACAAATTGGACCGCCGGTAGGCATAAAGGTCGAAGTTGGCTCCAGCCTGACGGAGCTGGAGCGCCATGTCCCCTGGGCCCTTCGTGCGCACGACGCGTGCAAAACGGGACGTGACGCTGCGAGCCAACGGGCCGAGGACCCGTCGCGCCGCCTCCCCCATGAGCACCGGTTCGGGGAGCGAGTCAACCCGGCCTCCGAGGCGTGACCGTGCCACCTCGAAGTAAGGCTTCATCCGCCGTCCCGGGGGTCGCCGCGGGCCTTGCAGGCGCCAGGTAAGGTTACCCACTGCGCCGGCACCACCCAGCGCTGCAAGGAGCGCGTAGGCGCTCATCGGGCGTGCACTGCTTCGCTAAAGATCCGTTGGGTAGTTGGCACGGTGCGCGCTAGGCGGCGGGTCACAATGAGACCGAGCGCGTCCAGCGTCGTGCCAACGATCACGAGCACGACGCCCTCGGCCCGAGAAAAGAACAGCCGGTACTGCGGTGAAACGGTGCAGAACAACAGCAGTACGAACAGTGGCGCCAAAAAGCCCGTCCATGAAGCCAAGCGCAGTTGGGTGCCCGCCGTGCGCACCCGGTCCTGAAGCGCAATATCACCGTTGGTCTGTTCGAGGAGCAATTCGAGGGTCTGCAGCACCGTTTGGGTGCCCTCGCTAGCGGCTTGGGAGAAGGTGAGAAGCACCTGGTCCGAGACGGGGTCAGCCAGTTCCGCTCGCACTGCTTCAAGCGCGCCGAGCGACCCGATCTGTCCTGAGCGGCGAGCGTAACGCGCCATGGGTGCGCGCAGGGGTTGCGGCCCAGCGTCGGCGAGGTCGACGAGGGACGCGTGCAAGGTGCTTGTGCCGGACGAGAGGGCTCCGATCACGCATCGCAGCGCGTCGGGCCAAGCCACAGCCCGAGCGGCGGTGACCTGGCGTCGATGGCCGGACCAGTAGGCGTACGGAGCGCAACCACCGGCGACGAGACCGATAAGGGCGACGATCGCGGTCCGTGAAATCACCAGCAGAATGGCCGCGACAAGGAGCCCCGCGCCGGTCGACACAGCCACGAACTGCCCGCTGGTGACGGCTGCCCCCGCTTGCGAGAGCCATATTTGACCGCGACTACGGGACCGGGTCGTCTTGGTGCGGTGCAGATGATCATGGCGCCGTCCCTGCAAGGTCTCGCAGGCTGACCAGGCTGCAACCGCGACGAGCAATGATGCTAGAAGGCTCACCAACGGACCTCGGCTCCCTTTAGGACATCGTCGATCTCGAGGTGCCTGGTCGTCAGGGCCCGGTTACATTCCTCTGCAAGACGTTCGGGCAACTCCGTGCCAACCAGTTCCAGTTCGCCAAGTACAGAGGTGCGCTTGAAAACGGGAGTGACGGCCACGCGACCGGTACCGCCGCTCACGAATTGCGGCAATACGACACCGATCTCGGTGACCCGGCGGAGGTAGGTATCGCTCTCTGTTACGTAGGAAACGTCGCAATATACGACCACTTCGAAAAGGCGAGAGAAATGGTCGACAAGCGAGTTCACAGACATGGCGGGTACGGCGGGGTTGGCCGCCATGGCCAGGCCCTCAAATGCACCCGCGGTGTTGTCGGCATGCACCGCGGCGATCACGGCTGTGCCAAATTTGCCGCCCATCAGCAAGTCCCAGGCCTCGGCACCCTTAAGCTCGCCCAGTACGATCATTTCCGGGCTGTTCACCCTGGCCGAGCGCATCAGGTCAGTCAGGTCCTCCACCTTGGATGTTGCCCAGTAGTCACCGTTGAGAAGTGGTGCATTGAGCTCACGGTTTTCCTCGCACACGATGACGCGGACCCGCGCAGGGAGGGCTCGTAGCAATCCTTCGATGAGGGTGGTCTTACCGCCCCCCGGTGGGCCGGTGACCAGGGTCTTGGAGCGACTTGCCCTTACCACGACCTCGAGGAACGTCGCGGCTGGCTCGGTGAGCGACCCGAAGCCGACGAGGTCGTGCAGCGTGGTGTTGCGCTTTTGCGGGATCCGGAGGGTAAAGCTGATCACACCGTCGACACGGGGTGGGACGGAGGCTGATAGCCGCGCCTGACGCTCACCGTAAGGCGTTGCCACGTAAATGCGTACGGCGTCCACGCGTGGGTGGGCGGCGTCGAGTTGTTCGTCGGCCTTGGTGAGGAGCTTCTGGCACACCGATAGCACCGCCTGCTTGTTAGCCGGGTTGGCCAACTGGTGCACCTGGCCGTCAGTAGTCCGGTATGTCAGGTCTCCGTCGTTGCCGCGGATCTCTTCGATTTTTGGGTCCCTGAGGAGCTCTTCGAGCTCGTTGCCGATCCCGTTCACGTCTTGGACGAGCCGCTTCACCGTTGCCGCCGGGTTTGCGAGGGGCTCAAAATCGCTCTTGCGCCGCATGGCTGCGAGTTGGAACACCTCGACCTCGTTCTCGACCAATCGGCGGACCTCCACCGGGTCGAGGACCGGGTTGTCTGCCGCCGCCAACCGAGCATGGAGGCGGGCCCTTAGGTGGTCGTACGCGGAAGTCGTGTTCATTGACTAGCCCCGGCGGGTGTGCCAAAGATCGAACTGGCGTCGATTGCGGGAGCCACAGCACTTTGCGGCCGCGGTCCCGTTGTCGCCCGGACGAGCGCTTCTACTGACCGCCACCATCTTCCTCGGGTGACGAGGTCAGAGTTCCATCTGGCCTTGGTGACCCGGGCGTCTTCGGGCAGGAACTGCACGCCGGCGAACGAATGGGCCCAGGTGGTGTTGGCCTCGAGCATGTGGGCCAGGTGCGAGCGCTCGTACTTGCCGGTCGCCCGACCAAGCACCGCGAAAATGGGAAGCTGCAGGCCATTATCATGGGCTGCGGATCGCCATTCAACGAGCTGGGTGGCCCCATCGGGAGTGGTGCGGGCGAATACCAGCGCCTGCCGGGCGAGGGCAAGGGCCGCCCGCGCCGAGCCCAGGCGGTCCCGCCCGGTTTGTGCCGTCCTCGTCAGCCACGGCCCCGTGTCGACCAGGACGTGGTCATAAACAGCGAGGGCTTGTTCTAGCAGAGCAGTGAGATCTACAGGGTTGACCGGCAACGGGCCCCCCGGCGCTGACATCCCGCAGATCACGTCGAACGACCCCACGGGTACCACCGCGTCATCACGGCGCCCCGTCAGACCCTCGGGAAAGATCGACCTGTCCTGCTGAGCCCGTGCGAGGGCCCACGGGAGACCCGTTCCTGGGGCGCGACGTAGCCGGCCCGCAAGGACGGGCGCTATTTCGGTGGCTTCGACAACTAGCACCCTCTGGCGTTGACAAGCCAAGATTTCACCCACGGCAACTAGGGTTTCGCTCAAACCTGCTCCGCCCGAAGCCGGGGTAAACGTAGTGAGCGATCCCCGATGACTGGAACTGGAACTGGGATTGCGGCTCGGCGCGACGGGCCGCGGGGCGGGTGCTGTGCGGGCGTTATGGGGGCCGACGGAGCGGACCAGGTCCGCGAGCTCTGATGGCGCCAAGCTGGCGAGGGCAATCTGGTCGACCTGGAGGTCTTCGAGGAACTTGCGGCCCAATCCTTGTGTGGGATCGGTCAAGCCGACCACGTGTACCTGGCGGTCGCGGGCCGCCGCGACGTCGGCTACACCCACAAGGCGCATCATGTCGTCGATTACGAGGACGTCGTAGTGGCGGTGAGCCGGGTGGAGCAGCGAACCGACGGTTACGATCACCTCGACGGTGATGTCGGTGGTGTGCTCGCGGCAATACTCCCGGAAGTTGGTGCTCCAAGGCGCTTTGGTGGCAGTCAGTGCAACCAGAATGGTGCCAGCCATCAGCTCGTCCCTGCCCCGTCAAGGCCTGTACCCGGCGCACCCTTCATCCAAAAGACGCCATCTTGCGTAGGTTTCTCGCCGTTGGACCGGACCACCTGCACACTGTTCGTACCGCTTGACGCCAATGCAGTCGCGACGCGAAGGGCTGTGGCTTTGCCGACCGCAAGGGTCAGGAAGTAGTTGCCCCCCGGAACTCCCAGCAGGGATGCCGACGAGGACGAAGAGGCAGCCAAGACCAGTACGTCTTGGGCTGCGTACGAGGCAGATTGTGCTCCAGCAACGATTACGTCGACCCGGTCGCCCGTGGTTATGCTGCCGCCGTCCGCATCGGTCAACGGGACGGCGAGGCTCATTTCACCCAGGCCGGAACCAGCTGGAGGCCCGAGCGAAGTCTCTGCCCGGGTTATCGGCTCGCCGGCGGCAATGGGAACGGTTGAGGTGCGCCCAAGGACCTCTTGCGGGGCGAGCAACCCCGCGATCATGGAGGCGTCGTTCGCGTGCATGCTCACGATTTTCAGGTCGGCCGCCGTGAGCACGGCTCCGGCGGCGACCGACCGTGCCGCCAGAGGCACGGAGCGGACGGCGGACCGTCCTTGCAGCGCCGCTAGCACTGCCACCGCGGCGACGACGGCGAGGACGATCGACAGCAAATGGCCGGCGTGAAAAGGGCGAGGTCGCGAGCGACGCCGGCGTTGCGTCACGGCGCTTGATTGAGTGGCGAAATCAATCGTGCTCAATGTCGTCCGTGTACCAAGAGAGCGTTCGGGAGCCGGCGGAGTCGTGTCATGGGCGACTTTTATATCACCGGATATCGCCGGCATCTACGAAAATCGACGGAGTGCTCGAGTGAAATGCGTCACCCGGTGAAATGCGTCACCCCGTGAAATGCGTAACCCGGTGACATTTGTCACAGCTGAAGGAGCGACATTTGTCACAGCTGAAGAAGCGAGCTGACCCCTTGCTTTCTCGCGAAGAACGGGGTTGACTTGAAAACCGCGACTTGGCGTTCATAATCCACACATCGCTGACGCCCTTGCAAAAAAATGACCGTTTCCGTCACCGATGTACAGGGTCGCGAGATCACATCGGTGACGCTGAGGTCGAGACCGGGCTCGGGGGCGCGGCCAAGCTGGCCGCCCGTCCCGCTCGGCGCCTCGCTCGGCCTGCCGCCTCGCTGTCGCCTGCCGCCTCGCTGCCGCCCGCCGCCTCGCTCGGCCCACGCCCCAGCGCCAGCCTCAGCGCGGCCTGCCTTAGGAGAAGACCGGCCATGAGGACGTGAGCGCAGCGGTAGGTTGTGTGGACGGAAGGTTCCCGACGGCGCTCGTGGGTGCAGCTGTGTTCTGCTTTCGCGGCGCTAAGTGCCATAACGGCGGCAGGAACGTTTATTTGGCTTCCCGACGGAGCCGCTATGACGGGGCCCGGAAGGCTCGCGTCGACAATGTCGCCAATGTCGGCAACGGTTACCTTTGATATCAACACGACCGAGCAACAGAGGGCGATTTCGCCGCTCATATATGGGATGAACCTCGACAAGACCGTGGGCCCGACCCAGTTCGCCGAGGCGATGGCCGAAGCACGCCCGGGCATGGTGCGAATGGGAGGAGACCGGTGGACGGCGTACAACTGGGAGGACAACGACTCCAACGCCGGTTCTGACTACGAGTACGAGAACGACGATTACCTTTCCTCATCGACGTCCCCAGGCGCGGCCGTCCTCCCCACGATCGAAGCCGCCGAGAAGGCCGGGATCCCGGTCCTGCTAACGGTCCCAATCGCGGGATATGTTTCTGCCGACCGGGATCCTCCCGGCCCCGTTCAGAACTCCGGCACCGACTATCTCAAGACGCGTTTCAAGGTCGACGAGCCGACGGCCCCCAACCCTCTCGCGACCACTCCCAACGATACGCTGCCCGACGTCTACCAGGACCAGTACGTCTATTGGCTTACAAAGACCGTCCCGCACGCACACCTCATGTTCTCGCTCGACAACGAGCCGGATCTCTGGAGCTCGACCCACTCGGAGATCCACCCCGGTCCTACGACCTACACGGAGCTGTTGTCCAAAGATCTCGCCTACGCCGCGGCAATCAAAAAAGTTGACCCGGAGGCCCCGGTGACTGGGCCGGTCAGCTACGGCTGGGAAGGCTACGAGACTCTCCAGAACGCACCTGGTTCAGCCAAGTACGGGAACTTCCTCGATTGGTGGATGAGGCACGTGAGGGCAGCAGACACCGCGGCCGGGACGACGCTCATCAACGACCTCGACCTTCACTGGTACCCGGAGGCGACAGGTGGCGGGCAGAGGGTCACGGGCACCGGCATATCGCCTGCAGAGGCGGCCGCCCGGGAGCAGGCCCCCCGTTCGCTCTGGGACCCCAGTTATGTCGAGGACAGCTGGATCACCCAGGACTCGCTGGACGGGCACGGTATAGACCTCATCCCACGGCTGGGAGCGCAGATCGCGGCCAACAACCCCGGGATGAACCTCGACTTCAGCGAATGGGATTACGGCGCGGGGCAGGCGATCAGCGGCGCGATTGCGACGGCCGACGTGCTCGGGATCTTTGGCCGCTACGGCGTGCACGCGGCCGCCTTCTGGCCGCTCACCTCGGACGAGGGTTTCGCCTACGGCGCGTTCGCGATCTATCGGGACTACAACGGCCGTGGGGCAGCTTTTGGGGACACCGAAGTCCGGGCTACCACCACGGACAAGGTCAACACGTCTGTCTACGCCTCTGTCGACAAGGCGGATCCCCGCCACGTCGTGATCGTCGTGATCAACAAGAGCCTCGGCGCGACAACTGCCACGGTCCGGTTGCAGGGCGTGGCCGCTACAACTGCGAGTGTCTACGAATTGACGAGCAAGATCTCAAAACCGGAGCCGGCGCCTGCGCTTGTGGCGACGGGTAGCGGCACTTTCAACGATGTAATGCCGGCGCAGTCCGTCTCGGTCATAGTGCCCCAAAGCGGCGAATGACACGTGGCCGCTCAGCCTGTGGTCTCTAGCGCCCCGCAGACCTCGATCGCCCAAGCGAGCCCCTCTGTGTATGCCTCGGCCATGCTCAGCTCGCCGAGCCCCGACCGCAGCTTCTCAGAGTCGCCGACTTCCCAAGCCTGTACGTCGCCGACGATGTTGCCGAGCGGGCCGGTGCCCCCGAGCAGGGCGTCCTCGAGCTCGTTTGTGAGGGAGAGGCCGCCCACGACCTGCGATAACGGGACTCCTAAAAGCAGGTCCAGGGCCGACACCATGCCTGCGGTAAAGGCTGGTTCTGAAAGGCTCGGGTCGATCTTCTGCGCCATTAGTTCGGCCATCCTCGCCCGCGTCATCGCGATGTTGAGAAGCTCGTCCGAGCCCTCATGCGAGTCCGCTAGGAGCATCAGAGCAACCCAGGCACGGAGGCGGCGCTGGCCAAGAAGCACAACACCCTCGCGCACCGAGCTGACGCGCCTGTGAAGGCCGCGTGCGGCCCCCGCACCGGCGATACGCAAGAACCGGTAGCTCATGGAGGCATCGGTCTTCACGATGTCCTCGACATCTTCTGCTGACGTCTTGGGGTCGTAAAGCTTTTCGAGGATCCGCAGGCAAGTTAGCTTGCTCGGCGTGAGCGCTTGTCCCTCCACGACATCGGGACGGGACAGCAAGTAACCCTGGAACAGGTCGAAGCCGAGCCTGCGGCAGGCATTGAGCTGGTCCTGTTCTTCGACTCTTTTCGCGATCAGTTTGACGCCGTAGGCGGAGCAGTACCGCACCGCTTCTGGCAGTTCGTCAGCCGACAGGCCTAAGACATCCACCTTGATCATCGACACGAGCTCGAGGAGGGGGTCCACCTCGTCCTGGCGGATCGAACGGCCGTCGGCGGCGAGGGTGTAACCGTTTTGGGCCAGACGGCGGCAGCCTGCAACAACCTCGGCGTCGCGGGGGACGTCCTCCAGGATGTCGATCACAGTTTGGCGTGGAGGGAAGGGGATGTCATGCTCACCCACCAGGTAGGAGCGAGTCGTGTTGATAAAGGCGAGCTTGTCCCCGACCAGGCTGGGTAGGCCCATGTCGAGGCCAGCGTGCACCAGGACATCCGCGGTCATGGTTTCGCCGCTCGGCCTGGAGGAGCCCAGGTCCCTGAAGAGCAGCTCGTACCCATGGACGCGCATCTGGGCGTCGAAGATGGGTTGACGACCGACGATGAACTTGCTCATAAAGACCCTCGAGACGATGTGCGCGCAGCAAAGGCGCTACGCCCTACGAGCTATTGATCGGCCGGGCAGGCCCTTCGGTTGACCTCTTATAGCGTTATAGCGTGCCGGTCCTCCCTGCGCCGCTAGCCGGTTTTTGACGGGGCGTCCCAACGACGCGCCAACTCAGCGCTCAGAGCGGGCCAGGCCACCGGGTCGTGGCCCGGCACAAGCGGGTAGCCGCGCTCGCTTGCAACCGCTTTCAGTCGGCGGATCGACTCGACGGTGTCCTCCGGTGCGCAGTTGATGAAACCGCCGACGGCGACCTCACGCTCGATGTTCTCGGTAAGGTCGGCCGCGTCAAAAGCAAAGACGTAGCCGCCCCCACCGACGGACTCGTCGATGTCGACCAGGAAGCTCTGATGGCCGGGTGTGTGCCCAGGGGAGGGCACCGCGCTCAGCCCTGGGGCGATCTCGACTTCCCCGTCCGCCAGCTCCCAGCGGATCGCCGGGTCGTCGTAGTCCACCCGGAACATCCCATGTCGTTCCGGCCCAGGGTGTTCGGAGAGCCCGTAGACCAGTTCATCGCGCTGGAGGTGGACTGGCACACCGAGGCCGGCGAAATGACGGATCCCGCCGGCATGGTCGTTGTGCAGGTGGGAGACCGCAACCGTCACTATCTTGTCCATCGCGACGCCTGCCGCGTCGAGCGCTTCCTCCAGAGGTTCCCCCGGGCCAGGCAAGACGACCTCGATCCCATGGTTACGGGCGTGGAAGCGACGGTAGAGCGACGCGTCGCGAATGAGGGCCCGGTTGAGGCCCGTATCAAGCAGGATCCACCCGCCGTCCGCCTCCAGGAGGATCCCGGGCACGGGCTCGCGGAGCCGCTCTCCGGAGGTGTCGCCGTACACCGAGACCGACTTCGGCAGTTCCTCCCACCCAAGGGTGAGAAGAATGATGCGGCGAATACCTGAGGTCCTCATGACGGCAGCACCGCTGAGCCCCGCCTGCGGTCCCGGACCAGCACTAGTGGCCCGCTAGGAGCGTGGGAGGGTATCGCGCATTATTGCGAGTGCCCCCAGCCGCCTTTGCATCTTTTCGGGCGCATCGCGGTCGCGGTCCCGGATGCGTGCCTCGAGCTGGTCGAGGCGCTCGAGCTCCCTTTTGGAAAGGCGCGCTCTCTCGTTCTCAGGCCTGCGGGCAAGGGCACGCAGGAACGCTGCGCGCGCGTCAGACGAACGCTTGAGGCCAAGGCTGCTCGCCACGGCTGCGAAGGTTCGCCCAGAGTCACGGAGCGTTAGGGCCTGCTCATCAGAATTGGGTTGCCTGCCCCGAGGAGCTCGTTCCTCGCCGCTGGACTCGCGGTCGAACGACTTCTCTCGGTCCCACGGCCTACTGCTGCGCACTGTGCCCCTCCGTTGACGGCCGCGTCGCAACCCGAGAGTGCCGTCCGCGGTCCTGGGCTCTTTGGCTGAATGACATGAGCGCTCCTAATCGGCTCGCCTCACGCCCACCTCTGGCGGCGTAGCGTCGGGATGTCGGCGGGAAACAACCCGTCGGGCCCCGGCCACGAACCCGAACAAGGAGGTTACCACGCCGAGCTTCGCCCGTGCAGGCCCCCTCCCGCCCGCGAACCACCTGACGGGCTCGCTACTGACGGTCACCTGGTAAGGTGGGACCAGCGGTTACCCCTCAAAGGGGCCCGCGGTCGAAGTGCGAGTTGTCCGGGTTGAACCCGGGGACGTGAGGTTCCCGCTCCTGTTGAGTGTGTGGCCGCCGCATCAACGGCCACCGTTTTCAACGAACAGGAGCAACATTTTGTCAGCCAACCCAGGCGCGCCGGTGCGCGCCTCATCGCCCTTTGCCGAGCTTGGTGTGCCGCCCTTTCTTATCGGCGCCATCGAAGCAATGGGTATCACAGAGCCGTTCCCCGTCCAGGTAGCCGCCCTTCCGAGCGCGCTAGAAGGTCGGGACGTGCTCGGCCGCGCCCGTACCGGTAGCGGTAAGACCTTGGCCTTCGCAGTCCCGGTTGTGGCTCGATTGGCAGCTTCGGCCAACCGGGCGCAGCCCAAACAGCCGCGGGCCCTCGTGCTCGTGCCGACGCGCGAGCTTGCCGCACAGGTGGCCTCCGCATTCGTGCCTCTCGCACGGGCGGCTCGGCTCCGGGTCGCAGCCGTGTACGGCGGCCTTCCCCAGCGCGCCCAAGTGGCGGCGCTGATGGGCGGCGCGGACATCCTCGTCGCCTGCCCGGGGCGACTGGAGGACCTGATTGAGCAGGGTTATTGTCGGCTCGGCGCAGTCGAGGTAACCGTCGTAGACGAGGCGGACCACATGTCGGACCTCGGCTTCTTGCCCGCCGTGCGGCGGCTGTTGGACCAGACCCGCACAGGCACCCAGCGGATGCTTTTCTCCGCGACCCTTGACCAAGGCGTAGACGTGCTCGTGAAGCGCTACCTTCGTGACCCGGTCACCTGCAGCGTGGACACGGGCACTGAGACGCATGTCGAGACGACCCACCACCTCTTCGCGATCAGGGCCTCCGACAAGGCCGCCATCGTGCACCAGCTCGCCTCAGGTGCACAGCGGAGCCTCCTCTTCACCCGCACCAAGCGTGGGGCCAGCAAACTGGCAGGCCAGCTGACTCAGGCGGGGATCCGTGCCGTGGACCTCCATGGCAACCTCACGCAGAACGCCCGCCAGCGCAACCTGGCTTCGTTCGCTGCCGGGACGTCCAAGGTCCTCGTGGCCACGGACATCGCCGCGCGGGGGATCCACGTCGAGGACGTTGCCCTGGTGGTCCACGTCGACCCGCCCGAAGACCATAAGGCGTTCGTCCATCGTTCAGGTCGGACAGCTCGCGCCGGCGCGATCGGCACGGTCGTCACATTGGTGACCCCGGAGCAGGTTGCCGACACTCGCCGCCTCACCCGCAGGGCGGGCGTCGAAACCCCGACCGTTGTCGTTGGCCCGGGGGATGACCGCATAGTCGCCATCACAGGGCCGGCGGCGCCGCGGTCGATGCCGGTCGCACAGTCCGCGCCGCAGACGTCCGTTCGCAGCGCAGGTCCCCGTCCTACCAGTCAGTTCGGGCCGCGTCACAGCGGTGCCACGTCGGGCCGATCGCGCCGGCGCTGGTAATAAGAGGCTTTCTAAGTCGAGTCCTGCAGCACCGTTGTCGCCGCTCCGAAGAAGGCGGCAACGGTGAGAGGGCTACTTCATAAGACGTTCGCGCAGTACTCCGATTGCCCGGATCCGTTTGTCGACCTCTTCCGGGCCAAGATCCGTATTAGCGGTCACTGCCCCAGCCATTCGATCGAGCCGCCGGTTCTCAGCGAGACGTATCTGCTGCTGTTGGTCGGTGGGACGGCGGCGCAGTGCCCGGTTGAAAGCCCGGTTTGCATCCCCCGCCTTGTCGAGCCCGACCGTGCGGGCGATCGCGGCAAACGACTGGCCGTGCGTTCGCAGGGCCAATACCTTGTCGTCCACAACTGCCGCCTCGGTGGGTGCAGGCCCAACCGCCGTGGTCTCCGGAACCGGATCCTCGGGGGGCGGGGCCTTCGCCGCCGGCTCCTCAACGCTGAGGGCCTGCGGCGTCAGCCGGGGCAGGTCCTGTCCCGGCTGGCCTTTGGACGTCAGACGACCCTAACGGCGCTGGCCTGCAGGCCCTTGGGGCCCTGGGTCGTCTCGAATTGAACATGTTGGCCCTCGGACAACTCGCGGTAGCCGCCGCCATCAATCGCGGAGAAGTGGACGAAAACGTCAGCACTTCCGTCGTCGGGGCTGATGAAGCCGAAACCTTTGGTCCCGTTGAACCACTTGACAGTACCTGTAGCCATTTCTACTTCTACCTTCCGTTCCTCATACACGTTCCAACAATTGCCGGGGAACCAGGTCGGCTACCAGCACAGACGTCACCCCACGTGCCCGAAGCGGCGCACGGGCAACGCTAGCAGGTAATTGGCCGCAAGGGCGGGCCGCGCGCTGCACTTACCGTTATTGCAATGCCGCCGGGCCCAGTTTGCCGCAGCCGAATTGAGCCGCACAGTTTGCAGTCGTTGTCTTGCTTAGTCCACCAACTCGCCGTGCAGGTAGGCGTCGTAGGCCGAAAGGTCGAGCAACCCGTGCCCGGAATAGTTGAACAGGATCACCTTTTCCTTGCCCTCCTCCTTGGCTGCGAGGGCCTCGTCGATGACCGCCCGCACTGCATGACCGGTCTCGGGCGCCGGCACGGTGCCCTGCGTGCGCGCCCAGGTGACAGCGGCCTCGAAGGTCTTCGATTGTGGGTACGCCAGAGCTTCCATCCTCCCGGAGCGAACTAGCGCCGAGATGATCGGAGCATCCCCGTGGTACCGCAAGCCACCTGCGTGGATAGAAGGTGGGACGAAATCGTGGCCAAGGGTGTACATGGGGAGCAGAGGGGTAAAGCCGGCCGTATCGCCGAAGTCGTACTCGAAACGCCCTCCGGTCAGGGTTGGGCAAGAAGTGGGCTCAACCGCGACGAGCCGGACGTTCTTGTCTGGGACGAACGGGAGGCTGATGCCTCCTAGGTTGGACCCGCCGCCGCAGCACCCGATCACCACGTCGGGCCGCTCCTCGCCGGCGAGGGCCAGCTGGGCCTTGGCCTCTTGGCCGATAACGGTTTGGTGCAGCAGCACATGGTTGAGCACCGACCCCAGCGCATAATGGGTATCCGCACGGCTTCCCGCGTCACGAACGGCGTCGCTGATCGCGGTACCCAAAGAACCGGGATGTCCGGGGTCGTCCACTGGGCTGGGCACGACGTTGCCGCCCCAGGTTTCCATCAGTACGCGCCGGTAGGGTTTTTGCTCGAACGACGCCCGTACCATGTAAACCTTGCACTCCAGGCCGAACAGCGCCGAAGCGAAGCACAGGGCGCTGCCCCATTGCCCTGCGCCCGTTTCCGTGGCGAGGCGGGAAATCCCTTCGGCCTTGTTATAGAAGGCTTGCGGGACCGCCGTGTTCGGCTTGTGGGACCCGGCAGGTGAGACGGACTCGTCCTTGTAGTAGATGCGTGCGGGAGTGCCGAGCGCTTTTTCGAGGCGCTCCGCCCGAACTAAGGGAGTTGGCCGCCACAGGCCGAGGACGTCGAGCACTTCGCCGGGTATGTCGACATAGGGTTCGGTGGTCACCTCTTGGCCGATGAGCGCCATGGGGAAAAGGGGGGCCAGGTCGTCTGGCCCAACGGGTTGGCGGGTGCCCGGGTGAAGCGGTGGCTCAGGGGGCGCCTCCATGTGCGGGACCACGTTGAACCACGCGGTGGGCATCTCTGTACTTGGCAAGTTCCAGCGCAATTGTTGTCCCCCTCTGTGAGCTAAATGCCTCCCGTTCGGCTAGAGCATTTCACACACTGGCCCTGGGGCGCCGGGATATGTCGTCTGTACGACGGGCCGGTGACTTCATGATGGCCAAGGAGATGCGTCTGGTGCCCTTAAAGGAGTTCTTCGCAGGGCACTAAGCTCGTCGCGGTGCGGTCGCTGGTAGGCGACAGGACCGGGAGGAGAACGCCGCATGAACGACGCCGACATCGTGCACCGCATCGGGGTACTTGCCGATGAGGAGCACAGCCTCGAGCGCTCACACGAGGGCGAGGAGTTTTCGGAACAGGAGCTCGAGAGGCTGCGCGAGATCGAGGTCACCCTCGACCAGTGCTGGGACCTGCTCCGCCAGCGCCGCGCTCGTCGAGCTGCCGGCCAAGACCCAGACAACGTGGCTGTGAGGTCCGAGGAAGTCGTCGAACATTACCGGCAGTAGGTCCTTGGTGACTCGCGCTCCGGGCATGGCGACGTCGCGAGCGTGAAAAAGCTTGCCGACTACGGTCGCGACGATCATCCTGATGACGACCCTGAGCGCGCCCAGCTCGCGTGGGTTGTCGCCGCTTTCGATGATTGCGAGGTCTGCAACGACCTTCGGGTCGAGCTCACGGTAGAAGAGGTCGGCCGGCCCGGGGCTGGTCTGGTTGCGCACCTTTCGCCGGCAACTGCCCGCCGGCTCATCCGCGCCCTTACAACCGCCCTTGCGGAAATTGGCGAGGGCCCTTAGGACGCTCCGCCCGGGCAGCCCGACAGTCCGGTGCCGAGCGCCCTGGGCGCAGCGTCTTCAAGATGCCTATCGGCAGTGGACGAGCCGAACTGACCGTCGCTTTTGAGCCGCGAGCCGTTTAGCTGCCCGGCGGGCGCTAGACAGGGTGCCATGGCCACTCCCTGCCCAGCTACCGATGGTTCGAGCCCTAAGAGTCAGCACTTCGACGCTCCCCCCCCAATGTGCATCGACGTCACCCGGCGCTACAGCGCCGAGATGGTCACCTCGAAGGGGACGATGACGATAGCGCTGGACCCTGTGGGCGCCCCCAAGACCGTCAACAATTTCGTGTTCCTGGCCAGGTACCACTACTTCGACGGCATCTTCTTCCACCGGGTGATCCCGGGTTTCGTGCTCCAAGGTGGCGACCCGAGGGGTACCGGGACCGGCGGGCCAGGGTACGAGTTCGAAGACGAGCTCCCCAAGCCCGGCCGCTACGAGCTGGGATCCCTGGCGATGGCCAATGCCGGGCCGAACACGAACGGCAGCCAGTTCTTCGTGATCAGCGGGCCAAGCGGGGTGCGCCTGCCCCCGCAGTACTCGCTGTTCGGCAAGGTCGTCAACGGCCTCGACGTGGTTGCCGCGATCGACGCGTTGGGTACAAGCTCTGGTAAGCCTAAAGAGCGCGTGACGATCGTGTCGATGACAATCACTGAGAGTGAATGAACTTCCGTTGAATCTCCGCGTTTTGGCAGGGCGGAGGGCGTTGCAGAGAGTTTCAGGACTGGCTTAGGCCGTTCACAGACAACCGCCCTTCACTGGAGAGACAGCAAGGACGATTTAGCTAGTGACCGGAGGCAGCCATGGGCGACCAAGAGACCCCATTGAGTGACGAAAGCGACAGCGCACGGTGGCCCGCGCCGCACGGGCCCTTTGGTGGCGCCCCGCGAGGGCCCGGGCCGGCCGGCGTTACCGGGCCCGCTCATCCTCCTGCTGGTGCGGTAGCCCCTGCCTGGCCACCCACGTCAATCGCCCAACACCCGGGCAACCAACCCCCGGGCAACCAACCCCCAGCCAACCACGCCCCTGCCAACCACGCCCCGGCCAACCAGCCCCCTTACTTCCCCCCAGCCCACGGCCAGCCCTCTTACGCTCAGCCCTCTTACGGCCAGCCCTCTTACGGTCAGCCGCCGTATGTGCAGGCTCCTCACGGTCAACAGCCCCACGGCCAGCCGCCGTACGGTCAGCCGCCTTATGGGCAAGCACCTTACGGCCAGTCGCCTTACGGGCAAGCACCTTATGGGCAAGCACCTTATGGCCAGTCACCTTACGGCCACGCACCTTACGGCCAGTCGCCTTATGAGCAGCCCCCGTTTGCCCCGGAACAGCCCTATCAAAGCGGTCCCGGGCTTTCCCCGCAAGGTCCTTCTCGCCATGCCAAAGGGCTCCGGTCCGCCGCGGCCATCCTGGTAATCGCAGCGGCCGGGGTGGCTGGTGCCGGCGTGAGCCGGGTCGCGTGGCCTTCGAGCCAATTGGCTAGCGGAGCCTCTACGCCGGTTACCACGACGCCATCGTCGGGGAACCCGGGCAGCGGAGGTTCCGGGAGCTCGCCGTTCGGTGGGTCGGGCGGGAGCGGCTCAGGGAGCACGGAGGGAGCCGGCGGGCCTTCCGATGTCTCAGCCATCGCTTCCAAGGTGGACCCCGAGGTCGTGGACATCAACTCGACCTTCAACTATGAGGGCGCCGAGGGAGCAGGGACTGGGATCGTGCTCACGTCGACCGGCCTGGTATTAACGAACAACCACGTAATCGACGGTGCGACGAAACTGACCGTCACCGATGTCGGCAACGGGGAAACCTACCCGGCGACGGTCGTTGGCTACGACAACACCCACGATGTTGCTTTGGTCCAGCTGCAGGGTGCCTCAGGTCTGACGACAGCCAAGCTGGCGCCCTCCAGCCAGTCGATGGGCGAGGCAGTGGTCGCGATAGGCAACGCCGGGGGGACCGGCGGCACACCCACTAGCGCCGGCGGCTCGATCACTGCTCTTAACCAGTCGATCACTGCGAACGACGAACTGACGGGCGGCAGCGAGCAGCTGTCGGGCCTCATCGAGGTAAATGCCAATGTTGAGGCCGGGGACTCAGGCGGCCCACTGGTCAACGCCTCAGGCGAGGTGATCGGCATGGACACCGCCGCATCCGAGAGCTTCGCTTTTTCGTCGGAAGGCAACCAAGGCTTTGCGATCCCGCTCAGCGCGGCAATTGCGATCGCCCATCAAATCGAGAGCGGCCACGGGAGCGCAACCGTGCACGTGGGGGCGACGGGTTTCCTCGGCCTTCTCGAGAGCCCCACGGAGAACAGGTCGTTCCTGGGCGATGGCTCCGCCTCTGTGAACGGCGTAGATATCGAGAACGTGGTGGCCGGCTCTCCCGCCCAGCAAGCCGGTATTGCGTCCGGCGATGTGGTCACGAAGTTCGACGGCCACTCCGTTTCGACCCCGGAGCAGCTCGAACATCTGATGGTCCCGCACTCCCCGGGTAACAAGGTCACAATCGTCTGGGTGGGCGTGACGGGCCAGTCGCACACTGTCACGGTTACTTTGGCGAGCGGGCCTCCCGCGTAACACGGGCACGGTGCGCGACCAAGGCCTCCCTCACCCGTTCAGCCGCAAGACGAACAGCAGGGCCGCTTATTTCGTGTTCCCATACCCGTAGGACCAGCCAGCCGGCCCCTGACAGGAGCTGTCCGGTCTCCTCGTCCCTGCGACGGTTACGGGCGATCTTGTCTGGCCAATACCACCCGTTGACCCTATGCGTGCGGCGTCCGTGCTCCGGGCACCCATGCCAGAAGCAGCCGTCGACGAAAACCGCCACGCGGGCAGGGCGGAACACGATGTCGGCTTTGCGCCGGAGGCCCGGCAACGGTGCCTCGTGCAGGCGGTAACGAAGCCCCAGAGCATGCAATGCGCGGCGCAGGACAAGTTCCGGTGCGGTGCCCTCGCGTCGCTGGGTGCTCATGCGGCGGCGAACTGCGTCGCTCGAGGCGAACGGTTCGCGCCAAGGTTCGGGCACTGGGAGCGGCCTCAGCGGTTGCGGCGAGCGTGCCGGGGAGCGCGAACCTGCTCAGTGGGACGATCGGGAAGGCCCTGCACTACCACGATGGCGATGTCGTCCGGAGCCGCGCCAGCCTGGTGCTCAGTCACCGCCAGTTCGATACGCTGCGCCACCCACGCGGCAGGCCGACCGGTGCAGCCAGGCAGTGTTCGCACTAAGCCGTCGGTGCCGAAAAAAGAACCGGTTGGGTTGCGGGCTTCGGTCACACCATCTGTGTAAGCCACGAGCACGTCCCCTGGTCCCAGAACCAGTTCGAGCTCTTCAAACGCGACGTCGCTCAACAGGCCGAGGAGCGTACCGCTGATGGCTATCTCCTCAACATGGCCGTCCGAACGCAGGATGTAGGGGTACGGGTGGCCTCCGTTAGCGATCTTTATCGTTAGGACATCGGGGCCGGGGTGCAGTTCTGCATACAAGACAGTGCAAAAACGGTCCTGCAGGCCGAACCCGACGAGCGTTTCGTTCAATTGGGTCAACAGGCGCGCGGGTGAGTGTTCCTGTGCCGCGAGCGCACGAGCCGCATAGCGAGCGATACCCGTTAGGGCAGCAGCTTCGGGCCCCACTCCAGTCACGTCGCCGATCATCAAGCCCCACACGTCTGGGCGCGCCTCGAACATGTCGTAGAAATCCCCTCCCACCAAGGAACTTGACTTCGCAGGGCGGTAGCGGACTGCAACGTCGACGCCTTCGACATCTGGGAGGACCGGGGGTAAAAGAGTTTGTTGCAGGGCCTGCGCTACCCGAGAGCGTTCTTGGAAAACCGTGAGATTGTCGAGGCTCGCCCCGAGATGCGCTGCGAGGCTCTGGGTTAGCTCCTCTTCTCGGGCCCCAAAAGCGTTTGGTCGATGGTGGGCGAGATAAAGCCCGCCAAGAGCGTCGCCATAGCGTGCCCTGACGGGTGCCCCGACCCAGCTGCGAAACATGCCCCCGTCCAAAAGTTGGCCGTACCCGGCAGTATCAGCCTCCCACTCGTCGACGTCGTCGAGGCGCACCGGCGTGATCCGCCACAAAGCGCCTGCGAGTAAAGGGACGCGCCCCGGGTCCGGCGTTACGCTCAGCAGGTCGGGGTCGCACACGATCGTCGGCCCGGTGAGCACCGCCCTCTCGGCGGGCACGAACATTGCCAGTTCGGCCCCCGTCAGGTCACGTGCCGCCTCGGTCACGCCATGCACAAGGCTGTCGGCGTCAAGTTGGGCGGCTAGCGCGCCCAGACGGACCACCATGGTCTCGAGCCGGTCGCGCTCGGCCTCCAGGTCGGAGATGGTGAGCTCGGCCAGAGCCAGCCTCGCGGCAATATCACCGGGCAGCGCTGGTGCTTCGGTCTGGGGCGGTCCCATTGTTACGGGCGATGTCGGATGACGCTGTCTGGCCAACGGTGTGCGTAGTCACCCCCAAACGCGATCAGAGGGTCTTGACTATAGCCAACCTGCGTAGCTACGAGCAGTGGTCAAGCAATGGCCGCAGGGGCCAGCTGGCTGCTCGGCGAGCACCAGGCCGCAGGCGCCGAGAGTACATTTATCAGCAATGCCTGAGGGCATTTACAAGCTGCAGCTTTGTCTTTATCTAACGGACCGGTTACAAACGCGTTCGCTGTCGAAGACACCAATGGCGCCCCGAAGGGCGCCATTGGCGGAGCAGATCGAGCGGCGGATCTCGGATCCGCTCTGCGGAGCAGGCGGCGGGTTCCCGCTCCGGCAAAGAGAGTACACGCTTACCCGGCCTTTGCCAAGTGGCCAAGTCACTTTACTCGGCAGCCCTCCCCGCTAATGGCCCCTCTTTGCCGAGCCAACAATGCGGTCCTTTTACGCCCCGGCATTCGCCACAGCCGGCGGTCGGCCAGGGTGGGATGATTTGGGCCTTCGTCTCCGGTCCCACCAAGAGCAGTGCCCGGCTAACATTGGGGTCGGACGGATTTTGTTACGCGAGCGTCGTACAGAGGCAGTACATCAGCTTCCCAAGCTGAGAACGCGGGTTCGATTCCCGTCGCTCGCTCCCTTGAGCGTGGCTAGTTGCGACGGTCTGGACGACGTTCGCAGCCAACGGGCTTCACGACGCCCAGGGGACCGAGGGCGCCGGCAGGACGGGTGCAGTCGTGAAGGAAGGGTTGTCGAAGTCCACCATGTCGAGCGGTGCCGCCGCCGCCGCGTCTCGTTCAGTGAGGGGGGGCAGGTCCCATTGCGTTCGATCAGCTTTAGCACTGACGTGTGGTCGTAGGTTGTGCTTGAAACGTAACCCTTTTTCGCGAAGGGCGAGACGACTTCCGCCGGCACTCGGAAGCCGTACCGGTCGTAACGGCCGGAGCCGGAGCCGACGGCCCGGAGCCTTGCCAGGAGCCCGAGAGACTGCAGGGCCGAACGGGTCGGTCCGCCCCGCTGGAGAAGGCTTCGAGGTACGACATCGTCCGGCTCGGCTGCCGGGGGAGGCGGGACATGGTCGAAATAGCCACCGTGTTCGTCGTAGAACCAGATGAGCAGAGTATTGGGCCACGCCTTGGCTTTCATCACGGCATTAATGACCGCCGCGGCAAAACCTTTTCCAATCTGGATATTTTGAGGTTTTTCCTCCGAACAGCTCCGGAAGTCGGGGTCGACGATGCTGTACTCGTTTTACGGCAGCTTTCGCGCCACCGACGTGATGGTAATTAACCCAGCTGACGCCGTTGCGGTCGAGCGGGTCGAAGATCGTGCCAGTACGCGGGTAATCGATCATCCCGGCGAACATGTCGTCGATGAGGCCATCTGCCGTTGCGGCGATCAGGAAACGCCGGTTTGGGAAAGTAGGGCCGAAGCAAGGAGCAGTACCAACGGTCGGCGAGCGGGAAAGTCTGGGCGAGCCCGGCATAAAACGGGAGATCGGCCGCTTCCCAGTAGCCCATCGCGACCTGGGGCCCCCACCTGGCACGGTAGGGGTCGGGCAGCCTGCTGAGGTCGCGTGTCGCATCCCGGTGGCGAAGGTGAGCACGCGCTATTGCCCGGTCGACCGCCTCGAACATTGCACCGATGGTAACGGCCCGGCTACCGCGCCCGCCTTCGAGCATAGGCGTGACCGGCTAGCGGGCCCGGCCTTCGCGCCACGGGCGTAACGTCCCGCCAACTCGCCCCGCGCGTCCCAGCCGCCTCGTAGCCTTGGGCATGTGCTCTACCTCCACCGGTCGGAACGCTCGGACCACCTCGTCGACGCTCTTGGGGACCTGCTGGTCGACCCCTTAGCGGACCCAATGGCCCGGGAGGTTGTCGCGGTACCCACAAGGGGGGTGGAGCGTTGGTTGTCACAGCGCCTTTCACGCCGGCTCGGGACAAGCAACGGGGCAGGGGACGGCGTTTGCGCCAATATCGATTTCCCCTTTCCTGCAGCCTTGGTCGCCGCGGCGATGACAGCTGCCTTCGGTCCTGGGCTGCCCCGGTTCGACCGGGATCCCTGGCCCCTGAGCGCTCGGTCTGGCCGCTGCTGCAATTGGTGGACGAACACCTTGACGACGAGGCCATGTGGCCATTGGCGGCCCATTTGCGCGCGTCGTCCCCGGCCGTATCGGGCAAGGGGCCGCGGCGCTTTGCCACGGTCCGCCACATTGCAGGCCTCTTTGACAGCTACGCAGTGCACCGCCCAGAAATGCTCATGGCCTGGAAGGAAGGGCTCGACGGAGGCCCCGCCACATCGCGGCCAGCCGACGTCGCCTGGCAGGCCGAGCTTTGGCGGCACCTGCGGCAGCGGCTGGGGCCTCCTAGCCCCGCTGAGCGTTTCACGGCAGCCCCCGCCCTTATCGAGGCCGGGCCGGGCTTGCTCGACCTGCCAAGACGATTGTCGGTCTTCGGCCTCACCCGTTTGCCGGCCAGCCACCTCCGGGTCCTGAAGGCCATATCGGTGCACAGGGATGTGCACCTTTTCCTGCTTCATCCCTCCGCGGCCCTTTGGGAGAAAATGGCCTCAAACCTCTCGGACGAGCCGGCGCTCGGCCCCGTCAGAGCCCAAGACAGGACCGTCCGGTTGCCGTCCAACCCGCTGCTGCGCTCGTGGGGACGAGACGCCCGCGAGATGCAGCTGGTGCTGGCGGCGCAGGGTGTGACAGGGGGCGAGCACCGGCCCGTCGAGGACCGACCTTCCACCTTGCTGGGCTTGGTCCAGGCCGATATTCGAGCCGACAAGGCCCCGCCAGGCCCCGCGAAATCAGCGGGCGCGGGTGACCCCCGGCCCCTTCTCGCCGAAGGCGACGACAGCCTGCGTGCTCATTCGTGCCATGGTCGTGCCCGTCAGGTGGAGGTGGTGCGGGAAGCCGTGCTTCACCTATTGGAGGCGGACCCGACTCTCGAACCGCGCGACGTGATCATTATGTGCCCCGACATAGAACTGTTCGCCCCGCTGGTCCAGGCCAGTTTCGGTGCTGCAAGCCTTGCCGGCGCACCTGAGCTCCGCGCTCGTTTGGCTGACCGCTCGCTCCGCCAGACAAACCCATTGCTAGCTGTACCGGCGCACCTTCTCGAGCTCGCCGACAGCAAGGTGACCGCTTCCCAGGTCCTCGACTTTGCGTCACGCGGGCCAGTTAGCCGGCGTTTTGGCTTCGACGGCGACGAACTGTCCCAGGTCGAACGTTGGCTCGCTGGCACAGGTACCCATTGGGGCCTCGACCAAGAGCATCGGGCCTTGTGGAAGTTGGGCCGGGCCGGGGAAGTCGGTACATGGCGCGCCGGGCTTGACCGCCTCTTGTTGGGCGTGGCCATGAGCGAGGACGGCGAGCGGGTATTCGGCTCGACATTGGCGTTCGGCGACATTTCAGGTGGCGAGATCGACCTGGCCGGGCGTTTTGCTGAGCTCGTTGAGCGGCTCGGGGTAACCCTCGACCAGTTGAAAGGGCCCAAAAGTGCCCGGCAATGGGCGGACGCGCTGGCGGAAGGGACGGCCCGGCTGGCTGTCGCCGCCCCCGCTGATGCTTGGCAAAGCGAACAGCTGGGGCGTGCTCTTGACGACGTGGCCGAGGAGGCGCTCGCGGGCGGTCCCGCGTCTTTGATCGAGCTCGACCTACCCGAGGCGCGCGCTCTGCTCGCCGACCGCCTTAGGGGGCGGCCCACAAGGGCGAATTTTCGCACCGGCGACATGACTATTTGCACGTTGGTCCCCATGCGTTCGGTGCCCCACCGCGTCGTATGCCTGCTAGGCCTCGACGATGGCCAGTTCCCCCGCCCAGGTCACCAGGACGGCGACGACCTATTGCTCGCGAGCCCGCAGGTTGGGGACCGAGACCTCCCACGGGAGGACCGCCAGCTGCTGCTCGACGCACTGCTTGCAGCAACTGAGCACCTGGTCATCACCTTTGAGGGGCGCGACCAGCACCTCAACCAGCGACGTCCGCCAGCGGTGCCCGTGTCTGAGCTGTTGGACGTCGTCGACAGGACTGTCCGCCTCGACGACGCGGCACGTCCGGCCCGTGAAGCGGTTGTTGTCCAACACCCCCTCCAAGGGTTCGACCCGGTCAATTTCACTCCGGGCAAGCTCGGTATTGACAGCGCCTGGCGCTTCGACGAGGCGGAGCTGGCCGGGGCAAGGGCCGTGACGGCAGATCGCCACCCGCGCGCCGATTTCCTGCCGGTCCTGCTCCCACCGCCGGAAGGGACGACGGTGCAGCTCGCGTCACTCGTGCGGTTCCTCGAGCACCCCGTGAAGGCGTTCCTTCGCGAGCGCCTCGGGTTCTATGCCGGCGATTTCGCCGAGCAACTTACAGACGCTTTGCCGGTCGAGCTTGGGCCCCTGGAGAGGTGGGCGCTCGGGGACCGGCTACTCGAGACAAGGTTGGCCGGAGCCAGCTTGGAAAGGGCTCTCGCCGCTGAGAGGGGAAGAGGCCTGCTGCCGCCGGGCCCGCTGGGAGACGCCGCCCTCGCCGAGGTTGGGGCGGTAGTGGAGGCGTTGGTGGCGGTGTTCGACGGATTGCCGAGCGCCAAGGCACCCGCGGCAACTATCGAGGTAAACGTTGCCCTGCCTGATGGCTTCTCGCTCGTCGGCACGGTGCCCGGAGCCCACGCGGGGACGATCTTGCGCTGTACCTATTCGAAGCTGCGCCCGAAGCACCGCCTGAGGGCGTGGGCGCAGTTCCTGGCCTTGAGCGCGGCGCACCCCGAGCTCGTCCCGTCGGCGGTCACGATCGGCCAGGCTGAGGGGAGCACGCCCTCGAGGCCTCGGGTCAACGTGAGCACGCTCGACCCGTTGCGCTCAGGCGGCGGCGATGTCAGGTCACGGGCCATCGAGTTGCTCCAGGTGCTAGTGGACATTTACCGGCGGGGAATGTGCGAGCCGCTCCCGATTTACTGTGCCACTTCGGCGGCCTGGGCTGAGGCGGCAAGTCCAGGTTCTACCCAAACCCAAGCCCCTCGCGAAGCTGCCCGAGGACGGTGGGCCTCTAATTGGGAGGAGTTCCCCGGTGAAGATGCCGACCCGGAGCACGTTGCGGTGTTAGGGCCGGAGTTCCCCTTTGAACAGATTGTCCAGCGGCTTCCACGGCCTGGCGAGGAGGGCCACGGCTGGGCAATGGACGAACCGAGCAGGTTCGGCCGTATGGCGATAAGGCTCTGGGGGCCGCTGCTTATCCATGAACGCCTCCCCGGGCATTGAGCACACGAATGCAACCAGGACCGAGGAATTTCGACGTTTGTGGGCCGCTACCCGGGCCGGGGGTGACGATCCTCGAGGCCAGCGCCGGCACCGGCAAGACCTTTACCGTGGCAGCGTTGGTGGCGCGCCTAGTGGCCGAGGGCGTGCCGCTATCGGACATCCTGGTCGTCACTTTCACGCGGATGGCCACCGGTGAGCTGAGAGACCGAGTGCGAGAGCGGCTCGTGTCCGCCGAAGCGAGCCTCGGCCGGTACCTGGAGGTCGGGGCCGCGCTTCCCGCCGAGGACGCCGTCGTGCAGCTGCTAGCCGAAGGTGGCCCCGTGCCGGCGTCGGAGCGACGGCGCAGGTTGGCCGATGCGCTCGGCAGCTTCGATACGGCAACAATTACGACGACGCATGGCTTTTGCCATATGGTCCTGGCGGCGCTAGGCGTTTGGGGCGAGGTGGCAGACGGCGCGACGCTCCTTGAGGACCAGTCCGACCTGGTGGAGGACGTTTTAGACGACCTGTTCATCCGCTACGCCCTCCGGTCGGCGATACCACCGTTCCGGCGCAAGGAGGCGCTGGAACTTGCGTTCAGGGCGGTCGACAACCCCGGCACTGTGCTTGACCCCGAGCCCGACATGCAGGACTCCAGCCCATCCGGCCTGCGCAGGCGGCTGGCGGAGGGCGTTCGCCGAGATCTCAAGGGGCGCCTTCTCGATGCCAATCTCTTGACCTACGACGGCCTTCTCGACCGTCTTCTTGCGGCACTTTCGGACGAAAAGCGAGGCGACATGGCGCGCCGCCGGCTGCGCGAGCGTTACCGGGTGGTGCTCGTGGACGAGTTCCAAGACACCGACTCCGTCCAATGGAAGGTGGTCCAACGGGCGTTCGCTGACGGTGTAACCCGCCTGGTCCTGATCGGCGACCCGAAGCAGGCCGTCTATTCGTTCCGCGGTGCTGATGTGTACGCCTACCTCGAGGCCGCCAGGGAGGCCGAGCCCGGGCAACGCTTCACGCTCGAGGAGAACTGGCGCTCCGACGCAGCGCTCCTCGCTGCTTACGACGCCTTGTTCCACCCGCTCCACTTCGGCCACCCCGAGATCCAGTACCGGACGGCCCATGCCACGCAGGCTCATCAGCAGCCTGGCCTCGCGGGTGCGCCAGTCCCCGCGCCACTGCGCGCGCGCTTCGTGCCCCGGCGCGGGATAGGGCTGGAGCGAATTAGCAAGGGCCTAATCCAAAAGGACTCCGCCGTGAGGTTCGTGGCCGACGACCTCGCGGCCGATGTCGTGAGGCTCCTCGAGTCCGGAGCGGCCCTGGTAAGGGGCGCGGCCCGGACGGACAGCGGCGACAGCGGCCGGTCGGGGCAGGGGACATAGGGGTCTTGGTACGCACCAACCGACAGGCGGCCGTGGTGCAATCGTCGCTGCGGGCGGTCGGGGTCCCGGTCGTCGTAGCGGGTGTGCAGAGCGTGCTTTCGACGCCCGCTTCTCACCACTGGTTGAGGCTCCTGAGCGCTCTCGAGCAGCCGACCTCTCGCTCGTTTGCCGCAGCGACCGGCTTGACCCCCTTTGTGGGTATGACCGCCGAGGAACTCGCGCTGGCGGACGAAAAGACGTGGGAAGAACTGCATTCTCGGCTTCACAATTGGTCAGCCCTCCTGCGCCAAGGCGGCGTCGCGACGCTGTTTTCGCACATTTCAGCGACCGAAGGCCTGCCCGACCGGTTGCTGCACGTCGTAGACGGCGAGCGTCAGCTCACTGACCTCGGGCATATCGCGGAGTTGCTGCATGCCGAGGCGGGCCAGTCCCAACTTGGCCTGGCTGCACTGCGCGCATGGCTGGCTCGTCGCATCGACGAGGTGAGCAGCGAAGGTGCAGAAGGAGAGCAGCGCAGCCGCCGGCTCGATTCCGATGCTGCTGCAGTACAAGTTTTGACGGTGCACCGGGCCAAAGGGCTCGAGTTCCCGATTGTCTATTGCCCCTACTTGTGGGACGCAGGGTCGCGCGACCGTGCCGGCGAGCCGGTCGTCTTCCACGACCCGGCCGATGGGGACCGGCGAAAATTGGACGTAGGAGGAGATATCGAGGACTGGGCCTACGGTGTGCACTACAACGCAAACAAGGTGGAAAGGCGCGGCGAGGACCTGCGCCATCTCTATGTGGCCCTCACGCGGGCTAAGCACCAGGCCGTCATCTGGTGGGCGGCAACCCGCGACTGCCAACATTCGGCGATCGGGCGGTTACTGCTTGTCAGGGGGCCGAACGGGGACGTAAAGCCGAGTGGCCCGCCGAACGAGCCCAAAGACGAGGAAGTAGAAGCCGAACTGCGAAGGTTGGCTGGACGCTCGCCGGGCCTTATAAGTGTCGAGCATTGTGGCGCAGTCGTGCCCGCGCGTCTCGGCCGGGGGAGCTCCAGCGGTCCGCGGCTCGACCTCTCGGCGGCGTCCTTCGGCCGGCACCTCGACCTCGAATGGCGGCGAAGTTCCTACACGAGCATCACTGCGCTCGCGCACACTGGCCGGTCCCCTCATGGCGACGAGGAAGTCGGCTACCTCACCGGTGGCGACGAGCCCGGCGCGGACGTCGTCGGTAGCGAGCCCGAGGAGCCGGGCACCATCGACGAGCCCGTGGCCACGACTGCGGCCGATCTCGCACCGCTCTTGCCGAACGGCGAAGAGGAGCAGTTGCGTTCTGTTGTCCCGGTGCTCAGCCGAGCTCCTGCTGGGGCCGAATTCGGCACTTTCGTGCACCGCGTCCTCGAAAAAGCCGACTTTTCGGCCGCCGACCTACGTGCGGCTCTCCTAGATGCTGTCCACGACCAGCAGGCCAGCTACATGCGGGGCGCATTGGACGCCGAGATGTTGGCGGAAGGTCTCGAAGCCGCCCTCCTCACGCCCCTCGACGGCTGGGCCGACGGAGCGCGCCTTCGCGACCTCTCTCGCGTCGACCGGCTCGACGAGCTCGGGTTCGAGCTCCCGGTCGCCGGTGGAGACGACCCGACCGGTGAGGTGCTGCTTTCGGAAGTGGCGCGGTTGATGGACACTCACCTGCCGGCCGGAGAGCCTCTCGCTGGGTACCCGTCGGCGCTGACCGGCCCAGAGCTGGTGCCCAACCTTCGGGGGTACCTGACCGGGAGCCTCGACCTCGTCTTCCGGTTGGGGGAGGCGGGCGGCCAGCGGTACTTCGTTGCGGACTACAAGACCAATTGGCTTGCTCCTCCAGGGGAGGACTTGACCGCCTGGCATTATCGCCCCGACGCCCTGGAAGCCGAGATGCGCCGCGCGCATTACCCCCTTCAGGCCATTTTGTACATGGTGGCGCTGCACCGCTACCTCCGCTGGCGATTGCCGGGTTACCACCCCGAAGAGCACCTAGGGGGGGCCGTCTACCTCTTCGTACGGGGGATGACCGGGCCGGAGGCGCTAACCGTCCAGGGGCGGACCTGCGGGGTCTTTTCGTGGAGGCCGCCCTCTCAGCTCGTGGTCGAACTCTCCGACCTCCTCGCCGGCGACCTCTCGGGGAGCGCTGCCGATGGCCGTTGAGCAGCTCGACGCCCAATCGGTCCTCGGCCTTGCGCCCGACGGCCTGCTTGCGCAGTTCAACCGGGCGGGCGTGCTCGTCGCCGCGGATGTCCATGTTGCCTTGGCTCTTGGCCGCCTGGGACGCGACGCCGATGAGCTGGTGGCACTTGCCGCGGCCCTGGCTGTTCGGGCCCCCCGTGTGGGCCACGTGCTCGCCGACCTGGCCACGGTCCGGGAAACCGCTACCGCCGACGCCGAGGACGAGGCCGATCTCTCCGGGCTCCCGTGGCCCTCCCTCGAGCTCTGGGCCGAGCACGTAGCCTCGAGCCCAGCGGTGTCTGTCGGCGACGGCGGGCCGGACGACCGCCCTCTCCGCCTCGTCGGGACGGCCCTCTACTTGGACCGCTACTGGCGCGACGAAGTGGCCGTCGCCGGCGACCTCATCGCCCGTTCCAGCGCCGAGCCTATTGCTGCCGAGGAGGCCCTGCTGGCCGATGGACTGGCACGGTTGTTCCACGACGACATCGGAGGCCTGCAAGGTAGAGCTGCCGAGATTGCCGTTCGTCGCCATTTCAGCGTGATCGCCGGGGGCCCGGGTACGGGTAAGACGACCACGGTCGCCCGCCTATTAGCTCTCCTCGAGGAACAGGCTGGGGTTGGTGAAAGGCCCAGGCTGCTGGTAGCGCTTGCAGCGCCGACGGGCAAAGCGGCAGCACGGATGGCCGAGGCAGTCCATTCGGAGGGCCGCAGGCTCGACGTGGACGAGGCGGTGCGGGCCCGGCTGCTGACCCTCGGCGCGTCCACCGTGCACCGCCTGTTGGGCCGTCACCCTGCGAGCGCCAACCGCTTCCGGCACAACCGGGACAACCGGCTGCCCCACGACGTCGTGATCGTCGACGAAACCTCGATGATGTCGCTGCCGCTCATGGCCCGTCTGTTGGAGGCTGTCCGGGAAGATGCACGGCTCGTCCTGCTGGGCGACCAGGAACAATTGGCGTCTGTGGAGGCCGGTGCCGTCCTCGGCGACATCGTCGGCCCTGCAGCCGCTGGTTTGCCGGCAAGTTCGGGTGCCGGCCCGGTCGGAGCGTGCATCACAGTGCTAAGGGCCAATCACCGGTTCCGAGGCCCGCTCGAGGCGCTGGCAAATGCGGTACGTGCCGGTGACGAGGACGCCGTGATGGCTGCCTTGTCCGAGGGCACCTCGGAGGTCGTGCCCGAGCGAACGGCTGCTGGGGTGCGGCCCGAGCAGGCTTCGAGCACCCGCTGGCTTGCTGTCGAGGTCGCAAGCGCTAGCGACGCGGCGCTCGAGCCCGTCCGCTCGGCGGTCTGCAGCTTGGGCCGGCTCCTCGCTGACGCAGGACGCTGTGGCGATGGCCCGGGCGCCCTCGAGGTTCTGGGTCAGCTCCGGTTGCTCTGCGCGCACCGGGCGGGCCCGGCGGGCGCCAGCACTTGGAACGCCAACGTTGAGCATTGGCTGGCCGGTGACGTCGTCGGCTCCGAGGGCGGGTGGTACGTGGGCCGGCCGGTAATCGTCACTCAGAACGACTACAGCCTGGGGCTCTTCAACGGCGACACCGGCGTGGTGATCGAGCGGGCCGACGGGAGGCTCACGGTTGCCTTCAGGCGGGGAGCCGAAATCGTAACGGTCAGCCCGTCGCGGTTGGCGGCCGTCCAGACCGCCTTCGCCATGACCGCGCACCGAGCGCAAGGATCGGAGTTCGACGAGGTCGTGGTGTTACTGCCCCCCGCATCTTCGCGGGCCCTCACACGGGAGCTGCTGTACACGGCGGTGACGCGCGCTCGAAGAAGCGCTGTGCTGGTGGGCACCGAGGGTTCGGTCAGGGCCGCGCTGCGCCGGCCGATCGCTCGCGCTTCGGGGCTGACAGCTCGCCTCTGGCCCGGCTACCGTGCGTGAAATGGCAAATCCCGCTAAGGTGACCCGGCCCAGCGAGCTACCCAGGTTGAGCGAAGCGTGGGCTCGACTGCGCGAAGATACGGCGCTGCGCGGCCGCGACTGGAGCAAGGCGGCTGGGGATCTCACCGACAGCTGGCTGGTACAGGTATTCGACTGGGCGGTCGCCGCCGGGACGGGTGCTGGTCGCGGTCGGCGGGAAGGCCGGCTGCCTCTACGCGGCCGCCGGCCCCGTACGACTGATGAAGACCCCTCCAAGGGGCTTGCGCTTTTGGCGGTTGGGAGCCTCGGGCGTGGCGACCTCGCCCCCGGTAGCGACCTGGACCTGCTGCTCGTGCACGATGGCTGGCCGGACGTGGTGCAGGTCGCCGACCGGCTCTGGTACCCGATCTGGGACGACCCGATGCCGCTCGACCACAGTGTCCGGACCCTTTCTCAGGTGGCTCAGGCCGCCGAATCGGACCTGCGCGTGGCCCAGGGCCTACTGGATGCTCGGCCCGTGGCGGGAGACGCTGAGCTCGGCGCAAGGGCAGTTGAACTAGGAAGGCGGCTTTGGGAAAAGCGGGTAGGCAAATGGCTGCCCGAGGTGATCGAGTCACGGGCGCGCGTCCAAGAGGACCAAGGTGACGTCGCTTTCTTGCTCGAACCACAGCTCCAGGAGGGACGCGGCGGCCTGCGCGACGTGCAGCTGCTCGGCCTCATGGCGGCGGTGACCCCGGTGTTGGCTTCTGTCGCTGCGGACGAGCGGCTGGCGAGCGCTGGAGACTTCCTTCACGCAGTCAGGGTGGAGCTGCAACGGCCGAGCGGGCGGCGCACCGAACGCCTGACGCTCGAAGACCAGGACAGGGTCGCCGAAGCCCTGGGCATGGGTGGCCGCGAGGAGGTCGCCCGGGGTGTGGCGCGGGCAGGGCGTGCAGTTGCGTGGCTTACCGAGGACGCCTGGCGCAGGGTTGAGTCATGGCTCGCCGGCCCGCGTGGCCGGGGGGGCTCGGCGGACAAGGCTCTCGGGGCGGGCCTTGTCCTGCGGGACAACGAGGTGGTAGTCCCGTTGTCTGTCCGCATCGGCGACGACCCGACGATTGCTCTGCGGGCTGCGTCCGCGTCCGCCGAGCTCGGGCCCCTCTTGCCCGGGCCACGATGGCGCGCCTGTCGGAGGAGGTGCAAAGCCCGCCAAGCCCGTGGACAGAGGACGTCACACGAGCGTTCCTCGGGCTCCTCGCGGTTGGCCATGCCGGCACCCACGCCATCGAGACCCTCGACCAGCTGGAGGTCTGGGAGCGGTACCTGCCTGAATCGGCCCGCGTCCGCAACATGCCGCAGTTCAACCCGTACCACCGCTGGACGGTCGACCGGCACCTGCTCGAGACCGTGGCTAACGCGGCGGCACACCAGAGGGACGTGCACCGGCCGGATCTCCTCCTGCTCGGGGCACTCCTGCATGACATAGGGAAAGGGACGCCCGTCGACCATTCGCAGGCCGGCGAAGCTATTACGGCGGGGGTCGGCGAGCGCCTGGGACTGTCCACCGACGACAGGTGGATCCTGCAGCGGCTGGTCCGCCTCCACCTCCTGCTACCCGAGATAGCGACGCGACGCGACCTCGACGACCCTGCCACGGTCAACGTGGTGGCTGAAACAGTGGGTAGCGAGACGACCCTGGAGCTTCTCAGGGGTATTGCTGTGGCGGACGGGGAGGCCACGGGCTCGGCAGCCTGGACCCCATGGAAAGCCCGCCTTGTCGACCAGCTAGTGGAGCGGGCGAGCGCCGTCTTGGCCGGGCGTCCTGTGCCGGCCGGCCCCCCGTTCCCCTCGGATGAGCAGCGCGAGCTTATGGCCTCCGGCGGGCTCCAGATTCTGCCGGACCAGCGCGAACTGGTCATCGTGGCCACCGACCGGCCGGGGCTTTTCAGCGACGTCACGGGGGTGCTCTCGCTATACGGGATTGGGGTGCTCGAGGCGCGCATTCACAGTGAACGCGGCCAGGCGCTGGAGGTTTTCACGCTCGACCTGCCCGAGCACGCGGACCCGCGCTGGGAGCGAGTCGTGAGCGATATCAAAGGCGCGCTCGAAAAGCGCTTCAGCGTCGGCGAAGCGCTCGCACGGCGCCCTCCGGCCCGCTCGCGCCGGGCACTCGCTCTCCCGAGCCCTGAAGTGCGCGTGATCATTGACAACTCGGCCGCAACGAACGCGACGGTCGTGGAGGTGCGCGCCCCCGACGCCGTGGGAGTGCTGCACAAGGTAACGTCCGCCATTGCCGCGCAGGGCCTGGACATCGGTTCGGCGAGGGTGACCACGCTTGGCAACGCCGTCGTGGACACCTTCTACGTGCGCTCTGGCGGGCGGAAGTTGAAGGGCGACGAAGCGGCCCAACGGCTCCGTGCGGCCATCGAGCAAGCGCTCAAAGCAACCTCGTCGGATCAGCACCCGCAATAGACAATAAAAGTTGCGACTTGGGCGATGCCGGGGGGCTCGTGCTAGCCTTGCTTGATGCCGAGCGGTGTCAGCGTCAAAGGTCCGGGCGATGATACCCCGCCGAGCATAAGCCTCTTGCACCGATTGCTCCCATGGTTGTCGCGCCCCAGCAGCGGCCAACCAAAGCCCCGCCTGGCCGATCGGCTGCGCAATGCTGCCCTGAAACCCGAGGACCCTGACAAGGCTGCTCGATCTAGGGGTGCTTACGACCTGACCGGCGAAGAGCTCGAGATCGAGGCCAAGCAGGCCAACGACAAAGAGCGGGCGATTGGCATATTCGTGGGCCTTTTGGCGACCCTGATCGCCTTCCTAGTCACTCACGACCTTGTGATCCACGACCCGCCGGCTCGACTCAATGGAGCCATCGACAGGTTACACGTGAACCCGTCTACCTATTACGACCTGTTCGCCGTACTGATCATCCTGTCCGTGCTGATGACCGTTATGGCCCTATGGCGCAAGCGCCTCTACCTGGGCCTCGTGGTCGCCATGTACGGGCTGGCCATATTCAATCTTCACTACTGGGGCTTCGGCGTGCCTTTCGTCATGGTGGGCGCCTGGTACCTTGTCCGGGCTTACCGGTTGCAGCGCAACCTGAAGTACTCCACTGGCGGCGAGACGTCGGTCATGGCCCGTCCGGCGTCGAACAAGCGCTATAAGAACAAGCGCTATACGCCGCCGCCGGTACCCCAGAAGCGGGGGGCATCTGCGAAGTCCCGACGCCAGCGCAGCCAGCTGAACTGACGGACCGTGTGGCCCGTCGGCGCCCGATGACGCACGAGGTCACAAGCGCCAACAGAACCATCAGGAGCACGGACGGGAGAATGAAGATGCTCCATGACGCATGGTCGGTTTCCGCCTGGTGGACCGTTGCGATTAGGCCGGGATCGCTTGCGGCCGTAACCAATCGGAGCGTCGTGCCAGGAGCGCGGAGGGTATCCCCAGGGATCGTGTCGCTGTAACTCCGTCCGTCAAGGACGAAGATCCCGCGGCAGGTGTCGCCGGCGGCATTGCTGCCGCTCCCCCCGAGCAACCCGCGGCATCCGGTGACGGTCACTTCGACTCCCACTCCGTGCTGGCGAAGAATCGTGATCTGAGCGTTCTTATGGATGCCGGCCACGAAGAGGCTGACCACCGCAAAGCCCAGAGCAGTTAGGCAGAAGGCGACGACCAGGCGAGTGGCCCGGCGGCTGTCTACCTCGACGGGAGCCCCGCGCAAGGTCGTGAGAGGCTGTCGGGGCACGTCGACCGGTCCGCCTCTCGGTGCCTGCTGAGCCGTTGAAGAGCCGTTACCCGGGGCCATTCCGGTGATCGTAGCCGGGCCCTGGGCCGATGCTGGTCCCAGTTAACGCGTTGGTAACACGCACGTGACTTATTGGAAACCCCCGTTTACAATCCTTTGGCTGCCAGGGGGCGAACTTCTGGCCTTGTCGTACCCCGTTGGGGGAAGGCGTCCGAGCCCCAGCTTGGGCGTCGCGACGTGTGATCGTATGAGAGGAGTCTCGAACCGTGCACCTGCTTGCTCTAGCCGGAGCAGTTCCCGTGCCGTACCCCAGCTGGCTGAACACGGGCGACAACACGTGGCAGGTTGCCGCCGCCACGTTCGTCGCGTTGACAGAGCATCCCCGGCCTCGCTGTCCTTTATGCAGCGGTCGTCCCGAAGAAGTGGGCGGTGAACGTCATGTCCATGATGTTCTCGGGCTTCGCGTTGGTCCTCGTGGCTTGGGTGTTGTGGAGCTACAAGATGGGCTTTGGTGCTACCTCGCTTGGAGATGGCGTGAAGAACGGGGTGCAGACCCAACTCAGTGGCGTCGGGTTCTTCAAGCACTTCTTCGATAACTTTGTTGGGAACACCGGGCACGGTCACCAGCGCCCTCCAAGAACAGGGCCAAGCGGTGTCCGCGGCAAACACAGTCATCCCCTTCCACTTCCCCACCGATTCGCTCCTCTACTTCCAGTTCGTCTTTGCTGCGATCACGCCTCTGCTGTTCATCGGGAGCGTGCTCGGCCGGATCAAGTTCCTTGCCTGGTGCATCCTGTGCCCGGCTTGGTCAACTTTCGTCTACGGCGTTGACGGGTTCATGCTATGGGGTGGAGGCTACTTCGCACAGGAAGGCGCCCTCGACTTTTCGGGCGGCTTCGTCATCCATATGTCGGCTGGGGTTTCGGGCTTCGTTGCGGCCTGGGTCCTCGGGCCTAGACTCGCGCGAGACCGAGAACACTTCGTACCCAACAACCTCCTAATCGCCGCGGTAGGGGCCGGCATCCTATGGCTCGGCTGGAACGGGTTCAACGGTGGTGACCCTTACTATGCGGGCATCGATATGTCGGCCGCTGTGGTCAACACGAATATCGCTACTGCCGTCGGAGTCCTCGCGTGGATGGGTATGGACGGTTTGTTCTCCAAAGCGAAGCGACCGACCTTCCTGGGTGGCGTTAACGGAATGATCTGCGGGTTAGTCGGGATTACTCCGTGCGCCGGTTGGGTCAACGGCTGGGGTGCCATCTGGGTCGGGTTGATCGATACGGCGATTGTCTGGTGTGCGTGGAACTTCTTGGTCAAGGTGAAGCCGTTCAGCAAGGTCGATGACGCGCTCGGCGTTATATACACACACGGCATAGCTGGCTTCTTCGGCGGTTTGATGCTGGGTATATTCGGTGACCCGAACATGATCGAGTATGGGTGCGGCACCCTGGACAAGTACGGGCAGGTGGTCAACACTTCAACAGCTCAATATCTCGGCACCACCAAGAGTTGTACGCCGTTCTCGGTGCAGGGCCTGCTGTACACGGGTTCGTTCCACCAGTTGTGGGAGCAGTTCCGAGCCGCCATATTCGTCATTTTCTGGTCGGCACTTATAACGTTCATACTCATGAAGCTCATCGGGCTGCTCCTGCATGGTGCTGCCTACAAAGACGAGGTGCTCGAAATTGGGGACATGGCCGTCCATGGTGAGGAGGCTTACCCCGACGAGCTCGCCGCACGAGTCGGTGTCGGTGGTGGTTCGGGGACTCTCGAGATGGGCAGCATGATGCCTACTCCACCGCCATCGGCTTCGGGTGGGTGAGGTGAGTAACTAAGAGTTCGCGCCGAGACAGGTTGGGGTGCCAACTTGTCTCGGTGCCCAGTTGGTCCGATCGAAGGTGGTATCTAATGATCCTCGTAACCGCCGTTATCAAGCCACACGCACTTGACGCTGTCCGTGAAGCCCTGTCTTTTGTGGGCATCGCCGGCATGACGATCACCGAAGTCAAGGGCTTCGGCCGCCAGCGAGGCCACACGGAGGTCTACCGCGGTGCCGAGTACAAAGTCGAGTACGTCCCCAAGGTCAAGCTGGAAATCATCACGGCAGCCGAGAGTGGCAGACGACGTCGTCGAGGCCATCTCCAAGGCCGCCCGCACCGGCAAAATCGGCGACGGCAAGATCTGGGTGTCGGCTGTCGACAGCGTGACCCGGATCCGCACCGGTGAGACCGGGCCGGGAGCCATCTAGACCTGTTGGTCCATGGCTCGTAACAAGTATGCAGCAAAACGTGGAACCGACGGCCCCCCCGCCGCAGTTAGTGGGGGGGCTGGTTCCCGCAAGGTAGGCACCAGCGGGCCGTTGCCCGCTGTGCCGGTCTCGAGCACTGTCGGCGGCACGGCGGGGCCGCCGCAACTCGGGATCGCCGTGATGTCATCGTGGGGTTGGCGTATCCTCGCCGTCTTCACGCTGGTGGCCCTCGGGCTCGCCATAACCTTCACGCTGGACGGCCACACCGCCTTCGCCGTTATCTGGCTGGTCATCACCGCAGCATGGGGCTTTTTCGCGCTGGTGCTTTGGCGACGTCACCTCGCCTGGGACATGAGCTACGTCCCGCCTTCGCCCAAGAAGTAGCGCGGGCGCAACAGCCCGGGGTTGGTGCTTTGGGTGGGCTAGCCGGCGACGGAGAAGGTCGCTGCGCTGTATGACGCCGTCGTTGGCAGCAGCTCCTCCCAGGTGTTGCCCGGCGTGAGGTTCATTTTCGCCCCGTCCGGCATCACGAAGGTCGCCGGCTGGGACAGGGACGGGCGTTCCCACATCCCCTTCAGCTCGAAGCCGTCGCGGAACACGTAGGCCTGGCCGCTCCCTGTCAGGGTGAGCTCGTTCTCGTGGGCACCGGTCTCGTCCTCGACGTAGGGGGTCGGGTACTCGTTCACCCGGAGCACCACAACGTTGGCGGCGGAGATCTGAACGTCGTCGCCCTGGATCGCGGGACCAGTGTCGGAGTAGGACCTGAACCAACGCCGCGACCTGACCCCCCAGGTCCAGGTCGTCTCGTCCAGGTTGGAGAACCACAGGTGCACCGCGCTCGCCGGCGTGCCGCCGGGCGGCGCGTGACCGTAGGCGAAATAGGGCGGCGGCGGCTCTGTGAGGGAGTAGCCGAAAGTCGCCCCCGCCGAGTAGAGCGCTGCCGTCGAAGTTTCCAGGTTGTGGGGTTCCAGGCGGGTGTTGTCCCTCGTGTAGGCGCCGCTGGCCCTGTCCGCCCCGACATCTTCGAGGAGCGAACCCGGGGCGTCGATGGCGTCTATGACGGGCTGGATTGCTCCCGAGTAAGCGAACAGGACCTTGCCCAGCGGCTGCAAGATTTGCACGTCGACGAAGCGGCCCGAGCGGACCGGCTCGATCCTGGCGGCCGCCTGGCACTGGTAGACGGCAACGAACCGGGTGATCCCGCCTTCGACCGGCTCCTCGAACACGATGTCCGCTTTGTCGAGGCCCCACTGGGGGCGCGCTGCTGGCAGGTTCTCCACCTTGACCGCTAGGGCAGGCCGTTGCGGCACCTTGCCAGAGGGGGGTGCTGCACCCGTGAGAGGGCAGACTGGCTTGTGATGGGCATGGCGCGGCGTGGTAGTGGTCGTGGAGCTCGTGGTAGTGCTGGGCACCGTGCTCGGCGGGGGGAGGGCGGCATGCTTGGAGTGGCCGCAAGCGCTGGCCAAGGCGGCCAGGGCGGCCGAGGCAGCGAAAACAGCAGCCACCCGGCGTCCGCCAGGCTGCCATCTCATTTCCACCGAAGTTAGCGGCCGGCCCGGCCCGCCTGGGGCCACCCGGCCGGGGCGCTGCGCTCTCAGGCTCTCTGGCCTTGCCGGCGGACGGCCTCGGCCGCAGCCGCGATGGCGTCGGGGTCACCGAGCCAGCGGCCGCCCGGTTGGACGGGCCTGAGGGCCTTGTCCAGCTCGTAGACGATCGGCACACCTGTTGGGATCTCCAGCTTGGCGATATCCGCGCCGCTCATCTGGTCGAGGTGCTTGATGAGGGCCCGGATGCTGTTGCCATGGGCGGCCACAAGGACGACCTTGCCACTAAGCAATTGCGGGGCAATGGCGTCGAACCAGTACGGGAGCATGCGCACCACGACGTCGGCGAGGCACTCGGTGGCCGGGACCACCCCCGGGACGTAACGGGGGTCAGCCGACACGTCAAAGCTCTGGCCTGCTTCCATGGGCGGCGGGGGTACGTCGTAACTGCGACGCCACAGCAGGAACTGCTCCTCGCCGAACTTGTCGCGCGTTTCCGCCTTATCGAGGCCGGTCAAGCCGCCGTAGTGGCGCTCGTTCAGGCGCCAGTGCCGGTGGACCGGGATCCAGAGCCGCCCGGTCTCGGTTTGCAGGATGTTGAGCGTCCTAATGGCGCGGGTAAGCAGCGAGGTGTGGGCTACGTCGGCCAGAAGGCCCTCTTCGGCGAGGAGACGGCCAGCTTGGCGCGCTTCCTCCTCACCCGTAGGGGAGAGATCGACGTCCCACCATCCTGTGAAGCGGTTCTCGAGGTTCCACAGGCTCTGGCCGTGACGGACGAGTACAAGTGCCGGCATGGGCTAAAGCCTATCCGGCCAGGTCCGAAGGCCTCGAACCGGCGTTACCCCGTGCCAGATTTCTTGACAGGTAGGCACTCAAGTTTGCTACCATGTAATACAGGCGCACGCCAAGGCGCTCAGTAGATGTAGACCACAACGTGAGGACCGGGCAAGTGGGGCCGGCCCGTTCAAGGAGGCTTGTCATGGCAAAGGCTGTCGGTATCGACCTCGGTACTACCAACTCGGTAGTCGCCGTCCTGGAGGGCGGTGAGCCCACCGTGATCGCCAACGCCGAAGGGGCCCGGACGACCCCCTCGGTAGTCGGCTTCTCCAAGTCGGGTGAGGTCCTGGTTGGCGAGGTCGCCAAACGCCAGGCCATCACAAACCCGGACCGGACGATCAGGTCCGTAAAGCGCCACATGGGCGACAACTCGTGGCACATTGACATTGACGGGAAGGCCTATAACCCGCAGGAGATCTCCGCGCGCATCCTGCAGAAGCTGAAGAGGGACGCAGAGAGCTACCTCGGCACCGCTGTCACGCAGGCGGTCATCACCGTCCCGGCGTACTTCGACGATGCCCAGCGCACCGCGACAAAGGAGGCTGGCCAGATCGCTGGTCTCGAGGTGCTGCGGATCATAAACGAACCGACTGCTGCCGCCCTGGCCTATGGCCTGGACAAAGAGGAGCAGGAGCAGACGATCCTCGTGTTCGACCTGGGCGGCGGCACCTTCGACGTGTCCGTGCTCGAGATCAGTGAGGGTATTTTCCAGGTGAAGGCGACGAGCGGCAACACCCATCTCGGGGGCGACGACTGGGACCAGCGGGTCATGGACTGGCTCATCAAGACCTTCAAAGACACAGAGGGTGTCGACCTGTCGAACGACAAGATGGCGCTGCAGAGGCTGAAGGAAGCCGCTGAAAAGGCCAAGATCGAGCTATCGGCGGTGCAGGAGACCACAATAAACCTCCCGTTCATCACGGCGACCAGCGACGGCCCCAAGCACCTCGACGTAAAGCTGACGCGGTCGAAGCTCCAGGAAATGACGGCAGATCTCACGGAGGCCTGCCGCGGGCCGTTCGAGCAGGCGATCAAGGATGCCGGGCTCAGCAAGGAAAAGATCGACCACGTCGTGCTCGTGGGCGGTGCAACGCGTATGCCCGCGATCCAAGAGCTCGTGCGCACCATGACGGGCAAGGACCCTCACAAGGGCGTCAACCCTGACGAGGTAGTCGCCGTCGGCGCTGCCGTGCAGGCCGGTGTTCTGAAGGGCGAGGTGAAGGACATCTTGCTGCTCGACGTGACGCCGCTTTCTCTCGGTATCGAGACAAAGGGCGGGGTCATGACGAAATTGATCGAACGCAACACGACGATCCCGACCAAGAAGAGCGAAGTGTTCACTACCGCAGAGGATATGCAGCCTTCTGTGCAGGTCCATGTGCTCCAGGGTGAGCGCGAGATGGCTATGTACAACAAGACCCTTGGCAAGTTCGAGCTCGTCGACCTGCCCCCGGCGCCTCGCGGCATCCCTCAGATCGAGGTCACTTTCGACATCGACGCCAACGGGATCGTGCACGTCTCGGCCCGCGACCGCGCAACTGGCAAGGAACAGTCGATGACCATCACCGGTCAGTCGTCGCTTAACAGGGACGAGATAGACCGAATGGTGCGCGATGCGGAGGCTCACGCTGCCGACGACCGGCGCCGCAAGGAAGAGGCTGAAGTTCGCAACAATGCCGATTCCTTGGTGTACCAGACCGAGAAGATGCTCCGTGACCAAGCGGGCGAGGTCAGTGGCTCGGAAAAAGAGCGCGTAGAAGCCGATCTCAAAACGCTGAAAGATGCGATCGGTGGGAGCGACCTGGATGCGATAAAGAGCGCAACTGAGCGTTTGGCGGTCGGCGTGCAGGAGCTCGGGAAGCGGATGTACGAGGCCGCTTCAGCTAGTGCCGGTACGCCTGGTTCTTCCGGTGGCCCAGCTGGTGCCGGGGGCGAGGGAGGGTATACCAGCGCGGCATCCGACAATGGCGCCAGTGACGAAGAGGTAGTTGACGCGGAGATCGTCGACGAGGGCGGTCAAGCATGACGGGTGAAGGCGGCGAGGACGTATATAGCGCGGCGGACGAGGTAGATATCTCGGACGACGCTGCCGAGTACCCGCTGCCGGCGCTCGCCGAGGTGGCGCGCCAGCGCGACGAGTACCTCGAGTCCTTGCTCCGCCTCCAAGCCGAGTTTGACAACTACCGCAAGCGCGTTGACCGCCAGCAGCGAGAAATATTCGAAAATGCGGCGGCAGCTCTTGTCAAAAAGCTGCTCCCGGTCCTGGACACGGCCGACCTGGCGCTCGCACATGGTGGAGGTGCCGACGTCAAGCAGATCGCAAGTGCGCTGTTCGAAATCCTTTCCAAGGAAGGCCTTCAGCGCATTGACCCCGAAGGCGAGCACTTTGACCCTGAGCACCACGAGGCGGTAGCCCATGAGCCGGCGGACCGAGCGGACGGGCCCGGTACGCCCGAAGTAAGCGAGGTATTGCGGGCGGGCTACATCTGGAAGGGTCGCGCGCTTCGCCCGGCCATGGTGAAAGTGAGGGGCTGAGCGGGTGGCCGTCCAGCGCGAGTGGCTCGAAAAGGACTACTACCAGATTCTTGGGGCTCTCCAAGACCGCCTCGGACAAGGAGATCGCGCGCGCCTATCGCAAGCTGGCCAAGCAGTTCCACCCCGATGCCCATCCTGGTTCTGAGGAGCGCTTCAAGGAGGTCAACGCCGCCTATGAGGTGCTCGGCGACCAGGCCAAGCGCAAGGAGTACGACGAAGTCCGCACGATGAGCCAGCAGGGTTTCGCCGGCAACCCATTTGCGGGGTCGGGTGCTCCTGCCGGCGAGGGCGCCGGGTTTTCGAACTTCCGGGTGGACGACCTGGGAGATCTTCTCGGCAATATTTTTGGCAGAGCTGGGCGCCGGGGGCGGTCAAGTTCGGGGGCTGTCGGGCCCTGCGCGGTGATGACGTCGACGCGGAGCTGCACCTGTCCTTTGAAGAAGCGGTAAAAGGGGCGACGACGACGGTCAATGTGATCTCGGAGGCCCCCTGTTCGACCTGCGGGGGTAGTGGCGCCGCGCCCGGCACCGCCCCGCGTGTTTGCCCGGTGTGCGGGGGCAGCGGCGTGATCAACGAAAACCAGGGGATGTTCTCTTTCAGCCACCCTTGTACCGCCTGCGGCGGTACGGGTATGCAGATAGAGGTGCCGTGCCCGACCTGTGCCGGTCGCGGGACGGAGCGGCGCGCTCGTCAGGTAAAAGTGCGCATCCCACCCGGCGTGGAGGACGGCCAACGGATCCGGGTCCCGGGCCGGGGAGGTGCGGGCCGCTACGGCGGCCCCGCCGGCGACCTTTACGTCGTCGTCCACATAGCAGCCCACCCGGTGTTCGGCCAGAAAGGTAAGGACCTGACGGTGAAAGTGCCGATCACCTTTGCCGAGGCGGCGCTCGGCACCACCGTGGCGGTGCCGACCCTCAACTCCAAGCCGGTCAACGTCAAGGTACCTGCGGGGACCCGGTCAGGGCGCGTCTTCAGGGTCGCCGGGCATGGTGTCCCCAAGGCCGGCAAGCCAGGCGACCTGCTCGTAACTTTCGAGGTGGACGTCCCGGCGAAGCTCTCTGCTGACGAACGTCGGGCCCTCGAGGCCCTCGCACGGGCGTCGGAGGGTTCAGGTCACAAATTGCGTGAGAAGTTAGGAGTTGAGAGCGAATGATCTCTGAGGGCCAAAATGTAGGCGCGCCAGGCGGCGGTGCCGCTCGGGGTGCAGCGCCGCGACGTGCTGGTGCAAGGGACCAGGCCATGGCCGTGTACGTGATTTCTGTTGCAGCCGAGCTGGCTGGGGTCCACCCTCAGACGCTGCGGATCTACGAACGGAGAGGTCTTCTTGGCCCCGCTCGCACCCTGGGGGGAAGCAGGCGCTACAGCGACAAAGACATAGAACTGCTGCGGCGTATTGGGGACTTGACGTCCGGAGGCCTCAATTTGGAGGGGGTAAAGCGCGTGATCGAGCTCGAGGCCGAGGTCGCACGCTTGCGACAGGAGGTCTCGCAGGCGCGAGCGGAGGCCCGTGCCGCAGTGGACCAGGTGCATCGCCATTACAGGCGGGACCTGGTGCCGCTCGACATGAGCCCGGTGCGTTGGGCTCCGCAGCGCTAAGGCGCGAGTGATCAAAAGGAGGCGAGTGAATTGGCGATTGACGCGAACCGATGGACACAAAAAACCCAGGAAGCTTTCAGCGCTGCGGTGGCCGATGCCCGCGGGCGCAACAACCCTGAGGTAACACCGGATCATTTTTTGCTGGCTCTGCTCGGCCAGGAAGGTACAGCCGTGCTCCCCGTGCTGGAGCGCGTCGGTGTGGCCGTGCTCCCTTTGCGCAACCGGCTCGAAGACGCAGTGTCGAAATTGCCCCACAGCTTTGGAGGTGAGGGCCCGGGACTATCGCGCGAAGCCCGCGAGCTCCTCGAACAGGCTGGCCGTGAACGGACCACCCTCGGCGATGAGTACCTGTCGGTGGAGCACATCCTCCTCGCGTCGGCTCAGCGCGTCGGCGCCTCCCACGACGACCTGCTCGAGGCTCTCCGCGAGGTGCGGGGCAGCCACCGGGTGACAAGCCAAAACCCCGAAGAGAGCTACCAGGCTTTGGAGAAGTACGGGCGAGACCTCACCGAGGAAGCCCGCCGGGGCAAGCTCGACCCCGTAATCGGCCGGGACGAGGAAATCCGGCGCGTCATCCAGGTCCTCTCGCGACGCACAAAGAACAACCCTGTCCTGATTGGCGAGCCCGGTGTCGGCAAGACGGCCATCGTGGAGGGTCTCGCGCGACGGATAGTCGAGGGCGACGTGCCGGAAAGCCTAAGGGGCAAGCGGGTGCTCGCGCTCGACCTCGGCGCCATGGTCGCCGGCGCCAAGTACCGCGGTGAGTTCGAAGAGCGTCTGAAGGCCGTCCTGAAGGAAATTTCCGATGCAGGCGGAGAGATCATCAGCTTCATCGACGAGCTGCATACGATCGTCGGCGCCGGCGCAGCCGAGGGCGCCATGGACGCGGGCAACATGATAAAGCCGATGCTGGCTCGCGGGGAGCTTCGCCTGATCGGGGCCACGACCCTCGATGAATACCGCAAGCGCATCGAAAAAGATGCGGCACTGGAAAGGCGTTTCCAGCCCGTCTTTGTCGGCGAGCCCTCAGTTGAGGACACGATCGCGATATTGCGGGGCCTAAAGGAACGCTACGAGGTGCACCACGGAGTGCGCATAATGGACTCCGCTCTGGTAGCGGCGGCGGTCCTGTCCGACAGGTATATAACCGGGCGTTTCCTGCCCGACAAGGCGATCGACCTTGTCGACGAGGCGGCCAGCCGGTTGCGGATCGAGATCGACTCGATGCCGACCGAGATCGATGTCGTGGAGCGCAGGATCCGCCAGCTCGAGATCGAGCGTGTCGCTCTGGCAAAAGAGACCGACGAAGCGTCCAAGGAACGCCTCGGCCGGCTGGACGAAGAGCTGGCCAACCTCCACGAGACCTCGGACGGGATGAAAGGTCACTGGCAGGCTGAAAAGGACGCAATAACTGCGATCAACAGCCTCAAGGAAGAGATGGAGGGGCTCCGGGGCGAAGCTGAGCGCTACGAGCGCAACGGCGAGCTGGCGAAGGCTTCCGAGATCCGCTACGGCCGGCTCCCGGATCTGTCCCGGCGCATCGACGATGCCACCAAACACCTCGAAGAGCTGCAAACAGGCCAGAAAATGCTCAAGCAGGAGGTGGATGAGGAAGATGTCGCCGAGGTAGTCGCCAAATGGACCGGCGTCCCCGTCAGCCGCTTGCTGGAGGGTGAGGTCGCAAAGCTCGTGAAAATGGAGGATTTCCTGCACGAGAGGGTCGTGGGCCAGGACGAGGCGGTGAGGGCTGTGGCCAACGCCATCCGGCGTTCTCGAAGTGGCCTTTCGGACCCGGACCGGCCCATCGGGAGTTTTCTCTTCCTTGGCCCGACCGGTGTCGGAAAAACCGAACTGGCTAGGGCGCTGGCCGATTTCCTGTTTGACGACGAGAAAGCCATGGTCCGCATCGACATGTCCGAGTACATGGAAAAGCACTCCGTTGCCCGCCTTGTCGGGGCTCCTCCCGGCTATGTGGGCTACGAGGAGGGGGGCCAGCTCACAGAGGCTGTCCGCCGCCGGCCCTACTCCGTCGTGCTGCTCGACGAGATCGAAAAGGCCCACCCGGACGTCTTCAATGTCCTCCTGCAGGTCCTTGACGACGGCCGTTTGACGGACGGCCAGGGCCGCACGGTCAATTTCACCAATACGGTCCTCATAATGACCTCGAATTACCGGGGCGACCTGCGCGAGGCGTTTAAACCGGAGTTCTTGAACCGTGTCGACGAGATCGTCCATTTCAACGAGCTGACCCAGGCCGACATTGCCCATATCGTGGAAATTCAGCTGCGCGACCTGGAGCGGCGCCTGGCTTCCCGGCGCCTTAGCCTCATCGTCACGGACGCGGCCAAGGACTGGCTCGCAAGGACCGGCTACGACCCGGCCTATGGGGCACGGCCGCTCAAGCGCCTCATCCAGCGCAGCATCGGCGACCAACTGGCCATGGCCTTGCTCGAGGGCAAGTACTCCGACGGGGACACCGTCACGGTCGACGTCATCGGCGAAGATGCCCCAGCCCCTACTCAGACGAGCCAGGCGCTCGTGGGTGTTGGCCGCGGGGGCACAGGCGAGCAGGGGGCGGCGCGCGGCCTGGTCCTGCACTGACCGAGCGGGCCGAAGTCGGCCTGTGCCGGCCGGCCGGACCTGTATGCTCGTGCGTGCCGCCCCTTTCTTAGGAGGAGCACTCGCGTGCCGGCGACTGTGATAGTAGGCACCCAATGGGGTGACGAAGGAAAAGCGAAACTCACCGACCTGCTCGCCAAAGAGATGCAGGTGGTTGTGCGCTACCAGGGCGGCCACAACGCTGGCCACACGGTCGTCGTGGATGGTGAAAGGTTTGCCCTCCAACTCGTACCGAGCGGTGTCCTTTACCCCTACATAACCCCCGTGATCGGCAATGGCGTCGTGATCGAGCCAAAGTTCCTGATCGACGAGATGGACGCCTTGGCGCGCCGCGGGGTCGATTGCTCCCGCCTTGTCATATCGGGCAGCGCTCATCTCGTTATGCCGTACCACCAGGAGCTGGACGCCCTTACCGAGCGTTACCTCGGTAAGAACCGCCTCGGCACGACCAAACGCGGGATCGGCCCGCCTATTCGGACAAGGCCGCTCGTATCGGGCTGCGCGCCCAGGACCTGCTCGACCCGAAGATCTTCCGCCAAAAGCTCGACGTCGTGCTGAAGGAGAAAAACCTCGTCCTGGCAAAGATCTACAACCGCCTGGCCCTTTCGTTTGACGACATCGCCCGGTCCTACCTTGACGAGTACGCCCCTCGCCTTGCGCCCCATATCGGCGACGCCGTCGGCCTCGTGCATGACACCCTCGAGTCAGGAGGTGGTGTGCTGCTCGAAGGTGCTCAAGCCACCTTCCTCGACCTGGACCACGGGACGTACCCATTCGTAACTTCGTCCAACCCGGTCGCCGGTGGGGCGTGCACAGGCGCCGGGATCGGCCCTCGCTACATCGACCGCGTCCTGGGGATCGCTAAGGCGTACATCACGCGCGTCGGCGCCGGGCCGTTCCCGACGGAGGTCTTCGGCGAGATGGGCGACGCCATGGTCGACAGGGGCCACGAGTTCGGTACGAACACTGGCCGCAGGCGCCGCCCCGGTTGGTTCGACGCCGTGATGATGCGCCATGCAGTTCGCCTGAACTCGCTCGACGAACTGGCGATCACCAAGCTCGACGTGCTCGACGCGTTCGAAACCGTGAAGGTTTGCGTCGCGTACGAGTCGGAAGGTACCCGCTATGAGAAGCTGCCCTGGCACCAGTCGGTGCTCCATGAGGTGACGCCCATCTACGAAGAGCTGCCTGGCTGGCAGACCGAGACCTCCGGATCTTCGCGCAAGGAGGACCTGCCCAAAGCAGCGCTCGATTACATCGAGTTCCTGGCGGCCCAGTCCGGCGTGCCCATAACTTATGTGGGGGTCGGCCCGGGGCGCGACGAGATCGTCAGGCTCGGATGAAGGTCTGCATAGTCGGCAGCGGCGCGCGCGAGCACGCCCTCGCAGTGGCAATGTCGGAGACCGCAGAGGTGGTGGTTGTACCCGGCAACCCAGGTATGGAGGGCATCGAGCGGATAGATGCGCCGCCGGAGCGGCTCGAGGCGGACCTCTGGGTTATCGGGCCGGAGGCGCCGCTCGTAGACGGCATCGCAGACCGCGTCAGGGCGCGCGGCGGGCTCTGTTTTGGCCCGGGAGCCGACGGCGCTCGCCTCGAAGGTTCCAAGGCCTGGATGAAAGAACTGCTCGTCGCCGCGCGCGTCCCCACAGCGGGCTACAGGGCCTTCGACGAAGCTGGGCCGGCGCTCCAATATCTCCGGGCCATCCCTGGCCCCTGGGCGATAAAAACCGACGGCCTGGCGGGCGGAAAAGGGGTCCTAGTCACCGACGACCTCCGTGAAGCAGTCAATGACGTCGAGTCCAAACTTGCGGGCAAGGCCTTCGGTGCCGCCGGTCGGCGGATCGTAATAGAGGAGGCGCTCGCAGGCGAGGAGCTCTCCGTCATGGCGGTATGCGACGGCCGCACGGCCTACCCCCTTGCCGCAGCGCAGGATTTCAAACGGGTGGGCGATGGCGGCACAGGGCCCAATACGGGCGGGATGGGCGCCTACTCACCGGTCCCCTTTGCCGGGGACGACCTTGTCGGCGACGTGATGGAGCGGGCAATATTGCCCACCTTGCATGCCCTTTACAAGCGGGGTATCAACTACAGGGGCTGTCTCTACGCCGGCATCATGTTGAGCGAAGACGGCCCAAAGGTGCTCGAGTTCAATGTGCGCTTCGGCGACCCGGAGACAGAAGTCGTGTTCCCCCGCTGGAGCGGCGACGTCACCGCCACACTGGCCGCTGCGGCGTCGGGCGCCCTCTCCGAGCACCACGCGCCCGCTTTTTCCAAGCTTGCTGCGGTCTGTGTCGTGCTTGCAACACCCGGGTACCCCGACGCCCCGGAGACCGGCGCAAGGATCGAAGGCCTGGACGATGCCCGGGCCGTACCCGGCGCGCAGGTCTTTGCCGCGGGCGTCGACCTGGAGCCCGGCGGTACCGACCTGGTTACGTCCGGCGGGCGGGTTCTCAACGTCGTCGGCCTCGGCGACGACCTGCGCAGCGCGCGCCGACTTGCCTACAGTGTCGCTGACATGGTTTCTTGGCCAGACATGGTACGCCGTTCTGACATCGCCGAAGTTGCTGGGGGCCTCTCATGAAGGTGGCCGTGCTGATGGGTTCTGCCAGCGACAAGGCCAAGATGGCGCCCGCGGTTGAGATGCTCTCGCAACTGGGGATCGAGGCGGTGGAGGAAGTCATGTCAGCTCACCGGACGCCCGAGGTCGTGGCAAGTTTCGCCTCGCAGGCGCGGAGCTTGGGTTACGGGGCGATAATTTGCGGCGCCGGCATGGCTGCTCACCTGGCCGGGGCGGTTGCCGCCCGGACAACCCTGCCGGTGATCGGGGTGCCGCTTTCTGGGAGTGCTCTCTCCGGTGTTGACTCCCTCTACGCAACGGTCCAGATGCCCAAGGGGTTCCCTGTCGCAACGGTGGCGATCGACGGGGCGGCCAACGCGGCCCTGCTCGCAGCGGAGATCTTCGCAGTGCACGATCCGGCTGTAGCGGAACGTTTGGACACCTACCGCGCCGGGTTCGCGAACCGCTGACCGCACTCCTTTAGCCGGTGCCTCAGGCATGGCCCCGAGCTTGGCGGCTCAGTGGGCGAGGAACCCGGACCGCCTGCAGGCGGCCCGCACCTGGGCGGCAATGTTGTCCCCCGAAGCCAGCGCGGCTTCTGTAGCGCACCATTTCCGGGCGTCCGCGCCGCAGTGCTCGAGATCTTCGCCGCCGATGGGGCCCGCGAGCACGACCGTGACGCATGGGCCCTTGGAGCCCGTCGCAGTGGCTGCCCACACGCCCACGCCCACCCCGGGCACCGCGATGGCAGCTGCCAACACCCACGCCCAGCGGCGCTGGTGGGGGTCGAGGGCGGGCGTCGTCGGTCGCAACGCTTCGTAGTTGGGCGGCATAACCGCCAGATCCTAGAGGCCTCTTCAGCTGGCGGCCTCCGGTGACCAACCGCTGGCGAGAGGCGGTCCCCAAACCGTTCACGCCGAGAAGAACGGGAACGGTTTGAGGCGACCACGCTCGCTCCCGAGCCGTCCCGGTCCGTCGGCATTGGGCATGACGCCAACCGAGGAGGGCTGTCTAAGAGTGTCTAAGACCCGGTGATCTTGGCTTAGACAGAGATCCCGCGTTCCTCGAGAGTGCCCGGCTGCGATCAAGCTGCGATCGCGGGCTCCTAGCGTCCGGCACGTGAGCGCTCATACCACTACGCCGGAGCCAACTATGGACCGTGGCCTTTTGGCCTGTCGAAGAACGTGCCGTGACTTGGCCGAGGCCGACTTCCAAGGGGACAAATGAGTATGGGGCGGCCCGGTCTTCAACAAGGAGCTGGCGGCCAGTGAAAGCCGCGCTGGCGTTGGTTGCAGCGATGCTCGCCACCGGCCTCCACGGTGCGACCGGCGAGGCCGTCGGGACGCTCCTCGCCTCAAGCAATGTCCCTGTGGCGGCTGGGAACTCGATCGCTTCCGCCCCCGCTCCAGTTCTTGTTGCGGCCAGGGCGGCATCGGAACGGGCCAACGTGGCAGCGCCAGCCGAGCCTGCGTACGAATCGACCTTCACACCACTGACCGCCCTGCCGGCGCAGGTAAAAGCACCCTCAGTCAAACAGACATCTGCCTTCGTCGCCCTCAACGCGCTGCTAAGCGCCCAGACGCGCTTTAGCGAGGACGTCATCGGGATGAGCGTTTCGCTCCAGCGGGCCCAAGCGGCCGACGCCGCAGGCGCACAGCTCTGGTACCTTCGCCAGACGAACGCCAGTGCCGAGTACGCCGGGTTCGCGGCCGACGTGGTTTCGGGGTTCCCCGCCTTGCAGACGACCATGGCCCAGGCGTTCGTGGCCGACAAGATGAGCCTGACCCTCACTCCTGCGCAGGTGGCGGCAGCCAAAGCGAAGCTCCGGCAGGGCCCGCCGGCGGCCTTCATGCAAGTGCTCCAGGTGGCTGCGGCACCCTACCAGCACTCCGGCGCCCCCGAGGCGGCCGCGATAAGGGCCGCTATCCTCGGTGCCACCCCGACCTTGCAAGCCGAGCTGGCAGACCTGCCGGCCACGGCCCTGGTACTGCCGGCGGTGCTCGCCTCCAGCTCCATCACGACCGCAGAGGTGCGCTTGGCGAGCGCGCTCAGGAGTTATTCCCACAGCATCTTGCTGCCGGTCCGCGAAGCGTCGCCCGCTGCCGCGACCGAGCGGCCCGAGCTCGGAGCGGGCCCGTCCTCGATGATGAAACGCAGGGACAAGCGAGCGAGGCCCTTGAGAACCTGGAGAATGGTCTCGACGGCCTTTCGGCACTGGCCAAGCAATTTGGCGGCGAGGCGGGCGAGGGGGCGGCGGAGACGTCGTTCGAACCCCTGGGTGAAGCTTTCGGCTACGCCTTCGCTGCCTCGGTCTTCTTCGAGGCCGGTGCTGCTCTTGATGAGGGCGCCACCGCCGATGGGGGCGGGGACGGTGGCGATCAGGGCGCTAGTGCCGGCTCCTACGGCGACCCCCACCAGATGACCTTCTCGAGAGCCGAGTACGACTTCCAAGCCGCCGGTGAGTTCACCCTCGTCAAATCGACCACGGACGACCTCGATGTCCAGGTCCGCCAGGAGCCCTTCCCGGGCGCCGGCAACATCGCTCTCGACACGGCTACGGCTATGCGTGTCGACGGTACCGTCGTGGAACTTGCCGCAAACGCGTCCGACAACCTGCAGTTGTGGGTCAACCGCCAGCCGGTGGCCTATGCGGGCCGCTCACTGCCCGGAGGCGGGACGATTGCCGTTGGTCCCGGCGGGGCTACGGTTACCTGGCCCGACGGGACGGCGGTGTCAGTGTTCTCCATGAGGACCTTTGCAGCCGGCGGGAGGGTGACCTGCAACGCCGGCGACGCCATCGACCTGACCGTCGGGGTACCGCCAGCGCGCTCCGGCCACCTCGAGGGCCTCCTCGGGGACCCGGGAGCGCCACCGGACGAGCTCCTGGGGGGCAATGGTGCCAAGTACAACATGAACGTGCTGACCGAGCCATGGGCGAGCGCCCACAACTTTGACGTGCTTTATCACCAGTTCGCCCCGAGTTGGAGGGTCAGCCAGCAGTCCTCGCTGTTTTACTACCCGAAAGGGACGAGCACGGCTACCTTCACCGACCTCAAGGCCCCGAGCCAGGCGCTCACCGTGCGGTCGATGGCGCCCAAAACGGCCGTCGCCGCGGAAAAGGACTGCAAAGCAGCCGGCATCACCAACAGCTACTTACTCAACGAGTGCACTTACGACGTGGGTCTCACCAATGGTCGCGGGGTCTGCTTGGCTGCGGCCGATGCCCATGTCCAGGCGACGATCGGAGGCCCCAGCGCCAAGGGCCTGCCCGACAGCAGCGGCTCCCTCCCGGCGCATAGCAGCGCCCCGACCACAACCACGACTACAGCTCCGGGGGCGGCGACCATCGCCGGCCACGCGCCGGGCCCCAGGGACCTGGCATCGTCCTCGTCCAGTTCGCCCAGCAGGTCAGGTTCTCGGGCGGGGGCTTCGCGGCGGTATCTGACGGTCAGGGTGACACCTTCGTGAGCTGGACCAACTTTGGGAAAAAGGGCGGCGTTTTCCTTTGCACCCTGAGGACCGGCTCGTCCAACTGCCTGAACGGCACCCAGGTCTCCGCCTCGACAGAGGCGTCCCCTGCGCCCGGGACTGACATCCACTTGCTTGTCGGGCACCGCTCGGTACGCATGCTCTGGTTCGACGGCAGTGACGGAGGCGCCACAGTTCAGGAGGCAACGGCGACCGCGGGAGGGCCCGTCCCCGAGCCATACCTTGGAGAAGGCGGTAACGGCTGGCGCCCTCATGGATGCCAGGACAGGGCCTGGCGGCCACCTCTGGACGCTCACCGCGAACGGGGACGGCACCCAATTGCGCCTGGCCAAGGACGGGGTCGCCGTGGCCGGCCCGGCCGTGCCTTGGGCCGTGGGCTATGCCCAACTGGCCTTCGCCGCCGGGACGGCGGTCATCGCCGTGCAGAAGGCGGGCAGCCTGAGCACTCCCGTCGACTACGCGTGGGACGCGGGAGGGAGCTGGACGGCTTTGCGCCCGCTGGCGGGCACGTGGAGCGTTGGCTACGCACCGGGGTTGACGCAGACGGGGGCCGGCCTGCGCTTGGTCACGGCTACCGCTGATGCTTCCTATAAGCCGGTGGTTTCGCGCTGGACGGGCCACGGGTTTTCTGGGGCCTCGCCCATCGGTGACACCAACAACTGCGCTCCCAACAGCGCTCAAACTGGCAGCGACGCGAGCGGGCGCCTCACCGATGTGACCAACGAATGCGGGATGATCACCGTTGACAACATGCCCACCACTTCTCGTGCTGCCATCTTCCGTTTTCCGGCTAAGGGCACCGTTGCCGGTAGTGGCCCCGAGCTGGCGACGCTGGCGAGCGGGCGGGGCTGGGTTGTCTATGCCCTACAAAACAACACCGGTTACGACCAGTTGCTGGCCGTCCCGGTCCTGCTGCCGGCGCTGACGAGCACCATTGCCACGAGCTCGGTGGCTGGCGTGGCCCGTGTTAGCGGCCCGGTCTCATGCTTGCCGGTGGTGACCACCCCCGTCGCCGTCGTCGCCGCCAGCGCCGGCCTTTGGCAGGTGTTGAGCAAGGCGCTCGCGCTGTCGGGCAAGAGCCAGGGCAGCGTCCTCAACGGTGCCCGCCTGCGGCCGGGTGACTCCTACAAACTCGTCGGGACCGTCACCTTCGGCGATGGCCAACGGCGGCTCACGCTCAAGGCGGTGCTCGACTTCAAGGCCTGCCCCGCCCCCTGAGCGGCCGCGCCATGCCCCGCAACGCTGCCCACGAGCCGTGCGTGGCGGCCCGCCCCTGCGATCGTCCTGCGATCGCCACTTGGTCTAGTTAGGCGGAGCCCTAAGCAGGCCGAAAAGGAGAAGAAAACATGGACAGTCTCACCCGAGGGAGGCGGCTTGTCGTCAAGCCGTCGTTGACTTCGGCAGGGACGAGGGTGGGCCTGATCGCCCTATCAGCTTTGGCGTGCCTTACCGCGGCGGCCGTTCCGGGTCGCGATGTGGCCCAGGCCTCGCCAGCGCCTACGCATATCCCTATGGCCTTCCACGCCGCGGTACCCAGCCCCTGCATCGGCGTGAGCGGCAGTTCATTGGCTTCGGCGCTTGGTTACAAGAGCCTGCCGGCACCCACGTCGTCAACCCAGCACGAACAGAACGGGTCAATTTCGGGCACGAGCACGGTTTGCGTATACGGGGCAATGACGTCCGCTGCCGCGGTCAAGAACGACGTCATCGTAGTCTACGAGACCTTTACCAAATCAGTCTCCAATAAACAGGCCGTCGCCCTGTTTAAGACCGGGCTGTCCCAAAAAGCGCCGCCCGGTACCAAGGTCAGTTATTCGTTCGGTGCCGTCGACGGTGTGAACTCGATAACTGCCAAGGAGACCTTCAAGGAGGGCACGGCGCCGATTACCACCGAGTTCATGGCGGCATGGCACGGAGCCAAGGCATGCAGCGTGGTCCTGGAGAAGGTGGTACCAACCAGCAACCTGGAGGCTGCTCTCGAGCTCGCCATCAAGAGCTTTGGTATGTGAGCGAGCGAACCCGAACGATGCCGGGCGGCGCAGCCCGGTACGACCTCGGGGCATCCAGCCACGGCTGACAAGCACCCAATTAGGAGAGACCGATGAAACATATCCTGCTGGCCCTTACCGTTGGCCTGGCCTCCTCGGCTACGGCAATCGGCGGGGCAACGGTTCCTAACCGTTTGGACGCCGCCTCCGGCAAGCCTCCGTGTACAGCCAAGTTCACCAAGATCGAGGGGCATCGGGCGGTAATAGAGTGTGGCCCTGCCACTGCCTCGATTCGGGTGGGCGGAAAGACCTATAACTTCAACGACGGCCACTGCGTAGCGGGTAACGGCCAATACTTCTCGCTCGACCTCGGCGTAGCAGTCAGCACCGGTGGAGCCAACGCAGGAAAACCCAATCTCTCCATATTTGCCGAGTCGGCCTCGTTCGCTTCACTAAGCGCAAGTTTTGGGGGCCGGTTAGTCGTATCGGACTCGATCATCGATCTCAAGAGCCATGGGTTGCTCTCAGGCACATTCAAGTCGTCGATCACCGTGTCGGGGGCGTTTACCGGCTCGTGGGAGTGCAACGGAGCTCTCTCGGCCTATTAACCGTTCCAATTTTTCCATCTCTGGAGGCCACATGTCCCGATCAGTTTGTTTTCCCGCTGCTGCCGCCGCCGTCTTGTCAGCCTCCCTTTGCCTGCTCACGTCGGTGGCCGCGCCGGCTTGGGCGTCGCCTGCACCGATGGCTGCCCATCCCTCAGGCTTCTGCACCAGGATCTCCTCAGCGTCGCTAAGAGCATTGTTTACCGCCAAGGTGAGCAAGCCGTTCTTCACCTCGCCTTACTCGGGGAACGAGCGCTGCGTCTACGGCGTCGGCCCTTCTGCCCATTTGAGCGGGACGGCCCTGGAGTTTGCTAAGTCGGGGGCGGTGATCGACCTCATTTCCAACGACGCAAACGCTCAGTACGCGTCCAACGCTAAGCACATTTCCGAGGACGTTTATAGGCCGCTAGGTCACGTCGGTTCGCGAGCATTTTTCGTCTACCTTGCTTCATTCCCGCAGGCACCTGCCGTCTACGCTCAACAGGGCGGGCTGTTCTGCAGCGTCGACCTCAACATCGACAACAGCAATGAGGTTGGCTTGCCTGCGAGCTCGCCTGCCCGGGTGGCGCCTGGTATGGAGGCTGAACTAGCCAAGAAAGAAGGGGTCTTTTGCACTGATGTGTTCGGGCACGCTTAGCCGAGAGTGCGGCTTGGCGGAGGGCGCGTTGGCTGATCGCTGTTTGCCCGTGAGCCGCCTCTCGCTTGGTGGGAGGGGTTGGTCGGCAATCTCGCGGGACAATGACAGAGCGCGTTTGCGGGCTGCCGGCGGGCTTAGGAACGGACCGGCCGGATCGCGGCCGGCCGTGTTGGCGCGGGCCCGGGTGGTGTCAAGGTCGCCCTGCTCGGTCGGCGCCCCCGGTTGGTGGATGGCTGCTCGGACCGCGCTGGAGAAATCAAGTAGAGCGCCCGCGCCAGGCCGGCCGACTGCCACCAGCAGGCGCGCCAGTGCTTCGAGGGCTTCGACGAGAACCCACCGGTCAGCCTCGGGGTCGATGACCTCAAGAGAGCGGGCGAGGTGGTCGGCGGCCGCGGACCAGTTCCCTGCGTCAACATCGAGACGAGCCAAGTTCACGTGCGCTAGCGCGATGGTCGTCCTGGTGCTCGATTGCTCGCCGGCTTTCATCGCCATAAGGGCATAGCGACGGGCGGCGCGACTGCGCCCCAAGCCTCGGGCTATGGCGGCAAGACGGTACGCGACAGTCCCCTCGGTTGGCCGGTGGCCCAGGTCCCTGAACAAATTAAGCGCCTCGCCACCAGTGCCTAAGGCCGCTTCTAGGTCTCCTGCCTTCCAGTGGGCCAGGGTCATCCCAGCTAGGGCATGGGCCCGGGCCAGAGGGTCACCACCGGTGGTAGCGATGGCGAGGGCACGGCCTAGGGTAATAAGAGCCGCGTCGGTCGCTCCCATGTCGGCCAGCAGGGAACCCAGGTGGAGCAGTGTGGTCCCTATCTCGTTTTCAACTCCAGCTTCGTCCAACAAGGCCAGTGAGGCTTCCAGAAAGCCTCGGGCAGCGGCGAGGTCGTCGGTAGCCGCGGCAATGGCTCCGAGCCGGCGTAACGCCCGGCCCTGGCCCAGGGGGTCATCGAGCTGGGCGAACAATTCCTGGGCTTCGTTCAGGATCGACGTCCCCTGATCGAACTGGGTGAGCCAATAAGCGAGATGCCCGCGCCGCAGCTGGGCTTCGGCTCGTAGCGCCGGCCCGGGCGCGGCCGCGTCGATCAGGCGGCCCAGCCACTCCAGCCCCTCGGCGGGGTGACGGCCCAGCCAGTAGTCGCTCAAAGCCACAGCGGTTTCGAGGGCCACCGTCGCCTGGGCGGAGGTTACCCGTGGCGCGCATACTTCGCCAAGGACGGCGCGGACATGGGGCATCTCCCGGTCCAGTAAGCGCAGTGTGGCGCTCCGGTCCGCTGAAACGATCCGCGCCGCCAGCTCGCGAGCGCGGGCCAGGACCGCCTCGACATAGCGTGCCCGAACGGAGGCCACCACCGCCGAGTCCGCCGTTTGCAGCACATAGACGATGACGGTGCGCAGCAGGTCGTAGCGTGCGGTCCCGTCGCCCCGGCGGGCCTGCACGAGGCTGGTGTCAACAAGCCGGGCCACACACTCGAAAACCTCCGGCTCGCTAGTGGGCGTTACCGTGATGGCGGTTACGAGCTGGATGTCGGCGTCGGCCACCATGACTGCTAGGGCAAGCAGGACCATCCGGTCTTCCGGCCTGAGCCGGGCCACGCTGGTGCCGACCGCAGCCCAAAGGCCACGTCGGCCACCGGCTGCGTCGCCTGCCCACCGGTTGAGGTCAGCCTCGACGCGTTCGGCCACTTCGCTTACCCCGAGCAAGCGCAGGTGGCGCGCCACCAGCTCGAGGCCGAGGGGTAGTCGGTCGACCAGGGCGCACAGCCGGTCGGCAGTCGCCACCTCTCCGGGTGCCACCACGAACGCGGGGTCGACAAGGCGGGCGCGGTCAACGAGCAGCGCCAGGGCGTCCTCCTCGGGCAGCTGGCCGATGGGTACCAGCGCCTCGTCCAGCAACCCCAGCCGTTCGCGGCTGGTCCCCAGAACTCGGAGCGCAGGGCAGGTCATGAGCAGGGCCTCCACCTCAGCCGCGACCTCCGTGACGCGGCCTTCGCAGGCATCCAGCACTAATAGGCCATCGGACGCCGACAGCACGTCAGCGACCCCTTGGCGAGCATCGACAGCGCGCGACGACGGGGCGACAATGTCAAGCACAGCGGCGGCGACTGACTGCTCGGCAGGCAACTGCTCGACCGAGACCCACCAGAGGGCGGTCCCAGCGCTGCGGGCTGCCTCTAGCGCCATCCGGGTCTTGCCCGCTCCGGGCGGGCCGACCAGGGTGACCAGGCGCGCCCGCGTCCACGCCTCGTCAAGTTCAGCTCGCTCGCGCGACCGGCCAATCAGCCTGGTGGCGGCACCCGGGACACTCAAGCTGGGCCGAGGCCCGTCCCCGGGCCCGGGTCGCTCCAGCCCAGGATCCTGGGACAAAACGGCGTGCTCCATGCGGCGCAAAGCGGGTCCCGGTTCCAGGCCGAGGTCGTCGACGAGCCGGCGGCGGGCCTCTGCATAGGCCTCGAGGGCCTCGGCCTGGGACCCTGAGCGGTACAGGGCGAGCATGAGCAGCTCCCAGCGGTGTTCTCGGTAAGGCTGCTCGGTGGCCAGCTGACGAGCCACGCTGACCAGGTCCTGAGAGGTCCCAGTTTCGAGCTGAGCAGCGAGCAGCGCCTCCTTGGCGCCTTCGGCTACATCCTCGAGGCGCCTCGCCTCGATGACTGCCTCCTCGACATGGTCGAGTTCGGGGAAAGGACGGGAACGCCACAGTGCCACGGCGGCGCCAAGAAGCGAGCACGCTTGCTCGGGTTCGCCGGGGCCAGCATCACGGCTGGCCGCGATGAGACGCTCGAGCTCCCCGGCATCGGTTGGCGATTCGAGGCAGTACCCGTCCGCCGCGGTCCTGATGGCGAGCCCGGTCTGGCGCAAACGGAGCACGTTGGTGGCGATGGTGTGGCGTGCCGTGCGTGGTGGAGCACCGGGCCACGCCGCCAGCTCGAGAGAGGCCAGCGGTACTGCCCGGGGTGCGTCCAAAGCGAGCCGAGCAAGCAAGCGCCGGGCCTGGCGCCCTCCAATCGCTACTGGCTCCTCGTCCTTGACCTCCAGCGGTCCGAGGATGCACACGATCACGCCCGAAATCTAGCGGGGCATATGGCCCAAGCTGTTGCTCGGCCCACGGGTGGGCTCCGTTCTCCTCGTTGGTCTACAGGCCGGCCCGGAAGCTACCGTGGTGCGTGATGAAGCACATCTACTCCGGGAAAGTCCGCGATATCTACGAGATCGACGAGGAACGGCTCCTCTTCGTCACCTCCGACCGGATGTCGGCATTCGATGTCGTAATGGCCGAGCCGATCCCGAGCAAGGGCAGGGTGCTCGTGGCGCTGACGGCGTACTGGACCGCTCAGCTGTCCGAAGTAGCCCCTACGCACTTGGTCTCCCTGGGCGTCCCGGAAGACCTTGACCTCGCCTCGGAGGGGGTCAACGCCGAGTTCGCCGAGGGCCGCTCGATGGTGGTCCGCCGGGCCGAGATGCTGCCCATCGAGTGCATCGTGCGCGGTTACCTCTCCGGCTCGGCCTGGGCTGAGTACAAGCGCTCCGGGACCATGCACGGCCAAGCGTTGCCATCGGGGATGTCCCAGTCCCAGCAGTTGCCTGAACCGGTCTTCACCCCATCGACGAAGGCCGCTACCGGCCACGACGAGAACATTTCCTTCGATGAGGCCGCCAATCTGGTCGGTGACAAGTTGGCCTCCGCCGCTCGGGAAATTTGCCTCGAGGCGTACCGCTGCGGAGCCGCCCAGGCAGCCGAGCGCGGGATCATAATCGCGGACACGAAGTTCGAGCTCGGCCTCATCGATGGTGAGCTCGCCATCTGCGATGAGATCCTCACGCCGGACTCGTCGCGCTTTTGGCCGGCTGACCAGTGGCAGCCCGCCACAGTGCCGCCGTCGTTCGATAAGCAGCCGCTGCGGGACTGGCTCGAGGCGACCGGTTGGGACAAGCAACCTCCGCCCCCATCTCTCCCGGCTGATGTCACCGCCGCGACGCGACAGCGTTACGTAGAGGCTTACGAGCGTCTTAGCGGGCTCAGTTTTGCTGACTGGCCGGGGACCGACGGCTGACGGGCCGGCGGATCCGATGGCAAATTTCGAAGTGCTCGTCGAGGTACAGCTGAGACCTGGCATTTCCGACCCCCAGGGAGCGACGATAGAGCGGGCTCTACCGGCGCTCGGCTTCGCCGGCATCACTGAGATCCGGGCCGGCAAGGCGTTCCGCCTCCATGTCGACGCTCCCGACGAGGTGGCGGCGCTCCGGGTGGTCAACGAGCTCTGCGCCCGGCTGCTGGCCAACCCGGTCATCGAGGACGCCACAGTTTCGGTCATCTCCTAGAGGCCGGGGAGCACTTGGTACGGTGGAGGCGTGGCGCCGCGAGTGGGTGTGGTCGTTTTCCCCGGGACGAACTGCGAGCACGATGTCGTGGAGGCGGTCGAAGGCCTCGGCGGAGAGGCAGAGCTCGTTTGGCACGCCGCGACCTCGCTCGGCTCGCTCGATGCGGTCGTACTGCCTGGCGGCTTCGCACATGGCGATTACCTGCGCCCGGGAGCGATCGCCCGGTTTTCCCCCATCATGCGCGCCGTCAGCGAGTTTGCTGAAAACGGTGGGCCGGTCGTCGGGATCTGTAACGGTTTTCAAGTGCTAACGGAGGCGCACCTGCTCCCAGGCGCCCTGCAGAAGAACAAGGGCCTCACTTTCTTGTGCCAGATGACCGAGCTCGAGGTTGTGAGCGACCGTTCGGCGTTGACTGCGGGTGTGGAGGTGGGCCGGCGGCTGCGAGTGCCGATCAACCACTTCGAGGGCAACTACACGGCGAGCGTCGAGACTCTTCGCGTCCTCGAGGCCGAAGGACGCGTTGTGTTGCGTTATGTCGGGAACCCGAATGGGTCGGTGCACGACATCGCTGCTGTTTGCAACGAACGTGGCAACGTCGTCGGGCTGATGCCTCACCCCGAACGGGCGACCAGTGAGCTCCTCGGCTCATCGGACGGCTTGGTGCTGTTCGGTGCCTTGCTGGCAGCCGCGGGTTCGAGCCCGCTGGCCCCGCTGGCCCCGCTGGGCCAGCTGGCTACGACGCCCGCCGGGGTGCCGGCCTAGAAAACGTAGCGCCGGCGTAAAAACCGTCACAAATGCGTACCAGGCGCTCCTCTTTTCAATGCCGTCGCGTCCATCTATCTACCTTCGACGATCGCTTGGCGCGACTTTTGGTCGTTTTCTGGTAGGTAAATGGCCCCGACGGTTAGGTGGCCACCGGTTTGACCTCCTTAAAACAGGTGGCCTGACAACGCCACAACCGTTGCAGGCGGCTGGCTCATATCCCCGCCGCCGCAGAGAAGCCCCCGTCCACTGTCACCACGGTCCCAGTGACGAAAGCACTTGCGTCAGATGCGAGCCAGAGCACGGTGCCCACGAGGTCTTCCGGGATGCCCAGGCGGCCCATGGGCGTGCGGCTCACCACCGCCCGACCCCGTTCGGTGAGCGACCCGTCGGGTTCGGTGAGCAAGGCCCGGTTCTGGGCCCCAGAAAAAAGCCCGGTGCGACGGCGTTTACCCGGATGCCGGGGCTCACCTGGCGGGCGATGTGGTCAGCCAGCCAGCGGGTAAGGTTTTCGACCCCCGCCTTTGCTGCACCGTAGCCAGCGGTTCGTGAAAGGGGCCTCGAGCCGGCCACCGAGGAGATGTTGATGACGCTCCCGCTCCCGGCCCCCGCCATCGTCTTGGCAAAAACCTGGGTGGCGAGGAACGTCCCCATCAGGTTCAGCTCGACGACCGCCCTGAAGCCGTCAGCGTCGAGGTCGAAAAACGAACCACCGACCGGGACCGTAGCCTCGGGCTGGTTCCCGCCGGCCGCATTGATGAGAACGTCGAGGCGTCCCCATCGCTCGATCACGGCGCCCCGGGCGTCCTCGAGCGACTCCACGTCGAGCACGTTAGCGACGAGGGCGACCGTCTCCCCTGGCATAGCGGGCGCCCCTGGCATATCGGGCTCCCCCGGCATATCGGGCTCCCCGCAGACCACTTCGCCGACTGCCTCGGGGTGCCTAGCCAGCACAGCCACGTTGGCACCGGCTCGGCGAAGGCCGAGCACCATTGCCTGGCCTAGTGCCCCGCTGCCACCGGTGACGATGGCGGCGCGCCCGGACAGGTCGAACATCGTTAGGACATTGGGGAGGGGAGGCACGACTTGCATTATGCCCAGGCCCGGCCCGCGGTCGCGTCGCGTGCCGGGCTGGGATCTAGTTAGCCGGCTTCACGGCGAGGTCTCCCCGCCCGGCCAATGGCCCGAGCCATGATGGCCCAGGCCGGCCAAAACTGGCTGACAAGTTGCGCACGCCTCACGCCGTCGTCAGGTCGATCGAGGCGCCGCGGCCGTTCGGCGAGATCGGGCTCGGGTGGGCGATACTGCCCGATAGCAGGGTGACGGGGTCGTGCGCGAGGTCGAGGGCAATGTCGCCCAGGACGCCCGCCCGCCGCCTGTTTGCGACATACAGCCACGCTCCGCCGAGGACCATGTAGCCGAGGAAGATGTACGGGTAGGTGTACACGGGCCAGGCGGGGACCGGGTAGAAGCTCCCGATGGTCGGCACGAGCAGGCAGAGGAACGCCGCAACCGCGATGGCAATATGACGCGGCCTCAGTTCTCCACGCTTTTTGAGGAAAGCCGGCGCAGCGATGGATATAAGGAAATACGCCGTAAGGAAGCCGAAGGCTGCAAGAGTCCCGGCATCGCCGAACATCGTGTTGGGGTTGGTGAAGTGCTCGAGGATGATCGGCAGCGTCACGATCATCGCCATGTAGACAGTGATCGAGACGTGCGGGGTGCGGTTGTGCGGGTGTGACCGGCTGAGGTGCGTGTGGAGCAGGTCGTGGCCCGCCATCCGGTAGATGATGCGGGACCCGGCGTTCAGGCACGTGAGGGTAAGGCCGAAGAAGCTCACCATTGCCCCAAGCGAGATCGGGATCCTAAAGGCGCTCACGCCGTAGGCCCTTGCGAGCTCGATCAGCGGCGCGTTCTGCCAGGCCGTCCCGTAGTTGTGCGTGCCTGCCACCTCGACATAGCTCATGAAAACGAACCAAACGCCTGCAAACGCGAGGCTCCAAATGACCGCCTTGGGCACGTTCTTGAGCGGGTTCCTCGCCTCGCCGCCCAGCGCCGTAGCGCTCTCGAAACCGACGAGGCTGAAAATGGATATGACGATCCCGAGGCTCAGGCCGTGAAAATCGAGGCCCTTCAGCTTGAGCTGAGCGGTATCGACCGTAAGGCCGTGCTTGAAAAGGATTATGAACGCCAGGACAGCGATGCAGGCAACCGACAACGCCTCGATCACGAGGGTGAGTGCGGACGAGACGTGGATGTCCCTGTAAGCGACGAACCAACACCCGACAGCACTGATGAGGAACAGCAATATCGGTGGAGCCGTAAAGCCCGCGCCGATCGCGTTGAGGAACTGTTGGGCAAATATCGCAAAACCCGTCAGCCCGGCGATACCGATGAAGAGGTAGGACCAGATCAGGGACCAGCCGGAGAACACGCCCGTGGTCGGCCCGAGGCCACGAGCCGTATATGCGTACATAGAGCCTGCACCGTTGGTCCGCTTGGCGAATTGGTTGAGGCAAAAGACCACGAACATCAACATCACTGTGCCGAAGGCATAAGTGACCCATGTGCCTTGGCCGGCGTAGCTGAACGCTATCGGGATGATGAGGACCGCCGTCATCGTGGGCGAAATGACCCCGATCGACTCGGCCAAGACCGTGGGAAAACCCAGGGCGTTGGCACGCAAAGTATGGTCTGGCCCCGATATGGCTGTAGTGGTCCCGGTGGTCCCGGTACTGGCCCCGGGTGGGCGCGTTCGAGTAAGTGCCATCGCAGTTAGCCTCCTTTATGAGAGCGGGCCGCCGACATTCTTGCTTCGACTACCCGTTCCAGGTTTGTCCGACCACCTATCGGTGACCGGGCTGCCGAGGCCGCGACTACCTCATAAATTCCTACGCCTGAGCGTAGGGCACCACCAATACCGAGCTATTACGCCACCGTTACGTTAACGTGAACATGTAGGTGGCGAGGCGCCCGCTTAGTCGTCCAGTCGGTTGTTCAGTCGGTCGGTCGTTTTCAGTCGAGGTTGACGCTGTCAGCGCTGAGCGCCCAGTCCGGGAAGGACTGGTCTGTGAGGAGAAGATCTTCGTAGAACGCCCCAAAAGTTCTTTCAGGATGGGCGATAGCGATCTCCAGTACCCAGAGGTTGGGGTTTGGCCTGAAGCTGATGTCGGCCAATGAACCGTCGTAGTGAGCCGAATGTGGGAAATCCGAAAGCCGATGACCAGACAGGTCCATGTTCAGCACCCAACCGCGCTGGCCGGCCGCTTGGCGAGCGAACTCATAGAGCTCTTGGCCCGTAGCACCCTTGGCGAACCACATAGCACGCACGTCTTCCCAGATTGCCCGCACGTCCGCTTTGGCCTTGTAATGCTCAGGGTCGTCGCCCACGACGAAAGTTTCGCCTGCGTCACCCTCGGTGTCCCCGTAAATCGGCCCGATATCGATGAAGAAAATGTCGTTTGGCTGCAGCACGACCCCTGGCTCAGATTGCGCCATGAAGTCTTTCGTCGTGTTCGGCCCCAAGCGGGTGATCACGTGGTGCCAGCCGCGCCGCATGCCCATGCTCTTGAGCACGTCCCTGGCCATCGCCCGGGCATCTTCTTCCACCATGCCGACGCTGATGCCGGCCGCGATCTTGTAGACAGCGTGGCGGGTCCGTAGCCGCATGTCGAGCAGTTTGTTCAGGTCGTACTTCTCGCCGGTGCCTTCTATCTGCGTTGGAGTTGTTGTGGTCATGCCAGGGCTCCATTTCCTTGAGTTATCGGAGTGGGGTTGTTCATCGGTGGGCGCTCCACAGGCCCCGAGGCCCTTGTGCCGCAACGACAAGTACCTCCGTGGGGACCTTCTCCGCGCCCAGGCGGTGGGGGTGCTCAGCGTCGAAATGGGCACAGCTCCCGGCGGGGACCCGCTGTGGCCGCCCGTCGTAGTCGAGCACCAAAGTGCCCGTAACGACGTAGACCCACTCTTCACCGTGGTGGCGGGCAGGCGGACCGGGCGTGCGTTCGGGTGAGATGGTCATGCGTAGGGCCTCGAGAGCCCCCGAGCCCGGGTAGCCGCTGCAGGCCACCACCTTCAGCCCGGCGACCTCGTGAGGCGCCTCGCCGCCCGAGAACAAGCTCAGCGATGCGCTGCTCGCCTGGTCCTCCTCCCCGAGAAGGCGGCCGACAGGTACTCGCAGCGCTGCAGCGAAGGTAAGCAGCGCCGCGATCGAGGGTTGCCGTTCGGCCGATTCGAGACGGGAAAGGTGCGCCTTGGAAAGCCCTGTCAGAGTTGCGAGCTCGTCGAGGGTATAGCCCGCCTGCTCGCGCGCCGCCTTCAGCCGTTCGCCGATCGAAGAGAGAGCATGTTCGCTGACGAGCTGGGCGGGAGCCATCGCCGGTCAATCTAAGCGCCGGTTGTCTCAGAGGCAACCGCTTGTTGTCACACTTAACAGACCGTTAATCGGTTCGAAAAGTGGACGTAAAGTTCACGCGTCCCGGACAAGGGCTGCAAAGCGGTCGAGCAGCCTGCCGCGCGCCGGCGCGAGCGCAGCGATGGCCGAGCCTGCCTGCGAAGCAATGTCTTCGGGTGCCACGCCGCAACCTGCTGCTTCGCCGCCAAACGCCGCCAGGAACACGTCGACCGCACGACGGTCGACTTCCAGGTGGAACTGGAGCCCCCACGCCCGGGCCCTGCCCGGAAGGCTTGGTTCGGGTAGGCCTTGCTCTTGGCCAGGTGCGTTGCCCCGGGCGGTAGGTCGAAGGTGTCCCCATGCCAATGGAGCACCGTCAGTTCACCGGGAAGCTCCCCGAAGAGCACGTCTCGCTCGGCCTCCCAGGTCTTCAGCGATACGGGTGCCCAACCGATCTCGGGCCCCTCGGCCCCCGGATAGACCTTGCCGCCAGCGGCCAGTGCGAGCAGCTGGGCCCCGAGGCACACCCCAAGGGCCGGTAGCCCACGCTCGAGGGCATCTTCGAGCAGCTCGATTTCTGCCGTCCTGGTCGCGAAACCATCGTCTGAGGCCGCCGACATCGGGCCGCCCATAACTACCAGGCCGCTGTAGCCGTCGAGGCTCGCCGGTAGCTGGCCGCCGGCGAAGACCTGGCAGAGCTCGACCGCGATCCCCGCGTTTTCAAGCGCTTCTGCAATGAGGTATGGCCCCTCGGGCGCGAGGTGCTGTATGACGAGGCAGGTAGGCACTGCCCTCGCAGCCTAGTTTGGATGACATGGAGGCAACGTTGCACCGCGAGCTCGGCCTGACCGATGAAGAAGCCGCTTCTATCGAACAGATCCTGGGCCGTGTCCCCAATCACCTCGAGCTGGCCATGTACGCGGTGATGTGGAGCGAGCACTGCTCCTACAAGTCCTCCAGGCTCCACCTCCGGCGGCTCCCTACCGTTGGGCCCGCCGTGCTGGTCGGACCGGGCGAGAACGCGGGGGTGATCGACGCAGGCGACGGGATCGCCGTAGCGATCCGCATCGAAAGCCACAACCATCCCTCGGCGATCGAGCCCTACCAGGGAGCCGCCACCGGGGTCGGCGGGATAATACGCGACATCTTCACCATGGGCGCCCGCCCGATCGCGCTGATGGACCCGCTGCGCTTTGGCCCCCCCGACGACCCACGGAACCGTTGGGTCGCGAGCGGGGTAGTGAGCGGCATCTCGGGCTACGGCAACGCAGTCGGGGTCCCGACCGTAGGCGGTGAGCTTGAGTTCGCGGAGTGTTACTCGGGCAACCCGCTCGTCAACGTCCTGTGCTGCGGGCTCCTGCCCAAGGACCGCCTGGTTTTTGGCCGGGCCGGTGGTGAGGGGAGCCTGGCGGTGCTGCTTGGTTCGAGCACGGGGCGCGACGGGATCGGCGGGGTGAGCGTCTTGGCCTCGGCTGCGTTCACCGATGACCCCGAAGCCGAAGCGGCCAAGCGCCCGAACGTCCAAGTGGGCGACCCGTTCGAGGAAAAGCGCCTCATCGAGGCGACCCTCGAGCTGCTCGACAAGCACTTGGTGCTCGGGATCCAGGACCTCGGCGGCGCCGGGATCACGTGCGCTACGAGCGAGACGGCCTCCCGGGGCGGGGTGGGCATGGACGTGGACGTGGACGCGGTACCGCTGCGCGAGCCGGGCCTGGCGCCGTTCGAGGTGATGACGAGCGAGAGCCAGGAGCGCATGCTGGCGATCGTTGCGCCGGGCGTGTTGGACGCGGTCATGGAGGTCTGCGGGCGTTGGGAAGTTCGCGCGACCGTCATTGGCAGGGTCACCGGGTCGGGGCGGCTGCGGGTCCTGCGCGGGTGGGACGGGGAGGTCCTGGCCGACGTCCCGGCGGCGAGCCTGCACGAAGACGCGCCCATCTACGACCGCCCCATGCAGCGCCCTGCGTCTCTGGACGAGGTCGCCGCCGATGACCCGGCAAGGCTGCCTGGGCCGGCTTCTTCAAAAGAACTGGTCGAGGACCTGCTGGCGATGCTCGCCGACCCTTCCTGGGCCTTCCGCCAGTACGACCACCAGCTCTTCCGCAACACCGTCGTTGCGCCTGGAGCAGATGCGGCGGTGCTGCGGCTCTCGGCCCCCGGTGTGCGGGCACCTTCTGGGGCCGCCGACCGGGCAATCGCGCTTTCCACCGACGGCAATTCGCGCTGGTGTGCTCTCGACCCGCGTGCGGGGACTCGCCTGGTGGTGGCGGAGTCCGCCCTCAACGTCGCCTGTGCAGGTGCGCGACCGGTTGCACTTGTCAACTGCTTGAACTTCGGCAACCCTGAGCACCCCGCTGTGATGTGGCAGCTCTCCGAGGCGATCGACGGCATGGCCGAGGCGTGCAGCGCGCTCGGCATCCCTGTGGTCGGCGGCAACGTCAGCCTCTACAACGAGAGCATGGGAACCGATATCGACCCTACGCCAGTGGTCGGCACGCTCGGATTGATCGACAGGCTCGAAGCGGCGGTCCCCACCCCCTCGTTCAGCGAAGGGAGCCGGGTGCTCCTGTTCGGCCCGAGCGCCACCTCTCTCGCCGGGTCGCGCTGGGCAGCCGAGCGCCGTGGCCACTCGGGCGGTGTCCTCCCGCCGCTCGACCTGGCGCTGCATTCGCGCTTGCTCGCCTTAGTGGCCGCCCTCGTACAAGAGCGCCTAGTCGACGGCATCCACGACGTTTCCGACGGTGGCCTTGGCGTGGCGCTGGCGGAAATGGCGGTGAAAAGTGGGACCGGGTGCCGGGTGAGCGGGATCAGCGGTCACGGGGAGCTTTTCGGCGAAGGGCCCTCCAGAGTGCTGCTGAGCGTGCCGCCCGCGCGGGTGCCCTTGGTCACCGAACGTGCGCGTGCAGCCGGTACCCCTCTCATAGAACTTGGTGCCGCCGGCGGCGACCGTATCGTTATCGACGGTCTTGCTGACTTGGGCGTGGACGACGCAGCCGCAGCCTGGCGGGGCGCACTGCCGGCCTTGTTCGCGGCGCCGTAGACGGGTCCGCTGCTCCTTAGACCGGGGCACGGTCTGGCGAGGGCCAGCGGATAGCACTTTGCAGCCCGTCGGCGCTCAGCCCGAGGACCCCGCTGACCGCAAGGTCCTCGTAGCTGTCGGCAAATGCGAGGATCCTGACGGTCCGCGAAGCCGGTTCGACGACGATGACCTCCTCGACCCCGTGCGCTGCGTAAAAGGGGAGTTTCTCGTGCGTCTCGTCGTCCTGCGAGAGGACCTCGACGACCAGTGCAGCCGTGGCCACGTACAGGGCGTCAGCCTGCGGCATGGACCGGTGGTAGCCGCCATCGGGTACTCGGAAGTCGCTGGCACGGCCCAGGTTGAACGGCCCGGTCTCGATCAGCCCTGTGGCGTCTGCGAAAGGACGGAGCACCCGTGCCACCTCGCGCTCGATGTAGGCGTGCCCAAGACCAGGCACCGGAACCAGGTGCCGGTTGCCCTCCCAAACTTCGTCGAACCTGTCGAGGCCGAGCGATCGGCGACGTTGGACGAGCTGTTGCAACTCGGGAGGCGGAGGGCCGATCACCACGGTCTTCACGTCTACAGGATAACGGCGCCCTATCGCCGAAAACCAAGGCGGTGCCGTCTGGAGAGGATGTGGAGGCTGGCTGCCTGCTACCAGGCCAGCGAAGGGGGCCATTTGACTTGACACGGCCGGCTGGGCGGGGGTAGGCAGGACAGCAACACGGGAGCCTGGTCGGACCGGGCTGAGAGGAGGGCTTGGAGCCCTCGACCGTTGAACCTGATCCGGGTCATACCGGCGAAGGGAGCACACATGCTGGGCCGTCTCCACTACATCGCAACCTACAAGGGCCAAGATGAGCTTGCCCGCACGCTTGCCCTCATCTCCGTCGTGCTCGACGCAGGAGTGCCCTGCGTCCAAGTTCGCGCCAAAGATTGCTCGGACCGGCAGCGCTACGAGATCGCCGAGCAGGCAGTCAAGCTCTGCCACGAGGCCGGGGCCTCCTGCGTGATCAACGATCGCGTCGATATCGCATTGGCGGTGGGCGCGGACGGTGCCCATGTCGGTCCTGAGGATCTGACCGTCGCTGCAGCAAGGCGCCTACTCGGCGTCGGGCCTGTGCTCGGTGCGTCGGCGCGGACGCCCGGGGGCGCCCGCGAGGCGCTCGCCGCCGGGGCCAGCTACCTCGGTGCTGGGCCGTGCTACCCGACGTCGACAAAGGACGGCCTTCCCAACCCGATCGGAGCTGCGGGGCTTGCGGCCGTCGCCGCGGCCGTGGCCTTGCCCGTCCTTGCGATCGGCGGTGTGACGGCCGACCGGATCCCTGAACTGCTCGAGGCGGGCGCCTACGGGATAGCCGTCGTCGGCGCGATCGCGCTGGCCCGTGACCCCGCCGCCGCGGCTCGGGAGCTATTGGCCAACATCCCATCGGCGACATTGGCGACGCCAGCGCCAGCAGAAGGGGCGACGACATCGCTCAGCGCAACGTCGGGGAGCCGTACATGACCTCCCAAGCGGTAGATGTCGCCGTCATCGGGGCCGGTGTAATTGGCCTGTCGGTCGCGTGGCGTGCTGCTCGGGACGGCCTCAAGGTCGCCATCTGTGACCCCGAGCCCGCCCGCGGGGCTTCCTGGGCGGCGGCGGGCATGCTCGCGCCAACCACAGAGGGGCGCTGGGGCGAGGGCACACTGCAGGCGTTGTCGCAGGCTTCGGCGGCCGCGTGGCCCGGTTACGCCGCCGCCCTCGAGGAGGACAGCGGTTTACCCGTGGGCCTGCGGAGGGATGGCACACTCAGCGTCGCCCTTGATGCCGACGACTACCGCGCACTGGAGGAGTCCTTCGCCGTCCAACGCGAGTTGGGTTGCGATGTCGAACTGCTCACGGCTCAGGACTGCCGGCGGCTGGAGCCGTCCCTCAACCCCCGCATTGCGGGCGGGGTGCTGAGCGCCGGCGATCACCAGGTGGACAACCGGGCGCTGCTGCGGGCGCTCACCCAGGCGGTTGCCAGCCGCGGGGTGGACATGGTGCGCTCCGCGGTGCGAGAAGTCCGGCGGACGCCCGGGGAGCGCGTGGGCGGTGTCGTCCTCGATGACGGGACAAAGCTGCCGGCAGGCAGGGTCGTGGTGGCTGCGGGATGGTGCTCCGGTCAACTCGGTGGCCTGGCCCGCGGCGACATCGCGCCGGTCCGTCCGGTGAAGGGCCAGATCCTTCGTCTTCGTTCCGACCCGTCTGTGCCGGTGATCGGCAGGGCCATCCGCGCAGTGGCGCAGGGCCGCCCCGTATACCTGGTGCCGCGGGCCAGTGGCGAGGTGGTAGTCGGCGCTACCATGGAGGAGCGGGGAGATGACACCACCGTCACCGCGGGCGCCGTTTACGACCTGCTCCGTGCCGCCGTCGCCGTGGTCCCCGAGGTCGCGGAGCTGGAACTCAGCGAAGCCATCGCAAGGCTCCGCCCGGGCTCGCCCGACAATGGGCCGATCCTCGGAGCAGCATCGACGCCCGGCCTGTTCCTAGCCACCGGGCATTACCGCCACGGCATCCTGCTGGCGCCGCTTACCGCCGACGCGATCTTCGAATCGCTCTCGGGGCGCAGCATCGTTGGCCTGGCGGCAGCTTTTTTGCCCCAGCGGTTCAGCGTCGATGAGCCGGCAAGCGAGCAGCGGGTATGAGTACCAGCCACGAACGGCCCAATATGGACGAGCCAGTATGAGCGGGGCCCTGAAGCTCCGCGTGAACGGTGAGCCGCTCGAGCTTGCTCAGGGGGCGACCGTCGCAGACGTTGTCGGCACCCTTGGTTGCGGCCCGCGCGGGATCGCCGTGGCGGTCAACTCCGAACTGGTTCGCAAAGACGAGTGGCCAACCGCCGAGCTGGCCGAAGGGGACAGCGTGGAAGTGCTCCACGCCGTTGCGGGAGGTTGACCCAGTGAGCCTTGACCAGTTGGCCGACCAAGGGCTCTGCGGCCCGCGGGGCGAACGCGACGACCCGCTTGTCATCGCCGGCGAGGAGATCGGGCCCCGTCTCATCTTGGGCACAGGCGGGGCGGCGAGCATGTCTGAGCTCGAAGACGCGATCAGGGCATCGGGCGCCGCGTTGGTGACGGTGGCACTGCGGCGCATCGTCCCCGGGACCGGCGGGTCGGTGTTCGACGTGTGCGAACGAGCCGGCGTTCGTGTCCTTCCCAACACGGCGGGTTGTTTTACCTCGCGCGATGCCGTGCGGACGGCTGAGGCCGCTCGCGAGGCGTTCGAGACCAACTGGGTCAAGCTCGAGGTGATCGCGGACGACAGCACGCTCCTCCCCGATCCCATCGAAACACTGGATGCGGCCGACAAGCTGGTCCGAGCCGGTTTCGCCGTGCTGGCCTATACCAACGACGACCCCGTCGTCGCGCAGCGCCTTGCCGGGGCCGGTTGTGCGGCAGTGATGCCGCTCGGGTCACCGATCGGTAGCGGGATGGGCATCCGCAACCCGTACAACATCGCCCTCATCCGGGCCACGCTGGCGGTCCCCGTCGTGTTGGACGCGGGTGTCGGGACAGCTTCCGACGCTGCAATAGCGATGGAACTGGGTTGCGATGCTGTCCTTGTCGCCTCCGCTGTGACCCGTGCCCGCGAGCCAGCGGTCATGGCCAAAGCGATGGCCTACGCCGTGAAGGCCGGGCGCCTTGCCTACCTGGCGGGCCGCATCCCGCGGCGCCTTTACGCGCAGGCAAGCACCACCTCGGCCGGGATGCCGCAGCTTTGAGCGCGCCCGTGACCGGTGCTCATGGAGTGGGCCAGGCGTTGATGCTCCCGAGGCTGCTTCTTGTTGCCGACAGTGCGTACACGGGTGGTCGCCCGTTGCTGTCGGTGGTACGCGCGGCGGTGGCAGGGGGCGCCCGTGCAGTGTGGCTCCGGGACAAGCAGGCCGCCGCCCGCGATCGGAGGCGCTTGGCCGAGGACCTGGCCGAGTTGCTCCACGCGGCTGGCGGAGTGCTCATAGCTAGCCCGGGCCCGGGGAACGGGACCGGCGACGGTGCCCATCTCGCCGCGGCCGATACTTGGCCGGTCGGGCCTGGCCACGTCGCGGTCGGGCGTTCGTGCCACAGCCGTGCCGACCTATTAAAAGCCAGAGCCGAAGGTTGCCAATGGGCCACCCTCTCGCCCATCTACACGTCCCGGTCGAAGCCCGGGTATGGCCCACCGCTTGGCCCGGCTGCTCTCGCAGGGGCCCGTTGCCGACGTGGGCGCTCGGGGGGGTCGACGTGGGGAACGCTGCGGAGTGCCTCGAGTCTGGCGCGGCGGGGGTTGCGGTCATGGGGGCGGTGCTGGGTTCCCCCGACCCGGCCACTGCGTTCGCACAGATCCAGGACCGCCTGGACGAGGTGCAGCTATGACACCGCCCGTGGCGCTCACGATCGCGGGTTCGGACTCTGGCGGCGGGGCCGGGATCCAGGCCGACCTGAGGACCTTTGCTGCTCTGGGGGTATTCGGGACTACGGCGATCACGTGCGTCACGGCGCAAAACACCGCACACGTCAACGCGGTCCACGTCTTGCCGGCGGCCTTCGTGCGAGCGCAAATCGAAGCCGTCATAGAGGACATCAAGGTTTCAGGTGCCAAAACCGGCGTCCTGTACAGCGAGGAAATAGTCAGGGAGGTGGCCGCGCTCGCACCGAGGCTGCCTGCGCTGGTTGTAGACCCGGTCCTGGTGGCCTCCACCGGGCGGCGCCTCACCGACGATGGCGCGGTGCAAGCGTACCGGGAAGTGCTGTTGCCGGCGGCGGCCGTTGCCACCCCGAACCTTATCGAAGCAAGCGTGCTGCTCGGAGAAAAGCTCGAGACCCTGGACGACACGCGCGAGGCGGCGCGCCGTCTCGGCGAGTTTGCGCCTGTCGTCGTGGTGAAGGGCGGCCACGGCAATGACCCGGGCGTCTCGGTGGACGTCGTGTGGGACGGGCAGGCCTGCTGGGAAATAACTCAACCGAGGGTCGCTACGACGAACACGCACGGAGCGGGCTGCACTTTTTCCGCCGCGATTGCCGCCGGCCTGGCGCGCCACCTCTCGGTGAAAGACGCGATCGAGCACGCGAACTCTTTTGCTCACCAAGCAATTCAGGGCAGTGCCAGTTGGCGCCTCGGCGCCGGGGCAGGGCCTCTCGACCATTTCGGATGGAAGGAAGACGAGAAATGACAACAATTTCGCTCGGCACGGCCCGCCGGAAGGTTTCCAGGCGTGGCCCGGAAGGTGTGCAGGTACCGTTCCAGGAGGTCGCAATCGATGACGGAGCAGGAGCCGTTTACCTCTACGACACAAGCGGCCCTGCGCCCGATGGCCCGCCGAGCGGTCTGCCGGCGCTCCGCGCGAAATGGGTGGAAGAGCGCGGCGATACCTCTCAGGTCGAGGGCCGGGCGCGACAGCCCAGGGACGACGGGCGGGCGGCTCTGCGCCGGCAATTGTTGGCCGAGCCGGCGCCCTTGCAGGTAGCTATGCCTCCGGCTAGGCCGCCTCGGCGCGCCCTGCGCGGTAAGACCGTGACGCAGATGCACTATGCCCGCCGCGGCCTCGTGACACCCGAGATGCACTTCGCGGCCGTGCGCGAGAACCTCGAACCCGAGCTGGTACGTGAGGAACTGGCCCGAGGGCGCGCCATCCTGCCGGCCAATATCAACCACCCGGAGAGCGAGCCGATGCTCATCGGCCGCAGTTTCCTAGTAAAAGTAAACGCCAACATCGGCAATTCCTCCGTGACCTCGTCGATCGAAGAAGAGGTCGACAAAATGCGCTGGGCAACTCGCTGGGGCGCCGACACGGTGATGGACCTTTCAACAGGGTCGGACATACATACGACGCGCGAGTGGATAATCCGCAACTCCCCGGTCCCCATCGGCACGGTACCTATCTACCAGGCTCTCGAAAAAGTGGACGGGCGCGCCGTCGAGCTCTCCTGGGAGATTTATAGGGACACGATTATCGAGCAGTGCGAGCAGGGCGTTGACTACATGACCGTCCACGCCGGCGTGCTGCTGCGCTACATCCCGATGACCATCGAAAGGGTGACGGGCATAGTGAGCCGGGGCGGCTCTGTGATGGCCGCTTGGTGCCTGGCCCATCACGAGGAGAACTTCCTCTATACAAACTTCGATGAGCTGTGCGAGATCTTTGCCGCCTACGACGTCGCCTTCTCCCTCGGCGACGGGCTGCGGCCCGGGTCGGTTGCTGATGCGAACGACGAGGCGCAGTTGTCTGAACTGCGCACCCTCGGTGAGCTGACCGAGAGGGCGTGGGCACAAGACGTCCAGGTCATGGTCGAAGGACCGGGCCACGTGCCGATGCACAAGATCAAAGAGAACGTCGACCTGCAGATGGAATGGTGCAAGGAAGCGCCGTTTTACACTCTCGGCCCCCTGACCACCGACATCGCACCGGGTTATGACCACATAACCTCAGCGATTGGGGCGGCAATGATAGGGATGTTCGGCACGGCCATGCTCTGCTATGTGACGCCCAAGGAACACCTCGGCCTCCCTGATCGCCAAGACGTAAAAATGGGCGTCATCTCCTACAAGATCGCCGCTCACGCGGCTGACCTCGCCAAGGGCCACCCCGGTGCGCAGGCATGGGACGATGCTTTGTCCGCAGCCCGCTTCGATTTCCGCTGGGAGGACCAGTTCAACCTCTCGCTCGACCCAGACACGGCGCGCTCTTTCCACGACGAGACCCTTCCGGCCGCACCCGCAAAGAAGGCCCATTTTTGTTCGATGTGCGGCCCCAAGTTCTGCTCGATGAGCATCAGCCACGACCTACGTGCTACAAAGAAGGCGATCGACCTGGAGCAAGAGGCCGAACAAGGGATGCGTGCAAAGTCCGACGAGTTCGTCCGCTCCGGCGCAGCGGTGTACACGCCGGTCACCGAATGAGAAAGCCCGGCGACAACTTGAACGTCGTCCTTTCGGTTATGGCCGCAATGTCGCGTACCGGCGGGGCTGAAGAGCTGGCGTCGGTCCTGGACGAGGGAGTGGTCTGGCAGGGACTGCTGCCCGAGCTCGTCTGCAACGGCCGTGGCCAAGTGCTCAGCCGGTTCGGGAGGGCGCCTTTGCCTCACATCACACGCGTCGAAGCTGAAGAGGTCGGCGAAAGGGTGGTCCTGGTTGTGCGCGGCGCCGATTTTCCGTTGGCCCCAGTGGGCAGCGAGCTCGAGGTCCCGAGCGACGTTCGTTCTTTTGTTTTTACGTTCGACGACGGCAAAGTCGTGAGGATGGAGAGCTTCCCGAGCCGAGAGGCTGCCTTCGCTTTGGTCAGCACCTGACTCCTTTGCCGGTCCTTTAGGGCGCGAACAGGGCGCGCCAGCTAGGGCGGGCGGTCCTCGCCGGCTCGAGAGCGCCGCGCAGCTCCTGGCTGATGCGGTGAGCGTCGAGGGCTATGGATGTCACGATCGCAGCCGTCTCGGGCTCGACCTGCGGGGCGCGGGCGGCCACGAGGATCCGGTGGTAGACGTCGTCGGCGGCAGCACCAGTTGCCCGGGCCGAACTGTGCGAGCCCACGGGCGCGGCCGGATCATCGGTCGCCGGGCCCGCGGTTACCTGGGCTCCCCACGCGTCGAGCTCTCCGGCAACGGTCGTGAGCATCTCGTCGAGGAGCCTCCCGAGCTCGTCGGGAGGGTGCCAGCCGGCCGATGCGTCGGCAAGGGCACGCGTTACGCCGCGGGCGGCGCGCTCGACGAGGGTCAGGGTCCCCACCGCTGCCTGCAGTGTTTGCACGGCCGGACGGTCGCGCCGCCCGCTCGGGTTCAAGCGGGTGGCGGCCTCCGAGCGCTCGACTGCGAGGGCGGCCGCAGCAGTGTCATCGCTGAGGCGGCGCGCCTGTTGCAGCTGAGCCGCCCGGTCGGCGCCGGGCCGCTCGAAGCTCTGGGCGACGTCGCGCAGCAGTGTTGCAATGGCCGCGGCGAAAGCGTTCACCCCCCGGCGCGCGCTGTCGATCTGGGTCGGAGGGACTATCACGAGGTTGACGAGGATGCCTGTGGCGGCTCCGACGACCGTGTCGACGACGCGGTCGACCGCATAGCCCCCTGTGGTTGCCCCGAGGACAAGGACGAGAAGTGCGCTCACGGGGACCTGGATCGAGCCCTGCTGGCCGAGCCGCAGGACGCGCCCGGCGAGCAGGGAGACGAAGATCACGAGCCCTATCGACCACGCATTTATCCCGGCGAGCCGGGCAAAACCGTAGGCGACAAGGACTCCCACCACCACGCCGAGCACTCGCTGCAGCCCGCGCGCTAGCGAGTCCCACACCGTCACCTGGACCGTGAGAAGAGCCGCAAGCGGTGCGAACACCGGGATGTTGTTGCCCAAGACGTCGGCTGCGATGAACCAGGCGAACCCGGCCGCCACGGCGGTCTTGGCGGCCTGGAGCGTTGGCGGGCCAACCAGCCCAGCTGTCCCCGCAGGCGCGACATCGTGGCGCGCCTAGGTGGAAAGCCTGTTGCGGAGCGCCTCCAGGACACCGTTGGGCACGTGGAGGTCTCCCCGACCGGTACCGATCGTGAGATCTGGCTTGTAGCTCCCGTGGTGGTCTGAGCCGCCGGTGATGGCGAGCCCCGCCTGGGCCGCCATTACTGCCAACGAAGCACGCTCTTCCCCGCTATAGCGCCCATAGATCGACTCAAGGCCTACGAGGCCTGCGTCGGCCAGCTCGCCGACCGTCCGTTCGAGCTCGTCCAGCGAGAGCCCCAGCGAGAGTGGATGAGCCAGCACCGGGAGCGCGCCCGACTGGAGAGCGAGCGCAATTGCGGGAAGAGGATCCAGACGTTCCTTTTCGACGTAGGCGGGACGGCCCTTGGCGAGCCAGCGGTCGAAGGCGTCTTGGACCGAGCTTGCAAGGCCTTTGCGGACAAGGATCGCAGCTACGTGGGGTCGCCCCGCCCCGCCCCCGCCTGACTCCGCCTCGAGCTCTTCCATGCTCACGGGGAGGCCGAGGGCTGCCAGGCGGGCGATGAGGTCGTCATTGCGGTTGTCCCGGGCAACCTGAAGGCGCAGCAGCTCGTCCTGGAGGGGCCCTTCGCCTGGCTCCAGGAAATAGACCAGCATGTGCATCGTCCCTGGGTGGGTGCAGCTGATCTCGGTGCCCGCGATCAGCTCGATGCCTACTTCGGCGGCTTTCTTGCGGGCGGCCGCGATACCGTCCTGGCGGTCGTGATCGGTAAGGGCGAGCGCCGACACGCCCGCCTTGGCGGCGAGGGCGACGACCTCTTCGGGGGTGTCGCTCCCGTCAGAGACCGTCGAATGGGTATGGAGGTCGATCACCAGGCCACGGTAGCCCGGAACCCGGCGCCTTTTGCCGGCCATCTCGCCGGTGGTGCTAGACCGCGTGAGAGAATGGCTCGGTGAGCGGTCCGAGGGAAGCGTGCGGCGTCTTCGGCATCTGGGCACCCGGCCGCAAAGTCGCCCCGGTCGTTTTCGACGGGCTCTACGCGCTCCAGCACCGCGGGCAGGAGTCGGCCGGGATGGCGGTGAGCGACGGGTCGACGATGATGGTGATGAAGGACATGGGCCTTGTAACCCAGGTCTTCAATGACTACAAGATCGCCAGCCTCGAGGGCCACCTAGCGGTTGGCCACACGCGCTATTCGACCACGGGCTCGTCCTCCTGGCACAACGCGCAGCCGATGTACCGCCAGGCGGGCGGGACTGAGTTCGTGATCGGCCACAACGGGAACCTCATCAATACAGAGGAGCTGGCGGCGTCCATGGGGATGCTGCCGGGGATGGCCACCAGCGACTCGGACCTCATGGCTGAGCTGATCGCTCGCGAGATGGACCGTGCCGCCCCTTCCAGCGCCAACGGGACCGCTTCGCTCGCCACCGCGCTGATAGCGGTGCTCCCGCAGATGAAGGGGGCGTTCTCACTGGTCCTTGCTGACCGCTCGCACCTGGTAGCGGTACGGGACCCGAATGGTTTTCGCCCGCTCTGCCTCGGAAAACTCGACGATGGGTGGGTCCTTGCTTCAGAGACTCCGGCGCTCGACATCTGCGGCGCCCACTTTGTCAGGGAGGTGGAGCCCGGCGAGGTTCTCGTAATAAGTTCCGACGGCTGCGAGAGCTTCCATCCCTGGCCGGTTGAGCGTATTCAACCGAAGCTTTGCTTGTTCGAGTTCGTCTATCTCGCCCGTCCCGACAGCCGCCTGTACGGCCAGGAGCTTCACGGTGCGCGTGTGCGAATGGGTGAGCTGCTCGCCGAGCAGGCTCCGGTGAGCGCCGACATGGTTGTCGGGGTGCCCGACTCGGGTGTGCCCGCCGCCGAGGGCTATGCCCGCCGCAGCGGCACCCCTTTTGGTCATGGCCTGGTGAAAAACCGTTATATAGGGCGGACGTTCATCAACCCGGACCCGAGCCAGCGCGCCTCCGGCGTGCGGCGAAAATTGAACCCGCTGCGTGACGCGATCGCCGGCAAGCGCCTGGTGGTCGTCGACGACTCGATCGTGCGCGGCACAACGACTAAGGGCATGCTCGCGATGTTGCGAGAAGTGGGGGCCAAAGAGGTGCACCTTCGCATTTCGTCGCCCCCTTACCGCTGGCCATGTTTCTACGGCCTTGACACCGGTACCCGTAGCGAACTGATCGCAGCGGACCTGGAGGTCGGCGAGATCTGCGACTACCTCGGCGCTGACAGCCTGGCTTACCTGAGCCTCGACGCCCTCAAGAAGGCGACCGGCGTACCCGGTGCCGGCTTTTGCGACGCCTGCCTGACTGGCGAGTACCCGGTGCCCGTACCCGACAGGCTCTCCAAGACGGTGCTCGAGCTTCCCACGCATGCCCTCTGAGGGGGCGCCGCCCGGAGGCCTCGATGCCTCTTTTGCGCCGGTTGCGCCTCTCACATACGCCGCAGCCGGGGTGGACATCGACGCCGGCGAGGAGGCCGTCCGGCTCATGCGGCGCGCGGTCGAGAGCACCGTCCGGCCCGAGGTAATAGGTGGCATCGGTGGGTTCGGGGGTCTTTTCGCGATGCCTACCGGTTACGACCGACCCGTCTTGGTAGCCTCCACGGACGGGGTGGGCACGAAGCTTGCCGTCGCCGTCCAGGCTCGCAGGCTGGGCACGATCGGGATAGACCTCGTGGCGATGTGCGTAGACGACCTCGTCTGCCAGGGTGCCGAACCGCTCTTCCTTCTCGACTACCAGCTCTGGGGGCACCTTGACCCAGAGGCAGTGGCCACCGTCATGGCCGGCATCGCAGAAGGCTGCCGTCAAGCCGGCTGCGCGATCCTCGGTGGCGAACTGGCCGAGCACCCCGGCCAGCTACCCGAGGGTGAGATGGACCTGGCGGGGTTCGCGGTCGGCGTTGTCGAACGCGACCTCCTTCTCGGCCCACGTGGGTACAACCCGCCGCGAGCGGGCGACGTCCTGGTGGGCTTGCATTCCGATGGTTTGCGGAGCAATGGCTATTCGCTGGTCCGGGCGGCTTTGCTGGGACGGGAAGGGCGCGCATTGGGCGACGAGGCCTGGCCGGGCGCGGGGCATTCCCTGGCCGACGAGCTCTTGCGGCCGTCGCTCATCTACACGCCCGCCGTGCTCGCCCTTTTGGGCAAGGTACCGGTGCGCGCGGTGGCCCACATCACCGGAGGCGGCTTGGCCGGCAACGTGCCCCGCGCCCTTCCCCCGAACGTCGATGCCCTGCTCCAGGGAGGCAGTTGGCCGGTCCCCGCGATCTTCGGCCAGGTACAGGAGGCAGCGCGTCTCAGCACTGCCGAAATGGAGCGGACCTTCAACCTGGGCCTGGGCATGGTCGTCGCCGTGCCGCCCGAAGCCGGGCCCGAAACGGTTTCAATAGTCGCCGACCTCGGTTTCAGTGCCAGCGCGGTCGGCAAATTGGTACCCGGGTCAGGACGTTGCATACTGCAGCCGGCTCCCGCATGACCGAGCTTGTCCGCCGGCGGGAGGGGCATACGCGCTGGCGTTCACGCAATTGTCAGGGCACGTTCAGGTAGTCCCCAACCCGCCCCTAGCTTTTCCACAGTTCATCCACAGCGGGGGAAAACCCGGCTTTTCGTCCTATTCGAGTGCTTTTGAGGACCACTCAATGCAGCCTGGCGACCTCCCGGGGTGTTGGCGCCACCATCGCCCTGAAAAACGCCAGTTGGTGGGAGGGGCGGGCGCCTCCGCCGGGGGGGATGGCTCGAGCGCCCTCTCTATGGCTAGCGCTATTGCCTCCATCTCCGTAGGTGAGGGGGGCCGGGCAAGATCAGTTAGGCGCACCTCTACCCGGGGCCCGAGACGCCCCGTCACAGGGGAATGTTGCCATGCTTGCGAGCGGGGACCTCTTGGCGCTTGCCGGCGAGCATTTCCAGGCCCTGACGGAGCACCCGCCGGGTCGAGGCCGGGTCGATGACGTCGTCGAGGTACCCGCGCTCGGCCGCGAGGAACGGGCTGGTGTTGGCGTCGCGGTAGAGCTGGACCAGTTCAGCCCGACGTTCGGCGGTCGCACCGGCAAGTTCCGGCGCAAACAAAAGGTCAACGGCGCTTTCGGGCCCCATGACGGCCAGTTCGGCGCCCGGCCAGGCGTAGGCGAGGTCGGCGCCGAGCGACTTGGAGCACATGATGACGTACCCGGCCCCGTAGGCTTTGCGCACTATCAGCTGGATTTTCGGCACGCTCGCCTCGCAATAGGCATAGAGCAACTTGGCTGCGCGCCGCGCAAGGCCCCCGTGTTCTTGGTCCGTCCCCGGCATGAAACCCGGTACGTCGACAAAGGTGACAATCGGGATGTTGAAGCAGTCGCAAGTTCGCACGAACCGAGCGCCTTTTTCCGAAGCGTCAATGTCGAGGACTCCCGCCAGCACCTGGGGTTGGTTCGCGACTACCCCGACGACTTGGCCCCCGATGCGGCCAAAACCACAAACAAGGTTGAGCGCCCACAGGGCGTGGTACTCGAAGAGCTCCCCGCCGTCGAGGACCGCGCGGAGCAATTGCTTGACGTCGTAGGGCTGGTGGGAAGATCCGGGTACCAACTCGATGAGCGCGGCCAAGTCGTCGTCGGTGCCGTCGGCAACCGACAAAGCCGGAGGTTGCCCCAGGTTATTGGACGGGAGATAAGCAAGGAGCTCCCGGACCTGGTCGAGGCACGCTTTTTCGTCCGGGGCCACGAAGCTCGCCACTCCCGATTTGGTGGCGTGCGTGAGCGCCCCGCCGAGCTCCTCTTGGGTGACGTCCTCGCCCGTCACGGTTTTCACAACGTCTGGCCCGGTAATGAACATTTGCGAAGTCCCCTGGACCATGAACACAAAATCGGTTATCGCCGGGCTGTAGACCGCGCCGCCGGCACAGCTCCCCATGATCACGCTGATCTGAGGGACCACTCCTGAAGCGGCGACATTGCGCCTGAATATCCCGCCGTAATAATGAAGTGCGACAACACCTTCTTGAACCCGGGCGCCGCCGCCGTCGTTGATCCCGATCAGCGGGATGCCGAGTGATATCGCAAGGTCGATGACTTTGTGGATCTTTTCCCCGGACACCTCACCCAGCGTGCCCCCGTTCACGGTGAAGTCCTGTGAAAAGACGCACACTTTTCTGCCATCGACCATGCCGAAACCGGTTACGACACCGTCGGTATAGGCCTGTTTGTCCTTGGGGGTCCATTGAGAGCGGCTCTTTGCAAGCATGTCGAGCTCTTGGAACGACCCGGCGTCGAGGAGGTAGTCGAGGCGTTCCCGGGCGGTCATCTTGCCGCGCGAGTGCTGGCGTTCGACTGCCGCGACACTTCCCGCATGGAACGCTGCATCGCGGCGCCGCTCGAGCTCTTCCAGGCGCTCCTTCATCGATCGGTCGACCACGGAGCAAAGGCTAGTGGCCGCGGGCGCATGGCAAGCCCTCCCCATGGACCTTGCAGCTTTACGCGGACAACGTAGTGATAGGCCTGGGTGGGGAAAACCTGAGGTGAGGAGACCAAGTGCGTGCAACGGGGCCCGGCGAGGCCGCAACAAGTGAGGCGGCCACTCTCCAGGAGGCCATTGGTTTCGAAGAGCTCGCCCAATCGGCGCGGCCGGCTCTAGTACGGGCGGCTTACGCGGTCACTGGGCGCCGAGAGGACGCCGAGGACGCAGTCCAGTCTTCGTTGGTAAAAGCGATGGGGGCCTGGCAGCGCGTAGCTGGGCAGGAACGTTGGCGCCAGCAGGCCTACGTGCGCCAGATCGTTGTCAACACTTGCCGCTCCGGTTGGCGCAAGTGGGGGGCACGGGTGTCGGTCGGGGACATGCCAGAGCTGGTCCAACAGCCAGCCACGGATGCCGTCGACGACCGGGAGCTGGTCCGGCAAGCTCTCGACCGCCTGCCGGCCCGGCAGCGTGAAGTCCTGCTGCTGCGTTACTACGAAGATCTTTCTGAGGCCGAGATCGCAACGCGGCTCGGCTGTGCCCCTGGCACGGTGAAAAGCTCGGCCGCACGGGCGCTGCGCGCCCTTCGCGACATGCTCCCCGAGTACGTCGGCCCGAGCATCATAAGCACTGGGATGCCATCGTCTCGTGCGTTGCACCCCAGTGTGGCGACGGTGGCGAACGTGGCGAACGTGGCGAAAGTGGCGACCGTGGCGACCGTGGCGACCGTGGCTGCGCCCGACGCTCATGAGCCGGGGCCCGCAGCTCTCAAGTCCGCCTAGCTCCCAAGTCAGCCCGCTCCCGGGCTGGGCATAGTTGCCTGAGGCGCTCGACAGGCCGCGCTTGGCAGACTGCTGTCGTGCAGCCTGCTCTCCAGCCTCCGCCGTCAACCTGGCAGTTCCCCTGCACCGCCGCGGCCCAAGCGAGCGCGGCAGGCACGGGCGAAGTGGTGGGCGTCGGCGCCGACCTGCAGCCGGGCACCTTGCTGGCCGCTTACCGCTGTGGGCTGTTCCCAATGCCTGTCTCCAACAAGGTTGCGTGGTGGTCCCCCGACCCGCGGGGCGTCATCCCCTTGGACGGCCTGGTTGTGCGCGCCTCGCTTCGTAAATCCTGCAGGCGCTTCGAGGTCCGTTTCGGCACCGCCTTCGACGACGTCGTGGCTGGTTGTGCCGACCCGACGCGACCGGGTGGGTGGATCAACCGGCGGATGAGGAGCGCCTATCTCCGCCTGCACGAGCTCGGTTGGGCGCAGAGCGTCGAGGCCTGGGGGGACGACGGTGAGCTGGCCGGAGGGCTTTACGGGGTGACGATCGGCGGGCTCTTCGCCGGGGAGTCGATGTTCCACCGCCAGCGCGACGCGTCCAAGGTCGCCCTCGTCGCCCTGGTCGAGGCCATGCGGGCTGGAGGCGGCCAGCTGCTCGACGTCCAGTGGCTCACCCCCCACCTTGCCAGCCTGGGCGCCGTCCCGGTAAGCCGGGCGCGCTACCACGACCTGCTCAGCGAAGTGGTCGATCTTCCTCAGTTGTCGCTGGGTACGGACTGAGATCCCCGGGCGCCGATTTCCTTGGCGCGTTGCACCAGGTTCGGCGCTTCCAGGCGGTCGCACATCTTGGAAAACCCTGCGGCCGGGCCTTGCCAGGCGAGGCTGTCGAGAGCGGCGCGCCCTGGAGGGAGCAGGTCCCGCCTCACGACGCAGGTCGCCAGCTTCTTGAAAAGCATCGCCCGCTCGTAGTCCTTTTCGAGGGTCGCAGCCAGACTGGCCGTGCGGGTCGCAGACAGGTCCACCTCCCAGGACGAGGCCAAGGACGGGATAGCCTCGATCGAGCCGTAACGGCCGAGCACAGCGCTGGCGGCTTTTGCGCCCCAACCGGGCAAGCCCGGGAACCCGTCCGCACTGTCCCCAACGAGCCCGAGCCAGTCGGGCACGGACTCGGCCCGACGCCGAAGCGCTCTCGCACGGCGACTTCGTCGATGATCACGCCTTTGCGCCGGTCCAGGCAGACGACCCTGGAGCCGCGCACGCACTGGCCGAGGTCCTTGTCGGGCGTACATATAAGAACCTGTGAAAGGCGATCATCCTCGCTCAGGACCTCTGCCGCGCTCGCCAACGCGTCGTCGGCTTCCAGGTCTGTCATAGGCCACACCACAATGCCCATAAGCTCAAGCGCTTCTTCGAAGAGCGAGAACTGGCTGAGCAGGTCCGCTGGCACGCCCGCTGAGCTCTTGTAGGTGGGCCACTCCTCGTTGCGCCACGACTCGATCACGTGGTCGGTAGCAACACCTATGTGGGTCGCCCCGCCCTCGAGCATCCCCAGTAGCGAACCGAGCACGGCCCTCGTGGCGCCCACCTCTTCCCCGGCGGCGTTCTCGTGAGGAGGCGCCCCGTGGTAGTGGCGGAACAGTTCGTAAGTGCCGTCTACGACATGCGCCTTCATCAGGGTTAGCTGAGCTCGCGCCGGCCCTCGAGAGCTCTTCCCAACGTGAGCTCGTCGGCGTACTCGAGGTCGCCCCCGACCGGGAGGCCGCTTGCGATCCTCGTCACCTTGAGCGGAAGGTGCTTGAGGAGGCTCGCCAGGTACAGTGCCGTCGCGTCACCCTCGATGTTGGGGTTGGTGCACAAGATCACTTCCTGCACGCCCTCGACCTCGAGCCGGGCAAGGAGCTCCCGTACACGCAGTTGCTCGGGGCCTACGCCGTCTATCGGGCTGATCGCTCCTTGGAGCACGTGGTAACGCCCCCGGAACTCGGCGGTTTTTTCGACGGCGACCAGGTCGCGAGGCTCTTCGACGACACACATGAGCGACGGGTCCCGCCTAGCGTCTGTACAGATCCCGCATTCGGCGCCTTCGCCGCCCTCTGCGACGTTGAAGCAACGGCGGCACCAGGTGACCTTTGATTTGGCGGAATTTATCGATGCCGCCAGCCGGGCGGCATCTTCGGCCGGCGACTTAAGGATGTAAAAAGCGATGCGCTGGGCCGACTTTGGGCCGACACCCGGGAGGCGGCCAAGCTCGTCTATCAGGTCCTGGACCGGGGCTGCGTACATAGGTTCAGACGTCCAGGACAGAGCCTGGGAACGCCTGGAGTATGCGTTCTTCGACGGGAATGGCAGGCACCGAGGGGGCGTCTGCGATGTCGGCTACATCGTCGAGGTCGTAGGTCTCGTCGTCGCCAGGAGCAGCTTCACGGGGTGGCCCGACGGCTGCCGCCCCGCTGTCCAGGACCAGGCGCAGCGGGACCCGGCGCCCGAAATGAGCGGTGAGGGCTGCCTCGGTCTCGTCCCGGTAGTTGTTGGCTCTGGCGAGCAGCCCGGCATCGGGGAGGGCAAAGACCGCCGCACCATCGCTTACCTCGACGAAGCGGCCGCTGGCCATGTACACCTTTGCAGGTCGTGAGATCTTGTCGAGAATTTTGTCGCCCCACACCTTGGTCAACTCGTCCCGGCTCGGAAGCGTGCCGGTGGTAGCGCCGCCTGCTGGAGCCGTTGCTGGAGCCTGTGCCGAGGTGGCGGCTGGGGTTACGAGCCTGGTGGCGGGACCGGTGGCCCTTAGGTCTGCGGCCTGGGGCGGTTTGCCGGCCGGGGGAGAGCCGCCTCGCAGGTACGCCCCGAGCGCGACCCTCGCCTGGGCGGGGCCTGCCGCTTGCTGGGCCTGTGCCGCGTGCTGAGGCTGTGCCGGTTGCTGGGCCTGTGCCGGTTGCTGGGTCTGTGCCGGTTGCTGGGCCTGCGCCGGTTGCCCGGCTCCGGGGCCCGCCGTAGGCCCGGGCTCGGCTGGGCTAGGCCGGGTGGCTGGAGCGGGTGGCGCCCCCGCGCCAGGTCGGGCCGCGGAGGGAGTGTGCGAGAGCGCCGACGTGGCAGGTGCAGGAGCAGGCGCCCCTTTTTCCGACGTGGCCCTTTCGAGCCGCTCCACGCGTTCGAGCAGTTCCGTCAGGCTCGTGCTTGCAGGGGGAGAGGCAAGGCGGATGAGCGCAACCTCCAGTGTGACCCTGGGATCTACCGCGTCGCGCATATCGACCATGGCCTGTCCCACGACTTCCATAGACCGGACGAGGAACGGGAGGCCCATCTGGCTTGCGGTTTCGGCCAGCTTGGCCGTGAGGGCGCCCGGCAACAGCACAAGAGATGGCGCTTGGACCGCCAAGAAGGCATTGCGCAGGTGCTCCACCAGGTCGCTCCCCAACCTGCGGGGCTCTCTGCCGGCTGCTATGGCGCTTGCGACGGCCTCGAGCGTCCGCGAGACGTCTCGTTCGGCGAGGGCGTCCACCAGCTCCACCAGCGGGCTGCCGTCGTCTTCGCCGCCGCCCGCAGCCGCCAGCTGCTCCAGTGCAGACTCTGCGTCCCGGGCCGAGCCGCGACCCCTACGGACCGCGAGCTCGACTGCTTCGGGGGACAAGCCGAGGTCAGCGTCCTGGTTGATGCTGCTCAGCAGGTCCGTGAGCAGGTCGCCGTCAAGCAGCCTGAACTCAAAATGTTGGGTCCGCGACTGGATCGTTGGGAGCACCTTCTGGGGGTCCGTGGTGGCCAGCACGAACACGACATGGCTCGGTGGCTCCTCGAGTGTCTTCAGCAGAGCGCTAGCCGCGTCCGAGGTGAGCTGGTGGACCTCGTCGATGATGTATACCTTCCAGCGGCCGGGGGTACCGAGCGCCACGCGTGACAGCAGGTCGCGCATCTCGTCGAGCTTGCGATTGGACGCAGCATCGAGTTCGAAGACGTCCATCGACGACCCGGCACGGATCGCGGTGCAGGACGCGCAGGTCCCGTCCGGCTCCCCGCCCACGGGTGCTTCGCAGTTGAGCGCCATGGCCAAGATGCGGGCAGTCGAGGTTTTCCCGGTGCCGCGCGGGCCGCTGAACAGATAGGCGTGAGCGACCCGGTCTTCCCGCACAGCATTGAGCAAGGCGCGGCTGACCGGTTCCTGGCCGCGGACATCGGCGAAGCGCCGCGGCCGGTAGCGTCGGTAAAGAGCCTGGTAGGGCTGGCTGTCGGTGGGGGGTAGGACGTCTTCAGCCACGGCCGTACAGCCTAGGGCGTGGCTGGGCTCCGGCAGGTTGTCTAGCCCGCAATCTCGCTCGCCTCTCGTGTGAAAACCGCGGATGTGCCTTTCGAAATGGCACATCGCTGAGACCCATGCAAAAAAATGGCCCGTTTTGTCAGCGATGCGGGGTTTGCCAGACCACATCGCTGACGCGAGTGACCTCGACGTGCGACCTAGTCGACTCGGAGTGACGAACTGGTCGACGCGGCGTTCGACCTGTCGACTCGGAGTGGCGAGCTGGCGACCTGGCGGCCCGGCCGGAGGCTTGGTGCCCGGCGCGACGGTCAGGTTTCCTACGGCACACAGCACGGTCCGCTGAGGGCTGCTGCCGTCAGGCCCTGACCCGGTTTGCGGCGTCCCGTTGCGCAGGGCCGACCGCCGCGCCCAGCACCAAGCTCATCCGACGCCCGGCGCAAACGTACGCGGTCCTTTCAGACTAGCCTGTCAGGACGCTGGAGGGGTGCGAGAGCGGCCGAATCGGCACGATTGGAAATCGTGTGTGGGGAAACTCACCGTGGGTTCAAATCCCACCCTCTCCGCCAGTTCGGGCAGGTCAGACCCGTTGTGGCCGGCCTCTTCAACAGGGTCGCGGCGGCGGAGCTCCTACGCCAATGTGAGCTTGTCGCCGACCCGGACCGTCCCCGGCCGTCTCACGAGCGCCCCCACCGCCAGGCATCCGCCGCGCTCACGATTAATCGTTCGCAGCACGTCGAGATCGCGCTCGACCCCGCCCGCCTGAGCGCGTGTTGTCATCACGCATCGCTCCAGGCCCTTACCCACATCGAGTACGGCTTCGCCCAGTGTCACCTTCGACCCCACAAGCGCATCCTCGCCCTCGCCGTCGAGGTACACGTTGGCACGGAAGCGTCGCCGGTCCCATGCCCCGATCGTCGCCATGGAAACCAACGAGACCCGTGCTCGGGCCGAGTCGTGGTATGCGCCCCCTGCCCCATCCCAGGGCGTCCAATCGCCCGTCGCCTCGTCCTCGAAGTCAACGGGGCTCTCGTAGTGGCGCGGCACATCGCTGTCGGCTGACCGCAGGGTCACGCGCCGGCCGAGCCATGCTGACAAATCGTCGTCGTCGCGGGTGACCGAACCATCAGGCAACGTGATGTCGGCACCGCCGTCGCCGCTCAACCGGGCCGAAGCGAACAACAACTCGGGGACGCGACGCGCTGTCAGGCCGAAACCGGTCAGGACGTCGAACAGCGCGAACCGACGATCTCCTTCGAGCCCAGCGTTCGTCACGGGCGTCAGTTCCACCGGCTCGCCCTGGAGCGACTTAACCGGGTACCGCCACAACTCGGCTACCCGCATGCCGGAACGCTACGGTCCCCGGGCCCACCATTGCAAGGTAAATGTCGGAGCCTGCGCAGGACCGGAGGGTTATCGGGGCTAACGCCTGCCCGCGCCACAGCCACCCGATGCTGGCGCTGACGCTCACCTCCACACCGGCGATTGCAAAGGTCTGCGCGAAGGCGTTCATCAGGCGACCCGCTCCGTACACCGCGTCGTCAGCAGAGCCCAGGTCCTCGCACCCCGCCACGAGCTCGTCGTCCCCCAGCCGCACGAGCGTGTCTTCGGCCCGAAGCACCAACCGGAGCCGAGCCGCCGTTTGAACGACAAGTTCGTCGCCTCCGTCGTAGCCGTAGGAGTCATTGACCGACTTGGAGTGGTCAGGTCGACAAAGCCGGCAATCGCTTGCATCTCGCACGATGGCCGTGAAGCCGGCAGTGTGACCTCGGTCCAGTTTTGATATCGACACCTAAGCGGGGGACCGAGAGCCGTCCTTTCGTTGTCCGGACGGGCGTTCTATCTCGCTTGTGTGGCTGCAGGATTGCACCCTCTCGGCGAACCCGCAAACATCGCCGTCGTGTGCGGCCTGTGTTTTGTCAGAAGCAACTTGTACGGGCCACGTTCCACCTTTCGTCTTACTTCGACAGCCCTCATGCGGTGGACCTGCTGTCTTGTAGGAGCTGGGTGTTCAGTCCCCTTCGGGAGATTTGTTCAGGTCAACGCCCATCAGCGCGATCTCGAGAGAAATGGCGGACGCATTCGGCGAGTTGGCCAAGGTGTGGCTTGACAACAAATGGGGCGTCGGCGAAGAAGGCCTGTTTCCTGAGCTGTTCCATGTCCGAATACACAACCAGGGAAGCTGAAGGTGATTGCACCCGTACCTCGGCTATGGAATCTCCATTTGGCTCGCCCTCCAGGGAGGGGTCGAAAACGACCAGCTGCGGGTGGAGGTGCCCGACGGCGAGAAGTAAAGTGGCCGTGTCGGAGAACTCAGCCACCACCCGGGCTCGGTAACTTTCGATCACCTCGGCCACCAGATGTCGGGTCGTCGGGTTGCTGTCGCACACGACAGCTCGGGGCCGGCCGCGACCGAGCGCTTCCTCACCGGGACGCCGATCGCCATGGTGGAGCTCGCCTTTTGCTCGTGTCGTGCCCGTCCGCACTCCGCGGCCGGCGGGCTCGGCCAGCGGTGATGGGTCAGTGCTGTGGTTGTTGCTGATAACAAAAGGCCGTTCCAAAATGATCTCTAAGCGGCCCGCCAAGTCCCAGGGCGGAAGTCCTTTAGGCAGAAAAGCGGTGGCACCGGATCCGACGAGGGAACCTCCCAGGCTGGCGTCCAGTCCTGAAAGTATGACCACCTTTGTGCTCGGGGCGACACGAAGGATCTGGGCGAGAGCGCCGCGGCCGTCCAACTCGGGCATCGAAAGGTCGAGCAGGACAACGTCGGGTTGCATCGCCTCGGCCATTTCGACGGCAGATTTGCCGTTGTCCGCTTCGCCCATAACCTCTAGCCAGAAGCAGTCTTCGAGCACGGCACGGAGGAACCGCCGAGTCGCAGCGACGTCGTCGACAATTAAGACGCGGCACTGCGACTGACCCTGATGCACCTGGTTGGGGCTAGCCGCACCGGGTATGGTGTGCGTCGCCAGTGGAGGTTGCACCACAGGAAGAGCCGCGACTGGGGGTGTCGAGGAGCCCTGACCGAGTTGTGCCTCAATGTCCGGGGCCAGCGTCATGCCAGGATTATCGGTGCACTTCCATGGCCGGCAAATGCTCTGAATGCGTCATTTTGAGTACATCATTTGCGGTACGTCGCTTTGCGCGAACGCAGGTCAAAGCCGGATGATATGGCCGCGTACGGCGATCATCACGGCTTCGAGCTTGGAGTGAGCTCCCAGCTTTCGGACGGTGTTCTGAACGTGTTTCCGGGCGGTATGGGCCGAGATGAACAACCTTTCTGCAATCTCCCGGTCGGCGCAACCCAAGGCCATTAGACCGAGGACTTCAAGCTCGCGACTGGTCAATCCCGCCGAAATGGGCTTCGCAGGCCCGCCAACTCGAGGTAGCAGCCGCGCCAGCATTGACGGGTTGATGAGCATTTCTCCAGCGCGCGCAGCACGGATGGCTGCTATCAACGCCTTGACCCCGTCGCCCTTGGACACGAAACCGGCACAGCCGGCTTCTAAGGCTCGCAGGGCAAGCTCGTCGTCGTCGCCCGAGGCCGTCAACATAACTACTGCAGCGTGCAGACCTGCCACGATCTGTTTCGCCGCAATCACGCCATCGCCGTCTGGGAGCTGGTAGTCCATCAGCACGACGTCGGGGCGCAGGCGCACCGTCTCGGCGACCCCCGCTGCGGCGGTACCCGTTATGCCAATGACTTCGATGTCGGGGGCGCTCCCGAGCAGCAACCGGAGGCTCTCGGCCACTATCGGATGGTCCTCGACCAGCAGTACTCGAACTGCGGGTGGGCCTCTCCCTCCCAGCTCAGAGGTCACCCGTCGCCTGTCCCGGTCGATACCTTGACGCTGGTCGGCTCCCGCTCGAGAGACGACCGCTGGCGCGCATCCCTCAGCGGCGACGGGACAGCGAACCGCGCACTCCAGTGCATCTCTGCCAGCGAAATCCCTGCTGCGCTTCCCGTAATTTACGTCAGTTATTAGGCGGCGCTAGCCAACTCTATCTTGTCGGGGGCGCCCCGGGGGGCCGGTGCCCGGCTGTCGTTGCGATGTCCGCGTGGGCGGTGGCGGCCGGGGTGCCAATACGAACAGCTCACACCAGCTGACATCCTTTGCGGGTGGCCAACGATCAGCCACACTGCGAGACTGGAGGTCACTTTGGGTGCTCTTGTCTTAGTAATGCGCGCTCGAGTCGCGGCGACGTTGGCGAGCGTGGCTTGCCCTGGTCGTGCTGGTCGCCCTGGGCGGCGGAGTAGTACTCGGTGCCATTGCCGCAGGCAGGCGTACCGATTCTGCCTTCCCTAGCTTTTTGGCCGCCCACGGCTTTGACGCCGCCGTGTACTCCCCCAAACCTTGGCCGAGGGACGTCAAGTTGGCCGACGTAACCTCGGTCACTGAGCTCCTCGGTCCCGACACGGGTCAACCGAGCTGCGCCTGTACTCACCCGATCAACCCCACCGACTTCGGCATCATTTTCGAACCGCCTACCGGCCGCAGGCTGTTCAAGCTCGTCTCCGGGCGCTTGCCCGACCCCTCGGCCCCCGATCAGGTACTGGCGTCGTTCGCCCTTAAACAAGATGACGGTGTGCACCTGGGCAGCGTGATCAGGGTCCCGTTTTACTCGGCCCGCCAAACCGCTGCGTACAACAACGCCACCGGGGCACCGCCGCAACCCGACGGCCCGGTGGTCGCTTTTCGCGTGGTCGGGTTTGAGGCGACCGAGTACGAGTTCCCCTCCGGGACAACCCCTTCCTACGATCTCTACACCACACCCGCCTTCGCGCACGGCCTGCTAAGCCGGACGGCCTTTGGTTACGTGTACGCCGTCCGACTTCGCCACGGAGCGGCAGACCTGGCCAGGTTCGACTCAGAGGTCAGCGCACTCGGCGCCGAAGCGAGCAACGAGGACTCTGTCATAGCATCGGTGCAAGCATCGGTCCACCCTCAGGCCATTGGCTGGTGGATCCTGGCGGCGCTCGCTGCCATCGTTGGGTTGGCGGTCCTCGGCCAGGCACTGGTCCGCCAGAGCATCGTAGAGAGCGAGGACTACCCCACGATGGCCGCCCTTGGTGCCGACAGGCGCCAGTTGCTCGCCCTCGGTCTAGCGCGCAATTTGGTTGTCGGCCTCGCTGGAGCCGCCGGTGCGTTGGTTGTCGCCACCGCATTATCGCCAGTCGCCCCGCTCGGAGAAGCGCGTGTTGCCGAAAGCTACACGGGCGTGAGCTTCGACGCCCTGGTCCTGCTTCTTGGTGCGCTCGTCATCGTGGCACTTGTGTTTGTCCTCGGGATATGGCCAGCCTTGCGGGCGGCGCGGGCCCTGCCGTCAGACGACCGAGCAGAAGTGCCTAGGGCATCGCTCATAGTGGGCCGCTTGGTAGCGCTGGGAGCACCCCCGAGCGCAGTCATCGGTGTGCGCAACGCCTTCGAGCGCAAGGGCGGCAAAGCCAGTGTCCCGGTCGGCTCTGCCCTCCTCGGCACCATCCTCGCGGTTATTGCGCTGTGCGGGACGGTGGTCTTCGGGGCCAGCCTCGCCCACCTGACAGCGACTCCGAGGCTTTACGGGGACACCTTTCAGCTGAACTTTACTGACCCGAACGGTACGGGGCCCGACGCCACCCTTCTCGCAAGTCTCGAGCACAACCGCGCCATTTCAGCAATTACAGAGGGCTATGCCGTCGAGGTTTCCATCAATAAAGTCCCGGTAGGTGCGGTGGCCGGTAGCCCCATCCGGGGCGGGCTCCTCCTGTCGTCTGTGGACGGGCCTGTCCCCGACGCCGACGGGCAGATCGGCCTCGGGGTGACCACGATGCACCAGTTGGGCGTGCACCTAGGCAGCGTCGTCGAAGTCACGGTTGCATCGCCGTCCGGTGGCGAAAATACCGTGCCGTTCCGCGTGGTTTCCCGGATTTCGTTCCCGGTGTTGGGCGGGGTGGTCGGCCTGGGCAGGGGCGCCGCGATCACAGTCGCCGGCTACAAAGCTGCAGTTTGCCCGGCCGGTCCCGGCCGGCAAACGTGCTTACGGGCCCTGCAGTCCGGGCCGGCCAGCGGAGGGCTCCTTGCAAGCGTAGTGGCCGGTCGGCAGGGACAAGCCGCAGTCAACTACTACCTGCGCGCCTACCAATCGATAACGGCGCTCCCGATCACGCCGACGTCTCTGGTCAACTTCGGCGAAGCGGTCAACTTTCCCTTGATCTTCGGCGGGATGTTGGCTTTGTCGGGGGCAGCGACGCTCGTCCACTTGCTGGTGGTGAGCGTCACGCGCCGGCGGCGCGAGATCGGCCTTCTCAAGGCTCTCGGGTTCGTGAACCGTCAAATCGTTGCCTCCGTCGCCTGGCAGGCGACGGCGTTAGTAGGCGTCGGGACCGTCGTAGGCGTACCCCTCGGGATCGTGCTCGGACGGGAAGTGTGGAGCGCGTTCGCCAACAACCTTGGGGTGGTGCCGGTTCCAGTGGTGGAGCCCTGGTTGCTGGTGGCTGTCGTGGTGGGGATTTTTGTGGTGGCCAACTTATTGGCCGTGGCCCCGGCGCTTGCGGCAAGACGGTCCAAACCACAACAGCTTCTGCGGGCCCAGTGAACATCGCTTGGGCCAACGCAGCATCCCTGTACAACCGCCGCTTGCGCCCCAAAGATGGCCCGTTCACACGTGGACCGATCTCAGGGCTGAGGGTCACCTTCGAGGCTGGGACTATCGAAGCGGAGCTCTCGGCCCACTACTTCTTTCGCGACATCCGTCAGAGAGCGGTCGTTCCCGAAGGCATATGCTCGTAGCCTGACGAGGGCGTCGCGCACGCTTACCCCGAGCTGGGCGGCGACCATCCCGGAGGCCTGGTGCACGACGTAGTGGAAGTCGGCGCCGGCTCCCAGTTCGTAGGCGAGCTCGCCCGAGGGCTCGTTGCCCTGCATGACGAGGACGGCCTGAGCGGCGATGCCGGCCACGACGAGGGCATCGGCGTGATGGTCGTCGCTGAGCGGCCCGGCCTGGTCGCGGCAGAGGTTGAGAGCACCAAGGCGCACCGATCCCACCTGGAGCGGGAAGCCGAAGACGGCCCGCACGCCGCCCGCGATGGCCTCAGGCGCAAATGCCAACCAGCGCGGGGTTTCGGGATGGGCAAGGTCGGGCTCGAGCACCGGCCAGTTCTGGCTGTAGGCGTCCACGCACGGCCCTTCTCCTAGGGAATACTGGAGCTGCTCGATCAGGTCGCTCATGGCGTTGCTGGTGCAAAGCGAACCTTGGGCGACATCGCCCGCCATCAACATGATGCCGGCGCCGGTCATTTCGGTGACCTCCGCGCACACCTGGCAAAGCCGCTTGGTGCCGAACGGGCCGCCCTTGCCGTCAACCAGTAGACCCAGGATCCGTTCTCGCCGTTCACCGCTCACTTCTCGCTAACCGCCCGCACGACGACAGGGCCAGGGACCACGGTGCTATCGGCCCGAACGGGTCGGTAAGCGACGGTGGATAGAGAGGATCCGACAAGGTTCATGGCACTCTCCTGCCTCAGGCAGTGCGAGATCGCGTTACCAGGGTCTGGAGTACCGCCCCCAGCCGGCTCATGCCGGCCCGGCACGTCGGGGCTCTTGTCGTGTCCACCTCACCGTACACCCTGGGCGGATCCGGCGCACCCTACGACCACCCTCCCCGCTGGGAACCGCATGTGGAGCTCCGATGGCCAAGCGCCCTGGAGGGGAACACATGGGAACACGGCTCCCCTCCAGGGCACTTCGATTGTCACGTGGCCCGCCCAGCCGGTAAGGCTCTGGGCGGGAAATGCAACTTATGTGCCGGCTATTGCCGCTACAGGCAGGTTGGAAGCCACGCCGGCCGGCATCGCGCCTGCCTGGGCGTCACCAAAGCCGTAGACCCTGCCGTCGGAACCGGCCATCAGGTAGCCCCCGTTGTCGGGGCTGAGCGCCAGGCCCACGATGTCAGCGACCCTGATCCCTTCCCCCGGAAGCGAGCCGTGGAACCTGGCCCCAGAGCCGAAATTGAAAGCGCCGCCGTCGGCTCCGACGAGGATGTAGCCCAGTCCGGTTGACGAGGGCAAGATAGCCCGGATGTCGTGTACGTGTTTGCCCAGGCCAGGCAGCGACCCATAGAAATGGGTTGCCCCGAAGGTGAAGACGCCACCGTCCGAGCCGACAAGAAGGTACCCGCCCCCACCGGGGGAGGCAACCATCCCGACTACGTCTTTGACTCGGATATGGATGCCGGGGAGCGAACCATGGAACTTGGCATCGCCGAATGTGAAAAATCCGCCGTCTGCACCGACGAGGTAGTAACCGAGCCCGTCGCTGGTGGGGGCGATGGCCACTACGTCCGAGACGTGCTTGCCCAGGTCGGGCAAGTCGCCATAGAACTTGGCATCACCCATGGCGCTAACGCCACCGTTGGCAGTCACGACCCAATAACCCTTGGCGCTCGGGCTGGCGGCTATGCCCACGACCGCGCCCGTTGTGGCCGACGTCGCTACTCCTCCGAGCGACTGCGCGGCTCCTGTACCGAAGACCTGGCCGTTGCCGGTGGCGAGCCAGTACCCGGGCGCCGGTAGGTTGACCACTTCGGCGTAGATCGCCGAAGTGGAAGGGCCGAAAAGGGCTTGGCCCGAGTAGAAGGCCTGTACTCCTTGGTGCCCGCCCGAAAAATAAGTGGCCGTGCAGGTGGCTTCGCCTGAAGTGTTTAATGGCACCTTGTTACAACCGGCAACGGGGGCCCCGTTGTTGAAGAAGTTGACTGTGCCGCCGCTCGTTGCAGGGAGGACCTTGGCGGTATAGGTAATCGCCTCGCCCACCGTGGCCGGGTTGGCTGAGGACCCGAGTGACGCCGTGGTATGCGCCACGCCGGGCGCCGTCGTAGTGGTGGTGGCCGGGGTTTGACCGAAGAGGTTCAGCTCGTCGACCGACCACCAGTCCTTGGCGGCAGAGGTGAGGACGACCTTAACGTAGTTGACTGTTTGTGGCACGAAGCTGATCGTTTCAGGAGTAGTTGTACCTGTGCAGCGGGCGATCGTGGCCCAGGAAGTACCGTTGTTTGAGACGTCGACGTTGAAGTCTCGGGCGTAGTCCGTCGGCGAATTGGGCACCCCCATCTTCAGTGCGTAGAAGCTCTCGGCGCGGCCGAGGCTCACTTCGAGATAGATCCCGTAGGCCTGGTCCGCGTTGGTGCTGAAGCGGGTCGCCAGGTTTCCGTCCAGAGCGTGAGCGGGGGCGTCGGCGCTGCTCGAAGGGGCGTTAGTACTTGCCACCCAACCCGTGCGGCCAAGGGCGGTACCGCTGGTAGCAGCGGCGCAGTTAGAACCAGGCACGGCCGTAGTAGTCGTCGTCGGAGGCGCCGTCGTGGTCGTGGTTGCTGGCGTCGTCGTTGTGGTTGTTGCCGTGGTGGTGGTGGCCGCGAGGGCGGGTGAAATGGTGGCTACCAAGAAGCCGCTCACAATTGCGAGCGTTGCCACTATCGCGGTCCCAGGCGCAGCATGCCGGGCGTGCCGGCCCTGCGGTTTATAGGTCATCTTTTCCTTTGGTCAGTTGGCGAACCGCCGATTTGTCATTTCCATCGGATTGACGCCGCGGCGGGTTGAAATTTGAGAAAGGGAACCCCCGAGAGGGGATCGGGAGAGCTGGGAGCGCGGAGGGGGCGACGCAAGAAGGCTTGCGTGACGTACCGGATCATGAGAGAGCGCCGCCCTCGGAGCGGCAAGCTACCCGCAGCTCATTGGTCCCATTGGACGCTCCTACCTCAGGCGTTGCAATTTCGCTACCGAAGTCTGGAGTACCGCCCCCAGCCAGCCAAATGCTGGCCCAACACGTATGGGGCTGTTATCGCGTCACGCTCATGCTACAGCTCTTTGGGTGGTAGGCGGCAGGAAGGTACTAGTTGCTGGCCGTAACCGGCGCCTGCGCGGCCCGGGCGAGGAACTCCTCTTTGTGAGGGAACCCGTACATTTTTAGAGTCTCCTCCAAGTTGGGGATGCGTTCGTCGCGGGCCTTGTAGTCGACCTCGGTCTCCAAAGAGAGGTCCGACGTGCGGTTGCGCCGGCTCGCCGAGCCCTTGAAAGCGGCAAGGCCAATACCTAGGACGACGATAGATATAACGGCAACTACTATCAGAATATGCACCGCATCACTCCAGGCTTCTAGCCATACTCCGGCAGGTCCATACCCCGCCAGTGCCCGGAGCAAACGCTGGCTAAATTACGCAATTGTGGCGCAAGGCACCTACTTGGCGACGCCGGTTACGTCGTCATCGACCTCCTTCTAGGGACCATCGCCGTTTGAGCCAGCCGGTCAAAGGCGGACGCCGGCACGGAGCCGTCAATTACAGCGTGGGCGACGTCCGCGAGCCGCAGGTTGTGGTTGCGGGCGTAGTTACGCAAGGCCGAGAACGCTTGTTCCATGTTGAGGTTCTGTCTCTCCGCCACCATTCCTTTCGCCTGTTCGATGACGACCCTGCTGTTGAGCGCGTTCTGCAGCTGCTGGTTGACGACTTGGGCCTCCAGGGTGGCGCGGTGCTGGAGTATTGCGATCGTTGCGACGTCAGCCAGGGCCTGGGCGGCCTCGACATCGTCGCTGTCCATCGAGCCCGCCTCGACGTGGAACAAGTTGAGTGCACCCAACACAGTTCCCCGCAGGTGCATGGGCAACGCCTGCACGGAATGGAACCCGGCTGCGAGCGCTTCGGGCCCGAAACGTGGCCACCGGCTGCTTGCCGTAGCGAGGTCCTGGTTCATGACCGGCTTGCCGCTGCGGTAACAATCAAGGCAGGGCCCTTCCTCCGACTGGATTTCGAACAGCTCCAGCACCCGCATTGCCTCGCTGGAAGAAGCCATAACCCGCAACTCGCCGTCTGGCCCAGCCAGCATGAGACCGGCGGCACCAACGTCGAGCACATCGACGCAGCGGTCTGCCAGCCGGGTCAGCAGCTCGACCACGTCGAAGTCAGCCACCAACGTGTCTGCCAGCTCTACCAGGGTCCGCGTGAACATGGATTGTTTGGCCATCTGGGCTCCTGTCAACCTGACACCCTAGCCATCAAGAGCCTGCTGCGACGTGGGAACGCACTCGGGGCGAGTTTTGTTCTCCACCTCTGCGGCCCACCAGGTTTCGTCGCCCCGGTCGCGCTTGCGCGCCGGGCCGCTCCTCGAAGTGCCAAGGACACTACCCAGGAGCGCAATGGGTATGACGGCCACGATGATCCAGATCAGCACTGCCTCAACGCTGCCCTTCTTCGGCTTGTGGGTGGCGAAGCCCCCGTCGATTGGTGTCTACGGGGCACTTGCTGTGAGGGGGACCACTGCCGTCGCGGGAGCCGCTTGGGCGCGACCAAACAAGGGGGTTGAGCAGGGGTCGACCAAAAGCGATGTATACACCCTTCGGGGTCCACGGCATGCTCCTACCTCAGGCGCTGCTGAAAAACGCGTACCAGGGTCCGGAGTACGCTGGGAGTATAGACGCCCGGCGCCGCGCCAGTCAAGGCACGCAAAGCGACAGGTAGATTGCCTGGGACGCCAGTGTCGGAGCGGTCGGGGGCAGCGCGATGTCCGAAAAACTCTCGTTCGGTCGCCTCGTTGCCGCTGTCCTCGCCCTTTCCTTCATTGTTGGTTTCGCAGTGTACGTGCTGTCTGGTGCCACCACCGACAAAGGCACGACCCGCGCCATCGGGTCCGAGGGCGCGATGATTATGAGGGCGGAGAAGGCGAGTTGTTCCAAGTACGGCAAATACGCGCCCGTCTCAACTTTGCGAAGCGAGGGCCTGCTCGCGTCCCAGCCCGTTTACAACTCGGTGGTCCTGCTACCCGGGAGGGGCTGCGGGACGATCGTCGTCGGCTCTCCCTCCTACCAATCGCCGGCCGGCTGAGGGAGGGACGCGTCGGTTCGGAGCGAGTGGGCCCCTTGCGCCCCGGGGGCGCACTCACCTCCTCCACCGATATGCCTGCAAAACCACGGCCCGAAGCCTCATTTGCCGGCTCCTCGGCCGAATCCGCTATGACCTGCCTTGACCCGGAGGGGGGCGGTCCCTAAGCTCGGGCCGACCTGACGCGACCGTCCAAGGCCGCACTCCGAAGGGGGCACTCAGTTGTCCAAGAAGCTCTCATTGCCCGGGCTCGTAGGGGCATCGTGGATGGTACTTGCAGTCCTACCTGCTGCTCTTGGGGTGGGCGCCGGCTCGCTCTCGGCCCAATCGGCGGTCCCTACCTTCCTCGCGGCGTCCAACACCGAACCGGCGTTCGACTTCATGACGCAGGACTTCGTCCAGACGGCCAACGGCGGCAACAGCGTCACGTTCAGCTTTGCTGGGTCGGGCCACCTCGCCGGGGAGCTCGACGGTGGCGTCGACTATGCATCGGACGGCGCCGGCAACTCACCTGCCGGCGATGCCTTGTTCGCATCGGCCGATGAGGCCAATGTCGACGACACAATTCCCGCCGGTACTAGTGCTGCAATAAACGCGGGGGCGGTGCCCAAATATACCGACGGCCAATGTATCGACTCGCATTCAGCCACGTATTCCTCCGCAAATGGCGGTAATAACAACGGTACGTCCTGCCCTGGTATCGGGTCGACCCGCGCGCAGTACACCACTGGACGCCTGGCGATCGTTTCGTGCAGGAAAGGTGGGAAAACGTTAGCGCCCGCACAGGGTTCTCCGGCGTGTGCGGAGCCCGTCGGCGGTTATTTCACTAAGGCCGGTGCGACGGAGGCACCGTACACAATGGCACAGGTATGGAGCGATCTGCTCGCCCATACGAAAAAGTCTTTCGGTGGCACGGCCTCCCATAATGTCGGGGGGTACCTTGCAATTGCAGACCCGAAAAACGGATGGGTTTTTGCAGCCACTGGTTGTGGTCCGTCGCGGGTCGCGCCAAACGCCCCGTACGGGCTCGCCGGCATGGAGGCTCTCTACGTAGCAGCCACCCAGTACTACCACGCCTATCCCGAGAAGGCCCTAGGTGCGACGGCCTCCGACCAGGCTTGTGCCGAGATCGACCGGATGACAGACAAGGGGTCGGACTTGGACAATTACAACACCACGAGCCCCTCATCGGGAGGTCAGAACGGGAACGGCAACTATTCCGATCCCTCGCTACCGGTCATCTTCGGCGATAACGTGACATACACGCAGGACAGCGTCGTCGCCGGGACCTCGCAGATCGCGCTTTTGCCTAAGTCGTTCGAGATCTCTCCCGCGGGTGACGACACCGATTTTTGGGCAGAGGTGCCCGAGTGCGGCGTCGCGGACCTTTCGAGCGCGACCGTAGGCAACGGCTGGACGACCCACATCGCGAGCGCCGAGCCTTGTACAGATCGGGATTATGTCGCTGGGATGCATGACAACGTGGCGGCTAGGATCAGCTCAGCGAACTTTGGGAAGGATGGCATAGACAGCCCGAAGACCCTGGTGGGTGAAAATGGGTATTACCAGCCGATTAGGCAGTGGGTGGTCGTCGAAAATGACGACCAAGGTCAGAGCGCGGCGACCGACCTCACCAGCCCGGACGGGAGGTCCGCCCTTGCGTTCGTCCAGTACTTGCTCTCCGCTAAGGGGCAGGCCGTCCTGGCCGCTTTCGGGTATGACCCGATCAGTTAGCTGAAGCACAACCTGCGCGAGTGAAGCGGCAGCGCAGCACCGCGCGGGCCTCGACAACAGGCAAAAGGCTGCCGTCATCTCGGCTGCGGTGCTTGTTGGCCTTGGGCTCGGGTTCGGTGCCGCCCATCTCCTCGCCGGCTACATCGCCTACTGGGACATCGTTTCCGGCCCGTTCCTTCTTTCGTTGCGCGTCAGCGTTGCGGCGGGGGTAATCGCAGGCGTTACAGGTGTTGCCTCTGGGTACGTGCTTGCCAAGGGCCGGTTCCCAGGCCGGGACGTGCTGGAGACAATCGGGAGCCTCCCGATAATCCTGCCGCCTACGGTCGTCGGCTACTACCTACTCGAGGTGCTCTCCCCGGGAACCCGTGCGGGGGGGTTCTTGACGCGTGCAACCGGCCATGTCTTCGTCTACAACTCGTCGGGGTGTGTAGTTGCCGCGACCGTTGCCGCGTACCCGTTCTGCCTTAGGGCTGCGCGTACCGCCATAGAAGGGGTCGACCCACTGCTCGAGCAGGCGGCGCGGACGATGGGCCTACCCAATTGGCGGGTCGCGCTTCAGGTCACGCTCCCGCTTGCCAGGCGCGGGATCGCCGCGGGCCTGACGATCGGGCTCGCGCGTGCCCTCGGCGAATACGGGGCCACGCTCATGGTCGGCGGGGACATCAACGGCAAAACGCGCACGCTGTCGCTTGCTGTCCTTGACTCGTTCACCACACCCGAGCGCGACACGATGTTACTGATCCTGGTCTTGATGGCGGCTATCGCGATGACAGGTGTTGGGCTGCTCGGTCGGAGCCGGGCATGACCGCCGCGCTCGAGCTTGCGGTCGCTCGCCGCATCGGCGAGTTCGACCTCGATGTCGCGTTTACCGTGGAGTCAGGGATTGCGGTACTTTTCGGCCCATCAGGGGCCGGCAAGTCGTTGACCCTCGCGCTCATCGCAGGCCTGGCCCGACCCGACACCGGCACGATCACGATCAACGGAGCTGTCGTGACGGACTGTGCTCGCCGTACCCACGTCACCACTCAAAAGCGGCGGATCGGAATGGTTTTCCAGGACGGCTTGTTGTTGCCGCACCGGTCTGCGCTCGACAACGTTGCCCTTGCGGTGCGCCAGACCCGCGGGCGCGGCGCGCGGCGCGCGATCGCTCGCTCGTGGCTCGAACGAGTTGGAGCAGACGGGTTTGCCGACCGCCGCCCCGGTTCCCTCTCGGGTGGCCAGCGCCAGCGGGTGGCGCTGGCACGTGGGCTAGCCGGCGACCCGGCCCTGGTGTTGCTCGACGAGCCGCTGTCAGCACTCGACTCGTCGGTGCGCCGCGAGCTTGGAAAGCTGGCCCGAGGGGTGATCACCTCTTCGGGTGTCCCGGCGGTGCTTGTTACCCACGATGCCGAGGAGGCAGAGGAGCTCGGTGACGTCGTGATCGCGTACAACCACGGGCGGGTGACCGGGGTGCGTCCCGTCGAGCGACCAGGATGCGGGGGGCCCCAGCAGGGGCCAGCAGAGACGCGACCAGTGTGACCGGGCTGGTCCCACACTCGTGGCTGAACGGGCTCGGCATACCGCCCTGGGTCTGGGGACCGCTCTCGGTCTCCCTCCACGCGGCCTTCGAGGCGACCATCGTCGTCGCCATCCTCGGGAGCGCGCTCGGGTTCCTCCTCGCCAAAGGGCGCTTCCCCGGGCGCGGCGCGATCGAGACCGTGTTAAGCCTGCCGATGGCGCTGCCGCCCACGGTCGTCGGGTGGTACCTGCTCACACAAATGGGAGGGCCAGGGCCCATCCGTAATGTTGAGGTGCGCCTCTTCGGCCATCCGCTTACCTTCACCTTCGCCGGGATCGTGATCGCGCAGATTGTCGAATCGTTCCCATACTGCGTGCGCTTTTCACGAGCCGCCATCTCCGGTGTCGACCCGCGCTTCGAGCAAGCGGCTCGCGCGATGGGGTTGCCTCGATGGCAGATCGCACTGCTCGTGACGTTGCCGCTGGCGCGGCGCGGGGTTGTGGCAGGTGTCGCGATGGCATTTGGGCGGGCCCTGGGCGACTTCGGAGCGACCATGATCGTCTCGGGCTCGGTGCCGGTGGCGACAACCATGCCGATAGCGATCTACAACGCCGTGTTCTACGGTTCGCACGAGCAAGCGATGGTCTTGGCGCTCGTCCAAGTCGGAGCCGCACTTGCCATACTCCTTGGCGTGAGCCGGCTCGGCAAGGTCAGGCCATGGTGAGCCGAGCCCCAAAAAACGTGCAAAGGGTTCGGGCCTTCCTTCAGTTCCAGCGCTGACCTCCGATACAACGCGTGTGCGTACAAGATGATGCCGCCCCCGAACGCGGACGGAATATCCGATCGTGAGCAGGTGGCGGGCGATTGTCCCGGCTCGGTCCAGCGGTGGCGGGTCGTCCTGGTCGACGACTCCAGGCCCGAGCGCGAGCTGCTCAGGGTCTGGCTCGAGGAGTCTTGCCACTTCCTCGTGGTAGGCGAAGCCGCAGACGGGAACGGTGGCGTGGAGCTGGCGGCTGAGTTGCGGCCTGAGCTTGTGGTGCTCGACCTGTCGATGCCAGCGGGTGACGGGGTCCAGGCCCTCACTCGGGTCCTATCGGTATCGCCGCTGTCGGCCGTGGTGGTTTTTTCCGGCTTCCTTTCAGCCGACCTGGCTAGGGCCCTGTGCCGTCAGGGTGCCTCGGCATGCTTGGACAAGAACGCCGGTCCCGCCCGACTGATCGAGGAGCTCCTGCGTGTGCTCGAAGTCCCGGAAATGCAAAAAACATGAAAGGAGAAGGTGTGAACAGCGATGCCATCCAGATCCTCCTCGTCGAGGACAGCCCGAGTGATGTCGAGCTCATGATCGAGGCGATGCGCGACGCAAAGGTGTCCAACGAGATGAGCGTTGTGTCAGACGGCGTTTTGGCGCTCGCTTTCCTGCGACGCGAAGGACAATACGCAGCGGCCCCGCGTCCTGACCTCGTGCTGTTGGACTTGAACCTTCCCCGTAAGAACGGCACCGAGGTCCTCGCCGAGATGCGCGCCGACCCTGCGCTACGGGCCATTCCGGTAGCCGTGCTCACAACTTCGAAAGCCGAGTCGGACGTCCTGCGCTCCTACGAGGTCGGTGCCAACTGCTTTGTCACCAAACCGGTCGGGCTCGCAGAATTCCTCGAGGTGATCCAGGCGATCCAGGATTTCTGGCTTACGGTCGTGCGCCTCCCGACCAGGGGGCAAGCCAAGCGAGCACGGCCCGGGACGGCCCTGAGCGTTTAGCGCGGCTTCTGAGCCGAGCCGCCGATCGGGGCGCTCTACGTCGGAAAAAAGGCAGGTCGGGACCGGGTCGAGGTTTTTACGGCACCAAGCGGCAACAACCTCGCCACGGCTCCACCGGAGATCCGCGTTCGGACAGCCTCCGAGAGCGTTATAATGAGTGTTGCCTACCCGGACCCTGTGGCTACCATGACAGACGCGTTGGGAGAGGCTATTGCCGAACGAGAAACAGCTGTCGGAGGTACTTAGCGAGTTCGCTCGCACGATGGTCACCGACTTCCCGATCCAAGCCATCCTCGACCATCTTGTCGAACGGATCGTTGAGGTACTGCCGATAACGGCCGCCGGGGTTACTCTCATCTCGCCCGGTGTCGAGCCGCGCTACGTAGCGGCCTCGAACCCCGCGGCGTTACGGTTCGAGAAACTGCAAAGCGAACTTGCGCAGGGGCCATGCCTGCTCGCGTACGAGAGCGGCGACCCTGTATCGGTACCTGACATGGCCAAAGAAACTCGGTTCTCGAACTTCGTCGCACGGGCGGCGGACGCCGGGCTGGCCGCGGTGTTCACGTTGCCTCTCCGATACGGTGACCGCCGCATAGGGGCGCTGGATCTCTACCGGGAAACCCCAGGTGAGCTCGACGGCAAGACCATGGCCGCCGCTCAGACCCTTGCTGACGTCACCACCGCCTACATCATCAACGCGGAGGCGCGCGCTGAACTGAGAGACGCCTCCCGTCGTTCGCGCGAGATCGCCCTTCACGACGACCTGACCGGTTTGCCGAACCGGGCCCTGCTAATGGAGCGTCTGGGGCACGCCTTGCGCCGCGCGCGCCGTTCGGGCCTGACCTCAGCGGTGTTCTTCATCGATCTCGACCGGTTCAAGAGCATCAACGACACGTTCGGGCACCGGGTCGGCGACGAGGTGCTGGTGGCCGTGGCCGAACGCCTCGGCGAGGTGCTGCGACCAGGTGACACCCTGGCTCGGGTTTCGGGTGACGAGTTCGTTGTCTTGTGCGAGGATTCTGACCGGGCCGGATTATGCCGACGCCATTGTTGCTCGCCTTGATGCCGTCCTCGACCGGCCGGTTGTGGCTGCGGGCACCGCCCTGGACGTGAGCGCCAGCGTCGGGATCGCCTTCACCGGGCATGGCGACGAAGCTCCAGAAGACATCCTCCACACCGCTGACATGGCCATGTACCAGGCCAAACGGGCCGGTGGCAGGCGTCACGAAGTCTTCGACCTGCGTGATGAGCGTGTGGCCACCGCGCAAGCGGGCCTGGAACGCGACGTCCACGGTCTCTTAGGCCGCGAGGAGTTACGGGTCGAGTACCAGCCGATCGTCGCCACCTCCGATGGACGCATCTGCGGCGTCGAGGCCCTTTTACGATGGGCCCACCCGAACCGTGGGTTGGTGTCGCCGAGCGTCCTCATACCGCTCGCCGAACGGACAGGGGTGATCACGGAAATCGGGCGGTGGGTGCTCAGGATGGCGACCACTCAACAGGTGCACTGGCAAAACGATTATGGCGTCAGCGACGTGGCCGTCTCGGTAAACGTGTCCGCTCACGAACTCATGTCCGCCGATTTCGTCGCCGGTGTTGCCGCGGTGCTCGAGGAGTGTCCTGGCTCCGCCGAGCGAGTCATCTTGGAAATGACTGAGAGCGTGTTCGCCTCCGACAGCGCACGCGCCCTGATCGTATTGAACGACCTAAAAGCCCTGGGAGTGAAACTCGCCCTCGACGACTTCGGGACGGGCTACTCGTCGCTCAGCTACCTGCTCCAGTTCCCAGTCGACATAGTCAAAATCGACCAGGTCTTCGTCGATCGCCTTGGCCACGGCCACGACGACGCCAACAGGGCAATCGTGTCAGCCATGGTCCAACTGGCCCATAACCTTGGCCTGGGCGTGACAGCCGAGGGCGTCGAGACGGTTGGCCAGTATGAGGCGCTGGTGGAGCTAGGTGCCGATTCCTGCCAGGGCTTCTACTTTGCCCACCCCATGGCCTCTGTACAGTTCGACGCCCTCTTGGAACGCCGCCTCGACGGCTCCAGCCAGTGCCTCCCGGTGCTCGCGGCACGGTAACCTCGGAAGCCTCCACTCCTGCGAGCCATGCGGGGCCAGGCGCGCGTTTGGCCCCGGCCACAAGAGCCCTAGCCCTAGTCCGCGCTTATTCCTAGAGCCGGTTCTCGCATAGGGCTCGGCCCGCCTGGGCGCCACTTCGCCAACATGGCTACGAACTGCTCCATCCGGACCGGTTTGGACATGTAGTCGTCCATGCCCGCCTCTAGGCAACGGCACCGGTCCTCCGTAAGGGCATAGGCGGTCAGGGCGACGATAATTGGTTGGCGGCTATCGGGAAAGTTGCTTCGGATCTGGCGGGATGCTTCCAGGCCGTCCATCTCTGGCATCTGCACGTCCATGAAGATGAGGTCGTAAGGGACGCGCCGCAAGGCTGTCAGCGCTTCAGTCCCGTTACCCGCGACGTCGGCGCGACAGCCGGCCTTCCCGAGTTGGAGCAGGCCGATCTTCTGGTTTACCGCATTGTCCTCGACAAGAAGCACCCGGAGCCCGGCGCCAACGGCTTCGTTAGCGTTCTCGGAGTGCGGCCCCGGAGCGGCTGGCCTTCCGTTCAGGGCGCTGACAAGGGCCCGGTGCAGTGGAGCAGATTTCGTCGGTTTGGCGAGCTCGACAACAAACTCGCGGTCGAGCCGACGGTCGTCGCCAAGTGCCTGCGCAGATATGAGCAGAAGGGGCAGGCGGCTAAGCCCAGGTAATTGGCGCAGGGCCAGGGCGAGGTCGACCGCATCGCCGTCGGTCATGTCCGTGTCCACGATGGAGATGTCATAGCGTCGCTGGCGCGCCAGTGCCACTGCTGGGACAGGGCCGTCGGCGACGTCGCTGGTCGAGCCAAAGTCTCCAAGAAGGCGTTGAATAATTCGTCCGCTGTTGGCGCTGTCATCGACCACAAGCACGTGCAGACCGGCCAGGTCCCCAGGCCCACGGTGGTTGTAGGGTGCCGGCCGCTCGGCGCGAGCCGTCGGGATACTGAAGTGGAACGTCGAACCCCGCCCGGGCTCACTGTCGACTGCGATATTGCCGCCCATCGCCTCGACTAGGCGGGCACTGATCGCCAACCCCAAGCCGGTGCCTCCGTATACGCGCGATATTGAAGGCTCGACCTGGCTGAACGAGCGGAAGAGCCGGTCCATCTGGTCGGCGTATATCCCGATCCCGGTGTCAGTGACGGCGACGGACAACACCAACGAGCCGTCGCCGGTGTCGGCTGTCCTAACGGTGATGAGCACCTCGCCCGATGACGTGAACTTCACCGCGTTGCTGAGCAGGTTGACGAGGACTTGACGCAGCCGCGTGACGTCGCCGAGGAGAAGGTCCCCGCAACTCGCGTCAATGTCGGCGAGGACGTCGAGCTGTTTCGCCGAGGCTTGCGCCGCGACCAGGTCCACAGCCCCCTCCACAAGGTCGCGTACGTCCATCGGCAAGAGCTCGAGGTCCATGGCTCCCGACTCGATCTTGGAGTAGTCGAGGACGTCATTGATGATGGCCAGGAGGGCGTCGCCACTGGAGCGGACCGTGTCGAGGTACTCCCGCTGGACGGGGTCGAGGTCGGTGTCGAGGAGAAGGCCGGTCAGCCCGATAACAGCGTTCATCGGAGTGCGGATCTCGTGGCTCATAGCGGCGAGGAACGCCGACTTGGCGAGGTTCGCCGCCTCGGCATGGCGGCTTGCCTGCTGGGCAAGGTCACGAGCGTCGGAGAGCTCGGCAGCCTGCGACCGCAAGACGCTATTGACGTCGGTCAGGTCATGCTCGGCCTGGCGCCTGGTGGTCAAGTCGGTGACGACCAGACATCGAAAGAGGGCTTGGTCCATTTTGAAGCCACTGGCTGACACCGCGACGGTGAGGGGGGTAGCGCCCGGGACCGTCAGCTCGAGCTCGGCGCGGGCGCTCTCGCGGGGGCCAACGTCGAGCAACCGAGCCAACGCCGGTCGGCACTCCGTGGTGGCGAGCTCCTCAGCCGCGACGCCCACCAGTTCGCTCGCCGGCCTGCCGACCATCCGACAGAGGTAAGGGTTGGCGTAGAGGACCAAGCCGCCGGCGGAAATTGTGGCGGCGCCTTCGTTCATGCCCTCGACGATCAGGCGGTAGAGGCGATCTACGCTGCTCAGAGCATAGATCTGTTCCTCTCCTGGTCGGCCGATGACCAGCGAGTCGACAGTCCCGTTGCGGATGGCTTCGACGACTTCGTGTGCTTCGCGCAGCTGCTCGTGCAGCTCGGCCAGCTCCAGGTCGCGGTGATCGCCCAATGTCCCTGGAGCCGGGGCCTCGGACGCGGAGGCTGTGGAGGGGCCCTCGGGGGCGGGCCGCGCCGTCACCGCGCTGCAGGCAGGCGTGCCGGCGTCTCGCTGCCCTCGAGCGGACCGAGGTTGAGACCGGTGCGTACCCGGTTGACATCGGTGAGGTCGCCGACAAGTCGTCGCAGAGGCAGCGGGAGCCGTTTGATCAGGGTGGGAGAGGCGAGGACCTGGTCGCGCACGACGAGACCGAGCTGCAGGTTGACGTCGATGACCTCCAGGTCGACCTGGTCAGCTAGCTCATTGTCGCATAGGGCCCGTACCGTTTCGATCGCTTCAAGCGACTGAGGTGACGCGCCGTTGACGTAGAGGGTGAGCGACCACCGGCCTTCGGTACCTTCGCTCATTCGGGCTTGGTCTTTTGTGGGCGGAGCTGGAGGCCGACGAGGAGGCGGTCAACGTCAGAGAGGTCTCCAACGATCTTGCGGATCGGCGCGGGGAGCCTCCGCACCAGTGTGGGCACAGCCAGGATCTGGTCCTCGGCCGCCAGCCGCGGGTTTTCGAGGAGGTCGACGACCTCGATGTTGTACTGCCCCGCCAGGTACTCTTCGCAGACGCTCCTTAGGTTGTCGACGGCGCGAAGGCACTTGGGCGAGCGTCCCGTCACGTATAAGCGCAGCTCCCAGTGGGTCGTCACAGGCGGCGGTGTGCGGCCGCTCGCTGCAGTCGCGGTGGCACCGCTCACTGCTTGCCTCCCGTGTTGGCCGGCTCGGGATCGGCCCAGCGCCGCGAGGACATGGCCACCCGATCGGCTGCAGTGTCGATTATTTCCCGTTGTTCCTGCGTGTCGATCCGATCGATCTCGGCTCGCGCTCCGGCGATCTCGTCCTGCATGGCGACGAGACGCCCTTCGCCCTCCACGATGCTCCGCCGCAGTTCCCGTTGCCGGCGGACCAAGTCCTCGCCTCGCTGTAGACCAGCGTCGCGCTCGCGAGCTTCCTGGGCCTGGCGAGCTGACCCGGTCAGGACTCCTTCCGGGCCGACATACACGTCGATTAGGTCGATGCCATCGTCGCTGAGCGAGAATTCACGTACCTGGTTGGAGTGGGCTGTCCCTCGGGACTTGATGACAAACAGCAGGCGATTGCGCTCGCCGTTGGACTCGACATTGCGCAGCAGGAGCCAGGTGTCCATCAGCGACGACACGCCCATCTCCCGCGACTGGTCCTCTTGGGCCAGCAACGTAGCCAGAGTTGTGACTCCGCGGGATTTGAACAGGTCGATGCTCCGGCCCACCAAAGAGCTCGTTGCGGCCGAGAAGGCTTCGTTGACGATGCCGTCCAGCACTGCGACCGACGGCCGTACCTCCTCGATCAGCTGTGCCAACATCGCCAGGTGGGTCTCGCTCCCCAACGCGCTCGGCCGAGCCGCCCACACCTGCAGAAGGCCTGTACCGACCCAGTGGCGCAGGTCGAAGCCCACCGAAGCCATGTTGCGGATGAACTGGTCGGGGGACTCTTCGAACAGGACCATCAGCGCCCGTTCGCCTCGAGCGCAGGCCGAGTCGACGAGGCTTGCTCCGAGCGTCGTCTTGCCCGTGCCTGCCATCCCACTCACGAGCACGGTCGAGCCCCGGAAGAGGCCGCCTGCCAGCATGTGGTCAAGGCGGGCCATGCCAGTCGAGATCCGCTCCTCCGACGCTGCGTAATCGAGGCTGATGGAGGTAATGGGAAGCACGACCAAGCCACGCGCAGAGATCAGGAAGGGGTACTCGTTGGTGCCGTGCGCCGAGCCCCGGTACTTGACAACGCGGAGGCGCCGGGTCGAGATCTCCTCGTGGACCCGATGGTCGAGGACGATCACGCAGTCCGAGACGTACTCCTCGATCCCATGGCGAGTCAGCTCTTTTTCGCCCCGCTCCGCCGTGACGATGGCCGTGACACCTTGTTCCTCCAGCCAGCGGAACAAACGGCTGAGCTCGGCTCGCACGGTTGGCTCGTCACGGAAGGCGCCGAAGAGCACTTCGATGGTGTCAAGGACGACACGCTTGGCGCCTATGCGCCCGATGGTGTCCGCCAAGAGGAGGAACAAAGGCTCGAAGTCGAAATCTCCGGTCTTTACGATCTCAGACGGTTCCACTTGGAAGGCGTGCACGACAAGCATGTCGTCCGCCTGGAGCCCGTCCAGGTCGAAGCCGAGCGAGCCGGCGTTGGCGCTCACCTTTGCCGCCGACTCCTCGAAGGTCACGAGGACGCCCGGTTCAGCGAGCTGCCGAGCGCCGGTGACGAGGAACTCCAAGGCAAGCAGCGTCTTGCCTGCCCCGGCGGCGCCCACCACCAGCGTCGTCCGGCCCAGCGGCAACCCGCCCCCGGTTATCTCGTCCAATCCCCGGATCCCCGTTGAAGCTTTCGGGATCTGAGGGCCCGGCGTCGTCACGGCGAGCGGGGACGTAAGGTCGCGAACGGATGTAGCAACGGGCATGTGGGCTCCTCGACCTGCGCTGGAAGCCGGCAGAGCAGACCAATATTGCTCGGTAGGGTTACCGCCTCTAACCACCTCAACGACATCGTGCACAGAGACTTGAGCCATTTCGGTCCTGGCGTACCGGCATCGCTCAGGAGCCTTGTCCAGACGTCGATCTAGAAGCTGTGAACCAAAGGCCAGAGGCAGTACCCGATGGCCAGTTCCCGAGCGGGCCCGACACTGAGGACGCACCGCTGTTTACGCCGCGGCTGCCCCCTGTACCCGAGCTTGACCAATCGATCATCGACGACCTCTTCGAGATAGGTGGAGCAGAACTGGTCGGCGAGCTAGCGACGATGTCCTGTGCGGCCATCATCCGCTCCACCGCTGACCTCGACCTCGCGCTCAGCCAGGCCAATGCCGGCGCCGTGGCCCGGTCGGCCCACGCCCTCGCTGGTGTCAGTGCCGGCATCGGTGCCACCCGCCTAGCGGCGGTGGCAGGGACACTCGAGCGGTTGGCGGTCGGGGGCGAGCTCGCCTCGGCTCGCGCTCTGCGGGTCGAACTATCCGAGCGTTCCGTGCTCGTGCGCCACGCACTTGGCCTCTATACGACCGAAGCCAGAGAGGTGGCCGACGATGATGCCGGTCCCGTGGTGGGAGCGGTCGACGGCCCGCCACACGTGAGCTTCCTGCTGGTCGACGATGTTCCTGCCACGCGACGCTTCGTGCGCGCCGCGCTCGAAACCGTCACCTCGTTCGAGGTGGTCGGGGAGGCAGGCACAGGCCAGCAAGCCATCGAGCTCGCCGCGAGCCTCCAGCCCAACTTGGTCCTGCTCGACCTGGAGCTAGGGGACACAGACGCGGTCGACATCCTGCCCGACCTCATCCGCGTGGCGCCCGCTACCAGGGTCGCCATCCTGTCGCGCCACAGCATTGCCGAAGGGCCGGCAATATCGGGTGCGGGTTTGATCGGATATATAACCAAGGGATTGCAGGCTTCCGAACTGGTCGACAAGATCGGCGCATTGATCGGCGGGCCACTGGTTGTCAAGCCTCGCACCACCCCAGCCGCCATCGCCTTGCGGCCTGATCTCTGCAGAGCCGTGGTGTTCGACCCAGACCCCTTGACACGCCGGACGATCAACTGGGTGCTGGCCGAGTCCAAGGTGCAGATCATCTCCGAGGTGAACGCCACGGACAACGTCGCCGACGTTCTTTCCTCGGCCGTAAAACTGCTCCGCCCCGGGCTCGTCGTCCTCGGTGGCACGTCACACGCCTACGGCGCCCGGCTCATCTTGGCGCTCCGACGCTTGGCTCCGGACGGTGTGTTCATCAACTACGCATCCGACGTGCCGCCGGAACTGACAGGCGAAGGTTCGTGGTTGCACGTCGTGGTCCGAGGGGACGTCGAGCGCCTTCGGTCCTGTGTGTGCGACGTCATGGCAGGCCAAAACGTGCGCGACGTCATGGCAGCCCAAAAATAGCCCTACGGGCTACATCGCCCATTACGAGCGAGAGCTCGTGGCGCGAGTGACAGGGGAACAACGGGCGGACCTTTTTGGTTGTCCTAAGTCATGAGCAGCTCTTTTGATGTCACCTGGGATTACCTTTGCCCGTTCGCCCGCAACGCGCACGAGCATCTGGTCGTTGGGCTACAGGCTGGGGCCGACTGGGACGTCCATTTCCGGTTTTTCTCGTTGAGCCAGGCCCACAAGACCGACGGCGAGGTGTGGTCGTCGCCCGCCGAGCACGCTGGCGTGCTCGCCGGTTTGGCGGGGATCGTCCTGCGAGAACAGCAACCGGAGCGCTTCTTGGATGCTCACCTCGCCCTGTTCAGGGCACGTCATGACCAGAGCCTCGACCTACGTGACAGGCAGGTCATCGCGGGGGTACTGGATGGCGTCGGGGTAGATGGCGCCGCCGTGGTGGAGGAAGCCCTGAGCGGCTGGCCGGCAGAACGCGGCCGGGCCGAACACGACGAAGCAGTACAGCGCTGGGAGGTCTTCGGTGTGCCGACCTTCATCACCGGCGACAGGGCAGTGTTTGTCAGGCTGATGCACCGGCCCGAGGGCGATGGCAAGGTCGCCGAGTCGGCAATCGACCGGGTCCTGGACCTGTCCGACGGGTTCCCCGAACTGAACGAGTACAAGTTCACCAAGATCGACCGCTAGTACCCAGAAGCGGGCCCCTAGGCGCCTCGCTAGGCCGTAGCGTCCGGCCAACTGGCGCGACGCGATAGCGTTCGGCCGATGGCCAACCAGCCGGCGATCACAGTTGTCGGCAGCATCATGATCGACATGATCAGCTACGTGCCTCGCCTGCCCAAACCTGGCGAAACCCTCATCGGGGGCCGCTTCGAGATCGGTTTCGGGGGCAAGGGCGCCAACCAAGCCGTGATGGCCCGCAGGCTTGGCGCATCGGTGCGCATGATCGCCTGCGTTGGCAATGACGCGTTCGGCGACCAGGCGGTGGCGAACCTCGTCGCCCAGGGCATTGACGCGCAGTTCGTCAACCGCTCACAGGCGGCCACGGGTGTGGCACCTATCTGGGTCGAAGCTGACGGCACTAACCGGATCGCCGTAATCCCGGGAGCCAACGATGACATGGATCCCCGACAGGTGGCCGCGGCCGTGCTCGCCCAGCCTCCCGGGGTCGTGATCGGGGAACTGGAGGTGCCCCAACCGGTGACGCTGGCTGGTTTCGGCGCGGCACGCCGAGCCGGCTCGGTGACCATCCTCAACCCCGCGCCGGCTGCAAATATCGACCCCGAGCTCCTTGCGCTGACCGACTGGCTCATCCCGAACGAGACCGAATTTGCATCTCTGGTGTCGTCGCTGTTGAGCACCGAGGTCGCCTCGGTCACAGACCACGGCGTGCTGGCACTTGCCTCGAGCATCTCGCCCCGGTTACTCGTGACGCTTGGGGAGGCGGGGGCCCTGATGGTCGAGGACGGCGCGGCCATGAGGCTGCCCGCCCCGCTGAGCCAGGTAGTCGACACGACGGGCGCTGGGGACGCCTTCGTCGGCGCCTTCGGTTACGGGCTAGCCAGCGGGCTCGCCCCAGCTGCCGCGATGTCCCTGGCGCTGCGGTGTGCTTCTTTCAGCGTGGGCCGGCGGGGCACACAGTCCTCCTTCCCCACGGCGGAGGAGTCCGAGCGACTGCTCAAAGGCGTTGCCGACGGCTAGCGGTCCCTGGCCTAGATTGGGCGTTGCAAATGAGCTCCCAAACTGGTGACCAGGTAAAGGTCGTCGAGAGGCGGCAATACGAGAGCTCTGGAGCCATGCCCGATCGGGCAGGTGGGCACGACCTGGCCGACCTCGGCCGGTCGGAGATCTCGCTGCGGCGCTTCCTGCACGGCCTGCCGGGCGTCGACCAGGTTGGGGCCGACGCCCGCGCGGCGAGCCTGGCGACCCGCTCGATAAAGGCCGGTGCCAAACTGTGGGCGATCGACACTGCAATTTCGATGGTCGACCTCACCACGTTGGAAGGCGCCGACACCCCGGGGAAAGTGAGAGCGCTCTGCGGCAAAGCGCGCCGCCCAAGTCCCGACGACCCCGGTACCCCCCCGGTGGCGGCGGTCTGCGTTTACCCGGACCTTGTCCCTCACGCCAAGGCGGCTCTCGCCGGCAGCCCGGTCAAGGTCGCCTCGGTGGCCACGGCTTTCCCATCGGGGCGAGCCTCACTGCCTGTCAAGCTCGCCGACGTTGCCGATGCTGTCGCGGCTGGTGCCGACGAGGTGGACATGGTCATCGACAGGGGCGCCTTTTTGGCGGGTCATTACGCTTTGGTGCTCGATGAGGTGCGCGCTGTAAAAGCGGTCTGCGGGCCGGCGCACCTCAAAGTGATACTCGAGACAGGCGAGCTTGTCACCTACGACAACGTCCGGCGGGCGTGCTGGACGGCGATGATCGGCGGCGCCGACTTCGTCAAGACCTCGACCGGCAAAGTCAGCCCTGCGTCAACATTGCCGGTCGCCCTCGTGATGCTCGAGGCCGTCCGGGACTTCGCCGAGGCGTCGGGCCGTGCCGTGGGGGTCAAGGTGGCCGGCGGCATCAGGACCACCAAGGACGCCATCAGGTACCTCGTCCTCGTAAACGAGGTCGCCGGTGAGGGTTGGTTGGAGCCGGAGCGGTTCCGCATCGGGGCGTCCAGCCTGCTCAACGACCTGCTGATGCAGCGCTATAAGCAACAGCACGGCGCCTATGCGGGTTCTTCAGACTTCAGCATCGAGTAGACAGAGCTGCCATGGCCCGTTTCACCTATGCGCCTGCGCCCGAGTCCCGCGCTGTCGTCGACCTGAAGCCTTCGTACGGGTTGTTCATCGACGGCGAGTTCGTTGGCCCTGTCGACGGCGAGCACTTCAAGACCGAGGACCCCTCCTCGCAGGAGGTACTGGCGGAAGTCAGCTCGGCAGGCCCGGCAGACGTGGACCGAGCCGTTGCGGCAGCGCGACGAGCTCAGGAGCAGGTCTGGGGCCCATGCCCGGCAAGGAGAGGGCCAAGTACCTCTTCCGCGTAGCGCGCATCCTCCAGGAGCGCTCCCGCGAGCTTGCGGTCCTGGAGACCCTCGACAACGGCAAGCCGATCCGGGAGTCCCGCGACGTCGACATCCCCTTGGCCGCCGCTCACTTCTTCTACCATGCCGGCTGGGCGGACAAGCTCGCTTACGCAGGGCTCGGGCCAGATCCCCGGCCGATCGGGGTAGTCGGGCAGGTAATACCGTGGAACTTCCCGCTCCTCATGGCTGCCTGGAAACTGGCGCCAGCGCTTGCCACCGGTAACACCTGCGTACTGAAACCAGCCGAGACGACCCCGCTGTCGGCTCTTCTGCTCGCCGAAATCCTCCAGCAGGCCGAGCTCCCGCCGGGGGTGGTGAACATCATCACAGGAGCCGGCCCTACCGGGGCAGCGCTTGTCGCTCACCCCGGCATCGACAAGGTGGCCTTCACCGGTTCCACCGAGGTCGGCAAGCAAATCCAACGCATCCTGGCCGGCACCGGTAAGCGCCTCAGCTTGGAGCTCGGAGGCAAAGCCGCCAACGTGGTCTTCGACGACGCCCCGCTGTCGCAGGCAGTCGAAGGGATCGTTAACGGCATCTTTTTCAACCAGGGCCAAGTCTGCTGCGCCGGGTCTCGCCTGCTCGTGCAGGAGAGCATCGCCGAGGGCCTGGTGGAAGCGCTGAAGCGGCGGCTCGAAACGCTGCGCCTGGGCGATCCGCTCGACAAGAATACCGATATCGGTGCCATCAACTCGATGCAGCAGTTGGACAAGATCCGCCAGCTCGCGGCCTCAGGCGAGGCCGAAGGTGCGCAGCGCTGGTCCCCGGTGTGCTCACTGCCCGAGCGGGGGTACTGGTTTCCCCCGACAGTGTTCACCGACGTGGTCCCAGCGCAGCGGATCGCCCGCGAGGAGATCTTCGGGCCGGTGCTGTCCGTGCTGACCTTCCGGACCCCCGACGAAGCCATCGAAAAGGCCAACAACACCACGTACGGGCTGTCCGCCGGGGTCTGGACAGAAAAGGGCAGCCGCATCTTGCACATGGCCTCCCGGTTGCGGGCAGGGGTGGTCTGGGCGAACACGTTCAACCGGTTCGACCCTTCCAGCCCCTTCGGTGGCTACCGCGAATCTGGTTTCGGCAGGGAGGGCGGTCGCCACGGGCTCGCCGCCTACCTGAAGGGCGCCTTTGGGAGCGACCGTGCCTGAGGACCCGGCCTCGCAGAGCCGCCTGGAAGTGCGCAAGACGTACAAGCTCTATGTCGGGGGGGCCTTCCCGCGTTCGGAATCGGGGCGCTCTTACGTCGTCTCGGGCCCCGACGGCCGTCCACTCGCCAACGCCGCCCTCGCATCACGAAAGGACCTGCGGGACAGCGTCGTAGCCGCGCGCAAAGCGCAACCCGGCTGGGCGGCGGCGACCGCTTATCTTCGGGGCCAGGTGCTCTATCGCGTCGCCGAGATGCTCGAAGGCCGTCGCGCCCAGTTCGCCGAGGCACTCGTGGCGGGGGAGGGCCTTAATGCTGAGGCCGCCTCGTCCTCGGTCGAAGCCGCTGTCGACCGCCTCGTCTGGTACGCCGGGTGGGCGGACAAGCTGGCACAGGTGGCTGGTTCGGCCAACCCGGTGGCCGGCCCTTATTTCAATTTCTCCATCCCCGAGCCGACCGGCGTGGTCGGGGTGCTCGCTCCTCAGGCGTCTTCGCTCTTGGGCCTCGTGAGCGTTCTCGCCCCGGTGATCACGAGCGGCAACGCGGCCGTCGTGGTCGCCAGCGAGGCCCACCCGCTCCCGGCCCTCGACTTGGCCGAGGTGTTAGCGACTTCGGACCTGCCGGGGGGCGTGGTCAACATACTGAGCGGGCGCAGCGCTGAACTGGCGCCTGTGCTTGCGGCTCATCGCGACGTCGAGGCGATCGACCTCGCGGGGGCACCCGACGGGCTCGACGCTCGGCTCGAGGAGGCGGCCGCAGACAATGTGAAGCGCGTGCTGCGCCGAGAGCAACCGGCCCCGGACTGGTCGGCGGAGCCCGGGCCGGAGCGGATGCTATTTTTCGTCGAGATCAAGACCGTCTGGCACCCGCTCGGCGTCTGACGAAAACGCGATCGCGATCTCGGCGCCGAGCCGCACGTTGCCCCTTACTGCTGCCAGGTTGGCCTCCAGCGAGGCACCTTCCGTGGCGGCGACCAGTGCACCCAGCAGGAAGGGCGTCAGCTGTTGGCCGCTGACCCCCTCCTTTTCGGCCGCGGCCAGGGCTTGTGCCAGGGCACGGTCGTGCACCTCCGGGTCGAGCTGCTCTGCTGCGGGGACGGGGTTGGCCACGAGGACGGCCGAGGCAATGCCGAGCGCATCCTGACGGCGCATGATGGCTGCGACCTGGGCGGCGGTGCTCACCGTCCAATCGAGAGGGTGCCCGGAGGTGTGCAGGTAAAACCCCGGGAACGAGCCGGTCGCGAAGCCGACAACCGTTACGCTCAACGTTTCGAGGCGTTCGAGGGTGGCCGGGACATCGAGGATCGACTTCACGCCTGCGGAGACCACGGTGATGCGGGTGCGGCTCAGCACGTCGAGATCGGCGGACTCGTCGAAGGACTCGATAAAGCCCCTGTGCACGCCGCCCAGGCCGCCAGTCGAAAACACCCGGATGCCGGCTGCCGCAGCGAGCCAAGCCGTGGCCGAAACCGTCGTTGCCCCGCTCGCCCCGAGCGCCATGGCCACCGGCAGGTCACGCCGGCCCAGTTTGCGGATCTCTGTGCTCCCGGCCAGCCGGACGAGCTCGTCACTCTCCAAGCCGACATGGGGGGTGCCGTCGAGGACCGCGATTGTCGCCGGGCAGGCCCCCTGCTCGCGCACGATGGCCTCGAGCTCCCTAGCAACCTCGAGGTTGCGGGGCCGGGGCAGGCCGTGAGCGATGATGGTGGACTCCAGAGCAACGATGGGCTTGCCATCGCGCCGTGCCCGGGCGACCTCCGAACTTTGCTGGCTGACCCCCTCGACGCCGGTAGGTGGGTTCATCGGGCCCCAATGTAGCTGGCCACATCTTGGCGAAGTTCCTCCAGGCTGGCCCGGGCCGCCCGCCGGGCCTCCGGGAGATCCTCCAGGGCGCACGGGCCAGTCGTTGCCTCCAGGTACACCTTGAGCTTGGGCTCGGTGCCGCTCGGGCGCAAGACGACGCGGCCGAGCCCGCCCAGCCTCAGGACCAGGACGTCTGACGCCGGGAGCTCGCCGCCTCCGTGTGCAAGGTCACGAACCCCGTCCACCTCCAGGCCGCCGAGGTGCCCTGGCGGTGCCGACCGCCAGTGTGCCATCAAGGAGGCCATGGCCCCGGTCGCGTCGCTCCCCGGGAAGCGTAGTGACATTTGGGCTGTGGTGTGCACACCAACGAGTGCCTCTAGGATGTGCAGCCGGTCAAGCAACGACCTGTCCTCGTGCTTGGCCCGGGCAGCCATCTCAGCCACGACGACAGCAGCGGACAGGCCGTCCTTGTCGGCTACGGCCGTGCTGACGGCGTACCCGAGAGCCTCCTCGTAGCCGAAGAGCAAACGATGGCCCGGCCGGACGCGAGCTGCCCGGGCGATCCATTTGAACCCCGTAAGCGTCTCGGCATAGGCGACCCCGTACGACGAGGCCAGCGCCGACAGCATGGAGGACGACACGACCGTGCTCGCCACGAGCCGGTCAGCCCCGGTGCTGGTCGCCATGAGGTGATCGCCGATCAACACCCCGAGCTCGTCGCCCGTGAGCACCCGGTACCCGCCACCCCCGCGATCCGGTACGGCGACAGCGAGGCGGTCGGCGTCGGGGTCGTTTGCCAGCACGAGGTCCGCCTGCAGCCGCTCCGCGTCGGCTAGGGCGAGGTCGAGAACGCCAGGCTCCTCCGGGTTAGGGAAAGGGGTGGTGGGGAAGTCCGGGTCAGGCCGAGCCTGTGCGGTGACGAGCGCCGGCGGGTGGAAGCCCGCCTGCTCGAACAGGCCTGGGAGCACGGCAGCACCAACCCCGTGGAGGGGCGTATAGACGGTACGCAGCCGGCGCGGCCCGGAGGGTCGCAGCCCGGACAGGACCGCAAGGCGGTAGGCGGACAGCACTTCCTGTTCGTCGACGTCGACGAGCCTCCCGTCAAACGGGCCGGAAATGGCCGCGTCGTCGGGGACCGCACTTGCCCCCGCAGCGGCCGTGATTGCCGCCGCATCGTCGGGCAGCGCCTGTGCACCGTCGCCGACGTAGACCTTGTAGCCGTTGTCGGGAGCAGGGTTGTGGCTCGCTGTGACCACCACTCCCGCTGCAGCGCCGAGGTGGAGCACCGCGAAGGCGGTAACCGGTGTCGGCAGGGCGCTTTTGAAACGCAGCACGTGCAGCCCGGCGGCGGCGAGCACGCGAGCGGTGTCGTCCGCGAACTCGGCGGAACGGTGCCGTGCGTCATGGCCTACGACGGCTCCGAGCCCGCCGCTGCTTGGGTGGTCGGCCGCGCTTTGCAGGTCCCGGTCGAGCAGGTGAGGGTACCGGTCCAGGAGGTACCGGGCGAGGCCGGCCGAGGTCCTTCGCACGACCGCACGGTTCATCCGCGCCGGGCCGGCTCCGAGTTGGCCGCGCAGGCCAGCCGTGCCGAACTCCAGCGGATGGCTGAAGCGGTCTCTCAGGCCGGCCTCGTCCGAGCTCTCCAGCAGGCGCGTCAACTCGGCGCGAGCGAGCGGGTCCGGGTCCTGCGCTACCCAAGCCTCGACCCGGGCCACGAGGTCCCCGGGCAGCACGACGTCGCCCGGCATTACGAAAGGGCGCGATCTACCGAGCGAAGGCCGGCAGGAGCTCGCTGGCGTATGCGCGCAGCGTCGCCTCCTTCTGGTCGTGCATCAAGTAGATGGCGAACTGGTCGACTCCGATGGCTCTCAGCTCCTCCATCCGCTCGACATGAGCCGGTAGGGGCCCAAGGACGCAGAACCGGTCGACGATCTCGTCGGGCACGAACTCGGTCGACGGGTTGCCGGGTTTGCCATGGTGTTTGTAGTCGTAACCCTTGCGCCCGGCGATGTACGCCGTGAGAGCCTCAGGCACCGCCCCCGAAGCGGACCCGTAGCGCTCCACGATGTCTGCGACGTGGTTGCCGACCATCCCTCCGAACCAGCGCAGCTGGTCGCGCTGTGCTTCCAGGTTGTCACCGACGTAAGCCGGCGCGGCGACACAGACCTTGAACTGGGCGGGGTCGCGCCCTACCGCAGCAGCGGCGGCACGGGCCACCCCGGCTGCCCATCCGACGACGAAGGGGTCAGCGATCTGGAGGATCACCCCGTCGGCGCACTGGCCTGCCAGCTCGAGGGCGCGGGGACCGTAGGCAGCCATCAGCACTTCCAGACGACCGTTTTGCACCCACGGGATCGCAACGGCTGTGTCGCCCAGCTGGGCCGAGCGGCCCTCTGCCATATCCCTGATGGCGGTTATCGCCTGACCGAGCGTGGCCAGGCTGGCCGGCGCCCGCCCAATGAAGCGCACCGCGGAGTCGCCCCGGCCGATCCCGCAGACCGTCCGGTTGCCGTACATCTCGTTCAACGTCGCGAAAAGCGAGGCCGTAACGGCCCAGTCCCTGGACAGCGGGTTGGTCACCATCGGTCCCACGATCACCGATTTCGTGGTGGCGAGGATCTGCGAGTAGATGACGAACGGCTCCTGCCAGAGCACGGGCGAGTCGAAGGTCCACACATATTCGAAGCCGAGCGACTCCGAGAGCTGGGCGAGCTCGACGACGCGCCGAGCCGGGGGATCGGTCTGCAGGACCACGCCGAATTTCAAATCGCTCGCCCTTCTAGTCGGGCGGGCCTCGCCGGCCCGCCATTGCCGTTGTCTCGCGCTGGTCCTGTGCCTCAGACCAAGTAGTCGTTGGGGCCTCGGACAAGGAACTTGCCGTGCCCTTCGCGGCCCACGTACTGGCCGGAGTCGATCACGAACTGGCCACGGGAGAGCACTGTTTCGACCCGGCCGGTGACGTCCCTGCCTTCGTAGGCGGAGTAGTCGACGCGCATGTGGTGCGTTGCCGCCGAGATCGTTTGTTTTGCCGCCGGGTCGTAGACCACGATGTCGGCGTCCGACCCCGCTGCGAGCACACCTTTGCGGGGATAAAGGCCGAACATCCGAGCGGGAGTTGTTGCGTTGACCTCGACCCAACGGGCCATCGTGATCTCTCCTGCGAGCACACCCTGGAAGGTGAGGTCGACGCGGTGCTCGACTCCGGGGATGCCGTTGGGGATCTTCGAGAAGTCTCCGATCCCAAGCTCTTTTTGCTCCTTGAAGCAGAACGGGCAATGGTCGGTGGACACGACCGACAGGTCGTTGGTGCGCAGTCCTCTCCATAGGTTTGCCTGGTGCTCCTTGGCGCGCAGCGGCGGCGAGCAGACATACTTTGCGCCCTCGAAGCCGTCGCGGGCGAGATCGTCCGCCGAAAGGAAAAGGTACTGCGGGCAGGTTTCGGCAAAAGCGTTCTGGCCTTGGTCGCGTGCCTGCGCTACCGCCTCCAGGGCTCCGGTCGTGGACAGGTGCACGATGTAAACGGGCGCACCCGCCACCTTGGCGAGAGCGATCGCACGGCCCGTCGCCTCTGCCTCGAGGCGGTCGGGGCGAGTAATCCCGTGGAAGCGGGGGGCAGTTTCGCCACGCGAGAGCGCCTGGGACACCAGGACGTCAATGGCGATGCCGTTTTCGGCGTGCATCATTATCGTGGCCGCCGAATCTCTGGCTTGCTGCATAGCTTTAAGGATTTCGCCGTCGGTGGAGTAGAAGACTCCTGGGTAAGCCATGAAGAGCTTGAAGCTCGTGACCCCCTCGCCGACGAGCTGGTCCATTTCCTTGCAGGATTGCTCGTTAACGTCCGAAACGATCATGTGGAACCCGTAGTCGATGGCGCAGTGGCCTTCGGCCTTTTGTTGCCACGCGTCGAGGCCCGAGCGCAGCGTCGCACCTTTGCTCTGGATAGCGAAGTCCACGATGGTAGTGGTACCACCCCAGGCGGCGGCCCGGGTCCCGGTGGCGAAGGTGTCCGCGGAACTGGTGCCGCCGAAGGGCATTTCCATGTGGGTGTGGACGTCGACCGCCCCTGGGACGACGAGACGCCCGGACGCGTCGACACCGACGCGCGCCCTGCGCGAAGCTGTTCGCAAGGTCGGACCCCGGCGCCGCGAGCGCCACGATGCGTTCGCCGTCCACGAGGACCTCTGCGGCCTGGGTACCGGTAGGGCTGACAACGGTCCCGCCGGAGATCACGATGCGCACGAGCGGCTCCTTTTGGCTAGCTCAGGGTTGGACGAGGGTTGCATAGGCGGCCGGGTTGCGGTCACGGTAAAAGGCCCAGGTTTGGCGGACTTCGGCCAGCAGGTCCATGTCCAGGTCGCGCACTATTACTGCGCTCTTGTCGTCCGGGGCCGCCTCGCCGACAAGCTGACCGCGAGGGTTTACGAAGTACGAGCTCCCGTAAAAGTCGTCATCGCCGAGCGGCTCCACGCCGACCCGGTTGATGGCGCCGACGAAGTACTCGTTGGCGACCGCGGACGCCGGCTGCTCGAGGTGCCAGAGGTACTGGGAAAGGCTGCGGCTCGTGGCCGAGGGGTTGAACACGATGCGCGCGCCCGCGAGGCCGAGCGCTCGCCAGCCCTCCGGGAAGTGGCGGTCGTAACAGATGTAAACCCCGACCGGGCCCACCGCAGTCTGGAAAACCGGGTACCCAAGGTTGCCTGGGCGGAAATAGTACTTTTCAAAAAATCCCTGTACTTGGGGGATATGGGTCTTGCGGTACTTCCCGAGGTAGGTGCCGTCGGCGTCGATGACCGCTGCGGTGTTGTAGTAAACGCCCGGCTGTTCCTCTTCGAAGACCGGCACCACGAGCACCATATGGAGCTCGCGGGCGAGGGAGCACATCAGCTCGGTGGTCGGCCCCCCAGGGACCGCCTCGGTGAAAGAGAAGTACTTGGAGTCCTGGACCTGGCAGAAGTACGGGCCGTAGAACAGTTCTTGGAAGCAGAGCACCTGAGCGCCCTGTGCGGCGGCTTCCCGGGCGAACGATACGTTGGCTTCGATCATCGACTGTTTGTCGCCGGTCCAACTGCTCTGGACCAGCGCCGCTCGCACGATCTCGGACATGCGTGTGCTCCTCTCTGAGGTTCAGATCTCGACGGCCCGAAGAGCATCGCCCAGTAACGCCAACGCCTCCTCAGCCTGCTGCATGCTCACCGACAGGGGCGGTGCTATGCGCAGCACGTTCCCGTAGAGGCCGCCTTTGCCGACCAGGAGCCCCCGTGCCCTGGTCTCTTCGAGGGCACGCCCGGCGGCGCGCGCCGACGGCTTCGCCGTGCCGGGTTCCACCAGTTCCACGCCGATCATGAGGCCCTTGCCGCGGACTTCCCCGATGATGTTGGAACGCTCCGCTAGGTGGCGGAGCCCTGCTATCAGGAAGTCCCCGACCGCCTTGGCATTTGCCTGAAGGTCATGTGAGAGCAGGTAGTCCAGGTTCGCCAACGCGGCGGTGGTCGCGAGAGGGTTGCCGCCGAAGGTCGAGATGGACGCTGCCTGGAGCGAGTCGACGAGGTCGGCGCGGCCCACGACCCCTGCTATGGCCATGCCGTTACCCACGCCCTTCGCAAAGGTCAGGAGGTCGGGAGTTATCCCGTGAGCCTGGAAACCCCAAAAGTGCGAGCCGGTGCGGCCCCAACCCGTTTGCACCTCGTCGGAGATGAACGGGATGCCGTACTCATCGAGCACCTCCTTCAGCGGCGCGAAGAAACCATCGGGCGGGACAATAAAGCCGCCGACTCCCTGGACCGGCTCGGCGATCATGCACGCCACGTCCCCGGCGGTCGTCGTGTCGATCACCTGGCGCAGATCTGCCGCAACCGCCGCGCTGAAGTCCTTGTCGTCGAGGTGGGCGAACGGGCTGTGCCTGCGGTCCCCGTTGTGGAGGTAGCTCACCTGGAGAGGGCTCAGGCTCGAGGCGGACCAGGAACGGTTCCCGGTCACCGACATCGCCGTGAACGACCGCCCGTGGTAACTGTTGCGCAGCGCCAGCACCTGGTTGGAGCGGCGCGCCGTGCAGCAAAACAAGAGAGCGGCCTCGTTGGCCTCCGTCCCGGAGCTGACGAAAAAGACCTTGGCGTCCGGCACGGTGGACAAGGTGGCGATCTTCTCGGCTAGTTCGACCATGGGGCGGATGAGGTAGAGCGTCGAAGAATGGAGCATCCGGCCGGCCTGTTCGCGTATCGCCTCTACAACCTCCGGCACCGAGTGGCCGGTCATGGTTGTGAGGATCCCGCCGAAGAAGTCGAGGTAGTCCCTGCCTTCGCTGTCGGTCACCACGCAGCCCTTCCCAGAGACGAGCTCGAGCGGGTCTTCGTAGTAAAGCGCTAGCCAGGACGGTAGGACTTTCCGGTGCCGCTCGAGCAACTCGGGATTGTCCACCGCGTCATGTTAGTGCCGCGCCGCACCGGCGATGCCTGGGGCGGAAACCCGGAACGCGGACTCGGCTGCCAGGGCATCGAAGCCGGGCTTGATCACGCCGTTGATCAGCGCCAGCCGCTCGTCGAACTCAAAGAACGAGCTTTTCATGGCGTTGATCGAAAGCCAGCGCAGGTCGGCCCAGTCCCAGCCGAAAACCTCGGCGCAGCGGGCCATTTCCGACGACAGGCTCACCCCGCTCATCAACCGGTTGTCGGTGTTGATGGTGGCCCTGAAGCCAAGCCTGCGGAACAGCCTGATGGGGTGTTCGGCCAGGCTCGCGACGGCACCCGTGTGGACGTTGGAAGTAGGGCAAAGCTCGAGGGCGACCCGGCAGTCCCGCACATAGCTCGCCAGCCGGCCAAGGGTTATCCGCCCGTCGTCATGGACGGTGATGTCGTCCATGAGGCGCACCCCGTGACCCAGCCGCTCGGCGCCGCACCACTGCAAGGCCTGCCAGATCGAGGGGAGCCCGAATGCCTCGCCTGCATGCACGGTCGCATGGAAGCTCTCCCGCTGGACAAGCGTGAAGGCCTCGAGGTGCAGCGTCGGAGGGTAACCCACCTCAGGCCCCGCCACGTCGAAACCGGCCACCCCGACGTCGCGGTAGCGCACGGCCAGTTCTGCGATCTCGAGCGAGCGGGCAGCCGTGCGCATGGCCGTGAACAGCGCCCTCACCACGATGGGCGCCCCGGCGTCTCGGGCGTTCTCCATGCCTGCTGCAAAGCCGGCCAGCACCGCCTCCGCGACGGCCTCCAGGCGCAGGCCGGCCTCGGTGTGCAGCTCAGGGGCGAAGCGGACCTCGGCGTAGACGACCCCGTCGCCGGCCAGGTCCTCGACGCACTCCCGGGCGACCCGATGCAGCGACTCCGCCGTCTGCATGACGGCGACCGTGTGCTTGAAGCCTTCGAGATAGCGCACGAGGTTCCGGCGCGGCGTCTCGGTAACGAACCAGCGGCTGAGCTCTTCGGGATCCTTCGCCGGGAGATCGTCGTAGCCCACCGCGTCCGCCAGTTCGATGACCGTCGCCGGCCTGAGCCCGCCGTCGAGGTGGTCGTGAAGGAGCACCTTTGGCGCGCGGCGGATCTGTTCGAACGTCAGTGGGGTCTCCGGCATACGCGTACGCTACCAACCGCACCAGTCGCGAGGTTCAGCCAACGCGCTCGATTACCAGCAGCGGGGATCAGCCGATCCGCTCGATAACCAGGGGCGGGCCAATCGTGGCGTCAGGCACCTCCGGGGCGACTTCGAGGGCGCCGCGCAACGCCTCCTTGGCGCGCTCCAGGCGGGCCGGGTCGTCGGTGTGGAGCTCGAGGACCGGCTGGCCCTTCGTCACCGGCTCTCCCGGCTTGACCAGGCAGAGAACCCCTGCGCTTGCAAGCACCGGGTCCTCCTTTTTGGCCCTGCCCGCCCCGAGGCGCCAGGCCGCCACGCCGACCGCGCGGGCCTCCAGGCGGACGAGGAACCCGTCGCTCTCGGCGAGGACTGGCTCGACCACGCCGGCTCGGGGCAGCGCCGCGTCGGGGTCGCCGCCCTGGGCACTTACCATCTCGCGCCAGACCGCCAGGGCCGAGCCGTCCTTGAGCGCCCGACGCGGGTCCCCGGGCAGGCCTGCCAGCTCGAGCATCACCTCAGCCAGCGCCACTGTAACCGCGACCAGGTCGTTGGGGCCATGGCCCTCCAGCGTCTCCACAGCTTCCGCGACCTCGACAGCATTGCCGACAGCGCGGCCAAGCGGGACGTCCATCGCGGTGAGCAGCGCCGCCACATTCATGTTGGCGCTCCTGCCGATTTGGACCATCGCCGAGGCGAGCTCCCCGGCTCGGGAGCGTTCGGTCATGAACGCGCCCGAACCCACTTTCACGTCGAGCACCAGCGAAGAGGTGCCCTCGGCGATCTTCTTGGACATGATCGACGAGGCGATCAAGGGGACAGACTCGATCGTTCCTGTGACGTCGCGCAGGGCATAGAGCTTGCGGTCAGCTGGAGCCAGCGAAGCGCCGGCCGCGCATATCACGCAGCCCACCGACTCGAGCTGGTCGAGGATCTCGGTCGTTGTGAGCTGAGAACGCCATCCCGGGACCGCCTCGAGCTTGTCGAGGGTCCCCCCGGTATGGCCGAGCCCGCGGCCCGACAGCTGCGGGACCGCCGCTCCGAACGACGCCACCAGCGGGGCCAGTACGAGCGAGACCTTGTCGCCTACGCCGCCGGTGGAGTGCTTGTCCACGCTTGGGCGAGAGAGCCCCGACAGGTCCATGACCTCGCCGGACGCGACGATGGCAAGAGTAAGGCTGTCGCGTTCGGTGGGTGCCATCCCCCGCAAGTAGATCGCCATCAACAATGCTGCGACCTGCTCGTCTGGGACGGCGCCGGCAACGTAGGAGTCGATCAGCCAGCGGATCTCCTGGTCCGTTAGCTCGCCGCCGTCGCGCTTGGTCCGGATGAGGTCGACCGCGTCGAAGCGAGCTGGCGGGCTGCCGGGCCGCGGGCTACCCGACGACTGGCTACCCGGCGACATGGTCCTGGCCTCCCCGGGCCGCGATATCCGACGCGCCGAACGCCCCCGGGAGCAGGTCACCGAGCCGCTGTGGCGGCGCCGCCGGGCCCCGTCCACGAGGAGGCCCGGGCCGCCGTGCTCCATCAGCAGCTGCCGGCAGCGGCCGCATGGCGCGAGCGGGCGCCCGTCCCCGGCGGTCACGCTCACAGCGACGAGCCGGCGGTGCCCGCCAGCGATCAGGGCCGAGACGAGCCCGCATTCGGCGCAGAGGGTGAGGCCAAAAGAGGCGTTTTCTACGTTGCACCCGCTCACCACGGTGCCGTCCTCGCAAAGCCCAGCCGCCCCTACCCGCAGCCCCGAGTAAGGCGCGTAGGCACGCGCCGCCACTGCATCGGCGGCACGCCGGAGCATGTCCCAGTCGGCAACCTGGCCGGGGCGCGCGGCCGGTGATGAGTCTTCCCGAGCGGAGCCTCCTCGAGCTGGCACGTTGGTGACACTACTCACCGCCGACCATGGCTACGCTGCCCAACGATGGCGTCCCGGGCGCAACAACCAGTGGTCGTCGTTGTCGGCGACGTCATGGTCGACGTTGTCGCAGTGCCTCTCGGCCCGTTAACCGCGGCAGCGATACAGCTTCCAGGGTCGTCGTTTCCCCCGGAGGGTCGGCCGCCAACCAGGCCGTCGCGCTCGCCGCTGCCGGAGCCGAAGTGCACCTGGTTGCATCGGTTGGCGACGACCAGTTCGGCCGCGCCGCCGCCGCGGCGCTCGCTACGACAGCGGTCCAGGCGCACCTCCAGGTGTGCCCTGGGCAGCGCACCGGCGTGGTCGTTGCCCTGATCGACGCCTCGGGGGAGCGGTCGATGCTCACCGATCGGGGCGCCAATCTCAGCCTCGGCACCGCCGCGCTCGACCCCGCACTGTTTGTTGCGGGGAGGCACCTCCACCTCTCAGGCTACGTGCTGCTCGACGAGGCGACCCGGCCTGTTGGTCTGGCTGCCCTCGAGCTCGCCGTCGCTTCCGGGATGACGCGTTCGGTCGACCCGTGCTCGGCGGGCCCGCTTGCAGCCGTCGGGCCGGCTGCGTTCCTGTCCTGGACCGCCGGTCTCGAGTGGTGCTGCGCCAACATCGACGAGGGCAGGGCGCTCACCGGCGCTATGCACCCCGACGACGTCCTTGCTGCGTTGCGGCTTTATTACCGTGAGGCCGTCGTCACTCTCGGGGCCGAGGGAGCGCTGCTGTCAGGGCCGGGGAACGACCGTCTTCATTGTCCTGCAACCCCGGTCGAGGTGGCCGACACGACCGGTGCCGGCGACGCCTTCACGGGGACCTTCTTGGCCCGGCGCCTCGCCGGCGATGAGGCGGGCCCGGCGCTGCGGGCTGGGTTGGCGGCCGCCGCCCGGGTGGTGGCAGAGCCCGGCGCTCGTTCGTGGGTCTAAGGGCGAGCGGAGCCCCCATTACGGGGTCGGCTTACCCGCGGCTGTATGGGACACCGTCCGCGGCCGGCGGGCGCACCCGCCCGACGAGGCCGGCAACGACGGCGATCGTGATCAGGTAGGGCGCCATAGACAAGAACGGGGCCGGGATGCTCACGTTCAGGACCTCCAGGTAGCTCGGCAGAGCCGTGGAGAAGCCGAAGAGGAGAGCGGCGGAGAGCGCCCCGAAGGGACGCCAGCGCCCGAAGATCATCACTGCCAGGGCGACGTAACCGAGCCCCGCCGTCATCCCGGCCGAGAACTCCTCGCCGCTGCCGACCGTGAACCAAGCGCCGCCGATACCGGCGATCACGCCGCCCAGTATCACGTTGCGGTAGCGCACCCTAAGCACGTGGATACCCACTGTTTCGGCGGCCCTGGGGTGCTCGCTGACCGCCCTCGAGCGAAGGCCCCAGCGCGTCTTGAACAGCCCGATATGCATCACAACGAGCAGGACAATGGCTCCGTAGAAGAAGTAGTTCTGGTTGAAAAGCGCTGGCCCGACGACTGGGATCTTGTCCACCAAGGGGATCCCGAACGATGAAAAACCGCCACCCGCATTCAGGTTTTGGTCCGGGCTCAGCACCTGCTCGGTCAAGAAGTTGGTCAAGCCGGTGCAGAAAGCGACGATCACCACGCCGACGATGATCTGGTCAGCCCCATAGCGCAGGGCCAGGAACGCGAGCAGCCACCCAAACAAAGCGCCGGCAACGGCGCCGGCTGCCACGCCAAGCCACAGGTTGTTCGTGGCGCTGCTCACCATCTCGGCCAGGAAGGCGCCCGAGAGGAACTGTCCCTCTATTGCGATGTTCACGACTCCCGAGCGCTCGCACATCATCCCCGACATCGACCCGTACAAAAGTGGCGTCGAGTACGCGAGCGACTCCGCCAGCAGGTCGACAAGGTTCAAGTCGGCACCGCGCGCCACCCAGACCAGGAACGCCCACAGGAACACGAGCACGCCCAGGCTCAGCAGGACGTAGTTCCCCCGGCCACGCGTCCTGATGCAAAGCGTGGTCCCAAGGCCGGCACAGACGATCCCCAGCACGACCCCGGTCCAACGCACCGGCGTAACGAGTGGCGCGACGTGGAAAGCCGGCAGGGCGTTGAGTAGGAGCGTGGCCTCGACATGGTCATGGACGCTGAAGCCGAGGGGACCGATCATCAACAGGGCGAGCAAGAGCAGGAAGATCCCCATGCCGCGTACTCGGGCGGCCGAGACGATCCGGCCGTCAGGTTTGGCCACTTCGGCGGGGTCGGGGCGCAGGGCGACCACGCTCACCCTGCCCACCCCTTGGTAAAGAGAAGGATTCTTGCTTGTCCGGCCCTGCCGCAGGTGGAAGATCTCACGCACTAGTGCCGGGGTGGCCACCATGAAAACGATGACGGCCTGGATGACCGTGGTCAGGTCGATGGGTATACCGGTCGTCGCCTGCATATAACGTCCACCGGTGCTGAGGGCGGCGAACAGGAGCGACCCGAGCACGACGCCAAGCGGCCGGTTGCGTCCCAGCAGGGCGACCGTGATCCCGTTGAAGCCGTTGCTGCCGCCGTAGCCGCTCGAGACGAAGAAGTCCGTGCCGGCCAGCGTGGTCATCCCTGCCATGCCGACCAGTGCGCCCGAGATCGTCAGCACCAGCACGGTCGCCAACCGGGCGTCCATTCCCGCCGTCCGTCCCGCCGCGGGGTTCGAGCCGATCACCTTGAACTGGAAGCCAAGCGTGCTCCTGCGTATGAACCAGGACATCCCCGCGGCCACGGCGAGGGCGACGATAAGGCCGAAGTTGACGCGGAGGCCTCCGCTTATCAGATGGGGGAGGCGGGCCGAGCCCGGGATCGTGCGCGAGATGGCATTGCTCTGCCCCGGCTGTTGGAGAGGGGCGGTGGTGAGCAAGTAGTCGAGCAAGTAGAGGAAGACGTAGTTGAGCATGATCGTGACGATCACCTCATGTGCTCCCGTCGTCGCTTTCAAAATGCCGGGGATGAAGCCGGCGACAGCCCCGCCGGCGGCGCCGGCAAGGATCACCAGCGGGAGGTGGAACAACAGAGGTAGGTGCACCGCGAAACCTACGTAAGTCGCCGCCATCGCCCCGCAGATGTACTGGCCCTGGCCGCCGATGTTGAACACTCCTGTCGAGAACCCGAGCGCGACTCCTGTGCCGGTCAAGATGAGCGGCGTCGCCGAAACAAGGGTCTCCGACATCGGCGTAAAGACTGCGGTCCATCCCGACCCGGTCGAGATGGCGTGCCCTACGGCGGATGGGCTGAATATCGAACCGGTGAAGAGCGCCCCGTAGGCGTGACCGAGTGTGGAGAATGTGACCCCGAACGCGTGGCCAGGAGCGGAGAACACATTGCCCCAGGCGTGCAATGTGGCAGTCGTGGTGACGATGATGAGGATGGCCCCTACGAAAAGGCCGACAACCACTGCCAAGAACGTGACGAGAGCCAGGTTGCCTTCCGCCAGCCACCCGAAGGTACGCCGCCACGGTGGTAACGGGCCCGTTGGCGGAGCCGGCACCGTCGACGGATCGGGCGAGGTCGAGGGATCAGCGGAGGTCGCGGTCTCGGCCGAGGTCGACGGGTCAAGGGGAGCGCCCTGCGCGGCGCTCGCTGGTGTCCCTTGCTGGGGAACTACCTGTTCCCCGGGAGGCACGTCTGCGGTAGTCACCCCTGGCCCTGGCCCTGTCCCGGCCACTGCCACTGCCCGCCTGGCTTGGCGCCGTCCGTGCCGTCGCCCGGCTCATCTGGCGTGCGCGTCGCCCAGGCAGTCGCTGGCTGCTCGACGCCGGCCATCATTAGGCCGATCTGTTCACGCGATGTGCCCTGGGGGACTACGCCGACGATCCGCCCCCGGCACATCACGGCGATCTGGTCGGCGAGCGCCATAACCTCGTCGAGCTCGGACGACACGAGCAGCACGCCGGCCCCCTGGTCTCGCTCCTCGATAATCCGCCGGTGGACGTACTCGATCGAGCCGACGTCGAGCCCGCGTGTCGGCTGCGAAGCAACCAGCAGCGTGACGGGCCTGGACAACTCGCGCGCCACTACGACCTTTTGCTGGTTGCCCCCTGACAATGTCCCAACTGCCACCTCGGCCGAGGAAGCCCGGATGTCGAACTCCCTCAGCTTGCGCTCGCCGTCGCGTCTCACCCGGGCGAGGTCGCGAGCACCGAATCGGGCGTTCGGCTCCTGGTTGAACACGTCGAGCACGAGGTTGTCGGCGATGGACATGGACAGGACCAGCCCGTCGATTTGACGGTCCTCTGGGATGTTGGAGATGCCGGACCGGAGCGCCTGGCGAGGCGACGCGTGGGTAAGGTCGGCTCCGGCGAGCCGGATCGAGCCTTGAACGACGTTCCCGTGGTGCAAGCCCGTGATCGCCTCGGTCAGCTCGGTCTGGCCATTGCCCTGCACCCCGGCCACGGCGACGACTTCTCCTGCGCGTACCGTGAGCGAGACGTGGTCGACCACAGTCACGCCGCGCTGGTCTGTGAGCGTAAGGTCGTCCAGCTCGAGCACGGGCTTACCGGGGTTGGCCTCACGTTTGTTGACAACCAGCTCCACGGAGCGGCCGACCATCATTGTGGCGAGCTCGGCCTCGCTGGTCTCCCCAGGTGTTGTTTGCCCCACCACCTTGCCGAGGCGCATGACCGTGATGCGGTCGGCTACGGCGAACACCTCTTTCAGCTTGTGGGTGATGAACAAGACCGAGCGCCCCGACTCGGCAAGCGAACGGATGACCCGGAAAAGCCCCTCCGATTCCTGCGGGGTGAGCACGGCGGTGGGTTCGTCGAGGATTAGTACTTGAGCGTCGCGCATCAGGGCCTTGACGATCTCGACCCGCTGCTGGGCACCGACGGGGATGTTCTCGACGAGGGCGTCGGGGTCGACTTCGAGGCCGAACTCGCGCGACAGCCGCAGGATGTCGGCGCGAGCTTTGCGGCGGTCGAGGAACCCCAGGTACCGGGTCGGTTCGAAGCCGAGAACGATGTTCTCTGCCACCGTGAAGACGGGTACGAGCATGAAGTGCTGGTGCACCATGCCGATGCCCCGCCGGACGGCTTCCCCAGGGTCGGCGAAGCGTACCGGCTGGCCGTCGATGCGGATCTCCCCGGAGTCGGCATGCAGCAGGCCGAACAGGATGTTCATGAGCGTCGTCTTACCGGCGCCGTTCTCTCCCAAAAGACAGTGGACCTCGCCCTCTTGTAGGGCAAGGTCCACGTGGTCGTTGGCCACCAGCGGCCCGAAGGCCTTGGTTATCCCGGCTAGCTCGAGCCTCATTGCTGCGGCCTCATTGCTGCGAGCCCGTCAGTCAGGCACGATCGGCCGGCCGGGGCTGGCTCAGGCCAAAGCTACGATGTCGCGGCCCCCCCCGGCCCGGGCCGCTGGTCTGCGGCGCGGCCGGACCGGGGAAGGCGCGACCAGCCAACTAAGCGACCGGGTACGAGTTGGGGTCGACCGAGATCTTGCCGGAAATGATCCCGGCCTTGATCTTGTTCAGCTCGTTCTGCACGCCCATCGGGACCCGGCTGGCGAAGTCGTGGAACGGGGAGATCCCGACTCCGTTGTCGGCGAGGTCGCCGGTGTAGTTGCCGCCCTTGAACGTCCCCTTGGCCGCTTGTTCGACCGCTGCCGAGACCGAGGCGGCGATGCCCTTGGTCACGCTGGTGATGAACAGGTTGCAGTATTGCGGCGCCGATATACAGCCGTCAGTGTCGACCCACTCCATGTAGTTGCCGGCGCCGGCTTCCTTGACCGCTGCGGCGGCGCCCAGGCCGACCGAACCGGCTACGGGGAAGATGATGTCCGCACCCTGGCCAAGGAGGGTTTGGGTGTCGGTCTTGCCCAGCGCCGTGTTGGTGAAGTCGTTCGTGAACAGACCGTTGCCTGCCAGGCTGTTAGCCGGCCGGCCGGGCGTCGGGGTCCAGCCCAGCACCGTGACGCGCTTGTGGTTGAGCATGTCGTAGTAGCGGACGCCGGCCACCCATCCGTCCATGTAGATGGTGACGGGCGGGATGTTCTGCCCGCCGAAGGTGCCCACAATGCCGCTCTTGGACATTGCCGCTGCCAGGTACCCGCCCTGGAACGCGTCCTGGTTGGTCGCGTAGTAAAGGCCCAGGACGTTGCTCATCTTGGGCGAGTAGGTGTAGTCGACGATCGTGAACTTCTGGGTCGGGTGCTTTTGGGCGGCCGTCTGGGTGGCGGCTGCCATGTCGAAACCGACCGTGACGATGATCCCGCAGTTCTCGCCTATGAACGTGTTGATGTTCGGCGTGTAGTCGCTGGTCGAGGTTGACCCCAGGTACTTGTAGGTCAGGCCGGGGATTGCCGCAGCGGCTATCTTCAAGCCCGCGTAAGCGGAGGCATTGAAGGACCGGTCGTTGATGCCGCCGGTATCGGTTACCTCGCAGGCCAGGAAGCCGGTGCTCGCATCCGCCCTCACGGTGCTCGCTCCAACGCTCGTGGCGCCGCCCACAACGCTCAAAGTGGCTGCCATGGCGACCGCCGACACCATCGCCGCCGGTCGAAGCCAGACGCTGCGCTGGTGCTTCCCAGCCACGTCACGGTGATAACTCCTCATCGTTCCTCCTCTTGTGTGTTCCTCGGGCTTCTTCTGAGTGATCCGCCGAATACTAGATCCAACGGCCTAGGGGGTCAGGACCGCCCGGGCGGGCTATCCGGTCGCTGCCCGGCCCGTGAACGCAGTGAGCAGGCGGATGCCGAGGGAGTCGGCGCAGGGCCCCGGCGAAGGCGCGCGATCGGCAGTGGTGCCGTCTGGCACGCGCCTCACGACTTTACGTTGGACAACACCACGTGGGCGCGAATAGCAGAGCCACGGGCCTGGTTTCCTGTTTTTCGTCTCCCACCATTCGCAATTTCGCGAATTTCCTTCAAGGACCTTTTTGGGACCTAATCCTCCAACGCGGGCACCCAATTCCTAAGAGGCCGCTAAGAGACGACGAGAGTGTCATCACAAGCACAAACGGGCCGTCGTGTTATGCCGGTCTCTACATCAGAGGAGGTTTTACCCAATGTACCTTTCAAAGCGAATCAAGGTAGTAGCCGGCGTTTCTGCCCTTTTGGGTCTCGTTATGGCCGGTGGCGGCGCATTCACCGCAGCTGGCCTTGTTGATAACGCGGGCACCCCGGCATTTATCGGCGGTACGATCGTCCAGAATGTCAACGGCACAAGCATTAGTGATATTGCCTTCACCTATGCCGACCCTCCCGCCACCCCTGGGGACGAAGGTCAAGCTTTGGTGCAGTCTGTTCTGTTGACCTTTGGTGACGCTAACGCTCTCACCTCGGTCCCTGTGATCTCGTTCACGGGCGATGACACCACCGGCGGTCTCGATACCGCTTTTGAGTTCCTTGCGGCTGACTGGTCCTGTACCGCCATCGCCGACGTGTCCAGCGCTTACGTATCGACCTGCACGCCTACTGGTGCTCTAGAGTCAGGGCAGGGCGGTGCTTACGGCGTAGAGAGCATCACGGTCACGGTGCCCGGTCTCGACCCGAGCTAACCCCTCGGTACGTTGAACTGTCAGTGGCCCGTCCCATTGGGACGGGCCACTGTGCTTTAACCGGACAAACCGAAATGGCTCAATGGGACGGCATCAAACGTCGATTTAAGGGAACGGTATGAAACTTCCCTCGAGCCGTGCCAAACCGTGGAGACGCCTGTTAGGCGCCATTTCGGTGCTGTTGGTCCTCCTTGGCGCGGGTGCCGTTATCACGGGCCGGTTGGGGTACGTGGTCACCGACGGGATCAGTATGGAGCCGCTGTACCACACGGGCGACTTGGTGGTCATCGCTCCTGCCAGCTCCTACCACGTCGGGCAGATCGTTGCTTATCACGGTGACCTGGACGGCCATCTGGTAGTGCTACACCGGATCGTTGGCGGGAACGCGACCTCAGGGTTCCTCATGAAGGGCGACAACAACCACTCGATCGACCCGATCCACCCAAGGGCGAGCCAGGTAATCGGACGGGCCATTCTTCACATCCCCAAGGTTGGGATCGTCATGAAGTCGCCCGAGTTGCGGGCCTTGATCGCACTGGTCATCGTGGTCCTGCTTCTGAGCCTCGTCGTCGAACCCCGTCGCAGGCCTGCTCGACAGTCTCCTGGCAGGCTTGTCCCGGAACCTCGTAGGATGCCAGCAGCCTCACCGCAGGCCCTTTTGAGCTCCGGTGTGGGTAGATCGGTCGTCAGTCCTCTGCTGCGGCCGTCCGGCTCAGGCCAGTGGGTCGGCGCCGCGAGACAGACGCTCCCCCGCACGACGTCGGGCCCATGGGTTGGGACCGTGAGCCCGCTGCTGCGCTCCTCAGGGGGGCCGGCAGTTTCGGGCACGGTCGGCAGGGGCGCGAGATCGGGTGCCACACCCGCCGTTCACCAGGTGGCGGGCCCGGCCCCAGTCGGCGAGCGGCGGGTACCCGCCCCCTGGCAGATCTTGGCCGGCCTGACATTGTTCGTCGTTATCGCGTTCGCCTTGACCTTCCTTGTCGGGTCGCCGCGGCCCAAGCCCACGCCTCCAACCTTCACCCAGACGGGGGGGCTTGCCTACCACGCTCGCACCGCGCCCAGCGCAACGTACCCGAGCGGCCAGATCGTCACGGGCGACGCTGTCTTCCTCAAACTGGTCCACCAGTTGGGTATCTCCTACTTCTTTTCAACTGATGCTCCCGCAGCTTGGGTGCGCGGCACTGTCCGGTTGGGTGCTGTTGTATCGGGGGAGAACGGTTGGCAGATCAGTCTTCCCTTGGTCAGGGCCACCGCGCTGAAGGCCGGCCACCTCGACCTGGCTGCCACATTGGACCTGGCCCGGATCGAGGCGATCGCTACGCAGGTGTCTGAGTCCACTGGGACTTATACCGGTACGCTCTCCGTCAATCTCACGGCAGTTTCCAACATCAGCTTCGAGGGGGGAAAGGCTGTCACCAGCACGGTCGAACTGCCGCTTACGCTTTCAGCCGCTGAGCTCATCATGTCCTCTGGGGCCACGACGCAGACAACGCACGGCGCTGCTAAAACCTATACAAGCGCGCTCAACACGGTGGCACCTGCCGCTCACCCTTCCTCGCCGGCGCACACGATCAGGCTGGCCTTGATCGGAGCGCTTCTACTGCTCGTAGCGGCCACAGTTGCAGCAATCCCGTCAGAGGAGCCCGAGGAACGCCGAAAGCACCAGGAAGCCTGAGGGCGCCCGGGGCTGTTCCGTGTTAGGCGGAGCTCCATTTAGGGGCAATCTCGAGCCGTGCAGTCCCGTGAGGTGGGGTGTCGTCCGGCGCGGGGCCATTGGGCCCCCCGTTGGCGGACTTGTCCTCGCTCTGATTGTCCCCTTGCGCGACAGCTTGTTCGGGCGTGGCCTTTTTAGGTTTAGCCTTCGCAACGCGGGCCTCTTCAGGCGACGCCTCGGCTGCAAAAGGGTCTACGGGCCAAGGCTCCGCGGACCACGGTTCTTTGGGGCGCATGCTTTCAGAGGTCCCAGGGAGCGAGGGGGCCGTAGTGACCCGGGCGAACAGACTGTCGGACTCCGGCTGGCCTAGTACCCGAAGGATCGTAAAGGGCCGCGAACCTGCGATCAGCGCTGCAATGGCGACCGCCGATTCCTTGATACAGCGTAGTTGCAGAAGTACCCGTCCCTCGTCGTCAGCAGGCTCGCGCCTCAGCAACCGGACGGGTACGGTATTTGTTATCCCCTCGGCGTCAACCCCCACCAGGTAGAGGAGCTCGCCTATTCGGGCGTCCGTCGGGACAGCCGACCTTTGCGCCGGCACGGGGATCTGGACGTAGACATGCCTGTCGGGATCGGCGGAGCCGAGCGGCAGGCCTTCTTCCTCCAAGGCTTCGACTGCCAGCCCTATGCATTCGTCGCAGATGAACACGTCTGGGCCAGCAAGGATCTTCTTGACCTCGTTTTGCGATTTCCCGCAGAAAGAGCAATGCACAAGTTCAGGGGCAGTGTTCTGCGACTTGTGCCTCCACATCCCGGTCCTCACCTCCCTCAGCGGGCGCTAATACCCCAGACTAGCCCGGTACTGCCAAAAGACCCTCGACCCCCTCCTGGTGACCTCGCGATGACGCCTCTCCTCAGCAGGGTGGTTACCAGCGAAGACGGGCTCCCCCCAGGAACGAAGTGCCGCTACTTGACGACCCGATAAGTCAGGTGGGTGACGCCGGGAGCGTCCACGACGCGGGCTAGTTCCAGTTCTACGCTCCCAGCCTCGAGCCCATCGAGCAGGCGAGCGCCGCGTCCGAGCACGACCGGCACAAGAGAGATTGTCAACTCGTCGAGCAGGCCCGCCCGTAGGCACTGCTGAACGATCGTGGCCCCCATGAGGCTCACGTCTTTCCCCTCCGCAGCTCCCCGCGCTCGTGAGACCGCTTCCTCGATGCCGCTGGTGATGAACGTGTACGGCGGCTCGCCCGACGGGCCCGTTTCAGGGACCTGATGGGTTATGACGAAGAGGGGAACCCCAGGCAACGGTCCGGAGCCTCCCCACGCGCCGGATATGTCGTAGGTGCGCCGCCCACTGATCACTGCGCCTACTCGAGCGGCGTGGCTGTCGAAAAACTCTGCTGACGCGACGGACATCCTCATCCACTCGTAGAAGCGGCTTGGCGTGTCGCCGTCCCTGAACCAGTCGAACAGATGCTCGCCACCCACTCCTAACGGTTGTGCCGGTCCGTCATCGGCCCCAGCGATGAAGCCGTCGAGCGATGTCGCCAGCCCAGTTATTACCTTTGTCGCCATAGGGGCCCTATACCCCCCGGCCCACGACGCGCGCCACGGCGATCCGGTCGGTATCACCCGCGAGCGCGCAAAAGTCGCGCCAAGCTCATATTTGTGACGCGCCGCCTGGTCCAATTGGCGACGCGGCGCGATCGCCTGGCGCGACTTTTGGTCGTTTTCCGACCGAAACTGGTCACAACGGCGAGGCAGGGCGCCGCGGAGGCGACGCCAAGGGGCCTGGCCCCAGACGAGGAGCGGGGAAAGACGGGCGGACGTGGTTGCCGCAAACCGTCGCCGTTCTTTTGGGCGGTGCCGGTTTGCGGTACCACGTGCCGCATGTCATTCAGGGGGAGCTGCGGCCGCCTTCTGCGGGTCATCGATGTGTTTGCCCTGGAGCAACGTCCACGCTCTCCCGAGCGCGATGACCATGGACCCGATCATGAAGTAGGAGAGGCTTTCGACCCCGCTATTACCGCGAGGTTGCGCGACCAGGTAAACCCCTTCGACAAGTTGAAATGTGAACGCAGTCACGCTCAAAAGGAGGTACGCCTGCTGGCTATGCGAATGGGAGATTTTGCCGCGAAAGCGGAAGGTGCTGGCAAGGCTGGCGACCGCAAGGATCACGGCGGGATAGCCGAGGTTGGAGCCCGGCACGAGCGCGCACATTGCCAAGAAGAACGTGTTGACCAGGCCGGTGAACGCAGACGCCGCCAGGCTCCTGCCCCGCTGCGGTGCGCTGTCGCCGAACACGGTATCGGGGCGCAGGCTGATCGACACGAACAACAGGCCGATCAGGGCTGCTGCTGCGCCGGTTACCGCCGCGAAGTACGCGGTGTAACTGCTGGTCACCACGTCTATCGCGCCGCCGCCGTCGCTGTAGGAGCCGGCCAAGATAGCGCACGGATGAGGACGGGCGGACGTGGTCGCCTCAAACCGTCACCGTTCCTCTAGGCGGGGACGGTTTGCAGGTACCGCGTGCCGCCTGCTGCATAACGGGGCGAGCACGGTTGCAGGTAGCGCGTGCCGCACGGAGCGAGCACGGTTGCAGGTACCGCGTGCTGCCTGGTGCATGCGGCGATAGTAGGCGCGAGCGGGCAGAATGCTCCGATGGAACTTCGCGTGATGGTCGAACCTCAGCAAGGCGCAAGCTACGAGGACCAGTTGCGGGTCGCCAAGCGGGCAGAGGAGCTCGGCTACGGTGCCTTCGTCCGCTCCGATCACTTGCTGCGGATGGGTGACGGCGACCCCAGCCCAGGCCCAACGGACTCGTGGGTCACCCTCGCCGGCCTGGCTCGTGAGACGAGCCGTATCCGGCTCGGCACGCTGATGACGTCCGCCACGTTCCGCCTTCCCGGGCTTCTGGCTATCCAGGTGGCCCAGGTGGACGAGATGAGCGGAGGGCGTGTGGAGCTCGGCTTCGGAGCAGGCTGGTTCGAGGCCGAGCACACGGCGTACGGCGTGCCGTTCCCCGGCACCGCGGAGCGCTTCGACCGTTTCGAGGAGCAATTGGCAATCATCACGGGGATCTGGCGCACCCCGGAGGGCCAGCGGTTTTCGTACAAGGGCCGCCATTACCAACTGGAGGATTGCCCTGCTCTGCCTCGCCCGGCCCAGCGCCCGCACCCGCCCGTCATTATCGGCGGCAGCGGCCCGAGACGGACCCCGGAGCTGGCGGCGACCTATGCCGACGAGTTCAATATCAACTTCCTCTCGGTCGAAAGGGCGCAAGAGCAGATCGAACGGGTGCGCGCCGCCTGCAGCAAGGTCGGTCGGGACCCGTCCTCCATGCTTTATTCCGTCGCTGCGGTTCTAGGAGTCGGGCAGGACGAGGCTGAAGCCCGCCGGCGTGCCGGAGTCAGCGGGGCTGATTTTGACAAGCTCCGCGCCGGAAGCGGTCTTGTCGGGACCGTTGAGGAGGTTGTGGAGCGGGTCAAAGTGTACGAGGCGATGGGCGTGTCACGGTTGTACATGCAGTTGCACGACCTGCGCGACATGGAGCAGTTAGAACTCGTGGCCGCACAGGTAATGCCAAAGGTGTGAAGTTAGCGGCTAATTTCCAGGCGCGGGTTTGGTGCGCGCGCTGTCAGCAGCGTTACGCGCCACGGTCCGTTCCGAAACGTCGGCCGTGAGCACGTCTACTAGGTAAGTCCGGCGGCTGAACAACAACAGCGCGCCGGCAGCAAGCAGTGGGACCAGCATGATCATGAAGGTGTACTCGAGGCCTCTCCCGGCGGCGGCCTGTACTTGATGAGGGACGATGTTGAGCCCGGCGCCAAGGTTTGCGTGAGGCCCCCCCAGCAGTGAGGACACGTAGCCGAACAGCAGCGGTGCGAAACCTTGGAGCAAGCTGCGGGCAAAAGTGCGCACCGCCTCGGCGCGGCCCCATAGCCCGGATGGGACGACGTCGAGCCGAGCGGCCGCGAGCGGTGCGCTCGGTGCAGAAACAAAGACAACTGCGACAAGGAAAAATGGGACTGCCACGAGCAGGCTGCTGACGGCCAAACCGGGGAGGAAAACCACGGCAGCTCCAATGAACGTGAAGCCGGCGAGCAGCACGCGACCATCGGCTATTTTCCGGCCGACGAGGCGGTCCGCCAAGCGGCCGCCAAACAGTGTCCCCACGATCGCACCTGCTCCGATCACGACGAGGACGCCCGTCCCGAGCGCCTGGCTGACGCCGAAATGAGTCTCGACGTACAGCAGCGCAAAGGCCTGGATCCCCGCCAGGAAGAAATTACCGAGCACGGAGGCCGCGATTAGGACAAGGTTGCTGCGGATCCGCAGCACATAGCGTCCAGCCGCCCAGGGCGATAGCTGAGCCGGGTCCTTGTCTAGCACCAGTTCCCGATTTGGTTTGATGTCGTCGCGTTCCCGGGCGTGGCGGCGCACCTCTGAAGTGCCGAACGGTGGGGTGACCCCGAGGTCCTGCCCGGTCTCGCTCGCCGCCGGGCCCGACGTCGAACTTGGCTGCGTCGAACTTGGCTGCGTCGAACTTGGCTGCGCGTTAACCGTGGAAGCGGCCTTGATCTCCTCCGCCCCGGGGTAGAGCCAGCTTTGGCCGCCGCGGGCCGGCTCCGGCAGTAGCCGGTGCAACAGGACCGCCAGGACCAGGCTCGGGACAGCCAGCACGAAAAATGGTGCGCGCCATCCGGCGACGGCCCCGAGCTCGGCCGAAATGACGAGCCCGAGACCGGTGCCGAGGAGTTCACCGGTAAGCACCATGCCGTAGATCCGTGCGCGTTCTTTGGCAGGGAAGAGGTCCCCCGTCAGCGACGCCACCACGGGCCCTGAAACGCCGATAACTGCACCGAGGGCCAGCCGGGTGAGCAGGAGCATCACGTACCCGTCCGCGAAGCCTGAGGCCGCCATCCCTAACGACCAGGCGGCGGTTGCCCACACGAGCAATCTCACGCGGTTGGCGCGGTCTGCCAGGACGCCAACGGGCAAGGATGCGACTGCGCCGACGAGGGAAGCGGCTGTAGTCAGCAAGCCAAGTTCGGTGTTGTCCGCCCGGAGCGCTTTTTCCAGCTGGGCGGCCAGGGCCCCGATCGTGCCGATGTCTGCGCTTTGCATGCTGAGCACCCCGGCCAGCAGCAGGACCACGCGCAGGCGCGCCGGGCCCCCGACCCGGTTCGTGACGCGGTCTACCAGTGCGGAGACTTCGCTATGGACGGTCTCAACCGGGCGCACTCTTACGCGTTTGATCCTAGGTAACAGTTGACCAGCCCACCCAGGGAGGCCTTCCCGGCGACGGGCCAGGTGCCAGGTCTCGTGCCGGGTCTGGTGCCGGGTCATTTTCACCCCAACGTCGCGGCGGGCGATATCGTTCCGCCATGAGCAGGTATGTGATGCCAGGCGTGCTGGAGATCGACACATTGCTGGGCGGCTGGGACCGTGTAACTGCGGGCTATCTCGTCGAAGGGCCTTCCCCTGTCCTGGTCGAAACCGGGAGCCAAAGCTCTGTACCCGTTGTGCTGGAGGCTCTCGCGGAGCATGGCCTCGGCCCTTTCGACCTCGCTGCGATCGTCGTCACTCACATCCACCTCGACCACGCCGGCGGTGTGGGCGACATCGCCAGGGCGTTCCCCAAGGCGACCGTCTTGGTCCACCCAAGGGGGGCACGCCACCTCGCTGACCCGAGCCGCCTCATTGCGTCGGCCGCGACCGTCTACGGTGATGCGCTCGACTCGCTCTACGGCCGGTTGGACGCCACAGACCCGGGGCGGGTGAAAGCTTTGGAAGACGGCGAGGATATCAACATCGGCCGCGGTCGTTCCCTGACCACGGTCCACTCACCGGGCCATGCCAAGCACCATCTGGCGCTCCAAGACAGCGACAGCGGGGCTCTTTTTGTCGGCGACGCCGTGGGCGTCCGTTTGCCCGATGCCGGCGTCCTGCGCCCGGCGACCCCGCCCGCCGACTTCGACCTCGACCAGGCTCTCGACAGCCTGGGACGTTTTGCGGCGCGCCGCCCCAGTTGCCTCGCCCTGGCTCACTACGGTTTGCTGCCAGGGGATGCGATCGAGGCCTTGGACGACGCCGGCAACACCTTGCGGGAGTGGGCAAGCGTTGCCGAGGCGGCTTGGCGCTCGGGCCAAGATGTTGAGGAGGCACTGCGAGAGCGCTTTGGCGGCGAACTCGACGCGGCCCCGCCCGAGCAGCGTCGCCGCATGGAGGCCCTGAACGGTTTGCACAGCAACGCCGAAGGCCTCAAACAGTGGTTGGCCGGGACCGGCGGTCCGGCAACTGTCCCCAAACCGGCGTGACCAGGCAGCGTGAAAGGTTCTTCTTAGGGCTGGCGTAGCTATCCTTGGGGCCGTGAGTGGCTCCCACGGGCGGACCCTACCGCTCGACCTGAACGTCGACCTTTCCAACCACCTGGACGAGTTGACCCTCGACGAGACCGATGACGACGACGAACCGGTCCTTCGGTGGGCGGACGGGCGCATGGTGGACACGTGGCGCGAGGGTTACCCGTACGACGAGCGGATGCCCCGCCCCGCCTACGAAGTCGAAAAACGCCTGCTCCAGATCGAGCTGCTGAAACTGCAGAACTGGGTGAAGGAAGCGGGGACGCGCATCGTCATCCTGTTCGAGGGTCGGGACGCCGCCGGCAAGGGGGGGACGATCAAGCGTTTCACGGAGCACCTGAACCCTCGCGGGTCGACCGTGGTGGCGCTCGAGAAGCCGAGCGAACGCGAGGTCGGTGAGTGGTATTTCCAGCGGTACGTTGCCCACTTGCCGTCCGCGGCTGAGATCGTGCTTTTCGATCGCTCGTGGTACAACCGCGCTGGCGTGGAGCGCGTAATGGGGTACTGCACTGATGCCGAGTACGAGCTGTTCGTGCACCAGGCCCCCGAGTTCGAGCGGCTTCTCTCGGATTCCGGCATTTCCCTTATCAAATTGTGGTTCTCCGTCTCGCGTTCCGAGCAGCGCACCCGGTTCCTGATCCGGCGCATCGACCCCGTGCGGCAATGGAAGCTATCAGCCACGGACCTGGCATCTCTTGACCGCTGGGACGACTACACCGCCGCCAAAGAAGCCATGTTCGCTTTGACCGACACGCCGTGGGCGCCGTGGATGGTGATTAAGAGCAACGACAAAAAACGTGCGCGCATCGGTGCGATGCGCTACGTCCTGGGGATGTTCGACTACCCGAACCGGGACGCGGCAATCGCCAGCCCCCCCGACCCCCTTATCGTCGGCCCCGCATCGGAGGTTTACGAGCACGGTGAGACACCCGGTGGGCCTGGGACCGTCCTTTCCTAAAATGGACTGCTCCAGTCCGGCATAAATCGCCTCTGCCGACACGGCGGGGCAGGGACGATGAGACGGGTACGACTAGAGTGAGGCGAAGAGACAAGGAGGGCGAGAGATAGGCCAAGAACCGTTGCGCTGGGGACTGATGGGCGCGGGTCACATCGCCAGCGTTTTCGCTGAGGATATGTCCATGACCGGTTCCGGCCGAGTCGTCGCTATTGGTTCTCGCAACCAGGGTACGGCCGACAAGTTTGGGGACAAGTACGGCGTCCCGGGGCGCTATGGCTCCTATGAGGAGCTTGTGGCTGACCCGGAAGTTGAAGTCGTGTACGTGGCGACACCGCACCCTTGGCACCACCAAAACACCTTGCTGGCGCTCGAAGCTGGAAAGGGCGTACTGGTGGAGAAGCCGTTCACAATGAACGCTGACGAAGCACGCGAGCTGGTCCGCACCGCTCGCGCCAAGGGCCTGTTCTTGATGGAGGCAATGTGCACGCGTTTCCTTCCTCACATGGTCGAAGTCTCTCGGTTGGTTGCTGCTGGAGCGCTTGGCGACGTCGTAACCGTAACCGCTGACTTGGGATACCGCTTCCCGAAAGACCCTAAATCGCGGTTCTTTGCCCGCGAGCTCGGCGGCGGCGTTCTCCTCGACTGCGGGGTCTACCCGGTGTCGCTAGCGTCGATGGTGCTGGGCAAGCCGGAGAAGGTGAGGGGGTTGGTCACCCCGGCGTTCACGGGTGTCGACGGCCAAACTTCGATGCTTTTAGGGTTCAGCTCGGGTGCCCATGCCGTCCTCACGTGTAACTCCTTCGCCCACTCGCCGACCCGCGCGTCGATAGTCGGCACGGAGGCACGTATCGAGATCGACCCCCCCTTTTACGCCCCTTCGGCGCTCACCGTCATCGGCAAGGATGGGGGCTCGAACCGCTTTGAGCCCCGTTATAAGGGCACCGGCCTGCGTTTTGAAGCCGACGAGGTTGAACGCTGTGTCAGGGCTGGGTTGGTGGAGAGCCCGGCGATGCCGCTCGACGAGACCGTATGGATAATGGAGACCATGGACGCTGTCCTGGCCGAGCCGCTTGTTGGCCCGGGGCGCACGCCGGGTCAAAGCTGAGGCAACGACTTCAACCTGAGGTCACAACTTCAAGGGGTATGCCGTCCGGGTCGACCAACATCGCCCGGCCGGTCCCAGCCGGTGAACCTGCTGCGGCGGTCACGACGGCGCCTGCGGCCGCCGCCAGCTGCGTGGTGGAGGCGAGGTCGCCCGTCCCTATGCCCACATGGCGCAAGCCCGCGTAGTCCGCGTCGGGCGCCCATGGACAGGTCGTCGTCGGTGTGGTGAAGGTAAAAACCTCGAGCTTCGCCGGGCCCGCACTCAGCATCGTAATCGTCAAGCCCCTCGGGTCGTCGTCGTAGAACAGCTGCCCGATCGCCTGGAAACCGAATGACCGCTCGTAAAAAGCCAGGGTCGCTTCAAGGTTGGTCGTTGAGACGGCAACGTGGTCGAAGCGCACCGCCGTCGAAGCCGGCAGCCCGGTGTCGCGCTCTTGAGCGACAAGGGAGCTATCGCAGACCTTGCTGTACTCCAGGTAGCCTTGGACGATCTCGAGGTTGGCACCGTCGGGGTCCTCGAAAAAGGCCAATCGCACGTTCCCCACAGCGTCCACCGGCTCTATACGGAACGGAGTGCCCACGGAATGAAGGCGTTGTGCCCACTCATCGACACTGGCCACTTTGATCCCAACATGACGAATGCCAACCTGTCGGTCGTCCCACAGCCAACTGCCAGCCGATCTGCGGTCCCCGGGGGTTAGCAGGTCTATGCCGCCACCTGGGCAAGTCAGGTGGAACGCGCGAGCCCGACGACTACTCCGCCCATCCTCCAAGGGAGAACTCCCCACCAAGTTGAAACCAAGTATGTCGCAATAAAACCACAACGACTGATCGATGTCGCTAACCCCGATGGCACCGTACGCCAGGCGGGCTTGGCCATTCCCATGGGGCTCGGTTGACATCTCCTCGACCTCCGATCTCAGAGGGCCTACCCGGTTGCTTATTCGGCCTGCCCCGTTTGCACTTACTGCCGTGATGACGCTCCGACTGTGCCACAACCCACCCCACCCCGCAAGGACGAGGAGGTCCCCTGGCGAGCCTCCTTAGCCACATGTCGCGCAGGGAGCGTTGACATTCGCCCGCCCTGGTGCTACTTTCGCGACCCACACACCTTGAAACGTTATAACTGAACACCGCCGAAGGTCAACGGCCAGATGGTCGTGAAGCCTCGGGCGTGAACGCGTTCGCTGGCCCGTATAAAAGCATGGGCCGCGTCGGTGGTTCGGTGAGCCGGTTGGTCCTGCACCGAGGCAGCGATCAGCCAATATCGACTAGCCGAAGATGCAAGCTGCTTGATTAACCGGGCCGGACGTCCAACGTTCCCGGTCCGCATTGGATGTAAGGGGCCCGATGAAATCGCAGTTTCACGCTGGCAAAAGCACCCGGAGCGGGTAGCGGCATTGGCTAGCGCTGCTCTGATGTTTGGGGCTCGGCTGGTGAAAGAGCCAGAGTGAAGACAAGCCATCCGGAGCCACCCGGCAACGCTGTGCCGGCGAAAGAACGCCTATTGGCCGCCATACATATAAGGCGGAACTTCGGCGCCGTCGTGGCCCTTGCCGACGCATCGCTCCGAGTGCGCGAAAGCGAGGTCGTCGGTCTTGTAGGCGACAACGGGGCCGGCAAGTCGACGCTGGTGAAGGTCCTTTCGGGCGTGCTTGCACCCGACGGAGGGCGGCTCCTTCTAGACGGTGCCGATCTGACTCTCAGGAGCCCCCAGGAGGCACTGAACGCCGGTATCGAAACTGTCTACCAAGACCTGGCATTAGTCGACACGATGAGCGCAGCTCAAAATGTGTACCTGGGCCGGGAGCTGCTGGCCCGAAATCGTCTGTCCCGCGCCTTCAACCTGGTAAGCGATCGCTCAATGCGAGAAGGGGCACGCCAGGTGCTCACTTCTTTAGGCGTCAAGATCCCCTCAGTCAATGAGAGTGTCAAACAGATGTCGGGTGGTCAGAGGCAGTGCCTGGCAATTGCCCGTGCCGTTTTGTGGGGCCGCCGGACCGTAATCCTGGACGAGCCCACCGCGGCCTTGGGAGTACGGGAGTCCCAGCAAGTGCTCGAACTCGTGTCGCGGCTGAGGAGCCATGGCGTAAGCGTGATCCTGGTTACGCACAACATGCAGCACCTGGTGGAGATAGCAGACCGGGTCGTGGTAATGCGCCTCGGGCGGACCATCGCTACGCGAGCAATAAAAGAGACGTCTGTTCAAGAGATAGTCGGGCTTATTACCGGGGCAATTCCGCCGGACGCTGCGGAGGAGGGGATTGATAACTGAGTAAATGGGTGGCAAAAGTTGCAACCCAGCGGGCCCCGGTCATTTTTTGTCACTTGTTGTCACGCACACAGAATAAGGAGAGTAATCAGAACATGAAAATAATAGGGGAGACTCACTCAGTGAGAAGGCTGGCCGGAGTGCTAACCGGGAGCTTGCTCACGCTTACATCGCTCACGATGATCGTTGGCACGACCACTCCTGCGGCGAGCGCGGCGACGAGCTCGTTCAAGGTCTGCATGGGCACCGCAGGCACACCCGGTACGCCATGGCAGACCGGGCAAGGCACTGTCCTTCAGGACATCGCCCACCAAAAGGGCTGGTCGTCGGTGGTCCTTAGCAACCAGCATTCCCCCTCCACGTCGCTGAGCAACGCTGAGGTCTTCGTCCTTGACAAATGCAATGCGGTCATCGAGGGGCCATCGCCGGAATCCACAGATCCGGTGATTGCTGCAAAGCTCGCGGCGGCCAAGATACCCGTGATTACCTTCGACATCGTTCAAAAGGGCTGGTACTTCGTCGGGATCAACAACTCCTTGGCGGGTATCCAGGGTGGCGAGGCGCTGGGTGCGATCATCAAGTCCAAGTGGGATTGCGACCTGGACGAAGTAATCGCGTCCGGCTTACCGGTGGTCGGTGTCATCGACACCGAACGCACAGGTGGGATGATAAAAGGCATCCAAAAGATCTGCCCGAACATCCCTAACAGCAAGACCACCGAGTTCGACGGGGACGGCGAAGTAAGCGCGTCCGCTACCGCCGCACGCGCCTTGTTGGCTGCGCACCCCAGCTGGGTAAAGATTGCTGTCGTGGGGATCAACGACGACGGCGTCGTGGGGGTCTTGGAAGCCGCTGAGCAGCTTGGCCGGGCAAAGGACATGATCGGTTGGGGCCAGTCAGGTGACCTGGACACCGGCTCCAACGTTGACCCCCACCTGCTGGGCAGCGTCTTCTACTTCCTCGAGGGCTATGCCGAGTACGCGGTGCCCCTCCTGAGCGAGATAGCCGCGGGTCACCCGCCTGCTATGGCGGACTACACCCACAACAACCCGGCCGTGCTGATCGCGCCCTGTTCGGCTAGCACAGCCCAAGCCAAGAACATCCCGGGCTACAGTGCGAGGCTCGCCAAGCTGGCAACGGTAAGCGCGGGGACAACTCCCGACGCCCTGTTCTGCCCGAAGATGTAGTTCGCTAGCGATCGATGAGCGAACAAGCCTTGGACGATCTCGTCCAAGGGAGCCCTCCTCCGGTTGGCAGCGGGTCAGGTCGATCGGAGGGGGCTGTTCGCATTTACCGAGAAGGCCTTCGGGGCGCTAGCCGCGAGTCCCTCGGGACGGCCGCGGTCCTCCTGGGTACGTGGTTGGCCCTAATTGCAGCGTCCACTATCTACCGCGCCGACTTCCTGTCGCGCCAGACACTCTTGTCCGTCACCTTTACGATGGCCGTGCTCGGGGTTGTTACGGTGGCTGAGTCGCTCGTGACGATAAGCGGCGGGATCCTGGACCTCAGCATCCCTACCGGGCTCATCCTTCCCGCATGGGTAATAGTGACGCTGCTCGGCCACGGGGTGAACATCGTCCTTGTTATCGCGGCCGGGCTGCTTACCGGTGCCGCGTGGGGTTGCTTAAATGCCTTGATAATCGTGTTCGGGAAACTGAACCCAATAATTGTGACCCTCGGGACAAACTTTGCCGGCGCCGCCATCGTGAACATTTATCTCCAGAGCGGTCAGACACCGCTCAAGTCAGGCCTCGCCACTTGGGGGCAATCCGAGGTCCTCGGGCTGCCGAGCGTGTTCTGGGCAATGGCGATCTTCGTCGTGATAGCCGGCTACTACCTGTCGCACAGCCGCGTCGGCCGGCGGACGATCGCCGTAGGCGGCAACCCGCAGGCGGCCAGGGTGAGGGGCATCTCGTTACGTAAAACGCGCTTTGGCGTATTTGTGGCGTCTGGGGCCGTGTGCGGTTTAGCCGCCCTGCTGTTCACGGCGTCAACGCTCAACTTCGTCTCGAGCGAGACCACGTACTATTTACTGCCCTGCGTCGCCGCAACTATCCTTGCCGGCATACGACTGCAAGGTGGGAGCGGCAACCTGTGGCTCATTCTCTTGAGCGTCGGCCTACTGTCGACCGTACCTACATCCTTGGCTTTTTTTGGCGTCGGTGAGCTCTGGCAGAACGTGCCTCCGGGTGTAGTCCTCGTTGTGGCCGTATCGATCGACGGCTACCGCCAGATGAGGGCCAAGCGATGATCGCGCCAACGTCCGGCCCCGAGGTGTCGGTGCCCACACCAGTCGCAGATCGCAGCGAGTTGCGCGGTGTGCTCGCGGGGGCTCTGAGCGGGGCAACCGGAAGTATTGCCATAACCCTCGTCGCTGTTCTTTTGGTGGCGCTGTTCTGGGTCGGGACCGAGTTCTACACGACCGCCAACCTCACCATAATCGGTGCCTCGGTTACGGTGCCGTTACTTGTCGGGACGTGCTCGGGCTTTGCGCTCCTGGCCGGCGTGGTGGACCTGAGCATTGGTTCGTGCGCCGGTGTTTGCGCCGCAATTTTTGCCTATCTGACGGTCCATCACTGGGGCGGGTGGCCGGCGGCCGGGATCGTGTTGCTCGCGGGACTGGCTGTTGGGTTAGTTAACTCCGTTTCCATCGTCGGTTTCGGGGCTAACCCCCTAGCGGCTACGCTGGGCGTGCTTACAGGGCTCCTTGGCCTCCAATACGTCATTACCGGGCAGGACGGTTTGATCACCAGTCTGCTTCCAGGGCTTTACGGTTTCTCGAACCGCCAGCTCGGCCCGTTGCCGCTGGTATTCGTAATGGTCCTCGTGGTGGTGGGCGTTGCCTACTATGTAGTCGCCTTCTCGCGTCTCGGTCGGCACATACGCGCAGTTGGGGGCGATGATGTGGCCGCGGGGCGCGCCGGCATCCGGGTCAAGCGGATAAGAGTTGGAGCTTTGCTCCTCAGTAGTCTCGGCGCGAGCGTCGCCGGGCTTATCTACATTGGCCAACAGGGAGGAGCTTCCAACACGCTCGGTACCGACATCACCTTTCAGGTGTATGCCGCCCTCATGATCGGCGGCTACAGCATTATCCGTGGTGGAGTGGGCAACCCGCTCGGCGGCGCCATGGGCCTGCTTGTAATCGCCGGGGTGACCGAGATCATAGATCTCAAGGGGATCAATACTTATTATACCGACGTCGTCATCGGAGCCCTCCTGCTTGCCGCGGTCTTTGTCGACCGCCTCCGCGGCGGCGATAGTTTCGAGTGATTACGCCAAGAAAGGTTGCGCAGTGAGCAGATCGACAAGGCCTGACAGTGGGGCGCTCCTGCCCCTACGCCGTCTAGGGCGCACCTCGCTCATGGTGACATCCGTGTGCGTCGGCGGGTCGCCACTGGGGAGCATGCCACAGGTGTTCGGTGAGGACGTCGACTACGAGCGAGGCGTGCAAACCGTGCGGCGTGTGTTCGACAGCCCCATCAACTTCCTCGATACCTCAAACGGCTACAGCAATGGCGAGAGCGAGCGCCGGATCGGGGCGGTTATCGCCGAACGTGGCGGTCTGCCGCCAGGCTTTGTACTTGCGACCAAAGTCGACCCGGACCCGCAGACCGGGGACTATAGCGGTGACCGGGTGCGGCGGTCAGCGCAGGAGAGCCTTCAACGCCTCGGCATGGGCCAGTTCCAGCTCCTCTACCTCCATGACCCCGAAAGCATCAGTTTCGAGGAGGCAATGTCCCCGAGCGGCCCCGTCCAAGCTCTGATCGAATTACGCGATTCCGGGGTCGCGCAGCACATCGGAGTTGCGGGTGGCCCCGTCGACCTCATGAGCCGTTTCGTGCGGACGGGCGCTTTTGACGTGCTGCTCACGCACAACCGTTTCACTCTTGTCGACCGCACCGCTGACACACTCATCACCGAAGCAGCCGAAGGGGGCCTCGGCGTGGTGAACGCGGCCGTGTACGGCGGTGGGATCCTGGCCAAAGGTGCTGGGCACAGCGACAAGTACGCGTACGTCCAAGCGAGCCCAGAACTGCTCAGCATGGTCAGGGAGATCGAGCGGTTGTGCCAGGGGTGTGGGGTCCCGCTGCGCGCCGCGGCGCTCAGGATGTCGACGCGCGACGCGCGCGTTGGCTCGACCGTGGTGGGTACGGCAAGCCCCGCGCACGTTGACGAGCTTGTTGAGCTTATTTCGTTGGAGATCCCTGATGACCTCTGGGAGGAGCTCTCGGCCTTGGGTACGCCGGAGGCCCCAGTTTCGAGCGAGTGATCGGCCCGGGTCTTGGCATCGACGGGCTGGCGATGGCCCAGGGTCATGTCGTGGGCATATCGCGCCCGGAGCACCTCGACGAGACGGTGGAGTTGTCTGGCGGGCCACCGTCGGGGCCAATTTAGGCAGAACTTGAAGCATTTTGCCCCCGAAGATCAATCGTGGCTCAGTTGAGCAACCCGGGCCGTCGCTCGCTAGTGTCCTTGTAATGAGGAGTATCACTATCCGGGACGTGGCCGAACGGGCTGGAGTTTCAGTTGGGACCGTCTCGAATGCTCTCAACCAACCTGAAATTGTTGCTACCGAGACGCGTCAGCAAATCCTCAAGGCGATCGATGAGATCGGCTATATCCGCAATTCGCCGGCGCGCCAGCTCCGGGCGCCGGAGTTCCGCCATTGGCCTGGTTGTCTTGGACATCGACAACCCATTTTTCACCGATGTCGCCCGAGGCGTCGACGCGGTGGCCAGCATGGTCGACCATCTGGTGATCCTGTGCAGCTCGGGCGGGGATCGTTCCCGTGAGGACCGCCAGCTCCGCCTTCTCGAAGAGCAGCGGGTGACCGGAGTGCTGATGACCCCGACCGGCCGTCGCGCGTCCAACCTCCACGACAAGGTCCGCGCTCGGGGGACCCCGATCGTCCTTCTCGACCGGCGCAGCTCACGACGGGACCACTGCAGCGTCGCTGTCGACGACGTCGAAGGCGGCCAGCTGGCGGCAAGGCACCTGACCGAGCTGGGCCACACCCAGATAGCGCTGATCAACGGGCCGCTCGGCATCACCCAGTTCAGGGACCGCCGGAACGGTTTCGTGGCCGCCCTCGAGGATGCCGGGCTCTCCCTCTCAGCTGCCAACGACGTCGAAATGGGCAGTGTCACGCCCGCGATCACGGCGGCGATCGCCGACGGCGAACAGGCTGCGAACAGGTTGCTCCAACAACGCAAGCCACCGACGGCGATCTTCTGTGCCAACGACCTTTTCGCCCTGGGCGTGGAGCATGCGATACTGAAGAGCGGACGAAGGCTCCCCGATGACGTCGCCGTCGTCGGCTATGACGATGTTCCCTTCGCTGCCTTGGCGTTCGTCCCGCTCACCTCGGTGAGACAACCTTCGTACGAACTCGGGTACCGAGGAGCTCAGTTGCTCCTTGAGGAATCGTCCGGGGGGTTGCACCGCCACGAGCACGTGACCTTCACACCCGAACTGGTGGTTCGCAACTCCACGGTCGGGGCGGGCGCGCCGTGACCTCGGCTCGTCAAATAGCGGGCCTTGGCCTGGGACCGTGCTGACCTCGAGCCCTACCTCAGGGGTGTAGCGACCACCGGGTTGGCCAGGGGCGAGTGGCTTGGCTGGTCTTTGAAGCCGGCAAGGAGCGCTGCCGTCAAAGTGGCTGCCGGCTGCGGGCGGGAGAAAAGGTAGCCCTGCGCTTTGTTTGCCCCGAGGTCGATGAGGGCCTTGAGTTGGGTTGGCGTTTCCACACCTTCGGCGATGGTGTGGAGGCCGAGCGAGCCGGCCAGGCTGATGATGGCGCGCACGATGGCGGAGTCGTGGTCTTCGGTGCCGAGGCCGTCTACGAAGGACTTGTCGATTTTAAGGGCGTCCACGGGGAAGTTTTTGAGGTAGCTAAGAGATGAATAGCCGGTCCCGAAGTCGTCGACGCTGAGATGTAGGCCAAGGTCTCTGAGAGAGCGCAGGATGATGGTGGCTACCTCGGCGTCGCCCATCAGCACGCTTTCGGTGATCTCTAGGACGAGGCTCGATGGGGCGAGCCCGGTGTCGGCGAGGATGTTCGTTACGACCGGGATGAGATCGGACTGGTTGATCTGGCGGCCGGACAGGTTGACGCTGACGGTCAGATGGGCCAACTCCGGGTAGGTCCCGTGCCAGATCTTGGCCTGGCGGCAGGCTTCGCCCAGCACCCATTCGCCGATAGGGATGATGAGCCCTGTTTCTTCGGCAATAGGGATGAAGTTGTCGGGGGAGATGGTCCCTTGCGTGGGGTGCTCCCACCGCACGAGAGCCTCGACACCGTCGGTCCGGCCGGAGGCGATGTCGATTATCGGTTGGTAGTGGAGGCGGAACTCCCCATCGGTGATGGCTCGGCGTAGCGCGATTTCGGTGTCGAGGCGGTGCACGGCCCGGGTCCTCATCGACATTGCGAATGCTTTTGAGCGAGCCCGGCCGTCCGCTTTCGCCTGGTACATGGCGGCGTCGGCGTCACGCAGGAGGTCAGGGCCGAGCGCGTGGCGGTCGGTTGTGAGGGCGATGCCGATGCTGGCCGTCACGAGATGGTCGCGTCCGTCGAGAGTGATCGGTGCACCGACCACGTCGCCTACGCGTTTGGCGATAACCGAAGCTTCCGCCTCGTCGATGACCTCGTCGCACAGGATGACGAACTCGTCCCCCCCGAAGCGGGCCACGGTATCACTGGGCCGCACCGCGGCCGAGAGCCGGTCTGCGAGAATGATGAGGATCCGGTCGCCTTGGTCGTGGCCCAAGCTGTCGTTGACCACCTTGAAGTTGTCGATGTCGACGAACAACACTGCAACCGGTGAGGTATGGCGCCCGAGCCGCACCAATGCCTGGTTGAGCCGATCGGCGAGCAGCGTGCGGTTGGGGAGCCCGGTGAGGTCATCGTGGAGAGCCTGGTGGCTCAGACGCGAAGCGGCCGAAGCGCGCTGGAGAACGTGGGCGAGTTGGCCGGCCACGCTGGCCAGCATCGCCCTGAGTTCGTCGTCTAAGACAATTTGCCGTGCGAAAAACTCCAGCACTGCAGCACTTTTGCCTTCGACGATGACCGGCAACGCGGTGGCCTCCAGCAGCCCGGCGCTCAGCGCTACTTGTCCCCGCTGCAGCGAACTATCGACGCCGACCCTGATCGAGGCAGGCTCGCCGCTGCCGAAGACGCCGCTGATCAGACCGGTGCCCGGGCGCAGCTGGAGTTCGTCGCTGGCGGCCTGGAAGTCGATGTACCGAACGGGGTCATCGAGGTGCCAGACCGCCGACGACAACGGTTGCCCCTCTTCGGGTGCGATGACGAACGCGTGACCGACGGGCCAGCCCGCGTATTCGCAGATGCGGTCCAAACAAATCTGGAGCACGGCATCGAAGCTTTCTGTCCCGTTGGCCGCGACTGCTACGGCCTGGAGGAGCTCGACAGCGGAGCGCTCACGCAGGGCGGATGCCTCGGCTGCCTTTCGGTGGCTGATGTCGCTGGTCATAGCGGTGATGGACGTGATGCACCCGGAGCCGTCGAGCACCGGGGCCGTGGAGATGGACACGTCGATCATGGTCCCGTCCCGGCGCCGGCGGGTCGTCTCCAGTGCCGTTAGGCCCCGTCCGGCCGCCCCCTCGGCGCGCAGCTGGGCGAAGTGGGCCATTTGGTCGGGTTGGACGATCGGGAGGAACCGGCCGATAGCCTCCTCGGCTGTCCAGCCAAACATCGTGACCGAGGCCGGGTTCCAAGTTTGCACTATGCCATCGAGGTCGATCGTGTAGATCGCTTCGGGTGCGTTGTCGACGACGAGGCGGAACCGCCGCTCAGAGGCTCTTAACAACTCGACCTCGCGTCCCCGGGCCTCGTCGCAGAGCATGCCGACAACTATGGCAACGAGCAAAAGCGACGTGTACCACAGAAGCATCGCCGGGACGTCACGCTCGAAGTCGGCTCGGCCTCCGTACACGACTGCGCTATAGCTAGACACCGTCACGGCCCAGAAAACGGCCGCACCGCGACCACCGAGCACGAGCCCCGCCTCGGTGACGATCAGGAACAGCACGGACACGAAATCGTCGTGGACATTGAACACGAAAAGCCTCGCCAATGCGAGCGCACACACCAGGTCGATGGTGAGTGCCATGATGGCCGATCGCCGCGAAACCCCTATCTTCTTCCACATCTGAGCCGACCCTGCCAGCACTAGGCAGAGACAAACTCCGAGGACGCCGAGCGTGACGCGCGTCGGGTCTGCGCCCCTGAGGCTTGCATAGCTAAGGGCGTAGGCACTTATCGCGATTGCTGACGCTATGCGCAGGGCCCCCACCATCTGGTGGCCGCCGCCCTGGCCGGGCAATAACCTGAGGCTGGAGAACCGAGCCCCCGCCGCCCATGAGCGCCGCCCGGCGCTGACACTGCTGCGTCGCACAACATCCCACGGTCCTCGGCCCGACCTCAACGCGAACTCCCTTTCCGGCCCAGGCCCGAAGCAGCGGTTCGTCCAGGTGGTTATGAGCCCGGTCTACGACCGATCCTTCCTACGTCGGCACATATGGACAGTGACCTGAGCGAAAACGCCACCGGCCGAGGAGGTCCCTCGACCCCGTTAACCTGCGCGGCCTACGATGCGTTGAGCCAGCCGGCAGAACGTCGTCCGCGGGACCGGGAGCTGCCTGAGTGGTCCGAAGCACCTATGGCCCCAGCTCGTGAGTTGGACCACCATGGGTGCCCAGGTGCCCGACGACAAAGAGGACGGAAGCGAGCGATGACCGATCATGGCAACCCAACCACAGTCGCGGCCGGTGCAGGCCGGGGATCCGTCGATGCCCCCAGTGAGCGGATCCTCTACATGGTGGGCAATGCCCACATAGATCCTGTTTGGCTATGGCAATGGCAGGAAGGCCTGCAGGAGGTCCGGGCGACCTTCAGCTCCGCGCTCGAGCGGATGGACGAGTACGACGACTTCGTGTTCACCGCCGATTCCGTCGCCTACCTGGAGTGGGTCGAACGCGTCGACCCTGAGCTGTTTGCCCGGATCGCTGGACGCGTAAAACAGGGCCGTTTCGTCGTCGTGGGCGGCTGGTGGATCGAACCGGATTGCAACCTCCCACACGGGGAATCCTTCGTCCGCCAAGCCCTGTACGCGCAGCGTTTCCTGCGCGACCGCTTCGGGGCGGTTGCGACCGTCGGGTGCAACGTGGACCCGTTCGGCCACGCGGCCACGCTCCCGCAACTGCTGTCCAAGGCAGGCCTGGAAACCTATATCTTCCTTCGGCCGCAACCCAAGGAGAAAACCCTTCCCGGCGAGGTGTTCTGGTGGGTGGCGGCCGACGGCTCCCGAGTCCTCGCGTACCGCATCCCGTACGCCTACTGCAGCCCGGGCGAGGACCTGGGTACCTTCCTCGAGCATGTCATCCGCCAGTCTCCGCTACGGCCGAGCGAGCTGATGGTCTTTTACGGCGTCGGCAACCACGGCGGAGGGCCGACCCGAGCGAACCTCGACAGCATCAAACGCCTCAATGCCGCTAACAACGGGCTCGAGCTCCGCCTTTCGGCCCCCGGCGACTATTTCGTTGCCGTAGCGGCCCGCGAAGATATCCCCACCTACGTTGGCGACCTGCAGCACCACGCAGTCGGCTGCTACTCCGCCCATTCGGGCGTCAAACGCTGGAACCGCCGTGCCGAGCACCTCCTGATGTCGGCCGAACGTTGGTCGGCTGTTGCGGCAGCGCTCGGCGGCCCGGCTTACCCGGCGCAGGCGCTCACCGAAGCGTGGAAGCTCGTCCTGTTCAACCAGTTCCACGACACGCTGGCAGGGACCGCGATCTCCCCCGCCTACGACGACGCCCGTGACCAGATCGGTCACGCCAGCTCGATCGCCGCCGACGCAATGAACTTGGCGGCACAGTCCGTAAGCCGGCGCATCGCCATCAACCCCGAAGAGGGCACCCTGCCAGTCGTCGTGTTCAACCCGGTGACGTGGCCGGTCCGGGCGGACGTCGAATTCGAGGTCGAAGCGGCCGCCACAGTCGAGGCCAAGGGCAGCGCAGGCTACGAACTCGCAGCCTTCGAGGAGGAAAGCGGCGCCGAGGTTGCGGTCCAGCGAATCCGCTCGCGCGCCGTGCTGGATGGCCCGCACCAGCGCCTAGTACTTTCCACGGAACTCCCCGCCCTTGGCTACCGGACTTACCGGCTGAGGCCCCGCACCGGAGGCAAGTCACCGTATGTCGACGACGCAGCGACCGGAACGGTCCTTGAAAACGAGCACCTCCGCGTTGAGCTGGATCCAGGGACCGGCTGGATCTCGTCGTTTTTCGACAAGGACTTGGGTGCCGAACTGGCACGGCGCGAGCAGCAATCCCACGCTGTGGTCATCGAGGACCTTTCAGACACGTGGGGCCACGACGTCGTCGAGTACGACGAGGAGGTGGGGAGGTTTTGTTGCACGTCGGCGGAGGTGTTCGAGAGCGGCCCGGTTCGGGTCGTGGTCCAGGTGGAGAGCACCTTCGGCCGTTCGCACCTGAGGGAACTTTTCATTTTGGGCCGGCGCTCACGCCACCTCGAGGTGCGCGTCACCGTCGACTGGCACGAGCAGCTTCGGCTCCTGAAACTGCGTTTCCCGAGCGCGCTGCAGGCAGCCTCGGCCGTTTTTTCGGTCCCCTACGGCCGGCTCGAGCGTCCCAACTCGGGCAGCGAGGAAGTTGCACAAGCCTGGGTCGACGTCTCGGGGACGCTACCGGGCGGCATGCGGGGCGGCTGGGCCCTGTTGAACGACGGCAAGTACGGCTTCGACGTCCGCGGGGCCGACATCGGCATGACCGTGGTGCGCAGCCCCGTCTATGCATGGCACCACCCACGGCTGCTTGCTCCTGGAGAGACCTATGAGTATATGGACCAGGGCCGGCAGGAGTTCAGCTACGCCCTTGTCGCCCACCAGGGCGAACCCGGCGCGGAGGTGCCCCGCCTTGCGGAGGAGCTCAACGAGCGGCCACTCGCGTTCCGGGAGCATTTTCACCCCGGCTCATTGCCCCTGGCGCAGTCCTTCGCGGACGACGGGGGAGGGACCGTACTGGTCAGCGTCGTCAAGCAAGCTGAGGAGGGCAGTGGCACGATCTTGCGTGCGTACGAGGCGGCAGGTTCCCCCGCTGCCGTCCGGTTGGCGTTGCCTTTGCTAGGCCGCACGATCGAGTCGACGTTCGCTGCCGGTGAGGTGAAGACCTTCTTCGTCCCGCTGGAGCGCGATCTCCCCGTCGAGGAGGTCTCCCTACTCGAGTGGCCGGAGGGGCCTGGTCAAGTGCCTTAGTGGCGTTCCTTGCGAATAATTCAGCCGGCCCAGGGCAAAAGATCGGTTAACACTGCTAGCTCGTGAGGTTCATATCGTCCCAGTAGATGATGGTGCCCTTGGTCGCCTTTGAGAAGTCCGGCTCCATTCCTGCGTACACCTCGGTGGTGCTGGGATGGATCCCGCTTACCGTGAGCTCGGTCCAGGTGTTCGCCGCCAGTGTGACCCAGGGCCCGGTCGAGGTGGCGACGTACGTCCCGTTCGACGTGAGCAGATCCACACCTATGTTGACCCGCAAGGCAGCGGTCGCCCTTACCCAAATAGAGGAACTGTAGGTGTAGGCCGAACTTATCGGTGCGTACCAGCTCGAATTGTCGTCAAGGTCCCAACCGCCGCTGGAAGACGTAACGGTCTGCGCCAAGGCCTGGGAACCGGAGTGGGCCGCCGTTGTGGTGAGGGCAAGCGTGCTACCCCAGTAGTCGACCGGCACGAAGGCGGTCTCAAAACCAGGGTCGGGGATGAGGTTGGCGGGGGCCAACGTCGTGGTAGTCGTGGCAGCAACCGTCGTCGTTGTGGCGTGCGTCGTGGTGGTAGTCCGGGCGACGGTCGTCGTTGTGGCGTGTGTCGTGGTAGTCGTGGCAGCAACCGTCGTCGTTGTGGCGTGCGTCGTGGTAGTCGTGGCAGCAACCGTCGTCGTTGTGGCGTGCGTCGTGGTGGTAGTCCGGGCGACGGTCGTCGTCGTGGTCGCAACCGTGGTGGTGGGGGCAACGGTGGTGGTGGGGGCAACCGTGGTGGTGGTCGGAGCAACCGTGGTGGTGGTCGGAGCAACCGTGGTGGTGGTCGGAGCAACCGTGGTGGTGGTCGGAGCCGTGCCAGGCGTCACGCCCCCGTTGTCGTCGGTGCTCAGCAGCTGGCCATTGGCGGTGGCTATGCACGATTCCGTCGATGCACACGAGACGTAGGTTTGCTGCTCTGTCGTGCCGGCGGTGTCCTCTTGCCATGTCGAACCCCCGTTACCGGTCCCAGCCAGCAGCGACGCATTAGCCACCCCGCCGCCAGCCCAGCAGGTCACAGCGTTGGCGCAACTAATCGAGTTCAAGCCCAGATACGTCAACCCCGGGACCGCAGTCCACGTTGTACCTGAGTTAGTGCTGGTTAGCGCGGCGGGACCAGCGGCGCTCGAGGAGGCGCCGCCGGCGAAGCAGACGGTCGTCCCGCTCGGGCATGACACTGATTCGATTACCGCCAACTGGCTCGAGACGGAGGAGCCCGACTGCGACCAGGAGGTGCCGCCAGAGATGGTCGATATGGCGGTCGCGGGGCCGACTTCCGACAGTTCCCCGCCGGCCACGCACGTGGACACCGACGAGCACGAGATAGCGTCGAGGTCGTAGGAGAGCGGGCTGGGCAGGTTGTTGTCGAGCAAGGTCCAGTCCTGGCCGCCGTCGGTGGACACTGCTGCCATCGGGTCGGGGGGCCCGTCGTGCCCCCGACCGTGTAGCAGACAAGAGCCGACGGGCAGCTGACGGCCTGGGGCCAGCCGGGGGCGGCGGCGAACGCCGACATGTTTGCATCCGTCCAGCTCACGCCGCCGTTCGTAGACACTGCGATCACGGGGGCGTCCGTCATTCCCGTACCGACGGCGACGCATCGCGTCGAGGTCGGGCACGAGATAGACAGCACTTGTACGAACTGTGACGGCAGCGAGTCGTAGCTTGTCCAGTTCGTCAAGTTGGAGGTCACTGCAACGCCTTGACCTGTCTGGCCGTAGACGGTTAGCACTGAGGGCGAACCGAGTACGGCGACACAGAACGTCGTCCCGGGGGCGCAAGACACCGGGGTCACCGGCGGGCCGTTCCCTGCAGACAAGCCGTCCGGGGGTGTGACCACCGTCCATCCTGGGAACGGACCAGGCGGCACCGTGGTCGTGGTAGTCGAGGTGGAAGTCGGCGATGTTGTCGAAGTCGATGTGCTGGAAGAAGACGTGCTCGCGGTTGATGTTGTTGTCGGTGAGGTACCCGAACTCGCTGGCACCTCATAGACCGCTCCGTCGGGGTAGTCGCTACCCAACAAGACATCGCCTTGGGGATCCAGTGCGATGCCAGCGTTATCGGGATAACTAATAAGGCTGGCCCCGGCAAAGATTTGTGTGCCGTTGTCGGTGTACGCTGGGGCTCCGTTCACGCGCGTGTACTCCATGACCCTGTTGTTGCCCGCGTCAACGACGTAAACGTCGTCGGCGCTGTTTACGGCGAGCTGAGCGGGCTCGTACAGCTGGGAGAGCCCATCTCCGGTGCCGCCCTGCCCGGCCACGAAAGTCCCCGTAGCTGAATAAGCTTTGTTGTCATGGCTGTAGGTGAACTCGAGGACCTGTGAGGCCGAAGGGTTCGACACGAACAGGTCGCCGCCCGGGTCTATCGCAATACCCGCAATGCCTTGGATATAGCTCGTATAGCCGGACGGTAAAGTCCCAGAAGTCACTGTAACTACAACGTTTCCTGACGCCGCCCAAACCCCCGTTGAGCTGTAGGTGAACTCGAGGACCTCATCACCGGTCGCGACGAACAGGTCGCCCAGACCGTCGAAGGCCATGGCGCTGACGGTCAAACTGGAAAGCTGAGTAGCGCCCGGTACCGGTATACCGCTTGCTGGGTAGCTCGAGGTCTCAGAGTCCCACGGGTACTCGATGACGCCGGTGGTCCCAGACACAAAGAGGTCATTATTGGCGTCAAGGGCCAGGGCGGCTCCACCGCTCGCGCTGATCTGTAACCCCGTGACGGAATAGGTATTGCTGCTGGGAAAGTACGGGTACTCGAAAATGCCGCTGCTACTGCCAGTTTGGGTAACGGTGTCGGTGGGGACCGTGTCGCTGACAAAGAGATCGCCCTTAGTGTCCAAGGCGACCGCGCTTATGCCGGTGTCCGAGGAAGCATCGTCTGCCAGTATCGTCCCTTGAGGGGAGAATGTTCCCGTCGCCGAGTTGTACATGAACTCTAAGACCACGTTCCAGGCCGTAGCTGTATCAGCGTTGGTCGTTTCCGCCAGGAGCAGGTCACCGCTCGAGTTGAAAACCAACCCTTCAGGGTTGACCAACGAGGCCGCGCTGCCAATGGAGGTCCCCGAGCTTGCGTATGTGCCACTGGCTGAGCTGTAGGGGAACTCGAGCACGCCGCCAGGTGTGGTGTTCCCTCCGGCCGCCGCGGGCTGTGACGCCTCCGAGTTAGAGAATGTCAAAGTTGATCCGGCGCTGTTCAGGTAGGAGACGAACAGGTTGCCGCTCGAGTCGAAAGTAAGCCAGTCGGGAGAGTTTAGGAGGGGGCCAACTACCTCGGTGCCGCTAGAAGCGTATGTACCTGTTGAAGAGTTGTACTGGTACTCCATGACCCGTTGGTTACCCGTGTCCGCCACTAAGAGGTCCCCTGCGCCGTCGAGGACGACGTCGTTAGGGCTCGACAACTGGCTGGCCCCAGCACCGACCTCTCCCGTCCCAGCTACTTCGGTCCCGCTCGCGGCGTAGGTCTCCGTCGAGCTGGCGTAGGTGTACTCCTCGACTCGGTTGTTGCCGGTGTCGGCAATGAAGAGATCCCCATTGGCGTCGATAGCGATCCCTTTTGGTTGGAGAAGCTCGTCGGGGAACGACCCGCCTTCGCCGGTCCCGGCGACAACCGTCCCTACCGACGGGTACGTTGCCGTTGAGGCATTATAGGCAAACTCCAAAACGACGTTTTCGCCTGTGTTGCTCACGAATAAGTCCCCGCTCGCGTCAAAGGCGAGGCCGGACGGGCCTGTCAATGCCGCAGTCGTCCCGTAGCCTCCCGTTCCCGCGACAACTGTTCCCGTCTGGGCGTACCCGGTGCTGCCTGGGTTGGGAGAGAATTCAAGGATTTCGTCGTTCAGGCTGCTGACGAACAGGTCACCCTGCGGGCTGATGGCCACGTCCTGAGGAGCGACGAGCTGGCCCGAACCGTAGCCAAACGCATTTACCCCAGCAACAGGGACGGGCCCACCGGTCGCCGCATCGGCTATGCCAGTGCCTCCCCCTTGCACCTCTAACGCGGGCAAAGTTAGAACGAGGGCGGCGACTACAAGTAGCCCGGACCTCCGCGGCGAGCGCCACCATTGGCTCCTGTGCCGTGCCACCGAGGAGCCCCCCTTCTGACTTGCGATAGAGTCCTAGCCGTTGGCGCGCTGAGCATACACTTACAAAGTTCCTGGTCAGGCCTGCCGAAGACGGACCGTCGCAGACCCTCGCTACAAGCGTCAGCCTCAAGACGGAGTGTGAGAGTCAACCTTCTCGGGCGAAGCCCGTCTCACCAAATCTGACTTGCCCCAACTTGCGGAGGGAGTGGGATTTGAACCCACGGGGACTCAGCATCCCAAAGCTTTTCAAGAGCTTCGCATTCGGCCGCTCTGCCATCCCTCCATGGGCTGAAAAACGATCTTATCGCTGCACTTTAGAGGGGCCGGATAGGGCCCGGGCCGGCTTCTCAGCCTCCGAAGTGGTCCCTGAGGCCTTGGACCCAGTTGTCAGCGGCTAGCCAGGCTTCACTGGCCGCTTCGCGCCTTTGCTGGCCTTCCGCACCGCCGGCGGGGTAGGAGCCTAGGAACTTCACCCGTAGCAGGGTCGCATGAAGGTCACGCAAGCAGTCAGCGAGGACCTCGTCGGCCAGGTGGCCCTGGACGTCGATAACGAAGCAATACTCGCCGAGCGCTTTTTTGGTTGGCCGCGACTCGAGCTTGGTGAGGTTGAGATTGCGTGCCGCGAACTGGCCGAGGATCATGTGCAGGCTGCCGGGGCGGTCCGAAGACTGGAAACAGACGATGCTCGTCTTGTCGTGGCCCGTCGGTGCGGGTATGCCCCACTGCGGCCGGGCGACAACAACAAAGCGCGTCGTGTTGCCCTCATGGTCCTCGATACCCGAAGCGAGCGTCTCGAGGCCGTAAAGGTCGGCGGCGTGCTTAGTGCCGATGGCAGCCACTTGCGGGTCTTGGGCCTCGGCTACTCGACGTACCGCGTCTGCGGTGGAAGGGCTGGAGTCTTCTTCGGCGCCGGCCAGGTTCTCCGATAGCCAGGTCCGGCATTGCGCCGTGGCCACAGGTATCGAGATGACCTTCTTGACCGTTTCGAGCCGTGCCCCGGCCAGGCCTACGAGGCACTGGCTGACGGAAAGGTGGAACTCCCTCACGATCCACAGGTCGTGGGCGAATATGAGCTGGTCGAGCGCCACGTTGACGGTGCCCTCGATCGAGTTCTCGAGCGGGACTAGCCCGATATCGGCGCGGCCCCGGTCGACGGCGTCGAGGATGTCCCAGAAGCTCCCGAACGTTAAACGCTTTGCCGCGGCCAGGTCGGGCTGGCTGAGCAGCGCTTCTTCTGTGAACGTACCGGCCGGTCCGAGGTAGGCGACAGTCGTCGTGGGCGTGACCTGCATCCCGCCTAGCATAGGGTCGGCCCGCTGAGCCCACCCGGGCGTCAAGCAGGCCGCCTCCGTCCCGGGGTGCCCGGGGCTGGAGGCGGCCTGCAGTTCCGAAGGGCTAAGCCATCTCCAGGTCCAAGGCAGCGAACGGGTCGCTCGGGGGCAGGTCGTGCCGTGACGCCCGCACCAGAGTGACAGCGGCCACGGCGGCGATGAACAGGACGATGGCGCTGACGGTGAAGCCGGTCGTATAGCCGTGCACGTTGCCGAGAGATGTGAACGTCGAACTCGCGTGGTGGGCGGCGATGTAGCTGGCGGTTGCTGACGCAGCCACCGTGTTGAGCAGCGCCGTGCCGAGGGACCCGCCAACCTGTTGAGTGGCGTTTACCAGGGCACTTGCGACACCGGCGTCATGAGGGGCGACGCCGATGAGAGCGGTGCTGCTGAAGGGGACGAAGGCGAACCCGAGGCCCATGCTGACGATCAGCTCGGCAGGCAGTACGTGGGTCACGTAGCTCGTGTGCAGGCCGATCTGGGTGAACCAGATGAGGCCGATCGCCCCCATGAGGAGCCCGCCGGTCATAAGGGCCCGTGGGCCGAAGCGGGGCAACAGTTGGCTAGCCATCGTGGCGGAGAAGATGATCCCCCCGGAGAACGGCAGGAACGCGAAGCCGCTCTTCAGCGCCGAGTAGTGCAGCGTGCCCTGCAGGTAGTACGTGAGGAAGAGGAACGTGCCGAACAGCGCTATGCCCACCAGCAATGCGGCGAGGAAAGAGCCGCCCCGGTTGCGGTCCATTACGACCCGCAGCGGGAGCAGGGGGGTGGCCGTACGGCGTTCCCACATGACAAAGGAGGTGAGAAGGACGACCGCAACCGCTAGGAACGCGACCGTGGTCGTCGAGCCCCATCCGTCCAACTGGGCCTTGGTGAAGCCGTAGACGAGCGAGAGCAAGCCTGCGGTCACAGCCAAAGCACCAGGGATGTCGTAGTGGTGCTCGCCCGTCACACGGCTCTCGTGCAGCTCCCGGGTAGCAACCGCGGCCGTGATGATGGCGATCGGGACGTTGATGAGCAACGTCCAGCGCCAGGAGGCGTATGTCGTCAGGGCTCCGCCGATCACTAGCCCGATCGCAGCCCCGCCGCCTGATATCGCCCCGTAGACGCCAAAGGCCTTGGCCCGCTCCTTTGCTTCGGTGAAGGTCACGGTCAGCAACGACAGCGAGGCTGGGGCCATCACCGCTGCAAATGCTCCTTGAAGCGCACGCGCCCCGAAGAGCATCGCCTGGTCCTGGGCGGCGCCGCCTAGCGCCGAGGCAGCTGCGAAACCGAGCAGGCTGATCACGAACATGCGCTTGCGGCCCAGGTAGTCGGCCAAGCGGCCGCCGATGAGCAGAAGGCCGCCGAAAGCCAGGGTGTAAGCGGTCAGGGCCCACTGGCGGTTGGCTACGGATATGTGCAGCGCACGCTGGGCAGAGGGCAGCGCGATAGTCACGACAGACGCGTCGAGCACGATCATGAGCTGGGCGATCGCGATGATGCCGAGGACGCGGAAGCGCCTCGGGTCGAGTGCGTCGGCACCAGGTGATGTGAGGGTCACGGGTTCCGAGGTTGCAGTTGCCATTGAGATGTTCCTTCGTGCTTGGGTGACTTGTTGGTTACAGCTGCTAATCCTGACGGAGCAAACCGGTCATCCTGTGGCCACTTTGATTCCGTTCGGTTCCTTGGTATGATGCGGAACGGGGCTTCCGTTTCCTACTATACGGAACAAGGGTTCCGTTTGTCAAGGATTTTTGAATGTCGTCCGATAAGACAATCCAATGTCGTCTGATGTGACAACCGCCGACCCCAGGACACGCGTCCCGAGGGCCGATGCCGTCCGCAACCTCGCGAAGATCCTTGAAGCGGCGGAGGAGGTGTTCGCGGCTGAGGGAATCGCGGTGCCGATCGACGAGGTGGCCCGCCGAGCAGGCGTTGGTATTGGCACTGTCTACCGTCACTTCCCCACCAAAGAGGCACTTTTCGAGGCAATCGTCGTCGCCCGTCTCGAAGGTCTCATCGAGCGCGGCGCAGGAGCTGAGCACGGCCACTGACGCTGGTGCGGCTCTGTTCGCCTTCGTGGACGACCTGGTCACGCTCGCTGTCGAAAAAAAAGACATACACGACGAACTCGTCCGCGCCGGGGTGACCAGCGAGCAGCTGAGTGCGCCGATCAAAGACAAGCTCACCGCTCGGGTCGAGGTGCTGCTCGAGCGAGCGCAGGGCGCCGGCGCCGTAAGGCAGGACGTCAACATTGTTGACCTAACTACTTTGTTGATGGGCACCTGCCTGGCCGCTGGCCAGCAGGGCCGTCCTGAATGCACGGCACGCCTGGTCGCGGTGATCTGCGATGGCCTTCGGTCGGCCGCACGGCCGAACTAGGGCTCACCGCACGGCCGAACTAGGCCCGTCTTCAGCGAGCCGGCCAAAGCATGGCAGCATGGGCAGCGATGGACGAAGCTTCCCTTTACCGCCTTCTCGAGGAACTGAAAGCCGGTACTGTCAGCGCGGACGAGGTAGTGCGAAGGCTGCGCCGCTTGCCTTACGCCGACCTGGGCTTCGCTCGGGTGGACCACCACAGGACCTTGCGCCAGGGGCTGCCAGAGGCGGTCTATGCGCCCGGCAAGTCGGTCGCGCAGTGCGTGGCAATAGTCGGCGAGCTTCTCGCGGAGCCTGACGGCGGCCCTGTCGTCCTGTCCCGGGCCAACGAAGAGCAGGCTTGCGCAGCACTTGAGGCCCACCCTGAGGGCGAACGGCACGGCTCCACCGTTGTCTGGCGCCCAGCTGCCGCCCAACCGGACCGCGTAGCGGTTTTTGCCGCCGGCACCGCCGACCTCGTCGTCGCCGAGGAGTGCATTGCGACGATGCGTGCGCTCGGTTTGGGACCGACCCTTATTGCAGACTGCGGCGTGGCCGGCGTGCACCGCCTGCTCGAACATGTCGACTTGCTCGAGTCGGCCGACGCCGTTGTGGTGATCGCCGGGATGGAGGGGCCCTGGCCAGCCTGGTAGGCGGCCTCACGCCGGCACCGCTTGTGGCGGTCCCCACCAGTGCCGGCTACGGCGCCTCGCTCGAGGGGGTAACGGCACTGCTCGCGATGCTCGCGAGCTGCGCCCCGGGCGTGTGCGTCGTGGGGATCGACAACGGCTTCGGTGCAGCCTGGGCGGTCGCCCGGATCCTTGGCAAGAGGAAACGGGGCTTGGACGGCGCCGGCCACGACGGCGCTCTGGTGGCCCATTGACCACCGTCGCTTGGTGGAACTGCTCGGCTGGGATCGCCGGCGACATGGCGCTTGCGAGCCTCATCGATGCTGGCGCCGATGTCGACGAAGTCGTAGCGGGCCTGGAGGGGCTCCCCGTCACCGGTTGGCATATCGAGGTCGCCAAGACGACCCGGGCCGGCCTGGCTGCAACCCAGTTGCGAGTCGATGTCGACGCGGCGTCGGACCGTACCGAACGTACCTGGGGGACTATCAGGGCGATCATCGACCAGGCCCCCCGTCTGCCTGTACGCGCCAGAGCCCGCGCCCAGGAAGTGTTCGCCCGGTTGGCCAGCGCCGAGGGCAAGCTCCATGGGCTGCCCCCCGAGGAGGTCCACTTCCATGAGGTGGGCGGCCTCGACGCGATCGTCGACGTCGTGGGAACGTGCCTGGCGCTCGAGTCCCTCGGCGTCGCTTCGGTCCGGTCGGGCCCGGTCGCTGTCGGCACTGGCACGGTGCGGGGATCCCACGGGCTCCTGCCCAACCCTGCTCCAGCGGTCGTCGAACTGCTCGTGGGTGCGCCTGTCCGCGGTGCTGCCCGGGAGGAGGAGTTGACCACCCCTACTGGCGCAGCACTGCTCGCGGCGTTGGCGGAGTCGTTCGGGCCGGTGCCGCCAATGAGGATAAGAAGCAGCGGTTACGGGGCCGGAAGTCGCGACCTCGACGGCACGGCAAACGTGCTCCAAGTGCTAATCGGTGAGATGGAGCCCGAGCCGGCTGCGCGGGTCCCGTCCCACCAGGACCTAGTGGTGCTCGAAGCTAATGTGGACGACGTCACAGGAGAGGTGCTTGGCCATACCATCGGCGCCCTCATGCATGCCGGGGCGCTTGACGCCTGGCTGGTCCCGGTGGTCGCCAAGAAAGGGCGGCCGGCGAACATTGTCAGCGTGCTGGCCGAGCCCGGGGCCGTTGCCAGGCTGGCGACGGTGCTCACCCAGGAGACTGGCACACTTGGGTTCAGGGAGCACTTCGTAGCCCGCTCCGCCCTCGCCAGGCAGCTGCTCGAGGTGGAGGTCGGCGGCGAGCGGGTGCGCGTCAAAGCAGGCCCTTACCAGCTCAAGGCCGAACACGACGACTGCGCCCGGGCTGCCACCCGCCTCGGGCTAACCCTGCGCGAAGTTGCCAGGCAGGCCGAGGAGGCGGCTAGGGCGCATGTCGTCCCGGTCGCATAACGTCGCGAGCTCATGAGCGCCGACTTGGAACTGGCCTTGCGGGCCATAGATCTGGCCGACACGATCACAGTCGCGGCCTTCCGTCGCCCGTCCCTGGCGGTGGAGACCAAAGCTGACTCGAGCCCGGTCACTGAGGCCGACCGGTCGACGGAGGCCGCGATCCGCGAGCTTATTGCCCGCGAACGGCCAGGCGATGCCGTCCTCGGTGAAGAAATGGGCAGCACCGGCTCCGGTGCTCGCCGTTGGTTTATCGACCCGATCGACGGAACGGTCAACTTCGTGCGCGGGATCCCGGTATGGGCGACCTTGCTCGGCTTGGAGGTGGACGGTTCCATGCGCCTCGGTGCTGTCTCGGCTCCTGCGCTTGGTCGTCGCTGGTGGGCCGAGCGCGGCGAGGGAGCGTTCGCGGCGGCCCCGGCGGGGCGAGGCGATCGCATTCAGGTCTCGGACGTGGCGGACCTGTCGGGCGCGGGGATCTCATCGGCGGGGCTGGCCGATTTCCCCGAACCCGCTCGCCTCGTGGACCTGGTCCGCAAAGTAAAGCGGGACCGTGGTTTTGGAGACTTCTGGTCGCACATGCTCGTAGCCGAAGGTGCGTGCGAGGCCGGCCTCGACCCCGTCGTGTCCGTTTGGGACATCGCCCCTCTTCAGGTGATCGTCGAAGAAGCCGGAGGAAAGTTCACGGATTTCGCGGGGGCGAGGCGCCTCGACGGTGGCAGTGCTTTGTCGAGCAACGGCCTGGTCCATGACGACGTGATCGCTGCGCTGTCTGGCAGCCGGCCAAGTGGTCCGTGAACGGTCCCGACGAACGCTTTATGCGCCTGGCAATTGAACTTGCAGCAAAGGCGGGCGATGCCGGTGAGGTCCCTGTAGGGGCGGTCGTCGTGAACGGGACCGAAGTCATAGCGGAGGGGGCCAATGCCCGCGAGGCGACGCAGGACCCGACGGCGCACGCCGAAGTGGTAGCGCTTCGTCATGCGGCAAAGCTCACCGGGTCATGGCGTCTTTTGGGGACGACCATGTACGTCACCCTCGAGCCGTGCCCTATGTGCGCCGGAGCGCTGGTCGCAGCCAGGGTGAGCCGAGTGGTGTTCGCTACGCCGGACCCCAAGGCTGGAGCCTGCGGTTCGCTTTACAACCTCTGTGGGGATCCCCGCCTCAACCACGAGTTGGCTGTTACGCGCGGGGTGCTCCGGGAGGAGGCGTCCCTGCTCCTGTCGGGTTGGTTCGCCGCTAGACGCCTTTAGTTAGCTCCGTGGCTCTTCGGGACGGAGCTGGCAAGGCTCAGATATGGACCGGTGACCAGGTGGCGCCGCCGTCAGAGGTTTCGAGCAGCCTGTCGTTACTTGGGCCATCGACGGGGCCCCCCTCGACCGTAACGCCAAAAGACGGCGTCGCAAAAGCGAAATCGAACAACCCGGAGCCCCCGTCAACGAAGCCATGGGTTGCCCACGTGCTGCCGCCGTTGGTCGAGCGGTACACGAAACTGGCTCCCGAGACCGCCGTCACCAGGATGTCGCTGCGGGTCGGAGCGGCGACGTCCGAAGCGAGGCCGCCGAGAGGTAGCTGGCTTACAAAGTGCCCGCTCGTCCCGCTGCTGGTCGACGCCCAAAGGGATTTTCCTTCCTGGCCGGCGCCCGGGTTGCCGGCGCACAGTTCGAACAGTCGGTCGTCTCCTGGCGAGGCCAAAGCTGCCAGGTCTGTTGCCTCGGAAGGGTCGTAGCAGGGGTCCGGGAGCCGTTGCCACGAGCTGCCGGAGTTGGAGCTCTTCCAGATCATCACGGCCCCGGCGCTTTTTGGTGCAAAGGACACCCAGGCGTTGGCATTTTTCGCAAACAGCACGGCGGTCGTCCCGTAACCCGAGACGCCCCCGACCGTGTGCCAGGCATCTGAACCGACGATGGCCCGCTCCAGCTTCAAGGTTGGGGTTCGGCAGTTGTGAGCGCTGGGGGAGCAACTGCCCACCACGGCGTAGACCTCGTCGCCCGAAGTGGCAAGCAAATAAACAGGCCCGCCGAGCTTTACCTTGGTCCAGGTTTGCGCCCCGTTGTAGGTGGCCCACAGCGTGGGGCCGTACACCCAGCCGTCGCTGGCGTTCGCAAACAAGACTTTGCCGACTGAGCCCGATGACGGCGACGATGCCGATGAAAACGGGACATGTGGTGCTGCGGTCGACGCCCAGGTCTTGCTACCGTCGGCGGTCATCACCAAGGCGGCGGCGCAGGGCTCGGTCGTACAGGGCGAAGTACCGAGGACGAAGCCCTCTGAAGCTGAGATAAAGCTCACAGAATCCCGCCTCGAAATGCGCTGGCACCGCGGTCGCTGTCGCCTCGGCCGGCGTAGCAGCTGCGGTGCTAGCAGAAGCGGCCCCACAAACCAGGAGCACTGTGCAGGCGATCTTCATGGTCGACATGGCTGAGACGTCAGCCTAGGCGTCACGCGTCAGGCCGGTGGGCCGCTTTCGAGCAGGGCGAGGACAAAACGGCGCCAAGCGGCGACTTTTTCTAGTACCTCGTCATCGCGTGGGACGGGCTCCAGCAGTAGCCCGCGCCTCGCGTCCCACCGTGTTGCAACGGTTCCCAAAGGCTCGCCGGTGATGGCCGCACAGGCTTGAATTGCCGCCCCGTAGGCGACAAGTTCGCTCATTTCGACCACTAGCACGGGACGGCCTGACAGCCGCCTTACGGTTTGTTGCCAGGCAGCACCGCGCGCTCCGCCGCCCAGAAGCAGCAGCGGCGCGTCGGCCCTTTGCGGCGCCCACTGGTCCAAGAATGCGATCGCCTCCAGCAGGGTGGCAACAAGGCCCTCGTAAGCGGCTTGCAGGATGGACCGTTTGTCGGTGTCGTAGCGAAGCCCGGACATCATCCCCGAGGCGTTGGGGACGCTGGGCGTCCGTTCCCCCCCCAGCCACGGTAGGAACGTGACCCCATCCGAGGCCAGCACGTCTTCCCGGCCGATCCCCAGCCAGTCGCTCACGCGGTCGATCGCCACGGTGGCGTTCAGTGTCGCGGTGAGCGGAAGGTAGCGGCCGTCCGCGCTGGCAAAACCGGCCATGGTCCCGGTTGGGTCGGCGGTCGGTGCAGCCGTCGGGGCATAAACGGTCCCAGACGTACCCAGGGACACCGCCGCCTCGCCCGGGCCTATGTCCAAAGCAAGGGCTCCGGCGGCGTTATCGCCAGCGCCGCTGGCTACGAGGGCCCCGGGAGGCAGGCCGAACCTCTCGGCAGCGGCACCGGTGACCTGGCCGGCGAGGCCATCGGGGCCAAGCACCGTGGGCAAGCACTCGGCCCCCAATTGGACCAGGTCGAGTGCGAGCACGTCGGGCGCGTAAGCCTCGTCTGCAGGGCTCCACCAGCCCGTTCCCGAGACGTCGCTGCGGTCCGTGGTCGCTTGCCCGGCGAGGCGGAGGTTCAGGTAATCGTGGGGCAACATGACTTGGCGGGTCGCAGCGGCGACCTCGGGCTCGGTCCGGCGGAGCCACGCCCAGTGGGCAACGGTGAACGAGGTGGTAAGTACCGATCCCACGCGACGGGCAGCACCTGCGGCGCCCCCCAGCGCCGCCACCAGGGCGCGGGCGTCGGAAGCGTCCCTTGTGTCGTTCCACAGCGGCGCCTTGCGAACGGGCCGCCCACTGCCGTCCAGCACGACCATCCCGTGCTGCTGAGCTGCGACCGATATCGCTGCGACCTGTGCGGCCATCCCGGTTTTGTCGAGGGCCGTCGCAACGGACACCTCCCAGGCAACTGGGTCGGTCTCGCGTGCTCCTCGGTCGCCCTCTACATCGTGGCTAGCCGCCCCCGAGGCCACGACGCGCCCGTCGTCGAGGTCGACCACGAGGACCTTGGTCGATTGCGTCGAACAATCAACTCCCGCAACGAGCGGCATGGTACGTCCTTTCCCGACGTGCTCCGAGGCAGACGCCGGTAGTGTTCGGGTCAGCTTGCCACGCCCGCTCGCAGAACAGTCGCACGGTCACGCGCCGCGCACCCACGCGACCGTGAACGAGGACTTGCGGCGTAACAACCTGGCTGCTCTTGTCCGCAACCTGCATTTGAGCGGGCCGCTCACGCGTTCGCAGCTGACGGCCCGGACGCGGCTCAACCGCAGCACGGTCGCAGGTCTTGTCGGTGAACTGGCCTCGACGGGCCTGGTGCGCGAGAGCCCGTCGCCTTCCGGCGGTGCCACCGGGCGACCTTCGCACGTCGTCAGCCTCGCCGCTGAGCGGGTCTGGGTGCTTGCTGTCGAACTGGCTGCCGAGGCGCTCGTCGTGGCCCGAGTAGGCCCGGGAGGCCAACTCCAGGAGCGTCTCGCTCAGCCGCGCGACACGCGCCGTAAGCTCGCCCCGGCCGAGGCGGCTGCCACCATCGGCAGCCTGGCCAGCCAGCTTATGAGCCGCGAGCCGCCCGGTGCTCAGCTTGTCGGAGCTGCGGTAGCAGTCCCGGGGATCGTAAGGCGCGGTGAGGGCTTTGTGCACCTGGCACCCAATCTCGCCTGGAAAAACGTACCTTTCGGCGCGCTCCTGTCCGAGCACCTCCCCGGCAAGCTCGGCGTGCTTGTTGCAAACGAAGCTGACCTTGGCGCGCTCGCTGAGTGCGCCAGAGGCGCTGCCGTCGGCCACCGCCACGTCATCTACGTTTCGGGCAATACCGGCGTCGGTGCTGGCATCGTCGTCGACGGGGCCCTGCTCGCCGGACGGTCCGGCTACGCCGGCGAGGTTGGCCATATGAAGATGAACCCGGACGGGCAACGTTGCCGTTGCGGGGCCCGAGGGTGCTGGGAAAGCGAGATTGGCGCATCGGCGGTGCTAAGGCGGGCCGGTCGGCGAGCTTCTGATGTACGTGCCGGCGTCGCCCGGGCGCTATTGGACGCCCAGGCCGGCGACCCGAAGGCATCGCTAGCAGTGTCCGAGACCGGCAAGTGGATGGGCCGGGGCGCTGCCAACCTGATCAATATCTTCAACCCGGACCTTCTGGTCTTCGGAGGGGCGCTGCGGGACGTGTACTTGGCAGCGGAGGTGGTCGTCCTACGTGAACTGCGTCGCGAGGTCCTTCCCCAGGCGGGCGCTGAGGCCGCTGTTGTGGCGGCCGGTCTTGGGGCGGACTCCGTCCTGCTCGGGGCAGCCGAGCTGGCGTTCGGCGATTTCCTGGCGGCCCCTATGGCGCTGGTAGCGGCGCGAGCGTAGGGCAGCTTCAAGGCCCTCCGCTGAGAAGGACGTCTCAGCGCACGCCCAAGATATGGTCCAAGGCCAGCTGGTCGAGCCGCTCGATGTTGGTCGCCCTATTGCCGGCCGTCTCGGTGTCGAAGTCCTCGAACGCCGACCGGTCAGCCAGCAGGTCGGCGAGCGTCTCTCCGGGGGCCAGCGTCGGCTGCGACAGGTCGGGGACCCCGGCCGCGGCCATGGCCTCGGCGACCTCGGGGTCGGCCCGCCAGGCCCTTGCCTTGGCCTGGAGTATCAGGTAGGTGCGCATGCAAGCCGCGGCCGAAACCCAGACACCTTCGGCGTCCTCGGCCCGCAGCGGCTTGAAGTCGAAATGCTTAGCCCCGTCATAGCCGGCGGCTTCCAGGAGGTCTACCAGGAAAAAGGCGCTCTTTACGTCGGCCGCACCGAAGCGGAGGTCCTGGTCGTACTTGAGCCCATGCTGGCCGTTCAGGTCGATGTGGAACAGTTTTTTGGACCACAACGCCTGCGCGTACCCGTGCATCACATTTAGGCCGGCCATGGTCTCGTGGCCGACCTCAGGGTTCAGGCCGACCATTTCGGGGTGCTCGAGCTCGTTGACGAAGGCAAGCGCATGACCGATCGTCGGCAGCAGTATGTCGCCGCGAGGCTCGTTTGGTTTCGGCTCGATGGCGAAGCGCATCGGGTAACCGCGATCGAGCACGTACTCGCAGAGCGTGTCGAAGGCTTCCTTCATCCGGTCCAGAGCGGCGCGCACGTCTTTGGCGGCGTCGGACTCCGCTCCCTCCCGGCCTCCCCAGGCGACGTAGATCTGTGCTCCCAGTTCAGCGGCCAGGTCGATGTTGCGCATGGTCTTGCGCAGGGAGAAACGTCGCACGCTGCGGTCGTTGGCCGTGAACGCCCCCTCCTTGAACAGGGGGTGGGTGAACAGGTTGGTGGTCATCATTTCGACGACGATGCCGGTCTCGTCCAGAGCGGCCCTGAAGCGCTTGATGGCCGCCTCACGAGCGTTTTCGTCCGACCCGAAGGGGATCAGGTCATCGTCGTGAAATGTCACGCCCCAGGCACCAATCTTCGCGAGCCGGTGTACCGCCGCGACCGGGTCGAGCGGCGCCCGCGTGGCGTCACCGAAGGGATCGCGGCCCTGCCAACCGACCGTCCACAAACCGAAACTGAAGTGGTCTTCTCGCTTTGGCGAATAAGGATCGCTCATAGGTGCCTCCATATTTTGGTCCTGTCGTAGCGGACCACATTTGTCGTTCTCAACAACAAACCCTACACCAGCCCGGCGCCTCGTGGCTCCGGGCCCTCCGATTATGTTTAGGCTCATCTCGATGACTAGCGGCGAACCTGACGGTGCGCTTCTCGACAGCCACTGTCACACCTGGCGCCGGTGGCCCTATTCTCCACCCGTCCCCGACGAGGGTTCCCGGGGGGCCGTGGAGCAGCTCCTCTACGAGATGGGCACAAACGGCGTCGAGCAGGCAGCAGTCGTCTGCGCAACGATCGGGGACAACCCTGACAATCTCGATTATGTAGCGCATGCCCGTGAGCAATACCCCGGCCGGCTCCACGTCCTGGCCGATATCGACTGCAGATGGCAGGCCACGTACCACGCACCGGGAAGTGTTGACCGGCTTCGAGCGGCGGCAGAGCGCTACCCGCTGGCCGGTTTCGCGCACTATCTGGGGGAGACAAACGACGGTTGGCTCCTGAGCGACGAAGCGGACGGGCTGTTCAGGTTTGCCGCCGAGCAACGCCTCATCGTCAGCCTTGCGGCACCACCCGTCTGGCAACCCGACCTGAGGGCCCTCGCTGTCAAGAACCCGAGTGTCCCTGTGCTCTGCCATACCCTCGGGGGAGTGCGCGCGGGGGACGGCTCGGGGCTGGCGGAGGTCCTGGCGTCAGCTGCGGTCCCAAGTATCTTCATCAAGGTCGCCGGGTTGCACTACGTGTCCGAGCGGGCTTGGGACTTTCCCTGGCCGGACGCCGTCGCTTTGTTGGCCCGGATTTTCGACGCCTACGGCCCCGGCCGGCTTTGCTGGGGCTCGGACTTCGCTGCGTCGAAGCCGTACACCACCTTCCGCCAGTCCCTGGAAGTCGTCCGGGCGCATTGTCGGTTCTTTACCGCAGCTGACCTCCGCTTGGTCCTTGGCGAGACCCTTCGGGGCGTCCTCGCTACGGGCCAAGCGACCTCCTGAACATTGCGGAAGGCTCAGTTTCGGCACCAAACTGGAAAATGTGGCGAACTCACTAGGCGTTGGCTCCATCATCCCGCCGGGCGCTAGCTATACGGTAACCGTCCGCGTCTTGGCCCCGCCCCACCCGGCGCTGTTGTCGCGGCTGGCCCAGGCGGTCACATCTGCGGGAGGGGTTGTGGTCGGCATGGACCTTGTAGAGGTGGCCGCCGCTGGGACCACCGTCGACTTGACCCTGCAGGCAGCCAGCGAGGAGCACGTTGCGGCTGTCACGGCGGCTCTCGGGAGCCAGTCCCGGGTCCGCCACGTTTCCGACCGGATTTTTCTTTACCACCTCGGCGGCAAGATCGAAGTGACCCCCCGGGTGGCGGTCCGCACCCGCCAGGACCTGTCGCTTGCGTACACCCCCGGTGTCGGGCGCGTCGCCAGCGCCATCGCCCGCCGGCCTTCCGACGCGTGGGCCCTCACAGCGAAGGGCACTTCGGTGGCGATCGCCACCGACGGCAGCGCGGTCCTCGGGCTGGGGGCGCTCGGGCCTCTTGCAGCCCTCCCGGTCATGGAAGGCAAGGCGCTGATCTTCAAGCATTTTGCCGGAGTGAACGCGTACCCCATCTGTCTTGACACCCACTCGCCTGAAGCGCTCATCGACGCGGTAGCCGCTGTCGCTCCCGGTTTCGGCGGCATCAACCTCGAGGACATTGCGGCGCCCGCTTGTTTCGAGGTCGAGACGGAGCTGCAGCGCCGTCTGGACATCCCGGTGTTCCATGACGACCAGCACGGTACGGCGATCGTCGTGATGGCAGCGGTGTTGAATGCCTGCCGCCTCACTGGCCGCGACATCAAGGACCTGCGCGTCGTCCTGGTTGGCTGCGGCGCTGCTGGTACTGCGATAGCCGAAGCCCTGCTCGACGCCGGGGTGCCCGACCTGATCGTGTTCGACCGTGATGGTGCCCTGAGCGAAGGCCCGGGCTCACCTGCCCACCACGCCCGCATCGCCGCGCGCTCCAACCCGCGCGGGGTCACGACGCTGCGGGCGGCGCTGAGCGGCGCCGACCTTTTCATCGGGACGGCACTGCGCGGCTCGGTCGACCCGGCGTGGTTGGCAGAAATGGCCAAAAGGCCGGTCGTGTTCGCGCTGGCGAACCCCGATCCCGAGGTGTTCGCCGAGGAGCTCGCACCTGACACCGTCATCGCGACGGGCCGGAGCGACTTCCCAAACCAGATTAACAACTCGCTCTGTTTCCCGGGGTTTTTCAAGGGCGCCTTGAGCGCCCGGGCCTCCTACGTGACGCCGGCAATGAAGATGGCCGCAACGCGTGCGATAGCCGCCTGCGTCACCGACGAAGAGCTGGGGCTCGGTGTCATCGTGCCCTCCATGTTCCAGCCCAGGGTCCATGAGCAGGTTGCTGCTGCAGTAGCCGAGGCTTGGGCCTCAGAACACCCGGCCGCAGCGGTGGATCAGGCGACGTCGTTCACGACCTGGACCGAGCCCCCAATAGGCGGTTAGCCGTTTCCTCGACTGTCCTGCGATCTCCGGGTGTCCTATGGCTGATGTCCACCTCCTTAGTGGCGCGCCTGCCCCTGGCAATGGCGGGGCTGGCCATTGTGCTGCGGGTGTCTCGAGCGACCGGGTCCTACAGCGAAGCTGGTGCGATTACCGCCGTCTACGTGGCTGCTTCGCGATAGGCAGCCCGGTATGGGGAAGGTTGGCGGACCGGTCCGGGCGCCGGCTCATCCTGGTGATAACCGCCCTGGCGAGTGCCGTCGGCTTGCTAGCGCTCAGTGCCGTGCCCGTGCACCACACGTGGGAGATGGTTGGCGTCGCCTTTGTGGCCGGAGCGGGTGAACCCCCCGTAAGTGCGGCGGTCCGCTCGTTGTGGCCCCGACTGGCCCAGGGAGGCAACAGCGATGCCCTTTATGCGATTGACTCCACGCTGCAGGAACTGACCTTTGTGGCCGGGCCCGCACTAGTGGCTGTGCTCGTCACGCTTTCTGGTACTGCGGCACCCCTTGTGGCGAGTGCCCTCTTTAGCTTGGTCGGCACCCTCTCCGTGGCTTTCCACCCAGCGGTGAGTGCTGCCGGGCTCCGTCTGGCCCGGGCCGGCCGCGCCGCCAGTCCCGCCCTGTTCTCTTTGGTGTCAGTCGGGCTGCTTCTTGTTTTTGGTTGTGCCATGGCCCAGATCGGAGTTGTCGGCTTTGCCACCGCGCACAAGGCGCCGAGCCAGTCCGGGCTATTACTGGCCGTATGGAGCCTTGGCGCTATCACGGGCGGCCTGTTCGTTGGCACACGCGTGAACGCAGCGGGCGAGGCGGGCCTTCTCGGAGCGCTCGGCGCCTCGGGCGCGGGGCTGCTCCTGGTGATAGCGGCCCCGGACATCGCCATTCTCTACCCGCTGATCTTCGTCGCCGGGCTTGGGCTCGTCCCTGCCCTTGGGGCCATGTACAACCTGGCTGGGAAGCTCGCCCCGGCGGCCGGCGCGGTGGAGGCGTTCGGCTGGCTCTCCGGGGGGACTCAGACGGGCATAGCAGGAGGGTCGGCACTCGGTGGCGTGGTGCTCCAGCATTTCGGCACCCGGACGACCTTTGCCGCAGCGGCAGCTACCGTGTTTGCCTCGGCCGCTGTCATCTTGCTGACCAAGGGCCAACTGGCCCATGCGCGCTTGCGGGCAGGCGCTGCGTCCTGACGCGAGGTCGTCCCGTCCGCTGCGCGCATCGGGCATCATTGGGTGTGGCCCCTGGAACTGCGCTCCCCGCAAAAGCGTCTTTACCCGAGGTCAGCTTCGAGTCGGCTGGCCGGGTGCGAGGAGAGGAAGTCCTCCGCTACATAATAATGAACAGCGCTGGGACGCAGGTCGCGATCCTCACGCTCGGCGGGATAATCGAGTCGCTCCTGTTCGCGGACCGGCGCGGTGAACGACGGGACATTGTCTTGGGTTTTGGTTCCCTGGCGGAGTACGTCAGGTACAACCCGGCTCGAAATGCGGCCAACCCGCAAGGCGCCGGGGCTTATTTCGGCGCACTGGTCGGCCGTTATGCGAACCGTATCGCAGGCGGGCGTTTGGAGGTCGACGGCCAGCTGTACTGCGTGCCGACCAACGACGGGACCAACGCGCTCCATGGTGGCGACGTCGGCTTTGACCAAAAAGTGTGGGGCTCGACCGTGGTCCAGGCTGATGGCGCGGTCGGCGTGCGGCTCGAGTATGTGAGCCCGTCAGGGGAAATGGGGTTCCCAGGAACGCTCCGCACGGTCGCCACTTATACCTTGGACAACGACAACCGGCTGGTACTGGAACTGCAGGCGGAGACGGACGCAGCGACGTTCCTAAACCTGACCAACCACACCTATTGGAACCTGGCGGGCGAGTCGTCTGGGACCGTGTACGACCACCTGTTGTACCTGAACGCCGATTTCTATACCCCGGTGGACGGGGCGCTGGCGCCGACGGGGGAGGTACTTCCCGTCTCCGGGACCCCGCTGGACTTCCGCCAGCCAAGGACCATCGGGGAAAGGATCAGGGACGCGCACCCCCAGATGACCATCGCTCACGGGTATGACCATAATTGGGTATTGGGCCAAACCCGTCCGACCTCACTGCTGCACGCGGCAACTGTGGTCGAACCCAAATCAGGACGGGCTCTAAAGGTGCTTACAACCCAACCAGGGCTTCAGTTTTACTCCGGCAACTTCCTCAACGGTGCGCTGGTGGGCAAACGTGGGTGCACCTATCGCCAAAGCGATGGGTTCGCGCTGGAGGCACAGCATTTCCCAGGCTCCCCGCATTGGCCCGACTTTCCTTCCACGGCTCTTCTCCCCGGGGACATTTTCGAAGAGACGATCGTATTCGAGCTCACCTGCGACCCATGAGGCTGATGCCTTCGAAAATGGTAAGCTACAAATAATGAATGTCATCCCGTTGGAAAAGCGTCACTGCGGTCGGTGCCAGTGCGAATTCGACGGTGACCCGGACCTGTTTTTCCAGACGGATTGGGCGCTCTGCCCGCCTTGCGCGGATATCCTGCTCCCGTCGTTGCGCACTATCCCGCCCGTTTAGGGCTAAATCATGTTGGTATTGGAGCCGGGCTGAGGAGGTTGTCCAAGCCGCAAATGCCGATGACGCGCCGGACGTGGGGTGAGGGGGACCGCATCGTCAACGACCGTGACTGCTGACGAAGGGAGTCCTGACCGGCGACAATTACGCCGAGCGTCGACGCGCTCATGAGCTCCACATTGCTCAGGTCGACGACGACGGCTGCCTGGTTGTCCGCGATAGCCCGCTCCAATGTATGGCGTAGGTCACCATCTGTTGCGATGTCGTGCTCGCCTCGGAGCCAGATGACGGTGGGACTTGTCCCGGGCCTAGATCGGGGGGTTGAGGTCGATCGGCGACGGTGAAAAAGGAAGATCCGGCATGTGCCATGGGATTCTCCTAACTCTGGCACTAGGAAATGTCACGCCACCAGGGTCTGGAGTACCGTCCCGGAGCCAGTGAGGGCTGACTCGGCACTTCGGGTCTTTTTATCGTGCCTGAACGCATCATAGCGGGTATAAGGTTGCGGCGCACGCCGTTAGCGCCCGGTCCGCGGGTTCTCGGTTTTCCGGTTCGGGCGTTAATCGCACACGGTGGAAATGTGGGTGCGTTGATGCTCTGCGTGCTGGTGTGGTAGAGTAACTAGTTGGTAAGTACTAGCAGCTGCGGTCCAGACTGTGCGCCGCCGGGATCTTGACGAGAACTTCGCCGAAGGTGACGGTGGACGGTGAGCCAGCTAGATGGCAGCGGGCATGGCAAGGGCAGGTCAAGGGGTCTTGACTACCCGGGCCTTGTGGCCACATCGGGTGACCTGAACACGGTGGTGGACCTCGCCGGCCGGTACCTGTACTGCTCTGCGGCGTCTGAGGATATGTTCGGCTGGAGGCCAGACGAGCTGGTAGGCATGGCCGAGGACGATTTCGCGCACCCTGACGACGGGCCGATGCTGCGCGCGGGCCGCTCGGGACGAGCTCTGCTGAAGCCGACCACCGCGACCTACCGCTTCCGCTGCAAAGACAGCTCCTACCGCTGGGTCGAGGCGACATCACGGCGTACGAAAGTCGGCGACGCTTCGGTGGTGGTGAACACGGTGCGGGACATCACCGAGCGCCAAAAACAAACCGCTGCCCTCGAGTTGCAGGCGACCACGGACCCGTTGACCGGCGTTGCGAACCGGACCGTGCTCATGGACCGGCTGCACCAGGGCCTGCGCCGGCTCGGCCGCAACCGCGGGATGCTCGCGGTGCTTTACCTGGACCTGGACCATTTCAAGGTCATCAACGACTCGCTCGGCCACCGTATCGGCGACGACGTGCTGCTGAAGATTGCCGAGCGCCTGACCCACCACCTCCGTCCGGCTGACACGCTGGCCCGTCTCGGGGGCGACGAGTTCGTGCTCGTTGCGGAAGGGGTCAGCGACGAGGCCGCCGCCATCACACTCGCCAACCGGATAATCGAAGATGGCCGCAAGCCGTTCCGCCTCGACGGTGACGAGTTCAGCTGCACGATGAGCATTGGTGTCGCCTGCACTGCGGACAGCCGGCGCAATGGCGTGGAACTGCTCTCGGAGGCCGACCTGGCCCTCTACCGGGCGAAGGACAAGGGCCGCGACAGGGTGGCCGTGTTCGACGAGGAGCTACGTACAACTGCGGTCGAACGCATGGTCACCGAACGTATGTTGCGGCGCGCCCTTGACGAGGACCGCATTGTGGTCGAGTACCAACCGATGGTGGACCTAAGGAGTGGCTACCCCCTCGGCGCCGAGGCCCTCGTCCGGATCCGGGAGGCCGACGCCGCCTTACGCCTGCCGAGCTCGTTCCTCGGGGTGGCCGAGGAGACCGGGTTGTTGATCCCCATAGATGAGGTGGTGCTCGCCGACGCCGTGAAACAGGCCGGCGCTTGGCGTGCTCGGCTCGGGCCAAGTTTGGCGGCGTAGCCGTCAACGTCACGGCCCGCCACCTGGCAGACATCGATTTCCGCAAAGCGGTGGTCGACCAGCTGGTGGCCAACAGCGTCCCTCCCGGGGACCTCCAAGTCGAAGTGACCGAACAGGTCCTCATGGAAGCCTCCAATTCTGCGATGACCGGGCTTCGCTCGTTGCGAGCTCTCGGGGTCAAGATCGGCCTGGACGACTTCGGGATGGGCTACTCCTCTCTGGCTTACCTGCGCCAGTTCCCGCTCGACTTCGTCAAGATCGACAAGTCGTTCATCGATGGCCTCGTCACCGACCAGAGGGACCGAGCCGTCGTTTCCGCCATCATCGTGGTGGCGCACGCGCTCGACCTGACCGTGGTGGCCGAGGGAGTGGAGCTCCCTAGTCAACGTGAGGTTCTTATCGACCTCGGTTGCGACCGCGCCCAAGGTTTTCTGTATGCGCCCTCAGGCGCGCCCGAAAGTGTCGATAGCGTCGTGCTGCCCTAAGCGGGTAGCCATATATCCGCCTACAGGTAATGCCGCTGGTGGGCCTTTTTCTCCTGGTACGACTTGCGAGCTTCGAGGGTGGCGTCCAGGTGGGACACCTCGGCGACTGGTACGTCCCACCACGACCCGCTATCGGGCGACGGGACCAATGGGTCCGCCTCGATCTCGATGAGGACCGGCCCGGGGACTGACCTCGCCGCAGCGAGCGCTGCCGTGAGTGCATCGATGGAATCGAGCGCGCCACGCCTTCACCCCGAGGCTGTGCGCATTGGCCACGAAGTCGAGAGGGAGCACATCGCCGTCCAGGCGGCCTGTTCCTTGGTTGCGCCCGCGGTACCAGGTGCCAAAGCGTGGCGTACCGACGGTTTCAGACAAGGCCCCGATCGAGGCGAAACCGTGGTTGTTGACCAAAACTACAGTGATCTTGATGTTCTCCTGGACGGCGGTGACAAGTTCCTGGGCCATCATCAGATAGGAGCCGTCGCCCACTAGCACGTATATCTCACGGTCCGGGCAGGCCATCTTGGCCCCTAGGCCGCCGGCGATCTCGTAACCCATACAGGAGTAGCCGTACTCGACGTGGTAGCCCTTCGGGTCGCGGGTCCGCCACAGCTTGTGCAGATCTCCCGGCATGGCCCCCGCCGCACATACCACGACGTCGCGGGGCCCGCTGACCTCGTTGACCACACCGATCACCTCGGACTGCGCCGGCAGCGGCTGGTGCCCCAGTTTGTAGGCCCGTTGCACCGTTTCATCCCAGTGCCGAGCGAGCCTACGGGACTCCTCGCGGTAGGAGGGCTCCACCGACCACCCGGCTAGGGCTTCCCCGAGCTGCTCGAGGACCACACGGGCGTCTCCCACCACGGGCTCGCCCGCCTGCTTTACGGCGTCGAACCGGGTGATATTGCAGTTAACAAAGCGCACGTCGGGATGGGCGAACGCCGTCCTGGACGCAGTCGTAAAGTCGCTCCAGCGGGTCCCTACCCCCACCACCACATCGGCTGTCCGGGCTAGGGCGTTGGCCGCGGTCGTCCCCGTCGCGCCGACGGCCCCCACTGCTTGCGCGTGGTCAAAGGCAAGCGAGCCCTTTCCTGCTTGGGTTTCGGCTACGGGTACCCCTGTGGCCTCAGCGAACACGCGCAGGGCTTCGGTCGCCTCCGAGTAGATCACACCTCCACCGGCCACGATCAAGGGGCGACGTGCGCTGCGCACTATGGCGGCCGCCCGCGCGAGGGCACAACGGTCGGGCGCCGGCCGGTCCACGTGCCACACGCGGCGGCGGAACAGCTCGTCAGGCCAATCGAAGGCCTCCGCTTGCACGTCCTGGGGGAGGCAAATTGTGACCGCACCGGTATCGGCCGGGTCGCTCAATACGCGCATGGCACCCAGAAGGGCATCGGCAAGTTGTTCCGGCCTGCTTACACGGTCGAAAAAACGCGATACGGGGCGGAAGACGTCGTTGACCGAGACGTCTCTGTGGCCCGTCTGCTCGAGCTGTTGAAGTACGGGGTCCGCCACACGGGTGGCGAAAATGTCGCCAGGCAGGAGCAGGACTGGGAGCCGGTTGATGGTCGCCAGTGCCGCGCCCGTGACCATGTTGGTGGCCCCGGGGCCGATCGATGACGTGCAGGCCAACGTCGACAGGCGGTCCCGCATGCGAGCAAAGGCAGCCGCAGCATGCACCATCGCCTGCTCATTGCGAGCCTGGTGGTATACGAGCGCTCCTGGGGCCTGGAGCTCTGATTCCAAAAGCGCCTGGCCTAACCCCGCAATGTTGCCATGGCCGAAAATGCCAAAACAGCCCTCTATTAGCCGATGCTCGCGCCCATCGCGCTCGGTGAACTGCTGGGGTAGGAACCGGACCACCGCTTGGCCCACGGTCAGACGAGCCGTGCTCATTTGCTACTACTGCCCGCCGACGACGCTGACGGCGACGTGAGCCGTGGGTCGACGACCTGGCTCGCCCACGTGTCCCGCACCCAGGCGTGGACGGGGTCATCGGTCGCGCGCCACGCCCGCTGCCCTGGTCCTGCCATGACGTTCAGGTAGTAAAGGTCGTAGCCGGGAGCGGCCATCGATGGACCATGGTAACCGTGGGGGATAAGCACGACATCGCCGGTGCCTACCTCGGCGAGGAGCTCGACCGGGCGGTCCGGCGTACCGTACAGCCGCTGGTAGGCCAGCCCGTGCTCGCCCGCCGGGCCCGGTGCGACCTCGAAGTAGTAGATCTCCTCCAACTCCGTTTCGTCCGGGCGGCTGTGGTCGTGTTTGTGAGGAGGGTAGGACGACCAGTTGCCGCCGGGTGTGAGCACCTCGCAAACCAGGAGCCGGTCGGCCGGGAACGTGCTCGGCATGCAGTAGTTCACGACTCTTCGTGAGCAGTTGCCAGCTCCGCGGTACTCGACCGCAACTTGGTCGGCCGGCTGGTAACGCAGTGGCTGAGCCACCTCGGCTTTGGCCCCAGGCACGGCGAACCGTCCTCCTTGCTCGCTAGTTATCACGACCGTCGAACCGCCCGGTACGTAAGCGAAATCCGTGGGGCCATCGAAGACGCTCACCCGGCCATGCAGCGCGTGCTCGGTGCCGCCGGACGACAAGGTGCAAGCTCCGCGCAGAGGCATGACGAGCACTTCCTCGTCACCTGTGGCGAAAGTGTGCGACGTGCCCGGCGGGAGGGTCAGAACGCGAAGAGAGGCCCATGACCAGCCGGCCTCGGATTGGCTGAGCTCGATCGACCACGGGCCGTTGGCCAATGTCCCGGCGCGCCGGTGCAAGTTCAGCGGGCTCCACAGTCCTGGCTCGGTGGCTCCTCCTGTCATAGCTCGGGCCGCCCGCTCTCCACCTACGCCTGGATCTCCGCTGTTGGCACGGGCCGGTGCTCCAGGACCGAGCGCTTGGCTGCCAGGCCGAGGACGAGAGCAGCGCGACCGTCGGCGCCGGAAGTTGGAGGTTGCGTCCCTGATGCCACCGAGCTGACGAAGGCTTGCCATTGTCGCACGTAGGAATCGCGGTAGCGCTCGATGAAGAAGTACGGCAGCGTCGCCGCGCGTGTCCCGTTGGCGTCCCGGGTGAACGCTGTGGTCGTGAGCGGGTTATCGGAGGCGGCCAGCCCTTTGCCACCGAGCACCTCCACCCGCTGGTCGTACCCGTAGGTTGCTTGGCGGCTGTTGTCGATCACCGTCAGGCAGTCGTTCTCGTGGCGGAGCATGGTCACCGCCGTGTCGATGTCGCCGATCTCTGCAAGCTCGGGCTCTATCCGCACGGCACCTGCGGCCGTTACTTCCACTACCTCGCTACCGACCAAATAGCGAGCCATATCGAAGTCGTGAACGGTCATGTCCAAGAAGATGCCCCCCGATACCCGGGCATAGCTCATCGGTGGGGGCCCAGGGTCGCGGCTCGTGATCCGCACGAGGTGGGGAGCACCCACTGACCCGTTGGCAACGGCCTCTCTGACGCAGGCGTGGGACGGGTCGAAACGCCGGTTGAAACCGACCATGAGACGAGCATCTTCGCGTGATACGACCTCCAGTGCTCGGTCGACCTCAGCCAGGTCGAGCGATACCGGCTTCTCGCAGAAGATCGACTTGCCCGCCTCGGCGGCTTCGATGATGTAGCGCACGTGGGTGTTTGTGGGAGAACAGATGGCCACCGCGTCGATTGCGGCATCGCCGATCAACCGGTCCGTCTCTACCGCCGGCACGTTGTAAGCACGACCTAGCTTCTCGGCTACCTCAGGCATGGCGTCGGCCACCGCCGAGAGCACAGCGGTGCTGCTGATTGCGGTGGCCAGGAGCTCAGCATGCATCCTGCCGATCCGTCCGCCACCGATCAGGCCGACGCGCAGCGGCGCCGGCATGCCTGGTCGGCCCGGCCCGCTCACGTCAGCTGCCGCGTGCCCAACGGCCCCGCGCAGGTAATCGATGCTCAGCATTACGTCGGCCGAAGGGTTGGCCGAGACGGCATCGGCGCCTTCGATGGTCGTGTCCTGCTCGAGCACATACCATCCGGAGTAGCCCCGCTCCTCGAGCGCCGCCACGACGGAGGCCACATCGACGTTGCCTTGGCCCAACGCACGGAACAACCCCGAACGGGTCGCGTCGAGCAGGGACATTTCGTGTCGCAGGACGGCTCGGGCCAGGGAAAGATCGACGTCTTTCAGATGGACCAGTTGGACCCGGTCCGCATAGTCCGTCGCGAACGAAACCGGGTCCACTCCTCCGATGGCAAGGTGACCTGTATCGAGGCACCAGCGCACATCCGACCGGGAGAGGACCTCTTGTACCTGCCCGGCCGTCTCGACCAGGGTACCGACGTGCGGGTGCAGCACCTGGCGCAGGCCGTGCCTGGCACAGACCTCGTCGACCAGGGCCAGTTGGGCAGCGACCTCATCCCATTGCCGGGCATCGAGCTCAAAAGGCGTTGACCAGGCCTCGTCGACGACGACCGCAGTTACAAAGTAGGAGCCACCCGCACCGCCCAGTAGTCGTGCGGCTCGCTCGGCGTCGCGCTCCGCCTCCGCCCGCTTTGACTGGTCGTGAAGGGTCAGGGGCACGAAGCCCCCAACCGCGCCGAGGGAGTGCCGCGCTAGCAAAGCTTGGATCTCGTCGGGTTGGTCACCTAGATAGCCCAGGGCACCTAGCTCGGTCGCCTTCAGGCCGAGCTCGCGCATCTCCGAAAGGACCCGCTCGCGCGGCAGCATAAGGCCCCAACCCGGGACCTCGCATACGCCCCATGAGATCGGAGCCCCGGCTAGGCGTTCTTCGACGCCACCGGCGGGTGCTTTCATCGGTCAGTCCTCGTCACATTGGTTATGGGTACGGCACAACGGACGACCAGTTGGTCATCACCCGGCTGTGACCACATTATGAACATCTGCCCACTATCCAAGCGACGCTAGGTTCGCCGGCGAGGGGTTGTCAAGATCGCGCCAGGGCCCGCGGTGGTTCAAAAAAGCCGCATTTGGCGGCGTCGTTGGCGTTCTTGACCGCTTTCGGTCACCGATGTACGATTCGGACGCTTGTTCACAATGTGAGAGGAACCCATGGGGTCGCCGCGTATAAAGGTGCTGGGAAAGGCGGCTCGCTTGCTCGAGGTGCTGGCGGAGTTCCCGGACTCGACGCCGCCGTCTCTGGCGCACCGCCTAGGCGAGCCTCGCCCCACCGTGTACCGCCTTGTCCAGGACTTGGCGGCACTCGGCTACCTAGAGGAAGGCCCTCGGCCCGGCACCTACCGTCTCGGCCTGGAACTTTTCCGGTTGGGCTCACTGGTCGGGCTGCGCTTCGATGTGCGTGAGCGGGCGGCGCCGGTGATGAACAGTATTCATGCCGAACTGGAGGAGACCGTCTACCTCGTGGTCCGGCGCCATCACGAGGCCGTATGCATCGACCGCATAGAGGGCGTCCACATCCGCTCGATGGCGCTCCAGCTCGGCGGCGCCCTGCCACTGCACCTCGGTGCCGGTCCCCGCGTGCTGCTTGCGTTCGAGCCGCGTGAGTACTGGGACGACTATTTCACCAAGGTGAAGCTCGAGCCGCGTACGCCTCGCACACCGACGACCAAGGCAGGCATCGTGGCGCTCCTCGAGGAGTCAAGGCACCTTGGCTACGCCATAAGCGACGAGGACGTTACCGTGGGCATCACTTCTGTGGGCGCTCCTATCTTCGACCATAACGGTCACGTCCACGCTGCCATATCCGTCGGCGGTATGCGCTCGGCGGTCCTGGGTTACGGCGGGGGCGGACGGGCAGTGCAGTTGGTCACCAACGGCGCCGCCGAAATCTCGCGCCGCATGGGCTACCAGCCGACAGCGGCGGTCGACGGGACGCTCAGCTATAGCCAAGCAAGTGAACTCGGTCATCGGAAGGTGGTCTGAATGCCGACAACTAGGGATGGTGCCTACAAGAGCCCTTTGCACGAGATGACCGAGACAACTCCGACATGTCTGTGGAACGACTCGGCGTCCACGTCGGAGTTGGCCTATGCAATTGACAACGGAGCCGTCGGCGCCACTTGCAACCCGGTCATCGTGCTCAACGTCGTGCGCCAGGAAAGGTCCACCTGGATGCCGCGGCTTCGAGAGCTCATTGCCGTCCACCCGACGGCAAACGAGGATGAGATCGGGTGGATGCTGGTGGAAGAGATCTCCAGGAACGCGGCGTCCCTTCTCGGCCCCATTTTCCAAGAGGAAAAGGGCCGCAACGGCCGCCTTTCCATCCAGACTGACCCCCGTTATTACCGCGACAGCCAAGCCATCGTGGCTCAAGCCCTTCGTTTCGACGCGTTGGCTAGCAACATGATCGTCAAGATCGCGGCTACGGCCGCGGGCATACCCGCCATCGAGGAGGCCACCTACGCCGGCATCAGCATCAACGCCACCGTGAGCTTTACGGTGTCGCAAGCTGTCATGGTGGCCGAAGCGGTCGAGCGAGGCCTGCGCCGCAGGGAAGCGGAGGGCAAAGACGTATCGAGCATGGGCCCGTTTGCACGATCATGGTCGGAAGGCTCGATGACTGGCTCAAGGTCAGGGCCGAAAAGGAGGGCATCCTCACGGACCCGGGCTATCTCGAGTGGGCCGGCGTAGCGGTGTTCAAAAAGGCGTACCAGATCTTTGCCGAGCGGGGGTACAGGGCTCGTTTGCTATCGGCTGCGTTCCGCAACCACTACCACTGGAGCGAGCTCATTGGGGGGGACGTCGTGATTTCGCCGCCCTATGCCTGGCAAATGCGCATCAATGCCTCTGACATCCCTGTGAGGAGCGCCATAGACCGCCCGGTAGCACCGGCGATAATCGCTGATCTGGCTATGCGTTTCCCCGACTTCCGTAGGGCCTACGACGAGGACGGGTTGGCCATCGAAGACCTGGATACTTTCGGCCCGACGCTTCGCACCCTGCGCCAGTTCCTCAGGGCAACCGCCGACCTCGCCGCGTTGGTACGCGACGAGATGACCCCAGACCCTGAGCAGGCGTGAGCGGTGGCGTCGCCGAGTTGGCGCGCAGAGAGATTTTCCGACATCGTCACCTAAAGGGTGGCTCCACGAAAACTACAGAGAGAAAGAGGGAAGGCGGTTTTTATGCGATATCGCACTCTGGGCGCCAGCGGCTGCTCAGTTTCGACCTTGAGCTTGGGCACCATGACCTTTGGTTCCGAATCAGACGAGGCCATCAGCCACAGCCAACTTGACCGCTTTTTCGAGGCGGGCGGGAACCTGGTCGACACGGCCGACGTCTACAGCGGCACTGCATCGGAGTCGATCATCGGTCGCTGGCTGGCGAAGCAGTCGCCCGAGATCCGTGAGGGCGTGGTCATCGCTACCAAGGGCCGGTTCCCGACGGGGGCGGGGCCAAACGACGTCGGGTTGTCCCGTCGGCATTTGAGCCGCGCCATCGATGCATCTCTTCGCAGGCTCGGCGTGGAGTGCATCGACTTGTACCAGGTCCATGGCTTTGACCCGCTCACGCCCATCGACGAGACGCTGCGAGCACTGGACGACGCTGTGCGCCTGGGCAAGATCAACTATGTGGGCTTGTCGAATTTCACTGGTTGGCAGGTCCAAAAAGCTGTTGATGTCGCCCAGGCGTCTCACCTCAGCCGTCCCGTGACCCTCCAGCCGCAGTACAACCTCCTGGTGCGCGAGATCGAATGGGAAATAATCCCCGCTTGCCAGGCCGAGGGCCTCGGGCTGCTGCCGTGGTCTCCGCTCGGGGGCGGTTGGTTGACCGGCAAATACCGGCGCGACCAGGTGCCGACCGGCGCCACCCGTCTAGGCGAAGATCCGGGTCGAGGAGTGGAGGCCTACGACCGCCGCGGCCCGCAGGAGCGGACGTGGCAGGTATTGGCCGCCGTGGAGGCCATTGCCAGCGCGCGAGGGTGTTCGATGGCCCAGGTAGCGTTGACCTGGCTGCGGGACCGCCCCACGGTGAGCTCGGTGATACTAGGTTGCCGGACGGTAGAGCAGCTGGATGACAACCTGGGAGCGGCCGACTTCGACCTCACCGAGGAGGAGACTGCGACACTGGACCGGGTGAGCGACCCGGGAGCCGCCGATTATCCCTATGGCGGCCCCGGCTCACAGCAGCGAAGCCGCAAGGTCGAGGGGGGCCGTTAGGACGTGCGCGTCACTTCTGTTTCATCGACGTATTGTTTTGTCCTCGTCGGCGACGAATTGGCCCAGGTGGCCAGGGTCGTTGTGGAGGAAGCTCCCGCGGCGACGATTGCCACGGTCGGCATTGATGGGCCGCAGTTGCGCTCGCCCGCGTCCTGGCGCGGCCACCTGGATCCCCGACGAGCGGGTCAGGACGGCGGACCGGCCTGGGCGCCCAGCAACGATCCAGGGTTGGCCGGGCCTGGAAGGTATACCCCGCAGCCACCGCTGCCCGAGGGCGTCGTAGTCGAACTGCCGATCTTGTTGGCCCCCGGCCAGGGCGCAGGGAGCGTTGTTAGGGTCACGGCCGTAGTCGAAGCCGGCTCAGAGCGCGCAACGGCCGAGGCCGACATAGTCGTGCAGGAGCCGGGTTGGCGCATGCTCATGGTGGCCCATTTCCACTACGACCCAGTTTGGTGGAACACGCAGGCCGGTTACACCTCGGGCTGGGACGAACTGCTCTGGGCGCAGGACCGGCGCGAGTCTTTCCAGCACACCGGTCTTGTCCTGGTGGAGGCGCACCTTCAGCGGGCGCGCATCGACCCTCGCTACAAGTTTGTGCTCGCCGAAGTGGATTACCTGAAGCCGTTCTGGGACCTCTACCCGGACCGTCGCACCGAAATGAAGGCTCTTGTCGAAGCCGGGCGGCTGGAAATTGTCGGCGGCACCTACAACGAGCCGAACACCAACCTGACCGGTGCAGAAACAGCCATCCGCGCTGCGGTGTACGGGATGGGGTTCCAGCGCGACGTGATGGGCGCCGACCCCCGCAGCGCGTGGCAACTCGACGTGTTCGGGCACGACCCTCAGTTCCCGGGCATTATGGCGGAGTGCGGCCTGGATTCGACGGCCTGGGCCCGAGGGCCTTTCCACCAATGGGGGCCGCACCGTCACACCGGCTCGAACTCCTGGATGCAGTTCCCGTCCGAGTTCGAGTGGGTCGCACCGAACGGGCGTGGGCTGCTTACCACATACATGCCGAACCACTATTCGTCCGGCTGGGAGCTCGAGCGGGCAACTTCGCTGGAAGGCTCGATGTGGAGGGCTTACGAGCTGTTCTCCGACCTCGCCGAGGTGGCCGCGACCCAGGTGACTTTGTTACCCGTCGGTACCGACTACACCCCGCCGAGCCGCTTCATTTCCGACATAGCTGACGCCTGGGGCGCTCGTTATGCGTGGCCCCGCTTCGAGGTCGGCCTACCGCGCGAGTTCTTTGCTGCAGTCCGGGAAGATATGCGCGCGACGCGGTGTGGCACCGTCCCCGCAAAGCCGCGACATGAACCCCATTTACACCGGTAAGGACGTTTCCTTCATCGACACGAAGCAGGCTCAGAGAGCGGCCGAGAGCAAGATCGCTGACGCCGAGACGATGGCCGCTCTGGCTCATGTCCTGGGCGCCCCCGTGCCGCACCGGGCCCTCGACAAGGCCTGGCGTCAACTTGTCTTCGGCGCCCACCACGACGGGATCACCGGGTCTGAGTCCGACCAGGTGTACCTGGACCTCCTCGCCGGTTGGCGCGAAGCTCTCGACCTAGCGGACCAGGTCGAGGAGCATTGTCGCCAACAGCTGGTTGCCGCTATTGACACAAGTGGGCAGGACACCGTCGTCGTTGTCACCAACACAACCGGCGAGGACCGTTCCGACCTGGTCTGCATGGAGGTGCCTGCCTCGCCGGGAGGGCACACGCCAGAGGTCATCGATAGCACCGGCCAGGGATTGCCCGTCCTTGTCGAAGACGCTGACAGCCCCGGAGCCCTCCGGCTTCGTTTCCTGGCTCCCGAGGTCCCCGGGATCGGGTACCGCAGTTTCGGCCTTCGCCACCAGGCATCCGCCGTGGCTCCGAGCGGGAGCGGGTGGGCGGCCGCACCAGGTGCCCAGATCGCTAATGAGTACTTCGAAATCGTCAGTGAACCCGCACGCGGCGGCGGGCTGGTACGCATAACGGAGCGCGCTAGCGGCTTCGAGCTCGTGCCGAAGGGAGACGTTGCTAACGAGCTCGTCGTCTACCCGGAGTACCCGGACCACCCCGTCTTCGGCGAAGGGCCGTGGCACCTGCTGCCCTTTGGGGAGCCGGCCCGGTCCCGCTCGGGACGAGCCGCCGTCCGGCGCGAAACGTGCTCCTTAGGAGAGCGTTTGGTCGTCGAGGGGCGCATGGTGCTCGGCGAAGGAGGCGACGCGGCGGACGGTTTTGACTATCGCCAGGTTGTAACGCTGTGGCATGGCATCCGTCGTGCCGAGCTTCGTACGGAGATCCATGGTTGGGCGGCCAAAGACCGGTTACTGCGCTTGCGGTTCCCTACTGTCCTCGCTGGGGCCACGCCGGTTTCGGCCGTGGGCGATGCCGTGGTTGCACGCGGTTTTGCCTTGCTCGGCGCCGATTCTTCCGACGCGCCGTGGACATTGGACAACCCTGCGGCTGAGTGGTTCGGTCTTTCCACGACCCTGGTGGTCGAGGCGTCCGACGCCGGAGCGGCCTATCACCGTCGCGCAATAGGAGTCGCCGAGATCGTTACGGCTCCAGGCAAGGGCGCCGAACCTTGGGCTCGTGAACTGGTGGTTGCACTGGTCCAAAAGGGAGTAACCGCCACTTGTTCGGAGGCACAGCGCAACCGTTACGGAGGGCTGCACGGCGATTCCAACTTGCCGGACTTCCGCATCGCCATCGGGGGCCCGACGGAAAACGCCTTTGTAGCCGAGGTTTTGGAAGCTGGCGGGCGGGCGTACAAGGCCGAGCTCGACAAGCAGCTGGCAAGGCAGGGCTGGGCGCGCGTCCTGGTCCCGCCGACGCTCCCCTTGGCCGAGCGCTGGCAGCCGAATGCCGACCTGCGTGATGCGCGGGCGCTGCCTGTCCTGGTGGTGGCCGGAAGTGACGAGGCAAAGACTGCAGTGGCCGCCTCCGCCCTGGCGACCGAGACAGCGACGGGCCGCATAAACGTCGCCCAACCCCCTTCACTTGTCCCCCGGCCCGAGGACGTGCCCGGCTGGACCGCCGCAATCATCAACAAGGGGACCCCCGGTTTTGCAGTCGACTCGTCGGGCACTCTTTACGTGTCACTGCTGCGAGCCTGTAGCGGTTGGCCGTCGGGAGTATGGATCGACCCGCCTCGGCGCACGGCGCCCGACGGTTCGGCTTTCGAGCTCGAACACTGGAGCCATGTCTTCGACCACGCCCTTGTGGTCGGCCCCGGTGACTGGCGCCACGCCGGTTGCGTGGCGGAAGCACAGGCTTACAACCGACCACTCGTAGGGACGTATGCCAAGCCCCACCCCGGCGTGTTGCCCCCGACTGCTCGCCTCCTCGGTGTTCACCAAAGCGAAGGGACCGGCAAGGCCGTGCTGGGCGCGCTGAAGCCGGCAGGCAACCACCTGGCTTCGAGCGGGCATGCTCCTGCCGCCGCTGCACCCGACAAGGGGACCGAACTTACGGTCCGGCTGTACGAGGCCGAGGGCCATGGCACCGACGTCACCCTCGACAGCCTTTTTGGCCTGACGGGCGCAAAGCTCGTCAACCTCCTGGAGGAGGGGACCGGCGAGGATTTAAACCTCGTCGCCGGCGATGTCGCAGGTCGAGCCGCAGCCGTGTCCTTGCAGCCCGGGCAGCTGGCTACGGTCCGCCTCAGTGTCCCGCACATGCCAGGGCTGAAACTCGGCGCCCTGACGCCCGGGGAGCCCCTCGGGAGCGAACCTGCCCAACCTGTTTTCAGCCGCTACTGGCTCCATAACAAAGGGGCAGCACCCATGGGCAACCAAGCGTTAGCTGTCCACGCCCTCGCTTCGGCGCTTGTCGTGCGGGCCGGTGAGGGAGGCGAGTTCATCGCTCAGGTCGCATCGGGAGCGGCTCAAGGCTCGTACTCCGGACAGTTGGAGGTCATGGGCCCCGAAGGCTGGGAGGTCGACCCGCCGAGCAGGCTCTTCTCGCTGGCACCCGCCGCCTTCCTCCAAGTACCGGTCAGCTTCCGTACCCCGCAAGAATCTCGTCCCGGTCGGCGTTTCCTTTCGGTGAGGGCGAGCGACGGCAACGGTCAGGTGCAGGAAGATGTGGTCACGGTTGACGTGTACCCGCCGCTGGCAGAAGCCGGCGGGGTCGACGACAGACAGGGCCACGGCAACTTCGAGCTCATGTCCCTTCCTGCTCCTTTCGAGCACCCGAGCGGCCAGATGGCATCAGAGCTCGAGGCCGACCTCGAGACCGACGAGATCGTTGTCGGCCCCGGGGAGAGCGCGACCCTGGCCCTGCGCCTCACCAATTGCACCGCCGGAGAGCTGAGGGCGGAAGTCCAGCTGCTTTCACCGGTCGAGACCTGGCCGTTGACCGGTCCGTGGGTGCAGGGAGCCGTTCTCGCCCCCGGTCAACAGCTCCGGGTTACGGCACAGGTGCGGGGCCCGCAGCAAGGTGGCCTCGAGTCCTGGGCGTTGTTCAAGGTCACCTATTTCGGAAGACTTTGGTACTCACCCGCGGTTTCCCTTCGCCTCGGGCGCAACCGGCGCGAAACGAAAGCCGTCGCTGCCGACCACCGCGTAGCTGCCTCCCACGGTTCAGCCGGCGAGCACCGTGCCTGAGGGTGCCACCGAGGCGCCGGTGCTTGGGTGGGTGGCAGGAGACGCCGTACCGGGTCGAGAACTGGGCCTACACCTGGCGGAGCTAGCCGCTTCCGCGGTGGGCTTGCGTCTCGGGCTTCGCACGAGCGGCGAGGAGACCGTCGCCGGTGACCGCACAGGGAGGGCCAACGCCGTTCGCTCTTGGGGTACCCGTGCTCTCCTCCTGGACCGGTTGGTCGCCCTTGAGGCAGCCCGGCTTGGCGTCGCCCGGCCCGGCTCTCCCGACGACTGGGTCGACTGCCTCCAGGCGGCCGGTGAGCTCTGCCTGGGCTTGCCGAGCGAAGAGGAGGCCCTTCGCTGCTATCGCGCGAACAATTACCGCTACCGGGTGGCCGAGGGGCGCAGGGTGAGGCACGTGCTGCTCGGCGACCGGCCCAACGCTGAACGCGTGTACCGGGAGGTAACTAACGGCCGCGAACTGGCTGATCTGGCTGCGCAATCTCTCGATGCCGGGACACGTGATCACGGTGGGGACATCGGCTGGGTCGAGCGCGGCCAGCTTGCGGGCCCACTCGAGGAGCTGATTTTCGCAGCGGGGCCGGGTAAGGCCCAGGGCCCTGTCGAGAGCCACTTCGGCTGGCATGTGCTCGTCGTCGATGCTGTCCGGCCTGAGCGCCTCCGCCCGTTCTCAGAATGTAAGGACGAAATCCTGAGCGAACTAGCCACCGAGCGCCGTCTGGCCGCCTGGCGGGATTGGTGGCAGCGAAGGGTGGCCGAGACCATAACAGTCCCAGACGGCAGCGTGGACATGCTTGCTCCCGGGTTACCGGGTACCTCCCACCGGCACTGAGGAAGCGGGAAAATGGCACCTGAAGGTGGCGCCGCACCCGAAGAAGGGGACTACCCTCGGCCGCAGATGGCCCGTGACCAGTGGACGGACCTCGGTGGGTTTTGGGACTTCGCCTACGATGACGAGGACCAGGGCGAGGATGAGGGTTGGTACCGCTCCGGCCACGACGCGTTTACCCGCCGGATCTGCGTGCCGTTCCCACCGGAGTCGAGGGCCTCGGGGATAGACGACCCCGGATTTCACCAAGTTCTTTGGTACCGCCGCAGCGTCAGCGTGCCAACCGACCTTGCCCTCAAGCGGCTCATAGTCCATTTCGGCGCAGTCGATTACAAAGCGACGGTCTGGGCAGGGGGACAGCTTGTAGGGCATCACGAAGGCGGCCATACTCCTTTTAGCTGTGACGTGACCGGCCCCGCGAAGGAGGGACCGGAGCTGGTCATTGTCGTAAGAGCGCAGGACGCACCACAAGACCTGGCGCAGCCACGGGGCAAACAGTCCTGGGCCGAGCAACCCCGCGATATCTGGTACAACAGGACAAGCGGTATCTGGCAGCAGGTTTGGCTCGAGGTCGTGCCGGAACTGCACGTCGTTTCCACCCAATGGCAGCCGGATCTCCGCCACGCCACGGTGGGTTTCGATATCGTGCTGAGCCGTGCGCCGAGAGGCTTGGTGACGGTCCGGGCGCGACTGTTGCAGCGTGGACGGCTCCTAGCCGAACACTCTTCGCGCCTCTACGAACCACAGAGCCACCTGGACCTTGCACTGAGCGCCGTCCCGGGCCTTCGCGAGATGGAGGACCTGTGGTGGTCGCCCAGCGAGCCCAACCTTGTCGATGCCGAAATTTGTCTCGTCGATGACGATGGCGCCGAGATCGATCGCGTCCGGTGTTATTTCGGGCTGCGCAGCGTCGAAGTTGCGGACGGCAAGTTCATCTTGAACGGGAGCCCCTTTTACTTGCGGCTTGCCCTGGAGCAAGGTTTCTGGCCGGAGTCACATTTAGCACCACCATCGTCTGGGGCGCTCCGTACCGAGGTGGAACTGATCAAACAACTTGGGTTTAACGGGGTGAGGCTCCACCAAAAGATCGAAGACCCGCGGTTCCTCTATTGGGCTGACCGATTGGGGATCGTCGTATGGTCGGAAATGCCGAGCGCGTATGTCTACGCAAGCCGCGTCGTGGAGCGGGTCACCAAGGAATGGCTCGAGGTGTTGGAGCGCGATCGCAGCCATCCCTCGATCATTGCTTGGGTGCCCCTAAACGAGAGTTGGGGAGTAAACGACATCGAGGCTCGTGAAGAACAGGCGAATTTTGCGCTGTCGCTTTACCACCTCACGAAGGCGCTCGACCCCGGCCGGCCTGTCATCTCCAACGACGGCTGGGAGCACGTAAAAAGCGATATTTGGACCATTCACGACTACTCCCCGACGGGCGCCGGGTTGCGAGAGCGCTACGGGGACCGCGAACAGCTCGCGCGGTCGCTCAACGGGCGCCGTTGGGCGCGGCGGGTGCTGCTCCCGCACTTTGACGAAGACCGAGGCCAACCGATCGTGCTGAGCGAGTTTGGCGGGCTCAGTTACGCACCGAGCGCGGGCGAGGAATGGTTTGGTTACGCCACGGTGGCCTCGCCAACGGAGTTCGCGAGCCAGCTCAAGGACCTTGTCGACGCGATATGTGAGAACGATCAGGTCAGTGGGTTTTGCTACACGCAACTGACAGATACGGGCCAAGAACGCAACGGCTTGCTCGACGAAAACCGGCACCCGAAGCTCCCACTCGCCCAGCTGCGAGAAATCTTTGGCCGCGTGTCAAAAGCGGTCCCGCACGAAGAGCTGGAGATCTCGCGCCGGTTGGTTCGCGACAGCAGACAATCGAGACCTGGTCTACAGTAAGCACATGCGCTCTCGCGGTGCGGCCTGGAGGCGAAGCGGCATTGGCGCCTGTGCCGCTTTGTTTGTGGTCACGGGCGGCGCCTTGGACGTGGCCGGGCCAACGTCGGCGGCGTCGGCTTCGGCTTCGGCAACGACGTGGTACGCCTACGCTCACGGAGGTGCCCGCTCACCGGCTAGTTGCCCGCAAACCGCCAACGCCTCGGAGCAATGCACCCTGAGCCAGGCCCTCTCCAAGGCCACAGCGGGAAGCAGCGTTGATTTGGCCAGCTCCGCTCAAGCCGGGGTTTACGTGGGCAATTGGACCGTCAGCACCCCGGGCACAACCTCTTCTGCGCCGCTGTCGATCCGTCCCGCCGCCGGCGTCAGCGAGCCCACACTGGGCGGCAACCGTGGCCAAAGCGCCGGCTGTGGGACCGCGACGTGCAACGGGCCAGTGCTCACCATCGGGCCAAAAGTACACCTCGACATCGAGGGCATCACCATCCGCCACGCCGACAACACCACCGCCACCGGGCTTGGCGGCGCAATCGAGAATATTCACGGGGGCACCGTTACGGTGACGCGCTCTACGTTCCTTGACAACTACGCCGACGCAAACGGTGGCGCAATCGACAACGCGGACATCACCGGTACCGGCACGCTCATCGTGTCCGGGTCTAGTTTCTTGGGAAATTTGGCGGAGAACAACGATGGCGGCGCGATAGCCAACGCCGATGTGGACGGCCACGGCAGCGTGACCGTCTCGGGCTCGACGTTTTCGGGCAATAGCGCCCTCAACGGCGACGGCGGCGCTATCGACAACGGTGACACACGCGGGAACGGGCGTCTTGTAGTGTCGGGCTCGGCGTTCGTGGGCAACGTGGCCGCTCGCGCCGGGGCCATCGACAACGCAGACAACGCCCAGGGCACTCTCAGCGTGACGGCTTCCACATTCACGGGCAACGTCTCCGTCGCCGACGACGCGGGCGCGATTGACAACGGCGACTGGGGCGGCACGGGTACCCTCATCGTGTCGGGCTCGACGTTTTCGGGCAACAAGACACTCGGCGACGGGGGTGCCATCGACAATGCCGACAACACCGCCGCGAGCCGCGGGACGCTAATCGTGTCGACCTCTACGTTTTCGGGCAACATCGCCGACGTGCATGGTGGAGCGATCGCCAACGCGGATTTCGGTGGTAAGGGGACGGCTGTCGTATCGGCCTCGACCTTCTCGGGTAACTCGGCCAACAACATCTATGACACCAACGGCGGCGGCGGCGGCGTCATCGATACCGGCACCTACAGCACCGTCTGGGTCGTGGCAGACATCTTCGACGGCCCTTGCCGCCGTGGGGGGGGCATATGGGAAGACGAGGGTTATAACGTTGGCAGCGATGGGAGCTGTCTGGGACGAGCTAGGGGAGATATTGGCCACGGTGCAAACCGGCTCGGGCCTTTGGCCTCCCACGGTGGGCCGACCATGACTATCCTGCCGCTGAAAGGCAACCCGGCGATCGACGCCATCCCCTTCCGCACCACCGTAACGCTTTCTCACCGCCCTATCGACCTGTGCCCGGCCACTGATGAGCGGGGAGTGCTGACCACCTCGAAAAGGTCGTGCAACGCCGGGGCTTTGCAGTTGCCTGGGTAGGCCTGGTTACACGCTGACGAGGTCGGCTGTGTTGGGCGCGTAAGCGGCGTGGAGGACTAGTGATGCCGCACCTAGCGCGGCGCCTTCATTGGCCATGTCCGAAATAGCCACTTCCAGGATGTGCGTCTTGCGCGCGAGAGGACGCGTACGCAAAAACTCGGTGACCTTGTCCTTGTATATATCGGCCACATACGCCACGCTTTTGCCACCTATTATCAACAATTCGACATCGAGCGCGTTGGCAATAGTCACCGCACAATCACCGAGGTACTCCGCGACCTGGTCGATCACGCGTCGGGCGAGAGGGTCTTCCTCAACTGCGGCAAGGCAAATTACATTGTGGTCGACCAGCTCGGGGTCCTTTTCGTACAGTACGGCAAGTTTGCTGTCCCGGCCCATTGCCAGCTCGGCGCGGACATTTCTCACGATTGCAGCCGGGCTGCACATCGCTTCCAAGCACCCGCGATTACCGCAATAGCAAGGGGTCCCGTTCGGCTCGACGACTATATGGCCGAACTCCCCGGCATTGCGCGATATACCCCGGTAGATATGTTTTGACAGGAACATTGCCCCGCCGATGCCAGTCCCCATGTACAAAAATGCGAAGTCTGAAGCAGTGCGCCCATGGCCTGACCAGCGCTCACCGATGGCAGCGGCGTTGGCGTCATTGTCAATAATGACGTCGTACCCGATGTAATTCTTGAGCAGACGTTTGATCGGCACCTCGGTCCAGCGGTCCCGCCGCGGCGGCGATATGACCAGGCCCTGGCTCTGGTCGATCGGGCCCGGGCAGGCAGCTCCTACCCCTAGGACCCGCTCATCGGCTATGCCGAGATCAGCCAGGTGCTTGCGGGCGACCGTGGCAGCCTCGGCGATCAAGGCCTCAGGCTCGAGGCGCGGCGAGATGGCGTGGCGCGAATGGACCAGTTGCTGGCCCTTCATATCCACGACCACGACTGACACCTCGATCGGGTCGAAGTGGATGCCTATGGCGTAGGCGGCCGTTGGGTTGATGCGCAGCGTCGTCCTCGGCTTGCCGCCAGTCGAGGCCAACGAACCGCTCTCGATGACGATGCCCTGCTCGATCAGGCGGCGGACTATTACCGACACGGTCTGAGCCGTCAGCCCCGTCTGCTGGGCGATCTCGACGCGGCTTATCCCGTCAGCTGCCTGGACCGAGCTGAGAACGACGTTTAGGTTGTAGGTGCCGACCCTCGGCAAGTTGGAACCGCTGAACATGACTCGAAGACCTCTCCCGGCGACTCTAGGACCTCGGTACTTAGTAACTCAAGATGATGTTCTAACTCTGTTTGACCGCTTGACCGGTTCAGGGAGCTTGTCCTGGTCGGGACGTGGTGGTGGGCCACCGGGTTCCGTTCGCGGGTCATGATAGCCATGGATTGGCGTGTTGACGTGCTGGGATGTTGTCTGTGGACCCTCTGTTCGGAGCAGCAGGCCGACCTTGTGCCCATGCTTGACAGCTAAATCAACTTGACTTAGTATCCACGCAAACCGATCCGGGGCAACCAGCGAGACTACTGGTGAGGCACGGGCCAAAGGAGGAACGCGATGCGTCGAAAATTCGTATTAACCGGACTAGCGACAGTAGGGGTGGCCACGGCAGGCATGCTGACCGCGGTGACCCCGGTATCAGCCAGCACGGGGGGCGTAATCACCGTGGTTTACCAGGTCCAAGGCCAGGTCGACCCATTAAGGACGCTTATTGAGACGGCTGCGAAAGAGTTCGCTGCCAAGTACCCCGGTTGGACCATTGACCCCGAGCCGATCACCAACCCCGCGGAGAACGCGTACTACACCAAGCTCGACCTCATGAGCGCGTCGGCGTCAACTGCGCCAGACGTCATGTACGAGGACACCTTCCTAGTAAACAGCGACGTCGCCGCCGGCTATCTGGCCCCGCTTGACTCCTATGTGTCCAAGTGGTCCGGTTGGAAAGAGTTCTCACCCGCTGCCCAGGCCGCGGCCCGTGGGGTCGACGGCCACATTTACGGCGTGTCCATGGGTACCGATACCCGTGGCCTCTACTACAACAAGGTGGTGTTCGCCAAGGCCGGCCTCCCGGTCCCGTGGCACCCGACCACCTGGGCTCAGGTGCTCTCGGCCGCAGCGAAGATCAAGGCCACCGAGCCGGGCGTCACCCCAATGAACGTGTACGGGGGGACCGGCGAGGGCGAGGGTACGACTATGCAGGGCTTCGAGATGTTCCTTTACGGCACCAACAACTGGCTGTGGGATAGCACTCATTCCAAGTGGGAGCAGGCCGGAGCCGGCTTCGAGGCTGCGCTCAACGAGTACGCGGAGATCTACCACCAGGACAACCTGGGCCCGTCGGTGCAAACAGCCCTCGGGACCACCGCCTGGCAGACCGCACAGCAATCGCTGATGCCCTCGAACAAACTCGGGATCGACCTCGACGGCAGCTGGGTCGTAGGCGACTACATCCCCGGCGGTGCCAAGCCGTGGCCGGGCTATGCCCAGGACCTGGGTGTAGCTCCCATGCCCACCGAGAACGGGCAAGGCCCGGGACATGTGAGCATGTCTGGAGGTTGGTTGCTGTCGGTCGGTTCTCATGCGCCCAACAAGCAGATGGCGTTCAACTTCATCAGCACCGCCCTGGACCAGACGAACTCGCTCTGGTACGACATCCACGCGTCGCAGATCGCCAGCCGCTCTGACGTGGCATCGGCCCCGGCCTACAAGGCTCAGGGCTCCATAACGGCCGAGTTCTCGACGTTCGTCCCCTTCACCCACTTCCGGCCGGCGTTCTCCGCTTACCCGAAGCTCTCCACGGAGATCCAAGAGATCACCGGGGAGGTTATGACCGGGCAACAAACCCCGGCCCAGGGCGCAGCGGCATATAACAAGTACCTCATCGCCACCGTTGGTGCCTCTAATGTAGAAGCGGCACCGATGTAGGTTTGCCGCTGGCACCGGACTATCGGGCTGGGCCCGAGAAGTCCTACCTGTCATGTGAACTTTGACCGCCACCAAGCCCTCCTCACCGGAGGGCTTGGTCGTTCTCTGGAGGGGGTAGGTTGGCACTCGCAATCAACGGACGTAAGCGGTTGCCTATTTGGCAGTGGCTCGGGCCCATGGCCCCGGCGCTGTCGATCATGGTCCTGTTTATTGCTGGCCCCATCATCTGGAGCGTGTACATCGCCTTTACCAACAAGGCGTTGACGGGCGTTGGGGCCGCTCACGCGAAGTGGGTCGGTTTCACGAACTTCGTCCACATGTTCAACGACCCGTTGTTTATTAAGTCCCTGCTCCTCACGGCCATCTTCGTCCTGGGCTCAGCCGTCGTCGGGCAGAACACGCTCGGGTTCCTGATCGCCCTGCTGGAGCGAGGCCGCAACAAGTTTGTAACGACAACTCTCAACGGGTTCATTATGTGCGCCTGGGTTATGCCCGAGATAGTTGCCGCATTCTGTTGGTACGCATATCTCTACCAGGGGGGGACCCTGGACGCCTTTTTGGGCCACCTTGGGCTCAGCCAGGACTGGTTGTACACGACGCCGATGTTGGCGATCATCATCGCAAACATATGGCGCGGCACCGCATTTTCCATGCTCGTGTACTCGGCAGGGCTCTCCGATCTGCCCAGTGAGCTCCTCGAAGCAGCGAAGGTCGACGGCGCTAGCCAGATTGCGCTCCTGCGACGGGTGATCATCCCGCTCATGCGCCGTTCGATAATGGTAAACCTGATGCTTATAACCCTGCAGACGCTGCAGAGTTTCGTCCTTATATTTGTCCTGACTGCCGGCGGCCCGGGCGAGGCGAGCATGACCACCCCGTTGTACATCTACCAGCAGGCCTTCCAGCTGTACGACATAAGCTACGGGTCGGCCATGTGCATCGTCCTGCTGCTGCTAGGGGCTGCTTTCTCGCTGATCTACATAAAATTCATCAAGGTCGAGGAGGTGGCAGCGTGACTACCGCGCTACCGGTAGAACTGGAGGTACGGGTCGATCGGAGCCCCTCCAAGGTGGCCCGCGCTGGGCGCTTCCGGATCGATTCACCGCGCAAGACCATATCGACCGTCAGCGTCTATGTTGTCCTGGCCCTGGTAGGACTGTTTTTCATCGCACCGCTGCTTTGGATCGTCCTTTCCTCATTCGAGCCCGGGGCCGCAATTGGCACCAATGCGCCGCTGGTGCTGTCGCTCAGCAACTTCGCGAACGTGCTCAATTGGTCAACATTCTTTGAACCTCTCCTCAACTCGTTGATCCTGTCGGGGTCGACAGCGGTGCTAACGGTCGTTACGTCACTGTTCTGTGCCTACCCGCTGTCTCGCTACCAGATGCGTTTCCGCAGAGTCTTCCTTTACACGATCATCTTTTCTACCGGGTTGCCGATCACGGCCATCATGGTGCCTGTGTACGAGCTGTTCGCCCGCTTCAACCTGGTGGATAGCTACCCCGCCCTGATCCTGTTCCTGACGGCGACGTCGCTGCCGTTCGGGATATGGCTGATGAAGGGCTTTATGGACGGGGTACCCCTGGACCTGGAGCAGGCGGCTTGGGTCGACGGCGCGACCTGGGTGGGATCTTTGCGGACGATAGTTGCGCCGTTGATGATGCCCGGCATCGCCGTCATCACGATCTTCACCTTCGCCAGCGTGTGGGGGAACTTCTTCGTACCGTTCATCCTGTTGGAGGCGCAAAACAAGTTCCCGATGGCCGTCAGCATCGATACCTTCTTCGGTCAGTACGGCGCGGTCGACTACGGCCAGCTGGCGGCCTACTCGATCCTTTACACGTTGCCTGCGATAGGGCTCTGGGTCGTGGCGGCTCGTTTCCTGCGCGGCAAGTTCACCTTTGCTGGTGCCACCAAGGGCTGAGGAGGTCCCCGATGCACGATAGCCATGCCAAGACCGAAGCCCGGGTGAGGACCGCCCTCGAGATGCGGCTCCGCCCGCGGTTTGGGCCAGCCGCGAGCCCTGTGAGGTGTCCGTGTTCGCCAGTGGCGCCCAGGTGGCTGTGCAGGAGGGGCTCGCCGGGGCTTACGTGCCCATCGACCCGGGGGCTCCGTGGGGGCCGCCCTGGTCGACGACCTGGTTCCGAATTTCGGGGAAGGTACCGGCGGAGTGGGCGGGGTCGCGGGTCGAAGCACTGATCGACCTAGGTTTCGATGGCAGAGGCCCCGGCTTCCAGGCTGAAGGCATGGCGTTCGACGGCGACGGCGTGCCCATCAAAGGGATCGCACCGCTCAACAACTGGCTCCCTGTCGGCTCCGAAGCTCGTTCGGGGGGAGGCTGGACGTGTTTCGTCGAGGCAGTGTCGATGCCCGGCATCATGGGCGGCACCGATGACAGGTTCCGGGAGACCGGGCTTGGAGATCTGGCCACTGCGGGGACCAAACCGCTCTACCGGCTCGGTGGCGCTGACCTCGTTCTGGTCGACGAGGAGGCGCTTAGCTTTGCTTTTGATGTCGAGGTGCTGCTCGGGGTCATGGAGCAGCTTGACGCCAGGGACCCCCGGCGCCACGAAATATTGCGCGCCCTGGAACGCTGTTTGGACCTTTACGACCTCGGCGAGGATCCCGCCGCTGCCAGCGAGCTCCTGCACGATGTAATGGCGGCGCCGGCGGCGCGTACTGCCCATACCGTTTCCGCCATCGGGCACGCGCACATCGATTCGGCCTGGCTTTGGCCGATCCGCGAGACGGTCCGCAAGTGCGGCCGCACCTTCGCCAACGTCGCCGCCTTGGGTGAGCAGTACCCCGAGCTCGTTTTCGCGTGTTCCCAGGCGCAGCAATGGTGGTGGACCAAGCAGAACTACCCGGCGGTCTATGAGCGGATGAAAGCCCAAGTCGCTAAGGGCCAAGTGGTCCCTGTCGGTGGCATGTGGGTGGAATCCGACACCAACGTCACAGGTGGGGAATCACTCGTCCGCCAGTTGGTCCTCGGTAAGAGGTTTTTCCTCGACGAATTGGGCGTCGAGACCGAGGAGGTGTGGCTCCCGGACTGCTTCGGCTACTCTGCGGCCTTCCCCCAGCTCATCCTGCTCTCGGGGTCGCGTTGGTTCCTCACGCAAAAGCTGTCCTGGAACGACACGAACAAGTTCCCTCACCACACTTTCTGGTGGGAGGGCATTGACGGGAGCCGGGTGTTCACCCATTTCCCGCCGGTCGATACCTACAATGCGCGCCTCACATCGGCCGAGCTCGCTCACGCCGCGCGCAACTATGCCGAAATGGGCTTCGGCTCGCGCTCCATGGCGCCCTTTGGCTACGGTGACGGCGGAGGGGCCGAACCCGGGAGATGATGGAGAGGGCGCGCCGGCTCGCCGACCTGGACGGGTCACCGAAGGTCGTTGTCGAGTCTCCCTCGAAGTTTTTTGAAGCCGCTCACGCCGAGTACGCCGACGTGCCCGTGTGGTCGGGCGAGCTCTACCTCGAGCTGCATCGCGGGACGCTGACCAGCCAGGTCGAGATCAAGCGGGGTAACCGTCGATGTGAGAACTTGATGCGCGAGGCGGAACTGTGGTCCACTGCCGCGCTGGTGGCGGGGCGCTCGGACTACCCGTACGAAGAACTGGAAGAGATCTGGCGCGACATGTTGCTCGTCCAGTTCCACGACATCCTCCCCGGCAGCTCGATCGCAATGGTCAATGACGAGGCGATCGCGAGTTGCGCCACCAGCGCTGCGAAACTGGAGCACGTCATTGAGACCGCTACGACTGCCTTGTGCGGGCGCGGCTCGGTGCCGATCTCGTTCAATGCCGCGCCGCACGCCCGTGAGGGTGTCGCTGCGCTCTCGGCTGGGGCGGTGGTCTCGTCGCCCGACGTGGCACGGGTGCTCGACGGGCGCATCCTCGAAAACGACCGCATCCGGGTGGAACTGGACAGCAACGGGCATATTGTCTCGCTGATGGACCGGGTGGCCAACCGGGAGGTCATCCCCCCCGGGGCTCGTGGGAACGTCCTGCAGCTCCATCCAGATATTCCCAACAAATGGCCCGCCTGGGATATCGACCCGTTTTACCGGAACACCAAGATAGACCTGAGTTCTCCAGAGCGGACCACGGTTGTGTCGAGCGGGCCCGAGGAAGCGGCCGTCCAGGTCGAATATCTCTTCGGGGAGTCGCGGGTCGTGCAAACCTTACGTTTGGCTGCCGGAAGTGACGCTCTGGAGGTGGACACAGACGTGGACTGGCACGAGCACGAACGTCTACTTAAGGCCTCCTTTCCGATCGATGTCCACGCCGACCAATCCCTCTCGGAGATCCAGTTCGGGCACGTGCAGCGACCTACCCATACCAACACGTCTTGGGACACCGCTCGGTTCGAGTTCGTGGCCCACCGCTTTGTGCACGTGGGAGAGGCCGGCTACGGGGTGGCGATCGTAAATGACGGGATTTACGGTCACGATGTGGGAGTTATCGAGCGCGCCGGTGGCGGCCGGGCGACCCTGGCCCGCCTGTCCATCCTGCGCAGCGCCAATTTCCCAGATCCTCGTGGCGAAAATGGGAGGCATCAGTTCCGTTACGCGATCGTGCCCGGGGCCACCGTCGCCGACGCGGTGCGCCACGGGTACCATTTCAACCTGCCGATGCGCACGGCAATGGCCGAGCGGGTGGCGGAGCCATTGGTAGCCCTGGCCAACCAGGCAGTGGTGGTCGAGGCGGTCAAAGCTGCCGACGACCGTTCGGGGGACGTCGTCGTGCGCTGCTATGAGTCCCTGGGTGGTAGAGCCACAACAACGCTGAAAACATCGTTCCCGCTTCGCCGCGCCGTGGTGACTGACCTGCTTGAGCGCCAGTTGGCCGAGCTCGAAATTGAACCTACCAACCAACTGACTTTGCACCTCAGGCCCTTCCAGGTGCTGACGCTTCGCCTGTCCCCAGAGAAGTGATAGTGCCATCCGACCGCGACAAGTCCACGCTGCCCGGGGGGGAAGGAACGAGGTGCGCTCTGGGCTTGGCTTTGGCCGAGTAAGACCAGATGCCCTCCAACCTGTGCCTCGCCCTCGACGTCGGCGCCACGAAGCTTGGGGCTGCCTTGGTCGACCGGCAGGGCGACGCCAGGCACTTCGCCGAGAAGCGCACACCTGAGGGAAATGACCCCGAGGCTCTCTTCTCGGAGGTGACCAACCTCCTTGACGGGGTGCTGGGCAGCGATGCGTGCACGCCGTTGGCGCTCGGCGTAGGCAGCGCGGGGCCGATGACGGACGGTTCTCGGGTAAGCCCCCTCAACATCCCGGCCTGGCGGGGCTTCCCCTTGCGCCGCAGGCTCGAAGACCGCTACGGCATCGTGACCTTCGTCGAACTTGACACCAAGGCGCTGGCGCTCGCCGAGGGATGGAGAGGCGCAGCAAAGGGAAAGCGGGACTACCTCGCGATGGTTGTGTCTACCGGGATAGGAGGCGGCCTTGTCCTTGACGGCCGGTTGGTAGAGGGGCGTACCGGTAACGCCGGCCACGTTGGGCACGTTCTCGTGGTACCGGGGGGAAGGCTTTGCTCGTGCGGTGGCAGAGGCTGTCTTGAAGCGGAGGCTTCCGGGTGGGCCATCGCCGCCATCACGGGCCGCCCTCCCTCGGAGGCAGGCCCGGAGACCATCGAACGCACGGGTCGCTTGGTTGGCCAGGCGCTAGCTTCGGTTGCGAACTTGTGCGACCTGGACCTGGTCACAGTGGCGGGTTCGGTTGCCCTTGGTTACGGGGCCCCGTTTTTTCAAGCGGCCAACAAGGCCTTGTCTGATAACGCCAAACAGACTTACGCGCAGGACACCCGCGTGGTGCCGGCCGGTCTGGGCGCACTGGCGCCCCTGATAGGGTGTGCCGCGGTGGCCTGGCGGGGCCTTGGTGAAGAGTTGCTGGCTACCGACGGCGGCGCCTGAAGCGTCAAGGGGCCCGCTCGAAGTGCCATAGCATGCTCGCGAAGTCGGTGGCGTCGGGAAAGTGCAGGCCGATCTCCTCGAGTACGGCACCGAGATAACATTGGCCGGTCTCGCCGTCCCGGTAAAGAGCAGTGGGCTCGAGGCCCGCGAGGCGTACTCGTTGGTTCGGCAAGGTAGGCCGAAATCGGCGCACGCCGGTCCACGCGAGAACGACCACGTCTGCCCCGTCGCGGCTTATGTACTCGACCGCGCCGAGCGTGCCGGTGCGAGTGCTGGCGAGGCGGTAGGACCGCCCGTGTTGCACGGTCGGACGGACCGCCTTATAGATTGCGACCAGGTCCTTGGCTTCCGCCCGTTCGGCGCTCGACCACGCAGTGAGGTTGCCGCCGATCCCGAGGGCGCCGGCCATCGCGACGTGGAAGCGGTAGCGCAAAGGCAGCCGCCGGCCGGTGTGGGTGTTCGGGCTGTCAGTTACCCACGCTGCCATCGCGATGGCAGCGTGCGCATAAGAAAAACCTTCCTGCATCGCGATGCGGTCCCAGGCGTCGGTGTTGTCGGAGGTCCACACTTGCTCGGTGCGTGACAGGATCCCGATATCAGCGCGGCCGCCTCCGCTCGAACACGACTCGAACATAACCTTTGGGTGGGCCGCTCGGAGGCGGTCAAAAATGTCGTAAAGGTTGCCGACATGGTCTACCCAGGCTCGCTCGGGGTTGCTGCCGACCTTTTCGGGCCATCCCGGCTCTGAAAAAGGCCGGTTCATGTCCCATTTGATAAAAGAGATGTCCTGTTCGCTGAGGAGCCGGTCGACGGCGGCGAAGACCCAATCCGCCACGTCTTTGCGCCCGAGGTTCAGTACCAGTTGGTAGCGGCTCTCCGTGCGGGACCTGTTCTCGAAGTGGTAGACCCAGTCGGGGTGGGCGCGGTACAGGTTGCTATCGGGGTTTACCATCTCGGGCTCCACCCAAAGCCCAAACCCCATGCCAAGCTTTGTCACCCGTTGCACCAACGGCCCTAACCCGCGAGGGAACTTGTCGAGGTCGACGGTCCAGTCCCCTAGCCCAGCGTGTTCGTCGCGGCGGCCTACGAACCACCCGTCGTCCACCACGAAAAGCTCCACCCCCATCTCCGCCGCCAGCTCGGCCAGCTCAATCTCTCTTTGCTCGCTAATGGAAAACTCCGTCGCTTCCCAGGAGTTGTAGAGGACAGGTCGAAGCGCCGGCAGGTCTTCAGTTGGCCCGAGGGGGCCGGGACCGACTGGTGATGGGAACGATGGGCTGCCGCCAGGGCGCGACCGGTGGCTGAGCACATGGCGGAGCTCATAGTCATGCCAGGTCCGGCTCATTTCCCCGAAGCCCTGGGTCGTGTAGCACCCTGCAAACACCGGCAACACCAGCGCGCTCCCGGCGGAAAGCTCGTACGGGGCGTCGAACTCGTTCAAGCCACCCGAGACGTGGACGGTACCGCCGGAGGTAGTTTCGACGACGAACTTCCACGAGCCGCTCCAGGCGAGCTGGCCGCTGAAAACCTCGCCGACAGCCTCCGAGGCCGAGCCCTCAGGGTCGAGGGCGAAGAACGGTTGCAACTGAGAGCTAGTAACGCCTCGCCGGCTCTCGAGAACTGTCTTACCTGGAGCGAGGACGCGCTCGACGGGTTGGTCCTCGCGCCCCCAGCCGCCGTGGAGGTATGTGAGGCGCCAGTCGCCCCGTTCCGGCATCCACCAGTTGGCTGAATGCGCCTGGCGCAATACGATCGTGCCTGCCTCCCCAACGTTGACGATTCGCGCCCAGCGTTCCAAAACGTCGCTGTCGTCAAAAATGCGATAGCAAAGCTCGGCTCGCAGAGGGTAAGCAAGGTCGGCCAGTTCGAAGACGAGGGTCGACGCGTCACCTTCGCGCCCAATTCTGGCGTCAACGAGCTGCCATTCGACGGCGCGGGTGCCATCGGCGTACTCCACCTTCAGTGAAGGCTCGTCGTAGCGAAGTCCACCCCAGGCGACGTACTCGAGCGCGGTTTCCTCGCCCCGGCCCGATCTGTCGAGCTCGGCACCGATTTGGCCCAGGGCGGTTTGGTCGAGCGGTCGCCCCCAGTGCAGATGGCTCGGCTGACGGCGTTCGCCTGTCAGCCCAATTCCGTAGCTCGATTTGGCCATTCCCAACAACCAGGTGCAACTACGCTCGTCAAAGCTGATCTCACTCATATGCCTCCTTGCTCGAGGTGCTGACAGCTTCAGTGGGAGAGCGTCTCACGTTACTGAAGGGCCATAAGGACTTGGACCTAAACGATTATCCCCATGGGCTTCCCGACAAGCTAGCGGTAACACTGGCCGCTCGGGCGGCTCACGTCCTCGGCCTAAACGCTGATGGGGACGTTGTCAAACCGGCGCGGGGCTTGTACCCGCACCAGTGGAGCTGGGACACGGCGTTCATTGCTATCGGGTTGTCCGCCCTCGACGTCGACCTCGCTTGCCGCAATCTCGATTCCCTCTTCACCGGCCAGTGGCGCAATGGCATGGTGCCGCACATCGTGTTCGACCCTGATGCCGAGGGCTATTTCCCGGGGCCGGACCGATGGGCGTGCGCCGAGGTCAGTGCCGATGCACCTGCCAAACCCTTGACCAGCGGAATCTGCCAGCCTCCCGTCCATGCGGTCGCCGCGCTGCGCGCCGTCCGAGCTGCAGGCCGCCAAGGCGCTCCGGCCGCATCGTGCGCGCTCCGTTGGGCAGAGATGTTCTTGCCCAAACTGATGGCCTGGCACCGTTTCCTGGTAAGGGAGCGCACCGAAGCGAGCACAGGCCTGGTTCGGATTTTCCACGGTTGGGAAAGCGGCATGGACAACTCACCGCGCTTCGACGGGCCTTACAGCCGCGTCCGCCCCGGCCCGATCTCCCTCCTTACGAGCGCCGCGACCTCAGGTACGTCTCTGATGCAGCGCAACGCCCGACGAGCGAGGAGTACGACAGGTACCTCTGGCTCGTAGAAGAGGCTAAACAAGCGGGCTACGACCAGCAGCTGCTGAGCACGACGTCCAGCTTCGACGTGGGTGACATCTTTTTCACGGCGCTCTTCGCCGCAGCCAACGACGACCTGGCCGAGCTTGCGACCTTGTTGGCAGCACCCGAGGCCGCGGAAGTCCGAGGCTACGCCGAGCGTGCCCGTGCGGCCGTTGCCGCCCGGAGAGGTCCCTCCGGCTTGGCCAGCGATATCGACCTAAAAACCGGTGAGGACCTCGAAGCCGGCACCATCGCCGGTTTTGCGCCTTTGATCGCCGGCCGGCTGGAGGGGCAGGAGTTGGCCAGGTTGGTCAGCTTGCTGCAAGGCCCGTGCTGGGCCGGTCACCCGGGGCTCAAGTGGGCGCTCCCCCCTAGCACCAGCCCATGCTCGCCTCATTTCCGGCCACGCTCCTATTGGCGCGGCCCTGTCTGGCCGGTTACCAACTGGCTCTTGGCGTGGGCCCTGGAACGAGCAGGTGCGGAGCAGGCTGCCGCCGACCTGCGTCGCGGCGCGCTCGAACAGCTGGCAGCGGAGGGCGGGCTTGCGGAGTACTACGAGCCGGACACCGGTGAGGTACTCGGGGCCGCCAACCACTCGTGGACGGCTGCAGTTGTCGTCGATTGGCTCTGTGGTTAGCCGTCGTCGAGACGGCGCGCCTCAGGGTCTGGCCGTCATGCCACGAATAAGTCGTTGAGCTCGTCGGCGTGGTCCTCTTCGTCCTTGAGGAGCTGTTCCATGAGCCGACGGGTGGTGATGTCAGCGTCACCGATCCAGCGGATTATCTCTGTGTAGGTCTCGATCACGATGCGTTCGCCGATGAGGTTCTCTTTGAGCATGCCCTGCAGGTCTGTGTCGTCGAGTGTGGTGTACTCGGTGTGGGCGCGCGCCTTCATAGTGGCCGGGTTCAGGTCAGGCGATGCGCCGAGCTGGTTGATCCGTTCGGCCACCCGCTGGAAATGCCCGAGCTCTTCGGTTGCATGGTCCCGGAACACGCTGGCGACCTGCTCGCGGTCGATGCCCTGGGCGACGATAGCGTTTTGCGTGTAGCGCAGGTAACACACCATTTCGCTGGCGACTACCTGGTTGAGCACGTCGATGACAACATCGACGTCGGTGGTGTTGGACGGGGTGACCGCCCCCTTCTTGAGGTGCTTGCGAGCCTCGTCCCGTATCCGGGTGACGTCGATGGCGAATTCGTTTGGCATTGTTCCTCCCTAGGCAACCGCAACACTTCCGCCCCCATTCGCGGGCGGCACGCTAAAACACGCTCCTTCTCATGTAGGAGCGTCGACCATCCGGAACGACCTTATTGTTGCTCGCCTCCCAAACGGCAAACAAACGTCTGCCACGTCGTCGGGCTGCAGCGGGCCGCCGGGCCGCGGCGGGCCTGTCGGGCACAATCGCTGGCGCGGAGCGCGACGTCCGGCCCCCGCCTGCGACTCAAGCCCGTGGTTCAGGCTCGTGGCTCCAGCCCTTGGCTTAAGCGCCCGCCCGCCAAGCGGCGGCTGGGCGTCCGCCGACGAAGTTAGCCGAGGCCCGCTTAGGTCACGTCCCGGCGAGGGCATATAGTCAGGTTCAGCCGCAATAATTGGACGAGCAATTGCGACGACATGCAGTGGGGGACCGTGGGAGTGCAAAAGGCACCGAATGACAAAGGCACCGAAGTGAAAAAGGCAATAGTGACAGGCGCGCAAAGCGGGATCGGGGCCGCCTGCATGGAAAGATTGCGACGGGAGGGCGTTGAAACCGTCTCGTTCGACCTGGCCCCTGGTGCCGACTTCCAGGTCGATGTCAGCGACGGCCCCGCTGTAAACGCGGCCGTCGCGCAGGTCAGTCCTGTCGACATCCTTGTCAACAGCGCCGGAGTTGTAGGCCCGAACAAGCCGCTCTGGGAAATAAGCGATGAAGAGTGGCAAAAGACGTTCTCTGTCAATGTGAACGGGGTGTTCAATATGTGCCGGGCCGTCGTCCCCGTAATGCGCGAGAGAAGATGGGGCCGAATCGTAAATATCGCCAGCATCGCCGGCAAAGAAGGCAACCCGAACCTGGCTGCGTACTCGGCGTCCAAGGGTGCGGTCATTGCCCTGACCAAGGCTCTCGGTAAGGAGCTGGCCACCGCCGGGATCCTCGTAAACGCCATAGCACCGGCGGTTATCGAGACGCCCATGAACGCTACGAACACCCCTGAGGTGCTCGCCTACATGTTGAGCCGGATCCCGATGGGGCGCATTGGTCAAGCCGACGAGGTAGCGGCGCTGGTTGCCTGGCTCGTATCCGACGAGGTGAGCTTCTCAACCGGTGCGGTCTACGACATAAGTGGTGGGCGCGCGACGTACTAATTGGAAGCCCGGTCGACGCTCGATCTCAGGTTACCGACGAGAGCGACCACAACGATTGCTATGCAGCGTTCTCGCATCGGTCGGGTCGCCTAGGCTACCGAGGTACTTCAAATACGCCACCTGGAGGGATGCGAGAGTGGCCGAATCGGACGGTCTCGAAAACCGTTGTGGGCTCACGCCCACCGTGGGTTCAAATCCCACTCCCTCCGCCGATGCGCTAGTGGCTCATGGAGCGAGCGTGGTTGCCTCAAAACGTCGCCGTTCTCTTCGGCGGGGACGGTTTGGGGCACCACGTCCCGCCCACGGCCTGGTGGCATCGTCTGTGGCGACGGCGGTCGTCCTTTGCACCGTGTTCCTGGCCGCTTGCGGCTCGAGCCCGCAGCCAAAGGCCGCCGCGACGTCGCCCACGGTCCCCGTTACGGCCCCCTCCCGGTCAACGACCACCGCACTTCCGGCGACAACCGCGCTGCCACCGGCAGGCGTCACGACTACCGCGCTGGCGGCGCCCGGTGCCACGCCAACAACTGCGCTGCCGCCGGCCGGTGTCACGACGACTGCGCTGGCGGCGTCCGGTGCCCCACCAACTACAGCAGTGCCGAGCAGCCCCCGCTGGCACACGGCGGTCTTCGCCGCCGAAACGGGAGGCATCTTGTCGGTCTCGTGCCCCTCGGTGCACCTTTGCATCGCCGTTGACACCGGGGGCCATGCTTTCGTGTCCACCGAACCGACCGGTGGCAGGTCGGCCTGGAAGTGGGTTACGGTCCCCGGGGCGTCTTCCGGCTTCGGCGCCGTGTCGTGCCCGGAGGTCAACCTGTGCGTCGCGATCTCCCAGGACAACGTCCTCACCACCACCGACCCGACCGGCGGCCCCTCCGCTTGGAAGTCGGTCGATGTAGGCAACGCCCTAATGGGCCAAGCCGGCGATGAGTTCGGGGCCCTCTCGTGCGCCAGCGCAAGCCTTTGCGTCGTGGGCGACGTCAGCGGCAACGTGCTCGTCTCCGCCAACCCGGCCGGCGCAGCCTCGACCTGGAAGGTCGTTGACGTCGACGCCCGCGCTTCAAATGCGGGTATCAGCGCAGTGGCCTGCCCAAGTGTGCACTTCTGCGTCGCGGGTGACGATGACGGGAACATCCTCACCACCAGCGACCCTAGGGGCGGGGCCTCGGCCTGGAAGATGGTCACGCCCGCCGGCTCCGACGACAGCATTCATACGCTGTCCTGCCCGAGCGCGAGCTTCTGCATAGCGACCGGCGCCGAACTGCTCACCTCTACCGACCCTGCCGGTGGTGCCTCCGCCTGGTATTCAACCAGCGGCGTGATCAACGATGACGCAGAGGCGGTTACCTGCCAAAGCCTGCACCTGTGCATTGTCTCCGATGTCGCCCTCGACCTGGCGACAACTGCTCATCCGACCAGCGGTTTGGCCGCCTGGGCCAACATCTATTCGGCTCCGAACGGGCCGGGCAACACGATGGGGATCGGCCTTTCTTGCCCGGCCGTCGATCTTTGTGTCATCACGGGCGACAACGACATCATCAGTTCGACCAGCCCCTCGGCCGGCGCTCCTGTTGCTCCGAGCACGCCCACCACCATCCCTGCACTGACTACCGTGACCGCGGCAATTGATACGGCGTCCTGGCGCGAAGCAAATTTCCCAAGCGAGAAAAACGGGATCGTCTCGGTGTCGTGCCCGTCGGCTGGTCTATGCGTTGCGGTCGACAACGGCGGCAACGCGTTCGTCTCCACGAGCCCTTACGTGGGTAGTACCTCGGCTTGGAAGATGTCTGCCGTGGCGGGGGCGTCGTCGGGGTTCTCAGGTGTGTCATGCCCGAACATAAAGATGTGCGTTGCAATAGCCGGAGGCAACATCCTCACCACAACCGACCCGACCGGGGGCGGCTCCAGATGGAGGTCGCTCGACGCCGGCAACGCCCTGATGGGCCAAGCCGGCGACGAGTTCGAAAGCGTGTCGTGCCCTAGCCCCGCGCTGTGCCTGGTCGCCGACATCAACGGGAACGTCCTGGTTTCGACCAACCCCACTGGACCGGCGTCGGCTTGGAAGGTCGGCGACGTTGACGCGCGCTCGGCTTCGCCGGAGGTTACCTCCCTGTCGTGCCCCAGCGTCCACTTTTGCGCGGCTGGCGATTTCAGCGGCCACGTCCTAACGACCACCGACCCGACCGGGGGGCCGGGGCGTGGAAAACGGCAACTCCGGCCGGTTCGAACAGCAGTATCTCAAGCGTGTCCTGCCCGAGCAGCAGCTTCTGTGTTGCTGCGAGCGGCCAGCTGTTCGTCTCCACCGACCCCGCTGGCGGTGGGCATGCCTGGAAGCAGGTCAGCGGAGTGCTCAACGGGGACGCGGACACCGTTGCGTGCGGGAGCCCAACGGTATGCGTGGCATCCGACGTCGCCCTTGACCTCGCCACGTCGTCCAAGCCGGCCGGGGGCGCCGGGGCGTGGACCTCGAGCTACGAACCCCCAGATTCGCCGAGGAACAGCCTCGGCATCGCCATTACCTGTGCCGGGGTGAAGCTTTGCGTTGCCACGGGGGACGACGACATCATCAGCTCCACCAAGCCGTAACCCAGCCGATGGCTGGCTATACCCCAAGCCCGTCGATGACGTTGGCAGCCGGGAGCCGTCCTAGGAGCTCGCCGGGGACGAGGATCTTGGAACGGCGCACCCCCGAGCCGATCACGACCATGGCTTGGGCTGCTACGCGCCCGTCGACCAGCAGCGGCCAGTCGGGTGGCAAACCGACAGGCGTGATCCCCCCGTACTCCATGCCTGTCAAGGTCACGGCGCGTTCCATCGGCAGGAAGGATGCCTTGCGGACGTCGAGGTAGCGCCTCACCACGCCGTTGATATCGGCTCGTGTCGACGAGAGCACCACGCACGCTGCTAGGCGCTCGGCACCTTCCCGCTTGCCACCTACCACCACGCAGTTGGCGAGCATGTCGGCGTCGAGGCCGAACGCAACTTGCGTCGCTGCGGTGTCCGAGACGGCCGGGTCTATCTCGACGACACCGACCGCGTCGAGTAGGCCCAGCTTTGCAAGCGCGACTTGTGCCGGGGCGCCGAGCAGGTCGGGGCGCTCGGATGCCGGGGTGCCGGTCAGCCCCCCAAGAGCAAAGGTTCCCATCGGCGGCATCCTGTCACAAGCCACTGAGGGGGACCAGGTAATTGGAAAAGACATATACGTTGACGGCGACCAGAGCGGCCGGCCAAGCGAAGACTGCGGCTCGCGCCAGACGGTTTTGCGGTGGGCCGGCGGCGGTCCCCAGCCCGAGCAGTATGGCGAAACCGACAAGGCCGACGAACGCGACACGGCCCTCGGACTGGGTTGTCGTCTGAGCGATTATGAGCACCGCGGCGATGCCGGCCAGGACCGCCCCGGCAATCGCGAAAAGGGCCAGCCCGCTGAGCGAAGGGCGCAGCGCCCCCCGCCACCGCCTTGTGCGCAATACCACAGCGGCAGAGGTCATCGAGATGGCCGCGAGGGACCAAAGGAGAAGGTTCATCCATTTTGGAAGGTCGAACTGGTTCCACCCGCCGTCGTACCAAACACTCCTGAAGAGCTGCGAGGGCACAAAGTGAAGGAAACGGCCCGTGTTTGTCCACGAGACCGGGACGACCAGGGGAGGGAGCCACGCCTTGAGGTAGGCCAGGGTCACCCGAGACGCCAGGAACTGACCGTAAAGGACCTTATTGCGCACGAACCACCACAGTGCGGCCGCGAGGGCACCGGCGAGGGCGAGAGCACTGTCCGCGAGCAATTGCCACCGCCGTAAGGCGGGAACCGCGGTCAAGGACAGGAGAAGCCCCGCCAAAGGGAGGCTGTTCAACTTTGTAATTGCGGCCAGCCCGAGGGTTACCCCCAAACCGAGCATGAGCCAACGCCGCCGCGGTTGGCGGTCCTCTCGGCGGGCTTTTTCGGAAAGAAGGAAGGTGAACAGCGCCAGCGCGCACAAAGTAATAACCAGGGTGTCGTTGGTGACAACCGAGTCGACGACGAGCTGTTTGGGAAGGAGGGCCACGAGTAGTCCTGCCGACAGGGCGACATCGGCTCTAGCGAACACCAGGCGTGCGCAGCCGTAGCTCAGGAGCACTGTCGCCAGCCCGCAGAGGACCGACAGGAGCCGAAGCTCGTGGAGATAGACGGCATCCTGGTGTTGTACCGGCGTGTAGTTGTGCAGCAGCTCCAGGAACCGTCGGCCCGCGTTTGAATCGGCCGCGACGTCCGGGTTCGGCTGGGCCGACGGTGTGAAGGCGGGGATCCCGAGGAGTCTTTGCCACACAGCGGCGAGCAGGTAGTACAGGGGTGGTTGATGCGATTCGTGGCCATTCAGGGCGCTGATCCGCGGCAGCGCGCCGTGGCGGACGATGTACTCGATATAAGTGGCGTGGTCGAGCTCGTCGTTGGCTTCCCATGCCCTGGTCAGTAACGAGTAAGGAAGCGCCAGCGCCAGGTACACGCCGCCGAGCAGAGGTAGCGCCAGCCGGTTGGCCCGCCGAGCCTCCCCCGGGGGCACCGATGCTCAGGCGCTGACGTTGACGAGGGTCCCTATCGGGTCCATCGCCCAAACGACTTGCGCATTGTCGATCGGGAGCTCGACACAGCCATTGCTCTGGGGGTAGCCGTAGCTCGAGCGCCAATAGCCGTGGACGGCATCGCCGCCGTTGAAATAGGCGACCCAGGGCACGTTGGGCACGTCGTAGTGGTAACCGTCAACATCCGTGCCGATCATCGTGGTCGTATAAAACCGGGCGTAAACGGGGTACGTGCCGGTGGCGGTCCATGCACCCGGGACACCGGTGTTGACAGGGGTCGAGTAGGCGTCGGTCCCGCCGCGCCAGACGACGAGCTGCTCCGGCAGCGTCTCGCTCACCATTAGATATTCGTAAGGGACGGGGTCAGTCGCACGCGAAGCGACGGCTTTCTTCAGCGCTCCCCAGAGCTGAGGGTCGATGGGGGTGTCTTCAGGCAGGTTCTCGACAGCCTCGAAATGCATGAGGGCGCCAGTTGTCAGGACGCCATCCTTGCCCGGCGCCCAGAGGGCCTTCAGCGAGGCCGGGATCTTCGGGTAGCGCCATGTGAAGGTGCCCGCAAGCGTCCTCGGGGAGACCAGGGCGGCGACCGGGGCGGCCGTGGCCAGGGCGGAGACGCCCGGCGCTGGGCCGAAGCGCAGCGGTAGGTACCGCAGCTCGGCCAGCAACTGTTGGACGCGCAACAAAGGGGCCGCAGCGACGTGAAAGGTGGAGCTTTCTGGGCTGGCGAGCGCCTTGGGGACCACGATCCGCTCGGTAGACCACGGGGCGTAGCCGAATGAGGGGGTGAACGTCAGGGTCGAGCCGTCCACCGTCCATTGGCCCTTGGCGGGCGGCACCAGTTCCGGCATCGGGGCGCCAGCCTGCGGGGGGTCTGACAGCACCACCGTAAGCGGCATGCCGGATGCGACGCCTTTTGCCCCTTGAGCAGGTGTTATAGACAGGACATCAAGCGGAGGCAGCGTAGTAGTCGTGGTCGTGGAAGGCGGCGGGGGCGGGGTGCTTGTGGTGGTAACCGGTCCGCCGCCAGGGTCGATGTTGCGTGACCCAAGGGCCATCAGGTGCCGGGCTTGTGCCCCGTTGCCGCCGGACACGACACCCCCGGTCGCGACCAATGCGACGCACGCTGTCCCTATGAGCGCGCTTTTATTGCGAGCCCTCGATGGCTGCGTCGCCCTGTTTGCCGCATGCCGCCCTTGACGCGCCCGTCGCATAGTCCTCCTCCGGAAGTTGTGAACGTTCTGGCGGCGCTTCTTAGTCCCGTTTTTCCGGGTTTGACCAGCTTGACCACCGCTAAGGCTAGCTGAACTAAAGGTGCCTCTCCGCTGGCCCGACACCACAGAAGTCCTAACTCCCTGAGTCGGAGGGGCAAAAACACTGTGGGCTTATCCTTAGCAAGGCGCGCCCCCAAACGCCGGGCAAGCCGCGCGGTTGGGGCCGCCCTAGTGATGTTGGTCGCCGCTGGCACCGTGCCGTGGTCGGCGCCGGTAGCCCAGGCGCAGGTCAGCCGCGCAGCTCTCACCGACCCGCCCGCAAATGTACCCAGGACTGCCGCAATGGCGCTTGCCTGCGACAACGGCCCGCAACCCTGCCAAGAAGCAGTATTGGAGGCAATCGACCAGGCCCGTGCGGCCGAGGGGATCGGCCCTCTCGAGCTCCCTTCGGATTACAACACCATCACCATCGCCGAGCAGTTGCTCGTACTGGCCGACCTCGAACGAACCGACCGAGGCTTGCCCGGGTTCATAGGTCTATCTACGAAACTGGACACGTCCGCCCAGAGCGCTGCCGCGGCGGACTCTGACCCGAACGGTCCGTCTGGCAAAACATGGGGTTCCAACTGGGCCGGGGGCGAGGCGTCGGCCCTTTTGGCGGACTACGACTGGATGTACGACGACGGGCCGGGCTCGCCGAATATGGACTGCACAAATGCCGTTGCTAACGGCTGCTGGGACCATCGCCGCAATGTCCTCGGCAACTACGGGCCGCGCCCGGCTATGGGTGCAGCGGTGACCACGGTGAAGGGCGTCACCTCGATGACCGAGCTCTTTACCTCGGGCCCCCCGGGCCAGCTCGGTTACACCCTGCCTACTGCAGCGAACAGCCAACTCGTCGTCCCCGGGGCCCTCGAGATCGGGACCACTCCTGGAGTGGCGAACAGCGCCATGCTGACTGTCAGGAACGGCGATGGCGCCTTCGAGGCAAGCGCATCTGTGAGCGGCGACGGCGGGGCCTGGTCCGTCACGCCGTCGTGCGCCGCATCACGTGGCGCGCTATGCCACCTGGTTGTTACCTTCGTGCCGCACCAGCCAGGCCCGGCGGCAGCCACAGTCACAGTGGACCTTGCGGACCGCTCCGATCAGATAGGCGTCAACGCGTACGCCGGCCACGGCTACTGGGAGGCGACCAAGCAGGGCGCGGTTTTCGCCTACGCGGGCGGAGGGTTCCGCGGTTCAACAGTCGGGGTGAAGCTGGCGAAGCCCATCGTTGGCATGTCGGCCACCCCGGACGGAGGCGGGTATTGGGAAGTAGCAGCTGATGGTGGCGTGTTCAGCTTCGGCGACGCACGGTTCTACGGTTCGGCCGCCACGTACCACTTCCAGGGCCCGATCGTCGGTATGGCCGTCACGTCTGACGGGAAGGGCTACTGGCTGGTAGCCCGCAACGGCGATGTTTTCTCCTTCGGCGACGCCCGGTTCCGCGGGCCGACGGCTGCCGGCCACCTCAGCCAACCCGTGGTGGGCATCGTCGCGGCGCGTTCTCGCAGCGGCTACTGGTTGGTGACTGAGGAAGGCAGTGTCTTCTCCTTTGGCAGCGCCAAGTTCTATGGGCCCACCGTCCGACCGCACCTCAGCCAACCAGTGGTCGGCATGGCACGGACCGACGACGGGAACGGTTATTGGCTCGTGAGCGCGAACGGGGCCGTGCTGGCCTTCGGTGATGCTAGGTCCTACGGCCCGGCTGCTGGTGCTGCACCGCTAGCCACGATCGGCATCGCGGCCCCGGTCGACGCGCCGGGTTATTACCTCGTTCAAGCGGACGGTACCGTGTTGCCTTTTGGTGGTGCCCCGTCAGCGGGGAACGCCAGCGGCGCCGCGTTGGCCCCGGTTGTGGCAATGGCAACCGCCTAAAAAGGACCGCTCTTTCGGCCGCGTTCGGCGAGGTAGCTCCCGAGTGCGCTTGCCAACGAGCCGAGGCGCGAATGCTCCGGCACCAATGGCAACGAGATCCCGGCGAGGCGTGCCCCTTGCGCGCATACCGGCCCGATGCAAGCTGCTAGCACCCCGCCAACATTGAAAGCGTCGAGGACAGCGTCGAGGCGACCTTGTGCTTCGGCCACGCCGGCGAGCATCTGGACCTGCGGAGCGGCAGTAAACGTCACTGCGTCGACCCGGCCCTCCAAGACAGCGTCGATGAGGGCCCCGGCTGCGTCGGTGCCACCTTCGCCCATCTTGTACACCGGCAAGTAGGTGACCGTGGCCGCTGCCTGCTCGAGCTTCGCGAGCACAGGGCCGGCGGGTTCTCCGTGCAGTTGCACAACGATTGACGCGTCGGTCAGGTCCTCCTCGCCGAGGCGGTCGACGACTTCTTCGAGGGTTTCACCAGGGGCTTTGTAGAGGGCGTCCAGCCCGACTTTGCGGAGCTCGCCAAGAGCCTTGGCACCCCGCACGACAATGGTCGAGGCTGAGCTCAACGACCCGACGAGAGCGTCCTGGAGGCCCCACTGCGTGGCCAGTTGGAGCCAGGTGCGCATCCCGTAGCCCGTGTTGGCAACGAAGTAATCAGGTGGGGCCTCGGCGATCTCCTCGGTAAGAGCCCTTAGGTCAACAAGGTCGGCCGGCTCGGTGTGAAGGAGCGGGAACAGCAGGACCTGCGCTCCCAGGCGCTCGAGTAGCACGGCCTGTTCGTCGCGGCGCCGGTCGGCCGTGACGGCCACCGTGAAACCTCGTAGGTCGCTGCCTGCCATAGGCGGCCACGTTATAGGGGCCCGCTCCTCTCACCTGGTCAGGCCGCATCTTCGAGTTCCATCGGCTCGGGTACCAGTCCCTCAACATCGTCGGCGGTCCCGGCCGGGGGGCGCAAGCGCAGCCCGAACAGCGCCTTGTCGAGCACGACATACTGGACAACCCAGAGAGCCCCGAAGGTAGACAGGTTGGCTGCCTCGGATATCAAGGTCACGACGGTGTTGCCAAGACCGGATGCCGCCGACCATCTCGCCGCCAGGCTCACTGCCACGGTTGAGAGCGCCAGTTCGCCAAACGACATCGTGCAGAAAGGTATGACCTCTTTCATGACAGACCGCCGGCCTGTCTTGGCCCAGACCCAGCGCCGGTTCAGCTCGAACGACGGGATGGTCCCAATGCCCGTAGCCAAGACGTTGGCCCAGCCCGCCGACAGGGTTTTGTAATAGATCATCACCCCGAGCAGGCTGAGCGTGACGCTTGTCGATATGGCGGAGACCGCGGCGTAGCGGGCCAGCCGTGCCAACAGGCGCTTGCCCTCTCTCATCGTCGGCCATTTGTCGCGACCACAGCCACAGAGCCGCTCAAGAACCGGAAACGGACCACACTCGAGCAAAGGTTCGCAGCAGTCAAGGCGAGCAGGTCGACGAGCAGGCTCGAGATGCCCACTGCAGAAGCAACCGCCAAAGCCGCAAGGGTGCTCGCCATTGGGAGTAGTGCCAGGAACAACCCGGTCGAATAGTAGTGTCGACGTCCTTCGGCGCCTCTTCCTCGGAACGTGAAGCGACGGTTGGCGGCCAGGTTCCCAAGCGCACAGAGGGCGAGGGCAATCACGTCTGCCCCGGCAGCTCCGAGGGGGCCGTAAAGCAGAGCGAACAGCAGAGCAAAACTGATCGTGCTCACGAGCCCCACACCTGCGAAATGCACGAGCTGCCCAGCTTGGCTCGGTCGAGGCCGCGCGATGCCGGGCCGCCAAGCTGACCGCAGCGGTGCGGGCCCGGCGGCGGGCGGCTCGAGCATCATCCTGGCGATACCCTTCAGGTCGTCCCTGGCGGTTGTCACGATGTTCACCGTGGAGCCGGGGTCGTCGACCCAGTCAACAGCAACCTCGTGGATCCGAAGTCCACGGCGTTCTGCCACCACTAGCAGTTCTGTGTCGAAGAACCACCCGTTGTCTTCGACGATTGGGACCAATTCGCGCGCCGCGTCGGCTCGCAGAGCTTTGAAGCCGCACTGCGCGTCGGAGAAGTGATTGCCCAAGGCAGCCCGCAGGACGACGTTGTAGGTCCGCGAAATGAGCTCGCGTTTTGGGCCACGGACCACCCGCGCACCTGGCGCGAGCCTGGAACCTATCGCCACGTCGCTGTGACCTGTGAGCAGGGGCGCCACCAGTGGCAAAAAGGCGTCAAGATCGGTCGAAAGGTCGACGTCCATGTATGCGACCACCGAGGCGGTGCTCTGGAGCCATGCCTCTCGTAGCGCGCGGCCCCGGCCCTTCTGCTCGATGTGCAGGGCACGCACGCAATCGAGTTCCTTGGCCAACGCGCACGCTACGGCCCAGGTGTTGTCGTTGCTGGCGTTGTCCGCCACCGTGATCGTCCACGAAAGCGGGAACTTGTCCGTGAGGTAGCGGTGAAGGCGGTAGACGGAGGCTGCTAAGGCTTCTTGTTCGTTGTACACCGGCACGACGATCTCGACGTCGACGGTGAGCCGGTCAAGCGATGGTCCCACGGTGAGGGTCATGGCTGTTACCTCGCTCCCGAGGTGAGGTTGTACACCGTTACCCCGCCAATAGTCGTGGCTGTGAAATGACTTTCGACCCAGGATGTAATGAGGGAGGCATCATCACTCGAAGTGCTCCCGCCGCCGGGCCCGGCTCCGAAGCCGCCACCGGAGGCGATGAAATAGTGGATCTTGTCTTCGCTCACGTACTTCTCGAACTGAGCCAGAGTAGGAGCCGGGTCGGTCCCGTTGAACCCTCCGATGGCCATCACGGGCTCTCCGGAGGCCAGTTGGTACCCCGCCGACTCATTCGACCCGACAGCCGCGGCTACCCAGGTGTACTGCGAGGCGCCCGCTTTGAGCGCAGCAGTGATGGCCTTGCTCGGAGTGCTCGAATTGAGCAGCCCACCGACGTTCCCACCTGCACCGCTCCGACCGTTTGGACCTCCCGGCGGGCCGCCGGCCAGAGAGCCTGAGGGCACCCCAGCTCCGAAGGACGGCACCGTAGACGTCCGCCCTGCGCCGGTCCCACCCGGGGAGAACTGCCCGCCTCGAGGTAGGCCACGCTGCGCCCCGGCGCCGCCTTGGCCGCTGCCGCCGGGCCCGAAGCCCCCGCCGCCTTGGCCGAACGGACCAGCAGCAGCCGCAGAGGCCGGTCCGGCCGAGGGGATCGCGCCGGTATGGGGCGTTGCGACGGTCGCCAGCGTGTAAGCGGCTGGTGCGGCTAGCACCGCAACACCTGCGACGCCGAGCGCGACCGCCCGGGCAACCCGGGCTCGTGATGCGTGCCCGATGTAGGTGGACAACACGATCAGTACCGCCGCCATACAGCCCGCGGCGAGGATGACGGGCCGCAACTCGGGGTGCCATTTGGGTACCCGGTCGAGGAGGACCACAGACCATGCAGAGGTTGCGAGGACGGTAGAGCCCATCGCCAACCTGGCCCAAAGGGCCGAGCGGCGCGACCAAAGCGCCCACGTCCCTATCCCGACGATTGCTGCTATCGCGGGGGCGAGGGCAACGGTGTAGTAGGGGTGGATAATGCCTTGCGCGAGGCTGAAGACCAGGCCGGTAACCAGGAGCCATCCGCCCCACAGGACCAGCGCGGCGCGAGTGCGGTCGGTACGCGCCCGCCTCAACGTCAGTACCAGGCCGACGGCCAGCAGGAGCAGGGCCGCCGGTAAAAGCCAGGAGATCTGGCTACCCATCTCTGAGCCGAAGAGACGGGTCAGGCCCGTCGGGCCCCAACGGCCGGTTGTCCCGGTGCCGCCACCGACACTGCCGGACTCATTGCCAGTAAGGCGGCCGAAGCCGTTGTAGCCGAAGATGAGGTTCCAAAGGCTGTTGTCCTGCGACCCACCGATGAAGGGACGGTCGGCTGCAGGCACGGCCATAACCACCACGACCCACCATCCCGCCGAAACCACCATTGCGGCACCAGCTATGGCGAGTTGGCGGAGCCGCCGCCAGAGCGTTGTAGGTGAAGCCAGCAAGTAGGCACCGGCCAGCGCCGGCACCACGAGGAACGCTTGCATCATCTTGGTGATAAATCCAAGCCCCACGAGTGAAAAAGCCAAGACGAGCCACCGGGTTGAAGCTTTCTCGATCGCACGGGTCGTGGCGTAGGCAGCGCCGCAGAGGAGCAGGACGAGCAAGGCGTCGGGGTTGTTGTAGCGGAACATCAGCGCCGCCACCGGGGTGAGCGCCATCACTGCGCCAGCCAGCAGGCCGGCGCCGGCAGAGGACCAACGACGGACGGTTGCGTACACAACGGCGACGGCGGCTACTCCTTCGAGGGCCTGAGGGACCAGGAGGCTCCAGGAAGAAAGCCCGAAAATACGGGCTGATATCTCCATAACCCAGAGCGCGGCGGGCGGTTTGTCCACTGTGATGAAGTTGGAGGAGTCCGACGACCCAAAAAAGAACGCCTTCCAGCTCTTGGTACCGGCCTGTACCGCCGCCGAATAAAAGCTGTTGGCCCATCCGGACGCGCCGAGGTCCCATAGGTAAAGGGTTGCGGTCACCGCCAGCAGGGCGAGCAACGCCGGCCTTACCCATGCGGGGTCGTTGGCCGGGCCACGGGCGAGTGAACGCAGTGCCTCTGCTGGGCGCCGGCGATGGTCGCGTGGCTCGAGTTCGGTCCTGATGGGTGCGGTACCTAAGTCAGTAGGGGAGGGGTCTTCGGTTCCCCGCTGGAGCGTGGTGATAGCCATGTACTCGATCATGAGCGTCGCTCCTTGGTGTTCCCTCCGAATTGCGGCAGCACCGCCTGGGAACTTGTCCCGGCGTAACATTGCCCACGGAGGTGCCGATGACAGACGACGTCCCTCGCGTATTGGTGGTCGACGACGAGGAGCACATAACCGAGCTCCTGTTCATGGGGCTGTCCATGAACGGCTTCGAGGTTGAACGGGCATCGTCGGGTCGCGCGGCCCTCGCAGCGGTCGAACAGAAGCCCCCTGACCTGGTGGTCCTCGACGTGATGTTGCCAGATCTCAACGGTTTCGACGTCATTAAGCGGCTTCGCCAGACGGAAAGGTCTGGGACGAGGATCCCCGTGATCTTCCTAACCGCGCGTGATACGACCGCGGACAAGATCGAGGGCCTTCGCCTCGGTAGCGACGACTACATGACCAAGCCGTTTAGCATCGAGGAGCTAGTGGAACGCGTCAAGGCCGTGCTCCGCCGGTCGTCGGGGATCGGGCCGGGCTCCAACCACCTATCTTTCGAAGACTTGGAAATGGACCTCGACACGCGCGAGGTTTGGCGCGCCGGCCGGCTCATAGAGCTGACCCCGACCGAGTACAAACTTCTCCACTATTTGCTAGCGAACGCGAGGAGAGTGCTCACCCGGGACCAGATCCTCGAACATGTTTGGCAGTACACATTTTCCGGCAATGCCAGTGTCTTGGAAACCTATATCAGCTACCTGCGCCAAAAGGTCGACGCGGATGATGCACCTCTCATCCAGACGGTGCGGGGCGTCGGCTACACCCTCCGCTTGGCCGCAGGCACACAGGCCAAGTAAGAGCCCGGCGGCACACGGGACTTCAGCGGTTCTTCGGGACCAGCGGGAGCCGGATGGTGAACACCGTTCCGCCGCCCTGGGCGTTGGCGGCTGTCACAGAGCCACTGTGTTCCTCAGCCACGGCGGCCACGATGGCGAGCCCTAGCCCGGCCCCGGCGCCGGCGCGCGCGGGTCCTTTTGCCAGAAACGGTCGAAAACATGCGCGAGAGCGTCGGCGTCCAACCCTGGCCCATGGTCGCGCACTTGGACCACGGCCGCGCCAGCTTCGAGCTGAGCTGCCACGCTTATCGGGCTGCCGGCGGGGGTGTGGGTGAGGGCATTGCTGAGCAGGTTTGCCAAGGCCTGACGGAGGTGGGCCTCGTCGCCAAGCACGACGACGGGTTGGGGGGCGCTCAAGGTAATTGGGCGGCCTGGGCCAGCCGCCGTCGCGTCGCTACAAGCATCGGCGGCCAGGACCGACAAGTCGACCGGGACGCGTTCGCTTGGGCGCACCTGGTCGAGGCGCGCCAAGAGGAGTAGGTCTTCTACCAGCCCTTTCATTCGGCCCGATTCCTCTTCGATCCGCCTCATGATCGTCTCGGTGCCGACGGTCGAGTTGTCTGGCCCTAGGCGGAACAGCTCTGCGAAGCCTTGGATCGAGGTAAGTGGCGTGCGCAGTTCATGAGAAGCATCAGCAAGGAACTGGCGGAGCCGTCCTTCAGTGGCGTCCCTCTCTGCGAACGCGGCTTGGATCTCGTCGAGCATCGTGTTGAACGCCACTGCAAGTTGGCCGACTTCGGTACCAGCTGAGCTCACCTGCACACGCTGGCTGAGGTCACCGGCCGCAATTTCCTTTGTCGTGTCGGCCATCCGCTCGAGCGGCGACAGCCCGCGGCGCAGGACAAGCCCGGATCCCAACGAGAGTACGACGAGGACCCCGACCGCGCCTGATAGTTCGATGACGACGAGGTCGTGCAGTGAACTGGTCACCTGGTTGGAGGGCAGGGCAACAATCACGCGGTCGCCGTTGCTCAGCCGGGCGCCGATGTAAGCCAGCCACCCGGTCCCGCCCTCGAGCGAACCGACGTGGACAAGTTGCGCCCGGTTGCCCTTGGAGACCAGCGCTGCGGGAAGGCGAGGCTGGGGGCTCGAAGTGCTGACCTGTTGCACAGAGGTCAGAACTTTCCCCGACGTGTTTACGAGCTCGCCGTAGGTGCCCGGCGTGACCAGCACCTGCGGGCCGCCTGGGCCGCCTCCCGCCGGCGGGCCTCCCTCTACCGCCCCTCCCGGCTCTGGCCCGGCGTCGGGGCCCGCATGTGCGCCGTTATCTCCCGAGTTCTCGTCCTGATCTCCGAGTGGCAGGTTTACCCCTGCGGCCCTGGACAGCTCGCGGGTCACAAGGGGCACCGCGCTCTGCAGCTCGGAGCTGAGCTGGTCGTATTGTGACCTGGAGTACAGCTCGTACATGGTGACCCCGAAGATCGCAAGGCCAAGGGTCATCAACACGACCAGGCCGGCCACGAGGCGCGCCCTGAGCGTCACCGAGCCGCCTTCCCTCTGCCATACGCGGCGCTCGGCACGGCCGCGACGTTAGCCCTGATCAGGTCGATCATGGACTTAGTCTCCTGTACGCGCCTCCGTACCAGCTTGCAGCAAGCTGGGTTTTCCCTGGGAACCTGCGGCGGCCTCGAGGGCCAGGCGGACGGCACCGGCGACCGGGGGATCCCTCAGTACGCGGACGTCAGCGCCTGGCAGCAATGACTCGACCATGCGGACCGTGCGCCCGGCTAATACCCGATGCCCAGTCAGCAAGCCGCCGGCGAGCAGCACTGGCAACGCCGGCGGCCCTCCGAGGCGGACGTGTACAGCTGAAACGCTCGTTGCGAGGGCCTGAGCCGCGCGCTCGGCAATGTCCGGTCCGAAAGGATCCCCGCAATCGATAACCATCGGCGCCAGCGCGGCCCACTCGTCGGGCGCCGGATGGTCGTACCACCGCTGCAGCAACGAAGCCATGTCCGGGCAGTTCGCCGCTCCCATCACGGCAGCGCCGAGCGCCCCGAGGGGGGAGTGGGTGTCTTTGCGCAAGGCAAGCTCGCGGATGGCTTCACGCACCACCCAGTAGCCGCTGCCCTCGTCGCCAAGCAGGTAGCCCCACCCTCCGGCGCGTTCCTCGCGGCCTGCGGCAACGCCTACGGCGATCGACCCGGTGCCTGCGATGCAGGCGATCCCCTCGCTGAGGGCGCCAGCTGCCAGCACGATGCGGGCGTCATTGACGACCACGACCAGACCTCGGCTGGTGAGGGGGGAAAGCAGCTCGACAAAGAAGGCGTCCGACTCGGCCGCACCCGTCCCAGCGGCACCTACGCACACGGCGTCGAGACCTGCGCCAGGGCCGAGCGCCAGCTCATCGAGAAGTGCCCGAACTGACGCGCCGAGCGCGACCGCGCCCGGCCGCCGCCAAGCTCGCGCTTGGGCCGTTGGCTTCTCCTGCGACTGCTCCGTCGCGCACCAACCGCGCCCGGCTGTGGGTGCCACCGACATCGAGGCCGAGGACAGCTGTCAAGGCGTTGGGGCCGGCTCCGTCGCGCCCTGCGAACTCGGCACGGCCGGGCTCCGTACGGCCGTACTGTTGCCGGGACCGTCCCTGAGGGAACTGAGCACGCCGTTCGGGTCGTAGACCACCCGGCCGCCGACGACAGTTGCGACAACACCGAGCTGCCTGTCGAGCACCACTATGTCCGCGTCGGCGCCGGGGCTGAGCCGGCCCTTGCGATGCTCCCCGAGGACCTTGGCCGGGTGGAGAGATGCAGCCTGGAGCGCTGTGAGCAGGGGCACGCGCGCCACCTCCACCGTCAATGCCACCGCCTTGTCCATCGTGAGGACGCTACCTGCAACGGTCTCGGCATTGCCGGCTAACACCGCACGACCGTCGGTCACAAAGACCTCGAGAGGGCCTAGGCGGTGCAGGCCGGGGGGCGCCCCGGCAGCCCCGATGGCGTCGGTGACAAGCACGAGCCGTTCAGGTGCCAGAGTGGCTACGAGCGCGATCAGGGCGGGGTGAATGTGGACGCCGTCCGCGATGATCTCGAGTGACACTCGTTCGTCCCCGAGAGCTGCTGCGATTGGCCCGGCCGGCGATGGTGGACCGGCGCCATGGCGTTGAAAAGGTGGGTCGCGTGGCTGGCCCCGGCGTCAAAGGCGAGCTTCGTCGTCGCGTAATCGGCGTCGGTGTGGCCGATCGAGACGACGATGCCGCCAGACACGGCCGCTGCGATCAGGTCGAGGGCGCCATCGAGCTCCGGTGCGATCGTCACAAGCCTCACCGTGCCGCTGCCGTGGGCCACGAGGTCGGCCAGCTCGGCTACAGATGGTGGGCGAAGCGCGGGGACGAACTGGGCCCCCGCTCTCGAGCGGGCGATCCAGGGGCCTTCTAGATGGGAGCCGAGCACGATGGCCCCTTCGCCGTCTTGGCTTGCATGTCCCGACCCCATGTTGCCGAGCCCGAGGTCCCCGCGGTGCATCGTTGCAACCGTGGCGACACCCTCGACCGCCGTCCTGAGTGCCTCGGGGCTATCGGAAACGGTCGTCGCGACGAGGGCTGTCGTGCCGTGCCTGGCGTGAAAGCGCGCCATGCTCCTGACTGACTCCTCGACCTCTTCGCGGGTCGGGCAATTGACCTGGGCGCCCCCACCACCGTGGACGTGGACGTCAACAAAGCCGGGCGCGATCAACGTGTCGCCGAGATCCACGACAGTGCCCACCGTTGGCGGAGCCCCGCAGCCAACGTCGCGCACCGACCCACCCTCCACCACGACGAACCCATTTTCGAGGAGCTCAATAGGGGTGGCAACGCGCGCTGCAACGAGCACAAAGCCTTTCACGTAGGGGTGACCTTCGACAGGCCTGGCGGCGCGTCCGGGTCGCGCCCAAGAAGTCGAGCAAGCGAGAGCGCAAGTTGCTGGCCGCGCACGACGGCCAGGACCGGGGCGAGGATTTCCGGCGCCGCCGCGGGCCAACCCATGTCGCTCCCCTCGACCGGTCCTATTATGCGGACGCTGGCCCCGCGCTCTCTCAGCTCGTTTACGGCACCTAAGACGTCCGGGGAGGCCGGGCCGGGGTGCGCGAAGGCGATGAAGGGCGGTTTGCGCGAAGCGATCGCGATCGGCCCGTGCCGGAGGTCTGCCGACGAGAACCCGGTCGTAAGCATCGAGCTAGTTTCGGCTATTTTCAGGGCTGCCTCCCTAGCTGCTCCGAGCAGGAGGCCTCTGGCCAAGGTGACAAGACGGTCTCCGTCGGCGAGCCATTCCGCCAGTGCGGCTGCTGGGACCGGGTCGGCGAGAACCTCGGCCACCTGCCGGGGCAGCTCATCAGCTACCTTGTCGTCCAGGCCGATCTCACCTAGCGACTGGGCGATTATCGCGAACGCAGCGAATTGCGCCGTTACCGTTTTCGTAGCTGGGACGGCGAGTTCTTGGCCCGCACCGAGCAGGACCGGCAAATCCGCCACCTCGGCGAGCGGGCTGGCTGCGTCGTTGGTGATCGCGATAGTGCGTGCGCCGTCGGCGCGCGCCTGGCGGAGCACCTCGACGATCTCTGGCGTCTGACCGGACTGGCTCACCGCTATGACGAGGTGGCCGGAATAATCGGTGTTGTGGCGATATAGCGTGAGCACGCTCGGGGAGGCGAGGGCCACGGGTCTGCCGGTGGCAATTTCGAGGAGGTAAGCTCCGCAGGTTGCAGCATGGTCGGACGAGCCACGTGCCACGAGCACCGTACCCTGCAAATGGGCGGGGACGACCGACCCGATATCCTTTGCGATCTCCTCGCGCCGCGAGAGCAGAGAAGCCAACCGGGCCGGTTGTTCGGCCATTTCGGAGGCCATAAGTTTGCCCAACTGCGGCTCACGGGCTCCAGGCCCTGTCATCGTCATCCGTTACCCCTTCACGGCTCCGGCCGTGAGGCCGCTGACGAGCCGCCGCTGGACCAGGAGGAAAAAGATCACTACGGGAAGGGCCATTATGGTGCAGCCGGCCATGAGGCCCCCGTAATCGGTGCCTGTGTTGGTGGTGAAGCTGTAGAGCCAGACAGGCAGCGTCTGGTGATTGTTCTGCTGCATGAGGACGTCCGCGGCCAAGAAGTCGTTCCAAGACGTAATGAAGGCGAATACCCCGGCGGAAACCACGCCGGGCAGTACCAGGGGCAAAAGGATGCGCCTGAAGGCGCCGAAGCGGGTGGCCCCGTCCACCATGGCCGCCTCTTCGAGCTCGATGGGCACGCCGCGCACGAAGCCTCGCAACGCCCAGATCGTGAAAGGCAACGTCGACGCCGCATATACCAGTATGAGCCCGAAGTAATTATCGGTCAGATGGAGACTGTCCAGCATTAAGAACAAGGGGATTATGAGCGCCGTGCCGGGCACCATCTGCACCACCAGGATGAGCACCAGGAACCCCGACGCTCCCCTCAGCCGGAAACGGCTCACCGCTGCTGCAGCAAGGAACCCGAAAACCAGAGTGATAGCCGTCGCCGACCCGACGACCAACAGGCTGTTGCGGGCGTCGTCCAGGAAGTACGCCGTACCGACGCCAGCCGTGTGGTGGACAGCGTCGACAAAGTTGTGGAACGTGAAGTGGACGGGGAAGAAGTTCGGCGAGAGCGAGGTGATGTCGCTGTTCGGCTCGAACGCGGATTGGACCATCCAGTAGACGGGGAAGACCATGATCGCAGCGAAGGCAATTGCCACCGCCCGCCAGACCCAGGTCATATACCGGTAGCGCGTGGTCCGGGTCCCAGCCATGTGCACAGGTGCCGTCATGTCTTCGCCTCTGCTCTTACCTGGCCCGTGCGGACCATGAGCCGGATGTAATAACCCGTGACGGCCACCAGGAGCAGGATCATTATGACCGCGACCGCGGCGCCAAGTCCGTATTGCGTGCTGGAGAACGCCTCTATGTACTGCCAAACGCCGAGCGGGACGACGTTGAGCAGTTGGGCATTGCCCTGTGTCAAGTACCAGACTTGGTTGAACACGTTGGCGTCCCAGATGACCGATAGCACTGTCATCAAGACGAAGATCGGGCGCACGATAGGCATGGTCACTTTGCGGAAGGTGATGGTTGGGGAAGCGCCGTCAACCGCCGCCGCTTCGTACAGGTCGCGAGGTACCAACGTGAGAGCCGAGTACATCATGAGGGCGACGAAGGGTACAGCTCCCCAGACGATGTTGGCGACGATGATGCTGTATGCGCCGATTTCGCTGCCGAACCAATTGTGGTTGCTGAAGTTCAAGCCGAGCGAGCTGAGAGTGTCGTTGGCCACGCCGTACTCCTGCTGGAACAACCAGGTCCAAACTGTGGCGGCTGCCGAGGTTGGCATGGCCCAGGCGAAAAGCATGCACACGGTGACCACGGTCCGCAGCACCCTGCCGATGCGGCCGAGGAGCAACGCTACCCCGGTGCCCACAGCCATAGTCAGGCCCACACATGCAACCACAAAAATCGCAGTCTGCAGGATCGAGGTGCCCAAGCCACCGCCGCTGGCGAAAATCGTACGGTAATTGGCCAGGCCGTCCCAGACGACTTTGTGTTGGACGAGCTGGAAGGCGCCAAGGTTTTGGAACGACGTGGCGATCAGCTTCCCGAGGGGGTAAAGGGTCAGGAAGCTGATCAGGCCTACCGAGGGGAGGAGGAAAAGCAGTGGCAGGAGCTGGCGCCGCATGGCACGACGCCAGCTCGAGCGAGGGTTGTGCCGACCGTCGGAGGGGGCCCCAATAATGGGGCGCCCCTTCCTTGCGGGCGCCAGATTTGGCACTGTCGGTGCAACCATTTTGCTTTAAGGCCCGTTACTGGGCGTTGAGCAGGGTGTCTAGTTTTTGGTCGTATTCTTTGGCTATCTGGGCGACGTTCTCCTTGCCTTCGGCCACTTGGGCCAGCAGGTCTTGCATGACGTTGTCCGCCTCGACGGTCGCCCAGCCCGGCACCGGTGGCGTGAACTGGCTTACGGCCGCTGCCTTGAAGTAGGTCTTGATGTTGGAGCTGACGTTGACCTGGCCAACCAGGTTGCTGGCGTTCGGGATGAAGCCTTCGTTCGAGGCCTGGAGAAGTTGGTTGGCGCTGCCGCTGTACAACTTGACCCACGCGAGCGCCTCAGCCTGGTTGGGGCTGTTCTTGGCGACGCCGAGATCCGAGCCCCCGAGGAAAACGGGCGCCTCCGAGCCCGGGTTGACGCCCGGGAGGATGAAGGTACCGATATCTCCCTTCAAGGCCTTGTTGTCGGTGATGTCCGTGCCCAATGTCCAGGTGCCGTCGATGTACATGGCAGCCTTGCCGCTGGCGAAGATGGCGGAGTCCGAGGGGTTGGCCTCGTTCACATCACGGGAGGCCGACGTCGACATGAAGTTCTGGATCACCTGGAACTCCTTGAGGCCGGCCAGGGATTTCGTGGAGCTCAGGTCGCCGTACCACGTGCCACCCTTTTCGACGGCGATCTGGCCGCCTTCGGCCCATACGATGGGCATGGCCGCGTACCACTCCTCGCCCGGCAGGTAGAGCGCCGAGAAGTCCTTCACCTTGGAGTAGGCGTTCTTCAGCGCAGCGCCGTCAGCAAGGAGGTCGTTGAGGTCGGCGGGCGTTTTGGTGATCCCGGCCTTCTTGAACATCGCCTTGTTGTACACGACCACGCGGTCGCCGGCTAGCTCGGGGACGGCGTAGAGGCCGCCCTTGTACTCGGCCGGGCCCTCCAGGCCGCTCAGCCAACTGGAGCTGTTCTGGAACTGGCTTTCGTCCGTGGCCAGGTTGTCGAGCCCCCCGGAGGCGGCGAACTCGGCTACGTCTGTGTTGCCTAGCTCCATGATGTCGGGCGGGGAACTCGTGGCCAGAGAAGTGAGGATCTTGGCGGAAATGCCGCTCCACTGCTGGATCTCGACATTGACCGTCCAGCCCGGGTACTCCTTTGTGAAGGCGGCGTTGACGGTGTTGTAGACGGCTGGATCTGTGTCGCCTGTCATCAGCCAGACGGTTAGGGTGCCGCCCGAGGCCGAGGCGGCCGATGCTATTCCCGGTACTGCTCCACCGCCTACCCCAGCCGCGACGGCGAGGGCGATAGCGGTGGGAGCGATAAAGCGTTTCTTCACAGTGCGCTCCTTGTGCTTGTTCGGGTCCACTCAGGTTTGGTGCGCGCCCTCGTGGCCGTCGGGGGAATCTGGTCTAGACCAATATGGTCTAGACCAAATGATCGCGCAAACGTCCTACGATGTCCAGTCGCAGGTTTCTCTAACATCGAAGAGGCTCACTCACGCACCCAGCCGCTGGGCTGGCCAGGAGGCAACCCATGAGGACGGCCGAGGCCGGCTCTGCTTCGGCGCCCGCCGGCACCGAGGACCAACTGAGCAGGCAGTACCCCAAGTACTACGTGGTCAAGGGCCATTTGGCCGACATGCTGGCCGGGCTCGCCCCTGGCCAGGCGTTGCCGCCCGAACGCTCCTTGGCCGAGAGTTTTGCCACGAGCCGCACCACGATCCGCCAGGCTCTGCACGAGCTCACCATTGAGGGGCGCCTTGTCAGGATGCAAGGGCGCGGCACCTTTGCCGCTCTACCCAAGATTGCTCAGCCACTCGAGCTGACCAGCTACACCGAAGATATGCGCCGGCGCGGGCTCGCGTCCCGTTCGCGGTTGCTCTCGGTGGGCCAGGTTGGCGCAGACGAGGAACTGTCCCGCCGTCTCGACGTACGTCACGGTGCCCGGGTCTTTCGCGTCGAACGGCTCCGTATGGCCAGCGAAGAGCCGATGGCAATCGAGACCACTCACCTTGTTGCCGCTCGTTTCCCCGGCCTTGCCCGCCGGCTCGGTGACTCGGTCTCGCTCTACGAGTTGCTCGCGACCGAGTTCGGGGTCCACTTGGCGGAGGCGGAGGAGACGATCGAGACGGTCCCTGCGCCGCCAAAGGAAGCCGCCCTGCTCAACACCACGGTCGGTTACCCGATGCTCCTGCTCACCCGCCACAGCCGCGATAGCGAAGGGCGCCCTGTCGAGTATGTGCAGTCGTTTTATCGGGGCGACCGTTACAAGTTCGTTGCCCAGCTCCAGCGCCCGATCGGCTGACGCCGGAGGCCCCATGCTCGACCACAAGCCCGCAACCGCTAACGAGAAGGCAGCCGACGAAGTCGTCAATGCCGACAACGTCTTTGCTGTTGCAGCCCGCTATGTCAGCAGGCTCCGGGAGCACGAGGCCGCCGTCATCGCCCAGGCGGGACGCGTCCTAGCTGAGCGCTTGCTCGCCGGGGGGACCGTGTGGGTGTTCGGGACAGGCCACTCTCGCGCCGTGGCAATGGAGTTGGCCGGGCGCGCCGGGGGCCTTTCCGTCATGAAGGAGCTGGTCCTCGATGACCTGGTCGCTTCCGCCTCGGCCACCAAGGAGGACCTTGCAAGCGGAGAACTGGAGCGGCGCCCGCAAGCCGCGACCGCGCTCCTGGAAGCTGCGACGATCGGGGGGCGGGACGCATTCGTCGTCATATCCCACTCGGGTTGTAACGGCGCGCCCGTAGAGATGGCGCTGCAGGCAACCCGTCGCGGCCTCCCGGTGGTTGCCGTCACGTCGTTGGAGCACAGCCGCACCGTTCGCTCGAGGCACCCGAGCGGGCTGCGCCTGTTCGAGGTCGCCGAAATCAGCATCGACACCGGAGCTCCCTACGCGGATACGGCGGTACGTCTCGGGCCCAGGGCGGGTGGGGCGGGGGGCCTTGGTGTCTGCGGCGTCTCCTCGTTTGCCGGGATCCTGGTCGCACAGGCCCTGACAGCCGAGATCGTCGGCTGCTACCTGCAGGCAGGTGTGGCCCCACCGCTTCTCGTTAGCCGCAACCTGCCCAGCTGACGGTGCCCTGTTCGGGGTGCGTTGACAATGATGGCCGCGGTAGTTAGTTTGTCCTTAGGACAAAGTTAGAGGCATAGTTTGTTTGTCCTAAGGACAAAGGTAGTAACCGAAAGACCTGGTCAGGCGACAGGGCAGTACGCAGAGGGGGAGAAGCTGCACCCATGACCGCACGGCGATCACGGCGCCCGGGCGAGAGCCCTGACGGCAGTGGAGACGGGCAGCTCTCCCGGCACGGCATCCGTCGCGGCGACCGCCAGTTGATGGTTGACATGAACCGCAACCTGGTCCTCAACGTGTTGCGTACCGGCGCAGCGTCGCGCGCCGACGTCGTGCGGACAACCGGTCTCAGCCCAACCACGGTGTCTGCGATAGTCGCCGAGCTCGTCGAAAGCGGCCTGATCAACGAGGTCGGCGAGGGCAAGTCGAGCGGCGGCCGGCCACCCCTGCTCCTGCGTATCGACGACGAGCGGAACTACATCGTCGGGCTGAAGGTAACGCGTTTTGACATCTCGATAGCGGTGACGGACCTCCGCGCCGAGGTGCTTCATTCAGAGCTGGTCGAACTCGACGGGCTTGGGGCTGCAGAGCTGAGCGGGCACCCCTTCGCATCGTCGCGCTCCACCGAGGTAGACCCCGCCTCGGTGCTCGACCAGCTCTGTCTCGCTACGACCGATGCGGTCCGCAAGGCTGGCGTTGGCCTCGACCAGGTCGTTGGGATCGGGATCGGTCTCGCAGGTCTCGTCGATGCCGGCACGGGGATCTGCCGCTACTCGCCCGCCTTCGGTTGGAGGAACGTTGCCGTGGCCGGCCCGATCGCGCAACGCTTGGGCCGCCCCGTCCTTGTGGACAACGACGTGAACACCCTAACCGTGGCCGAGCAGTGGTTCGGGCGGGGCCACGGTGTTGACGACTTCGTCGTAGTCACAATTGGCGTGGGTGTCGGTGCCGGGATCGTGATCGACGGGAAGCTGTGCCGCGGTGCGAGGGGTGCGGCTGGTGAGATCGGGCACCTGCCCGTGGGGGGGTCAACCGTCCGGTGCCGGTGCGGCCTACGCGGGTGCCTGGAGGCTCTCAGCTCTGACAACGCTGTGCTGCGGTACATCGACGAGGCACTCCAGCGGGGCGAGACCAGCTCAGTGGCGCGTCCCGACAGTTCGCCGTTGACCATGAACGAGGTGCGCGAGGCTGCGGAGTCCGGCGACGCCGTTGCGGCCAAGGCTCTGGAAAAGGCCGGCCGAATGCTTGGCGTGGGGATCGCAACGTTGGTGAACCTCCTCAACCCGAGGCTTGTGATCCTTTCGGGCGAAGGGACGCTGGCTGGCCCTCTGCGTTCGGACGCGGCGCTCGCTGCGATGCAGGAGCGCACCTTCGCTGACCTCGACTCCGACGTCGAGTTCGTAGTCGACTCGGCAGACGACGTTTCGTGGGCGCGCGGCGTGGCCTGCATCGTGCTCGGGGAGCTCTTCAGTGCGCCTATCCACCGTTCCGTAGAACTCGCGCCGATCGCTCGCCGAGAGAGAGCCGTCGGGGAGAAGGCCTAACGATGACCACCGAACGCCTTGGCACCCACGGACAGGCACTGGCCGCCACCAGCATCAGGTCGATGCTTGACCACCAGGTGAGCTCCGGCGCTTTCGTCGCGTCGAAAGAGTTCCCCCCGTACCGCTACTCCTGGCTCCGTGACGGGTCGTTCGTCGCCTTCGCCCTTGACCTGGCTGGTGAGCGAGAAGCAGCAGAAAGGTTCCACAGGTGGGTCGCGACGGCCATCGCCCGGATCGCCCCCACAGTTCGCGAAGCTACTGAGCGACGCCTCGCAGGGCAGGACAACGTGGCGTCCAAGATGCCGCCCGCGCGCTTCGCCCTGGACGGCTCGGTGACCTCGGATGATTGGCCGAATTTCCAGATAGACGGTTACGGGACATGGCTTTGGGCTCTTTCCCACCACGTTGGCCGTTGGCAAGCCGGGCCGCTAGCTAACGAACTCGAGGCAAGCGTCGAACTTGCCGTGCGCTACCTCGAAGCCGTGGGCCAGGACCCATGCTTCGACTGTTGGGAAGAAAGCGGTACCGACGTGCACACCTCGACCCTGGCATGCGTTTACGGGGGCCTGTCAGCCGGCTCTGTGCTCACTGGGAGAACGAGCGCCAGCAGGAAGGCCGAAGAGGTGGCCAGCACCATCGCTTCGCGAGTGAGCGACGCCGGGACGTTCGAGAAGTCGAGCGCCCGCAGCGGGGTGGACGCCAGCTTGTTGTGGCTCGCCGTCCCCTTCGGTGCGGTCGAGGTTGATGACCCTGTGATGGCGGCGACGGCATCGGCGATCGAAGAGGGCCTCATATTCGACGGCGGCATCAGGCGCTACAAGCAGGACACCTACTACGGCAGCGGCGCCTGGCCGCTCCTCACCGCCTGGCTCGGCTGGTACCGCGCCAGCCAAGGCGACCTCGACGCGGCACGCCGGTGGGCCTCCGAGGTGGAGAGGCACTTTGACAGTGCCGGCCGGCTTCCCGAGCAGGTTGGCGGGGAGACCCGCGACCCAACCAACTACTTGTTGTGGGTTGGGCGTTGGGGCGAACCGGCTGCCGACCTTACCTGGGCCCACGCGATGTACTTCGTCCTGTGGGACCAGCTCAACAAACGGGCACCCGACCCGCCCCCGGGCGGCGATCCACTTCGCCGCCCGACGGGTGCCCCTCACCCCCCAAAGCAAGCAACCAAGCAAGCCACCCCTCAACCACCGAGGGGACCAACAGAGAAGGAAGGGACAGCATGAAAGCTACCAAGGGGACTACCCGGAGGAAATACCTCGTCAGGGCGACGCTGTTGGCAGGTACGGGGGTTATGACGACCCTCACCGGGATTACTGCCATTGGCGTCGCGCCCGCATCAGCCTCAAGCGTCACACTCCAGTTCTGGAACGCTTACAACACCACAGACAAAGAAGCCACGACGATGCAAAACGTCGTCCTCAAAAAGTTCGAAGCCGAGAACCGCGGTATCAAGGTCCAGTCTGTCGTCGTCCCCTACGCCGACCTGGAAGCGAAATTCATCGCTGCCGCGTCCGCTGGCAACCCGCCGGCCCTGATCCGGTCCGACATCGCCTGGGTGCCCTCTCTGGCTGCGGAGGGAGTGCTGCTCGACCTGAGCAAGCAGAAGTGGGCCAAGTCGATCCTAGGTGGTGCCCTTCCCGGCCCGCTGTCGACCAACCTTTACAACGGCAACTATTACGGCGTCCCCGATGACACAAACACCCAGGTGTTTTTCTGGAACAAGGCCGACTTCGCGGCCGCCAACATAGCCGGGCCACCGACAACGCTCGCTCAGGTCTGGACGGACGCTGCCGCCCTGACCAATAAGGCCAAGGGCCAGTTCGGCCTCGGCGTCGACGGCACCGACATTTGGAATGTCGCTCCTTATATTTGGAGCAACGGGGGCAACTTCACCAACCCCACCTGGACCACAACTACGGGGTATATGAACGGGACAGCCACGGAAGCAACCATCCAGGATCTCGTGAACCTGGACAAGGCCGGCGACATCGGTTCGGACCTCGTAGGGGGGTCGGGCTCGGTTTCCGGAGAGACCGCTTTCCCCAAGGGTGAGTACGCCATGTACATCGACGGCCCGTGGGCCTATCCGACCTACACCGCCGAGAAGTTCACGACGCCGGCCGATTACGGCATGGAACTGATGCCGTCCGGACCTGGAGGCACAGTCTCAACGGTAGGTGGCGAGGACCTCGTTATCGCCAAAGATGTACAAAACCTCCCTCAAGTCGAGAAGTTGGCCACGTTCCTTACTGGCTCCTACGCGCAGCTCCAGATGGCCAACCAGGGCGACCTGGCGGCCTACAAGGCGGACGCGGCCGCCGAGGTAAAGCAACAGCCCTACCTCAGCATCTTCGTCCAGCAGCTCCTAACGGCGAGGGCCCGTCCCGTGGCTCCTGGCTACTCCATCCTCGACGCTGACTTCGGGGCCGAGATGCAAGAAGTACTAGCCGGGAACCTGTCGGTCTCAAACGCTATGGACACTGCGTCGCAAGAAGCCAACGCGGCGTTGGTCGCCAACAGTTGATCGCAGCAAACACGCTCGACGAGCGGCGCCCGGTGGACGTTTCGCCGGGCGCCGCCTCGCGGCGCTCGGCACGCTCCCAGCGTGCCCGAAAGGCGGCTGTACCGTACCTGTTGCTCCTCCCGGCGCTCGCCGTGTACGTCGTCTTCACGGCCTACCCGGTCTTTCGCCAGTTCGAGATCAGTTTTTTCAACTGGCACATTTTCCCTGGAGCATCCAACCCTTTTGTCGGGTGGTCCAACTACACCAAAATCTTCCACGACCCCGTCGTGCGCACCGCGGCTCGCAACTCGCTCCTATGGGTTGTCCTGACCGTGCCGGTACAGATTTTCCTTGGTCTCTTTGCGGCGGCGGTCCTGACTGACCGCCTGCCCGGTTCGATTTTCTGGCGGGCGGCCGTCTACATCCCGGTCGTCACCTCGTACGTCGTTGTGAGCTGGGTCTTCTCCTACCTATTCGCCTCGCAGGGCGGCGCGGCCAACGCAGTCCTTGGATTTTTCACCGGCCACAGCGAGAGCATCAATTGGACGGCGGAAACCTGGACCACCAACGGCGTGATGTGGCTCCTTACGATCTGGAAAGGCGTCGGTTGGTCATTCATAATTTTCCTGGCGGCACTCGACGGAGTACCGCGCGAGCAGATGGAATCAGCCCGCATAGACGGCGCCACGGAGCGGCGCGTATGGCGCCACGTCGTCATCCCGGAGTTGCGCCCAGCCCTCACGTTCGTCACGGTGCTGTTGATTATCGGCGCCGTCCAGGTGTTCACCCAGATATATGAGATCACCAAAGGTGTAGGCGGCCCGTACAACTCGACGCAGACCTTGATGACCTACATGTACCAAAACGCTTTCTCCTTCTTTGAATTTGGGTACGCGGCCGCGCTGGCGTCGCTGCTCGCCGTTATCCTTTTCGGCTTCAGTTGGGCCGAGATCAGCGTACTTCGCCAGCAAGATATCTGAGGAGCACCTATGGCACTCACTACAGAGAAGAAGAAGCCGGCGGCCCCTGTGTTGGCACGAGGCGGCCGGCGTGCCACCGCCCAGCCGGGGCTCTTCGGCACGCGCCCGAGGAACAAGCTACGTCTCGTCCTTGCAGTGCTCCTGGCCTTGATGTCTCTGGGCCCCTCCTCTACATGGTCTCGCTCTCTTTCCAGAACAACAACTACATCCTCGGTAACACAGTGCTCATCCCGAACCATCCCACGACGAGCAACTACTCCCAAGCCTGGTCGGAAAACAGCTTCGGGCATTACTTCTTCAACAGCCTCGGGGTCGCCTTCGCCACCGTTATTATCACAGTCGTCTTGGCCTCGCTGGCTGCGTTCGCCTTCGCGCGCTATAAGTTCCCATTGAGAGAGCTGATCTTCTATATCTTCCTCTCCAGCTTGGCGATACCGAACATACTGCTCCTGATCCCGCAGTACCTGCTCATGGACCGGCTCCATCTGATCGACTCGCTCGAAGGGCTTGTGCTGCTGTACGTGAGCTCGAACCTGCCTTTTATGATCTTTTTCTTGCGTGGTTTTTTCGCCGGTATCCCGCGCGAGTACGAGGAGGCGTTCCGGCTGGACGGCGCGAGCACGATGCGGGTAATAGGCCGCCTGATCATCCCACTGTCGCTGCCCGCGGTGGCGCTTGTATCCATGTTCACCTTCAGCGCTGCTTTCGACGAGTTCCCGGTCGCGCTCACAATGCTCAGTGACCCGTCGAAGTTCACGGTGCAGATCGGGCTGGCGGATTTCATCGGTAACCACACGACTGCCTGGGGACCTTTCTTCGCCGGGTCAGTCATCGCCACCATCCCGGTGATCCTGGTGTTCCTGTTCACCCAGCGCTGGGCTCGCAGCGGGGTATCCCTCGGCGGCCTGCGCTGAGCCACGAAAGGATTCTGAAAATGAGCGTTCAATGGGCCCGACTGGAGGGCGTGCGCGCCTTTTACCGGACCGGCGAGGAGGTCAGGCTGGCGACCCTGCCCGCCGGGACTTCGCGAGTCGTTGCCCGCCGGGCACGAGGGGGCCCGGTCGAGGCGGAAGTTGGAACGGCAGCTACTTTCGCCGGGCTCCCGGGAGGGACGTACTCGATCGAGGCGCTCGGCGCCGATGGGAGCATGCTGGCTGAGGAACTGACGACGGTCGGTGTACATGCTGGCGAGCGCCCTGTGCATGGGTTCGCTACTTCGTTCGAGGACAAGGACACCGCTGGCGTCCTGGAATGGTTGAAAGAGCTGCGGTGCACAGTGGTCCAGATCTACGACTGGATGTCGGAGTACACCGCACCACTCGGGCCTGAGGATGGTTGGCGCGACCCGTCCGGCCGGCCGGTCTCGTTCTTAGCGCTACGCGCGCTTGCGGCGGGTATCCGCGAGCAGGGTGCCGTAGCGCACGCCTACGCACCGGTGTACGCGGCCGACCCCCACTTCGCTACCGAGCACCCCGAGATGATGCTCTACCAAGGGGACGGTCTTATGGAGCGGTTTTTCGACATGATCAAGATCGCCAACCCCGCCGACAAGCAGTGGCAGGACCACTTTGCTGCCTCCTACGGTTCGGCCGCGGACCGCATCGGTTTTGACGGTTTCCACATCGACACGTACGGTTACCCACGCTCGCCCCTCGACGCGAGCGGGCAGCCCGTTGATTTGCGCGCGGCCTACGAGGAGTTCCTGATGTCGTTCCGGGCCGCCCGCCCCGCGGACCAGGTCAGCTTCAACCAGGTGAACGGTGTGCCCTCAGCCGTTACGCTCCCGGAGGGACCGGGCTTTCGCTACTGCGAGGTGTGGGCGCCTAACGACGGCTGGCGGCACCTGGAAGGCCTTATGGACCGCAGCGCAGGCAGGGCCGGGCTGCTGGGCCCTGGCCTGTCGGGCGGCCCTCTCATGCGGGGTTCGATAGCCTGCTACCCCCCGGTGTGGGGGACCAACGATCCTGACGGGCCGGTGAGCGGGCCCGCCCGCGAGAGCTCGCTGCGCACTGTTGTGTGCACCGAGGCAGTGGCTACCTGTCTCGGTTCCAGCGCGCTCCTTTTCGGCGATGTCCGGGCAGTTCTTTGCGACCCGTACTACCCCAAGCACGAGCGCCTCTCGGAGGCGGAAGTGGCGACGGTGCTCGCCTGGCACCGTTTTGCGCTGCGCTACCGTGACCTTTTTCTCGAGGGGGAAGATACGAGCTGGTACGACGTCGGAGACGACAACGGTGCAGTTAGCCTCCACTGGGACGGGCCCGTACGGCCCGAGCCAGCTGGCGGGACGGTGTTCGCAAGGGTGGTGCGCACCGACGATTGCATAGCGGTTGGGGTCGTGGACCTGACCGGGAGCGTAAATGGTTCTTGGTCCGAGCCCACGGCGGTTGGTAGGTGCCAGTCGGTCCGTGTGCGGGCCCTGCTGGACGAGCCAGAGAGCTGGAAGACAGACGTCGCCGTGCTTGGCCGGGCGGGCGACCGCTTTACGACGGTGCCCTTCAGCGTCGTCGAGCACCGCGAAGGGCGTGCCGCCCAGCTTGAAGTCCCCCTTGGTTCGGGGTGGTCTGTGCTCCGCATGACAAGGTAATCAGAAGAGATGCTCGGCCCTCTACCGGGGCGGCCCGGTACTTGGTCGTGGCGGTACCACAGGGCTGTACTCGTCGTGGTCGCGGGCGCCCCGTTCGTTTTCCTCGCGGCGTTCGCTCTGGAGCCCCTCGTCCAACAAGGCTTCGGTAGCTTTTTCAATTGGTACGACCTCAAGCCGAACACCTTTGCCGGGCTTCGCGACTACAGAGACGTTTTCGCAGACTCAATCGCCCGTGGAGCTTTGCTGCACACGGTCGTGTACGTCGCCATAACTGTCCCGCTCGAAGTTGGCCTCGGGTTGATAGGCGCTTGGATGGTCTCGCGGCTGCGACGAGGACGCGGCGTCCTCATGGCACTGTTCGTAGTGCCGCTCGTCATACCGTGGACCTCGGCGGCGAACCTGTTCCTTGGTTTCTTCAACAACGACGGTGTCCTCGACGGAATTCGCGCACATCTTTTTGGCGCCCACCATCCCGTGCTCTGGTTCCAGAGCGCGAAGTTTGCCTTCGCCGTCATCGTGGTCATAGGGACCTGGAAAGGCGCGCCGTGGTGCCTGCTGCTCATGTTCGCAGCTATAAGCGCCAGCCGGGCCAAGTCTTCGAGGCCGGTCGTACGGACGGTGCGCGCGGCGTGTACTACTGGCTTCACGTAGTCGTCCCTTCGGTGTGGCCGATGTTGGCGTTCGTTACGGTCTTCCGGACCTTCGTCGAGGCGCAGACTTATGCGTCGGTGGTCCTGGTGACCGGCGGTGGGCCGGTTAACGCGACACAACTTGCCTCGACTTACGACCAAACTCTGGCGTTCCGTTATTTCGAGTTCGGTCCTGCATCTGCGTTGAGCACCCTTACGGGCGCGGCGTTGTTGCTTGTCGCGGTCGGTGGGTTCGTCGTGATGCGCCTGGGCCCAGGCGTCATCACCTCCAGGCTTCTCGCGCTTGCCGCTCTGCCGGGTTGGCTAAGAGATCGGCTCGTTGGGGGGCGGAGCGTCCATCAGGCCGCCTCGCCTCGGCTCGCGTGGCGCCACCCCCTGAGGTGGGTGGGCTCTTCGAAGCGCCGCGCGGGACGCGCCAATGCCGGCGTGCTCTTTTTGATGGCGGCGGTCACACTGGTCCCACTCCTCGGTGGGCTGCCGGGGAACAGCCTGCGGCCGACCGTGTCCCTCCCGTGGTCGCTTGTCAGTTCCGGGCTGGAGAACAGCGCGATCTTGACTGTTGCGACGCTTCTCGGGACGTTGCTGTTGGCGCTGCCCGCCGCCTACTTACTGGCTCGTGGACAATCTCGCGTCCGTTCAGTGCTGTTCGTTTTTGTGCTCGGGGCGCTGGCAGTCCCCGGTGCGCTTCTCCTGTTGCCCCAGTACCAGGAGATGGCGTGGCTGGGGCTCGTGAACACACTTTTCGGGCTTGTGTTGCTCTATATCGCCGCCAACTTGCCCCTCGCGGTGTTTTTTCTCCGCTCCGCCTTCGCTTCGGTGCCAGAAACCCTCGTAGAGAGCATGCACGTCGACGGTGCCTCGAGTTGGCAGATAATTACGCGACTGTTCGTACCCTTCTCGGCAAGCACAATCGTCACGATTTCGGTGTTCGTGGTCATAGCAGTTTTCAACGAGGTACCGATAGCCGTGACGCTGCTCAACTCCGCTTCTTTGTACCCTTTGCCGATCCTCGCCGCACTCGGCACCGGAGGGATAGGTTCGCTCAGCGCTAGTTGGCTGTCGATCGGGCCGCCGCTGCTGCTGTTCATAGCCTGTCAACGTGCTTTCCAGCGTGGGATGCTGTCCGGGTCGCTCCTGTAGTTGGCGGCTGTTACGACCCGTCCCGTAATTCTGCGAGTGTCGTCGGGTTGAAGCGGACATCGCTGAAACGCACCGTGCAGCCCTCCCCGAGGGGCGACTGCGCTTCGAAGCCAACCGAGAGAGCAGTCCCTTCGCCAAACGCGAAGTACCGGACGAACTGCCAGGAGACGCCGTCGGGGGACGTGTGGAACGCGTAGGCGCGGCCGATCCGGGCGATCCGCAACCACACGCTCGTCCCGGCGACAACGGTCGAGTTGCAATCATCCGAGACCCCACGTGTAACCACCGAGACGACCATCGGGTACCCCTGTGGCGAGTACTCGAAGCAAAGCTTCGCCCATGTGGTCCCGTCCCGCCACAGCGCCAGGACGCCGGCGTCGAAGGTCTGCTTGAAGTCGACCTCGACCCGCGCGCTCAAAACGAAGTCCCCTTCCGGGCTGCCGAGCAAAGCCGGAGCGTTGACGCTTGGCTCGACCCCCGCCGGATCTGCGAACCAATCGGTGCCCGGCCCCGAGATGATGGTCAGCGCGCCGCCCTCTATCGCCTGTTCTACTGGTGTTCCCATCCAGTTCAAGGCGAACGGCAAGCCGTCGAGGTGCACGGCTTGCTAGGTTACCCGAGGTGATGCAACCGATCGAGCTGGGCCCAAACCAACCAAGACAGTTTTACCTAGGCGGCGAAGCGATCGCCGAGCTGCGCGGTATCAGCGAGGGCGACGGGTACCGGCCCGAGGACTGGGTGGGTTCCGCAACGCCCCGTTTCGGGATGGAGGAAGACGGCCTTTCCAGGCTTCCGGGCGGAAAGTACCTGCGCGACGCGCTGGAGGCCGACCCCGAGCGCTGGCTGGGGCCGGAGCATGCCGCGTACTTCGGGAGTTCGCCTGCGCTCCTCGTCAAGCTCCTCGATGCAGGCCAGCGCCTCCCAGTCCACTTACATCCCGATCGGTCCTTTGCGTACCGTCACCTTGGCTCGCGCCACGGCAAGACGGAGGCCTGGGTCGTGCTCGGCGTGCGTGGGGCGAGCCCAACCGTCTACGTGGGCTGGTCACGAGATATAGAAGCGGCTGAACTGTCCCGCTGGGTGGCCGACCAGGACACCGGCTCGATGCTCAGTCAGCTGCATGAGCTGACGGTTTCACCGGGCGACGCTGTGTTCGTACCGGCGGGGACGCCGCACGCGATCGGCGAGGGAGTTTTCGCCGCCGAGCTGCAAGAACCGACCGACTTCTCGATAATGCTCGAGTTCAAAGGGTTCGACATCGACCCGGCCGGGGGAGACCTCGGGTTGGGCCGAGACCTTGCGGTGTCGGCCGTGAGGCGACGGGCCTTCAGCCCCAGCGAAATAAGCGGGTTGCGCAGGCGCGCAGCCGCCCCCGGTACGAGCAAGGACCATGTCGTCCAAGACGTCATGCCGGCCGCGGCAGACCCGTACTTCCGTGCCCAGCGCGTTTTCGGACGGGGCGCTCCACGCCTGGAGGCGTCGTTTGCGGTTTTGCTGGTCATCGACGGCGCTGGTGTCCTGGAAGGGGACACCTGGAGTACCCCGGTCAAGCGGGGGAGCACCCTGGTGGTGCCATGGGCAGCCGGCGAAGTCCGTGTTACGGGTGAACTCGAGCTGCTGCGGTGCCTGCCCCCGTTGCCGGGCGACGCAAGGACCGACGACCCCACCGCATAAACGCGGCACCGCCTGGGAGGCGGAGGCGCCTATTGCCGTCTGGGATGAGGAACACCAGCGGCACCATGGAGACGAGCAACGCGGCGAGCACGAAGAAAGCGTTCCTCAGCGCCGTTACTTCGTGCCCTGAATGAGCTGCGACCGAAGTTGCTATGGCAATGCCGACGATCGCGCCGCCGTTGCGAGCCGCACCCCTGAGCCCGGTGATTGCTCCGACGTCGTGGGGAGCCAGCTCGATAGAGGCGTTGTTTGCTGCCGGAGCCGATAGCCCGGTCCCGAGCCCGGTCACCGTGGCTCCGACCGCAAGCCACATGTACGGCGATATCCCCAGAGCTGGGTGGGAGGCGATCATGACCATCCCTCCGGCGATCAGGCCGATGCCGACGATTATCGGTACGCGGTACCCCGTCCGATGGATGAGGACGGAAGCTGAGATGGCGAGCACGATCTCCCCGATAGCCCGGGCGGTTAGAAGCGTGCCTGAAGACAAAGGAGTGAGCCCGTAGCGGTCTTCGGCGAACAAGGGTACGAGTGAACCGAAGCCAATGGCGCACGCCCCCCAGACCACGTTGATTGCGTTGCTCGCGGCGAACGCCCGGCCCTTTAGCAATTGCAGCGGTACCACGGGGTCGGCGGAGGTGGCGCAATGGCGCAAGAACGCCCACCCGCACAGCACGGCGATGACAAACGGGACCAGGAACGATGGGGAGGTGACCCCGACGGTGCGGCTGCCCAGGTCGGTGATGGCCAGCATGATGCCAAGGACCCCTCCGCCCATGAGCAGTGCGCCGGCGACGTCCGGCCGCCCCGGACGGCCTCCCGACGAAGGCAGGTACTTCCAGGCCAGCATCGTGAAGGCGGAGCCGATCGGCACGTTGACCAGGAACACTGCCCGCCAGCTCCAGTTGGTCAGGATGATGCCACCGACGATGGGGCCGACGAGCGCTCCCAGCGGGAAGATGCTGGAGAACAGACCGAGGGCGCGTTGGCGGTTGTTGCCGAAGACGTCCATGACGATCCCGCTTGCGGCTGGCATGAACGCTGCGCCGCCGATGGCCTGGAGGACACGCAGGCCGATCAGCATCTCGATGTTGATAGCCAAACCGCAAAGCAGCGAACTGGTGGTGAACAACATCGCAGCGCCAACGAACACGCGCTTGCGGCCTAGGTTGTCGGCCACCCGCCCGGCCATGGGCATAGCCACGACGATGCCCAACTGGTAGGCCGTTATGGTCCAGGCCGTCCAGTTGAGCCCGGTGTGCAGGTCACGGCGCAGGATCGGAAGGCCTGTGGCAACGATGGTGCCGTCGAGCGAAGACATGAAAAGGGCGATCGAGACGATCGCAAAGACGAGCCAGGGCGCTCGAGACGGGTTGGCTTGTTGGGCGACGCCAGGGAGCTCGGAAGGGGTGGCCGGGCCGGCCAGGACGGCCCCTTCGGCCAGGTCAGGCGGCGGCCCAAGCCTGCGCGCGATGGTTGTTGCTCGCAAGCGCGCTACGGCTCGTAGGCCGGGACCACCAGCTTTGGGAGTGGTCGGCGGACGGGTAAGCCCACGGGGGCCACCGCGGGGAGTACCGGTTGCAGCTCCGGAATTGGTGCCCACTGTCATTGCCTTAACTATCGTACAGAACCGATGAGCCTTTGAGCAATCGTTTGTTCAGGGAGGTCTTCCCACCGGCTGCGTGCGTAGAAGCCCGCGTGGCCCGGTGCTAGCTAGATGGTGGCACCGTCGACGAGCGCGTTACCAGCAGGGGAGGGGGGTCGCGCACGACGATGTCCTCGCTCGGTTTGCCCCCCAGCTGGGCGACAAGCGAGCGCACGGCTTGGACGCCCACCTCGTAGTAAGGCATCTTCACGGTCGTGAGCGGGGGCCACGTATGCTCGGCCACCCATTCGTCGTGATAGGCCACGAGGGACATGTCACCTGGGACTTCGACGCCATTGCGGCGGAGCGCGGTGAGCGCGCCTATCGCCCCGTTAACGTTGGCCACCACGATCCCGGTCGGACGGGGGGAGCCCTCGAGGAGGCTGTCGATGGCATCGGCTGCTTGTTCGGGCGTGTAGCCAAGCCGCCGGACCAGGCTTTCCCGGCGCCGCAGCCCGGCGTCGTGCAGGGCGAGCGCGTAGCCCTGTTCGCGTCTGCGGGCGATGTCACTGGAGGGAACCCCCCCGACCAGCGCGATGCGGGTGTGGCCGAGTGAGATCAGGTGCTCGGTGGCGACCCTGGCCCCCGCTACATCGTCGAGGATCACCGACCCTCGCCGGCCCGGGGTCCGCGAGGTCACCAAGACGATGCGGGCGTCGTTGGCGACCAGGCTCTCCAGGGCCTGATCGCTGAGGTCGTCCGATCGTTGCAGCACGAAGCCGTCTACCCTGCCTTCGCCCACGAGGCGCCGGATGGTGTCGCCGCCCGCGATCACCCGGTCAGACCGGCCGATCAACAACGTGTAGTCCGCCTCGTCGGCAGCCTCCTCGGCGCCCGCCAGCAGGTCGGCGAACAGCGGGCTGCTCACGCCCGGCACGATCAGGGCGAGCGCCCGGGAGCGGGCCATTCGCAGCGCTCGCCCTGCATAGTTGGCCGAATAATTCAGGTCTTTAGCTGCTTGCAGCACGCGCTCGCGCGTCTCTTCTCGCACCCTCACCACGGGGTCCCCGTTGAGGACCCGCGACGCCACCGAGACGGACACGCCAGCGCGTGCAGCTATCTCGCTCAGCGTTGCCACGGCGCCAGCCTATGCAGGCAATGCGGTCGCGACGGGCCCGGCTTTGGACCTGTCCGGCCGCCAGCCAGCCTCTTGCTAAGGTCCTAAGCCAATGTCGGGGAGAGCATTGGAGCTGCGGGTGGGGATGATCGGCTACGGCTTCATGGGCGCGGCTCACTCCTACGCTTGGCGGGCTGCGGCCATGGCCTTCGACCTGGGTGCGGTCCCCGTGTTGGCGGTGCTTTGTGGACGCGACCGAGTTGCGGTCGAGCATAAGGCTGGCAGGTTCGGTTTTGCCGAAACCGCGACAGATTGGCGCACCGTTGTCGAGCGCGACGACATCGACGTCATCGACGTGTGCACCCCTGGCGATACCCACATGGCGATCACGGTGGCAGCCCTTCAGGCTGGGAAGCACGTACTGGTCGAGAAGCCGCTCGCCAACTCCGTGGGCGAGGCCGAGACCATGGTCGAGGCGGCCCAATCGGCCCGGGCGTCAGGCCAACGCTCGATGGTCGGGTTCAACTATCGCCGCGTGCCCGCCCTCAAACTGGCCCGGGACCTTGTTGCGGAGGGCCGTATCGGCGAGCTGCGCCATGTCCGTGGAGCGTACCTTCAGGACTGGTTGGTCGACCCAGCTGCACCGCTCGCGTGGCGAATGAGGCGCGAGATGGCCGGTTCTGGGGCCATCGGTGACATCGGTGCTCATGTGATCGACCTCGCGCAGTTCCTGACGGGCGAGCGCCTTAACGCCCTCAGCGCGCGCACGAGGACCTTTGTCACGGAACGTCCGCTTCCCGGCGGGGCGCCTGGCGGCCCTGGGGGCCCCCGACCGGCCACAGGTGAGGTAACCGTCGACGATGCCTTTGTCCTGCATGGTGAGGTTGGGCCCGCGCTCGCGACCTTCGAAGCGACCCGGATGGCGACGGGGCGGAGGAACTCGCTCCGTCTGGAGCTCAACGGCTCCGCCGGCTCACTATCGTTCGACTTCGAGGCCATGAACGAACTGTCCTATTACGATGCGACAGGTCCCGGCCGCACGAACGGCTTCCGTCGCATTATCGCCACCGAGCCCGAGCACCCCTATATGTCAGCTTGGTGGCCGCCCGGGCACGGTCTCGGCTACGACCACACGTTCACCAACGAGATCGCGGATTTCGTGCGGGCCGTTGTCGGCGGCACAGATCCCGAGCCAAGCCTGCTCGAGGGGCTAAAGGTGCAGCGTGTCCTCGCCGCCGTCGAATCGAGCGCGACAAACGGAGGCGCTTGGACGGTCGTCGAGCGAGCCGAGCCTCAGCCGGGCCTGGGAGCTGTTTAACCGATGACCTCGCAGAGCGCGGAAGAACTCATATCTGTCCTGAAGGAACAGGAAACGCGCCTCGTCCTGGAGAGCTTCACCCACGACGACGCATGGCGCCTCGGGATGCTCCTGGTCGAGACGGCGCGTGAGCGAGGAGCTCCGGTGGCGATCGATATCCGTTCTGCGTCGCAGCAGTTGTTCCACTACGCCCTTCCCGGGTCGAGCGCCGACAACGATGCGTGGATCGACCGCAAACGACGCGTGGTCGAGCGCTATGGGGAGAGCTCGTTCCTAGTGGGCACTCGCTTCCGCGCTCGAGGTACCAATTTCGATGAGTCGTCGCGCCTCGACCCCGACCGTTACGCCGCGCACGGGGGTTCGTTCCCATTGCGTGCCCGAGCCGTCAGCGCCGGGGTCGTCGGCACGGTGACGGTCTCAGGCCTACCCCAAGAGGACGACCACGCCCTGATTGTCGAGGCGCTGGAGCGTTTTGTCGCTGCGCAGCACGCGTAGCCGCACCCGAGCCGCCCCCGCTTCGAAGTATTCGTTCGATCTCAACGAATTGTTTCGAACTGGGGAGCCTGTAAACTGTAGGCAAGGACGGCTGACAGGCCGTGCGTGCTGGATTGCCTTTGCCGAAGTGAGGATGCGGTGACGACCACGGCCAAAAAGCGCGTCACGATAAATGAGATCGCCCGCGAGGCCGGGGTAGCTGCTTCCACCATCTCAAAGGTCCTCAACGGCAATCATGACGTCTCGACGGCCACTCGCCAACGTGTGCAGGCGATCCTTTCGGAGCGGAACTACCAGCGGCGGTCCTCCGCGCCAAAGGGGCCCCTCCATTGGTCGACCTCGTTTTCCAGGAACTCGAAAGCCCATGGGCAATGGAGATCGTGCGCGGGGCGGTCGAGGCGACCGCAGAGGCGGGCATGACCGTCGCGTTGACTTCGCTCGCCGAGGACGGTGGCCAACGGTCCTGGCTCGACCCCATATGCATGCGGGGCACGCGCGGGGTGATACTGCTACTGGCAAAGCTCGGCAATCGCGAGAAGGCGGAGCTTCGCTCACGGGGCTTGCCCTTTGTCGTCGTGGACCCCAGGGGTGCTCCCGACCCGAGCGTGACCACGATCGGCGCGACCAATTGGGCCGGCGGTTACGCAGCGACGCGGCATCTTCTCGAGCTCGGGCATGAGCGGATCGGGATGATCTCGGGCCCTGCCGACCTTCTATGCAGCCGGGCGCGCATGGACGGGTACCGGTCCGCAATGGAGACCTCCGAGCTCTCGCTGGACGCTGACCTTATGCAGTGGGGTGACTTCCATGTCGACGGTGGCTTCAAGGAGGGCATGGCAATGCTGTCCTTGCCTGAACGGCCAACTGCGATCTTTGCCGGCAACGACCTCCAGGCCTTGGGCGTCCTGGAGGCTGCCCGGATATTGCACATCCGGGTGCCGTCCCAGCTCAGTATCGTCGGCTTCGACGACCTTCCATTGTCGAGCTGGACTTCGCCGCCCCTAACGACCGTCCGTCAGCCCTTGGCCGAGATGGCAGCAACGGCTGTTCGTTTGGTGCTTGCCGAGGAGAGGGGCGAACAGACGGACTCGCGCAGCATCGAACTCGCGACGAGCCTTTTGGCGAGGGAGTCGACGGCGCCGCTTAAGGCTTAGGAACCGACGGCTCCCGTGAGGTGCCAACGACTATGCCGCCTTCTGGATGTTCCCCGGTGTAAAGAGTAATTTCGGGCCGCGCGACCCGCTGGAACCCAAGGTAGCGCCGCTCTCCCTTGAGGCGAAAGGCCAGAGAAGACCTAGTGTCCCGGCTCGAAGCCCCGACCCGCAACACCACTTCGCCCTCGTCTACGACCCGCCGGCCGTCGATGCCAACGTACGAGGTGAGGTCGGCGTGGAGGGTAAACACCACGCTACGCAGGTCGCCCGGCGCGAGCTCCACGCGCTGCGCGGCTATCAGTTGCTGGGTCGGGCGTGCCACTTCGGCCACCGGGTCATGGAGGTATACCTGCACAACCTCGGTCGTCGCCACGGCCGCGTCATTGCGCAGAGCGACCGAGAGGCAGGCTGCGCCATCGGTTGCCCAAATGTCCCCCGAACGGCGCTCGACCTTCACCCATGTCGGGGGTGCGAAAGAAAGCCCATGGCCGAAGGGGAAAATTGGTGTTGGGTCGACGCTGCTCACTTCGCTACGCTGGGCAAGAGGGGGCCCGAGGTACGTAGCAGGTTGGCTCCCTCCGGCGGCCGGGAAACTAACGGGGAGGTGACCAGAGGGATTTATGCGCCCGCTCAAGACATTTGCCAATGCTGGAGCACCCTCCTCGCCAAGGAAGAAGCCGCAGACTGCAGCGGCCAAGCGGTCGGCCTGGCGCGAGATATCGTAGGGGCGGCCGACAAGCAGCACGAGCACGACCGGTGTTCCCGTCGCCAGCAGGGCTTCCAAGAGCTCTTCCTGGTGACCGGGGAGCCTCAAGTCCACGGCATCGCAGCCTTCCCCGGAGGTGCCTCCGCCAAAGAGGCCGGCGCGGTCGCCGAGGACCGCAATGCAGATGTCCGAACCGGATGCAACCTGTGCCGCATCCCGGAGGCCCGTGGCTACCTCGTCGAGCCTCCCGCCGACCACGGGGCAACCTTGCGCGTAAGAAACCTCATAACCGGCGCTGTCTTCTGTCAACGCGTCGAGCACGGCGGGAACATCGACTCCGAGTGGGAGTTCGGGGTGATGGGCGCCGACGTGCATAGGGAACGAATAACAGCCCAGCATTGCTCGAGGATTCTGACGCGAGGGGACCTACGACACCGAGGCGGAGCCCCGGGCGCAAAGGCAGGCAGCCGTCGTTGGAGAGCAGGACAATCGAGCGCTCGGCCAATCTCCTCGCCATTTGCCGCTGTGGTGCACCATCGAGAGGCGCCGCTTCGTGTTGGAGAACCGGGGGCTCGGGTGACCAGTCGGGGTCGAGGAGCCCTTGCTCGCATTTCTGCGCGAGCACGCGTCTGACCGAGCGGTCCACGACGCTCACATCGAGCTTTCCCGACTCCACCAAGCTCACCAGCGCGTCCCCGTAAGCGTTGACGTTGGGGAGCTCGACATCGACGCCGGCTTCGAGTGCCAAGGCGGCCGCCCCTGCCAGGTCTTCGGCGACGTGGTGCAAGCTCTGGAGGAACCCGACAGCGTAATAGTCAGAGACCACTGTTCCCGTGAACCCCCAAGAGCCTCGCAGAAGGCCCGATAACAGGCTCTTGTCGGCCCCAACAGGTACTCCATCGATGTCGGTGTAGGAGTTCATGACCGAGCGAGCCCCGTCCCTAAGCGCCATTTCGAACGGCGGGAGAAGGATGTCCGCCAGCTCCCGAGGCCCAACCGAGACGGGGGCGAAGTTCCTCCCGGCACGCGAAGACGAATAGCCGACAAAGTGCTTCAACGTCGCCACTATGCCTTCGGATTGGAGCCCTCGGACGTAGGCGCTCCCGATCGTGCCGACGAGGAAGGGGTCTTCGCTGATGGCTTCTTCGACCCTGCCCCAGCGCAAATCACGCACGACATCAAGGACCGGGGCCAGCCCTTGGTGGACTCCCAGCCCTCGCATCGTGCGGCCGATCTGTGCACCCATTTCTTCGACCAGATCTGGGTCGAAGGTCGCACCCCAACACAACGGCGCCGGGTAGATCGTCGCCTTCCAGGCGGTGAGGCCCGTAAGGCACTCCTCGTGCACCATCGCCGGGATGCCGAACTCCCCGGCTTCCATCACGCGCCGTTGTACCTGCGCAAGGCGTTGTGCGCCGGCCTCCGGCTCAACCGGGACAGTTCCGTAGGGCCGAGTGAGCTGGCCGAGACCATCTTTGATGAGCTTCTCCCAGTCAAGGGAGGGCGAGGCGAAATCATGTTGGTGAGGAGCCACTTGGCCTGATGAGTCGGTCCCCAGCCACAGGCTTCGTAGCTGTGCGACTTTCTCCCGAAGCGACATCCGGCCGAGCAGGTCGGTGACCCGCTCGTCGACGGACGAGCTGCGACGGCGCCAGATCTCGACGTCCAGGGACGCGTTGAGCCCGTCGCTTAAAGCACCTTCGACCACGAAAGTAGCGTAACACGTACGAAAGCAACGCCTCCGCGTTGACAGCCTCATAACGTGGGCCTATGCTCCACCTGCTACCGGTTCAAAGCTTCCGGTGGAGACCGTGAAGGGGAGACTCAAATGCGAAAATTTCGTAAGGCTACGACACTTGTCGTCTCGGGCTGCGCCTTAATGACGCTTGTTGCGACCGGGACGACCTCGGCATCGGCCGCCGTTCACAAACCGGCAGCCACAGTCAGCGGGAAGAAGGTCACGCTGGTCTGGTGGAACAACGCCACCACCGGGACGCTCCTGACGGTGTTCAACAACGCCATAAAGGCATTCGACGCTGCCAACCCCGACGTCACCATCCAGAACGTCCCGATCCAGAACGAAGTGCTTCAGGACACGAAGATCCCGCTCGCCCTCCAGGGCAACAATGTCCCTGATATCTTCCAGCAGTGGGGTGGCGGCCGCGAAGCCACCGAAGTGACTTCCGGCAAGCTCATGAACATGACCGCTGCGAGCGCCAGCTGGATAAAGTCAGAAGCTGGTGCCGTCGCGAGCGGTTGGGCCGTCAACGGCAAGCAGTACGGCATCCCTTATGACCTTCACGTGGTCGGCTTCTGGTACCGCAAGGACCTCTTTGCCAAGGCTGGGATCACTTCGACCCCAACCACGATCACCCAGCTCGAGGCCGATGTCACCAAGCTCAGGGCTGCCAATATCCAGCCGATCGCCGTCGGGAGCAAGGACAAATGGCCTGACGCCTTCTGGTGGGAGTACTTCGCCCTGCGTGAGTGCTCGCTGTCCACGCTCAAGACTGCGATCAGCACGATCAACCTCAACCAGCCGTGCTTTGTGAAGGCAGGTACTGACCTGACCGCGTTCATCAAGACCAACCCGTTCAACACGGGCTATCTTGCGACGCCGGCACAGACGGGCGCAGGCAGCTCGGCTGGCTTGGTCGCTAACGGACAGGCGGCTATGGAGCTCCAGGGCGACTGGGACCCAGGGACCATGCAGCCTCTTACCACCAATAAGAACATCCTCAACGACCTGGGCTTCTTCCCGTTCCCTGCGGTAACCGGGGGAGCCGGCAACCCGAGCGAAGTCCTCGGTGGAGGAGACGGGTTCTCCTGCAGCACCCAGTCCACGTCCTACTGCCCCGAGTTCCTCAAGTACATCGACAGCACGTCTGTCCAAATCGGCATCGCGGGAGCGAACGTTGGCCTGCCGGTCAACACCGCAGCCGTGTCCGGTGTGAAGGTGCCTTCCGAAAAGGCTGCGATCTCTTTCTACAAGAACGCCTCCTACCTGCAGACCTACTTCGACGTGGCCTTCCCGGTGAATGTCGGTAACGCTATCGATGCGGCCATCGCCGACTACTTCGCCGGTCAAGGCACCCCGCAGTCGATCATCCAGGCAGTGGCGAAAGCCAAGTCCCAGTAACCCACATGCCCAGCCAACCGGTAGTGACGGTCACTGGCAATGTGGCTACCGGCTCAGCTCTAGAGCAAGCTTCGTCGACCGGTCGCGCCACTTTGGTGCGGCCGGCCCGGCGTCCACGAAACCTTCGTAAGAAACTGGAGCTGGTCCTTTTATTAGGACCGGCTCTGGTGCTCTTCGCGGGCTTCGTCCTGGTCCCGATAGGTATTGCTGTCCAGTACAGCCTCTACAACTGGAGCGGCATGACCGCTCTGACAGATTTCATCGGTTTGCACAACTATCGTGAGGCCCTGGACGACCCGGTGTTCCGTGGAGCGATACTCCACAATTTCCTGTTCGCCGGCTTGTCGATCGTCTTCCAGCTGCCACTTACCCTGGGTACGGCTTTGTTGTTGAACCGCAGGCTACGCGGCCAGCGAATATTCAGGGTGCTCACTTTCGCTCCCTATGTGTTATCCGAAGCGACTACGGCCGTCATCTGGTTGCTGATGCTGCAGCCGGGCGGTTTCGTTGACGTACTCATGCACGACGTCGGGCTAGGAGGCCTCGTGCAAACCTGGCTTGCCAACCTCAACATCGTGCTTTATACGCTTTTCGTAGTGATCACCTGGAAGTACATCGGCTTTGGGATAATCCTGTTCCTTGCCGGGCTCCAAGGCATACCCGGCGAACTGAAGGAGGCCGCGGCCTTGGACGGGGCCAGCGCGGCCCAATCGACGCGCCACATAGTCCTGCCGCTGCTTGGCCCCACGATCCGTATCTGGGTCTTCCTCGCCGTGATCGGGTCGCTTCAGCTGTTCGACCTCGTGTGGATCATGACCGAGGGAGGTCCGGCAAATGCATCGACCACCATGATCACCTACCTCATCTACAACGGTTTTGACAGCGCCGAGTTCGGCTACGGCAGCGCTGTCGCGGTGATCTTGTTCGTGGTCTGTTTCCTGTTCGCCATCCTCTACCAACGGTTCGCCCTGCGCCGTGACACGGCCGGCGCCATGACGTCGATGGTGGGGTGACGCCATGTCCGTCGCAGTGCCGATCCGCCCCCCCAGCGTCCTGACCAAGGCGACCAAGCGGCGGCGTTGGTCGCTCGGGACGCCGTTCAGTTACATGGCGGCCGTCGTCATCGCCGGCATCACCTTGGTGCCCATCCTGTACGTCGTGGTGAGCGGCTTCAGGACTGAGGCGGCAATAAACACCACTCCAGTTGCGTGGCCCCACCCATGGATATTCAGCAATTACAGTGCGATCTTAGGCTCGAGCTCCTTCTGGCATTACGTCGGTAACAGCCTGTTCATCGCGGCCGTGGCCACGACCCTGTCTGCCGGCCTCGGTTCGTTAGCCTCCTTTGCGCTCGCTCGTTATACCTTCAAGGGGCGGGAGGCCTTTTTCAGCCTGTTCATGGTCGGGTTGCTCTTCCCCGCCGGTGTCGCCAGCCTGCCGCTGTACCTATGGCTGCGCAAATTAGGCCTCTTGGAAAACCTAATGGGTGTCGCCTTACCCGAGGCAGCCTTCTTCCTCCCGTACACGATTTTCATCCTGCGGCCCTTCCTAAGAGCGGTCCCTGGCGAGCTCGAGGACGCGGCCGTGGTGGACGGGGCCAGCCGCTTCAAGTTCTTCCGCACAGTGCTGATACCGCTGTCGAGACCGGCGCTGACTACGGTGGCGATATTCTCGTTCATTGGGAGCTGGAACGCCTACCTGCTGCCGTTGCTCGTTTTCAACGACCCGATCCATTACACGCTCCCGCTGGGCGTGGCCACTTTCCAGAGCACCTATTCGCAAAACACAGCGGAGATCCTGGCATTCGCCGCGCTGTCCATGGTCCCGGCGCTGGCGTTCTTCGTCCTCGCCGAGCGGCGCATTGTCGGCAGCCTTACGGGCGCAGTAAAGGGCTGACAGGGCGCGCCTGGTCGCTTCAGGTCTAACTCCCAGCAGTTGGCGCGCGACCGGCCAAAGTGCGGGTCGGCTACCGAAGCCGGTCTGTTCGCCATACATTGGGTGCGAACCAGACGAAGCGACCAACCAAGGAGGCTTAACGTGCCGGCAAAAGGTACTGCGGAATGGAAGGGTGACCTGCCCACTGGCGAGGGGACTTTCCAGGCGGGCGACAGCATCAGTGGGGGCTACACGTTCAAGTCTCGATTTGAGGACGGGCCGGGATCCAATCCGGAGCAGCTGATCGGGGCGGCCCACGCTGCCTGCTTCTCCATGGCCCTCTCGAATATGTTGGCCAAGGCCGGTAACCCTCCTGATTCGGTACGCACTGAGGCAACGGTGACCCTGCGACCGGTCGATGGAGCCCCGACCATCACGAAAATCGACCTTGTCACAGTTGGACGAGTGCCCGGGCTCGATGAAGCCACGTTCGTCAAGCACGCCTTGGCGGCCAAGGATGGTTGTGTGGTGAGCCGAGCGCTGGCCGCAGTGCCCGAGATCACCCTAGAAGCTTCCCTGGTCCCGTGAAACTGTTCTCGGCCGTCGGCCCCGTCGTTGGGCCGGCGTCTGGCACGGCCGCGGCGGGCACGGCCGCCGCGGGCTCGGCCGCCGCGGGCACGGCAAAGCGAGGGGGCGGGCGTGGCGAAAATCGCCATCGTCGATGACTACCTCGGAGTTGCTCTTGAATATGGCGGTTGGGCAGCGTTGCCCGAGGACGCGGAGATCACCGTCTACCGCGATGCGGTCCCGCCGGAGCGCCTCGTCGATGAGCTCTCGGACTACGAGATCATCGTCATCACCCAGCAGCGCTCACGCTTTCCCCGGGCGGTGCTCGAAGGCCTCCCCAACCTCAAGCTGATCGTTTGCAACGGCCGGACGAGCAATGTCGTCGACCACGAGGCTCGAACTGAACTCGGGATCATGCTCTGTGGGACTGTTGATACCGCCCATGAGGCCCCAGCGCTCCCTGGGCACGAGCAGTCCCGCGGCCTGCCCACGACTTCGGAGATGGCATGGGCACTCCTGTTCGCCGTGGCGAAACGGACCGGGGTCGAGGACAGGGCTATCCGCGCCGGTGGCTGGCAGACAGGGTTCCCCATACCCCTCGCCGGCAAGACCCTGGGCCTTCTCGGCGCAGGTCGCCTCGGCGGCGCGATGGTCCCGGTTGCGAAGGCGTTCGGCATGGATGTCATTGCGTGGAGCCAGAACCTCACCGAAGCACGATGTGCCGAGCTCGGCGTGACCAGGGTCACCAAGGACGAGCTCGTGTCGTTAGCGGACGTCCTTGGGGTCTTTCTTGTGTTCTCGGAGCGCTCCCGCAACACGCTGCGTTCCGATGACCTCGCCAGAATGAAACGGGGCGCCATCCTGGTCAACATCTCGCGCGGCCCAATCGTCGAAGAACAGGGTCTTGTTGCAGCCCTCCGTTCTGGTCACCTCGCGGGCGCCGGCCTCGATGTCTTCGACCGCGAGCCGCTCCCACTGGACCACCCCTTCCGATCGCTTGACAACGTCGTTGTCACCCCGCACCTTGGCTACGTGACCGAGGACCTCTTTCGTACCGCTTGGAAGCGCATGGCCGAGGACGTGGTGGCATACCTAGCGGGAGTACCGGTCAGGGTGGTGACCGACCCTGCCGATTGCCCGCCCATGGCGCCGCAATAACGCCTGTGACGTCAGTCGGTCGACCACCGGTCCAACTGCTCGGCTACGCTGGCCTAGCAGGTCAGCAATGCTTGGAGAGGTGCGAGAGCGGCCGAATCGGACTCACTGCTAATGAGTTGACGAGGGAAACCTTGTCCGAGGGTTCAAATCCCTCCCTCTCCGCCAAGAATTCGGCCCATTGCGGGATCATTTCGCAGGCTTTATCTTCACGAACAAGATGACTGTCATGGGGTAGAGCGGGTTGGAGTACTGCGGCACCCCGTCGCTCACCACCTCCTGGAGGTCAGGGTCCGCCAGCACCGCTGCGTTGGCAGCGATCGCCTCTGCCTCCACCGGTCCGGCGTAAGTCTCGGGTGTCTCACCGCCACCCCAACTGTTCGGGTTTACAAGGAGCACTTGGCCGCCGATCGGGAGCGCCCCCAGTAGGGGCCGCAGGTTGCTGGCCGCGTCGGCGTGCCGGAGGCGGGCGGAGATGTTGGACCAGTCGACTACGAGCGGGTCGGGCACCATCCCGAAGGGGGTTGCATAACGGTACCGGTCACCGAGGTCGAGGGCCAGCACCGGCGTGTCGGTGACCTCGCTAGAGATCACGAGAGCGCCTGGGCGCAGGAGCGGGTGCAGCTCTGAGAACAGGTAGGCGACGTCGCTCTTGGACGTCTCTACTGTTACCCCGCGGTCGACCACGATCGGGACGGCTGTGCAGGCGAGACCGACAACCGCGCCCCAGAGCGCGAGGGTGCCCCAACGGGCCCTGGACAAGCCTCCGGCCAGGGGGACAAGGGCCGGGACCACTGCGATCCCGAGGTAACGAGGGTTCCAGGAGTTGACGAACTGGCCGACTGTCCATGCCAGGAGAAGCGTGATCAGTGGGACGGCAACGGCGAGCGCGATCGGCGACCTGGTGAGCCACTCCCGCCTGTTGGTGCGCGTGGCGGGGCGAGGCCGGTTGATCACACAGACAGCAATCGCCACAACGATGGCTGCCCAGCCTGCGGAGGCAAGCGCATTGAACGAGTCAGCAAAAAAGTCGAGCACCGCGGGGTGCGGTGCCCAAGGTGCACCTGTGTGCTGTAGCTGGTAGAGGAACTGCGGCACCCAGGGCGCGAAGGCAGCGCCGCATGCCAGGGCGTACAACGCGGTCGCTTTGAAATGCGGCCAGGACCTCCTCCCGAGGGCTGCCACCGACCCCGCGATCACCGTGGCAGCGAACAGGTACAGGCCGTAGTACTGGAGGTACAACACGGCGGCCATGAGGGCCGTAGCGGCGACCCAGTAACGTCGCCCGCCGCCCTGGTAAGCCAAGACGAAGCAGGTGAGCGCGAGGATGGCCGCGAGTACCAGCCATGCGTACATCCGTGTCTCGCTGCTGTAATAGTCGAGGTAGGCGGACGTCGCCACCAGGGCGGCGGCACCGCGGCCCGCCTTGCGACCGAAGAGCTTGTTGCCGGACCACCAAGCGGCCGGTATTGCGAGCAGCGCCGCGATCATCGACAGGACGTGAGTTGCGGGGCCAGACCTGCCGAACAGCTGCATCCAGTAGTGCAACATGACGTAGTACAGCGGTGGCGCACCGTCGTTGACCAGGTAGTGAGGCAGCGACCCAAGGGGGTGGGAGGCGATCCCGATGGCTATCGCTTCGTCACCCCAATAGCTCGTCCATAGACCCCTCCAGCGGAGCCCCAGAGAAAGGCCAGCCAGCAAAACCAGCAACACAGCATCGAAGTGCCGCCAGGCTGTAACACGCTGCGAACCTGCCTGCACGCGGCCGCTCAGCGCCGCCCAACGCCCGCCGAGGCTCCCTGGGCCGCGTGGAGGCGCCGTACGGCGACCGCCCGGGACCTCGGGGGCCGGCGCAGCGGGTGGCCCAGCTGGGTGCCGGGCTGGCCTCGTCAGCAGATCTTCCATGTCCTGGTCCCTACCACCCGCGTGACCCGGCCAAGCGTGCTGTGGAGCCGGGCGAACGGGGTCTAAGAAGCTACGGGCGAACGCTTTCAAAGGACGCTAGTCGCCCACTGCTGGCTGACGCTGGTCCTTGGCCGGCCATTGAGGCCCTGGCGGTTGGCGCAGAGGCCCGTCGCCACGTAGCTTCGTTGTCTATGGATGCCAAGGTTTTGCTGTGCGACTTCGCAGAGGTCAGCGGGGGCAAGCTGTTTGTTTCGGGGGCTGGTTTGGCGCTGGTTTCGAGCGCGACGCCAACTCCGCCGTTCCGGGTCAACATCACTCTCGCCGTCCTGGGGCTGATCAACATCGGCGATACCGACCTTCAGCACAAGATGACGATCGAGCTGGTCAACGTGGGTGCTAACGGCGAGACCAGGGTCATGTTGTCCGAAGACCTGCCCGACGTAGACACGGCAGACAAGGGGATGATCATCGCCTACTTCGTCGCCCCGCGCTCTCCTCAGATGCTGCCGGCGGACGAGTGGAGCATGCCGATGGCGATCCCGCTGTTCGGCCTCGGGCTACCCGTGCTTGGGCCCTACTACTTCAGCGTGCGGATCGACGGCAGGGAAATGGACAGGACGTCATTTCGGGTCATGCCGTTCCAGGCGCAACAAGGCGGTCCGCCTCCCGAGATGGCAGGCGCCGCACCGGCCCCGTCCGCCGGCGATGCTGCCCCCGATGGAAGCCAATCCGGGCTGGCGTTGGGCGAGCCGCCCCTTTAGGCGTTCCGCAGCCGGAGGAACAAGAACCCGTCGTCTTCGAGCACATGGACCAGCCCGAGTTCCATGAGGCCGGCTACGGGTTGTCCGCTCGGGAGTGCGTTGTGGTTTTCCAACCAACCGCGAACGACGCCCGCACCGGTGCCGACGACGAGCTTTAACGACAATGTAAGGCAGAACTCGTCGGCGAGTGACGCCGCCACGAGGCTCCCGTTGAGGGTTGGCCCGCCTTCGCAGAGGATGTGACGGGCCCCCTGGGACCCGAGGCCGGCCAGCGCCAAGTGGAGGTCCACTTCTTTATCACCGGTCGCGAGCACGTCAGCAAACCGTCGGGCCTCGGCCAACGCTCGTGGGTCGGCACCGCCGGGAGCGATGACGACCGGTCGCTGGCTAGCGCCAGCGAAAAGGCGTGAACTGAAGTCGAGGTCCACCCGCTGGGTAACCACCGCGAGGCGCGGCAGTGGGCTTTGGCCTCGCCCGACGCGGGCTTGCTGTACATCCTCAGGGAGCTTGACCGGCCCGTAGTTCTCTGCCCGTACGGTGCCGGCCCCGACGAGCACGACGTCGGCAAGTGAACGCAGGACGAAGAACAGTGACCTGTCGGCCGGGCCGCTGATCTGCCCGGCGCGCCCGTCGAGTGCGATGGCCCCGTCCAGGGTCGAGATCATGTTGAGCCTGACGAACGGCCTGCCGCCCGGCGGCCGCACGTCGCGTGAGTACGCCTCGACGAGGTCAACCTGGTCGGCGGCCTCCGGCAGCAACGAACGCAAAGCGTTGCTCAGCTCTCGCCGGCAGTCCGGCCGCCTACGGGCTCCCCGGCCTCGGTGCCCTCGCCGGCGCTAGGCCCTACCATCGCGCCAAAGCCTAGCGTGAGGCACCTTACTGGGAAGATGCGGGAGCTGCCATGGCACTGGTGACCATCGACGATGCACGCGGCTTCGTTCTTTCGAGCTGCCACCGGTTGGAGCCGGTTGTAATCCCGGTCGGCGAGGCTGTCGGCCACGTCCTTGCCGAGCCGGTGCGTTCGAACGAGGCGGTGCCGCCTTTTACCAATTCTTCGATGGACGGGTACGCCGTCCGCTCGGGCGATGTGAGGCAGGTGCCGGCGACGCTCCGGGTAAGGGGTGCGCTGATGGCTGGCGACGACCCCGGGACGCTAGCTGTCGGGGAAGGTGAGGCAGTTCGCATAATGACCGGCGCCGTGCTGCCTCCAGGCGCGGACGCTGTCTGCATGGTCGAGCACACCCGCAGCGAAGGAGGCTTCGTCGTCATCGACGAGGCTGTCGGGCCCGGTACCAACATCCGCCCTGCGGGGGGGACATCGCAGCTGGAGACCAGGTTTTTGCTGCAGGTGCACCGCTGAGCGCGGCTCACATCGGTGTGCTTGCAAGCCTTGGCATGGAACAGGTGCTGGTGTACCGGAGGCCCCGGGTGGGGGTTGTGTCTACCGGCGATGAACTGACGAGCGGGCCCGGCCCACTCAAGCTTGGGAAGGTGCGTGACAGCAACCGGCCCGCGCTCCTGGCCCAATTGAAGGCCGACGGCTTCGTGCCGGTCGACCTCGGCCGCTCTTCCGACGACCCTGATGGGTTGGCTAAAACTCTCCAGGAGGCGGCTCTGGAGTGCGACGCTCTGCTTACGAGCGGCGGGGTCAGCGTCGGTGACCGGGACATCGTGAAAACCGTCCTGGAAAAGCTCGGAGGCCAACATGCCCGTTGGTTGCAGGTGGCGGTGAGGCCTGGCAAACCCTTTGCATTTTCTACCTTGCCTCCAAACGGGGCCGCCGTCTTCGGCTTGCCGGGCAACCCTGTGTCGGCGCTGGTTTCGTACGAGCTTTTTGCGAGGCCGTCGCTTCGGCTCATGGCCGGCCATGAAGATTTGGACCGCCCGCGCCTCGCCGCCCGCGCCGGGGTCGACCTGCAGCGCCAGCGCGACGGCAGGCTCCACCTCGTGCGAGTACAAGCGACGGCTTCTGCGGACGGCGTTTTGCACGTGCTGCCGTCGGGAGGCCAGAGCTCGAACCAACTGCACGCTCTGGCTAGCGCGAACGCCCTTGCGTTCCTTCCTGACGGGGAGGGGGTCGCCGCCGGCGACATCGTCGAGGTAATGGTGCTCGACGCTGATGCTGTCTAAGTTTTCGGCGCCCCGCGGTTGCTGCCGGTCGCCGGGCCGCGTCCGGGCACGTAGCCAGCCTTGGCCCTCCACATGGCTTCCCATTCGCTGTTGCCAGGCTGGAAAAGGGGCCTGAACCGGTCGACACCGGTCGACCCTGCGTCAACCGTCGCCGGCGCGGCCACGGGCACCAGGGGGGTACGCACGTCCACCGCTCCTGCCCGTTCGCCAAGTACTTGGGCCTCGAAGGCCCGGTCGGCCCTCGCGTCGGCCCTCGCCCCGGCTCGTTCGTCCGAGCGGATCCATTGGAGGAAGATCGGGATCACGCCAGCGAAGGTGGACAGTTCGGTGGCCGACCAGAGCAAGCCGCCGCCGGCGTGCGTGCTCTGGAGGGAGTACATGGAGGCGATTGGGGTTGCCTGTTGCAGGATCGCGACGCCCAGGAAGGCTTCGAACGGCACACCGAGGGCCAGGTTGGCGATCCTTGCCCCGTAGCCCATTTTCCAGTGCAGGTTCGGGTCGAGGCCGACCATGGGCCACCAGTAGAGGCAACCCCCCATCAGGAACGCCACGTTGAACGCGTCCATCAGGTCCATGTGGTGCATCGCGACGTTTACGAGCGTCGTTAGGAAAAAGGCAAACATCGCCCCGAAGTAGAAGAACCAAACAAGCACGGGAAATGTCAAGACGGAGAACGGGCGCGAGCGGAGCACCGCCAGCCATCGTTTCTTGGTGCCCCTGCCCGCTGTTTGCAGCAGCAGGGTGGAGGGGGCGCCAAGTGCGAGCAGCGGTGGGGCGACGACCATGAGCAGGAGGTGTTGCGCCACGTGCGCCTGGAAATAGGAGCCCGTGAAGGTCGCCACGGGGGACTGGACCGCTAGTTCGATCGCGGCCAGGCCCGCCAAGAACGGCACGGTCCGCCGTGCAGGCCAACGCCGGCCTTTGGATGCGAGCCGCCAGTCGGCCCTCAGGTACCAGTAGGCGATCGCGACAAGGGTGAGCGCAACGGCGATCGAAAACGGCCCGGATTGCCAGGCGGTCAGCGCTGTATGAGCATTGAAATGAACGGTGCTCATTCCGCCCATCCCGCTCGTGCTCGCTAACTTCATCGCGCCTGGTCCTTCAACTCGAGGAGCCGTACTGGACAGCCATGTCGACCACCTGGCTCTCCGCCCATGTTCGCACATTGGCGGCGAAACGCCACACCGTCAATACGGTGCTGGTGGTGGCCAAGGCGGAGCGACCGATATTGACAAGTGATTGATCACTCACTAACATGGCTTGGGTGAGCACTGCCCAACGCATGAGCGCCGACGAACGCAGGGAAGAGGTGCTTCGGGCCGCGGCAGCGGCGTTCGCAGACGGTGGTTACCAAGGAACGACTACACAGGACGTGGCGGGGCGCGCCGGCATCTCCCAGCCGTACATCTTCCGGCTCTTCAGTTCCAAAAAAGAGCTGTTCTTGGCGGTCGTCGAGGACTGTTTCAAGCGCACCGACCGGACCTTCGCGAAGGCGGCTGAAGGCTTGTCAGGCGACGAGGCCCTGCACGCGATGGGAATGGCCTACGTCGAGTTGATCCGTGACCCGGTCAACTTGCTGGTACAGATGCACTGTTTCACCGCGGCCGCCGGCGACCCCGAGATCCGCCTTGTAGCCCAACGCGGGATGCGCAAGGTGTGGGAGACCGCCGCCAGGGCCTCTGGGGCGGGCGACGAGGCTCTGCGCAGCTGGATAGCGATGGGGATGCTGTGCAACATGGTCTGTGCTCTCGGGATCGAAGAACTCGACGAGCCATGGGCCAAGCAGATGGTCCCGAGCGACAAGGCGGACCACTAAAGCGCTTTGGCGGGGCCGCTTAGATGCGAATTTTTTTGCCTATCGGAGTTAGTAATCAACCAATAAGTACGCCGCCCAACACAAAAAGGAGGACTCAATGCAACGCATGGAGACAACAACAAGCGGTACCAAGCACCCCGGTTGGACGTTTGCCATCACGTCCACCGCCCTTTTCATGACGGCCCTCGACAACCTCGTTGTAACCACCGCACTGCCTACGATCCGCCGGCACCTGCACGCCACGATCGGCGGGCTCGAATGGACGATCGCGGCCTACACGCTCACCTTCGCGGCGCTGCTGCTGACGGGTTCGAGCCTGGGAGAGCGCTTTGGGCGCAGGCGGATGTTCCTAGCCGGCCTTGTGATATTTACCTTGGGCTCGGCCGCCGCTGCGCTCGCCCCAGGGATCGGGGCCCTTGTAGCCGCTCGCGCAATGCAGGGGATCGGCGGGGCCATTGTTACCCCCCTTACCCTTACGTTGCTCGCAAATGCCGTGGCACCCGAACGGCGCGCCCTCGCTCTCGGGGCTTGGGGAGCAATCGGGGGACTGGCCGTAGCCAGCGGCCCTCTCGTGGGCGGCGCAATAGTCGAGTGGGCGTCTTGGCAGTGGATCTTCTGGCTGAACGTCCCGATCGGCCTTGTCCTTGTCCCTCTCGCCTATGCCCGCCTCGGGGAGAGCGCCGGTAAAGCTCGGCGCCTTGACCTGCCGGGAGTGGCACTGGGCACCGCGGGCCTGTTCGGTATCGTCTTCGGCCTGGTGCGCAGCACCAGCCTGGGATGGTCGTCGCCCGAGGTGAGCGGGCCGCTCGCACTCGGGGTGGTCCTGATGGTCCTGTTCGCCCAGGTCGAGCGCCGGTCGGAGGACCCGATGCTGCCCTTGCGGCTGTTTGGCAACAGAGCGTTCACGGCCTCCAACATTGCGTCGTTGCTGATGTCGTTCGGGATGTTCGGTTCGATTTTCCTACTGGCTCAGTTCCTCCAGATAGTGCAGGGTTATTCGCCACTTCGGGCTGGTTTGAGCATCCTGCCCTGGACTGCGATGCCGATGCTCATCGCCCCGGTCGCCGGCCTCATCACACAGCGCATCGGCGGCCGGCCCGTCCTGGCCGCCGGGCTCGGGCTGCAGTCGCTCGGCCTCGCCTGGCTCGCAGTGGTGGCCTCTCCGACGGTCCCGTACGGCCACCTGGTGCCAGCGTTCGTCCTGAGCGGTGTCGGGATGTCGCTCTTCTTCGCCCCGATGGCGAGCACGGTCCTCGGTGCCGTGGGCCCAGGCGAGGAGGGGATCGCCTCTGGCGTCAACAACGCCATCAGGGAGATGGGTGGTGTGTTGGGTATAGCGGTGTTGGCTTCGGTCTTCACGGCAACGGGCAGTTACGCAAACGGTCAAGCGTTCGTCAGGGGCCTCGTCCCGGCGGTGGCGGCCGGTGCGGCAATAGTGGGTTTCGCCGTGGTCGCCGCCCTGTCGATCCCCCGGCGAGGTGGCGGTGTGCCCGAGCCCGGCACATCTCAGCCAGAGATGACTTCCGCCGACCTGCTTGGAGAAGGCATAGGTGCGACTTTGGTGGCGCTCGGGTAGCCCCGGTAACGCGGTGTTCACAAACGAGACACAGCCAAGACACACGGCACGCGTATCGTAACGATCACAACTCAAATTGAATTGCACCTAGGGTTCCGCAGCTAGCGCTCGTAGTGAGCTGGACTGGTCCGAGAGGTGCACATGCATGGTGACATGCATGACACGGAGGGAGAAAAGCCCGGGAGGTCATTATGACCTGTCGGGCTTTTTGTTTTTTCGAAGAGGCCTAATGAAGGAGCTTCTTGTGCCTAGGAACCGACAACCTCGACCGTCCCGCAGCAGCGAACCCAGCCCCGGAGCAGGTCTCCCACGATCCTGGCGGGTAGCCTGCTTGGCAGCGACAGCCGCCCTGTTCACGACCGGGGTCAGCAGCGCTTCGTTGGAGCCCTCCAGCTCGGCGAGCCAGCTGTCAAGGCATGCTGCAGTAGCCAAAGTCAGCGCGCCCTCAGTGGTCAACCTCGCCTTCACCGCCGATATGGGGGTGCCAGACCCTGACATCTTTTATTCGGTTGAAGGCAACGTTGTGATCACGTCCGTTTATGAGGGCTTGGTCCAGTACGCAAACAACAGCTCCGAGATCGTGCCTGCTCTGGCCACCAGCTGGAGGATTTCACCGGATGGTTTGACGTACACTTTCCAGCTCCGGCCCCACGTAATGTTCCACGACGGCAACGGCCCGATGACCTCGGCTGACGTCGAGGCCAGCTTCAAGCGCCGCGCTGCGCTCGGTGCCACATCGCCCCCGGGGTACATGGTGGCCGACATCGTCAGCTATGGCACGCCGAGCCCCATGGTGTTCGTTGTCCATCTCAAGACCCCACTCGCGCCGTTCATGGACGAGTTGGCGGCACCGTACGGGCCAAGATCGAGGACGCTGCCGGCCTCGCAGCTCATGCGGGCAAAAACCTGGACCAGACCTACCTCTCGACCCATGATCTCGGGACCGGGCCGTACACGATCACCCAGTTCGTGCCCGGTGAGCACTACACCTTGACGTCCTTCCCAAAGTGGTGGGGCGGAGTGCCTGAGGTGAAGGAGATCCATGTATCGATCATTCCCGATATAGCCACCCAAATACTGGAACTCGAGCAAGGTCAGTTGCAGATGATAATGCACGGTCTGTCCGTGCAGGACGAGGCCATATTCGACAACAGCCAGAAGTTCCAGATCCAGCGGTTCCCGGCCGAATTCGAATTGTTGATGGAACTGAACGAACACTCGGGGATCTTTGCGGACAAGCCTTTGCGCCTCGCCGTCGACGAGGCGATCAACCGGCAAGAGATCGTCAGCGGGATCTACGGCAATGACGCCATCGTGGGAACGCAGATCTTCCCCAGTGGAGAGCTTGCGGAGAACCTTGGGGCGGACAACCCAACCTATGACCCCAAGGTCCTCGCGAAATTGGTGAACAAACTGAAGGACAAGAACGTCAACATCGAGTACACGGTCGACGATGCTCGCAACGAACGGGTTGCCGACATCATCCAGACCGAGCTCGAGGCTGCCGGTCTCGATGCCACCGTCCATGGCATCCCGTTGAGCGTTGCGTACGCCCTCTCGGGCGAACCCTCGCAGCGGCCCGACATGTTGATCACCGCCACCAACCCCGATGATGCGGCACCCGACTCATGGTTGCACATCTACCTCCATTCGGTGAGCCCTCTGTATGGTTCGCTCAATTACCTGGACTGCGAGTCGCCCGCCGCTGACGCGGCAGAGGTAGCGGGCATGGTCCAAACCAGCACGGCGAAGTACGAAGCCGACGATGGCCAGGCTGGCGATGACATCACGGCCCAGGGCTGCTATCTCAATATCGCAGACATTCGAGACGTAATTGTCGCTGACGCGGGGTACGGCAACTGGTACCACCAGCCGCCGACGCTGTTCACCGTCAAGTTTGGGCTGCTCAAACTGAGCGGCGGGTCATAAGAAAGCGCGGAAGGACCGGCAAAGTGTCGCCTTGCACCGGCCTAGCCCGAGCGGCAGCGGCAACAGTCCCTGGTTGTAGGCCATGGTCATCGCCGGTCTGAGCTCCTCCGAAGCGATGACGTCCTACCAAGGGGAGGCGGTGACGGGCGTAGGCGCATCCCCATCCCCGTCGGCTCCAGTTGTCGATGTGCGCCAGCTCCGAGTTGAGTTCCAGCGCGGCGGGCGTACCGTCCAGGCGGTGCGGGGCGTGGACCTGCAGATAGGTCGGGGCGAAATCGTGGGCATGGTCGGCGAATCGGGCTCGGGCAAAAGCGTGCTCGGGCTGTCGTTGCTCGGTTTGCTCCCCGTCGAGCCCCCGCCGATGGTCTCCGGCCAGGCGACGGTTTGCGGTGTCGACATGGTCGGAGCGTCGGCAGAAGCGCGCCGCCGAGTGCGTCGCGAACACCTCGGTGCCGTATTCCAAGACCCTATGACGTCGCTAAACCCGACGATGCGGATCGGCCGCCAAGTGGCCGAGGCGGCGGGGAGCCAGTCCGAAGCTGTGCGGCTTCTCGACTCGGTGGGTGTGCCCGAGGCTCGGCGGCGGTTGCAGGCTTTCCCACACGAACTTTCGGGCGGGCTACGTCAGCGGGTCATGATCGCCATGGCCGTAGCGGGTGAGCCGTCGTTGGTTATCGCAGATGAGCCGACGACGGCCCTCGACGTGACGGTACAGGCACAGATCCTTGAGCTATTGCGGCACCTACGTGACGAGAGCGGCTGTACGTTCCTGCTGATCACACATGATCTTGGCGTTGCGGCCCAGATCGCCGAACGGGTCATCGTCCTGTATGCAGGCCGGGTGGCCGAGGTAGGGGACGCGGCGGACGTCCTCCAGCGGCCGGCCCATCCCTATACATCAGGCTTGTTACGGTCGAGGCTGACGCTCGCAGCCCGCCGCGAAGGCCCTTTACCTACGCTCGCGGGCGAGCCCCCCGATCCCCGCCTGCTCCCCCCGGGTTGCCCGTTTGGCCCACGCTGCGCCCTGCATGAAGACGCTTGTGACAATGAGCTGCCAGTGTTGGTCGCCGCTCAGTCTCACCCCGGTGTAGCCGCCTGCCGTCGTTTGGGCGTGGTTGACGGGACTGTCATGTCCGCTGGCCCGCAATGGGCTCCGCTGAAGCGGTCCTCGGCGCTAGCAGTGAACTTGGTGCGCGTTGAGAAGCACTTCAGTGTGCAGAGCGGGTTCCGGTCCCGCGATCGCCTGCAGGCGTTGCGAGGCATCGACCTGACCGTCCAGAGTGGTGAAGCGGTTGCTCTTGTTGGCGAGAGCGGGTGCGGGAAAACGACATTGCTCAATATAATCGCCGGTTTTTTGTCTCCCGATGCCGGGAGTTTCGAGCTCGGACGAGGTGGTCGGCCCCAGATGGTCTTCCAAGATGCTGGAGCATCGTTGACCCCCTGGCTGACGATCGGGGAGATGGTTGGCGACCGGCTCCGAAGCGAAGGTGTCCCCCGAGCCGAGCGCGCCGTGCGTACCAGGCAGACCCTCGCACTTGTCGGTTTGCCCGAGGAGGTTGCCCATGCCAAGGCAGGCCAGCTCTCGGGCGGCCAGCGTCAGCGAGCCGCACTCGCCCGGGCCATCGCGGTGCCACCCGAGGTGCTCCTTTGTGACGAACCGACTAGCGCGCTCGACGTTTCCTTGGCCGCGACCGTGCTCAATTTGCTCGGTCGTGTGCGGCGGGAACTCGGAATGGCCATGGTGTTCGTTACCCACGACCTCGGAGCTGCACGCGTTATCGCTGACCGGATCGCGGTGATGTACCTCGGCCAGATTGTCGAGATTGGTCCAGCGGAAGACATTTGCTCTTCGCCGAAGCACCCCTACACCCGGTCACTGTTGGGGGCAGTACCCGGCATGGGTGCGCTTCGAGTGCCGCTCGAGGGCGAACCGGCTAGCCCGGTAAAACCACCGCCTGGGTGCGCGTTCCACCCTCGCTGCCCGATAGCCCTCGATCGCTGCTCCGCCACCGCCGTGAGCCTGAGCAAGGTTGGCGCCGAGTTGCCACTACAGATGGTCGGCGGCCACTTCGTGGCTTGTATTCGCGCCGACGAAGGGCCTGGGGCCAGATCGGGCGCGGTTGTCGATGGCGGTCGCTGAGCCGTACGTCCCGGCCGGCGCCGGCTCGGTCCGCGGACTTGCCGGGCTGCGAGGTATCTCCCGACGTATGTCACGGGCCAGCGTGCTCGATCGTGCCGCCCTCGGAGCTTTGCTGCTCGTCACTGTCATGGCCGTCTTCGTCCCGCTTATCGCCCCATATGGTACCGATACCATCGTCGGAGACGCTTTTGCCCATCCCACATGGCATTTTTTAATGGGTACCGACGACGTCGGCCGTGACATCTTCAGCCGCGTGCTGTACGGGCTGCGGACCAGCTGGTTCTCCGCATTGGCGGTCATCGCCTCCGGCGTGCTCGTAGGCGGCTCCATCGGCTTGGTCGCCGGGTCGGCGGGCGGCTGGGTAGATACCGTGCTCATGCGCTTCACCGATGTGTTCCTGGCCCTACCGGGGCCCGTCCTCGCCATCGCCGTGGTAGCAGCTCTCGGCCCGTCGCTCCCGCACACGCTGCTGGCCGTGGCGATCGTATGGTGGCCCTTCTACTCCCGCATCGTCCGCGGGGAGGTCAAGGCACTCGCCGCCCGCCCCCACCTGAACGCCGCGCGGCTGGCCGGCGTCGGACGAGCCCGTCTTGCGCTGCGCCATCTACTCCCAGGCGCGATCCCCGCCACCCTCGTCACAGCCAGTTTGGACGTCGGCAACCTGGTGCTCACACTGGCCGCGTTGTCCTTCCTCGGTTTAGGTGCCCCGGAGCCCGCGCCAGAGCTCGGGGCAATGTCTGCCCAAGGCCTGCCCTACCTGCTCACTGATTGGTGGGTGCCGGTTATGCCTGGCTTGGGGATCCTGTTCCTGGCCCTTGCCTCCAACCTCGCTGGTGACGGGCTCCGCGACCTGATGGGGGAACGCTGATGACCCAGTTGATCGCTAAGCGGCTCGTCGCCATGGCAGCGGTGCTGCTCGCGTTGACTGCCATCGTGTTCCTGCTCCAGAAACTTTCGCCTATCAACCCGGTCCACTCGTACCTCGGCGCCAATGCGTCGGCATCGGCTATCAGGATAGAGAGCAAACTGCTCGGCTACAACCGGCCGATCGCGGACCAGTACCTCCGCTACGTTGGCAACCTCCTCCAAGGCAACCTTGGAGAATCGTTACGCACCCGACGGCTGGTGACCACAGATCTAGGTGCCTACCTGCCCGCGACCCTTGAGCTGGCCAGCTTCGGATTGCTGCTTTCCGTCATGCTGGGCGGCATCCTAGGCCTGGCAACATCGTCGAAATCCCTAGTAGCCGGTTTGTTCCGAGTGTTCATGCTCATCGGCGCATCCACGCCGCCATTCCTGCTGGCGCTGTTCGGGCTAATCGTTTTCTACCACGACCTCAACTGGCTCCCCGCAACCGGTCGGACGAGCCTCGCTAACCCACCAACGGGGCCTACCCCTTTCCTCACCGTTGACACGTTGCTCCACGGCGAGTGGTTCGGCTTTACTGACGCCGTTGGTCACCTGATCTTGCCCGGGTTGTGCATTGCCATCTTGCCCGCGGTCTCGATCGGGCGAGTCTTCCGGTCATCTCTGGTGGCGACGCTGCGAACCGACTACGTTCGGACGGCACGGTCCAAAGGCCTACGTGAGATTGTGGTGTTGTGGCGCCACGCCGTCCGCAACTCTCTTGGCGCCGCCCTTTCAATGACCGGCCTCCAGGTCGGCCTGATGTTTGCCGGCGTGGTGGTAATTGAGTCGATCTTCTCTTGGCCCGGAATTGGCCTCTATGTCGCTCAGTCCATCCCGTTCGGGGACTTCCCGGCAATTGCCGGCGTCACCCTGGTGCTAGGAGTGGGCTATGTCCTCGTCAACACGGTCGTTGACATCGCTCAGGCGATCGCCGATCCTCGAATTAAGCTCTGAAGTGATCTGTCGAGCAGTTGCTCACGATCCCAACGATGCCGCTAGCTTCCCGTTGCAGAAAGGCACCAAGTGACTGACGGTCCAGCATCCCATTCGAACCTGCACCGCAATTACGGGCCTGAGGCCCGCCGTGCCGTCGAGGCCGAGAGCCTTTTGCCCACTACAAAGTGGGACGAGGAGGTGGCTCGGGGTCTCGAGCTGGGGCTGCCGGGCGCGGCCTCCATCGTCGATCGTCGGATCCCGACGTTTTCGAGGGGGGAGCTCCCCCACTTTGCGGGGATCAACACGTTCCTGAAGGCTCCCTACGTCGAGGACGTAAGACGCTGTGGCGACTACGACGTCGCTATCCTCGGAGCCCCATTTGACGGCGGGACGACCTACCGTTCGGGCACTCGATTTGGGCCGCAAGGGATCCGCAAGATTTCCGCCCTCTATGGACCGTACAGTTTCGAGCTCGGTGTGGACTTGCGTGAGTCGATCACCATAGGCGATCTCGGCGACGTCTTCACCATCCCGGCCAACATCGAAAAGACCTTCGACCAGATCAGCAAAGCGGTTAGCCATGTCTATGCTTCGGGGGCTTTTCCCGTCGTGCTCGGCGGCGATCACTCGATCGGCTACCCGACAACCCGGGCAGTCGCCGAAAACCTCGACGGCAAGCTCGGGATTATCCACTTCGACCGCCACGTCGACACCCAGGAGACTGACCTCGACGAGCGGATGCACACCACGCCTTGGTTCCATGCGACGGATCTGCCTAATGTGCCGCCCGAAAACCTGGTCCAGATCGGCATCGGGGGCTGGCAGGCGCCGCGGCCCGGGGTGAAGATCGGCCGTGAGCGCGGCACGACCGTCATGACGGTGACGGACTGCGTCGAGATGGGGATCGAAGCCGCGGCCGAGCGCGCTCTCGAGGTGGCCTGGAAGGGCGCTGAGGCCGTGTGGCTGTCGTTCGATGTTGACTGCCTAGATGCCGCCTTTGTGCCTGGGACCGGATGGCCAGAACCTGGCGGGTTCCTACCGCGCGAAGTCCTCAAGTTCATTCAGCTGGTGGCGGAGAGACCCCTGGCTGGGATCGAAGTTGTCGAATGCTCTCCTCCTTACGACAATGCTGAAATAACCGCTTTGATCGCCACTCGGGTGATCTGCGACACACTCGGCTGCTTGGTACGAGCGGGACACCTCCCCAAGCGGGCGGCTGCTAGTCGGCCATAAGTTGGGCATTGTCGCACGCCGCCGCGTAGGTCCGCAGTACATCACTAATGAGTTCGGTCACCAGGGTTTTTGGCGTGGAGGCGAGCGCACCACTGGCCACGCGTGGGTAAAGGGTTGGAAGAAATTGACTTATCAGAGGCTCTGGGATACTGACCATGCTCAACTGGTCTATAAGGCGTTCGACGGCGCGTTGTGGCCCCGGAGCTGCCCAGTAGTAACGGATGCGGTCGCTGTAGCTGAAATGTCGGAGAATGCGCTGGTGGTTAGGGTCGCCCCGATAGTACGATTGCCAATAACCGGGATTGGTAATCATCTCGTTTTCCATCTCGGCCATTAATGAATGGTCGCTCCACTCAGGGCGCAATGTGCCCGCGATTTGGTCGAGTGCATAAAGTCCCTCTCGCATTGCAAAAGTCAGCGCAGGACCTACCTTCAGGATGGCAAAGCCGTCGCGTACCAATCGGGCGAGCCTGTCTGGTGGTTGGTAGTCGGTGGAGTGCGCCTCGAACACCAACCCGGGTAGCTCGGTCAATACGGCACTGAGCCGGCGCGCACCTTCTGGTTCGTAGACAACGACTTTCTCGTTGTCGAACTCCACCCCGGGCTGTACCACAAGGGCGATAACTCGTTCGAACGCGCCGCCCGCTCCGGCCGCGACGAAGGCGCTCCTGTGCGCTTCGAGGGTGGCTAAGACGGCTTCCGGTGGCGTTACTTCGAGATGGTCGATCTCAGACGACGCCCCTCCGGGGACCGGCACCTCGGTGCCGATGACGTAATTCGGCTTGCGCGCAGCGTCACCGGCGGCCTGTTCTGCGACTACGGCCAAGCGGGCTGCGCGCGCCGCTGTCAGCTCGTCGGGAAGATGTTCGGGCTCGCCCTTACACCCCATGCTTGTGTCGAGATGGATCTTTTGGTACCCGGCGGCGACGTAACCGGCCACCATTATTTCAGCCTGCGCCAATGCAGCCTCGGCCGGAAGATGCCGCCACGGGTTGCCACAAGGTGATCACCGCCGAGCAATATACGCTGGCGCGCGAGGCCTACCCTTTCGGCGGCACGGTAGAGCCCATCGCGAAAGGCCTCCGGTGTCAGGCCCGTATAGCCACCTTGGTGGTTCACCTGGTTGCTGGTGGCTTCGACCAGCACGGGCACGTCGTCGGCAGCGGCTTGGCGCAGCGCTGCTTCTATGACCATCGGGTGCGCGGAGCACACCGATGTCATGGCGGTCGGAGTGCGAGGGCGCGGCCCGGCCGCCGATGAGACAAGGGCCCGCAGGCCGCTCGGGTGTGCTTTGCCCCTTGACCTCAGCGCTTCGAGCTGAGCAAAAGTGCAGGTACCCTCCATAGGGCCCCTGACTCGGACGGCTTGGGCACCGCTCGCGTTGGCATAGTCGAGGCTGTCGGCAACGGTGCGACCCAGGATCTGGCACGTCACAAAGGTGGCGTCGAAGCAGTCACCGGCGCCGGTCGCGTCCAACTCGTCGACCGGGTAACCGCCCGCACTCACGCTGCCCGCGGAATCGTGGTAGGTCGCCCCGGCGGCTCCCTGTTTTACCACAATGCAGGTGACCCCGAGCCCGAGGAGCTCACTAATGGCCGCCCGTGCCTCGGCGGCCTTGGTGAGCACGGTCAGTTCTTCCCCGCTCGGCAAGAAGGTGTCGCAGTTGCGCAACATCCACTCCAGGGCCGCACGTATTTCCGGGTCACGCAGAGCATCGTTGCGGATATTCGGGTCGAAAGATATCGAGCCTCCGTTGCCTCTCACTAACCCGACCGCGCTTTTCGTCAGCTCGATGGCGTCGGTAGAAAAAAGTGAGGAACCGGAGACGTGAAGGTGGCTGGAGGACCCCAACAATTCGATCGCTGCGCCCGTGAGGCGTACATGACCGCAAGCAGCATTTTTGACATTGAACACGAAATCACGGTCCCCGCTCGGCCCGTACCGCACGAACGCGCTCCCGGTCACGTACTCGGGGCTAATTTCAATGGATCTCGTATCGACTCCGTCGTCGGCAAGGCGTTTTAGGTTCAACCGGCCGAAATCGTCGTCACCGACACAGCTGACGATGCCGCAGGGTTGGCCAAGTTTGGCGACTTGGTCGATGAAGATGGCGGGCGCCCCGCTGGGGAACGGCCCCAGCAGTCGGAGGGGTTGGCCGAAGCCGCGGCCGACATCCAGCGCCATGACCTCGACCAGGACTTCACCCAGTGTTACGACCTTGGTCACCTTCCACCTCGTCCTGATCGCGCGCCCGCGGGCGCGGTGCCCGCCACGTTTGACATCGCCACATCAGGCGAGTCTATAGTAGTTCGATATGGGGCAAATACGCGCAGAAGCGGACACTCTGGTTGACGAAGTGAACAGTCAGCCGTCCTGTTGGGTGCGCGCCGGCCAGATGGCCGCGGCCAGCGGGCTCCCCGACCACGGGAGCCGGATCGCCCTCGTGGGTTGCGGTACTTCTCGCTACATGGCGGAAGCGGTTGCGGCCTGGCGCGAGGCAGGGGGCTTTGGCGAGAGTGACGCATTCGCTGCTTCGGAGATGCCTCTCGAGCGCAGCTATGACGTCGTCGTGGCGATTTCGCGATCGGGGACGACCACAGAGGTCCTTCGGCTAATCGAGGCGCTTTCGCCGCGGACTGAGATCCTCGCTATAACCGGAGCGGAGTCGACCCCCATCGCCAAAGCGGCGAGCCGCAACATCTCTTTGCCCTTCGCCGACGAAGAGTCTGTGGTCCAAACACGCTTTGCCACGAGTGTGCTCGCCTTGTGGCGAAGCCATCTTGGCCACGACGTCGAGCATCTCGCCGAGTTGGCGAGGCAAAAGCTAATAGCGCCCTTGCCCGAGCGACTAGGCAGCTTCGAGCAGTTCGTCTTTCTCGGGCAAGGGGCTGGCGTTGGGTTGGCCAACGAGGCCGCCCTGAAGCTACGGGAGGCGTCGCTTTGCTGGACTGAGGCCTATCCGTCTATGGAACTTCGCCATGGGCCGATCAGCCTTCTCGAGGCGCACAGCCTTGTATGGTCCCTCAGCGAGCTCCCAGCCGGGCTAAGCGACGACGTGCTGGCCAGCGGCGCAACCCTGGAGCCGCCGAGCCCGGACGGGGACCCGATGGTCGAGCTCGTAGGGGCGCAGCTCGCTGCCATTGCTTTGGCAGGCATAAAGGGGATCGACCCGAGCCGGCCGCGCGGGCTATCTCGCTCGATCGTGCTGGCATGAGGCCCGTGCTGGCGCTCGATATCGGTGGGACAAAGCTGGCCGCCGGCATGGTTGATGCTGACGGCGAGGTCAGAGGTCGCCTCGAGGTCCCCACGAGGCCCGAAGACGGTGCCGAATTGGTATTCGAACGCGCCGTCGACTTGGCGGCGCGCGTGCGTGAAGAGCAGGCGGCGGGGGAGCGGGTAACGGCCCTGGGGGTGTCCACCAAGGGCCTTACCGCGCGACGACGGTGTGCTGATATCCGGCATGCCGGGATGGTCGGGCCTCCGGATCCCGCTCCGCCTGCGGGAGCGGTTCCCTGACCTCGTTATCTCGGTCATGAACGACGTCAAGGCGGCAACGCTGGCCGAGATGACCTGGGGTGAGCTGCGCGGAGTACGCCACGGTGTCTACATGAACCTCGGGACGGGGATCGCGGCCGGGATCGTCGTCGGCGGCGAGATCCTCGAGGGAGCGCACGGGGCGGCCGGCGAAATTGGTTACCTCCTGACCGGGCCGGAGGTGCTGCGGCGCAGCCAGCACCACGCCGCAAGCGGCGAAGACATCCCCGCGCCGCTCGAGGAACTCATTGGTGGCCGGGCGGTCCCCGAGCGCGCTCGCAGCCGGCTCGGCTCCGCACTGACCATGGAACAGCTCACCGAGCGAAGCGGCCACGATGCCGCCGCCGCCGGCCTGCTCGAAGACATCCTTAGCGAGCTCGCAATTTGGGTCGCCAACGTAGCCGTTGTGGTCGACCCTCAACGCGTAGTGATCGGAGGTGGGTTCCTGCGCTCGCCGTCCGACCTGTGTGCAAGGGTGCGTAAGGTCTTCGAGCAAACCATGGTTTTCCCTCCAGAGGTGGAGCCGGCACATTTCCACGCTGACTCGGCACTGGTGGGTGCTGGTGCCCTGGCGCTGCGGTCAGAAGCAGCAATCGGTCTCGCCGGAGGGGGCACATGACCAAGATCGCCATTGTCGGTGCCGGCAGCCTGGTGTTCACCCGAGCCCTCGTCAGCGACCTGTTACAGCAGGAACCAACCGCTGATGCAGAGATCCACCTGGTGGACATAGACGATCGACGGCTGGGAGAGGCGGTCAAGGCGGTCGAAGCGATGGCAATTACGAGCGGGCGCGCATTGCCCCTCGTCGCGTCGACTGATTGCGCCGAGGGCGTGCGTGGCTGCAACTATGTAGTGAACACCATCCAAGTGGGCGGGAAGAGGGCCACCGCGGTGGACTTTGACCTTCCAGAGAAGTTCGGGGTGCGACAAACGATCGCCGACACACATGGCATAGGGGGCATCTCGCGCGCGCTCCGGACACTGCCTGCAGTACTCGAGATCTGCGGCACCGTAGCTGAGCACGCTCCGGATGCCTACCTGCTCAACTACACCAACCCGATGGCGATGGTGGTTATGGGCATTGCGCGTTCGGGTTTCCCTCGCTATGTCGGGCTATGCCACGGTACAGAGCACACCGCGGCCGACATTGCTGGCTACCTAGCTGTCGACCAGCCGGAGAGGCTGACCTGGCAGGCGGCCGGGATCAACCATATGACCTGGTTCCTCGAGCTCGATGTGCGCGGCGAGGACGTGTACCCGCGGCTGCGGGAGTTCGCCCGGAGGGTGGACGTCGACAAGCACCCGGACGGGATCCGTCTCGAACTGCTCCGGCGCTTCGGCTATTTCGTGAGCGAATCGAGCGTTCACAATGCCGAGTACTACCCATGGTTCCTTCGCCGGGGCGCCGAGGCCGAGGCCCACGGTGTGCGGGTTCGCGAGTACCTTTACCGGTTAGACGACCTCGAACAACAATTCGAAGTTGAGCGTGCCACCGCAACGAGCGCCGGGCACTTGCCGCTCCCACCCCAAAGTACTGAGTATGCACCCCGGGTTATCGCTGCACTGGAGAGCGGAGCGACGTACCGGTTCATGGGCAACCTCATCAATTCGCGAGAGGTGATATCGAACCTACCGGACGACGCCTGCGTCGAGGTGCCATGTTTTGTCGACGGTGGCTCCATTATCGCCGGCTCCGTCGGTCGTTTACCCGAGCAGTGCGCTGCTCTTAACCGTTGGCAGGTCAACGTCCAGTTGCTTGCGGTCGAGGGGATCCTCGAGCACCGGAGGGACACGGTCTATCAGGCCGCGTTCCTCGACCCTCTCCTGTCGTCACAGCTCACCCTCGACGAGATAACCAGCCTCGTCGACGAACTGATCGTCACACACGGCAATCCCAGCGGGCTGCGCTAGCCGCTCCGTCCAGAGTACTACTAGCCCAGGCCTCTTATTTTGACAGGTCCCCCAAGTCCCTAACCTATCCAGCAAAAATGAGGAGGTACCAATGATAGAAAAACGGCAGAAGGTGATATCCAAGACGGCCGCCTTTGGAGTTGCGAGCGCTCTCATGCTTACCGGGCTCACTGGCGGCGCATCGGCCACCACGGTCGCGGCCAACAAGCCCGCGCTCCAAAACGTGACAATAAACGTCGCCATCGCCTACCCGGCGCCACCCAAAGCGATGCTCGCGGCCTTCACCAAGTCCACGGGTATCAAGGTCAACTACTCGTACATCCAATGGGACGACCTCCAGACCAAGATCGCCGCTGCCGCTGAGGCGCACACCTACTTCGCCGATGTCGCCGACGTGGACTGGTCAAAGGTCGGCGAGTATTACGAGACGAAGTGGTTTACGCCGCTCAACAAGTATTTCAATGTGGCCTCTCTGCCCGCACAGTACCCCCAGATTGCCTCGTTCATCAGGGACGGTGAGCTCATCGGCATGCCGAGCGACGTGTCGCTTTTGGTGACCGATGTGAACACCAAGGACTTTGCCAAAGCCGGCATAATGAAAATGCCTACGACTTTCAGCCAGTACCAAGCCGATTTGACGGCGCTGCAGACCAAGGGCATCGTCGCCCACCCCCTCGACATCCCCTTCGCCGCCGCCGAGGGCTTGTCGACCTACTGGTACGAGACGACCGCTGCTTTTGGTGGCCAGGTGCTCAGCAGCTCGTACAAGCCGGAGTTCAGCTCGCCTTCCTCGGCCGGGTACAAGGCGATGACGTGGATGGTCGCGGCGTATAAGGACGGCCTCGTACCGAAGGGGAACCTCGGCCTCGAGGACTACCAGGGCTTCAGCGACGATGAGGCCGAGAACCTCACAGCCAGCGTGTTCTCGGACTATTCCGGTGATGTCGGAACTGTCTATGACGTGCCGAGCTCTTCCAAAGTGGTGGGGCAGATCGCGTACATCCCCACCCCCGGGGTGACCGGGCCCGCCCCGAACCTGGCCAACCCGGACGGGATAGGCATCCCAGCGTCGGCTAAGAACGTAAGTGCTGCAGTCGAGTTCATCAAGTGGTACGACGAGCCCGCCAACCAGGCAGCATTCGCCGGGGCCAAGGGTGCGTCCAATTCCATCAGCGGGTTCCCCCTTCCGGCCAACACCGGGGGGCTGGCGCAACTCGTCTCCTCCGGCAAGGTCCCCGGTGCTGCCGAGCTCGCCAACTTGGCCGAGCACCACTCCCGTGCGATCTTCCCGGCCGGGGCTCCCCCTTGGTACCCAGCTTTCAGTAATGCCGTCTATACCAACCTGCATAGTGCGGCTGCCGGCCAAGAGAGCGTGGCGAGCGCGATCAGTGCGATCACCTCGCAGGTGTCGAGCCTTGGCGGCTGAGATGACTGCGCTTCGCGCCCCAACGAGATGGGTAATCCCCACCGCGTTGGGGCGCGTCCCCGGGTGAGGGGCCCGCGCTGGTAACGCTCGGACTGGTGAATGCCGACGACTAGGACACCTCCGGCGCCGGTGGCATCCCGGACCAGAAAGCGCCGCCGCCGGCGCGACGGCGTGCTCCCTTACGCCATGGTTGCCCCGCTTGTGGTGTTCATCGGCGCCCTGGCGATCTACCCGACAGTGCTCACTGTCATCGAGGCTTTCTTTCATTCAGATCCGTTAACTCCGCCCAACCACTTCGTAGGCTTCGGGAATTTTTCCGCCGTCTTTGCCAACTCGCAGGTCCGCCATAGCATCGAGAACACGGGTTGGTACGCCCTCTTTGGTGTCGTGCTCACCGTCGGGCTCGGCATCGGGATCGCCCTGTTATTGCAACGACCGTTCCGCGGCCGTGGCGTCCTGCTCGCCATTGTGATCCTGCCCTGGGCGCTGCCTGGCGTGGTCGAGGGCGTGATCTGGTCGTGGATCTACAGCCCGACTTTTGGTGTGCTCAACTCAGCTCTGAAGAGCATGCGCCTCATCGGGCAGTACCAGCTCTTCATCGGCTCGCACCAGCTCGAGACGATCCTGCTCATTTCACTGGTTCAGGTGTGGCAGATCACACCCTTGGCGACCTTGCTCGTCCTGGCCGCGATGCAATCCATCCCGGACGAACTGTACGAGAGCGCGCGAGTTGACGGCGCCACCTGGTACCAGCACATCACGCGGGTCACTATCCCGCTCGTCCGCCCCGCCGTCGCCATTGCCATGGCCGAGGCGCTGGTGATGTCGATCAACATTTTCGACCAGGTCTACGTGCTGAACGCAGCTGCCAGCACGGGCTCCTCGCTTATGAGCCAGACGTACTTCATCACGTTCCAGGACCTGAACTTTGGCCAGGGTTATGCACTTTCGTTGTTCGCCACAGTCGCGACAATCCTGTTGTCCTTGCTCATCTTGAAGGTCGTCTACCGAAAGGTCGAGTACTCGTGAAGCGGCGCCTGGGACGGCTGGGCCGTTTAGGCGCCCTGGCAATGGTGGTGGTCTGGTCGTTGTTCCCCGTCTATTGGGCGTTGAAAACGAGCCTGTCGACGAACCTGGCCTCACAGAGCACCCCGGCGCAATGGCTACCCGGACATGTGAAGTTCACGGCGTACCAGGCGCTGTTCGGCTCGGCCCTGAGAGCCAGGATGCGGCAGGAGGGATCGCCCGGTCGCTCATCAACGTCACGGTGGAGGCCACGGGGGCGACCATCCTCACGTTGGTCATAGCGGTCCTCGGTGCTTACGCGTTCGCTCGGCTGCGCTTCCGGCTGAAAGGCATCTTGTTTTACGGCGTCATCGCGACCTTGATGCTGCCGGTTTACGCGACCCTCATCCCCATCTATCGCATCATGGCGGATCTCGGGTTGGTGGACACCTACACCGGGATCATACTTGTCTACTCTTCCGGTTTTATCCCCCTGGCGATGTGGATAATGTACAACGTCTTCATGGCGCTGCCTCTCAGCATCGAAGAGGCTGCATTCATGGACGGGGCGACTACGATGCAGTCGTTCCGTAAAATCGCGTTGCCGATGGCCCGGCCGGGTATTGCCGCAACGGCGATCGTCACGTTCCTGTTCGGCTGGAGCCAGTTCATTTTCCCTCTTGTTCTCAGCAGCAGCACGTCGACCCAGCCCTTGACCGTCCTGTTGGCTGCCATCGACAGTCGGAACGTCCCCTATACCATCATCAACGCCGCCGCGATCATTGCCGTCGCCATTCCTGCCGTGATTGTGTTCTTGCTGAACCGCTGGATCGTTACCGGTATAACCGCCGGTGGTGTCAAATAGACCCTCGCCCGCTGGCCGCGAGGACACGCGCGACCTTTAAACCAACTGGACCTCTGGGCCTGCGTTTTGAAGGGCCTTCACTGCCAGTGGGTCGGCCTCCGCGTCGGTGATGATGAGGGTGACCGCGTCGAGGGGGCAGATCCGGGCGAACGTGACCCGCCCGATCTTGGAACTGTCAGCGACTACCACGACTTGGCGGGACCGGTCGATCATTGCACTGTTGCTGTGAGCTTCGACATCGTGGTGCGTGGTGCAACCGGCGCGCACCTCGATCCCGTCCACACCCACGAACACGATGTCGAGGTTGAGCATGGCGAGGCTGGCCTCGGCCAACGGGCCCGATAACTCGTAGGAATTGCCCCTCACGACCCCGCCGGTTACGACGAGTTTAAGGTTGGGCCGAACGGCGAGCTCCGAGGCAATATTTAGGGCGTTCGTGACGATCGTGAGGCCCTCGCGATCGGCGAGCGCCCTGGCCACCTCGGTCGCTGTCGTCCCGCCCGTGAGCCCGACAGCCATCCCTTGCGTGACGCGTGACGCCGCTTCTCGTGCGATACGGCGCTTTTCTTCGGCGTGGCGCACACCTTTGTAGCGAAGCGGGAGCTCGTACGAAACAGCGTGGGCCACGGCGCCACCGTGGGTTCGGGCCAGGAGGCGCTGCTGTTCCAGTAACACCAGGTCGCGCCGGATCGTCGCTGACGCGACGCCGAGGTCTTTCGCCAGTTCGGCGACACCCACCGACCCCCCGTTTGCCAGCAATTCGAGGATGGCCGAGACGCGCTCCTCTCTCCGCATCGCTTCAAATGTACTGCATGCAAGTCCGAGTTTCTCCTGGTAGGGCAGTCGGCTCGGCCTTCGGCCCACTGCTCGGCGCACGCTGCCCGTGGTGAGCCGGAACGTATAGGCTTAGTGGATGAGTAGGGCTTCCGTGCCGCATGGTGGTGCCGGAGCCCGGCCAGGGCCGGTACTCGTAGTCGATTACGGCGCCCAGTACGCACAACTGATCGCCCGGCGCGCCCGCGAGGCTAGGGTCTACAGCGAGATCGTCCCGCATACCACGCCGGTTGCCGACATCGTCGCTCGCCGTCCGAGCGCTGTCATCTTGTCGGGTGGTCCTGAGAGTGTCTATGCCGACCGGGCTCCCAAGGCGGACCCAGCTCTTTTTTTGACCGGGGTCCCGGTGCTCGGCATCTGTTACGGGCTTCAGGCGATGGCGGTCGCCTTGGGCGGAGTCGTGGGCCACACCCAAAAGGGTGAGTTCGGTAGGACCGAAGCGCATATCGAGCCCGCCTCGGAATTGTTGCGGGGCCTTGCAGCTCGCCAGACGGTGTGGATGTCTCATGGCGACGCCGTCGTCGAGGCGCCCGATGGTTTTAGGCGTACGGCATGGACCGAGGGTTCACAGATAGCCGCTTTCGAGGATCCGCAGCGGCACCTCTACGGGGTCCAGTGGCACCCCGAGGTCGTCCACACCGATCAAGGTCAACGCGTGATCGAGAACTTCTTGCACCGCTGCGCGGGGATCGCCCCCAACTGGACGACGGGCAGCATCATCGAGGAGTCCGTCACGCAGATCGCGGCCGCGGTGGGGGACCACCCGGTGATCGCGGGGTTGTCGGGTGGCGTCGATTCGGCGGTGGCCGCAGCGCTCGTGCAGCGGGCGGTCGGCGACCAGTTGACCTGCGTGTTCGTAGACCACGGCCTGTTGCGCGAAGGCGAGCGTGAGCAGGTCGAGGAGGACTACGTCAAAGCGACAGGTGTAAGGCTGCACACCGTCGACGCCAGGTGTCAGTTCCTGGACGCGCTGGCGGCCTTGCCCGACCCTACGGACCCAGAGGCGAAGCGCAAGGCGATCGGCCGCGAGTTCATCCGGGCTTTCGAAGGCGCTGCCGACGAGATAGTCCGCGCCGAGGCGGCTGGTTCGGCGCGCGAGGTGCCGTTCCTCGTCCAGGGCACCCTGTACCCCGACGTCGTCGAGTCCGGGGGTGGGGAAGGTGCGGCGAACATCAAGAGCCATCACAACGTCGGCGGCTTGCCCGAGGATCTCCGCTTCGCGCTGGTCGAGCCGCTCCGTCGGCTGTTCAAGGACGAAGTCAGAGCAGTCGGCGAGGAGCTGGGCCTCCCCAAGGACATTGTCTGGCGTCAACCGTTCCCTGGCCCCGGTCTTGCGATCCGGATCGTCGGCGCGGTGACAGAGGACCGGCTACGAGTTCTCCGCCACGCCGACGCTATCGCGCGAGAGGAGCTTTCAAAGGCCGGCCTGGACCGCGAGATTTGGCAGTGCCCGGTTGTGCTGCTTGCCGATGTCCGCTCGGTAGGCGTCCAGGGTGATGGGCGTACGTATGGCCACCCCGTCGTGCTGCGCCCCGTCAGCAGTGAAGACGCCATGACGGCCGACTTTTCACGCCTTCCTTATGAGGTGCTCGCTCGGGTTTCCACGCGGATCACCAACGAAGTGAAAGAAGTGAACCGCGTCGTCCTTGACATCACAAGCAAACCACCCGGCACGATCGAGTGGGAATGATCAACCTTTTTGGGCCGCCTCAAGGAGGGCCACGACGAGCGGGTGCGGAGATGAAGCGGTGCTCGAGGCCTGAGGGACGAAGAGCGTGCCCATGAAGAAACGTAGTCCCGACAACTCGATCACCCTTGGTTCCCCCTCGGCGCCGGTCCCCGTCACCTCGAGGCCTTCGGCGACAAGCTCGCCCAGATAATCGGGGTTGAGCCCAAAGTTGCAGTAGTAGCGCTCCAAGACTTCGGTCCGGTCGTACGCCTCGGCCGCGCGAGAGCGCGGCTCCAAATGCACCGGCAGGGTTTGGCCGACGAGCGAGCAGGACAGCGGGGTGATAAAAAGCCGGCTGGCGTCAGGGTTCACTTCGGCGTGCTCGGCATCGTCGTAACCGAGGACGTTGCGAGCGAACTCGAGGACTATGTGCTGGAACCCGGCGCAGGTGCCGAGCAGCGGGATATCAGACTTGCGGGCGTGCCGGATGGCTTCGAGAGCGCCCTGCGTGCTGCGGTACGGGCTTGCAGGTGCGATGAGCAGGCAGTCGAAGCCGTCGAGCTCGCGAATGCCGCCGGATCCGACCTTCTCCGTGGCAACCCATTGCCCGATCGCTGCAGTGCCCAGCGTGGCGGCTGCATGTACCAGGGCGCTGTCGGTGGCACGGTGGGTCTCGTTCCCGGGGTCGTAATCGCCGACTACTCCGACTCGCAACATGGTGTGGAAAGTAGCCCTTTCTGCACCCGGCCTCAACCGAAATATCGTTATTTGGATCTGCCGAAAAATTGTGGGCGCTGCCGCTAGCGATATAGACCAATGAGGTGGGCCCGCTTTCCGCACTCGCCATCGCCGGCGCGGGGATGGCTGCCGGATTTATCAACGTTGTAGTCGGTTCGGGGACACTCATCACGTTCCCGACTTTGCTGGCGGTCGGGTTCTCGCCCCTGGTTGCCAACGTGTCCAACACCATCGGTCTGATCCCCGGCTCGCTCAGCGGCGCCCACGCGTACCGAAAGGAACTAACCGGTCAGCGTCGCCGGGGGGTGGTACTCGGCAGTTGTTCTGCGCTGGGGGCGATGATCGGTGCGTTCCTGCTGCTGGAGCTGCCCGGCACTGCGTTCCGCCACGTCGTCCCGTTCCTGATCCTCGTCGCTTGCGCCCTGGTCGCCTTCCAGCCGGTCCTGTCGCGCTGGCTCGCCCCTTCCGAAGCTCCAGCCCGGCGCTTCGGGCACAGGGGCCAGTTGCTGTACGTGGCGGTGTTCGCAACTGGTATCTACGGCGGCTACTTCGGAGCGGCTCAAGGCGTCATCCTCATATCGCTGCTGGCCATCTTCATCAACGAGCGCCTCCAGCGGCTCAACGCAATGAAAAATGTCCTTGTCATGCTGGCCAACCTCGTATCCGGCGTGATATTCGCTCTCAGCGGCCACGTCTCCTGGGAGGTGGTGGGCATCCTCGCCGTGGGCTCAACCGTGGGGGGCCAGATCGGGGGGCGCTTCGGGCGCCGGCTCCCGCAGCGCGTGCTGCGCGTGGCTGTGGTCGTGGTGGGCACGACAGTCGCGGTGCTCCTCCTCGTCTGAACCTGCTCTGCACCCGAGCGTCGCAAGCCTCCGCGCCCGTACCAACGCAGGGGCCCTACGATGCGCCAATGAAGCTAGATCTCCACATCAGCGATTTCACCTGGCAGGGTGGGCCACCCCAACTCGCCTCCAAGCTCGGCGAGATCGCTCGATTAGCCGAAGACGTCGGCTTTGACCGGATCTCCGTGATGGACCACGTCTGGCAGATCGGCCATCTCGGGCCTCCCGAGCACGAGATGCTGGAGGCTTACACGACGCTCGGGTACCTGGCTGCCGTCACGCGGCGGGCCAAGCTCATGACCATCGTGACTGCTTCCACTTACCGCACCCCCGGTTTGCTCGCGAAGATCGTCTCGACCCTGGACGTCCTGTCCGGCGGGCGTGCATGGCTCGGTATCGGTGCGGCCTGGAACGAGGATGAGGCACGAGGGCTCGGGCTGTTCTTCCCTCCCCTTGCGGAGCGCTATGAGCGGCTCGAAGAGATCCTGCAGATTTGCCTGCAAATGTGGAGCGACGACGACGGCCCCTACACCGGGCAGTACTTCAACCTGGTCCGGACGCTCAACTCACCCCAGACGATCACCCGCCCCCATCCGCCGATCATGATCGGCGGGGCGGGCGAGAAGAAGACGCTGAAGCTTGTGGCCCGCTATGCCCAGGCGTGCAACATCTTTGCGACGACGGATGTCGCCCACAAGCTCGAGGTGCTGCGGGCGCACTGTGAGACCGAGGGCCGGTCCTACGACGAGATCGAAAAGGGTGTGATAATGCCCTTCAACGTGGGCGAAAGAGGCGAGCGTGCGGGCGAGCTCGTCGCGGAGCTGCAAAGGTACGCGGCCCTCGGGGTTCAGGCCGTCTCGGGCACGCTCGCAGGTGTCTCCGACCTCACCCCTCTCGAGGTGATCGGCAAGGAGGTCATCCCGGCGATTGCCGACCTCTGACCGAAGATAGGTAGCGCTAGGTGGTTGCGCTCCCGAGGTACGGAGCGTCGCCATAGGCGAAGACCTCTCCGGAGGCGTCGACGAGGTAATAGCCTTTGCCGTCGGCGCTGGGCGCGATACCGCTGATCGGTGTTGGAGGCCGGTCCGCACCGAAGCTCCCGTAGAAGGTCGCCCCGAACGAGAACACGTTCCCGTAAGCGTCCACCATCCGGTAACCGCGCCCGTTTGTTGTTGGCGTAAAGCCGACCATCGGGCTGTCCAGGGAGGCGTTGCCCATCGACCCGCGGTACTTGGCGTCGCCGAAACCGAACACCCCGCCGTCGGACCCCACGAGCCAGTAGCCGCCTCCTCCAGGGCCAGGTGCGATCGCGACTATGGGAGCGTTCGGGTGGTCCCCACCCATCGAGCCATAGAAGGTGGCGTCGCCGAACGCGAACACCCCCCCGTCCGAAGCGGCGAGCCAGTACCCCCCTCCCGTCGGAGAGGCTGCGATCCCCACGATCGGAGAGTTCAGGTGCTCCCCACCCATCGAGCCGTGCAAGCTTGCATCCCCGAACGCGAACACCCCGCCGTCCGAAGCGACCAGCCAGTAACCCCGGTAGTCAGGGGTGGGAGCGATGCCGACGATGGGTGCGTTCAGGTGGGCTCCCTGGAGCGACCCGTAGGAAACTGCCGAGCCGAAGGCAGCGACATCGCCGCTGCGAGTGACCACCCAGTAACCAGCACACGGGCCGCTCCCCGGGGAGGTCGCACCCGTGGCGACCGATTGTGGTGCGGTCCCGGTCGACATCACCGCAATTGACACGGCGGCCCCTTGCACCACAACGTTGGTGGGCTTCTCGCAGGCGGCGCCGGGCGTAGTCGCCGTGAGCGTCGGCGCCGTTGCGCTCGGGCCTGTCGTCGAGCTGGTCCCGGGCAGGGTGATCGTGGTCGTCGCGGCGCTCCCGGGACCAGTGGTCGTGGTAGCGCCGAGGGCAGTCGTCGTCGTGGTCCCTGGGACCGTCGTCGTTGCAGCTGTCGACGTGGTTGTTGTCGTGGAAGTAGTCGTCGTGCTGGACGTAGTCGTCGCGCTGGAAGTGGGGGTGCCCCCGCGATTGGCGGCCGGCCCGCAGAGCGCGCCGGTGGAGAGGTTGGCGCCTCCCAGATAACCAAGGCCTCCCGCCATCGAGTACGCACCAGAGGCGGACGCCTGGTACAGGCCAAAGTTGGTACCGCTGAGGTCGTTGTTGCCCGAGGTGATAGGGCCTGTCAGGGCGGACGGTTCGGCGTACAGGAGAGGGTTGAGGAAGCCGAGCCTGCTCGAGCACAACTGGGCCGACAGGATCGCGGCCGCGCCCCACGAAGGCGCGGCCAGGCTCGTGCCTCCGAAGCCAACCCAGCCGTTCCCGTTACCGCAGACGCTCAGCGAGCAGAACTGCGAGTAAGGGTCTCCTGCAAGAGCAGACACGTCGGGTATCTCGCGGCACCCCTGCAACCCGAGTTTGCACTCAGGTGACTGTGCCATGCTCGCGGGCTGATAGCTCGGGCGGGCCCACACCGAACTGGCACCGCCCCCTGAAGCGCCATCGCCGGCACACCCTGTCCCAAGGCACCCGAGCGGACGGGACGCACGGCTGTTCCAGATGTACTGAGGCCCGTCCGGGGTGTTGCTGGCAGTCCCGCCGACGGCAGTCACGCCGGGTGTCGTGGCGGGGTCATCGGCGGCCAGCCTCTTGCTCCGCGTTTGGTCGAGGCATCCCTCCGAGCCGTCGTCGCCGGAGGCGACGAAAATGGTCTGGCCTTGCGTCGCAGCTTCGTCGAAGATCGACTCCTCGGTCTGGTAGTAGGAGCTCCCCATCCCGGTGTCAGGCTCGCACGAACCCCACGACGAGGTGATGACCTCAGGGAGGCCCCCTGGGGCGCTCCCAGACACCGCCAGCTCCCACGGGCCAAGTCCGGTGCCTTGTTGGTTGGACTCGTACACGACCACCGTCGCCTTTGGGGCCAACGCTGCGATGACCTCGACGTCGGCTGCCACCTCTGGGTCGGTTGCGTGCGGGGGGGCATCGGTCGGGACATAGTCGACAGTGAGAGCGGCGCCCGCGCACCCTTCGAAGGTCGTAACGGCGTGTGTGTCTGCCAAGGCGTACTCGATCAGCCCGATCGTCTGGCCTTGGCCTTGGTAGCCGCTGTCGTAGAGGCCGGAGAGCCCGTACACGCGCTGGAGCTGCGCAGGGGTGAGCCCGTTGCCCGCCAAGCCGCCGCAACTGGAGCTCGTCAGTTGCCCGCTCAACTTATGTGCGGGGAAGCGGACCAGGTCATTTGACGGTCTGACCCAGGGATAGAGGCCTTCGATGTAGGACACGGAGCTGGCCAATCGGGACGGCAGTTTCGGTGTCAGGACCGAGCCGACCACAAGGCTCCCGGTGTTCGTCCTCAACCTGGTGAGCGGGGTGGCGAAGGCATGTTCAAAGCTGCTGACGGTGCCGCTGACATCCTGGGCAAGGTGATTTGCAGAAAGCGGGCCGAGCGAAAGGCCCTCTGCCCGCAAGTACCTGTCGAGGGTCGCCACGCGGGCCGAGCTCGGCCCGAAGCGGGTGGCGAACTGCGGGACCGTCAGGAAATGGTGGTAGTCGGCGGTGCCGGGGGTCGAGACCGCGGCAGCGAGGGTGCCGAGCCCGGCAGCATCGGCTGGTTGGAAGAACAGTTGTAGGTGCAGGGGCGCCGACAGCGACGCTGCCCCGAGCACCTTTGCCCCGAACAGTGCGGGCGATGGGGGCACAGCGCCTGTCAGCCTCACAAATTGGCTGGAGAGGGCCGAGACCATGGCCGGGCTCGCGGTTGCCGCTCCCGCCGCGGCGGGGAGGACAGCCGGCAAAGCAATGGTCCCCGCGGTCACGGCTGCCGCTGCCGTTACAGCGATTGCCGCGGCCCGGTGACTAAACCTGTGGCCCAATGTGCTCCCCTGCTGAGTTGGCACCCTCTATACTGACTCGCACCGTCAGGCTAGATTGCGGCGGTGCCCAGTTAACTGGGACCTGTGGTGCAGTCTGGAGTGCACGCCGGCCTGTCAAGCCGGAGGCCGCGGGTTCAAATCCCGTCAGGTCCGCGGTCGGATAGCTCAGTTGGTAGAGCGCGCGCCTGAAAAGTGCGAGGTCGCCGGATCGACGCCGGCTCCGACCACCAGCGGTAAGCGGAGGGCCTCGTCGACGCGAAGTTCGTCGTCCGGGTACTCAGAATCTCGAAGTCCAGTTGGTCCAGGCAACGACGGATCTCAGTGGCCCGGAAGCGTCGATGGCCCCCGAGCGTGCGGATGGCCGTGATCTTGCCTGCGCGTGCCCAACGGGTGACGGTCTTCGGGTTGACCCGGAACAGCGCGGCAACCTCCGCCGGGGTAAGAAGAGAGTCAGCTTGCTGTATGTCGGCCATTTCGGCTACCTCCTGAGTGACCCAAACCTCCCTCAAACGTACGAGTAGGTCTAAATCGGCGCTATGGCCTGCCTGCGTCATTTGGAGAGGACATTCTATCTAGTGAATACTGTCTAGTCCGAATAGAGGCAAAAAGGGCAGTTTGTCATGGCACGTCTGGTTCGTGACCGTCCGTCCGGGCCCGCTCTCGCGAGGCGCTGCCCGCATTGTTGGGCCTATGTCGGCGCCCCGTGCAATACTGGCCCGGCCGATGGCCTACGACCCCGATGCCGCGCCTTCTTCTGGCGCTCTACCTGCCGTTCAGCACTCGCCGGGTGCCTACGGCGAGCTGGCTTTGGTCGGTGGTGCCGAGTGGACACCGGGGTGCGAGGAGATCGATCGAGGTCTTCTGGAACGTTCCGGTACCCGCGACGTCGTCGTCCTGCCTACCGCCGCCGCCTACTGGCACCCCGACAAGGCGATCGAAACGGCGGCTTCTTACTTTGCTGGCTTGGGCGCAACGGTCAAGGCGTGCATGGTCCTGCGGAGGGCCGACGCCGAGGACCGGGAGCACGCCGGGGCGGTAAGAGCGGCCCGCTTCTTGTACCTGGCAGGAGGCTCGGTGCTGCACTTGCGTTCAGTGCTCAAGTCCTCGCCGGTATGGGAGGCGCTCGTGGAGGCGTGGGGGGCCGGTGCCGTGCTGGCAGGGTCTTCGGCGGGGGCCATGGTGCTCGGCGACGCGATGGTCGACCCGAGAGGAGGAGCGCTGACGCTCGGGTTGGGGCTCCTGCCGCAACTGGCGGTGCTTCCGCACGCCGACGAATGGTCGGAGGAAAAGACGCACCGCACCGTCAGGCTCGCGTCGGGCGGTCTGCGGATCGCGGCGATCGACGAGCGCACTGCGCTGCTTCGGGCGCCCGACGGCCGCTGGTACAAACGCGGCCCGGGCAATGTGACCATCTGGTTGGACGGCAAACAAGTTGGCCTGGAGGCCCTCCAGCAGCCTGTGCCCTAGCCTGCCGGGCTCAGCGAGCCCAGCCGGCGTTGCCTCAGGACACGTTGATGGTGACCTTGAGGATCTTATGGACGACCGTCGGCGTGCCCGATGCGCTCCCGTCGGCGTTGATCTTGTTGACGACGGCCATGCCGCTGGTTACCTGCCCGAAGTAGCTGTAGAGGGGTTGCAGCTCGGCGCCACCCTTGCCCACGACGAAGAAGAACTGGCTCCCGTCGCTGCTCGAGGTCCCTGAGTTGGCCATAGCCAGGGCGCCGGCCGTGTAGACCGAAGCGCTCTTGGGGGCACCCCCGTTGAAGGAGTAACCGGGCCCGCCCTCCCCTGTCCCCTTCGGGTCGCCGCCCTGGTCCACGAAGCCGGTTATAACGCGGTGGAAGGCTGTGCCGTTATAGAAGTGATAGCCCGCTAAGAACACGAAGTTGTTGACGGTGGTTGGGTCTGTTGCCGCTAGAAGCTTGATCGTGATCGGCCCGAGGTCGGTGAGCATCGTCGCGGTGTACTGCTTGGCGGTGTTTATGCACATCGGAGGCGCGGCGGCAAAGTGCGTGTAATGCGGTGACGAACCGTCCAGCTTGGGGCACCCGGGCTTTGCCGGGGCGTCGAGCAGCGGGACCGACACGGGAGGAGGCACCGTCGTAGTCGGCCCGGTCGATGTCGATGTCGTCGACCCGACGGTAGTCGGGGCAAGGGTCGTCGATGTCGCCGCCTTCCCGCCGCCCCCGGATAGCACGACACTGAGCACTGCGATCAGGGCGACGACGACGGTGGCGGCGCCCCCGAACAGCCAAAACCGTTGCCTGCGCTGCTTCCTGACCTGCTCTGCTCGCAGTGCCTGCATACGGCGCTGGTTGGCCTGCTGGCGAATACGTTTTTCTGACGGCACGGCGGCGCAGCGTAGCCGAACTACAAGCGCCTTGGCTAGCGCTCTACGATAAGCGGCCCACCCGCCAGCTAGCTTTTAGCGGCCGGCTCCCGCAGGCCCACCTGGTATCCTGCGGAGCCGTGGCCCTGCTGGTGCAGAAGTTCGGGGGCTCCTCCGTTGCGGACGCCGAGAGGATGCGGAACGTCGCCGACTACATCGCGCGCGCCGTCCGCCGCGGGGACGAACCGGTGATCGTGGTGTCGGCCATGGGCCATGAGACTGACGACCTGCTTGACCTTGCTAACAAGGTGTCCCGTACACGCCCCGGCCGTGAGATGGACATGCTGGTCACGGCCGGAGAGCGGAAGGCCATGGCACTTTTGTGCATGGCCCTGCACGACCTCGGCGTGCCTGCGGACAGCTTCACTGGCAGCCAGGCCGGCGTGATGACCAATGGTGAGCACACCAAGGCCAAGATCGTAGAAGTCCGTCCCAACCGCCTCCGCGCGGCCCTCGAGGCCGGGCGGGTGCCCGTGGTCGGCGGGTCGCAAGGTGTCTCCTTGGACGGCGAGGTCACCTTCCTCGGCCGAGGCGGCTCGGACACGACGGCCGTCGCGCTGGCCAAAGCTTTGGACGCCGAAACTTGCGAGTTGTACACCGACGTCCCAGGGGTGTTCAGCGCGGACCCGAGAGTTGTACCGGCGGCACGGCGCCTCGCGAAGGTGAGCTACGACGAAATGTTGGAGATGAACGCGGCCGGCTGCCCCAAGCCGGCGATGCGTTCGGTGGAGTTCGCGCGCACCCACGGGGTGCGCCTGCACGTGCGGTCCAGCTTCACCTGGGAGCCAGGCACGTCGATTGAAGAGGAAGGCAGTGCTATGGAGCAGGCGATCATCTCAGCTGTTGTCGCAGACCAGTCCGAGGCCAAGTTGACGGTCGCCGGCGTGCCCGACCGGCCGGGCGTGGCCGCGAGGTTGTTCAGGGAGCTCGCCGACAAGCTCATAAACGTGGACATGATCGAACAGAACGTCTCTTTGCACGGTACGACCGACATATCCTTCACCGTCCCTCATGCCGACCTCGCTGCGGCAAAAGAAGTGATCGACGACCTGAAGTCGGAGATCGGTGCCAGCGCTACCTATGCGGACCCCGATATTTCGACAGTTTCGATAGTGGGGGCGGGGATGAGGACCCACCCTGGCGTTTCCGCCACGATGTTCGAAGTGCTTGCCAAGGAGGGGATCAACATCGAAATGATCTCGACCTCAGCGATCCGCCTGACCTGTGTGGTCCGCGCCTCGCAGTCCGATCGGGCGGTGCTTGCGTTGCACAAGGCGTTCGGCCTCGACGGGGAGACGAGCTACTGATGGCACTGTCGGTTGGGGTATACGGCGCGACCGGGCAGGTTGGCGCGATGATGCGCCGGGTCTTGCAGGAACGGGAGCTGCCTGTCGGCCGCTTGAGGTTCTTCGCGTCGGAGCGCTCGGCCGGTCAGATCCTCGATGGTGTAACGGTCGAAGACGTAGCTCTGGCTGACCACGCGGGCCTGGACGTCGCCCTGTTCAGCATGGGGGCGGCCGCATCGCATGAATGGGCGCCCGTCGTAGCCGGCGCAGGCGCAATCGTGATCGACAATTCGAAGGCCTGGCGGATGGACCCCGACGTCCCGTTGGTCGTGCCAGAGGTCAACGGTGAAGACCTCGGCGACATCCGCAAAGGGATAGTCGCCAACCCCAACTGCACCACCATGGTCTGCATGCCTGTGCTGAAGCCGCTCCATGACGAGGCAAACCTGCGCAAGCTCGTTATCTCCACGTACCAAGCCACTTCGGGCGCCGGCCGCAAAGGCGTCGACGAGCTGGCCGAGCAGGTCCACGCGGTGGGAGAGAAAGCCGCCGCTCTCACCTTTGACGGGTCCGCCCTGTCTTACCCGCCGAGCCGGGTGTTCCCCGGGCCGATAGCTTTCAATGTCCTGCCCGTCGCCGGCAACATGGTCGACGACGAGACCGACGAAGAGCACAAGTTGCGCAACGAGAGCCGCAAGATCCTCCATATCGCCGATCTCGCGGTGGGCATTACGTGCGTGAGGGTGCCGGTGTTCACGGGTCATTCCCTTTCAGTGCTCGCCCGTTTCAAGCGCCCGATAGCGCCTGGGCGCGCCAGGGAGCTACTGGCTTCGGCGCCGGGCACGCGCCTGGTAGAAGTGCCCACGCCCCTGGAAGCCGCCGGCAGCGATGATTGTCTCGTAGGCAGGATCCGCGAAGACCACTCTGAGCCCGACGGGCGGGGGCTTGCGATGTTCATCTCTGGTGACAACCTCCGCAAGGGCGCTGCGCTGAACGCAGTCCAGATCGTCGAGGCCCTAATCGAGCGCGGGGTGCTCGCACACTGATCAAATCGCCACGAGGGGCCCTCAGCTACAAGTGCGGCAGAGACGTGCTAGCGGAAAGGCGTCGAGTTCCTGCGCACTGAGCGTTTCGCCACAGGCGGCGCACCGGCCGTAAGTGCCGTCCTCCACGCGTTTCATCGCCGCTTCGACCTCGTCTAGCTCCTCGCGCACTTTGGCCAGTACAGGCCCGTAGCGACCCGGCTCCCCGCGCTCTTCCACAGCCGCAGACGCTAGCGTCTGAGCGAGCGACGAGAAAGGAGCCCTACATGGCTACCAGCTCACCCGGGCCGATGGACCAGTCTTGTGCCGTCCTCGTCCAGCTTGGTCCGCAGGGGCCGGCCCTGTTGCCCTCGCGCTCGCCATTTCTGCGGGCTGACGACATGGGCGTGCTTCGCGGGGACGGGGTGTTCGAACGGTTCATCGTCAACGCCGGACAGCCTCGCCACCTTGAAGACCACATCGCCCGTCTCGCTCGTTCGGCCGGCTCCATTGGGCTCGCCCTGCCTTCTGAGAGCGCGTGGAGGCAGGCCGTAGCTGCCGGCATTGCGGCTTGGATGGGCGCACAGGAGTGGGAGATGCGCCTCGTGTGCACCCGTGGGCCCGAAGAGGGTGGCCCACCCACCGCCTATGTGCTCGGACAGGAACTCAGCTCTCGTCTCTTGCGCCAGCGAATAGATGGCGTCTCGGCCATCACGATCTCCCGTGGCCTGCCGAGCGGTCTCGTTGAAGAAGCACCCTGGCTGCTCTTAGGTGCGAAGACGCTGTCTTATGCGGTTAACCTGGCTGCGACCCGTTGGGCCGGGTCCCGGGGCGCCGACGACGCCATTTTTGTCGGGACGGACGGCATCGTCTGGGAGGCCGGGACGTCGGCGGTCGTCGCATGTTTTGGCACAAGACGCCTGGTCAGCCCGCCGCCTTCGGTTGGGGTACTGGACAGCATCAGCGTGCACCGCCTCTTCGAAACCGCCGAAGCTTCGGGCTGGGAGGTGGCCCGCGAGGATCTTTCCGTCGACGACCTCTTCGGGGCCGACGGCCTCTGGTTGTGCAGCAGCTTGCGGCTGACCCGGGTGCACACCCTGGACGGGAAGGGCTTGCCGCCCGCTGCTGCGAATGAGGAGCTCGTCGCGCTAGCCGCAGCCTCCTAGCGAGCGGCACGTCCAAAAGCGGCTATATCAGCCGTTCCATACAGACGACGTCCAGCCAGCGGCCAAACTTGCGGCCGACTTGATGCTCGGTGCCGATCAACTCGAACCCGCACGCCAGGTGGAGAGCAACAGAGGCCTCGTTGCCCCCCGCGATGCGGGCGAGGACGGCGTGGAAACCGTGTGCCTCGGCGAGGCGGAGCAGTTCTTCAAGGACGGCCCGCCCAATGCCCAGACCTTGGAACTCCTCGGCCACGTACACCGAGTCCTCGACGGACGTGCTGTACGCGGCCCTGGGCCGGTATGGCGAGAGAGACCCGAACCCGACTACTTCGCCCTCATCGGAGACCGCGACCACGGCGGGGTGTGCGCCCGAGTGCTCGTCGATCCACTCGAGCTGGTCCTCGACCGACCGCGGCGAGATGTCGAAGGTAGCCGTGCCCGTCTCGACCTCGCGGTTGTAGATCGAGCGCAGTCCTTCGGCATGGCCCGGCGCCGCAAGCTCCAGCCGAAGCCCCATGGTCGAGCGCGCCGCTCCCGGCTCCGTGGGCGCCTCTTTGGGCCTAGGGCTCATTGCTGCAAGGCTAGGCGCGACCGAGTTGCGGGCTTGGAACGCCGAGTTGACGTGAGCACTCCGCCCGGCCGGCCCGCTACTATGGCGCAGGCAAACCGGCCCCCGGCCGGGCTGCCCCCTTAGCTCAGTCGGCAGAGCACGGCCATGGTAAGGCCGGTGTCGTCGGTTCGATTCCGACAGGGGGCTCCGGCGTGGTGATGACGGAGTGGTGCCTGTACCACCGCGCGGAAACGTGCCTCCCTGCTGAGCAAAAACGTGCCTGCCTGCTGGCCAAAGGTGCCTCGGAGCAGCAGCATGAGGAACAGATACCGGCCGCTGGACAGGGCTCGGAGAATTCCGCACGGGGTGTCCATCACAAGGAGGAACGTCATTGCATTCGACCACGACATTGGACCAGAGGCGCCGCCGCCGTCGCTCGTTGCGCAGGATGGCGGCGACCGCCGCCGCCAGTGCTGCCTTAGTTGCCCCGGCGATCGGGCTCGCCGCTCCGGCGGCCCAAGGTGCGCCGGCAGCCAAGGGAAGCGTCGTTGCGATGCTCGACGGGCCGTACGGGCCGATGCTCATCGCCGGCTCTGGACAGTCGGCCGGGACGGCGCTTTATGCGATCACGAGCGACACGGCGACGAGCTTCGGCTGCTCGGCCACGAAAAAGGCTGTCCTCGGGATGCCTTACTTCTGCACCGGCCCTTCCAACGACAAGAACGGGGAATGGCCGGCCTTCACAACGGCGGGCACGCCGGTGGCCGGGCCCGGGTCGCGCAGTCGATGCTCGGGGAGGTGAGCCGCGCCGGGGTCGGTGAGCAGGTCACCTACAACGGTCATCCGCTCTACCTCTTTGACTCTGTGCCCGGGTTGCCGAGCGGCGAGGCCTGGGACGAGTCGAGCATCCCCCCCGACCACGGCGTCTGGTGGCTCCTGTCTCCGAGCGGTGTCTTCGTCGGCTCGGAGGGGACGTTCACGATGATCACGATCGCAGGCAAGAAGGAGCTCGCCGCCGACATGATCGATGCCGGGGGAGTCCTCCCCGTCCCGGTGTACAGCTTCTCCAAAGGCACGGCCTGCACCGGCGCCTGCGCCGTCGACTTCTCCCCTCTCTACGCGCAAGGCAGCCCGGGGTTGGCCGCCGGCCTGGCGTCTAGGGCAGGACTTGTCATGCGCGCCGACGGGACTGACCAGCGCACCTGGGGGGGCAAGGCGCTCTACCTCTACAGCAACGAGGGCTTCGCCATCGGCCCGAGCGGCGTCGCCGCCAAGGGCACCGGCAACGGTGTCCACGTCGCAGGGGGGACCTTCACCTTGGTGGCACCCTGACGACGCGGTGAGCAGAGCAGCTGGTCGGGCATGCCCGTCCTGCAAGCGCGTGCGAGGCCGCGGCCGGTCCCGACCGGTCGCGGCTTTGCGGTGTACACGGCCGGCGTGCCGGCCGGGAACCCGGGGCAGGCCACTCGTCTCCGTCCGTTACACTTGCCACCTATGCGCGGGCCGCAGCCGGGCAGCCGTGCAACCGCAGGGCGGCGTAGCTCAGTTGGCAGAGCACTCGGCTCATAATCGAGTTGTCGTCGGTCCGAGTCCGACCGCCGCTACAAGTAACAGAGAGATCGTTGGCAGCAAGAGGAGCAGCCCCAGATGGCTAAGAACGAGAGAAGGGTCAAGGTGACGCTCGCTTGCGACGTGTGCAAGCGGCGCAACTACATCACGACCAAGAACAAGCAGAACGACCGCGACCGCATCGAGATGAGCAAGTACTGCCGCTGGGACAGGCAGCACACGCTCCACAAGGAGACCAGGTAGGGCACTTGGCCATCTCCCGCCGGCGTGCCCACGCCCTAAGCGTCAGCGGGCCTGGCACCGAGCGTTCGCGACCAGGCGACTGCCCTTCGTCGTCGAAAGCGGCCCCGTCCCCATCCGCGGAAGCGCTCAAGTCACTGGTCGATTCGGCTCGCCGCGGCGACCGTTACGCCTTCGAACAGCTCGTCCGCATAACTTGGGGGGGCACATACACCCTCGCTTACCGCCTCACCGGCAACGAGCAGGACGCCCTTGACGTCGCCCAGGAGGCCTACCTGCGTGCCCTGCGCGGCCTCCCACGATTTCGGGGGGAGGCCCGCTTTTCGACCTGGCTCTACCGCGTGACTGCGAACTGTGCAAGCAACCAGCTGGCCCGTTCCTCGCGTAGCCAGCACGCTCAGCTCGACCCCGAAGGGATGGACGAGGCCAGGCTCTGCGACCGCCGCCCCGAGCACGACCCAGAGGCGTCGGCGTCTGCTGGTGACGAAAGACAGCTGTTGGCCGGTGCGCTCCTACGCTTGCCGTGGCGACTTCGGGAGGTGGTCGTATTGAGAGATGTCTACGACCTCACTAACAAGTCGATAGCCGCCGAACTGGGGATCTCCGAGGCAGCGGCCAAGGTGCGGTTGCAAAGAGCCCGCAAGCGATTGCGGGAGGACCTCGTACTACGCATGGCCGAGGCGGAGGGCCTCAACCAGCGCTGGCGGAGAGGGCTCGGGAAGAGGGTCGCACGCGCCGATGGAACCAGCATGGGCGTCAAGCCAGTTGATGGTACGGATGACGATGCCGTGGCCAGCTGAGCTACCCACCAGAGCCCCCACTCCCAGGCGTCTGCGAGCGCTTGTGAGCTGCGAGGCCGTCGCCGATGAACTGCCGCTCGTGGTCGATGGGGCCCGCCGGCCCAGCACCGCGATGGCCGAGCACCTCCAAACGTGCCTTGCCTGCCAGGCGGAGGTGGCCGGCTACCGCCGTCTCCTGAGAGTGCTGCGAAGCATGCGGGAGAGCCATGTCCCGCTGCCTTCGCCCGAGCTGGTCGGTAGCACTTTGAGCGTGCTGCACCAACATCCGCTCTGGGGCCGGAGGCGCACGGCAACGCCGTGGCTCATTGCCGGCGCGTTGGGTGTCGCGGGCGTGGTAGCTGTGAGTGCCGGGGTGCTGGCGCGTTCCAGCCGGCGCCCGCAGTTGAGCCGGGCAACCTGACCGCCGACCGCGTACAAGCGCTGCGGTGCTATCCTCGTCCGGTCGGGGTTCGAGCGCGGGCCCAGGCGGCCTGAGGGCAATGGCTCTCTAGGGCAGTAGCTCAATATGGCAGAGCACCGGTCTCCAAAACCGGGGGTTGGGGGTTCAAGTCCCTCCTGCCCTGCACGAAGGTTTCGCTATGGAAGGTCACTGACGTGAGCACAAACGAGTACAACCGAGAACAGAAGCGGCTCCTGCAACGTCAGGGCACCCTCGACGCGGACGGCATGCCCGCCCCAGCGGTCCGCCCTGACCGGCGCCCGGCCAGTGGCTCATCGAGGGGTGGCTTCCACCCGCGCCAGTTCGTAGACGAGGTCATCCTCGAACTTCGCAAGGTGATGAAGCCCAAGCGACCCGAACTGATCAACTACGCGACTGTGGTGTTCTTCACCCTCGCGTTCGTCATGTCGCTCGTCTACGCGCTCGACTACGTGTACTCCCTGGGCGCCACGCACATCTTCAAGTAACCCGGTACTTCAAGTAACCCGGTACCCAGCCGGTCACCCGAGCAGCAAGCGCCAGAGGTAGTTATGCCTGATGATCCCGAAGCACCCACCATCGAAGAAAAGCCACCGTCTGGTGGCAAGGCTTCGTCGCGCAAGCGCCGCAATGGTTGGGAGGCTGCCGCACCGGTCGGGGGGGAAGGCCAGGTAGTGGCGGTCCTTGTAGAGGGTGCGGAGGAGATAATCGCCCCGCCCGAGAGCCCTTACGACAAGCCCGGCAGCTGGTATGTCGTGCACACGTACGCCGGTTACGAGAACAAGGTCAAGTCCAACCTCGAGAGCCGGATCTCCTCGATGAACATGGAAGACCGGATTTACGAGGTCGTCATCCCGCTCGAGGATGTCGTCGAGCTGAAAAACGGCAAGCGCCAAGTTGTCTCACGGAAGGTGTTCCCGGGCTACCTGATGGTGCGCATGGCCCTGGACGACGACTCGTGGTACGTGGTGCGCAATACCCCGGGCGTAACCGGGTTCGTCGGCCTGGGCGCCCGGCCCACGCCACTGTCGCGCCGTGAAGTCGAGAACATCCTGGCAGTGAAGGTGGAGGGCGCCGGGCCCGCCAAGAAGACCCGTCCTCGTCTCGAGTACGAAGTCGGCGAGTCCGTCCGGGTGAGAGAGGGGCCGTTCGCAGATTTCAGTGGCACGATTGCCGAGATCAACGAGGACCAGCTCAAGCTCAAGGTCCTCGTCAACATCTTCGGCCGAGAGACACCGGTAGAGTTCGAGTTCGCCCAGGTGGCGAAGCTCTGACGCCCCACGGGCGACAGATGCCACCCGGCGACAGTTAAGGAGTGTTCCCATGGCCAAGCGCCAAGTCACAGCGATAGTCCGAATCCAGCTGCCCGCTGGCAAAGCCACCCCGGCGCCGCCGGTTGGCACCGCCTTGGGGCCTCACGGCATCCAGACCATGGAGTTCGTCAAGCAGTACAACGCGGCGACAGAGGACAAGGTCGGCCAGATCGTCCCGGTAGAGGTGACGATCTTCTCCGACCGCAGCTTCAGCTTCGTGCTGAAGACGCCGCCGACGGCATTCCTCATCCGCCAGGAGCTCGGGATAGCCAAGGGTTCGAAAACCACCGGGAAAGAAGTTGCCGGGCCCTGACCGACGCCCAGTTGACCAAGATCGCAAACGTCAAGATGCCGGACCTCAACGCCAATGACCTCGAATCGGCCAAGGCCCAGGTAGCCGGGACAGCCCGTTCCATGGGCGTGAGAGTTCCCTAGGAGGGCGCAATGCCGACAAAAGGAAAGAAGTTCACCGACGCTGCCAAGCGGGTCACGCCAGGCCGTCTCTACACACCCGTCGAGGCGGTCGACCTTGTTAAGGAGATAGCCCCGGCTGCTTTCGACGAGTCCGTCGAAATGGCAGTCCGGCTGGGCATCGACCCACGCAAGGCTGACCAGTCCCTGCGCGGGACCGTCTCGCTGCCAGCGGGTACCGGCAAGAGCGTGCGGGTCGCCGTGTTTGCTGCAGGTGAGGCGGCCGATGCTGCTCGCGCTGCCGGCGCCGACATCGTCGGCTCCGACGACCTGATCACCCGCGTCGACGGTGGGTTCATGGACTTCGACGTCGCGATCGCCACCCCGGACATGATGGGCCAGGTCGGGCGTCTTGGTCGCAAGCTCGGGCCGAGGGGCCTGATGCCCAACCCCAAGACCGGCACGGTGACGCCCGACGTTGGCCGGGCTGTGACCGACTTCAAAGGCGGCCGTGTCGAGTACCGCGCCGACGCCCGAAGCCATGGTGTGGTCCAGGTCCCAATCGGTAAGGTGAGCTTCGCACCTGAGAAGTTGCTGGCCAACTTCCGAGCGGTCCTGGACGAACTTCAGCGGGTGAAGCCTTCGTCGGCCAAGGGCCGTTATGTGAAGTCGGTTGCGGTGTCGTCCACCATGGGGCCCGGGATCGACGTAGACCCCGCCCGCCTTCGGCTAACCGAGGAAGAGCTGGTCGCTGCCGCGGCAAGCGCCAGCTGAACAGCTAGGGCGGTACAAGCCCGGCCGGCACGCTCTGCGGCCGAAGTTGTTTTGCTGGTAACGTGCTCAACTGACATAACGCCGTAGAAATCTGGCGCGCCGGCGACGGCGCTAAGTGGGTGCAAGCCCAACCCGACGAGGCGAGCTGGTGCTCCTGGTCTGGTGCACGCGCTCGCGTGTGAGAACTGAAGACTTAAGGAGTTCCAAATGGACAACCCCAGGCCGGAGAAAGTGGCGGTCGTAAACGAGGTGCGTGAGCGCCTGCGCCAAGCGGACGCAGTCATCGTGACCGAGTACCGGGGCCTGAAGGTCAAGGATCTGGCAGCGCTCAGGCGGAGCATCGCCCCCTTGGGAGCCGAGTACCGGGTGTTCAAAAACACGCTGGTCCGCATAGCCGCAAGCGACGACCTGGAAGGTTTTGCCAGCCTTCTCACCGGACCGACGGCCCTCGCATTTGTAGATGGGGATGCCGCGGCCGTCACCAAGACGCTGCGCGACTTCTCCAAGGCGAACCCCCTTCTTCTGATCAAGGGCGGCCTCCTCGGCACCTCCGTCCTTGGGCCGGAAGCGACTGTGGCCCTCGCAGACCTCCCATCGAGGGAAGTCCTGCTAGCCCGGCTGGCTGGTGCCCTGGCTGCGCCGATGCAAAACCTTGCCGGCTTGTTCGCCGCCGTACCCCGCAGCTTCGCGTACGGTCTCGCGGCGCTCAGGGACAAGCGCGCCGCCGAAGAGAACTGACCATGCTCCGCCCACCGGGCGGACAACCCCGACTCATCGACCAGCAACCAACGACCCAGGAGCACAACAAAGATGGCAACAACCACACTCAACAAGGACGAGATCCTCGAAGCGATCTCCAAAATGACGGTCCTCGAGCTCTCTGAGCTGCTAAAAGCCTTCGAAGAGCGTTTCGGGGTCACCGCAGCGGCCCCGGTGGCCGCAGCGGGGGCTGCCGGCCCAGCTGCCAGCTCCGCCGAGGCACCTGTCGAAGAGGAACAGGACGAGTTCGACGTCATCCTCACGGGGGCTGGAGACAAGAAAATCCAGGTCATCAAGGAAGTCCGTGCACTCACGAGCCTTGGGCTGAAAGAAGCCAAGGACGTCGTCGACGGTGCTCCCAAAGCTGTCCTCGAAAAGGTCAGCAAGGAGGACGCTGAGAAGGCGAAGGTGCAGCTCGAAGCCGCTGGCGCAACTGTCGAGCTGAAGTAACGCCTAGCCCGGCAGGCAGCATTGGGAGCAGTCCCCTGGCTGGTAGGGCCGTGATTGCGGGCTCCAAGCCCGCAATCCGAGGCCAATCGCTTGACCGGGTGGCTTCGCTGGCTTACCCTAGTCCTAAGGGCCGCGAGGTGACCTGTGAGCGCGTGTTTGCCGCGTCAGTGCGAGACGTTGTATACTGATCAGTTGCCGTGCCCTGTCCGTCCGCGTCCTTAGTCCTTAGGGCGGCGGCTTGGCGCGCCTCTGTGGCCACCGCATCTTCCGAGGAGTAGTCCTTGCCGTCTCGCCCGGTTACCCGGGAGCGCTTTTCTTTTGCGAACCTCGACGAGGTCCTGCCGCTCCCGGATCTGATCTCAGTCCAACGCGATTCCTTCCAGTGGTTCCTCGATAAGGGTTTAGCGGAAGCATTCCGCGACATCAGTCCTATCGAAGACTTTTCTGGGTCACTTAAGCTCATTTTGGAGTTTGACCCCAGCGACCAGGACCTGCGCCCGCCTCCGAAGTTCTCGGTGGAGGAGTGCAAAGAAAAAGATATGACATATGCGGCGCCGATCTTCGTGCGTGCGCAGTTCCAGAACGCCAACACCGGTGAGATCAAAGAGCAGACGGTCTTCATGGGGGACTTCCCCGTGATGACCGACCGGGGCACGTTCATCATCAACGGCACGGAGCGGGTCGTTGTCTCCCAGCTCGTACGGTCCCCGGGTGTGATCTTCCAGCCCGGGCGTGACCTGAAGACGATCGTCACCGGGACAGTCCATCCCTACCGCGGTGAATGGATCGAGTTCGACGTCGAAGCCAAGCCGGGCAAGGACATCAGCGCGGGTTCCCGTGTCGCACGCAAGAGGCGGCTGTCCCTCTTCACCTTGCTGCGCGCCCTCGGCTACGCAGACGAGGCGTTCTTGGAGCGCTTCGTCCGCCATTTCGAGTTCCTCGAGCCTCAGTGGGACCGTGAGCGTGAGCTTGCCCCGAACCAGGAGGACGCGCTCCTCGAGATATACAAGCGCGCCCGTCCCGGGGAGCCCCCCTCGGTCGAATCGGCCCGCGCGTACTTCGAGAACGCCTTCTTCAACCCGAAGCGTTATGACCTGACGCGGGTTGGGCGCTACAAGCTCGACCGGAAATTGGCCCTGAAATACTAAAGATCGAGTCCCTCTTCGGCATCGAACTGGACCGTCCCGTGCCGGGCCAAACCGTGCTCTCCAAGAGCGAGGTGCTTGCGGCCAGCACGTACCTGCTCCATCTCGCGCAAGGTGAGGCCGGCTACCGTCTGGACGACCAGGACCATTTCGCCAACCGCCGTGTGCGCTCGGTCGGAGAGCTGATCCAGAACCAGGTGCGAGTCGGGCTGTCGCGCATGGAGCGCGTCGTCCGGGAGCGCATGACGACTCAGGATGTCGAGGCGATCACCCCTCAGACGCTCATCAATATCCGCCCGGTCGTCGCGGCGATCAAGGAGTTCTTCGGGACCAGCCAGCTGTCGCAGTTCATGGACCAAACAAACCCGCTGTCGGGCCTGACTCACAAGCGCCGGCTTTCGGCAATGGGCCCGGCGGCCTTTCTCGTGAGCGTGCCGGGTTCGAAGTCCGTGACGTGCACAGCTCTCACTACGGCCGGATGTGCCCTATCGAGACCCCCGAAGGCCCGAACATCGGCCTTATCGGCCACCTCGCGACCTACGGCCGCATCAACGAGTACGGCTTCATCGAGACCCCTTACCGCCGGGTCACCGACGGCAAGGTCACTACCGAGATCGTGTACCTGGCCGCCGATGAGGAAGAGGAATACGTCATCGCGCAGGCGAACGCCAAATTGGCGCCGGACGGGACTCTGACCGATCAGCGTGTGCTGGTGCGGCGCGCCCCGCAAGGCCCTGGCGTCCGTGTCGGCGCCGGAGGCACGACGTACGGGACCACCAGCGAGGTCGACTTCGTGCCGCCTTCGGAAGTGGACCTTATGGACGTTTCCCCAAAGCAGATCATCTCTATTTCCACGGCGTTGATCCCCTTCATCGAGCACGACGACGCCAACCGCGCGCTGATGGGCGCCAACATGCAAAAGCAGGCGGTGCCGCTCGTACACCCTGAAGCACCCTTCGTCGGTACTGGGGTAGAGGGCCGTGCCGCCCGGGACACCGGTGACGTCGTGATGGCTGAAGGCAACGGGACGGTCGTCGAAGTCTCCGGCGAGCACGTCATAGTCGAGTACCGCGAAAACCAGTCCGACCGGTGGGGCAAGACGCTGGGGCGCAAGGTCTACCCGGTCTACAAGTTCCGCCGGTCAAACCAGAACACCTGTTTTAACCAGCGGATAGTTGTCGACGAGGGCCAACCGGTCGGCGCTGGGGACATCCTTGCCGACGGGCCGTCCACCGAAGGCGGCGAGCTCGGCCTCGGTAAGAACTTGCTCGTAGCGTTCATGCCCTGGGAGGGGTACAACTACGAGGACGCGATCATCTTGTCCGAGAGGCTCGTGCGCGACGACGTCCTGTCGTCGGTCCATATCGAGGAGCACGAAGTCGACGCCCGCGACACCAAGCTTGGTGCCGAAGAGATCACGCGTGACATCCCCAACCTTTCCGAGGAGATCCTGAAGGATTTCGACGACAGAGGCATCATCCGCATCGGTGCCGAGGTCGGCGCGGGCGACGTCCTGGTCGGCAAGGTCACGCCCAAAGGTGAGACCGAACTGACGCCTGAGGAACGCCTCTTGCGGGCGATCTTCGGTGAAAAGGCACGCGAGGTCCGCGACACCTCTCTCAAGGTGCCCCACGGTGAGTCCGGCAAGGTCATCGACGTCCGGGTGTTCTCGCGTGAGGACGCCCACGAGCTTCCCCCTGGCGTCAACCAGCTCGTGCGCGTGTACGTGGCCCAAAAGCGCAAGATCACCGAAGGCGACAAGCTCGCAGGACGCCACGGCAACAAGGGCGTCATTTCGAAGATCCTGCCTGTCGAAGACATGCCGCACCTCGCCGACGGGACGCCGGTCGACGTGATCCTCAACCCCCTCGGCGTGCCTTCCCGGATGAACGTGGGACAGGTGCTCGAGAGCCACCTCGGTTGGGCCGCGCGCTGGGGATGGGAGATCGACGGGAAAGGCGAGCCGCGGAAGATCGCCAAGTCTCGCAAGACCACCCCTGTCGCCCGGCCGTCCAGCTATCTGGCAACGCCGAGCTTCGACGGTGCTCACTGGGACGAGGAAGACCAGGCTGGCAGGCACCCGACGATCAGGAAGATCTTCGAGAACCTGAACCCCGAATCACCCGGCACCGAGTACGGCGACCACGGTCGCCTGATCGGGCCGGACGGCAAAGCGGTCCTTTACAACGGGCGTAGCGGGGAGCCGTACGACAACCCGATCTCTGTTGGCTACATATACATATTGAAGTTGGCCCACCTCGTGGACGACAAGATCCACGCCCGGTCGACCGGCCCGTACTCGATGATCACCCAGCAGCCGCTCGGTGGTAAAGCGCAGTTCGGCGGCCAGCGCTTCGGTGAAATGGAAGTCTGGGCTCTCGAAGCCTATGGAGCGGCGTACGCGCTCCAGGAACTGCTCACCATCAAGTCCGACGACGTGCTTGGCCGGGTCAAGGTCTACGAAGCGATCGTAAAGGGCGACAACATACCCGAACCCGGGATACCCGAGAGCTTCAAGGTTCTCATCAAGGAAATGCAGAGCCTGTGCCTGAACGTCGAGGTGCTTTCCACCACCGGAGAGCAGATCGAGATGCGCGATCTTGACGAGGACGTGTTCCGCACGGCCGAGGAGCTCGGGATCGACATCAGCAGGCCGGAGCGCGGTTCTGACGAAGAGGACGCGCGGCGCGCGAGCGAGAGGAGTTTTTAGGCGATGCTGGACGTAAACAATTTCGAACAACTGCGGATTGGGCTCGCTACCGCTGATGGCATCCGGACATGGTCAAACGGTGAGGTAAAAAAGCCGGAGACCATCAACTACCGCACGCTGCGCCCGGAAAAGGACGGCCTTTTCTGCGAGAAGATCTTCGGTCCTACCAAGGACTGGGAGTGCTACTGCGGCAAGTACAAGCGTGTCCGGTTCAAGGGCATTATCTGCGAGCGCTGCGGCGTCGAGGTCACGCGTTCCAAGGTGCGGCGCGAGCGCATGGGCCACATCGAACTGGCTGCTCCCGTGGTGCACATCTGGTACCTCCGCGGCACCAGGTCGTGGTTGGCGTACCTGCTTATGGGGACCGAAGCCCGTGAAGAGCTGAAGGCAAAGCAGCTCGAAAAGGTCATCTATTTCGCAGCCAACCTGGTCACCTGGGTCGACGAGGACCGCCGCCACACGGATTTGCCGAACCTCGAAGTCGAGCTCAATGAGGAGCTGGCGGACATCGTGCGGACGCGCGACCTCGATATCGACAGGCGTTACAAGGAGCTCGAAGAGGAGCTGGCCAAGCTCGAGGGCGAAGGCGCCAAGGACAGCGAGCTGAAGGCCCGCCAGCGCCAGGTCGAAAAAGAAGTCGGCGCCATCCGTGACCACGCCGATCAGGAAGGCGAGCTCGTAAAGCGCGCTTTCGACGAGTTCCGCGACCTGCACGGCCGCAAGATCATCGAGGACGAAATGCTCTGGCGGGAGCTACGCGACCGCTTCGGCGACTATTTCCGCGGTGGGATGGGTGCCGAGGCCATCGCCCAGCTGATCGAAGAGCTCGACCTCGATGAAGAAGAGGTCAAGCTCCGCGACGTCATCGAGCCCGACGAGGGCAAGCGCCACCTTTCGGTGCAGCGCAAGCAGAAGGCCATCAAGCGGTTGAAGATCGTCTCGGCCTTCAACCGCCGTGATGAATCTGGCCGCCGTGTCAACGACCCGCGGGCGATGATCCTTGATGTCGTCCCGGTCATCCCTCCCGAGCTGCGCCCGATGGTGCAGCTCGACGGCGGCCGTTTCGCCACCAGTGACCTCAACGACCTCTACCGCAGGGTCATCAACCGCAACAACCGCTTGAAGAGGCTGCTCGACCTCGGTGCTCCCGAGATCATCGTCAATAACGAAAAGCGCATGCTCCAAGAAGCGGTCGATGCCCTGTTCGACAACGGCCGACGAGGGCGTCCCGTGACGGGCCCGGGAACCGGCCGCTCAAGAGCCTTTCCGACATGCTGAAGGGCAAGCAGGGCCGGTTCCGCCAGAACCTGCTCGGCAAGCGCGTCGACTATTCCGGCCGGTCGGTGATCGTCGTCGGGCCACAACTGAAGCTGCACCAATGCGGCCTGCCCAAACAGATGGCGCTCGAACTGTTCAAGCCGTTCGTAATGAAGCGCCTTGTGGACCTGGAACTTGCTCAAAACATCAAGTCCGCAAAGCGGATGGTCGAGCGTCGGCGTACCCACGTCTGGGACGTGCTCGAAGAGGTCATCAAAGAGCACCCCGTCCTGCTCAACCGTGCCCCGACGCTGCACCGTCTCGGCATCCAGGCATTCGAGCCGGTGCTCGTCGAAGGCAAGGCGATCCAGATCCACCCGCTTGTCTGCACGGCTTTCAACGCCGACTTCGATGGCGACCAGATGGCCGTGCACCTGCCTCTTTCTGCAGAGGCTCAGGCAGAAGCTCGGATCCTTATGCTCTCGGCGAACAACATCCTTTCGCCTGCCACCGGTCGGCCGATCGTCACGCCCACCCAGGACATGGTCTTCGGGGCCTATTACCTCACGCTCCAAAAGGACGGCTTGAACGGTGAGGGACGCGTGTTCCGCCATCTGTACGAGGTGCGCCATGCGCTCGAATCGGGGGCCGTGGACCTGCACGCCAAGGTGACGTGGCGGCGCCCAATCGTCGCGGTAAGCGTCCAAGAGGTCGACGGCGAGCTCCCAGAAGAGGCCATCGAAGCAAAAACTCTCGGCGAGGAAGCAGTTGCCGGCAGCGAAGCAGAGGTCGCGCCTTACGAGACGATCGAGACGACGCCGGGCAGGATCATTTTCAACACGGCGTTGCCGGACGACTTCCCCTTCGTCAATGACATTGTCGGCAAACGCGCTCGCAGTATCGGTTCCATAGTCGAGGTGCTCGCCAGCAACTACCACCGGGTCGCGGTCGCCGACAGCCTCGACAAGATCAAAGAGCTCTGCTACCGCTACGCAACCCAGTCAGGCCTCACGATCTCGATGGAAGACGTCAAGGTGCCTGCTAGTAAGGCGGCGATAGTGGCCCGCCACGAGGCCGATGCCGAAAAAGCTGAGAACCAGTTCAAGCGCGGCATCATCACCGACGACGAGCGACGCCAGAAAGAGATCGAGATCTGGACGACGGCCAACTCAGAAGTCGGCAAGGCCATGGAGGAAACCCTCCGCAAGATCCCCTTCAACCCGCTTGACATGATGGTCGACTCGGGAGCTCGTGGTAACCCACAGCAGGTCCGCCAGATCGCCGGCATGAAGGGCTTGGTTTCCAACCCACGAGGAGAAATGATCCCTCGCCCGATCGTCTCCTCGTTCCGAGAGGGTCTTTCGGTGCTCGAGTACTTCATCTCGACTCACGGAGCCCGCAAAGGCCTCGCCGACACCGCCCTGCGTACTGCTGACTCCGGCTACCTGACCCGCCGGCTCGTCGACGTCGCTCAGGAGCTGATCGTCCGCGAGCTCGACTGCGGGAGCACCCGTGGGATATGGGTCCGCAATGTCCGCCCGGACGACGAAAAGGCCCGTCAGTACCTCGAGACCCGCCTCGACGGGCGCGTGATCATCCGTGACGTCACGCTGTCGGACGGCACCGTATTGCCGGCCGGTACCGAGGTAAGCGTCGAGATCATGGCAGCGCTCCGAGACGACCCCGCGGTCACCGAGGTGATGGTGCGGTCGGTGCTGACTTGCGAGTCCAAGCAGGGGATCTGCTCCTCGTGCTACGGGCGCTCGCTCGCTGCCGACCAGCACATAGAGCTCGGCGAGGCTGTCGGTGTTATCGCCGCACAGTCCATTGGCGAGCCGGGCACACAGTTGACGATGCGTACGTTCCACACCGGTGGTATCGCCGGCGAGGACATCACCCACGGCCTTCCCCGCGTTGTCGAGCTTTTCGAGGCACGCACTCCAAAGGGCGCCGCAGTGTTGGCACGGACCTCGGGTGTCGTGCGCATAGTCGAAGAGGACAACAGCCGCCGGGTCGCGATCATCGGCGACGACGGCACCGAGGACGTCTACACGGTGGCGCTGCGCGCCAAACTGGCCGATGGCATTAGAGAAGGTGTCGAGCTGGCGGCCGGTGACGCGATCATCGAAGGCCCAAGGGACCCGAAGCAATTGCTCGAGATCAAGGGCATCCGCGAGACCCAGCAGTACCTCGTCGAAGAGGTCCAGCAGGTTTACCGCGACCAGGGCGTGTCGATCCACGACAAGCACATCGAGCTCATCGTCCGCCAGATGCTGCGCAGGGTGCTCGTGGCCGAGCAAGGCGAGTCCCCGTTTTTGCCGGGCGAGCGCGTCGATGCACGGTTCTTCGCGGAGGTCAACCGCCAACTGGTCCAGGAGGGCAAGCGCCCCGCCGAAGGCCGGCCGGAGCTCATGGGTATCACCAAGGCCTCTTTGGCCACAGACAGCTGGCTGTCTGCCGCTTCGTTCCAGGAAACGACCCGCGTACTGACCGAAGCCGCCATCGAGGGCAAGTCCGACCTGCTCTTCGGGTTGAAAGAGAACATCATCATCGGCAAGCTCATCCCTGCCGGCACGGGCATGCCCCGTTATCGCGACGTCGTAGTCGATGCACCCGAGGTGCAGCGCATGACGTTCTGGACCTCGGACGAGGAGCCCGGTACCGAGGATCTCGGCCGCCTGGTTGGCGAGCATCGGGAGCGGTACAGGTACCGACGGCGGGGCGAGTTTCGACCCGGGCGGCGACTACCAGGATCCCTACGTTTACGGTGCCAACTACGACCAGGTCCCCGACGTCCCTTATGAGGGGGGCGACGAGGCGGCGCCGACGGGCTGAGCGATCTCGCCTAGTTGGTCCTGCGGCGGGCCCTCCGCGGGCAAACCCAGGTTTTGATAGCCGTCGGAGAAGACCTTCTCGCCGAGGAGGTACTTCTCCGGCGGGTGCTTAGTCAACTTTAAGCCGGCTCTCAGCGCTGCCTGAGCCGGTCGGCTTATCGTTTCGGCATCATGTCCTGGAGGTCTGCCCAATGACCATGGCACCTGAGGAGCGCAAATCGCTCGGGTCCCAACCGTTGCCCGTTGCTCAATGGGAGGAAAACGGGGGTGCGGCCGGACCTAGCGGCCAGGACGGGGCCGAGTTTTACGGCTCAGACCAGTTCGAGCAGGTTGTGCCTCGTAAACCGTGGTTGCGACGGCGCTGGAAGACCATCGTCGCCCTCTTGGTCGTTATCGCGCTTGCCGTAGGAGCGGGCATCTACTTCCTAGGCGGTGGCTCGACCTCCACTACCTACCGGACCGAGGCGGCAACGATCGGCGATGTCCGCGAGACCACGTCTGCTTCCGGCACGATAGAGCCGGCCACCCAGGCAACCGTGAATTTCGCGGTGGCAGGCACTGTCAATGGCGTCAGGGTGAGCGTAGGGCAGGTCGTCAAGGCCGGTTCGGTCCTGGCAACGCTCCAGACTCCGACGCTGCAAAGCGACGTCGAGCAGGCGCAGGCCACCTTGGACACCGCAGAGGCCAAATTGGCTTCTGACCAGATGAACCAGACCGTCGCTCAGGCACAGGACAGTGTCTCCAATGCGCAGCTCACCGCCTCGCAGGACCAGGAAAGCGTTGCGAGCACACAGAGTTCCAACGCGATGGCCCTGACACAGGCCAAGCAAGCCGTTAGCCAAGCGCAGGCGCAGTTGGCCAACGACAAGTCCACGGGGCAGCAATCAGTAAGCCAGGCCGAGGCGCAATTGGCCGATGACAAGACCACCGGCCAGCAATCAGTGAGCCAAGCCGAGACGCAGTTGGCTGACGATAAGACCCAGGCTCAGCAGTCACTGAGCCAGGCTCAGGCCCAACTAGCCAGCGACAAGGCTCAAGGCCAGCCCAGCGTCAGTGCGGCGCAAAGCCAGCTCGCGAACGACAAGTCCACGGGCCAGCAATCGGTCAGCGAAGCTCAGACCCAGCTCGCGAACGACAAGTCCACGGGCGCTCAGTCGGTCAGTCAGGCCCAGGCTCAACTAGCCAGTGACAAGGCTCAGGGCGCTCAGTCGGTCAGCCAGGCCCAGGCTCAACTAGCCAGTGACAAGGCTCAGGGCGCTCAAAGCGTCAGCGAGGCCAAGGCGCAGCTTGCCACCGACCAGTCCACCTTGTCGGCGGACAAGGCGACCCTGGCCTTGGACCAGTCTTCCTTGTCGGCTGACCAGGAAAAGGAGGCCGTGGACTGCAAAGGCAACGGGGCGGCCGGCGGTGTCGTATCCAACGCGAGCACGAAGGCATTGCCGTCCGCCTCGGGTGGCTCGGGTTCAGGCGGCTCCTCCGGGACCACGGGTGGCTCGACTTCGGCATGTGGCGCCGACGAGAGCGCCGTGACCGTCGCCCAGCAGACCGTGACTTCCGACCAGCAGAAGATCTCTTCAGACAACCAGACGATCACCAAAGACCAACAGGGGATCACCACGGCGGAGCAGAGCGTGGTCACAACCGAGCAGAAGGACACCGAGGCGGTCAATACCGCCGAGCAGAGCCTGGCTACTACCGAGCAAAAGGACACCGACGCGCTGAAGAGTGCCCAGCAGGCCTTGGCTGCCACCGAACAGAAGGACACCGACGCGCTGAAGAGCGCGCAGCAGGGCCTGGCCACCACCGAGCAGAAGGACAACCAATCGATCAGCTCATCCAACCTGAGCCTCGGCACCACCGAACAGAAGGACAACCAGGCGATCAAGACCGCCGAAGAGAGCCTGACTACTACCGAACAAAAAGACGAGCTGGCGATAAAGACAGCTCAAGAAAACCTGGCTGCTACTGAGCAGAAGGACGAGCTGGCGATAAAGACCGCCCAGCAGAACCTGGCTACTACCGAGCAAAAGGACGAGCAGGCGATCATCGCGGCCCAGGAAAGCCTCGAATCGACTCAACAGAAGGACGCCCAGTCGCTCCTGCAGGCCCAGGACGCGGTGATCTCGGCGAGTTCTCAGCTCAGCCAGGCGCAAGCGGCCTTGGCGGCTGACAAGGTGGGCCAGCCCCCCACGCTCACCTCCGACCAGGCGACCATAGCTGCAGACGAAGTGGCCTTGACTGAGGCAAGGAACAACCTCTCGGATGCCGACCTTACGGCTCCGGTGGGCGGCACGGTCGTGTCAACCGACCTCTCGGTCGGCGAGACCGTCTCGGCTGGCAGCACCACCGTGACCGGCGGCGCATCATCAAGCGCCTCCAGCGGCTCGACCGGCAGCAGCTCCTCTGGCAGTACCGGATCGGGCAGTACCGGCACTGGAAAGGCCGGCAGCAGCACCGCTTCGAGCTCAACCGGCTCCGGCTCCACGGGTTCTGGCTCGACCGGTTCCAGCTCCACCGGTTCCAGCAGTTCGAGCAGCTCGAGCACCGGGCAGATCGTGATCGAACCGCTCAACTCGTTCATCGTGAGCGTGGACGCTACGACGTCCCAGATAGCCGATATCGAGGACCAGGAACAGGCCGAGATCACCCCGACCGGTACCAGTACGACCGCCTATGGGATTGTCAGCTCCATCAGCAGCGTCGGGACTACAACCAGCGGTGTTACTACTTTCCCCGTGACCATCACGGTCACCGGGAGCCCCGCTGGCCTCTATGCCGGCGCCTCTGCCGACGTCGAGATCATCGTGCGCCAATCCACCAACGTCCTGGTCGTGCCGACCACGGCCGTGCACACACTCGGGACGGGCTCTTTCGTCTACCTCCTCAAGTCCGGGAAAGAGGTTGAGCAGACGGTGACCGTTGGCGCCGTGGGCAGCCCCTACACCCAAATAACTTCTGGCCTGAAAAGCGGCCAGGAAGTCGTTATTGCGTCGCTCTCCGCCAGCATCCCCACTAGTGGCAGCACCGGCACCGGCACCGGCCGGGCGGTCTTCGGCGGTGGGGGCCTAGGCGGCGGGGGCTTCGGCGGCGCGGGTGGCTTTGGCGGCGGGGGCGGCTTCGGCGGCCGGGGCGGGTGATGGCCCCGATGACGCAGGGGATCCCAGCCCCAGCCCGGCGACCGATAGTGCAGCTCGTGAACGTGTGGAAGACCTACACGCCCACCTCAGTCCCCGTGCATGCACTTCGAGGCGTATCGATCTCGGTCTTCCCCGGGGAGTACATCTCGGTTATCGGTCCCTCCGGTTCGGGGAAGTCCACGTTCATGCACATACTGGGTTGCCTCGACGTGCCGACATCGGGCCACTACTACCTCGCAGGTACCGACGTGAGCGAGATGGACGAGGAGCACCTGGCCAAGGTACGCAACCGGCGGATCGGGTTCGTATTCCAGCAGTTCCACCTCTTGCCGAGCCTGAACGCCTGGCGCAACGTCGAACTGCCGCTCATATACGCCGGGGTGGACCGTAAAAACAGGCGCCTGAGGGCGCTTGAAGCGCTCGAACAGGTGGGCCTGGGAGACAGGGTCGACCATCACCCGAACGAGCTGTCGGGCGGCCAGCAGCAAAGAGTCGCCGTGGCGCGCGCGCTGGTGACAGAACCCGACCTCCTTCTCGCCGACGAACCGACTGGCAATCTCGACTCCCGATCGAGCGCCGACGTGCTCGGCATGATGGACGCGTTGCACAAGCAAGGGCGCACGATTGTCTTGATCACCCACGAGCAGGACGTAGCCGAAGCCGCTCAGCGGATAATGCGTTTTCGTGATGGCAAGTTCCTCCCCGGAAGTGGCGTACCAGGCCAAGAAGAGGTCGCGGTATGAGCTGGTGGGAGACCCTGCGTTCGGGAATGCAATCGATAGTGAGCCACAGGTTGCGTTCCTCGCTGACAGTTCTCGGGATCCTCATTGGTATTGCGGCCGTGATCCTCACGGTCGGCTTTGGCGAAGGAGCGACTTCGTCGGTCAACTCCGCCATCAGTGCGCTCGGGACCAATTTGCTGATTGTTACGCCAGGGAGCACCACAACCGGGTTGGTGCGGGGCGGGTTCGGTTCGTCGTCAACGTTGACCTACCAGAACGCAGTCGACCTGGCCAACAAGATCGATTGCCCCGACATTGCCGCAGTGGCGCCCCAGGTCTCGAGTGAGACGAGCCTCGTGGCTGGGAACGAGAACTGGACTACGAGCGTCAACGGCTCGACGCCCGCATGGCTGTCGGTGCGCGGCCGCTCGATGGCGGAGGGTTCCTTTTTCACTCAGCAGGAGATGGCCGACGATGCCAACGTCGTCGTCCTCGGCCAAACCACGGCCGAGGAGCTGGGCCTATTTTCCCCGGTAGGCGACACGGTGGACATCGGCAATATCCCCTTTACGATCATCGGGGTCCTCAATACGGCCGGGAGCTCGACGACGACCAACGAGGACGACCTCGCGGTGATCCCGATAACCACGGCCCAAAGTGAGTTCCTCGGGACTTCCTCGGTGTCGACCATTTACCTCGAAGCGGCCTCGCAATCGACGATGGGGGCGGCTGACGACGAGGCGACCGACGAACTGCTGGCGCTGCATGGCATTACCGACCCCGCCGACGCTGACTTCACGATCACGAGCCAGACCACGATCGAGGCGACCTTCACGTCCGTGGACAAAACCCTTACGATCCTGCTCGGGGGGATCGCGGCGATCTCGCTCCTGGTGGGTGGGATAGGCGTGATGAACATAATGCTCGTTGCTGTCACGGAGCGGATCCGCGAGATCGGCCTACGAAAAGCGCTTGGCGCGACGCCCGCAATGATCCGGCGCCAGTTCCTCGTGGAGGCCTCTGCTCTAGGTCTCGCGGGCGGCGTGGCTGGCGCCGGTTTGGGGCTCATCGGTGCCCTCGTGATCCCGGACTTCGTCAGCAACCAGATAGCTATTTCCTGGCCGGCAACTGCCGGGGCCATTGTTGTCGCTATGGGTATTGGTGTGATCTTCGGCGTTTACCCGGCAACTCGCGCTGCGCGCCTGACGCCCATAGAGGCGCTGCGCAGCGAATAATTCTCAGCTCATGGATATAGGAGGAACAACTCGGTGACACACTTTAAAATGCCTTCGGGCAGGACGCGCCACCTCGCGCCTGCCGCGGGCCTGTTGGCCGTCTTGTCATTGTTGGCGGCCGGCTGCGGCGGCGGAGGTGCAAGTGCTGCGAAGGCGCCAGCTACGACAACGCCGCCGGCTACGACTACCACTACGGCTGCCGCCGCTTCCAACGGCGGAAGCGCTGCCGGTGGAGGAGGCGCTGCAGGCGGAGCAGGCGGTGGGCCGGCGGGCTCGTCAGCATTCAGGCCCGCAGCGACGGGCAGTATCGCCAGCATCACCGGCAAGACCCTGGAGGTGCAGAACACCGAGACCGGCCAGACGACCGTTGACCTGACCGCCTCGACAACTATCACGGCCAGCCTGAAGGCGGCTCTCAGCGACGTGATAGTAGGCGAGTGCATAACGGCGACCGGCTCCAAAGGTTCGGCCGGCGCCGTTAAAGCCGCAACCGTGACGATCCTCCCGTCTACCGGCGGGACCTGCAACCGTGGCTTCGGCGGTGGAGGGTTCGGCGGTGGAGGCTTCGGCGGCGGTGGAGGCTTCGGCGGTGGCGGGTTCGGCGGGCGGACCGGCGGCACGGTCCCTGGCGCGGGCACCCGGCCGCGAACGACCCTTACACGGCCAGCCGGGACAGTTGCTTTCGCAGTGGGCAAGGTGACGGCGGTGTCGGGCTCCACGATTACCGTGCAGGGCACGCGCCTCGCTTTCCCAGGTCGTACGTCTACAACGGCAGGAGCGGTCAGCACGACGACGACTGTGAGCCCCGGGCCCGAGGTTGTGACGGTGAGCGCGACGACCAAGTACCTAAAGACCGGAAAAGCCACCGCTAGTCAACTGACTGTGGGTGAGTGCGCTACCGCAATAGGCACTACAAACAGCATCGGAGTCGTAACTGCCAGGGTGCTTACCATTACGCAGCCGACGTCGACCGGCTGCACCGCCGGCTTCGGGGGCTTCGGCGGCCGGGGCGGCTTCGGCGGTGGCTTCGGCGGGGGTGGTGGCGCCGCCGGTGGTGGCGCCGGCGGCGGCGCTGCCAGTGGGGGTGCATCATGAACCGGCGTGGGCGGGGATCCGCCCGCTGGCTTCAGGCGATCGCTTTGCTCGCCGGGCTGCCTCTGGCCGGAATTGGCGTGACGGCAGCTTCCCTGCCTTTCGCCGATATTGCTTCGGCTAACCCTGGTTGCACGGGCACGCTTGCCGGGCTCCAGGTGACCTCCGGATCCCCCCAGCTGGGCAAGGTCGGCACGGCGTTCGCCGATCCCCTGGAGGCCACCGTCGTTGATACCGGTGGCTGCCCGTTGGCGAACGAGGACGTCGTGTTTACGGCGCCTGGGACCGGGCCGAGCGCCGCCTTCGCCGGTGGCCTGACAGCCGACACAGTTACCACCAACACGCAGGGTATAGCGACGGCCCCCGTCCTCACCGCAAACGACATCAGCGGGTCGTACACCGTTACGGCCCAGATCCAGAACACCCTGTACGAGGTCAGCTACGACCTGACAAACACGACCACCGGGGTTGCGAGCACGGTTACCTCGGTTACGGGTAACAACCAGTCAGCAGACGTCGGTGCCCAGTTCAACGCTCCTCTAGAGGTTTCCGTGACGGACGCCTACGGTGCCGCCATCCAAGGGGCAACGGTAAACTTCACGGTGGTCACCACGAGCGGGGCGGGTGCAACCTTCGTCGGTGGCGGCGGCACTGCCGCGGTCCTGACAGGCACGAACGGGACCGCCACGAGCCCGCTTCTCGTTGCCGGCTCCACCGTCGGGACGTTCACGGTGACAGCGAGCGTCAGCGGGGTGAGCGCGCCTGTCACGTTCATGCTCTCAGACGTCGCTTCGGCACCTACGACCATTACCGTCGGGACAGGTTCCTCGCAGGACGCCGAGCTAGGGACCACCTTCGCGATACCCCTTGCCGTGACTGTGACCGACACCAACGGCAATGACGTCGTCGGCGCCAGCGTCACCTTCAGTGCTCCGAGTAGCGGCCCCAGCGGGGTATTTGCTGGGTCCGGGACGACTGCTGTGGTCCTCACCGACTCGTCGGGCGTCGCCACGGCCCCCGATTTTTCGGCGGACCAAAAAGCAGGCGGTTATATCGTGAGGGCCGCCGTGGCCGGCCTGTCCACGGAGGCAACCTTTGCCCTCGTCAATACATCGCGCGCAACCGCCAGCGTTACTGGCCCAGCGGGCACGTACTGGCTCGCGACCAGCACCGGACAGGTCCTGCGTTCTGGGGAGGCCGCTAACTACGGTGGCGTGGCGAACAAGAAGCTGTCCGCCCCCATCGTCGCGATGGCCGCGATGCCAAGTGGCAGGGGTTATTGGCTCGTCGCTTCGAACGGTACCGTCTACCCGTTCGGGGGTGCCGTCTCCTATGGTCCTCATTCCAAGCTCCACCTTGCCAAGTCGATCGTCGGCATCGCCGTGACCGCCGATGGCAAGGGCTACTGGTTGGTCGCCTCGAACGGGCAAGTCTTCAATTACGGCGACGCTGTCAACTATGGGTCGCCGTCGAAGCTGCACCTGACCAAGGCGATCGTCGGGATCGCCGCCACAGCTGATGGCAAGGGCTACTGGTTGGTGGCCTCCGATGGGGGCATCTTCAACTACGGCGACGCTGCTTTCCATGGTTCGGCGGGAGCCCTGCACCTCAAGTCGCCCATCGTGGGTATTGCCGCCGCTCCTGGAGGCGCCGGTTATTGGCTCGTCGCCGCGGACGGGGGGGTGTTCGGCTTCGGGCGTGCCGCCACGTTCTTCGGTTCGGGAGCCAGCCTGTCGCCCAAGCCCGTCAAGGCGATAGTGCCGACGTCGGACGGCAACGGTTACTGGATCGTAAGCGCTAACGGGACCGCAGCCGGCTTCGGTGACGCCGGGGCTCAGGGCTCACATTCGAGCGCGAAGACGTCGGTTGTGGGAGGTGCCTCGTAGGGAGGCGCCGCCTGCTCCCCGGCGCACGGCTTGCGAGCCACTATGGCTGTTCCACGCGCTCAGCCTGCTGCTGAGCGACGATGCACAGCTCGGCTGCCTTGAACGCATGGGCCTGCGTCATCGCGCGCTCAGTGCGGTCCAGGCAGTCGCGGACCAGCTCCCCGAAGTACGGGTAGCCCACCTTGCCGTGGACGGCCAGGTGGTGTTCGCCGTGGCCGTCGACCAGGTAGACCTGGTCACCCTCGGCGTCCCTGGCCACGTCCAGGTACTTGCGCAGCTCAATGTAACCCTCGGTGCCGAGTAAGAAAATCCGCCCGTCCCCCCACGCGCTCAGCCCTTCCGGCGTAAACCAGTCGACCCGGAAGTAGCCCAAGGCGCCGTTGCCGCCCAAGAGGTTGCAGTCGCCGAAGTCGTCCAGGCCTGGCTGGTCCTTGTTCGCATAATTGGCCACCCGGCTGGACAGGACGCGGGCATCGGCGTTGCCGGTGAAGTACAGGAACTGCTCAGCCTGGTGGCTCCCGATGTCGCACAGGATGCCCCCGTAGCGTTCGCGTTCGAAGAACCACGCCGGCCGGGATCCCCGGTTGGCCCGGTGCGGCCCCATACCGATCACCTGCACGACCGCGCCCTATCCTCCCGTCGTGGACAAGCTGGCCTGCGAAAACCGCGCTCTCCACGTGGACGCGCTCGCTGTAGTAAACCGCGTACTTCTTTCCCGTCTGTTGCACCAACCTCCGCGCCTGCGCCAGTTGCTCCAGGGTCGTGAGCGCAGGCTTGTCCGTGAAATAGTCCTTTCCGGCCAACATCACCCTGCTCCCGAGGGCGAGGTGGTCCGCCGGTACTGTCGCAGCGGCTACGAGCTGGACCGCGGGGTCGTCGAGCACTTGGGCTTCGCTGTCTGCAACCTCCACTTCCGGGAACCGGTCCGCAAAGCCGGCCGCCTTGTCCGGGTCGGGGTCGTACACCCACTTGAGCTGGGCGCCGGCCTCGACAAGGCCGTTGCACATCCCGTAGATGTGCCCGTGGTCCAACCCGACAGCGGCAAAGACGAACTCGCCCTCTTCACAGGCGGGCGCTGGCCTGCCCTTTGGGGCATAGTTCATACCGTCAGCCGTAGCCACCGCCAGACCTCCTCGTGAGCCGGTGCCCTCGGCCTCCATCTTGCCTCCTGGGCGACTTGGGAAAGCCGGTTCTCGTGCTAACATGGCACCTCGTCCCACGGGGCAGCGCCTTGGTTGTACGCGCCTCCGTCTAAGTAAGACTTTTCTCCCTAGAGGTCCAGTGCCCACAATCGCTCAATTGGTTCGCAAGGGCCGCCAGCAGAACTCCAAGAAGACCAAGACGCCGGCGCTCAAGGGTGCGCCGCAGCGGCGTGGCGTGTGCACGCGCGTCTATACCAATACGCCCAAGAAGCCGAACTCGGCTCTCCGTAAGGTCGCCCGTGTCAGGCTCTCGAGCGGGTTCGAAGTGACCGCCTACATCCCCGGAGTCGGCCACAACCTCCAGGAGCACTCGATAGTGCTCGTGCGTGGCGGCCGTGTCAAAGATCTCCCCGGGGTGCGCTACAAGGTTATCCGGGGCACCCTGGACACCGCCGGTGTGCGGGACCGCAAGCAAGCACGCAGCCGCTACGGCGCCAAGAAGGGTTAGAAAGGTCAAGATCACAAATGCCGCGCAAAGGACCTGCTCCGCGCCGGGAACTATTGCCCGACCCGATCTACCGCTCCGTCTTGGTGACCCAATTGGTCAACAAGATCCTGTCCCGGGGTAAGCGGAGCGTCGCCGAGAGGATCGTCTACGACGCTCTCGACAGCATCAAAGAGAAGACGTCCGCCGAGCCGATCAGCACGCTCAAGCGGGCCGTCGACAACACAAAGCCGCAATTGGAAGTGAAGAGCCGCCGTGTGGGTGGTGCCACCTACCAGGTCCCTGTTGATGTCAAACCGCGCAGGGCCACGACGCTTTCGGTGCGTTGGCTGGTAGGATATTCGAGGCAAAGACGCGAAAAGACGATGTCAGCGCGCCTCGCCAGTGAGTTGATGGATGCTTCCAACGGCGTGGGGGCAGCTGTCAAGCGCCGGGAAGATATGCACAAGATGGCCGAGTCCAACAAGGCCTTCGCCCACTACCGCTGGTAAGACCAGCCACAGGTTCACCTGGCGTTCAACCGCCGAAACAGGTGCCGCTAGCCAAAGGGCGGGCCACGCCCCGGCTCTGCCCTCCATAACGGCCCTGGCCACCTGGACCAATTGTCAGGCGACGTCGCTGACCGGCGATAAGTTGAAACCAGTACAGATAACAGTCACCAGACCGAGGCACGCATGGCTGACGCCACCACCAAAAGAGAGTTCCCCCTCGCCAGGACCCGCAACATCGGGATCATGGCCCATATCGACGCGGGCAAGACCACGACCACCGAGCGCATCCTGTACTACACGGGCGTCAACTACAAGATGGGCGAGGTCCATGAGGGCAGCGCCACGATGGACTGGATGCCCCAGGAACAAGAGCGTGGCATCACGATCACCTCGGCGGCGACTACCTGCCAGTGGGCTGACCACCTGATCAACATCATCGACACCCCTGGCCACGTCGACTTCACCGTCGAGGTCGAGAGGTCGCTCCGCGTCCTCGACGGGGCGATCGCGGTATTTGACGCGGTAGCCGGCGTCGAGCCCCAAACTGAGACAGTCTGGCGCCAGGCCGACAAGTACGAGGTCCCCCGCATCTGCTTCGTCAACAAGATGGACCGGATCGGGGCGAACTTCGCCAGGTGCGTCGACATGATCGAGGACCGCCTGGGAGCGACCGTAGCGGTTATACAGCTCCCGATCGGCGTGGAGAGCAGTTTCGTCGGCGTTGTGGACTTGCTCGAAATGAAGGCGCTTGTCTGGGGGGAGGATGGGTCCACGCGTGGCGAGTCCTACACGACCGTCGAGATACCCGCCAACCTCACGGAGAAAGCCGCAGCTGCCCGCGCCACCCTCGTCGACGTTCTGGCTACATTCGACGACTCCATCACGGAGAAGTTCCTGAACGAAGAGGAAATCCCTTCCAGCCTGCTCCGCACGGCCCTGCGACGGGCGACGATCTCCGGCCAAGCGGTCCCGGTGCTTTGCGGGGCTGCCTTCAAGAACAAGGGCGTCCAGCCCATGCTCGACGCTGTCGTCAGCTTCCTTCCGAGCCCCCTCGACGTCCCCCCCACCAAGGGCAAGGACGTGAAGGGCGAGAAGGACCTGGAGCGCGTGGCGGACGACAAGGAGCCTCTTTCTGCCCTCGCGTTCAAGATCATGGCCGACCAGCACCTCGGCAAGCTCGTCTTCGCCCGCATCTATTCGGGCATGCTCGCCCAGGGGGACACGGTCCTCAACTCCACGCGCGACCGCAAGGAGCGCATCGGGCGGATCGTCCAGATGCATGCCAACCACCGTGAGCCGCGCGACGTGGCTTACGCGGGCGACATCATCGCTCTGGTCGGGCTCAAGCACACGACCACCGGCGATACCCTCTGCGACCTGCACGACCCGATCGTGCTCGAGCGCCTTGACTTCCCCGAACCGGTGATCCACGTGGCAGTCGAGCCGAAGACCAAAGCGGACCAGGACAAGCTCTCGCGTGCCCTGCAGACGCTGTCCGAGGAAGACCCGACGTTCCGTGTGCATGGCGACGAAGACACCGGCCAGACGATCATCGGCGGCATGGGCGAGCTGCACCTCGAGGTCCTCGTGGACCGGATGCTGCGCGAGTTCCGTGTGGACGCCAATGTCGGCAAACCGCAGGTCGCTTACAGGGAGACCATTCGGACTGCCGTCGAAAAGGTGGAACACCGCTATGTTCGCCAGACCGGAGGCCGTGGCCAGTACGGCCACGTCGTGCTCAACCTTGAGCCCACAGGCCCCGGGGGCGGGTACGAGTTCGTCGACAAGATCAGCGGTGGCGTGATACCCAAGGAGTACATCCCGGCGGTGGACGCAGGCATCCAGGACGCCATGCAGTCGGGTGTGCTGGCCGGGTTCCCCACGGTGGACCTCAGGGCGACCCTCGTGTACGGCTCGTACCACGATGTGGACTCGTCGGAAATGGCCTTCAAGATCGCTGCATCGATGTGCTTCAAGGAGGCCTGCCGGCGCGCCCACCCGGTCCTCCTCGAGCCGATAATGGCCGTCGAGGTCGTTACACCCGAGGACTACCTTGGAGATGTGATAGGAGACCTCGCCTCGCGCCGGGGCCACGTCGAAGGAATGGACCAGAGGGCGAACAACCAGGTTGTTCGTGCAGAAGTGCCGCTTGCCGAGATGTTCGGCTACGCGACTGACGTGCGCAGCCGCACGCAGGGTAGGGCGACCTACACCATGCAGTTCAGGAGTTACCAGGAGGTACCTGAGCAGGTTGCAAAGGAAATTGTGGCGAGGGTACGCGGCGACTGAGCCGCCTCCGCCCAGTTCCGCCACCTGCTAGGGTACTAGACCGCCTCCGGCCGAGGGCCGGATTTGCACAGGGAGTATTTTTCAAATGGCCAAGCAAAAGTTCGAGCGCACCAAGCCCCACCTCAACGTTGGCACGATGGGGCATATCGACCACGGTAAGACGACCTTGACCGCGGCGATTACCAAGGTCCTCGCGAAGCGCGACCCGAAGAACAACGCAAGCGTCGCGTTCGACCAGATCGACAAGGCGCCTGAAGAGAAGCAGCGCGGGATCACGATCAACATTGCCCACGTCGAGTACCAGACCGACAAGCGCCACTACGCGCACGTGGACATGCCTGGCCACGCCGACTACATCAAGAACATGATCACGGGTGCCGCTCAGGTCGACGGCGCGATCCTCGTTGTCTCCGCTCCGGACGGCGCCATGCCCCAGACACGTGAGCACGTCCTGCTCGCACGTCAGGTCGGTGTACCTTCGATCGTCGTCGCGCTCAACAAGGCCGACGCCATGGACGACGAGGACCTGCTCGAGCTGGTGGAGCTCGAGGTCCGCGAGCTGCTCACCGCGTACGAGTTCCCTGGCGACGATACGCCCGTCATCCGGGTGTCAGCGCTCAAGGCTCTCGAGGGGGACGCTGATGCGGAAGAGGGCATCCTCAAGTTGATGGAGGCAGTCGACTCGTTCGTGCCCGAGCCAGTACGTGAGATCGAAAAGCCCTTCCTCATGCCTGTCGAGGACGTGTTCACCATCTCGGGCCGCGGCACCGTGGCGACCGGCAAGGTGGAGCAGGGCATCGTCAAGATCAACGACCCGGTCGAGATCGTCGGCCTGCGCGCGACGGCCCGGACCGTGTGCACCGGCGTCGAGATGTTCCACAAGCTCCTCGACCAGGGTCAGGCCGGCGACAACATCGGCGTCCTGTTGCGGGGCACCAAGAAGGAAGAGGTCGAGCGTGGCCAGGTGCTTTGCAAGCCCGGCTCGATCACGCCCCACAGCAACTTCGAAGCCAACGTCTACGTCTTGACCAAGGACGAAGGTGGCCGCCACAAGCCGTTCTTCACCAACTACCGGCCTCAGTTCTATTTCCGGACGACGGACGTGACCGGGACCATCACCTTGCCCGAAGGCACCGAGATGGTTATGCCCGGTGACAACCTCGTGATGACGGTGGAGCTGCAAAAGCCGATCGCTATGGACGAAGGTTTGCGCTTCGCCATCCGCGAAGGTGGCCGCACCGTCGGTGCCGGCGCTGTTACCAAGATCCTCAAATAACTGAGAACCTGAAAAGGGACGGAGAGCTCTCGTGGCCGAAGGTGCCAAGCAGCGTATACGTATTCGGCTGAAGGCTTACGACCACGAGGTCATAGACCAGTCGACCAAAAAGATCGTGGAGACGGTCCTGCGCACCCAGGCCAAGGTGCGCGGTCCCGTCCCATTGCCGACTGAGATCAACCGGTTCACAGTGATCCGGAGCCCGCACAAGTACAAGGACAGCCGCGAGCACTTCGAAATGCGGGTGCACAAGCGGCTTCTCGATATCGTCGAGCACACGTCCAAGACTGTTGACTCGCTGCAGCGCATCGAGCTTCCCGCCGGCGTCGATATCGAGATCAAGATCCAAAGCGCCTAGTCGCTTCTAGCTAGGAAATGGTCGGGCGTGGTCGCCTGTCCCCTCACGTAGAAAAGGACGATGAGGGGCCGTGCCACCACGCCCGGCCATTTTTCTCCCAGTTCTGTCGCGTACGTGCCGGGGATGGAATGCTGCTCAGGGGCCATTTCCACCTCCGGACGGGTAGTTGAAACCCAATTTACGGCTAGGGCCGCGACCTGTTGTTCGAGTTGGACCACCGGCCCGGCAGCCAGTCTGGAGCGGGTCGCCGTGAGCTAATGCCCCCGGCGACCCGCGAAGGCCGTGCTAGAAGCTGCCGTCCCAGGTGACGTTGAAGCTACCGTTCCAACGCTGCGGCGCCGACGCCTGGCAGGCGTTGGTTTGGGTGACAAGCAGCAGCTGGCCAGGGGGCCCGAACTGGTTTACGCAGGCGAGGTAGTACGAGAGGCTGTCGTCCACCATGGGGATGTCGTAGACAGGGCCACCCTGGAAGCCGGCGATGCTCGTGGTCTGGCCATCCGAGGTCACGGTCCCGTTCGTGTACCCGTCCTGGCTGAAATCGACCATCGGCAGGATCTGTGCCCCGAAAGGCAACTCGAACGCTGGGCGTTCCATAATCCATTCGGCACTCTGGTCGAGGCAGGTGGAGGTGGCGCATGTGGCCTGTACCGAGAAGTTGTTCCCGAACGTTGAGTAGTCGGTCAACGCCAGCGTGTAGTTGTTGACGCCCCCGGCCCCGGGGGTGGTAGTGACGGAGGCACTTATCTGGTCGCCAGGCCGGGGACAATCGACGTTGTCGTTGATGCATGCTTGCGTCCCCTCCTGCACGGTGGCGTTAGGGAACATCTCGTACCAGACGTAGTAGAAGAGCTGGTCCTCGTAGCACTGTTCGCCCGTCCCAAGCTGCTCGACCGTGTCGTTGGTGGCGCCGTCGATCCCGAGCCACTGGGCAGCGAAGGCATCCTGGTTGCGGTACAGACCGTTCGGGCAAGCCACCTGCGGTATCGTCCAGCGGCCGCTCACCCCACTCACGGTCGAGGAACCGGACTCCACGTCGGCATAGCCAGCCCAGTTAGCCGACGGGAGCACCTGCACACCGGCGCTGGCGACTGCAGCCACCGACGCACCCCCGGTGCGGACCAGGGGCGCTCCCGCTGAGGACGGCGCCTGGGCACGGATCAGTGGCGCGTGCGACGACAAGTACTTCTTAAACGCAGCGCGAGCCTGGATGTATATCGCCTCCTCGCTTGCCTTAGCCGTTGAGCTCGTGCGCCCCGAGCTCTGGGTCGCCGCAACAGAACCCATCAGTACGCCAAGGACGGCAACCAACATCGCTACGAACAATTTCTTCATGAAAACTCCCTTCGCCTCTTCATGAAAACCCCCTTCGCCGGAGTCGAGGGGGAATATACCCGCAGGCGGTCGGGCCCACGCCGGCTCACCTTTTGCGAAAGCGCAATCCGTTCCTTTCGTGGTCACGGTCAAGGCAAGCCGTCCCGCAGCACGCTGGCGCAATGGCCTCGACCTCGGTCGCAGTCACCGGTTCCTGGGACGCGCCCGCCGGGCGCTCCGCCGGTCTAAAGTCCACGGCACAAGGTTAGGTGTAACGGGTGCCTGGCTCGGCCGAGGTGAGAACACGCCGGCCTCTGTCATGGCTAGCCTGCAGAGCGACCCTAGGAAGGCACTAGTGAGACCCGAGGAAAGTAGCCAGTATTTGCACGCTCTCCGACGCCCGCGTATACGCCCGCGCCCGCGCACCCTCAACGCGCTTGGAGCCTGCGCGCTGACGGCGGTGCTTGCGGCGACACTTTCGGCTTGCGGGGGCGCCAGCGCATCGATCAAGGCGTCGGTCTCATCGGGGCGCCCCGGCACTGTCGTCACCGTAAGCGGCAACGCTGGGTCAGGTTGCGTGCCTGGGCAAAACTGGTTCGGTTTCAGCTTCCAGCGCGCCGGGCAGCAAACGAGGGGCCAGCGACTGCGCTGACCGCTCCCGTTGCTACCAATGGGTCCTGGTCGGCGAGCTTTGTCGTACCGTCCTACTTGGGCGGCTCTACCTCTCGTGGGCCGGGCGCACCGATAGCTGCGGGCAGCTACGAGTTCGTGACGGCGACGTGCAAAAGCCACAAGGCGCTTAGCACGTCGTTCCGGGTGACCACGAGCGTGGCGGCTCCGGTCCTGGCAAGCAACTACGTCGGCATCGTTGCCACCGCTGACGGCCAGGGGTACTGGGTCGTGCAGGCTGACGGCGGTGTGCACTCCTATGGGGATGCCGAGCCACTTACGTCCCTGCCGGCCGGGGCTAACGGCGCAAGCACCCCGATTGTCGCCATGGCTAGGACCTATGACGGGCACGGCGCTTGGTTGGTCAACACCAAGGGCCACGTGTTCGAACTGGGCGACGCCCGGTCATACGGCTCGTTGTCCTCGGACAAGGCAGCCCAGGCGCCCATAACAAGCATGGCCAGTACCTCTGACGGCCGCGGCTACTGGTTGTTGGCGGCCGACGGGAAGGTCTACCGGTTTGGCGATGCCCCCCTGCAAGGAATGCCGAACACCTACTCGGCTCCTTATGACGCCATCGTTGCCCGACCGGCTGGGGGCTACATAATCACCGGGGCCGACGACGCTGAGAACTACGCCTACCCAGGTGCTTTGGTACTGGGAGGCGGACCTGGCTATACGATGTCGGCCACTTTGGTGGGCGCGGCGTCCACCCCTTCGGGCAACGGCAGCTGGTTGGCCGGCAGCGATGGGGGCGTCTACAGCTTTGGCTCAGGTACAGGCAGCGCTGCGACGACCTTCTACGGCTCGGTACAAAGCGACAACGTCACGCTCACAGCACCCGTCACCGCCATGGCGGCCACTCCCGACGGCGGCGGCTACTGGCTCCTTGGCGCCGATGGGACGATCTTTGACTTCGGGGACGCTCATTCCTTTGGTGACCCGGCTTCGACCTGAGCTCAGGGGGCCAGGTCAAAGGGGCGAGGCGTCGTCAACCGGGTTTGTAGGGCTTGGCGACGCGGTTCTCGGCGTGGCGGCGTCGTTCCTGGCGTGGCTGGGATTACTCGGCGCTTGAGAGCGCAGTTCCGGGCTCGTGGCACGCCCAGGTCGTTGAAATACGCCCGGTTAGCGGAGCATGATTAGCGGCGACGCCGCGAACCACCCGGCGGCCAGGCTTGGTGGCGCTCTTCCCTCTCGACTGAGCGTGAGGGAAGAGCGCCACAGCGCTGGACCTGCCTAGACGGCCGGTCCGTACTCTCCCTGCGGTCTTTACCTGCTACACGCCGTGATGATGATGGCCACCTGGGCCGCCGCCCCCACCAGGACCGCCACCGCCACCAGTACCGCCACCGCCACCAGTACCGCGGGGAGGCTCGATGAGGACTGTGATGGCGTTCAGCGTGAGCGCGCCAGCTTGGCTGCCCACGACGGTCACGTGGTCACCTGAGACAAGGCTGTTGAGGGACAGGGTGGAGGAGCTGACACCTCGTTCGTGGTAGGTCGTCTTGCCCGACACGTCAATGGTCCAGGCCGTCGCCGTCCCAGTCAGGGTCGTCGCGGTGCTGGTAAGCGACCACACCGGCCGCAGGGGGAGGGTGAAGCTACCGGTCCCGACGACGCCGACAGCGCCCGTGACCAACTCGAGGGGTATCACGACGAGGTTGGCGTTCACCATGCCAGAGCCGGCCCGCCTGCCCGTCACTGTCACCTTGTCGCCGACGAGGACGTCGGCCAGGCCGGCCGAGGTCGTGCCCGGGACCAGGAAATGCGTGTACTGCAACACGTTGACCGTTATGCCTGTTGCCGCGACGATGGTGCTCGCCGTGCCCGTCAGAGGAGCTGGCGTGATGGGCCCCAAGCCACGTGTGAGGGTAAAGCTGGTCGCCCCGACCGTCCCGACCGTACCGCTCACGATCACGATATGCCTGAACCCGCCGCCCCCAAAGCCGCCCCCGCCGCCACCAAAGCCGCCCCCGCCGCCACCAAAACCGCCGCCCTGGTTGCCGCCGCCTCCACCTGGGCCGTGATGGGCGGCCGGCAAAGCGCTGGCTCCGGCGCTTGCGAGCCCAGCAGCGGGTAGGACCACTCCTACGCTGGCCACGAGCCCGAGGCTGAGCACAAAACGGGCGGTGGTCCGTAGGACCGATCGGTTCGGGGACCTGTCATTGCCGAGCGCGCTCGACTAGGGCCCCAAATGACATGTCGTCCTCCAACTCGTCCGGCGGGTCGGCTAGGTGCCTAAAGAGACAGTCACTTAGCCGGAAGCCTATTCACGACCAAGCGTACCGGAGGGTATAGGACCGGACAATAGGTACATAGGCCCAGGCCACGTGCGCAGCAGTCCGCGAAAAACGCGCAAAACGAGAACGTCAGTTGGGCATGCGCATTAAAGCATCCGACTGCTCGTCCCAGGCCCATCGCGGAGCGTCACCCCAGAGCTGCTCCAGGTCGTAAAACAAGCGCGCCTCTTCCAAGAACACGTGTACGACGAAGTCCCCGTAATCCAGCAGCGCCCAGCGGGCATCGTCCAGGCCCTCTACCCACAGGGGTCGTCCGTTACCGTCGAGCTTCATCTGGCGTTCGACTTCGTCGCAGATTGTGCGTACTTGGCGAGGGTTGGCACCGCTGGTGACCACGAAGGCGTCGGTCAGCCCGAGAAGCTTCTCGACATCGAGCACGACAGTGTCGCGCCCGAGCTTCGAAGAGGCTGCTCTTGCTGCTACCGTCCACCGGTCCCGTGCACGTTCGGCGCTTTTGTCGCCCACAAGGGCAACGGTACCCTCCCAAGCTCCAGGAGCATTGGGGGCGAATGTCAAGAAATGTTCTCCCTACTGACCAGGGTAAATACGGAGGGAACCATGACATTGACCGCCGCTCCCGTAGCGCAAATCGTCCTCATCGAGACCACTTGGCAGGACCACGTCACTGCGTTTGTCGCTCGGTACCAGTCGGCCAATACCCGCAAGCGTACCATCCAAGACCTCAGGACTCTGTTTATCCACACTGGCAAGGCTCTCCGCAGTGTTACCGAAGACGACCTGATCGCTGCCGCCACCTACTCCACCAAGGGACGCAAGCTCGCCAACAACACCGTCTACGGGCGGGCCTCCACCTACCGCCAGTTCTTCGCCTGGTGCCAAAAGACCGGCCGCAGGGACGACAACCCCGCCGAAGCCCTCCGGGACCGCTACAACCCGCTGGCCAGCTTCACCAGGACCTACGGTGGCGCCCAGGCCGCCCACCCAAAGCACTGGCTCACCAGGGAGCAGGCCTACACAGACCTGATCGACGCCTGCCAGCTCGCCCCCTGCCCGGAGCTAGCCCTCCGGGACGAGATAGCCCTACGCCTCGGCCTCGCCGGGCTACGCCGTTTCGAGATCGCCTCACTCACCGTGGCCCACGTCAGCCAGCTCCCCCGTCTGGCCTGGACAGGCAAGCGCAACAAGCCCCGTAACGCAACCCTGCACCCTCGCTTATGCGAAGCCATCCGCCAGTACCTCGGCCTTTACCCGAACCCCCAGGCCACCGACCCCCTTCTCTGCCCGGCCAACTGCCACAGCACGGCACTCTGGTGGCACCGCCCCATAAGCCCTAACGGCCTCTACAAGCTGGTAGCCCGTAAGGGTACCGAAGCCGGCATCAGCTACCTCGGCGTCCACGACCTACGCCGGACCGCCGCCGGCCTCCTCCATGCCGCCAAGACCGACGATGGCGCCCACATATTCGACCTGCTGGACATACAACAGGTACTTGGCCACTCAGACCCAGCAGTGACGATGAAGTGTTACCTACAGCCCATCAATAACGACACCCTCGACAAGGCTGCCCACTACCTCGGCTAGACGCCGACTGGTCCTCTTCGTCGACCTAGCCCCGTGAATTAAGTGTTGCAATCGTGCGGTAGCCAGAGCTTTAGCTTCCTCTTCAGTATCGGCCCATTGCGGAGTACTGCCAGCTTCCTCGTCTCCGGCTACACCCCAAGTCCACTTGCCCCGCTCCGACCCCGGAGGCCCCACAAAACCGTTGAAGGTTCCAATTCGGTTCGTTGATTGGTGCCTCGCGTCCGCTACTCCGGGCGTGGTGTGCCAAGTTATCTCCTCGGTCACTTCCGACCTCATCTCCCAACATGCAAATCATGTGTCACGTCCGTTAAGTGAACCACACCCCTAGGACCGTACCCCGAACGGGGCAGCCGGCTAGCTCGCTGACCAGCACCTACAAAAGAGGAGTACCCCGGACGACCCGAGGTACCCCTTTGTCATTCGCTCCGACCAAGGGGGCTACGCCCCCCTGGACCCCCTACACCAGCTCCGGCCCCTCTCCGACCAGACGATCCCACTTCGCCCTGGCGTCAATCAACGCCTCCTGCAAGCGCTCCGGCCGAACCCCGCAGTACACGCACAACACGTGCTCATCCGGACCCTCGCACGTACACACCGACATGAACACCTCCCAGCCCTCCAAGTCCCGCCGGCCGCACATCTCGCACAGGACAACGCTAAATCACCCCCTCCCAGGCGAAATTGCCCTCGCCTACGGCGGCGCCGGGGCCGAACAAGGTCGGGCTCCCGGCGCTATCCGCAGGGGAAAGCGCCACCACCTCCGACCCAACGACCTCGCCCGGGTGCTGCCCCAGCGCCCATGTCCCGGCCTCCACGTCCCCAGCCAGCTCGGACTCCACCACCGCCAGCAGCAGCGCCCCCTCCTCGCCCCGCATCATCGGCGCCGTAATACCGCCGAACACCGGCCCTCGGTCCGGCACCGGCACTCCCCGCTCCTCACACCACTTCGCTAACCGCTCCCAGAGCCGCACGTACACCAGGTACGGGACCTCCAACACCAACGGGTCCTCCCACCGCATATTCTGCGCACCCCACCACGGACGCACCCGACCAAACCCCTGCGGCGCCGTCTTTTGCCGCTCCTTGCCTACGTCCCTCGCCACGTACCACGCCACCTGCGCACGGTCGGCCATCTCCGCCTGCTTCTCGGACCAGTAATTCACACGGCACTCCACCCCCCGAGCCTGGTGCTTCTTCGCCTCCTCGGACCCGTCGTTCCCGGTAACCACCTCAGCCCAAGCCGTTCGAAGCCACCAGCCAAACTCCCCTCGCATCAGCTCCCTGGTCGCCCTGGCTCCGTAGACATCGCCCCGCGACTCCGCCCGCGGAATTCGCAACGTCCTAGCGAGCAGTTGCCCGTAACCCTTCGCCCCCTCTGGCCACTTGGCAACCCAGTTCATGTGCGGCGCTCCCTGGTACTGCGGCGCCTGGCCCGCCCGCTCCTGGAATTCCTTCACCCAGTAACCAACTGGCTCCCCCCAACGCTCGCGCCATTTGTTCAGGAATGCTTTCCACTGCCAGTCCCACACCCGGTCCGTCCGGCAATATGCACGCCAGTCGAGTGGGTACGTGAAAAAGCATTTAACCGTCCGGTCACCCAGCTCGTCTAAATCGAGCCCCAGCACGCCGTACTTAATGCCCCTGGCGCCCTCGCCCCGAATCTCGCCGCTACCCGAGCGACCAAAATAGAGACGGACGTAATACAGCCCCAACACCACGTGATACGTCGCCTGCTCTGCCACGGCGGCACCTCTGCAAGACGAGAGGCGCCCTCGGTCCCCGGTGGGTGAGCACAGAACGCCTCACGGCGGCTGCTCACGAAAGAGCTGAACGCAGCCTACCCCGCAACCACCGCAAACCGGCCCGAAAAAACCAGCCCTCTCCTGACCCAACCCACCCCAGTACCCGACCGCCAGAACCTGTCAAGGTTACGGCTCGCCACGGCTCGCCTCACCCCTTCGGGGAGCCTTGACAGAACCCGGCCAGGTCGGGGACTGCCATCCATGGCAGTTGACGGGGCCAACTGCCCGTCCTAACCGGAGGAGCCTTCCACATCATCATTTCACGGTCGAGCTACCCGGGCAATAACCACACATACATAAGTACTGCTTAGTACTATGTCCTTTATAAGTACTTAGCAGTTGTACTTAGTTATCAAGAAGATTGCACCTCACTGATAAGGGAATGGGCTGTCGGAATGGGAGCGGAGCTAACTGTGCCCTGGTTGCCGAGCCATTGCAGCCCGAGCAGAAGCACCGTTACCAGGAATGCCACCAGTAATACCAGCCCCGCCAGGATCTTTTCGGTGGTTCGCTGGCGCCGGTCGGACCGCTTGTGCTTCCCGGCGTGCAAGCCCGGCGTGACGGGTGGCTCTGGGTGGGCCCCGAGGGCAGAGGTCATCCGCTTCCAGAGTACAGCCCTCGCTCGCGGATGACGCGGACTGCCGGGCCGGGGATCAGGTAATCGAGGGGACGGCCGGTAGTGGCCCGGGCCCGAAGGTCGGTGCTCGAGATCTCGAGGTTCGGGACCGTCACCTCGTCCAGGCGCCAACCCTGCTGCAACAGGCCAACCGGCGGTGGAGTGCCGGGGCGGTTGACGACAACGAGCCTGGCCAGGTCGCGGACCTCGCTCAGGCGTTCCCACGTGCCGAGCTCCAAGCTCACGTCCCAGCCGACTATTACGAACAGCTCAGCGTCCGGGTGGAGGACCGTCATTTCAGAAATTGTGTCCGCAGTGTACGAGGCGCCCCCCGGTCGATCTCCATCCGGCTCGCTTCGACGCCGGCCACTCCACCGACCGCCGCCTTGACCATTTCGAAACGGTCCTCCGCCGGCGTCACTTTGCGCGCCCCGGCTTTCTGCCAGGGAACGTTTGCGACCATCAAGATCACCCTGTCCAGTCCCAGGTCGTGGCGCGCGTTCACTGCGGCCACCAAGTGGCCGACGTGGACCGGGTCGAAAGTGCCCCCTAATATCCCGATGCGCTCTGCCATCTGCTTCTGCAACTTATCCTTGCAACCCGCAACCACCGGGTACAGCGCCGGTAATCGACTTGCCATACAAGGCGTGGCCTGCCACGGTTAAGCCTGTGAACGAATGGGATCCCACCTCGTGGCGGAGCCATCCCGCGGAGCAGCAACCCGAATGGCCGGACGAGCACGCGCTTGAACAATCCCTGAAGGTGCTCTCCACGCTTCCTCCGCTGGTTTTTGCCGGGGAGGCCCGGGCCCTGCGCAAATCCCTGGCGGAAGTGGCTGCCGGCAGGGCGTTCCTGCTCCAGGCAGGCGACTGCGCTGAGTCCTTCAACGATTTCAACGCGGACAGCATCCGGGACAAGCTCAAGGTCATCCTCCAGATGGCGGTCGTGCTCACCTATGGCACGGGCACCCAGGTTGTCAAGGTGGGCCGCATCGCAGGCCAGTTCGCCAAGCCGCGTTCGTCACCCTACGAGGTTGTCGACGGGGTGCAGCTCCCCGCCTTCCGGGGCCACATCGTCAACGACGATGCTCCAACCCTGGAAGCTCGCCGCCCTGACCCCAACAGGCTGATCGCGGCCTACCACCAGTCGGCATCGACTCTCAACTTGTTGCGCGCTTTCACCAAGGGCGGTTTTGCAGACCTCGCGCAGGTGCACATGTGGAACCAGCAGTTCGTCGCCTCGAGCCGCGAAGGCCAGCGCTATGAGGCGATCGCTGGGGAGATCGACCGGGCTCTTCGCTTCATGGCGGCTTGCGGCATCGACCTGAAGGCCTCAGAGAGCCTGCACCAGGTCGACTTCTACACGAGCCACGAGGCACTGATCCTCGGCTACGAGGAGGCCCTGACCCGCAAGGACTCCCTTACGGGGGGCTGGTACGACACCTCGGCGCACCTGGTCTGGTGCGGCGAGCGGACTCGTCAGGTCGACGGTGCACACCTCCACTTCTTGTCGGGCATCAACAATCCCGTGGCGGCCAAGGTCGGGCCGAACGCGACCCCTGAGGAACTGCTTGCCATCTGCGGCATCCTCGACCCCGAGCGCGAGCCCGGTCGGTTGACCCTCATCAGCCGAATGGGTGCTACCAAGGTCGCCGACCGCCTGCCGGCGCTGCAGCGGGCCGTGAAGGAGTCCGGGCACCCCGTCGTGTGGGTTTGCGACCCGATGCACGGCAATACCTTCACCTCGGACGGCGGTCGCAAGACCCGCCATTTCGACGATGTGCTCACAGAGATCTCGGGCTTTTTTGCTGCTTGCCGGGCGAGCGGCACCTGGCCAGGCGGGGTGCACGTGGAGCTCACCGGGGACAGCGTCACTGAGTGCCTCGGCGGCGCGGAGGAGATCGTGGAAGACGACCTCGAGCTGCGCTACACGACGACATGTGACCCGCGGCTCAACGGCCGCCAGTCGCTCGACCTCGCTTTCCGCGTCGCTGAGCTGCTCCGCGCCGGCTGACCACTCCTCCCGAAGGAGGCCCTAGGGTGCCGCAACGGCCGCCGAAGCGGGCTCGGGTAGAAAAGTTGACTAAAGCGATCGGGAATGATAAGAATAGGCCTTAATGACCGTCGCCATCGAGACCCGGGACATCTCGAGCGAGCTCGAGGCCGACATTGCCAAGTTCGAAAGGATGCTCGCGTCCGTACCTCGACGGCCAGATGGACGAAGACCAGTTCAGGCTCTTCAGGCTGGGTAACGGCATCTATGGGCAGCGCCAGGGCGGCCGCGCCCAGATGGTTCGGATCAAGGCGCCTTACGGCTCCATCACGCCTGCGCAGCTCGAAGCCTTAGCCGAGATCTCCGACGGCTACAGCCGTGGCTGGGGCCATCTCACCACCCGCCAGAACATCCAGTTCCACTTCGTCGAGCTCGAGCGCGTGCCCCAGCTGTTGCGGGACCTCGCCAAGGTTGGGCTTACGACACGCGAGGCGTGTGGCGACACGGTGCGCAACATCACCGGCTGCCATCTCGCAGGTGCCTGCCCCTTCGAGGTCCTCGACATCAGCCCCTGGGCCGAGGCGGCTTTCAGGCATTTCCTCCACCACCCGTACGCCCAGCGCTTGCCACGCAAGTTCAAGATCAACTTCTCGGGCTGCGTCACGGACTGTGGTCAGGCCATGTTCAACGACGTCGGGGTCGTAGCGGTTGCCCGTCCGCTCCCGGACGGCAGCACAGAAGCCGGTTTCCGGGTCTTTGTGGCAGGCGGGCTTGGTGCCAACCCCCACCCCGCGCAGGCTCTCGAGGAGTTCACGCCCCGGGAGGAGCTGCTGGCTACGCTCGAAGCGGTCCTGCGGACCTTCGACCACTACGGGAACCGGGACAACAAGCTCCGCGCCCGTCTGAAGTGGCTGGTTGACACGATGGGGATCGACGAGCTGCGTGAGCGGATCCTGAAGGAACGCAAGCTGCTCCTCGCTTCGAGCACCTGGCCGGGAGGCATTCCCGCCGTAGTTCAAGAGCTCGGAGATGCCCCTGCGGGCATTGCCGGCGGCCAGTCTCCCACGCCTGTTGGGGCCCCGGTGACCCTGCGCCTGGGCGCCGGTGACCCCTACAAGCGCTGGGAGACTGCCAACGTCGTGATCGGCGTGGCCAAAGGCACCGTTTCGGCGATCGCTTACGCCCGATTGGGCGACATCACCTCCAACCAGTTCCGGGAGCTGGCGTCCATCCAGCGTGACCTCGGGGCGAGCGTGAGGGTGACCAACAGGCAGAACCTGGCGTTCCGTGACCTGACAGGTGACCAGTTGCCGCGTGCTCTACAGCCGCCTGGAGGCGATCGGGATGGCCGAGCCTGGTGCGGAACTGGCACGGGACGTCGTTTCTTGCCCCGGCGCGGACACCTGCAACCTGGCAGTTACCCAGAGCCGCGGCCTCGCCGACGACATCGGCATAGCCCTCGAAAAGGCTGGCCTTGCCGACGTCGGGGGAGTGCGCATCAACATTTCCGGTTGCACGAACAGCTGCGGGCAGCACCACGTCGCCGACATCGGTTTCAACGGTGCCGAGCGTCGCGGCGCACGGCAGGCCAGCTCCCGGCTACCAGCTCCTGCTTGGAGGGCACGTAGGCAAAACCGAGATCGAGTTCGGCCAACGCGCCATGCGGCTGCCCGCAAAGGCATGTGCCGAGGCGACCGTCCGAGTAGTTGGCCGCTTTGCCGAAGAGAGGGAGCAGGGTGAGGACTTCACCGGTTGGCTTGCACGCGCCGGTGGCGCCAAGGCGATAGCGGCCGAGCTCGCCGACCTCGACGAATGGCCGTCGCCCGAGGAACGGCCCGACTATTACATAGACTTCGACGAGACGGGGCCTTACGTGGCTGAAGTCGGTGTAGGCGAGTGTGCCGGTGCATGAGCGCAGGCAGATGCCAGGAAAGGTACAGTAGTGACTTTGCTTGACGTCCCGAGAAGCCAGGATCTCACCGAAGGGGCGCTTGCGGACCTCAACGCGAAGTTCGACAGCGCATCCGCGGGAGACATTGTGGAATGGGCCGTCGCGCGCTTCCACCCCCAGTTGTGCTTGACGGCATCCATGACCGATGCGGTCCTGATCGACATCGCGACGAGGGTCGAGCCGTCCATCGAGGTCGTGTTCATCGATACCGGTTACCACTTTCCCGAGACGCTGCAAACAGTGGAACTGGTGCGCAAGCGTTACGGCCTGAACCTGCGGATCATGACCGTCCCGCCAGAACCCGTGCCTGTCTGGAAGAGCGATCCCGCCAATTGCTGCACCTTTTCCAAGGTTGCCCAGTTGGAAAGGGCACTCGCCGGGAAGTCGGCCTGGATGAGCGGGCTTCGCCGGCAGGAATCGAGCACGCGGACCGACGCGCCGATCGTTGGTCGTGACCGCCGTGGTTTGGTAAAGGTAAACCCGATCGCCAACTGGACCGACCTCGACGTCGCTGGCTATATCGCCGACCACGATGTACCCGTCAACCCTCTCTTGAGCAAGGGCTATACCTCGATCGGTTGCTGGCCGTGCACCCGGCCCGTCTCTCCTGGGGAGCACTCACGGGCCGGGCGCTGGTCGGGCCTCGACAAGACCGAGTGCGGGCTGCACGAATAGCTTCGCGACCGGCGGCGTGCCTCGAGCCAACGCCAGGTCGCTGACCCCGTGACAGGCGCCAACGCCGTTCTCGGCCTCGACGCTAAGGTCATGGTCCACGCAGGTAGCCGCTAGCGCAATTGCGGGCGAGACAACGTTTGCGGTCTTGTGCTGGGCGTCATTTCTGCCGATCATGTACAGGACACCGGAGATGCCGTGCGGACGTTTGAGCGAGCTGTGACCTGTCGGCATAGCCTTCGTGGCTATAGCGCGCACCTGAACCGGTCGGTAGTGCTCGTCGTCGCCGTGATCGGAGCCGTCCTCGCCAATACGTCCGGCCCGGTAGCCGCGGCAACCCCGCCTAGTCCCACAGGCCCGGCGTCGCTAGCCACCACGGTGACCTCAGCGCCTACGGCGTCAACTACCACGACATCGACGCCCGGGACGAAAGCGGCCAAAGGCGCAGCGGCCCCGCCGGCCCCCGTGTTCCCCCCCGTGATCGTCGCACCACCAGGTGCAGCCCAGCTCCTGGCCAACCTTAGGGACGAGGAGGGGCAGTTGTTGTCGGTGCCCGCCTATGCGGAGGCACGGTCTTACCTCAGCCGGGCCAACGTCGGCGAGGAGGCCGCGGACCGCTTGGTGAGCCAGACCCTTGCGGTATGGACGTGGGCCAAGGCCGACGAGCGTCAGGCCTTGGCAGCCAGGGCGGCGGCGCAGGTGGTCGTGAACGCATACAAAGAGGCTCTTACGCAATTGGCGATGGCCGAGTACACCGGCCAGGCAATGGTCTCCAAGTCCAACATCGTCAGCCTTGAGCTCCAGGTCTACAAGGGCGAACTTGCCGCCTTCGCGGCCACCGATACGACTGCCGAGTTGCTCCGAGCTGAGGCGTACCTGGCTGCTTGCAAGAGAAAGGTTGTCGCAGCTCGCGCTCTGGTCGCCATGGACTGGGGCCTGGTCCAGCAGGCGAACGGCGTCTGGGAGGCCGCCGTCATCCAGGTTTCCGCGTCGACCAACGCGCTTTCGATCGCGCGTGGGTGGGTGTTGCAAGCCGGCACGGCTCCAGCTCGACCGGCGGTGGCGTTGATGGCTTTCGAGGGGAAATGGGCTCCCCCCGGAGCACCACCGCAGCGATGGCCGATGCTTGTCCCGGCCAGCGCCGTGCCCCTCCCGACCACGACGGTGGCTCCCCCGGCTACGACGGTGCCCCTTCCGACGACGACCGTGCCCAGCGGTGCCTCCACAGCAGGAACCTCCTCTACGACGGCCGGCGCGCTCACGGCCCTGCCCCCCGGGCCAATGTGGGCAGAGAAGGGGCCGACGATTTTCGGGAGCTCGCTGCTTAGCGCATCCCAGATCGCAGCTTGGTACGAATCGACGGGGGCCGTCCCTCACACGACCATCCCGCTCGCCAAGCTCGTCAAGGACTACATAAAAGCTGGCAAGGTGACCGGCGTCAGGCCCGACATCGCGTTCGCCCAGTCGATGGACGAAACCGCTTATTTTTCCTTCCCGGCTTATGGCCAGGATCCCCCGGGCTACAACAACTTCGCCGGGATCGGCGCGTGCAATAAATGCAAGCATGGGTGGAACTTCCCCAACGCAATGTCAGGTGTCCTCGCCCAGGACACTCTCCTTGAGTCGTACGCAACACCCAGCCAACTGTCGAGCGCTGACGAAGGCCAGACGGAAACCCCCGGTGTCGCTGGTTGCTGTACGACGTGGATATCCATCGGGGGTATCTGGTCGACGAACCCCTCGTACGGTTTCGAAATCCTGGGCATATATAACGAAATGCTCGCCTGGGTGCTTACGAGCCAACTTCAGCAGCTTCACCTTGTGGCGCCGGGCAAGCCCGGCGTGCCTGGCACTGCTGTGCTACCCGCTAGCCAACCTGAGAAATCCGGGCAAGCACCCAGTCATAGTCCCCCGACATGATGCTTGCTTTGCAGTAACGGCACGTACCCGCAAGGTCAACATCGAGCGGCGCGCCGCAGTTGGGGCATTTCGACCCGAGGGCCGTGCCGCCATCTTTGGTCTGGGCCTTCGATGACCGCTGGAATGTCCAGTCCTCGGCCCAGGACTTGACCTCGCGGTCACCCCTCAGCACGCGACCGCCCTTGTCGTCGACATCGTAGTCAGCAGAGGCGGCCATGACCCGGACCGTTATCGTGTCCCAGCGGTCGTCAGAGTGGGCTGCTACGGGCCAGATGTTCGAAACAGCGAGGTTGTCGAGCATGTTGCGCTTGTGGCCGTCGATGTAGCCCTGGACCTGTTGGCGTTGCTCCAGCCAGAGGCCATCAGCCATCACCTGGCGGCTCGTCTCGGGTTTGCGTTCGCTCCAGGCCGTCTCGACGATGAAGAAAACGCGCTGGACCTGCTGGGTGAACTGCTCGAGCTCGAAGCCGGGGTCGTGAGCTTTGATGGCGGCCAGCCCGACGTCGACCGGGCTCGCCGCCTGCATCGCCCTTGCATGGGCTTCCGGGAAGAGCTCGCCCGGGATGCTGGCCGACGCCGGCCGGTTGTCGTTCATCCAGTCCTGTGTGCTGTCGCCAGGCCACGCCGCGCTTGCGCCCGAAAGGTGCCCACCGATGCCGTGGCCCCCGCTAACCGGTACGCCGGCATCTCCACCAGTGCCGCTGCTCGCCCAACCGCCTCCGGCCGGCCCTCCGCCCGCGTTCCAACCCAAGTCCCCACCCGCAGGAGCACCCGGGCCGCCGGCCCCTGGGGGAGCGCTACTTGGCGGGGGACCGCCCTGGCCGCTTCCCGGCCAGCCCGACGACGGCCCTCCCTGGCCTCCGCCGTAAGGGCCACCGCCGTAAGGCCCCGTCCCCACGGGCCGCGGCCCCACGGCCCGCCCCGGGAGGCACCTCGCATCGCCCGCATCATCACCGAGATGACGACGATGAAGAGGATGAACCCTAGCGAGCCGCCGCCGTAGAAAATCGGGGGACCTCCTCTGCGCTCACGATCAGGACGGGCCCCCACCCTCGGCGGCTGGGGCCGCAGGAGGTGCCGGGGCCGCCGTGGCGGCTGGCGCAATGGCTGTACCGCAGGACGCGCAGAAGCGCGTGCCCGGCCCAGCCTCGGCACCGCAAGACGGGCAGTGGACCGGCTGAGGACCGACCGGTTGGCCGCACTGGGCGCAAAAGCGCGCCCCGCCGGCGTTGTCGAAGCCGCACGCGTTGCAGTGCCCGGCCGGAGGCGGCATCGCGGTGCCGCATGATGCGCAGAATTTCGTGCCCGCTGCCTGCGTGCTTTGGCAGTTCGGGCAGGTGGCCGTAGCCGCCGCAGCCGGCGCAGCAGCGCCGGCAGGGGACGGGCCACCCCCGGCGAAGCCTGCGCCTCCACCCGCAAAGCCGGGGGCAGGGGGTGGTACCGGCCCTTGCTGTTGCGCGGCCGCACCGCCACCAAGCTGGCCCCCGAGGCCGAGCCCTGCCGCCAGGAAGACACCTGAGTCGCTCCCGCCGCCCTTGGCCATGCCTGCTCCGGCGCCGAGGGCCATCTCGCCCGCCGCGTACTGGTTGAAGCCGCCCGCGAGGCGGCTGTAAGCGGTGTCCTTGGCGAGGTTCTTCAGCTGCACCTCGTCCTGCTCGGAGAGGTTGACGTCGAAGTTGCCCATCCGCACCAGAGCGACGCCGTATGTGACCAGCTGGTTGTTGCCGGCTTCGATGATGGCCTTTTCAATGTCGGGCGTGTAGGCGGAGAGACCCAGGATGGGCCAGCCATTGCGGACGATCTGCCTCGTAACTTCGGTACGCATGACCTTGAGGAGCTGGTCGCTCACCCATCCCGCCACGGTCTCGTTGTTCGTCACGTCCACGGTCCCGACGAGGTTCGTGATGAGGGCGCTCGGGTCTTTGACCTGCAGCGAGTAGTCGCCAAAGACGCGAAGGGTCACGATCATGCCCGTCTGTGGGTCCTGCACGTCGTCAATGCGCCCGCCGAAGGTGAAACCGGGGTACTCGCGGGTCCCTACGAAGTACAGCTCGGACCGGTAGGCGTTGCCGCCTGTCGCGGCGTCGATGAACATCCCGAGGAACGGCAGTTCCTGAGCGTCGATCTGATGCCTTCCAGGGCCCATTGTCCCGACGACCTGGCCTGTGTTGACGAACAGGGCCATCTCGTCGGCGTCGACGATCGCCCGCGTGAACTTACGGATGCGGACGTCTGGCCATTTGAAGACGATCTGCTTTTTCTTGTCGTCGGGTACCGCTATGAACTCACGGCTGAGCAGGACCATCTGCGGGAGCCTCCTGTGCTGGGTCTTCCCTCAGGGTAGCGCCACTGCTGGCCCGAACGGAGCCCAACGACCGCCGTAGTCCTGCGGCGGGTACTTAGGGGAGCTGCTCGACGAAATGGCGCAGCTGGCGCAGGTTGCGGCATTCGGAAACCCCGGAACAGTGGGCGCCGTACTGCGCCAGCACCGAGTCGCCGGTGTCCCAGTAAGCGCGCGGCTCGGGGTTGAGCCACCAGACGTGGCGCGAGCGAAGGGCGATTTCCGCCATCGCCCACGGCTGCACCGAGTGGTAGTTGTTGCGGGCGTCGCCGAGCACCAACACCGTGGTGCGGGAGGTGAGCTCACGGCCCCAGCGCTGCGCGAAGTCCGCGAGGGCGTGACCGTAGTCGGAGTGGCCTTCCGCCCAGATCACGTCGGCCTGCGTGTTTATCGAGCGAATGGCTTCTGATATATCGTCTGCACCTTTCAACAGATCGGTCACCTCATCGATCCCGTCAATGAAGGCCCAAGCACGAGTGCGCGAGAACTGCGACGACAGAGCGTAAACAAGCTGCAGGGTGAAACGAGCGAAGGCTGCTACCGAACCCGAAATGTCGGCTAGGACCCAGAGCTCGGGTTTGGACCGGCGGGGGGCCTTGAACCGCGGGTCCGCGGGCGCGCCACCGAAGGACAGAGAGCGCCTCATAGTCGCACGGAAATCCAAGCGCCCGTCGTCTCGGTGGTGGCGTTTGCGCGCCAGGTGCACAGCCAGCTTGCGCGCCAAGGGCTGCACGGTGCGCTGCAAGGCGATTAGTTCTTCCTTACCGAGGTGCATGAAGTCGACGTCCTCGGGCAACGGGCGCCTGAGCGTCTTGGCGACGACCTTGGCTCCGCGGTCGGCGACGAGCCTGCGGCGAACTTCCGCCTCGACCTCTTCGCGCATGCGCTCGTAGCGCGCGCGGTAGTCCTGGGCCAGGTTCATCCCGTCCAGCCCTCCAACTTCTTGGGCGGCGCTGAGCAGGCGCGCAAGCATGCCGTCTGCCTCCAGCTGGCGAAGGGTCTTGAAGACGTAGTAGCTCCCTCCGACAGGGCGTCCCGGCTCCATCCCCGCGAAACGGTCAACAGCACCTCGCGCGAGCGCCGCCATCAGCTCCGGGTCGCCCTCCATCATTGCCTGGTAGGCAAGCTCGGCGAGTTCCCTGGCGCTCATAGCCTCGCCGTTGCCGGATGTGAGCTCGCCGCCGGCCAAGGCCGCGAGGTCTCCGGTTACCCGCCCCTGCAAAGAGAAAAATAGCTCGAAGAGCATTTCGAAAGTCCGCCAGTGCCCTTCTTCTTTCACCAGGGACGCTGCCAAGCCGAGCTTGAGCGCCTCGCGGTCCTCGAGGGGCAGGTGGCGCAAAGCCTCCGTTGCGTCCAGGACCTCGGTCGTGCTCACCGGCACGCCGGCGGCCCGCAGCTCCTCGACGAACTCGGCGAACGTACCGAAAAGGCCGCCTCCAAGCACGAGTTCTGCGGCCCGGGTAGCGGGCTCGGTCGATGTCAAGGCTCGGTCGATGTCAAGGCTCGGTCGATGTCAAGGCCGGGCCGGCCTTGCGTCATCCCTCGGCCGCCACGAGCTCCTTGGCCGCCCTTTCGATGTCGGAGCGGTACTTCAACAAAACGTTGAGCGTGCTTTTGGCTGTCGCTGTGTCGAGGTGGGCGACCCCCAGCAGGACGAGCGTGCGCGCCCAGTCGAGGGTCTCCGATACGGAGGGTGACTTCTTCAACTCCAGCGCCCTTATGAGCTTCACAGTTCGCACCACTTGGTCCGCCAGCGATTCCTCGATGCCCGGGACCTTGGTAAGGACGATCTCGCGTTCCCGCTCGAGCGAAGGGTAGTCGAGGTGCAGGAAAAGACAGCGCCGCTTGAGCGCTTCGGAAAGTTCACGGGTGTTGTTGGACGTCAAGAAAACTAAAGGGATCTGTGCCGCTTTGACCGTGCCCATTTCCGGTACCGAAACCTGGTAGTCGGACAGGACCTCCAGGAGAAGCGCTTCTGTTTCGACCTCGACGCGGTCCACCTCGTCGATCAGCAGCACCACCGGGTCGGTGGCTCTTATGGCCTCCAGCAACGGCCGGGGCATCAAGAACGGCTCCGAAAAGATGTCCTCTTCGAGCTCCTGCCAGGTCTCGCCCTCCTGAGTCACCTGCTCGGCCTGGATGCGCAGCAGCTGCTTTTTGTAGTTCCACTCGTAAAGGGCTTTCGACTCGTCGAGGCCCTCGTAGCACTGCAGCCTGATGAGCCGCGCGCCGGTCATCTCCGCCACCGACTTGGCAAGTTGGGTCTTGCCCGTACCGGCCGGCCCCTCTACCAGCACGGGCTTGCCCAGCCGGTCGGCAAGGAACACCACAGCCGCAATGCCCTCGTCTGCAAGGTAGCCCACCGCGCCGAGCGCCTCGTTGACACTTCTCGGGTTCTCCCACCGGGCGCCTGAGCTGCCGGTCGTCGCCATCGGGCCATCATAGGGGCAAGAGCCCAGGGCTAGACTGGCCATTAACGTGCAGATAGGCGTGACGGGCGGCAGGGGGCTACTTGGGACTGCGGTGGTGGCAGAGGGCTGCCGGCGCGGGCACCGGGTCGTGAGCATAGACATCCGGCCCATCGCCCCAGCCGGCGAGGCTGCGAGTGCGGCGACCCAACTAGAAGCCGACGTCACCTCTTACGAGGAACTGAGCAGAGCCATGGCCGGGTGCGAAGCGATCGTGCACTTGGCAGCCCGTCCCAGCCCATTAGGTGCGCCGCCGCACGTGGTCCACAACACCAATGTCGTGGCGAGCTTCAACGCCCTGCGCGTTGCTGTTGAGCTCGGTATAAAGAACTTCTGTTACGCGTCCAGCATAAATGCCATTGGTGGGGCCTTTTCTGCGCGGCCGCGCTATGACTATTTCCCGATCGATGAGGAGCACCCGACATACAACGAAGACGCCTATGCGCTCTCAAAATTTATCGGCGAGGTCCAGGCGGCTTCCATATGCCGGGCCAACAGCACCATGTCGGTAGGCAGCTTGCGCATCCACCACCTCGTTACCACCCGGGAGGCGCTGGCTGAAAAGATCGCCGTGGATGTGGGTCGCTACAGCCGCGACTTGTGGGGTTATACGTCTCTTGACGCTGCAGCGCGTGCCTGTTTCGCCGTCCTTGACGCCAGCTGGAGAGGGCACGAGGCGTTCTTTGTGGTAGCACCCACGACCGCGGCTAGCGTCGCTACGGCGGAGCTGTGCGATGCGTTCTACCCTGAAGTTCGCAGGCTCCATCAGCCCGTTGGTAATGAAAGCCTGTACTCCTGTGCCAAGGCAAAGCGCTTGCTCGGATGGGAGCACGACACCCCGGAGGTCGGAGCGAAATGAGGATAACGGCCCTGAAATGTGCGGTGATCGGCAAGAACCCGATCGTGCGGCTCGTCACGGACGAGGGTGTCAGTGGCTATTCCGCCGTCGAGTCATATAAGCCTTACCTTCGCTCGCATGTGCTCTATTACGAGCAGTTTGTCCTCGGTGAAGACCCGACAGACGTCGAACGAGTGATGCTTAAAGTGCGTCACCGAGGCGCCTTCAAGCCCTGGGGGAGCTCAGTGAGCGCTATCGAGATGGCGCTTTGGGACCTCGCTGGGAAGGCCGCAGGAGTACCTGTTTACAAGCTCCTTGGGGGAAAGGTGCGCGACCGTGTGCGCGTTTACAACGGGGCCGTGCGGTTCCCCATGGATGGCGTTTCTCCCGAGGACCATGCAGCAAATGTCTTGAAGATGAAAGCGTCCCCCGAAGGTTTCAGCATCATCAAACAGGGTGTCGCGTTCCACAGCATGGCCCCGAGCAAGATGGCCGGCTTTTCGTACGGGAGCCCCGCCCCGGCTGGGCATGGTAACTACGCGCGGGGCTTGCTAACCGAGCGGGGGCTCAGCTACGTGGTCGATTGCGTGGAGGCGATGAAAGAAGCACTCGGGGACACCGTCGGGCTGGCTCTGGACTGCGGCCCGGGTTGGACGGTCCCTGACGCTATCCGTTTCGCCAAGGCGATAGAACACCTCCATGTCCTGTGGGCCGAGGACCTCATCACCGGCGACTACACCCCTTATGTGAACGCCGACCTTTACCGCGAGCTAACCCGGGCGACATCGACTCCCGTTCACACTGGCGAGCAGATCTACCTCCGCCAAAACTTCAAGGAGCTGATCGAGCGACATGCGGTCGACGTCATCGGCCCGGATCCGTGCGACGTAGGCGGGATAGCCGAACTGAAATGGGTCGCCGAGTACGCCGACCTTCACGGCGTTCTCATGGCGCCGCATGGCACGGGCGACGGCGTGCTCGGCCTGGCGGCCCTCGTCCAGGTTTGTGCAACGCTGCCTGAAAATTACATCGCTTTCGAGTACCCCATTGGTGACCCTTCCTGGTGGTACGACATCGTCGAGGGGTTGCCCGCCCCGATCGTCAAGGACGGTTTCATCGACGTTTGGGACCGTCCGGGGATGGGGGTCGAGTTCAACGTCGCCGCAGCCAGGGAGCACCTGAGCGGCGAAGACAGGGACTTTTTCGATTAGCGGGGCGTCATAGGTACGTCGTGAGCGCAGCGAGCCTGGGTCTCCGTCCGGCCTGGGCCAATCAGTTTTTCCAACGAACGCGCGCGGAACTGACGTAAAGTTACGCGCCATGAAGCGCAGCTTGAGTGCCGTGGCCGACAAGGTCGGAGTAAGCGAGGCCACGGTGAGCCGCGTGCTCAACGGGCGCCCCGGCGTCTCGGCGGCAACTCGGACGGCGGTACTGACAGCGTTGGACGTGCTCGGCTACGAACGTCCCTCAAAGTTGCGGGGCAAGCGCGCCCGCTTGGTCGGCCTCGTCCTGCCCGAGCTGAACAACCCGATCTTCCCGGCACTGGCCGAGGTGGTTGGCGGAGCGTTAGCTCAACTTCATTTCACACCGGTGCTCTGCGCCAGTGGCCCGAACGGGCTCTCCGAGCCCGAGTACGTCACGATGCTCCTCGACCAGCACGCTTCGGGGGTGATCTTCGCCGGCGGCAATTTTGCCGAAGCGAACTCGTCGCATGAGCATTACCGCTTGCTGCAAGAGCGCGCTGTGCCTGTCGTGCTCGTCAACGCTTCGAGCGACGACCTCACCTTCCCGCAGGTTGCCACGGATGATGCCGTTGCTGCCGAACAGGCCTTCAGTCATCTGCGGGCTCTTGGCCACGACGAGATCGGGATGATCCTGGGCCCGGAGGACCATATGCCGAGCCGGCTCCGGCTCGCCTCGTTCCAGGCCGTAGCCAAGCGGGCTGGGATCAAGGAGGAGGGCTGCGTGGAGCATGTGCCGTTTTCCTTGGAAGCTGGTCACGCCGCTGCGACGCGGTTGGTCGGGCGGGGGGTCACCGGCATCATCTGTTCCAGCGACCCGCTGGCCCTCGGGGCCATCAGGGCGGCCCGGCGCCTCGGCCTACGCGTCCCTGACGACATTTCTGTGGTCGGCTACGACGATTCCGCGCTGATGACGTGCACAGACCCTCCACTTACGACCATTCGTCAACCGATCGAGGCAATGGGCCGAGCTGCCGTAAAGCTTTTGTCCAGCCAGATCGACGGCACCATGGCCAATGGCGAGCGTTTGCTGTTCGAGCCTGAGCTCGTGGTGAGGGGCTCGACCGCCCCTCTTCGCGCACGCGCGTAACGAGGGCCACCTACGGGGCGCAGCCGGACGACCGGCCGGCCGAGGGATTTATCCGCGGCGCAGCCAAACGGCCGTAACCGGCGGGACCCGGCCCGACAGGGGCCCGCTGGCGATAAGGACCTTGTCGTAGTTGGGTAAAGCCACCGGCTCGGCGGAAAGGTTGAGCACCACCACGACGTTGTCGCCGCGGGAATAGCAAAGTACCCCGTCCGGCGCCTCTTCCCAAGCGAACACGCCTGAGCGGAGCGAGGGCTCCTGTCGCCTGATAGCCAGCGCGGAACGGTAGAGCGAGAGCATGGAGCTCGGATTCTGAGCGTTCCGTCTCGACGGTCAGAGCCTTCCAGTCCTGGGGCTGAGGTAGCCACGGCGCAGCCCCGTTGTCAGTGAAGCCGAACGGCGGGCCGTGACCGGACCACGGGATCGGTACCCTGCAGCCGTCCCTACCGCGGTCAGTCTTGCCAGAGCGTTGCCAAAAGGGGTCTTGCAGAAGTTCTTCGGGCAGGTCCTCAACCTCCCAGAGACCGAGCTCGTCACCCTGGTAGATGTACGTCGCTCCCGGTAGCGAGAGCGAGAGCAGCGTGGCGGCCCGGGCACGGCGCGTCCCGAGCTCGATGTCGCTCGCCTCACCGATGCGGCGGTCGTCCATCTTGAACGCAGTTTCGGCGCGACCGTAACGAGTCACGTGCCGCACGACGTCGTGGTTGGAGAGCACCCACGTGGTGGTAGCGGCAAGTCGTGCGTGTGAAGCGAAGGTGTCATCTATCACTCGGCGCAGCGCGGGGGCCTCGAAAGCGCAGCAAAGAAAGTCGAAATTGAACGCCGAGTGGAACTCGTCGTCGCGCAGGTAAAGCGCGAAGCGTTCCTGGTCGGGCAGCCACACCTCGCCGATCAGGGCTCGCTTGTCGGGGTACCCGTCTGCGATCTGACGCCAGCTCCTATATATCTCGTGCACCTCGTCGCGGTCGACGAAAGGGTGCATCCCCGGGCCATAACTCGAGGGTGTCTCGCCGATATCCGTTAGCCCAGGGTCCTTTGCCACTAGTGCCGCCGAGTCGACCCGGAAACCGTCCACGCCCCGGTCGAACCAAAAACGCAGGACAGCCTCGAACTCGGCCCTTACCGCGGGGTCCCCCCAGTTGAAGTCCGGTTGCTCGGGAGCGAACAGGTGGAGGTACCACTCCGCCGGTGACCCGTCCGGTCCCGTCGTGCGCGTCCAGGCGGGCCCACCGAACTCCGACTGCCAGTCGTTTGGCGGTCGTTCACCGGCGGGGCCTCGGCCGGGCCGGAAATAGAAGCGCCGACGCTCAGGCGATCCTGGGCCCGAGGAGAGCGCCGCCACGAACCACGGGTGGCGGTCGGAGCAGTGGTTCGGGACTATGTCCAGCACCACCCGGATCCCAAGAGCGTGGGCCTGGGTAATAAGTGCCTCAGCGTCGCTGATGGTCCCGAACTGGGGGTCGATCTGGCGGTAGTCGGCCACGTCGTAGCCCCCGTCGGCCATGGGGGACAAATAAAACGGGTTGAACCAGATGGCATCTATGCCGAGGTCGGCCAGGTACGCCAGGTGTGCCCGGCACCCGGCGAGGTCGCCGATGCCATCGCCGTCGCCGTCGGCGAAGCTCCTTAAGTACACCTGGTAGATGGCTGCCGCGCTCCACCAAGGCACGCTTTGCTCTGTGGCCACCTCAACGTCCTCCGGCATCTACCGTGCCCAGGTCGACGGACCTGAAGGCCTGCCGTTCCCTCGACGGCATGGTGAGGAGTGTAGGGGTTCGGACTTCCTCATGCAAGAACTTTAGGTCAGGTTGTCGATTTTTTGCAAAAGACGGTGGAGTGGCTTGCACCGAACAGTCGGCGAGCGTACACTCGCGCAGTTTCCTAGTGAGGGAGAGGAGAAGGTAATGAGGTTCAAAACCAGGGCGAGGACGTACATCCGAATGGGTGGGGTCGTCACCGCCGCGACCTTGGTGGCTGTTGCTACCGGTTCGATCCCAACGGCCTCGGCCAGCGTGCCGGTGGTCAAGATCAGCGTCGCATCGTTGATCCCGGGCAGCACCGCAGCTGCGACGGCGGCGTTCAACGCGCAGATCAAGCTGTTCGAGCAGGAAAACCCCGGCATTGAGGTCACTGCATCCACTTACCAGTGGCTCGGCTCGACGTTCGCCGCGAAACTGGCAGCGGGGACCCTGCCAACGATGTTCACGGTCCCGTTCACCGACGGTCGTTCGCTGGGCGATAACGGCCAGCTCGCCAACCTGACGCCGTACGCCGACGCGCTGCCGTACTTCAACAGGTTCAACCCGGCCGTCATCTCCGAAGGCATCGACTCCAAGGGCCAGGTCATCGCGATCCCAGAGGCGTCCTACGCCCAGGCACTGAGCTACAACCGCCAGCTCTTCACCGAGGCGGGGCTCAACCCGAACGACCCTCCTACCACCTGGGCGCAGATCGAGTCTGACGCTAAGCAGATCTCCGATAAGACCGGCATGGCCGGTTACGCGGAGATGGGAGCCAACGACAACACGGCCGGTTGGATCCTGACCACGCTCGATTATGCGCTTGGTGGCCGTATGGAGACCGGTATCGGCGCCAAGGCGAAGGCGACGTTTGATAACCCGCAGGCGGTCCAGGCGCTGGACTTGCTGAAGACGATGCGCTGGACCGACAACTCGATGGGCTCCGACTTCGACTGGGGTTGGAGCGACATCAACCAGGCGTTTGCAGCCGGCCAGGTCGGCATGTTCATCAGCGGTTCTGACGTGTACACCAACATGGTGCAGTCCTACAACATCAAGCCGAGCATCTACGGCCTTGCGCCGATCCCGCTGGCGAACAACAAGAACGCCGGCGCGCTCGGTGGCGGCACCCTGTGCGCGGTCGCCGCCAACGCGACACCGGCCCAGACTGCGGCGGCGGTGAAGTGGATCGATTTCTATTACCTCCAGAAGTACGTGAACCGCAACGACGCGATCGCTTGGGCAAAGACAGAAGTAGCGTCCAAGCAGCCGGTCGGTACCCCGGAGGTCCCGATCTTCAACCAGACCCAGGAGAACCTCTACAACAGCTGGATCAAGCCCTACATCAACGTCCCGCTCAAACAGATGGCGCCCTTCACCACGGCCATCTTCAAAGACCAGATAATCCCCGAGCCGGAGTCGGCCACCCAGGCCGTTTACGGTGACCTTGACTCGGTTGTCGAGGCTGTCCTGACCGAGCAGAACGCGAACCCGGCAGCCCTGCTCTCTGCGGCCAACTCTGTTGGCCAGAACTCAATTAAGCAAGGATCGTAAGACTCCTGGCTTGATCGGGCTGGGGTGGTCGTGCTGGTATAGCGCGACCACCCGGCCTCCCCGGCCGCAGGCCCATAAGGCAAGATGTCGACGATCAACACCACTACGGCGAACCTGGACCGCACGGAGCCCGCCTCCCTAACGCAGGCTCCGTCCCCAGCCCGCCGGCGCCCCCGGCGTACGCCGCTGACCTGGGTACGCCGCGGCGGTCTGTCCACGCTGTTGTTCCTGCTGCCGATGCTCCTCGTCTTCGGGGCCTTCTCCTGGTACCCGATCGTGCGCCTGGTGCTGATGTCGGTCCAGCACACGAACTTGGTGCAGCCGGCGACATGGGTCGGGTTCCAGAACTTCAGCGAGGTGCTGCACGACCCTCTGTTCCCGATCGCCGTCAGGAACACCGCCGAATTTGCCGGGCTGGCGCTGATCTTTGGCTATCCGGTCCCGCTTGTGATCGCCGTGCTGATCAGTGAGGTCCGCAAGCGGCGCGGTCTTTACAGCGCTCTTGCGTACCTGCCCGTCGTGGTACCGCCGGTCGTAGCAGTGCTGCTTTGGAAGTTTTTCTATGACGCCGGGCCGGCGGGCGTCTTCAACACGATGCTGCATTGGGTCGGGATCGGCCCGCAGCCGTGGATCCAGTCCGAGAGTGCTGCGATGCCGTCGCTGGTGCTCGAGTCGACCTGGGCGAATGCCGGCGGCACCGTGATCATCTACCTGGCTGCGTTGACGGGCGTGAACGCGGAGCTCTACGAGGCGGCCGCCGTCGACGGTGCCGGGCTCTGGAAGAAGATCGCGGCACGTCACCCTGCCGCAGATGCGCACGATCCTGCTCATCACCATGATCTTGCAGATCATTGGTACAGCGCAGGTTTTCCTGGAGCCGTACCTGTTCACCTCGGGTGGCCCGGACAACGCGACGATTACGGTCCTGCTCCTGATCTACAACTACGCGTTCGGCAACTCCCTCGGTGGGAGCTACGGAGAGGCTGCCGCACTCAGCCTCATGCTGGTCGCGTTCTTGGCGGTCTTCTCACTGATCTACCTGCGGGCCACGCGCTCGTGGAGCAGCGGATGAGCGCCGTGCAATTCCGGCGCAAGCGGCCCGAACGGTCCGAGGAGACCCCCAAGGGGATCGTGTCCCACGCCGATTGGAACCGGCGGAGTGTCAAGTACGGGCTCGGAACGGCGCAGGCAGCCCTGCTTGTGCTGCTGGTTGTTATCGGGCTCGGCCCGATCCTGTGGCTCGCTAAGGCCGCGATCACGCCGACCCAGGACACCCTTATCCAACCGATGGCGCTCTTCCCGCACGGGACCGCTTGGAGCAACATCTCCGATGCGTGGACCGACGTGGATATCGGCTTGTACCTGTGGAACACGATTGCCATCGCCTTCGGCTCGTGGGTCTGTCAGATCATCGTTTGCGCCACCGGGGCCTACGCGCTCTCGGTGCTCAGGCCCAAGTGGGGCAACCTCATCATGGCGGCGCTGCTGACGACGCTGTTCGTCCCCACTGTGGTGCTGCTGGTCCCGCTTTACATAGAGATCGTGCACCCGCCTCTGATCGGCGGCTCGTTCGTGGACAGTTACTGGGCGATCTGGCTGCCCGAGGCCGCGAGCGCCTTCAACGTGGTGCTGATGAAGCGCTTCTTTGACAACCTCCCGCGCGAGATCTTCGAGGCTGCACGCATCGACGGCGCAGGCAAGGTACGCCTGTTCGTGTCGATCGTGCTGCCGATGTCAAAGCCGATCCTCGCCGTCGTGTCAATCTTTGCTGTGCTCGCCTCGTGGAAAGACTTCCTCTGGCCTCTGCTCGTCCTTACAAACCCGAGCAAGCAGCCACTGTCGGTCCGGCTGCCGACGGTCCAGGGCCAGACCGAGCTCGGAGTGTTCCTCGCCGCAATGCTGATCGCCTGTCTCGTCCCGATCGTCGGCTTCCTGTTCCTGCAACGCCGGGTCCTGCGCGGGACCGGGCTGAGCGGAGCACTGAAGGGGTGAGCAACCGCCTCTAGACGCGGATCTGGCCGTTGCCGGTGACGACGTACTTGATGGTCGTCAGCTCGCGCAGCCCCATGGGGCCGCGAGCGTGCAACTTCTGAGTACTTATGCCGATCTCGGCACCGAAGCCGAACTGCTCCCCGTCGGTAAAGCGCGTCGACGCGTTTACAACGACGGCGGCGGCGTCAACCTCGCGAGTGAACCGCTGCGCAGCTTCCAGGTCGCGTGTGACGATCGCCTCGGTGTGCCCCGTGCCGTACCGCTGAATGTGAGCGATGGCGGCGTCCAGGTTGTCCACCACGCGGACGGACAGGACGAGGTCGAGGTATTCCTTGCCCCAGTCCTCCTCCGTGGCGGCCTCGATCTCGGGCACGAGAGCCTGTGCACTTTCGTCGCCGACGAGGCGTACATTTCTCAGTGCTTCTGCCACCGCCGGCAAGAAGTCCTGGGCGACGTCGCGGTGCACGACGAGGGACTCGGTCGCGTTGCAGACACTTGGGCGCTGGGTTTTGCCATTGACCAGAAGGGAAAGTGCCATTTCCAGGTCGGCCGACGCATCGACGTACAAATGGCAGTTGCCGTCCCCGTCGATTACGTAGGGGACTGTGGCGTTTTCCAAGACTGCGTTGATCAACGAAGGCCCGCCACGAGGGATCAGGCAGTCGATCGTCCCGCGCATGCGCATGAACTCTCTCGCCGACTCGTAACTCGTGTCCTCAACCAAGACGAGGCAGTCCTGCGGTAGCCCGGCCTTGGCAAAGCCTTCACGAAGGACCGCAGCGATTGCCTGGTTTGACCTCAGAGCTCCCGAACTGCCGCGCAGGAAGGCCGCGTTGCCTGACTTCAGGCAGAGCGCGGCCGCGTCGCTCGTGACGTTAGGACGGTTCTCGTAAACGATCGCGACGACCCCGAGCGGCACTCGTACCTTCTCGATGCGAAGCCCATTAGGGCGTACCCAACCCTCCACCACTTCCCCAACCGGGTCGGCCAGGGTGGCAACCTGGCGCAGCCCGGCCGCCATGGAGGCGATGCGGGCATCCGACAGGCGGAGCCGGTCGATGACCGTGGCCGGGACACCCTCGTCTTTGGCCCGTTCCACGTCGACGGCGTTCGCGGTCAGGACCTCCTCCGAGCGCTGCCGGAGGAGGTCGGCGCCGGCAGCGAGGGCTGCGTCCTTTGTGGCGGTGGAAGCTAAAGCCAGTGTAAGGCTGGCCGCCTTGGCACGCTGACCGAGCTCACTGAGCGATGTCATAACCGAACGCTACCTGACCGGTTCGGTAGCGTACCGAGCAGGACCTGTTCGATAGGAGGTACGCGTTGTGGCCAGCACGATGGAAACCCCTAAAAGCGAAGTGCTCGATGATGACGTCGAAGAGCCGCCGAAACCGGACGCGTTTCTGCGGTTCGCCAACTGGGTGTCGGAAGCCATGGGCCGGCCGACGAACATCATCTTCTGGTTCATCGCCGTCCTTGCATGGGTCTTCGTTTTCGCCTTCGGGGGCCCCACCTCGCGAGCGGCAACTGGTTGCCGCACTGGTTCACGAGCACCGGTTTCAATTTCCCGCTCAACCTCATTACGACCGTCGCGGAGTTGTTCATCGGCTTCCTGGTGGCGGCCGCGGCCAACCGGAGCCAGACAGCACTGAGCGCCCTGCTCGGCCATATCCGCGCCGGGGTTGAACGCGACGTCACGATGGAGACCCAGATCATCGATGTCGAGGACCACTTGACCGAGCTGCTGAAGGAAAACACAGAACTGACCAAGGTGGTGGCGGCCAACACTGCGAGCATCAATGAGCTGGAGGCTCACCTGAGGGCTTTGTGCGCCCACTTCGGGGTAACCGCGGATCCTGGTTCGAGCAAACCCGCCGGTGACTAGGTCGTGGCGGGGGTGGTTTCCAGCCCGTCCCACGACCAGCGAGGCACGGGCAGGGAGCCCGGCACGGTCGAGCCCCGTGGTGAGTACACCAGGACATCGCTGACCGCCCACTGCATGTAGGCCCGCAGAGCCGCCCGGAACTCGGGGTCGTCCGGCAACCCCGCGTCGTCAGCGGCCTTCACGAAGCAGTCGACGAACCGGCTGCCCAGGTCGTCTTCCATTTCGTTGTGCGCGTGGATGTCGAGCATTGCCGACTGCCCGCCGCACGAGGCCGAATAGCTCGCTGGCCCACCAAAGACCTCGCCCCAGTAGCCCGCCAGGCGTTCGACATGCTGGGGGTGGCCGGGGTGCGAAAAAGGGTGGTTCAGAACAGGGTCGTCCAAGCAGCGCTGATGGTGGGCCGCCGCGAGGCGCAGCAACGCCGGGCCACCTCCTGCAAATTCGTAAAGCGAAGGCCGCTCCATGTTTTCAGCTTTACACAAAGCCGGCGAGGCTGGCCACCTTCCGCTCGTGTTCAAGAAGCAAAGCTTTGCGGTCAAGCCCTCCACCGAAGCCCACCAGCGACCCGTTTGCCCCGATGACGCGGTGGCAGGGGACGATGATCGCAACAGGGTTGCGGCCGTTGGCCAAACCGACCGCCCGGCAGGCGCGGCTGTTGCCGATCTTCCCAGCGAGCTGAGAATAGCTCCACGTCTCCCCGTAGGGGATTCTGGCGGAGCGCTCCCCATACGCTGCGCTGGAAATCGGTCCCGGCAAGGTCCAGGTCAACGTCGAACTCGGTGAGCTCGCCCGCAAAATAGGCTGTCAACTGGTCGGTGATGTCCCGAAAAGCGCCTGCGTCCCTGGCCCAGCCCGTCCGATCGGTGGGAGCGTGGGCTTGGCCATCCATATGAAGCCCCGTGAGCCTGCCTGCTTTGGAGGTCAGCGTCAGCGGTCCGACCGGGCTGTCCACTGTGGTGGTAAGGGTGATGTCGCGGGGGGAGTTCATGCGAGGCTCCTTTTTGTACTTGGCTTTTTCGCGGCCCCCATGCCAGGGGGCAGGTCGTTAACCGGGTGGTCGAGCGTCGCCCAGAGGTACTGGGTGGCATAGGCACGCCACGGGCGCCACCGTTCGGCGCGTGCTGCGAGATGGCTCGGGGCTTTGGGCAACCCGGCCGCCTGCGCTGCTCGCCGCACACCGAGGTCGCTCAGGGGAAAGGCGTCGGGGTCGCCGAGCGCGCGCATCGCAATGATCTCCACCGTCCAGGGCCGACTCCGCCTAGCTGGCCCAACTGGGCGCGAGCCTCTTCCCAGTCGGCGCCGGGGCCGAGATCGATCTTCCCGTCGGCGAGCGAAGTGACAAGGCCGGCGAAGGTCGCCTGCCGGGCTCGCGGCCCGGCGAGCAGCGGGGCGAGCCCGAGCTGAGCCGGCGCTGACAAAGCCTCGGCCAGGGCGATCGGGCTTGGGAAGGTCCGCGACAAGCCTCCCGCTGGGTCGTTTACAGGGTCCCCGTAGGCGGCGGCGAGCCGTCCGGCGTGGGTACGGGCCGCTGCGGTCGACACCTGCTGGCCGAGAACGGCTCGGACCGCCATTTCTGGCTCGTCGACCGTGCGCGGCACCCGGCGCCCAGGTGCCGAACGGACGAGCGGGGCCAGAACTGGGTCCTCGCACAGCAGCTGGTCGGTAGCTTCGGGGTCGGCGTCCAAGTCGAGCAGACGTCTGCAGCGCGTGACGGCAGATGTCAGATCCCGCAGGTCACCCAGCGAGAGCGAAGCCAGGATGCAGTCCTCGGCCGGCCTCAGCGCGACGATCGCAACCCCGTGCGCCAACCGGAGGGTGCGCCGGTAAGCACCGTTGCGAACCTCCTCCACACCCGGCACGGCCGTAGCGGCGAGGTGGCCGAAGAGGTTGTCTGCGCAGAGGGGGGCCCGGAAAGGCAGGCGGAGCGTGAGAGCCTGGCCAGGGACCAGCACAGGGAGGCCGGCGCCGGGAGAGGTAGCAACCGCTCGCACTGCGTGCCCATCCCGATCGGACGCGGGCCGCTCCGCCGCCTTGCGCCGCAGGTCGGTGGCGCTAACTGCGAACACCGCCAGCACGGTGTCGTTGAACTGGCGGACGCTGGCGAAGCCGGCAGCGAAAGCGACCTGGGTCATCGGCATCGCCGTGGTCTCGATCAGGATGCGTGCAGCCTGCGCCCGCTGGGCTCGGGCGAGCCCGAGCGGACCGGCGCCGACCTCGGCCATGAGCAGGCGCTCTATCTGGCGGGTGCTGTAGCTGAGACGGCTCGCAAGGCCGCCGACGCCCTCCCGGTCGACGACGCCGTCAGCGATGAGACGCATAGCACGGGCAACCAGGTCCGCCCGGCTGTCCCATTCGGGAGAACCAGGGGTGGCGTCGGGCCTGCAGCGTTTGCAGGCGCGGTAGCCCGCCCGTTGGCAAGCGGCCGCCGTCGGGTAAAAGGTGACGCTGGTTTGTTTAGGCGTTAAGGCCGGGCAACTTGGACGGCAATAGATACCCGTTGTCCTTACAGCAGTAAAGAACCAACCGTCGAAGCGTGGGTCCCTCGATTTCAGGGCTTGGTAACAGCGCTCGAAGCTTTCGATCACGGGCCCAGCCTGCCTCGTTGCCCGGCAATAATCTGGCGGTTTTGCGACATCACCTTCCTGCGGCGGTGGCTCAGCCGCTTCAGAGGTGCTGGCTCACTCGGCGCGCAGCACGAGCGCCGTTGGGGTCCGTGCAGCTATCCGTCCGGGAACTGCGGCGACGAAGTTGGCAAGCACAAGGGCTCCCACCGCTATGAGGAAAACCTGGAGCAGCGGTACAGCCGGTGCGGGGACGGCGTTGATCTCCTGCGCGAATAGATCCCACAGCCAGCGCCCGATCGCTATGCCGAGGGGCACTCCCAAAACAACCCCGATCGCCACCGCGGTGGTGGCGTGCCAAGCGACGGTCGCAGCCAGTTGCCGTTCGGTGAAGCCAAGCGTTTTCAGCAGGGCGAGGTCGCGACGGCGCCGTCGCACCGAAGCGACAAGCGTCAGGGCCAAAGCGACGATGGCTCCAGTAGCCAGGCCGGCGCCTAGGTAAACGGGCGTGCTCCCGAGCGAGCGGTAGTTCAGGATCTCGGCCGGCCGCTGCACCCCGATCACGCCCACGCCGAAGTTCTCCGGGTTGGTCGTCTCCTGAGCGACTTGCTCCAACGAGCGGTAAGCAGCCGCCTCGTCGACGTGCGGGCGGAGCCGGACGAGAGCAGCTTGCGGGCCGGGGAGCGCGGAATCGAACTGGTTGAGGTCGAGCTCAGGGAGCAGCTTGTACGACAGGACGGCGCCGATCCCCATCTCGAGGTGAAGCCCGCCTTGCCCAATCGCGGGCAAGGTGGCTGTCCCGACTACCCGCAAGCGGGCGGGCGAGCCGGCGCCGGAGGTCACTTCGACTATGCCGCCCAGGTGCTGGCCCAGTTGCTTGAGGGTGAGCGAACCCAGGACTATTTGACCGGCCGTCTCGACGTTGTGCCCCGAGAGCAGAGCAGGCACCACCGTTGCCCCGGGTGTTTCCCCGAGAACCGGTACCAATTGGCCGTCGACCAGCAAGGTTGCGCTGTAGATCCCCGACCACGCGGCGACATAGCGGTCATGGTCCAACAAAGCAGTGACCTTTTGTTGGGGGAGGTCACCTCCCGCGGACAGCATGTAGTCCCAGTTCCAGCCGTAGAGGGACGGGTGTGAGACGAGCGAGCTGAGGCTGGCCCCGAAAGTGACCGTGCCAACCAGCACCATTACCGCCAGCACGGCTCCGAGCACGGCCGAGCGAACTGGGACCGCCGTCCGGCCGCTGCCGGGCACGAGGGCGAAGCGCACCCCCGTGAGCGCAGGAGCGGGCAGCCTCGCCGCAGCGGCCACGGCCAGGATGCGGGAGGGCTGCTGTTGCGCTGCGACATGGGCAGATGAGCTACGGTGCGGCATCGCCCGAAAGCTGATCGCCGCGGCTATGGCGCTCAGCGCCAGGACCAGGACGGCAAACCCGAGGGTAAGTACTGTCCAGTCGAGGCTCAGGCCCAAGGCGGGGTATACCGGGCGTACCGGCCCGATAGGGGCAATTGGTGAAAGAGCTACAGCGACGACGACGGCGAGCATGCCTCCCACCACCACGCTGCCCACTATCCCGCTGAGGCCGTCGGCCCAAACCTGTCCGGGGCCGGCCCCGAGGGCTCGGAGCGCTTGTCTTTCGTCGCCACCCAGGCGGATCTGGCGCCCGATCAGCTGAGCTGCGATCAGGAGGCAGGCGAGGGCGACGATGCCGCCGAAGATCCCGAGCGCAAGGGCCTCAGGTTCGATCGTGCGCTGCGCCTTGGGCAGCAATATCGGGGCGACTTCCTGGAACGACGGCGCGCCCTTTGGGTACAGCGGCGCGATCTCGGACAGGACCGAGGAGACGAAGCGGGGGTTGCTGACCTGCACCCCGCTCTGGCTGTAATTGACGCAGCATTTGAGCAGCGGCCGCGTGAGCGCCGGGGTGAAGAGGTTGTCCGGTGCCGACCCCTGGTCGGACTGGTCTTGTACGACCGTCGAGTTGAACACGGCGATCCCCACGAACGTGGCTTCGATCACGCGGTAGGGCTTCAACCTCGCCGAGCCAAAGTCAGCCAACTGGATCTGCGCGTTGGTGTAAATGCCGAAGCGCACCTTGTCGCCGATATGCAGGCCCATCGACTGCGCCTGTGCGGCCGTCAACATGAACTGGTCAGGGGCAGCGGGGTCGGCCCTCCGTCCCGCAACGACTGTGACCTTGTCCTGGTTGAAGTAAAGCCCGTCTACGCTGCCGTAGCCATTGCCGGGACCTGGAGAAAATTCCGTGACGTTTTGCTCGGGGGCTCCGTCTGGTTGCAGGGGCAGGATATTGATGCCGGACTGCGTCTCCACACTTTTCACGTGGGGGAGGCGGGAGATCCGCCTGACGAGCGGCCCGTCATATGGCGTCAAGGGAAGCGTCGGGTTGAGGATGCCTGTCGCGCCGATGAGATCCGACGGGTTGGTGCTTTTCCAAAACACGCTGAAGGAGGAGTCGGTCCTCCTCGCTCCCGCGATTGACCCGAGCGACAGCCCACCTACGAGGCCGATGAGCAACGCCAGGCTCAGGTAGCCGGGCCAGCGCCGGCCGAATGTCGTCCCGAAGCGGTAGCGCGCCAACCGTACGGCTTCGCCGCTCACTCCGCTTCTCCGCTCACTCCGCGCTGCACCCCCGGGTGACCATGCGCGCCTATCTTTCTACGCGGCGCCCGGCTGGGCCATCAGGCAGGCAGGTTTCTCGGCGGTGGTGCTGGGACACCCCCGCGTGCACGGCCAGCACCAGTGCCCGGCGCCGGAGGGCCCGCTACCGTGCCAATCGTGCCCTCCCTCGACGCCGTCGTCATCGGCTCCGGCCCGAACGGGCTGGCCGCCGCGCTTACCCTGGCTCGCGCCGGTCTTTCTGTCGAGGTCTACGAAGGCGGTCCGTCCCCCGGTGGAGGATGCCGCTCGGCCGAGCTCACGCTGCCGGGTTTTTGTCATGACGTTTGCTCGGCGGTACATCCCCTGGTGGCGGCCTCGCCTTTCTTCCGCAGTGTGGACCTGGCGGCCCGGGGCGTCAAGCTGCTGACACCCGAGGTGTCCTTCGCTCACCCTCTCGACGGCGGGCGCGCTGGTGCGGTCCTGCTTTCAGTGGACGAGACAGCGGCGAACTTGGGCGGCGACGCAGCGGCGTACCGCCGGCTCTTCGAGCCCCTTGTGCGAGACGTCGACAAGGTGCTCCCAACCCTGCTCGGGCCCTTGCGCAACCCGCCCAGGCACCCGCTCGCGATGGCCCGTCTCGGGATCCCCGGCCTCCTGCCGGTTACCCGTCTCGCCGGCCGGTTCCACAGCGAGGAGGCGAGAGCGCTCCTGGCCGGAGCCGCCGCGCACTCGATGCTCCCACTCAGCACACCGTTGACGGGGTCGTACGGGCTGCTGTTCATTACCCTAGGCCACGCCTACGGTTGGCCGGTCGTCGAGGGTGGCAGCGAGCGGGTCGTCGATGCTCTCGTCGCCGAGCTGGCTGACCTGGGTGGGACCGTTCAGCTCGACCGTTGGGTGAACAGCTGGAGCGAGCTGCCCGGGGCCAGGGCTGTGCTAGCCGACACCTCGCCTCGCCACCTCGCGAGCTTCGGAGCGGACCGGCTCAGCCCTTCGTTCAAGAAGGCGCTCGGCCGTTTCCGCTATGGGCCGGGTGTATGCAAGGTCGATTGGGCGCTCAGCGGCCCGGTCCCGTGGGAAGCTGCCGCCTGCCGCAAGGCCGGCACAGTCCACGTGGGCGGGACGCTGGAGGAGGTGGCCGCCAGCGAGTCCGAGGTGGCGGCGGGCCGGCACGCGGAACGGCCCTTCTGCCTCGTCGCGCAGCCCGGCGTCGTCGACGGCACGCGCGCTCCGGACGGCAAGCAAACGCTGTGGGCGTACTGCCATGTTCCGTCGGGCTCGACCGTCGACATGACAGAGCGGATCGAGGCGCAAATCGAGCGCTTCGCGCCGGGTTTCCGGGATCTGGTCCTGGCCCGGGTGACCAAGACGGCGGCGCAGGCGGAGGAGGCAAACCCTAATTACGTCGGCGGCGACATTACCGGGGGCATGGCGACTTTGCGTCAGACCCTCTTCCGGCCGACCCTGCGCTGGGACAACTACAAGACCTCTGCACCCGGTTTGTACATTTGCTCGGCCTCGACGCCCCCTGGAGGCGGTGTCCACGGCATGTGCGGGTACCACGCGGCCCGTTCGGTTCTCTCTGATTTGAAAAAGAGACGCTGAGCAGGGCTCTATTCTTCCCGCAGCACCAACGCCGTAGGAGTACGGGCCGCCAAGAGGCCGGGCAAGGCGGCGACGATATTTGCCAGCACCAGGGCGCTGACGGCTATCAGCACCACCGCTAGCACTGGGACGCTCGGTGCCGGCACGGCGTTTATGTCGTGCGCGAACAGGTCCCACAGCCAGCGGCCGAGCGCTATACCGAGGGGGACGCCAAAGATGACCCCGAGGCCGACTGAAGTGGTCGACTGCCAGGCTACGGTCGCTGCCAGTTGGCGCCCGGTGAAACCAAGCGTTTTCAGCACCGCGAGATCGCGACGACGCCGGCGTACGGATGTGAAGAGAGTCAATGCCAACGCGGCTACGGCGCCGGCGGCAAGGCCGGCCCCCAGATAGGCAGGAGTGGCACCCATCGTGCCGTAATTGACTATCTCAGCCGGGCGCTGGACGGCCATTACCGAAACGCCGAAGTTGGCGTTATTGCTGGTGAGTTCCGCGATCCGGTTGAGGGATCGCAACGCTTTGGTCGCGTTGACGCCTGGGCGTAGCCGCACCAGTACCCCTTGAGGCCCCGGGACCGGGTTGTTGTAGGGGTTCCGGGCGATGGCCGGCAACAACTGGGCGGACAGGAGGGCTCCGATCCCCATTTCCGTGTGTTGCAGGCCGGGTGGGCCAATGGCGGGCATCGTGGCGGTGCCGACGATGCGAAGGCGCACCGCTTGCGTGGCGGTGCTGCTCACCACCACGATGCCACCTACCTTTTCATGCAGTTGGGACAACGTGATCGCCCCGAGCACGACCTGGTCGGCCGCATCGAGCCCATGGCCGGACAAAATGGGCGGCGCGACGGCCGGCCCCGGGCCCGTGGCTATAACGGGTTCGTACCGTCCGTCCAGCTCCATGTTGCCGAAGTAGGCGCCCGTCCAGGCGGCAACGTACGGGTCGCCAGCGAGCAAGGTGTCAACCTGTCGGCCTGGGATGTCGGTTGAGAGCCCGCCTGCGCTCAGTGCGTAGTCCCAGTTCCAGCCGTAAAGAGCTGGATGCGAGACGAGCGAGCTCAGGCTCGCACCGAAGGTGAACGTCGCTACCACGACCACGATGGCTAACACCGTGCCGAGGACAACCGAGCGCACCGGTACCGAACTACGGCCTCTCCCGGGGTCCAGAGCGAACCCCGCGCCTATCGCAACGGGAGCGGGCAAGCCGGTGGCGGCGGCAGCACCCGTCAATGGCGACGGCCGGTCGGCGCCCCGCGGCCCGAGCCAGCTGGTGCGGTGAGGGGCTCCTCTGTACCCGGCTGTGAACGCCACCGCCTCCAGCACGGTTACGAGGACCAGGGCGCCTATACAAAGCACCGACCAATCAAAGGAAATGCCCCTGTTCGGGTAAACGGGCCGAACAGGCCCAAGAGGAGCGATCGGCGACAGCGCCACTGCGACCAGCACGGCCAGCACCGACCCCGCCACCAGGGCTACCGAGATGCCAAAGAGCCCGTCTGTAGAAGTCATGGCCGGTCCCGCGCCAAGTGCGCGAAGCACTTCGCGCTCTTCAGCTGCCACGCGTACCCGTCTCCCGATGACCTGGCTGCCAATTAGCAGAGCGGCGAGGCCCACTATCCCGCCGAACACGCCAAGTGCTATCGCCTCAGGCCGGATGGTGCGTTGCGCCTCGTCAACCAGCACCGACGATGCGAGGAAAGGAGGGAAGCCTTTCGGGAGCACCCGCCCAATCTCTGATGCAACGTCATTGACGTCACTGCGGCGGTCGACACGGACGAAGCTCTCGGTGTTGTACGTACAACAGGAAGCGAACTGCCGGGTAAACGCGGGGGTAACCAGCGCTGCCGGGTCGCCGGGGATGTCGGTGTCGTCCTGGACAACGGTCCTGTTGAACGCGGCCAGTCCGGTCAGTTGCGCTTTCATTCTGCGGTACGGGTGCACCTTCGGCGTGCCGAAGTCGGGCAGCAGCGTCTGGGCGTTCGTGTAAACGCCGACAGGGAGCACCTCACCGACCCGTAGGTGGAGGGCGGCCGCCACTGCAGCGGTCACCATGAACTCGCCAGCCAGGTCAGGGTTGGCCATCTTGCCCTCGGTGACCGTCACCTTGTCTTGGCTGAAGAACTCGCCGCCGAGGCTGCCCGTGATGGCTCCCACTTCAGCGTTCACCGGGGCACCGTTGGGCTGCAGGGCGGCAACGTTCATTGTCAGCTCGCTCCCTACTCCTGTCACATGTGGAAGGTGAGCGATCGCCTGGATGATCTTGGGGTCATAGCCGACATCACTGTGGAACAGGAGCGGGTTAAGTACGGCGGTCACGCCGCTCAATTGGGAGGGGTTGGTTCTTGCAAAATAGACCGGGAAGGACGAGTCGGTACGGCGCGCTGCGGCCAACGAGCCCATCGAAAGGCCGCCCAACAGCCCGATCAACAGGACCAAGCTGAGGTAGGTCGGCCAGAAGGCCCTGAAAGTGGTCCGGAAGCGGTACCAGCCGAACGCTCCGGTTTCACGTCCCATCGGCGCTGGCCGTTCCTGTAGATCCCACTGGCGCTACGTTGTCCGAACACGGGCCTGGAGCGCCAGCCTGTGGGCACGTCTCCGAGGTGGTGCCAGCCCCCCCGAGGGCCACGAGTAACCACCCGTCGCAGACACCGGCTCTCACCCTTGGTGGCTGGCTGGTCGCGGACCTACCGTATGCCTCATGAACATAAGAGGGGCTGTCACATCGATTTCATGGATCCCTTCGGAGGCGATCGCCGGAGCTACAAAGCTCCCCTTTGAGACCGGCGTTGCCCACTACGACCCTCCACCGCCGGACGCGATCGAGGACCTCGAGGAGCTGCGCCGGGCCGACCGGTTCCGCTTCGCCAATGAACTGCACGGCTGGATTGAGGTAAAAGACGGTCGTATCGTCGACCACGGCCAGTCAGGCCGAGGCATGATCGGTTCGACCACCCTGCAGGTTGGCCCCAAGAAGGCTGTGTTCCAGGCTGTGGCCCTGCCCGACCTGCAGCCGGCTCCGGAAGTGACCGAGACCAAGGTCACGTTCTTCCAGACCTGTGGGGGCCGAACCGGGGTGCCGGCACCGCGCCGTGTTCGCAGGGCACCCTTCGTGCAGTTCTCGGCACCGCTGGCTTGGACCACTCTCGCCCTGGAAATGCACGCTGACGGTACCTGTGAGCACCACCTGATCGGGGCCAGCCCGTTCCCTCGCCACTGGGTCTACGACACCAGGGGGAGATTGGTGAAAAAGAGCGGCCTCATCGACTTCTCGACCTGGTACCGCAGTGCGTTCGGCAAGCACAGCCCATGGGGCGACCAGGACTCGCCAGCGCTTGCCACAGAGGTCGAGTCAGCCCTGGAGCGCCAGTTGTCCGCCGATTTGATGCACGGGTTGGCCAAGCCCCGAGTTATCAAGGTGGGGTCAGGCACAGCGATCGTCGAGCAGGGCGACCCCGGGGAGGAGCTGTTCCTGGTGCTCGACGGGGTCGTGCGCGTGGAGGTTGACGGCGAGCGCATCGCCGAGTACGGCCCGGGATCGATGCACGGCGAGCGTGCTGTACTAGAGGGTGGCCTTCGCACTTCGACCGTGCGGGCCGTCACGAACTGCAAGCTCGCTGTCGCCAAGGCAGACCAGGTCGACCGGGAGGCACTGCAGCAATTGAGCGCCGGCCACCGCCGGGAGGAGCAGAACTGAAGTGCAACAGGGCCAGGGCCTCCAGTCTTCGACGATCAGTGTGTTCCTCGCGGACGACAACTTGATCGTGCGGGAGGGGGTCCGCGCCCTGATCGCGCTTGAGGACGACTTCACCGTGGTCGGTACCGCTTCGGATTACGACGAGCTCGTGACCAGGGCCTCAGAGCTGGCTCCCCAGGTCGTGGTGACCGATATCCGGATGCCCCCCACCTTCCAGCAGGAGGGGATCCTTGCAGCCCACGAGATCCGCAAGCGCCATCCCGGCACCGGGATCGTCGTCCTGTCGCAGTTCGACGACCCGGAGTACGCCATCTCGCTGCTCGCCGAGGGCTCGGCAGGCTATGCCTACCTGTTGAAGGACAGGATCGCGCAAGGCGACCAGCTCGCCCGCGCGGTCCGCACGGTCGCAAGCGGCGGTTCGGTCCTCGACCCGACCATCGTCGACGCGATGGTAAACCCCGTGACCGGCAAGGGCGAGCTGACCCGTGCCGAAGAGGACCTGTTGCACCTCGTGGCCGAAGGGCGCCCGATCAAGGCAATAGCCGTCGTCCAGGGGACTACCCCCTCTGCTGCCGCCGACGCAGTCGAGAAGCTGTTCCTGCGGATGGCGGCGGACGCGAGCAGCGGTGGTCAGAACTCGCTGCGCCGGCTGCGCAGCCTCTACGAGGCGATCGTCAACCGGGAGGAGCAGGGCGAGTCACTCAGCAGGCTTTTGCCGAGCGGAGTGGCCGAGATGATGCGCGAGCAGGGCGCCCATGCGGGCGAGACGAAGGAGCTCGTCGTCAGCGTCCTCATGTCCGACATCCGGGGCTATACCACTATCGCCGAGAAGGCCGACCCGAGCGTGCTCGCCAGGCAGTTGAACGTCCACCGGGCCGAGATGAACCGCTCGATCGTCGCAGCCCATGGCACTGTCATGCAGTTCGTGGGGGATGCAGTGATGGCGGTCTTCGGTGCGCCTGTTGCTTTGGAGGACCACGCCGGCAGGGCCGTGGAGGCAGCCCTCGCCATGCATGCCGCTCAACGCAGGGTGAACGAGCGTTGGCGCGACGAAGGCCTCCCTTTCTTCGAGCTCGGGATCGGGATAACTACTGGCCCCGTTGCGGCGGCCCTGCTCGGCTCCGACGAGCACCTCGAGTACACGCTCGTGGGCGACACCGTCAACCTTGCGCAGCGCCTTCAGCAGTGGGCGTCGCCTGGCGAAACGGTCCTGTCCGGGCCCACGTACGAATCGCTGGCGGGCCCACCGCCTGCCGAAGAGCTCCCGCCGGCGCTCGTGAAGGGCCGGGACACACCGGTCGGAGCATGGCGGCTGAGCGCCTACGCGGACGAAACAACGAAATCGAACTAGGAGCCGGAGGACCAATGCAAGTTATGGAGGCCAGAGGCCTGAGAAAGACATACGAAGCCGAGGGGGCGCCGGTGCGGGCTCTGCGTGGCGTCGACATGACCATGGAACAAGGCGAGTTTGTTGCCATCATGGGCCCGTCCGGTTGTGGCAAGTCCACGTTGTTGAACCTCGTCGCCGGCCTTGACGTGCCGAGCGAGGGCGAGATATTCGTGGCCGGCGAACCCCTCAGCACGATGGACGAGAGCGCGTTGGCAAGGATGCGGAGGCGCCACATCGGCATCGTCTTCCAGTTCTTCAACCTCCTGGAGGGGATGAGCGTCCTGGAAAACGTGACGCTGCCTGCAGTCATCGCCGGCACCGGGCGCAAGAGAGCAGAGAGCCGCGCACGTGACCTGCTCGACCTGCTCGGTTTGGCAGACAAGGCCAAGGCGGCTCCCGGCGTCCTATCGGGAGGCCAGCGTCAGCGCCTGGCCATAGCCCGCGCCTTGGCGAACGCCCCCACGCTGTTGCTGGCCGACGAGCCGACCGGGGCTCTGGACTCCGAGGGCGGTCACGAGGTCCTCGAATTGTTCCGCCGGCTCCATGCGGGGGGCCAGTCGATCCTCCTCGTCACCCACGACGAGTCCGTTGCCGAGCCTGCCACCCGGATAGTGCGCATGCGCGACGGCCGCATCGAAGGAACCGAGCCTGGCGCCGGCGCCTCGGCCGCAAGCGGAGCGGTAGCGACAACAGCACAATGAGCGCCCCGATCATCGTCAGCCAGCTGGGCGATGTCCGGGAGAGCGCTCGGGAGAAGGAAAAGAGCCAGGGCTTGCCGCGCACGGCCGGGCCCGGCCGCTCCTTGGGTTGGTTTCCCTCGGGCTTGCGGTTGTCGCCGTGGCCGGCGGGGTCGTAGCGCCCATTGCGGACTCCAACGGCGACTTGGCCACCCAGGTGGTGAGGGCGGCCGTGGTGCTGGCCTTTGCCGTTGCCGGGGTGACCGCGCTGGCGAGGCGTCCCACCGAGCGCCAGCCACTCGTTGTGCTGCTCGGTGCGGCCCTAGGCGGGATCGTGGCGATCAGCGGCTCACTGCTCGACGCGCACGCGCATGGTACGGCTGTCAGTTCGGGACTTGTTTCGTTGGCGCGCTTCGGCGAACCCATGGCGCTGGCGCTGCTACCGATAGCCGCAATGCACGTCCTGTTCGGGATCCCGGATGGGAGCTGCCGCCTCAGCCGGCTCGTAGTCGGCGGCGGCTACGTCGTGGGCCTGGCGCTAGGTTTTGCTCTTTGGGTGCAGCGCCCGTCATTGCCCCTGTGGCCGCTCGGGACAGAGGCGGTCCTGGCGGTCGCAGTTGGTGCGGGCGTCTCGCAGCGCCGGTATTCGCGCTCGTCGGGCCTCGAACGCCAGCGTATGCAGTGGTTCGGGTGGGCAGGTGCGGTAGCGGTGGAGACCCTTCTCGTGGCGCTTGCGCTGCGAGTGCTGCTCGGTTGGCCCACACGCGCCGGCCTGGTGCTGACGGTGTCTTTGCTCCCCTTCGCCGCGGCGGTGGCAATGTGCAGCACGAGGCGTTTTGCCTCCCGGATCGACCGGATCCTCACTCACACCGTCTCGATCGCCGGGCTTACCGGGGTGGTCGCTGGCGTCTATCTCGTCGTTGTCGCCGGCCTCGGCAATACTCCGAGCCGCTCGGAACGGTCGTTGCTCGTGCTGTCGATGGTGTCCGCGGCGGTTGCCGCCCTTCTTTACGGTCCCGCCCGCCAGCGTCTCGCCCTCTACGCCAACCGCCTCGTCTACGGCGAACGCGAGGCACCCGACGCCGTGCTGCGCACCTTTGGGAGCCGCCTGTCCCGCGCCATACCGATGGACGAATTGCTCCTGCAGGTGGCGGAGTCCCTGCGAAAGACACTGGCGCTCAGTAGCGCAGAGGTCTGGACGGGTTCGGGCGGCCATCTGCAGCGCGCGGTCTCTTCGCCGGACTCCACCCCTGTGAGCTTCGTGCTCAAACCAGAAGAGGAATCCGTAGTTGCCAGGGCGGGCGTAACCGGGACCGCCTGGCTCAGCGTGTGGATGCCGGCCATCGTCGCAGGACGCGAAGGCGCCTTGTTACGGGTGGCACCTACCACCCACTCGGGCAGCGTGCTCGGCCTGATCGTAGCGGTGCGCCCGCCTGGCTCGGACCAGTTCACTACCGACGACGACACGATGTTGACCGAGTTGGCCCGCCAGGTTGGGCTTGCCCTGCACAACGTCGAGCTGGACTCGGCCCTACAAAAGTCGCTCGAGGAGCTCCGCGAGAAGGCTGAGGAGCTGCAAGAGTCCCGGGCGCGCATCGTCGCCGCGTCAGACGCGGCCCGCCGCCAGATAGAGCGCAACCTGCACGACGGGGCCCAGCAGCACCTGGTCGCGCTGGCGGTCAATGTCCGCTTGGCGCGCAAGCTAGCCGAAAGCGACCCCGAGGCCTCATTGGAGATCCTGGACCAGCTCGGTGAGGGCCTACAAGGCGCTGTCCAGGAACTTCGCGCACTTGCTCATGGCATCTACCCGCCCTTGTTGGCCGACCGGGGCATCGAAGAAGCCCTCCGCTCGGCGGCCGGTCGCGCTGTGCTGCCGACCGAGGTGGATGCCGCGTCGCTTGCCCGCCATTCCCCCGAGGTGGAGGCGGCGGTCTACTTCTGCTGCCTCGAGGCACTTCAGAACGCGGGAAAGCACGCCGGCCCCGAAGCCACCGTGAAGATCCACGTGTGGGAGGACACCGGCGGCCTGTTCTTCGAGGTTTCCGATGACGGCGCGGGCTTCGAGTCCAACGGCAGCAAAGGCAAAGGCGCCGGCTTTGTAAATATGGGCGACCGGGTGGGGGCGATGGGAGGGAGCCTCCAGGTCCGCTCCGCACTCGGCGAAGGCACCTCTATAAAGGGCCGGATCCCCCTCAGTTAGCCGCCCCCCGGCTGGCTCGGCCCCCCGGCTCGGGCTCCCCGGCTGGCTCGGCCCCCCGGCTCGGGCTCACGGCCCCCCGGCTCGGGCTCCCCGGCTGGCTCGGCCCCCCGGCTCGGGCTCACGGCCCGGGCGGCGGTCCAGGCGGCGGTCCGGGCGGCGGTCCGGGTAAAAGTGGCCAAACCTGCTGCCATTTCGTCGCCGTCTGGTCCAATTGGGTACATCAGGCCCGCGCCTGGTCCCATTTGCTACCGGAAAACGACCGAAAGTGGGCCAGACGCGGTCAGGACGGGCGTTAGGGGTGATCGGCGTCCGGGTTGGACCACGTCTCTTCCAAGATGTCCGGGCCGAAGCTCTCCTTATGGACATAGGCGAGCGCCCCGGCGGTGCGGGCATCGGCCGGCAGGTCGTCCTTGTCGTAGGTGGAGAGCAGGATCACCCGGACCTCGGGGTAATCGTTACTTATCCGCCTAGTCGCTTCGATCCCGCCGATCCCCGGCATGTTGATGTCCATGAGAACGAGGTCGGGCTTGAGGAGATCCACCTTTTCGAGGGCCTCTTCGCCTGACTTGGCCTCAGCGATCACTTCGAAGCCACGGGTAGCCCTGACCACAAGGCGCGCCGCGCTGCGAAAGGGGGCCTGGTCGTCGACGACCAGGACGCTCACTGGTCCCGCAGCCATTAGGAGGATCCTGACAGAACAGGCTGGTCTCGCCCACTTGGCCAGCACCACCCGCGCTGTGGTGGCAGCACCACCATGCCCTTCAGTTTTGCGCTGCGAGGAACAGGAGCACGGCCTTCACGCGACGGTGCACGTCAGGTTCCTCGGTCAGCCCGAGCTTGAAAAAAATGGAGTTGATGTGCTTTTCGACCGCCCGCTCCGACAGGACAAGCGAGGCAGCGACGGCCGCGTTGTTCTTGCCCTGGGCCATCTCACCGAGCACCTCGACCTCGCGGGGTGTCAGTGCGCGAAGCGGTGAGCGCGCACCCTTGGAGCGGGCTGTGACTAATTTGTCCACGACTTCGGGGTCGATAACGGACCCGCCGCGCGCTACTTCGCGGATGGCGGATGCGAGCTGGCCGATGTCGGATATCCGTTCTTTCAACAAGTAGGCGCGGCCCTTGGACCCGCTTTCGAGGAACTGGAGGGCGTAAGCCGGCTCGGAGTACTGGCTCAACACGACGACTCCCATGTCGGGGTAGCGGCCGCGCAGTTCGTTTGCGGCGCGGATCCCCTCGTCGGTCCCCGTCGGTGGCATACGGATGTCGGTGACCACGACATCGGGGACCTCTTTGTCGACTGCCTTCACGAGCGAGGGGTGGTCGGCACAGACAGCCACGACTTCGAGGTCGTCCTCCAAGTCGATGAGCTTGCCCACCCCTTCTCGGACCAGGTAGTTATCCTCGGCCAGTACGACACGCAGAGCCACGTAGAGAGCCTAATAGGTGCCGGATAGCATGCCCGGGTCTTCAGCGCGAGTGACAGGATGGCCACGATGACGAATTCCTCGCTTGAAGCTATCGCCTTAGCGGACGGGCGGCGCCTCGACATCTGGGCCAGCGGGCCGCAGGCGGCGTCCCTCTGGTGTTCCACCATGGGACGCCCGGCGCCGCCGTGCCCTTCCGGGCCCTGGAACGAGCCGCTCATGAGCGAGGTTTGCGCTTCGTCACGTCGTCGAGGCCAGGGTACGGGGGCTCGAGCCGCCAGCGAGGCCGCAGCGTTGCCGACGTAGTCGCCGACACCGAGGCGATGCTGGCTTCGCTCGGTGCCGAGCATTGCCTGGTAGCTGGATGGTCCGGGGGCGGTCCTCATGCCCTCGCCTGCGCCGCCCGCCTAGATGCGGCGGCGGCGGTGTTGGTGATCGCCGGGGTAGCCCCTTATGACGCTGACGACCTCGAGTGGACCGCCGGCATGGGACAGGAGAACGTGACCGAGTTCGGTACTGCGCTGCAGGGGGAGGAGCAGCTGCAACGTCTCCTTGTCGAATGGCGCGACCACCTGAAGGAGCCCACGGTCGAGATGATCATCTCGTCGCTCCAGACGTTGCTGCCGGAAGTGGACCGGGCCGTACTAACCGACGAGTTCGGCGAAGATATGGTTGCCAACTTCCGCGAGGCCCTGCGCAACGGTGTGGACGGGTGGGTCGACGACGACCTGGCGTTCACGCGGCCGTGGGGCTTCGACCTGAAAGAGATCTCGGTCCCGACGTCGATTTGGCAAGGCTCAGCGGACTTAATGGTGCCATTTGCGCACGGCCAGTGGTTTTCGAAGAAGCTCCCTGGTGCGACGGCCCACCTCGAACAGGGAGAGGGCCACCTGTCGGTCGGGATCGGGACGCTCGACCGGATGCTCGACGAGCTCGTCCGCACCGGCGAACTGTAGCGCCCGCTGTCCGCCTTCAATTGTGGGCCCGGCGGGCTTCTGCAAACTGGCTACTGGGCTTGCAAAAGCTCCTTCGGCTTCGACCGCGTTGCCACCAACGCGGGCACGATCGCGATGAGGTTGGCGACGATGACCACGCCGGCCAGAAGTACGGCCAGGAACCAGATCGGTACGACTGAGACGGGCACGGCTCCCAAGTTCCTGGCGAACGCCGTCCACACCGCCCGCCCGATTACCACCCCCAGCGGGGTGCCGACGATTATCCCTATCCCTGCCAGCGTGGTCGCCTGCCAGGCCACGACGGAGCCGACCTGGCGATTGGCGAAGCCGAGCACTTTCAGCAGGCCGATCTCACGACGCCGGCGCGCCACGCTTACCACCAACATATGAGCCAGGGTCGCGGCGCCGGAGGCGGCCAAGATCAAGCCGAAAATGAGCGGGAAGTCAACTGCTTCGCCAAAATTAATCAGTGATATCGGAGTTGAAGGACCAGTGGAAATTGACTGGTCGTTCGTGAGGTACCGGTTTACGTCAAGCTGGCCGGCCGGGCCCGGCACGACGCTCACCATGAGCGCTCCACCACCAGTGTTGAGCTCTTCGTTCATCTTCTGGAGGCAAAGTGTGTGCAGTCGGCCCGCAGGGCATGCTGCAGCGATGAACCCGGCAGTGGTGAGTAGTGCACCGTTGCCAAGACTGACCGACCCGGCGAGCAGCACGGGGAACGAGACCTCGGCGACCACCCGCATGCGCACAAACCCCGTCCTTGTTGAGAAATCAACGACAGAGCCCACATGGGCGCCTATCTGGCGCATCGTCGTAGCACCGAGGCCGATCTGGCCCGCGCCTGTGGGAAGGTGGCCGCTGACGGTCGAAAACAGGAGTTGGCCCCGCACGGCGGTCGCCACGACCGCGCCCACCGCCTCGTTGTCGATGGTGGGGAAGCCGGCGATGGCCACAGTGATGCCAGAGACCAGCTTGTCGCCCAGGAGCTGTTTGACGAGCGCGGGTTCAAACCCTCTCTGCCCTTGGTTCAGAGGGAAGTTGAGCTGGAAGTCGTCGCCGTACAACCTGGGTGTGGCGGTGAGGTGGGAAAGGCTGGCGCCGAACACGGTCGTGCCGCAAAGTGCGGTCACTGCGAGCACCGTTCCAAGCAGGGCGCTGCGCACCGGCACGGGCGATCCGCCGCTCTGGCTCCCCAGCGTGTGGCTGACCCCGATGACAGCGCTTGGCGGAGCGCCCGCCGCCGCGAGCCGAGCCACCGTCACCGACGGGCGAGAGGTGCTGTCGAGGTCGCCCGACCACAGGTTGTGCGATGCGCGCACAGCCGGCCAGACGCCAAGGGCAAGGACGGCCAGGACCGTAATGAGAGCGCCCAACGGAAGGACGAGGACATCGAAATGGACGCCCGTGGAGACCTCGGCGGTGCGGGCTTCCCCGAGCGGCGCGAAGGCGGACAGAACGGTGGCAAGGCCAACAGCGCCCGCGGCACCTACTAGCCCGACGGTGAGGGCGCGGGCCAAACCGAGGCTTACCAGCAGACGGCCGTCGGCGCCGATCGCCGCCATGGTGGGGAAGTCCTCCTTTTCGACGTTGCTCTGCCGGAAGAGCGCCTGTCCTATGACTGCCAGGCCGACCAATGCCGCCAGAGCAGCCAGCGCCCACCACCCCACCGCCTGGGGGTGGACCGACGCCTCGACGGACGCCGCGACAGCGTCCAAACTGGATGCGCCCATGTAGCCAGGTACCGACTTTGCAGCCCCACGCTCAGCTTCCGCGTCGAAACCGTTGAGGTCGGCGGCCCCGCGGCGCAACCGCACGTAGTACGTATAGCCGGGTGGTGTCCGCTGGACCACGTTGCGCGCGAGCGCCTGGGTACCCCACAGGTCGTAAGTGGGCCCGGACCCGTTGGGGAATTCCCCCTCGCTGGCTTCGAACCCGACCACCTGGAAGGCGATGGTCGGGCCTTCGGGCCTCGGTAGCGCGCCCGTGGTGTTGTTGTAAGCCGAGGCTTGCGACGTCGAGTAGAACGGCACGCGGATCACGCTCCCCAGGCGCACACCGTCGTCCTGCCGGAGAGTGAACGACGCCAGGACCTGGTCAGGAGCCGACGGGTTGGGGAGATGGCCGGAGAGGAGCTGGAAAGGCGTCGGCCCGTTTGGCCCTGCGATGACCACTTCAAAATCCGCGTTGCTGCTGATCTGATGGGGGCAGGTGCACATCGGTTGACCGGTGTCGCCCAGGCTGACCAGCTCCGTAGAGGAGACGACTAGGGGGAACAGTTTGGACAGTGTGGGCAACGGCTGGTTGCTGTAGACGGCCGCATCAAAGCCGTGCGCGGCGACAAAGCTTGGGAAAGCGGAAGCGGTGCGACGACCGGCTGCCGTAGCGAATAGGACCAGTCCGCCGACGACCGCTATCAGCGCCGCCATTACCAGCCACGCACGCCAACGGCGGCGCACTTCGGCAGCGAAGACCATGCCCAGAGCTCCCAAGACCACCTCCTGAGCAGAGTCTCCTTCGGCGCCAGACGACGGCCAAGGTGGTCAGCCTGCATAGCGGGCTAGTGGTGGCACCCCGCCCCGGGTACGGGGCCGGCGCCGAGGTATACCTCCGGCCCGTCTACTTGCCGTGCAAGTCGATAGTGGTACCGCCAATTGCAGCTTCGACCGGGACTGCGGCGCCCTGATAATGCGAGACGATCGCGTCGATTTGGTCGTCGGTGCGCTGAGGGTCGTGGTGGTAAAGGACGAGCCGCTTTACTCCCGCCCTTTCGGCCAACCGGAGGGCGTACCCGGGGGAGGAATGGCCAAAATAGGCCCTCGCCGGTAGTTCCTCGTCGGTGTACTGAGCGTCGTGGAACAAGATGTCGCACCCGCTGACTAGGCGCAGCGCTGCGTCGTGGTACTCACCGAGCCCATCGGGCCCCGGGCCGAGAGCAGTGGGGCAATGGTCGGATATATAGGCGAGCGTGACGCGCCCGTCTGAGATCCGGTAACCAAATGTCCGGCCGCCTTTATGAGGCACCTCGAGGCCAACAACATTGAAACCTTCGAGCTCGTAGTCACCCGACGCCAGCCCCCGGAAATTCCAATTACCTCGGAGATCCAAGGGAGTTATAGGGAAATGGGGCGGCGACATCGCCCTTGCGAGCACTGTAGCCAGGTCCGTCCCGTTCTCCCCGTCGCCTTGAGCCGGACCACAAAGCGTCACCACGGACCCGGGCATGTCGCCGGACGAAAAGAACGGTAAACCGTGTGTGTGGTCCCAATGAAGGTGCCCGAGCAAAATGGACCCCTCGAAGGGCTGCCCCTCGATTAAGGCGCTGACACCTCGTACACCAGTGCCCGCATCAACGATGAGGCTCGGCAGTTCCCCGTCATGCGCGAGAGCCAGGCAAGAGGTGTGCCCGCCGTAGCGTACGAAATCGGCTCCTGGGGCGGGCGTCGACCCTCTGGTCCCCAGGACGTGGATCCGCATCGAGCCATTCTGACAGGGACTATGGCACCAGGATGATCTTGCCGTGCGTATGGCCGGAGGCCAACGCCTCGTGAGCCTCGGCCACCTGCGATAGGGGGTAAGTGGCTGCAACGAGGACCTGGAGCCTGTGTTCGCCTACGAGCCGGATGAGCTCCAGGCCGGCGGCCGCACGTTCTTGCGGGCCGGGGCCCTTCACGACCTTCAAGCCGAGTTCCGAGCCTCGTTGCCACGCGGCAATCGTTGCGATCCGGTCACGATCGGCGACTAACGCGAGCGAGGTACCGATCGCCTCGTCGGTGCCGACCGTGTCGATAGCGGCATCGACGCCATGCGGGGCCAGTGCACGGATCCTCTCGGCGAGCCCGCTCCCGTAGGTCACCGGTTCGGCTCCAAGCTTGCTGAGCTCCGCGTGACTGCCCTCACTTGCCGTGCCTATCACGCGTGCTCCGGAGGCGACAGCGAGCTGGACGACCATCAAGCCGACCCCGCCCGCGGCACCATGCACCAAGACGGTTTCGCCCGCGACCACATTTGTGACGTGCAGTGCTTCGTAAGCAGTTATGCCGGTCAGCAACAAACCGCCCGCTTGCTCGAAGGAAAGCTCGGCAGGTTTGGGCAGCACGTTCGCCGCATTTGTCACCACCTCGGTCGCGTACGCCCCAGGGACCGGGTACGCAATGACTGCGTCGCCCGGGCGCACCGGCCGCCGGCCCCACAGCGCCGTCGCCTACCGCCAGGACGACGCCTGACGCCTCGTACCCGAGCCGCATCGGCAGTTTGGACTTGTCGGCGCCCGAGGTGCCTGCGTAACTCTTGTAGTCCACCGGGTTGACACCGGCGGCTCGCACTTCGATCTGTACTTCGCTGGGGCCGGGTGGGTTGACAGGGACTTGGACAAGCGAAAGGACTTCGGGGCCGCCAAAGGCGGTAGCCACAACAGCGGTTGCCATGATTCCTGCAACCAGGACAGGCAGGCGCAATATTCCGTTGGGGCGTACCCTTTAGGCGTGCTCGAAAAGAGGCGTGAGAACCGGTTGCCTACCGTCGCTCAAGCGGCGGCGTCGCCGACGGCGATCGTGCTCGCGGGCGCCGGCGTTGCGGTTGGTGAACTGGCGCACCTTGGCCTCGTCGTGGCGATCGTCCTCGGAGGAGCCGCCTATGGCGGGAGAGTTGCCTACGCCGCGGTCCATAGGCGCCTTGCGCTACGGGGCCGGGCGCGCCGCCGGCTGGCCCGGATCGACCCCTGGTCGGTGCCCGAGCCCTGGAGGAGCTATACGACCAGGGCTCTCGAAGCCCGCAAGCGTTACCGCCAGTTGGCTGCCGACTGCCCACCCGGACCGGTTGCGGACTACCTGGCTAACTCAGTCGCCAAGGTGGACGCGGCCACCGAAGAGCATTGGGCGCTCGCCAAGAGCGGGGCCGGCCTGGTCGACCCGCCGGGCCGTACCGAACGGGCGGCTAAGGCGCTCGAGGAGGTCCAGGCCGAGCTGCTGGCGGCACGAGGTGCCAACCGTGCCCAGCTTGAAAGCCGCGAGGGAGAACTTGCCTCCCAGCTGCGCTCCTTCCGGCACCTGGAGTCCGTGAGCGCGCAGATATCGAACCATTTGTCGGAGCTGAGCGCCCAGCTGGAGGGAGTTGTCGCATCCGCCGGAGAGCTGGTGGCGAGCGCGGGAGCGGCCGGGGCCGACTTGTCAACCCTTTCCTCCGAGCTGAGCTCCCTAACCGGCGCCCTGGACGAGGCGAGGCGCATCATGGCCGGCCCACCGCCCTCCTAGGGATCGCAGCGGCGATGTACGGCCAGATGCGCTCGTTGGCCCTAGCATGCGAGGCATGTGGAGCGCGATAAAACGCAGATGGAAGTACCTGACCGCCAAGCTGTCGGGGAGGTGGGAGGAAAACGCCGACCCGAAGGTGCAGCTCGAGCAAGCGATGGCGGAGGCCCAGGAGCAGCACCGGCGCCTCGTCGAACAGGCGGCCAGCGTTATCGCCAACCAGAAACAAACAGAGCTGCAGCTCAACCGCTCAATGCAGGAGCTCGAGCGCACAAATTCTTCCACCCGGCAGGCCCTTTCGATGGCTAACGACGCCGCCAAGCGCGGCGATACAGCCAAGGCCACGGAGTACAACCAGACGGCCGAGGCGTTTGCGAACCGGTTGATCGTCACCGAAAAGCGGGTCGACGACCTGAAGAACATGCACCTCCAAGCGACCCAGGCCGCCCAGCAGGCCAAGGCTGCCGTCCAGCAAAACGCCAACCTCCTCCAGCAGAAATTGGCAGAGCGCCAGAAGCTGCTTTCGCAGCTCGACCAGGCGCGGATGCAGGAGCAGCTCAACTCCGCCATGACCACCCTTTCCCAGACGGTCGGCCAGGACGTCCCCACCTTCGACGAGGTGCGCACCAAGATCGAGGCTCAGTACGCGAAGGCCCTTGGGACCGCCGAGCTGTCCGGTCAGGGAGTCGACGCTCGCATGCTCGAGATCGAACAGGCAAGCATCACAACCGAGGCTCAGTTCCGGCTCGAACAGATGCGTGGCCAAATGGGCCTGCCGGCGGGTGAACAGCCTGGAGCGGCGGCCTTGAGTGCAGCACCGCAGCAGGCGATCGCCGCGCAGCCCGCCCCCGCCCCTGCACTGAGCACCGGCGCCGTGGGCACTCCCGCGGACGCAGAGGTCCAGGTAACCGATGCAGAAGAAGTTACTGAGCCCGCTGCTCCGGGCGATGCCTGAGACCGGCAGTTGAGATCTCGGGCAACTCCAGGGTGACTGATGTCGTCGTAATCGGGGGAGGCCCCGCGGGTAACCAGGCCGCCAGCCGCGCTGCCAGCCTGGGCGCTCATGTGACGCTGGTGGAGCGTGACATCGTTGGGGGAGCGGCGAACCTCTGGGACTGCATCCCGTCAAAGGCAATGATCGCGACCGCCGGGGCGCTCAGTTTTTCACGGCGGATGGGTGGCCTCGGGTTCTCGCCCAACGGCTCTCCTAGCCACGTGGACTACGGGGCTCTCCGCGACCGGATCAGCGAGATCAGCTCGCGCCTGCAAGCTTCCACCGAGCGGTTGCTTGCGTCGCTCGGGGTGCGGACAATACGAGGCGTGGCGCGCTTTGTCGGCCCGCACACCGTCGCGGTGACCGGGGAGGCCGGCCAGGACGAGGAGCTGGACGCCAATGCCGTGGTTGTCTCGACGGGTAGCCGGCCCCGTGTGCCGGATTGGGCCGCCCCTGACGGCGACCGGGTACTGACCACCCGGCAGGCCTACCCGCCGCCCGAGCTCCCGGAGCACCTGGTCGTGGTCGGGTCGGGGGTGACCGGAGTCGAGTTCGTGCACATGTTCAGCTCGCTCGGGTCGAAGGTGAGCTTGATCGTCAGTCGCCAGCACGTGCTGCCCCACAAGGACGCAGAAGTAGCCGCTGCCCTCGAAGACGAACTGTTGCGCCGCGGCGTTCACCTCTTCAAAGGCGCCCGCGCGGAGAGCCTGGAGCACACCAAAGATGGAGTGGCCATCCATTGCGATGACGGCCGCGTCGCACGCGGGAGCCACGCCTTGCTGGCGATCGGCTCGGTCCCTAATTCCGACCACCTGGGCCTCGAAAAAGCCGGCGTCGAAGTCGACAAGTGGGGCTATATCCCTATCAACCACCACTGCGAGACGAACGTCGCCCATATATATGCGGCCGGCGACGTGTCGGGCAAACTGCCCCTGTCGTCGGTCGCCGCGATGCAGGGCCGCAAGGTAGCCGAGCACCTGATGGGCCTCCATACCCTCGAACATCGCCACATCGATTACGACAAGGCTGCGTCGGCTATTTTTACCGAGCCCGAGATCGCCGACGTTGGCCTCGCCGAGGCGGAAGCGTTTGCCACAGGCCGTAAAATCCGGGTAACCAAGGTGCCGTTCGGTGCCTCGGCCCGGGCGCTCATAAACGACGACCCCCGTGGGTTCGTCAAAATAATCTCCGACCCCGCCACCGGTGTCGTCCTCGGGGGATGCGTGGTTGGTAGCCAGGCCTCCGAGCTCATCTCGGTGATCGCGCTCGCCGTAACCGCAGGGCTCAAGGTCCGCGACATCGTAGACAGCTGTCTGGTCCACCCTTCCTTGTCCGAGGCGCTCGCCGAAGCGGCCGAATAACCGGTGTGTTCTGGACGAAACCGTACATCTGGGGACGAAACCCGCAAAAAAGAACGGGTCTCGTCCCTCAGCCGCACGGTTCGCCCCTAATGTCCCGGCGGTTCTGGCGACGGATCCTGTCCTCGAGCGCGTTTCCTTCATACATTGGTGCGTCTGCCGCGCCCGTGGACAGTTACCAGCTAAATGACTGGTGAAATCGAGGGCGCGAGTCGCTCCACCGGCGATCTGGCGAGCCTGGTCGACGCCGGCAAGGACGGTGCGGTGCTACGCGTGCACGTTCAGCCGGCGAGCTCGAAGAACGTCTGGGTCGAAGTAGCTCCGCCACGAAAAGGACCATGTCGGATTTCCGCTAGGTACGCCCGCACGCAGGAGCCAGACTGGCGATGTGGGCAGGCAGGAGCGCAACCATGGACTTGTCCGGGAGACCGGTGGGGGCACGTCGGCGGGACCATCGGGGCGCCTGGCACTGGTGGCGGCGGGGGTAACGGTCGTGCTGTGGTCGTCGGCTTTTGTGGCCATCCGCAGCGCGGGTCGCGACTTTTCTCCCGGTGCCCTGGCTCTCGGCAGGCTCGTGTGCGGGTCGGTTGTCCTTGGCCTGGTGGCACGGGCGCGGCACGAGGGCTGGCCGGCGCGTGCTGCCTGGCCTGGCATTGTGACCGCAGGCGTGCTTTGGTTCGGCGTCTACATGGTCGCTCTGAACTGGGGTGAGCAGAAGGTTGATGCAGGCACAGCTGCAATTGTTGTGAGCCTGGGACCGATCATCATCGCCCTCCTGAGCGGCTGGAGGCTCAAGGAAGGCTTCCCGAGAGGTGTGCTGGCCGGGCTGGCCGTTGCGTTCGCGGGGGTCATCGTGGTCGGCGTCGCGACGGCTGGTTCCGGGCACGCGTCCGTTTCCGGGGTGCTGCTCTGCTTGCTGGCGGCGCTGGCGTTTGCTGTGGCGGTGGTTAGCCAGAAGCCCGCACTTCGCCACGCCTCAGCCCTACAGGTCACTACCTTCGGGGCGGCGATAGGCGCGCTGGCCTGCCTCCCGTTCAGCGGCCAGCTTGTTTCTCAAGTGAGGGCAGCGCCATTTTCAGCCACCCTGCAGATTTGCTACCTAGGCGTCTTCCCGACCGCAATTGGGTTCACCACCTGGGCCTACGCCCTCGCCCGTACCCCGGCCGCCAAAATGGGCGCCACCACCTACCTCGTTCCCGCCATCACCGTGTTAATATCTTGGGCGTTCCTTGGCCAGGTTCCCACTCTGTTGGCGATCGCCGGCGGTGCACTGTGCCTGGGGGGCGTCGCTGTTTCTCGGCACCGCCCACACGCCCGCGCCCAGCCCGAGCCTGCGCAATCACTTGAGTAACCCGGCGACGACGTTGATCATCATTGCCACGATCACGACGCCGAACAGGTAAGCCAGTAAAGCTTGGCGCAAGGCAGTCAGCCGCAACGAAGAAGAGTTGAGGTCGGTGTCCGATACCTGGAACGTCATGCCGATGGTGAAGGCCACGTAGGCGAAGTCCCAGTACGTCGGCTGCTCGTCCTGGTGGAAGTCGATGCCGTGCCCGACGGCATAGAAAATTCGGGCGTACCGCAGCGTGAAAATCGTGTGCACGAGCCACCAAGAAAGAGCCACGCTAAGTGCGCCGACGCCAATCAGGGCTGCCTCCATGGCGCCATGTTCGTTGCTCGCCTTGACCAGGGCGGCGCCCACACCGATCAGGCTGGCAACGCTGGCGGCGAGCAGCATTGCGTCAGCGGCAGCTCGGCTCGGGTCCTCGCGGCCCGAATGCTCCCTGGTTTGAGCGGCGCTCAGGCCCCAAATGCTCGACCACAGCGGGACGATGAAAGCGGCGGCAGCTGCGTCCCAGGCCACCAACAGGCCAAGTTGCCACGGCAAGACGAACCCACAGGCGACCCCGGTCACGAGCCCGGCGACTAGGGCGACCAGCAACCGGTTTCGTGCGCGCACCTCGCCGCCTCTGGTCCACGGCCGTGGCCTCGCTCTTCGCTGGGAGAGCCCTGCCGTTGGTGCCTTCATGACGTTCCTTATGCCCCCCTGTAGGATCATGCGAACCAGGTCCGCCCGTATGTGTGTCAGAGCGTCATTTAGGTAGGCCTTTGCGGCTCCACCGGGGCCGGCCGAGCCGAGTGGTAGCGCCGGAGCGCGACGACGCACCACACTGCCTCGACAGCGCCGAACGGCCAGGTACCTGCGAGGAACCCGTAGCTGCTCGAGAGCGCGCAACCGAGGGCGAAAGCAGCGATGAAACGCCGGCTCCTTGCCTCGAGCGCGTACATCGCCATCATGAAGGTGAGGGCGATTACGCCGTAGATAGTGACAGCCATCAGCGTGACGGCGGTTCGCGCTCGTCGTCGACAGTAATTTCCAGCACGGCCAAGACCTGAAGCGCTACAGGGAGGATCTGGCTGGAGCTTATCGTGGTCCCTCTAAGCGCCTCGGCGCCCCGTAGGGCGTCAAAACTCGAGCCGTGCAGACGAGCCCCTGTCAATTTCGCTTGTGATAGCTCGACGCCTGTGAAGTCCGAGTCAAAAAAACACGCGCCAGGGAGCTGGGCCGCGTACAAGTCGAGCCCGCCCAGGTCACAGTTCTCGAAACGCAGGCGGTTGCCCGATGTCATTCGCAGGCTGGCATCTGTTAGCCGGCATTGCCGGAAAGCGACATCGATAAGGCGTGACCCGGACAGGTCCGCTCCACAAAGGCGGCAATCGTCGAACTCGACCCGGGTGAGGACCGCGTGTTCAAGAACGGCTGCTGCCAGGTCGCAACCTTCGAAGACGGTGTCGGTCACACGGGCCCGGACGAGGTCGGCTCCGGCAAAGCTCGACCCGGTCACGCGGCACCCGGTCATATCGAGATCCTCACCCACCTGGCCCGAAAAGTCGGCCCTGATACTCAGTGCCTCCCATCGTTGGTCGGTCCCGAGCACGATGCCGACGGCCTGCGTGAGATCAGCGGCCAGACGAGGCGGGACCGGCACGACGGAGGGCGTTGCCATGGCTGAGCCTACGACCTTTTCGGCGGGTTCGTCCCCGGACGTGCGGCCTTCGCCCTTGGATGAAGCGACCCAAAGAGACTGCTAGTGGGACTCGGCCTCCACGGCAAAGCCGATAAGCGTGCCGAGCAACAAGATGGCCCCGATAGCCCAGAACCACTTGCCGAAGGCGAGCCCGATGGCCAGCGAAATGGCGGAAAGGCCCAAGGCGACCGGCCAGATGCTGTTGTGGGGGAAAAAGGCGATCTCACCGGCTCCCTCCTCCATGGTGGCATCAGGCCGGTCTTCGGCCCGGGGTGCTTTGCCCCGGCGCAGGAAGACAAGCAGGAGGAACCCACCCAGCAGCGCATACGCAAGGCAGCCGAAAACGAGCATGACGGTCCCAGAGGTTTCCCCGCTCCAGGCGAAATAGAGCACAGCTATGAGCGCTAGGAACAACGAGGCTCCCAGTGCCAGCATCCATTCGTGCTTCATCGTCTAACTCCCTTCCGAGCCGCCGTTACCCCCGTCGCCAGGGGGTGGGCCACCGTTGCCGTGGCCATTGCCATGACCGTTCCCGTAGCCGTTGCCCTCGGTCGGCGGGCTGCCGTCGACGACCCGGGTGGCATCACCTGACGAGGCGGTCGCGCGAGCAGCCTGCGCTGCGAGTTCGCGGGCATGGCGGCCGTGGGGAAGTGTCCGCTGGTCGGGATGATTGAGATCCCAGACGGGGCGCTCCGAGCGGATAGGTGGGATGAACTCGAAGTTGTGCTCGATGGGGGGCGACTCGGTGACCCACTCCAATGTCATCCCGTCCCAGGGGTTGGGGCCGACCTTCTTACCGTTGCGCAGAGTGACGTACACGTTGACCAGGAAGGGCAGCATCGAGAAAGCGAGGATGAACGCCCCTATCGAGGAGAGCATGTTGAGGAAGTTCCAGCCCTGATCGGAAGGGTAGACGGCGATCCGACGCTGCATGCCCCGCAGGCCGAGGTCGTGCTGGGGGAAGAACGTCAGGTTGAAGCCGATGAACATGATGACGAACGTGATCTTGGCCAGGCGCTCGTCCAGTTTCTTGCCGGTGAACTTCGGGAACCAGTAATGGATACCGGCGAATGCCGCGAAGACCGAACCCCCGAACAACACGTAATGGAAGTGCGCCACGACGAAATATGTGTCGTGCAGCTGGAAATCGAGCGGCGGCTCGGCGAGCATGATGCCGGTCAAACCACCGAGCAGGAAGCAGGTCAAGAAGCCGAGGGCGAACAGCATCGGCGAGTCGAGCCTGACCGACCCGCGGAACATTGTGCCTATCCAGTTGAAGAACTTGATGCCGGTAGGCACCGAGATGAGCAGGGTCAGCACCGTGAAGAAGGGCAGCAGGACGGCCCCCGTGGTGTACATGTGGTGTGCCCACACGCCCATTGACAGGCCACCGATCGACAGGGTCGCGAAAACCATGCCTTTGTAACCGAAAACGGGCTTGCGGGAGAAGGTCGAGATGATCTCCGTGGCGATCCCGAAGAACGGCAACGCCAGGATGTACACCTCGGGGTGGCCGAAGAACCAGAACATGTTCTGCCACAGGATCGGTTGCCCGCCGTGAGTCGGGTCGAAAAAGTGCGTCCCAAGGTGCCTGTCTGCCCAGATCAGCACCAGAGCGGCGGAGAGCACGGGGAAAGCAAGCAGGACCAGGAAGGCGGTAACGAGCTGGTTCCAGACGAAGATCGGCATCCGGAACATGATCATCCCGGGCGCCCGCAGGCAGAACACGGTTGTAATCAGGTTTATCCCGGTGAACATGCTGGAAAAGGCGGCCAGGGCCACGCCGACGATCCAAAGGTCGCCACCGACGCCGGGAGAGTGGATCGCTTCGGTGAGAGGGGCATAACCGAACCAACCCCAGTCGGCCGCACCGGAGGAAGTAAGGAACCCGGAGTTCATGGTGATACAGCCGCCAAGGAACAGCCAGTACGAAAAGGCGTTGAAGCGTGGGAACGCCATGTCCGGCGCGCCGATCATGATCGGGACCAGGTAATTGGCGGTGCCGAAGGCGAACGGCCCCAGGAAGAGGAAGAGCATGATGCTGCCGTGCATCGTGAAGAGCTGGTTGTACTCCTCGAGGCTCAAGAAGTTGTTGTTCGGGACGGCTAGCTGGATCCGCATCAGCACCGCCATGGCGCCGGCCAGCAGGAACATGGCGAAGCTCGTCACCATGTAGTTGATGCCGATCTGCTTGTGGTCGGTGCTCGTGAGGTAAGCGAGGACGCCCTTGTTCTTCGGCCCCGTGATGATGTCGGTCAGTCGGCGCTCGGGCGCCTCAGAATGGGGGGGTCGCTCCTGGACCAGCGTCATGGTTGGGTCACCCTTCTTCTGCTACCGAGGAGAACTTGCCGTGGTGGCTGGCGAGCCAGGTGCTGAACTCTGCTTTTGGCATCACCTGCAACCAAAAGCGCATGAACGGGTGGTAGGTGCCGCAGAACTGCGTGCATTCGCCGATAAAACGCTGCCCGGCGACCGCCGGGTCGATGTTGAAGTCGAACGAGTTGTTGATCCCCTGGATGGCGTCGCGCTTGAAAAGGAACGCAGGCACGTAGAAGGAGTGGTTGACATCGTCGGAAAACAGGTTTATCTGCACCGTCTCGCCCGCTGGCAGGGTAAGCACAGGCAAGTTGGGGCTCTGGATGGTCGGCTCGCTGGCGACGCTGCCTTCGACCTCGTAGCCGTTCGGGTACGTGAAGGCCCAGCCCCACTGGAAGGCGTCCACCCTCACGATGAGCGCCGGGTTAGGCGCTACGTTGTCCTCGCGGTCTTCGGCTTGGTACGTGTAGACGAACAAAACGGCCACGAGGATGATCGGCACCACCGTGTAGAGCGCCTCGAGCGGGAGGTGGTACTGCACCTGGCGCGGGATCCGCTCCTCCCCCTTTTGCTCCCGGTAGCGGATGGCGCACCAAAAAATGAGGCCCATCACGAGCGCACCGATCGGGATGGCGATGTAATAGGTGATGTCCCACAGGTGTTCCACCTGGTTGGACTGCACGGTTACGCCCGGTGGGTTACCCCATTGGAAGACTGTGGCGAGCAAGTTAGGCACTGCGCCCCACATTAAGCGGGCGGTGGCGTGGCGGACAAACCGGCACAAGCTGGGGACCTGGCTGGCCATTTCGCCACGGGCCCTCTAAGCTGGTCGCCCCGTGCGTACCTACTCTCCCAAAGCTTCCGAGATCAGCCGCCAGTGGCATGAGGTCGATGCTACTGGTGCCGTACTTGGCCGGTTGGCGACCGAGGTCGCGCGCGTCCTGCGTGGCAAGCACAAGGTCATGTTCGCCCCCCACATCGACACCGGCGACCACGTGATAGTGGTCAACGCGGCCAAGGTGGTACTGACAGCCAGCAAGGGGGCCCAGAAGTTCTATTACAGGCACTCGGGCTACCCCGGCGGCATCAGGGCCCAGGCCTACGGCGACATGTTGGCCACCAAGCCCGAGGAAGTTGTCCGCCTTACGATCAAGGGCATGCTGCCTAAAGGCCCCTTGGGACGGCAGATGCTCAGCAAGCTGAAGGTCTACGCCGGCCCTGAGCACCCCCACGCTGCTCAGACCCCTAAACCCATGGCGCTTGACCACTCAGCGCACCGCGTAGCCTGACCCGAGGAGAAAACCGGCCCGTGCCCAAGCCCCTATCCCAGACCACAGGCAGGCGCAAAGCTGCCATTGCCCGCGTCCGCCTGCGGCCCGGTGACGGTGCGATCGTGTGCAACCGCCGGCCCGTCGAGGAGTACTTCCCCTCTGCTACCCACCGCATGGTGCTCACCGAGCCGCTCCGGCTTGTCGACAAGGCAACCGACTACAACATCGATGCAACGCTGGACGGGGGCGGTATCTCAGGGCAGGCTGGGGCGCTCCGCCTCGGCATCGCCCGTGCCCTCGCCGTACTCGAGCCCGAGCTGCGCGTAGCGCTGAAGCGCGCCGGCTTCCTTACCCGTGACCCACGCGAGAAGGAACAGAAGAAGTACGGCTTGAAGAAGGCCCGCAAGGCACCCCAGTACTCCAAGCGCTAAATCAGCCTGGCGCGAGGACGGCTGCCCGGACCGACTGGATGCTGCGCTTCGGTACCGATGGCGTCAGGGGCTTGGCGAATGTCGAGCTAACGCCTGAGCTGGTATTAGCCCTCGGCAGGGCCGCGGCCCGCGTCCTGGCGAGCCCTCCGGGGAGCGAGAGACGCTTCATTGTCGGGCGGGACACGCGCCTCTCCGGCCCGCTCCTGCAGGCCGCCCTGTCGGCAGGCCTTGTCAGCGAAGGCGTCGACGTTACCGATGTCGGCGTCCTGGCCACGCCCGGGGTCGCCTACCTCTCGGCGGAACGGGCCACACCCGCGGCGGTGATCTCAGCGTCGCACAACCCTTACTGGGACAACGGCGTCAAGTTTTTCTCGGCGGGCGGCTCCAAGCTTCCCGACAGCGTCGAAGATGCCCTGGAGGCTGAGCTCGAGGTCCTCCTCTCGCACCTGCACGACGCCCCTTCGTCGCAACCATCGAAGACCGGCTCCCATGCCGGCGCGGCACACTCCCTGGTAGGCCGCATGGAGACGGACGCTGACGCTCTCGAACGCTACGAGCGGCACATGCTTTCGGCTCTCGAGGGGCGGCGCCTCGGGGGGTTGCGGGTGGCGCTCGACTGCGCGAACGGCGCTGCGTTCGCAAGTGCGCCGGCGGTGTTCGAACGAGCGGGCGCCGAGCTTGTGGCCGTCCTGGCCGTCGAGCCAAACGGGACGAACATCAACGAGAACTGTGGGTCCACCCACCCCGCCAACCTCGCCAGAGCTGTTGTGGAAGAGGGTGCTGACCTAGGGCTGGCTTTCGACGGCGACGCCGACCGGGTAATCGCTGTCGATGCTGGCGGCAACGTTGTCGACGGAGACCGCCTGCTCGCCCTCTTCGCCACCGACCTGGCGGGCCGGGGCCTGCTTTCCGGCGGGACCGTAGTGGTGACGGTGATGACGAACCTCGGGTTCCATCAGGCGATGCAGGCTGCTCGGGTGAAGGTGGAGACCGTCGGCGTCGGCGACCGCAATGTCCTGGAGGCGCTCGATTCACACGGCTGGGCATTGGGCGGCGAACAGTCCGGCCACATCGTGTTCCGCTCGCTGGCCACCACCGGCGATGGCGTCCTGTCGGGCCTGCTGCTCGCCGACTTGATCACGAGGCGCGGGGCGCGCCTCGAGGACATGGCCGCTGCGGCCCTGGAGCGGTGCCCCCAGGTTTTGCGCAACGTCGCCGTCTCGGAGCGCGACGGTTTGGAGCACGCCGGCGCCGTCTGGGACGAGGTTCGCAAGGTCGAAGGCGAGCTTGGGGGAGGCGGCCGCGTGTTGCTCCGTCCGAGCGGCACCGAACCTCTCGTGAGGGTAATGGTGGAAGCACCGTCCGAGTCTGTGGCCGAAGCCGCCGTGGAGCGCATCGTGGCAGCTCTCCACGCAAGTTTGGGTGGCCCCGGTTAGGCCTAGGCGGCTCCCCGGCGGGTGCTCCCGCAGGTTGTTCCGAGCCTAAGGGCCGCCCGCGCCGCTACCCTTTGAAACATGTGTGGCATTGTCGCCGTCCTCGCGCGGCCTTCACTTCGTCCGCCTCCCGACCCCGGTGAGGTGGCTGCGACGCTGAGCTCCGTGGCCGGTTCGCTGCGAACGGTTACTGCGGGCCCGAGCTTCGCCGCCCGGTTGGACGCCCTGCGGGCTGCCAGCGAGGCGCTGAGCAGGCTCGACGCGTCGTTGCGCGGCGTGCCCGGGCTCAGGTGCCTGCTCGGTGCGCCCGACGCCGCCCAGGCTCTCACCGATGGCACGGCCCTCATCGAAGTTCAGGTCGCAGACTTCGAGTCAGCGCTCGACAAGGGCGACTTCGAAGTGAGCACAGCCCAGCTAGAGGAGTTGAACGCGGCGCTTGTAATCCTCCACGACGCCACCTGGGCTCTCAGCCACGACCGCCTGGACGCGGTGAAAGGAGTCTCTGCCCTGGCAGGGCCGCTCGGCCTGACGGCCCCAGGTCCGGTGCCCGCAGTCGCGGCGCTTGGTGTGCTGTGGGCAGCCCACGTCGCCTTTAGGTCCCTCGACCGCCTGGAGGTCCGCGGGAGAGACTCGGCGGGCCTGCACCTGATGCTTTCCGGCCATGGGCTCGACCTATCGGCCCCCACCGTCAGGGCGCTTATCGGCGACCGGGACGACCCGTTGTTCACGTCGATGGCCGTGCGCGCTGCCGATGGTTGCCTCTCCATCGTTTACAAGGCGGCGGCGGAGATCGGCGAGCTCGGTGACAACGTCGCAGCGCTGCGCCGAGCCATGAGCTCGGACCGCCTGCTCGCCCTGGCGCTGGCTTCGCCCGAGGTCCGAGCGACAATCGTCGCCCACACCCGGTGGGCGAGCGTGGGGCTCATCTCGGAGCCGAACGCCCACCCGCTCAACTCGGACGAAGCGGGCGCTGCCGAGCGCGGCCCGTATGTCATAGGCGCCCTCAACGGCGACGTCGACAACTACCCCGATCTGATCGTTTCGGAAGACGTCGCAGTGCCGGTAGAGGTCACGACTGACGCCAAACTCGTACCCACCCTTGTCGCTCGCTATATTGCGGCCGGGTCGGCCCCGGGGGAAGCGTTCCGCCAAGCCGTGGGCCGTTTCGATGGTTCCGTCGGCATCGCCGCCAATGCTTCTGGCCTCCCCGACGAGTTGTACCTTGCGCTTCGTGGAAGCGGTCAGAGCCTCAATATCGGCCTGGCAGAAGACGCTTTCATCGTCGCCAGCGAACCGTACGGCCTCGTCGAAGAAACGAGCCGTTACGTCCGCATGGACGGCGAACGAGGCGGCCAGGTGGTCACTTGTTCGCGAAGCGGCGCGGGCACCCTAGCCGGGATCACTCGCCTGAGCTACGACGGCACTCTTCAGCCGGTCGGCGAGCCAGAGGTCAAGGTGGCCGAAATAACCACCAGGGACGTCGACCGCCGCGGCTTCCGGCATTTTCTCCTGAAAGAGATCTCAGAGTCGCCGTCGTCGGTGCGCAAGACCCTGCGCGGGAAATTGGTCACAGGAGACGACGGAGCCCTTGTTGCCCGTTTGGGGGACGACGTCATACCTCGGCCGCTCCGTCAGGCCCTCTCGTCCGGCCGGATCCACAACGTTGCGGTCATCGGCCAGGGGACTGCGGCCGTTGCCGGCCAAGCGATTGCTGGGGCAATCGCAAAGGCGTTGCCAGATATCCCGGTAGAGGCGATCGTCGCGACGGAGCTTTCGGGTTGGGGGCCCTCGGGTGCGGGGCTGCCTGACGACATGTCGGCGATGCTGGTGGTAGCCGTCAGCCAATCGGGTACCACGACGGACACGAACCGTACCGTTGACCTTGTGCGCGCCCGCGGCGCCCACGTAGTGGCGATAGTCAACAGGCGCAACAGTGACCTCGTACAAAAGGCACACGGGGTGCTCTATACCTCCGACGGGCGCGACGTCGAAATGAGCGTGGCGTCCACCAAAGCGTTCTATTCCCAGGTTGCCGCTGGCCACCTACTCGCCCTCGGGTTGGCGGGTGCAGTAGGCGGCGCAGCTTCGCCACGTTCAGGAGAAATCCTTGACGCCCTGCGAAAGCTGCCATCGCTCATGGAGAAAGTGCTTGCGCAGCGGCCAGAAATTGCCAAGGTGGCCTCGGTGGTCGCACCGCCCCGCCGGAATTGGGCCGTCGTCGGCAGTGGGCCTGACCATGTTGCGGCCGCCGAGATCCGCATCAAACTGTCGGAGCTCTGCTACAAGGCAATTGCCCTCGACGTTATCGAGGACAAAAAACACATCGATCTTTCGGCCGAACCCCTCATCCTCGTGTGCGCACCAAGCGTGAGTGGGCCCAACGCCCGCGACATCGCCAAGGAAATAGAAATATTCCGTGCCCACAAGGCGGCCCCGGTAGTGATAATAACCGAGGCTGAAAGGGAGCTTTTCAACCCGGGAGTCGACATCCTGGCTGTGCCTGCGTGCCATCCGGAGCTCGCTTTTGTGCTGGCCGCGATGGTCGGCCACATATTCGGCTACGAGGCGGCCCTGTCGATAGACGCCCAGGCCCGGCCGCTTCGCGAGGCGCGGGCGCTCCTAGAGGGGGCGGGGCGCGGCCACGATGGCGCTCTGATATTGGACGAGCTGGCGCCAGCACTCGAAATCGCGGCGGCACCGGCATTGGCCGGCTTGCGTTCGGGTGCCTACGACGGCCATCTCAACGCCTCCACCGCGGCCCGGATGACCTCGCTGCTGCGGTACGCGACCGGAGCGTTGCCGGTGGAGGGCTACGAGGCAGAGATGGGCAAGGTCGGCACCCCGAGCGCCATCGCATCCGACCTCATCGCAGCGCTCGGTACCGCCATTGACGAACTGACCAGGCCGGTCGACGCCATAAAGCACCAGGCCAAGACCGTAACGGTCGGCATCTCGCGCAGCGAGGGAGAGCTGCTGCGCGCCAAGCTGGTCGCCGAGACGCTCTCGGCCGGCGCCAACGTGGAGTCGCTCGGCTACCGGGCCCTGCGCACGCTTGCTGCCCTCGGGCCCGCCGTCGAGGAGGTCGTCGGCTACACGCGCTATGTCGTCGAGACCCCTGCCGTGCCCGTCCCCGCCGGCGCGGTTGGCGGTGGGGGAGCCTTGGAGGGTGCGACGATAAGCCTGGTGGACCGGGGCGGGATCGCCATGTCCATACCGTCGCGCACCTCTACCGACAACGCCCTGCGAGGCACGAAGCACCGGGCGGCCGAGAAGAGGGAGGTCACAGTTTTCGAAGGCCTTCACGACGGCCGTACTGGCGTGATCATCCCGGAGGTCAAAGACGGCCAGGTCACCGGTATCACGCTCCTGCACGCCCACTTCGCGCAGTTGCTCAGCCCCGACGAGGCAAAGTCGGTGCTACAGGCTTACCAGGGCCGCTATGCCGCCCTCGTTGACGCCGTGACCGAAGCCCAGCCCGGTTTTGACGACCTGGTGCTCGGGCGAGTCCCGATGATCGAGCTGTTGACCCAGCCGGTCGTGGTGCTCGCCCGGCATTGGTCCGCCTGAGCTGTGCCTGCCACCGCGCCGCCTGCCACCGTGGCGGTAGGGCTCGGGATCGACCTGGTCGACGTGGCCCGCTTTGCGAGCGTGCTCCTTCGCAGGCCTTCTATTGCCGAACGGCTCTTCACTCGCGCGGAGCGCTCCTACGCTGCCACGCTCGCCAACCCGGTCCCGTCGCTGGCGGCCCGCTTTGCCGCAAAAGAGGCGGTGATGAAGGCCCTCGGAGTGGGAATTGGTGCATTCGCCTTCGCCGACCTCGAAGTGCAGCGCGAACCTAGCGGCCAACCTCGCCTGGTGCTGAGCGGCCGAGCCGCCGAGCTGGCTTCGCAGCGGTCCGTGCGGAGCTGGCTCGTTTCCTTGACGCACACCTCGACCAGCGCCGCAGCAGTGGTGGTTGCGCTCGCGTGATCCCAGTCCTTACGCCGCAGGAAATGGCCGGCGTCGACCGCGAAGCTCCCGAGGCTGTCGAGGTGCTGATCGGCCGCGCGGGCGCTGCGGTGGCCGCAAAGGCCGCTCGCCTGCTCAGTGGCGTTTATGGCAAAACGATCGTCGTAGTAGCCGGCAAGGGCAACAACGGCGCCGACGGCCGCGCGGCAGCAGCGCTTCTGGTGGCGAGCGGTGCCCGGGTGCAGGTGCTTGAGGCCGCTGACTTGGCACCGGACCAAGCCCTGCCGCCCGCCCGGCTGGTCATCGACGCCGCCTACGGTACCGGGCTCGAGCGCCCGTACCTCCCGCCGTCACCAGGGGGCTCGCCGGTCCTTGCCGTCGATATCCCCTCGGGCCTCTCCGGCTCGACCGGCGAAGTGCTCGAAGGCGGCGGCGCCATCGAAGCGGTCGCAACCGTCACGTTCGCATCCCTCAAACCGGGGCTTGTCCTCGGCTCTGGCCCGGCTTTAGCCGGCGACATCGAGGTGGCTGACATCGGGCTCGGCAAGTTGGCCGGGGCTGTCGCGAAGTGTTGGCTCGTCGAGGACGGCGATGTGGCTGCTTTGGTCCCGGCCCGGGCGCGTGAAGCTCATAAGTGGCAGACGGCGGTCCGTGTCGTAGCGGGGTCCCCCGGGATGACGGGGGCGCCCTGGCTCGCCAGCCGGGCGGCGCTCCGGGCCGGAGCGGGTTACGTGCAGCTCTCCATGCCAGGGGTTGACCCGTCGGTCCTGCCCCCGGGGGAACTGGTGCAACATCGCGTCCCGGCTTCGGGATGGCATAGCGAGGTGCTCGAGGGCCTTTCCCGGTTCAAGGTGCTGGTAATAGGCCCGGCCTGGGGCCGGTGACAGGCGCGGCAGCGGGCGCCGGCCCAGGCGGCTCGGCCCCGGCGGCTCGGCCCGGCGGTTCGGCGGGCCCCGAAGGGTTGCCCGGGGGAGAGGTCGGCCTGGTCGTCGCCTCCGCCCCCGTCCCGGTCGTGGTTGACGCGGACGGCCTCAACGCCATCGGCACCCTCGAAGCCCTACGTTCCCTCGCCGGGCGCCGCTCGGAGCCCACCGTAATCACCCCCCACGCCGGAGAACTCACCCGCTTGGCCGGCCACCCCCCCGGCCGATCACCTCGCCGCGGCGCGCGACGCAGCTGCTCGCAGCGGTGCCATCGTCCTGCTCAAGGGCTCGACGACGGTTGTCGCCGCGCCCGATGGGAGGGCCTTGGTGTCTTCTTCAGGTGACTCCCGCTTGGCCACCGCCGGAACGGGGGACGTGTTGTCCGGCATGGTCGGCGCCTTCATCGCCAGGGGCGTGCCGGCGTTCGAGGCGGCGGCACTCGCTGCTCACGTGCACGGCCGGGCGGCCAGGACCGGGTACTCGCAGGGCCTCGTGGCGAGCGACCTGCCCGACCTCGTGGCCGGCTGGCTCTCGGGCTTGCTCGGCCAGGGCCGTGCGGGCGCCTTGACCAAGGGCTCGTGAGAGGTGCGTGACCGATGAGGTCGCCAATGCCGCCGCGCCATGGTAGTGCAGAAGCCGACGAGGCCGAGGGTCACATATCCCCCGTCAAGCGTGTGGCGGGGTGGCTGCGGCCGGCGTGGGTCGAGGTGGACCTGGCCGCGGTGACGGCCAACGTTGCCCGCATCTGCGAGGTGGTTGCCCCCGCTGCGGTATGCGCGGTCGTAAAGGCTGACGGGTACGGCCACGGTGCGGTCCGGGTGGCTCGGGCCGCCATCGCCGGTGGCGCCCGGCACCTGGGCGTGGCCCTGGCCGAGGAGGGCCACGAGCTTCGGCAGGCCGACATCGACGTCCCGGTGATAGTCCTTTCGGAGCCGGCACCAGAGGCCATGCGACTGGTGGTCGAGGACAACCTCACTCCCACCATCTACACCGAGCGCGGGCTGGCGGCATTGCTCGGTGCCCTCGCAGCACAGGACCAGGGCAACCCGGTACCCGTGCACCTGAAGGTCGATACCGGCATGCACCGCGTGGGCGCCAGCCCCGCCCACGTCCTCGAGCTGGCCAGCGTGGTGGCTGCCAACCCGCTGCTGTCCTTCGAAGGCCTGTACACCCACCTGGCAGTGGCGGACGACCCCGCTGACCCCTACACCCAGGAGCAGCTGTCCAGTTTCGATCGCGTTATCGCTGCCCTGGCCGCTGACGGCACCCGGCCCTCCCTCCTGCACGCCGCCAACTCCGCGGGCGCACTTGTGCACCCCGCCTCGCGCTACGACATGGTCAGGCCGGGGATCGCCATCTACGGGCTGGCGCCGGCATCTTCGATGCGAGACCACCCCGCGGTAAGGCCTTTGTTGCCGGCACTGTCGTTCAAAGCCGAGGTCTCATATGCAAAGGAGGTGGCCGCCGGCGAGGGCCTCTCGTACGGCCTGCACTACCGCCTTTCGACCTCCTCAGTGATTGCGACTGTCCCGGTCGGCTACGCCGACGGGGCCCCACGGCGACTATCCCAGGTGGGCGGTGAGGTGCTGATCGGTGGCCGGCGCCGGCCTATCGCCGGTTCGGTCACGATGGACCAGAATCCTCGTTGACTGTGGGCCTGGTGGCGGGGTGAAGTCCGGCGATGAGGTGGTCCTGATCGGCCGTCAGGGCGACGAGGAGGTGACCGCGTGGGAGTGGGGCGAGCGCCTCGGGACTATTGCGTACGAAGTGACGTGCGCTCTTTCTCCTCGCCTGCCCCGCATCTACACCTGATAAACCGAGGCCGCTGTCAGGAAAGCGCGCTGACCACGTACTCGATACAGCCCGTAAGGGCGGCGATGTCGCCGGGGTCGATCGCCGGGAACATCGCGATCCGCAGCTGGTTCCGCCCCAGCTTGCGGTAGCTCTCGGTGTCGACGATGCCGTTCGCGCGGAGGACCTTGGCGACCATGTCTGCATCGACCGAATGGTCGAAGTCGATCGTGCCCACGACATGGGAGCGCTCGTCGGGCTTGGCGACAAAAGGCGTCGCGTACGCGCTTGATTCGGCCCACCCGTAGAGGATCTCCGCCGAGCGGTCGCAGCGGCCGGCGGAAAACTCGAGGCCGCCGTTGCCCAACATCCATTCGAGCTGGTCGAGCGCGAGCAGCAACGTCGCAACGGCCGGCGTGTTGTAGGTCTGGTCGAGCCGGCTGTTCTCGAGCGCGACCTGTAGATCGAGGAACGCCGGCATAAAACGCCCCGAGGCCTTTATCTGTTCGGCTCGGGCAACAGCTTGGGGCGACAACAGCGCCAGCCAGAGCCCCCCGTCGGAAGCGAAACCCTTTTGGGGGGCGAAGTAATAGACATCGAACTCGGAGGGGTCGACCCGCAAGCCTCCGGCCGCCGAGGTGGCGTCCACCGCAACGAGCGAACCTTCCGGGGCGCGCTCCGGGCGGCGCACCTCCATCATTACGCCCGTAGAAGTCTCGTTGTGCGTGAGCGCATAAAGGTCGATGCCTTCGCGGCCCTCGGCAAAGGGGTGGGTACCAACCGGGCTTTCGACCACGTCGGGATCCGACAGCCAGGGGGCGGCTTTGGCTGCGGCGGCGAACTTCGCAGAGAACTCCCCGAACACCAGGTGTTGGCTCCGTTTTTCGATCAGGCAGAACGTCGCCAAATCCCAGAACGCCGTCGTGCCACCGTTGCCGAGCGCGACCTCGTAGCCCTCGGGGAGGCTGAAAAACTCGCGCAGCCCCGAGCGGAGCCGACCGACGACGGCCTTTATGGGCTTCTGACGATGGCTTGTACCAAGGAGCCGGTTGCCGGATGCCACCAGAGATTGCATCGCCTCTGCGCGGATCTTGGAAGGCCCACTACCGAAACGGCCGTCGCCCGGCACCATGCCGGAGGGGATCACGATCTCAGGGTGTTCGGTCGCGGGCATAGGGCCAGTCTGCCAGCAGGGACAGGGAGCTGCAGCGCAAATAAACATCAGCTACGGTGCTGCTGTGCAGACAGGCGGAGACTTGCGCAAGGGCGGCGCGTTGGCCGACGTCGCCAAGGTTGCGTCGACTTGCACGCTTTGCAGGCTTGCGAGCGGGCGCACGAACGTGGTGTTCGGGATGGGGAACCCGGCCGCTGACCTCATGTTCGTCGGCGAGGGGCCAGGCCAGCAGGAGGATCTCCAGGGCTTACCTTTCGTCGGGCGCTCCGGGCAGCTCCTGGACCGGCTGGTGCTGGAAGAGATGGGGCTCACCAGGCAGGACTTCTACATAGCGAACACGGTCAAGTGCCGCCCACCAGGTAACCGTGACCCCCTTCCTGACGAAATCGAAGCCTGCTGGCCGTACCTGGAAAAACAATTGGAGCTGGTCAACCCGAAGGTCGTCGTAACGCTGGGCAATTTCGCGACGAAATTACTGTTAGCCACTGCCGAGGGGATCAGCCGCCTGCGGGGCCGGGTCTACCCGTACCGTGGCGGCCAACTTGTCCCGACGTTCCACCCCTCGGCCGCATTGCGCGGTGGTGGCCAGGTCGTGGCCCAGATGCGAGCCGACCTCGTGCGCGCCAAGGAGGCCCTCGGCGCTGGCCGGCCCTCGGGCGCACAACACTCGTGAGGCCGACGGTGCCGCGCGGGGCGCCTGCGGGAGCCCTCGTCGCCCTGGCGCCCGGTGCGCCAGACATGAAACGCCTGGGCGCGGTGCTGGCCGCACTGCTGCGCCCCGGCGACACGGTGTTGCTGGGTGGCGAGCTCGGGGCGGGCAAAACCACCTTCACGCAGGGCCTGGCTGCCGCACTCGGGCCCCCGGCCCAGTAACCAGCCCTACCTTCGTGCTGATGCACAGTTACCGGACGAGTGCCGGGTGGGACCTGTTGCACGCAGACGTCTGGCGGCTCGAGCAGCTCCAGGAGGTTGTCGACCTCGCTATCCCCGAACTGATCGAGGAGGGTGCCGCGGCGGTCATCGAGTGGGGGGAGCTGGCCGCCCCGGCTCTGGCACCTGACTACCTGCATGTTGCGATCGACTTCGAGCTCGCAGGCCTCGAGACCCGCGGTCTCCAGCCAGAGCCTGGCGCAGCCGGGGCCAACGGTGCGCGAATTCTTGTTTTCAGCGCTCTTGGGCCGAGCTGGCTGGGGCGCATGGCTGAACTGTCGGCGGCCCTGGCCGCGTCGGCCTAGGGCGACGGGCCGACCATGAAGCTGCTTGCCATCGAGACGGCCACTCGTTTAGCCGGGTGCGCATTGTGGGATGACGACGGGCCTATTGCGGCGAACCTGCTCGTCGCCGGCCAGCGCCACGTCGAGGTCCTCGTCCCGGCTATCGACGAACTGTGCCGCCAGGCCGGTATTTCGGTTGCTGACCTGGATGCGGTGGCGGTCGACATTGGCCCGGGCCTGTTCACCGGGCTGCGGGTGGGGCTGGCCACGGCGACCACGATCGCGACTGCGCGTAGTATCCCAGCGGTGGGTGTGACGAGCCTTGAAGCTTTGGCCCACCCGCACCGTCGCCGGCGGGGGCCGCTGGCCGCTGTCGTTGACGCAAGGCGAGGCGAGGTCTACTGGGCGCTTTTCGAAGCCGACGGCCGGCGCCTCGACGAGGTCCGCGCTCCCGCCGTGGCCAGCCCACAAGACGCCGCACACGAGCTTGCCAACCTCGGCGTCCTCGCGGTCGGGGACGGTGCCGTGCGCTACAGGGAGATCTTCGAGGCCGCGGGTACCGACTTGGCCGGCACAGAGGTAGCCGGTCCCGGCGAAATGTGGCCCTCGCCTCTTGCGGTCGCCGAGCTAGGCATGGAGCGAATGGCAGGCAGGGCCGGCAAGGCCTTCGACGGGGCCAAGTCCTTCGAGGCGGGCGCCCTGCCCGCCCCCCTTTACCTGCGCCAGGCCGACGTGCGGATCGGCTGGGACCAGGTGGGCGGGCGAGTGAACGGCCCTGCCCCGTCCCGCCCGGCCAAGCCCGAGGCGGCCCGATGAGAGCGCACACCTCCGAGCTCGGCAGCCCGCAGGTGATGATCGAGCCCATGCGGCGGCGGCACCTCCCCGCGGTGATCCGCATCGAGCACCGCGCGCACCCTAAACCGTGGTCGCTCGGCGTGTTCACGAGCGAGCTTGCCCAAGGCGACGCGCGTTATTACATAGTTATGCGTGTGGACGGAAAGGTTGTCGGCTACGGAGGGCTTATGTTCGTGGTGGACGAAGCCCACGTAACGAACCTCGCTATAGCCCCCTCGATGCGCCGCCAGGGCCTCGGGACCGTGCTCCTGGCGCACCTTGCGCGCGAAGGTTTCCGGCGCGGGTGCACGGCGATGACCCTGGAGGTCCGCGTCGGGAACCTGGCAGCGCAGGACCTCTACCGCAAGTTCGGCTTCGAGATCGCCGGCCTTCGCCGCAATTACTACCTCGAGACCGGGGAGGACGCGCTGATCATGTGGCTGTACCAGCTGCGCTCACCCGAAGTCCAAGCCCGGATAAACGCCACCCCGGGCTTGTGAAAATACTTGCCATAGAGACCTCCTGCGACGAAACGGCGGCCGCAGTTGTCGAAGACGGCCGCCACATCCTGTCCTCGGTGGTCAGCAGCCAGACCGAAATCCATTCGGCGTTCGGCGGGGTGGTGCCCGAAATTGCCAGCCGGGCGCACCTCGAACTACTCGGGCCCGTTGTCCGCGAGGCCATGGCCAGGGCCGGCACGGGCCCGCAGGACCTTGCTGCGGTGGCGGCCACAATAGGGCCAGGGCTTGTCGGCTCGCTCATAGTGGGCGCCAGCGCAGCCAAGGCCTACGCCTGGTCGTGGGGCCTCCCATTCGTCGGTGTCAACCATATGGAAGGCCATCTTCATGCTGCCTTCCTCGAGGACCCCACGTTGTCGTTGCCAACCGTGGTGCTGCTGGTCTCGGGGGGTCACACGATGCTCATCAGCATGGAGGGCTCGGCTGGCCGGGTCGAGTACCGCCTCTTGGGCCAGACCATAGACGACGCGGCTGGGGAAGCTTTCGACAAAGTGGCCAGGTACTTGGGCCTCGGCTACCCGGGCGGCCCAGCGATCGAAAGAGCCGCCAAGGAGGGCGACGCGAAGGCGATCGCCTTCCCACGTGGCCTTGCGGCGGGTGGGTACGATTTTTCCTTCAGCGGCCTGAAGACTTCCGTCGTCCGCTACATGAAGGCGAACGCAGGGGCCGAGTTAGCTGATGTCGCGGCGAGTTTCCAAGAGGCCGTCGTAGACGTGCTCGTCACCAAGACGAGGAAGGCGGCAGCCGAGGTCGAGGCCAAAGCGGTTTGCATCGGCGGCGGCGTGGCGGCGAACACGTCGCTTCGTGAGCGGGTGGCACAAATGTGCGCGGAGGATGGGCGGACCGCCTTTATGCCATCGCGTGCGATGTGCACCGATAATGCCGCAATGATCGGGGCGACTGCCTGGTACCGCCTGCGACAGGACGGCCCCACGCCCCTCGACGTCGCGGTCGACCCTAACCTGGCGCTGCATTTCGTCTAGCCGCAGTTGTTGTATAGTCGCCCGCAAATGGGCGACCCAGCCGTTTCTTTCCCTCGCCAGGAGGCACGGACCCGGCGGTTTTCTCTTGGTGCGCCACGCAGTTTTACCGTTTCGCCAGATGGCGAGCGTGTCGTTTTCCTTCGCTCGCCTGCCGGTGACAATCCCGTAACCTCGCTGTGGGTTTTCGATACCACCATGGGTGTGGAGCGCGAGGTCGCAAGCGCGGCGAGCATCCTTGGTGCCAACGCGGAGGAGGTGCCGGACGAGGAGCGCGCCCGTCGCGAACGCAGCCGCGAGCTTGCCGGCGGGGTAGTCGGGTACTCGTGCGACGAGGACGTGCGACATGCCGCGTTCGCGCTGGGCGGCAGGTTGTGGTGGGTAGCGCTCAGCGAAGGCGCGGGCGCCGCAGGCCCGGTCGAGTTGCCGGCCCGGCCCGGCGTCGTCGACCCGCGCCCATCGCCGACTGGGCAGGCAGTCGCGTTCTTGTCGGGGCCGGCGCTGTACTTTGTCCCGACCTCCGGCGGGGCGCCGGAACTCCTCGCTGAAGAGGAAGGCGAGGTCACTTGGGGGGCCGCCGAGTTCGCCGCAGCAGAAGAAATGGGCCGTCCCCGCGGTTTTTGGTGGGCGCCCGATGGGAGCTCCCTCCTGGCAGCTCGCGTCGACAACAGCCCCGTCTCGAAACTGTGGACGTCGGACCCCTCGGCGCCCGAGAGCAAGCCGCAGGCCCACTACTTTCCCCTCGCCGGCACCGCCGACGCCTTAGTCAGCCTCTGGCACCTGGCGGCGTCGCCCGGCGGGGGCGATCGCACGCAGATCTCCTGGGACGTTGACCGTTACCCGTACCTCGTCGACGTCCACTGGAGCCGCTCGGGCCCGCCCCTGCTCCTTGTGGAACAGCGGGACCACCACGCTTGTGCGGTCTTGCGCGTCGACCTGGCCGGAGGGACGACGTCAAAGCTGGTCGAAGCGAGCGACCCCGCCTGGGTCGCCTCACTTCCCGGTGTGCCGGCATGGCTCGAAGACGGGCAGCTGCTGTGGGGGGTGGTGGACGCCGGCACGTTGCGTCTCCAGGTGGGCGACGACCTGGTCACCCCGCCAGGGCTACAGGTGCGCGCCGTGACCCACGCAGGGAGCTCGGTGCTGTTCACGGCGTCCACCGACCCGGAGGTCGTCGAAGCCTGGAGCTGGTCCAAAGAGGCGGGCCTCCGTCAGGTCACCGACTTCGGCGGGGTCTCGACCGCGATTGGCGGCGGCGCGGTCCAAGTCGTGGTGTCGCGGACCATGGCCCGCCATGGCGTGCAGGCAATGGTGCATGTGGACGGCTCGCAGCCGCATGCCCTCGTTGACCGGGCGGAAATACCGGTGGTCGACCCGGTCGTCCGCTTCATGAAGGTGGGGCCTCGCCATCTGAGGGTGGGCGTCGTACTGCCGTCCGGCCATGTCGGTGGCAAGCTGCCGGTCATCGTGGCGCCCTACGGGGGCCCGGGGCACCAAAAGGTCATGGCCGCACGGTCTGCCTGGCTGGAGGCTCAATGGCTTGCCGACCAGGGGTTTGCCGTGGTGGTAGCTGACGGGCGCGGCACACCTGGGCGCGGGCCGGCGTTCGAGCGAGAGGTTTACCAGGACCTCGCCAAAGCGCCATTGGAGGACCAGGTCGAAGCCCTCCAGTTCACGGCGCAGGAGGTCCCTGAGCTGGACCTCGGGCGTGTCGGCATCGTCGGGTGGTCGTTCGGCGGTTTCTTGGCAGCCCTTGGCGTGCTCGCCCGACCGGACGTGTTCCATGCGGCCGTCGCCGGCGCCCCCGTCACGAACTGGCGCTGGTACGACACCTACTACACCGAGCGCTTCCTCGGGCACCCAGACCGCACCCCGGAAGCGTACGAGCGCAGTTCGCTGATCCCCCTCGCCGCCAACCTGGCCCGGCCATTGCTCCTGGTGCACGGGTTGTCCGACGACAACGTCTTCGTAGTGCACACCCTCGAGCTGTCCAGCGCGCTGCTGGCGGCCGGCCGCCAGCACGCCGTCCTGCCACTGTCGGGGGTGACCCACGTGGCCGCAAGGGAGGACATCGCGGAGAACCTCCTGCTCACCCAGGTCGATTTCCTCCGCTCGGCGCTGGCCGTGCCGGCCGCGCCAGCGATCGGTGCGGACGTGCCGGCAACGAGCTAAGCAGGCCCTCGGGGACCTGCGACCTGAGCAAATGTCCGCCGCGAGGCGCAATTTGGGCTAAACGCGCGCGCCTTCTGCCCAGGAAGTTTGTACTAACGCCCACAGGTCGCTATCGTTAGCAGTCGACCGGTGAGAGTGCTAGCCGGAGAACCCTGTCCGAAATACTTGCCACGGAGGCGACGACATCATGAAACTGCACCCCCTTGACGATCGAATCGTTGTCCGCCCGAACGAGGCGGAAGAGAGAACGGCGTCGGGCCTCGTCATCCCCGACACCGCCAAAGAGAAGCCGCAGCAGGGCCATGTCCTAGCTGTCGGGCCCGGGCGCCGGGCCGACAACAGCGGTGAGCTGATCGCCCTCGACATCAAGGTCGGCGACACAGTCCTTTACTCGAAGTACGGCGGCACCGAGGTAGCCGTCGACGGCGAGGACCTGCTGGTCCTCAGCAGCCGTGACGTGCTGGCGAAGGTGACGAAGTAGTGCCCAAGCAGCTCCAGTTCGATGAAGTCGCGAGGAGGGGCCTCGAGGCAGGGGTCAACAAGCTCGCAGACGCCGTCAAGGTAACCCTTGGCCGAAAGGGCGCAACGTGGTTATCGGCAAACGTTGGGGCGCTCCGACGATCACCAACGACGGCGTAACGATCGCCAAGGAGATCGAGTTGGAGGACCACTTCGAGAACATGGGCGCTCAGCTCGTGAAAGAGGTGGCCACCAAGACCAACGACATCGCAGGCGACGGGACGACCACTGCCACGGTGCTGGCCCAGGCGCTTGTGCGCGAGGGGCTCCGCAATGTCGCGGCCGGTGCCAATCCCATCGCCCTCAAGCGCGGCATCGAGCAGGCCGTCAAGGCAGCGGTTGAGTCGATCCACGCGCTCTCCAAGGTTGTCGACGACAAGGCCGAGATCGCCCAGGTGGCGTCGATATCCGCGGCCGACCCCTCGATCGGCGAAGTCATTTCTGACGCCATCGACAAGGTGGGCAAGGACGGCGTGGTGACAGTCGAGGAGTCGAACACCTTTGGTGTCGAGCTCGAGTTCACCGAGGGCATGCAGTTCGACAAGGGCTACATCTCGCCCTACTTCGTGACTGACCAGGAGCGCCAGGAGGCTGTCCTGGAGGACCCCTTCATCCTGATCGCCAACCAAAAGATCAGCTCCGCTCACGACCTAATCGCGGTCCTCGAGCGTGTGATGACCGCCGGCAAGCCTCTGCTGATCATCGCCGAGGATGTCGACGGTGAGGCCCTCGCCACTTTGATCGTCAACAAGCTACGGGGCACGTTCCAGAGCGTCGCAGTCAAGGCACCCGGCTTTGGTGACCGGCGCAAGGCCATGCTCGCCGACATTGCGGTACTGACCGGCGGCCAGGCCATCTCCGAAGAGGTCGGCCTGAAGCTGGAGAACACGGACATCGCTCTTCTTGGTCGCGCCCGCAAGGTGGTCATCGCCAAGGACACGACCACGATCATCGAAGGCTCCGGCGCCGAGGCCGAAGTAAAGGCCCGTATCTCGCAGATCAAGCGAGAGATCGAGGACACCGACTCCGATTGGGACCGTGAGAAGCTGCAAGAGCGTCTCGCCAAGCTCGCCGGCGGTGTGGCCGTGATCCGCGTGGGCGCTGCGACCGAGATCGAGCTGAAGGAAAAGAAGCACCGCATCGAGGACGCGGTCTCAGCGACCAAGGCTGCCATCGAAGAGGGCGTTGTCCCTGGCGGTGGTTTGGCCCTGCTCCGTTCCCGGGCCGCGGTGGACAAGCTCATCCGCACCCTTACCGGCGACGAAGCCACAGGTGCCACGATCGTAAGCAAGGCGCTCGACGAGCCGATGCGTTGGATCGCGTCCAACGCCGGCCTGGAAGGCGCTGTGATCGTGGAGCAAGCAGAGCGTGAGACCGGCGGTGTCGGGCTTAACGCGCTGACTGGCCATTTTGAGGACTTGCTCAAGGCCGGCGTGATCGACCCTGCGAAGGTAACCCGCTCCGCCCTGCAGAACGCGGCGTCTGTAGCCGCCCTGCTGCTAACTACCGAGGCGACGGTTGCGGACAAGCCTGAGAAAAAGGGCGCCAACGCGGCTGCCGGCGCAGGCGGTGGCCCCGGCGGCGGCATGGGGATGATGTAGCCCTGCGGTTGCCACGTACTCAACGTTCTAAGATGGGCCCGGCGCTGGTGCCGGGCCTGTCTTTGTTGTTGCCAGCGTCTGGTGAACCGTTCCCTACCCGTAAAGTGTATTAATACCCGTGAGCAGCCCTGCCCCTAAGCACAGCGCGCAGCCGCCCGGCGGGGATCCCGCAGCGTCCCAGCCGTCGAAGAAGAAGCCTCCCAAGGTGCGTGTCAAGGCGCATTGGCCTCGCCGTACCCTCATTGCCGCCAACCTCGTTGTGGTCGTGTGCCTGATCGCTATGGGGGCGGCCTACGGGTATGTGCGTTACAAGATCAATGAGATACCGACGGCCCCGAGCGGGAGCATCACCCCTACCGGTTGCTTCGATGTGAAGTGCGAGCTGAAGATCCCTTCCAGCGAGACTGCGCACGGTGACCCGGAGAACATCCTTCTGATCGGCAACGAGACCCGCCAGGGCCTCACCCCTCAGCAGCAACTCCAGTTCGGCTCGTCGCTCACGTACTCCGGGACGCTTGCGGACATCATGATGGTCCTGCACCTCGACCCGGTCAACCACACGGCTTCCATATTGTCGATCCCTCGCGACCTGTTCTCAGCCATGCCGGCCGGCAGCCCGGTCGGCTCATACCAAAAAATGGACGCCGCACTCAACGACGGTTCCGACGGGGCGAACAACCTCGTCCAGGCGATCGAAGAGGACCTCGGTATCCCCATCAACCATTTCATAGAGCTCAATTTCAACGGCTTCATCAACAGCGTGAACGCTCTCGGCGGGATAAACGTCTATTTCCCGGACCCGGTGTTCGACGCCGACTCCCTTCTCAACATAGGTACACCCGGCTGCCACCACCTCAACGGTTTCGAGGCATTGGCGCTAGTTCGGGCCAGGCACCTCCAGTACGAACCCAAGGGTATGGATGCCCCGAGGTATGACTGGCCGTATGACCCCGAGTCAGATCTCGCCCGAATTGTGAGGACCCATACTTTCCTCAAGGTCGTTGCGCAGACGGCAAAATCGAAGGGATTGACAGACCCCGTGGCGGCCGCCAACTTCCTGAGCGCGATCCTCGGCCAGATGACTGTGGACGCACCCCTCAAGGGCCAGATGCTCAGCCTTATCCTTGCCTACAGCCACATAAACGCGTCGACGGTGCCCGAGACGACGCTGCCGACCACGGGGGTCAACAACTATTACTACGGCGGCTACGGGATGGGCGACGTCCTTTTTCCCGTGCAACCTGCTGATAACAACGTGATAAAGGCGTGGGCGGGAGCCGTGTTCCCTACACCGGTCGCCCCGGCTTCGGTGAGCGTGGTCAGCATCGCCGGCAGCTACGACGCAGCTGTTGCAGCCGGTCAGGCTCTGGCAACTCACGGCATCAAGGTCACGAGCGAGACCTCGGGAGAGGTCCCCGCCAATATCTCGGAGACCCTGGTCAACTATCGCCCGACCGACCTTGCTCAGGCCCTCTACGTCATGAAATACCTTTCGGGAGCGGTCATGTTGCAGGTGGAGCCATCCCTGGCGCAAGGTGACATCCAAGTGGACCTCGGCACCACGGTCGCCGTTTCGGCCAAGGCCGCCGCACCGACAACGACCCCGACGAACGCTGCTTCCCCAACGACCGCCGCTCCCACCACCTCCGCGACGACACGGGCCCCCGCCCTCCACGGCACGACCACGGTCGCCCCGGCTACCACCGTCCCGACGCCTGACGGCAACCCGGTGAGCGCCGCGGCCGACCAAGAGCAACCCTGGGACCCGCGTTCCTGCTGAAGCTGAGGTCCCACGGGCCTGACGAGGGGTGGGCAAATAGACGCCCGGTCGTAGCACGCTCGGCTGCGGCCCTTTGGCGGTAGTCTGGCGGCCGTGGAAGTCCCCGCCCCCGACGCAAACAAGCTCCTGGCTTCATGGTTGGAGTGGGAACGGGGCGACGTGACACCAGGGCGCGTGATGGCCAACCTCAAAACGGGAGGGCTCCGCGAGTTGCTCGAAAGCCTTTCGACCCAGAGTGGCGCACCTGCGCGTTGAGATCCCGCGGCCGAACGGCTTCTTGCCGGGTGCCCCCGCTCCATGGGAGCGCCTTAGCGCGAGCGAACGTTGCGCTATAACCGTTGACGAAGTGCAGCGGGCCGTGGCGGCATCGGTTGGGCCGCCGGCGTCTGGCCATGTCGCGAGGAACGTCACGCAGGCTGAGCTCCCGGCGCAAGCCGACCAGAGGCCTGCTGCTGTGCTGTGCCTGCTGTTCGAGCGCGCCGGTGAGGCGAACGTCGTCCTCACCCGGCGACCGGGCCACTTGCGCTCCCATGCGGGGGAGGTGTGCTTCCCTGGCGGCCGTTTGCGGCGCGGCGAGGCTCCCCTGGAGGCGGCACTACGGGAAGCCAACGAGGAGATCGGAGTGGCAGCGGGCGACATCGACGTCATCGGCCAGCTGACCCCGCTTACGACGACCCGCAGCCCCGCGCTGGTCCATTGTTTCGTCGGGAGGTTGTCGGGCTCTTCCGAGAGCCCGGTTTTCGTCCCCGACCCGAACGAGGTCGACAAGGTTTTTTGGGTGCCGCTGGCGCAGCTTGCGACTAATGGGGCCTACCACGAAGAGCTCTGGCCCTCGCGCCACGGCGTGGGGACGCAGTTGCGGGCGGTCCCATTTTTCCGCCTCGACGAGGACACGGTTTGGGGAGCCACGGGCCGTCTACTAGCCGAACTGTTGGAGGCCGTGCTGGGCCGCCGTGGGCAAAGAGAGCCGATGGAGGACGCCGGAGCGGCCGCGAAGAGGCAAAGCGGCTCGCAGGACGGTACCCTGGGGAGATCATGATGTGCCCGCGCTGCGGTATCTACAACCCGTCTGGTCGCTCATCCTGTTCTCGTTGTTCGGGCCTGCTGGCTCCGGCGCCCGTGCGGGACGACCGCCCGCTTCCTGCCGTGCTGCCTGTCACCAAGCGCGCCGAGCTGGCGTTGGGCCGTGCGAGCTCGGGAGCGGCGGGGGGAGCCGCTGGCGATGCAACCTCCCGGCCGAGCCCGACGTTGGGCGCGGCATTGGAGACGGCCGCACTGCCAGTCACCGAGATCTACCTGATGGAGATGGACCGCTCGACGGGCCAGCCGGCGCCTCCTCCCTCGGTACAGGAGCAGGGAGAACCAGCCCGCGCGGACCGCCCGACCCGCGTCGCTATCGGCCTGTCGCGCGCTTGAGCTCGAGGCGCTGAACGCGCCCCCGGATCTGGCTCCCGCCGCCGATCATGCCTCGGCGGTGGCCTGCTTCCCAGTAGGCTCGCGTGTTGACAGCACCGGGATGCGTACGAGAGGCAGGCACAGTGGAAATCGAGATAGGTAAGGGCAAAACAGGGCGGCAGGCTTACGGCTTCGACGACATTGCGATCGTCCCGAGCAGGCGGACACGGGACCCTGAGGATGTAGATATCTCGTGGGAGATCGACGCCTTCCGCTTCGACCTCCCTTTGATGGGGGCCGCCATGGACGGTGTCATCAGCCCCGCCACGGCTATCGAGATCGGCCAGCTCGGCGGTGTCGGCGTCCTCAACCTCGAAGGCCTCTGGACGCGCTATGACGACCCGGACCCGTACCTCGAGGAGATCGCCCATCTCGCGCCAGACAAGGCGACAGCGCGGATGCAGCAGATCTATTCCGAGCCCATGAAGCCCGAACTGGTGACCGCCCGGATCCGCGAGATCAAGGCGGCCGGCGTCGTGGCTTGCGCTTCGTTGACCCCACAGCGCACCGCTCAGTACGCCGAGGCGCTCCTCGAGGCGGAGCTGGACCTGTTCGTGGTCCAAGGGACTGTCGTTTCGGCCGAGCACGTTTCCAAGACGGCCGAGCCCCTAAACCTGAAGCGCTTTATCCGCGAGTTCGAGATCCCTGTGATCGTCGGAGGTTGCGCCTCTTACCAGGCAGCCCTTCACCTGATGCGTACCGGGGCGGTTGGCGTGCTGGTGGGAGTCGGGCCCGGGCACGCCTGCACCACCCGCGGGGTCCTCGGCATCGGCGTGCCGCAGGCAACTGCGATCGCTGACGCGAGGGCGGCGCGGGCCCAGCACCTCGACGAGACGGGCGTCTACGTGCATGTCATCGCCGACGGCGGGATGGGCACGGGTGGTGACGTCGCAAAGGCGATCGTCTGCGGTGCCGACGCCGTGATGCTGGGCTCACCTCTCGCCGCAGCCGCCGAAGCGCCGGGACATGGCTACCACTGGGGCATGGCCACATTCCACCCGACGCTCCCCCGCGGGGCACGGGTGAAGACCGACATGCGTGGCACGCTGAGGGAAATCCTGATCGGGCCCGCTCACGAGAACGACGGCCGCGTCAACCTCTTCGGGGCGCTCAAGACATCCATGGCCACTTGTGGTTACGGCAGCGTGAAAGAGTTCCAGAAGGCCGAGGTGATGGTGGCGCCGGCACTGCTCACGGAGGGCAAGTCGCTCCAGCGTTCCCAGCACGTCGGGATGGGGCACTGACGCCAGCGGGCGCAACCCCCATGGCTCACCGATCCCCCGGGGACGACGGTGCGCCCGTCGGTCAGGACGCCCTTTGGGCCGAGGGTGTTGACCATGGGGGGCAAGACCGGCAACGGCCCCTCCTGGAGGGGCTAAACCCCTCTCAGCTCGAGGCTGTCACCCACCCCGACGGGCCACTGCTGATCGTGGCTGGGGCAGGTTCGGGCAAGACGCGCGTCCTCACTCACCGCATCGCCTGGTTGATCCGCGAAAAAGGGGTTTCCCCGTTCGCAATATTGGCGATCACATTTACCAACAAGGCCGCCGACGAGATGCGCCACCGCGTCGCCGGCCTCGTCGGGCGCGTAGCGGAGAAGATGTGGGTGTCGACTTTCCACTCGGCGTGCGTGCGGGTACTGCGCCGGGAAGCCGCTTCACTCGGTTACCAGCAATCGTTTTCGATATATGACCAGTCCGATGCCGTACGCCTCACGGGTTACGTGGTGCGGGATCTTGGCCTGGACACTAAGAAGTTCCCGTCGCGGGCCATCCACGCAAGCATCTCCGCTGCAAAAAACGAGCTGCTCGATGCCAATGCATACGCCGAGCGCGCACGGCGCAGTTCGCTGTTCGAACGCAAGATCGCAGAGATCTACCAGGAATACCAACGCAGGTTGCTGGCGGCCAATGCCATGGACTTCGACGATTTGTTGGGCGTTACCGTGCGGCTGTTCCGGGACCGGCCCGAGATCCTGGCCCAGTACCAGGAGCGCTTCGAGCATGTTCTTGTAGACGAGTACCAGGACACCAACCGGGCGCAAAACGAGCTCGTACTCCAGTTGGCCGGCGCTCATCACCAGGTGACGGTGGTCGGCGATTCAGACCAGTCGATCTACGGGTGGCGGGGTGCCGATGTGCGGAACTTCCTCGAGTTCGAGCGGGCGTTCCCCGACGCCTCCGTGGTTGTCCTGGACCAGAACTACCGTTCCACCCAGACGATCCTTGACGCCGCCAACGCCGTAATTTCCAACAACCAGACGCGCAAACCAAAGGACTTGTGGACCTCGCAGGGAGCCGGCGAACAGCTGGTGCGCTACGTGGCAGACGACGAGCACGACGAAGGATCTTGGCTTGCTTCAGAAGTGGTGAAGTTGCGCCGGGAACACGGGTACCGCTGGGGAGACGTTGCGGTTTTTTACCGGACCAATGCGCAAAGCCGGGCCATAGAAGAAGAACTGGCTCGCCAGGGGGTCCCCTACCGGGTCTTCGGTGGGCCACGGTTTTATGACCGCAGGGAAGTAAAAGACGTGCTTGCCTACCTGCACGCTATTGCAAACCCCGGCGACGAGGTATCTGTGAAAAGGGTGCTCAACGTCCCACGCCGGGGAGTGGGTGACACGAGCGTGGCCCGCCTCGACGCGTGGGCTTCTTCCCAGGGCATAGCTTTTGGCGACGCACTGGCACACGCTCGGGAAGCGGGGGTGACGGGAAAAGCCCTCGGGGGGATCGCCTCGTTCATCGAGCTGATGGGTGACTTGAGAGCCCTGTTCGATGGCGACGAGGAGAAGGGGGTCGAGCCGGCCGGCCCGGCGCTGCTGCTGCAAACAGTGCTCGACCGCACCTTTTACCTGGACGAGCTGCGAGCGGAGGACGCGAGCCAAGTCGAGATCGACACCCGGGTGGAGAACGTCGAGGAACTGGTGGGCGCGGCCATGGAGTACGGCACGCTCGCCGATTTCCTCACTTCGGTGAGCCTCGTGTCCGACTCTGACAAGGTCGGCCTTGACGACTCGACCGTGACTCTTATGACGATGCACACCGCCAAGGGCCTCGAGTACCCGGTCGTTTTCATCGCCGGGATGGAAGAGGGGGTCTTCCCGCACCTGCGCTCTCTCGGTGAGCCTCACGAGCTCGAAGAAGAGCGGCGCCTTTGCTATGTGGGCGTTACCCGCGCCAAGGAACGCCTCTACCTATCCAACGCGTGGTGCCGGAGCCTCTGGGGCGAGGCCCAGTACAACCAGCCGAGCCGGTTCATCAACGAGATCCCTGACCACCTGGTGCGTTCCAGCGGGGCCCGCCTGCGCCGCCTGCGCCCGACCCGGGAGGAGTTCCGCGGGCAACTGGTAGAAGCGGCCATGCGCCACGGGCGAGCCGGTTCGCCGGTTCATGGCACCGGGGCGGAGGAGCTCGGGTTGGAGGCCGGCGACTCGGTTATGCACGCTCGCTACGGGGAGGGCGTGGTCACCGAAGTGACCGGCGAAGGGACCAACGCCGAAGCGACGATCCGCTTCCACTCAGCCGGCGAAAAGCGCTTCAGCCTCCACTTGGCGCCCATCAAGCGCATCTAGCTCGTTGTCGTCGCTGAAGCCGGGACGCGGTGCTCCTCTCCTCTCAACGCCGAAAAGAACGTTGAGGGGAGAGGAGGCACCACGCCCGCCCTTCGCACTCAGCGCAACATAGCTCGGCGCTCCGCCGCTGGGACTGCCCTATTCCTGCTCGGTCGGCGGCGCCAGCAGCGGCGGCAGCGGCGGCGTTGGTGGCGGTAGGCGCCGCGCGACGCCGGCCCACGTGCCGTTATCACCTATGACGGCCCTTAGGACGGCGTCTGCGCCGAGCATTTGCTGGTGGGTGACACGAAGGGCGATCTGGCTGTTCAGTTCGTGGATGACGGTGACTACGGCCCGGGCGTAGTCCTCGCCTAGGGGTGTGAGCTCGGTGTTGAGCTGGCGGGAGTCGTGCAGGTCTCGCTCGGTCCTCACGTAACGGCGTTGCTCAAGGCCGGCAACGATTTTTCGGGAAGCTTGGCGCGTGACCCCGAGCGACGCTCCCAGCTTGCCTATGGGAACTGGCGCTCGCAGGAGCATCCGCATAACAGATGCGTCAGTGCGGCGATAACCGATGAACCCGCGCTCTGATAACAGTCCCGACATCTGGTCGACCCAACTTTGGCGGGCCATGGCCAGCAGGTCTCCCAAGGGGTAAGGACGCCGTGATGCACCGGCGCTTGACCCGCCCGCAGTCACGCTCTAACGTTACTAGATAGGCAACTAGGTTGCGTATATGGAGGAGCAGGCCATGGTCCGAGATCTGCGGTGCCCGCGTGGTTCGTCCGAGAGCCCCGATGGGCGCCACCAATGACGGGGGTGGCAAGCCGTTGGAGGCTGGGTTTGGCTGGCGGCCTACTTGTTGCACTGGTCTCGGTCGGCACGGGCGTCGTGAACGCCGGGGCCGCGCCGGTCTCGTTGTCCATCGGCGCCGCCTCTGCCAGAGAGGCCACCTCCGCCAGAGAGCCCGCTTCCGACAGAGGGGCCGGCTCTTCGGGATGCGGTCTGCGGGCGCCAAGAGGATCCACGACACTGACCCCAGAAATCGGCGGACGTCAGCGCACCGTCATCGTCCACATCCCCCCGGGCTACAGCTCGTCGCGCCCTGAAGCTCTTGTGTTGAACCTTCACGGGAGCGGGTCGACAGCTGCAGCGCAAGAGGTCTTCAGCGGGATGGACGCCACGTCGGACCGGGGCACGTTCATCGTGGCCTATCCCCAAGGTCTCATTACCTCCGGCACGGGATTTGACTGGGACATCCCGGGGGTGCCTCTCTTCGGCGGTGGCAGTGTTCCGCGTGGCTCGGCGAACGATGTCGCGTTCCTAACGCAACTGGTACCGGTCCTCGAGTCGAAGTACTGCGTCAACGCAAAGGAAGTTTTCGTCACCGGCATGTCCGGGGGTGGCCGGATGGCCAGCCAACTTGCCTGCGACGCGTCGAGCACCTTTGCGGCAGCCGCACCGGTTGCCGGGCTCCGGCTCCCAAGCCCCTGCCCGGCCACCCGTCCTGTGCCCATAGTCGCTTTCCACGGCACGGCCGACCCGGTCGACCCCTACGGCGGGAACGGCCAGGCCTACTGGACATATTCGGTCCCGACTGCGGCGTCGCGCTGGGCCGCTCAGGACAAGTGTGCAGGCCGGGCTGCGACCGAGCATCACTCCGGGTTCACGCTGACCAGCTACCAGCGTTGCGCCGGCAACGCCGTCGTAGAGCTGTACAGCGTCACAGGAGAGGGCCATGAGTGGCCGGGCGGGCCGTCGATGCCGCCCGCGATCACCGGAGTGCTCGGGCCGCAATCGAACGCCGTCGACGCGGACACAGTCATGTGGGCGTTCTTCTCCCAGCACCCGATGCCACCGTCGCGCTGACGGCTACGTGTGGGGGAGTGATCCCGGGAGCCCGAACAACGGGAACACTTCCTTGTCGAAACCCGTGATTGCGGAGATCCGGTCGCCGATGAGGGTGAGGACGAGGAGGCTTGTGCCTTGGCGGACGCCGGTTGCGCTGCGAAGGAAAGCCCCAAATGCCACCTGACCATTTGCACGCATCGCCGGCACCAGGTCATATGCATGGCGGCCCTCGGCGAAGATGCTGGCGAAGAACCGGGCCACGATGTCGCGACCTTGGAACTCGAGGGGGACCGGTGGCATCGAGACCAAGACATCGTCGGTGAGCAGTGCGACCAACGCCTCGACGTCGCCGGACTCATATGAGGCAACGAACCTCTCCACGAGCGCACGCTCGGTGGGCGAGCCCGGGACGGGCGGCTGGGCAGCACCCGCCGGAGGCATTAGGTGCTGAAGGCTGGCGCGGGCGCGCTTGAGGGCACTGTTCACTGAACCGGTGGTCGAGTCGAGCATGTCGCCGACCTCGTCGGCGTGGTACCCGAGAACGTCGCGAAGGATGAGCACGGCCAGCTGGCGCGGGGGCAATGCCTGCAGTGCGGTGACGAAAGTCAGGGAGATGGCTTCGGTCTGTTCGTAGCGGGCTTCTGGGCCGAGCGGCGCGTCGAACGCACCAGCGAGGAGGGAGTCTGGGTACGGCTCGAGCCACATGACCTCGCCAAGGCGCGTCGGGTCGGGAGGTACAACCTCAGGCATGCCCCACTCCCTGGCCGGACGTCTCTTGGCTGAGCGAAGCATGTTGAGGCAGCGGTTGGTGGCGATCCGGTAGAGCCATGTCCGGACCGATGCGCGACCCTCGTAACCGGCCATGCCCTGCCAGGCGGCCAAGAACGTGTCCTGGAGGGCGTCTTCGGCGTCCTGGAAGGATCCGAGCATCCGGTAACAGTGCACCTGGAGCTCTCGACGGTACGGCTCGGTCAGTTCCCTGAACGCGCCGCCGTCACCGCTTCGTGCCCTTTCCATCAGGTCGGCTGCCACCGGCTCCATCCTCTCCTTGTTTTCCTCGCTCGTGGTTTTCTTCGCTAGTGGTTTACTTCGCTCGTCGAGTAGTCCTGCGGTACCGACACCGACCGACCCGCGAACTGGGCGGTCGGTGCGCGCCCACTTTTCGCGTCGGAGCGGTGTCTGCATCATTGACGGTTCGGTCAAGCCGAGCGTCGGGGCCTCAATGCCCCTAAGCACTAGGAGAATGCCATGACAATCGCAGACAAGACAGTCCTGGTGACCGGAGCCAATCGCGGGATCGGGCAAGCGCTGGTCGAGGAGGCTCTGCGGCGAGGCGCCAAGCGCGTCTATGCCGGTACCGCGCGTACCGTTGGCGCACTCGGACAGACGCGTCGCCCCTGTGGCCCTCGATGTGACCGACGCGGCACAGATCAAATCCGCTGTCGAGCGTATCGAGTCCCTCGACTACCTGGTCAACAACGCCGGCGTCGCCCTATTCGACGACTTGAACGACAGGTCGGTCCTAGAGCAGCAACTCGCGGTCAACCTATTTGGCACGTACGGCGTAACCCAGGCATTTCTGCCCTTGCTGGCTCGCTCCCGGGGAGCCATCGTCAACAACGTGTCCATGATGGCCTTCGTGCCGTTGCCGTTCACTCCTGCATACGCGATCTCAAAGGCCGCCACGTTCAACTACACCCAGTCGCTTCGTGCCCTCTTGGCCGGGCGGGGCGTGAAGGTCCATGCAGTCTTGACCGGGCCTACGGACACCGACATGACCCGAGGCTTCGATATCCCGAAGGCATCCCCGGAGTCGGTTGCGCGAGCCATCTTCGACGGCGTGGACAAAGGAGAGGAGGACATCTTCCCCGACCCGCTGTCGGCGTCGCTGTCACAAAGCTGGCGCAACGGCCCGGTCAAGGCGCTGGAGCACGAATATGCGGCGCTGGTCGGTGCGGTCCCCGTCACGTCGTAGCAACTTGATGACGGCGGGTCCCGGCCCGCCACCTCGTAACGACCCCTCACGGGCCAAAACTCACAACAACTCAAACTGGAGGGAACAATGAACGATTTCAGCACAACATTCACCGTCGACCAAACCCCCGAGGAAGTCTTTGCTGCCATAAACAATGTCCGTGGATGGTGGTCAGGAGAGATCGAGGGCAGCACCGACATGCTCGGTGACGTGTGGACCTATCGGTACGAGGACATCCACTACTCCACGCAGGAGATCACGGAGCTGGTCCCTGGTCGACGGGTGGTCTGGCATGTCTTGGACAGCCTCCTGAACTTCACCGAAGACAAGGCCGAGTGGATAGGCACCGATATAGCCTTCGACATCTCCCCGAACGGGGACCGGACGGACGTCCGTTTTACCCATCGGGGTCTTGTTCCCGAATTCGAGTGCTTCGACAACTGTTCCAACGCATGGGGTTTCTACATAAAGGGCAACCTGCGCGACCTCATCGCCACTCGCGGCTAATTCGGTCGAAGTGTTGAGCCCTCGTGCTGTTAGCTGGCTAGGTGCATGAGATCGACCGGGCTGGCTCCTATTTGATCTGTGCTACCCCGAGGACGGGCAGCACGCTGCTGTGCGGGTTGCTGGGCGATACCGGTATTGCCGGCAAGCCTGAGTCGTACTTCCGGCTACCGGACGAGCGTTCCTACGCCGAGAGCTGGTCCGTCCCGGTTGGCTCCGACGGCCCGCTCGACTACCGGCAGTACATCCGGGCAGTGATCGCCGCCGGAAGTACGACCAACGGCGTGTTCGCCGCAAGGGTGATGTGGGGGACGATGGAGGAGGTCGTAACCAAGCTCCGCGCTGCCTATCATCACCCGCTTGGCACCGACCTCGAGGTCCTGTCGCATGTCTTGGGGCGGACGCGTTTTGTACACCTTCAACGGGGTGATGTCCTGGCCCAGGCGGTGTCTTGGGCCAGAGCGGAACAGACTGGCTACTGGCAGTGCGAGGACAGGACCGCCCCCTGGCGGCCGCCCCGCTTCGACTTGAACGAGGTCGATGGTTGCATCAGGACCATCAACGCGCACAACGCTGCGTGGCGTGATTGGTTCGGTTCAAGTGCCATCGCGCCCTTGGTTGTGACCTACGAAGACTTGGTCGCCGACATGGCCCGCACCGCCGCCGCCGTCCTAGGGTTCGTCGGGCTCGAGCTACCAGTCGACCATGTCGTGGCGCCCCGTACTCGCCGGCAGGCCGATGAGCTCAATCAGGAGTGGGCCAGACGCTACCGCTCCCTTAGGCCTGCTGAGCCATGGCTCGCACAGGGTGCTAGCAGCTGAAAGGCACAATCTCCCGGCGAACTGTTGGGCCCCATAGGATTCCTACTAACTATGAGTAATCGCCGGGTGGTCGTCACTGGTGTGGGGGCGATCAGCCCTCTTGGCTTGGATGTCGAGCAGACTTGGAAGGCGCTGGTTGCGGGGCGGAGCGGGATCAGCAAGATCACAGCGTTCGATGCCTCGACGTCGTCCGTGCGTATCGCGGGCCAGGTCCCTGGCTTTGATGGGGGGGACACCTTCGGGCGGCGCCGAGCCAGGCACCTCGACCGCGTCGTCCAGCTTGCGCTGGTGGCGACCAAGGAAGCCATCGAGAGCTCCAAGCTGGACGTGGCGTCCGCCCCCGAACGCATCGGCGTCGTGTACGCAACGGGCATAGGCGGCATCAAGACCCTGGAGGACGGCATCCGTGTGCTGGTCGGGAGGGGTGCCGAGTGGGTCAACCCTTACGTCGTGCCCATGATGATCCCCAACATGGCGGCGGGCGAGATCGCCATGGAATGGCAGCTGCTCGGTTACAACTGCTGCACCGTAACCGCGTGCTCCGCCTCGGCGCATGCGATTGGCACCGCGTATGACGCGATCCGCCTCGGACGTGCCGATGCCATGGTCTGCGGCGGAAGTGAAGCAGCGGTGACCCCGGTCGGGATCGCCGGCTTCGCTGCGATGAAGGCTCTTTCGACCCGCAACGACGACCCAGAGCGCGCCTCGCGGCCCTTCGACAGCGAGCGTGACGGTTTCGTAATGGGTGAGGCCGCGGCCACGCTGATGATCGAGGAACGGGAGTTCGCCCTCCGCAGGGGCGCGCCGGTGCTCGCTGAGCTCGTTGGCTACGGGGCGACGGCTGACGCGTACCACATAACCCAGCCGCACCCGACGGGGGACGGGGCCGTGCGAGCAATGCACGCCGCGATAGCTGATGCAGGCCTTACGCCGGCAGACATCGGCTACGTGAACGCCCACGGCACGTCGACTCCTCCGAACGACCGGGTCGAGACGCTCGCACTAAAGCGCGTCTTCGGGGCGCAAATGCCGCTCGTGTCCTCGACGAAGTCCATGACGGGGCACACCCTTGGCGCGGCTGGGGCGCTCGAGTCGGTGTTCTCTATCCTCGCTCTGCAGAACGGGATAGCCCCGCCGACGATCAACCTGGAAAACCCGGACCCCGAGTGCGACCTCGACTACGTCCCCAACGTCGCTCGCCGTGCGCAGATCCGATACGTGATGACCAACAGCTTGGGTTTCGGGGGCCACAATGCCTCTCTCGTATTCGGGCCGGCCCTCGGACGGCCCCGGTCGAAACAGCGGCTCGGCCGGATACGGCGCGGCAGGAGCCGCAAGAAGCCCGCAGCTAGCTGAACAGGTCGGGGCTACTGAACAGACCGTGGCTACCGAACAGGCCGCGGTTACCTGAGCAGGGCGGACCCTATAACGCTTTTGGGCGCCGGGAGCGCTTGCTAAACGAGCGCCGCCGGCTTTCTGGGAGGTGGGTTTGTGCGCAAGCAGTACCACTTCTGGGCAGGCGACAACGGGTTGAACGCCTGGGACGTCGACCGGCTGATCAAGTTGAGTGCTGAGTTCCCTGCCCGGGAGGTGGCACTCGAAGCTATCCACGATGTCGACACGGTGTACTGGTTCGACGGGAGTATGGAGCTTGCCACCGTGCGGAAGGTGGTGGAGCACTTTCGTCTTATCCAGGAGGTCGACCCCTCTTACCCCATCATCCTTGGAGTGGACGGGCGGGTGATGGACGGGATGCACAGGGTCGCGCGCGCCTTGCTTGAGGGTCGCCGAACGATTGCAGCCGTCCAGTTCGAAGTCGACCCGGAACCGGACTACCGAAACTGCCAACCAGCTGATCTTGCCTACCCGGAGTCATAGAGTACCTAAATGACTACTCCCTCTTCCGTTCCTAAAGACGGCTCAGCTTCAGGGCAAATAGATGACATAGTGAAGAGGACAGGTGATTGGCGCGGCGAGAAGCTATCCCAATTGCGTTCCATAATCATGGAAGCGGGGCCTTCCATGGTCGAGCAAGTGAAGTGGAAGAAGCCGTCTAAACCTGAAGGAGTCCCTGTTTGGTCTAATGGGAAAATAGTCTGCGTGGGAGACGTGCTCAAGAGCGCCGTCAGGTTGACTTTCCCTAAAGGCGCGCAGCTGAATGACGCGGCGGGACTTTTCAATACTCGGTTGGACAGCAACACCGTTCGCGCCGTCGACTTCCACAAAGACGATGACATAGATGAGGCTGCGTTATCAGCGCTCATAGTCGAAGCGATGAACCTGAACCAATAGAAACCTAGCGGGTCGGCGACGGCCAGACTGTTGCCATGGTAGAAGAGTTCGTGGGTGGCGACTTCCGTCAGGGTGCGGCAGCAGTGCGCTTCGACTGGGGCCCGACCGGGGCGGAAATGTTGAACGATAAAGATGGGTGCCTCGTGGTCATCGACGTGCTCTCGTTTACGACCGCGGTGGCGGTGGCGGTGGGCCGCGGTATGGCCGTGGTTCCCTACCGGCTTTCTGACCCCGGCGCCGAAGCCTTTGCGGCAGCGCGAGGCGCCAAGCTCGCGGTCCGACGTCGGGACGCGTCCCAGGACCACCCCTGGTCTCTATCGCCTGCAGCGTTGGCCAGCGCGCCGTACACGCCACTGCTCGTGTTGCCCTCGCCCAATGGCTCGGCGATCGCCGCCGCGGTGCAAGGTGTGGTCGTGGCGGCTTGCTTGCGCAATGCCGCTGCGGCTGCCGGCTGGGCCCTCCGCAGCGGTTACGGGACGGCCGGGCGGCCGATCGCCGTAATCGCAGCAGGGGAACGGTGGCCTGACGGATCACTGAGACCCGCGCTCGAAGACGGGCTTGGGGCCGGTGCCGTCCTGCACCACTTGCGACTAGCCGGCTGCGACCTGTCGGCCGAAGCTAGAGCCATGGCGACGACCTACGAGGCGTCCGAAGCCGTCGGCGCGGCCGTTGGCGCCTCCGCGTCGGCGTTGGAGCTGAAAGCGATCGGCTTCTCCTCCGATATCACGCTGGCCATTGAACGCGACGTCGACACCCATGTCCCCGTACTTGTTTCAGGGGTTTTCACCGCCGGTTAGCCAGCCAGAACCAGGCCCAACGCTGGGCCGCGACGTTGGGCCGCGACGTTGGGCCGCGACGCTGGGCCGCGACGCTGGGCCGCGACGCTGGGCCGCGACGCTGGGCCGCGACGCTGGGCCGCGACGCTGGGCCTGGTCGCCGAGCGGTGGCCTATGACACCTTTGCCTTCTGCCCCGGCAGCGCCATCGGATTGGCACGCCAGGCCCAAAGTGCGGCAGCTCCAGCGATCGGTGCCCCGGCGAGGTACTCGAGGAAGCCGTAGATCGCCGCATCGAAGCTGTCGCCGATGTAGGTGAGGTCGATAACGGCGTTCAAGACCGAAGCGACCGCGACGAGTGCCGCGGCGACAAGGAGCAGTTGGTAGATGAAGTTGGCTACGGGCGCCCGCTTCGCCTCCACCATGCTCCCTAGGACAAGCAGTGCCACCGCCAGGAGCACAGCGACCGCCCAGGCTGCATTGCCTGGCCCGAGTAGGTGGATGATCCGCTGGCGGGCGTCATAGCCAGCGTCGTGCTGGAACGCCGATATGACCGACCCCGCCCAGTACAGGACGAGCCCGGCGAGTATGGCCGCCGCACCGAGGACCCAGGGTGTCTTCGAGAGCGCCTGGACGTCTATTGGCGGTATTTCGACGCTGAAAGCGGGTGCCGACGTTCCTGGCCCAGATGCGGGAGCTGGGCCGGAGGGCGGCGGGGCGCCGAATGGGGCACCCGGGGGTGGGCCGGCCGGTGTCACCGGTGGCGGCGTGTTACCGGGCCCAGTAGGACCTTCAACTTCGCTCATTTGAGCCTCCCATGAAATCAGTAGCTTTTGCGCACGTTAGCAATTTCTCCCGGACCTGGATAGCCCCGACGGCCTGGGGAGCGGGAGGCATCAACCGCGACTCCGTTGAAGACCGTGCATTGGACTGCGGTGGCCCGCGCTTTGTCCGGCCGAGAGGACATCCGGGCACGGGCGCCGCGGATCCCGTGGCGTGCACCTCAAGGCGTTGCGGGCCGCGCAACCTGGCGAGATCTCACGACTACATAAGTGTTCCCTGAGAGCTGCCAACCTTTATAAAACCTTTACGCGGGTACTAAATACTCCCGGCCACGGCTGGGTAATTGTGGGTTGAGGTTTCGTGCGTACCTAGCGCCGAAACGAGAAATTAGGAGGACAAGGTGATAAATGCAAGGAAATCACTCATGCGCAAACCCGCGACCCTGGCCGCCGTTACCTTAGTTGCGGCGTTGCCGATGTCGACCCTCGGGGTCGGGACAGCTTCGGCCCAAGACGTGGCAACCACTCAGATTTACACAGTAGCGAACGGAGCGGCGACGAGCCCCGTGGCGACACCCCAACCAAGTACGCCAGGTGCTTCTTCCAATTACACCCTCAGTTTTACGACTGCGACGGCTCTCAGCGGCGGTTCGGGCACGATCACTTTGACCGATCCGAGCGGGGCGACGATCTTTCCGAGCTCGAGCGCCGACTACCTCGTGGTCGATAGCAGCAGCTCCACTGGGCCTGAACCTGTCTTCAGTGCCGATGTTGCGAACGGCGGTAGCAGTGTCACGTTGGGCCTATCGGGGTCGGTAGCGGCAGGCGATTTTCTGACCGTGTACGTTATTGGCGCCACTAACCCGACGAACGGTGGCAACTACAGCTTGGACATCTCGACGTCGCAGGACCCGACCGTCGTGAGCACATTGGGTTACCAGATCGCCGCCACGGCCAACAACACTAACGCTGGCGAGGCCACGATCGAGCTCAGTTCCACGTCGCCGTCTACGGGCACCGCCTACAGCATCGGCGGCCTTGAGGCCAACGCGGCGCTCGCCGGCGGCAGTGCAACATTGGAGCTCAGCGGCCCGACTGGGACAGTTTTCCCAAGCACAGCAGCGGATTACGATATCGTCGACCTCTCCGATAATTCGGCAGCGACCGAACCGGTCGGGGTTTCGGGTGGTGGTACTGACGACGTCGTTCTCACTCTCGGAGCCAACGTGTCTTCGGGGGACCTCATCGATATTTTCGCCAGCAACGTCGTCAACCCGCCGGCCGGAAGTTACAGCCTTTCCGTGCTCGGCGATATCCAGGCCACAACGTCCGCGAGCTCGCCGCCCACGGCCGCTGCGGGCTACTGGCTAGTCACCAAGACCGGGACCGTTTATGGCGTAGGGGGGGCGGCCTCCCTAGGGAGCGTGACGACCTCGGCCTCAACTGGTGCGGTTGTGGGAATAGCCAGCACAACCGACGGGAAAGGCTATTGGGTAGTGACAGCTGACGGCGCTGTCAGCGCCTTCGGTGATGCGCAGTCGCATGGGGACCTACCGGGCGACCGCGTGACAGCGTCAGACATCGTTGCCATAGCGCCGACCGCCGACGATCAGGGCTACTGGCTGGTCGGTAAAGACGGCGGGTTGTTCGCTTTCGGGGACGCCAAGTTTTACGGCTCGGTACCCGCACTCGGCTTGCATGTCAGTGACGTCGTTGGAATGGCGGCATCTCCCGGCGGCGGGGGCTACTTGATAGTCGGCTCGGACGGCGGGGTCTTCTCCTTTGGGTCAGCCACCTTCGACGGGTCTCTTCCGGGCCTTGGGGTCCACGTGGACGATATTCGGGCCATTCTGCCTTCGGCGACGGGCGGCGGCTATGTGCTCGTGGGTAGGGACGGAGGGGCCTTCGTGCTCGGGACCGGCGCGCAGTTCGAGGGCTCATTGCCCGGGAAGGGGATCAGCGTCGATGACATAGTCGGGATCGCCCTGACCGGGGATGACAATGGCTACTACATGGCCGGTGCCGACGGGTCCGTCTACAACTTCGGCGACGCACTCTCCCTGCCCGCCACCACCGGCCTTGCCAGCAACTCGCCGATAGTGGCAATAGCGGGGACCTAGTTTGACCGAGAGCCAAAGGGCGAACCGTGCGGCTGAGGGACGGGCCTGTCCTGTTAGGCAGGTCCGCCCTCAGACGTGCGGTGCCGGCCTCACCCTGCTGAACTGTCTCGTGACTTTCGCTGATGCCACAACGAGGTTCACCGCGCCACCCACGCGCACTCTGTGTTCCCAGCAGGCGGCGCGAAGGCCCTCAGAACAGGCTTGCCCCGACCAGTTCTCTCGCGGCGGGCGAGCTCGTCAGCACCAGCCCATGAGGCGACACCAAACTGAGCGTGCTGTCGGCGGCCAGCAAGAGCTGCCAACCCTGGTCGTGCCATAGGTGGTGATGGCGGGTACAGCCGAGCACGAGGTTGTCCAAGCGGGTCGGCCCACCCTTGGAGAAATGAACGACGTGATGAGCTTCACACCAAGATGGAGGGCGCTCACACCCTGGGTGGCGGCAGTGCCGGTCGCGAACGACGAGCGCCGCCCAAAGAGCCTGGCTTATGGTCCGAGAAGCCGACCCGTAGTCGAGCACCGTAGAGCGCCCCGACATCACGATGCGGTGCAGCTCGGAGTCACAAGACAGCCACTCGACGGCCTTGGCGGGAAGCGGCGTCCCATCGACCAGTTCTCCTGGCCCGCCGCCGGCGAGCTCTTTCAGCTCGACCACCACAGAGACATGCGGCCTGGTACGGCTGCCCGCAGATGTAGAGCCCGAGTTGTCCAAGAACCACCGGCAGAGGTCCACCAAAGCCGCAGCCCGGCGCTCCGCCGCGCTCGACAGGGGGAACTCGGCTGCGTCGAATGGCCGCGCGGCGGCTGCAATGGCCGCTTCGACGACGGCCCTGTCTTCGGGGCAAAAGTGCGCCGAGAGCTCGCCTCGGCCTTCCATGGTCTCTGAGAGATGAAGCTCCGAGGGACGCCACGGCGCCTCGGGGCCATCTGTGGTCGCATCCGCCCGCAGCCGCCAGGCCCTCATCGCAGCAGCGGTGTCGCGCACCGACAAGGTCGAGAGCACCGGGGTCAGCTCGTCTTCGTGGGAACCGTAGAGCTGAGCGTGCTCGGCTGAGACGTTGACCACCACGGCGGCCACCTGGGACGAAGAAAGTGCCCCCGATGCCCAAGCCGCCGCGGTAGCGGGGAGCTGGGCAAGGCGCTTAGCTGTCAGAGCTTCGCGGGAAGCCTCTTTGCGCGAGCGCCGGGCGTGGCAAATCAGCCAGGCCGTAAGAGACAGCGAGCCGTCTTCGGCCCAGCCAAGCTCGGCTTCGAAGGCGGCCAAGGACTCCGAGAATCTTTGCGTCGAGAAGGTCACGCTGTGCCAGCAGTTCCTCGATCTCGCCCGCCAGCGGGGCAACCTGCAAACAGGCAATTGCGTCCGCCAGTTCTTTGACGCTGCCCGCCCCACCCACCTCTCAATAGTACATGTGTTCGATGCCAAACCGGCAACAATTCTTCAATAAAATACTGGGAACTTTTGCGCCGCGGCGAGGTATCCGTCGCTTGACAACACTTTCTCACAGGTCGAGCGCGCCTCGCTTTCGCACACGCAGTTCGAGCACGCTGACATGCTCGACCACGCTCGCACTGCGCGTCCTCTGTGAGAGGGAGCGCACCCGCTGCAGCCGTAGTGTTATGCGCTCGGGTTCAGGTCAGGGAAGGCCGCCACCTCTTGGTCCCATTCGTCGGCGGCGGCCCGAAGGTGTCCTGCTGTCAGACGAAGTCTCAGCGAGTACTCGTCACCTACGTACCGTCCCGGGGGGAGATGCCAAGGGGGGCGGAACTCTAAGTCGAGGTCAATGCGAACGACAGCCGTTCGGTCTAACTCACCTTCAACGCGGAAGCGAATGTTCGGCTCCATGAAACCGAGGTCCGGCGGGCCGTCCTTGTACTGCTCGCGCGGGTCCATGCGGTCCTGGCCAGGTGCGGTATCGAGCCAATCGGCCACTCGCCTGAGCCACCCCGAGATGAGGGGTGACTCGTCACAGGTGAGTGCCTGCCAGCGGAAGCTCCACTCGCCATATTGGCATCGGGCCGTCCCCCTCAGGAGGTGCCAGCTGTGTCGCTTGCGAAGGTCGGCGGCATCTGCGAACTGGTAACCGTCAAGGTGAAGGGTAAGTGAGTCTCCTGTGGAATTTTGAAGGTGCACAAGGCAATGTTCGCGCAGTAAAGCCACAGACCCTGCCGAGCCTGGGCGTACCCGTTCTCCGACGCACTGGGGCTTCCACGCTAGTGGCGGCGACAAGCTACGACGGCCGGCAGGTCCCCAGCCAGTCCGAGATCGTGGACGCCCCTGTCGACGAAACCCCGACGGCAGGGAGCGAGGACATTTGCGGACCGTGACATGCGTGAACACGCTCGCACTGCACTTACGTAGGTCAGGGAGCGCACCGCCACAGTTCAACGCCGGTCAGACACCAAAGAACCGCAGGACATCGTAGTTACTGATGCGCTCGGCCAATTGACGCGGTGTTACTCCCGACTTGTTCGCCAGGTCGGCGTTCGCCCCATTGCCGAGAAGGATAAGGATGACGTCCCCACGACCGCGAGAATCGAAGGTCGCTCGGAAGAGGGGCGAGTTCCCATGCTTGTCGCAGACATCTACAGCCGCTCCGGCTGAGCAGAGGAGCGCCGCCTCTGCTGGTCGGTACTCTTGGGCCGCAAAATGAAGAGGAGTCTGTCCCTCCATATCTGCCACGTTCGGGTCAGCGCCGTCGTTTAGTAGCTGTTCGACCTCGGCCGTGCGACCATCTAGTACCGCGTAGTGCAGCGCGGCGCGCCCGGAGCGGTCTGGGTCCGAAGTCATCGCCCTAGTCTGGTCCATTGGGCCAGCCCGTCAGCCCAGTCGAAAGGGAGACTCGGTCCGCGTCCGCGAACCCCCCTTAGGAGAGACCTTTACGAACCGTGACATGCTCGGAGGTCCTCTCCCAGCCCGCGCCCACAGCATTGGTGAGTGACGTGGGCGTCCCCGTACCTACGGTGCGGACGGGGCTGCTCTTTGCGAGGATGGGGACGGTGATCGAGGAGGACGTCTTCCAGGCCGTCGCTAATCTGGTCGCGACGGGCGAGTATCGCGATCGTCGCATCCGGAAGCTCGGGCCAGAGCGAGCGCCGCTACGACGCCTAGCTGACGGCCGACCGGACTCCGCCGACCTTCGTCGGTGGCAACGCGAGCGGCCTAAGACACTCAACTTCCAGCGCGGGACCGAGGAGTACCGGGAGGCTTTGCGCGCTGGTCTCCTGGAGCCATTGCCGCCACTCGTCCCAGCGACCCAAGATGCTGTCACCGAAGCCGAGGAGGTCATCGGCTGGCCCCTCCCGTCCTTACTGCGGCGCCTCTACCTTGAGATTGGCAACGGCGGTTTTGGACCGCACAATGGCATCCTGGGCGTTCGGGGGGGCGCCTCAAACGCCAACGACAACTTCCGAGACATCATCGAGACGCACCGCGCTTTCAGCTCCCACCCAGACGACCCGTTGTCAGCGCCGCCCTGGCTCGTTTGGATCTTCGACTGGGGCTGCACCATCTGGTCAATGGTCGACTGTCGGGACGCGTCCGGCCCGATGTGGTTCAACGAGGAGGGCGAGATGCAGCCCGAGGGAATAACGGTTGCGGAATGGTTCGACTGCTGGGTCGCCGGCCGGCTTTGCATACCGTGTGGGCCCGGTGCTGGGCGAGACCACTAGTGGCCTGGACTTGTTGTTTCGAAACGGGCCAAGATTATCTTGCGCAGGCAGGCACCCCGACCTGGCCCTCGGTAGTAGGGACCTTTACGAACCGTGACATGGGTGATGCTGCTGTCTCCCCAACGTGTTGCGTATTAGAGAGCGAAACACAGCGGCTCACGCTCAGCTAACTGACCGAAGCTTGCTAATCAGATCGTCGACAACTTTGAGGAAACGTTCCGCGTCGTAAGGGCCGGCGAGCTCTTCGCGCTCGAAATGAGCTCGAGCGGCTACCACAGCATCACGCACGAGCACAACCTCAGCCTTCGACATCTTGCCGATATCGAGATAGAACGTCTTTGACTTGTGGAGCATGTCATCGATCAGTTGAGCCGGGACTGAGTCTGGTGGCAATCTAGGCCAGACCTCGACAAAGAGCGTCTCCCAAGCTACGGACGCCACGACCCATACGACTTCATCGCTAATCCGAACGTCTCCGGCCACCGGCCCTCTCCGATCCTGCTCGTACAGTCATGAGCAATCATGGCCTAAACCCCCTGAAGCAGGCGATCCCCGTCGACAAGCCTGGAGCCTCCAGCCGGATATGGGCGCCGTCGGGCCGCCGATGCCAAACCGTCCTCGTGGAACAGGGACGTTGGCACATGGTGACATGCGTGGGGGCGACGCCCTTGCATTCTCGATTAGAAGCTCTAAGTGAGGACGGCGTTGCCAATGACCAAGACAAAGGGCCCGAGGGCGACCGCGAACCCGACCAACGCGACCAACGCCGCGCCCCTCCACCGGCGCGAGTTCCGAGCCAGTCCCATACCGATGGTCGAGATGATTGCCCCGGCCACCGTTGTCGCCATCTCAGCTTGTCGAGTGTGTTCAGCATGCTCACACAGGCTGAACAAACCGGGTTCCCAATTTGAAGAAGGAAGGTGAAAGACACCGATGTCCGGCGGGTTACCGCACCGGATAGAGCCGTTGGCGGCAGAGGAGATGTGGACCGGGATCACGAGCAACTCCAGAGAAAGAACCGTCGCCCAGAAGAGCGCCAAGCCGCTGTACGCGAGGGTAACGGCAATCGTATGCTCCCGTTGGTCCCTTCTCACAGCCACCGTCTTCACGCTACAGACCCACCTCGCCCCGAAGGGGAAGGATGCGGTCATCGACGGCCGGGCAGGCAACCGCCATTCGGGGATCAAGGACACGGCCCGTCGACGCCAACCCCGAACAGGGAGCGAGGACATTTGCGGACCGTGACATGTTGGAAGACTCTCGACATGCGGGAAGACGCACCAGCCGTATAACGCCAATCCGGCGCGGACCTCGCGCGAGCTGCGACCGTGATCACGTGCCCCCGGGGTCGTCGTCATCGAGATTAATGGCGCGCCCCGCAAGGTGCCGTTCGGTGCGCCAGGGGTGGGGAGATGGCCCTTCTCCACGTCTGTTATGCCACGCCCGGTGCCATGGCGCTTCAACCCACCGGATCGCGGCAAGCTCGCCGAGTTCAACCTTAGGGTTGACAAACGGACAAGAGCAACCTATCGTCTTATTCAACCAAGGAGTTGAGGAGGAACGGTGGGAGCGCACGCGCACGCGATCGTGACTGTGTTCTCGGCGTTGGCCGACGAGACGAGGCTGGACATCGTGACGCGTCTCGCCATCGGCGACGCGACGTTGAGCGAGCTTGCCGAGCACTACGACATGTCTATCCAGGCGGTGTCCAAGCACCTCTCGGTGCTCGAGGAAGCGGGGGTCGTGTCCCGCCGCCGCGAGGCGCAGCGTCGACCGGCCCGATTGGAAGCGGGGGTCTTCGACCTCATGACCAAGTGGATCGAGCGATACCGCCAGAACGCCGAGTCCCGCTACCAGCGCCTCGACCAGCTGCTCGCCCAACTCGACGACCAAGCCCCCGACAACGACAAAGGAGCAACGACATGACGACCACGACCAACCGACAGGCCGAGATCACCATCGGCGACAAGATGCCGTCCATCACGATCGTCCGCGAGTTCGACGCCCCAGCCAAGGCCGTCTACCGGGCACACACTGACCCCGAGCTGTTTGTGCAATGGGTCGGCCCAGACAGCCTCGACAGAAGCCGCATTGACCGTTGGGACTGCCGCACCGGTGGCGAGTGGCGCTACGTCTCCATCCGGGGCGACGAGGAGCACTGGTTCCGGGGCTGCTTCCACGAGGTCCGGCCCGACCAGGTCATCGTCCAGACCTTTACGTACGAGCCGATGCCCGACAGCGTGTCCCTCGGCCGCCTCTTCCTCGAGGACCTGCCGGGCGGCCGCTGCCGGCTCACCGCTAGCTCGCTGGTCGACAGCTTCGAAGCCCGGGACGCGTTCGTCGCCAGCGGCATGGAGGGGGGCGTCCAGGAGGGTTACCGCAAGCTCGACGCGCTCCTCGCCCGATGATGGCGGCGGTTGCGATCGACGACCCGAGGACTACGCCATGCGAGAATTGATCGTCGACTTAATCACCTCCCTTGATGGTTACGCGTCGGCGGAGGGGTGGCCGGGGTGGTGGGGCCTCGAAGGCCCCGAGTACCTCGGCTGGCTCGAGGAGCAACCCGAGGCCATTTTGCTCATGGGTGCGAACACGTACCGGGTGATGTCGGGCTTCGCAGCCGGCCGCACCCCGTCGGGGATCGACGATTTCTCCACCGACGAGGAGGCCGCGGTCAGCGGGCTCACCGGAGCGTCGAAGGTGGTGTTCTCGTCCACCCTCGAAGAACCGCTCTCTTGGGCGAACACAACCCTCGTCCGCGACGAAGCCATCGAAGCGGTGCGGGCGATGAAGGCGGACGGGCTGGGCCTCCTGCGCACGATCGGCAGCATCAGCCTGTGCCGGTCGCTGATGCGAGCCGGCATCGTCGACCGGTTCCGGGTGGTGATGTTCCCAGTCATCACCGGCGCCACCGGCTCAGAACGCATCTACGACGGCTACCCCGACGTCGCGCTCGACATGATCGCCAGCAGGACCTTCGACGGGCGGAGCCAACTCGTGGAGTATCGTCCACGGGTGCTCGAGCACGCACCGCTCGCGGCCACAGCGTGATGGCACGAAATCCGCGCCCGGATCGGCATGTGGGAGTTCGAACACTACAAGCCATAACCTTCCCGCAACAACGGCTAGTCGACGAGGGGAAGCCGGCATGCCCGGGGCAATAAGACTCAATAAGCGATTGCGGGCCAGGGTTTTCAGGCTTCTCCGCCGCGGTGCAGCGGGGCAGAGGATGAGGGCTGCTCGACCAAGACGAGGTCCACAAAGGGGATTTCGTGACCCTCGAGCAGGTATCGGCCGTACTCTACGAACCCGCGTCTCTGAGCAAAGACGAGGCCATCGATGTTGGAGGCCAGTACGACTGACCGGATGCTCGCAGCCCCGAGAGCTCGGGCCTCTGACACGACCGCGTCAAGATAAGCGGAGCCGTACCCCCGGCGCCTGCAACCAGGCAGGACACGTACGATGACGGTGCCGGCACCCGCGGGGTCGGGCGGGCGGAGGGTGGCATTGCCAACAAGGCGCCCGTCGTCGTAAGCCAGGGTGAGCCTGTAGCGCGCTGCCCGTTCCCTAACCTCGTCGGCGCTCAGGGGCGCGGTCGGGATGGTTTCGTTGTGGACGAGGCGCCACTGGTCCAGGGTCTGGTCATCAACGGGGATGATGTGAAGCGTCACGACTGGTTCTCCCAATGTCGGTAGCACCAGGATGGCACGACGCCGGCGCCGCCGGGAACTACCAGACGGCGAGCCTGCTGGCGGCCGCCGATGCCGTCAGGGAGGTCGTAGGTCGTGGGCCTCCCTTCACCGAAACGACCTCCAAGCTCAGGGGAGCGAGGATTTTGCGAACCGTGACATGCCTGAACACGCTCGACATGCAGGTGGTTGGGTACGGGGAGCGCTGCGGTTATGCCTAGCCGCGCCCGTCGGCGCCCCGGGGCCGAACTCGGCATGGCGCTTGAGGACGGACATCTTGCGGAAGCCTGATCCGCAAACGCGACCTCTACGGATCATGAGGACAGGTGGCCATCTTGACGGTGCAATGGCGGAGTTTTGTATGGCTGAGAGGCAACAGGCGGGGCTGGAGTATCCTCCTCCCGCCTATCTAACCGACGCGGGCCAAGCGCAAGCCCCTAATCGCTAATCGTCGACGTTGCGCCGCCGACGTGACCCACGTGAGGGAGGGAGGACATTTGCAAACCGTGACATGCTGAACACGCTCGATTGGCATGTTGCCCCCTTTAGAGGTCGCTTTCCTTCGGGCCCTGTCTTAACGGCCGGTTTTGGGGATTGCGGACGCACCATTTCTCCGGTTCCCGGGAGTGGGCGCAACCCCGGATCCAGCTGTTCTTAGCTGTCCTTCTCCACTCTGGGAGGTAAGTCCCGTGCCAATCGCTGGTCGAGAATATCGAGCAGGGAGGCGCTGACCACCGGATCCATCTTGCGGGCGAAGAAGGCGCGCCCGACGTCGATGTCCGGCAGAGATGCCTCGGTGAGGACCTCGGGGTGAGCGTTTTTCGTCTCGAACTGGTAATAGCGGTGAGCGACGTCGATCTTGTGGCCGCTGTGATTCATAACAGTGGTATAGAAGACCTCCGTCGGTAGGAGCACCCTCCGGAAGCGGCGTGCGAGGGCCGGGTCGTGGTATGCACGCACGATAGTCTCGGTGGCCCGTCGGTTGGTCATGAACCATTCGCTGCCGCCATAAAGGTCGTCGAGCGAGACACGCCGGTGACGAATGCCGATGCAATGGCGTCCGTCCGCTACGGACACTGACGAGACGAAGCGCGGGTAGCGCTGGAGGAGGTCGGAGAGCCGCCCGAACGGCACCCAACCGGGAACGGTGAGGTAGTCGTACCCGTACCTGTACCGGACCTCCTCTACGCCCCAGTTGGCGATGGCCGGTGAGCAGTCGATGCAGGCGTCAGCGTCGGATCCAGCGAGGAAGTCCGCCAGCTCGGTGAGGGGTCTAGTCGGATAATCCTGCCCGCTCAGCAAGACTATCCAGTCGTGTTCCGGGAAGCGGCTTTCGAGTAGCTCGATGCCGGTGATCGTTGCCTGGATTTGAGACCAATCTCCCCAATGAACTTCCACTGGGTTTTCCACCACGGCCACGCTCTCGGGGTTTCTGAACGCAACCTTGAGCGGACCGGACTTGCGGTCGTGGTGGATCGCTACGCCCGCTGTTACGGGGCTCGACGTTAGGGCGTCGGTCAACCGTCGGACCAGGTCAAGCCGATAGGTGATAAGAACGAAACCGATTTTCATTTGGTCTTTAGATGCAGACCACGCAGACTACGCGTGAACTCCGGAGGCGTTTGCATGAGGGCGTGTAGAGCCAACTATCGGCTGAGTATACGGGTTCGCTCTGTTGGGCTGCGCGGGCCCCTATTGGCGGGGAGCCCACCCGGTGCATGAGCCGACTTTGGCGCGCCCTCCAATTCTCGCTCCAATACTCGCCGCCGACTGTGGTCCGGTACGCCTCCTCAGGAACAGTCGAGGTGGCCTCCTCAGCACAGGAACTCCGCCAGGAGGCTTATCACCCGCCCGTGTTCTTCCACCGGGCGGTACCACTAGCGCGATCCGCTGGAACATGGCCGCGCCCTCGGCAAGTGCGCCGACGATCGCCCGGGCTCCTCGGGAAAAGCCGATGGCTTGAGTAACTTGGAGGGCATGGGCGACCGCCCGGACCTCGGCAGCATCGCGTTCGGCTTGGCGGGGGATGGATGCGAGGGCTGCGAAGTAGCCCGAGTTCTCGTAAGCGAACCCGATCTTGGTTCCCGGGACCCGGTCGGCCTCCTGCATCCGAATGTCGAGGTTCTCGCCGTGACCGCCCGGAGCGAACAACGTAAGGGGTCTGCCACGGCCCCGTTTGACGACGCCCACTTCACTGATTTTATTCAGGCACGGCCGTCCTTTCGGCGTTCGGTGGTGACCTACTGACCCGTCACCGGCTCCTATCCCAGGTCGAGTTCGTAGACCTGTCCGACAAGGTCGACACCGAAACTGTGGTGTCGCTCCTCGGCCTCCAAGACAAAACCGCGGGACAGGTAGACACTCCGGGCGGCGGCAAGCGGGTGGTTGGTCCATAGTTTCATGCGCCTGTAGCCGGCGCGCCGGGCGAAAGCGACGCATTCGTCCACCAGCCGACCTCCGAGCCGATGGCCTCGGGCGGAGGGGTGGACAAGCAAGATGCGCAACTGGGCGGTCGTGTCGTCCGCTGCGACGCAGAACACGCACCCAACGCGTACCCCGTCCAGTTCAGCGACCCAAGCCGCCTCGCGGACCGGGTCGTGGTTGTTGGCGTAGTCTGCGACGATCCTGGCCACGAGCGCCTCGAAAGTGCTGTCCCAGCCGAACTCGGCGTCGTACACCTCCCCGTGGGCCATGACCACCCAGCCCAGGTCGCCAGGCCGTCCCAGGGGCCGCACCACCGCTTGGCCCATATCACTCCTCTACTGACACAGTCGTTTCAGTGACAGACTAGCGCTGTGAACGAGCCAGCACGAGCCCCTTCTCCCCGCCAAAGCGAGCTCCTTGAGCTCGCGTACAAGTACGTTCTCCAACACGGCCTCGCGGACCTGTCGCTGCGGCCTCTGGCTGGGTCGATCGGCTCGAGCCCGCGCGTGCTGTTGTACCTGTTCGGCTCCAAAGATGGGCTCGTTCGCGGCTCTGCTCGCGCGCGCCCGTGCCGACGAGCTTGCCTTGTTGGACCGTGCCCGCCGGGACAGGAAGCCTGGAGAACTGGCCGACATCGTAAGAACAACGTGGGGTTGGCTGGCCGCCGAGGAACACCGAGCGTTGCTGGCCCTGTGGGCGCAAGCCTACGCTCGTTCGCTCACAGAACCCGACGGGCCCTGGGCCGGTTTCGCTCGCCAGACCGTTGAAGATTGGCTTGGTGTCCTTGCCACGGGCCAACCCGCGAACCTCCGACGTACTGCCGCTGGAGCCGCTGAGTGCAGCCTGGCACTTGCGGTGCTCAGAGGTTCACTGCTTGACCTTCTTGCCACCGGCGACCGCGACCGCACCACTGCCGCCGTTCAGAGGCACCTCTCCCAGAGCGCATCAACGTCGTAATGAAGCCGGAAATGAGTTGGTGGTCCCGTCCGACTGTCGATCGGACTTCCTCCAAGAGGGAAGAGTTCTTCGGCCCCCTGGGTGTCACCAACATCCGCACGTTCATCGACCCGAAGAACCCGGACCACGTCGCGCTGATTATGGACGTGGCCGACATGGACACCTTCAACGCCGCCATGCAGACCGAGGGCGCCGGCGCGGCAATGGCGCACGACGGCGTGCTACCTGAGACCCTGGTTATCCTCGTCGAGTCTTAACCCGACCAACCTCCTCCTGGCTCGGTCCCGACCGGCGACCGGCCCGAGCCGGGGAGGCCCCTGAGCCACTTTGCTCCGACTAGCTTGGCAGCGGTGACGGTGGCTCGGTCCACACCGGGCCACTGTCGCTCGGCGCCTTCACCTCTCGCGGAGGCTCAGCTCCAGAACTCGTCCGACGCGTACGAGCCCAATGTGAGGTCCCAGAACTCCGTAGCCTTGCCGTAGCTTACGTGCCAAACGTGAGGTTGCATGGCGTCGAGCGACTTGCCTGACCGCGTAGCACGTGCTCGGACGATAGTGGCGCCCGGGGTCCCTGTTCTGAGACGCATGTTCTCCTTGCTTCCGGCGCATTCCCGAAAACCGGTAGGCACATGCCTGTCAGCCGAGCACGCCGCCCGGTCGTCCGACTGACTCAGCGGCTACGTTTTTATGGCGCGAAAGGAGACGTGACGTCCGATGAGCGCGAGGAAGGTCCTGATCGACACCGACACTGGCATTGACGACTCGCTCGCCCTCCTGGTCGCGCTCGCGGAACCCGGTGTTGAAGTTGTGGGGATCGGCCCGACCTACGGGAACTGTGCCAGCGCGCAGGCAGCACAAAATGCTCTCCACGTACTTGAGGTCGCCGGCGCACCACCGGTCCCCGTTGCCAGCGCCGTCCCCGAACCAGCTTCGGCCAGAGCGCTCATTGACTGGGCGGCACATGTGCACGGGCAGGACGGCCTCGGCGAGTTGGGCCTATGCCCCAGCCATTTGAATACCAGTCGTGAAGATGCCGTCGAACAGTTACTTCGGATCTCAAGGGGCTCCGGCGCCGCCACCGAATTACTGGCGATCGGGCCGCTCACAAATCTTGCGGCAGCGCTGCGAATGGACGGCGAAGTGCTCTCGCGGTTTCGGTCGGTGACCATCATGGGCTCGATGGGGCCCGAATGGCTCGCCGAAGAAGCTCAGGCGGCGTATCCCGGATTTAGGACCGTCGGCGACCCCAACACAAGGCACGACCCTGAAGCCGCTGGTGCTGTCGCAGCCACCCGGGCGAACGTCACCTGGGTAGGCATGAACGTGACCGGGAGCATGCTGTTCCCCATGGCTTTACTCGATGAACTCGCTGAACGAGGCAGCGCAAAGGCCAGTTTTACCCAGGCAACACACCGCTTTTACGGGGCTTTCGTTACCAGGGCCCACAATAGTCCCGAGCCGGTTTTCACCGTCCACGACACTGTCGCGGCCACTGTGATGCTGAGCCCAACCAACGTCTTTGGAGCGGTCCAGGCTTCGCCCTCCCTCGTGTTCGACTCCGATGGCCGGGGTTCGATCTGGGGGACGGCGCCCGTCCCCGGGCGCAGCGTCCATCGTTTCATCACGAGAGTGGAGCTGGCGGAAGTCGAAAAAAGGATCCGCCTTGCGCTCGGGGATTAACCCTGCGAACCATGCTGTACTTCGTTAAGGCCGAGATCCTGGCAACCTGAGCCGGCCGGGTCGCAGGTTCGGGGCTCAGCTCCCTGGCGGTCGATAAGACGATGCCTTGGCAACGGCGGCGTCGATCTCGGCGGCGGTGAGGAGAACTACCGTCCGAGCCGTGGCCCCGCCTCCAGCACTCACCGTCTGAGCGGCTGCCGCGGCAGAAATGTTGTCAGGAAATCAGCGACGACGTAGACGTCATTGTCTCCGAAGGCAAAATAGAAGGACTCGAGCCTTCGGTAGCCGCGCCCCCAGTTCAGGACCGGTCATAGCGTGCCAGTAGGGGCACCAGCACCGACGCGATCGGTGTCCCCCAACCCGTGACCGGGCTCCAGCCGGGTCCCGCCTGGTATCCCTCCAGCGTCTTTCCAGCCACCACCACCGTGTTGTCGCCCTTCACGATGTCGTGAAAAGCTGTGTGGTAGCTGGCGCTCTTGGCGATGCGGTAAAGGGCAGGGTCAACAGAGCCCAAGTCCCGCCCGGCGTACTGGTCGGCCAAGGCGACAATGCCGGCCCAGAAGGGCGCCCCGGCGCTGGTCCCGGCTGCGATCCCCATTACTCGGCCCGAAGGTAGCTGATTGATGAGCGCCATCCCACTGGAGGCACCGGCGTCGCCGGAGACATCGGGCAAGCCTCGATGAGCTCCGATGTCATGCATACCGTCCTGATACGAGGGGCGGGCAAAGACACTGCTGAAACCACCGCTGGTGGAGCCATAGCGAGGGCTGTTCCAGGCCGTCTCGCTTATATAGGAGCCTGTCGTCGGGTTAGCAACCAGCATGGTGCCGCCCACGGCCAGCACCAACGGGTCCGAGGCCGGGTATTGGACGCCCCTTTTTGGGAGGGGCACAGGCGCGCCGCAGGTGACGTCCGCCACGCCCGCGTCGCCCGTGCTGGCGGTGACCGTCAAGTGCCGGCCAATCAGCTGACTGATAAGCGAGTGCGCCTCAGTCAACTGGGCCGGTGTGAAGCAGTCCTCCCACGCCCCACCGCTCATGGAGACGACGTCCGCTCCGCTCGACGCCGACACCACGTCCCTTAGATCGCTGAGTGCTGCGCCCGCTGAGTAGGTGCGGGGACCTGTCATGACAACCCGGATGGCGGCACCGGGAGCTACGGTGTGGACCATTTCGACATCTTCGACCTCTTCGCCTATGGCCAGGTCCGCTAAGGCCTTGGGTGCCGTGCCCGGCACCACCGTGAGCTTGACGGGGGGGAGGTGGAAATAACTGTCGAACGCAGAGACGTCCTGGAAGATATTGGTGCTCTTCGGCCCGGGTGTCGCGGAGGCAAGCCACGCGACGATGATGACGGTCCTGCCTCGCCCGTCGATGCCTTTGGCCAACAACGGCGAGATGCCATAGGCAGCGCGGACGACCTGAGGGCTGTAGCAGTTCAGGGCCGGTGGGAGCATGCCAAGGCAATCTCCGGCAAGCCGGCTCGCCGGAGCAGTCACAGAGCGGGCAGTGGGGGCACTGCTTCCGCCGCAGGCCGTAACCAGCACAGCGACTGTTGCCGCAGCAGCGAGGCTTCCTAGGCATAGACGGCTGCTTCCGCCCCCCGACCTCGCCGACATCGTCGACATATCTACACGCTAACGGGGACCGACCATCCGCTGTACGAGCGGACAAACCTGGTACCGAGCCACCATCAGCGCTTCAGTGCGCCAGGCGCTCGGCCAACCAGGCCAGCGAAAGCGGGTAGCGGTAATCGATGCCCCCATGGCCGGCATCGAAAAGCTCGAAATGGAGGCGCTCCTCAGGAAGCCCCGCCTTGGCCACCTCGGCCCTGAACGCCTCAGCACCGAGGTCCAAGTACGACTCGTCCCGCGTCCCGGCGTCGACCCACACCGCCCGCAGCGAGCGCACCGCTTCCCTATAGCGAGGCACCATGCGCACGGGGTCCCAGTCCAGCCACCGTTGCCATTGCTCGGGCCGCAACACACCGGACACCGCGTCGAAGGGCAACTCCGCTGTGCCGTCCGCGGCCGCCGAAAAACAGGCCGACACCCCCAGCACCAGCAACAGGGAGATGTCCGAGTCCTTGGAAAACGGCGGGCGGTAACAGAAATCCTCCCACCAGTTCATGATGTCGTGGTCGTATTGGCGCAGAGCGCGGGCACCCTTGGCGAACATAGGGATATAGCACAGCTCGTAAAGGCTGTCGCCTGAATGGGTGGCCAACGCCCCGAACAGGTCCGGCCGCAGCATCGCCGTGATCATGGCGCCGAAACCACCCGAAGACTTGCCGGCGATGCCGCGCGACTCCCGGTCGGCAATTGTGCGGTAATGCTGGTCCACCCAAGGCACCACCTCCTGGCACAGGTACGAGTGGTACTGGCCAGTCCCCGTCGAGTCGACGAACTGCGAACCGCCGTAACGTGTCCACGCGTCGACGTAAACCACCACACACCCGGGTGCGCGGCCCTCGGCGAACACGGCGTCGGCCGTTTCCAAAAAAGTTTGCTTGAACGGAGAATGGTTTGCCCACATTGACACGTAGCCCGTATAGCCCTGGAGCACGTAAACGGCGGGGTACCTGACATCTGGGGCGGCGTCGTAGCCCGGAGGCACGTACACCCAAATGGGCCGTACATGTGGGTCCGCCAAAGGGTTGTCAACCAACAGCTCGGAGGTGATGGTGCACCGGTCAAGACGGCCGGCAAGTTCAGTGTCCCATGGCAACATCGCCCCATCCAAGCACGCGAGTCGTGGGAGCAGCCAAGACCTAAGTTGTCTGAGCGCGCTCAGGGTCTAGGGACGAACCGTGCGGCTGAGGGACGGACCTGTTCTGCTAGGCAGGGCCGTCCCCAGTCGTGCGGAGCCGGCCCTCGCCGACCAGTCTCGCCGGCGGCGGTCTAGGCGCTGCCGTAGAAGACGCGCTCGGTTACTCGTCGCGCACGGCGGGTGAGCCGGCGGTACTGCTCACGTAGTTCGGGGGCGGTCATGCCGAGGCTGCGTGCCAGGGTCGTCAGATGGTGCCCTGGGGGAGGCAGGGAATCGCCGGGACGGCCGCGGACCAAGTAGAGGCGGTTGCGAGCCTCCTCGCAAAACCGGTAGGCCTCTGCGAGCACCTGCGCGTCGCCGGCGTTGAGCACGCCGGCTGCGGCGAGCGCGTCCACCGCGTCGAGGGTGCCCTCGGCCCTCACTCCGCTGCGCAGCTGCAGGAGCTGCACGGTCCACTCGACATCCGAGAGCGAACCCGGGCCGAGCTTGAGGTGGAACTCCGGGTCTTCGCCGGCGGGGACACGTTCGCGCTCGACACGCGCCTTCATCAGCCGGATTTCACGGACCTCGGCGTCGGACAGCGGGGCGCTCCAGAGGAACCGCTGGGCCAGCTCACTGAAGCGCGCGCCGACGGCGGGGTCACCGGCGACGAAACGCCCACGCGTAAGGGCTTGGCGCTCCCAGACGAGAGCCCAGCGGCTGTAGTAGCTCTCGAAGGCGTTCAAGCTGCGGGCCAGGGGGCCTTGCCGTCCCTCGGGGCGTAGCGAGAGATCCAGCTCGTAGAGCCGCTGGACCGGCGTCTCGCCGTTCATCAACTTGAGGAGTGCCTCTGCGAGAGACTCGGCCTCCTCGGGGCTCACCTTGTCGTCGTCGAAAACGAACAGGACGTCCAGGTCGCTCGAATATGCGAGCTCCGCGCCGCCGAAACGGCCCATCGCCACCACGGCCACGCCCTCGGTGCGCGTGACGCCTTCGGGGCGCGCCCCGGACAGGACGGAGAGGGCCACTTCGAGCACGGATTCTGCCAGCCGGGTGAGAGACCGGGCGGTCTCTGGCAGTTCGGCCAACCCGAGGACGTCGCGCGCTTGCGCCCGCAAGAGCTCTCCACGCTCAAGGCTTGCAAGTCCTCGCCACCACTCCGACCGGGGCCGCCAGGCCACGCCTTCAGCGGCCCGACGTTCGAGGTCCGCCCTGTCGGGCAGCGGGGGAGGGCCGCTTTCCAGCAGGGCGAGCTGATCGGGGTGGCGTTCGTAACCTCCGGCGTAGAGCGGTCCTGTCCCGAGCAGCAGGCACAGGTGCCGGGCCGCCTCGGGTGACTCCCTGAACAACGCATTGAGCTGTGCCCTGCGGTGGGGGCCAGTGGCCAGCCGGCGCAGGCCGAGGAGCCCGAGGTCCGGGTCGGGCGACTCGGAGAGCCAGTCGAGCAGGAGCGGCACCAGCTGGTGCATCAGGCGCGATGTCCTGGAGAAGCCCTGGGTCAGTTCGAGGACGGCGGCACGCGTGCGCCTGGCGTCCGAGAAGCCAAACGCCGTCAGTCGCTCGCTTACCAGGCGGTCGCTCCCGAGCCCTGCTTCTGCCGGCGGTGCACTGAAAACCTCCAGCAGGGGGCGGAAAAATAGCCGCTCGTGGATGGACCGGGCGGTCGCTTGGTGACGTGCCAGGTCGGTTTCGAACAGGCTAAGGGCCGTGGCGCTTGGGCCGTCGCGGTAACCGAGCACGCGTGCCAGGTGAGCTCGTGACGGCGTGCTGGACGGCAAAGCATGTACCTGGCGGTCCTCTACGAGCTGGAGCCGGTGTTCGACCGCCCGGAGGAACCTGTAAGCCCCCGCAAGACCGTCTGCGTCCGTCCGGGCGACATACCCGCCTGCAGCCAAAGCCTCCAGCGCTGCCAGCGTCGCCGGCGCCCGCAACGTGGCGTCGTCGCGACCGTGCACCAGCTGGAGCAGCTGCACCGCGAACTCGATGTCGCGGATACCGCCGCGGCCCAGCTTTATTTCACTCTGAGAACGGCCCTGGAGTGCCACCGCATGCTCGGCCCGAGCCTTCATGGCCCGCAGCGCCCGCAGGTCGTCGGCGCCGAGGGGGCGGCCCCAAACGCGCGTAGCCGCCTGCTCGGCGAAGGCACTCCCGAGCTCGGGGTCACCGGCGGCCGGCCTGCACTTGAGCAGGGCTTGGAACTCCCAGGTTTGTGCCCACCGGTCCCAATACGCGAGGTAGGAGGCGAGGCTGCGCACCAGCGGGCCGGAACGGCCTTCGGGGCGGAGCCCGAGGTCGGTGCGCCAAGCCTGGCGGACCAGGTTGACCAGCGGCTGGGGGTCGCCGCTGCCGACCAGGACCACGTCGATGTCGCTGCCGTAATTGAGCTCGCGAGCGCCCAGCTTGCCCATCGCGATTACCGCCAGCTCGGCAGCGAGGCCGCTGGTCGTGGTGGCCGCCCCAAGCAGCCCGTCGGCAAGGTCGGCCAGCGAGGCTCCCACCGTCTCGAGGGGGGTTTCGCCAGAGAGGTCGAGCGCTGCAATGCGAAGGACCTCGAGGTCCTTCCAACGCGACAGCGGCTCCATTGGCTCGACGGGCCGCTCGAGCGCCGACAGCACGTCCAACGCCATCAGGTCGGTCGTGCAGGTGCGTGTGAGAAAGGGGCTGGCCGCCATGACGGTAACGACGGTCTGTAGGAGCGGGCCATCTGCGCGCAAGCGCTCCATCGACTCGGGTGAGGCGTCGGCCAGGCGCGCCAGCCCCAGCTCTGCCTGGACCGGGTCGGCCGAAGCCGCCAGTTCGGACGCCAATGCTTCGCGGGAGCCCGGCATGGGCCTACGCTCGGAGCCTATGACCTGGTTGCGCGTCGCCCTCTGCCAGCTCGACACGGTGGTCGGCGACCTTCCCGGCAACGTCGAGCGGGTGGTCGGTGCCCTCGGGCGCGCTGAAGAGGCCGGTGCCGACCTGGCGGTGTTCCCTGAGCTGGCCATCACGGGTTACCCACCCGAAGACCTGCTGCTCAAGCCGGGGTTCGTCGCAGACAACCAGGTTGCTCTTGCCAAGGTGGCCCAAGCTACAGAGCGGTGTGCAGCCATCGTCGGATTTGTCGACGAAGGGCTCGATCTTTACAACTCGGCGGCGGTCTGCGCGGGCGGGGAGATCAGAGGCATTTACCACAAGGTCAACTTGCCCAACTACTCGGTGTTCGACGAGCAACGTTACTTCCTGCCCGGTGCTGGGGCTGAGAACCTCTACGTCATTGGCGGCGTCCGTATCGGGGTCTCGGTCTGCGAGGACGCCTGGGACCCGACTGGCCCGGTCAGCGCCCAGGCCGCGGCTGGGGCTGAGCTGATCGTCAATATCAACGCGTCGCCCTACCATGCCGACCGCCTTGGGGAGCGCCAGCGCATGCTGGCAACCAGGGCAGCCGATGCTTCGTGCGCGCTCGTCTACGTGAACGCGGTGGGCGGTCAGGACGAGCTCGTTTTTGACGGCGCGTCGATGGTTTTCGACGCCGAAGGCCGCTTGGTTGCGGCTCTGGAGCAGTTCGAAGAGTCCGTTTCAATTTTTGACGTAGAGGTGCGCCCGACCTACCGCAAAAGACTGCTCGACCCGCGAGGTAGGCACCGCGCCCCGCCATTGCCCGAAGTGACGGTCAGCACAGTGCCGCGCCAGAAAGGCTCCACTGCGCGCATCGCCCCTCCTCACACGAAACCTCTCGGCCGGGAGGAAGAGATCTACGAGGCGCTCGTACTCGGGACTGCCGACTATGTCCGCAAGAACGGTTTCAGCGAAGTGGTAATAGGCCTTTCTGGAGGGATCGACTCGTCTCTGGTGGCGACCATCGCGACGGACGCTCTTGGAGCCGACGCCGTTCACGGGGTTTCTATGCCGTCGCGCCACACGAGCGCGCCCTCCAACGAAGATGCCGCCGAACTTGCCGAGCGGCTCGGGATTGATTATCGGGCAATATCGATAGAGCCTGCCCACGCCGCTATGCTTGCAATGTTGGCGGGTACGTTCGCCGGCAGTGCTGCCGGTCTTGCCGAAGAGAACATCCAAAGCCGGTTGAGGGGGGTCGTTCTCATGGGGCTGTCCAATAAGTTCGGTTGGCTGGTCCTTACGACCGGCAATAAAAGCGAGCTCGCGGTTGGCTATTCGACCCTCTACGGGGACACGGCGGGCGGGTTTGCGGTCATCAAAGACGTCCCGAAAACGCTTGTTTACCGGCTTTGCAGGTGGCGAAATACAAAAGGCGACGTAATCCCAAAGAGCGTGCTCGACAAGGCCCCTACGGCGGAACTGCGCCCTGGGCAGCTCGATACCGACAACTTGCCCCCCTACGAGGCGCTCGACCCTGTCCTCGAGGCGTATGTCGAGGGCGACCTCACCGCCAGCGAACTGGTCGAAGCCGGCTTCGCCCCCGAGCTCGTCGAGCGGGTAGTGCGCCTGGTCGACCTTGCAGAGTACAAACGGCGCCAGAGCCCCTTAGGGGTGAGGGTGACCCCTAAGGCCTTCGGGCGGGACCGCCGGATGCCCATAACGAACGGCTACCGCTAAAGCTGATGGGATCTTCAACGATGCAGTTCGCCGAGCCGGTCCAAGCGGGCCCGCCGCTCACCATTGGGGAGTCCGCCGCCTTGGCTGGTGCGTGGGCGTGGGCCGAAGCGTCCCTGTACGAGGTCGTCGGTGCCTGGGCCCGTACTGTCGTGCACCCGTCCGCCAAGGTCTACTTCGACGCATGTAGCCAGCACCACGCGTGGAGAGCACAGCTTTGGCAGGACCGGCTGACGGCTCGCCTCGTGGCTACTTCCGCCGGCGCGTCAGATTTGTTGAAGCCTTTTTCCGGCGGGACCGGGCAAGTGATGAAGGCTCTGTCTTGTTTCGAGGGTGAAGTTGAACGTTTGGCTGGATATTGCAGGGTCCTCCTGCCGCGGACGGTCGTCGCTTACCGGTCTTGGCAACGGCGCTGCAGCGATGCGAGCGACCGGCCCGTTGTGAGGGCGCTCGGCTTGGCCACCACAGACGTGCTCGCCGATTGGGAGCGCGGGACCGAATTGCTCGTCGAATTGCTGGACAGTGCGAGCGAGCCGGACGCGGTCGGTCGTGCCGGAGGGGGCTCGAGCGAAGTGGAACGCTTGCTCTTCGGCGAGGAGTTGGTCCCGCGTGCCTAACAACGGCCGCAGAACTCGCGCGACAGTTGCAGCGCCCGTTGGCCTAACCCCGGAGGGCGACGGTGCGGGCGGTCCCGAAGGGGCGCTCGCCGAGGTTGCGGAACGCTATTTCTGGCTCTTCGAGGACAGCCCGGCGGCGAAGTACACGTGCGACCTGGAAGGCAAGGTCCTCGAAGTGAACGGGCCCTTTGCCGGTTGCTTGGCCGCGCCCCGGAAGAAATAGTGGGGCAGACAATCAGCAGCTTTTCGGCCGACCCGGCGCTCCCGGCCGATGAACTGGGGCCGTTCCTTTCGGGCCAGGCAAGGACGTACGCCGGTATGCGGCGTTACCGCGGGCCCGACGGAGGGGTGCTCCGGGTCAAGGTGAGCCTCGGTGCCATCAGGGATACCAGTGGCAAAGCCCGAATTATTTTCGGGGAGCTGGAGGACCTGACCCCCCAGTACCTGGCCAGCAGCGAGCTCGACCGCCAGCGCAACCGCCTCGAGATGGCAATCGAAGCTTCTGGTATGTCGGTTTGGGAGCTGGACGTGGTGTCGGGGTTCCTCACGGTTCAAGCGCGCTCGCCGGGCGAGGCCGAGTTCCACCAACAGAACATGACTTACGGGCATTTTGTAAGGACCTTTTATCCCGACGACCGGGCCCTGTTGCCGACGATCAGGGCGATCCGGTCGAACGCCTGCGGGGAGCTCGACGTGGAGCTGCGGGCCGGGCCGCAGTTCGGCGCTGTCCGATGGGTGCACCTGAAGGGCCGGGCTGTCAGTGACGACGAAGGCAGGGTCGTGCGTTTTGTGGGGACCACGGCCGACGTCACCGAGCCGCGCGCCCAGCGCGCCGAACTGGCGGCCCAGCGCGACCGCCTCGAGCTGGCGTTGGAAACTGCTGGGATGATGGCCTGGGAGCTTCGTCTCGGCTCACAGGGTTCGTTCAGTTCCTTCCATGCCGACCTGTTGGGGCTGGATATCCCCGCGTCGCTGCCGGCGAGCGGGCCGGCGGACAGCCCTGTTTTCGGCGAGAGGGTGTTCGGCGCCGACCGTGAGGTCGTGAGCCAGGCGCTGCAGGACTGCCTCGCCCACCCTGGCGAGGTGCTGGACGTGGAGTACCGCCTGCGGGACGACTCCGGGTCGGTCCGTTGGGCGCACACACGGGCGCGCGCCGAGCATGAGCCCTCGGGGCAGGCACTGCGGGTCAATGGCACCACGGCGGACGTGACGGGCGCCAGGATGGAGGTGGCGGCCCGCTTGCGCGCCGAAAGGATCCTCTCGCGGACCCTGGACGCGTCGCAGGACGCTTTCATCGGGGCGGACGAGTCAGGTGTTGTAACCGACTGGAACCCCGCTGCGGAAGCGATGTTCGGTTGGTTCCATGACGAGATCATCGGCCAGGGCCTCGTCGAACGGATCTGCCACGGCGACGGGACAGTTCTTTCCGAGATGTTCTCCGATATGTCGGCAGGGGCACCTGGGACCGCCGGGCCAGAAGGCGCCAAGGTGCGAAGGGAGGTGGAGGTCTATACGCGCGACGGCCGCCATTTCCCGGCAGAGATCTCCGCAGTCCGTGTGGAGGACGACGGGCTGCCGTTTTGGCGCCTCTTCGTGCGTGACCTCTCCGAGCGCAAGGCGTACGAGAGCCAGCTCATCCGCAACGCCCTTTTCGACCCGCTCACGGGACTGCCCAACCGTGCGCTGCTGATCGACCGCCTCTCGGGAGCGGTCCGACGGCTCAGCCGGGTCGCAGGGTTGCTTGCCGTGCTCTTCATAGACGTCGACCGCTTCAAGCACGTGAACGACAGCCTCGGCCACAGCTCCGGAGACGATTTCCTCGTCGAGCTGTCCCAGCGCATCCGCTATGTCCTTAGGCCGGCCGACACCGTCGCCCGCTTCGGCGCCGACGAGTTCGTGGTGCTTTGCGAGGCTCTCGAGGGCGAGCGCGAGGCAATGGCCCTGGCACTGCGGATCGAGGGCATTTTCGCAACGCCCTTCGTGCTCGATGGCCCGCCTGGGCGGGAGGTATACGCCTCGGCGTCTGTTGGCATCTCCCTCGCCAAGGATGCCTCCACCAGTGCCGAAACCCTGGTGCGCGATGCCGGTACGGCCATGCACCGCGCCAAGGAGCACGGGGGCGGGCACGCCGAGGTTTTCGACGCCGAGATCCGTCGCCGCTCCATCGCCCACCTCGAGACCGAGTCCGAGCTGCGGCGGGCCCTGGAGCGAGAGGAGCTCTGCCTCTATTACCAGCCCGTGGTCGACCTGACGGGGCGCCTCGACAAGGTCGAAGCGCTCGTGCGGTGGGCACATCCCTCCGGCCGGGTGGCGCTACCGATGGAGTTCGTGCCCCTCGCCGAGGAGACGGGGCTCATTGTGCCGTTAGGCGACAGCGTGCTCGAGATGGCGTGCCACCAGGTGGCCCAGTGGCGCGACGACTACCCGTCGCTGCGCGAGCTCCAGGTCTCGGTCAACATATCGAGCGCTCAACTGCGTGCCAAGGACGCCGTAGAGCGGATGACCACGATCATCGACCGCACCGGGCTCTCGCACGACGCGCTCATCTTGGAGATCACCGAGACGGTATTGATGGACGAGCGGACGGGCGCAGCGAACAAGTTGGCGGCTCTGCGCTCGCTGGGGGTACGCCTGGCCGTCGACGACTTCGGGACCGGGTACTCCTCGCTCCTGTACCTGCGACGGTACCCGCTCGACATGTTGAAAATCGACCGGAGCTTCGTAGCGGGCCTGGTCGACAACCCCGAGGACGCCACCATCGTCGATGCGGTCGTGAGGCTCGCGCACTCCTTCGGCCTGCAGACAGTGGCTGAGGGAGTGGAAACGGCGGAGCAGCTCAGGCTGTTGCGGAGCCTCGGTTGCGACATGGGGCAGGGCCATTTCTGGGGTAGGCCGCTGCCACCGGAGACGCTCCTGAGCCGTTTGCTGGCCGATGGGCCGTCGCCTTATGTCGACCTCACGCCCTGGGGCAACTGACTGCGCAGTTGCCGGAGAAGGTAGCGCTCAGCCCTTTTGAAGGTGGCGCTAAGGCCCCTTGGGGCACTACGGTGGGGGGCATGTTCAAAAAGCTGCTGTTCCTCGCCCTGATCGTCGGCGTTGGCTTCCTCGCCGCGAAGAAACTGCGGGCTGCATAACTGAGACCCTGCGGAGGCCGTCGAACGGCCTCGGCAGGGCCTTTTTTTTCTCAGACTTCCACTGGCGCCGCGCTCGAGCGACGTCTGGCGATGAGGGCTATGCCCAAGAGCAGGCCGAGCACGACGATTGCACTGGCCGCACCCAGGAGCCCCGCCCGTAGGGGGCGGTGCCCATCGGGGGTCACCACCATCACCTCCGAGAACCGCAGCACCGGCCAGCCTCGCATCTGAGCTATCCGTCTTAGAGCCCGGTCAGGGTTAACCACGACGGGGTGGCCGACGACCTCCAGCATCGGCAGGTCGGTAGCTGAGTCGCTATAAGCCCAGCTCTCCGTCAGGTCGAGGTTGTCACGCTCGGCTATCAGGCGGATGGTGGCCGCCTTTTGGGGGCCGTAGGTGTAGTTGAGCAACTGGCCGGTGTAGCGGCCAGCGCTTACCGCTGCCTGGCTGGCGATGGCCTCTTCGGCCCCGAGATAGCGAGCCAGAGGTTCGACTATCTCTTCAGGGGCTGCTGACACGATGTAAACGGGGCGTCCCTCGTCCTTGTGCTTGGCTATCAACTCGACAGCTTCTTTGTATGTGATAGGCCCCACCACCTGGTTCAACGTGTCGGCCACTATGCGCTTGACGCGCTCTTGCTCCCAACCCGCGGTGAGCGCCAGCATCCGTAGGCGCAGCCGTTCGAGAGACTCCGGGCGCGCTCCGAAGCGCAAGAAGAGCGCTTGCCCCCAGAGGCCTTTGGCCAGGATGCGGCGGGTGACCAGGCCTTCGCGGTAGAAGGGGCGAGAAAACGCGATCAGCGACGCTTTGGCAATGACGGTCTTGTCCAGGTCGAAAAATGCGGCCGCCCGCGCCTTACCGTTGCTCCCTTTAGCGGCTTCGGGTTCCACAACTCCCTTATCTTCCTGGGGCTCTATACAGGCAGTCTGCCACCGGCACCTGGGTTGTACGGGGAGTGGCGGGAGTAGCATCGAGCAGTGCGCGACGATCGGGGACGACCGAACCCCGATCTCGAGCAGATCGACGGCAAGATGTTCCAGCTCTTTGCTTTGGTCGTCGAAGCGCTCGCCGCTGCCACGGACGCACTCCTGTCTGGCGACAAGCATGTAGCCGCCGTCCTCTCGGGGCGCGACGAGCTGGTCGACAACGTCTACCACGACGTCGAACGCCTGGTCAACAGGGCAGTGGCCCTGGAAGCCCGCGACAAGAAGGACCTGCGCTTCCTCCTCACCGCTCTGCGCATGGTGCCCGAGCTGGAGCGCAGCCACGAGCTTGCCGAGCACATCGCGCGACGGGCCGCTTACGGCCTCGGGGCCGAGCTCACGCCGAGAGCCAGGGGCCTGATCGACCGTATGGGCAAGGTGGGCATGACGATGTGGCGCACCGCCGCTGACTGCTGGTACGACAAGGAAGGAAAGGCGGCCGAGGAGCTAGCGCAGCGCGACGAAGAGATGGACGAGCTGCAGACGGTGCTCGTGAGCGAGGTCGCCGCTTCTGGTGCGCCGTCGTCGGTCGCAATGGAGCTTGCTCTGGTTGCGCGCTTCTACGAACGGTTGGGCGACCATGCCGTCAACGTGGCCCGAATGGTTTGCGCCCTTCACGAAGACTCTGACCGCCAGCGGGATCTCGGCTCCGGAACGGGTAGAAGGTAGGCAGTTCACTGGGCCAAGCTGCTACGGTGGCGAGGTCATTGGTAGGCCTCAGCTAGTTGGGCCTCAGCTAAGTAGGCAGGACAGGGAGGATCTCGGTCGATGGAACTCGGTCTCGAGGTTGACGACAGCCGGCGACCTTATACGGTCCTAGCGGTAAAAGGGGAGGTCGACGTCTATACGGCCCCTCGGCTGCGGGAGAAGCTGGTCGAGCTGGTGAGCCAGGGCAAGCACCAGATCGTGGTGGACCTCGAGGGCGTGGACTTCCTTGACTCGACGGGTCTTGGCGTGTTGGTTGGCGGCTTGAAGCGGCTGCGCAGCCACGACGGGGACCTCACGCTTGTCTGTACCCATCAGAGGATCCTGAAGGTCTTCGAGATCACGGGCCTGACCAAGGTCTTTTCGATCTACGGCACGGTCGACGAAGCCGTCGCTGAGTAGTCTCTGCGTTGCCGGCTCCAGTGATGCAGCGCGCTTTGGTGCTGGAGCTGGACATACCGTCCAGCCCGGAGTTCATTGCGATTGTCCGACTGGTTGTTGCGTCGGTGGCGTCCGCGCGCCGGGCGCTTGCTGACGAGCGCATCGACGACTTGAAGCTCGCCGTGTCTGAGGCGTGCACCAACGCGATCGAGGCCAACCGGTCCATCCGGCCGAACGCCCCTGTGCACATCGAGATCTGGGAGTCGCCCGACCGTCTCGAGGTGACCATCGAGGACAGTGGCCCAGGCTTCGACCCCGACAAGCTGTCGTTCCCCCCGCCAGTGACCGACCCGGAGCGGCTCAATTTCGAGCGGGGCCTCGGGATCCCCCTCATCAAGACCCTGGTCGACTCGGCGAGCTTCGTCCGCACGGAAAGTGGCACGTCGGTGCGGATGACGGTCTTCGGTGGCCCGATGAACGGGGACGACACCGCCACCATCTACATGGACGTCTCCAAGCTGCCCGGCTTACCAGACGCCGAGTGAGGCTCCTTTGGCGGTGCCCTACGACCTCGAACCTGGGCAAAGGGCTGCTCTCGCATTGTCGAGCCCGGTAAGCCCGGCTATGGTGGCTGTCCTCGGTGACATGGGACCGGTCCCCGCGCTAGGGCCGGGCGCCCGGTCCGTGTTCGTATGCTGACTTCCGGCCCGGACAGATAGGGCGATGCTGCCGCAGCGTCCGCATGCCCTCCCGGCTCGTCCGGGTGGGACCATAAAGGAGAGGTTCTGATGCGTCAATACGTCGTCGCCAGCACAGGTTCTGGTGGCTACCTGGCGTTCCATTTGAGGGGGGCCGAATGGGCCTGGCTCTTTTTCGCCCTGGCCTGCGCGCTTATATCGCTCGTGACCGCGCTGTTGCTGATGCGCAATGTCCTGGCTGCCGATGAAGGGACACCCGCCATGCGCGACATCGCGCGCGATCCAAGAAGGGCCCTGGCCTACCTGAAGCGCCAGTACAAGACGATCGCCATCATCGTGGTGCCGGTGGCAATTTTCGTGTTCGTCACCTCCACAAAGGTCGTCGATACACAAACGCAGAAGACAGTGCTCGGCTTCGTGCCTTCGGGCATCTTCCGCACTCTTGCGTTCCTTGTGGGTGCGAGCTTTTCAGGCCTCACCGGGTTCATCGGGATGAGCACGGCCGTGCGGGGCAACGTGCGCACCGCAGCGGGCGCCCGTTCTGGTTCGCTCCCTGCAGCGCTCAAGGTCGCCATCCGCACGGGGGGTGTCACCGGCCTGTTCGTCGTGGGGTTCGGCTTGCTCGGCTCCACCGTGATCGTCATGCTGGCCCAGCATTCGGCGACTGCGATCCTTATCGGTTTCGGCTTCGGAGGCTCGCTCCTGGCCCTGTTCATGCGTGTCGGCGGCGGCATTTTCACCAAGGCGGCCGATGTCGGGGGCGACCTGGTGGGCAAGGTCGAAGCGGGGATCCCTGAGGACGACCCTCGCAACGCGGCCACGATCGCCGACAACGTCGGCGACAACGTCGGCGACTGCGCCGGGATGGCAGCCGACCTCTTCGAGTCCTACGGCGTGATCCTCGTTGCCAGCCTGATCCTTGGGAACTTCGGGTTTACCAGCATCCACAAGTTGCCCGCTCTCGGCATCACTTTCCCCTTGATCGTGATGGGGATGGGGATCCTCGCATCCATCATCGGCATTTTCGTGATCCGGGCGACACCCCGGGACCGTACCGCTATGGCGCCTATCAATAGGGGCTTTTTCCTCGCCGCAGCCCTCACCGTAGTCGGGACCTTTTTTGTGTCCCAGTTCTACATCCACGACCTCAAGGTCTTCTGGGCAGTATTCGCCGGTGTGGTCCTCGGCCAGGTGCTGTCGAAGGTAACCGAGTACTACACGTCGACCGAGACTTCGCCTGTTGCGGAGATCGCTGAGTCGACCCAGACCGGTCCCGCCACGACCGTCCTGGCGGGCATCGGGATCGGCCTCGAGTCGTCCGTTGCCGCCATCCTGGCCATCATCCTCGCCCTGGCGGTGGCGGTGGGCCTAGGCAACGGCAACCTCCAGCTGTCGCTGTACCTGGTCTCCCTGATCGGGATAGGTCTCCTGTCGACGACTGGGATCGTCGTTTCCCAGGACACCTTCGGCCCTGTCTCCGATAATGCGGCCGGGATCGCGGAAATGAGCGGGGAGTTCGAAGGCGAGCCGCAAAAGATAATGGTGAGCCTCGACGCGGTCGGCAACACGACCAAGGCCATAACCAAGGGGGTCGCCATTGGCTCAGCCGTGATAGCTGCTGTGGCCTTGTTCGCGGCGTTCATCCAGACCATCGGCGAGCAGTTGAACATCCACGCAACTGGGAACCAACTGTTCCAGCAGGTCGCCACAGAGATAAACGTCGCCAACCCAAAGACGTTCATCGGGATGCTGATCGGGGGGTCGATAGCGTTCCTCGCATCGTCGTTCTTGATCCGCGCCGTTGGCCGCTCCGCCGGCACGGTCGTAGAAGAGGTGCGTAAGCAGTTCAGGGAACACCCCGGCATAATGACCTACGAAGAGAAGCCCGAGTACGGCCGTGTGGTGGACATCTGCACGCAAGCTTCTTTGCGTGAGTTGGCGACCCCCGCTTTGCTGGCCGTGCTCATGCCGGTGGTCGTCGGGTTCGGCATCGGGTACCTAGCACTCGGGGCCTTCCTGGCCGCCGCCATCCTTACCGCCCAGCTCATGGCCAACTTCCTCTCCAACACGGGGGGCGCCTGGGACAACGCCAAGAAGTACATCGAGGAGGGCCACTACGGGGGGAAGGGTTCTGATTCGTTCAAGGCTGCCGTCATCGGCGACACCGTGGGCGACCCGTTCAAGGACACCGCTGGCCCCGCCCTCAACCCGTTGATGAAGGTCATGAACCTCGTGAGCCTGCTTATCCTTCCCGCCGTCATCACCACTCAGCACGACACCGCAGAGCGTTACGCGGTCGCCGGGGTCGCCTTGCTGGTAATACTGGGTGGCATAGCGTTCTCCAAGCGCAAGGTGGCCAGCTTGTCCGGTCCCTCCGGTGCCGGCAGTGTCCCGGTTACCGGCACGCCGGCGGTCGGGCCCGAGCTGGTTGGCAGCCCGGGGGTGGTCGGCGTCCCGGCCGCTCCGGCCGCCGAGCCAAGTGTTTCGCGCCCCCCGCTGCAGTCCCGAGGTAAGGGATAAATGCCCAAACCGCTTGTCATCGTCGAGTCCCCCGCAAAAGCCAAGACGATTGCCGGCTTTCTCGGGAGCGGGTACCTGGTGGAGTCGTCCATAGGTCATATCCGTGACCTGCCGAGCGATGCCGATGAAATCCCGGCATCGTTCAAGGGAGAACCCTGGGCACGGCTGGGCGTCGACGTCGACAACGGGTTCAAGCCGCTTTACGTGGTGGTCCCCGGCAAGAAGGACCGCGTCACGAAGTTGAAGGCCCTATTGAAGGATGCGAGCGAGCTTTACCTGGCGACAGACGAGGACCGCGAAGGAGAGTCGATCGCCTGGCACCTTCTCGAGGTCCTCAACCCGCGTGTGCCTGTCAAGCGCATGGTGTTCCACGAGATAACCCGCGATGCCATCCAACGGTCCGTCGACAACTGGCGCGACCTGGACCGCCGGCTGGTGGACGCGCAGGAAACCCGGAGGATCCTCGACCGGCTCTACGGCTACGAGGTGAGCCCGGTCCTTTGGCGCAAGGTGTTGCCGCGCCTTTCCGCTGGGAGGGTGCAGTCGGTTGCTACGCGCCTGTTGGTTGAGCGCGAGCGGGCCAGGATGCGCTTCAGGATCGCCTCTTATTGGGACATCGACGGGCGTTTTCAGGCGACAGGCGGCGGTTTTGGCGCGATGCTCGTCGCCGTCGACGGCGCACGGCTGGCGACGGGACGCGACTTCGGTGAAAGCGGGGAGCTCACCAGGAGCGACATCGTGCGGCTCGACGAGGCAGGCGCTCGCGGGCTTGCGGACCGCTTGGCGGACGCAAAGTTCACTGTCCGCACCGTCGAGGAGAAACCTTGGCGCCGCTCGCCTTATGCGCCCTTCATGACCTCGACGCTGCAGCAGGAAGCCGGCCGCAAACTGCGCTTTTCGTCGGCGAGGACGATGCGTGTGGCTCAGGACCTCTACGAAGCCGGCCATATCACCTACATGCGTACCGACTCGACAACGCTTTCGAGCGAAGCTCTTTCGGCCTCTCGCCGCGTCGTCAGCGAACTTTACGGGGACGAGTACCTCCCGCCGAGCCCGCGCCTTTACGACAAGCGGGTGAAAAACGCCCAGGAGGCCCACGAAGCTATCCGTCCGGCCGGTGACCAGTTCCGCCACCCCGAGCGGAGCGGGCTTTCGGGCGACCAGATGCGCCTATACGACCTGATTTGGACGCGCACGGTCGCTTCGCAGATGGCGGATGCCCAGGGCCTCGCCGTCCAGGTCCGCCTCGGGGCGGCCAGTTCTGCCGGCGAGGACGCAGAGTTCGCTGCAAATGGCCGTGTGATCAATTTCCCTGGTTTTCTGCGGGCTTATGTCGAAGGGTCGGACGACCCGGAGGCAGAGCTGGAGGACCGGGAGGTGCGGCTCCCCCGTCTCGTGCCCGGAGAGGCGCTGACGGCCGAGGAGCTTCGACCCGAGGGCCACAGCACGCAGCCTCCGGCCCGTTACACCGAGGCATCGCTCGTCAAAGCGCTCGAGGAGATGGGCGTCGGACGGCCCTCGACCTACGCGACGATCATGGACACAGTCCAGACTCGAGGCTATGCCTGGAAAAAAGGCAGCGCTCTAGTCCCCTCTTGGACAGCGTTCTCGGTGGTGGGACTGCTGGAGCAGCACTTCGCCAACCTGGTCGACTATGGCTTCACGGCTCAAATGGAAGAGGACCTCGACGGCATAGCGCGCGGGGACGAGGAACCTCTGCCATGGCTCACGCGCTTTTATTTCGGGCACGTTGGCAAGGGTGGCAAGCCTGACACGGCGGGCCTCAAGCGGATGGTGGCCGAGCGCCTGACAGATATCGACGCCCGAGCCGTCAACTCGATCCCGATCGGTGACCCGAGCGAGGGTGTTGTGGTCCGGGTCGGACGGTTCGGGCCGTACGTCCAAGAGGGCGAGAAGAGGGCCTCGGTGCCCGAGGATCTCGCTCCTGACGAGCTGACGATAGAGCGGGCACGGGAGTTGCTCGATGCCCCTCCGGCCGAACGCTCCGACCGCGAACTTGGTGCCGACCCCGTGAGCTCGCTGCCGGTGCTGGTCCGCGGTGGCCGCTACGGCCCCTATGTGCAGCTCGGGCGCGCCGAAGAACTGGGAAAGGTCAAGCCGAAAACGTCGTCGCTGCTCTCGGGCATGGTCCCCGACGAGCTGACTCTGGAGGACGCCTTGCGGCTGCTTACACTGCCGAGAACGCTCGGCAGCGACCCGGTGAGCGGAGAAGAGATTGTCGCCGACAACGGCCGCTACGGGCCGTACGTGCGCAAGGGGACCGATTACCGCTCGCTCGAGAGCGAAGACCAGCTGTTTTCCGTGACTCTCGAGGATGCCGTCGACCTGCTCTCCAAACCGAGGGCACGCCGTGCTCGCCAGGCCGCGGCTCCATTGGCCGAGCTCGGCAATGACCCCGTGAGCGGTGCACCGATCGTTGTAAAAGAAGGGCGTTTCGGCGCCTATGTGACCGACGGGATTGTCAATGCGTCGTTGCGCCGCGGAGACGTCGTCGACACGCTTACCACCGAACGGGCAGCCGAGCTGCTAGCCGACCGCCGCGCCAGAGCAGAAGCCGAGGGCGGCTCCGGCACAGGCCGCCGGCGGGCGGGAGGCGCGGGCCGGCCCGTAAGACCGCAACGAAGGCCTCGCCTGCGCGCAAGGCCGCCAAGAGCGCTGCTAAGACCGCCGCGAAGATCGGGGCCAAGGCCGCACCGGCCCGGAAGGCGGCGAGCAAGGCCGCACCCGCTCGCAAAGCTGCCACCAAGGCGGTTGCCAAGGTAGCCGGCAAGGCGACCGCCAAGGCAGCGCCGGCTCGAAAGACCGCCGCCAAGCCAAAATAAGGCTGGCGCTACGCCCTACTTTGGGAGCGTGGCCCGGTTTATTGTGCTGGAAGGTGGCGAGGCTGCTGGGAAGTCAACCCAGGCCCGACTTCTTGCCGAACATCTGGGGGCGGTGCTTACCCGCGAGCCGGGCGGCACAGCAATTGGGGAGGCCCTGCGCCGCCTACTTCTCGAGCGATCCCTGGTAGCACCGGTTCCTCGTGCCGAGGCGCTGCTCATGTTGGCTGCTCGCGCCCAGCACGTTGCAAAGGTCATCGAGCCTGCACTGGCGCGAGGGGATGATGTTGTCTGCGACCGTTACTCAGGTTCGACGCTTGCCTACCAGGGCTATGGTCGCGGCCTGGACGTCGATGAGCTCCGGGGGCTCGACAGTTGGGCCAACGGCCACCTGGAGCCCGATCTGGTCGTGCTGCTCGACCTGCCAGTCGAGGTCGCACGCCAGCGCCTGGGACACGACCAGCGGGACCGGATCGAAAGTGAGGGCGACAGTTTCCTAATGGACGTCCATGAGGGCTTCCGCCGGCTCGCGGCGCAGGACCCGGTGCGCTGGCGCGTCGTCGACGCCTCGGGCACGGTCGAGCAAGTCGCTGCCTTGGTGAGGAGAGCCGTTGATTGACGACAGCGGGGACGCCGAACCGAAGACCAGTAGCACGGGCACCGCCGGCACAGGCGCCGAAGGAACGGTGAAAGGGTTGGGAGCTTTGGTGGGCCAGGACGTAGCGGTGCGCACCTTGCGCGCGGCGGCGGCCAAGGCCGTCCATGCTTACCTGTTCGTCGGGCCTCCCGGGAGCGGGAAGCTCGCCGCTGCACGTGAGTTTGCCGCGATGCTGCTGTGCCCCAACGGCGGTGAGGACGGTTGCGACACCTGCCGGCGTGTCAGGGAGGGAACACATCCCGACGTTGCGTTTTTCGAACGGGAAGGCGCCGCCTTGTCGATAGACCAGGCCCGGGAGGTGAGCCGAATTGCTGTGCGGAGCTCTCTCGAAGGAGGCCGCCAGGTCGTGGTGCTCCCCGACCTCCACCTTGCGCGCGAGGCCGTCCCTGCGCTGTTGAAGACGATCGAAGAACCGCCCCCCCATACGGTTTTCATCGCGTTGGCTGACTTTGTCCCGCCTGAGCTCGTCACCGTCGCGAGCCGCTGCGTGCGGGTGGAGTTCCGGCCCCTGACCAACCAAGAGATCGCAGGCGCCCTAATAGCCGACGGAGTTCCTGCGGAGCGGGCCTCGCTGGTGGCGACCCTGGCCGGCGGCCGCCTCGACCGGGCACGGTTGCTGGCCTCCGACGAAGAAGCGCAGTCGCGTCGTCGTGCCTGGGAGACCCTCCCGGCGCGCTTCGACGGCAGCGGCGCAACGGTCGCGTTGCTGGCCGAAGAGCTCGTCGACATGTTGAAGCGCAGCGCAAACCCGCTTACTTTGCGCCAAGAAGCGGAGGTAATCAAGCTGGCAGAGGCCACCACGGTCCCGGGCCAGACAGGGCCGGGAAGGTCGCAGGGCCACGCCAAGGCCGTCGCGCGCGAGTTGGAAGAACGTCACCGCCGCGAACAGCGCCGCCAGCGCACGGACGAGCTCCGCACCGGGCTCGCTGCCCTCGCCGGGGCCTACCGGGACCGCGCCGTCTGCGGCGCCCTGCCAATCGGCCATGTTGCCGAAGCGGTGGCCTTGATCGACGGGCTCTCCGCGGACCTCGCCTTCAATCCCGGTGAACTGCTCTCCCTCCAGGCCTTATTGCTTCGCCTGGACCGGCTCGGCTGAGCGCCGTCTTGTGGGGCAGAGCCTCACTGTTCGATGAAAGCAACGCGCGCCTCTGCCTGCGCGTCCAGCCGTTTTTCGCCGTGGCAACTGATGCGGACCTCGACGACCTCCCCGTTGAAGTCGAGCGGCCCCGCATAGGACGGCCAGACGCCAGGTAGGCCCGAACCCACTTGCAGGCCGCGCCCGCGGACGTCATAGCTGACCGGGTTGGCGCCCACGAGCTCGACAGGGGGACCGCGCACACCGTCCACTGCCAGGGTGACGAGCGCACGACCTGGCACCGGGACGGAAACGTCGGCGCGGATAATTACGCGCCCCGTCGGCAGATCCTGTTCGGACCTGGCTACGCCGATCGTCCTGCCGAGCAGGTTGGTGACGTAATGCGCCCGCCGCCCCGAGACCAGCAGGACGTAGCCACCCTCAGGCCCACCGCTGGAAACGATGACGCCTTTTGCCCCTTCCGGTGGTACGTCGAGCACCGCAACGATGGTGTGGGGACGGTCGTGGAGATCGGGGCTTGCCGCCTCCGGAAGCCGCAGAGTGCCGTGGTACAGGTACTCGGAGCGAAGTTCGAAGATGCCCTCCGGCTTGTCTGGAGGCGACAGCTGCTCATTGAGCGGGAGCACCTGGTTGCGTTGGGCTTCGCCCCACCAGAGCTCGACCAGCTTTGCCACCTTGTTGGGCTCGTCCCGGGCGCGATCGTGGCATTCCGAGAAGTCCTCGTCGAGGTTATAAAGCTCCCACTGGTCGGCACCAAAGTCTCCGTGGTGTAGGTCGTGCGTGGTCTCGGGGACGAACTGGAGCATCCGGGTGGACCAGTGCGTTGCCACTGCCTTCCAGCCCTCCGCCCAGATCGCGCGATGCCCGAGCATCTCGAAGTACTGGAGCCTCTTGCGGGTCGGCTCTTCGCTAGAGCGCAGCGTGTAGGCGAAGCTGACCCCATCGAGAGGGCGCTGGCGGTGACCTGCGAGCTCATCTGGCAGGGTTGTCCCGCTCGCCTCCAGCAAGGTCGGCATTACGTCGACGGCGTGGTGGAACTGGCTCCTCAACTCGCCCGGTCCCTCCGTGCCCGCTGGCCAGTGCACTATTAGCGGCGCCCGTGTCCCGCCTTCGTGAGTGAACTGCTTGTACCAGCGGTTAGGTGTGTTCCCGGCCATCGCCCAGCCCGCCGCGTAGCAGGGCGAGGTCGTGGGGCCGCCCCACTCGTCGAGAGCGGCGAGCTTGGCATCTGGCCCGTCCGGCATGCCGTTCTCAGCCGGCACCGGGGAACGAGTGCCGAGCACGCCACCTTCGGCCGTGGCGCCGTTGTCAGACAGGACCATTATGAGGGTGTCGTGCAGCGCCCCCTGCTCGCGCAGCGCCTCCACCAGACGACCAATCTGATGGTCGGTGTGCGACAAGAAGCCGGCGTAAACCTCCATCTGGCGTTCGCAGAGCCGGCGCTCAGGTGCCGTGAGGTCCGACCAAGCAGGCACCCCAGGGTTGGGCGGTGGCAGGACGGTCCGGAGGGGGACTACCCCAAGGTGCTCCTGCGTTTCGAGGGCTTCGCGGCGTACCACGTCCCAGCCGTCTGCAAAAGCGCCCCGGTAACGGTCCGACCATTCGGGCCAAACCTGGTGCGGCTGGTGCATTGCGCCGAAAGCCAGGTAGCAAAAAAAGGGCCGCCTCGGCGCGACCGCCCGGTGCTCGGCGACCCAGGTGATCGCGTGGTCGACGAGGTCCTCGCTCAGGTGGTAGCGCCGGTTAGTTTGGCTGCCCGGGCCGGCAAGCGAATGATTGTCCTCGGTGAGCTCCGGTCGGTACTGGTCCACTTCCGCCCGGAGGAACCCGTAAAAGCGGCCGAAGCCTTGACCGAGCGGCCACAGGTCGAATGGGCCGACGGGCGTGATGTCCTCGACAGGGGTGAGGTGCCATTTCCCAAGAGCCATCGTGGAATAGCCGTCCACGCGCAGCACAGCCGGGAGCATCGCCGCTTCCTTCGGGATCCGGCCGTTGTAACCGGGAGCTCCGCTGGCGAGCTCCATGATCGAACCAACCCCGACCGAATGATTGTTCCGGCCCGTCAATAACGCCGCTCGCGTCGGCGAGCACATCGGGTTGACGTGGAAATTGTTATAGACAATGCCGGCCGTGGCGAGCTGGTCGACGTTCGGGGTCTTGACGCGCCCACCTAGGCCCCCGTAACAACCGAGCTCACAGAAGCCCGTGTCGTCCAGGACGACGATGACCATGTTGGGCCGCGCTACGGAAAGTACCTCACTTCACCGAGCCGGCGAGCATGCCACGGATGAAGTAGCGCTGGAACCGCAAGAACACCGCAAGCGGGATGATGATCGAAGCCATCGACCCGGTGGCGATGATCCAGAAGTTTGCCGCCAGCGCACGCTCCTGGTCGTAGATGAACAGCGTGATCGGCACGTGGGGATCCGCTCCCAGGATGACCAACGCAACCAACAGGTCGTTCCAGGTCCATATGAACTGGAAGATCGCCAACGAAGCGGAGGCCGCGATGCCAATGGGGGCCACGATGCGAGCGAACAACGTCCACTCTCCCGCCCCGTCGACCCGGCCGGCCTCGATCAGGTCCTTCGGGATCCCCAGGAAGAAATTGCGCATCAAGAAGATGCCGAAGGGGAGGCCGAAAGCGACGTGGAAAATGACCACGCCGGGTATCGTCCCGTAGGGGTTCCAGCCCGCGAACCCGAAGTGATGAGTCCACTTGCCCAGGTCGTCGAAGCCTTCGACGACGGGCAGGATCGACACCTGCAGCGGCACGACCAAGAGCCCGACGATGGTCAGGAATATAAAGCTGCGCCCCCGCCACCGCCCGAACACGAGCGAATAGGCACTCAGGGCAGAGACGAGCGTCACGAGTATGGTTGCGGGGACTGTGATCTCGAGGGAGGTCCTCAGCGAGTCGAGCGCACCCCCCGGGGCAAACCCTGAAGGCACGGTCCCCCCCTTCGGCCCGGCGAAAAGGTTCTTGTAGTTCGAGATCGTGAACTCGGCGGGGTTGGTGAACAGGTGCCACCAGCCGGACTGCTCGAAGAGGGCCTCCGGGCGGAACGATATGACCAGCATGGAGATGCTCGGCATGAGCCACAGCAGCGCCACGACCACCACGAAAATTGTCAGCAGGTGGCGGGATAAATGGAAGCGTGCCAGGCGCCCCGCAGCGTTCGGGAGGACCTCTCCCATCATCGCAAGATCGGGATCGGCGCCGATGGGTACTTCTGTAGCGGTCATCTCTCGTGGCCCCCCGCTCGGTTAAATTGATCGCGCCCAAATTGATTGAATACGGTCGGGCGGGCTCGCCCGTGCAAGCGTGTCAATTGCCCCCCTTGATATTCTTGAGGTTGAACAGCATCGCGGGCACAACCAATAAGAACAGGACGACGGCTAGGGCACTGGCCAGCCCCGTGTGTATCCCGTCGGTGAAACCCTTGTAATAGATGTCGGAGGCCAAGGTGCTGGACTGCTGCCCGGGTTCCGACGTGTCGGCGCCGAGGTTGATGATTATGTCGAAGATCTTGAGGACGTTGATGACCATCGTCACGAACACGACAACGAGCACTGGGGCGAGCATGGGGATCGTGACACGCCGCAGCGTCTGCCACTCTGTGGCCCCGTCGACATGGGCCGCTTCGAGGGCTTGGCGGTCAAGCGCAGCGAGCCCGGCTCCGACGATGACCATGGTGAAGCCCGCCCAGATCCACAGGTAGGCGATGATCATCGATATGTCCACGAGGGGGACGCTCAGCAGCGCCTGCTCGGTTTGGCTGAGGCTGCCCGTCGGTGTGAGCGATTGGCCGCCAAGCCAGGAAGTCCCTACGCCTCCGGCGCCGAACCCGGGTGTGAAATTGGACGCCGAGACCCGGACATGGAAGGTGCCGGCGCCAACGTGCGAGAAGCTGAAGTACCCGGCGGGGTCTGTGGTAGCGCTGCTGACCGAGCTGCCAGAGCTGTTGACGAGGGAGAGATGGAGCTGCGGGTAGCCGTCCTCGCCGGAAAGTACCGAGGTTGTATCGGTAGGGTTGTTTGGGGAAAAATCGCGCCAGACCAAGCCCGAAACGCCACCCGGGACAGCCTTCGGTGCGACCGCCTGGACGGCCCCGAGCGCCTGGAAGGTGGTCGGCGGGAAGCCGGTGAGGCCGATCTTCACCACACCCCCGGCTTGTACCCCAGCGGCGCTCTGGACGGTGCCGTGCGGGCCTGCCACTGCCCCTGCCGCTGCGAGCGACCCAGCTGTCTGGCCCGGCTGGAGGGGGTAGGCGCCGGGTGGGTTGAAAGCGTCCTCTACGGTCTGGACGAGAGCGTTCACCACCCCGACGTGCGGGTTTACGTCAAAGATCTGTGCGAACACCATGGACGACGCCGTCACGCTGAACACGACTGGTAGGAAGATGACGGTCTTGAACGCGGTCGCGAAGCGGATGCGCTCCGTTAGAACGGCCAGTACCAGGCCGATCGTAGTCACGACGAACGGGAAGACGATCACCCAGATGACGTTGTTGCGCAACGCGATCAACGTCTCGGCGGTCGTGAACAAGTCCTTGTAGTTTGTGAGGCCGACCGCCTTTGTGTCGGTTTCGTTGAAGAAGCTGTCCTTGACCGTGACTATCGCCGGGTATATCACGATCGCGAGTAGCCAGATGGCACCCGGGACCAAGAACGCGATGGACTGAAGGTGGTCCTTCAGGGCCGCGTGCTCCACGCTCCCCTTTTTTTTCAGCGGCGGAGCATTTTCTACCGGGTCGACGGTTACTGCTGCCATTTCCCTGCCATTCCCCCGTCCTTACTGTTGTTGGCGTCCCTCGCCAGTCTCTAAGGGAAAAACGGGGGGCGTGACCGGAGCTGCCGGTCACGCCCTCGTCTTTTGTTCAGGCCGTTGGGCTCCCCTCAGGCCTGGTACACAATTACTAGTACTGTTCCCGGCACATTTCTACCGGTAGTTCTTACTGGTAGTCCTCAGCCGCCCATCGCAGCCGTGGCCTGCTTCTGCATGGTCGCCTCGATGGAGGTGATGTTCGAAGAGCTCGGGTTCTTCACGAAGTTGAGCATGTCGGCCCACAGGTCGGGCTCCCACCCGGTCTGGAGGTCGTCGAGGCTGAACACGAAGCCGGTGGCGTGAGCCAGTTCGGAGGCATCGGCCTGGGTAACAGGGTCCGGGTAGCTGCTCAGCGGGACGAGCTTGTTGGGGGACGCGTAGCCACCGAGGTGGGCCCATATTTCAGCGGGCTCGGGGCTGGCGATGTACTTCATGAAGGCCTTGGCTTGCGGTGTGGAGTGGAACATCATCCCCACGTCGCCCGCACCCTGAAGTGCACTGGCGTTCTTTGCATCCGCGGCGGGTGCCGGGAACGGGAAGAAGTCATAGCACGGGGAGTCGGCGGGGTTGAGGGTGCACGCCTTGCCGCCGGCAGCCTTTGTCCCAGCCGTGGCGTTGGGCTCGTTGCCGGTGATCTCCGACACGACGAAGTCAGCTTCGATGACCATGGCGGCCTTTGGCATCGCCCCGGACTTGGGGAACACCTGGTCCGCGCAGCTCGGGTAGTCCCCGCCGCTGCCAAGGGCCCGGCGGTCCCGCCGAGCAGGTTCGCCGGTGCGACGAGTGGTGCCAGCGTGTCGAAGGCGGTCGTCACGGTCGGGTCCTGCCAGGAGAGCTTGTGGGCAGCCAGTAGGTCGTAGTCGGCGGGCCCCGCAGTCTTCAGGTAGATGTTCTGCCAGAGGTCGGCGACCGGCCAGCCGATGTCGCCGCAGAGCGAGAAGGGCGTGACACCTGCTGCCTTCAAAGTGGCCGCGTCACCGATGAGCTGCTGCCATGTCGTCGGGGTCTTTTTGATGCCGGCTACGGCGAACTCGGCCGGGTTGTACCAGATGGTGTTCTTGTTGGCAGCCTTGAACCACACGCCGTAGAGCTTGCCGTTGTAGGACGCGAGCTGGTTCCAAACCGCCCCGTAGTTCATGGCCTCGTTCCCGATGACGGAGGAGGTGAGCGGCAGGATCGAGCCTTTTTGAGCCAGTGCCGTCAGTGCTGCAGGCGAAGGGACGAACGCGACGTCAGGTGCTTTGCCGCCGGCGGCGGCGGCTTCGACGGCCGCAGCGATGTTGCTCGACTTGCCCTCGTAGTTGATCTTGACGCCGGTCTCGGCGCTGAACGGAGCGTACGCAGCCTCGAAGTACTGCTGCTCGACACTCGTCCATTCGGACCATACGGTGAGCGAGCCACCGATGTGCGCCAAAGATGCTGTCCTCGTTGAAGCGCTCGCTGGCAAGCTTGGGCCTACAACCGTGGCCCCTACCACCAACATGCCCGTTGCCGCCGCTACCGAGAGCAGCGAGGTGGATCTGCGTGTCATACTTCCCCTTCTGTTTGTGGGCTTCATTGCTGTGTCTCTCCTTTCTGTTGTTATGCCGGATTGGCGGTTTGACCGGCGTGTGCCGGCTCGAATAACCAGCGATCGCCGGCAATTTGACCGCCTGCAACGCGCGACGCCGAAGCGGGCCGTTGCTCTGTCCCAAGCACAGCCGTGGTACCCCGCACGACCAGGCGAGTGGGGGCGTGCAGTGCCACGGGTGGTGCTTCACCAGGTCGGACCACCGCGCTAACCAATTGCAGTGCAGTTTGGCGGCCTTGGTCCCGGACATCCTGGCAGATCGTTGTCAGGTCGAAATATTGGGCCATCGGGTGGTCGTCGAAACCGATCACCGACATGTCCGCCGGCACTCGCAGCCCAGCGCGGGCGAGGGCGCGGAGCGCGCCGAAGGCCATTTCATCGGACTCCGCAAAAATTGCGGTCGGAAGGTTGCGCCGGCTGAGCAGCTGGACCGTTGCTTCGTCGCCACCCTCCACGGTGAAGGCGCCGTGGCCCTCGAGATCCCGGTCGGTCCCCAAACCGGCCGCTTGCAGGGCGGCTCTGTAGCCGGCGTGACGGCCGAGCGGGGCCGTGAAATGCTCGGGCTCGCGGGGATCGCCCGAGATGATGCCGATCCGCTCGTGGCCCAGGTTGATGAGGTACTGGACCGCCTTGCGGGCGCCTTCCGTGCCGTCGATGCTGATGCTCGAAAACCCGGGCACCTCTGCGCCAACCATGCAAACCGGCACGTCGAGCGCACGCAATGCGCTCACCTCCGGCTCGGTCAATGCCAGGGTGACCAGCAACACGCCGTCGACCCGCTTGCGCAGGAGCCCGGATGAGAAGTAGCGCTGGCGCATCTCGGTATCGCCGACGTGGTAGAGGATCATGTCGAGGCCGGCTTCTCTCACTACCTGCTCCGCCCCGCCTAGCACCTCGGCATAGAACCACCTGGTCAGGTATGGCATGACAACTGCCACGGTGCCGGTGCGCCCGGTGGCTAGACGGTAGGCGGCAGGCGAGACGCTGTAGCCGAGCTGTTCGGCGGCCTCCCTGATCCGTTCCGTGGTGCTCGCCGAGATACCGCCAACGCCGCGAAGAGAACGTGAGACGCTCGAAGGGGAGACCCCAGCCAGGTCTGCCACCTCTTTGATAGTCGTCTTCGCCTTGATCGGCGTCTCGGCCATACCCCCACCTACCTCGGGTTCCCCACCCGTGACAGGGCCCTTCTTATGGACCAGCGTGCGACCTTCGGGATCGTAGCTGCGCAACCTTTGGCGCGCAAGCGGTTGCGTAAGGATTTTTTCCAGCGCAGTGGATATAGGACGGTCCCATAGGACTTGCGGAGCCCAAGCGGTTGCGCCAGCCCGGCCCGTGTTGCGACAGGCCGAGTGCTTTCACGTTGGAAAGGGCCCCCACGAGGCGATCTTCCCACCTCCTGCCGTCCTGTGGTTGGCATGCGGCAACGCGTGCTGGTGTGGGACGCTGGCGACATGCGCTACGTGTTCCGGCCCCCGGCAGACGTAGCTTCTGGCTTGCTCAGCTTGCCGTGGGGCCTTCCTCTCGAGGAATGGAAAGAAGACCGGCTGGTCGAGATCCGCAACCGTGGCAACTCTCGCCACGTCGTGCGTTTCGTTGCCGAACAAGGTGGGATCTTCGCTCTCAAGGAGCTGGAGGAAAGCCTCGCCCGCAGGGAGTACCGGCTTTTGCGCCGATTGAACGAGATGGGTATCCCGGCGGTCGAGCCGCTCGGGATCGTCGTCGACCGGGACGTCTACAAGGGCACCAAACTCGACGCCGTCTTGTGCACGTACTTCCTCGAGTACTCGACGACCTACCGAGCGCTGTACTCGGACCCCCATCGTTCGCGGCCGACCGACCGGCTCCTTGACGCACTCGTCGAGCTCCTCGTGCGGCTCCATCTTGCAGGATTTTTCTGGGGTGACTGCTCGCTGTCGAACACGCTATTCCGCCTTGACGCCGGGTCCTTGCAAGCCATCTTCGTAGACGCCGAGACGAGCGAGCTGCACCCGACCCTCAGTGACGGCCAGAGGGAGTTCGACGTCGAGCTGGCATTCGAAAGGGTCGGGGGGGAGCTGCTCGACCTGGCAGCAGCCGAGCTCCTACCGCCTGACGTCGAGCCGCTCGAACTGGCCGAGGAAATCCCTGAGAGGTACCACCGCCTGTGGGCGACCCTCACCGAGGACATCATCATCCACCCTGATGACCAGCGCTACCGCATTGCCGAACGGTTGCGCCGCCTGAACGACCTCGGTTTCGACGCCGACGAGGTGGAGCTCGTGAGCGCCGACGACGGCTACCGCTTGCGGATACGGACCCGGGTGGCCGAGCCGGGCCACCACCGCCTCGTCCTTCGCACGTTGACCGGCCTCGACGTCCAGGAGAACCAGGCTCGCCGGATCCTGAACGACATCGCCAGCTTTCGCAGTTACCTCGAAAGGAAAGACGGCAAACGCGTGACAATGACGGCGGCGGCGAGCCGGTGGCTCACGGATGTGTACGACAAAGTGATGAACCTGAGGCCTCCCGAGCTGGCCAGCAGGCTCTCGCCAGCTGAGGTTTTCCATGAGGTGCTGGAGCACCGTTGGTTCCTGTCGGAGAAAGCCGGCCGCGATGTGGGGACGACGGCGGCCGCCCGCTCGTATTTCGACAACGTGCTACCGACCGTCTCGGAGAACCTGGTCGCCGTGTCCCCTATGGAGTTGACGCCCCGCTTTGGCGAAGACACCGGCAGCTGGATGCTAGACGACCCGGTCCTAGGGAGGCCTTCGGAGCGCGGCCCGATGCCGGCCGGACCTGCCAAATCGGACAGCGCAGCAGGGCCGGACGAGGGCTAAAATGGCCCCGTGAAGAGCTTCTCTGGGTGTCGCATCGTTCCCGCGCCAACACCGGCACGGCGTAGGGCATAATCTTTGACCTAACATCTCTCGGAGAGAGAGCCGGCCCGGCCGGCCGCAGGAGGGGATAATGGCAGAAGTTCAGCTCGAGAAGGTTTCCAAGATTTACCCGAACGGCCTGCCGGCAGTGTCCAACTTGGACCTGGACGTGGCCGAAGGCGAGCTGATGGTCCTGGTAGGCCCGTCCGGCTCGGGTAAGTCGACCGCGTTGCGCATGGTGGCGGGCTTGGAGGACATCACGTCGGGGACGTTGCGCATGGGTGGGCGCGTCGTCAACGACCTTGCCCCCAAGGACCGCAACGTTGCGATGGTGTTCCAGAGCTATGCCCTCTACCCGCACATGACGGTGGGGGAGAACATCGGCTTCTCGCTGAAGCTGCGCAAGGTCCCCAAGGACGAGCTCAACGCCAAGGTCAAGGATGCGGCGGCGTTGCTCGGCCTCACCGACTACCTGAACAGCAAGCCCGGCCAGCTGTCTGGTGGCCAGCGCCAGAGGGTGGCAATGGGCCGGGCGATCGTGCGCGAACCGTCCGTGTTCTTGATGGACGAGCCGCTGTCCAACCTCGATGCCAAGATGCGCGTCCAGATGCGCGCCGAGATCTCCCGCATCCAGCGCCGGGTGGGCGTGGCGACGTTCTACGTCACCCACGACCAGACCGAGGCCATGACGATGGGTGACAGGGTGGCCGTGCTCCACAAGGGCGAGCTCCAGCAGTGCGGCACCCCTAAGGTGCTCTACGAACACCCGGACAACCTCTTCGTCGCCGCCTTCATCGGTTCGCCGGCCATGAACCTGTTCGAGGCGATCCTTTCGCCCGACGGCACCGAGCTCAAGCTGGGTTCGCAGTCCTTGACGCTGCCCGAAAAGGTTGCGCAGGCCCGGCCGCGCTTGGCCGCCTATCGCGACCGCAAGATCATCGTAGGCATCCGCCCCGAAAACCTCGCCGATGCGGCGCTCGTGCCAGCTTCTCCCGGCAACACGCTCAACACCGAGGTAGAGCTTGTCGAAGCGCTTGGCAACGAACTTCAGGTGCACTTCCTGATCGACGCCACCCGGGCCAGCTCCGAGGACACCGCGGCCGCAACAGGGGAGGCCGAACTGGGCGAGCTCCAATCGCTCCACCTAGGCGAGGCGCACACCGAAGGGGTTGCAAGGATCTCGCCGCGTTCGCAGATCACGGCCGGGTCGCGCGCCACGTTCGTGGTGGACGTCGACTTCCTGCACTTCTTCGACCCGGACAGCACCCTCGCCGTCTGGTCCTAGCCGCAGGCAATCGGGAGGGCCGAGCGCCTGAACATCGTGCCCGCCTAGCGGAACGGGCACGTCGTTCAGCCGTCCCGGCCCAGTCCGATGTCCCCTGCGTTTTTGCCGCTCCCAGTAGTGCATTTCGGTAGCACCGGGACCGCAACGTTGGGCCGACGCTAAAAGCGACCAGTCGCGGCCCGGCGCAACGGGTTTCGGACGAGCACTGAACGCGCCCCCTTTGCCCTGCGCGGCATAGCGACACAGGCACAAACGGTTTCGGCGCGTGCCACGTCCCCCCGTTAAGTAGCCCGATCCCCCTTGTTTTTCTACCCTTTCTAGCGGGTGAACACGGCCTTTCTTACAGGTGAACACAGCCTTGGGTAGGGCCACCGCTTCGTAGCGACGTCACCACAGATGGCATTTCCTGTCTTTCTTGTTTGGGCGATATGTCCGTTTTGGGGCTTAAGTCCCTTGCTGGCCGATTGCCCTAGTCGTACGGTCAGGTCGCGACAGCCTTCCCCGGGGCCGCGTGAGGTCGTCCGGCTCTGGGGGACCTCCAGGCAAACCGCGTGTTCGCAAATAACTGTATTCGCCACGCCAAAAGACCCAGGAGGTCCCATGAGGTTCGTAAGAAGAAAACGAGTCATGATCCCCGCGATCGCGGGCGTCTTAGCACTTGTCGGTGCAGGCGCCGCATACGCCTACTTCACGTCTACGGGTTCCGGCAGCGGTTCCGCAAAGGTTGGGACCGCCGCGAGCCTAACAATCACACAGGTCGGTGCTGGGTACGACAGCCTGATCCCGTCCAATACCTACAGCGAAGACCAGTGCTTCGCCTGTGACGGCCCACAGGAATTGGGGAACGACATCACGCTCTCCACCACCCCCAACGGGGCGGAGCTAGTAAGCGTGGTCGTGGCCATCGACAACTGGGGCCCAGCCGAGACCGGCGTCCCCATGACACTTTCGATCCCTGGCGCCTACACGCCTGGTGGTGCGACGTTGAGCGACACGCAGGACTTCAATTTCGCAGCACAGATCAACTCTGACTCCCCGTCGGAGACGAACATCACGTTCAACTTTGCTCCGCAGGACGCGTTCGTCGATGCGACGTTCGTATACGGCATCACCTTCAATAGTGCCGCAGATGAGGCCCCGGTCGCGGCTGCGGACAGCTTGAACGTCGCCCTGTCGAACTCGGCAACCGATCTCTCCGTCGGTTCGGACACCAACCCCGGGACGGTCTGGATGGACGATATCTACGGCAACAACAATGACTTCCCGGCTTGCACGGCTGGCCTGCCGACGACCGGCTTCCAGCAAGTGATCACCAATTGCGGCCCGTACAACCCGGTTAACCCCGGCGCCTACGGGACGACGGAAGAGGTTGCCGCCGGCAGCGCGGACATCCCGGCGGTGCAGGTCAACGTGGTGGGTGGCACCACCCCGCCGCTTTACCCCGGTGGACCATCGGAGCCGGTCGACTTCGCCATAACCAACCCGGGCCCGTCGAGCGTCTACGTTTCTACCGTGACCGCAACGGTCACCGGGCTCACCGTCGTCAGCGCCAATCAGAACGGTTCTCTTGAATCGTGCGTAAAGACTTTCTACCCGCTCGCCAATAGCCCAGACACCGTCGACGCGACCGTGCCCTCCGGGACAACGATCGAGTCCCCCTCGGGCATCACTATCTCGATGACCAACGACGGCAACAACCAGGACAACTGTGAGGGTGCCACCGTCAGCTTGGGCTTCACGTCCCCATGACGTGAGGAGCGGCGGCTCGCACCTTTGGCTGCGAACCGATTGATGGGCCGGGGCGCGGAGAAGATTTTCGTGTCCCGGCCCGCAGGCCAAAGCGTGACGATTGCAAGGTGTGGAGAAGCCAGCCTGCAACCGTTGGCCTACATATTCAACCTGCTAGAAAACCAGTTTCCAAAAGGCGCATCGTGGCAAAGCGGTCTTTAGTACCGAAATTAACCGGTTGGTCCCTTACCCTTTCGTTTGTCGCGCTCAGCGCGGTTATTGCCTTTCTGGTCGGCGCCTCGGTAACCGATGTTTCGGCTGAGCCTGCGGCCCAGGCGCCAGCTGTGCTGTCTGTTTCGTCGACGAATGACGTTGCACCGCCGGTCCCGGTGATCACAAAGGCTCCGGAGGCTCTCACTTATGACACCTCGGCGCACTTTGAGTTCTCGGACCAAGGCCAATATGGCAGTTTCCAGTGCCGCCTCGACGACACCCCCTATGGGCCGTGTGGCCCCGGCGGCGTCAGTTACTTTGACCTCGGCCTGGGCAGGCACTGTTTTTACGTATTGGCGGTCCGAGGCGATTACCGGAGCGCCCCGAGGGCGTTCTGCTGGCAGTGCCGACCGATCAGAGTCAACGGAGGCTTCACAGTCGGCGGCAGTGCGCCCAACCTTTTTTATCCAGGGACGAGTCAACCGCTGGACCTGGCCATCACGAACCCGTTCAAGTTCGCCATCAAGGTACTGACCGTGTCGGTCACGGTGGAACCCGTGCCAACCAAGGATGGCGTGCCTGACCCAGCTTGTCTCGCCACAAGCAACCTGTTGGTAACCCGGTCGCTCGGAACCACCGTGACCGTCCCGGCCGGTTCTACTAAGTCGCTCTCTGACCTGGACGTCCCCGCGGCCCAGTGGCCGGTGTTGACCATGCCGGACTTGCCTATCAATCAGGATGCCTGCGAGGGGGCGACTTTCACCCTCACGTACTCCTGCACCGCCACCATGGGCACGCTTAGTCCTATCCAGACCTGGGCTCTCTTGGTATCTTCGCCGGACCCGTCCGCGCTCGGCCGTGCCGTGACCCTCACCGCCATCGTGGCCAAGTCTTTGGCCCGGGTAGCCCGACTGGCTCAGTAGGTTTCTACTCGGGCAGCCCCGACGGGTTGCACATTCTTCTTGGTATTTCCAGGCTCAATGCCAACACCAGGGCCACGTGGAGCACATCAGGACTATCAAGCGGCACCCACGGCCTGTACGCCGTGTACGGCGGTGACACGAACTTCGCCGCCAGCACGTCGCCGGTCATCTTCGAGCTCGTCGTTGTCTCGCGGTCTAGCCGTGCCGGCACCTTCCAGACGCCAATTATTGCTGGCCGGGCCGGTGCTCTATCAGCTGCGTGGCGACAAGTCCGCTCGTCTGGGCTCGCTTTCCCCGCTGGCTATGATCACGACACGTTGATCGGTTGCACGGTGGTGCTGGCATCGTGAGGGCCCAAGCCCGGCATGCGGCCCCCAAGAACCTGGACCACGCTCCCAAGCATCGCCATCTCGCTCCTAAGTACCGCCATCTCGCTCCTAAGTACCGCCATCTGGCCCCTAAGTACCGCCATCTGGCCCCTAAGGAAAGGGGCCACGTCCGCCTAAGTATTTCTTGGCGGCGTAAGAAGCATGTCGCCCCGGACCGGGCGGGATCTGCGGTCGTGCTGGCTCGGCGCGCGACGATCTTGGGCTGTTTGGTCGCCTTGGCAGGCTTCGGTATCGCAGACCTGGCCAGCGCTGGGTTTATTGTCCCGGGCTCAGGCAGCGGGACCGCCACCGTTATCTCACTTGGTGCTCCCGCGGATGTGACTGCCTCCCAGATATCGCCAATTGCTAGTGACGCCAGCGACGCGCCGGCGGCCCTAGAAGCTGTCGATCAGACGGCCCCTGCTGTCGCTTCGCTCGAGGTCAGTTGGGACCCTGTCGCCATCCCGGCTGGCGGGACGGGAGGCTATTTCGTCCAGAGCTTCGCCGGGGACGGCGGCGCGCCCGGCGCGGCGTGCGGTTCGTCGCCGACCTCGCCGCTCGGCCCTGCCACGACCAGCTGTACCGACTCGGGCCTCGTACCCGGCATCTCTTATCGGTACCAGGTAATTGCCGTCTATGACACTTTGGCCACGCCCAGTGCGTTAAGCAACGCCGTGACCCTCAGCGCCTCCACGCTCAGCAGTTTCACTCTCACGCCGTCAACCCCGACGCCGACTGCGGGCACTCCCTTCACCGTCACGGTTACCGCTTTGGACCAGTACGGCGGTACCTACTCCGGCTACACCGGCCCCCAGTGCGTAACCTTCTCCGGCGCTCCCAGCCTGCCCGGCGGCATCGCCCCTACATACCCGGCCGAAGGTGCTTGCGCGGCCGGCAGCAGCGTGACCTTCGCCGACGGGGTGGCCACTGTGGACGAGACACTAGTTGACCCTGGCACGACCACCCTCGAGGTCACGGACGACCCGTCAGGCGCGTTTGGCGCTTCGTCCCCGATCAAGGTGATGGGCTCCGTGGTGCCGTTGACCACCACCACGACCGACGCCGGGACGACCTCCACGGCGACGGCTACAACACGCTCGACGACCTCGAGTACGACTTCCTTTACCGGGTCGACATCCACGGGGACTACCTCTGCGGGGACGGCGACCTCCACCGCGACCACCTCAACGGGGGCGACAACCGCTACAGGGAAGGTGATTACAACCTCTCCAGTTTCGGTCACCGAGAACCCTGGCCCAGGGACGGCATCCTCGACTTCGACAGCTACCGAGCCAGGGACGACGACCTCTGGGGCCACGACAACGACTGAGCCGCAGACTAAGGCCGCTGGTGCCACGACGACGACCTTGGCAATCGCCACGGCCCTGGCAACGACTACGTCCGAGCCAGGGTCGACGACCACCGGGGCTACGGGAACGACCTCGACCAGGCCCACGACTTCGACAACGACCAGGTCCGAGCCAGAGACCACGGCTCAGCCAGAGACCACCGTCCAGCCTGAGACGACGTCCTCTGGGGCCACGACGATGACCACGGCCATGGTTACATCTGCGCCCGAGCTGCAGACGACGACGTCGACCGCCACGACCACCACGGCGGCTCAGGTCACTGGGACGTCCACCCCTGCGACGGCGACGACAACGGCCGTGGCGGCCACGACAACGACGGTCCCGACGGGCGGCACTGCGCCCGGTTTCTTCTCGGTCGGCCCCGCGATCTCGGCAACAGTGGTGGGCAGCCCGTTTGAGGTCACGCTCACCGCCCTCGGTGGGCCCGACGCCGTCGACGTTGGCTATAGCGGCCCCGAATGCCTGACGTTTATTGGGCCTGGTAACGCCCCGGACGGCACCTCTCCTGGGTACCCGGCCCAGAAGGACTGTGCATCTGGCAGCCGCGTGGTGTTCAACGATGGCCTGGCGACTGTGACCGTGACCCTCTTCGACCCCGAGAGAACGGAACTGAAAGTCACCGACAACGCCACGGGCATCACGGGCACGTCCGGCCTAATTGTCGTAGCCGAGCCGGCCACGACCACCGCCCGGGCTGGGGGCACGGGGACATCCGGTCCGGCCACCACGACGCCTCCCGCCACCACGACGCCTCCCGCCACCACGACGCCTCCCGCCACCACGACGCCTCCCGCCACCACGACGCCTCCGGCCACCACGACGCCTCCGGCCACCACGACGCCTCCCGCCACCACGACGCCTCCCGCCACCACGACGCCTCCGGCCACCACGACGCCTCCGGCCACCACGACGCCTCCGGCCACGACGACGCCTTCGGTGACAACGTCAGCAACAACGACAAGCTCGCCCAGTGGCACGACGTCTGCTTTCTTCTCGGTCTCACCTGCGATCTGGGCACCATTGGCGGGCAGCTCACTTGAGGTCACACTGACTGCCCTCGATGGGCCCGACGCCGTCGACGTGGGTTATACGGGGGCAAAATGCGTCACCTTCACTGGGCCTGACGACGCCTCGGACGGCACCGCTCCTGAGTACCCAGGCACCGGGAGCTGCTCAAACGGCAGCAGCGTGATATTCAACGATGGTCTGGCGACTGTGAGCGTGACCTTGGCCGACCCCGAGAGGACGGCACTGACAATCACCGACAACTCCGCTGACATGTCCGGCACTAGCACGGTCATCGTTCTGCCGAGCTGAGCCGACCGTGGCCTAAGGCGCACGAGCGCTGCCCGAGCAGGCAATGGGGACGATGCAGAGGCAAGTCGCCGACGCTTTGTTCAACGGTGGGACCTTCGGCGCTTTGGCCCGAGTTAGCGACAGGGTGTGGTGGGCCTGATGGTCGCGAGCAGAATGACGAGCCGGGCCGGGACCGAGTTCCGCCATCGCTCTGAGAAAGGAGCGTTCCGGGTCGCTCGTGCGACCGGTCCTGACACGGAAGAAGCCGTCGTCGAGTTCGGCCGTCGCTACTGGGACGCTCCCGTCGATGTCGCACGCCGGTGGTCATTTTGGGACCTTCCGCGACCTCCCAGGCCTCTTGCCGAACTCCTGCAGGAAGTACCGGTAGCTACCAAATTTAGACAGGTATACAAAAATCCCTATAAGTCGCCAGCGCCCCCGGCAGGGTTCGAACCTGCGACCCGCCGCTTAGAAGGCGGCCGCTCTGTCCACTGAGCTACAGGGGCCGCCTTTGACGGTAGCCGACGGCTACCCGGCGACCGGGGACAGGGGAGCTCAGCTGGCCAGGAGGCTGCGGCTGTCGGTTTTCGCCGAGGGGTGGCGCAGCTTGGAAAGGGCGGCGCGCTCGATCTGGCGGATCCGCTCCCTGGTCAGGTTCAGCTCGTTGCCGACCTCTTCGAGGGTGCGAGGGTCCCCCCGGTCCAGGCCGAAGCGGAGGCGGAGGATCTCCCTCTCGCGTGCATCGAGCGTGGACAGGAGCTTTTCGATCTCGCTGCCGAGCATCGCTTCGGTGACCACTTCGAAAGGCGACGGCGAAAGCACGTCGGCAACGATGTCGCCGAGCTCGCTCTCTCCTTCAGGCCCCACCCTCGAGTCGAGGCTAACGGGTTCGATGCCCTGCTGGAGCAGTTCGATCACTTGGCGTTCGGAGATGTCCAGGGCCTGGGCCAGCTCGGCGAAGGTCGGTGTCCGCCCGGTTTGGCCCTCGATCTGCCGCTTGGTGCGCAAGAGCCGGCGCACCTGGTCGCCGGCGTGGACGGGCAGGCGTATCGTGCGGCCGGTGTTGTCTATACCGCGGCTGATGGCCTGCTTGATCCACCAAGTGGCATACGTCGAAAACTTGAAGCCCTTGCGCCAGTCGAACTTGCTCACCGCGTGGATCAAGCCGAGGTTGCCCTCCTGGACGAGATCGAGAAGGGGCAGTTCAGAGGACTGGTACCTCTTGGCAATGGAGACGACGAGACGAAGGTTGGCGTTGATGAACTGCTCGGTCGCGGCCTCACCGAGCTCGACGGCGCTGAGGAGCTGGCGTTGGCGCGCTCGTCTTCAGGCCGACCTTAGAGACCTGTTCCTTGGCCTCCCGACCTTCGTAGATGAGACGTGAGAGGTCCCATTCCTGCTCCTTGGTGAGGAGCGGGTACCTGCCTATACTGTCGAGGTACAGGCGGACTAGGTCTTCGTCTTGGGTCTCGTTCCGAACTTGAACGCCCATATCATCCCTCCGGGCCATGCAATAACTATCGGCTCAAGCATGCTTGCTGCTTAGTTCAGTCGTCGGCTGTCTAGTCCCTGTGTCAAACTAAGAAGTCTCGTGGTGGCCGTAGCTCAGTTGGTTAGAGCGCCAGGTTGTGGCCCTGGAGGTCGGGGGTTCAAGTCCCCTCGGTCACCCCATTCCCCATTGCCAGCTCTGGCTCTCAGGTAGGTATACGTTGCCGACGAGCCTATGGCTCTCACAATCTGTATCGACCTGGGGGGCCACCCACGCCGTCACTGTCGACGACTCGCCAAGGGCCACTAGGCCGGGCTTGGCGGCCCTTGTTCACGGAGACGGTTCTCGCCCGCCGACGTCGACCTTGCCGGTCCTCACTAGCCACCCGAGCGAATCGAACACACCCTCGAGGGATGTGTAGCGAGGCCTGTAGCCAAGGATCCTCCTGGCCTTGCTGGTACTCGCTGAAGGGGAGTGCGCTATGTGGTCCCAGGTCGCGTCGGCGTCCGCTTTGTCCCAAGCCGCTGCCCAAGTTGCCCAGGGTTGGAAGGACAGGCGAGCCGGCTGGTCGAACCATCGATAGACGGCTTCGGCGTAGCCGCGCAGAGTCAAGGCCCTTTCCGACACGACGTGGAAGGACTCTCCGGAGGCAACATTGGGATGTCGCAGAGCCTTTGAAAATGCCTGCGCAACGTCTGCAGCATGCACGTGGTGCACCGTTTCCAAGCCGAGGTTGGGCAGCGCCAGCTCCTCGCCGTTGGCCAGGAGCTCGAACACCTTCAAGTTGAAATTGCCGGCAGGGTTTAGCGGCGGCCAACCCGGGCCGACGATGTGGCCGGGGTGCAGGACTGTACAGCGAAGCGTCCCGCGCCGGGCTTCGTTGAGCAGGAGCTCTTCTATGGCGGCCTTTTGTACCCCGTACGCGCCAAAGGGACGTCGGACGCAGTCCTCGGTGACCGGTACCTCGACCGACGGGCCGTGCACCCAGATCGTCCCGCAATGCAACAGGTACGACTTGACCGGGGCCAAAGATGCGACAAGCTGCTCGGCTGAGGAAGTCGTGAAGCAGATCAGGTCGACCACTGCGTCCGGACTTTGCGCGGCGACTCTCTCCCCGAAGGTGCCGGCCTGGTCCTGCGCGTCGCGGTCGGCATGGACGATCTCTACGTGGCGCCAGGCGCTGTGCTCAACGTACGGCTTCCGGTCGCCGCGGCTGATGGCAACGACTTCGTGCCCTGCTCCGACCAGGCTCGGCACCAGGTAGCTCCCGATATGGCCCGTAGCGCCAACGACAACGACTTTCACTGGCAATAACCTAACCCGGTCGGGGCGAATTCGTGCCTATTTAGCCTTGCGGCGACGGAGGTATTGCAACAGTCCCTGAAAAGCTGTGCAGGTCGGTCCTTTAGAGTTGGCGAGTGAACGAAAACCACAGGCTGTGCTCGTCGCCGGAATGGGCTGAGCGGCTCCAGACGACGATCTTGCCGTACCTGGTCCGCGACGTCGACCTCGGGGAGCGGATGCTCGAGGTAGGCCCGGGGCCTGGCGCCGCCACCGAGTGGTTGCGTTCCCGGGTCAGCCAGCTCGTCACCGTCGAGGCCGAGCCGGAGGCTGCTGCCAGACTGTACGAGACCTATTCATCCACGAACGTGACTACGGTCCTCGGCGACGCCACCGCCATGGCCTTCGACGACGGTTCGTTCGACTCGGCCGGGTGCTTCACCATGCTGCACCACGTGCCGTCAACGGCGGCCCAGAACCGGTTATTGGCCGAGGTGCTGCGGGTGCTACGCCCCGGTAGGGCCTTGATCGGCTCCGACAGCCTTCCCAGTGACAGGCTTCACCAGTTCCACGAGGACGACACCTACAACCCCATCGAACCGGGCACCCTGATCACGAGACTGCAAACGATCGGCTTCGACCGCATTACGGTCAGTGTCGACGACAGGCTGAAGTTCATCGCCCACAAGCCCAGTCGAACAGAGGAGATTTCGAGTGCGGAAACCAGATGAGCTAAGGGTCGCCGTGCTTGGGGCCGGCGATATGGGCTCGTTGCACGCCAAGCTGTTGTCGACCACGATCCGGGGGGCTGCGGTGAGCGTTGTCAGCGACCCGGAGCATGGCAAGGCAATGCAGGTGGCTGACGCAGTCGGCGCCCGGGTGGAGGTCGACCCCTTTAGCGCCATCGACGCGCAGGACGTGGACGCAGTCGTGGTCGCGTCCCCAGGGCCGGTTCATGAAGCGCAGGTGATGGCCTGCCTCGAGCGGGGAAAGGCGGTGTTGTGCGAGAAACCGTTGACCGTTGAGGCTGACGCGGCCTACCGCATCGTGAAAGCGGAGAACGCCCTGGGGAAGAGCCTCGTGCAGGTGGGCTTCATGCGACGCTTCGACCCCGAGTATGTGAAGCTTCGCCGGATGATCGTGGCGGAGGACCTGGGCCCCGCCTTGATGCTCCACCTGGTGCACCGAAATGTGGCGGGCCCAGAGGGCTTTACTTCGGAAATGGCGTTGACAAGTTCCGTCGTGCACGAAGTGGACGCAGTACGGTTCCTCTTGGGTGAAGAGATAAATGCCGTTACGGTACATCGGGGGGCCGCAACCTCACGAGCGGGCCCCGGTGTCAGCGACCCGATGCTTGTCGTGTTCGAGACAGAGTCAGGTCGCCTCGTCGATGTGGAGATCTTCATCCGGACCGGAGTCGCCTATGAGGTGCGGACCGAGCTGGTGGCCGAGAACGGGACGGCGCGGGCCGGTCTGGAGATAGACGTCGTGACGAGCGGGCCCACAAACCGGTGGGGTGGTCTTCTGGCCCCAGGTTTCGTCGAACGCTTTGGGCCTGCCTACGAGGAAGAGCTGCAGTGCTGGGTGAGCGCAGCGGCAGCAGGCACGATCAACGGGGCCAGTGCTTGGGACGGTTATGCCGCGCAGGCCGTGTGCGAAGCGGGTCTCGAGGCTCTCCGCACTGGTGCTCGCTGCGAGGTGGCTCTGTTGGCCCGTCCAACATGAAAATAACCGGCGCGCGGGTCATCGTCAGCTCGCCGGGGCGCAACTACGTCACCGTCAAGATCGAGACCAACGACGGCGTCCACGGGATTGGTGACGGCACCCTCAACGGCCGTGAACTGGCCGTGGCGTCGTACCTCGAGGACCACCTGCTGCCCCAAATCATGGGTCGCGACCCGGGTGACATAGAGGACACCTGGCAGATGCTCTACAAGGGCGCCTACTGGAGGCGAGGGCCGGTAACGATGGCCGCAATTGCGGCCGTCGACGTAGCGCTCTGGGACATTAAGGGCAAGGTTCTCGGCACCCCCTTGTGGAACTTGCTCGGCGGCCGTTCGCGATCAGGTGTCCTGGTTTATTCCCACGCCAGCGGCCGTCGGGTGGAAGAGGCCGTGGACAAGGTGCTTGAGCTGCAAGCCCAGGGTTACAAAGCGGTCAGGGTGCAGTGCGTTGTGCCGGGAATAGAAGAAATGTACGGCACCCCCCATGCCGACGGGGAAACCGCAGGCCCAACGCTGCCTTTTGTCGAGCGCGGGTGGGACACGGCCAGCTACACCCGCTTCGTGCCAAAGTTGTTCGAGTCTGTGCGCAGCGCGACCGGCCCGGAGCTTCAACTGCTGCACGATGCCCACCACCGCCTTACCCCCATCGAAGCCGCTGGCCTGGGCAGGCGCCTCGAGGACCTCGGGCTGTTCTGGTTGGAGGACCCCGTGCCGGCTGAACTGCAAGCGGGGTACCGGATAATCCGCCAGCACACAACAACTCCGCTCGCCGTGGGCGAAGTGTTCAATACCGTCTACGACTGCGAACAACTCGTCCGCGAGCAGCTCATCGATTTCCTAAGGATGAGCGTCGTCCATGGCGGGGGTATCAGCCATATGCGCAAGGTGGCGGCTTTCGCCGAGATCTACCACGTGCGGCTGGGGTGCCACGGTGCGGCTGATCTTTCGCCGGTGACGATGGCCGCCGCAGCGCATTTTGACGCCGCCACTCACAATGTAGCCATCCAGGAGTACGCCGCCCACCCACCGCAAGCTTACGAAGTGTTCCCTCACGGTTGGTCAGTCACGGACGGTTATCTGTCGCCAGGGGACGCGCCAGGCCTTGGGGTCGACATAGACGAACGGGCCGCCCAGCAGTTCCCCTATGAGAGGGCATACTTGCCCATCAGCCGGCGGACGGACGGGACGATCGGGTCGTGGTGACTTCGTCTCGCCGCCAGGCGGCGAAATCAGCCTCGATGTCTTGGCGCCATACGCTTACGTCGATCTCGCCACTTGTATATTTTCCTTCCGCCAGGCGCAGTTTGCCGAACCTATCCCGCACGACGGTGTCCTCGGCGCTCTCGGCCACCTCTTGCGCAAGATGGGGAGGGATAGCGATAACCCCGGTCGCTGTGCCGAGGATGACATCGCCTGGCAAAACCGTCATGTGGCCTACCCGGACGGCGATGTTGACCCCGGCCAGCGTGACCTCGGCAATAGCGCTCGGGTCGGCGCCCCGGAAGTAGAAGTTGACACCATCCAGCTCCACCAGCCCTTGGTAGTCGCGTATGCCGCCGTCGATCACTGCCCCGGCACCCGTTCGCACCTTCACGGCCGTGCCCAGGTTGTCACCGACCACTGTGCCATCTTTGACCTTGCCGAAAATATCGACCACCATCACGTCGCGCCGGCCCAGTTTTTCGATCACCCACGAGTTCTGACCACCGCTCGCCCCCCGCCCCTCGCCAATTCCTGTCTGTTGCACCACGGAATGGAAATCGGGACGGTACGGGAGGAACTGGGCAGTGAACGCCCGTCCGACAGTGACGCGGCCGGGGTGAGTTTCCCGCCATTGGCCCTCGAACTGGAGCGGGTAACCGTGCTCTTGCAGCACTTTCCAGGCCTGCTCGGTTGTCGCCCGCTCGAGCCGGTCCAGCACTTTGTCCGGCACGCAGGGGCGGCCATCTGGGAAGCGGCCGAACGGGTTTAGGGGTGTAAGCGCCTCAAGCTCGTCGCGGGTCGGTTGGATATGCACGCTCACCACCCTCGCGTGTGCCGACCGCCTCGCAGAGGGCACGGATGTAACCGAGGGCGAAAAGGCGCCCGTAAGCCGAGTAACCGGGGTTGTCGTTGCTATCGCCGTCGACGGTAGGGACGTGGTCGGGACGCAGCGGGCCTTCGAACCCAATTTGTTTGTAGGCCTCCATGCACGCGACCAGATCCGTTTGTCCCTCGTCGAGCCAGGTCTCGACAAACCTATCCGGGACGCCCCTGACGTCCCTGAAGTGAACGAAGAAAATCTTCTTCTGGCTACCGAAATGCCGGATGACCGAAGGCAAGTCGTCGGTCATGAGGGTGAAGTTGCCTTGGCACAACGTGATCCCGTTGCTGGGGCTGGGCACAAGGTCCAAGAGCCGCTGGTAGTTTTCGATGCTCCGCATGATCCTTCCTACCCCACGGATGGGGGAGAGGGGTGGGTCGTCGGGGTGCATGGCGAGGCTTACACCCGCGCGCTCTGCCACCGGTAGGACCCGGCGGAGAAAATACTCCAGCGTTTCCCAAAGCTTTTCCTCACTGACGGGCCCGAGCTCGCTGGGCGGCGCCGCGGCGAGTTTTGCGGCGTCGAACTCGCTCACGAGGGAGCCGCCTCGAGCGGGCACCGCCGTGGCCGTACGTACCCAGTTGAAATCGGTCATCCACTCGTAGCACCAGACTGGTACCTGGAGCTTCCCCATGTTCTCGATCAGGCGGCACACGGCGTCGATCTCTTGGTCCCGGCCGGGCAGGCCCCGCTTGGCCAGGTTGAGGGGCGGCCTGGCCTCTATGACGATGAGCTCGAAGCCGCTCGCACGGTAATCCTCCTTCAGCCGTAGCAGTGGCATGTAGTCCCACGGTTGCTCCCCGGGGAGCGCCTTTGGGTCGACCGTGGGGAGCCCCCCGACGGCGTACTCCACTCCGGCTTGCAGGCTAAGGCGGCTGACGAGCGAGGGCTGAGGGGACCACAGCGCCTCGGCCAGTTTGATCACGTTCCTCCGTCCACCTCGGACACGACCGTGGTCACGGGCGCGCCGAACGGGTCCCTTAGCACCGCTTCTTCGGCGAAGTGGCATGCCACCAAGTGCCCGTCGGCAACCGCCTCGAGCGGTGGTTCCAGCGCGCTGCACACCTCTTGAGCCATCGGGCAACGCGTGCGGAACCGGCAACCCGACGGGGGGTCGAGCGAGCTCGGTACCTCACCGGTGACCACGACTCGGCGGTGCTCGCGGCTGAGCCGGGGGTCGGCGATCGGCACCGCCGAAAAAAGGGCCTGAGTATACGGGTGGTAAGGACGGGCGTAAAGAGAATCGCGCTCGGCCAGCTCCACGACCTTGCCCAGGTACATCACGGCGACCCGGTCGCTCATCTCCCCGACGACAGCAAGGTCATGGGCGATGAAGAGGTACGAGAGACCTAAACGGTCCTGCAGGTCCGTGAGAAGTTGCAGTATCTGGGCCTGGATCGAAACATCGAGCGCAGACACCGGCTCGTCGAGCACGATGAGGCTTGGCTCCACAGCGAGCGCGCGAGCGATCGCGATCCGCTGGCACTGGCCACCGCTGAACTCGTGCGGGAAGCGCGAAACGGCGTCGCCGGGGAGCCCCACCAGTTCGAGCAGCTCCTGCACCCGCTGGCGCCGCCCGTTCCGAGGCACTAGGTCGTGTATTTTGAGGGGCTCGCCGATGAGCTGGCCCACCGTGTGGCGCGGGTTGAGCGAGCCGATCGGGTCCTGGAAGACGATCTGCATGTGCCGGCGCAACGCCGTCAGTTCGTGCGGCGCGAGCTTGGACAGATCCTGGCCCCGAAAGCGGATCGTCCCGGAAGTTGGTTTGTCGAGGTAAAGGACGGCCCGCCCGGTGGTCGACTTCCCGCACCCGCTTTCTCCGACCAGCCCGAGCGTCTCGCGGCCGGCAATCGACAGGCTTACCCCGTCGACAGCGTGGACCGTTTCGTGGGAGCGCAGCACCTTGCCCGGCCCGCGCACGTGGTAGTGCACGACCAGGTCGTTGACCTCGAGCAGCGGGGCCCCGCCGGAGCTACGTCCCGTTCCTCGACCTCTCGAACGACGCCGTTGCTCACGAGGCGATCTTTTCATCGCTGCCGACCGGGTTCCAGCATGCGATCGAATGTGCCGGCGCGATCTCTTCGAGGGGTGGCGTTTCCGCGCGGCACTGTTCCGTGGCCCGCTCACAACGGGGGGCGAAGGGGCACCCCTCGCTGAGCCTTGTCACCTGAGGGGGGAGCCCGGGGATGGCAGCGAAGGCCCGCGACCTCGTCGCAGCGAGCCGTGGAACGCAACGCAGTAGGCCGACGGTGTAGGGGTGCGAGGGGTGGTCGAATAGGTCAAGGACCGTGGCGGTTTCCATCACTCGCCCGGCGTACATGACCACGACGCGGTCGCAGTGCCCGGCAACGATGCCAAGGTTGTGAGTGATCAGGATGGCGCCCAGTTTGGAGCGTTCCACGAGGTCGTCGATAAGTTCGAGGATCTGGGCCTGGATCGTCACGTCGAGGGCGGTCGTCGGTTCGTCGGCGATCAGCAGCCGAGGCTGGCAGGCCATGGCGAGGGCTATGATCACGCGCTGTCGCTGCCCGCCGCTCAGGCGGTGGGGGTACTCGTGCAGGCGCGTCGCTGGGTGCGGGATCCCCACCGAGCGGAGCAGTTCGACGGTGCGCTCTCTCGCCTGCTCCTTGTTCAGGCCGAGATGGAGCGACAGCACCTCCTGGAAGTGCGACTCGATCGTGATCACCGGGTTGAGCGAGGTGAGCGGGTTCTGGGGGATCATGCCGACCTGCCCGCCGCGGATGTGGTGCATGGCCGCCGAAGACAACTGGAGGAGGTCCCGGCCTTCGAAGACGATCTCGCCCCCCGTGATCCGTCCCGGCGAAGGCACCATCCGCATCACCGACAACGCAGTAACGCTCTTGCCGGACCCGCTTTCGCCCACCACGCCGACCCGCTCCCCGGCCCGCACCTGCAGGCTGAGCCCCTGCACGGCGTAGATCGTGTTGCGCTCGAGGCGGAAGGAGACCTGCAGGTCACGGATTTCGAGCAACGGCACGCCAGGCCCGCCCAGGTCCACCTCCGCCGAGGTTGCGGGTGCGGTCCCGACCAGCTCGCCGGTCACAGCCCTACCGTGAGGTCGGGTCGAGCGCGTCGCGCAGGCCGTCCCCCAGGAAACTGAAACTTAGGCAAGCCAGCCCTATGCAGCCGATCGGGACTAGTACGACGAGCGGGTCAAGAGGCAGGTACTGCACGCTGTCGTTGATCATTTTCCCCCAGTCGGCGAGCGGGTCCTGGATACCGAGGCCGAGGAAGCTGTACCCGGCGGCCGTGAAGATCACGTACGGGACCTGCTGGACGAAGAAAACGATGATCGGCCCGATGGCGTTGGGCAGGATGTGGACGATCGTGATGCGCCAAGAGGGCACGCCGGTGGCACGCGCCGCCTGCACGAAGTCGCGGTCGCGCAGGGCGATGTACTGCGCCCGGGCCAACCGGCCAAAGCCCACCCACAGCGTGATGCCGATGAACAGGGCCAGCTTCCAGACATTGACCCCGAAGACGATGATGAACAGGAGGGCGGCGAGGATAGTTGGCACCATGGTGAAGAGCTCGAACAGGCGCAGCGCGAACCAGTCGAAGATCCCCCCGAACCAACCGGCCATAATGCCGAGCGGCACTCCGATAAGAAGGCCGATAAGCGGCGCGCCGAGGGCGACGGTCATCGAGGTCCTGTCGCCCCAGATCGCCCTTGTCAGGGTGTCCCGGCCCAGCTGGTCGGTCCCGAGCAGGTGGCGCGCGCTGGCGCCGGCGAGCGTGGCCGTCAGGTCGATGCTCGCATCGCCGTAGGGGGCGAGGAGCGGGGCAAAGATCCCCACCAGCACGATCACCACGGCTACACCGCCGGCGACCAGGGCAAGGCGGTTCTGGCGGTACCGGTACCAGGCGGCGTGCCAAAAGCTCCCGCTCGCCCGGCGAGACTTGGCGCCGCGGGCGCGGGGAAGCGGTATGGCCGTCATTGGGATGCCCCCTGGAGCCTTACCCTGGGGTCGACGAGCACGTAGGCGATGTCGGAGAGGATGTAGCAAACTCCCCACAGGGCGGCAACGATCAGGACTAGGGCCATGATCAAGGGGTAATCCCGACGCAGGCTGGCGGTGGTGAAGTAGCTGCCGAGCCCGGGAAGGCCAAATGTGGCCTCAATGAATATCGAGCCCGTAAGGATCTGCGGGATCCAAGGCCCCATTATCGTGATCAGGGGGATCAGGGAGGTGCGCAGGATGTACTTGTAGAGGATGCGCCGCTCCGAAAGGCCGCGCGCCCGGCCCATACGGACATAGTCGGCGTAGGTGACCTCTAGCGTGCTCGCCCGCGTGTAACGCTCCATCAGGGCCATGGGGTAGAGCGAGAACGCGATGACGGGCAAGATCACGTCCTTCCACGATCCCCAACCTCCGACGGGTAGCCAGCCGAGCTTTATGGCGAAAACCTCGATCAAGAGGAACCCGATGACATAGTTGGGCAGCGCGACACCGATCGTCGAGACCACCGCCGTGATCATGGAATCGACCCAGGTGTTGTGCTTGATGGCGGCGATGCAGCCGAGCAGCAGCCCGAGGGTGTAGGAGACGGCGATGGTGAGGCCGCCCACGATCAAGGTGATCGGCCAAGCGGAGGCGATGAGGTGGTTCACCGTCATCGTCGGTTCCTCGAAGGGGATGCCGAGGTAGCCGTGCAGCAACTGCCAAATCCATTTGAAGTACTGCTGCCAAATCGGGTCGGCCAAGCCGTACTTGACCTGGATGTTGTGCATCGCCGCTGGCGTCAGGTCCCCCTGGGTGAACGTGAACGGGCCACCGGGTACCGAATGCATCATTGCAAATATGGCGATTGTCGCCAAGAACAGCGTGAAAATCAGCGACAGGAGCCGTTGGCCCAGGTACGCGATCACTGCGCCAGCCCTTGCGGCTCGCGCGTGCTGAAACAGGCCGTTGGTGACGAGGTGCCCACCGCGCCCGGCCCTCAGAGGGCTGGGCGCGGTCAAGCGATGTACCAGTTGTCACGGAGGACGCCTGGCGTCTCTAGATCAGGCCACTCTCGCCCTGGCGCGGGTAGCTACCGACGTCGTTGCCGATGTAGATGCCTTCCTGGTAGGTGCTGAAGGGGAAGAAACCTGGCCACTGGAGACCGTCGTACCCGAGGTAGTTCTTGGCCAGAGCCGGGCCCTGGACGTACGGCCACATGAGGTAGGCATCCAACCCGTGGAAGATGAACACGGCGGGAGCCTGAGAGGTCTGCAGGACCTGCGCCTCCGTGTAGATTTCCTGGCGCTTTGCCTTGTTGAACTCGGCCGCACCCTGGGCGAGCAGGTTGTCGTACTCGGCGTTATCCCAGTCGTGGCGCCCGCCTGCCTTGTACACGCTCAGCATGTTGGAGGCGTCAAAGTAGTCCATCCCGTAGGAGACAAAGCCCATCTCGATCTGTGTCTCGGGCTGGGCCTCCATCTTCGTGTAGAACGTCGAGGTGTCCAACTCCTCCAACAGCAGGGTGCTGTTCCCACCGAACAGGTCGCTGTTCCAGCCGGCGGAGAGGGCCTGCACAACTGAACCGACCGTGAGGCTGTCGATGGCACCGGTGTCGGCGGGATAGCTGAAGGTCACCGACGGGAAGTTCTTGCCCTTCGGGTAGCCGGCCTCGGCCAGCAGTTTCTGTGCCAGCTCGGGGTCATAGTTGGTGTACTTCTCGAGCGGTTCGCTGACGGCAAACGGGTAGCCGTCCATCAGGTAGCCGTAGGCGGGGATGGCCAGGCCGGGGAGCACGGCGCTGATGATCGCGTCGCGGTTGACGGCATGCGCGAAGGCTTGGCGCACCTTCAGGTTGTTGAACGGCTTCGCCTTGGTCTTGAAGAACACGTAGTAGATCCGGAAGTCCTGCGGGTTGATGTACGGCTTCAGGCTGGAGAGCTTCGGGGTCGACTTGGCGAGGGCGAGGTCGGTCTTGGAAAGCGCGTTGGTCGAGTTGTAGTCGACGGCACCGGTGTCGAGGAGCGGGAGGAAGTCCGTGCCGGCATAGATCTTGGCGACCTGGTACTGGATCGCTGGTTTGTAGGGCGCCGTGTACTTGGTGTTCGGTACCAGTACCACCTCTGCCGTCGGGTTGAAGGTCTTCAGGATGTACGGGCCGCATGAGATGCATGTCGCCGGGTCGATGTTGTAAAGACCGTTGCCGTATTTTGCGAGGCCGGCGGCCGAAAGCGGCATCGAGTAGAGCATCGCGTTGGGGATGAAGGCCACCGGGCCCTCCGTGGTGACGACGAAGGTGTACTTGTCCGCACCCACGCTCACGCCGATCGAGTTGACGGGCGCCTTGCCCGCCACGGCCTCGGTGTAGTTCTTGATGACCCCGGACCAGTACCAGCTGAAGTCCCAGGCATGCTTGGGGTCGGCCGAGTAGCGGAACGTCTCGACGTAGTCGTTGGCCGTCAGCTCGTTGCCATCGCTCCACATGATCCCGGGCATGATGTGGAACTCCCAGGTCTCCGACGAGGTCTGTGCCCAGCTACTGGCGGTGCCCGGCACGATCCCGTAGTTCGGGTCGATTCGTACCAGCGAGGTCTCGAAGTTGTCTGCGAGGGGGGCCCGCGAGTAGACGGTCTGGTAGAAGTCCAGTGCGGCAAAGGTTGCGCCGACCGAGCTTTCGTACGCCACAAAGAACTGGTCGCTCGCAGGCGCCAGGCCTGCCTTCCTGGCGACGTCTGCCCTAAGCATCCTCGCTTGGGCCATCGGGTCCCGGGACCTGAGCAGTGACGCACCGTGGGTGGCGGCATACAGGCCCAAAGCCCCGGCCCCTCCAGCCATCATGAACTGCCGCCGGCTCATGTCCGGCAACATTTTCGGCGCTTCGCGGGGCTTCTTACTGTTGTCCGATTTTTCCAGGTCAGCCATATTGTTTTACTTCCCCTTCCTAGTTATCTGTGATTGTTCCACCTTCGGCCCCCGACGGGTATTCACGCCCGGGCCCGATCTCGGGCCGTCCCTGGCCCCGACGTCGTCAACGAGGGCCCTCGCCGCGGGTTAATACCCAGACGCGACCTCGCACGAGTACCTTCCAACAGGCACCGGCGTCGACCGAAAGGGGCCAGGGCTCCAGGGTGCGGGCGACGAACGAACCGTGCAAGGTCCCGATGCGCAAGAGAGGTTGCCGTCCCGTGCCCAGGTCAGCCCGAGCTCGGTAAGGAGCCGGAGCTTTCCACGACACCTACGTTGGCGCTGGCGCGGATGCGGCGACGTTAGCCAAGACGGCTCAGGCCTGCACCGTCATCGTTGGTCCGCTACGCCAAGACGCAACGAACTCGGGTACCAGACCCTATGGAGCGATAGATTATTGCGATGTCGGCCCCGTTTAGCAACCTGGATGACACGGATGAACGCATCCTGGAACTGCTCCAGCAGAACGCCCGCCGTACGTTCGGCGACATCGGCGGCCAGGTCGGCCTCTCGGCACCCGCCGTGAAACGGCGCGTCGACCGGCTCGAAGCGAGCGGGGTCATTCGCGGTTATACGGCCCTTGTCGACCACGCCCGCCTTGGCAAGGTGGTAGAAGCGTTCGCTGAGCTGCGCTTCGCCGGGAGTACCCGCGTCGACGATATCGAAGAGATCGCCCACGATGTCCCCGAGGTGCAGGCCATCTTCACCGTAGCCGGGGACCCCGACGCCCTGGTATGGATCCGTGTGGGCGACGTCCCCGACCTAAAGCGCGTCATCGACCGGTTACGCAGCAGCGGCAAAGTCGTGGGCACGAAGACTTTGATGGTGCTCAGCTCGTCCGTGCGCACCCCTGCCTCGACCTCCTGGACGATATGAGCGTCAATCGGCCTCCAAAATTGGGTGTGCCAGAGCAAAGATTTGCCATGACCGTTGGTAACATTTCGCCATGTTGAGCGCTGAGGTAGGGCCGGGAGAGCTGACTCCTTTGGACCAGTTCATTTTCGAGTCGTGGGGATATTTCGTCATCCCGGACGTTCTTTCGGCGGACGAGGTCACGCAGTGTTACGCCGCCAGCGAACGCATGCACGCCGGGCGCGAGGACCATAGCTTCGGCCAGCTCGGCCGTGGTTACGAGTCGGAGCCTTCGTTGGAAGGCCTGATCGACCACCCCGCCGTGCTCCCGAAGATCCGCGGCCTCTATGGGGACCGCTTCGTGCTGCAGGCGTGCTGGACCACGATGCAGCCGGCCCGCGGCGGCATGGGCCGCTGGCACCAGGACGGCTCGAACGCCTATGACTACAAGCAGCTGGGCTACCCGACCCCGCTCATCCAGCTGCGGGCGTCGTTCTTGCTGACCGACCAGACCGAGCCGGGCATGGGCAACATGGAGCTGGTCCCGGGGAGCCACCGCAGCCAGGTCCGCCTGCCCCAGGAGGTCATCGACGCTAAGGGTGAAGTCCCCATCGGGCATGTCATCTGCGCCCGGGCCGGGTCGGTCCTGGTGTTCCACAACGCGGTTTGGCACCGCACATACGTTCACAACGGGGACCAGGACCGCTACACGGCCCACTACATATACAGCCCGCCGTGGGTCCGCAGCGCGGACAGGTTGGAGAACTCGCCTGACTTCTTGGAGCGTACGACGCCCCTGCGCCGCGCCCTCATGGGCGAGTTCAGCCGGCCCGACGCTCCTTACGGCGCCAACTACGAGCCGCCACCCTTCGCTGAAGCCGGTACCTCAGCTAGTCATTAGGTCGCGGACACCGAGGGCCAAGCGCTCGTAATCGGCAGGGGAGTTGTAGGCGTAGGCGGACAAGCGGATGCCGCCGCGGCCGCTCCATGACCCGATCGCCATCTCCACACCCCGGGTGACCATATGGTCCTGTATGGCTTGGGCCTGCTCTTTGGTGTCGGCCCAACCCCTCGGTAGTGGCACGGTAGCCATGCTGAGCCCCGGGTCGTGCCTCAGCTCGCTGTCTGGCACTCCAAGGATTTCAGCGACCCTGGCCTGGGCCCATAAGACCAGGTCTTCGTTGTGCTTGCGGATGCGGTCCCACCCCAGGCCCCCGAGCAGTTCGAGCGACTTGGGGGCTGCCAACCAGGCCGAGAGGTCGTCTGTGCCCACTCGCTCGAACGATACGGGGAAGCCGTCCTGTTCGCCCCACGAGACGATGAGCGAGAGCATCTGTGCCCGCCATTGCGGCGCTACCCAGAGCGCGCCGGTGCCGGCGGGCGTGCAGGCCCACTTGTGAAGGTTGCCCGTCCAAAAGTCGGCGCCCATGGCGTGCATGTCGAGCGGCAACATCCCGGGAGCGTGCGCCCCGTCCACGAGGACGGGAGCGTTGAAATCATGAGCGGTGCGCACGATCGCCTCCAGCGGGAACCTCCGGGCCGTCGGCGATGTGACCTGGTCCACCAGCACCAGGCCGGTCCGCTCGGAGCAGTGCTTGGCGAAGATCGCCGCCACTTCGTCGTCGTTGGCCTCGACGGGTACTTCGGCCACCACCCTGGTGGCCCCGGTGCGGGCCGCCAACCGGTCCATTGCCCACGACACCGCTCCATAGGCGTGATCGGTAGAGAGGATCTCGTCGCCCGGTTTGAGCGCTAGCGAGCCGACTACTGCCGATACGCCTGCGCTCACGTTGTTCACCAGAGCGACTTCGTCGGGCTCGGCTCCGATGAAATTGGCCACCCGGCCACGGGCCTCGTCCACCAGGCCAGGTAGTTCTCGATGGAACCAACGCATCGGGTTGGTCGCCATTCGGACGGCGGTAGTCGTTCTGAGCGTCCAGCACCGCACCAGGGACGGCCCCGAAAGAGCCATGGTTGCAGTGAGCGACCTCGGGATCCAGGAGCCAGAGGCTCCGGACTTCGTCCCAATCGTCACCCCAAATTGGGTTGGCGCCAACTGTCACCGGCCCTCCTCGTTCCTCTCGCGGGTACGCACGCTTCCTGCACGGCGCTCAACGGAACTGTAACGCCCGTGCTCTCGGTAAGGCATGATCGATGGCGTGGCCAAGTCCGAGGACCGCCAATCGCACGCCGGCGGGCTCCGGTGGACGGCATCATGGATCTCGCGGCCCTCGGGGGGGACTGCGTGGCCGCACGCGCCGCATATCTGCTGCGACGCCGCTTCGAAGTTGGTGGCCGCCCGCGGCGCGCCCAGGTTTTTGCCACCGCACTGGGGACTTACGACCTCGCGGTAAATGGTGCCAAGGCTGGCGACGAATTGATGCGGCCGGGATGGACCGACTACCGCCGCCGGGCCCAATACCAGACTGTTGACGTCACTGAGCTCCTCGTCCCGGGTGACAACGTGATCGGGGCAGTCCTGGCGCCGGGGTGGTACGGCGGGAGGATCGGGTCGGAGCAACCCACCGGCTCGGTTGGCCCCGTCCCTGTGCCAGAGTTCCTCTGCCAATTGGAGCTTGAGCTGGACGACGGCCGCGCGCTCAGCATCGGCACCGACGAGCTATGGGAATGGCGCCAGTCGGCCATCGTTTCGAGCGACCTATACGACGGCGAGGACTGGGACAGCCGGCTTGTGGACCGGGACTGGTCGACCATCGACCACGCCGGGGCCTGGGAGCCGGTAGAGCGCTCCCGGGGTACGGCCGGCGCTCTGGTGCCCCAGTCTGGCCCGCCCCTCATTGAGACCAGAATGGCTCAGGCTCATGTGACCTGGCAGCAGGACGGCTCGGCCTTGGTCGACAGCGGGCGCAATGACACCGGGTTCCTACGCTTGAGGGTCAACGAGAGGCGCGGCCGGCGCGTCGAAGTGCGTTACGGGGAGATCCTCGGCCCGAAGGGCCAGCTGTACCGGGAGAACCTGCGTTCCGCCCGCTGTGCGGACAGTTTCGTCTGCGCCGGTGAAGGGCCCGAGGAGCTGGCACCTTCCTTCTCCTACCGTGGCTGGCGTTATGCCGAAGTGCGCGGCATCTCCGACCCCACCCGGCTGCTGGCCGCCGAAAGCGTGAGCATCGGCTCCGAGATGGCCCGCACGGGCTGGTTCACGTGTTCCGAGCCCATCCTGGAGGACATCTACGAGCTCATGGTTTGTTCGCTGGAGGCGAATTACGTCGAAGTCCCGACGGACTGCCCACAGCGTGACGAGCGAATGGGGTGGATGGCTGACGCCCTGCTGTTTGCCCCTGTCGCCGCCTATACCTACGACATCAGCCCCCTGATGGCCAAGTGGTTCGTCGACATCCTCGATGCCCGCACGCCGTCCGGCGGGTTCGCTGATGTCGCGCCTCGGCCTTCGGCGCGCTGGCCCGGGCGCTCCTTCGAAGCGGGCGCTCCCGCCTGGGCGGATGCCGGTGTACAGCTGCCGTGGCTGATGTACGAGCGCTACGGCGACATAGAGCCGCTCGAGTCGATGTTCCCGGCCATGTACGACTGGCTGCGCCTCGTCCACCAAGAGAACCCTGACGGCATTTGGCGGCACGGTCGAGGCAACGACTACGGCGACTGGGTGCCCGCGGGGGCCGACACCTCGCACGACCTTTTCTCGACCTGCTGGCTCTACCGCTCGACGGTTGTCGGCGCCAGGGTGGCTGAAGTGCTTGGCGCGACGCGCGAACGCGAGTGGCTGGAAGGGCGCGCGGCCTCAGTGCAGCAGGCTTTCGTGCACAATTACGTGGACCGCCTCACCGGGCGGGTCCGGGACGCTGCCATTGCAGCGCTGAAGGATGAGCCCGAGCGCGCGGAGGGGTTGCTGGCTCCCGAAACCCAAACCGGGTACGTCCTGGCCTTGGTTTTCGGCCTCCTCGACCCAGGTTTGGCCGTCTCCGCAGGAGGGCACCTAGCCGACATGGTGCTCCGAGCCGGGCGCCGGCTCCGGACGGGTTTCTCCGGCAGCGCCCACCTCCTTTCCGCCCTCGAGCAGGCCGGGCATCCCGGCCTTGCTTACGACTTGCTGCTACGTCGCGACCCGCCCTCGCTCGGGTTCATGGTGGACATGGGCGCCACTTCGGTGTGGGAACGTTGGGACGGGCTCGATGCGGCTGGTCAGCCGCACTGCTCGACGATGAACTCGTTCAACCACTACGCGATGGGCTCGATGCTTTCCTGGCTGATAGAGGGGGTCTGCGGGCTGCGGCCGGCGGCGGGTGTGCCGGCGCTGGGCGAAATCCGCTTCGCCCCCGCCCTCTCGCGGCGACTATCGCGTGCCGCGTTCACTTTCGAGGCGCCGGCTGGCCGCCTCGAGCTGGCCTGGGCATGGGAGGGGGGCTCCACGGTGGTGGGGCAGGTGAGAGTGCCTGCCGGGATGAGGTGTTCCATCGCCGGGACGGTTGCCATCGACGATGACGAACAGGCAGTGGCGGACGCGGGATCCGCCCATGGAGCGGGCGTGGCGGCTCCCGACCGTTTTGTCGAGGCGGGCGACCACCAGGTCGTCTGGCGCGTGTCGTAAGCGGCGCGTTGCCGCCTCGATCACGGCGTTCCTGATCGCTTTAGGGGACGTCCAGCCGGTCGAAATCGATGGCAATCACGTCATGCAGCGCTCCCGTGGGCTCGCCCGCGTCGATGAGGACTTCGCCCAAGGCGTCCTGAACGGTGTCTGTGCCGTCGTGCACGTCCATGTTGTGCTCATAGGCAAGCTCGACCTCGCGGCCAAGCAAACTGACCCGCCGGATCCTCCAGACCGGGACCCCTCGCAGCGTCAACAGGTCAGTCGGCCGCATGACCAGGTGCAGGTAGAGCCGGGGGCCCCTGCGGGTCACCGGGCCGTAGAACTGGACGGCCGGCCCGGCCGGTTCGACGCCGATCACGCTTTCCCCGTGAGACGCGATCCAGGCGCCAAGCTCCTTCAGCCGCGCGACCTGTACTTCAGGCAGGCTGCCGTCGCCCTTCGGGCTCGTGTTGAGCAACAGGTTGCCACCTTGAGCGGCAACCTCAGCGAGGTACCGGGCGATCCGGCGTGCGGGCTTGTAGTAGCCATCGGAAGGCCTCCACCCCCAACCTTTGTTCATCGTGAGGCACATTTCCCATGGCCCGCCCGGACGTTCCGACGGCAAACCCTGTTCCGGGGTGACGTAATCGCCCTGCCCGGGAAGTCGGTCGTTGACGATCGCGTTTGGCTGCAGGGACCGGACGAGGGCCCGGATCCCCGGCGCGTCCCATTCCTGCGCCGTGCGCTCCCAGTCGCCGTCGAACCAAACCAGGTCGATCTGCCCGTAGTTCGTCAACAACTCCGTGATCTGGCCCTTCACGTACTCCAGGTACAGTTCCCAGTCCTTTGGCGAAGCACGGCGGTAGCTGTCGCGGGGGTAGGGCTTGTCCGTCTCTTCGAAGCGGGGGTAGTTAGGGTGAGCCCAGTCTGATAGCGAGTAATACAGCCCGACCCGCAGGCCCTCCGCCCGCACAGCTTCGACGAACTCACGCACGATGTCTCGCCCGTAGGGGGAGTGCTCGATCGAAAAAGTCGAGAACTTGGTGTGGAACATGGAAAAACCGGCGTGGTGCCTGGATGTCAGCACCACATAGCGGGCACCGCATGAGCGCGCCAGGCGCGCCAGCCCGGCGGGGTCCCATCGCTTGGGGTCGAAGGTGGCAGCGCTCGACTGGTATTGGGCGATACTTACCTCGTCCTCCACCTGAGCCGATCCCGGCAGGATCGATTTGCCGACCAAAGGCCACGAGAGTTCGATGCCCTGCTGGCTGGCGTGGTCCCAGTGGACGAACAGGCCCAGGCCGGCGCCTTCGAACCATTGTTGTACGCTCATTTTCCCTTTCCCTTCATATTTACGACGTCGTTAATCCGGTTCGCCCGTTAGCCCTCGAACACGTACACCCGGCCAACCCCTAAATCGTGACCATATGCGCCTACAGCGATAGTGCTGCCAGATACGGCGACCGAATAGCCGAATTCGTCGTCGCCTGTAGCGCCCGAGGCCGCCAGGTCGGTGCTGTGGTCCCAACCGGTTGGCCTCTTCACGAACACGTAGGCCCCGGCAGCGCCCAAGGCGTGGGCAAAAGTACCTACCACTACAGTGCTGCCGGACACAGCGACCGAGTCACCGAAATCATCACCCGCAACGATGCCCGAGCCCACCAGCTCGGCGGCCTGGTGCCAGCCGGTGGTCCCCTTGGTGAACAGGTAGCCCCGGCCCGCGTCGCTGGCAGCGAGCCCTGACCCAACCGCAACGGTCTCGCCCGAGATCGCAACCGACACGCCGAAACCGTCGCCCGCTACCGTGTCCGAACCCACCAGCTCGGCCGACTGACGCCAGCCCGCTGAGCTTTTCGTGAACACGTACGCCCGACCAGCCTCCGAGGCGTGGTCGAACGCCCCGACCACTATGGTGCTGCCCGAGATGGCGACCGAGTCGCCGAAATCATCCTTGGCCACGGTGTCGGAGCCTTTCAGTTCTTGCCCTTGCCACTGACCACCTGCATTGGTGAACACGTAGGCGGCGCCGGCTTTAGAGGCATGACTGGGTGCGCCGACTACGACCGTGCGGCCTGAGACGGCTACCGAAACGCCGAACAAGTCGCCAGGCGTGGTGCCATTGCCTGCGAGCTCGCCGCTCTCGTGCCAACCGGTCCCGGTCCTGGTGAACACGTACGCCCGGCCGAGGCCGGGTGTCTGGACAGATACCGACGGTGCCCCGACGACGATGGTGCCGCCCGAGATCGCGACCGCGTCACCGAACCAGTCGTGGGCCATGCTCGCAGAGCCCATCAGTTCGGCGCTCTCGTGCCAACCAGCGGAGGCCCTAGTGAACACGTATGCCCGGCCGAAACCAGAGGATGCTCCGGCTACCGCAGGTGCGCCCACCACGATTGTGTTGCCCGAGACGGCGACCGAGTTGCCGAACCAGTCGTAGGCCGGAGCGCCCGGGGGTGCCAACTCGGCTACCTGCTCGCCGACCGTTGGCGTTATTTGATGGACGAGGGGGCTTGACCAGGTAGAACCGCCGCTAATCAGCCCGACCGACCCAAGGGCGGAAGCAACCAGCAACGCGTGGAGCCTGCTCGTCGGTACCACCCCCCTCCTCGGCGACTACGACCCGGGTCGGTCCACCGTCGAGCCTATTTCGTTTGTCCGCGCCTTCCTTTGCGAGCCACCTCTCCAGCCAGTCGCCTAAAGTGACCGGGTGCGATGCGACGACCTGGCCGTTCTCGACCTCTGCCACCACCTCGGCGAGCTCGACCAGTGCGGTTCGCCTACCTCCATGGACGGTTCAGGGCCAAGCGAACTTCGCCGTTCTCGTGGCCGGCGTAGGACGGCTCGATAGCAAAGTACCAGCTCAACCCCTATAAGCGCCTCTAGCTCAATGGCAGAGCAACTGACTCTTAATGCCTTTCCGGTCGTTGGGAACGTTGGCTAGATAGGGTCTGAGCTGGGGCTTCTTGAGGTCTTCGTAGCTCCAGATGCCTCAGAGGCTCTGCTTGGCGCAAGTAGTTACCCAAGAAGTCAGTGTGCCCTTGGCAGGCGCCGGTTCCCTAGTGAAAATAGCGGTCGGGCTGGTTGTCGGGACTACGTCCCGAGCCCTGGCAGTGGCGGCTGCGTGCCGCGCGCCCACATTGGCCGAAGGCCAGCGGCCCTCTGGCCTGCTGGAATGGGACAGTGGCCGACCGTGACGTCGAGGTAACTTGGTGCGCTTCATGAGCCCGTCAAAAAGTCTGACGCTGGGAGCCGGTTTCTTTAGAGGGTCGTTCCTTGTTGCTTCGAGCACGCGGGCCAGATTTCTGTTCCTGCCCTCGGCTCCCCGGCCGGCCACGCAACTCCGCCCGAGACGAAGGAGGTCCTACAGCTGTGGAAGAGATGGGCGACGAACCGCTTCACTTGGAGCGGGTGGCCGGGCTGGACATCGGCAAGGCCACGTTGGAGGCCTGCGTAAGGGTGCCTAGCTAAGCCGACCCAGCGCGACGGGCCCAGGAGGTGCGCAGCTTTGGCACCACAAAGCGGGAGATCCTCTCGCTGGCAGCCTGGCTGGGTGAGCACCGGGTGCAAAAGGTGGTCATGGAGCCCACGTCGGATTATTGGAAGGCGCCGTTTTTCCGTTTGGAAGCAGAGGGTTTTTCTTGCGAGCTGCTCGACGCCAAGCAGGACAACATCGACCACCTGAGCGCCCAAGTCGACAAGCTGAGCGCCCACATAGAAGAGCTCGTAGCCCCTTTTGAACGCCAGCTGGCACAGCTCGACGCCGTGACCGGCTTCGGCCGCGTGGCCGCCCAGGACCTGGTCGCCGAGGTCGGGGTGGACATGAGCGTCTTCCCCAGCGCCGCCCACCTGGTCTCGTGGGCGAAGTTCTGCCCCCAGGTCAAGCAGTCCGCCGGGAAGACCATAGGCCGCAACGCGAAAGGCAGGGGCAACCGCCACCTGGCCGGCCTGCTCGGGGAGGCCGCGGCCACTGCCGGGCGCACCCAGACACGCATTGGCGCCCGCTACCGGCGCGTGGCCAAACGCCGAGGCAAGCCCAAGGCGCAAGTGGCCACCGGCAACACACTGCTCACTATTGTCTACGCCCTGCTTTCGGACCCGACAGCCGATTACCACGACCTCGGCGCCGACTACTACGACCGCCACACCCAGCACCGTCGCCAGGTCGCCAGTCACCTGCGCAGCCTGCAGCGCCTCGGCTACAAGGTCACCCTCGAACCTAGCGACGAAGCAGCCTGAGCTAGCGCTCGAGTGAACTTCGGGACTTCGTCCCGAGCGGGGCACCGCCCCGCACCCCGGTCTTGCGCGCTCAAAAGTGGGCCGTACCAATGGGATTTTCGGGCCAGTTACCCATACAGTGTGTTGGGACATTCGGACCAAATGCCACGCTCGCCTCGCCCCCGTCGTCATGGCCGAGCTCTCGGTGACGTTGGCCTCGTTTACGTGCGGTCCGTGGAGCTCGTGGCCGCGGGCACCGTGGTTGGAATTGGACCGGTCCCGTCGAGGACAGCTTCGGCCCGGACGATGGTTGATGAAGCGCAGATCGGGGCGGCGCGTCGTCCTACCACCGAGCAAAGTGCAGCTATCAGATAGTTGGCCGACCCGTCCAAGGCCTGCGCCACGGGGCTCGACGGGTAGTGGAGGTCGGCAGCGATCTGGTCCAGGCTAAGCCCTTCTAGGACCGAGGGATCTGCGTCGGCACCGATCTGCAGGTAACGGTTGGCGACGTCAATGAAAGGTATGGCACCAGTGGCTCGAGATGGGGTGTAGGGAGCTTGGTCGTACTTGGAAAAAACCCGTTGCTGTAGTGGTGAGAGGGAGCCGAGGGGGCTGGAGGCGCCCGACGCCACCTCCGCAGAGTCGAAGACCAAGTGCGGGCTGGAATAGCTCGAGCCGTAGAAGCTCCAGCTTCTTATGCCGGGGTAGACATCGCTGGACGACGACGAGATGGCCTGGCCCAGGTTGGAGAACGTGCCGAACTTGGACAACGCGACCACGAGCGCCCAGCGAGCGACGGCGCAGAACGGGCAGAACTCCGCACCCACGTAGACGACTGCCGGCTTCCCTCGGTCAGTGAGGGCCGGCTGGCCGGACAGTGGCAGCGGCGGGTTGAGGTCGACTGGGAGCCCTACTTCTTCGAGCACCTGGTCACTCACCTGGGTGGCGCTGGTGATGTAAGCAGCCAGCCGCGTGCCGGATGCCGTGTTTGAGGTGACGCCGAAGCCTGGCAACACGACCAAAAAGGCAAGAAGGGCTATGACTACGCCCGAAGAGACGCTCGCACCCACCCACCGTCGCTGGCGCCGCCGCCGGTTACGGCGTCGGAGCTCGGCGACAGAAGGCAACGGCGACAAGGTATGGCTCAAGAGCCGTTCGGTCATTTCTTCGAGTTGTGGCACTTGTCCTCGCTTTGGGTCGGGCTCTCGTCGATGGAGTGAGCTAGCCGGGCATAGGCACTTCGCAGGGTGCTTGACACGGTGCTGCGCGAAATGCCCAGCACCTGGGCGATCTCGGCCTCGCGCAGATCTGTGACGTGGCGGAGCACCACGACCTCACGCTGGCGCGGGGCCAATTGAGACACCGCAGCCCAAATCTCGCCTGCCGGCGGCGGTATGTCGGGAGCTCTCGGCGAGCGGGCCAGCAGCCGTCGTTCGAGGCGCAGGCGCCACGCACTTCGGCGGCTTAGGTTGCGGGCCACCGTGAACGTCCATCCCGTCGGTGAGGCCATGGCGCTCACCCTTGCCCAGCGCTCGAGTGCCCGGGCAAAAGCCTCGTCTACGGACTCGGTGGCAAGGGCCAGGTCACCGGTGATCAACAGCAGGGTGGCGATGAGGCGAGGGTGCTCATGGCGGTACCATTCGTCGAAAGTCGCCTCGGGCAGCTGGTTGGGTGAAAGCGCTCCCTCGAATCGCTGCACTTGACCAGACTGCTCCTCCCGCATCACGTTCACTGAACTTCTAAGTCACGAGGGAGCGCGATTGCCGGGTCAGGGCCAGAACACGGTTGGTGCTCGGGGACAGCTCAAGGACCAGCGCGGCACGCGAGATCGCCGGTTATGGACGGCCTCCGCCCGAGCTGAACGCCTGAGAACCTTGGCATTATGGGCGTTTCTAGCGAGGCGCAGTTATGTCGTTATTCTGTGCGTCGAAAAGTCTTTGAACAAGCTAGAGATACCGACTTGGACGACGCGAGAACCGTCGCTATGGCGCGCCGCGTCGCGATCGCAAGCCAAATCCTGAGCGCTCATAACGGATATTCGGAGTGGGGTCAGGGTAGCCCAGTACCCGGCTTGGTCCACTTGATGACATAGCGCCACATGGCCCGTCGCTGGAACTGCCGGCCCGGTAGGACGAAGCCGGACATGCGCCGGAGCTCGTCGTAGGAATGCGGAGGGGGCCAGACCCTGGGCGCCGGCGTCTCCCAGTACGACTTGGTCAGCTTGTGAGCTCGTGTCGTGACGGCTCCGGCAAGCTCCCATGCGAGGTCGGCCGGCAAGCAGCTTCGTCCAAGACCTACAACAGCAAGGGTGCCGGAGGGGCGGAGCAGCTCCGCCATGCGACGCAGTGCCGCCTCCTCGTCCATGTGGTGAAGGGCAGCGACGCTGGTGATGAGGTCGAACGACGCCCGCTCGAAGGGGAGAGGCCATTACCGCTCGTCTCCGGGCCACTGACCAAGTGTGCCGAGTCGGTAAGCCGGCCGGCGGGCGCTCGTCACGACGTCCAGTCCAGGAGGGCACGCACTGCAGGCCTAGGCTGGCCTCGATGGCGGCAAGGGCGCGCTCAGCTCGGGTGGGGGCCATGGCGGTCTGTGCCGTCCTCGCCGGGCTGTTCATCGTGGCACCCGCCGCCTCTTTTGCGAGCCAGTCGGTCGGTTATGCCCCTATGCCTCCCGGTCCCGACAACGGCTGCGTAGGCCCAAAGAGGCCGTCCCCCCCGCTCACAGCCGCGGAGATGGCCCGGATCCAGCAACGGATCGTCGCCAAGCACTTGGCGGAAATCGACAACGGCGGATCTTGCCCGGGCGGGCCAACCTTCGTGCAACTAAGGCCTGGGAGGGAATGGCTGGCCCGCCAGCTCCATGACCAGTACGGCTCGAAGTTGGCCATATTCGTCGGCTTGACGACTTGGCACGGCCACCCAGGCAGGTCACCGGTGTGCGGCACGCTCCCGGCCGTCACGGACGTGCGCCACAACGTGGTACTGGCTCTCCGGCTCAAGGGCCCGACCGTCGTGTCTGGTTCCGACTTCACCGCAGTGGTTACCCTCACGAACGAGGGCTCCTCGACCTTTGCGACCGACATCGGCCAGCCCCTGGAGGCTGTCCTGGTCAGGACCGGGTCTCGCCGGGTGGTCGGCGTGTACACCGAGGGGATCGCGGGCACGGGCCTGATGGTCAGGCTGGCCCCGGGCCGCTCCGAGCTCGTCCATGTCGTCGGCGGCACCGCCCGCTGCGACGGCGGCATCGGCTCAGCCCTACCTGCGGGCGATTACGGCGTCGTTGTCCTGGTGAGGGACGAGTCCGCAGACCTCCCCGGCGAGTCCGCCTTCTCCGCCTATGTGAGGTCGCCCCGTCCCTTGCATGTCGTCAACGTCGGAGGGCGGTAGCCACGGCCCTAGGTCACGACCGCGTCTGTTCTCCCGGCGGTTGGGTACCCCCACCCGGCGTTCTGCCGAGCTGGGACTGGCTCCCTCCTGGTGGGGCGTCCCTTCGGCTCGACCTGGTGCCTATGTGGGTGCGCGCGTGGTTCCGCACGCCGTTTGTCGACCGCTATGCGCACGTGTGGATCTGGCACCGGGGCGGGTGGGAAGTGGTCCGATCGCCGGAACAGTCCGACGGAGGCGAGGCCGCGGCCGTGCGCGAACCTCGGAGGCCGATCGGTCCTGCCGGGCGGCTCGCCGCCGAGGTGAAGGCCCAAGCCTGATCGGCCGAGCGCCGACGCGGACGTGTCACGGCCCAGCCGACATTATGTTCCTGTTTCATTTGGCAAAACGCACGCCTGAGCCGTCGATCTGGCGTTTCCCTTTGCAGGAAAACAACTTTCTTGGTCAACACATAAGGCGGCATTATGCGCTCGATAGGCCCGGCCAAGCCCTCGAGCCGCCTTTGGTGAACATGCCGGCCCACCGCGCCAGGCGGGCTCAGGCGTTGTCGTTGTCGTGCCCGGCGAGCAGAACCGCTACCACCAGAGCACCGAGTAGGGCGGCACCCGAGGCGAAGTAATGGGCGGCGTGCATGCCTGACACGAAGGCGGCTTGGGCGTGAGTGGCCACTGTTCTCCCCATGTGTACGGCGACGCCGAAGGACGCTCGTGCCTTGGCGGCCATGGCGGCGCTGGCTCCGGGTAGGCGCAGATGGCTGCGATAGGTGGCGGTCAGGACGCTGCCGATAACCGCGATCCCGAAGGCGCCACCGAGTTCCCGCGATAGGTCGTTGAGGGCGGGACCGACGCTGTTGAGCCGCTGGCAGCGCCTCGGTGATGGCGCTGGTGGCCGGCGTCATGGCCAGTCCCATCCCGGTCATGACGGCTCGTCGGCGCAGCTAAGACCGGGAATTAGGCGTTTTGCAGCGCCGTCCTCCCCGTTCACCGCAAGTCCTCGGCTCCCGAGCATCAGCTACGAGTCCCAAGCCAGTGGCCTTGAGCGCAACGACGTCGGCGCCCTGCTCGTCCCTGCGGCCTTCTGGCCCTTGATGTAATGCGACCGTTATATAGCGGTCATTGACTGCTCTCGTAGAGCGCCGCACCGTCTGGTTGGATTTCTCTTGAAAAACAAGGGCCTCTCGGCGTTGCATATAAAACATTTTGCGCCCGCTTGGTCGGTCCCCGGGGTCAACCAGGAGCGCCCGCATGCGGCGTCCGGTGCCGCTACCCTTCGGTCGACCACCGATCCGGCTCTTGTTTTCTGCTCCCCACCGCCCGTAACTGGCGTGGGCGAGCCTGTGGACCCGCGCTCACCAGCCCTTACCGGGCGCTTGCGACGCTAGGAAGGCACTACCTCGCCGATTGCCCGCCTTATAGCTCGGACCACGGCCGCCACGGTGCCAGGCTCGACGCGTGGCCCTAGGGGCCCCGCCGGAGGAAGTCCTTGTCGATGGTCGTTACTTCCTCGCAGAACAGGACACTGTCGTGGGGCAGGCCGCCGGAACTGGCCGGGACGGGCACGCGGGTTGGGCCGGTACGTCCAGCGGAAAAGGCGGGCACGACAATGACGTCGTCTCGGAGCCTGTTGCGAACATCCTCTGATATGACGAGCACGGGCCGCGGCTGGTGGGGGTCGTCGGGCTGCCCGGGCGTGAAGGCGGTCCAGAACTCGCCCCGGCGAGGCGACTGCGGCGATGTGCCCGAGGTCATGACCTCTGGAGGCGTCGCGCGGCGGCGGCTCGTCGGATCGAACGCCACGACTCCACCTCGTCAGGCGGTGCACCCTCCCCTCCGAACTGCTCTTCCATGGCGGCGTCCTGTCGACGGGCCAGCCACAGCGCAAGAGCCTCGTCCACTACCTTGCTGCGGTCGAGCCCATCGTGGTCTCCGACATAGCTGTCGACCTCGTGCAGCACGTCTGGGTCGACCGTGACGCTCACCTTGATGCGAGTCATACGACTAATGGTATTACAAAACAGCGGATACGGTTGGTTGACAGAGGTACCCATCAGTGGCGATCTCGACTCCCGACGCCTGGCTCGCTGACGTCGGGCCTGGTACGCCTGGCCGCCGACTTGCTCGCCCGTAAGACCGACCTGCCCGTCTCACCCGTGCTCGGCCGCCCGCGCCGGCAGCGCTTCGTCACGTCCAGGGTGGCAGCGTGCCTGCGGTCGTGGCACGGGGCAGCGTGTCCGGTGGGCCACTCGTGGATTTGGGCTGAAGTTCTGTACCTGCCGGGTGAGGAGGTTCGCTCGAGCCCGTGCGGCGATATCCGTCTGATTTGCGCTATCGTCCAGCGCCAGCCGACTGTCACCTCGGCCGCGCGTTCGGTATTCGCGATCGCCCCGGTCCGGCGCTTTGAGGCGTCGCAGGCACCTGAGCACGCCTACGGGTTATCGAGAAGGCACGGACGACCTAAGAGATACTTAGAACGTGGACGCTCCCGAAACTGACTATGAGGTGTTCTGCCCCGAACGTCATCTCTGGTGGTTCCGGGACTACGACCTCCCGTTGTGCGAGGAACCTAGTCATGAGCACCGGGTCCGGGAGCTGCACCGCCACCGACACTGGTCGGTGATCGCGATGCCCGACGGGACTGAATTGGTTCCTGTTTCCTTTCACCCGTCCGACCCGTATAGGCGTGATGAACCTCCCGATTACGGGCTCTACCTAGATCCTCGGTGGAAGCCTCCGTGGCCCCACGACCATTTCGACTGGCCCGACTTCGGAGTCCCTGGAGAGCCAGATCGAGCCAGGGCTGTGCTTGTCTCGGTGCTCGAGAGGGCTCGGGCCGGCAAACGGGTCGAGCTCGGCTGCGTCGGTGGTCACGGACGGACCGGAACGGCCCTCTCGTGCCTGGCGATCCTCGTCGGCTTTGCTCCATCGGAGGCGGTCGCTTGGGTTCGTGCCAACTACTGCTCGCGGGCGGTCGAGACGCCTGAGCAGGAGGCGTTCCCTCTCCGATTCAGCCTTTGAGAGTCCAGATCGAGACCGCGCGTTGGACCCCCTCCGACCTCGCGTCGCCGCACCGACGATCAACTCCCGGGATAGCCCGACACCCGGGGCGGTGACACGCCATACCCGTCTCGTTATGGCGTTTTCCCTATCAGGAGAACAACTTTCTTGAGCTCCACATATGGCGGCATTAGGGACTTCTCGTGGCTTCGCCGCGTACCCAAACCTCTCCGACTGAAGGCGAATGAGCGTTTTTGCCCTGCACCTAACCTAACGGCGGCTTGAAGCACCACCGCGCTGGCCCCGACGCTTGAGCGCGCAGGTCCGCCGGACACAGCGCGGGCGCCCGCGAACGCTCACGACCGGACGTCGTAGCTGACGAGCGACCGCGGCCGAAGGGTCGCGGTGAAGGCGCTGTTCCTCACCTTGATCGGCGCCTGGGCGGAGAGGCTGTGGGACTCGTCGGTCAAGTACGACGTGACGTGCGCTCCGCTGAGCCCGCGTAGCGAGAACGTGGCGACCTGGGGGCTGTAAGCGCTGTTCAGAGCGACCACCGTGATCGACCCGTCGGTGTTGGCGAACGCGCTCAGCTCGAGGCCCGCGTCGCTCGTCGTCGTCCCGATGCGCACCGCTCCCGGGCGGATGAAGCGGCTGTAGTTCGCGAACTGCGCCCAAGTGAAACCCGACAATTGTGAGCCGTCGTCCCAGGCCGCGTCGAACGGCCCGGCGTCGAACGGCGCCCACTCGGTCTCCCAGACCGCTTTGCTCCAGCCGCGCATCGGCGAGTCGGGCGCTGCGGTGTAGCCGTGGCTCGTGAACAGCGCCGTTCCGTCGTCTGCGGCCTTGTTCGCCTCGATCGCGGCCGCGTCTTGCTGCGCGCAGTTCCAGCCGATGCTGGCGCAGCACTCGGCGCGCGTCGGAAGCCCGGACCGCGCGAGTGTCGCGCCGAGGACCGCCATGAAGTTAGCGATCTGCGCCGGGCTCATGACCATGCTGTCCTGGGCAGGTGCGAGCGTCGGCTCGTTGACCGGGCCAATGTAGGTGAGCGGCGCGCCCGCAGCGGCGTAGTCCTTCGCCTACCGCACGAGGTAGTTGGCGTAGGCCTGGCGCCAGTCACCAGTTTTGCAATGTGCGCCCCGGGCCTGCACAGCGTGCCGCCGTTGATTGCCGATTCGGTGGTCTTCATGAACGCGGGGGCACTCCAGGCATCCGCGAACACGTCGCTGACGCCATAGTCGGCCTTGATCCGCCTCGCGAACCACAGCTGGCCCTGGTCCTGGTCGACCTCCGTGGGGCTCAGATAGGACGGCGTCGCGTTCGGGCTGCTCGGCGCCTTTGGCTCGATAGTGAAGCCGGCGTCAGCGCAGATCTCGTTGCGCAAGATCGTCAGGCCCGCCCCATGCGTCGGGCTGTAGAGCAAGCTCAGCGCCCGCTCCTGAACCGAGGCCGGCGCGTTCATCAGCGCCTTGGCCTGCCCGAAACCCTCGGACACACCGAACCCGGCGATGCGCTGGTACTGCTTGGCAGCGTTGATCACCACTGTGGCGTCAGCGGTCACGCCGGCCGCGGCAGGAACGGTGCCCAGCGAAGCGGCAAGCACGACCCCCACGGCCGATGTCCGCAGCAGTCTCATCACGGTCTATTCGAGCTCCCTGGCTGTCTGCTCCAATGGACGGATACGCAGTAGCCTCTCGAAGTTTGCTAAGGCGTTTTTTGGCGCGATCAGGGCGATGGAGCAATGGTGGCAAGCACTTAACACTATTGCCCGCACTGGCCCGCACGACTGCTGGGAACCGCGGGTCGATGTCCCGGGCCATGGTCATTGCGACCGACGCGCCGCGCTGCGCGCTCGGAGAGGGGACGTCCTCACGCCACGGGTGCGCAGGCAGCGGGCGGAGGCGACTGGTGTGCGGGCCTCCTTGGCGTTTTGCGCGATCAGGTAGGGACACCTGACCGCGCCAGAATTGGGAATACCATTCGCGCCACGCCGATTTCTAGCGTGGGCTCGGATAGCAAAGATTCGGGGATCACGGAAGCCGTGCCCAAGAGCCCCCGCCACACCCGCTGGCGGTTTGCGCAAGAAGGGGCGTCAGTTTGGCTATCGCGGACATCTGCCGAGAACCTCACGCGCAAGTTGGTACCTCGACCAGACCTGGACCCTTCGGCCGGCGAAAGTTCCGACGCCCTCGAGCCCCGTGTGGACGCAGATTCGGCGTGATGGGCGCTGGCGCCTTCCACTGCATAGTTCACGCTTAGTGACGGGCGTCGAGGACCCGGGAACCGCTCCGCGCTGGTCCCGTGCGGGCGCTCGGCCGGCCGCTCAGACTTGGCACGGCGGTGACGCCGCACCGAGAGCTTGCGCACGTCGTCGTTCTGCGCAAACATACAACCAGATGGTTGTAGATCAGGAACGGACCGCCGATGTCGACCGCATCTTCCACGCCCTTGCCGACGGCACTCGGCGCGACATCGTCGCCATCGCCGTCGGGGGCAGGTACAGCGTGTCGGCCTTGGCGAAGCGCTACCCGATGAGCTTCGCCGCCGTGCAGAAGCACGTCGCCGTGCTCGAGGGAGCCGGGCTCGTCACCAAGGAGCGGCAGGGGCGCGAGCAACTGGTGCGCACCGACGTGGGTACCGTGCAACGAGCTCGGGCTCTCCTGGACAGCATCGAGGAGCTGTGGCGAGCGTGGGTCGACCGGATCGACGACCTCCTGACAGACGAGAAGCGGACCACTGGAGGCAAGCGATGAGCGTGACCAGCGTCGAAAGAGACCCGGAGCCCCTGACCATGACGGTCACCGCGGACCTTGATGCGACCGTCGAACGGGCGTGGCAGCTGTGGGCCGACCCCCGCCAGTTCGAACGGTGGTGGGGCCCCCCGAGCTACCCGGTGACCGTGGTCGACCACGACCTGCGCGCTGGGGGGCGGGTCACCTTCTTCGTGACCGGGACCGGGGGCGAGCGCCACGAAAGCACGTGGGAGGTCATCGCCGCCGACCCGCCCCGCTACCTCGAGCTGAGGGATGCCGATGTCGACAACGATGGCCGCCCTAACGACGGGAACGCGATGACGGCCATAGTGATCACCATCGAGGAGCGCAGCGGCGGGGGCGCGGTGATGGCGGTGCGGACCCACTTCGACTCGCTGGCTGGCATGGAGGCCGTGCTCGCTATGGGGGCGGAAGGGGGTATGCGCATGGTCCTTTCGCAGATCGACGCCGTCCTCGCCGGCACGCTGCCTGAAGGGGCACCCGGTTTCTAGTTGCAATCCGATAGGGAGGAGTCTTTGTGGGCCCGACGACCACGCTCGACGCCCGCTTCAGCGACCCGGCGGCGGTCGCTGTCGGCTGGGACAAGACCCGCATGTTGCTGGAAGCCTCCGAGCTGTTCTGGGTCTGTACGGTCCGCCCCGACGGCCGCCCGCATGCGACCTCGCTTGTCGCGGCGTGGGTCGACGAGGCGGTCTACTTCCGCTCGGGCACCATTGAGCAGAAGTTCGCCAACCTGAGCAACCCCCATGTCGTCCTCCTCACCGGCTGCAACCAGTGGGACGGTGGCATAGACGTCGTGTGGAGGGCAATGCGGCACGGGTTACATACCCCGCCGTGGTCGAGCGGCTGGCGACGGCGTGGGTACACAAATGGGACGGGCGGTGGGACAGCTTGAGCGAGGTATTCTCGGTCGTCCCGAGCACCCTCTACGCCTACGCGAAGGGCGACCCGTTCGGCCAGGCCAAGCACCGGTTCTGATGTCCCGGACGCCAGGGGGTTGCAAACCACGAGCGAAGCGAGCCCAATGCTGAAACTGGTCGCTAAGGGTGTGCTCGTCCACAAGAGCGCGTTCTGCCAGAGCAATTCCATTGTCGTACAAGGCCAGGCCGGCGTGCTGCTCATCGACGCCGGGGTGCAGGGCTCCGAAATGTCCTGCCTCGCGAACGACATCCGCGAGTTGGGCCAGCCCCTTGTGGCAGGTTTCTCTACGCATCCGCACTGGGATCACCTGCTCTGGCACGTCGATCTCGGCGCGGCGCCTCGCTACGGCACGGCCCGCTGCGCGACCACTGCCCGAGACCGTCTGTCGGACGCGAGCGCGAAGTCCCGCGTCGCCCAGCTCATACCGCCGGACATCGTCGGGCAAGTACCGCTGGACCTGCTCGGCCTCATTACCGGCCTGCCCCCAGCAACTGACCGATTTCCTTGGGATGGCCCTCAAGTCCGGATCATCGAGCATCAAGCGCATGCCCCGGGCCATGCGTCGCTGCTGGTCGAAGAGCGCCGCGTTCTCGTCGCAGGCGACATGCTTTCTGACGTCTTGGTCCCGATGCTCGACTTGAGCGGCACCCCTGACCCGATCGAGGACTACCTCGCTGCGCTGCGGTTGCTCGAGGGCGTTGCCGACTATGCCGATGTCGTCATCCCCGGCCATGGGTCTGTCGGCGGAACTGGTCAAGTAAGCGCACGGATCGAACAGGACCGGGCGTACGTGCGCGCCTTGAGTGACGGGGGTGCTCCCAGTGACCCGCGGGTTGGCCCATCGGCCATATTCGATTGGCTGCCCGGGGTGCATGAAAGGCAACTACAGCACCTCGCCCGAAGAAGCGGACGCGACGCGATGCCCAGCTAGCAGTCCGCTTGCGGGACTGGCCTGGCATGTCCGTCCTGATCCTCAGCCAGCTCACGGGGCCGACGCTCGTCGAGGGCTTCGAGCTCAGCGGGCGGCCCCGCTGAGCACCCGCCGCTCCCACAACGCTAACTGTCGTTCTGCGTTTCGCCGACCAGACGCGAGCCGTCGGCCTGGACCGCAACGAGGTCGGTGCGCTCCTGGTCGCCGCGGCTGGGTGCACCGGCTGAGCACGCGCTCATTTCGCCCTTGGCCCTAAATGGCCTGCGAGTTTCAGAAGCCATCGGCGCGGACATCGAGGCCCTCGGCCTCGAGCGTGGCCACCGCACCCTGACCGTGTTACGGAAGGGCGGCAAGGTAGTGACAGTCCCCTTAGCGCCGCGTACGGCCAGAGCGGTCGACCTCACTATCGGCGAGCGGCTCGTCGGACCGATCTTTGTCGGCCCCGATGGGAAGCGCTTCGACCGCCATGCCGCTGGCCGCATCGTCCGCCGAGTGGCCCGGAGGGCCGGGGTCAGAAAGGCGATCGGGCCTCACACCCTCCGGCACGCTTTTATCACCGCCGCTCTCGATGCTGGTGTGCCGCTCCGCGATGTGCAAGAGGCGGCTTCGCACGCCGACCCCCGCACGACCATGCGCTATGACCGTGCCCGGGTCTCCCTCGACCGGCACGCCACCTACATCGTGGCTACATATATAGCTGGCGCTAGCCGATAGCAAAACCCGCCGTTCTGGGCGCCGATGGCGAACGTCGGCGCCCTAGCGGCCGTGCGCGCGATCGCCCACTATGGGCGGGCCGCAGGAGGACCGCCCGCAGCCCTGTGGGACGTCCCTAACGCCCAAGTATGGGCGGCGTAGTGGCTCCGGCGGCGGAACGGTTCGAGCGTGCCGCCGGCGCCGTATACCGGGCGGTGGCAGCGGCCCCGCTCGGCCACGGCAGGGCCGCCAACAAGGCTCGGAAGAGTGTGATTCCCACGCCGCTTCGACGCTCAGCCACCGGCCGGCTACATGCCCCCGCCGCGCTCCAACCGGCAGCGGCCCTCATGGCTATGGCGAGCATCGCGCGCCGGCGTCCGAGAGCCCGGGCGGCGCGCTCGAGGCACCCAACTGGCGTGCCCAACCTTTGGCTCCATATCCCTGGTCTTGTCGGCCGCTACCAAGGCGGCGATGGCCGCGAGATGGAGAGCCTCACCCAGCCCGACCCCCGCCGTTACGGACTGTCGCAAACTGGAGCACACGGCGTCCAGGCCGTCAAGGAGCGTTCTGTCCCCAAGCGCCGCCTCGCCCCGAGCCTCGACAACGGCTGAACTTACCCGCTGCACAAGCGCCCACGCACGACCCCAGCACGGCCACCGCCCACGCGGGTCAGCCAAATCCTGTTCGGGAGCCCGGTCTGACGTCATGTCAGTTCTGCGCCTAGTTCCAGGGCTTGGGGCCTCGGACGAGAGGTTGGGAGCCGCATCACGGAGGCGACGAGCCCGAGGGCCAGAAGGCCGGCACCGACACCGGCGACTATTGACAAGTGCTCGTCAAGCAGCCCGACGCCCAAAATGGCGGCCACCAGCGGTTCGGCCAGCCCAAGGGTTGCAGCAAACCCAGCCGGCACCCGGGCCAGGCCACCCGCGAAAAAGACATACGCCACACCGGTGGCCACCGGGCCCAGCCAGGTGATGAGAAGCACCCCCCGGGCGCTGGCGAGCGGCCCAGGACCACGAGCTAGAACGGGCGCCAAAAGGCAGGCGCCGGTCACCAGCGTGGCCGCAAGCAAAGCGATTGACTCGGTCCCCGTACGCAGTAGGGCGCGGGCCGAGACCGTGTACAAGCCGTAGCAAGCGCCGGCGACTAGGGCCAACAGCAGGCCCCCAAGGGACGCCGAGGCACCGACGGGTAATAAGAGCAACGCGCACCCGGCCACCGCACACGCCGTGGCGACAGCCCAGGAAGCTCGAACGCCCTCCCCGAGGAGCCAGCGGGCAAGAAGTCCGCAAAAGACCGGTGCGCTACCCAACGTAGCCACCGTCCCGAGCGCCACGCCCGTCTTGGCCACGGCGGAGAAGAACGAAACCTGGTACAAGGCAGTCGCCGCCCCGGCGCTCAATGTCCACCATCGCAATGGCGGAGAAAAGGCCCGCAAAAGGGCGCGGCGACGTCCGCTGATGAGACAGACGACCAGGAGGGTGGCCGCTCCCGCGCCGAGCCGCGCCGCCCCGACCAAAGCCGGGGCAACGGTCAGGTGGGCGAGGGCTTGCGCCGTCCCCGTGGTGCCCCAAAGAAGCGAGGCGCACACCAACAGGCCGGAGGACCGACGTCGTCCAGCGTGATCTTGCCGGTCAACAGCGTGTACGGCCATTGCGCTTTCATCCAAGCACAACACCGGCAGATTAGGATCAACTCCGCATACACACCTAAGGAGGGTCCCGATGCCCGAGATTGATGCGGTGGACTGGGCCTTGGTGGAGGCCCTGCAGCACGATGCACGCCAGACCAACCGAGAACTGGCAGCGGCAGTCCACGTCTCTCCGTCAACGTCCTCCGAGCGCTTGCGTGCCTTGCGCCGGGCGGGTGTGGTGCGCGGTTACCACGCCGACGTTGACCTCCATGCCCTCGGCCGCCACGTCCAAGCTCTCAGTGCCGTGACGGTACGCCCGCCGACCCGCCAGAACATTGAGGGGTTCCGCAACTGGGCGAGCGAACTACCAGAGGTGATCGGCGTCTTCGTCGTCTCTGGCACAAGCGACTTCTTGCTCCATCTGGCCGTCCCTAACACCGACGCGCTCTATGCCTTCGTCATCGACCGGCTCACCGAACGCAGGGAGGTTGCCAACGTGAACACCTCGGTCGTCTATGAGCACATCCGTCGCAGTGTCGTCCAGCCCCTAAGCGGGAGGTAGCTATTACGCGCTGCCCGAAAACCCGGATTTTCCAAGGGGAATCCGAGCATAGCGACGGTTACCGTAACGTCGGTCCGAACCAATTCTGCTTGTACCGGAACACAGATCCGTCACACATATCACCCCGCACCCTCGGCGGGTTCTGTCTCCACGCGGAAGGACGGGGCCAGCCATCGCCACCATTCCGTGATCGCCGAATCGGAGCGCCGCACCCACTTTGGACTTGACACCGCACCGAGATGCGCTCTCGTTATGGCGCGACTACAGGGACTACCTGCGGATCATCGCCCGCGTCCGTCGCCCGCCCCGGTAACGGTGAGCCCGAGGTAGAACTGGTTGGGAGCGATCGATCAAGGACGATTGGTAGTCTGCCCCGTGGACGACGACGACCTGCTAGCCGAACAACGAGCGTTCTATCTGGCGCGGGTCCCCGAGTACGACGAGTGGTGGCAGAGACGCGGCCGTTACGACCGAGGCGCGGACATGGCAGCCGAGTGGGACCGTCAGGTCGAGGCAATCGACAAGGCCCTGGAGGCCTTCGTCGCGAACGGGGATGTCTTGGAGCTCGCCGGCGGCACGTGCTGGTGGACGCAGCGACTATCGAGGACCGCCGGGCGGCTAGCTGTTGTCGACGCCTCGTCCGAGGCTCTCGAACTGAACCGTCGGCGCGTGGGGAGGCCGGATGTCGAATACATCGTTGCGGACTTGTTCTCGTGGGCGCCCGACCGAGGCGACTCAGTTTGTTGAATCACTTTTGAGGATCTCACCCTTTACCCATGTCGCAGGCCTTACGAACTCAGACATTCGTACTGTTGTACGAGGTTGGCAAGGCATTCCATTGGCCATTCGCTGGTCCTTAGGTCGTGCACCTTCGCCTTCAGCGGCAGTAAGCGAAGCGCAGATGGCTGGAACGTCCTTTACGCAGGTCGACGAGCTTCTCGAGTTTTCTTTTCGGCGCGTTTTCGGCTCTCTGTCCCCTCTGGAAAAGAGCATTCTTCGGACGTCAGCGGTTCTACAAGCGCCTCTTCCCACTGAAGCTTTGATGGTTGGGACTCAGGAAGGACATACCAGCCGTATCATTGACTCTGTAGACGACCTCATTGCGGATCGCTCTTGGTGAGGGTTTTCGATTCCGACCGGAACGACTATTGTTTTACTTTGCTTCCGATAACGCGGTCGTTTACAGAGCGAGAGCTTCGGAAAACGCCGGGAGTTGCTACGCACCTCACGAGGTCGCTGTCGGACTGGTTCGAGGCCCGTGATGTGCCGCGAGAAGACGAGCGTTTGGTTGTCCGGGAGCTGAGGCAGGGCGTCTCAGCAGACGACGCTTCCCTCGTGGATTTGGCGGCAGGCGCCGAAAAGCGCGGAGACTTTGACGGTGCAGAGCGGCTGTACAGACAAGCGATCGCGCGCCCCGCGGAGCTGAAGCGATGGGGTTATCGACTAGTCCGAGATTGTCCAGGATCAACTTTTCTGTGGAAACTTATGTGTGGATGGGTTTGGGTGTGTCAAGTGATCAGAGGTTGTTGTGGCGGCGAGGGCGAAGCCGATCGCGAACCAGCGTGCTCAGCACGCTCCTCGATAAGGGACCGAGCGTCAGGGACGAGATAGGAACGCCGTGTAACGCAGAGTAAGGAGCTGAGGAGGTCGACGACTGACTCTGTGATGGTGCCACCGTCAGGCGCATGGATTGTCGGCCTCAGCCTAGTGACAGAAAACAGACCGCACTCCACGTGGTGACCGCTAACGCCTCGGCTATCAAGCGGCCCGGGGTTCCACTCTTCGGGTCGTTGCTGCCCATTGGGCTAAGCCGGATCTGGGGCGAGTGACCAGATGGCGCCGTGCTTGTCTGAGCTGGTTCAGGTTCAGCCAAGTGACAGCGTCATCGTCCACGGGCCGCCAGGTATTGGATGGGCCTGCAGCGATCACATGGCGCGGCGAGAACGGCATCAAAACGTTTTCGCTGCCGGCCACGGCACTCCCTGGAGCGGGCCAAATCGTCCGTCCATCTCCCGCGAAGGGATTACCACGGGGTCGTCAGCTATAACGAACTCTGAGTTTGGGTTTTCCGGCACAAGGACTTCCAGCCCTCCCTGGGCTTTCATCAGCCGTCGAGCTTCGGCAAAATGCCTGAGCAACCCATCCCGGAAGAACGCGCCTCCGTCAGCGATGCCGCCCATATTCCGATCGACAGCTCTAAGTGCCTCAAGGATCAGGACCTGATATGTACAAGGAAGAACAAGGCCCGTTCTTTGTAGAACATCGTGGAAGAGCTCATCCGGGTACATCGCCACAAGGCCTCGAGCGGTCTGTTCCTTCGCTGCAATTCGTGCGCGCGCCGAGACCTCGCTAGCGGTATAGCTCCGAACGGCATGCAACGCCAGCATCGACCGAGCGACCCGGACGGACCGAGGGTTGGTGAAGAAACGTTCCTCGGTTAGCGACAGGTAGAAATCACCCAGCTGCGTTTCATACCTAGACCAACACTGCTCCGCCTTGGCTGGGTCATCTTGAATGAAGTTCTCGACCGCGCAGACCTTGCTCGGTGAAGTAGCGGTGATCAGACCCGTATCGACTTCATAGACCTCAAGAAGCTTCTCACTCCCATCGGTCCACTGGCGGAGGATCGCCTGGGTGACTAGATGCTGCGCACGAAACATCAGCTGCTCCGCGATCGTCTCTTTCGAACAGGTCTTTCGATTCTATGTCACTCTGATCATGGTGCTAGAGGATTAAACTCTCATGCCCGGTGCAGGTGCGAGCAGACTTTGCGTGAAACGTGATCGAACGTGATCGGGGACAGCCCACAAGGGCTCCATCTGTCTGTGCCGACAGCAGACGACTCCTCTTGTTTCAGCAGGTCGATAGAGGTCAGTGTTTCACCCGCCCCGACACCCCACGAGGCCCTGCAGCTCGCGGAGCCCCTCCGTGTTGGGTAACTTTTCGGCTAACAACTGCCGCCACCTTGGCCCAAGACACATGCTGGAAGCGAATCTCGATTGGCGAACTGGCTGCTCGAACCACCTCCAGCCATCGGCGAAGTCAGAATTGGACCGATTAGCAGTCTTCCCGATTGACGCCACAGGCCGGTCTGCATCGGGACGCGTTTTGTGCACGGGGTGGTGCTTATTTGGTCACGGCTTTGCCGCCGAGCACGGCTTGACCCAGCAGAGCGCCTACCTCGCGATCTCTCTGCTCGAGTGCGTGGGCATACACCTTCAGAGTTACGCTTGGGTCCGCGTGACCGAGACGGCCAGCAATGGTCCGCACATCGGCGCCCGAGGCGATTGCGGTGGTTGCCGCGAAGTGCCGTAGCTCGTGGAAGTGCCCGGAGATGCCGAGCCGTGACGCCAGCCGACTGTAAGCCGACGTAAGCCCGTCAGGTAAGCATGGCCCGGTCCCGTCAGCGGTGCGGCTGAGCACGTACGGGTCGTCGCACAGCTTGACCCCGACAGACGCTGCGTATGCCTCCTGCTGGGTCCTTCGCTCCGCAAGGAACGACCCCAGGACGGTATCGATGGCAATCTGGCGGACCTGATGAGTCTTCGTCGGCCCTGTAGTCACCTGGCGCTTGATTACCGTAAGTGACCGGGCGATACGGACCACGCTTCGGTCCCAGGCGATGTCCGACCAACGCAGAGCGCATAACTCGCCACGCCTTGCTCCTGTGATCGCCCCTAGCGCTACGGCCAAGACTAGGACGTCGTCACCCATCGCCTCCGCCCAGGCGATGAGCCGTTGGACATCATCAACGGACGGAGCGCTCGCGGTCGCCCGCCTGAGGGTAGGGGGCGTGGCCCGGTCCACCGGGTTAGCCGGGAGCACGCCCCACTTCACAGCGCGACCTGAGCGCGGCATGAAGTAGCGCGTGATGGCGTCTCACCGACGAGGGTGACAGGCCGCGCCCAGTCAACGAGCTGTAGAAGCCATCGATCTGGCGGGCCGTCAGCCTGTTGACCTGGATGTTCCCGAGAGCAGGCTTGATGTTCGCGTCCGCGAGCCGCCGGTACTCCTTCATCGTGTGGAGCGTCCGGTGTGGGGCTATGTCGCATAGCCACCTCTCTATCAACTCGCCTAGAGTGACCGGGTGCGACGCGACAGCCTGGCCGCTCTCGACCTCGGCCACCAACTTGGCCAGTTCGGTTTGGGCTGCTCGCTTGCCTCCGTGCACGGTGCGCGAAACCCAACGAACCTTGCCGTTCTCACGGCCTGCATAAGCCCTGATCCGCCACTGACCGTCAGCGCGTGCCTCGATGGTCCCTCGCATGGCGTGTCCTCCGCATTCGAATACCGTGATGTTACCCAAGAGTTACCCAAAGCGGTGATATCTTTGAATGGTAATTAGCAAAGCAGCAGGTCAAGCCTCATAAGCGCCTCTAGCTCAATGGCAGAGCAACGGACTCTTAATCCGCAGGTTCTGGGTTCGAATCCCAGGGGGCGCACGTTCACAGGGCGCACGTTCTGGCGGACGTTCTGGCCTATCCCCCATACGCCGAGCCAGCGTTATAAGAGTTGGGTCGTGAGCTACCAGGAGGTGGCCCGGGGGTCGCCCCTGAGGCAAGGTTGGCCGTAGAGCGGCTCAGCGCAGCCGGTGAGTTCGCCTTGGTCGACGTAAACCACCGGGCGGCTTGCTCAGGCGATCACCGCTGCTAGTCGCCGACGAAAGTGTGCGCGTTCGGTCTCGTTTTTACTGAGCGATTCGGCGAGCCCGAATGCTGCTGCTGCCTCGTCGTTGCGTCTCAGACGGACGAGCAGCTCACCGCGGACCGCGTGGAGCGGGACGTACCGGTCGTCGATGGCGAGGGCGTCTACGACCGATATCGCCGTTTCTGGTCCTTCGACCTCCGCAAGCGCCACGGCGCGATTTAGTGCGACTACCGGCGTCGGCAGCAGAGCGACCAGCTGATTGTAGAGGGCGAGGATCTGCGGCCAATCAGTCGCCTCGGCGGTCGCCGCGTCGGCATGGACGGCCTGGATCGCGGCCTGGAGCTGGTAAGGACCGGCGCAGTTCCGTTGGAGCAATGCCCGAACGATTTCGTGGCCCTCGGCGATGAACTTTCGGTCCCACAGTGCACGGTCCTGGTCGGCGAGGAGTACCAGCTCGCCCCGCTCGTCGGTGCGGGCCGCGGTCCGCGACGCGGTGAGCAAGAGCAGGGCTAGCACGCCTTGCACCTCCGGCTCGTCCGGCATGAGCGTCACGACAAGCCGGGCGAGCCGGATCGCCTCGTCGCACAGCTCGCGGCGTACGAGAGTGTCGCCACTCGTCGCGGCGTAGCCCTCGTTGAAGATGAGATAGACGACGGCGAGGACGGGGGCGATCCGGTCGGGCAGCTCCGCATCGCTCGGGATCCGGTATGGGATCTTGGCGGCTCGGATCTTCTGCTTAGCCCGCACGAGCCGTTGTGCCAACGTCGCCTCCGGGACGAGGAACGCCCGGGCGATCTCCGGCGTTTGGAGGCCGGCGATCAGCCGGAGGGTGAGCGCCACCTGGGTCTCTGGCGCGAGCGCTGGGTGGCAGCAGGTGAACACGAGCCTGAGCCGGTCGTCGGTGACGCTCGTCTCCCCATCGCGTACGGCGTCGTTGACCCTCATCGCTGCCGATTCTGATTGGCGACGATTGCGAGATGACTCCCGCCGGAGCCGGTCGAGCGCTTTGCGCTTTGCAGTGGTGACGACCCAGCCGCCCGGGTTCGGCGGCACACCGTCAGCGACCCATCGCTCGGTAGCGATGACGAAGGCCTCCTGGACGGCCTCTTCGGCGATGTCGATGTCGCCGAAGAGGCGGACGAGCGTGGCGACCGCACGACCGGACTCCGCACGGAACGTTCTCTGGAGCTCGTGAGCGGCGGCTGGCACGCCTACTCCGGGAGCTTCTCAAACGGCCGGACCTCAACCGGGCCCTCGCACGCCGCTGAGGCCCTCGCTGCCAAGGAGAGCGCGACGTCAAGGTCGGGGGCCTCGACGACCCAGAACCCTCCGAGCTGCTCCTTCGCCTCGGAGAACGGGCCGTCGGTGATCACCACGTCACCGCCGCTCGACCGGACCACCGTTGCTGTCGACGGGGGATGGAGGCCGCCGGCGAAGACCCACTCGCCTTCCCGCTGGAGCTCCTTGTTGAACGCGTCGACCTGGCTGTACATCCGCTTCATCTCAGCGGGTTCAGGAGCCGGCTGGCCGTCGACCATGTGGACTGCGAGCAGGTACTGGGTCATTGTGTTCACCTCTCTCGATCGCTCGGCACCATACCGAGCCTCTCACCGTGACTACGAGCGGCGTCTCTCGGAATCGACACCTGGGCAGATTTTTCTGCTCGAGAAGACTGGGCCTTCGATAGCCCGACAGAACGATCTTGCTATGGATTGACGGAGCCCGATTGCCCCTAGAACGAGGGGAAGGTCAGTTTGCCGCGTCGATCTGGGCGGGCCCAGTTCGTAGAGAAGGTGACAGCAGGCAAATAGCCGGGCGATCCGATGAGGGAGGAAGCGTCATGAGCAAGGTTGTTGTTTCGGGTTCAACAAGGATGACCGCTGATGATCGCAAGCGCTGGCTAGCGCTGCTCGTTCTTTGCCTGGGCACGTTGATGATCGTTCTCGACACGACAATCGTGAACGTGGCTCTGCCGTCGATCCGAGCCGACCTCGGGTTCTCGCAGACGTCGTTGGCTTGGGTCGTGAACGCGTACCTGCTGACGTTTGGGGGTCTCTTGCTCCTCGGCGGACGTCTCGGCGACCTCTACGGGCACCGACGCCTTTTCATCTCGGGCATCGGGCTCTTCACGCTCTCTTCCCTCTGTTGTGGCCTCGCCACCTCGCAGGGCTTTCTCGAAGCCGCCCGAGCAGCGCAAGGGATCGGTGGCTCGGTAGCGTCAGCGGTGTCGCTCTCTCTGACGATGCGGTTGTTCACCGAGCCCGCAGAGCGCGCCAGAGCAATGGGCATTTTCGGCTTCGTCGCTTCGGGCGGGGGGTCGATCGGTGTGTTGGCCGGCGGGATACTCACGAACTCGTTCAACTGGCACTGGGTCTTCCTCGTCAACGTCCCGATTGGGGTCGCCGTCGTCACGCTGTCATTTCGACTGCTGCCAGGTAGCCACCTGCGGGAGGCGAAGCAGCAACTCGACATCGCCGGTGCGCTATCCGTTACGGCGTCGCTAATGCTTGCGGTCTACGCGATTGTAAATGGCAACCACAACGGGTGGACCTCGGGCCGCACAACGGGCCTCCTCGGCTCGGCGCTGGCGCTGCTGGCGCTCTTCCTCTGGATCGAGTCACGTGTGAGCTCGCCGCTGATGCCGCTACGGCTCTTCCGGTTGCGCAATGTTGCGACCGCAAACGTTGTCGGCGTTCTCTGGGCTGCCGCGATGTTTGCATGGTTCTTTCTGGCGGCCTTGTACTTGCAGCTCGTCCTCGGCTATAGCCCGCTACGGGTGGGTCTTGCATTTCTGCCAGCCAACCTGATCATGGCCGCTGTTTCGGTTGGTCTTTCGGCGAAGCTCGTCATGCGCTACGGCTTCCGACGCCCGCTTGCCGTCGGCTTACTGCTCGCGGCCGCCGGGCTGGCGTTGTTTGCGGGAGCACCGGTCGCAGGCAGCTACGTCGGCGCTGTCCTTCCGAGCATGATCTTGCTCGGGATTGGCGGCGGTATTGCTTTCAACCCCGTGTTGCTGGCGGCGATGAGCGATGTCGCCCCCGAGGAGTCGGGGCTCGCTTCAGGCCTTGTCAACACCGCGTTCATGATGGGCGGCGCTCTCGGGTTGGCCTTCCTCGCCAGCATCGCTGCGTCGCGTACCGACGGCCTGCGCGCGTTGGGTCATGGGCAGCTCGACGCCCTCCTGGGTGGCTATCACGCGGCATTCATCGGGGGCGCCCTGTTTGCCACTGCCGCGGCCACGATCGGCGCAACGTTGTTGCGCACTCGCACACACGTCCGTGCAGAGGGCCATGATGCTCGCCTGCTCACGGAGGTGAGCTCGTAGTTGTCTTGGAGAGCCAACGAAGTCGCCTCACTAGAACCTGACGAAAGGACATGACATGCGGCCGGTGGTACTACAAATGGGCGTCACTCTCGACGGGTTCGTCCACGGTGCAAAGGGCTTCGAGGACTGGGGGCTTCCTCCCGAAGAGGACGAAGTCGTCGCCTGGAAGGTCGCGTCGCTGCGTGAAGCCGGGACGCACATTATGGGACGAACCACGTATGAGGAGATGTCGGCAGTCTGGCCTACCACCACTGGCGTCTACGCAGACGTGATGAACGAGATCCCCAAAGTGGTCTTTTCAAATACGCTGACGCATGCCGCCTGGGCAGAGAGCCGGATCGCCCGCGGTGAGCTGGCCGACGACATCGATGGGCTCAAGCGTGAGCAAGGGGGTGTCATCCTCGCCCATGGAGGCGCGACGTTCGTCGACGCGCTGATCCGCGAAGGTCTGATCGACGAGTTCCGACTGGTGGTCCATCCAGTGGCGATTGGGCATGGACGCGGCCTCTTCAGCGCGCTACGCGAGCCGCTCCGGCTCGACACCATCGAAGCTCGCACCTTCCCGAGCGGAACCGCGATCCGGACCTGCAGGCCACATAGGGGGACCAGGTGAGAACGTTGCATTTTCGGTCTGCGCGTGGCTGTCACAACGGGACCTCCTGGCAGGTCTATGGGTGCTGAGAAACAGACATAGGGCACCCGCTTCACATAGCCCCGCGACAACGGAGGAAGAAAATGTCGCTGCTCAAGTACCCAGACAACCTCACTTTCACTACCGCCAAGGATCACCAGAGGAGCGAGCGGGAACCTCGCTCGCAGCCAGTGCCCGTTGACAGCTCGGCTCCCACCGTCGCCGTGTTCACCCGTGCTCGGGCTCGGCGGGTACTGCGAACCGTGCCGGCCTGGGCTCCCCTGGCCGTGTGCTGCCTCGCCCAGTTCATGGTGGTACTGGACATCTCGATCGTCAACGTGGCCCTGCCGCGGATGAAGATGGGCCTTCACATGTCGACGGGCGGGCTGCAGTGGGTCGTGAACGCCTACACGCTCACCTTCGCAGGCTTGCTCATGCTGGGCGGCCGGGCAGCCGACCTATTTGGGCGCCGACGGGTGTTCCTCCTCGGGGTCGGGTTGTTCACGACCTTCAGCCTGCTCGGCGGACTGGCTCAGAGCGGCGCCTGGCTGATCACCGCTCGCGCCCTGCAAGGCGCTGCAGGGGCGGTACTCGCGCCGGCGACCTTGAGCCTGCTCACCACCACGTTCCCGGCTCCTGCCGAACGGCGCCGGGCGCTCGGTGCGTGGTCGGCTACAGCGGCCAGCGGTGGGGCTGTCGGCGTGCTCGCCGGCGGGTTTCTCACCAACTTCCTCGACTGGCGATGGGTCCTGTTCGTCAACGTCCCCGTTGGCGTTGCCCTCCTCGCCGGGGCGCTCTGGGCGCTGTCGGAGTCCCGGGCCGAAGGTGCCTCGCGTCGCCTCGACATGCCCGGCGCGGTGACGCTGACGGCGGCGATGACCACGCTCGTGTATGGCATCGTGAGCACGAGCGCCCACCCCTGGGGTTCGGTGCGGACGCTGTTCACCTTGGCCATCGGCGCTTTGTTGCTCGGTGTGTTCGTCTTTATCGAAGCCCGGCTGGCACCGAACCCGCTCGTGCCACTCGGTGTTTTCCGGCGGCGGTCGCTCAATGCTGCCAACGGGGTAGCTATCACGATGGGGGCCGCGCTGTTCAGTTCGTTCTTCTTTCTTTCGCTCTATCTCCAGCAGGTAAACGGCTACAGCCCGTTGCGAGCCGGTTTGGCATTCCTGCCTCTCGCCCTGGCCAGCCTCTGCGCCGCCGTGTCGTCGGCCCGCTTTGTGGCTCGCCTCGGGGTGCGCCGCCAACTGGTGCTAGGGCTGGCTTTGGCGGCTGCGGGCCTGACTTGGCTCGCCCAGCTCGCGCCCGGTGACGGCTTTTGGTCGAGCCTGTTCTGGCCGGAGCTGCTGGCAGGGACAGGCTTTGGCCTCTCGTTCGTCCCCATGACCTTGGGTGCTACTGCCGGGATCCCAGCTCACCAGGCTGGCCTCGCCTCGGGCTTGCTCAACACCGCCCGCCAGCTTGGCGGCGCCATTGGGCTGGCCGCCACTGCAGCGTTGGCCGCCGCGGTCCGTCCTCGTTCGAGCGGCCACGATGCTTTGGCCTCCGCCTTGACCAGCGGCTACGACCGGGCCTTGGGCGCCTGTGCCGGGGTGCTGGTGGTCGGGGCGCTCGTGGCGCTGCTCTTCCCGGCTCAGACGAACAAAGCGCCCGTGCCGGTCTCTGCAGGCGAGCGTTCTCCGTCCGTCATCGACACTGAAGACGATCGAGTGGCTCTCGAGCCTGAGCCCGCATTTGACCTCGTCCCCGCACGGGATGGCAACTATCCGCCGTTACAACACGACCACCTCCCACGGAAACAAGACACACGCAGTAAGGAGCAACGATGATGAGCAGCAGCACTAAGGATTACAAGCACGACCGCTGGGGTGCCCCCGAAACGCACCGGGCCGACCGCCCGAAAGAAGCGTGGTAAGCGATGGACGCGCCTCCGCTGGACGACGAAACCGAGCTGCGGCCGCTCATGTTTTCGATCGCCTACCGTATGACCGGGAGCGTGGCCGAGGCCGAGGACCTGGTCCAAGAGGCGTTCTTCCGGATGGGGCGCGCCCGGCAGGGCGGGGTCGTAGTCGAATCGCCGAAGGCCTACCTGGCAACGACCACAACCCGTTTAGCTATCAACCACCTACGCTCGGCCAGGGTGCGCCGGGAGTCTTATGTCGGCACCTGGTTGCCCGAGCCGGTAGTGGTCGACCTGCGCGACAACCCCGAGCAAATGGCTGAGCTGTCCGACTCACTATCGATGGCTTTCCTCGTGCTGCTCGAAAGCCTCACGCCCGTCGAACGCGCCGTCTTCCTGCTCCGCGAGGGGTTCGACTACTCCTACGAGGACATCGCCCAGATCGTCGACAAGAGCGAGGCCAACTGCCGCCAGATCTTCGTTCGTGCCCGCCAGCACATCGGTAACCACCAAGCCCGTTACGAGGCATCGCGCGAACAAAGCGAGGCACTTGTCCGGTCGTTCCTCGCCGCTACGCGCGACGGCGATCTCGGACAACTCGTCGAGCTCCTGGCCGCAGACGCTTCCTTCTACGGCGACGGGGGTGGCAAGGCGACCAGTACGCCCCAACCCCTCTTTGGCCGAGACAAAGTCGCCGCCTTCGTCTTGGACGTGTTCGAACAGACAATGGGACTGGGGATAACTCTAGAGCCGGTCCTCGTAAATGGCGGTCCTGGGATCATCACCCACGACCCCCAAGGCAAGATCGTGAGCGTCCTTTCGCTGGAGGTCCTAGACGGCGTCGTCCAGACCATCCGAGGCATCACGAACCCCGACAAGCTCGGCCATCTCGGCCCCGTGTCCGATCTTCTCCGCATCCGCCACGACGACCACGAGCTCTGAAAGGGCTGTACCAACCCAGACGTGCTGGCTCATGGCCCGGCGCGCCATTCCACGGCCGAGGTGGCGGGCACAGACGATGATTTGGCCCGGGCGGTTTGGGACCAGCTCCGCGTGCCCAGATTTCCCGTCGATCTGTCAACACTTTTCCATCGTCGAGTGTCACACGCGGGGGGCCACAGTCTGTCCTAGAAGCCAAGAACGAAGAAACATCACTAACCAGGAGGGCTGAAATGTCAAGTGTCCAGGCAACCATCAACAAAACCACCTTCAGCGTCACCGACGACAGTTTCGCCCGGCCGGCCGACGAGGGTGAGCTGGCGGTGGCCGCCGCGGCTTTGGAGCAGCATGGCATCAGCGTCGAGGTCGTTGACACGCTCGACGCTGCGCGCGAGGCGGTCTTGACGAAGATCCCCGAAGGCGCATCGGTGATAACCAACACGTCCGTCACGCTGCAAGAAACCGGGATCGCCGCCGCCATCAACCAGAGCGGCCGGTACGACTCAGTGAGGAAGCGGATCATGGCCCTGGGACCCACCCCCCAAGCCCAAGAGATGAACGCCATACGAGCCCAGGCGGCCTACGCCCTGGGCAGCGTACACGCGCTCACGAGTGACGGGACACTGGTCCTCGCCTCAGCGACGGGCAGCCAGCTGGCCTCCTACGCCTTTGGGACCGCCCATGTGATCCTCGTTGTGGGGGCGCAGAAGCTGGTGCCCAACCTCCCGGCTGCTTACGAACGGATCTACGAGCATTGCGTCGAACTCGAGGATGCCCGCGCCATGGCCGCCTATGGTCAGCACAGCTCGGTCGGAAAGATGCTGGAGATCCACCAGGAACGCCCTGGGCGCATCCACGTGGTGCTGGTCCGCCAAGTCGTCGGCTTCTGACCGACTGGCGTCACCGATAAACAATTCTCACCCAAAAAGGCGGGCCACAGTGGGCGCTCGTCTCGAGCTCTACGAGAACGTCGTTGCTGTGAACTTCGTCGATCACATTATCTGCGACAGAGTGGCTCGCCTAAGAGGGCCCGAAACCACCCGAGCGGATCGACAGCGAAGGAGGAGATAGAGCAATGCCAAAGATCGAAATGCTCGGTTCGACGTTGTCCTACCAGGAGAGGGGAGAAGAAAATCCCCCGTTCGAGGGTTCCTGAATAAGGCTAGGAACTGCTCCAGGAGGTGGCCGACAAGTTCGGGGTGAGCCGCCAGAGCGTGCACACCTGGCAGAGGGCGTGCGCCCGAGGCTCGTGGTCCTAGCCACTCACGGAGTGGGTTCCGCCGTCGCCAAGTAATCGGGCGGCGCCGGTTCGCCAGAGCCCAGCCCGGCCAACCAGTCGTTGATCGCGGCGCTCAGCTCGACCGCGTTGGCCACAACATAGTCAGCGGCCGACGGCACCTGCGGTGAGGGGTAGTTCTCGTTCCAATGAAACCAGATTGTCGTCATCCCCACTTGGCTCGCGCCCTCGACGTCCCGGTAGTAGTGGTTGCCGACCATGGCCATTCGTTGGGGTGGGATGTCGAGCGCGCTGCAGGTGCTTAGGAACATTGCCGGGTGCGGTTTCTCGACGCCAAGCGATTCGGAAATGGTCCGATGGACAAAGCACTCCTCGAGACCATGCTGTCCGAGGACCTTCTCGCATGCCCCGATCCGAGTGTCCGAGACGATCGCCATCGGGATCCTGCGTCCGGCTAGCTCGCGGAGGAGCTCGCCTATCCCTGGCACCAGGGTGACGATATCGGTGACTCCGTCGGCGGTCTTGACCTCCGTGTCCTCGGAGAAGATCACGTCGCCGAGGTCCCAGCAGATCGCGTAAGACGGTGATGGCAACATCGCCGTGCACGCTAGGAGCTGAGGACGTCCAAGCGCGCCCAAGCACCGTTACTCGGACCAATTTCCCGCTTGTTCGGTAGACCTCCTGATTTCCAGAGGGCGTCGGGCCGGTTCTCCGTTACGCCGGCCACTCCGTTACAGCGGCCACTCCGTTACACCGGCCACTCCGTCGCCCGGCCAACCGCAGCGACCAAACGGGCGGTTTGGTTGGTTATGACGGCGTCGACGCCGGCATGCAGCACCCGAGCGATGTCAGAAGGACGGTCGACTGTCCACACCGAGACTCCGCGCCCAGCCGCATGCATCCGTTCTACGACCAGCGCAGTGGCCCGTCGGTGGGACGGGTTGAACCAATCCGGCCGCACGGCGTCTAGCAGTTCGGGCCCGGGTAACTGTCGTTTCTCCCAACTGAGCGCGATGCGCGCTGACCTGGAGCGCTGGCGAAGCCTTACCAGGGCTCCCGTATGGCCGGCGAACACACAGCGATCGACCGCTCGAGCCGCCTCGACTACGGCCAGCGACGCCTCGAGGACCTCAATGCTCGGTACGTCAACCATGATCGGCAACGGCACGGCCGCGAGGACCTCAGCCAGGTCAGGGATCCGGTAGCCACCTTTGCGGATGGCACTCACCTCCTTCCAGTCGATGGCCCGCACCGGTCGCGGAACTCCCCACAACCGCCTCAGGGTGTCGTCGTGAAGCACCACGACGTGGCCGTCCCGAGTGAGCTTGCAGTCGAGCTCTACCATGCCCGCGCCCAGCGACCTCGCGCTCTCGAACGCCTCAAGCGTGTTTTCGCGACGGCCGACGGGGTCGCCACGGTGCGCAATGGCGAGGGTCATAGCCGAGCCTCCGTTCTCGAAGCAGCGATGCGTGTTAGTCGCCAACAGTCAACGACGCGAGAGCTCCAGGCTGAAGGCCTTGGCCTCGGGGTATTGACCGTAGTACTCGATCCGCCTGTAACCCAGTGATGCGTATAGCGCCTCAGCTTCTGGTTGGCGGGGACCGGTTTCCAGGATCAAGCTGGAATAACCAACTTCCCGAGCGGCGTCTTCGAGGGCCTTGAGCACGCGGGCCGCCAGCCCGCGCCTGCGGTAGCTGGGGTGTGTCCACATCCGCTTCACCTCACAGGTTGTCGCGTCGTAGCGACGGAAACCTCCGCCGGCGACCGTAATCGGCCCGTCCATAACGACGATGAACAGCCCAGATGGCGGGTCGAACTCGTCAGTGCTGGCTCTTGTCATCTCGCCGCTCTCGCCGTAACGCGTTTCGTACTCCTGGGTCAAGCCGGCCAACAAAGGCTCCACCTGGGCATCGTCTAGCCGGGCCGGCCGCATTTCCACACCTGCATACTCACGCACTATTGGCTGAGGCGCATGTGCCGACGGGACGGTGCACCAGCGACGATGCGATGGACCAGGTTTGGGTCACGGCAGGGCGGTATTGAGCCGTTTTCCCATCGACTCGGCAAAGGCAAACGCGTCGTACTGGCTAATGCAGAATGAATCCGCCCAGGCGCCGGGGTAGCCGTCGGACCCGTCAAAATCGAAGCACAGTTGCGGTTTGATGCCGTCGGAGTACTTGTAGCCCGGTCCGCAGCTCGGTTCGGCCTGGTCACAGTTGGAGACCTCGTATACCTCAAGGTGGATTTCCTCGGGGCGAGCTGCCAGCTGGTCGTTCAGCTTTTTTAGCTGGCCGCTCAAGATCTCCGCGTCGTCGTACAGCACCCCGCCCGCTGCCAAGTGCAAAGGGTTGGCGATCCCGTGAAGGATCGCCGACTGGAACAGGCCGCCCGGGGGTGCCGGGGCTTTTGACTCGCGGGGCGGGTCGTAAAGACCGATCCCCGGCAACGCGACTGCCTGGAGCAATGCCGCCACCAGTTCGTCCTGCTCGTGGAGCTCGATGGCTACGTGGGTGGCCTCCATGAGACCGAAGAGGGGCTCCGCGAAGATGTCCGGGATGCTCTCTACGGCCAGCTCAGCCTCCTCCTCTTCGCCGACGAGCCACTTGAGGGCTTCTTCAAAGGGCACCTTAAAGGCCTCTTTTCCGAGTTCGTTGGTCAATGAGAACAGCCCAGGGTTGCGCGCCATCTCGACAAGCGCCTCGACCTCTTCCTTCGAGAGCTCACCGGTGTGTTCGTATATGACGTAGGGCTTTATTTGCAATGCCTGGTTTTTTTGCCCCACTTCCAGCCTTGTCGGGCAGGCCTCGGCTGTGCAAGCGTTTTTCACGTTGATGTGCAGTACCGTGCTGGCTTGACGGACAACGCCAGGGGCCCAGTAGATGAGGTGGATCTGGCCCTTCTGGTCCGTGACCAAACCGGACAATTCCGTGCCGCACGGGACATGAGCTTCGTCGGACTGGGCACACAGGAACTCGTCGCCGTAGTGGTGCACGTCGATCGGGTCGACCGTGGCGGTCACCTTGGCACCCACTACCGCTTTGCTCGTCAAGGGGTCAGTGACGGTGACGAGCACATTGGCACAACCAGACTCGCATTTTTGGCCTGCCTCTCCTGGCTCGGTGTACACCGAGCCCGCGTTCGAATAGCTGGGGATGGTGAAGTTCACCGGGCCTTCCTTGCGGAACCCGTCGTCCACAGCCAGGCCCGAGCGCAAGGTCTCGAGCACCGTGACCTGGACATCCAGAGGGCATCCCCCTCCAGGCAGGTTCGCAACGGGCGCCTGGAACTCCGGTTGGCGGCCCCCATCCGCGCTCGTCGTCGTCGGCGGGGCGAACACGTAGGCAGCGCCCTGCGATGCAGTTGAACCGAGCCGGCGATGCCCAGGGGCACCGACGACGACGGTGCTGCAAGACAACGCGACACCGGAACCAAATGCGTCCGGTAGTTCCTCGTTGGAGGCCACAAGCTCGGAGCTCTCGGTCAGGTGCCCGGACCAGCCCGATGCAGGCTGGGTGAAGAGGTACACGTGGTTCAAGGAGCCGGGGGTACGGCTTGATCCGGCTACGGCGATCGTGCTCCCCGATGCTGCCACCGTCCCGAAGGAATCGTCCGAGGTGCCGTCTGACGCAGTCAGCTCTGCGGCCGGGCTCAGCACTCCTGACCAGCCCGAGGCGGGCTCGCTGTACACAAAGACGGCGCCCTGGTCGACGTTGGAGCCGACGTTTAGGGCAGGTGCCCCTACGGCAACAGTCCCACCAGAGGCAGCAACAGAGCCTCCGAGCTCGGCATTCCCCGCCCCGGCCGGGGCAGTCAGCTCGGCGCTCTGCGTCATGGACCCCGACCACCCCCCTGCTGGCTCCTCGAACACGTACGCGGCGCCATGGCCCAGGCCCCCGGTCGGTGCGCCAGAACCCGGCGCACCGACGACCACGGTGCTCCCCGACACGGCGAGCGCTGCGTCGCCGAAATATTCATCGTTGGCCGGGTCGGTGGGGGTCAGTTCGGCATCCTGGGTCATGGCCCCCGACCACCCCCCTGCGGGCTCCTCGAATACGAACGCCGCGCCGGCATTGGTCGAGCCGACCGGCTGGCCATCAGCGCCGACGACGATCGTGCCACCCGATATGGCGACAGACGAGCCGAACAGACCTGGCCGTGCGTTCCCCGTTGGCTGCGTCAGGACCGAGGAGGTCAACACGGCGTCCTGGGTCAGCGTCCCTGACCAGCCGGCCGGCGGCTGCTCGAACACGTACACCGCGCCCCAGTTCAGGCAAGGAGAGGAGATGGAGACCGCTTTGTTGCACTTAGCTATGGTCCCGGCCACGATTGTGTTGCCCGACATGGCCAGCGACCAACCGAGGCCCGTCAGGTCCTGGGGATCAGAGGCCACGAGCTCGGCGCTCTGGGCCATGAGCTCTGACCAGCCGCCTGCCGGCTCCACGAACACGTAAACCGCGCCCGCCTCCTCGCGCGAGCCGACCGTTTGGTTGTCGGCCGCCACGGCGACGGTGGTACCGGAGACCGCCACCGAGCGACCGAAGCCACCGCCCGGCGTGCCGTCAGAGGAGATCAGCTCGCCGGACTGTTGGACCAAGGGGTCAACCCGCACCGGGTAAGCGGCGCCCCGGTCATCGACCTCGATGAGGGCCTGGCCGTCGCGCAGCACCAAGCGCGCCGCAAGCGCCCGGCCCCGGGCATCGGTGGCGGCCAAGTCGTCATAGCGCAAGGCCCCACCCGGCCCAGAAAGGTACAGCCCGCCGTCGTCGAGCCTGGCCCGAAGGTTGCCGGTGAGCCGAAGCGAGAAGGTTAATGGGCCGCGCCTCACACCCGGGGGCGCGCTCACCGTGAAGCCCTGCTCCAAGCCGGCCGGGCCGTTAGCCCACCACTCGCTCATTGCGTCATGGGTGTACAGGGCCCGGTTGGCACGCGCCACCGGCATTACCGGAGCGACCGGGTCGAGCGCTCCCGATGCGTTGGCGTAACCGTAGCCGCTAAGCGCGATGCCGAGGTGTAGCCGCCCGGACACGATCGTCACCCCGGCTGATGAGAACACGGCCCGCAGGTTTTGGGCCTTGTTGCTAGCCGTCAATCCGTTGACCCGGTAACCCGGCAGGTCGCGGCCCAGCAATGTCGAGATTGGGCCGACGGCGGCTGCGGGCACGATCGGCAACTCCGGGCCAGCCGGCACCGCCACCGCAGGGCGTGCCGCGCCACCACCTCGTGCTTGGGATAGAGGGAGTGCCGCTGCCACCATGACGGTCGCGCACAGGAGGCTGGCAACCGCTACCACGCGCGCCGGCCTGACCCAGGCCACGCTGCCAATTGGCCGGGCGGGGGTGAGCTCGACGCCACGATAGCCCTCCCACCTGGCGCCCGCCCTCCTGTTGAGGCCCATTACGACGCTCATGCTCGGTCCCTCCGGTCAATAGCGGCCTCGCGCGCTACGAGTTGTAAGAGGGTAACTAAAGCCCGTCACACAAACGTTACAATGCGCGTCCGGCAGTCCGAGCGCCGGGCGGACGGCGACCGCCCGGGTAGCCTTGTTCCCGTGAGCGTCGCGGTCCGCCAACTCTTCGAGTTCGACAATTCCTTTGTCCGTGAACTGAGGGGCTTGTACGAACCGTGGCGGGCAGCACCGGTGCCGGCGCCCAGGTTGTTGGTGCTCAACGAGGAATTGGCCACAGAGCTGGGGGTCGATGCGGATGCGTTGAGAGCGCCTGACGGTGTCGCCGTGCTGGTCGGCAATGCCACTTCCGACGGGGCGGCACCGGTGGCGCAGGCGTACGCAGGCCACCAGTTCGGTGGTTTTTCGCCCCGTCTGGGCGATGGTCGGGCGCTGCTGCTCGGCGAGGTGTTGGACGTGTCCGGAGGCCGTCGCGACTTGCACTTGAAGGGCTCGGGCCAACACCGTTCGCGCGGAGTGGTGACGGCAAGGCAGCCGTGGGCCCAATGTTCCGCGAGTACCTGATGGGCGAGGCGATGCACTCGCTCGGCATCCGCACCACGCGGGCGCTGGCCGTGGTGGCGACCGGCGAGCAGATCGAGCGGGGCGCCATGCTGCCCGGCGCGGTGCTCGCCCGAGTTGCCTCGAGCCATCTGCGCGTCGGGACGTTCGAGTACGCAGCGGCCAATGGTGATCCCATGCTCTTGCGGCGCCTCGCGGACCACGCGATTGTCCGTCACTATCCCGACGCCGTCGAGGCGGAGAACCCGTACCTTGCGTTCTTCCAGGGTGTCGTCGATGCTCAGGCATCCCTCGTGGCTCGCTGGATGCTCGTAGGGTTTATCCACGGTGTCATGAACACCGACAACATGACGATATCCGGCGAGACCATCGACTTCGGGCCCTGCGCGTTTATGGATGTCTTCGACCCCGCCACCGTCTTCAGTTCGATCGATCACGGCGGCCGGTACGCGTACGGCAACCAGCCGCAAATCGCTCAGTGGAACCTGGCGCGGCTGGCCGAAACGTTGCTGCCCCTCTTTGACGCCGATACGGAGGCGGCCATTGCCTCGGCCGCCGAGGTGCTGCAGTCCTTCACCGCCCGTTATCGCGTGTACTGGGGTGACGGGATGCGTGCCAAGTTGGGCCTCGGCGACCGCCAACGCGGCGATGGGGAGCTGGTCGATGACCTGCTGGCGCTGCTCCAGGCACAAAAGGTTGACTTCACTTCGTTTTTCCGAGCCCTCTCGGCGTCGGTGCTCGGAGAAGCGGCACCCGCCCGTTCGCTCTTCGTCGATGGGCCTGCTTTCGACGCTTGGGCGCTTCGTTGGCGGGAAGTGCAGTCATGCCAGACCCGTGACCCCCAAGCCATCGCAGCAGCGATGGACCACGTGAACCCCATCTACATCCCGCGCAACCTCCTAGTGGAAGAAGCTTTGACTGCCGCCACCGAGGACGACCTGGGACCGTTCCGACGACTGCTCGGCGCGCTAGCCGAGCCGTTCAACGAACGGCTCGGTCTGGAGCCCTACGCAGCACCGGCCCCGCCGAGCTTCGGCTCCTACCGCACGTTCTGTGGTACCTGAACCTGCCTGGTTCAGGTCGTGCGCAAGACCGCAGCGGTGACGGTCCAAAGACCCAGCGCCTGGCCTAGGTCAATCCTCCAGAGGGACCCCGATTGCAGCAAGCAAGCCCCCGTCCACCATGAGCTCAGAGCCGGTGATGAACGACGACTGAGGGCTCGCCAGGAACCACACCGCCTCCGCTACCTCGTCTGCATCGGCCACCCGGCCCATTGGGTGCATCGCCCCCCATTTCGCCACCAGCTGATCGGCCTCGCCTGTCGGGGCGAACAGTGCTGCTGCTGACTCCAACATGGGAGTGCGCACAGACCCGGGACAGACCACGTTCACCCGGATGTTCTCGCGGGCATGGTCGACCGCCAATGCACGGGTCAGCCCGACCAGAGCCGCCTTGCTCGCGCTGTATGCGACGACGCTGGCTTGAGTGGCAAACGCCTGGACAGAAGCGACGTTCACGATCGCCCCCCCGCCGACCGAGCGCATTTCGGGGACCGCAAACTTTGCCAATAGGAAGGCCGTGCGGACGTTCACCCGTTGGACCTCGTCCCACAGCTGGACGGAGGTCCCTTCTGCCGTACCGTAGCGCTGGATCCCGACGCTGTTTACGAGCACGCGCAACGGGGCGTCCCGAGCGCCGAGCTGAACAAGTTGCTCTGCCTCGTCCGGCTGGCTCAGGTCACCGCTGAAGCCGTGGACAACAGCCCCCTCGCCCGCCAGAGACTCCACCGCCCAGCTCACCTCTCGCTCGTCGAGGCCGCCGACTACGACCTCGGCGCCGGCTTCGACAAGGCGTTTGGCGCTGGCATAACCGATCCCGGAGGATCCTCCGGCAACCACGGCAGCCCAGCGACCTTCGTAACTGGTAATCCTCACCATTTGAGCAGAAGGCTCCGGCTGCAGCGCGGCCCAACGGTGGTGCTGACCTTGGAGGCAACCGCTGAAAGCTCCTCCGACGGCCTTTCGTCTGGGTGCACCAACCAGGCTCCCTCCAAGGGCCGTCTCACGTCGATGGTCAACTTCCGCGCCTTGCGCGTGCTGTTGAGGAGGCGCACGACTACACCAGTCCCGTCTTCGGAGACCTTGGACCCCACGATGACATCTTCGCCCTCGAGAACCTCCATGACGGACCCCGAAGCCGGGACCATCGGGAAGCGGTCCCTGAGGACAAGCGGCGGTGTCCTCGCCTCCGCGGAGAACCGCATGGCCGCGTCTATGTCAAGGTGACCCGCCATGCTCGTCAGGCTGTAGCGGAGGCGGATCCGCCCGTCCTGGGCTGCCTTGAAGTTGACGAACCAATGGTTGTTCAAGGCCCACGACATCACGACGGGGCTACTTTGGTCTACATCGTCGACTATGCGGCCGGTGTTCACGCCTCCCAAGTGGACCAAAGGCGCGTCAACGGGAACGAGGACAATGCTGTGGTCCGAACCGTCCACTCCGACCCAACCCTGGACGGGGTACCAGCTCTTCACGCTCCCCGGCAATTGCTCGGAACCCGGTTCGCACGGTATGCCATTAAAGTCGCCGATAAAAGACGGTGACTCAGCGGCCAGCGGGAAAGCAAAGAACACGCTTTCGGGATCTTCGACGGCCAACTTGTCGAAGGTCCACTCGATGTCGAGCTGGCGCCGTCCCTGCCAGAGGGTGAAGGTACAAGTCGCCGAGCGCAACCCGGGGCCGGAGAGATCGACCGCCAAGCGAGCTCGCCCGTCGCCTATCCTCGCCTCGCGCAGCTGGACGTCGGTTGGGCCCGCATAAGCGAACTCGACGTCATCGCGCCAGGACCCGAAATCCTTGGCCGAAAAATCAGGGACGAACAGTGCCATGCGTCCCTCGGGTGAGCTGACTGCCTCGTAGACGTACTGTCCCAGTAGCCAGCCGCGGTAGGACCCGGCCAGGTCCGCTCCGGAGGCTTTATCGACCCAGTGGGCCAGTCCTGCGCACTGGGGGTCGATTTCGACCCGGTAAGCCTCGTTCTCCAGCCAGTTGGCGCCGCCCGCCAGAGCTGTGCTCGTCGTGCATGGCGTACCGAGGTAGGTGTACCCCCACGCCGGCACCTCACCTTCGCATACCAACCGTTCCACCGCCGGCTTGTCTCCTCCCCAGGGGACACCCGAGGGGAAGAACATGTCCAACATCCCGGCGGGGGCAGCTCCACCTCGTTGGTCAGGTTCGTCCACGAGTACCTTACGAGGCCACGGCAAGGTGTTGAGGACCAGAAGGCCGCGTTCGGTGCTGAGGGGGTAGGCCTCGGCCGGGGTGAGGTCGCCCAGGTTGAATTGCCCGCCCGGGCTGCCTTCCCCAAGGGCATGGGAGATCCTTCCGGCGGTGCGGGCCAGCATGTCGTGTGCGGTAGCCGAGGCGCGGAAGACGAAGTTTGCTTTGGCGTTTTCTTGTCCCTTGGTCCAGGGGTCATGAGGCGCCGCGACACTGGCGTAGGCACCCCAGGTATGCTCGTCGTAGAGGCTGGCAACCTCGTACGTGTGGTTTGCTTCCGTCCGGGAATACGGCATTTCTCCCCAATTCTGCAGGCTTATCCAGCTTCCCAAGGTCTCGGCAATGCCCAGCAGCTGGTGCGACTGGCGCGATACCGCCGTCTCGAATGCCGTCGACCCGACTCCGTCACACCACCAGTCCATCCACTCACCCTTCATGACCGGGAGCTCCGACTTGTCTTGCTTGAGCAACTTGGCGAACTCGCGGTGGGCAACCAACTGAAGGCGAGGGGTGTTGCCGAGGCTGTTCCACTTACGGACGAAGTCCGCGATCTCGAGGTCGGGCGGCCCATTGTCCACGCGCATCGGGTGGGTGGACTGGAAGAACAGAAAATTAAACGGGTACGTCTCCTCAGCCTCCATTTTCCGAGCCCACTTATTTATTTCGCGCTCCGCGAAGCGCCAGTCCCCCAGCTTGAGGACACTCCGTCCGAACAGGTAGTGCAACCCGTTCCAGACGAGCAACCTTCGGCCGCTCGGGGCCTCCCACCAAAATGCCATCGGGTAGGGCTTGGGCACGCCGCCCCTTACCGGGTTGATCGCCATCGACAAGAAATCGACTCCCATGTCCAAAAGAAGGTCTGCGAACAACCAAGCGATGCCGTTGACATCCGACTGCATTGCGCTGTCGACGGTGAGGCCCCACTGCTCACGTAGGCGGCGCACTGGCAGAAGGCTCCTGAACATCTGCTCGACCCCAAGGAGTGGCGTGAAGTTGTACTGCATGGCGCCGACGTCGAGCCGGCCCAGCTCGTGCCACTTCATAAAGCGTTCGAGTTGACCTGGGCCTGCCTTTTGCAGGTAGCGCTCCGTGGTGCCGGTGACTTCGCAGGTCCAGCGGTACTGGGCCTCCTGCGGGTAGTCCTGGGTCCTCTCGCACAAATCTATGGCCTGGTCGATGAACTCGGCGTGCTGATGGAACACAAGGTCTTGGTGGTCGGTGAACCCGATATCCGTGTGACTATGGTTCAAAATGTAAAATACGTCAATCTTTCCCACTGGGTCTTCTCCTTGTACCTGGGAATTGAGAGAGCCGGGCACCCCGCCCGCTCACGAGGGGGCTGATCATGGTCGCTACTGGTTTCGTCAGTGTCGAGGCTCTGGGCCCGTCAGGGCTGACGTGGGTGAAGGGCCCACTGGGACGCCGACACCGAGCTCTTGTGGTGGGTCGACCTACTGGCTGGGCTAGTGCATAACACTGAGCTACGCTCCCACCGGCTGGGCACGTGGTCCCTCGGCAGACCGGTGGGCGCCGTGATAAAAAGGGCTTCGGGCGGCTTCGTTGTCGCCGATAGCCGAGGCTTCCGCTACATCGGAGCCGACGGCACCCCCGGCGACGAGATAGCCGTGCTTAGCGAATCGCACCGGATGAACGACGCTAAAGCCGACCCTGCTGGTTGGCTTTGGTCGGGTTCCACCGCAATGGACTTCACCGCCGGCCAGGGTGCCCTGTGGGTGCTCCGGCCGGACGGAAGGGCCGAACAGGTCTTTGACGGCCTGACCTTGCCGAACGGCTTGGGGTGGAGCCCCGACGGCGCGACTTTCTACCTGGTCGATACCATCCAAGGATGGCTGCGCTCCTGGGATTTCTCCCCTGGCGTCGGCATAACTGGCGGGCCGCGCACGATCGTGGAGTTCACTGACCAGGTCCAGATCCCCGACGGGTTGTGCGTCGACGCCGAAGGCACTATCTGGCTGGCGATCTGGGGTGGGTCCCGCCTGGAACGGTACGCCCCGGACGGCACCCTCCTTGGTACCGTACCGCTCCCGGTCGCGCAGCCGTCGAGCTGTGCATTTGGCGGACCGGACTTGGGGGCCCTGTTGGTCACCTCGGCCCGCCGCGGCCTGGGCGAGCGCGTCACTGAACTGGACGGAGCGGTCTTGGCCATCTCGTCGCCCGGAGCCGTCGGGCTCCCAGCGGAGCACTTTGCGGGGTAAATGTGCTGACCAATTGTGAGGAGCTGGGGACGAGGTTGCCATGTTGCCTCATTTGACGGGGCTACCGGAGACGTGCTAACGATAACACAGTGTGGCTATGCTGGTCATCGAGCGTGGGTAAGTAATTGGCCCGCCGCGGAGGGTGAATAGGCGGTGAACAGTTTGGTGGCCCGGCCGTACACAGCAAGCCCTCGTTACCAGCCGGTCGGCGGCCCCGTCTCCAGTGGGTGGCACCACCTCGCGGCTGCGCTCCAGGCCGACGTGTCCGTGGTGGCGGTCGATGGCCCGGTCATTGCCAGTTGGGCTGATCTGGTGGCGGGCTTAGGGAAGGCGCTGGAACAACGCGGCCGCAAGGCGACATTTCTTTCGACGGCGACTTGGTTATTGCCCTGGCAGCGCGTTCAGGAGCTGACATCATCGTATGAGCTGCGCGATGACCCCGATTTCGACTTCCTGGCCACAGGGCGCTTGGCCGACCTGGTCCGGCAACCCTCACACGTTCAGGTTCCTCCCAATGGGCTATCTGTTGTGTACGGCCCGGGCGCAGCACTCATCCCCCATGACCTTCTGTGGTATTGCGATTTGCCCAAGCGTTATGCCGAGAGCGCAGTCACTGTGGGGAACGGCCTCAACCTGGGCCAGTCGACCGGGTCGGGACCGGGCACCACGAAGCGTCTTTTCTTTATCGACTGGCCCCTGCTCGACCGTCATCGCGACGAGATCGCTGGCCGCATCAGCTGTTGGATCGACATGCAAGATCCCGCGGCGCCGGCCATGCTTGATGGCAAGACGTTGCGATCAACGCTGGCGGACTTGGCGACGCGACCTTTTCGTACAAGGCCGACCTTCAATGTCACCCCGTGGGGTGGTCACTGGGGACAGCACCGGCTCGGCCACAACCCAGATGAGCCAAACACGGCCTTGGGCTATGAGTTGATTGCCCCGGAGGCAGGTGTGCTGGTCGGAAGTGCCGACGGGCCCCAGGTGGAACTTCCCTTCCAGCTCATGGTGTCTTTATACCCGGTGCAGGTGCTCGGAGACGTCGTGCACCAAGTCTTCGGGACGTCGTTCCCCATCCGCTTCGACTACTTGGACACGGTGGGTGGGGGTAACCTCTCGGTGCACTGCCATCCGACGCCGGAGTACATGCGGACCGTATTCGGGTGGCCCTACACCCAGCACGAGTCCTACTACGTCATGGTCGGCAGCCAACAGCAGAGGATATTCCTGGGCCTGCGCGAAGACGCTGACATTGAGGGCTTTCGACGAGAAGCGCACGAAGCGGACCATGACGGTACGCCGCTCGAAATTTCCAAGTACGTGCCGACTTTTCCTGCTACCCCGCACCAGCTTTTCCTGGTCCCCGCCGGTACCCCCCACGCCAGCGGGGAGGGCAACGTGGTACTCGAGATCAGCGCCACCCCATACCTTTATTCGTTGCGTTTCTATGACTGGTTGCGGCAGAACGTCGATGGGGTGCTACGGCCGGTGCACGTGCGACATGCGTTCCGTAACCTCAACATCGGGCGCAGGGGGAGCACGGTCGAGCGGGATTTGGTCCAGATGCCACGATGCGTTCGCGAGGGTGACGGTTGGCGTGAAGAGCTCCTCGGCAGGTTGCCCGAGATGTTCTTCGAGATCCGACGCCTCGTGGTGCAACCCGGAGCCGTCGCCGACGACTGTACAGCCGGGCGGTTCCATGTCCTCAACGTGACAGAAGGCGATGGCATCCTGGTTGAGACCCCCGGCGGGGAGGCCCATTCGCTGGTCTACGCTGAAACCCTCGTGGTCCCTGCCGCCGTTGGGGACTATGCGGTACGGCCTCTAGGCTCGGGCACGGTCAGGGTGGCTAAGGCGCTAGTGAGTTGAGCAGCCCGGCGGCCTCGCTGGGGCCAACGGCACGTCCGGTGCCGGTGCTCGAGATCGGCGGTACCCACGTCACTGCCGCCCAAGTCGACCTGGATATGGGTGTGCTGGTAGTCGACAGCGTTCGCCGCCGCGCGCTCTTGCCTAGCGGGAAGGCGACCGAAATACTCGAGACCATCATCGTGTGCGGCAACGGACTGCCCGCACTCGCCGGCGAGCATTGGGGCGTTGCCCTCCCCGGGCCGTTCGACTACCAAAGCGGCGTCGCCATTTTTGAGGGGGTCGGCAAGTTTGAATCGCTGTACGGCATCGACGTCGGTGCGGCGCTCATGACCGGTCTACCTGGGCCCCCCGGTTCGGTAACCTTCCTCAATGATGCAGACGCGTTCCTTTGGGGAGAGTGGCTTTTCGGCGCGGCGGCCGGAAATGACCCGTGCGTCGCCATCACTCTGGGCACCGGTATCGGCTCAGCGTTCCTCGCCGATGGCGACATTCGCCAAAGCGGGACAGGCGTCCCCAAGGAGGGACGGGTGGACCTGTTGCGAGTCGCAGGCCAGCCGCTTGAAGACGTGGTCTCCGCCCGCGCCATCGAGCGTGCTTACCGCCGACGCACTGGTGTCGCAGGACGCGACATGGCCCACATCGCTAAGGAGGCTCGCAGCGGCGACGAAGTCGCCGCCGAGGTCCTGCGCGATGCCTTTGAGCGCCTCGGAGCGGCACTGCGCCCGTGGCTACAAGAGTTCAAGGCCAAGGCGCTTGTCGTTGGCGGGTCAATGACCGGTTCGTGGGACCTGATCGGCCCAGCGCTTCTCGCTGGCATCCGGGGCAGCGACAACACCCCGTTCGCCGAGCTGCAAGTGTGGGTGGCCGCTCGCCCCGAGGAGGCTGCTCTGCTTGGCGCGGCCGCATTCACACAGCGGACGGGCGATCACGTAGACGCGGCGAAGCCGGTACCGCTTCGCGAGCCATAAAGGGCGCCGGCAACATGTCACGACCCACATCGCGACGAGCTGTGCCCACCATGCGGGATGTGGCGGAGCTTTGCGGGGTCAGCGTTATGACCGTATCGCGGGTGCTCCACGACGACCCACGGATCACCCAAGACACCAAGACCAAAGTTCGCGCCGCTGTCCGCCAACTCGGCTATCTGAGGAACGATACGGCGCGCAACTTGCGGATAGGTCGCGGGGCGGGGGCCGTCGGCCTGGTCATTAGCAACCTGGCCAACCCCTTTTATTCGCAGCTCGCGCTGGGTGTCGGCGAAGTCGCCGAGCAACATGGGCTAACTGTCATGCTCGTAAATACCGCAGGCGACGCTGACCGTGAACAGCGCCTCGTTGCTGACCTCATGAGCCGACGAGTCGAAGGGATCATAATCTCGCCCGCAGGTGACGACCACCGCCACCTGGCGGCCAAACCGATGCATGGTACCCCCGTGGTGTTCGTCGCTCGCCCGCCGTCGGGAATTGTCGCAGATTGTGTGCTCGTTGGCGACTTCGCCGGGGCGCGAGAGGCCACTAGCCGATTGGTCGAACGCGAGCATACGAGGATAGGTTTTATCGGCCTGCCATCCACTGTATGGACCGGCGCCGAGCGGTTCCGCGGGTTCCAAGCCGCCATGGCCGACGCCGGGCTACGCCCCCACAAGCGATACGTCCGCTACCAGGAGAGCGACGTAGCGGCAGCAGAAAAGACGGTGCGTGCCCTCTTGGCCCTGGCCACGCCGCCGACGGCGCTGTTCGCAGCCAACAACCGCAACATGATTGGCGCATTGCGGGCGGCGACCAGCACTCGCACTCACACTGCATTGGCGGGCTTCGATGACTTCGAGTTGGCGGACATGCTTAACTTGCCTCTCATCGTCGTTTCCTATGACGCACTGGACCTGGGACGGCAAGCCGGCCGCCTGCTTCTCGACCGGGTCGGGGCCATGGGGCCCGAGATACCACCCCGTCGGGTGATCATCCCTACCTCGGTTATCGAGTACGGCCCGCCGGGAGGAAAATACCAGCTGTTCGGACGAGCCGACGAGGGACGGGCGGCCGCTGGGTCGTGACACGCGGGCCGCGCCTACAGGCCGTCAGTACCCCCAAACGAGATAACCGGAGGGAGAAACCCAAACAATGACAATGCGAATTGTGCTCGGGCAAGCGGCTCGGGCCAGCGAAGAGTACCTGGCATTCGCCCGGCAGTTGGGAGTTGGCGGGGTCCAGCTGAACACACCTGACCTCCCTGGCGAACGACGATGGGAGCTCAAGGACCTCGTAGCGCTTCGTGAGAAGGTCGAGGGTCACGAGCTCCGGCTCGAGGCGATCGAGAACGTCCCCAACCAGTTTTACGAGAACGCCATGCTCGGACGGGCCGGCCGCGACGAGGACATCGAGAACATGGCCGCAACAATCACCAACCTCGGAAAAGCAGGGATAGCCGTCCTCGGGTTCCATTGGATGCCCACCTCCGTCTGGCGCACCGAGCTAGCACCGGTGGGTCGCGGCGGGGCCACCGTATCGGCATTTGACCTGGCCCAGGCCGAGGACCCGGCGCAGGCCGACAACATCTTGATAGCCCGACGCGACCGGAGGGTCGAAGACCAAAAAGACTCCTGGTCCAGGGGCGCCCTATTTGATGTCGAGGGCCCGATCAGCGATGACGATATGTGGAGCGCCTATCAGTACTTCGTGAGCGCCCTTGTCCCGGTCGCCGAGCGGGCGGGGGTCCGCCTGGCCCTGCACCCCGATGACCCCCCCGTCGCCTCGCTCGGGGGTGTGGCGCGTATCTTTCGTTCGGTGGCTGCGCTCAAACGGTGCGTCGAGCTCTCACCGGGCCCCGGTTTCGGCATCGAACTTTGTCTGGGGACCGTCTCAGAGATGGGTGGCGAAGAAGCGGTCCTCGACGCCATCCGGTACTTGGCGCCGCGGGACAAGATCGCCTACGTACACCTGCGCGACGTCAAGGGCACTGTGCCGTCCTTCGCCGAGTGCTTCCTGGGCGAAGGCAATTACCGACCGGCGCGGGTCATAAGGGAGCTGAGCGAGCACGGTTTCGACGGCTTCATCATGGACGACCACACCCCCGCTCTCGTGGGCGATTCCTCCTATGGGCACCGAGGGCGGGCATTCGCTCTTGGGTACATCCAAGGACTTATCGACATGATGGAATTCGACGACATTGGTGCGCCGGTACCTGGCAGCTAAGGCAGGAGTTACGCTACCTCGTGAGTAGGGACAGGGCCCTGGTCTCGCCAGGCTTCAGGCTGACCTGGAGCGAGCGGCCAGTCGAAGGGAGGCTCACCTGGTCCTCCTCGAAGACCGTCCCGATCATGGCTGCTTTGACTACGAGCCCCGGGAAATCGATACGCGTGGTCACCTCGTCGTTCGCCAGGTTGTTGAGCCACAGGAGCAAATGGCCGCCCTCCCTCGAGGCTGTCGCCTGGAGGAGCCTGACCTCAGGTCGCTCGATCAGGCACAGGCTTGCCGAAGGCGTCGCCGCGTGGTGAGCGGCCGCGGGCACCACGGTAGCTACCAGGGGCGTACTGACTGACTCCCCGAGGCGGGTACCAAGCGCGGTGGCATCGGCCTGCTTGCCGGATGCGACGGCATAACGGAAGCTCATCTCGCCGCCTTGTTCGGTTGGAAAGTTGGTGTCCCAGATGTTGTTGAGTGCCCACGAATAGATAGTGCCGGGCTCTGGGCCGGCAAGGCGGAGCGTCCCCGGGAACGGTGAGTATGGCGAGTGGATGTCGCCAAACTGGACCAGAGGGGCATCGACCGTGGCCCAGGCGATGGCATTGCCACTCTCGGCCAGAGTGGTCCAATGCCGGATCGCCCTCATGTGCTGCGGGCAACCGGGGACGCGCGGCGCGCTCGAATTTATACCTGCCCCGGGTAGCTCATAGGTAACCTCGGGGGTGGCGGCCGCGAAAGGAAAAGCAAAAAAGACGCTTTGTTTATCGACGGTCCTGTTCTTCCACATCCTGTTGCGTATCTCGACCCGGGGAATTCCACGCCAGACCGAAATCGTGGTGAGCAGCCGTGAGCAGCCTGGTGCCCTCACGTCAACGGTCAGGCTCTCCCCGAGCTCGCTGGTCTCTCGCCGTTGCACCACCGCAGCCTCGCCGGTGACCCGGTCGGCAATAAGATCCAGCGCACGGCTGAACACCCGCCCAGACAGGTGGTTCACCTTGGTGCTGGTTGCATAACGGTCAAAAATATAAGTATTGAAGCCTAATAAGGCGTCAGGGTTGACCAGCTCGCGGCCCGTCGCGAGCTCCCGGAGCGAACTTATCCAGGCGTCGGCTAGTGAGTACTCGACGTGGTAATACTCGTTGGCTATAGCGGTGCCGCCCACGCTGACATCGACGGGCACGGGAGAGCCCTCGATAACGTTGAACCGGGCATACCCCAGAGCAGGGACCTGGCTAGCCAGGAAAACGACGTACCGGCCGGCAGGCCGGTGGTTGGGGTTCTCCTGCGCCTCGGTCACGATTGCGACTTTGGTCCCATCCCGGTCGTCCTGAACGCCAACCTCGATGCCCGACGGGATGGTGCTGTAAGGAAGGAACACCCTGACCAGGTCGGTGCGGGCCCCGCCACTGGCGTTGAAGACAACGATCCCAGCCAGGCCGTGCTGGTTGCCCAACCCGTCAGCGGCGCGGCGGGCGCCGGCAGTCACCATCGACGACGCAGCCTCGCGGGCACTTTGGGCAAACGAAGCCTTGCGCTGCGACTGCAGCTCTCCAGAGCCCCAACCCTCCTCGTCGTTTTCCCATGGGTTGGCGGCACCCCATGTGTGCTCGTCGAACAAGCCAATGTCCTCGTACGCCTTACCCAGCCCTTCGACGGGCGCTGGAGGTGCGCCGCTCAAGACGTCAGACATCGCGTGCAGGGTCCTACCTACGCGTACCGCGCCTTGAGCGTCCCGGGCCAACCCATCATGCGGGCACCCGAACCCAGGCCGTCCGCCCACCAGTCCGCCCAGTCACCCTGCCACTCGGGGATGGCCGGCCCCAACCGCGAAACTGCCGTCTCGAAGAAATCCTCGTTGCGGTCCACCCGCAGGTGCGGGTAGGCCCACGTCGAGTTCCACTCGCGGGCGATCTCGGAGACCATCAAGCTCGGTGGGGCGTTGTCGCCGTACTTGCCCTGCACGCGCAAGTGAAGAACATCATGGGGGTAGGGGTCCCGTTCCACTTTCGTAGCTTCCGGCAGCCACGTCCCCGAATCGAAAGGGTAAGGCCGTTCCGATAACGCAGCGAGGTAGCAGGGAAAGGTCTCCTGGGCGACGGCGAACGACTCGGCCAGGCCCGCTATATTGCCCTCCATGTAGGCGTTACCGTGCAGGGTGTCCGTATGCCAGACCAACAAGCGCTTGCCGCTTGGGGCTTTCCAATAGAAAGGTCGCTCCAGCTTTTCGCCGCCGATGAGGTAGGGGACGGAACGACCGGCATAGTTGTGGGCCACGGATAAGAAACGGACCCCGACGTCGGACAGGACCTCGACGAGGCCGGTTACACCACCCGGGACATCGGTCTGCATGGCGCTGGTAACCGGGACCCCGTAGGTTGTGCGCAGTTCAACGGCGAAGCGCACCATCTCGTAAAGCTCTTCGATGGCACATGCCTCGGTGTGCATGTTCAAGCTCATAGCGCTGACGCTGACCTGGCCCGCTCTGACAGCGTCGAGCATTCGCCCCTGGTCTGCTTTGCCCCGGCTGGCGAACCACCGCTCGAGGGGCCAGTTCACCTCTATGTTCCAGCGGAACTTTGCGTCATCGTCCCACGCGCTCGTCAGCTCGGTCAGGTCGAGCACAGAGTCCAGGTACTGCAGGTGGTTCCTCGTGACCACCTCCTGGCGATCGGTGTAACCCACGTCGAGGTGTGTATGGTGGACCAGCGATACGGACCATTTTCGTTGCGGGCGCACCACGACTTCGCCTCGCCAAGCCACGTCACCGTTTTCCGCCACAACTCGGAACAGGAGCTGCTCGGGGGACCTCACCTCAGCAACGTTGGCGCGAGCCTGCAACGTGGTACCCGCAGAGCCAAATTCCCACCGTCCCCCCTCGGCGTTGTCGCCACGCTCCAGCCATAACCGCCCGGTCGAAGCCGGCCCAAGAAGGCGAAAGCCGACCACCTGCTCCAAGCCGCTCGGGGCCCTCTTGAGCAGGGGAAGGTTGACGGCCTGCAGAGACCGCCCACCGATCTTCCCAACCTCATGGAAGACAGCGTCCGCCAGCTGGCCCCGGAACTCCTCCAGGTCGCGGCGGCGCTCACCGCTAGACTTATCGTGGAACGTGCTGTTGAGAAGCCCTTGAGTCATACTTCCTCCTTAATTGTCAAGGGTCACCTCAACCTCGCCTGGCTAACAACGTCAAGCCCTGGGTGAAGTGACGCCGCAAGCCGAAGAAAAGCAGCAGCGTCGGCGATGCAGCAACCAGCGCCCCGGCCAGCACTACGGGGAAGCTCGTGCCGGCGTAGACCCCCATCAAGCTGCTCAGGCTGGCCATCACTGGGCGGACCGAGGGTGACGAGGTGAGGACGATCCCAAAAAGCAGGTCGTTCCAAATCCAGGTGAACTGGAACAAGAAGAGAACGAGCATTGCTGAGCGCGCCAAGGGCATGTAGATGAGGCGGAGGACACGCATCTCAGCCGCGCCCTCCACAAGCGCAGCTTCGCGGTAGTCCCGAGGCACCGTGCTGTAGAAGCCTCGGAGCACCAACGTGCAGAACGGCACTGAGACCGCGGTATAGAACAGGAACAACCCCAGCCTTGTGTCGTAGAGGTGCAGCGAATTGAACATCCTGAACAACGGGATGATGTACATCTGTAACGGGAACACGGTCGCCGAGAAGATAGCCAGGAAGATAGTGAAACCACCACGGATCCGTAGGACCACGATGGCATAGCTGGCCAGCGAAGCAATGAGGATCGAGGCCGCCGCCCCAACAGAGGCGTAAAGGAGGCTATTTATGAACCCGGTGCCCAGGCCAGCCCCGGTCCAGGCGGTCGAAATATTGGACAACAGGTTGAACTCTCTGGGTAGAGCGTAGAACGAGTGGAAAAAGAAATCATGCGACGACTTCGCCGCATTGATCACGGTCCACCACACGGGCAGGACCCAGGCCAACGCGGCCAGAGCCAGCACCGTGTACACGAGGACGCGCCCTAGGGGGAAAGACCTCGAGTGCTTTGGTCCCGTGCCCGCCTTGTCGGTGGCTGTCAGACCAGGCGCGACGGCCGTGCTCACGCGGTCACCTCCCGAAGACTACGCCGGAGATAGCCAATGGACACGGCGAAGACAAAGATGGTCAAGATCGCGGCGATCGCTGCCCCGTAGCCCATTTTGAACAGTTCAAACGACTCCGTGTACATCCAGACGGCAAAGGTGGAAGACGACCCGTAAGGCCCGCCCTCGGTCATAACCCAGATCAAATTGAACGCCTGCAGAGCGTTTACGATGCTAATGGCAATGATCACCCGTGTCATTGGGGTGAGCAAAGGGAACGTCATCTTCCTAAACATCTGCCATCCCGATGCACCGTCTATCCTCGCCGCCTCGACAACGGACCGGTCGATCGTGTCCAGCCCTACAAGGAAAAGCAGCATGTCGACACCCATGGTCTGCCACGTGGACGCTGTGATCATGGAGTAGGTGTTCAGCGGCACGTCGTTCAGCCACTGTACCGATGCCAGGCTGTGCAAGCCCATGGCCTGGAACAAAGTCGAAAAACCGTTCGTGCTGAATAGAAAGCTCCAAATTACGCCGGTGGTAACGAACCCGATCGCATAGGGGAGGTAGAACACGGTCTGGAACAGGACGCCGCCGCGCCGGCTCTTGACCATGATCGCAGCACCGAGCCCGATCGATACCGGCAAGACGACCATGGCTACAGCCCAGATGAGCGTGTTGTAAACGTTTGTACTGAGCTGGCTGTCGCTGAGCATGGCACGGTAGTTCGAAAGCCCGACGTATTGTGCCGGGCCGAGCCCGCTGGAGTTGGTAAAGCTCAGCTGGACCGTGACGACAGCCGAATACCAGAACATCCCCACGACAAGCACGAGGGCTGGTAGGACGTAGAGATAGGCAGAGAGCTTGCGTCGACGCTTCTGCCGGGCGCCTTCGCGGACGCCGATTGGTAAAGTGAGCCGACCACCGTGCTCGGTCGCCCCAGGTCCTTCGGCCGTCCCCAGCACCCGAGCTTGCTTGTTCAGCACCACTCATTCAACCCGCGCATGCCAGAGGCGGACCGACAACTGTTGCGGCCGGCCGGATATGGCTCAACAGCAACCGACCAGCGCTTCAATGCCCCTTTGCCCATTTTCTACAACTGCCTTTCCACTTGAGTTGCACTAGTCCACCCTGCCCTTGCCGGTGGCCCTGGCAGGGCGGACACGCGTGCACTGTAGACCGCACGAGGACGCCGTTGGCGTCCTCGGCGATGGGCTGTCGCTACTTCTTTACCGTTGACCAGTAGGACTGGGCAATTTGTTGGAGCGACTTCAGGAAGGGCGTGAGCGACAGATTGGGGTTCAGGATGAACTTGGAAAGCGCCGAGGCGACCGGTACGGCGATCTGGGGTGGCGTCGCCTCCCAGTAGCGGTTCGATAGGTTGATGTTTTCGCTTTTGATCTCCTTAGCCTCAAAGACAGCCGTGGGGTCACTAGACACGACACTGCTTTCTGCACTGACGAAATCCTGGAGCTTGTCCCACTTGACCTGTACCGACGGCTCCATGAAGGTGTTCACCGACGTGAGGGCCTCGGCTTCTTGGGGGCTGTGAGCGGAGACGACCACGGGCCCGGTTTCAAAGATCGCCTGCCAGCCGGCCTTGGGGTTCAACGGGGGCATAAAGAAGGCACCAAGGGTCTTGCCTGGGACCATACCGGCGCCGGTAAAGCTGGCTTCGTCCCACGACCCGATGAGGATCATAGCGTTGGACCCATTGACTAGATCGGTGGGTGTCGCGGTATCGATGTCGGTCGGTGTAGCAAACCATCCGTCGTTGGAGAGTGTACGCCACTCGTTCATAGCCGCCACCACAGGCGCGCTGGTGTACGAGATTTGCCCGTTTACAAGGGCCTGATAGGCACTCGGGTCCTGTTCGTCCAAGATTTGCTCGAACCAGATGAAGCCAGCCCAGTCGTCGACGTTGTACGTGAACGGGGAGATGCCCTTGGATCTGAGGACCGCTACGTTGCTGGCCAATTGGGCCAAGTTGTGGGGACGCTCAAGTTGTACTTGGCATAGTCGGTCTTGTTGTAAAACACCACCCAGTCTGCGGTGTAAAGCGGGGCACCGTAGTATTGCCCGTTCACCTCATAGGCCTTCTCGACCCCTGGGTTGAGACCGTACTTGGCTTCCCAGACCTTGACGTCCGCGGTGAGATTGGCGACGGCTCCCGCCTGCACCAGCGGATCCAGCTGCTGGCCCGACCACCAAGTAAACAGTGCGGGTGACTTCGAAGTCGTTGCGGCCGCCCGAACGAGGGCCTGATAGTCTGCCGTGCTGGGGTACGGGCTCGCCGTCCAACCAATGCCGTCGTCGGCCGCAAGCACCTTCCCGATCGCATTGAACTGCGTTGTCCACGTCGACTTGTCGTTGGCCAGCGGGAGGTATGTAGGGCTCGACGCGCCGGCACTGGCATAGGGCGTCAGAGTCCCCAGGAGGGCCATAATGGATGCCGTTGCTCCCAGAGCATATTTCCTTCTAATACCTGTCATATAGAGACTCCTTATCGTTGTGCTTGAGCTAGTTCCACATGCACTATTCGTAGATCGAGGTACAGCGTCAGGTGGGTCGAAAACGCACTGCCACTATTTGAGAGTTTGTACCGGCGGTCCTTGTTATTGGTCCTCGCTGGTGCGTGCTAACCGTCGAGCCCTGAGCCGGAAATCCCAGTAGCTCAGGGGGTTTTTGGCCGCGAACGACACGGCCGCCGGTGCCGTGCATGCCGGCGGCACCCTAGCCTGATATCGTCGCGCGCAATGGCCCGGTAGCGCGTCCACCCGGCAGTCAAGAAGATGCCGCTCGGTGCTGGCGCGCCGACATGTAACTCGAAGGTTGACGAACGCATATCGGCGCCCTTCGTCCCGGTTCCCTGCTTCAGACCTCGCCCCCCCTCTGTCCTGAGTGGTCTGGGTTCTTCCTGGTGTGTTATCGTTAGCACAAGTTGGTTGGCGCCGTCAAGGCATGTCGGGTACCCGCGAGGAGAAAGCGGTGCGGCCCGGCGGCCTCAGGAGAACGGCCACAGCTGATATTCGGCCGTGCCGGCAATGTCGACCTTCCGGCGTTCGGGTAGGAAAACTATTGGCTGATTCGGCTCGCCTAAGTTAGGGGGGGACCACGCTGGCTAGGCCCCCCAGCTCACCGGTCTTCTGGCCGCCGTTGCTCAGCCGGTTTCGCGTCGGTAGGTGGCCCGGAAGCGGCGCACGGTGGGCTCTTCGGCGTCGAGGTAGTCCTCGAAGGCGACGTTGGTGAGCCCGAAGTCTTCGAACCCCGTCATCTCCTGCTCGGTAAGCGGCCACGGCATCGAACCCGGGTCGTCATCCGGCTCACGACCCCGAGCAATGACAAGTAGCCTGTCGCCGGTTACGGAGGCGAGAGCGCCGAACGCGGCTGCCCGCTCGGGGCTCCCCGGAGGCAAAACCTGGATCGTGTAGGCCTCAACGACGAGGTCGAACCGTTGCTTTGCCCATTCGCTTGGCAGCTCTAAAAGGTCGGATACGACGTAGTCGACAGAGCTCCGGGGGAACCGGCTTACGCATTCCGACACGGCGCTCGGGGAGATGTCGAACGCCGTGACTGCGAGGCCGCGGCCGGCCAGCCACTCGGCGTCGTCACCGAACCCGCACCCGACGACGAGCGCGCTCTTCGGGTTCTGATCGCCCAGGAGGGGCCACGTGACAAGGTGCGGGTTCGCTCGCCGGTCTGCCCACGGGACCTCGGCTTCACCTGCAGACGCCGCAGCGTACAGCTCCTCGAACCAGCGCAGTGGCTGACCGCTGGCGACTGCACCTGCTGCGAAGGCTCGGGCGCGGGTTCGGTCGGGGACCACAGCTCAAACTATCCCTCGAGGTAGCGCAGCACGGCCAGCACGCGGCGGTGGTCGCTCGAGGTCGTCGGCAAGTCCAGCTTGGAAAAAATGTTGGCCACGTGCTTTTCGACCGCCCCCTCCGAGACCACGAGGCTAGCGGCGATGGCCGAGTTGGTCCGCCCTTCCGCCATCAGAGCCAGCACCTCCCGCTCGCGGCCGCTCAGCCCAGCCAGGGTGTCGGTGCGGCGCGAGGCACCCATCAGCTGGGTCACCACGTCCGGGTCGAGGGCAGTGCCTCCTGATGCGACCCGCACGAGGGCCTCCACGAAGTCGGTGACATCGGCGACCCTGTCTTTGAGCAAGTAGCCCACGCCGGACGCGCCCCCTGCGAGCAGTTCGGCCGCGTAGCGGGTCTCGACGTATTGCGAGAAGACCAGGATCCCCACAGCGGGGTGGCTCCGGCGTAGCCGGATAGCGGCCCGCAGCCCTTCGTCGGTGAACGTCGGGGGCATACGGACGTCCACCACTGCGACGTCGGGCGGGGCCGCGGCCACAGCGGCCTCCAAGCTGATGGCATCGCTGACGGCGCTCGTAACGGCGAAGCCCCTGTCAGTGAGGAGCTGCACCAACCCGTCGCGCAGGATTGCGGAATCCTCGGCGATCACGACCCGTATCGCGTCGGCAGCGGCCATGTTCAGGATTGGGAGGGCAGGTCGACGGTGACCGCGGTCGGCCCTCCTGGTGGGCTGGCGATGCTGAGGTGCCCGTCGACTGCGCCGACGCGGTCGGCGAGCCCAGCCAGCCCGCTGGACGAGGAGCCGAGCCGGTTGAGTGCAGCACCGCCTCGACCGTTGTCGCGCACGACGACCCTGAGCCAGGGGCCATGCTGCACGCAGCTGAGCGACGCGCGGGTCGCCCGGGCGTGCTGGGCGACATTGGCGAGCAGCTCCGCGGCGCAGAAGTAGCAGATCGCCTCGATGGCCGGGCCGGCCGCGTCAGGATCGACACGGTCACTTCGGTGGGCACGGCGCTGCGCGAGGCCAGTGTCGCGAGGGCGTTTTCCAGGCCGGTGTCGAGCACGGGCGGATGGATACCTCTGGCCAGGTCGCGGAGGTCGGTGATGGCGTCCTTGGCGCCCCGGTGGGCTTCGTCGACAAGACTCCTGATGGCCGCCAGGTCGGGGGTGTCGTCCTCGGCCCCCAGGTGGTCAAGTTTTTCCTTTGCCTGACCGAGGCGCATCGCCAGCGCCACCAGCTGCGCTTGGGTGCCGTCGTGGAGGTCGCGCTCGATGCGCCTAAGGGTCTCGGTAGCGGCTTGGAGAGTCTTGGACCTCGACTCCTCGAGGCTCCTAACACGGGACGCGGCCGCGCCGGGGCCGAGCATGAGTTGCATCATCCCCCGGTCCAAGTAGACGACCAGCCTCATCGTCCATGGGGCGATGAAGAGCAGCACGAGGCCGGTCACGAACACAGCGACGTGGGTACCGAACCCAGGCGGTTCCCCGCCGTTGTAGCGGGGGTCGAACAGTCGGCTGAAGGCGCCGAACCTCGTTGGCGCTCCGTTACCGAACAAAGGAGACGTGATGCCCAAGAACGCCTCGAGCCAGACGCTTAGGGCGAACCACACACCAAAGACACTGAGCGGCAGCTTGGCCGCAAAGTAGCCGACTGCCCGCCACGCGGAGCGGTCTGTGAAGGATGCCCGCAACCATGCGAACAAACCCGGGCGAGGGCTGAACGGCTCGGGTTCGGCGATCTCCTCGCCCAGCATGACCCGCGCCATCCCCCGTTGCCAGCGGCCGAAGCCCCGAGCTGCCCGCAAGCCGCCAGCCAGGACAACAACGCCGACGAGCACTACCGCGAGCAACAAACCAGCGAAACTTAGAGCGGCCAAGACGAGCGCCGCCGCATATGCCAAGGCGGAGCTGGCGATGAAGAACCCCAGCTCCGCCCAACTTCGCTTCTGAAAGGGCTCCCGGCCGATCAGCCGGGCCACGCGCCTGGCCTGTTCCGCCCGTTCTTGGGGGATCCGGACCAGCACCCGGCGTCCCTCGGTCCCGGCCACGCTCAGGCGTCTCGCCTGACGAACAGCACCGCTCCGGCCCCGAGGGCGGCTGCGGCGTAGATGGCCATCAGCAACAACCCTACGGCTGGCGAGACAGGTTGGTTTATCCCGGGCCCTTGGTCAACGGTGGACATGATCGAGTTGGTCAGGATGTTGGTGGGCACGTAGCGAAGGTCGTGCTCGGATATGCCGTGCATTACGAGCGGGAGGACGAACACCACGCCGACGAAGGCGGCGATCGCCCCCGCTGCGCTGCGCAAGATCAACCCGAAACCGAACGACATCAGGGCCATGAGAGCGATGAACACGCCGGTCATGACGACGGCCCTGAGGGCGCCGGGCGAGCCGAGGCTCGCCGAGGGAGCTCCACCGCTGGAAAGGACCAGCTGGCCGAGGAAGAAAGACGCAAAGCTCAGCACCTCGGAGAAAACGAGGGCGGCGGCGCTTGCTACGCCGATTTTGGCCGCCAGCAGGATGGGGCGTCTGGGAGTGGCCGCCATCGACAAGCGCACAGTGCCGCTCGAGTACTCGCCCGTGATGAGCAAGGCCCCGAAGACCCCGCCGGTCAGGCCAGCGACTATCAAGCCGGTCAGCGAGTTTTGCGTCGGGTCGAAGCCGGTGTAATAACCCGTGCCTTGGTGCAAGTTGCTCCGCGTTACGAGCCATGTCACCAACAGGCCGGCGACGACTGTGAGGCCGACCATGACGGCCGTCGACCGCAGGGTCATGATCTTGAGGACCTCCGACTTGACAACGTTCTTGACGCGGTAGTGCCCCGATGGGGCGCTCTGGAGGGCTTGGGTAATCATTGTCACTCCTTCTCGCCGGCGGCAGCTGCCGCGGCCATCATCGACGGGCGGTACTCCACCTCGTCCTGGGTCAACTCCATGAACGCGTCCTCGAGGGACACCGTGATCGGTGTCAGCTCGTAGATACGCAGGCCATCGCGTGCTGCGAGGTCGCCTATCTGCCGGCTGGTCGCCCCCTCGACTGTCAGCGAACCGCCATCACCGTCGGCGACCACCGCGCCGATGGCAGTAAGAGCCGAAGTGAACGCGCCCCCATCGGGCGTGACCAGCTTGACGGCCCCGCCGCTGCTGCGGGCCACGAAGTCGGCCACGCTCGTCTCAGCGATCAAACGGCCTCGCCCGATCACAACCAGCCGGTCGGCGGTCAGGGCCATTTCGCTGATGAGATGGCTGGACACGAACACCGTCCGGCCCCCCGCAGCAAGATCTCGCAGGAAGTGCCGGACCCAGCGGATGCCCTCGGGGTCGAGCCCGTTGACCGGCTCGTCAAAGAGCAACACACCTGGGTCGCCCAGCAGGGTCGCTGCAATGCCGAGCCGCTGGCTCATGCCGAGGGAAAACTTGCCGGCCCGCCGGTTGGCGACAGAGCTCAGGCCCACCAGGTCCAGGACCTCGTCGACCCTGCGAAGCGGGATGTCGTTGGTGAGGGCGAGCCAGCGTAGGTGGTTGCGGGCTGTCCGAGCCGGGTGGAATGCTTTCGCCTCCAGCAGGCCGCCTACCTCCCGCAGTGGCCATGCCAACTCGGTGAAGGGCTTGCCGCCGATCAGGGCAGACCCTGAGTCGGGGTAGTCGAGGCCCATGATCATGCGCATTGTCGTCGACTTGCCCGAGCCGTTAGGCCCCAGGAACCCAGTGACCATCCCAGGTGGCACCTCGAAGGTCAGGTTGTCTACGGCTGTAGATGTGCCGTAGCGCTTGGTGAGTGAGTGTGCAGTTATCATTACTAGTAACGCTAAACGGCGCGCCTGTCCTGCGAAATACCGCTAGTCGGCGTCTTTTAGGTCGGGCTGCCCCGCCACAAAACTGGGGCTAACCCCCCTTGCCTTAGGGTGCCTTTGTACCCCTGGAGTCGTACAAGCTGACCTCCAGGTTCATCCTTTGGGCGCTCGATTAGCGGCGACGGGCTCTTTAGCCTTGCCATATGAGCTCGCCTGATCAGGTCAACACGCGCAATTCAGGAAATAGGACGCGGCTTGCGCCTCGCGGCCCGGCGGCGCTCATGGGCCAATTTATTGATAGGTTTAGCCGCGAACCGGAGCGAAGGCACCTTGTCGATCCACAGCGTCACCACTCGCCGCCGTGAGGGCCATTACTGGGCCACGGTGTTCGCGACCTTAGCCCTGGGACGAGTCGGGGACTTTGCCGTCCCGGAGGCCGTACCCGCTCTCGAGCCCAACCCATGAAAGCTGGCGGGCGGGTGCGCGCACGAATGTCGCGTCTGCGATGGGTTACCGCTGACCCCACCGAAGCGGGCAACGGCACAGAACCCGACAGGGAAAATCATTCGGCCACGCACCGACCGGACTTATGGCAGCTCGGGTCGCGACTGGCCGACGCCCACCCGGTTATCGCGGATACGAGCGTCGCCTTGGCCGTAGCCATCGTCAGCGCTGCCTGGTTTGTGGACCGGGTGGGTTCGCGTCCGACGGGTTGGGCCTTGCAGGTGGCGCTCATCGTGCCGCTTGTCTGGAGGCGTCGTTACCCGGTGGCCGTCTTCGCCATAATCGCCCTGGTCGCTCTGGTCCAGTGGTGCCTCGGGGTTGAAATGGTGGGTGACCTGGCGCTTCTCGTTGCTCTCTACACCCTCGCCAGCCACCGGCCCAGGGTCGTCGCCACGGCGGGCGCGGCCCTGGTCGAGGTCGGAGCCATCATGGCCTCTTTCCGCTGGAGCCTGGCCGGCAGCTGGCTTCGGTCCCTGGTGTTCCTGTCAGGCCTGGTGGCTGCCGCCTTCCTGCTCGGGACCAACCTCCGGTCGCGACGCAGCCGGTTGGCGGCTGTCACCGAACGCGCCGAGCGCCTCGAGCGCGAGCGCGAGCAGCAAGCCCTCATCGCCGCCACCGCCGAGCGGACCCGCATTGCCCGGGAGATGCACGACGTGATCGCGCACAGCCTGGCCGTGATGATCAGCCTGGCGGACGGGGCCAGCGCCAAGCTCCGCTCGGACCCCGAGCGGGCCGGCACGGCGATCCGGGACCTGTCCCGGATCGGGCGCCAAGCTCTGGACGACACCCGGCGTCTGCTGGGCGTGTTGCGCGACGACGGCGCCCCTGAAGAGCTGGCCCCCCAGCCGGGTCTCGCCCAGATCGACGGGTTACTGGCGCAGGTCCGCACGACGGGCTTGGCGGCGTCGTTGGCGATCAATGGTGAGCCTCGCCCTTTGCCCCCGGGAGCCGAGCTCACCGTATACCGCATCGTGCAAGAAGCGACCACCAACGCTTTAAAACACGCCGTTGGTGCCACCAGCGTGGCCGTTGCCCTCGATTACAGCCGCAACCTGCTCGCTGTCTCGGTGCAAGACAACGGACGGGCGCCCGGCCGCTCGCCAGACCATCGCCCGCCTAGGGGGAGCGGGCACGGGCTGTCCGGTATGAGCGAACGCGCCGCCATCTACCGGGGGACGGTCGTAGCCGGTCCTTGCCTGGGCGGCTGGTCGGTCGAGGCCCGCATCCCGATCACGCCCGTTGCGGGGCTCCCGCGCTCACATGGTGGTGGCTGGCGGCCAGCGATGGGCCGGGAGAGCGTCAGCGGACAAGACGAGAGGACTCTGAGCCTGCCTACCGCCCCCTTGCCGGTCACCCGTTCTCCTGAGCCAAGCATGTGAACACGACCGTGCTCCTTGTCGACGACCAACCGCTCCTGCGCGCCGGGTTCCGGATGGTCCTCGAGGAGGAACCCGACCTAAGCATCGTGGGAGAAGCCGAGGATGGGGCGGAGGCCGTCCGGCTCACCGCCGAGCTGGCTCCCGATGTCGTGCTGATGGATATCCGCATGCCGGGTATGGACGGCGTGGAGGCTACCCGCCGCATCGTCGAACAGACCCCGCAGTCGCGGGTTTTGGTCCTCACCACTTTCGATCTCGACGAGTACGTCTTCAGTGCCCTGCGCGCCGGCGCGAGTGGTTTCGTCCTGAAGGACGTGCTCCCGGCAGAACTAGCCAGAGCCATACACGCTGTGGCAAATGGCGACGCTGTCGTCGCACCCAGCGTCACCCGGAGGCTGCTGGACAGTTTTCTTCCCCACCTGCCCGCTCCGGGCCAACCTCCGGCCGCCAGCACAGACGCTCGGCTCTCGTTGCTTACCGAGAGAGAACGCGAGATCCTGGTCGAAGTAGCCGGAGGGCTCTCCAATGCCGAGATCGCAACCAAGCTTTTCCTAGCCGAAGCGACAGTTAAAACCCATATGGGACGGGTGCTTTCTAAGCTTGGCTTGCGTGACCGGGTCCAGGCCGTCGTCTACGCATATGAGATCGGGCTGGTCCGCGCCGGTCAGTGAACTGGCCAAGCTCGCGCCGTGGCGCAAATTGCCTATTTTGGGGCAACTTTCTGGCGCTACTGCCTTTCGTGTACGACCTTGGTCGTAGGACACCAGTCAGGTTTGATACTCCAGTAGGTCGACCTGATTGTAGGAACGGCCTATCTTTTTATATATGGATCTTGAACTCGCGAAAAGCTCTGGGCTGCTCCGCCAAAGCATGTTGCTTGCACGGGTTGACTTTTCCCCGCCTCACCGGCCTCCGTCGGCCGCTCGTGTGGCGTTTGCCACCGTACTCGCGATCGCTGGGTCCCTCCTGTGCGATGCAGTACTCGTTTATCTCGGCGAGAGCATTTTCCCGTCGACTAAGGGATATCCTCACTTCCAGTTCTCCGACTATGCCAAGCTGACCGTCATCGGTGTCATTGTGGCGTGCATCGCGTGGCCCGTCGTCGCCCGACTGAGCTCAGCGCCGCGGTGGCTGTTCGCCCGCCTGGCTGTTCTTGTCACCTTCGTCCTGTGGGCGCCCGACGCTTGGATCCTGTACCAGGGCCAGCCGGCACGGGCGGTGGCAGTGCTCTTTGTCATGCACCTGGCCATAGCCTTGGTCACCTACAACCTGTTGGTGCACCTGGCACCGCCGCGGCCGGCTACGGTGGCCGGGGGCCCTGCAGCGAGGTAGCCCTGCAGCTAGGTAATCCTGCAGCACGGTAACTCGCACCTGGGTGACCCCGTACCGGAGTAACCGGGCCCTGCGACGTCGGGCCTGCTCATGCTGGAGCCCACGAGAGCGCCACGATCACACCCACTGCTCCTGCTACGAGCAATGTGCTGACCACACCCCGGCGAGCTACGAAGAGCCACACGAGTGCGCCGGCCAGCACTGGGACCTGCCACAGGTGACCAAAGGCGAGACCGAGAGGGATGGCCGACCCGGCGATGGCGCCGACAACCGCTGCCCCGGCACCGGTGAGGAAAAGCCCTGCGGTCTTGTTGGCCCGGATCTGGTCGAAGTGGCGGCCACCCAAGAGGACGAAGGCGAACGAGGGAGTAAAGGCGGTCAGGGCCGCTAGGAGCCCACCGCCCGTCCCCCCGGCTGCATAGCCGACAACGGCCACGGTTTGGACGACTGGCCCAGGGGTGATCTGGCCAAGAGCCACAGCGTTGAGGAATTGTGCGCCGGTCATCCAGTGGTAGGTCGTGACGGCGTCGTGTTGCATCAGCGGGATGATCACGAAACCACCGCCATAGGAGAGGGCTCCAACCTTGAAGGCCACCCAGGCCAGAGCCCCGAGACCCCCCGCTGTCGCCCCGTGGAGGACGACGGCAGGGATGACGGCCCTCGTCGAGCCGCTGCGGCGACGGTCGGCTGTGCCGGAAGACCAGGATTTCGACAACACCACAGGCGACAAGCACGAGCACCAGGTAGGGCCCGACCGTGGCGGCTGTAACACCTCCCACTAGCGCGTAGGCGGCCCAGCGGGCCTGGTTCGCTCGCTCGCCCCCGATCCTTCTGCGGCTGGCGGGCGACAGTCCCCACGCGGCCTGTAGCGCCACTGCGGGCACCGCGGCCCCTGCGCCCGAAGCCGCGCCGAGGATCCAATCGGCCGGGTGGTGGGCCAGGAAGAGAGCCGCCAGCGCCAGGATTAGCACGAGCCCCGGGACGATGAAACACAGCCCGCCGACAACGCCACCAACCGTTCCCCGCAACCGCCAGGCGCAGTAGATCGCTAGTTGCGTAGACGCCGGGCCGGGGAGGAGGTTCGTGGTGGCGATTGCGTCTTCGAACTCCTTCGCCTCGATCCACCGCCTCTCCTCGACGCAGAGGCGACGGAGCAGGGCGATATGGGTCGGCGGCCCACCGAACCCGGTGCACCCGAGACGCAGCCACTCCCTCGCGATGGTGCTGATGGGCACCTGGGACGCTGGTCGGTGCCCGACTTCGCCCCCCTCACCGGTCATCGGGTCTCCTCGCCGAGGGGCGCACTGTCACCTCGCCTTAGAAAACGTTAGACAGCGCAGCGTTTGTTATATCGGTGCTTCAGCATTGCCACTGAGACGAGGGTCGTGGTGGAACATCGGCCATGCCCCTGCCTGGTCGACGTTGCCGCCGTCCGAGCCAGGGAGCTGGAAATGCTCAACCGTACCGATGTCCTGGGCGTTGTAGCCGGCCACGGTTATGCCGATGCTCCCGTTGGGGTCGTCTGTCACCAGTGCCGAGTTCTGTAGACCGACCCCCCGTTCCAACGTTGCGATGACCCGGCCGGTGCGGCCGTCGAGCACCAACGCCCCACCCGTGCCGGCGACGATGACGTCTTGGTAGCCGGCACCCAAATTGGCCGTTACGACGCTACCGATGACCTCGCCGAGCGCACTTTGACGCCATATCACCGAGCCGGTGGCACCGTCCAGGGCGTAGACCGACCCGCCGCCGTGTTGGTTGTTGGTGCCCTCTACAACTTGCAGCGTCCCGTTGCCGAGCAGGTCTGACAGGGCCGGGCTGGAGGTGGTCAAGCCGTCCAATTTGGCCGACCATACGAGGTGGCAGTGACTGTCGACGGCGAGCACAGCGTCGGTCCCGGGAGGGGCACCCGGCCAGAAGTTGCCGGTGCCCACGGTGATGCCCTCGGCGCCACGTGCCAAGAAGCGGCCCACGGCGGGAGAAGAGTCGACGGACTGGAGAGGGTGGTAGTCGCACATCAGGCCTCCGGCGGGCGTCTTGGCCCCGCTGTTCCCAGTTGGCGCCAAGACGCGTACGTGGCCTCCCTGGGGGTAATGGACACCAAAGGCCAAGCCAGCGGTCTGGCCCCCACCCTCGACGATCTCGGTTTTGCCTGTGCCGTATAGGTCGGCCAGCGCGGGTGTGGCGTAATCCCCGTCCGCTTGGAACCACGGGAACCCGGGGAGGACTGCGCCGGTCGCGGCGTTGATGGCGTCTTGGTCTTGGCCGACCGATGGGGCTACAACGTCGGTGCTGCCTTGAAGATCCCCTACGGCAAGTGAGGCGACGACACCTGATTTGTAGCTTGCACCGGGGTTGTGCACGGCGACGTACCACAACTCGTGGCCATCGGGAGCGAAGGCCTCATACCCACCTTCGTGGGGCGCTCCGGCGCTGCCGGCACCGACAAAGACGGTGTCGTCGGGCGAACCTAAGCGCAAGGCTGCCACCGACGGGGTCGAACCAATGGGGATCCCTCCGGTACTTGCCGGCCAACCCGGCACGACCGCGCCGGTGGCCAGCGAGAACCCATAGACGTGCCCACCTTGGTCACCCACGACTACCGCACTGGCGCCGCCGAGGGTCGCCACATTGGGTGACGACAAGCTGATCGGGCTGCCGTCGGAGACCGTCTGCGACCACACCTTTACAAACGTAAGGCTTTGCGCGCTCACCGGCGCTGCTGTCGCCAGCTGCCCTGCCACGAGCAAGAGGGCGGCTAAAGCCCCGAGCGGACGTGGGCCAATTTTGTTCTTCCGCCTCAAGTTGGCCCGCCTTCCCTCAGGGTGCTCTGGCGCTGAGCTTACCTTGGCACGCTCGGGAGGTCGTCCCGTCAGCCCAGGCCCAGGGCCAGCCGCGGCGCTCACCCCTTGACGGCTCCCTCCAACCGGCCACGCACCAGGTATTTCTGCAGCACGAAGAACATGACCGCCATGGGGATTATCGTCAGCAACGAGGCGCCCAGTTTGAGGGGGAACTGGTTCCCCGACGACAGGCCCCCGTTGACCAGGTTGGCCAGTCCCGTGGTGAGCGTGTAGTACTTGGGCGAGATGGTGGCGATCAGGAAGAACTGGAACTGGTTCCACGACCCCTGGAACGAGATGATCGTAAGGGTGATGAGCCCGGGCCGGACGGCGGGTAGCACGATCCTCCAATAAATCTGCCAAGTGCTCGCCCCGTCTATGCGGCCCGCCTCCTCAAGGGCGAGCGGGACCTGCAAGAAGAACTGGCGCATCAGGAAAATACCGACGGCGTCGCAGGCGATCGGGATGATCATCCCCGGGTAGGAGTTGAAAAGATGAAGTTGTTTCAGCACCAGGAACTGCGGGATCAGGAGCACCACACCGGGGACGGCCATCGTGGCCACGATGAACGCGAATATAAGTTTGCGGCCCCGGAACTCGAGGCGCGCCAAGGCGTAACCGGCCAGGCTGTCCAGGACGACGCGGGCCAACGTGATCATCAACGCGACGAAGGCACTGTTGAACAGCCAACGCGGTATGTCGGTCACCGATGCCGTCGACCCGATCCCGAAGATCTGGTCCCAGGCCGACAGGGTCACCGGGTGCGGGATGGGGCTCAGCGGGTTCAAGGTGGAGTCTGAGTCGGTCTTAAACGAAGTAACCAGGGTGATGATGAACGGGGCGATGAAGACGAGAGCGAAGAACACCAGCACGACGTAGCCCACTAGGCGTCGGGCCACCACCTGAGCACCGCTGGGCCTCATTTGGTCAGGTCCTCCTTGACGAACCTGCGTTGGAGAAGAGTCAAGAAGATGATGAGGCAGAACAACAAGAACGCGACTGCAGCGCCCGCCCCGAAATTGCTGTCCTGGAAGCTGACCTGGTAGGCGAAGTATGACGGGGTAATGGTGGTCGGGTTCTGGGGCCGAGCAGCACGACCTGGTCAAAGACCTGCCAAGTGGATATGAACCCGAGGGTCACGACGAGCACGAGAGCGGGGCGCAACAGAGGCAGGGTCACGAAACGGAACCTCTCCCAGGGAGTGGCGCCGTCAATGGCGCTGGCCTCGTCCACTTCTTCGCCGATTGTCTGCATGGCAGCCAGGAAAAACAGCATGAATGTCCCCGACGTCGTCCACACGAGCAGGATGATGAGCACGCACATGCCGACGGAGGGCCCGGCAACCCAGTTCCACAGCGAAAGCCCGATGAACGTATGGTTGCCCCAGCCGGGGCTCGATATGCCAAGGGCGTTGAGGATATTCGTGAAAACGCCGCTTTGGTCATAGATCCAGTCGGGGCCCTTGATGCCGAACCAGCCAAGGATGCTGTCCACGACGCCGTCACCTTGGAAGAGAAATATAAAAACGATGGTTATAGCGATCGAGCTCGTAACCGAGGGGAAATAGAAGGCGGTCCGGAAAAACCCTTTTGCCCGTAGGAACTTGCTGTTGACCAGATTGGCCAGCCAAAGGGCGAGCGCCGTCTGGAGGGGCACGGTGAACAGGAAGAAATAAAGATTGTCGCGGACCGAGGTGGCGAAATCGGTCTGGTACAGCCCTGCCTTGGTTATCAGTGCCCGGTAATTCGTGAGGCCGACCAACTGGACGCTGTGGCTGAACGGGCTGGTGAGGCCCGACCAATTGGTGAAGCTGACATAGAGGGCCAGGAATATCGGGATGACCATGAACACGACGAGGATGGCGACTGAAGGCGAAACGAACAGCCAGCCGAACAGGTTCTCGCCACGGTGCAGCGGGGACCTGCCGCTCTTGGTTTTGCCCGGCGCCGCGTTATAGGCTGCCTGGGGCCCACCTCTGAGCTCCCGACGAGTAGTCACGGGCCCTTCGGTTTGGGGAACTATCGCCATCCATCCCTCCTACAGAGGCGCAAACGGGCGGCGTTGTACCCGGGCCAGAGTGCCCGGGTACAACGTAGCCTTCGGGGGAGTTAGGGCTGCAGGAGCGCCTGAGCGTTGGTCTGCATGCTCGACAGCATCTGTTTGGGGCTCGTACTGGCGAGAGCGTCAATTTCGTTGTTGAACGCGGTCTCTACGGTGGCGAAGCCCACAGTTGCCACTTGAGGCAGGGCATATGCGTCGCCTTGGACGAACGCGGACACATCGGGTGTCTCGGTGCCGGTGGCGATTGGAGTCGTGTGCTCTTTGGCCCACTCCTGGGCGACGGCTGGCCGTGACGGCATTACGCCGAAGGCGTTGGCGAACCTGAGCTGCTGGGCCGGCGACGCCAGGTACTTGACGAAGCTTACGGCAGCCGCGGTGTACTTGCTGCTGGCCGCGATCCCCCAGCAGTTGGTGAACACCAGGGTGCCGTGCTTGCCTGTGGGGCCAGCAGGCATGGGGACCACTTCGTAGGGGATCTTCGGGTAATCGCTCTGCATGGCGCCGATGATCCAGTTACCCTCGATTGTCATGGCCGCCAGGCCGGTGCCCAGAGCCTCGCCCCCCCATCCCGCGTTGACGCCATCGCCCGGAGTGAACTTCAGGTAGCCGCTTTTCGCGAGGCCCTGCAGGTAGGTGAGCGCTTGGACGTCTTGAGGAGAGTTGAACGCGAAACCCGTGTCCGACTTGTTCATGTACGACCCGCCGGCCTCGGCGAAGAACGCGCCGACTCGGTCCAGGCTGTTCGACATGACCAAGCCTGTGACGTGCCCCTTGGTCAGGACCTTGGCATCGTAGGCGAGCTTGGCCCACGTGGTTGGCAAATCTGCGTTGGTCAACCCGGCCGCGCTCCACATGGCCGTGTTGATCTCGATGGCCAAGGTCGACGAGTCCTTCGGTACGCAGTAAAACGTGTGGTTGTAGGTGTACGCCTGGACGAGCGAAGGATAAAAGTCGCTCGCAGGGTCTACCGACGGCCCGCTGGGGAGGAGCTGGGCGTTTTTCGCCATGCTCTCGAACATAGGTGTCTCGCCGTAAAAGACGTCAGGCGGGGTGCCGCCTGAGAAAGCCTCGGTGAGCTGCAGTGTCAGGTTTGAGGAATTGATCACGTTAACTTTGTTGCCTGTCGATTTGGCCCACGCCGCGGCTGCCGCCTTGTCGGCGTTGGTCTCGGCGGGACCAGAAGAGGCGATCATGAAATTGAGGCTCACACCCCTGGTTTTGCCCACCAATTTGGTCGGGCTTGACGCCGTTGCCGCACCTGCCGACATAGCTACGAGGGCCGCTGATACACCTAGGCCCGTTACAGCCTTCCATCGCTTCATTTATGTTGTTCCTTTCTGTTGCTACCACGGAGAGAAAAGTCTTTTTTTGCCTCACCAACTTCGGTGCCCAAGCGGCGGGTCGCGGTCGCACGGGGCTCGCCGCTGCTTTCCCGGACCACCAACCAGGGAGGCAGCAGCTCTCGGGACGGGCGCCGGCGGGCACCCGAAAGCTCTGCCAGCAGCACCTCGACCAGTTTGTGCGCTACGTCTTCGATGGGCTGGCGGACGCTGGAAAGGCGTGGCCGGAGCACCGATGCCGCTGCACTGTCGTCAAAACCGATGACAGAGACGTCGCGGCCGACTCCCATGCCGCGGTCTTCGACCGCCCGCGACGCACCGACGGCCATGGCGTCGCTCACGCACACCACAGCGGTAGGAGGGTCGGGCGAAGCCATAAGTTCTTCGGCCAGCGCGTGACCTGAAACAATGCCGTCTTCGGCTCGCGCGACTAGGCCCACGACAGGTAGGCCAAGGGCCTCCACCGCAGTTTGCCAACCTTGGAACCGGTCGTCACCCACCCCCGAGCCTTGCGGCAGACCGAGAAAGCCGACTCGCGAATGGCCGAGGTCGGCGAGGTGGTGGACCGCTTGCGAAGTGCCGCTGGCGCCGTCCACGTCGACCCAGGAATGCTCAGAGCGCGCCACGCCCCAGGGACGCCCGAAGGCAACGAAATGAGCCCCCTGTTCGATCAGCCAGCCCGGACGCACGTCGCCGTGGTGGGTGTTGGCGAGGACGATCCCGTCCACGGCGTTGCGCCGCAGAAGGTCGTCAAGCACCCCGATCTCGTCGTCGTCGTTGGCAGCCGAGAAGGTGAGCACCCCGTAACCCTTTTCCCGGGCGGCATCGCACAATGCATGCAAGAGGCGGTCAAGGACGCCACCGGTGCCGGCATAATTGCCCGGGAGCAGGCGACAACCGATCACCTGGGTGGCGCTGGTACGCAGGGAACGGGCGGCCTGGCTGGGACGGTAGCCCAGTTCATCGATGGTGCCGAGGACCTTTTGGAGTGTCTCCGGCCGGAGGCGGTGGGGAGCGTTGGCTGCATTCGAAACGGTCTGGCGAGAGACCCCCGCCCGCTTGGCGACCACCTCGATCGTGGGCCTTTTCTTGTCCGCGGCCAGCGGCTTCTTCACCCTCCCAACCCCGAGCTCTCCCTCACAACCGTCACTCCTACCCCGGCGATAACCATGCTGCACCCCCTGGTAGCTTCACTTGATCGTTCAAAAGCTCTATACCCTTAAAGCTATATGAACGATCAAGTCACCCCCCGAAGTCTGTCCAGCGCCCTCGGTCAGCCCTACCTGCACAACCTTGTGGCAGCAGTGAGCGCTCCCGCCATGTCGCTGTCTGCACGCAGCGGCCAGATCCGGCCGCTCGGCGCCGAGGGCCTGTTCGTCAACGACCTGCGGGCATTGAGCCGCCTCGAGGTCACAGTCGACGGCGTCGAGCCTGTCCCGTTGGGCTATGAGCTTTGCGGTGGGGCCAGCAATGACTTCGACAGCGCGCTCCCGCCGGACGGAGGTGATGGGCCGGCCTTCGTCCTCGCACGCCGGCGGACTTTGGGCCCAACGGGGATGATGGAGAGCTTCACGGTAAAGTCGCACGCGGCGAGAGCCAGGAACTTTCACGTAGAGGTCGCGTTGGCTTGCGACCTTGCTGCTATCGCGACCGTGAAGGCTGGTTTCCGGCCAGCCGGCCAGCCAGCCGCTGCCGCCGCCGACGGGCTGGTCTGGGAGGTGCCCGGGCAGTGCTACGTGCGAGCATCGGCGTCGCCCCTGCCCGGCAGCGTAAACGCGGCCGACGGGAGCCTCGAGTGGGATATCACTGTCGAGCCGGGCAGGCCGGTCACTTTGCAGTTGACAGTCGAGCTGTGTGAGGACCTGCCTCGCGCCGCGGTGCTGCCGCCCCCGCCGGGAGCACGCTGCGCGGTGCCGACCCCGCAGGTCAGGTCGCTGGACGATCGGTTGCGCCGGTGGGTCGAGCTGAGCGTGGCCGACCTCAACCAGTTACAGGTGGCCCTGCCGGACGGCCCCGACGAGGTCTTCCTGGCTGCAGGAGCACCGTGGTACCTAACCCTGTTCGGCAGGGACTCGATCTGGGCCGCTCGCATGCTGCTCCCGGCTGGCACCGATCTCGCTCTCGGCACCCTGAAGGCCTTGGCGAGGCGCCAGGGCCGTTCGTTTGACCCTCGGACCGGTGAGCAACCGGGAAAGGTGCTCCACGAGGTCCGCCGGGAGACCAATTACGACGGAGCTTCGGAAAGGCTGCATACCCTTCCACCCGTCTACTACGGGACTATCGATGCCACCCCGCTCTGGGTGTGCCTGCTCCACGACGCCTGGAGATGGGGCCTGCCCGAAGCCGACGTAGCTCCGCTTCTCGGCCCCATGGGCCGTTGCCTGGATTGGTTGGCTGCGACCTTGCGGGTCGGTGGCGGCTTCGTGAGGTACATCGACGAGTCCGGCCAGGGGTTGGCCAACCAGGGTTGGAAGGACTCCTCAGACGCCATACAGTCCCGGGGCGGGCGATTGGCCCGGCCGCCGATCGCTTTGTGCGAGGTGCAGGGTTACGCCCACGAAGCGGCCCTCGGCGGAGCGGAACTGTTGGAAGCGTTCGGGCTCGACGGTGCGCAGCGCTGGCGCCAGCTGGCGGGGGACCTGGCCGACCACTTCCGTTCGAATTTCTGGGTGGCCGACGAAGAAGGCCCTTACCCTGCGGTCGCCCTGGACGGCGACGGCGCCCCCGTCGACTCCGTGAGCTCAAACATCGGCCATCTCCTCGGCACCGGTCTTCTCAGCGCGCAAGAAAGCGCCCACGTAGCCCGGCGGCTCGGTGGGCCCGACCTGAACAGCGGTTTCGGCCTGAGGACCCTGGCCACATCCTCGCTCGGGTACAACCCGTTCAGTTACCACCGCGGGTCGGTTTGGCCCCACGACACCACCATCGCAATTACGGGACTGGCCCGCGCCGGCGGGGAGGAGGCGCAAAACTCCGCCGAGCTTCTCATCGAGGGTTTGCTGAGCGCCGCCGAGGCTTTCGACTACCGGCTACCGGAGCTGTACAGCGGCTGCGAGAAGGCAGGGAGCCGGCGCCCACTGCCGTACCCTGCAGCGTGCCACCCTCAGGCCTGGACCGCCTCGTCGTCTGTCGCGGTGTTGGCCGCACACCTAGGTATCAGCCCAGACGCGCCCAACCGTGGCATCGCGCTGGGGACCACCTGAAGCCGCTTCGCCAGCACCGTAGTCGATGGGCCCGGGCTCATAAACTTTGCCCATGCCCGTACCTGAGGTCCAGTACACCGAAAGCAGCGGAGTGCGCATCGCGTACCAGGTCTTCGGTGACGGGCCTGTCGACATTATCTACGCGCCCTCCCACGTAACTCATATTGAGATGGTCTGGAAGATCCGCCCGTGGGCCGAGTTCCTTAGGCGTCTGAGCCAGCTCGGGCGCGTTATCGTGTTCGACAAGCGAGGGACCGGGATGTCCGACCGGCGTGTCGGGCTGCCCGATATGGAGGAGAGGACGGACGATATCCGGGCCGTCATGGACGCCGCTGGCTCTGAGCGAGCGGCCCTCATAGGCACTTCCGAGGGCGGCACGATGTGTGCTTTGTTCGCAGCCACATTCCCCGACAGGTGCTGGGCCTTGGTCTTGTGGGGTTCGCTACCAAGGCTCAGGTTTGCTCGAGATTACCGGGGCGGCTTCACCGACGAAGAGATGCGTGACGGTGACGCCTGGCTCGACGAACACCCGTGGGGGGACCATCAACGCATGCAGAGCCAAGCGGAGTGGATGCTCCCGCAGGGCACGCCGGGCGACCGCCAGGCGTTGGTCAATATGCTGCTGGCGGGGGCGGACGATAAGTCGATGCGGGCCCTAGGCGAAATGAACCGGGAGATGGATGTTCGGGCCGCGCTTCCGGCCATCAGCGCTCCGACATTGGTTTGCTGCTGGGCTGAGGAGCCGCCCCACATCACCTATGGTTCTCGCTCCTTTGCTGATCTCATACCAGGGGCGATCTTCGTCGAGCTCCCGGGCAAGGGCCACTTGCCGTTTGGCAGCGACGATGCTCGGGCCTTCGCTCACCTCGAGGAGTTCCTCCGGCGAAGCTGGGAAGGCGCGCCGAACGCAATTGAGTTCGATCGCGTCCTGACCACTGTTCTTTTCACCGACGTTGTCGGCTCAACCGACAAAGCCGTCGAACTCGGCGACCGAGCTTGGTTGGCCCTTCTCGAACGCCACCACGCAGCGGTGCGCCTCCTCCTCGCCCGCTATGCGGGGGTCGAAATCAGCACGGCCGGGGACGGTTTCTTCGCTCGGTTCGACGGCCCTGCTCGCGCCATCCGCTGCGCCGACGCCATCACAAAAGCGGTGCGCTCGCTCGGGATCGAAGTACGGGCCGGGCTGCACACGGGCGAGTGCGAAGTGGTCGACGGCAAAATCGGTGGGATCGCCGTCCACATAGGTGCGCGCGTGGCGTCACAAGCCGGCGCTGGAGAGGTTCTCGTCTCTCAAACCGTCAAGGACCTCATCGCCGGCTCAGGTATCCTCCTACAAGACCGCGGCGCCCGTGAGCTGAAGGGCGTTCCTGGTGAATGGCAGCTATACCGCGTCGTAGGAGCGGCGGCCTGACGAGAGAAGGCCGCCACCTGGCGGGACGAGGGGACCTCAGGTCGGCTCTAGTGCGCTCCGGCGTTCCCGTAGCCGCTTGGCGCTGGCGGCGCGTTCGGTGCGGAAAGCCCGAATGTGCGCCAAGGTGTCGTCGAGGCGGGCAATTAGTTGGTCGTTGGCGACAATGGCCTCGTCAAGCAGTTCCCGCTGCCGCTCGGGAGACGGGTCGCCGGAGCGAAGTTCGGATTTCACGCGGTCGAGGATGTCCACTTGCTCGACGTCCAGCACCACGTGGACTTCGGCGAGGGAGAAGCCAAGGAACTTCTGGAGGTCACGGATCCGCGTTGCGCGCGTTACATCAGCACGCGAGTAGTGGCGTTCGCCAGTGCTCCCGTGAGAGCTCGGGCGGACGAGCCCAAGTTCCTCCCAATAACGCAGCGTCCGGGTCGTGAGGTCGGTCAACTTGGCCACCTCGCCGATTCGGAACGCGACCGGCTTGCGCTCAGCCGTCGATGGGAGGGCTGGCATTAGCCCTTCACTTCCTGGTCCCTGACACGGCCTCTGCTCGGTCGCTGCCGTGAAGCTCGCCTTGGCCGCCGTTTGACGTCTCTCGGGGAGCCGCCCCAGCCTCCACCTGCGCGCCGTCTAATGCCAATGCCGAGGTGACCGAGTGCCTGCCTCGGCTCCACGACGCCAGAGCTGCCAGCAGGCTGGCCCCAATTGCGAAGTCGAGGGCGGCGTGGAGCCCAGCGCGGAAGGGCACGGCGATCAGCTTCGGGAAAAAGCCTCGGCCGATCAGGACCGACTGCTGGGAAGAACTGAGGTGGGATAAGACGTTTTGCCCGACGAGGTGCTGCACCGGGTTGTAGCCCAAGAACGCAGCGAACAGCGTCGAGACCGGCGGCAAGTGAGAGATATGAGCGGCCACGGCCAAAGGCACTCCGTGCGCCACTAGGCCACGGTAGAGGCTCCCGGGCAGGGAGGAGGAGAGCCCGACAATTAGCAACGTGAAGAAAATCCCGATCGAGAGCACCTGCGCCGAGTTCTGGAAGGTGGTGTTCATCCCCGACCCGGCGCCGCGGTGCTCGGCCGGGAGGCTGTTCATGACCCCGGCCCGGTTCGGTGAGCCGAACATGGACATGCTGAGCCCTGTAGCGAACAGAAGGAGAGCAAAGACCCAGTACGAGAAATCAGTCGGCAATAGCTCCAACAAACCGAAACAGACAGCCGTGCCGACCATGCCTCCGGTGGCAAACGGCCGCGCACCGTAGCGGTCCGACAACATGCCCGAGAAAGGCCCTGAGACTAGGAACCCGGCGGTCAACGGGAGCATTGCCAGACCGGCCCACAAAGGGGTCCGGGCGAAATCGTAACCGTGCAGCGGCAACCAGATCCCCTGCAACCAGATGATGAGCATGAACATGAGCCCGCCACGGGACAATGCAGCCAGGAAGCTGGCGAACACCCCGGCCGTGAAGGCGCGGATCTTGAACAGCTGGAGCCTGAACATCGGCTCTTTCGACCTGACCTCGACAATCCCGAAAACGCCGAGCAGGGCGGCGCCGAGCACAAGGCATAACAGGACGAACGGGTTGGCCCATCCCATGGTGTCGTGCCCGTAGGGCTCGATCCCATAGGTGATACCCACCATTATCAAGACGAGCCCCAGGGCAAAGGTGATGTTGCCGGGCCAGTCGATCCTCGCCGGGCGCCGGGCGCTCAGCTCGCGCAGCTTCACATAGCCCCAGACCGTGCCGAACAGGCCGATGGGCACCGACACCAAGAAGATGAGCCGCCAGTTGATGGGGGCGAGGACCCCGCCGAGGACCAAACCGATGAACATGCCGCCCATTGCCGCGGCCTGGTTGATGCCCATTGCAGTTCCCCGCTGTCCCCGAGGGAAAGCGTCCGTCAGGATGGCACCGGAGTTCGCCATCAGCATTGCCGCACCCACCCCTTGGAAGATCCGCATAACTATCAACCAAATCCCTGCTGTTTCGCCTGACATCCACGTCACGCTCAGCAGCAGTGAGAACAAAGTGAAGACAGCAAAGCCGAGGTTGTAGACGCGGACCCGGCCGTATATGTCGCCAAAGCGGCCGAGCGTGGTCACAAGCACGCTTGTTACCACGAGGAACCCCAGGATCATCCACAACAGGAAGAAGCTGTTCCCGGTCTTCAACGGGTCGATACCGATCCCCCGGAAGATGTCAGGCAAAGCGATGAGCGTGATGGAGCCGTCGATTGTCGCCATCAACATGCCGAGCGTTGAAATGAAAAGCGCCGTCCATTTGTAGTTGTCACCGACCGCGCTTCTACTGGGGCCGTTCAGCACCGACCGCTCCAGGTTCGTCATTCTCTCTCATGCCCCTCTTAACGTTTACGTGATCATACCTTAACGTTGACGTTAAGCGCCCTCCGGCAACGCCTGGACAGCTCCGGAGCAGGTAGGTCGCACTTTTAGTACTCTTTGAGGTCAGGGTGTAACCCGGCGCCGTTCGCCGAAGTCCACTTGACTAGACACAGCTAAGGTCCCGAAATGCGCCGCCTCCCGCCGTACCACGTCCCCCGGCCACGTCTGACGGAGCGTTGCGCAGACCATCAAGTCGTCGTCATCGAGGCGGCCGCGGGTTATGGAAAGAGCACCCTCGGTGCCGAACTGGTTGGACAATGGCGGGCCGTCGGCATAGAAGTGCCCCTCGACCATGCCGGCATCAACGCCGCCTTGCTTGTCGCCCGGCTCCATGCCGCGGTGGCGCGTGTTGGTTTCAGCGAGGCTGCCGCAACGGCAGCCGGCGAGGACGCCACCGCAGCAGCCGATGCCATGGTCAGCGCCTTAGCCCAAGAGCCGTGCGTGTTTATCATCGACGACGCCCACAACGCTTCCCCCGACGCCGGCGCGCTGATCGACCATATCGCCACCCAGCTCGTTGGGGAGCAGCGCCTGATCGTGCTGGCCCGCCACCTCCCGAAAGGTGCGGAACGCTTACGACGAGCCGAGAACCTCCACCTCAGTTCCAGCGACCTCGCGCTCACGCCCGACGAGACGCTTGCTCTATGCCGTTCCGGTTTCGGGTTGAAGCTCGGTCCGGACCAGGCAAAAGTGCTCGACCGGGCCACCGCCGGCTGGACTGCGGCAACCGCCTTGGCCGCGGCTCGAGCCGCCCGGACCGGTGAGGCGGTCGGAGCCGTCGCCGAAGCGGCCACAAGCCCGGACCACCCCGCCGGTGCGGTAGCCGCCATCTTGGAAGAAGCAGTCGCGACCTTGGGGGCCTCTTCGCTGCCCAAATTGTCCCAGGTCGCTCGGCTCCCGCTCCTCGACGCGGAGCTGGTGGACCTTGTCAGTGTGGAAGAGGGTTTTTTCGTGCGCGCTCTGGAGGCGGGACTTCCCTTCACTCCCGCCCAAGGCCAGTGGTGGGACTTGCCTGGGCCGGTCCGTGACCACCTGGCCACCTTTTCACCCCTCGACACTGACGCGATGCGCAAGGCGGCGAAGCTGTACCGGCAACGAGGGGAGCTGGGATGGGCTTTGCAGCTGCTGCTGGCCTCAGGCGATACCGCTGAAGCGGCGACGGTATTGGCCGGGACACCTCCCGAGGTCGCCGAGGCCATGGACGTCCTCGAGCTGGAGGCGGTATTCGACCAGCTACCGGACGATGTCGTAGATGCCAACCCGAATGTTCTTCTCCTTGTTGCCCGCGGGCTAAGGGTGGCGACGCGGTGGGACCGGGGCCAAGTCCTCCTCCAGCGGGCCCACGAGATCGCTGAGGGCAGCCGGGACGTCGTGTTGGGGAGGGCGGTCAGCGTTGAGCTTGCCGCAGAGCTGCTGCGCGAGTTGAAGCCCGAACAAGCCGAAGACCGCGTCCGCTCGGTGCTAAAGGACGCCGCTCCCAGCGAGAGGCTCACCCGGGCTCGGGCGAACCACATCCTCGGCCAGGCGCTTTGTTGGAAGCTCGACAGTGCCGGGCGACGCGACGACAGCGCCCTGGCCGAAGCGGAGGAGTGCTTCTCTCGAGCCTCGAACCTGTACCAAGGTTTGGGGATGCGTTCTGCGACGTCGGCACTCGTCCCGTACTGGGCTGTGTCCATCGAGTTTGCCCGCGGCCAGGCTGCCGATGCCATGGACCGGCTTGAAAAGGGGCTGAACCTGGTTGCGGACCTACCCCGGCGGTGGGCCTATCTCATGTGCTTCCGCGCTTGGGTGGCGGCCGAGCTCGGCCAGGACGAAGTTTGCCGTACCAGCGCTCAAGAGGTCCTGCGCGTGGCCGAACAGCTCGACAGCGACCTGTTCCGTGCCCACGGCCACTGGAAACTAGCCATCCTCGCCTCCTACCGCGAAGATGCGCAGGCTACGTTGCACCACCTTCGCCAGGTCGAGCTGCACAGGGGTACCTGGTGGGGCCCCGCCTCGGGCGACTTCTTGGCTGATGCTGCCGACCTGCTGGACCGGGTCGGGCACACGGCTCTCGCTTGGGAGTACCTGGCCCGGGTAAAGGCCGAGCCAAAGGACGCCGGGCACCTCGTGGCTATGGCTGAAGCCGCCCTGGAGGCCAGGCACGGAGACCCGGTTGTCGCCGAGGAGCGGCTGAAGGCCCCAGACCTAAGGCGGATCGAGCCCCGCGAGTACTGGCGGGTAAGCCTGTTGGGAGCCTTCGCCGCCTTTCGCCGGGGCGAGGACCGCGCCGCGGGTGCCCTTGCGGCACGAGCCTTCGAAGAAGCGGCCCGCCTGGGCCAGCCGCAACTTCCTCTTATAAAAGAACGCGCTATCACCGAGCAGTTGCTGGGGCTCGCGGTCGATACCGGGCAACCCGCCGCCGCCGCCCTGAAAGCGACCGCGCTGCCGGTTGCATTGACGGTGCTCGGTCGTTTCGAGCTGACGGTGGCGGGGCGGTCCGTAGCGCTTCGTCCAGGTCAAGAAGTTCAACTTCTAAAACTTGTTGCCGTAAGCGGCGGCCAGTTGCACGTCGAGCAGGCGATGGAAACTTTGTGGCCGGAAGCGGGCCGGGCCGAGGGCCGCAACCGGCTGCGCACGGTGCTCAACCGCTTGCGTTCCGCTGCCGGGACCGTGCTCGTCCGGGAAGGGGACTTGCTTGTCCTCGACCGTTCCGTGAGCGTGGACTTCGAAGAAATGCTGGCGGAGGCCCGTCGAGCTGAGACCCTCGCCGCTACTGACTTGGCTCTTGCCGCGGCGATCGCGCGTGGCGCCATCGTGCGCTACCGAGGAGAGCTCCTCCCCGAAGACCGCTACGAAGATTGGGCCGAAAGGCCGCGACAGCACGCCCGCCGGTCCATGCTTGACCTACTCGACCTGTGCGCCGGCGAAGCCGCTCGCCGAGGCGACCTGGACGGGGTGCGGCGGATGGTCGAGCGGACCATCGAGTTCGCTCCGTACGACGACCTGAGGTACCTCCGCGCAGCGACGACGCTTTTGGAGCAAGGTCGTCGGGGGGAGGCGCTCTCAGTAGTGCACCGAGCGCGCTCGGCCTTTGCCGAGATCGGTCTCGAACCGCCCACGCCCCTGCTCGAGCTCGAGCGGTCCATCGTCGCCTGAAAACCACCGATCTATTCCTCGTCGTGCAGCATGACACCTGCATGCACCGACGCAGTTTGGAAAACGGACCGGTAACGACTGGGTGACATTCCTTGGGCGGAGCGGAACCGCCGCGTCATATAGTTGGCGTCCGCCCAGCCGGCAATAGAACCTATCTCGTTGATTGACAGGTCGCCCTCGAGGAGCAACTGGGCCGTCAATTCGAGGCGGCGTCGCTCCAGGTAGTGCAAGGGGCTGATCCCGAGCTCTCGCATGAAGAGCCGGCAAAGATATGAAGGCGACACGTGGGCACGTTCGGCAAGATCGGCCAAGGTCCAGGCCTGGTCGGGCGCCGCGTCGAGTTCCTCGGTGGCAGCAATAACCGCGGGGTGAGTTGCCGGCAAGCTCTGGCCCGGCTTGGGGAAGGCGAAGGCCGGGGCCAGCATGTCCAGCACCACTAGCAGCTGGCCCAGCCGAGCCAGGCTGCGGCCTGTGCCATCGGAAGTCCGAGCGAGGTCCTCGAGGTAAGGCTCGAGCGCCTTTAGGTCGACGTGTGAGGGCTCCGTTGGCGCGGGTAAGGGGCGGCCTCTACCGGGCCCGTTCAGCGAGACCGTGTGAGGCGACGGTGACCGAGTCGTAGCCACCCTGGCCGACGTGAAGCCGGCGAGGACAGGGTGGCTCCGCAGGGCGGCGAGCTCACCTTCCAATGTCTCGGTGGGTATGTACACGTTCCAGATCCGGAGCCCACTCGGGTCGTCGTATGCATGCCATTGGCCGGGGCGCACCAACAGCACGGCGCCGGCGCCGATCCGGGACTGGCCCGATCGAGTGCGATGGACTGCTGTACCCCCGATGACTACGACGACTTCCATGAACTCGTGCACGTGCGGGCGCTGAGGCGTGTCGTGGTCCCACTGTTCGGCAGCGGCGACGACGTCGCGCTGGCGCAGGATCACGTGCTCGGAGTAAAGGTGCACGGCCGCCCTTTCGATCGGGAACGCATTGTCAATGTCAAGATCGTCGTCGCGTCCAGCACAGCGACGACAAACTACGGGACCTCGTTGGCGTCTTATAGAACGCTTTGTACGAGCCTGGCGTCGGCTCGCATCCGGGAACTGGTCAAGATCGTCTTTATAGCAGTCACTGTAGTCCTAGTGGAAACGAACCTGCCGCGCGACGATAGGACCAGCTTGACATGCAGTTGATCAGCGCATTCAAGCGGTACCTGGAATGGGAAGGCCAGCTGTCGGGGCTACGTCGTTGGGGTAGCGCGTTCAGGTCACGAGGATCGTAAATCCCCGAAGACCGACGCCCTGGCACCTGGCCGGATATTGAAGTGGTCCAGGACTGGGGCTCAGGAGTGCCTTGAAAATGGAAGGGGGTGTTGTGTTGAGATTAGGCGGTCCGGCCGTAACCGAAGGCGTCGTCGAGGAACCTCAGCCAAGTCTCTCCAATGACGGCTATCGCCCGACGGGCCGGCGAGGCGGGCTTCGGGCGCGGTCCCGGTACCACCCCGTTTTGGCCGCATTGTTGCTCCCTAGCCTGCTTCTCATAGGTGTATTCAGCTATTACCCCGCCGTTCGCTCTCTCATTGGCGGGTTCTACGCGTGGAACGGTTTTTCACCGCCTACTTATGTCGGCTTAACGCAGTTCAAGCAGTACCTCCAGGCACCTACCTTCCGGCCCGAGGTTACCAACCTGTTGGTCCTCGTGGTTGGGGGTGTCCTGATTACTCTTGTCTCCCAGTTCACCGCCGCCGAAGTTGTTGTGCACTTGCCGAGGCGCGTGGGCAAAGTGGCCAGGTACGTCCTCATTCTTCCCATAGTGTTCCCCCCGCTCGTGCTGATCTTTGTCTGGGACTACCTGCTTGAGCCGGGCACGGGGTTAGTCGACCGCTTCGCCGCCGATGTCGGCCTGCCCCACCCGGCGTGGTTGAGCGACCCTCATACGGCGCTAATAGGTATATTGCTGATCGGTTTCCCGTGGATCTCCAACCTTGGGTTCTTGATATTCCTCGGTGGTCTTCAGAACCTCCCGAAAGACATTATTGATGCGTCACGCGTCGACGGGAGCGGCCCGCTCAAACGGGTGTTCAACATCGATATACCTTTGCTTTTCCCGCAGTTCCGCATCGTCGTGATCCTATCCGGTATCTACGCAGTTCAGAATTTCATCCCGATACTCCTGTTGACCAACGGTGGCCCAGGCACGGCAACGCTCGTGCCCGGGCTCGACATGTACCAGTCGGCGTTCCAGAACGACCAGTACGGCTATGGGATGGCCATTGGGACTCTTCTATTTATCACCATGCTTATTTTCACACTATTTGTCATGAGAGCGCTCCGCCCACGTACCACCTAGGCGCGGTCCGAGGGGCCGACTTTGGGCCGGGCCGCGGTTTGACCGCACCAAGCACAACCCAACAACGAAAGCGAGGCAAGTAAGACAATGAAGCTAAATAAGCGAGTGGGGGTCGCGCTGGTAGCCGCAACGGCCTGTGCCGGTTACGGGACCGCCGCGATCTTGGGGGCAGGACCGGCGTTGGCGTCGGCCTCCGTGGTCATAAAGGCTGTCCTGCCACCCAATACCGGCCCGGCCACTGCGGCTGACAACGCAGGGCTGCTCAGCCTCACCAAGCAGTACGAGAACGCACACTCAGGCGTAACTGTGGAGTGGCTGCCCAACAACACCTCAAGCATTACGGCCGCCAACGCCGCAGTCGAAGCCCAGGCTTCGGGCGCCGCCGCCCCCGACCTGGTGTGGGAACAGTACGGCCCGGTTACTTCCGGGTCCGTCCCAGCCGGGCTCCTCCAGAACATCAAGCCGTTCCTGCAGGCGCCCAACCCTTATGTACCCGGGAACAAGAGCTGGTTGTCGCTCTTCCCGGCATCGGTGACCCCCTACATGACCTCACCCAACGGTGATATCGACCTCATACTCGGGTCGGCCGTCGAGACCGGGATGTTCTACAACAAGGCGCTTTTTGCCAAGGCGGGTATCTCGGGTGCACCGACCACCTGGGCCCAGTTCATGGCCGATCTGGCCAAGCTGCACGGGGCCGGCATCCAGCCGTTCATCTTCGCTGACGGCGGCTTGTGCAACCCGTCGTGGTACGAACGCCTGGCGACCTCTTCGTTGCTGGCTGACGAGGTGCCCAAGTTCGACGTCAACCATGCGCAGGTGACCACCGGCCTTGACATTGCGGTTGGGGTGAAAAAGGGCATCATCAGCATGAACAACCCGCGCTATGCCGAGGTGTGGAAGCTGCTTGGTCAGCTGGCACCGTACTCCTACTCGGGCGCCAGCACGTACGATGCCTGTTCCGCTGCCACCGCGACAACCCCGCCGTTGTTCTCTATGGACTTGCTCACCCAGGGCAAGGTGGCCATCGTGTGGGGCGGGAGCTGGTACATCCCCGACCTTAAGACCGCCGGCTTCGACGGCAAGTACGGGGTGTTCCCCGAGCCGACGATCACCTCGGCCACGACCTCGTACGCCCTGAACACCATCACCCGCGGTGTCATCGGAGGGCCCAACGGCAACGGGCAGTGGGGCGTCACGTCACAAAAAGCAGACAGCACGATGACGCCGGCTAAAACTTCCACAGTCATGAACTTCCTGGCTTGGTTGTTCACGCCGGCCCACCTGGGCTACTGGATCAACCAGAGCCAACTGGGAGGGGAGATCCCGATTGAGATCGGCTCGCCCACCCTCAACGTCCCCGGCCTGTCGAGCCTCGTGCCGAGCGGCAAGGTCCCGACCGTAGTCGACGTCGTCCTGGACGACGTCCTGACGACAGCGGCTACAAACTCGGGCCTGCGGCTCGTGCAGGAGTACATGGACGGGTCACTGTCTTACTCTGGGTTCGCCAGCCAATGGCAGTCTCTGCTCACTACTGCCGCTCAGGCCTGGGCTGCCCAGAACCACGTCAATCTGAACAAGTACTAAGAAAAGGGCAGGAGGCGAGACGATCGTGACCGTCACCGTCCAACCTACGCTCCACCGACCGGCCCCCTCCGGTCGGTGGGGCAGCCCCCATCAGCGTCAGCGCGCCTTCGGGTTCCTGACCGTAGTGGCCGGGTTGCTGATAGTTGTTATGACTTACTTCCCCACAGTGTTCGTGATCTCGAACTCATTGAAGTCGGGGCACAACCTTTTCACCAACGGCGTGTTCACTCTTTTCACGCAGTTCGATTACCAGAATTATGTGGTGGCTTGGTCGGGTGTCGCCCAGCCGTTGTTGAACACCGTCATCGTGGCGTCCTTGTCCATCGTCATTGGCGTTGTTGCTGCCGCGTTGGGGGCCTTCGCCTTTTCCCAGCTTAAGTTCAGGGGGAAGGGGCTACTGTTCATGGCCTACGTGGGGCTGTTGCTTGTGCCATGGACACTGACCCTTATCCCGTTGTTCCTGACCATTCAAAAGCTCCACATGTTCAACACTTGGTGGGCGCTGGTGTTCCCATATGCGGCGAGCGCACAGCCCTTGCTTGTGTTGCTCTTCCGAGGGTTTTTTGATCAGATACCCCAGGAGCTCCTCCAGAGCGGCCGAGTCGACGGCTGCTCCGAGCGTCAGGTGCTGCTGCGGATCGTTGCCCCCTTGACCCGCCCGATCCTGTTGACAGGCGCAATCTTGGTGGCCATCAACGTCTGGGGGGACTACCTGTGGCCGACCATCGTGATCCAGGACCCCAATCGGACGACGGTCTCCGCCGGGTTGGCGCAGTTCGTCGAAGGTTTCGGGACCAATCTCAGCAATAGCGGAGCAGTTTTCGCCGCCTACGTCATCGTCACCGCGCCGATGTTCCTGCTGATCGGGTTCACGATGCGGTACTTCGTGTCAGGCCTCACCGAAGGAGCGTTGAAATTGTGAACGTTGGACCACTCGTGCCGACCGGGTTACGGTGTGCCCACAAGGCCGGCCCACTGAGCGTCGAGGCGGACCGTGTGCGCTTCAGCTGGCACTTCGTGGCTGACGGCGTCGGGCGCAGACAGACTGCCTACCAGGTCCAGGTAGCCCGGGACGTCGCCGACTTTGAAGGTGCCGGCGATTGTCCCTGGGACAGTGGCCGGACGCAGGGCGACAGCTCGAGCGGTATTGAGTACGCGGGCACGCCGCTCGACCCGGACCATCGCTACTTCTGGAGGGCCCGGGTTTGGGATGAGGCTGAGCGGTCGGGCCCTTGGAGCAATATCGCTTCGTTCACGACGGCCCTCAGCGCGAGTTCGGGTTGGGACGGTTGTTCCTGGATCGGGCTCGGCCGCGACCTGAGCCCGTTCGACCCGCCTTCGGGTGCCGGGCCTATTGACTCTGTCGCCCTTGCCATGAAACCCGCACCGTACCTGCGCCGAGCCTTTACGCTGATTTCGCCGGTCGTCTCGGCGCGCCTTTACGTGACCGCGCTCGGGATTTACCGGGTGTCGGTGAATGGCGTCCCAGCTGGGGACAACGTGCTCGCCCCGGGATGGACCGATTACTCGAAGCGGCTCCTTTACCAGACCTATGACGTCACGGACCTGCTCGTCGAAGGCGAGAACGCGATGGGAGCTATCGTCGCAGACGGATGGGCTTGTGGTTTCTTCGGCTTCGACCGAAAGCATTCGGGCGCCCACTACGCACGGGAACCCCAGCTTCTTGCTCAACTCGTCGTCCGTTGCGCGGACCAGGTTCAGCGGATAGTGACCGACGGGACCTGGACGAGCTCGACGGGGCGCACTGTTTACTCCGACCTGCTGATGGGCGAGGGGAACGACCCGGCCAGAGAACCCGAGGGCTGGGACCGCCCCGGCTTCAACGCCGCTGCGTGGCTTGCCGTCGCGTGCCATGAGCGAGGGCAAGCTCAGCTGGTCGCTGACCCGGGGCCGGCCATTGTCGTCACCGAAGAGGTCCCGGCGAAGAGCGTCAAAGGTACCTCGGACGGCGAGCTCATTATCGACTTCGGGCAGAACCTTGCTGGCTGGTGCCGCCTTAGGGTGGACGAGCCTGCCGGACGGCTCGTCACCGTCCGTCACGGTGAAGTGCTGGCCCCGGACGGTGGCCTATATCTCGACAACCTTCGTACGGCCCGCCAGAGCGATACGTTCACCACCTCGGGTGGCAACGAAGTCCTGGAGCCCCGCTTTACGCTCCACGGGTTCCGTTACGCGGGAGTTTCGGGCCTTGCGGGCCAAATGGGCGCAGGAGATGTGACGGCTTGCGTCGTGCACTCCGACACGCCTCGTACGGGAACATTTGAGTGTTCCTCAACGGAGCTAAACAAGCTCTTCGCGAACATCGATTGGGGCCAGCGCGGCAATTTCATCAGCATCCCTACCGATTGCCCTCAGCGCGACGAGAGGCTCGGGTGGCTCGGCGATGCACAGATCTTCGTTCGCACGGCGGCCTACAACCGTGACGTAGCATCGTTTTTTGCCAAATGGCTCGATGACGTGAGCGATGCACAATTACCTTCGGGCGCCTTCACGGACTTCGTCCCCCGGCTCAACCATGTTCACGCCGCGTCACCGGCGTGGGGAGACGCAGGGGTCATCGTGCCCTGGACGATCTACAAGATGTACGGGGACGCAGGTGTGCTCGAGCGCAACTTCGTGGGCATGGCGGCTTGGATGGACTTCCTGGACAAGGCCAACCCTGAACGGTTGTGGACGAACGAACTGGGGGCTAACTACGGCGATTGGCTCGCCCCCAAGGGGGACCTGACGCCGCGCGAACTCCTGGCCACCGCTTACTGGGCTTACGACGCAACACTGATGGCCGAAATAGCCGCCGTGACCGGGCGCCACAGAGAGGCCGAGGAGTACAAGGAGGTCGCCGACGAGGTTGCAAGCGCGTTCCGTAAGAGTTATATAGGGCCGACCGGCCAGGTCGAATCCGGCACGCAAACGGCCTATGTCCTCGCCCTACACATGGGGCTGATGCCCGACGACCTGCGGGCGAACGCGGCGGGTTACCTGGTCGACGCCATAGCTCACGAGGATTGGCACCTGAGCACCGGTTTTGTAGGGGTCGGGTACCTGCTGCCCGTCCTTAGCTCCAATGGCTACTCGGAGGTGGCTTACAAGCTCATCGAGCAACGCAGTTTCCCGTCCTGGCAATACACGATCGACCGCGGGGCGACTACGATCTGGGAGCGCTGGGACGGTTACACCGACGAACACGGGTTCCAGTCACCGCGCATGAACTCTTTCAACCATTACTCACTCGGCTCGGTCGGCGAATGGCTATACCGCTTCGTCCTTGGTATCGAGCTAGCGCCTGGCGCGTCCGGTTTTGACCGCCTATTAATGAGGCCGCACCCCGGGGGGAGCCTCAGCCATGCTGGTGGCTCGTTCCGTTCGGTACGCGGAGAGATTTCTTCGTCCTGGGAACGTAAAGAGGGGCGGTTCAGGTTCGACATTGAACTGCCGCCGAACGTGCGAGCCAGTGTGCGCGTGCCGTCAGCTGCCCCCCACGAAGTCGTGGAAGCCGGTGGTTCAGGGCCCAACAGCGTGGCAGCCTTCCCAGGTGCTATCGGCCACCAGGAGGCGGTGTTCGAAGTGGGTTCGGGGCGCTATTCGTTCTCCGGCCCCGACTTCGCGGCACTTTAGCCGCTTGGTTTCGCGCCATCCCAATGGTCTAGGAGCGTCTGCTCTTCCGGCGACAACTTGAGGCTAACTGAGCCGAGTGAGTCCAGGATCGTCGGAACGCTGCTCGAACCTACTATCGGCACGATTGTCGAGGCCTGCGTGCGCAGCCAGCTTAACGTGACCTGCTCAACGGAGACTTGGTGACTGCGCGCTATTTTGACCCGTGGGTCCTCGGGCGACGGCCGGACGCGCGCTGTGCCGCCTAGGGGCATATAGGCGAGGTACGCGATCGCTTGTCCCGAACAAAACCGTGCCATCGGGAGATCGGAACGGTAATCAAATCCTAAACGGTTCTGTACCGATGCGATGGTGGCGCTTGTGCGTGCAAGTTTGAGTTGAGCGATAGATACATTCGATAACCCGATATGAGCTATCTTGCCTTCCTGCTGGAGCTCCACTAGGGCACCGACGCTTTCGAGAAGCGGCACCTTATCATCGACCCAGTGCAGCTGGTACAGCCCAATCCTTTCGACGCCGAGAGCGCTACTGCTGGCGTCACAATGTTGCCGTAACACGTGTGGCCGGGCGTCGACCGGGAACTCATCGCCGTGGCGGAAGTGGCCCCCTTTGGTCGCGACTATTACGTCGTTGGCGAAAGGGCTGTCTGTCAGGGCATCGCGGATGATCATCTCCGCGTAGCCGTCGGCGCCGGCGCGGGTATAGGCGCGCGCGGTGTCTATGAGACGCACCCCGTTCGCAATAGCGGCGTGCACCACGTCTATTGCAGATTCACGAGTCGACCCAGGCCGGAACGCAAACGGCGCCGTCCCAAGTCCGAGCACGCCAATGGAGCCAGTCGCCAGTTCAACCATCGCCGTCTTCTTGGGGCGTCGACCGCAACGCTGAAGGGCGCAAGGAACCGGCGACAACAGATGTCGCGACGTCGACGAGGCGCAGGTTGTGGAGACGGGCGTAGCTGCGCAAGGTGGAGAACGCTGCTGGCATGTTGAGGTTTTCCCTGGCGGCAACCATGCCCTTGGCTTGCTCGATCACGACGCGGCTATTGAGAGCGTGTTGTAGCTGTTGGTTGAGGACCTGGGCTTGGTACGACTTTCGTTGTTGAAGGATGGCGATGGTTGCGACATCAGCGAGAGCCTGGGCGCTCTCCATATCGACGCTGCGCATTTCGTCCGGGTCGGCGCCGAAGAGGTTGAGGGCGCCGATAATGTTCCCTCGCAGCCGCATGGGCAAGGCTTGGACGGAGCGAAAACCGGCGGCGAGCGCTTCAGGAGCGAAATGGGGCCATCGGGTGCCTATTGCGCTGAGGTCGGCTTCAAGGACCGGTGCGCCGCTGCGGTAACAATCGAGGCAAGGACCTTCCTTAGCCTGCAGCTCGAACAGTTCCAACGTGCGCATGGCCTCGTTGGAGGAGGCCATCACCCTCAGGTCCCCGTCGGGCCCGGCCAACATGAGCCCGGCCGCCCCGACATCGAGTACTTCGACGCATCGGTCAGCCAGCCGGGTCAGGAGCTCGACCACGTCGAAGTCGGCCACGAGTGTGTCAGCCAGCTCGACTAGCGTCCTGGCCAACAGCGATTCTTTCCGCACCAGCCCTCCGATCACCCCGGCGTTGACCACGTTGGCCCCGTGGTCTCGGCCCTTTGTTACTGGTACGAGTCGTGATCGGGACCCGTTGATACATGGTACGACGCGGCGGGCGACGCCGCTTGTTAGCGGGCTAGTTGACCGAGACCCTCAGGGCGTTGAGCAGTTCGGCGATATCCAACCGAGCGAAGCCCACCGCGCTGTCGGAAAACCCATAAGGGACGACCAGTGTCTCGCCGTGGAGGAGCGCCCCGCACGAATAGACGACATTCGGAACGTACCCCTCCCGCTCTTCCTCGTTTGCTTCGAGGAGGGGGTGGGGGAGCCGCCCGATAACGCGGCGGGGGTCGTCGATGTCGAGGAGTACCGCGCCGATCCCGTAAGTACGCATCGGCCCGACCCCGTGGGTCAAAACGAGCCAACCTTGCGGCGTCTCGAGCGGTGAGCCGCAGTTGCCAACCTGGACGAGTTCCCACGGCGAGGGGTCCAACTGCAACGTGGTGGCTTCGCCCCATTCGCTCAGGTCATCGGAAGTGGTGATGGCGAGGTTCTCGCGGTCCCATCGCGACAGGGCCATATACCGACCGCCGACCTTCCTAGGGAACAATGCCATGCCCTTGTTGGTGGCGGAGGGCCCCGACAGCTCGGTGGCGGCAAAGGTTACAAAGTCGGTTGTTTTTAGCAGGTGTGGTGCGATGTGCACCTGGTCAAAAGCGGTATAGGTGGCGAAGTAAGTGACCGCGCCGTCGTCGTCGACGAAACGGACGAAGCGGGCGTCTTCCATGCCCTGCGCCTCGGCCGGCCCGTGCGGCCAGAGCACGCGCTCAGCAATTTCGGTCACCGGCGAGAACTCGACCGTGTAGTTGTTCGCCGCCACTTGGCGGATACCGAGGACTGCCTCACGCACCGTCACCCTGGACAGCAGGTCAGGGTGCAGGGCGTCGAGGGCCGAGCCGAGCTCCGTAGGCTCGAACATGGGCCCCAGGTAGTCCAGGACCTGGGCGGCCGCCTGGTTATCGCAGCCTCGTTCAGCCAATTTGGCATGGAACAACTGACGATTGTAAGGGCCGGGCGAATACCGGCCGCATTCCGGGAAGCGACCGGGGGTATCGAGACGAACTTCGCCAGCCGGGCCCACGGTGCCCGTGCGGAACTCAATGGAGGAGATGTGCCCCTCGCCGACCGCCCGCAGGCTCATCACGTAGCGGGTCTCGCCGGGGGCCAGGCCGCTCTGGTCAGGGTGGGCGACCATGGAGGGGTTGAACAGGGCGGCACCTTCGAGCGAAACCTCACGGGTGAAATAGGCGCCGATAAGGAGTTCTTTTTCGAGCGGGACATCGCCGACGCGCCCGAGACGGTGAGTGGCCAAGCGAAAATGTCCCGACCATGTGGCCTCGAGGTCGCGGTGGCGGTGATCGAAGCGCCGCCTGACGTCAGCGAGCGTGGTTGTGACGTCCGCGTCCTCCATGGCCAGGATGCGTTCGACCACCGATGGTGCGCGAGAGTCGCCGCCGTACATCTCCTCGCCCGGCACGAACAGGACCGTGATGACCCGACCAGCGTCTGGGCGAAGCCGGAGCGTCCCGCGGGACACGATGTCTTGGACCTGCGCGGTCCCGGTCAATGCAGGGACCGGGCCAGACGGCGGCCATGTTGCAACGTAGAGATCAACGCCAATGTGGATTCCGCTCCTTGGTTGAGGTTGGGCCCGTCGGCACGGAGCCCGTCGTAGCCTCCTCCGGTGGCGGGGTCCCACATGAGGCCCCCGCGTCGTTCTCGCCGGTAAACCAGGCCACAGCACTGTCGACCCCGTTTGCCCAGCGGTCACCGGGCATGAGACCGGCAGCACGAGCGCAGGCGTCCGCAAGCGCGGCAACTTCGATTGGCTGCTGGTCGAACGCGGGCCGCGGCCCCCCCGGGCCTCTCCCGCCCACCGGTGTGACAGAAAGGTGCCCGTCGTTGGTCTCCTGGTCGAGAAGCCATGACAGCAGAGCGGCCCCCTCTTCGATCAGGTCTTGGCGGCCCAGGGCCTCACCCGCTGCCATCAGCGAATCGGGCAGCACGGCGTTGGCGTAGCGAAGGCGCGGCTCGGGCCACGGCCACGAGGAGCCCCCGCTGGCAGCGTGGCTCACGACTTCGGCGGCGGCGCCAAGCAGGTCAAGGGCGGCACGGTTGCCTGGACAGGCGCCTAGGACCTCGTGCGCGCCCAATGCGGCGAAGGCCATGGCCCTTGTCCACGGCGAACGCTGCCGGGCGCCTCGCTCGAAGTGGGTGAGAGCAATTTCGCGCACCGCCTCGTCGGGCCCCTGGGCCGCTGCGGTGCCCAGGCCCCACAGGCTCCGGCCCCAGCAGTCTTCGACGCTGTAGTGGCCAAGCCACTGCCCCTGGCAGTCGCGGCGGTTCAAGCAGTCGCCAGCGGGGCCCTGAGCTTCCCCTACGAACCGCAGCGCCTTGCGGGCGAGCTCTATGACCGACTGGCTGGGCTCAGGCTCGCGGCATGCCACAACCAGGACACGGGCCATGTCATCGGTGCAGTAGCCGTGTTCTCTGCGAGGAGTGGTGTAATCGGCGTGCTCGAACGTGGCGAGCTCGTCGGTCATTCGTCCCAGGTGGGCAAAGTTTGGCGGGAGGGAAGTCAAACGGGCAGAGCCTGGGAGCGGGTCAGGACCCGATCGGAACGGGCCCGACCGGCCAGGGTCTGGTCAGCAAAGATCTGGTCGGCGAGGTGGGCGTACTGGCCGGCCACAGAGGACCAGCTGAAGGCGGGGCCGAGGCGGGCCGCCTCGCGCTCCATCGAAGCGGCGAGACCAGGCTCGGTAAGGACGCGCCGCAGTGCTGTGGCGAGAGCGGCTGCATCGCCGTGGGGGACGACGAGCCCGGCCCCGCTTGCCAGCAGTTCCACAGCGTGAGGGAAGGCGGTCGCCACGACGGGCCTGCCGGCTGCAAGGGCGTCGACGAGCACACCGGAGGTCACCTGGTCACGTGAGTCGTACGGCATCACGACGACGCTGGCGTCCTGTATCAAGTGGGTCAGAGAGCGGACGTCCCTGTAGGTGGAGTCAAAGGTCACCGACGCGGCGACGCCTTGCTGCCAGGTCCTCGCGACGAGCATGTCCCGGTACACCTCGCCCTGGGAGGAAAGGACTTTGGGGTGCGTGCGACCGGCGATGACATAGCGCGGCCGGGGCGAAAGGTCCTTCAGGCCCGCCATGGCGTCGATGGCCCACTCGATGCCCTTTCCTGGGCCGAACAGGCCCCAGCTCAGCAACATCGGGCGACCGTTGCGGGCCGGCCGGTAGCCCGGGTCCGGGCCGGCTGCGCCGTGGTTGATGACGGTCACTTTGGACGGGTCCACGTCGAAGCGGGTGCACAACCGCCGCGCTGCCGTCTGAGCCATCACTACCACCGCGCTGGCGGCACCGACGATCTCCTCCAGTACCCGTCTCTGGTGGTCGGTCGGAGCGACAAGCACGGTATGGGCGACGACGATCGACGGGACGGTGAGCCCACGCACGATGTCGAGCACCTCGTCACCGTCGGCGCCGCCGTACAAGCCGTAGTCGTGCTGCACAAGCGCAACGTCGCAGTCGCTGAGGGAGCCCACCGCCTGCGCCAGGGAGGCCGGGGAACCGTTGTCCAGCTCAGCTAGGACTCTCGGGTCCCGCGAAGTGGTCCCGTCCGCAACCCGCACGATACCGACGGCGGCACCGTTCATCTCCAGGCCTCTGGCCAGGGCGGCGCTGAAGGTAGCCAGTCCGCACGGGGTGGGCGGGAAAGTGCTGAGTATGCCGTAAGAGGCGCGCTCGCCGGCGTGGGAAAGCCGAAATACCGGGCGCTAGGTCGACGCTCACGTACGGCTCCTCGCTGTGGCTCGGTAGAGCCGAACCAAACGGGTGGCCGCCGCCACCCAACCCAATCAGGCCCCTACCGAGGATGTCTAGCCACCCTACCGGAGAAAGCGGGTAATGCCGAGGGTGGTTAGTGCGCCTCCGTCGGGGACGGTCCGGGTTTGGACCACTGAATCTATTGTATGAATGGATTTGGTGGGAGTAGGATGGCGTGGCAGACAAGACCCTGTCATGCCGGACGCCCAGCCGGCGCACCGGACGGAGGAATGACAATGAGACCAGTGCCGAACATCGGACCGCTTGCGCGGGGCTCGATATGACCGTAACTGTCGTGGTGGGCAACCCCAAGCCGCGCTCGCGGACTTACGAGGCTGCCAACTTGGTTGCCGAGCGGCTCGTTGACCGGTCCCCTGACCTGGTGGTTGACCTGGCTGACGTGGCGGGCGCGTTGGTAGATTGGTCGAGCGCCGAAGTGGCTGGCCTGGTAGCAGAAGTCCAGGCCAGTTCCATCGTGGTTTTTGCCAGCCCGACGTACAAGGGGTCCTTCACCGGCCTACTGAAGTTGTTCCTCGACCGCTTCGGCACCGGCGCCTTCGGTGGTTTGACGGCGGCCGTGCCTCTCATGCTCGGTGGCGACCTGCGTCATTCGCTTGCCCCGGAGGTCTTCTTGAAACCGGTGTTGGGCGAGCTCGGCGCCAGCTGCCCGACCCGCGGGCTGTTCGTGCTCGAGGCGGACTATCTGGGTTGCCCGTCGATCGACTCCTGGTTGGAGGCATCTCGCCCGTTGTTGGCGCCGTGGACGGCGGCGGTCCGATGACTTTGACGGAGTCCCTGGAACCCCTCCTGCTCCGCCGGGTCTTCGGCACCTTCCCCACTGGCGTGACTGCCCTGGCGGCCGTGCTGGACGGGAGGCCCCAAGGCATCGCAGTGAGCTCCTTTACGCCAGTGTCGCTCGAGCCCGCCATGGTGCTCGTGTGCGTTGCCCGCAGCTCCACGACCTGGCCTTCGCTGTCGAGAGCTCGACGCCTAGGTATCAGCGTCCTGGCTGCGGACCAGGAGCGGGCCTGCCGGCAACTGAGCGCTCGCGACGGCGACCGTTTTGCCGACCTCGACTGGCGTACGACCGACACCGGCGCCGTCCTGCTCGAAGGCGCCGAGCGCGTGGTTCGAATGCAGCCTCGAACAGTTGGCGCCGGCCGGCGACCACGACATAGTCGTGCTTCGGGTGCACGACCTCGACGGCGACCATTCCGTTTCTCCCCTGGTTTTCCACGGCAGCCGATTCCGGCGCCTGCACCCTGAACAGCTCGCCGGTAACGCCGAAAACCGGTGACCGTTGCCGACGTGACGACCTCGGCACGTCGCGCTACCGGATATCAGTTCTGTCCTATCGGTGCTCCCCAGCGACGAGGAGATTCGGCCCGTTGCGCCGCTGGTTTTCGAGCCGCGATCGCCGCATTTTTGCTCTCCGCTAATGCGCTGCGGCCTGTGCTGGTAGACGACATGCTCGATAACGCGGTCGCCGCCGGCCTGGTGGTCGTGGGCGGTTGAGGCCGGGCTCGAGGTTTTGCCCGCCAGCCACTCGTGGATCGCGGGTGCCAAGGCGTATGCCTGTGACCTGATCTCCGGCACGGCGGTGCTTTCGAGCAATTGACCTTGGCGGAGCGCCCCGAGCGCCCACATCCACTCGCTTGGCCGTCCCGACCCGGCAAGTACACGCCCCCCAGCGTCGGTGTCGATACCGGCGTCGAGGCGGCCGGGCCTGGCCAAACCGCGCCTGCGGAGGTTTTGGGCGAAAACCTGGCCGTCGGCGAACGCGAAGGTACCCGGCCCGGTGCAATTGACCAACCAGTCGGTCTCCCATAGGTACGGGCGCTGACTCGAACGAAGCTCCACTTGCAACCTGAGCTCGAGGGGGCATGGTTCGACAGCCACGATGCGACCGGCAAGGGAGCGGAAAATGCCGGAGCCTCGGAGCTCGTCGACCTGTTCTGCCACCGCCGGCGCCATCCGGTGGCGGTGCACGTTCCAAAAACGTTCGACATGACGGCGGAAGCGCAGCTGCTCCTCGGGGGACAAGGACTGCCAGAGGTCTTGCGTCTGAGGCCGCAACATGTCGACGACCGCCCGCCAGTCACCACCGCGAGCCTCTTCCTCGCTGACTACAAGACGAAACTGGTGCAGGAGCAGCCTGGTACGCCTATCACCCACCTCGAAGGCGAAGCCATCGGCCCCGGTCAGAGGGCTGGGTTGGGGACCGCTCAGGTGAGCCCGCGGTAGGAGCCCGTGGCGGGAAATGGCACGCACGGCACCGTGGTGACCTTTTTCTTGCAAGGCGAGCAGCACATCGATCGCAGTAAGGCCTGTGCCGAGCAATGTCACAGTGTCTGCCGGGCCCACCTGGTCCAGTACCTCGGGCCGCCAAGGGTCGGCGATGCAGCGCGGGCTGTCCTGCCAGTTTTCCAAGCCGCGTGGCCATCTTGGAGGGAGGATGCCGGTGGCGAGGACTACGGCGTCCACCCTGGTCGGTTGCCGCCCGGCGAACGCCAGCGTGAGCCCGGCGCCAGAAGCATCGATGTCGACTACTTCGTCGCGCACAATTTCGACCAGGGCGTCGGCTTGTCGATGGTGAGCCCAAGACAGGAGTGTTTCGCCTAGGTACTGGCCGAAGAGACTGCGGGGGACGAAGTTGTCCTGGGCGTTCGGGTAACCCTTTGCCCCGAGCCAGCGCACGAAGTGGCCGGGGTCGCATTCCAGCGCGCTCATCGACCCCGCCGGGACATTCAGGAGATGGCTTCGGTGTTCGGTCGAGAAAGCGACCCCCCGGCCCGCTTTGCCGGAGCGCTCGATGAGGAGCAGGCGGGCCGATGGGCCGGGGCTGTCGAGTATGTGGAGGGCTGCAAGCACGCCGCTGGCGCCTGCCCCGACGATCGCAATGGTCGGCCGGTGAGCGCTCATGCTACGATTGTACAACTATTTCTATTCAATCGCTAGAATCACTAGATATCGGTGCCTAACACGCGCCTACCACGAAGGAGACAAAGTATGCCCGTTGAGTTCATCGGCATGATCGGGACTCGAGACCAGTCTGAGATCCGCGCCGCCCAGGGCCCGCTCATCGACCCCGGCTACACACGACGTTTCGCTCGAGCCCATGAGGACGCTGGGTTTGACCGCGTCCTGATCGGCTACGGGTCAGCGTGGCCCGAAGGCACTCAGGTGGCGGCATATGCGGCAAGTCAAACCGAACGCCTGGGCCTGTTGATCGCCCATCGTCCAGGTTTCGTGGCCCCAACCCTGGCGGCCCGGACGCTGGCCACACTGGACCACTTCTCGAACGGCCGTGTCGCGGTGCACATCATCACCGGGGGTAACGACGCCGAGCAACGGCGTGATGGCGACTACCTGGACAAGGACGAGCGCTATGCCCGCACCGACGATTACCTGGACGTGCTGGTCAAAGCCTGGACGTCCTCAGCTCCCTTCGACCACAGCGGTCCTCACTACAAGGTCGAAGACTTCTTCGCCGAAGTCAAACCGCTCCAGCAGCCGAGGCCCAATATCTATTTCGGCGGCTCGTCCGAGGCCGCCTACCGTGTAGGCGGCAAGCACGCCGACGTGTACGCCCTTTGGGGTGAGCCGCTCGCCGAGACGGCGGAGCAGGTCGCTTCTGTCCACGCAGCCGCCCGGGCAGCCGGGCGCCAGACGTTGCCGCGCATCAGCGTGTCGTTCCGCCCGATCCTGGGCCCTACCGACGACCTGGCATGGGAACGGGCCCAGCGGATCCTCGACCAGACCCAGTCCAGGGTGGCATCGCGCGACGGCATCTTCGCCACCGCCCGTTTCGCGGGCCGGGGTTCGCCGCAGAACGCCGGCTCTCAGCGGTTGCTGGCGGCCGCCGCTAAAGCCGATCGCCACGACCGCGCCCTTTGGACCCCGTTGGCCGCCGCCACCGGGGCCGCCGGCAACTCGACGGCGCTCGTCGGGTCGCCCGAAACCGTCGCACAAGCCCTGCTGGACTACATCGACATCGGTGTAACGACCCTGCTCATAAGGGGCTATGACCCCTATGACGATGCCATCGACTACGGCCGTCACCTTCTCCCCCTCGTGCGCGACGAGGTGCGTAGGCGAGAGCAGACGGCGGCGCCTGCCCAACCCTCTGTAGTGCTCACGGCGCCGGCGGGAAACTGAAAGTGCCCGTTCAGGTCATATTTCTACTAAATCCACTTGACTTATGGATTTAGTCAGCTTTAGAGTGGCCCGTATGCAATCAAGCCCATTCAATTCAGCCGAACGCGCCCTCAGCGGAGCACCCCGACGTCTACGCAGCCGACCGAGTGCGGCCAAGGTGCTTGTCGCCTCTGTCGCCGCCAGTTCGATGATCTTTGCCAGTGCCGCCGCTAGCTCTGCTTCACCCGGCCGCCTCCACCCTGCCGGTTCAGCAAGTTCTAGCGCCGCCAGCGGCACACTGAACTGGGAGTGGGAGCTCCCCACCTCGTGGGACCCGGTCACCTCAAGCGCCGGCTGGGACAACCACGTCCTCAGCCTCGTCTACGCCACGATCACCACTGTCTTGCCCAACGGCAACGTCGGGCCCGGCCTTGCCTCGTCGTGGTCGTACGCCGGCAACGGGCTGAGCGTGACCTTCACGCTTGCGCCCGGGCCTGACCTTCACCGACGGCACGGCGCTCAACGCGCAGGCCGTGGCCGAGAACATCGAGCGGGGCCAGGACCAGGCCAACTCGACCATGGCCTCTGAGCTGAGCCCGATCTCAAAGGTCGTCGTCAACAGCGCCGACGAGCTTCACGCTCGACCTCGACCAATGTCGACTACCAGATCCCTTACCTGCTCTCGGGCAAGGACGGGATGATAGTGAGCCCCAGAGCTTTCAAGGACCCCGGTGCAATCCCGACGCAGCCCGTCGGCGCCGGGCCGTTCAAGCTGACCAGTTACGTCCCGGACTCCCACGCCGACCTGGTCCGTAACCCCGGGTACTGGGACGCCAGCAACATCCACATCGCCAACTTCACGGTCCAGGACATCACCCAGCCGCAGGAAATCCTGGCCGCCTTGGAGTCCGGGCAGGTCAACGTTGCCTATATCGCCGGCAACGAGGTCGCTGCAGCTAAATCCGCCGGGTTCAAGATCGAGGTCATCCCCTCCGAGGTGGTGGACGAGATCGACGTCCAGACGACGACGGCGCCGTTCAACAGCCCGAGCGTCATCGAGGCGATCAACTACGCCATCGACCGGCAGTCCCTCGTCCAGGTGCAGCAATCGGGCTTTGGGGCCCCCGCCTACCAGCCCTTCCCGCAGGGGTTCGTCGGTTACGACCCCAAGTTGGCCGACCTCTACCCTTATGACCCGGCGAAGGCCAAGCAGTTGTTGGCCGCTGCCGGTTTCCACAAGGGGGTCAGCATCACGATCACAAGCGTCACCCCGGACGACCCGATAGCCGAGCAGATCCAAAGCCAGCTCGGCGCCGTCGGGATCAAGGCCAACATCAGCGACGTGCCCGAGGACACCTTGACGCAGTTCCTATACCTCGATAAGACGATCCCGTTTGCTATCGACGGGACCGCCGGACGTCCCTCGCCCCTCGAGATGCTGGACGTGCTCTACAGCCAGAAAGGGCTCATGAACGTCGACGGCAAGACCTCGAGCGCGCCACCCGCCGTCACTGCGGCGCTCAACAAAGTCGAGGCGGTGCCGGTGACCTCGCCCGCCTACCCGAGCGCGTTACAGGGCGCCGTGGCTACCGCCGTTGTGGACGAGCCAATCCACATCTGGCTCTACTACGTGCCCCGCATCTTCGCCGTCAGCCCGAAGGTCACCGGCATACCCTTCGACCTGGTCCAGCAGCGCTGGGAAGGTGTCCGGGTAGCCAGCTGAGCCGATGAGCGTCGCTGACCTGGTCCTCGTAGCCAGACCCACCACGACCGCCGCCGCGGAGGGCGTACCTCCGCGGCGGCGGGGGCGGCAGATCCTGGCCCGCATCGGCGGCGGCCTGGCTGTGCTGGTGCCGATCGTGTTCATTAGCTCGTTCATCACCTACTCGCTCGGTGCTCTGTCTAACAGCGACCCGGCGGCGACGATCCTGGGCCAAGACGGCGCCACCCCGCAGGCCGTGGCTCGCATGAACCGTGCCCTCGGCCTCAACCACCCAGCTCGTGGTGCAGTACTGGAGCTGGTTGGTGAAGGCCGTCCACGGCAACCTCGGGGTGTCCTATTTCACGCAGATACCCGTGTCCACAAGCATCTCCCAGCGGCTCCCCGTGGACCTGTCGATCGCCGGCCTCGCCGTGGTGCTGGCCATCGTCATAGGCGGGAGCGCGGGGCTCATCGCAGCCACACATCGTGGCAGTTGGTTTGACCGGGGCGTGACCCTGGTGTGCTCAGCCGTTTCGACCCTACCCGCCTTTGTCGTCGGCATCATCTTGGTGGTCCTTTTTGCCACCACGATCAAGATCTTCCCAGCCAACGGTTATGTCGGGCCCACCACCAGCGTGCCGCAGTGGCTCGAGCACATCATCCTGCCCGGCCTGGCCCTAAGCCTCCAGGTTTCCGCCGATGTCGCCCGCCAGTTGCGTACCTCCCTCGTCGGCGTGCTCGAACAGAACTATGTCGTGGGCGCCACCGTGCGGGGCCTGCCGCGCCGGCGGGTACTTTTCCGCCACGCTCTGCGCAACGCGGCCGGTCCTGCGATAACCGTGCTGGGTTACGACTTCCCTCTGATGCTGGCCGGCTCGGTAGCCGCCGAAGCCGTTTTCTCGTTGCCCGGCTTGGGCCAGTTACTGCTCGAGAGCGCCGAGACCCGCGACATCCCCGTGGTGCAGGGGCTGCTGCTGGTGATCAGCAGCTTCGTGATCGTCGTCAACTTGGTGGTCAATACAACCCTCAACGTGCTCTACCGCACCAACGACGGGACCAGCGCATGAGCGCGACGGCAAACGGCGGGGTAGCCCCGGGGCGGGCCGGGTCGGTGCTGCGGCTCCGCTCGGCGCGCATCGCCCTGGCGGTCCTGGCGGCGATAGCGGTCCTCGCTGCTTTCGGGCCTACGTTGGCCCCCCAGGGCCCGCTCACGCTCAACACCAACGCGCTGTTCCAGGGGCCGAGCTGGCACCACCTGCTCGGTACGGATTACCTCGGCCGCGACGTGTTGAGCAGGTTGATGGCCGGGACGCCGCTGTCCGTGCTCACCGCCCTCGAAGCGGTCGGTATCGGGATGGTGCTCGGGATCGCTCCTGGCATCGCGTCGACGTTCCTCGGCCGAGGGTTCGACTTCGTGGCCAACCGCGTGGCCGACGCGCTCATGACCCTCCCATCGATCTTTTTTGCAGTCGCAGTCACCGCTGCCCTCGGCAATGGCCTGGTACAGGCGATGGTGCCCATAGGCGTGCTGCTAGCGCCGGCATACTTCCGTATCACCAGGGCGGCCACGCTCGAGTACTCGCAGGCTCAATACGTCGAGGCGGCCGAGCTGATGGGGGCGTCCAAGGTGCACCTGGTCAAGGCACACGTGGTGCGCAAGGTGTTCCCGAATATCGTCGTCACCACCGCTTCGCTGACAGGGGGTGCTCTCCTGGCGGTGTCGTTCCTCACATTCCTCGGCATCGGCGTGCAGCCGCCGGAGCCCACCTGGGGAGGCGTCCTGTCGTCCGACCTCGACTACCTGTCCCAGGCACCCTGGGCGCCCTTCATCCCGGGCGCCCTGATAGCGGCGTCTGTCGGGGCGCTCAATGCCCTCGCCGACGCGTTCCGCGACCGGGGCGGCCGAGGCGTGCTCGCCCTGCCGCCGCTAGCTCAGCTGGCCGTACACGCCAGCTCGACCCTGGAGGATGCCAATGGCTCTCGACGATCTGTTGCTTGACGACACGGGTACTCCCGCGCCGGTGGCGCGCGGGGTAGCAGCCCGGACAGCCCGGGAGGACGTCCTGCGTATCGACGACCTACATGTGAGCGTGCACGATGGGATGGCGACCGCGGTGCGAGGCGTGTCGCTGCGAGTCCGGGCGGGCGAGACCGTCGGGCTGGTAGGCGAGTCGGGCAGTGGCAAGACCCTCACATGCCGGGCCGCCCTCGGGCTTTTGCCGGCAGGTTGCCGGGTCGACCATGGTTCGGTCTCCTTTGCCGGCCAGGACGTGACCGCTGCGACGCGGCGGACCTGGGAAGCGATCCACGGCAGCCAGGTAGGTGCCGTCTTCCAGGACCCGGCGTCGTACCTGAACCCGTCGCTCAGCGTGGGTGCGCAGCTCGCTGAGGTGCTACGCGTGAAAGGAGGGCTCTCCCGCCAGCAGGCCCGCCGGCGCGCCCTGCAGCTTTTCGCCGACGTGGGTCTCCACCAGCCAGAACGGGTCTTTCACCAGATCCCGGCCGAGCTTTCTGGAGGCATGCTCCAAAGGGCCATGGTCGCCATCGCGATTTCCTGCGAGCCGCGGCTGCTTATAGCCGACGAGGCGACCACGGCTCTTGACGTGACCATCCAGGCCGAGGTCGTCGACCTACTTCTCGAGCTGCGCCGCCGCAACGGCCTGGCCGTGATGTTCGTGTCCCACGACCTGGCCGTGGTGGCCGAGCTGTGCGACCGCATCTACGTCTTTTATGCCGGTCAGGTTGTCGAATCAGGGCCCGTCGAAGAAATTGTGCAGTGGCCCCGCCACCCATATACGAAGGCTCTTGTGAGGGTGGCGTCCGGAGGTGACTTCCGGCGCCGGCAGCTGGAGGTTATCCCCGGTTCTCCTCCCCAGGTGGGGATGCGGACCGTCGGCTGCAGTTTTGCCGACCGTTGCCGCTACGCGATCGGGACTTGCATTTCCGGCGACGTCCAGGCTGTAGTCGTCGGCGACCACCATGAGGTGCGCTGCGCCCGGGCGAACGAGAGCGAACTGTCAGACGAACTGTTGGCAGTATGACGGCAACCGCTCCCGCGCAACTGCGTCTGGACGGCGACCCATCACCTCCGCCGCTGCTCGACGTGGGCTCCCTCGAAGTCGTCCTGGGGCGGGGCTGGCGGGCAAATAAGGTACTCAGCGGGGTAAATCTACAGGTCAACCCCGGCGAAATCATCGGCCTAGTGGGTGAGACAGGCTCGGGCAAGACCACCCTGGCCCGGGCCATCGTCGGCCTTGTGAGACCCAGGCGGGGCCGGGTGCGGTTCGATGGGGTGGACATTTCGGGCCTCCGGGGCCGGGCGCAGCGCGCCCATCGCCGCCAGGGAGGCGTGCAGTACGTGTTCCAAGACCCGCTTCGCTCGCTCGACCCCGACCTCACCGTCGAGCGCATTGTGGGGGAGGGCTTGGCGATCCGGGGCGATGCCGCCGCCGATGAGATCCGCCAGCGCGTTAGCGACGCCCTCGGGAGGGTGGGCCTGGACGCCAGCTTGATGGGGCGGGCCCCGGCCAGCTTTCCGGTGGCCAGCGCCAGCGCGTCTCGATCGCCCGCGCCCTTGCGACCGGGCCGAGGCTGTTGATCTGTGACGAACCCGTTAGCGCTCTCGACGCGAGCAACCGCAACCACGTGCTCAACCTGCTCAGCGAGTTACGCGGGTCGCTCAACCTGCCCATCATCATCATTTCGCACGACCTGAACTCCCTGGCGGCGATCGCCGACCGGGTGGTGGTCCTGTACCGCGGGAGGATCGTCGAGGACGGCCCCATCGACAAGGTGTTCGCCGCCCCCCGACACCCTTACACGGCCCTGCTGATCGCCTCCACACCCAGCGTTACCGAGAGCCGCTCGCTGCGAGCCCATCAACTCCGCCGCCAAGAGGGCGAACAAGCGCCGCCTTTAGGTCCGGGGGCGTGCGTCTTCGCGCCACGTTGCCCGTTCGCCCTCGCTGAGACATGCTCAGCGCAGCCGCCGCTCGGCGTCGTCGAGCCCGGTTGGGACCACGCTTGCAGCCGCCACCGGGATTGGCCCAACCTGGCCCGGGGCCGGTCGTGACCGCGCCCGCCGATCGGCCCAAGGCAGAGGGGAACCGGCCCCTCCACCACACCCCCCACGGGGCACTCCACAGTGGCACCGCACAGACTCCGGGCATGAGCCGCTACGAGGCGATCTCCGGTCGTACCGGCGGGTCGGAGAGGATCTGGATGGGCGAGACCCGAGTGGCGAGCGGCGTGCGGTCTGCCGACCACCACCACGGCGAATCGGAAACAGGGATCTACGTCGTGGCCGGCAACCCGGTGTTCGTGTTCCTTCGAGACGGCGAGGAGGTCGCCATACAGAGCGCCCCGGGCGACTACATCTACGTCCCGCCTTTCACTCCCCACCGCGAGGAGAACAGGTCCGAAGAAGAGGAGGCGGTCGTAGTCATCGCGCGCAGCACCCAGGAGGCGATCGTCGTAAACCTCCCGAGCCTGCAAGCTGACAGCCCGCCGTCCGCGCCCTAACACGGCCACGCCACCAAAACGCCAACAAAGTAGGAGGACCCCTAATGACCAAACGACAGATCAAGCTCGGCGCCATTTTCACCGGAGTGGGCGGACCAGGGCACCACTACAGGTGGCTCGACCCTGAGATCCCTGGCGACGCCAGCATCAACATCAGGTGGTACACCGAACAAGCCCAGCTAGCCGAAAAAGCCAAGTTCGACCTCGTATTTATTGTCGACAGCCAGTTCATAACGGCCGACTCCCCCCCGCATTACCTGAACCGCCTCGAACCGCTCACCCTGCTGTCCGCACTCGCCACGGTAACAAGCAATATCGGCCTGGTCGGCACGCTCACCACGTCTTACAACGACCCTTTCAACATCGCCCGCCGTCTGGCGTCACTGGACCTCATAAGTGGGGGCCGAGCCGGCTGGAACGTCGTCACCAGTGGCGACGCCGGCGCTGCAGGCAATTTCAGCCGTGAGGAGCATTACGACTACGACACCCGCTACGGGCGAGGGCTCGAATTTGTACAGGTGACCCAAGGCCTTTGGGACTCGTACGAAGACGACGCGTTCCCCCGGGACCGAGAGAACAGGACCTTCCTGGACGTTACGCGCCAGCACGCCCTACACCACAAGGGCGAGCATTTCTCTGTAGTCGGCCCGCTCAACATCTCACGTTCCCCGCAGGGCCAGCCGGTCATCTTCCAGGCCGGCGACTCCGAGCAGGGTCGCGACCTGGGCGCGACGATCGGGGAGGGCATCTTCACTCACGCCGCTTCGCTCGAGGGGGGCCAGGCGTTCTACGACGACATCAAGTCAAGGGCGGTCGCAAAGGGACGCAACGCCGACGAGATCCTGGTGCTGCCCGGGGTGAGCGTGTTCGTCGGCGACAGCGACGGCGACGCTCGCGAGATCGAACGGCAGAGCCAGCTGGCCGACCACGATTTCGACCGCGCTCTGGCGGAACTGGGCCGCCCGTTTGGCTGGCACGACTTCCGCCAGTACGACCTGGACGCGCCGTTCCCTGACGTGCTCCACGTGGCCCAAAAGAGCTTCCGCACCCACGCCGAAAAGATCGTGGCGCTTGCCAGAGATCACAACTTCACCCTTCGCGAGACGGTCCAGCACATCTCCGCTCCCAAGCCCACGCCTTTCGTCGGTTCGCCTGCCACGGTCGCCAACGTGATGGTCGAGTGGTTCGAGCAGCGGGCGCTCGACGGCTACAACATCCACGTCAACCATCCCGACCAGTTCCGCCGCCTGATCGACGAGGTGCTCCCAATCCTGCGCGAGCGAGGGGTGCTTCGCTCTGAGTACGAAGCGACCACCCTGCGGGGCAACCTGGGCCTGCCTATTCCCGAGAACCGCTACACGCGGGCGCGCCGCCTGGCCGAGCAGACCGGGACCGACCAGCCAAGTGAGCAGTACCAGGTGCTGGTAGCGGCGCCCTGACCCGGCTCGATCATGGCTCGATGACCCAGAAGTTGTGCGTCCCGTCCCGGTCGAGCTGGTCGACCAGGCCCAGCTCCCAGTCGATATAGCCCTGCATGGTGCTGGCGTCTACCGAGGTGCCTTCGTACGGACGACGGTAGGCGTCGGCGCCGGACAGCTGCTTTCCGTCGCCGACTTCAAAGGGCAGGCCTGCTTCGGCCCACGCCGCCTTGCCTCCTTCGAGCACGACCGTGCGGGCCGCCCAGTCGTCCGGCAATGTGGCCCGGGCCCAGCTCGGCGGCCGCTGCGCCTTCGCTGACCAGTACCAGGCTGGCGGCCGCCCTGCCGAGCAACGCGTCGGGGCGAAGGGCCAGGTCGCCTCGGAGGGACCATGCGCTTGCCGGCAGGTGGCCCGCCCGGTAACCGGCCAAGGGGCCCACCTCGACAACCTGGGCCGCGCCATCGGCGAGCAGGCCGGCGCAAGCGCCCACCGCGATGCCCGGGGCCGCCGGGGCACGCGCCGCTCGGGGCCGCCACGGCCCAGTCTCGAGCTCGCCCAGCATGGCGTCATCGACCACGGCCACGTCCCAACCCATTTGGGCCAGCCAGGAACCGGTGACGTTGGCCCTGGTGCCGTCGTCGTCCGCCAGCGCGATCTCCGCCCCGCGAACGGGCGCATAAAAGTCGGTTTCCTGGACTAGTTGGCCGCCGGGGGCCCAGCGCGACCCGGGTGCGTGGCCCGCCAGGTAGTCGTCCCGGTCGCGAATGTCGAAGTAATAACGAGTGCGCTCGGTGCTCGCGCTGTACCTAGTCCGAGCGTCCATGAGAGCCAGTGACGTCCTTCGCACGCCAGCCCGGTCGGCGAGGCCACGCGCGGCGGCGGCGATATCGGAAGAGCGGTTGAGAGGCGAAGGTAGGCGGGCCGAGGCGCCCGTACCTAACTCGAGACCGGCCAGTTTCCAACCGATCGTCCCGTTCTCCAGAGACGCCACCGGGTTGGCGATGCCGACGTTGCGCAGCGATTGCGTCGCGATGATGCTGCGGGTTCGGCCGGCGCAGTTGAGCACGAGGAGCGTCTCCGGTTTGGGCACGGCTTGCGGGCCGCGCAGCACGACCTCGACACCGGGCGCGTTGCGCCCCGTCGGGATGTTCATGGTGGAGTACTCCTCGTACCTGCGGACATCCACTACGGCGACATCGCCCCCGCCCATGACCAGCCGGTGGAGCCGGTCCGCACTGATGAACGGCACACTCAGACGGGAGGCCACAAGCTCCCCGAAGGCCTTGCTCGGTGCGTTGACGTCGCCGAACAGCTCGTAGCCGGCGCGCGACCAGGCTGCGACGCCCCCGTCGAGCACGCTCACCCGCTGGTACCCGAGCGCGTTGAGCTGGCGCTCAGCCAGCGCGGCGGCTCCCTCGCCACCGTCGAGCAGGACGACGGGAGCTCCCAGGTTGGGCACCCGGTCGAAGATTTCCAACTCGAGACGGTCGAAGGGGAGCGAGGCTGCAAACAAGGGGTGGCCTTGCGCGTGCTCGTGTTCCGGCCGCACGTCGAGGAGCGCCAGCTCCTGCCGGGAGGCAGAATCCGCCCGCACTTCAAAAGCCGAGCGGACGGTCAGCGGGCCTGCCCCACGGATGGTCTACCCGCTCGGTCTACCAATGAGACTACCACTAATTCCATTGCAATAATGGGATCACGCTTACAGCTTATACCGGGCGGCCGAGCTGCCCAACTCGACGGGCGCTCCCACCAACGAGCCGTACTCGGTCCAGGAGCCGTCATAATTACGTACGTCTTGGTAACCGAGCAGTTCGTGGAGCACGAACCAGGTATGGGCGGCTCGCTCCCCGATGCGGCAGTATGCAACTACTGAGCTCTCCGGGGTGATGCCGTGAGCCTGGTAGAGGCGCCTTAGCTCATCAGGGGACCTGAACGCGCCGTCTTCGTTGACCGTTTTGGACCACGGGACGTTCTGCGCGCCCGGGATGTGCCCGGGCACACGGGCTCCCTCCTGGGGAAGGTGGGGTGGCGCAGTGAGCTCCCCCCGGTACTCTTCGGGCGACCGCACATCCACAAAGCGGCTTTGGCCGGCTCGTGCGAGCACGTCGTCGCGCAGCGCCCGCAGCTCAGGGCGCTCAGGGCCGAGTACGGCCATGTCCGCCGGATCGAACTTTGCAGCGCCGGTGACCAGTATGCGGCCTTCACGTTCCCATTTCTTGCGGCCGCCGTTCAATAACCTGACACTGTCGAACCCCCGGTAGCGCAGTAGCCAGTATGCGAAGGCAGCAAACCAGTTATTGGAGCCGCCGTAGAGGACAACGACGGTCAGGGGCCCGACGCCGGCGTTGGCTAGGAGCCGGTAGAGCCTTGCTTGGTCGACGAAGTCTCTGACGGGCTTGTCATGCAAATCCTCGGACCAATGCCACGAGAGGGCATTGCGGATGTGCCCCTTCTGGTAAGCGGTCGTGTCCTCGTCCACTTCGATGACTCGGACGGTCGGGTCGTCCAGGTGCTCGACAAGCCAATCGGTTTCGACGAGCACCCCGGGGTATGCATACTCACCCATATCGTTGCCTCCCTGCGTTGGGACCTGTGTTCGGCGAACTCTTGTCACAAGTCCAGTGGGTTATCGGTTGGGAAGGCCGCAACCGGATGGCCCAGAACTGGGAGCCCGGTCGCGGCCATGAAAGTTTTTTCCGGATATCAGGCGGTCGGGATCCCGACAACGTGCAAATTGGCCACGAAACCATCGGTATTACCCGCGGCGTCTGTATAGAAGCCGACGATCGTGCCGAGGTTGTTGAGGCCGTTCACTACGGTGCTACCGATGCCGTTGGGGTCGCTGATCGTCTTGAAGGTCCCTCCGCTGTAAACGAAGCCGTAGGTAAGTTTGTGGGCGCCGACGTACATCCCGACGGCCGTACCTTGGTCGCTGAGGCCGAAGATCTGGGTGTTCTTCGAGCCCGGGTACTCGATACTGCTCCACGTCCCCCCTTGCTTTATGAACCCGGCCGTATTGCCGTTAGCCTCGGCGTAGAACCCGGCCACGGCCCCGTGGTCGTTTATCGCCGTCGCCGAGGCGCTGGTGGAGCCGAAAGGGTCAATGGCGGTGAAGGCACCAGTCTTGCGGTCCCATTGGTACGCGTGGGCGTTGCCTTTGGCGTCGTTATAAAAGCCGACTGCTTCACCGTTGTTGTTGATACCGAGCAGTTGGTTGACGGGGGGGCTGGAGCTGGTGGCGGGGTCGCTTACAGTTGTCATGACCCCGTCCTCGTCGAGGAACCCGTAGTTGGCACCGGCCGAGTTCGCGTAGAAGCCGACCGTGTTGCCCCAGTCGTTGATCGCGGTGACCTGGGTCTGCTGCGAGCCGGGAAAGTTTTCCCCGGTAAAGGTGGTGCCGCTGTACGGGGTCACCTGGTAGCCCTTGTTCGGATGGGTGGCAGCGGGGCTGCCGCTACCGAAGTAGCCCGAGATCACGCCGAAATCGTTGATGCCGAGCAACTGGTTGAAGGTGGGGTCGGCTTTGTTGTCCAAGGTGGTGAAGCTGTAGTCGGCGGAGGCATTGACGCCGAGCAGCTCAGGGTGCCGCGTCGCCGCCAAGGCACCTTGAGCCGGGAGCGCGGCGCTCGCGGTTAGGACGGCAAGGCCGAGGCCAAGGGCCCGGCGAGCGAGACGAGAACGGGTGGGCGAGACCGGGACCTCCCGGTCGGGGCCGGAAGGTGCTCGGAAGGAGGTGGTTCGGTTGCCCTGGACAGAATGAGCCGACATGAGAGTTGCCTTTCTTTCAAGTAGTTGTGTTCTCATCGTCCCCCGAAATTCGGCGACGGCCCAGGGACAGCGCCCTCACGTCACCCTCACGTCACCCTGACATTTGGTGCCCGTGCCGTTCCCGCTAGATGAGCCGGGCTCCTACCATCTCAGGTCGACAGGGCTAGATCCGCGGCGGCTTGCCAGGTCAGCGACGGCAACGCCATGCTGTCGCCGCCGAGGGTGGCCCATGTCCTAGCGACCTGGTCCTGTTCGAAGCGGAAGCGGTAGAGATAGCCGATCTCATGGCGGCAGCGCCGGGCCGCGACGAGCAGTTTCGTGGTCAGGCTCGCGTCGGTGTCGCGGCTGGCTAGGCAGCCCAGGCCTTCCAGAGAATCGCAAACGAGCAGCCGCCAGTCGTTTGCGGCCGCCGCTGCCAGGGTGGTCCTCCACCGCTGCCCGGCAAGCTCGCCGTCGCCGTCCACGGCCGCTTGGGCGGCCTCGATCGAGGCGATGCTGGCCGCCATGAGGGACCCAGCGGTCGGCGGTGCCACACCATGAGCGGCCGCCAGGGCGTCGGGCCGTTGCCCGCCTTGGAGGGCCGCCCTGCAGACAAAGCGCACGACGCTCGGTGTGACGGCCATCCGCGTCAAGCGCTGCAGGTCCTCGGGCGCCATCGCCGAAGCGCTCTCGCCGCGGAGCAAGGCTGACCAAAGTCGCAGGAGACTGCCGAAAACCGTCCACGACGAGCTCTGCCAGGAACCCCCAACCGGCCACACATGAGCCAGATCTTCGGTCATTTGCGAGATGAGCTCTTGGGCACCCAGGTCAGTGCGGTACATCGCGACCTGCAGCACGCGACCGATGCCGAGCAATCTGGTTGTAGGCATAACCCGCGTGTCAAAGGCACTGGCGACGGCAAGGTCCAGCGCCTCTTGCATCCGGCCCCGCTCCATCAACGAGTCGGCCATGGCCAGGTCGTAGTTCGCCTTAATGGTCGAGTTGTCGAGAACGCCGACCACGCCGTCTGCTCGCTGCAACCAGGCATCGCGCTGCTCGTCGGCCCCACCGCTGGCCAGCGCGGCGGCGGCAGCCCCGGCCAGAAGGGGAGCTGACGCGCCTAGCGCGAGCTCGTAGGCGGCCACAAGGGCAGTGCCGTCGAAGGGCGCACCGTAACCCTGGGTGAAACGGCACCGCCCTTCGGTCACCTGGTCCTGCCTTTGCCGAGCGACCGTCTCGGCCTCGATAAGGGTGGCGCGGAAGGCGGCGTCCCCGCTCAGGAGGCGCGCCTGGCCAAGGGCGGCGACCGCACGCGCCCAGGCCGCACGGTCGGTCTCGGTCGCAACGGCGAGGGCACCATCGCCGAGGACACGTGCGTCCTGGAAGCGATTTTGCTGATGCCAGGCCACCCCGAGGTCGGCGACAATCGCGGCGGCACGCGGCGAACGGCGCTCGATCGAGCGCACCAGGGCCGCCCTAATGTTGGCATACTCCGTTTCGATCCGATCGAGCACGCTGTCGCTCGCATTGAGGGCCTCGAGCTCAGCGAGCCAGCGTGAGAGCCATTCAGCATGAGCGTCGTAAATGGGCTCGAGCTCCGAGGCCTCGTCGGCGCGGTCGGCAGCGAAAACCCTGATCGTCTCCAGCGCACGGTACCGGCCGAGCTGGGGGTCGACAATCACCAGAGACTTCTCTGTCAATTGTGAAAGGGTCGCCTCGGCACTGCGGGGGCCCGATGGGGCCAGGCGCCTCATCACTGCAGCGAACGCTTCGGCGGAGAACGAGCCAGGGAACCCGGCGAGGCAGCGGAGCGCTTTGCGCTCGTGGTCGTCGAGCAGGCGGTAGCTCCAGTCGACGCACGCCAGTAGGGTGGACTGCCGGCTAGGGACACCCCGGGCCGTTGCGGCGGTGAGCGGGATCCGCTCCTCCAGTTCTGCAGCGAGGTCCCCGAGAGCCTGAACACCGGCACGGGCGGCGGCCAGCTCGATGGCCAGGGGGATGCCTTCGAGGCGTCGGCAGATCCTGGCCGCTGCCTCGGTGTTGGCGTCCGTTAGCACGAAATGCGGGTAGGCCCGTGTAGCGCGTTCGACGAACAGCTGGACGCTGTCGATGTCGACCAGTTCAGCTAGGGCCGCTCCCCGGTCGGGTACGGCCAACGCTGAGACAGGCCACCGGATCTCGCCGGGGATGCCTAATGGCTCGCGGCTTGTGGCTACCACGGTGAGCGAGGCGTGCGCCAGGAGCTCGCCGACCAGGGTTGCCACCGCCTCGAGCACATGCTCGCAGTTGTCGAAGATAAAAAGGACGGGTTCTTCGGTCAGGGAGGCCAAGGCCTGCTCACCTATGGATGCGCCGGGTTGTTCGCTTGCCCCGAGTGCGCGGAGCACCGCCTCCGGTACCTTCTCGGGGTCACCCACGGAGCCGAGCTCGACCCACCACGTCCCTCCTGCGAACTTGTCGAGGACCTTGTTGGCAAGGAGTAGAGCGAGCCGGGTCTTTCCGACACCACCAGGCCCAACCAGGGTCACAAGCCGCTCGGATGCGAGTGCCTGAGCCAACGCGTCGCTCTCGGCCTGACGCCCGAACAATGGTGTGAGCGGCGTCGGCAGCGGTCCCCCGGGACGGTCCTTGGTTGCCAGGGCCGGCCTCTGGGTAAGCGGTGCGGCACCGATCGCATCGTCGTCGGCTGGTACCCCGTCGTCCTGCGATGCGGCGGCGTTTGAGCTCCCGGCCGCTTCGGCCAAAAGCACCCGGTCCGCCGGGGCCAGCTCCAGCGCATCGGCGATCACGCGGACGGTCGCCAGGCGGGGGGCAAGCCGACGGCCTCGCTCCAGGGCCGCGATCGTGTCGGGACTGATACGGCAACGTTCGGCCAGCGCCTCTTGACTGAGAGCAGCCGCGACCCGGAACTGTCGTAGGAGCGAGCCGAATGTCCTCATGCCACCAGTACCCGTCGCCAAGTTTACGCGGGCTCGGGACGCGGCACAGGCCCTGGCGAGGGTGGGCCACTTTGCGACCGGGACGGGCAGAGCAGGGAGGTCATTGCCCGTATTGACACAGCGTATACACTCAGTGTAGTCTCTAGGGATGAGCGTTCCTGTCACTCTTTTAGGTCTCCTTGAACGGCAGCCGAGCCACGGCTACGAGCTCAAGCGCGAGTACGACGCGTACTTCGGCCGGGGCAAGCCCCTGCCTTTTGGCCAGGTCTACGCGACGCTGTCGCGGCTCGTCCGGGACAACAAGGTCGAACCCGGCGAAGTGGAGCCCGGCGACGGGCCCGACCGCAAGCGCTACGCCATCACCGAGTCCGGCCGCGCAGAAGTGGAGGCTTGGCTGGACGAGCCGGTCGATGCCGAGCCCTACCTGCAGACCGTGCTGTTTGCCAAAGTCGTCCTTTCGATCATGCTGGGCCGACCTCCTGGCCGTTACCTGGACTCTCAGCGGGCTGCCCATTTGCAGCGAATGCGCGAACTGGGCGACCTAAGGCGCAAGGGGAGCGTCGTCGATGCCCTGTTGGCAGACCATGCCATGTTCCATTTGGAGGCCGACATCCGCTGGATGGACGTGACCGAGGCGAGGCTCGGCTCACTTACCGACCTGGTGAACCGATGAGGACCGCCGACCTGGCAACAACGGCTGCGCTACCCGCCAACCTGATCGAAGCGCGCGACGTCGTTCGGTGCTTCGGAGAGACGCCCGCCCTGCGGGGCGCCAACCTGGCTGTCGCCAGGGGCGAGATCGTGGCAATTATGGGGCCGAGCGGCTCGGGCAAGTCGACGCTGCTCCATTGCCTTGCCGGCATTTACCGGCCTGACAGCGGCGAGATCTGGTTCGACGGTAAGCGGACCGACGGCTGGGACGAAGACGGCCGGACCAAGTTGCGCCGCACCTCCTTCGGGTTCGTGTTCCAGTTTGGCCAGCTCGTCCCCGAGCTAAGCGCTGCCGACAACGTAGCGTTGCCCTTGCTGCTCAACCGGGTCAACAGAAAAGAAGCCTACAAACGGGCGTTTTCGTGGATGGCTCGCCTTGGCCTGGAGGGCCTGGAAGGGCGCCGGTCGGGGGAACTGTCGGGCGGCCAGGCGCAACGGGTTGCAATTGCGCGGGCCTTGGTGACCCAACCGAAGGTCGTTTTCGCCGATGAACCCACCGGCTCGCTCGACTCCCTGACGGGCGAGCAGGTTATGGACCTTTTGGTCGACAGCGCCCGAGCGGAGGGCACCACCGTCGTGCTTGTCACCCACGATGCCAGAGTGGCCGCCTATGCCGACCGCGAGGCCATGGTGCGCGACGGCCTCGTCGTGACGCACCAAAGGGTGGGGGCGGGCGCCTGATGCTGAGGCTCGGCCTGCAGTTGACCCTGCGCAGCGGCAGGGAGGCCCTCCTCCGGGCACTGATGATAGCCGTCGCCGTCGCCATCGGCGTCAGCGTGCTGCTTTCGGTTTTCGCCGACTACCACGCCTATCAGGCTGTGAACAGCAGGTCGTGCTGGGAGTGCACACGCGCGACGCCCGGCAACTCGGCGCCCGCCGGCTCGGAGCTGTGGAACTACAGCGAGAACATCTACAAAGGCAAGTTCATCGAGGTGCTCGACGTGGCCCCCCTTGGGGCTAAAGCGCCGATAATGCCTGGGATAACCGAGCTTCCCGGTCCCGGCCAGTACTATGCGTCGCCGGCCCTGGCCAAGCTCATAAGGTCCGTGCCGAGCGACGAACTGGGCGGCCGTTTCCCGGCAACGTACGTTGGGGCGATCGGTGCCCCAGCTCTGACGGGGCCGAACGAACTGGTGGCCTTTGTGGGTTACCCGAGGTCCACATTGGCGGCGATGCCTGGGACCATCACTGTCGACCATCTAGCGACCACCCCCGATGTTCAAGGAACTACGGCCCTTTACCGCGAGGCCTTTTGGACGGCGGCCATCGTGGTCTTGTTCCCATTGCTCATACTTGTGAACACGGCTACCCGGTTGGCGGCTGCGCGGCGTGAGGAACGCTTCGCGGCCATGCGCCTCGTCGGTGCAACAGGGCGCCAGGTCAACGCGGTGGCCACGGTGGAATCCGCCGTGAGCGCAGTGTTCGGTACTCTGCTGGGCATCGGGGTCTTCCTGGCCTTGCGCCCTGCACTGGCGGATATCTCGTTCTCCGGCGCCCGGTTCTTCGAAGCGACGGTCACGCCGACGGCGGCAGGTTACATCGGCATGCTCGTTGGTGTACCCGTGATCGCCACTCTGTCGTCACTGTGGTCCCTCCGCCGCGTCAGGGTCTCACCCCTCGGTGTAAGCCAAAGGGTCACGGCCCCGCCCCCTCGAACCTGGCGGGTATTGCCCCTGCTAATCGGCATCCCGGTTTTCGTCATCCCTCTGCTGGGCGATACCAACCTCAAATCGCAAACTCTCAAAACCAGCCCCACGACTCCGCTTCTCTACGTTGGCACATTGCTCATCATGGCTGGCCTTGTGCTCGGTGGCCCGTGGCTCACCATGCAGGTGGCGCGGGGCTTGGCCCGGTTCTCGCGGGGCGCCTCGTCGCTCCTCGCGGCGCGCCGCCTAGCCGATAACCCCAAGCTCGCCTTCAGGACCGTCAGCGGCCTCGTGCTCGCCGTCTTCGTGGGCTCCCTGTTGGCCTCGATCGTCCCGGTCATAAACGCAGCCCAGACCAGCTTGGGCGGCGACGCCAGCTCCTTGACAAGCGTGCTACGAGCCCCGTACAGCGCCGGCCCGGGCAGTGGGCTGAGCCCCATGCAAGCCGCCGCTCTGATAGCCAAAGTGCAGGGGCCCGGCGTGACCGTTTTGGCCGTCTACGCCAACCCCAGTTTCAACCCGGGCGGCGGCGGCCCACCGGCTGGCCGGCCCGATGGTGCGCATGGGCCACATATCCCTGGCGGGCAGCGTACCTATGGCTCGGGCACCTCGGGCACCTCGGGCGGGTACGACAGCATCGTCAGCTGCGCGAGCCTGGCCCAGTTCCCTGCTTTGGGCCGCTGCGCCCCTGGGAAAAAAAGCGTACTGGCCAATATAAACAACGACCTTCTCACCGACAACCCGTTGACGATCACCCTGCCTGTGGTGACCCAGGCCAACCCACCGGCCCGCGCCAACATTGCCGATTTGCCCCTCGGGGCACTGCTCGTGAAGACGGGGGACGCCACCACGCTCGAAAAAGTGCGCACCCTGATAACCCTCTTCGATGCCACAGTGGTCGCGCGCAACGGGCTCAGCAATTGGCAGATGGGCAACGCGGAGCCCGAGACGTTTGGCGAGATCGCTCAAATAAGGAACCAGGACGACGACAATGCCGAGACGGTCGTGCTGGCTATCGTCGCGCTAACGCTGCTAATGGCGGCTTGCAGCCTCGCGGTTACCGTCGGTGGTGGAATTGTCGAGCGCAAACGGCCCTTTACATTGTTGCGCCTGAGCGGCAGTTCGAGTGCGACCCTATACCGCGTCGTGTTGCTGGAGTCCGTGCTCCCGCTGGTGAGCGCGTCGCTGCTGGCAGCCGTCACAGGCATCGGGGTCGCTATACCGCTGGTAAAGGCGCTGCCGGCATTGCAGAACGAACCCAGTGTCGCCCATCCGGGCTCGGTTTACTACCTCGCCATGGGTGCGGGCTTGCTTGTCGCCCTGGCGGTGATCTCCTCCGCGCTGCCCCTAATACGCCGGGTAACCGAGCCTAATAGCGCCCGTTTCGAATAAGGTTTATCCGCCGCCGAAGTCAAGGCTCCTTCTCTTCGGCCACTATGGTCTGAGCGCCGAGCTTGCCGACTTTCAAGATGCCGACGTACTGGTTGCTGATGCTGACCGAATATGTGCCGTCGACGTAGTAACCGCTCGTGCTTGTTCCGACGTCGTAGGCGCCGCAGCCGAACGCCTCGACGGTCTGGTTGTCTATCGGCAGCGACCCACAAGCGATATGGCTGCCGTCGAGGATGACGTGCTCGTGCTTGCTCAGCACATAACCTGCGGCCTTATGCGTGGGGTTCGGGAACGCAGGGCCCGGGATGGCCGGGTTGAGGTCGCGGGCGATGACCTCTTGATTGCCGGTGACTACGAAAATTGCCGCACCCTTGTCGGCCACCGTGAAGGCGAAGCTCTTGGGGCGCAGGGACTTTGCGCCAACCCCGCACACCATGGCCCGTGGCCCCGACGTCGTCACAACGCACTCGATATCCGATCCTTGGACGCTGAGCTCGTCGCCAGGGCCCACCGCGATCGTCGGAACGTTTGTCGTTGACGTGCTCGCCGCGCTCGTGCCGGCGAAGGCAAGCACCGGGAGCAGGGCAACAACTAGTGCTGGTGCGAACTTCACGAAACTCGGCCTACCTTCTCCTCGAGCCCGGTCGACCCGGCGCCTCGCTACCTCTACTACTACTTCTAATTCCTACAGGAAGTGGAGCACCCGCGTCTGGGATGCCGCAACCGATACTCAGACCGGCTCGCACCGCGTCGAACAGGTGTGCTCTCGCGCCACCCCCTTGATGAACGTCACCCCAGGTCACGACCGCCGAACCGGTTGTCCGGGGGCTCCTTGTAACGTCCGACTGTTAGCGCTAACGTACCGCTTGGCGTGCCCCCCATCGGGGTGCCGTCGATCAAAATGGGCGAGCGCAGCGGGCCAAGGTGGCCTTGTTCCCCATACAGGGGGCAGCTCGTGGGAAAGGGTAGGTACATGGCAGTAGAACCCCATGAAGTTAATCCTGTCCAATATGACGTCTCCAGGAGACGGTTCCTGCGGAACGCAGGTATCGCGGCCGCCTCGGTGCCGTTCCTCGGTGGCCTTGTCGACGTCCTGACTGAGCGTGGTGCCGCGGCGCAGGAGTTCCGCGACAGCAATCATCCCTTCTTCGCGAGCCACCCGGCTTACAAGTTCACCTTCGTCAACCATGTGACTACCAACACGTTCTTTACGCCCACCATTTACGGGCTCCAGGACGCTGCTGCGATCCTCGGCATTCCGGTGCCCTCGTGGACCGGGTCGACGACCTCGCTTGCTACGGACATGGTCACCGCGATAGATGCAGCCATCGCCTCCGGCACCAAGGGCATAGCGACCACCCTGATCGACCCCACGGCGTTCAATGCGCCCGTCGACAGTGCCCTCTCGAAGGGCATCCCGGTAGTCGCCTATAACGCCGACGAGCCGGGCAATAATCGGATGTGCTACATCGGGCAGAACAACCTCACCGCCGGCGCGGCTGCCGCCAAGAACATCATCGCGAGCGGTCTGGTGAGCAAGGGTGACCTTGTGGCCGGTGTCATCGCTACCCCCGGGACCGGCAACATCCAGCCTCGGATCGACGGCGCGAAGCCCCTCTTCGTCGCCGCCGGCTACGACTTCAAGGAAGTGGGCACGAACGCTACCCAGGCCCTAGAGTTGGCGCCGCTCGAGCAGTGGTACCTGGGCAACAAGGACGTAAAGGCCTTTTACTGCGTCGATTCTGGCGACTCGATCGCCGCCGCGACCATCATCGCGAAGTACAATCTCGGTGGCAAGGTCGGCGGTTCCGGGTGGGACATCGGCCTTCCCGTCCTGCAGCAGGTGCAAAAAAAGAACCTCCTGTTCACCATCGACCAGCAGGCGTACCTGCAAGGCTTCGTCCCGACGATCCAGCTGTTCCTCTACAACATCTCGGGTGGTTTGATGAAGCCCTGCAACACCGACACCGGTCTCGGTTTTGTGACCAGCTCCAACGTGGGCCCATACCTGAGCACCGCGAGCCGCTTCGAAGGCAGTAGCAAGGCTCAGGTCGTTTTGAAGCCGCCTGCCGCGATCGCTTAAATCTTGGCGCGAGCGGTAGGTACTACAAGCGACCGTTCGCCTGGTCCCCCCGCCCCGCCTGTCAAGGCGGGGCGGGGAGTTACGCCTGCCACCATGTTGAGGTGGGTCATCCGCCAACGCGAAGCAACGGTGATCGTCATCACGATCTTGACGATCATCTATTTCGCCTTACGTAGTTCAGCCCTCTTCACGGTCGACAACATCATCGCCACCATGCAGTACGTGGCGCCGTTCATCGTGATCGGCGCGGGCGAAGTCCTAATGCTCGTACTGGCCGAGATCGACCTTTCCGCCGGCCAGGTGTACCTGACGGCGCCCTGGTTCGTTTACTGGTTCTGGAGCTGGGGCGTCCCGGTTGGCTGGGCGATCATCATCGCCCTGGTGTTGAGTGCTGTTATCGGCTTGGTCAACGGTCTGATCACCGTTTGGCTCCGCGTGCCGTCGCTGATCGTCACACTGGCTATGACGTTCCTTCTCTACGGTTTGGTGTTGGTTGGCTCCAGTTACACCCAGGAGCAAATGACCTGGACGAAAGGCACCCCGCCGACTGCGCCCACGCAGACCCCACCGTGCCACGGCTACCCCCTCCCTACGTCGTGCCTGCACGCGCCAAGCTGGGCCCACCCCTCTCCGTATTTTTATTACAGCAATCTGCTTGGTATCGGCAGTTGGGCCACCATCATTTGGGCTCTCGTGGTGCTGGCCATTATCTGGTTCCTCCTGAAGCACACCCGCTTCGGTGTTCACGTCACAGCCACTGGTGGCAATATCCTGGCTGCGGCTGAGGCCGGTATACCCGTGGCTCGGGTCAAGATCTGGTGCTTCATGATCATCTCAACGGTGTCGGGGTTGATCGGGATCCTCGACCTGATCAGGCTCGGGAGCATGGACCCGGGCGACTACGGACTGAACATTGTGCTGCCGCCGATAGTGGCTGCAGTCATAGGCGGTACCGCCCTAACCGGGGGGCGGGCAACGGTGCTGGGCACCTTGATCGGCGCTCTCTTCCTTGGGATCCTCGAGGACGGGCTCAGCCTCACAGGAGTCAGTGCGAACTGGTTCTTCTTGCTCGAAGGGATCATCATCATCATCGCCATGGTCCTCAACGGCCAACTGAACCGTCTCGCAGTGAGGTTCCGACGATGAGCACAGCCTCTGAAGAGCCCGGGGCGGCACCGGAGGAAAGGCTCCCCGTTGCGGCGGTCACCGATGGCCACCCGATGACGTTCGATGACGAAATCCTGCGGGTGGAGCAGATATCCAAACGCTTCGGCGCGGTTGAGGCTCTGCGCGGCGTTGATATGCACCTCAACCGGGGAGAGGTCCTCGGGCTGGTGGGCGACAACGGGGCCGGGAAGAGCACATTGGTCAAAATCCTCAGCGGCTTCCAGCGGCCGGACAGCGGGCGGATATTCGTCGAAGGCCAAGAGGTCCACTTTCACTCGGTCAAAGACGCCCGTTCTGCTGGCATCGAGACCGTTTACCAGGACCTCGCGCTTGTGCCGCAGCTAACCGTCTATGAAAACCTCTTCCTCAACCGCGAGATCACCGGCCTCGGCAGAGCCCACGTCCTTTCGCGGCGACGGATGCGGTCGCTCGCCAAGAGTTACCTCGATGACATCAAGGTGCATGTGCCGGACGTCAACGCTGAGGTCGAGATGCTTTCCGGCGGCCAGCGCCAAGCTATAGCCGTGGCCCGCGCCACACGGCTCAACGCCAAGATCCTCCTGCTCGACGAGCCCTTGGCTGCCATGGGTGCCAAGGAGTCGGCACTGATCATGGACCTGGTCAAGGACCTCTCCGCAAGAGGTGTATCGATGATCGTCATCGACCACAATTACGCGCATCTTTTCGCACTTTGCGACCGACTTAACATCGTCCAGCAGGGCAAGGTGACCGTCGATATCCGTGTAGCCGAGACAACAATTGAGGAGCTGACCGAGCTGATGGTGACTGCCTTCCGTCGCCAGCTCTTGGCCGGCCAAGCTCAACTCGACGCCTGACGACTTAGCGCCGGGCCCGGCGCACCCGTAATTCTCGTAGCCGTAATTCTCGTAGCCGTAGTTCCCGTAGTCAGGTCGGTGCTTTATGGGAAGCGGTCACATTTGAGGCCCTTCGCAGGTGCTTGGTATGGGTTTCTCAAGTTCGGCTCAATTCGGTCGATAGCGCTTGTTGGAGGTAGAAGGAGGTGTGGTGACCAACCAGAGGCGCCGCTCTGGCGGGGATCTGCTTTCCGACCGTGCCGCTCTCGAGCGGTTGGTCATTCGCAACCTTCTCGCGACTCCCGGGGAGCGCGTGTTCTTCAAGGACTTGGAGAGCCGTTTTCTCCTTGTCAGCCAGGGCTGGTTGTTGGACCTCGGACCGGGCTGCGGCCTCGACGACGTGATCGGGAAGTCGGATTTCGACTTCTTCAGCCATGAGCATGCTGCCGCGGCGTTCGAAGACGAACAACAGATCATCCGGACCGGCGAGGCCATGCTGACGAAGATCGAACGTGAGACGTTCCACGGCCGTCCCGACGCCTGGGTCTCCACCACGAAGCTGCCCCTTGTCGACGACGAGGGCAATATCGTTGGCACTTTTGGCATCTCGCGTGACGTGACGGCACAGGTAATGGCTGAGAAAGCTCTGGCCCATCAAGCCCTGCACGACCCCGTGACCGGGTTGCCGAACCGGCTGGCGCTCATGGACCGGCTTTCCCAAGCGTTGCTGGGCCTCGACCGCACCTGCAACCGCATGGCGCTGTTGTTCATCGACCTCGACAATTTCAAGATGATCAATGACTCCTTGGGCCACGAGGCCGGCGACCGGGTGCTCGTCGAGGTAGGCCGCCGGTTGACGCGGATCTGCAGGCAAGGCGATACCGTGGCCCGCTTCGGCGGGGACGAGTTCGTCATGCTTTGCAACGTGCGCGACGTCGACGTTGTCCATTCGATAGCAAAGCGGGCCGTCAGAGCCATCGGCGAGAAGGTGGTAGCGGAGGGACAGGACTTCTGCATCACGGGCAGCATCGGGATCGTCGTCAACGATGACCCCTCGGCTGACCCGGGCGTGCTCCTGCAGGCAGCTGACATCGCTATGTACCAGGCTAAGGGGGCCGGCCGGAACCGCTTCCAAGTCTCCGATGGCAGGCTCGGCTCCTTCGCCGACGGCGCGTAGAGCTACTGCCGGGAGGCGGCGACCTCGGCTAGGCGCCGGCGAGCCTGTTTGGCCCGTTGGCAGACATCGGGATCCGGCAGCACGCGCTTGGTCGGGAACGACCTGGCAACGAGCTCGCGCATTTCCTTCCGGTCGCCAACGAGCCCGGCGGTGCGCATCTGGATGAGAAGGTTGCCAATCGCCGACGCCTCGATTGGCCCAGCGACGACCTCTAGCCCCGTGGCCGCCGCGACCAACTCCAGGAACAGGTCGTTGGCTGAGCCGCCCCCGACGACGTGCACCACAGATGCGTGCCGTTTAGCGCAGCGCTCGGCGCTTTCGAGGGTCTCGGCAACAGCAAGGGCCATGCTGTCGACGACGCAACGCACCACGGCGGCGTCGCTGTCGGGGACGGGCTCGCCCGTCTTCGCGCACGCGGCACGCACACGCGACGGCATGTTCCCCGGTCGGGCGAAATCGGGGTCGGCAGTGTCGACGAGCGAGCGGAAACCCGGGCAACCGGCCGCCTCGGCCAGTAACTTGCCAAGGTCCCGCGGCGACCCGGAAGCCGCCCAGGTTCGTTCGCACTCCTGGAGCATCCAAAAACCCATGACGTTGCGCAAGAACCGAATTGTGCCGTCGACGCCGACTTCGTTGGAGAAGTTGGCCAGCCGGCTGGCCTCGTCGATCACCGGGTTGTGGAGCTCGAAGCCCACGAGGGACCACGTGCCGCTCACCACGTAGGCGAAGTCCTCCATGCTCGCAGGCACCCCGAGCACGGCAGACGCCGTGTCGTGAGAGGCCACGGCGACTACAGACAATGGGGAGCGCAGCTCGACGCTCGCAGCAACGTCGGCCAGCACCGGGCCCAGCATTTCGCCGGGGTCGATGGACGGGGCGAAAAGCTCCGGTCGCAGCCCGAGGGCGCGGGCCAGCCAGTCGACTACCTCACCCGTTCGCACGTCGACGAGCTGGGTCGTCGAAGCGTTGGTACGCTCGAAGCGGCGCTCGCCGGTAAGGAAATAAGCGAGGAGGTCGGGCACAAGCAGCAACTGGGCGGCCCCGGCGTAGGCAGCGCTCGTGCGCTCGGCCATGAGCTGGTAAAGGGTGTTTATCCTCATCTCCTGCACGCCGGTGGCGGCGTAGATACGGTCCCTACCGACCACTTCGTGGGCCACCCGCGGGTAATCAGACGTCCGTTCGTCGCGGTAGTGGAAAGGCGAGCCCAGCAGGCGGCCCGCTTCGTCCAGAAGGCCGTAGTCCACGCCCCACCCGTCGATCCCGGCCCACATCGGTCCCCCGTCGACCTGCCGGGAAAGCTGAGCCAGTCCTTCGAGCATGCCCTGGTGGATGCGCAGGATGTCCCAATGCCACCCGCGCGCCAAGCGCACCGGCCCGTTGGGGAGCCTGGTGACTTCGGTGGTGACCAGGCGGCCCCGGTCGAGGCGACCGGCAAAGAGCCTTGCGCTGGAGGCGCCGAGATCTATAGCGGCATGGAGCTGCGGCGCAGTCATCTGGCTCCCGGCCCCTGCCGGCAAGGCGAGCGGGGCCCCGCCGGGCCGGGAGCTGTCATCGCAGGAAGGCTGCAGCCACCCCGGCGTCGACGGGGACGAGCAGACCGGTCGTATGGGACAGCTCGCGGCCTGCCAGGACGAACACGGCATTGGCCACGTGGTCGGGCAATACCTCGCGCTTGAGCAATGTGCGCGATGCGTAGTACTCGCCGAGTTTTTCCTCTGGCACCCCGTAGACGGCGGCGCGCTGCGCCCCCCATCCCGAGGCGAAAATACCCGAGCCACGTACCACTGCGTCAGGGTTGACCCCATTTACCCGGATGCCATGCTCACCCAGTTCGGCTGCGAGAAGCCGGACCTGGTGAGCCTGGTCGGCCTTGGTAGCACCGTAGGCAACGTTGTTAGGCCCCGCAAAGATGGCGTTTTTGCTCACGATATAGATGATGTCGCCTCCCATCGCCTGGGGCACCATAACGCGCGCCGCTTCACGCGATACAAGGAACGAGCCCCTGGCCATAACTGCGTGCTGGCGGTCCCAGTCGCCAACGGTGGTATCCAGTAAAGACTTGGAAATGGACATGCCCGCATTGTTCACGATGAGATCCACGCCGCCAAAGGCCAGCACGGCAGCCCTCAGGGCGGCGACGACATCGTCCTCAGCGCTCACGTCGGCCCCTACTGCAGTGGCCGCGTCGGGGCCACCGATGCCCGAAGCGACCGATTTGGCGTTGTCCTCGTCGAGGTCGGCACAAACCACGCAAGCTCCCTCGGCCGCCAGGCGCTTGGCGGTCGCCGCACCGATCCCGGACCCGGCGCCGGTGATGAACGCGACCCGTGTGGCGAGAGGCTTCGGCGCAGGTAGGCGCCGTAGCTTCTGCTCCTCGAGTTCCCAGTACTCGATCCGGAACTTTTCCGATTCTGGGATCGGCTCGTAGACCGAGATCGCCTCGGCCCCCCGCATAACGTTGATCGCATTTACGTAAAACTCGCCGGCCACCCGGGCTGTCTGTTTGTCCTTGCCAAAGCTGAACATCCCGATACCAGGGACAAGGACGATGGCCGGGTCGGCTCCGCGCATGGGAGGGCTCTCGGGCGTTGCGTAGCGCTCGTAATAAGCCCGGTACTCGGCGCGGTAAACCTGGTGCAGCTCGCGCAGGCGGGCCACCGCCTCTTCGAGCGGGACGTCGGGTGCCAGGTCGAGGACCATCGGCCTGACCTTTGTGCGCAGGAAATGGTCCGGGCACGACGTCCCCTTGTCGGCCAGAGCAGGGTGCCTCTCCCGAGCCAGGAAGTCGAGCACGGGGCCCCTGTCGTCGTAGTGGCCAATTTGGCGGGCATCGGTACTGGCGAGGCCTCGCAGGAACGGGAAGAGCGCTGCCGCTCGGGCGTGTCGTTCCTCGGCAGGCAGAGGCGCATAAGAGGCAACCGGGGCACCGAACGGGTCGGGCCGCCCGTGCGCGTCGATGTAGGACTGGGCGGTGCGGATTATTTCGAGCGAGCGCGCTTCGCACTCGTCGCTTGTCTTTCCCCAAGCCGTGATACCGTGCCCGCCGAGCAGGACGCCGATCGCTTCGGGGTGGTTCGCAGCCACTTCGGCGATGTCGAGGCCGAGCTGGAAACCGGGACGGCGCCAGGGGACCCAGACAACCCGCTCACCGAAGCAAGCCTTGGTGAGCGCTTCTCCGTCGGCAGCGGTGGCAAAAGCGATACCTGCGTCCGGGTGCAGATGGTCGACGTGGTCTTGCTCAACAAGACCGTGCATGGCTGTGTCGATCGACGGAGCGGCACCACCCTTGCCGTGCAGGCAGAAGTCGAAGGCGCCGACCATCTCGTCTTCGCGCTGTTCGCCAGGGTAAACCGAGACCAATGAACGCAAACGGTCCACCCGAAGAACGGCCAGGCCGGCCTCGCTCAGCGTCCCGAGGTCGCCACCCGAGCCCTTCACCCACATGAGCTCGACCTGCCCGCCCGTAAGGGGGTCTGTGGCCCGAGCCTTGGTCGAGGTGTTCCCGCCGGCATAGTTGGTGTTGCGCGGGTCCCGGCCCAACCGGTGGGAGCGGTCCAGCAGCTCAGTTACAGCGTCCGGTGCTGTCATCTCTAACCTCCCCATCCTTGGCCTGCACCGCCGGCGCGCTCTGCCCGGGCCCGTTCGCCATGGCCTGAGCGTGCGTAGGCGGCTAAGGGGTCTCGGTCCAGGCCCATTTCTTCACGAAGTTCGCCCAGGAGAGGGCGCACGTCGGAACTGAACGCGTCGACCAGTGCCTCGTTGGCTGCCATTACGTCTCCTTCTGCTTGCGCCGAGCGCAACGCTTCGCGGTCAACGAGCAGCGCCTTGGCCGTGGCCTCCTGGACGTTCATGACCGAGCGCAGCTCCGCCGGGACTTTCTCTTCGACGTTGTGGCACTGGTCGAGCATGAACGCGACACCCGAGCCGGGCAGGTGCGCCCCCGCCGCCACGATCTCGTTCATGATGCGGAACAGTTGATAGGGGTCGGCAGCACCTACCAGCAGGTCGTCGTCAGCGTAAAAGCGGCTGTTGAAATGGAAACCGCCCAGTCGCCCGAGGCGCAGCAGCGAAGCGACGATGAACTCGATGTTGGTCCCAGGCGCGTGGTGGCCGGTGTCCACGAGCACGTTGGCCTTGTCGCCAAGGGCGAGGCAGTGCACGAGGGACGTCCCCCAGTCAGGCACGTCCATCGTGTAGAAACCGGGCTCGAAGAGCTTGTACTCGAGCAACATGCCAATGCCTTCGGGGAGCGCCGCATAGACCTCGCCAAGCGCCTCGGCCAAGCGGTGCTGGCGCGCCGTTATGTCGTCCTGGCCGGGGTAGTTGGTGCCGTCCGCGAACCACAGGCTGACCGTCGGCGAGCCCGTGGCCGCCGCGATCTCGACACATTCCAAAAGGTGGTCGGTCGCCTTACGGCGCACCCGGGGGTCCGGGTTGCACACACTGCCGAGACGGTACTCGTCTTCTTGGAACACGTTGGGGTTGATGGCCCCGATCCGCAGTCCCGCGTCGGAGGCGTACTTGGCGAGTTTGCCGTAGTCGTCAACTCGGTCCCAGGGGATGTGCAGCGCTACCGATGGGGCGACGCCTGTCAGGCGGTGGACCATGGCGGCGTCATCGATCTTTTCGTACGGGGTCCGGGCTGCGCCGGGGTTCCTGAAGACCTTGAAACGCGTCCCTGTGTTGCCGTACGCCCACGACGGTGTCTCGATCCACTGTTGGCGCAAAGCTTGCTTGATCTCACTACTCGATGCCATTGCCGTCTCCTCGGGTCATCTTGTTATTGCAGCCTAAGGGCCAATATCAAATTCCGGTGTGCCATCAATCGATGTGAAAAATCTCAGGGAGGGCTCGCATGGAACGGTCGGGCTGGTCGCCCTCCATGTCTTCGAAAAAGGCCGCCATCTCCGCCTGCCATCGCCCGTTTACTTCAGTCCGGCCCATGGCTTGCACCGACTCGGCGAAGTCTTCGCATTCCAGGTAGCCGGTGAGAAGACCATCGTCAGCGAGGAACAAGGAATAGTTGCGCCAACCGGTTGCCCGGAGCGCATCTTGCATCTCAGGCCATACGGCCAAATGCCTCCGGCGGTACTCGTCGAGGCGGTCGGGCCGGACACGGAGGTGAAAGCAGATCCTTTGCATCCGAGGTCCTCAGTTCTCGTGGCGGGTTCTCGGCCCTTGTGGAGGTGGGGGAGCCGGCTTTCAAAAGCCGGCTCCCCCCGGGGGAACTACTAGAAGTTGAACTTGTTGATGTTGGCCTTGTCGAACACGTACGGTTGGCCGAGCAACACAGTTGCGCCGGGCCCGACGGTGAACTTGCCCAGCTTGCCGGCGGTGAAGCTCTGGCCCGAGGCGTTCGTGATGGCGTGGGAGGCAAGTTCCACGGCAGCGTACGCCGCGAGGTAACCAAGGTCGGCCGGGTTCCACAGAGCGAACTTTTGCACGGTGCCGTCCGCGACGTACTTCTTCATTTCGTCGGGGGTGGCCAACCCGGTGAGCTGGATCTTGCCCCGGTACTTGGCCGTGTCAAGGACAGCAGCGGCAGCAGCAATACCAACCGTGGTGGGCGAGATGATCCCCTTGAGATTGGGGAACTCGGACAGCAGGCCCTCGGTGACTGTCGTCGAGGTAGCGGTGTCATCATTGCCGTATACGACCTTGACCAGGGAGATCTTGGGGTATTTCTTGAGCTCCTGCTTCATGAAGCCGATCCAGGCGTTTTGGTTGGTATCGTCCACGGACGCGGAAACGACGGCGATCTGGCCAGTGTCGTGGATTTCGGCTGCCAGGATGTCAACCTCGATATCGCCGATCCCCTGAGGGGTAGCCTGGTTGATGAAGAGGCTCCGGCAGGTCGGGGCGTCGGAGTCGTAGGTCACGACAACGACGCCTGACTTGATCGCAGCGTTGAGGGTGGGGCAAAGCGCGGTGGGGTCGGTGGCCGAGATGATCAGCGCATTGGCGCCCTTTGCGATATCCGCTTTGATGACGGGCAGCTGGTCGGCCGGGGTGTCGTCAGTGCCGCTGGTTTCCGCGTAGGTCTCACCCAGCGCCTTCAAGGCGGCCTCGGCACCACCGCTGCCCACGCTGTCTGCTGTTGTGAAATAGGAGTTGCCGAGGTTCTTCGGGATGACAAATACCTTGAGGCCCGTCTTCAACATCGACGAAGCCGCGACGGTGGGCGCGAGGCCTACCGTTGCCGCCCCCAACGCGCAGACAATGGCGCCGGAAACGGTCAATTTCCTCGTTAGTTCCTTTAACCGCATGGTTATCTTAAATCCTTTCAATTTTTGACGGTTACCTGGGAAAGGGAAAACTGCGCAGGGATGGCCCTCGTTTACCTCCTTCCTTCCGGAGAGCCTGTTGCAAGACGACGGGCCGCCATCCGGCGACCACGCCGTAGCAGCTCGCCTGTGTAAGGGACGAGCACGGCGACCAGGAGCAGGCCGCCGGGGATGGTCCCGCTGGCGGACTCCGGGAAGTTCGTCAGCAGAAGAGCATTTTGGAGGCCGGCAAAGATCAGCACGGCGAGGACTACGCCAACCATCGACCCCTTGCCGCCGAAGATCGACACCCCGCCCAGGAGCACAATGGCCACCACCGACAACACGAACCCGTCACCGTTGCCCGGCTCAGCCGTGCTCAGTTCGAAGGTCAGCAACACGCCGGCCAGTGCCCCGATGAACCCCGAGAGGGCGAACAGCGCCGTCTTGATGCGCTTGACCCGTATGCCAGCGTAGAGCGCCGCCTCTTTGTTGGCACCGATAGCGAAGACGGCGCGCCCAAAGGGCGTGAAATGCAACACGAAACCGAACACGATCGCAAGGACTATGAATATGACTGCGGAGTAGGACAGGTCTGTATGGGGGAACGGGCTGACACCGATGGTCGTGTAGCCGGCAGGGAAGTTCGAGATCGTGTTCGAACCGAGGATGATCTCTGCGATCCCGGCATAGAGGGTCAGGGTCCCGATCGTGACCGCCAGGGACGGTAGGCCGAGCCGTGTAACCAGTAAACCGTTGAAGACGCCGAGCAACGTCCCGAGGACCAGGACGACCGCGATTATGAGCGGCATGGCCCAACCATGGGCCCAGAGGTAGCCGAGGAGGCTGCTGGACAATGCAAGCGTGGACTGGATCGACAGGTCGATCTCGCCCGCAATGATCACCAGCATCATCGGCAGCGCCATGATGGCTACCTCGCCGTTGGTAAGCCCGAGGTTCAAGATGTTGGCCCGGGTAAGGAACTCCGGAGAGAGGCTCACCGCCATCACGACGGTGGCAACAAGAGCTACGACGAGACCGCTTTCCCAGCGGGCGAGGTTGCTGTAACCCGACCGCCCGCGTCCGCGCATCGCCGGCCGCGTCGGCCCGCCCGGCGCGGCGGCCTGCCCACCGGGGCTCAAGCCTGCCGGCTCTGCTGGCATCTCCTCGGATCTCGGCGCGACGAAAAGGGCGTCAGGTTCCATACTGGAGGTTCCTTTTGCGCAATGCGTCGGTCAGGCGGACTGCGATGCCGCGGTCCAGGGCAATGGCCAAGATGAGAAGGAAACCGGCGATCGCCTGCTCCCAGAACGCTGAAATGCCGAGGACGTTCAAAGCGGTCGTGATCGTTTGCAGCAATAAGGCGCCAATAGCCGCTCCGATGACCGTCCCGCTCCCTCCGAATATGGCGACACCGCCGACTACGACGCCTGCCACGACCTGTAGCTCGTAACCGGTGCCGGCGGTCGAGTCAATTGTCCCGTAGGTGGCGGCCCAGAGCACGCCGGCCAGGCCGGCGATACCTCCGCTTATAACGAAGGCGGTAAAGACCCGCTTCCCCGTCGGTATGCCTGCCAAGCGAGCGGCATCGGGGTTGGACCCGATCGCGTAAAGCTCCCGCCCCGACCGGAACGAGCGCAGGTAGTAGGCCGCCGCGACTACGACGGCAGCGATCACGATGAAAAGAACGGGCATCCCCAAGAAAGCTCGACGTTGTTATTTCGACAAAGGAGTTGGGCAGGGAACTGGCCACGACCATGTTCCCGCCAACGACCACCGCGTCGATGCCCCGGATTATGTAGAGCGTGGCGAGCGTCACCACCAGGCTCGGGACACGTGCAAGAGCGACGATGGCGCCATTGAACGCCCCGCACGCGAGCCCGATCGCGAGGCCGGCCGCGAACACGACAAAGATGGGCACCCCGTGGAACTGCGAGAAAAGGTTAGACGATAGGAACGCAGACAGGCCGAGCACCGAACCCACGGACAAGTCGACGTTCCGGCTGATCACAACCATCGTCTGGCCCACGGCGAGCAGGGCATAGATGGTCGTGTCGGACAGGATGAACTTGATGTTCTGGTCGTTTATGAAACGAGGTTGGATTGCCGTCGTGACCGCTACGAAGACAAGTAGCACGGCCACGATGCCGAACTCGCGCACCCTGAAGACGATGTCCACCAGCTGTCGTGACCTCGACCCCCCGCCCTGCCCGTCAGCGCCTGCTGAGGTGCTTGCAGTCCCGTCCGCAAGGCTCATGCGACGGCCTTTTCCACTTGACCAGTAGCGGCGGCCACGATCGATTCCTCGGACGCACCTTCGTGGGCCATCTCGGCGACCAAACGACCTTCGCGCATTACGAGGATGCGGTCGGCGACGTGAAGGACTTCCGGTAGTTCCGAGGAGATCATGAGCACGGCGACGCCTTGGTCGGCCAACTCGATCAACAGCCGGTGGACCTCGCTCTTGGTCGCGATGTCTATACCCCGGGTCGGCTCGTCCACGATGAGCATCCGAGGGCGCCTGCTAAGCCACTTGGCCAGGACGACCTTTTGCTGGTTCCCTCCTGACAATGTCGAAACGGCGTCCGACAACCTCCCGTACTTCAAGCTCAACCTTGTCGCCCAGTCGGTAGCGAAACGACGCTCCGCCACCCGGCGGATGACCCCGAAAGGGCTCAGCCTGCGCAACGACGGGAGTGCCACGTTGCCTTCGATCGAAAGGGTCATGACAAGGCCGAGCTGGCGGCGGTCCTCGGGTACAAAGGCGACGCCGGCGTTCATCGCCGCCGTGGGCGACCCTTTCCGGAGCCGAACGCCCTCGACCGCTACCTGCCCGGCGTCGTAACGATCGATCCCGAACACCGCGCGGGCCACCTCGGTCCGCCCGGCCCCGACCAGGCCGGCCAGTGCGACGATCTCGCCTGCATGAACATCGAAGGAGATGTCCACGAAGACACCTTCCCGGGCTAAGCGCTCGACCTTCAGGACGACGTCGGCCTGTTGGTCGCGCACTGTGCCCTCACGCTGGACGATGTCGCGCCCAACCATCGCCTTGACCAGGTCCTCGCCGGAAAGGCCCTCGAGCGGCAGCGCCAATACCTGGCGCCCGTCGCGCATAACGGTGACCCGTTGGCAGATTGCAAAGATTTCTTCCAACCGGTGGCTGATAAAAAGGACTGCCTTGCCATCGCTGCGCAGCGTATTGATGACGCGGAAAAGGCGCTCGACCTCGTAGGCAGAAAGCGCCGCGGTTGGCTCGTCCATCACGATGACGCGGGCCTCCAGCGAAAGAGCCTTGGCGATCTCGACATTCTGCTGGTCTGCGACCGACAGCCCTCGCGCGACCCGGCCGGGGTCGAGGCGGACCCCCAACCTCGCAAATATGGCCGAGACCTGTTCGTTCATGGCACGTCTGTCGAGCGCGGCGACCGCTCCGGAGGGGCTGCCTCCCCATAAAAACGTTCTCCGCCACCGTGAGGTCAGGGAACAAGGTGGGTTCCTGGTAAATGACGGCAATCCCGGCGTCGCGCGCCGCCGCCGGGCCGACAGCGTCGTTTCGTGCCCACCGACCCACAGCGAGCCGCTGTCGGGTTGATGGACGCCGGCCAGGATTTTGACCAGGGTCGACTTCCCCGCGCCGTTCTCCCCGACCAGAGCGTGGACCTCCCCGGCGAAGAGCTCCACGGAGCCATCCTCGAGCGCCTTGACGGCCCCGAACGACTTGGTCGCATGATCGAGCACGAGTGCGGGCGCGAGCGGTGCAGGCTTGTCCTCCGCCTGGCCGTTGTCGAACCTGCCCCCCCCGCCGACGGCGCCCGTCGGCAGGCCCGCGCCAAACCCCACGTCCCATCTCCCTCGCAATGGCACTAAGCCCCATGTCCCGGTCGGCCGACTTCATGTCGGCCCTCAGAAATGAATCGTTTTAATTCCGGCTGGCGACTTATGTTAGGTTTGTGGTGATCGAGTGTCAAGGCACGCCGGACGGCCCGAGGGCGGGCGCCGCCCCGGTGCGGGTTACCATCCGCGAGGTTGCCCGGCTGGCACGGGTATCGCTGGGAACGGTCTCGAACACCTTGAACAACCCGAACGTGGTGGCCCCCCGAACGCGCGCCCGTGTCCTGGAAGCCATCGAGCAAACGGGCTTCGTCCGCAGCACGGCGGCCCACCAACTGCGGGTGGGCAAGAGCCGCACCGTCGGCGTTGTGCTGCTGGATATAGCCAACCCTTTCTTCGGTGAAATGGTGCGGGGCGCGGAGCGGGTCCTGCGCGACAAGGGGTACGTGCTCATGGTCTGTTCCAGCGATGAGTCGACCGAGCGCGAGCACCGCTACCTCAGGGTGCTGGAGGAGCACCGGGTTGACGGCCTGCTGATCGCGCCGGTCGAACGCGACCTGAAGACGGTCGCCGCCCTGGCGAGGCGTGGCATCCCCACGGTGCTGCTCGATCGGGACGCCGGCAGCTTGGACCTCTGCTCGGTCACGGTTGACGACGTGCGCGGCGGCGAACTAGCGGCTAGCCATCTCGTCGAGCTCGGCCACGAGGTCATCGGCTTCGTGAACGGGCCCTGTCGATCCGCCAGTGCGCCGACCGCCTCGATGGGCCCGCCGCGCCCTGCGGCGCGAACGGCGCTCGTCCCCGCGAGCCCTCGTGGAGATCGCCGTGAGCGCGCTCACCGTGGACCACGGCGAAGCGGCGGTCGGCCCGTTGCTGGCCGCGACGCCCCGGCCCACGGCAGTCATGTGCGCAAATGACCTCCTAGCACTGGGGGTGCTTAGGGGGCTCACCAACGCCGGGGTTCGCGTCCCCGACGAGGTGGCACTGGTCGGTTATGACGACGTGGCCTTCGCCTCGATGTTGTCCCCTGCGCTCACATCTGTGCGCCAGCCAAAGTTCGAGCTAGGAGTGTCGGCCGCCGAACTGCTGCTCGAAGAGACAGATGGCAGCTCGGTCCACCGGCACCGGTCGGTCCGCTTCGAACCCGAGCTGGTTGTGCGCGCCTCGAGTGGTGGCGCTCAGGGGGCCAGGCCGTCCCGGTCGAGCACTACTGCGGTAGCCGGCTCCAGCACGAGGGTTCGGCCGTCGGGGTTCAATTTGTGATACGTGCCGACGAAAACTCCCGGGTCAAGTATTGCGCCTTCGCCGTAATCGGCGTCGCGCCACAGCCCGTAATGGAACGGTACAGCCAAGCGGGCTCCCTGCAACCAGGCGAGCATGGCAGCCTCATGGGCGTTCATGTTCCCTGCGGTCCCGTTCATTGAGACGAAAGAGGCCGTTACGCCTCGCGTATCGGCGATTATCTCGCTGTCGTACTCGGTATCGCCACTGTGGTACAGGCTGACGCCGCCGACTTCGAGCACATACCCAACGGCATCCGGAGTGGGTTCCAGGCCGAACATGTGCCGGGCGTGTACGACCCTGACGCTGAGGTCCCCGATCTCGAGCACGTCACCCCGGCGGGCCGGGGTCGTCCGCTCCTGGTCCACGCCCGCAGCCAGTACACGTTCCACTGCCATCGGCGGCCCGATGAAACGGGTCCGGTCATGGCTCATGAACGGGGCGATCGAGTCAGGGTCGAGGTGGTCCTCGTGGCTGTGCGAAGCCAATAAGGCATCGAACTCAACCTCGGCCGGGTCGATCGGCGCCGGGACGTTACGAGGTAACTTGTACGACCGCAGGACGGCGTCGGACAGGTACGGGTCCACGACGACGGTCGTGCCTCCCGGGGTTTTTACGACTATCCCGGCTTGGTAAAGCCACCACAGCGCGACCGTGCCGGGCCTCACGTTGACTTGGCGGATTTCTTGCCACAGTTCTGTTGTCGTCTTCACTGCCCCTCCTCAGCTTTGGGCCGCCGGCGCGTCGAGCTCTGCCATGGCGTCGTGCCAAGTACTCGAGCCGAGCCGGAGGTAGTGCACTTTGTGGTGGTGTTCGAACGTTGGGACTCCCTTGCCCGGGACCGTTTGCAGGACCACCGCTTGTGGGCGGTCCAGTCCAGCCCCTCCGATCGGTAAGGCTTTTTCGAGCTGGGCGTGGTCGTGCGCACCGATGCGGCTCGCGTCGAAGCCGAAGGAAGCGAAACGCTCCACGACTGGTTCGACGGTCATCACATCGGCGGTAGTCCCGTCAGCTTGCATGTTGTTGTTGTCAACGAGGACAGTGAGGTTGCCCAAGCGGAAATGGCTCGCCGACATGGCGGCTTCCCAGAATCTGGCCTTCCTGCAACTCTCCGTCCGATACCAAGCAATAGATGTTGGCGCCAGTGCCGTGCAGCCGCTCACCCAAGGCCATTCCCACCGCTTGCGAGAGTCCCTGGCCCAAAGAGCCTCCCGTGATCTCGAACCCAGGCGTGCCTTCGAGGGGGCTCTCTTCGATGCGCGACCCGGGTTGGCCGTAGGTGCGAAGTTCCTCTTGCTCGTACAGGCCTACCTCGCCCAGGATGGCGAACAGCCCGATGGCGCTGTGACCCGTCGACAGCACGAAACGGTCAAGGAAGCTCCCGTCAGGACGGCGCCGCATGACCCGGAAATAGAGGTGCGCCAGGACGTCCGCCAGGGCCAGGCCCTGCCCCGCGTACCCCTGCCCGCGGCCCATGCACATGTCGATCACCCGCCGGCGCGTCCTGAGCGCGATCTCAGGGATCCCTGCCCCTTCGGGTGCCGGCGCCCAATTGGAGAGCGAACTGGGAAGCGACATTCAACGACCCCCTATGGTTTCGGCCGCAGCATTGGCCAAGCCGGCAGCGTCGAGGCCCATCCGGGCCCTCAGATAGTCGAGCGGGCCGGCATCAGCCCACCGGTCCGGCACTCCGAGCCTCTTCACGCGACAAGGCGTCCCTAGCTCCGCAACGGCCTCGCAAACCGCCGACCCGAGAGCGCCTATGACGGAGTGGTTTTCAACTGTCACAACCGCTCGGAACTGCGTGCAGTAGTGCCCCACCGCCTGGCTGTCGAACGGTTTCAATGTCGGCACGTGCAGGACTCCTGCGCTTACCCCGGTCGAAGCGAGCGTGCCCGCCGCCTCGAGGGCCCAGATCGTGCCGATCCCCGTACCGATAAAGCCGATGTCGCTGCCCTCCCGCAGAAGTCGCGTCGCCCCCACGACGAACTCGAGGGAGGGGTCGATGATCTCCGGCACCTGGCCCCTCAGGCCCCTCAGGTACACAGGGCCGGGCACGTCGACGGCAGCACGCAGCGCAGACGCCAGCTCCGTTGCGTCCATCGGGTCGATCACGGTCATCCCCGGGATGGCCCGCATTATGGCGAGGTCGTCGTTGCCCTGGTGGCTTGCGCGGAAAGGCGTCGTGATCCCGGGGAGGAAAGCGGCAATTACGGCCGTCCGATGCCCAGTGGAGAGCGCCATCTGCACCTGGTCGTTGGCGCGGCGTGTGGCAAAGACGCAATATGTGGCGGCCACAGGTACAAACCCCGTCTTCGCCAGGCCTCCAGCGATGCCCATCAGGTTTTGCTCGGCCATACCCACCTGGAAAAAGCGGTCCGGGAACGCCTGAGCGAAGGGGGCCACATCGGTGTACTTCGACAGGTCGGCTGAAACCACGACCACTTCGGGCCGTTCGTGGCCGAGCTCAACGAGAGCCGATGCGAAGGGCGCGTCGACCATAGGGGCTCCCGAAAGGGGGCGCGTCGCCGTAACGGCACCACCAGAGGTCAGAACTGCTTCCGTCAATTTACGCTCCTTCTCAGCAGACCAGGTTTTTCAATTGGACAGACGTACCTCGACGTCGTCTTGGGCGAGGAAATCCTCTGTCAGGGCTGCTCCTAGGCCGGGCTTGTCTGGGGCGCTGAGGCGGCCATTGACCAAGTCCAAGGGGGAGTCGAGCACCTGGCGGTAGTAGCCGTCCACGAACCCGCGGACCACCTCCACGCCAATGCAGTTGGGCTGGGCGATCGCCAGGTGGAGGTTGGCCAGCGCTGTGACCGGCCCGGTGCAGTCGTGCGGAGCGAACGAGAGATGATAGGTCGAGGCAAGATCGGCCACTCTCTTGGCCTCGGTGAGGCCCCCGGTCCAAGCCACGTCCACGAGTACTACGTGGGCCGCTTGGTGGCGGAGGACCTCGCGGAAGGCGAACCGTGAGATCAACCTCTCGCTGACGGCCTGGGGGCCCGGGTTTCACGCACCAGCCTCGCGAGGTCCTCGGCGCTGTCCGGCTGGCAGATGTCTTCCACCCACAGGACCCCGATCGGTTCGAGGGCCCGGCAGATGCGGATGGCCATGTTGATATCCCAACGGCTGTGACCTTCCACCAACAGCTCGAACGAAGTGCCGACGCGGTCGCGGGCGCGCTCGAGCATGGAGAGGCCACTGGCCAGGTCGCCCAAGCTGAGATAGCTCCCAGCCGGGCCCATGGACGACCAGCCGGCCGGCCCAGTCGAACCCCGCGCAGCCAGCTGTGGGGCGAACCTGTCCCAGGGCCAGACCTTCATCCCGAGGTACCCCAGGTCTCGCAGCTCGGCGGCGAGATCCCCCGGGTCGTCCACCGCGTGGTCCCAGTCCTTATTGGGGCCGGCGTTCACGCAGGTGTTGTAAGCCTGCACCGACTGGCGGTTCGCGCCACCCAGGAGCTGGTAGACGGGCACACCCGTGACCTGGCCGAGCGCATCCCACAGGGCCACGTCGAGGGCGGACAGGGCACGCATCTCGGCCCCAGCAAAGCCGAAGAAGTTGGTGCACGAAAAAAGTGCCGTCCATTGGCTGGAAATTGCGCCTGCTGGTTGGCCGATCAGGAGATCGGCGGCGAAATCGTGGATCACGTGCTCGACTGCGCGTGGTATGTAGTACGTCTCTCCGAGGCCGATGGCCCCGGCCGAGGTGTGGACGCGAGCCCACAGCAAGTTCGGCTGTGCCTTCCAGCGGACAGTTTCGATCGCTTCGACGGTCCCGAGGTCACGGGCACGCTCACCGACGAGCGGGCCGGCCAAGAGCCGCTCGTTCATCGCTGCCTACAGGCCTGGTCCAGTGAACAAGTCGGCCTCCGTGCGGGCTTGGCGGCCGCCCCGTTAAGGGGTTAAAGGAGCGAGCCACCATTGACCTGCAGGACGGTGCCGGTAACGAAGGACGACTCGTCGCTCGCCAGGTAGAGCACACCCTGGGCGATGTCGTGCGGTTGGCCAAGGCGGCCGAGGAGAGTCCGAGCTGAAGCCTTCGCCCGTTCGGCTTCGGTCACGGCCTTCAGGGCCGGTGTGTCGATCGGGCCGGGGAGATCGCGTTCACCCGCACACCCAACGGCGAGACTTCGCGAGCCAACGACTTAGTGAAACCGATGACACCCGCCTTGGCTGCGGCGTACGCGGCGGCCGGACGGATGGAGCCGTACTCGCCGGCCGTGGAGGCGAAGTTGACGATCGAGCCGGAACCCAGTTCCAGCATGGCGGGGAGCACGGCGCGCGAGGCCACGAGCGCAGTGAGCAAATTGGTCGAGATCATCTCAGCCCAGTCCGGAGGTGACGAAGCGACGAAGTCGGCAAATTTGAAAGTCCCGGCTACGTTCACCAAAACGTCCGGGCGTCCCAAGACCTGCGTGGCGTCGGCCACTAACTGCGAGAACTCGCCGAAGTCAGCGGCGTCCGCGGCCCGCCCCCAGATGGTGCCCGCCGTCCCGTCCAACTCGTCCATGAGCGTCCCGAGGGGGCCGGCGCTCACGTCGGTGAGGGCTAGTCGTGCGCCATTGGCTATCAAAACGCGGCTGACCTCGCGGCCGATGGTACCCGCCGCACCTGTGACCACAACCACTCGGTCTTTCAACCGCAAGGCCCCTCCTTCGCAGATGTTTGGGCGCCAGACCGCGAGAATAGTACCTTAGGGGTGTCCGAACCAAGTGGTCAAGCCACTTGGTCACTAGAGGGGACGCCGGGCCTGCCGCGCCGGCACGGGCCGTGCACCGGGCGCCCCGGGACGCTTGACGACCTGCTCCGGAAAGGACAGCCTTGACTCCTGGAGGTGAACGGCCATGGCTCGCCGGGCGGCGGCGGGGTCGCGTTTTTGTATTGCGCGCAGGATGTTGGTGTGCGCCTTTATGCCCCGCGATACGGCGGCGGGGTCGCCGTGGCTCTCGAACATCCCCCGTACAATCAGCGTGGCGAGCGGTGCCAGCAAGGTCGGCAGGAGCGGGTTCATGCTCGCTCGCGCTACTCCTATGTGGAAGCTGACGTCCGCGGCAGTGTAAGCGGCGGCGTCGTGCCTGCTGTCCATCATTTCTGCAAGCAGCCTTCCGAGGGTCTCGAGCGAGTCGGGAGTTGCTCGTTCGGCGGCGAGCTCGGCCGCGACGAACTCGATGGCCTGCCGAGCCTCATACAGCTGGTCCGCGGTCGGGCCTGGTCCCGGTGCCGATAGCAGCAATTGGTGGGCGAACGCGTCGGCCAGATCGGTTTCGCTCGGGTGCCGGACAAACGTCCCTCGACCACTGACGGTCTCGACGAAACCTTCCGCCCGCAGCTCGGCGAGAGCCTCTCGTAGCAGCGGCCTGCTCACGCCAAACTGGGCCGCCATCTCGGCCTCAGTGGGCAGGTTCTGGCCGACCACGAGCCTGCCTGAGGTGATCCAGCTTCTTACCTCGGCGACCAGTTTCTCAACCAGTGTTGCCTTCTTGATCGGCAACAGCTGCATGACGCTGTTCGTCCTCTAGCTCTCCGGGAAAGTGGTGGGGGGCTTGCCCTACTCACATTAGGCCGACGGGCGGCCGCCACGTGGCCTGGCAGCGGCAACGGGTGGCCCGTGCAATAGCGACCTCGACGGCCACCCGGGCCATCTCCCCGAGCGCCCCTCGCGGTGGGGTGCTTGACAAGTGGCCTGACCACCTGATTACACTTCCCAGAACGCGCCGAGGTAACCCGGGGCCAGGGGAGGGGGGCCATGAAAATAGTCAGGGTCGAGACCTACCTGGTCGGCGCGGGCTGGAAGAACTGGCTCTTCGTGAGGGTGGTCACGGACGAGGGGTTATGGGGCATCGGAGAGGCTACCCTCAACGCTTTTGGCCGGACTTGCGAGACTGCCGTGCATGAGATCGGGGACCTCATCGTCGGTAGCGATCCCAGGCAGGTCCGCAGCATCGTCGGGCAGCTTTACGAACGGGTTTCGAACGAAGGGGGCCACGTACACCGCACTGCGATAGCCGGCATCGAGGAGGCCTGCTGGGACATCCTGGGCAAGTCTCTCGACGTGCCCGTTTATCAGCTGTTCGGAGGGCGGGTGCGCGACAGTGTCGCCTGCTATGCCAACGGGTGGTACCGCTCGGAGCGGTCGCCGGAGGCTTTTGCCGAGGCCGCCGCCACGGTTGTCAGTAAGGGCTTCCGGGCACTCAAGTTCGACCCGTTGGGCACGTCGAAAGGCTTTTTTGTGGCAGGGCAGGCCGCCCAGTCCCGCGACATCATCGCCGCGGTCAGGGGTGCCGTCGGGCCAGATGTGCGGATCATGATCGACCTCCATGCTCGCCTGGCGCCTTCCGAAGCCGTCGCCTTCATCGACCTGTGTGCCGACCTCGACGTCTTCTGGTGGGAGGAGCCGACCACGAGAGAGCGCGAGGAACCTACCAGCGCCGTGGGGGCGAACACGAGCGGGCGTGTGGCGTCGGGTGAAAACTTCCACAGCGTGGGGCAGTTCTTGACCCTGCTCAAGACGGGGCACGTTTCTATCCTGCAGCCCGAGCCGATGTCGCTGGGAGGCCTGCTTCCCGCACTGGCCGTAAGCGCCATGGCCGCCGCCGACGGCGCTTGGGTCGCGCCTCATCAAAGCGGCGGGCCGGTGGCCACCGCTGTCTGTCTCCAACTCGCGGCCTGCGTGCCCAACTTCTTGGTGCAGGAATATTTCGACCCGTTCAACGAGGAGTGGACGCGAGACCTCGTGACTTGGACGCCGGTGCTCGATCACGCAACAGGTGAGCTCTCGCTCCCCGACGGGCCTGGTCTGGGGGTGGACCTCAATTTGGATGTTGCCCTCGCTCATCCTTACGACCCCGCCGCGTTCCTTGACGTCACCTCCGAGGGCTGGGAGCACCGCCTGGGGAGCCACGCGGCCGGTGCACGGGGCGGCCCATGAGCCCCGCACGCGTTTTCCCTGTACTGCAGAAGAGCTCCGTCAGCTTGCAGGCGGCGGAAGCGATCAAGTCGTTGATCGTTGCCGGCGAGCTTGGCTCTGGCGACGCGCTGCCGCCGGAGCGCGACTTGGCCGTCATGCTCGGTATCAGCCGGCCCTCGGTGCGGGAGGCGATCCGGGTGCTGACCGCGATGAACGTGGTCGAGCCGCGCCACGGCGGGGGTACCTACGTGACCTCTCTCGACCCTCGGCTATTGGCTCGCCCGATTAATTTCTTGTTGCAAATCGAGCCCAGTACTTATCTCGATCTTTTCGAAGTGCGCCAGGTCCTCGAAGTGGCGGCGGCAAGGCTCGCGGCGGCGAAGATAACCGAGGAAATGGTGAGCTCCCTAGAGGAGCTGGCTCATGCGGCGGCCGCAGCGTTGCGCCAACCGGCCCGGTACTCCGAGATCGACTTCGAGCTGCACGCCAAGGTCGTCGAGGCGACTGGAAACCCGATTTACCTGAGCCTTTACGAAAGCGTCTCCGACCTGCTGCTCGAAAGCCGGCGACGGACGGCGCGGGTGCCGTCTGTTCGCGCCCAGGACAACGACGACCACCTGGCTATCGTGGCCGCGCTGCGGGCGCACGACTCTGATGGCGCCGCACGAGCCATGCAGCACCACTTGGAGCGCATGCGCCTGGTGCTCGACGGCATGTTCGGCGAGGACGACCGTGCGCCGCGCCAGAAGGAGCACTCATGATTTTTGTACCGGCACACCAGGGTGCCGTCCACGAAAGGGGGAAGACCTGGCCTGGGATCGCCGAGCCCGGCTCGGGACAGTTCACGTACGAGACCACTTATCTTTTTGGAAATCCCAACAAACCAATAACAAACCCGAGCAAGACAAACCCGAGCAAGACAAAGGAGGAACAATGATCAAACACATTTGGCGAATAGGTGCGCTGGCACTGGCCGGCAGTGCCGTACTTGGGGCAAGCACGGCTTCGATCGTGGCCGCGCAGGCACCGTCCCGGTTCGCTCCCGCTGTTTCAGCGCCTTACAAGATCTACTTGTCCAATAACTACGTAGGCAACGACTGGCGCATCCAGATGCAGAAGGAGGCGGAGGTAGCGCAAACGCTGGCTCCCTTCAAGGGCAAGGTAAACCTTACGGTGACTGTTGCCCCTGGCACGGTCCCCGGGCAGATCCAGTCGCTGCAAGCAATTGTGGCGACCAAGCCTGCAGCCATCCTTGTCGACGCCTCATCTCCGACGGCTCTCAACCCGGTCATCAGCGAGGCCTGCAAAGACGGCATCGTGGTCGTCAACTTCGACCAGACCGTCACCGACCCCTGCGCCTACAAGATCTTCTCCAACTTCACCCGGGGTGAGGAGTTGAGCGCCGAGTGGTTGGTTGCGAAGTTGCACGGCAAAGGCGACGTCTTCGAGGACACAGGTCTGGCTGGTGTACCCATCAGTGCCACGATCACCGAAGCGTGGCAGTCCGTCCTGAAGAACTACCCGGGGATCAAGGTCATCGGGACTTACCAGGGCCAGTACGCGCTCGGCCCGAGCAGCAGGGTGTTGCCAGCCTCCTGGCTGCCCACCCCTCTGTCCAAGGGATCCTCACCCAGGGTTACTGCACAGGTGCCATCAAAGCGCTGCAAGCGGCGGGCAAACCGCTCGTCCCGATGCTGTGCCAGGCCTACAACCAGACCTTCGTAGCCCTTGCCCGCGACAAGGGGGCGTCCGGCTTCATCATGGCCAACCCCGCCTGGCTCTCGATCCTCGCCATGCAAACTGCGGTCAACGTCCTTGAAGGCAAGACCGAGGCGAAGACAGACGAGCTTCAGCCCCCTTGCTTCTTCTCGGGTGGCGCCTCGCCGATGGGTGGCAATTGCCAAGCTATAAAGATCGGGGTCAATGCCTTCCCCAACCTGTCCCCCAACCTGACCCTTCCGCCCAGCCCGCCGTTCATGACGATCCCCCCTGCGTCCGTTAATCCCTAGTTAGTACCGTTAATCCCTAGTTAGTACCGTTTGCAGCAACCGTTGCCCGCTTGCCGCCGCAGTAGCGAAGCCCCAGGACAAGGTGCCTAGCTGGCGACAAGCGGGCAAGGTACACTGCGGCCGCGAGAGCAAGGAGGAGTACCCGGGCGCCGGCAGGGTGGGTTCCCATCCGCGGCGTCCGGACCTCTGAAGAGAGGCGCCGGGCCTCTGAAGAGAGAGAGCGTTGAACATCGCCGACCTTGATAAGACCTCCGAACTGTTAGTCGTCGAGGGCCTCACCAAGGCCTTCGCTGGTGTGCACGCATTGACCGACGTGAGTTTCGACCTGAGGGCCGGGGAGGTGCACGCCCTCCTGGGAGAGAACGGTGCCGGCAAGTCAACCCTTGTGAAGGCGATTTCGGGCGTGGTGAGGCCGGACCATGGACGAGTGTTCCTTCGTGGCGAACCGTTCACACCAAAGGACCCGGACGAATCCTCCCGGAGAGGGGTGGGTGTCGTGTTCCAGGAACTCCCTCTCATCCCGGACCTCTCGGTCATGGAGAACGTCTTTTTCAACCGCCAGCCGCTCACGCATCTTGGCACTGTGGCTTGGCGGCGCATGCGGGCGCGAGCCGAGCAATTGTTCTCCGACCTTGGCCTCCAAGGGCTCGACCCCGTTAAACAGGTCCGCGACCTGTCTGTGGCCGCCCGCCAGTTCGTCGCAATCGCCAAGGTTTTGGCGGACGACCCTGCGGTAGTGGTGCTCGACGAGGCCACTTCCGCTCTGGGGCCGGCTGAGGTTACTTGGCTCCTCGAGCAAGCGTCGACCCTGGCCTCAAAAGGAAAGGGCATCGTGTTCATCTCGCACCGGCTCGCCGAGGTGGAAGATGTCAGCGACCGCGTCACGGTGCTCCGCAATGGACAGAAGGTCGGGACCTGGGACCGTGGCCAGGTGAGTGCCGACGACCTCATCTCGGCCATGTTGGGGAGGACTCTCGAGCAGCTTTACCCGGTCCGGGCGGCGGCCCCTCGGCCCAATGTCCTGCTTGGTGTGCGGGATCTCTCTGCCGGGCGGCGCCTGAGGCACGCGAGCCTGGACGTCCACGAAGGCGAGATCCTGGGTGTCGCGGGCCTGGAGGGCCAAGGCCAGCTCGAGTTGTTCCTGAGCCTTTACGGGGTCGTCCGTTCGCACGGCACGATCACGGTGGCGGGTGAGCGACTTCACATCCGGTCGCCACGCGATGCGCTCAAGGCGGGCATCGGGATGGCGCTAGTGCCCGAGGACCGTAAAACAGAAGGCATCCTGCCGACCCTCACCGTGCGGGAGAACCTTTCGTTACCTATCCTGAAAAACCTGCACCGCTATGGGATCCTGGGACGTAGCACCGAGCGAGCATCTACCCAACCGGTGGTGACCGACCTGAAAATCGGTCGCGGGGACGGCGAGCAGACGGCGTCCAGCTTGTCGGGGGGCAACCAACAGAAGGTGGTCGTAGGCAAGTTCCTGCTCACGGGCGCACGGTTAATGCTGCTTTACGACTTGACCAGAGGCGTCGATGTCGGGTCGAAGGCCGAAATCTTCAAGACAGTCCAAAAATTGGCCAACGATGGTTATGGGGTCTTGTTTTACTCGAGCGATATCACCGAGTTGGCCAACGTCCCGCACCGGGTTGTGGTCATGTTCGATGGGAGAGTGACGGCGGACTTCCCCGCCGGAGCTTTCACACAAGAGGAGCTCATAGCTGCAATGGTTGGGCAGAGCGACCGGCCCGGGGGGCCCGGCGAGGCCGACCTGATCGGGCCCGTGGGTACTGGGGTGCCCACCCAAGGCCGAAGCGAGAGCCACCGCCAGCTCGGCCCGTCCCCGGCTGCGCCGGTGGTGGACGGGTTGCGGTGGAGGCAGGTGCCGTGATCGACCGGGCGGATCTCTCGAGCACGCCCGCCGGAGCGCCCGCGGGCGGCCCTGCGTCGCCGGCCGCCCGCCTGGCGGCCCGCGCATTTCGTGGCGACATCCGCCCCGTCGCTGCATGGATCTCTGATGCTCGCGTTGTTCTTTGCATACGCGGCCATGCAGCCGGGGGTCATCAGCAACGCACAGATAGGCACGTTGTGCTCTGACACGCTCCCGCTCGTGACGCTGGCTTTGGGAGAAGGGCTCGTGATCATTACCGCCGGCATCGACTTGTCCGTCGGCGGGATCCTGTCGCTCGGGACGGCGATCGCAGCCATCCATTTCACGAACGGCTCGCAGACCTTCGTGTGGAGCATCGTGATCATCGCCCTGGGTATTGCGGCAGGGGCGGTTAATGGCGCCCTTATCGGCTATCTTCGGCTGCAACCGTTCATCGTCACACTTGCTTCCTGGTCGATCTTCGATGGGATAGCCCTGGAGGTGCTGCCGACTCAGGGCGGCTCGGTCCCGACTGGCTTTTCGAACTGGATCGGGGCGTCGACCGCGGGCATTCCCAACGCGGTGTGGGCGATCCTCGCGATGGCGGTCGTGTGGCTCTGGTTCAAGCAGACCAGGGTCGCCCGCAGGATTTTTGCCCTCGGGTCGGACCGTGAAGGAGCCCGGATCTCCGGCGTGCACCGGCCGCGGACGCTCATGGTGACGTACGCCATCTCCGGGTTATGCGCCGCTGTGGCCGCCCTGTTTTATGCCATGTTGACCGCCTCCGGCGACCCGACGGCGGGCGACGGCCTCATCTTGCCGGCAGTGGCCGCCGTCGTCATAGGCGGCACGAGCCTGTTCGGTGGCCAAGGTGGTTTTATCGGGACGATCGCGGGAGCCTTGACCTTGACGCTGCTTGGCGACGTGATCTTCATCCTCAACCTTCCCTCTTATTGGACTGTTTTCGCCGACGGTTTCCTCCTGGTCGTCGCCGTGCTCCTGGGTGGGTCGCTGCGGTCGCTGCAGCTTCGTGGGTTACAACGATGAGCGCGTTCACTTCTCGGCCCGCATTCGAACGCAACCGGCCCATCCTGCTCGCCTACGCCCTTGTCGTTGTGCTCGCCATCTTTGGCGAGCTGGTGGCGGGTGGCTTTCTCAGCGCTTCCCACATCGATCAGCTCTTGATCGAGGCGAGCTTCATAGCCTTCGTGGCCCTCGGTCAGTTGTTCGTGATCATGAGCGGCGGCATTGACCTGTCGATCCCTTGGGTACTGAACGGGGCCGCTGTGCTCCTCACCATCTGGGCCAACGGCAGCGATGGCAAAACGCTGTGGCTGTTCCCTGTCCTGCTTGCCGGTGGGGCGCTGGTGGGCCTGTTAAACGGCGTCGGGGTTATGTTCCTCCGCATCCCGCCGATCATCATGACCCTCGGTATGTCCTCGATGGTCGAAGGCGCCTTGTTGCTTTACACCAACGGTGGTTCGGGGAGCAACGCCCCAAGCGGAGTGGTCTATGTGGCGACCCATCGCTGGGGCCGGTCCCCGTGGTGGCCGTCGTTTGGTTGGCCGTGCTGATGGTGGCGACGGTGGTGCTCAGCGCAACGCCGTTTGGGAGGAGGCTGTACGCCACCGGCCTCAATCGCCGGGTGGCCGAGTTCTCCGGGGTGAACGTCCGCTGGGTCACGGTTTCTGTCTATGTGATCAGCGGCGTGGCCGCCGCCTTGGCCGGGCTGGTCCTTTCCGGTTACGTGGGCGAATCGTACCTGGGGATGGGCGACCCGTACCTGTTCGAGTCCGTGGCCGCGGTGGCAATCGGGGGCGCATCGGTCCTGGGCGGGACGGGCAACTACGTCGGGACGACGGCGGGGGCGCTCGTGCTTGCCCTGCTCGCCGCGATCCTGCCCGTCCTCGGCTTTAGCCAAGCGACGCTCGAGATCGTCTACGGGTTGGTGATCCTCGTTGCCGTCTCGCTGTCTTCGCTGCGGGTTGCAGCAAATCGCAGCGTCGATTGACGCTGGGACGATTGTCTTGGCAGCGGTTCGAAGGTAGGTTCAGGTGATGGTCGCGCCGGTGGTGGACATGGCCTGGGTGGACATGGCCCGGTTGGATGTGGCCCGGTTGGGTGGGCAAGGCAGCGGGCTGGCAATCGCCGACGTGCGGTGGTACCTCGACGGTCGCTCCGGCCGCGAGGCCTTCGAGCGGGGACATCTCCCGGGCGCCGTTTTTGTCGATTTGGACGAGTGGTTGTCCGGCGACCCCAGAGCCGGCCGGGGCCGCCACCCACTGCCTGACCCGGGAAAATTTGCTGCGGGTATGTCGGCGCTCGGCATCGGCGACGGTACGGTCGTGGTGGCTTATGACGACCAGGGCGGCGTGATCGCGGCGCGCCTGGTCTGGATGTTGCGGGCAACGGGCCACGAGGCTGCGCTTTTGGACGGCGGCCTCGACTCGTACTCAGGACCGATGACGACAGGCGAGCAGGCAGCGGCACCCGCCCGCTTCACGGCCCGCCCGTGGCCGTCGCGTCTGCTGGCCGGCATCGACGACGCCAGTGACCCGTCGAACGTGGTGCTCGACGCCAGGGGGCGCGACCGCTACCACGGCGAAAACGAACAGGTCGACCCGCAGGCCGGCCACATCCCAGGCGCCCTGAGCGTCCCCTGCCGGGAAAACCTCGGTACCGACGGGCGTTTCCTTCCGGTAGAGGACCTGCGCCAGCGGTTTACCGATGCCGGGGTGACCGCAGGCACGCCTGTGGTTTCTTACTGCGGTTCAGGGGTCACGGCCTGCCACAACCTGCTCGCCCTCGAGCTGTGCGGCCTGGGCCAGGGACGGCTCTACCCCGGTTCCTGGTCGGAGTACAGCGCCACCCCTGGCAGGCCGGTTGCCACCTAACGGGTTGATGCTTACCGCCCGGGCCATCAGAAAAGCTTGCGGTGCAATGCTTGATATTGCCAAGACAATGGAGGATTGATGACGATAATCCAGCTGGAGGCGGAACTGGCCCTTGCCGCCCAGACCGAACTGGGCGAAGGCCCGGTTTGGGACGAGCGCTCCCAAGAGCTTTATTTTGTCGACATCACGGCACATCGCGTCCACGCCTTTGCCCCCGAGAGCGGGGCCCATCGCAGTTTTGAAACAAATGGGCCTGTTGGCGCGGTCGTGCTACGCGACGATGGCGGTTTGGTGCTCGCCGGCGCCGATGGGTTCTTTTTCGCGAGCCCGGACGGTACGGGCCTCCAGCGCTTTGGCGAGTTCCGGATAGATATCGCGACGGTCCGCTTCAACGACGGAAAGGTGAGCCCGGGCGGCCATTTCCTTGCCGGGACCATGGACCACCATGAGGAGCTAACCGTCGGCTCGCTCTACATATTGAAGGCTGACGGGACGGTTTCGGTCCTGCTCGACCCGGTTTCCATTTCCAACGGCCTGGCGTGGGACGCCGATGGCACAACGTTTTACTACATAGACACCCCGACACATCGGATCGACGCGTTCAGCTTTGACCAGGGAACTGGCGAGCTTTCCAATCGTCGTGCCGTTGCCGAGATCACCGACGGCGCTCCGGACGGGATGGCAATCGACGCGGAAGGTTACCTGTGGGTGGCCTGCTGGGGTGGCTCTCGCGTAGACAGGATCGACCCGGCAGACGGCCGCCGGGTGGCTACCGTGCCGGTGCCAACCTCGCACGTGTCTAGCGTTGCCTTTGGGGGGCACTCCCTGGAGGATTTTTACATCACGACGGCGCGACACAACCTGAGCCCCGCCCAGCTTGCCGCCCAGCCACATGCCGGTGACCTGTTTGTCGCGCGGACCGGTACCCCCGGCCTGGCTCCTGACCGTTTCAAAACACCGTAAGGTTCGGCCCCATTACTTCGACGGGTCGACCTGCACCTTTGGCCCGGGCCCCGAGTTCATGCCGCGGCGCCCCTCGAGGCGCGACGTGACCTCTTCGAGCCCGATCACCTCGCTGACAAGCGGTTCTGGGTTGACGGCCCCGGAGGCAAAGAGCTCGATGGCGCCCCCTAGGCCGGGTGACGCTGACAAGATGCCGACGGCGGTGACGTCAGCCAGCACGAGCGCCCGGCTGTCGATGAGGCTCGGGGCCGACGACAGGCCGATGAGGACGACGCGGCCAGCCGGGCTCACCAGGCTGACGGCCAACGCCGGCATGCCCGGGTCACTGCTCGCGTCGATCACCGCGTCGAAGCGCAGGCCGAAGTCGCGACCCAAGGCGCCGAGCTCGTAAACGTGCTCGACACCTAAGTCTTGGGCTAGCGCGAGCGAGCTCGCACGTGCCCCAGCCACGTGCACGTCGAGGCCCCGAGCGAGCCCGATCTGGGCGGCCAGCAACCCGATCGTGCCCGAGCCGAGCACGAGCAAGCGCCCACCCGGCGACAGGCGGGCCGCTTCGACGGCGCGGAGCGAGTTCCCTCCGGGCTCGACCATGGCTGCTGCCGCAACGCTCACGTTGTCGGGGATGCGATGGGCAAAGCGTTCCGCCACCAGCATCTGTTCGGCCAGCGCGCCGGGCCACCCGTCAGTGATCCCGATCTCGTCCCGCTCGGCACAGACATAGTGCTTACCGCCCACGCAAGCTTGGCAGCGGCCGCAACCCAACATTGTGTCGCCCGTGATGCGCTGCCCTATCCAGGAAGGGTCGGTGAGTGGTCCGACCGCCGATACACGACCGGTCCATTCATGGCCTAGCCGCAAGGGAAAGTGCGTCAGGCCCTGCTCGAAGTAGGCCATTTCGCCGGTATATAGCTCGACATCGGTCCCGCACAGGCCGACGCGCTCTACGTCGACGAGCAGCTCACCCTCCTGCGGCACGGGCGCATCTAGTTGTTGCACGCTCCCGCGCCGCGGGCCTTCGACGACCAGGGCGCGCACTACCGCCCGGAGCCGGCGGGCGAGACGACCGATTGTCTCTGCCTGCCGAGCCGAGAAACGCTGAGTGTCATCGTCTCGCCGCCGTGGAGGTACTTAGGTGGCTTCTGGCCCAAGCCGACTCCGGCAGGGGTGCCGGTGTTGATGAGGTCACCGGGTTCGAGGGCGAGGAACTGGCTGATGTAGTGCACAAGGAAATGGGGGCCGAAGATGATGTTCGACGTGGAGCCTGACTGGTAGCGCTTGTCGTCGATATCCAGCGTCATGTCGAGGTTCGCCACGTCGTCGATTTCGTCGGGTGTGGCCAACCAGGGCCCGGCTGGGTTGAAGGTCGGTGCCGATTTGCCCTTCACCCACTGGCCACCGCGTTCCATTTGCCACTCGCGCTCGCTGATGTCGTTTACGAGCACGTAACCGGCAATGGAGCCGGCCGCCTCGGTCTCGTCAGCCAAGTACAGGCAGCGCTTGCCGATCACGATCCCGAGCTCGACCTCCCAGTCGGTCTTCAGCGAGCCGCGAGGGATGAGCACATCGTCGTTGGGGCCGGTAAGGGTATTGGGCGCCTTGTTGAACACGATCGGTTCGGTCGGCACGGCCTGCCCGGTCTCTGCTGCGTGGTCCCTGTAGTTGAGGCCGATACACAGGATCTGGTGCGGCCGGGCGATCGGTGCGCCGATGCGCCGGTCACCCAGAGGTTCGGCCCTACCGGCTGCCGTCCTCTCCGCTATGAGCGGTGCCAGGGTGGCGATACGACCGGAGCCGAAAAAGGTTTCGTCGTAGTCGGCAACGACGTCTGACAGGTCGACGAGCAGGTTGTCGTCAACCAATGCCCCGGGTTTTTCGGCTCCTCGTGCACCGGTCCGGACAAGTCGCATGCGTACCCCACTTTCGCTTTAGAGGCCGGCACGAATGACCGTAGGCGCCGACTTGACGTGCCATACTGTACCCGCAGTTCCGAATAGGTATAAAACTCCGATAATTGGAACGAGGTTGGAGTGGGCGAGCTCCGAAGCGCAGAGTGGTATTCCGGCCAGGACCGCAACTCCTACATCCACCGCGCCTGGATGCGGCGGGGGCTGCCCGACGACGCCCTCGACTCGTCAAAGCCCCAAATCGCCATCGCCAACACGGCTTCAGACCTGACTCCGTGCAACATCCACCTCGACGAGGTGGCCGAGGCGGTGAAGCAAGGAGTGTGGGCTGCCGGCGGCGTGCCTTACAACCTTCCCGTTGTCTCGCTGGGCGAGACTTTGGTCAAACCTACGGCGATGCTCTGGCGCAACATGGCCGCCATGGCCATGGAGGAAATGTTCCGGGCCAACCCGCTCGACGGCCTGGTGCTCCTGGGTGGGTGCGACAAGACCATCCCGGCGCTGCTGATGGCGGCGGCATCTGTCGACCTGCCGGCGGTCGTAGTCCCAGGCGGCCCGATGCTGAGCGGCAATTTCCGCGGCGTAGCTCTGGGTTGTGGGACAGACGTCTGGCGTCTTAGTGAAGAGGTGCGCGGCGGCAAGATGACCAACGCCGACTTCATGCAGTCGGAGGGGTCCATGGTCCGCAGCAAAGGCCACTGCAACACGATGGGCACGGCTTCGACGATGGCGGTGGTCGCAGAGGCGCTCGGGATGACCATACCGGGCCTGGCGGGGACACCTGCTCCCGACGCCCACCTGCTCCAGATGTCGCATGAGACGGGTCGCCTCATCGTCGACATGGTCGCGCGCGGGCGGCGCCCGAGCGACGTAATGACGCGGGCATCGTTCCTGAACGCGATCATCGCCGTCGCCGCGGTGGGTGGCTCGACCAACGCGGTGGTGCACCTCCTCGCGATCGCCGGCCGGCTCGGGGTCGACCTGAAACTGGAAGACTTTGACCGCGCCGGCCACGACGTCCCACTGATGGTCAACCTGCAGCCGTCCGGTGAGTTCTTGATGGACGATTTCTATCGAGCCGGCGGGTTACTTGCCGCACTTGCACAGGTCAAGGAGCTCTTCCATGGCGAGGCGATCACGGTTACCGGGCGGCCCTTCGTCGAGTACCTGACCGACCGGCCCGTTTACGACGACACGGTGATCATGCCGCGCCAGTCGCCGCTCATGGCTGACGCCGGCATCGCTGTGCTGCGAGGCAACCTTGCACCGCTAGGTGCCATCGTCAAGCCAGCTGCTGCCACCCCGGCCTTGCTCCAGCACGTCGGCCCGGCCGTGGTGTTCGACAGCATCGAAGACATGAAGGCCCGCCTGGACGACCCCGGACTGGACGTTACCGAGCGCAGCGTACTGGTCCTGCGGGGCTGCGGGCCGCGCGGTTACCCGGGGATGCCCGAAGTCGGCAACATGCCGCTGCCGCGAAAGCTTCTGGAGCAGGGTGTGCGTGACATGGTGCGCATAAGCGACGCCCGCATGAGCGGGACGGCTTATGGGACGGTGGTCCTCCACGTCGCCCCCGAGGCGGCGGCAGGGGGGCCGTTGGCCCTCGTACGCACCGGCGACATCATCTCGTTGGACCTCGAAAACCGCTCGCTCAGCCTCGACGTGTCGGACGAAGAGTTGGGGCGCCGGGGCCAGAGCGCCGCCAGCGAAAGTGCTTATGCTGCACCGGTCCGGGGGTGGGCGAAGCTGTACGTCGACCACGTCATGCAGGCTGACACGGGAGCAGACCTCGATTTCCTGGTCGGAGCGAGCGGGGACTGGGTGGGGCGCGAGTCGCACTGAAAGGTTCAAGTTTGCCGGAGGGGACGCCGACCGGTTAGCTGAAGGGAGTCGCGCGCGCGGCGCAGCGGTGCGGCATTAGGTAATGCGATGACATCTGGCACCATCGACACAGACGAGGTCCTCGATCCTCGCAGCCTGCTACAACGCGTCGCCGACCAGGTCTTAGACGTCGTCGAAGGGGCCGGTGGCGTCCTCGTCGGGCTCTGTGACGACAGCTCCATCACCTTCATCACCGGGTCCGGTTTCTTGCAGCCGCACATTGGGACGGAGGTCGGCGTCGGTTCGAGCCTGGCGGGGCTCGCCATCACGACAGGCGAAGTAGTCCGCTGCGATGACACCAGCAACGACGAGCGCGTGGACGCCGAGGCGTGCCGCCGTTTGGGAGTCGCTTCGTCGGTTTGCGTCCCGCTCTGGCGTGGGGAGGTGGCACTCGGTGTCCTGGCCGTAAGTGCCCAGCATGTCGCCGCATTCAATGACCACGACGTAAGCCTGTTGGCCAGGCTGGCAGACTTCCTGGGCGTGGCCGTCGGCCTGGCCGGTGACCTCGGCCGTGTGCAGAACGACCTGCTCCTGTTCGGTCGCCCGTCGCACGACGCCTCCATCGAGGAGCTTGGGGCGCATGATCGGGCGCGTGTCGATGCGAGCCGCTTCGTCATGAATGTCCTGCGCCCCGAGGCGGTGTCCTGGATGGAGTCCAGGACGAGGGTACAGGCGGTCCTCGACAACCCGGGGCAGCTGGCGGTGGTGTTCCAGCCGATCGTCGAGCTTTCCACCAACGCGATCGTGGCCGTGGAGGCCCTAGCGCGCTTCCAAACCGAGCCGGCGCGCGGCCCAGATGTCTGGTTCGCCGAAGCAGAGCAGGCCGGACTGGGTGTCGAGCTCGAACTGCTGGCAGTCGCGAATGCGCTTGTTGCCCGGCGGCTGCTACCGAGCGACGTCGCCCTCACGTTCAATGTCGGGCCTGCTGCTGTTGTGTGCCCCCGTCTGCTCAAGATGCTGCGCGTTGCGGGAAAGGCCGGCCTCGTGGTCGAACTGACCGAGCACACAAAGTTCGACGATTACGACGGCGTCTTGCAGGCCCTAGGCGCTATCCGGGAGTCGGGTGTCCAGCTCAGTGTCGACGACGCGGGGGCGGGTTTTTCGGGTCTGTCCCACATCCTCAAGCTGTCGCCAGACTTCATAAAACTGGACAGAGAGCTGATCAAAGGCGTGGACACCGACCCGGTCCGAAGGGCTCTTACCGCCTCCTTGGTCGGTTTCGCCGCCGGTACCAAGGCCAAGATCGTTGCGGAGGGAATCGAGACCGCCGACGAGCTGCAGGCGGTACGAGCTCTCGGGGTCGACTACGTGCAAGGCTATTACCTCGGCCGACCGGTGCCCCTTGCTGACCTCCAGTTCGAACGGCACCGGGCAGGGGAGCTCGCGCCAGCCCGCTGAGCCCGCCCGCAGCTCACCGGGAAATGCCGGCGAAGCCGAGGCCCTCCATGAGCTGGCGCTGGACGAACACGAAGAACACGGCCACCGGGATAACGAGTATGGACAAGCCTGCGAAGATCGCTCCGACGGGCCCGCTTTGGTACGCGTTTTGCAAAGTGACAAGGCCAAGGGGTGCGACCATCCGGCTTGCGCTCGTGATATAGAGGTTCGGCCAGAAAAAATCGTTCCAAATGTATTGGGCGGTGATGATGGCGGTGGCGTAGATCGCGGGCCAGGAGAGGGGCACCACGACAAGCCGCAGGATTTGAAGCTCGCCAGCGCCTTCGAGGCGCGCAGCTTCTTCGAGCTCGTCAGGAATTGTCTTGAAGTGCTCGCGGAAAAGGAAAATACCGAACACCTGGATGAGCGCTGGGAATATCAGGCTCAGTTGCGAGTTCAGCAAGCCCAGGTACTTCACTTCTATGAACTCGGGTATCGCGGCGATCTGGACCGGGAGCATCAAACCGGAAAGTAGGGCGACGAACAGGACGTCTCGGCCCCAGAACTGCAAGCGGGCGAACGCGTAAGCGGCCAGCACGCTCACCATGGTCGAACCGACCACGACAGCTACGGTGACTGCGACGCTGTTGGCGAGCTGCATCAGGAAGGGAATGAGGCTGAAGAGCTGCCGGTAACTCGCAAGGGTCAAGTGGCTGGTGAACCAAACCGGAGGGAGGCTGAACTGCATGCTCGACGGCTCGAAGGAGTTCACGAGTACCCACAGCTCGGGGAGGAGCATGATGAACCCCCCGACGACGAGGACGGTGGACACCAGCCATCGCCGCAATCTCACCCGCTGGACACTGCGGCCGAGGCCGAGCCGCGCTACCAGGGTGAGCGTCTCAGACCCGCTCATAATGCACCCACCGCCTTCCGAGCCCCAAAGCGAAAAGGACAAGGACCACGAGAACCACCAGGTTGACGATCGCAACCGCTGCGCCGTACCCGAGCTCGAGGTTCCTAAAGGCGACCCTGAAGATGTAGACCATGATCGTAAGGGTGGCGTTGCCTGGGCCGCCGCTCGTGATGACGTAGGGCCAGGTAAAGATCTCGAATGCCCCGATAAAAGCAGTGATCGACGCCACCATCGTGGCCGGTGAGAGCATCGGCAACGTGATGTAATGAAAGCGCTGGAAGGCGCCGACGCCGTCGATCGCCGCAGCCTCGTAAAGCACCGATGGGATCGTCTGGAGCCCGACCAGGAAGATGATGAACGTGATCCCGACCGTCTGCCATACGTCGACGCCTACGAGGCTCGGCAAAGCCCATGTCCCAGACGCAAGCCAGTCGGGTGGGCTCGCACCGAGGCGCGTCAAGTAGTAGTTGAACGGGCCGGTACTGCCGGAGAGGATGTAGCTCCACATAACGGCGACGGCACCCGCCGACATCAGGAACGGCACAACGAAGGCGGTTCGCGCCCAGTAGCGGACGACCCTCGACCGCACGCTGGTCACTGCTATCGCCAAGCCCATGCCGATCACGATGTGCAGCGTCGTTGTCATGATGTCGAACAGGAGGCTGTTGAAGAGGGCCTGTGGGAGCTCCCCGTCATGGAAGAGCATGCGGAAGTTGGTGAGCCCCGCGAACTTGGGAGGGGTGAGAAGGTCCCATTGTAGGAACGAAAAAACGACGATGCCGATGACTGGCACGGCGATGAAGGCAATGAAGAGCACAACGGCCGGGCTGACCAACAGGTAGGCCTTCAGGCCGGCCCTTCGCCGCCGGGCCGGGGCGAGCGGCTCCGTCGTGGTGAAAGGCGGCTCGCAGGGAGGGTGAGCTCCCCTTGTTGGCCCATCAAGCCGTCCTTCGCTCGACTGCCACGGTACGCCGATCTGCACGACGCATGGCGCGGCAACCACGCGGCAAGCCAGGCTCCCCGTCAGAGGCCGCCTCGACCTCCGACGGGGAGAACTGGACTGCGTCGCCTTGGTTCATTCAGCTGACGTTGAGCTCGCCGTTTGCCTTGGACTGCAGGTGTGCCAGGCCCGCTGGACGGCGATATCGACCCAGTGAGGATCTGCTGCCAGGTCGTGTCGATGTCGCCTTCCACAGCCGAGGCATTGGTGACCCCGACGACAGGGGTTGCGTACTCGAGCGCAGCGGTGAAGTACTCGGCGCCCGGTGGCACTGTCTTCAAGAACGATTGGCTGTTTGCGATCGAGATCCGCATCGGCATCCCACCCTCGATGGGAACGGCCTCGTTCGCCTGGAAGCTCTCGGAGATCGAGTATTTGACGAACTCCCAAGCTTCATCCTTCGACTTCGAGCCTTCGAGGATCGGGAAAGAAGCGAGACCGACAGGGGAGCCCTGCTGGACCTTCTTGGGCCACGGGACTATCGCCAGGTCGCTGCCCCCCCCGTTTTCGACGTAGTAGTTCCAGGGCCAAATGCCTGCTCCCATCATCGCGAGATTACCCGCACCGAGGGAGCTGAACTGGTTGAAGGTGCCGCCCGGTGACGGGGCCAGGTTCTTGGCCACCAGGCTCCGGGCGAAAGTGCAGGCTTCAACGGCGGCCGGGTTGTCGATCACGCAACTCGTCCAGGCACTGTTGAGGACTTGGCCACCGTTGGTAAAGACCCACGGCTCGATTCCCTGGAACACGTCAATAGTTAGGTTCATGCCCCATTTGTCCGGAGCCTTGGTCAGCGCCGTCGCAGCGGCGAGGAAGTCGTCCCAGGTCCAGTCCGGTGAGGGTTCGGCCACGTTGCCATCTTTGAAGGTCTTGCGGTTGTACCAGATGCCCATGGTGTTATAACCCCAGGGGATGTAATAGGTATGCCCGTCAATCTGGGCATGCTGGCGGAACTGGGTGAGCGTCCGTTGGTTCATATCGGAGTAGAACGCGTCGATGGACGCCTTGTCCGCTGCGATATAACTGTCCAGCGGGGCCAGGACACCCTTGCTGGCGAACAGCCGGAACCCCTCGGTCGCGAGGTTCATCGTATCGATCGCCACGCCGGCGATGAGACGGGTCTCTATTTGCTCGAAAAAGTCGACCCAGGTCGCTACGTTGATAAATAGCGGAGTCGTGATTATGCCCGTCTGTGCCTGAAATGCCTTGAACGCTTTGAGAGCTACCGTGTTTGAAGCGGCGTTCCCAAGAATTGCAACGGTCAGTTTTCCGGTGCTCTTGGTGTCGCTCACGAAAGACCATGGCTTGTTTTGAGCTCCCGCCCGCTGCTCGAGAAGCGGGAAAAGGGCGGACCCAGCCCCAAGTGCCGCAGCAGCCTTGAGGCCACCCCCTAGCACGGAACGGCGTGAGACCTTTTTGTCCGTAGGATTGTCCATTTCAGATCTTTCTCCTCCCTATATTGTTTACTTCGTCTGTATTTGGTGCGGTTTGTTGCCTTAGAAATTTTCGACCGAGCCGGGGCCAAGGCGAAAGGGCTTATGGGGTAGGCATCAGCCCAATAGTGGCGGGGTAGTCAGCCACGGTTCATGAACGGAGCGCCTTGCTTAATGAGTTGACTTGATCAGCGAGAGCGCGTTGGGAGATCTGAGCGAACGGGGCGATGTAGTCGAAGGCGTGGTAAGTGCCCGCGTACAGGTGCATTTCTACCGAAACATTCGCTTTGAGAAGCGCCGACGCATACTCGAGCGCCTCATCGCGGAGAGGGTCGAGCTCGGCAACGGCGAGCATCGCGGCCGGGAGCCCCTCAAAAGATTCGGCAAGTGCCGGGGCCGCGTAAGAGGCTGGGTAGTCAGACTCGGCGAGATAGTACTCCCACATTGCTCGGTTGCTGTGGGCATCCCAGAGCGGGGTATCTGTGAACCGGGCATTGGAAACTGTCCGGAGCCGAGAGTCGAGAGTGGGGTAAAGGAGAAGTTGCAGGGCCAGATCCGGGCCGTGCTCGTCGCGAGCGCGCTGAGCAACCGATGCCGCGAGGCCTCCTCCGGAACTGATCCCGCCTACCGCAATGCGCCCGACGTCTACGCCAAGGCGTCCTCCCTCGCCGGCAAGCCAACAAAGGGTGCGATAGCAGTCATCGAAAGCCGCCGGGAACGGGTGCTCCGGCGCAAGGCGGTAGTCGGGGCTGACGACCACGCAATTAACCCGCGCGGCGAAATGGACGCAGCGGAGCTCTTCGTTATCGAGCGTGCCTAGTACGTAACCCCCGCCATGGAAGAAGACCAGCGCCCCGAGCGAAGTTGTCCGACGTGCCGGGGTGTAGATCCGGATCGGGAGGTCCGAAGACCCACCGGATCCGGCAAGCACGTGGTCCTCCACCAAAACGTTGGGGTCCTTGGGAAGGTCCGCTCGGGCTCGTAGTTGTTCAGCCATTCCTTCGGCTTCGACTCGCCGCGCCTCGGTAACGTTGTCGAAAGGGATCTTCACGTTGAAAGGGAGCACTGCAGCAAGTTCTGCGTCATAGTTGTACTGCAGCCCGTTCCCGGAAAACGTCGGAGCATGCGGCTTACGCGCCGCTCCCTCGACCTCGGCTGCCATGGACAGGACCCTAGTTGCAGCCCTCGGCCTGATCAACCGCCGAAAGTCGATTGTTCCAGCTCAGTGACGCACCATCTGGAGGTTCAATCTGGGTTTTGGGACAGTTGCCACAGTGTCAGCGCAATCCGAGCACGGAAGGCGCCGTCAGGGGTGTCGACCGCATACCCGAGAGCCGAGCTGATGTGGGCGATGCGTGCCGCCACCGAGGTGTGATGGAGATAGAGCTCGGCAGCCGTCCGCCGTAACGACCCAGCGCGGCAAAATGCATCGAGAGTATGTATGTGCTCGCCGCTCGGGTCGTTGGCGGCGACAGTCGTTATTGCCTGGACGTCGTCCATCGCCCGGAGCTCGTCGAGTGGGTGGTGGGCCAAGGCGATGAGCGGGCCGAGATCCTCAACAGATTGCAGGGGAGGACGTTTTAGGCCAGGAAGGCTTACCGTGAACCGCAGCGCTGTTCGGGCGCCCGACCAGGAGGTCGGGGCCCGCAGAGGGTCCACCTTTTGCCCGACGCCAGCTCGAATTTGTGCCGGAAGATCAGGGATTTGGTCGGCCGTCGTGATGGCGGCGAACACGTCGCCTATCTTGGCCAACTGGATGATATCTCCCCCGTCGCGGATTCGCGACGTCAGGGATTCAAGAGAACGCGTTATTACGTCGCGCTGGGGCCCACGCACAAGAATGCGACGGCGCGAATAGCGCGGGCCTCAGAGAACCCGAGCAAGCGGGCGCAGCGGGCGCGGTCGACATCAGAAACCTGCTCACTGAGGAGGAGCTCAAGCGCTCCGGGATCTATCGCGTAGGACGCCGACCCGAAGATCCGGTCCAAGATGATTGCCGCCGCCGCCGCCATTCGCTCTGCCACGATCGCGTCGAGGGGACCGGGACCTCCGACGCGGTCCAACCACACCTCAGCTCCACTACCGTCGTCGACCTTTGCGAGCGTGCTCGTAGGCGGGATCACGCGGCTCGCCACGCTGCGCCCGTCGGAACTGACAGAGAGGAAGACACCGCGTAGAGGGTCGTGGATACCGGCTGTACATTCTGCGAGGCCGGCTGCGGCCCTCACCAATGCCCCGGTATCTGCTCGATGAGCTACTAACTGATCGAATGCCGCTATGACCCTTACGGCTGCCTCGGCCTCGGCGTCGATGCCTGACAGTCGGAGAAGGAGCCCATGCACGTCACCACCCCCTGCCCAGCACAGTAGCCCGGTGTGGCGGACATCTCCCCGCGGCCGTGGCCGGCCACGCTCCTTTAGAGGCTCTTGACAACCAAGGGAGCTGCCTGTAAGGTCCCGGGGACCGGTTCGTGAAATGGGTTTCAGAAATGGATTTCGGGCTGACCCGAAGGAGGCCTGATTGGACGAGCTCCTCCTTGGCCTAGACATAGGGACATCCAGTTCCAAGGCGGTGCTCGCGAAGCCAGACGGCACCCTGGTCGAGACCGTGGAAAGAGCCCACGGAGTCTCTTTGCCCCAGCCCGGTTGGGTCGAGCATGACGCTGAGCTGGTCTGGTGGGCGGACGTCTTGTCCCTCCTGGGTCGCTTCGACGCGCGCCAGCGGGCTGCGGTCAGCGGGGTGTGCGTGAGCGGCATTGGCCCCTGCCTGCTCCCGATCGGGCCGAAGGGGGAGCCGCTCCGGCCCGCCATCCTTTACGGGGTCGATACGCGCGCTACCGCCGAGGCAGCGGAGCTCACCGAGCGTTACGGCGCCGATGAGGTGGTTTCCGTGGGGGGTTCCCCTCTCACGTCGCAGGCCGTCGGTCCCAAACTGCTCTGGTTGCGCCGGCACGAGCCCGAAATCTGGGCGAGAACTCGACGTTTTTCGATGGCGAGCTCATTTGCGGTGATGAGGTTGACCGGCGAGTACGTGCTCGACCATCATTCCGCTAGCCAGTGCAACCCCCTCTACGACCTCGGCCTTTCTCGTTGGCGGGCCGACTGGGCGGAAGATGTTGCCCCAGACCTCGAGTTCCCGCGGCTGCTATGGCCGGGCGAGTTGGCCGGGAGGTTGTCCGATGAAGCGGCGTCCGAGACCGGGCTCCCCGCCGGAGTACCCGTCGCCGCCGGGACGATCGATGCCTGGTCGGAGGCCTTCGGTGCCGGGGTGGCTGCAGAGGGCGACACCATGCTTTCGTACGGGACCACCATGTTCATCGTCCACGTGGCACCACACGCCGTGCCCGACCCCCGGCTTTGGCTAACCGCGGGTGTGGCCCCGGGGAGCCGGACCGTGGCGGCCGGGATGGCAACTTCTGGAGCGCTCACCACATGGTTCCGTGACATTGCCGGCGACCTCCCGTTCGAGCAGCTCCTCGCCGAGGCGGGGCAAACCCCGCCCGGGGCGGACGGCTTGGTAGTCCTGCCGTACTTCGCAGGCGAGCGGACACCCCTGTTTGACCCCATGGCGCGCGGCGCAATGCTCGGCTTGACCCAGCGCCATGGTCGAGGCCACATCTACAGGGCGCTGCTGGAAGCAACAGCTTTCGGCGTACGCCATAACCTCGAGACCATCGAGAGCGCCGGCGGAGACCCGAGCCGGCTCGTAGCCGTCGGTGGGGGGACCCGCGGGGGCCTCTGGGCTCAGGTGGTTTCGGATGTCACCGGGCGCGAGCAGGACCTGCCGGCCCCGACCATAGGGGCCAGTTACGGTGATGCCCATCTCGCCGGTACCGCAGCCGGCCTCGTCCCGCTCGAAGTGGGTTGGGCGAAAGTGGCGGCGACCGTCAGGCCGAACGTCGCGGTCCGCGCGCTCTACGACGAGCTTTATGACCTTTACAGGCGGCTGTACCCGGCGACGAAGGACCTCGCACATAGGCTCGCGGACGTCCAGTTGGCAGGTGCGACCTCGGCCGCGCCTTCTTAGATCGGACCGTTTCCTCACTCCGAGATCGACTATGAGAACTGCGGCCACTGGGAACCTCTCACGATAAGTCGCGTCCCAACCGTCACTTCTTGTGGTTTGCCGCGCTGACCTCTTATCCGTCGAAACAGGAGTTCAGCCGACCGGCGCCCAATCTGTTCTATGTCGTAGACCACCAGTGCTACGGGCATCGGCAACAGGGTGGGCTGTTCGACGTCGTCGAAACCCGCGACGGCAGCACGGCTGCCAGATCGCCAAAGTTCCTCAACCACACCGACGGTCAAACGGTTCGTAAAGCACAAAAACGCGGTCGGTGGTTTCGCAAGCGTAAGCAGCGAATGCGCCGCCTCGGCAGCTTCGCGCGGCGTGACCGGGCCGAAGCGCATGAGGGTTGTGTCAACTTCTAGACCGGCATCTCCCATCGCGGCAATGAAGCCGCCCTGGCGTTCTGCCATTGTGAAAGTGCGTAGATCCTGACCGATGACCGCTATTGCGGTGTGCCCCAGGGCGACAAGGTGCTCGGTTGCCTGGCGAGCTCCGTGGACGTTGTCTATGAGGACCGTATCTGCCACGGCTCCAGCGGGACGACGGTCGATGAACACCATAGGCGTGCCCATCTCGATCTCTTCGCGACAGAAGGAATGGTCGGCATAGGTGGGCACGACGACGAGCCCGTCGACCCTCCTTTGGCAGAGCTCTTGGACGAGCTCCTTCTCCCGCTCTGGGTCTTCCTCAGTACTGCAGGTCAGCAGCAGCGTGTCGTGGGTCCAAGCGACCTGTTCGATAACCCCGCGTGATGACAGAGTAGAAGGGGTTGCGAACATCGCCGATAACAAGGCCGATAGTCGCCGTGTTGGCTCCGGTCCGCAGGTTTCGCGCCGACTCATTGCGACGAAACCCGACTTTCGCGATCGCCCTGGACACTCTCTCGACGTACTCTGGCTGCACGGTTGACTCGTGGTTGATGACCCGGGAGGCCGTTTTGACGCTTACGCCGGCCTCGTGCGCCACATCTGTCAGCGTCGGCCGTCTACCCTGCCTCGTTGCCGGACGTGCATTCGGCCGCGCACCGTCTTCCGCCTTGTTCATCGCATGCCTCCAGCGTCAGAAGGGTGGCTTCTGTGGGTCGAGCCGCCCGAGCCAAACGAATTGATATTACACGATTGCCCCCCTAAGACATCGTCGTCATCGCGAACTGGTCCTTGTAACCTGTCCTATGCTCGGGTTCTGCTAGCTTGAGACAACGATGGACTCAAAAGTGGGACCAGCGGGAGACGGACGGCTCGGGCCGAACAGGCGGACCGAAGAGTGCCAGCCGGTCGGCGGTATCAGCGCTGTCCTGATCGAGGGAGGAGAGGGGGAGACAGAGTGGACCTTTACCGTATGGGCCGACTGTTCGATTCGCGCTCGGGGCGCTGCCTCAACGTAGCCGTCGACCACGGCTTGTTCGGGGAGCCGGCATTCCTGAAGGGGATCGAGAACATGCCTGCCGTGATCAAAGTGCTAGCCAGTGCCCACCCCGACGCTATTCAATTGACCCGAGGCCAGGCTCCACTCCTTCAGGGCATCAGCGGTAAGGAAAAACCAGCCTTAGTCCTAAGGGCGGACGTTGCCAACATTTACGGCAACCCGATGGACTCTTACCTGTTCAGCACTCATTTTCCCGACGCGGTAATTGAGGCCGTCCGGCTGGATGCCTGCTGCGTAGTCGTAAACCTGCTCCACCTGGAGGGGCGGCCGCAGATGCGCGAGCGCTGTATCGAGACGATCTTGGCGCTGCGCTCCGATTGCACGCGCTTTGGGGTGCCGCTCATGGTTGAGCCGCTCGTCATGCTCGAGCGCACCGGTGGTTACACCGGCGACGGGGACACCTCCAAGGTCGTGAGCCTTGTCCGTCAGGCTCGTGAACTCGGCGCGGACCTGATCAAGGCTGACCCGACGGATGAAATAGCCAGCTACCACAAGGTGATCGAGGCCGCCGTAGTCCCCGTACTCGTTCGGGGAGGCAGCAAGGTGAATGACAAGGAGCTCCTGTTACGGACGCACGCGGTGCTCGAGCAGGGTGCCGCAGGTGTCGTGTACGGCAGGAACATCATCCAGCACGAGAAGCCGGCCGGGATAACGCGTGCGATCATGGCCATCCTTCACGAGGGGACTTCGGTCGACGAGTCGCTGCGCATCTTAGCGGCCGCTTGAGGTGGCCCAACTGAAGCTCCCAGCTCGGGTCGGGATTATTGGGGGTGGCCTTATGGGCAGGGAGATCGCCCTTGCTATCGCCAGGTGGCCAGCTCTGGTCGACCACCCAGTGCGTCCCGTGGTGACGGCCGTATGCGACATTGACCCGCGGACGCTTTCGTGGTTCGACCAATTGGGGACCGTCACTGCCAAGGTCGTCGACTACCGAGAATTGCTTACCCTAAGCGACGTCGACGTGGTCTACGTGGCGGTCCGGCACAACCTTCACGAGCGCATCTACATAGACACGGTCGAGTCAGGCAAGGATCTTTTAGGTGAAAAGCCATTCGGCGTGGACCTAGAAGCGGCAAAGCGGATCATCGTCACAGTCGAGGCCCATCCGGAGGTTTTTGTCCGCTGCTCGAGCGAGTTCCCCTTTTACCCGGGAGCGCAGGCGGTGTTCGAGGCCATAAAGTCAGGATCACTGGGCCCGATAATCGAGGCGTCGAACACATTCAGCCATTCGAGTGACCTCGACCCGACCAAGCAGGTCAATTGGAAGCGTCAGGCCCGCTTTTGCGGGGCCGCAGGGGTGATGAACGACCTCGGCCTTCACGTATGCCACATCCCGTTGAGGCTCGGGTGGGAACCGCGTACCGTCTCATCGGTGTTACAGGACCTCGTTCACGAGCGACCCGGGCCGAATGGAGCGATTGTTGCGTGTGATACATGGGAAAACGCCACGCTGCTTTGCAGTGTTGTCGGCAAAGGGGGGCCGTTCCCGCTGACGATTGCCACAAGGCGAATTGACCCAGGTCAGAAAAACACTTGGTCCATCCGGGTAACGGGGATGAGCGGAGGGATGGCGTTCTCGACTCGCTACCCTAAGACGGTTTGGAAACTGGCGATCGATCAAACCGAGCAGGTGTGGGGGCAGTTGGAAATGGGAAGCCAGAGCCCGGGGACGTGGCCAACGGTAACCGGCGCTATCTTCGAATTCGGTTTTCCCGACGCTATCTTGCAGATGCTCGCTTCCTACTTTGCTGAGAGGGCCGGATGCCTCGGGGCCCGGTTCGGTTGTGCAACACCACTCGAGGCCGTGGGTAGCCATCAAATAGTAGATGCGGCAATGAGGTCGTGGGAGCAAGGACTTCGTGTGGCAGCAACTGGACCTAGTTGACGCCATGATGCGAGCCATGGTTGCTGGGCATATCTGCGCCGACCTCCGTCCGAAGCTCACTGGAGGGGAGCGCATCATCCCTGGAGCCATCGCCGAAGTGGGGCCGCTCGACATCCGACCGGGCGGTTGCGTAGCCAACACGGGTATCAACCTCGCCGCACTCGGGGCCCCGGTCTTGCTCTCTGCCGATCTCGGCGATGACGAGCTCGGCTCAAGCACATTCAACTCCTTGAAGCAGCTCGGTGCAGATTGCAAAGGTATCCGGCAGGTCGCAGGCCAGACAACTTCGTACTCATTGGTGTTCGAGCCGGCAGGTGCCGACCGGTCCTTCTGGCACCACGTGGGCGCCAACGCCTTGTTCGACGGGAAGCGGGTAGACCTGGACGGGGTTGACCTGGTGCACCTTGGCTACCCGGCGCTTTTGCCGCTCATGTACGCCGACGGCGGGGCCCGCATGGAGGCTTTCCTAAAGCGAGTACGGGAGGCCGGTGCGACCACGTCACTTGACCTCTCGACGATAGGGCCTGGGTCGCCGGCCAGCCAGGTCGACTGGCGCTCCGTGCTTCGCCGGACTGTCCCTCTGGTGGACGTCTTGTCTCCTAGCGTTGATGACCTGGTAAGCGCACTGGGGGTTGCGAGGCCGGCATCGGTCCCACAGGCGCGAGACCTCGGGCTACAGGCGCTGCAGCTCGGAGCGCCGGTCGTGCTTCTGACTAACGGTGCCTTGGGGATGCACCTGCTCACGGCGAGTAGAGGCCGGCTCTCCAACGCAGGCCGATGTTTGGACGCATTAGCAGGAGCGTGGGCGGACAGGCAGCTCTATTTTCCGGCAAGCGCACGCTCCCCGGTCAATACAACGGGCGCCGGCGATGCCGCCACCGCCGGTTTGCTGTACGGCATCCTCGCTCAATCTACGGCCGAGGGCGCGGCAGCGATTGCGGCGTGGGCGGCCGCATCTAAAGTGGCGGGCCTCCGGCGGCTCCCGCGGTGCCCGGTGGCGGCACCGGGCCCTTGAGCCGGCGTGGTCCGCCGGACCTGTTCGCGCGACCGTGCAACCCCACGACCCGCCTAAAACATCTTCGCCGAGGGAGGAAGGCCTTGAATTCCGGAAGGACGCGCTCTAACATCCTCTCACGAGACAACGATGGACTCAGATAGGACCGAAGCCAGCTGCCAGGCCCAGACAGGCTCCCGGACGCTCATGCAGATCGCCTGGAGGAGTACTGCTCAATAGCTTGATCTGTCGAGCAGAGCGCACGGTAAAAGGAGCAACTGGGTGATACTCGGGGCGCAGTACTACAGGCCGCCCTTCCCGGACCGAAGCCGGTGGAAGGATGACTTGGGACAGATGAGGCGGTCAGGGATAAACACCGTCCAGCTGTGGGCATGTTGGGGATGGGTCGAACCCGAGCCAGGGACCTATTGTTTCGAGGACTACGACGAACTTGTTGCTCTTGGCGAGCAAGCAGGGTTGAAGGTGGTAATCAGCACGGTGGCCGAGATCCACCCGTTTTGGATCCATCGGGTAGTGCCCGGTTCGGCAATGGTCGACCACATGGGCCACACCGTAGTTTCTTCTCTGCGGCGAGAATGCAATATCGGCTTGACACCGGGCGGGTGCACCGATAACCCGGAAGTTAAAGAACGTATGGGCTCGTTCCTAAGCACCATTGCTCAGCGTTATCGCAGCGCAACGAACCTGGTTGCTTGGGACTGCTGGAACGAGACCCGTTGGGCCGTGCAGGCAGATGGGTACGTGTGCTACTGCGACCACACCCTTCGTGAGTACCGCTCGTACCTTGATAAGCGTTACGGGGGCTTGGACGGCCTGAACGAAGCCTGGAAGAGACGCTACCGGTCATGGGAGGACGTCCGTCCTGGCAAGTCGCCCGACCGGCCCTATACCGATTTAGTTGTATTCGAAGCCTTCCTGACCGCCCGAGCGGGAGAGCACGCCGCGTTCAGGTGGCAGGTGATCCACGCCGCCGACCCCAACCACCCGGTCGTGGCCCACTGTGGCGCCCCGAGCGTGTTTTCCACGGGGCGGGATTACGAGCAGGCCTTGGCTAGAGGGAACGACTGGGATCTTGCCGACGCTCTGGACGGCTTCGGCTCGTCCCACTTCCCGATATGGAGCGGGATTTCGGATGTTGACCTGGGCGCGCGGATCGAGGCGGTCCGCTCGGCGGTGAGGTCGAAACCTATGTGGGTGAGCGAGCTGCAAGGGGGCGGCGCGTGGAACTCGATCGAAGTCGATGAGGCGGTCCCCGCGTCCGCCCAGCAAAGATGGGTGTGGAACGCCATCGGGCGCGGTGCGAAAGCCGTGATCTTCTGGTGCTGGCGCGACGAGGTTTTTGGCCCGGAGTCCTCAGGGTTTGGGCTCAGCGGCTCAGACGGCCAGGCGGGTGAGCGCTTGGCCGCACTCAAGGTCACAGGAGACGTACTTGAACGGCACTCAGACTTAATCGACGCCTACCTACCCGACCCGGTAAAGGTTGGAGTCCTCTTCGAGGAGAGCAACTATCACCTCGATTGGGCGCAGTACGGCGCGTCATGCGAACAGGCTGGGCAGAGCGTGTTGGGGTACTTACGTGCGCTCGAGCGGGCGCAGGTCCCCTATCAGGTGGTGGACTCGGGGCACATGGAGGGCTTGGACGGGTTGGGGTTGCTCATAATGCCATGGCCGCTAGTAGTCGCTCCCGCGGCCGCCGAGCGAATTGCGGCCTGGGTTGAAGGAGGTGGGGCCTGCTCGTCGAGTCGGAGCTCGGCGCCTATGACGAACAAGGCTTCTACTTCTACCCGGCCGAGCGCGCGCTGGCTACGCGGCTCGGCATCCGGTCCTCCGGGCGGCGGGTCATCGGGCCGCCTCGGGTCGTCGTCCGGGCCGAAGGGGGCCCTACCACCTCGCTGCGGCCAGCTGGGTAGAGGCATTCGACCCCGGTGACGCCACGGTGATCGCCAATGTCGGTGAGGAGGCCGTCGCGACCACATCCAAACGAGGTGACGGCACAGTCATCTCGGTTGGCACGTTCTTGGGACTGGCGTACAGCAGAGAGCCGAACCCGGAGTTCGAGCACTTCGTCGAAGCAGTCGTGGGTTCTGCAGCGACCGCGCCCAAACTCGTGTCGTCCGCCCCGGACGGCGAACATCTGCAGTGGCGTCTTGGGACAGCTGGGTCACAGCGGCTCTTGTTTGTGACTACAGATGCCGGGCCGGTGGAAGTGACATTTCACTCCCCGCTTGACATTTTCGGGCCTGGGGACGAGCTCGTCGACCTGATCGAAGGCACGCGAGCGAACGTGCAGAGTTCGACAGATTGCAACCTTGTGACCTTGAACATGCCAAGCCATGGTGTTGCAGTTTGGACATGGGAGCCCCATGCGGGCTCTTAGTGATCGAGGCCACTATGGCAGGCACCAAAGGGACGTCAAGAAATGGGTTTCAGGAATCGTAGTCTTGTGTCTTGACACCGCCAACTTGCCCTTGTAGCATAGCCCGCTGAAACCGATTTCGTAAGGGAAGAGCTCGGAAGGCCCACGGTCCTCCAATGTTGTGAAGGAGACATCATGGCCGAACCGAGCCGTGGCTGGACCGAGCCGTTCGGATCTGGCAAGTCGCTTTGGGGAGGATCGCATGTCCCGTGTCGGAATACTGAGCTTCAGCGACGGGCGCCCATTTGTGCACCAGGGCATTGCCGGTTTTGTTGCGCAGGTGGAGGACCGTATCGTGGCCGAATGCCAAGCGTTGGGGCACGAGGTGGTCCGCGGTTCGGAGCCCATTACCTCGAACCGAGTGGCAGTCCAAGAAGCTCGTCGGCTCGCTGCCCACCGGCCTGACCTCACCATATTCAACTATCCGGTTTGGGCGTTCCCTCATTTCTCCGTGCACGCCGCTCATGCCACGGTCGGGCCTTTGCTCCTGTTCTCCAACATCGACCCCGCCTACCCGGGCATGGTGGGGATGCTGGCGGCAGGGGGGAGCCTCGACCAGATCGGCCGCCAACACGAGCGGCTCTGGGGGGATGTCGGCGATGGAGCCGTCCGAAAACAGCTCAACGCTCTGGCACTCGCCGGCCACGCAGTGCGTTCGCTCGAGGGTTCAACATTCGGCCGGATCGGTGGACGCTCGATGGGTATGTACACGGCCGTCGGCCGGACAGACGAGTGGATGCGCCGCTTCGGCATCGATGTCGAAGAGATCGACCAATGGGAGATTGTTCGCCGGTCCGACCTGGTCCCAGCCGCCAAGGCGACCGCTGGCAGGGAATGGCTGGAAAAGCACGCCGCTGGAGTGCACTACGACGGCGAACGCCTGACTCCGGCGATCCTGGAGCGCCAGGTGCGCTCCTATTACGCCATGCGGGACATCATCGATGAATGGAACCTCGACTTCTCGGGCATAAAGGGCCAGCCCGAACTGACGAATAACTTTGCCACGACAGATATCGCCGAGGCCTTCCTCAACGATCCTTACGACTGGGACGGTCCTAAGGCGCCTCACATATGCGCCACCGAATGCGACATGGACGGTGCGCTGACCATGCTGATCATGCACCGCATCACGGCCACACCGGTCCTTTTTGCCGACGTCCGCCACTACTTCCCCGATCGGGGCATCTGGGACTTGGAGAACTCTGGGCAGCACGCTACCTGGTTCGCCGCCCGCAGCGATGATCCCGCCGAGAACATGGCCCAAGTGCACCTTTACCCTGAGGAGTTCTACTTCCCGGCCGGTGGGGCCTCTGTCCACCACCTCGCCGCCCCCGGCGATATAACTCTTGCTCGCCTGTCCCGCGCCGACGGTCAATACCGGATGCAGGTAACCCTGGGGCGCTTCGAGCGCTACGACGCCGAGACCAATGAGGCCCTCATGCGCCAGAGCACGTACGTCTGGCCTCATGCCTTTACCAAGATGGACGCTCTCGCCGAGGTCTTCCTGTCCCGTTTTGGCGCCAACCACATCCATGCCGTGCCCGGCGACATTACGGCGGAACTAGCGGCCGCCTGCCGCTTCTTGGACGTTACCCTCGAGCGCCTGGACGCCTGAGCGGGGTGTTACACAAATAGTGCCGCTATTTGAGCGGCTCTAGGGTCCGACTGAGCAATACACGGTGAGGCTGAACAAAAGCCTCGCAACCTAAAGGAGGGTTCAAAACCAATGAACGACAAATCAGGATTGTCCCGCAGGACGTTTTTGAAAGGGACCGCAGCATCTGCAGCGGTCGTGGCGCTTCCCAGCGGGCTCCTCCGGTCTCGGGACCGTAGGCCACTCGAGTCCAAAAGATATTTCAGCACTTCCGACGACACCCTGACGATCGCGTTCCCCGGCGTGGCCTCAGAGTACGACGCCACCCTCAAGTTGCTTGCAGCGTTCACCAAGAACACGGGCATAACCATTACCCCGGTCGGCTACAACAACAGCGGCGGCTGGGTCGGGACATTCCAAATCCTTTCTACTCGCATCGCGGGCGGCGAGCCGCTCGACAGCGCGTACATCGCGACCGAAGGTATGCTCCTATTCGAGGAGCAAGGCGTGTTGGATCCCTTGGACAGCTTCATTACTGCCGACCAGGCAACCATGAATGCCTTTTACAAGGACGTCCCGGCGCACATGCTCGCAAACTTCCAGACACTGGACGACATCCACGGCCACACGTACTTCGTGCCGATCGGCTACAACGTGATGTCGATCTGGTACAACCGGTCGCTTTTCAAGGAGTTCAACGTGCCCGAGCCTGCGCCCGGGTGGACCTGGGACGAGTTCGCCTCGGCAGCGACAAAAATCGCCGACGCCCCAAACCGGTACGGGTTTTACCTCACCGCTCCGGTGCCGGGCCCATTTACCGATGTGTACCCGTGGGTGCTCACCAACGGCGGGCAGATACTGAACAGTACCCAGACGAAGTGCCTAGCCGGGAGCCCGGCGTGCATCGAGGCGGCGACGTTCGTCCGTGGCCTGGTCAAGAAGAGCATCACCAACGAACCGGGCGGAGCGTACAACCAGTTCGCCGAGCTCGCCGCCAACCGTCTAGCCATGGCCGGTGGGGGCATGTGGTACAACGCATCTATGGGTATCCCGCAGGCCCAGGTCAACAAGAATTTTGCCATCGTTCCTTGGCCAGTCTCCACTCAGCCCGGTACTCCCGTAGGCGTCGGAGGGTTCCCCATGTTCAAATCCTGCAAGAATAAGGCGGCGCTCTGGGAGTTCATCAAGTTCAGCTTCTCTGACGAGTTCCAGCGGGGCCCGTCGTCCCGTTCGGCGGGGATATGCCGATCAGGACCTCCGTGGCCACCGACCCCTCCTTCCTGTCCCAGTGGCCACAAGGCACCGAGTACTTCACCAAAGAGCTGGCTTATTCGACCATGATCGTTGGCGTACCGAACGCCGGAGCGGTCGAAAGTGAGATTTCCAACGCCTGGGAGTCGATCATGGCCGGCTCGGTCAGCCCCGCGGCAGGAATGGCCGGCATGCAAAGCCAGTGCGCCACCTTGATGGCTAAGAAGGTCGGCTAGGCCCAATCCGGGGTAGCGCTCGCCGTAGCGTAAGGCCTCAAGCCGTTTGGAAATTACCTGGGGGGCCTCTTGGCCCCCCAGGGACCTCTTTAGATGTCTTCACATCGGGAGCTGAACTGGAATGGCGATCAGCCTAGAGACCCGAGCGCCGAGGCGCTTTCTAAAAAGGCACAAGGGAGTCGCTCGCCACCCAGCGGCGGCCTACCTGCTATTGAGCCCAGCGCTGGTACTTTACCTGGCCTTTGTCGCGATCCCCCTCGTCGCGTTAGTCGTTGTGTCGTTCCTGCAGTGGGACTTGATATCGCCGGCCCACCTCACGGGCCTCAGTAATTACCGTGAGGTCGCTCACGACCCGGAGCTGGGTCAAACGCTCAGTAATACTTTCTTATTGGACATCATGACAACGGCGGTCCACCTGGTCCTGGGCATGGGCCTAGCGTTAGCCGTGACGAGCGTCCGCAGCCGAGCAGTACGGTACTGGGCTCGAACGGCGATTGTCACGCCCTTTCTGATGTCTGCCGGCGTTGTAGCCCTGATGTGGTCGTACGTCCTGGCTGGACAGACGGGCCCCTTCAATTATTACTTGACAAAGATAGGGTTCAGCCCGCCAAATTGGCTGGGCTCGTCAACCTGGGGCATTTCCGGCCTTGTCATCATCGATGTGTGGGCGACACTGGGTTTCACCTTTATCATATTTCTGGTGGGTTTGCAGGCCATTCCAGGGGAGCTATACGAGGCCGCCGCCATCGACGGGGCCGGCCCGTTTGCGAAATTCCGGAGCATTACTATCCCAATGCTGTCGCCCGCGACGTTTATTGCATCGATTACGGCTTTTATCGGCGCGTTCGAGATCTTTACCTGGCCGCTGATCGATACAAATGGCGGCCCCGGCATTGCGACTCAAACAATCGTATTGTACATATACAAAACCGCATTCCAGAACTATCAATATGGCTACAGCGCGGTGCTGTCCTTGATCAACATAGGGATACTGCTGAGCTTTGCCGCCGTTATGACCGTGATCGCAAGACGATGGGTCCATTATGAACGTGTATAGGGATGGTGGCGTCGGGGCTGTTAGGCCCACGCTCCGAGGAGGAGTACTCAGATGAGGTCCAGCGGCACAAAGGGGACCGACGGCTTGGTTGCAAGGGGGCGCGTCTCGAGGGCGCTGATATCAGCCTTTTTGGTCCTGGCGGGCGTTCTTATGTTCCTCCCTGTGCTGTGGGTGGTCGTCCAATCGTTGGAGCCACCCAGCGAACAGTTCCTCATACCCCCGGACTGGTTCCCTAGCCACATCACGTTCTACAGCTACAGTACCCTGTTCTCGGCGGCTCCTTTCTTGCTGAACCTCATCAACTCGGTGGTCGTCACGGTCTCGGTTGTCGTAGGGGCCGCCGCCGTCAGTGTCCTGGCCGCATACGCGTTTGCGCGACTGGAATTTCGAGGACGCGAAGTACTGTTCGTAATGTTCTTGGCGGGCCTTACCCTGCCTTCCCAGGTAGTGGCGATACCGGATTTTATCGAGATCCGGTATATGCACCTGCTCAACAACCAGGCGAGCCTCATCGTGCCGGCTCTCATCCAGGTATTGGGGATTTTCCTGTTGCGGCAGCATTTCCGGACCATACCTCGTGACCTTGACGACTCCGCGAGAGTCGATGGCGCGGGCCATCTGCGGATTATTCGTCACGTCATGATCCCGCTCTCGTGGCCGGCGATCTCGGCGGTGATGGTGATCACCGGCCAATACATCTGGAACGACTTCTTCTGGCCAAACCTCTTCCTGACGTCCCCGGGCCGGATGACGGCGCCGTTGGGCCTGGTCAGGTTGGAGGCGAACCAGGGTGGGGGGCCCATCGGTGCCGTTTTCGCGGGGTTGTCAATCTTGTGCGTGCCCGTCGTGATCGCTTTCATCCTGTTCCAGCGCCAGCTCATGGAGGGGATCGGGTACCGGGGGATTTCTAGATCAGGCCCGGGAGGCGGACGCGGCATCGTCGGTAATCGGTTGGGTGTGATGGTGGTTGGACAACGAGCGGCTCGGAAGGGAGAAGCGGGGCGTGAAAATGCGGGTTGAGGCCGACGAGCTGACTGGCGGGCGCGCGAGCACAGTTGTCGTCTGCTCGGAGCGGCTTGCGGCCCGTGTCGCGCTGGCTGGTGGGAGCCTGCTGATCACCCTTGGGACTTCAAAGGGCGATTGGGTGTTAACTCGCCCCGGTAACACGGACGAGCCGGCGAGCGCTGCGTCTACGGGGTCGGGCCCTCTGCGGTGGGAGCTGGACGTGGTGGAAGGTGCCGACTCCGCGTATGTGACAGCCGTCGGGCGGTCCGAGGAGCTCGTGCAGTCCATTTGCCTGTTGGTGCGGGGCGCAGGAAATTGGCTGGAAGTAACCGAGACCCTTTCCTCAACGGGCAGGGCCCTGCCGGCGCTGGAGGCCTTTGAGAGCCGGTGGCGGCTGAGTGGGGGCGGCGAGGTGCGAGAAGTGTTCACGCCGAGCCTTGTGCCCGAAGAGGGCGACCTTGTCGGCCAACACATGTTCCGCGCCCCGGTCCTGGTCGCAGAGAGCGGCGAGATGGGTGTCGCCCTCGTGGTCGATATCGAGGAGCTCGGGAAAGCCGTGTCAATCCCCGCGGCGCTCAACCTGCTGAGAGTGGCGGAGGGCAATGTTGAGCTGATCGTGGGCCTGCATGCCCAACAGGTGCGGGGGCATGTGTTCCACACCAGGCGTGCTCCAACAAGTGACGCGGTCGCTGGGACCATCTCGCATCGCTACTTTCTCGGCCTGTTCCCCAACCCGGGCCCGGGTGCGACGCTGGCTGCCGCTCGGAAGAAGATCTGGGCTGTGGGTCAGGCTGATCGGGCCGGTAGGCAGCTGGAGCAAGGGGGCGAGGAATTCGCCCGCCAGATCTACCCGGGCGCGCTGGAGCGGTTATGGGCCGAGACGGTGTTGGCCGGCAGGCGCGTCGGCGCTATTACGGCCAATCGGTCCTACGCGCGGGACGTGTGGTTTTCCTGCTGGTTCAACCCACTGCGCAGTTCCTACGGTCTCTATCACTACGGGGTAGTCCTGGGGAAAGACGATTGGGTAGCAATGGCACGGGCAACGCGGGCACTTGCGCTTTCGGCGCCCGGATCCGGTGGTTTTTTCCCCACTGTGTTCGTGTTCGGGGACAACCGGTGGGTCGGCAGCCACCACCAAGGTGGGGGGCCCGGGATTTTTCACCTGATGGACATGTCGTGGACGATGTACCAACTGTTGCAGTGGCATCGAGACCTCGAACCCGACGAAGAGAGCATTGCTCGTGCCCTGGCCTACGCCAAGGCACTGGCGGGCGCTCAACGCACCGATGGGGGCTTGCCGGCGTACATCGATAGAGAGGGTGCCCCGGTGACCCGGGTCGACCACTCGGCTCTTCTCAGAGATTTGCGGGGCGGTGAGGGGGATCCCTACGTGCCCGAGATGCTCGAGGGGCGCTGGAGCGAGGCCCGCTTTGTCGAGAGCGCCGAAGACTCCGCGTCCCTGCTCTTCCTCGCGACGTTGGCGGGGCTTTTGCCCTCCCGTGATGAGGCGCTCGGAGATGTCCTAGGCACGGCGCGGGGAATTGCGCGGTACCTGGCAGAGCGCGTGGTGCCGAGTGCCAGATGGACCGATTTCGAGGTCTACTTTTCTTGTAGCCCGAAGGACCTCGACTTCTATGACCACCGCTCGGGGCAATGGCCTCAGAACACATTGTGCATGCACCACGCCGCCGCCGGTCTTCTGGCGCTCCACGAAGTGACCGGTGAGATGGAGTATTTGGAACTGGCCGTTCGAGTTATGGACCGGCTGTGCCTCTACCAGCAGGTATGGGGACCACCGTGGCTCGGGCTTTCCGCCTACGGCGGGTACGGCGTCATGAACACCGACGGCGAGTGGAACGATGCGCGTCAAGCCCAATTTGCTGAGACCCACCTCGCATTTGGCCGGGCCACCGGGGAGCAAGAACACATCGAGCGGGCGGTGGCAGCGGCCCGTGCTGCGTTTACCACCACATTTAGCCCGGCCGCGGCGTCGAGGTACTCGGGCTGGTGGCGTTCGCCGCAGGGTATGGCCGCAGAGAACCACGGCCACGGCGGGAGGGACGAGCTCAACGGGGTGAGCGGGTTCGACTGGGGGACAGGCAGCGCACTAGCGACCGCTGCCTATTTCGAGCGCCAGAGGGTGCCCCTGTGAGCGTGGGTTTGGGCAGTGCCCGCACGGGCCATGCGACATATTTGCTTTTTTGAGCCAAGGAGGAAATGGTGTCAGAGCCAGAGACAATTCAGACCGTCGGTGCGTGGCCGGTCGCGCGGTACCTATCGCGGAGACGACCGTACCCACGTTTCGCTGCCGGTGGGTGGCATCGGCACGGGCACGGTGGGTTTTGGAGGGCGCGGGCAGTTCCGCGACTGGGAGCTCGAGAACCATCCCTCAAAGGGCCTGACCTCGGAGCTCACCTTTCTGGCGTGCCGGGTGGCGAGCGCGGGTGCGGTGCCGCAGGCGCGCGTCCTCGAGGGAGACCTTTTCAACGACGAAGTTGAGGGGGCCGAAGGCGCCCCGGGGGAGCTGGCCGGGTTACCACGCTTTGCCCAGTGCGAGTTCCAAACTACGTACCCTTTCGCCCGGGTGCTCCTAAGCGATCCCCACTTCCCGGTGCAGGCCACGGTGGAGGTCTTCAACCCCCTGGTCCCGGGGGACGAGGAGCGGAGCAGCCTGCCGATCGCCGTTGTCACTGTGACCCTGGAATCCCTCGCCGACCGGGTGCTCGACTGCAGCGTGATGATGTCGGCGGAGGCACTCATGGGCCATGCACGCCGCCATAACGGGCTTTCGAGCCGTCCAGTTGCGAGCCAGCGTTCAGAACAGGGCCTCGTTGGCTATCTGTTGTCTGATGAAGTTCTGGACGAGGACCTCGAGGAGGCGGGCACAATCGCGGCCGCTGCGTTTGGCGACGGCGTGTGGGTGGGCCCAAGCTGGGGCCTGGGAAAGTGGGCTCAGGGCCTCGGGACGATGTGGCGTGGGTTCATGGAGACAGGCGTTCCTCGATCGGGCCTGTTCGGGATGGAGAGCGGGTCGCCCGGGACGACTTACGGGCCCGCGATAGCAGGGACACTCGGGGCCAAGCGGTCCCTTGCGCCGGGCGAGCGGTTCGAAGTCAAGTTCTTGCTGGGGTGGCATTTCCCGAACCGCCGCTCCTGGGTTTGGGGCCCCAGGCCCGGGCCCGCCGGCGCCGCCGGGCCGGAGACCGTTGGGAACTTCTACGCCAAGGGCTACGACGATGCTTGGGCCGTTGTCAAGGCTCTGGCTCCTAGGGTGCCCGAGCTCACAAGAGCCACCGAGAGCTTTGTCTCTTCGTTCTGGTCGAGCGATCTAAGCCCGGTCGTCAAAGAAGCGGCTCTGTTCAACCTGAGCACCTTGCGCAGTCAGACCTTCTTCCGTTCTGCCGACGGCAACCCCCTGGGCTGGGAGGGTTGCCTGGACGACGTCGGGAGCTGTCTCGGGTCGTGCACTCACGTGTGGAACTACGAACTGGCCACGCCGTTCCTGTTCGCCTCGATGGCCAAGCAGATGCGCGAACTCGAGTACCTGTACGCGACTGACGGTGACGGCGCTATGAGCTTCCGTATCGGGTTGCCCTTAACCAAGGCGCAGGAGCACCCCCTAGTTGCGGCCGACGGCCAGTTGGGCTGCGTGGTCAAGCTCTACAGAGAGTGGAGGTTGTCGGGCGACGACGAATGGCTGCGCCGCTTGTGGCCGGCTTGCCGGCGCTCGCTCGAGTTCGCCTGGATCGATGGCGGATGGGACGCCGACCGCGACGGGCTGGTGGAGGGGTGCCAGCACAATACGATGGATATCGAGTACTTCGGCCCTAACCCGGAGGTCCAGTCGTGGTACCTGGCGGCATTGGCGGCCGCAACGGAGATGGCCCGAGCCGTCGGCGATAGCGATTTTTCGCAAACCTGCAGCGAGCTTCTTGCGTCGGGGGCCGCCTCGACCGAGGACCTCTTGTTCAACGGCCAGTACTACCAGCAAAAGGTAATGCCACCCGGCGACTTTTCCCGTGTCGCGACTCGGTTGAGGCACACGGACATGGGAGCGGAGGACCCCAATAAGCCTGAGTTCCAGGTCGAGGACGGCTGCCTCATCGACCAGATGCTCGGTGACACGTACGGGCACCTTTTCGGCCTAAGCAACGTGCTCGACACGGACCACGTCGCCGTTGCTTTAGAGAGCATTCACCGCCTCAACTATGTGGGCGACTTCGGGGACTGGACAAATTACAAGCGCACCTACGCAGTAAGGGGGGAGAGAGGCCACATCATCCTGTCGTACCCTAACGGGCTTCCCGAGCACCCCATGCCTTATTGGTCTGAGGTGTGGACCGGTTTAGAGTACGTGTATGCGATTGGCTTGGTTCAGTCGGGGCGGCGCGAACTCGCCGAAGACGTGGTCGCTGCCACCCGGGAGCGGTTCTCGGGCGCTCGCCGGAACCCCTTTGACGAGGCCGAATGCGGTCATCACTACGCCCGGGCCATGTCGAGCTGGGGACTTGTCGTAGCCATGACGGGGTTCGGCTACGACGGAGGCAACGGGGTTATGAGCTTCGCCGGCGCCGAGACGCCCACGCGTTGGTTCTGGTCCAACGGTACGGCGTGGGGCACTCTGCGCCAAGTGCTCGCGCCCTCCGGTGCCCTCCGCGCAGAACTCGACGTCACGCATGGTTCGGTGCGCGTCGACAAGGTGCTCATCGGCGGCACAGTGCTCTACCCGCCCGCGCCGGGGGTGCTCGTTGCCGGCGCGACATACGAACTGAGCGCGCAGGGCTGAGGCGGGGGCCAGTGGCCTTGGACCAGGGAGGATGGGAAGCGTGAAGATAGGGATCGACAGCTACTGTTTTCATCGGTTTTTTGGGGAGGTCTACGACGAGCAGCCCTCTCCGGGCAAAGCGATGACAATGGACGATTTTCTTGCCTTCGCCGTAGAACTGGGGGTGGACGGGGTATCGCTGGAGTCTTGCTTTTTTCCCAGCATGGAAAGATCATGGTTTTCTGAGTTGAGGGCAAGGCTTGACGACCTCGGCCTCGAGCGCGTTTACGCCTGGGGCCACCCGACCGGGCTCGAGGACGGCACCAACCCCGCCGCCTTGGAAGACCTTGTGGCTCAAATCGATAATGCCGACCTGATAAATGCCAAGGTAATGCGGGTCACCCCTGGTCCCGGGCCCGCCGACTGGCGTTATGAGCCGCGCCAACCACGCCTCGAGGTGCTGGCGGGCTGGTTCCAACAAGCGGCTCGTGAGGCCGCCCGTCGGGGGATCAAGCTTGCTGCTGAGAACCATGGTGACTACACCGCCAAGGAGATGCTCTGGCTGGTGGAAGCGGTTGGGTCGCCTTATTTTGGCGTGAACTTCGACACGGGCAATTTCGTGCGGCTCTTGGACGACCCCCGCGTTGCGATGGAGAAGTTGGCGAAGCACGTGTTTGCAACGCACATAAAGGACTTGAAGGTCCGAGCCGACGCCTCCCCGGCGGCATGGTTCTTCTTTTCCAGCACCCCCGTCGGCGACGGGTTGATCGAGATGGAGCCGATTGTCCGATTGCTGGTTGAGGCCGGCTACGACGGCCTCCTAGCCGTCGAGGTCGACCACCTTCACCCGGACTACCACTACGACGAGCACCTGGCGGTCCGCCAAAGCGTCGATGAGCTCCGTCGTTTGGTGACGACCGTGGAGGGTGGCAAAGTCGGGGGCGCTGTTGTCGACCGCGGCTGAAGCCGGCAGAGGGGGGACAACGCCACTCCCAGGGCCGGGCTTCCGTCGGTCGGCGGCAGACCTTCGCCCACGAGCCGGTGTCGGGATGCTCGGGTACGGGTTCATGGGCAAGGCCCACAGCAACGCCTTGCGCACGCTTACATATATGGATTGGCCCGGTGTGCTGCGCCCCGAGCTGGTTGCCGTCGCGGGAAGGGACCACGAGCGGGTAGCTGATGCCGCGGTGCGTTACGGCTTTGACGGGTACTACACAGACTGGCATGGCCTGGTGGAGGACGAACGTGTCAGCGTCTTTGACAATGCCGCAGCGGACCCTGCCCACGTGGAGCCGACCCTTGCTGCAATAGCGTCGGGTAAGCACGTCGTTTGTGAGAAGCCGCTCGCACGGGGCGCCGCCGACGCCCGACGCATGTGGGAGGCGGCCCAGCAAGCAGGCGTGAAACACCTGTGCTGCTACAACTACCGCTTCGTACCTGCAGTGCGCCTAGCCCGTGACATGTTGCGTGGCGGCGCCCTCGGCGAGATCTATCAAGCTCGCTTCCGGTACTCGCAAGGCTGGAGCTCGGTCTCGCCGGACGGATCCTTGGTGACGATCGGCTGTCACGCCATCGACCAGGCGCGCTTTCTCGTCGGCGAGATCACCAGTGTCTCGGCCCTGTTCAGTGACCCGCTCAGCCGGGCGGGAGACCTGGCGGACCACGAGCCGCCCGCTCCCGGTGACATTGTCACCGCTCTCGTCCGGTTCGCCGGCGGAGCCAGCGGCACGATTGATGCCTCCGGCTACTCAAGGGGCCGGCGCAACATGTTGGCATGGGAGGTCAACTGCGAGCGGGGCACCCTAGCTTGGGACCTGGAGCGGTTGAACGAGCTGAAGGTGAGCAATTCGGACGACGCCGGGAGCGCGGTCAACGGCTTGACCGACGTCATCGTTTGCGAACCGGGACATCCGTTTATGGATCTCTGGTGGCCGAGTGGCCATCTGCTCGGTTGGGAGCATGCTCACACGAACATGTTCGTCCATTTCTTCCGGTGCCTAGCCGAGGACCGCGAAGTGGCGCCGGACGGAGCCACGTTCGAAGACGGCTACCGGGTAGCCCTCGTCAGCGAGGCCATGGCAGCATCGGCCCTGTCCGGCAAAAGAGTAGAAATCGAGCTGGGCTCAGCCCGTTAGGGACGCGCTTGGCTCACGGCTGCGGCGGCGTCGCTGTGCCCGCTCGCTTCCAGACCTGATATAACCCCGTCGATATCGGGCCCGGGGCGGTTCTGGCTCCATTTCGCCTTGACCTGTACGCGGCTTATGACCACCTCGACCCCGACGATCCCTTTCAGCTGCGCGGCTGTGAACGTGGCAGGAGCGTCGTCGACCGACCACGGTCGCTCACGGCCGGCCTCGTGCGTAGCGGTGAGCCTGCGAACGAGCGACTCCACCCAGGTCGCGTCGTCGTGGACAACCAAGCGCCCATAGACATGGGCGGTGAGGTAGTCCCACGTCGGGACGACTCGGCCGTGCTCGGCTTTGGAGGGGTACCAAGAAGGTGAAACGTAAGCATTTAGACCGTGAAGGATTACAAGCGCTTCAGCGAGCACGGGCCCGCGCCACTGGTCGTTGCCACGGGCTACGTGGCCGATAATGGAGCCCCGTTCAGCTGTGTTCGGTTCGTATAGGACGGGGAGGAACGTCGCGACGAGGCCCTGGGGGGTGAGGGTCACCAAGTCCGCGACCGGGAAGTCGCTCACGAGCTGGGCGAGCTCCCCGTCGTCAACAGCGAAATGCGCAGGCACGTACATCACGGACCGCCTTATCGGAAGATGCAACCGGCATGGCCGGAGATACCGGGACAGCGTAACCACATATCTCGTGTGCGATGATGTCCGTGTGCTCGTTGTTCGACCTTCCTGTTCTCAGCCCGAGTGACGGCACCCATCAATGGAACGCCGGCTTTGCTGGACGCGCCACGGCGCGCCACCTTGGCCGCCGCTCTCGACCGGGTGATCCCCGAGGACCTCTATCCCTCCGCCACTGGAGCCGGGGTCATGGACTTCATAGAGCGCAATGCCGGCGCCGGCTTCGGGGCTACGTGGCCACTGTTGCTGAGCGGTCTGGAAGACCTCGACACCGAAGCAAAGTCCCACAGCGGCATCGGGTTTGCCGTGATGGCGACTGGTCAGCAGGACCAGGTTTTGGCCGCGCTTGAGAGAGGCGACGTGGCGACTACCTGGCAAGTCGACCCAGCCGAGTTCTTTGCTGCCCTGGTGAGCGTTGCGGCCGACGGCTTTTACGCCGACCCCGGTAACGGTGGTAACCGCCACGCCATTTCGTGGTCGATGGTCGGTTACCCCGTACCCGTAGCGCCCGCCTCGTCGGGCCGGCTCCCTGCCGTCGTGCGTCCCCACGGCGAGCTCGGCGATCACTATGACGTGGTCGTTGTCGGTGGCGGCGCCGGAGGAGGGACGGCGGCTTATGTGCTGGCTCTCGCCGGCTTGCGAGTGCTGGTAGTGGAGCGCGGCGACGCCCTCGGGACCGACCAGGTGCCGGCGGACCACCTCCGCAACCACCGGCTCTCCCGTTACGGCCACAACACAGGTCCCTCGTTGTCCGGCAATCCTCGGGTACTTGTCACCGACGAGGGGCCTCAGGTTGTTTCTCCCGCCGACCCCGGGTGGAACAACAACGCCATGACGCTGGGGGGCGGGACCCGTGTCTGGGGTGCACAGGCGTGGCGCATGACCCCTCTCGATTTCTGTATGGCCACCACCTACGGCGAGCCGGAGGGTAGTACCTTGGCGGACTGGCCGATCTCCTATGACGATCTCGAGCCTTATTACGACCGCGCCGAGTGGGCCCTCGGGGTGGCAGGGGAGCCGGGCCACGCTCATTCCGGGCACCGGAGCCGTGGTTACCCGCTCCCCCCCGTCGCGCTCGGCGTTGCTGGGCACCGGTTGGCAGTCGGCGCGCAGCGCCTTGGCTGGCCCACGGCAGCGGTACCACTGCTGGTCAATACCGCCCCGTTCGGTGGGCGCCCCGCGTGCGTTCGTTGCTCTCAGTGCATTGGTTTCGCCTGTCCTGTCGATGCAAAAACCGGGTCGCAAAACTCGGTGCTGGCGGACGCGGTGGCATCGGGGCATTGCACGGTATTGGTGGCTACCCGCGTGACGAGGGTGCTCACAGGGCCCGCAGGGCGCGCGACGGGCGTTGTGCTGGTGGCGGAGGACGGCACTGGTAGTGCCCGGGAGGTGGGGGCCGGGGCCGTGGTGCTCTCGGCCGGGGCCATCGAGACGGCCAGGCTCTTGCTGATTTCGCAACTGGGAGGGAGCCTCGTCGGTACCAGCCTCCAGGGCCACACCTATGTCGGTGCTGTCGGTTTGTTCGACGACCCGGTTACCGACGGTGCGGGCCCCGGCCCCGCCATCGCCACCTGCCGTTTCTTGCATGGCAACCAGGGCTTGGTCGGAGGGGGGATGTTGGCCGACGAGTTCGTGAAGACGCCGACGTCGTTCTGGCACACGGCGCTCCCTCCCGGCGTGCCCCGCTGGGGGACCGTCGGCAAGGCGGCGATGCGGGACGGCTATCGCCGTACCGCTCACATCATGGGGCCGATCCAGGAACTTCCCAACGCGGCCGCTCGCGTCCAGCTCGATCGCACCGTTACCGACCATCTGGGCCTGCCGGTGGCCAGGCTGTCCGGACAATCCCATCCCGACGACTACCGGGCGGCGCGGTTCCTCGCTGACCGAGCTTTGGAGTGGTTGGAGGCTAGCGGGGCGGCCAGGGTATGGTCCTCGCCGTCGCCGAAGTTGCAGCCTCGCCTGTCTGCTGGTCAGCACCAGGCTGGCACCTGCCGCATGGGGACCGAACCGGGCAGCTCGGTATGCGACCCCACTGCGACGTTGCACGACTGCCCCAACGTCGTCCTCGCCGATGGCTCGGTCCACGTGACTAACGGAGGCGTGAACCCAACATTGACGATCATGGCCCTCGCCTGGCGCAGTGCCGAAGCATTGGCAGGCCGCCTCTAAAATAATGGCGGCGAGCCAGGAACACCCCGGTCTAACTGGCCGAAAAAAAAGGAATGGAGAGCGAACATGGAGTTCCGTAATGGGCAAGTAGCGGTGACTGGAGCAAGCGGTGGGATTGGCAGGGCCCTTTGCGCTCACCTGGCGGCGCTTGGCCTGTCGGTGTTCGCTCTCGACCGTGTGGCAATCGAGCCGCTCAGCGGCGTCGAGTTTGTGAGCCTCGACGTCACGGACCCCTCGAGCGTCCAAGCAGCGGCGTCGGCGGTCTACGAGACGGCAGCCGGGCCGGTCGACCTGGTTTGTTGTGCCGGCATCGTCGAAGACGATGTGGCAGCCGAGGACATGCCGATAGAGCTGTTCGACGCCGTGATGGCCGTGAACCTTCGCGGCCTGTTCTTAAGTTGCCAGGTCTTCGGGCGCGAGTTACTGGCCCGAGGTGGGGGCAGCATTGTCAACATCGCATCGATGTCGGGTAACCACGTCGTCAATTTCCCGCAGCACCAATGCGCGTACAACGCCTCCAAGGCCGCCGTCACGGCCTTGTCCAAATCACTGGCGGTGGAATGGGGCCCTCGCGGCGTACGAGTCAATGCCGTCTCGCCTGGGTACGTCGGGACGCCCCTTTTGGCCAAGAAAACCCACCAGTTCGAGAAATGGTTGCCCGGGATCGTGCTCAACCGCTTTGCCGAACCGGACGAGGTGGCTCGGGCCGTGGCGTTCTTGCTGAGCACCGATTCGGGTTACTGCTGCGGCACTGAGCTGCTGATGGACGGCGGGTTCAGCCTGCGCTGAGAGCGTCCGTAGCCAGCGGGGCTAACAATGCACTAGCGAGTCGGCTCGGGCTAGTGACAAAATCCCTTCCATGGGATCGTCTCGTGCACGCTGGGCCCCGCGCTCGTCGGTCGGCGCGGCAAGTGGCTCGTCCTAGTCTTTTGGCTTGTCGTCGTGGCTGCTGCCGGGCCATTGGCGGGGAAGTTGATGGGCTCGGAGCAAAACAACGCCACCGCGTACCTGCCCGGGGGCGCCGAGTCGACCAAGGTCCTCAACCTGGAGGGCGCCTTCGAAAACCCGAACACCCTGGTCGCTGTTATCGTCTACCAGCGCGCAGCGGGCCTTACGGCAGCAGACCGGGCGAAAATTTCGGCCAACGCCAGTAGCTTCGCAGGCGTCGCTCCACTCGGCGGCCCGATTGTCGGCCCGGTATGGTCCAGGGACGGCCAGGCGGCTCAGGTCGCCGTCCCGTACAACCTCGGTGCTGACGGATGGTCCGCAACGCCGACGGTCGTAGACAAGGTCAAGCAGATCTCCGGGGGCTCGCCGGGGCTGTCGGTTTATGTGACGGGGCCGCTCGGCAACGCGTCCGACTCGGAGAACGCTTTCAAGGGAATTGACGGCACCCTTTTGTACTCGGCCATCGCTGTTGTGGTTGTCATATTGCTGCTGACTTACCGGAGCCCTTTCGTCTGGCTCCTGCCGGTCATCTCCGCCGGCATCGCCTTGACGAGCGCGGAGGCGGTCATCTACCTGCTGGACCGGCACGCCGGGCTGGTGGTCAACGCCGAAAGCGCAGGCATCCTGACGGTGCTTGTTTTCGGGGCGGGCACCGATTACGCGCTCCTCCTAGTGGCCCGCTACCGCGAAGAGCTGCGACGTCACGCCGACCGCCATGAAGCAATGGCGATCGCGGTGCGCCGGGCCGGTCCCGCCATCATCGCGAGCGCGAGCACCGTCATCGCCGGCCTGCTGTGCCTGCTGATAGCTGAGAGCAACTCGACGCGGGGATTGGGGCCGGTAGCCGCGATCGGCATAGTTGTCGGCCTCGCATCAATGATCACCCTTCTACCTGCGCTCCTGGTGATCGCGGGCCGCTGGATCTTCTGGCCCTACGGCCCCTCGGTTGGATCAGCGGAGCCGACTTCGACAGGAGTTTGGGCGCGGATTGGCCAGCTGATAAGCCGCCGTCCGCGCTGGGTCTGGATAGGCACGGTGGTTGTCCTGGCCGCACTGGCTTGCGGCATCTTCGGACTGCATGCCGACGGGCTTACCGAAAAGCAGTCGTTCCGGGGCACGCCAAGTTCGATCGTCGGCCAAGAGGTCCTCGCCCGCCACTTCCCCGCCGGGCTGGGCAGCCCTGTGGTGGTGATCGCCAATGCCGCGGAGACGGCCCAGGTCCAAGCCGCGCTCAAAGCCACGCCGGGGATCGCCTCGGTGGCGCAGCCCATCGTGAAGAACGGCCTGGCGTACCTGCAAGGCACCACGACCGCTAACCCCGTAAGTAACTCGGCCTACGTAACGGTCGAAAAAGCGCGTATTGCCGTCCACGCCATCGCCGGGGCGCACGCCCTGGTTGGTGGTGCGAGCGCGGTGAACCTCGACGTGGAAAACGCCGCCCACCACGACCGCGACCTCATCATCCCGATCACACTTCTAGTTGTTTTCGGCATCTTGGCACTGCTGCTGCGTGCCCTGTTCGCCCCTCTCCTGCTCGTCGCCACGGTGGTGCTGTCTTTTGGCGCCGCCCTCGGGGTGAGCGCGCTCGTGTTCAACAACATCTTTGGTGTCCCAGCCGAGGACAGCGCGTTCCCCCTGTTCGTGTTCGTGTTCTTGGTGGCCCTGGGCATCGACTACAACATTTTCTTGATGACCCGCGTCCGGGAAGAGACCCACACCCACGGGACCCGGACCGGCGCCCTGCTGGGCCTCGCAGCTACCGGGGGTGTGATCACCTCGGCGGGGTTCGTGCTGGCCGGTACGTTCGCAGTCCTCGGAACGTTGCCTGTGACTGAGTTCGCGCAAATCGGCTTCGCGGTGGCGTTCGGAGTGCTGCTCGACACGCTCGTGGTCCGCTCCATCTTGGTCACCGCCCTGAACCTCGACCTGGGTGACCGGATTTGGTGGCCCAGCCACCCGCCGCGCAATCGTACGACCCAGCTGGCGAAGGACGACGAGCTGGTCGTCGTTTGACGCAGCTGGCCCGTCGCTGAGATGTCTGAGGACCCTGTTGTGGGCGATGCTGTTGTTGGCGACCTTGCTGTCGACGAGAAGGGTGTTGCCCGGTGCCGGTGGGGCGCTTCGACGCCCGAGTACCAGGCTTACCACGACAACGAGTGGGGGTTGCCGGTCGGCGACGACACCCGGGTATTCGAGAAGCTCTGCCTCGAAGGTTTCCAGGCCGGCCTTTCCTGGCTTACCATCTTGCGAAAACGCGAGGCATTCCGCACGGCATTTGCCTCGTTCGACCCGCGCGTCGTTGCCCGCTTCGATGACGACGACATCGCCCGGCTGCTCGGGGACTCGGGCATTATTCGCCATCGTGGCAAGATCGTTGCAACCATCGCGAACGCACAGGCCACCGTGCATCTCGCCGAGCAAGGCATTTCGTTGGCAGCCTTTGTATGGGGCTACGAGCCGGCCACCCGGCCAGCGCCCAAAACCGTGAGCGACATACCTGCGTGGACGGCTGAGTCCAAAGCCCTCTCCGGCGAACTGCGCCGGCACGGTTTCCGTTTCGTCGGGCAGACCACAGCGTATGCCGCCATGCAATCCCTGGGCCTTGTCAACGACCATCTCGTCGGGTGCCACAGCCGAGCCACAACAGAGTTGGCGCGAGCCCACTTCGAGGTTCCCGAGTTGAGCGGCGCCGACCAACCTGGCGCTCAAGTATCGGCGCGAGAGGGTGTACGTAACCGCTAGTTCGCGCCTCTTGTTGATCGTGGATGCTCGAGCGGCGATCTCGGACAGCAGCACGGCGCGCCCCAAGGGCCAAGATTGGCTCGAGGGGCGCGCCGTGCGTTTGGCAGACCTGGTGGGCAGCTATTCCCCCAGGGTTACCAGGGTGGACGAGGACCACGTGCTGGCGTTGGCAGAGGTGCTGGACCGCCTCCCACCCGTTGTTGTCGACAAGGCGACGATGAAGGTGGTCGACGGAGTGCACAGAGTCGAGGCGTCGCGGAGGATGGGCCGGACCGAGATCAGGGCGGTACTTTTCTCGGGGAGCGAGACCGAAGCGTTGGTCGTGGCGGTCCGGTCCAACATCAGGCACGGGAAACCGCTCAGCCGCGGCGAGCGGCAAGCGGCGGCCGGGGCCCTGCTGCGGCGGTGCCCGGACCGCTCTGACCGCTGGTTGGCCGACGTCTGCGGGCTTTCCCATTCCACGGTGGCCCGCATACGCCAGGCCGCCAACGCGTTGGGGCCTGGGGCAAGGACCGGTAGGGATGGGCGGCGCAGGCCGGTCGACGCCGCGGCGGGCCGGGCGGCCATCGCCAAGGTCCTGGCAGAGCAGCCTGGGAGCAGCTTCCGCAGGGCAGCCGAGGCTGCCGGTGTGGCGCCGTCCACCGTGCACCGAACGGTCGCAGCAGTTCGCAGGTTGGGGGCGCAGGCTCCTGAGCCCACCACATCGCCCGGGCCTGTTCTCCCGCTGGACATCGAGTTTCTGCACGTCGAGGATGTGCCGTTGGGCCGGGTTTACGAAGTTGCCGACGAGCTGAGGCGAAGGGCACGAACGTGCCTGGAACTGGCCGAAGCCTTGGAAAAACGTGCCCGAGCTTGCCGGCCCGCCGGGACTGGCCATGGGCTGTCGACGCCGAGTGACCCGTCGACGCCGAGTGACCCGTCGGCACTGCGCGACCCGTCCGGCCTAGCGGGCGAGCACGCTTTCGAACCCGTTGCCGAAGCAGGCGAAGCCGGCGGACGACGGTGACCGCAACGGCCCTCGCACCGTGTGGCGCGCGGTCGTAAGAGCTCTCGCCGGGTTGGCGCCCTGAACGAGCTCGCTATGCAATGCGGTCATCAGTTCCACCGAACCCGCATCGGACACAGGGCTGACGCTGGCGACGACAGCAGTTGCACCCGCCCCGGTGAGGAGGCGACTGAGACCGATCCCGCTGGCATCGGCCATCCCACTGTTGCAGCAGGACAAAACGACGAGGCGGGCAGCCCTGGTGGCCTGAGCAAGCTCGTCGCCCGTGATGGGCCCGTCGCTCATCCTGATCGACGACAGCAACGGGTTGTCGCCGCGGAAGACGCCGTGGGCGGCGACGTGTACAACGTCGGCGGTCCTCATAGCGGCTTTGGCAGCCGTTACATCCGCTTGCGCGCCTTTCAGGAGCCTGGCGCTGCCCCGCCATATGGCGCTCACGGCTTCAGCCTCCTCCTCGGCGTAGCGCAGGTCGGGCCCTGCAAGGGTGAGCACCCTGAGTTCTGATGGCGGGGGATGCTTAGGAGGCCGCAGCGCAGCCTCGGCCGATGTGGCGACCACCAGCGTTGTCCCGGCCAGGTCCGGTAGGAGGGCCCATGGTGTAGACGCAACCGGCCCATCCGCTACAACGACGACCTCATCGGTGCGGGGGAGGACCAGGGGGGCAAGGACCAGGCCTTGGACTGCGGTGCCCGCTGCCCCCAGCGCTTCCAAGGCAACGCGGGACGGGCTCGTTGCCAGCGCTGCCTGGAGGGCCAGGCGCAGGCTGGCGACTGCGTGACGCACCTCGGGGAGGGACGCGAGCTCGACCAGGCGGCACTCACCACGGTAGAGGACCACCGCTACCAGATGGTCCCCGACCGGCGCGTACTCAACGAGAAGCTTGTCACCCAGGTCCTCCGAGATCGCGTCGACGCTGAAAGTCCGGCGCCCGAAGGCACGCAAGCCGACCGCGTGGCGGCTACGCCGGCGGACCACCTCCTCGAGCACTGACTGCCGCCGGCGAAGGACCGTCGTCTCCTTCACGTTGGCCGGTTCCCGTGACAGGAGCGTCATCACGTCTCGCAAAGACGCCAGCGACGCGTCCATCTCGGGGTCGTCGACGCGGGAGCCGGGTTCGACTTGCTGGGCGGCGTGGACTGTTTCCATCCACCACAGCGCCCGGGCGGGCCGCCCGGCGGCCCTGGCCAGCGCGACCCCCATCGCCATAACCTCGCCTGCACGTCCTCCAGCAGCGGCGCGCAGTTCGATCGAACCCAGCGTGGCCTGGTAGGCAAGCAGGGCGCGCAGGCCAGAGACCACTGCGCGATTGGCACCCTGTGCGTCGTCCGCAGCCAACAGCCAACGTGACTGGCAGAGCCGTACCGCGAGCCGGTTCAACGGCAGCATTCGCGCCACGCCGGGGGCCAACCGGTCGAGGATTTCCCGGGCCGCGTCGAGCTTGCCCGCTGCGACAAGTAGGTCGACGGCGAGCACCTCAGCCTCCACGGCCGGGTCGGCCCAGCCCGCCCGGCGCAGCTCTGCAGCCGTGGGCACCAAACGGTCGGCTAGGTCTCGCGCAGGGCTCCCGCCGGCTGCCTCTGCTCTCAGTACGGCGTAGCGCGCCAAGGTCCCCCAGCGGGGGCGTTGCTGGTCACCAAAGAGCCCGACGGCTCGCAGCGCCCATTCCCTGGCCGCCGATGGGTCGCCGTCGCGCTCGCAGCCTCGCGCGGCAAGGAGGCAGGCTTCGGGCACGTCCGCTGTGAAGCCCGCGTCCTCGAGGACCCCCACGGCGGCCTCGGCCAAGGCCCGCCCCTCCTGGCTCAAGCCTGCCTGTAGGCAGACTTCGACGCGGTCCACGAGCATCTCGGGCCGCAGTGCCCCGAGCTCAGCGGCGCGCCGCTGCGCCTGGTCGAACAGGTCCAGCGCTCGCGGGAGATCTCCCCTGCGGGCAGCGACAAACCCCTGGTTATGCAGCACCTCGGCGTTGCGGATGGGCTGAGCCCGCCGAGCGAAGACCTTCGCCGCAGCATCGAGGTCCTCGTCCGCTTCGTCCAGCTCGCCGCGGTAGGCATGGACCAAGGCCCGGTTTTGCTTGACCACCGCCGCTTCAACCTCCATGCCAGCGGATTCGAACGCGTCGATCGCCCGGTCGAAGTCTTCCCGTGCGTCCATGACGCGGCCGGCGCGCTGCAAAGCCAACGCTCGTTGGGCCGCGACCAGGGCTTTGTCGGCACCGGCCAGATCGTTCTCAGCTTCGTACAGAACGGAAATCGCCTCGTCGAAACGCCCCGCGTCGATCCGCTCTTGTGCAAGGGCTATCAATGCCCGTGCCAGTCCCGGCTGGTCCCCGGCGGACGCGAACAAACCCACAGCCTCTTCTAGGGCCACCTCCGCCTCTCGACGAAGGCCCAAGTGGCGGTTGGCGCGGCCTTTGGCCCACTTGGCCAGCGCAAGGACCTGCAAGCCGACATCGTCTTGGTCGGGCCAAGCTTCCACCAGTTGAGCTAACGCAATTGCCCGGTGCGGGTCGGGTTCGGCCAAATCAAGGGCCTCGGTTGCGAGGTCCCCAACAGCAGAAGCCTTAGGCCTCAGATCGTCACCCATTCGGTTTCGAAGTCGGCAGGGCCCCGTCTGTTGTGACAGGCCGCAAGCTGACCGAACCGCGCGGCACCGCGTCGAAGAAGAACTGGCCCAACTGGTTTACTGCCGCGCTCAGCCAAACGCCGTCAGGGTGCCGCAGGACCACCGTCCCAGCAAAGGGGGGGTCGACGCGGCCCGCCAAGGCACGGTTGTTCTCGGCGACGGTCAGTTCGACCACATGGTTTGGGCAACGGAACCGGAGCCGCCTTTCGGCCCACCGTCGCGCACCCGCGCCAGGTCGTCATCGTCGACAGCGGAGTCGAACTCCAGCCCGGCGATGGCCGTGGCAACAGCGCGCCAACTGAACGCCGCTCTGGCCGCTTCCACGAGCGCAGGTGGGGTCGGCCCGATCCGGCACGCGAGCGAGCGCAGCTCCGCCAGCAACTGCTCATCTTCGATGTCGCTACCCTCGGTCCTCATGGTGCCGCCCAAGAGCTGGTGGTGTCTTCTGCCATTTCCCGTCCTAAGTTGTCGATCACCTGGCGCAGCTTCTCCAGGCAGCGCGCCCGGGTCGGGCCGACGCTGCCAACTGCCATACCTAGGCGTCCTGCCAACTCCTGGTATGGCACCGGAGGGTCCTCGACGGCAGCAAGCAGCAACGCACGGCAGCGGTCAGGCAAGACCGCGAGTGCGTACTGCACCGTCATGTCTCGTTCTCCAGCGAGCAACCGCTGATCGACCCCATCGGCGGCCAGATCGCTGTGATCCAGCCAAGTCCACGGGTCGACCACCACTTGGCGAGCCCCGAGCCGGGACACCCGGATTGCCTCGTGGCGGGCAGTAGTTGCCAGCCAGGAGCCAGCCCGGGACGGGTCGTTGAGGTCGCCAAGATGTTCGCAAAAGCGGAGCCAGGTTGTCTGGCTCACGTCGGCAGCATCCGACGCGTTGAGGCCCACTGACCGCGCCACCGACCAGATCAGGTTGGCGAAGCGGTCTACGAGCTCGGACCACGCTTCCCAGTCACCGGATGCCGCTCGCTCGACCAGGTCGCGGACCTCATCCACGTCACGGACACTACTACCCCAGTCCGCCCCAGACCGGTGCGCCGCCCACTACCCAGACGGCGGCGAGCCCGATGACGATGGCGCCGACACGAAACGCACGGTTTGCAAGCATGGTTCGCATTTTGGTGAACCCCTTTCCGTGGGCCGGGTGTTTCCAGGCCTACGTTATTGAGAGCTCACCTGGTCCCCTGCCGGTACGTCGGGCACCCAAATTTGGTGCTCGCTACGGGTACCGACACGATGCCCCCGTCCCTCTAGACAAGTAATACAGGGCAAAAGTCGGGAGATAAACGGGATGCTCGTCATGGCAGCAGCACTCATAGCCGGCTGCATCGGGGGCCTTGTCGCCGGCGGGAGCCTGAGCCGTCTGGCCAGCACGCGGATAAGGGCGTGGCCAATACTGGTTGGCGCCGCCGTCATCGAAGCTTGCCTTGGCGCGACACCAGGCCCACTGCGTACCGTGCTTGCCGTCACGGCCTGCCTCGCGGTTGTCGGATGGTGTGCCGCCAACAGGGGACCGGGACGGCGCTTCCCCTACGGGCAGGGGCTGATCAGCGCCGGGGTGGTCCTCAACGCGGTCGTTATGGCCCTGAACGGGGGCATGCCGGTCTCCCGCTTCGCTCTGGCCGCCGCCGGCTTCCCCAAGACGATGAACGTGGCGCAAGGCCACTTCTACAAGCACACTGCGATGACCGAATTCACCAGGCTCCGTTTGCTCGGCGACATCATCCCCTTTCACCTGGCGCGTACGGTCTTGAGCCCCGGCGACCTCCTAATGCTGATGGGGATCGCTGTCGTCAGTTGGACCGCTACGGGGCCTGCGCCGTATGGGCGACGCGTTCGACTGGCCAAATTGGCCGGTCGAACGTTGGAGGAGGAGGTTGGGATCAAGGAATGAAGCACCAAGAAGGTCTGGCCTGTGCTCGAGCACGGGCCGATTAGGACATGGACCTACCGGACAACCTCCGTTACCTGGCCGAGACGCTGGTGCCGCCCAAGCCCGGGATAATCGTGGGGATTGCTACCGAAAGGCTCATATCTGGGGGCAGGGCGCCAGAGAGCGCATATGAACCGATGTGCGTGCCAGAGTGGCGGGCGTTCTGCCATGCCGTATGGCATGCGGAAGTACCGGGGCCATGCAAGTTGATCACGCGCCATTTGACTTCGACCGCTGGTGGCAAGGCGGGTAGCTCCGACCTGCCGTGCTGCGACCTGCCGTACTGCGCGACCGCATCGTCGGCGTGTGCACGCCCGGTTATCGAGGTCGGCGACGAGGGGTTGACTCAAATCTGGGCGCTCCACGAGTTGGCTCACTTGTTGGTCGAGGCAGACATCCCCGTCGGGCACCGCCCCCGTTATATCCAGAAATTCGTCGAGCTGGTCAGCAGATGGATCTCTCCGCAAGTGGCCGCCGACTGGTATGCCGAATGGACCGGCGTCCTGTGTTGGCTCGACGAGAACGAGGGGTGGCCCCCTGGCGCCGCCGCGTGCGGCACCTCGTCCTAGCGAGCTGCTTTCTGGGCGGGCACCCCTGAACCGAGCAGTTCGAGTGCCTGGTCGAGGCGGCAATTTACCCGCCCCAGCAAGTCTGCGTGACGGGCCCGTGGTGAGTTACGTGGTGAGTTCCGTACTCGTCACGGACTGCGGAAGGGCCGCAGGGCGGCACGCTTGTCAGGGAGACCGGCAATAGGAGGAACCGTCATGCACCCTTTCACGCTCGAGCAGATGGGTAACCAGCATGGGCGCGACCTGAGGGCGCGAGGAGCACAAAAGGCGCTGGTCGCCTCGTACGAAAGTGCACGCGGCGGCAATTCTCATCTCTTATCGCGCCTCGGCGCCCGCCTGCGTTCGCGGGATGCGCGGCGCGAGCCGGCGCCGGTGCTGTTGCTGGTCCCGCGTCCCAGCGTTTGGAGTGTTCACAGTCTTGGCAGCAACGAGGCCACAGGTCGGGAGGGGAACGCGTGCTAGAGCGCTGCGGCGCTGCGCCAATGTGAGCGCTCCCTAAGGTGACGACTTAATTTACCGAGTTAAGAGGCGATGGACAGAGATGGCCTCGACCTCTCCGCGCGCACGGTGGGTGACGGCTCCGAGCGGGGACGCCAACTGGCGCGCCCGCGCCGTGCGGGCGTGATAGCTGCCGCGCTGCTCCTCGTCGGGGTCGGTTGTTCGGTCCTGGGAGGAGAGGCTTGGAGCAGTTACGCCCACACGCAGGCCAGCAGGACATTCACCTCGATGGCGACGATGGCCGCGGACGCGGTCGGGTCCTCCCTGCAACGCGACGACGACTTGGGCCAGACCGCGCGGACATTGGTCGAAACGACTCCGGTGCTGACGAACAAGCAGTTTTCGATGTGGTTCCACTTGCTCGGTTCCAGCGACCGTTACCCGGGCTCCTTCGGTCTGATGTACATCGAAAATGTTCGGCAGGCTCATCTCGCCGGCTTCTCGCGCCAGGTCCTGAACGACCCCCCGCTCGGCCTGCCGGTGCCGGTGCCGTACACCATTTCCCCACGCAAATCGGACCCCCCCTACTGCTTGACGCGCGCCGTGGCGGTCCAGGTTGTCGCGAGCAGCGGGATCTCCCTCAGCTCGCTCGCCGGGCTGTTGGCGTTCACGGCGCCGGATCTCAACTACTGCGCGATGCCCATCGGCGCCATGTTGCGGTCGTCGGCGAGCGCGGGCGAGCCGGCGGCTGTCCCTCTGGCGTCGTTGATCACCGAAACGCCTCACGAGGTCGGCGTGCCGACGGTCCCAGCTGTGCTCTCCGAGTTCCTTGCGAAGAGCGGGCTATTCGTGACAATGACGCCCATCTACCCGGAGGGGTCCGTGCCCACAACGGCGCGGGCGCGCCTCGCCTCGGTGACGGGCTGGATCATGGGCATATATCAGGCCGGCACTATTCTCGACCCGATCGTCCAGGGGCACCGTGGCGAGTCGGCGACTCTGTCGTACGTCGAGCCGTCAGGGGCCCGGGCGGTCCTGGCAAAGGTGGGGTTGCCTGCCAAGGACACCCTGGTCCACAGCTTCCCGCTGTCGACCGACGGCAACTGGGTGGTGGAGCTCGCGGCTGTGCCCCCGGTGTCGGGCCTCCCCGCAACAGACCAGGGACTGGCGATCCTATTGGGCGGCGTCATCCTGTCGCTGCTGCTTTACTTCCTGGCGCGGGCCGTCTCCAAGTCGCGCTTGAAAGGGCTCCAGCTCATCGAGGAACGCACCGCCCAGCTCCGTCACCAGTCGGGCCATGACGCCCTGACGGGCCTGCCTAACCGGGCCCTCATTTTCGACCGCGCCGAACAGATGGCGGCTCGAGCGCGCCGCGACCGCACGGGTGTCGCTGCGTTGTTCATCGACCTCGACCAGTTCAAAGACGTCAACGACACCTTTGGTCACGCGGCCGGAGACGAGCTCTTACGTCAGGTTTCCCATCGCTTCAGTGCTGTGGTGCGCGAGACCGATACGGTCGGCCGGCTCGGCGGTGACGAGTTCGTGGTCCTGGTCGAGACTGCGGACGGTGAGCCAGACCCCGAGGATGTCGCGCGGGACCTGCTTTCTTCGTTGCGAGAGCCGTTTTACCTTGCCAGGGACGGCCAGCTCAGCTCCGTGTCTGCGAGCATCGGGATAGCCTCGGGGGCTCGCGACTCCGCCAGCGACCTGCTTCGTGATGCGGACATCGCCCTGTCCGAAGCCAAGGCGCGCTCCCATGGCAACTTCGTCTCGTTCCATCCCGAGATGCAGGCCGCGATCGCCAACCGCGTCGGGCTTGAATCAGAGCTCCGCGAAGGCATCCGCAACAGCGAGTTCTTCCTGGTGTACCAACCCATTTTCCGCCTCGAAGATCAGACTATGACCGGAGTAGAAGCGCTCTTACGCTGGCGTCACCCAACGCGCGGCCTTGTCATGCCTGGAGAGTTCATCTCGACGCTCGAATCGACCGGGATGATCCTTGAAGTCGGCCGCTTCGTCCTCGAGGAAGCATGCCGGCAGGGGGCCAAGTGGGAGCAAGCCGGGCGGCCCCTCACGGTCTCGGTTAATGCTTCCGGGCGCCAGCTCGACCGCGAAGATTTCGTTGGCCTGGTAGAGCGAACTCTCGCGGCTTCTGGATTGGAGCCGCGTCTGTTGACTATCGAGATCACCGAGACGACCCTCATGCAGGACACCAAGCTCTCCGCCATGCGCCTGCGCGGCCTCAAGCGCGCTGGGGTCAAATTGGCTATCGACGACTTCGGCACCGGGTACTGCTCCCTGGCCTATCTCCAGCAGTTCCCTGTCGATTCGTTGAAGATCGACCGGTCGTTCGTGTCACAAATGGAGACATCTGCCGAAGGAGCCGCACTCGTGCGCACAATCGTCCAGATGGGCCGAGATCTCAACCTGGACACTTTGGCGGAAGGCATCGAGACGGCCGGGCAGTTGACGCGGTTGCAAATGGAGGAATGCAAGAGTGGGCAAGGATATTTGTTCGCCCGTCCACTGGCTGTAGCAGCGTTGGAAGAGCTGTTCGCAGGCTCACAAGGAGGGAAAGATGAAACCGTCGCGGTTTAGGGTATTTGCCGTCGCAGTTATGGCGCCGCTGATCATCGCTGTGCCCGCTGTCCCGGCCGCGCCGGCTGCAGCGAGTGCACCCGCTCGCAGCGCCGGCATAACCAGCTCCACCCACCAGTACCTCGTCGACTCTGCGCCAGTTGACACCGCCTCGGCTGCCTTTCAGTCGACAGTCTTATCGTGGATGGGGAACCCCAAAGTGACCGGCTCTGAAGCGGGATTCTGCGGCACGCCCGTTGATCTCCGCGCTGATGGCATTCCAAAATAGGCTCGAGGTACAGACCTGGCCCGCGGGTGCCCGGGACGATGTTCGTGCTCTCGCGACCGCCTTCAACGGGCTCATCTCCGACCTGCGGGCGCTGTCGCACGACGACATCGCGGATACTTCATCGTGGGAGGGGCCATTGCTGAGACAGGACGTAAGCACTACCGCGGCAACGAACAAGGTGCGCCACGACCTCGGCCTGCCGCCACTTAGCGTTTCGCTCTAATCGCGCCCTACCCACACGGTCTTCAGGTTGCAAAACGCACGGATGCCCTGTGCCGAGAGCTCGCGACCGTAGCCGGAGGTCTTGATACCTCCGAAGGGGAGCTCGGGATAAGAAGTGACCATCCCATTGATGAACACCGCGCCGGCGGCTAGAGTCGCGAACGAAAAGCCTGCGTTCGTCCTCGTCGTTTGTCCAAGCGTTCGCTCCGAGGCCAAACTCGGTGCCGTTGGCGAGCGCCACCGCTTCTTCGGCGCTGCTGACACGGAACAGACCGGCAACCGGCCCGAAGACCTCCTCGCGGTACATGCGCATCTCAGGGGTCAGCTCGCTGATCACCGTCGGGGGGTAGTACCAGCCCGGGCCCGTCAACCGCTCGCCTCCACAGAGCACTTTGGCGCCCTTGCCCACAGCATCGGCGACGAGCTCTTCTACGTCGTCGCGCCCCGAACTGGTGGCTAGGGGGCCTACATCGGTCGAATCTTCGAGCGGGTCGCCGATCGTGAGCTCCGACATGTGCCCGACGAACCGCCTTTCGAACTCGTCGGCGACCGCCCCATGCACGATGAAGCGCTTGGCGGCAATGCAGGACTGCCCGTTGTTCTGGCAACGCGCCGTCGTTGCCACGGCCGCTGCTTTTTCGAGGTCGGCACTTGGCATCACCACAAAGGCGTCGCTCCCGCCAAGCTCCAGGACGCTCGGTTTGATCATCTCGCCTGCGACGGCTCCCACCGAGGCGCCGGCAGGACCGGACCCGGTCAGGGTCACAGCTGCCACGCGCGGGTCGCGGATCACCCGCTCGACCCGGGCCGACCCCATCAAAAGTGCCTGGAAGGAGCCCTGCGGGAAGCCGGCCCGTGTGAACAGTTCGCCGAGGTAAAGCGCCGTCTGAGGGACGTTAGAGGCGTGCTTGAGCAGCCCGACGTTGCCAGCCATGAGACCCGGGGCCGCAAAGCGGACGACCTGCCAAAGTGGGAAGTTCCAGGGCATGATCACGAGGACCACGCCGAGAGGTTCGTAACGGGCGTAGGCGTCCTTAGCGCCGACAGCGGCCGCGTCGGCCGGTTCGTCGGCGAGCAGTTCGGCGGCGTGTTCGGCGTAGTACCGGCAGCCTCGGGCGCACTTGGCGACCTCGGCACGCGCTGACTTGACTGTCTTGCCCATCTCGGTCGTCATCATCCGGGCAACGGTCTCGTTCTCGGCGTCCAACAGGTCGGCGGCTTGGCGCATCCAGGCCGAGCGTTGCTCGAAGGTTGTCAGCCGTTGCTCCTGGGATGCCACGACGGCACGCACGAGACAAGCCTCGAGCTGATCGTCGGAGATCTCTTCGAACTGCCTCAGGATTTCTCCGGTAGCCGGGTTGGTAGTTGCGATCGCCATCTGAGCTGCGTCTCCTTAGTTCTAAACCGGGACGGGGTCGCCCCCAACTGAACGCCGCAACGCAGCATGGAGTGCGTCAGGCGTCAAAACACCCAAGAAACGCTCCTTGTCGAGGACGGCGACCCATCCCGCGTCGTGCTGGAGCATCTCCGCAAAGGCAGCCTTGAGCGACGCGTCGATTGGCACGCGTGCCTCGAGCGGCCGCATGTAGCGAGCGACCGTGCTGGAAGGCCCGGAGAGGGCCCGCCTCGTCCATTCGCCCTGGTTCGACCCAGCCCAGGAGCCTCCCGGCATCGTCGACCACCACTGCCCAGCTTGTTGCTTGCCCAGCGACAGCGATCTGTGCTTCCGCGACTGTGGTCTGGCGCGTGACCATCGGTGGGCAGTAAAGGTCGTCGACCTCGATTGGCGTAACCGAGAGGCGGCGCAAGCCTCTGTCCGCCCCGATGAAGTCTGCGACGAACGCTGTAGCCGGGTGGGCCAGCAGCTGGGCGGGGGTCTCGTATTGCTCGAGGACGCCACCTTGGCTCAGCACGGCAATCCTGTCGCCCATCCTCACGGCCTCGTCGACGTCGTGGGTCACCATGATCACCGTCTTGTGAAGCTGGGCGTGAAGGCGCAGGAACTCCTGCTGGAGCCGGTCGCGTTGGATCGGGTCGACGGCTCCGAACGGTTCGTCCATCAACAGCACCGGAGGATCTCCTGCGAGAGCGCGGGCCACCCCGACGCGCTGTGCCTGTCCTCCCGAAAGCTCGTGCGGGTAGCGACCTGAGTACGTCGCGGGGTCCAGGCCGACAAGGTCGAGCATCTCGTCCACCCGGGACCGCACCCGCTCACGGTCCCAGCCGAGCAGGTTGGGGACAGAAGCCACGTTGTCGGCGACTTTCAGGTGGGGGAAAAGGCCGGGTTGCTGGATCACGTAGCCGGTCCGCCTTCGCAGCTCGACCGGGTCGACCGTGGCGATGTCCTGCCCGTCGATGACGACCCGGCCGCTGGAAGGCTCGACCAGGCGGTTCACCATCCGCAGGACCGTCGTCTTGCCGCCGCCCGAGGGACCGACCAGGACGCACAGCTCGCCCGTGGCCACCTCCAGGTTGAGGTCCTGGACGGCGTAGACGCCGTTGCCGTAGTGCTTGGACACTGCCTCGAAGCGGATCATGTTCCTCCTAGGTAGCCTTAGGCTACCCACGAGCAGTTCCCAAGAGCCGGCGAAAGGTAAACCGGTCCCGGGCCGGTAATGTCTCGTTCAGCTATGGCGCTCGTGGGTTCGGCAGGCCCGCTGGTCCAGTGGAGCTGGGTGTCGTCCAACCGCAGCATGATCTTGTCGCTGCTCTGGCAACACGTCCAGCTCACGGCCATCGCGGTTGTCATCGGCCTCGCAATTTCGTTGCCGCTCGGCATCGTGGCCTGGCGGGTGCGACCGCTCAGGCGGCCTCTGGTCGGTGTTACGGGCGCACTGTACGTGGTCCCTTCTGTGGCTCTCCTGCTCTTGGTGGCACCGATAACCGGTTTTTTTTCCATCACCACCGCCGAGGTGGCGCTGGTCAGCTACACACTGTTGATCCTCATCCGCAACATCATTGCCGGGCTCGACTCGGTCCCAGCCGAAGTGCTCGACGCCGCTCGTGGCATGGGCTACAAGCCGCTCGAAGCGCTTCGTAAGGTCCAGCTCCCCCTTGCGCTGCCCTCGATCCTGGCGGGGGTGAGGGTTGCCACCGTAACGGTTGTTGGCCTGGTCAACGTAACGGCGTTCATTGGCCAGGGGGGCTTGGGCCAGCTGATAATCCAGGGTTTCCAATCGGACTTCAACACTGAAATAGTCGTCGGCCTGGTGCTGTCAGTACTCCTGGCTGGGATTGCTGACGCGCTCATCGTCGGCGCCGAACGGTTGAGCCTGCCGTGGGCCCGCTCCCGAAATGCGGTGTCCCGGTGAACTTCCTGTCCCAGGCAGCGACATTTTTGACCAGCGGCGCGAACTGGAGCGGGTCGAACGGGATCCCGGCACTACTACTCAGCCAGGTGAAGCTTTCTGTGGTGGCCGTGGTTTGTGCCACCCTGGCGGGGGTGGGCCTCGGGAGCCTTCTAGGCCACACAGGACGGGGGAGCTTCGCTGTCCTTAATGCGGCGAACGCCGCTCGCGCGATCCCTTCTTTTGCGTTGATTATTCTCCTGGCGATCCAGCCGGCGATCGCCAAGCTTCAGGAAAGCGGTTTTGTGGCCGCTTCCATTGCAATGTTCGCTCTGGCCGTCCCCCCGATACTCACCAATACCTATATCGGGGTTCGGGAAGTGGCACCGGAGGTACGCTCAGCCGCCTTGGCGATGGGCATGCGACCCGGGCAGCTGTTGTGGAGAGTCGAGTTACCCCTGGCGAGGCCCCTGATACTCGCGGGGGCACGCACGGCAGCCGTCGAAGTGGTCGCCACCGCTACCTTGGCCGCCTATGTCGGTTACCCGGATCTGGGCACCTACATCTTCACCGGCCTGGCCGTCAACAGCAATGTCGAGACGTTTAGTGGCGCATTTCTCGTCGCTGTTGTCGCACTGGCGGTGGACTCATTGATGGCAGCGGCTGGCCGCGCTCTTACGCCGGCGGGCCTGCGTGGCTCGGGGGCGCATAAAGACACCCCAGCCCTTCGGTACCGGGCCCTGGGCAGGATCCCCGTTGTCCGTGCCCAGGGAGGTACCTCCAAAACTGCTTAGTGAACGACTAGGTGAGGCCTTCGGTCTTTAGCCACTTCGCTGCGTCCGTCACCGGCTCGTGGTTTGCGCTGGCTTGGTTGTCGAGGTCGAGCAGTTGTGGCGTCGTCAACTTGGCGGACAGGGCGTTGAGCGCTGCGGCGACTCCCGCGGTGTCGAACGACTTGCGGATGATTGGGATGATGTGGTCGGCCGGCTCAAGGTTCTTGTTGTCTGCGAGCTGGACGTAACCGTTTTGCGCAATGGCCGAGTCCGTCGAGAAGAGCTCTGCCACTTGGGCCTTACCGTTGTTCAGGTCGGAAATCGTCTCCGGCCCCGCTTCGTCCGCCGAAATGACGGTCTTGAAGTGGATGTCGTAAACCTTCTCCAACCCCGGCAGGCAGTAGTAGTACGTCGAGCACTCAGGGGGAGCGGCGAAAGCCAACTTGGGGGCTATGGCGGTCAGCTGCGAGAGCTTGCTCAGGTGGTACTTGGCTGCGGTGGCCTTGGTGACCACGAAGACATTGGCGTCAAGCGCAGGGGCCGGGGTGAGCGCTGTCGCCCCTATAGGTGCCAGGGCGGCCCTCAGTGCGGGGAGGTCGGTCGTAAGAGATCCGGCCTGGACCTGGTCGTTAGGCTTGAGGAAGACCAGCAGGCTGCCGGCGTAGTCCGGGAAGAGGTCGAGCGCCTTGGCGGCGAGCGCTTTCTCGACAATAGGACGCCCTCCCAGATCGGAGCGGAGGTCGGTCTTGTAGCCCGCGTGCTGGAGCACATCGGAGTAGAGGTTGCCGAGGATTATTTCCTCGGTGAAGTTTTCCGAGCCGATCACTATTGTCGGCGTTGAGCTCGCGGTAGCCGCCGGCTTTAGGGCGGACGCTGAAGCGGAGGCTGAAACAGCGGTCGTGCTGCAAACTGCCCCGACGAGGGCGAGAGCAGCAGCAGTGAAAAGGGTTCGTGGACGGGGCATTGGTCTTGTCCTCCTTGAGGGGGGCAGGTCGGGTCTAACCCTAGGGGCTGAGCGCCGCTAATGACAAAGTAGGCGCGCGATCGCTTTGGAGCCCTGACCGGGTGCTTTGGGCCCTTAGCGCTGGGCCCCTTGACAATTGAGCGCCCGTCTGATTGGCTCGTGGCCCGCTGAGTCACTAAGGTCTCTCCAACGTTACGAAACTGGGGGCAAACGTCTGCCTCTAGTGAATACCAACAGGAGGAGAGCCCATGAGGAAATTGCTCATGAAGGCCGGTGTGCCGCTAGTGGCGGGGGCAGTGTTGCTCACCGGGTTCAGCGGAGTTTCTTTTGCAAGTGCAAGGCAGCCTGATGCCACTAAGCCGACGTTCGATATTGCGTACGAGGGCCCGCTCTCGGGCGGCAACGCACAGCTCGGCCTCAACATGGCTTACTCGGTGCAGTACGCCATCAACCAGGCGAACGCCGGAAAGTCGCAGTTCGGCAAGCTCCCGTTCAAGCTGAAGTACGTCGCTAAGGACGACCAGGGTGAGGCCACCATTTCGCCTACCGACGCCCAGGAGCTTGTTGCCACCCCCGCCGTCATCGCCGTTGTGGGCCCGGCATTCTCGGGCGCGACCAAGGCCGCTGAGCCGACCTTCGCCGCCCACAACCTCGCGACCGTTAGCCCTTCAGCGACCAACCCGGCGCTCGCTCAAAACGGGTGGCGCAACTTCTTCCGCGACGTCGCCGACGACAGCGTCCAGGGGCCCGCAGATGCCGACTACGTCGTCAAGGTGCTCCACCTCGACAAGATATACGTGGCCAACGACGCCAGCACCTACGGCCAGGGCCTTGCCAGCGCCTTTGCGGCCGAAGCCACAAAGGACGGCGCCAGCGTGACCTCCGGCACCTTCCCCGGCACCTCCCAGTGCAGTGACGGCACCGCCAGCCCCACGCAGTACCCCGACGACGCAGCGACCGTGGCGAGCGCCGCCCCGCAAATGCTGTTCTACGGCGGTTACTACTGTGACCTCGGCCTGCTGCTCGGAGCGCTGCACAGCGCCGGCTACTCGGGCAAGGTCATGAGCGGGGACGGCAGCGACAGCAACGCCCTCGTTACTGGGACCAACCCGCCAGCAGCAGCTAATGGCGTCTACGCCACTTGCGCCTGTGCTGTCCTCGGCACCACAAAGGCCGACCAAGCGTTCGCTTCGGGCTTCAAGGCCATCGCCAAGTTCCCCGTGGGCGTCTATTCAGGAGAGGCATTCGACGCTGCCAACGTGATCATTGCGGAGTTGCAGATCCTGTCGAAGACATCGAGGGGCGTAAAGTCGATTACTCGCATTAACGTCGTCAACGGCCTTCACAAGATCGTCTACCACGGCCTGACCAAGACGGTTTCTTTTGAATCCGATGGCAACATCAACGGCGATTTCATTTATGTCAACCAGGTACAAAACGGGCAATTGGTCCAACTGGGCCTGACCTCGGGCTAACCGAGCACCTTTTCTAAAGGACGAAAGAGCAAGGCGCCCCGCTGATGCGGGGCGCCTTTGTTTTGCGCCCCCGGTGCGCCATTAAATCCTCGGCCTCTGACTGGCTAACCTGCTGCCAGGGTTGAAGGGAGTGGTCTGAGCGCATGGGTTGCCCAGCGTTCCTCGCGCACAACAACATCTGGGTCTCGCTCATCGTTGGCGGTCTCGCCAACGGGTTCCTCTACGCGCTGATAGCGCTCGGGTACACCCTGGTCTACGGCGTGCTCCGTCTCATCAACTTCGCCCATTCGGAAGTGATGATGGCGGGCGGCTTCGGAGGGCTGTTCGCCATGCGGGCAGTGCTCGGCACGTCCACCCCGGGCGGGGACTTGGCGATCGGGATCATCATCGTCGGGATCATCGCCGGAGCACTCGCGGGCGGGGCCACGGCTTTTGTCCTGGAGCGTGTGGCCTACCGACCGCTGCGGAAGCGCAACGCGCCCAGGCTCACCTATCTCATTAGCGCTATCGGGGCGTCGTACTTCCTCTACAACCTCGCCGGTAAGGAGTTCGGCCGGTACACGGCGTTCGTCCCGGAGCCGGCGGCGCTCGGGAACCCGGCGTTCCGCCTGTGCGGGGTCGGGGTCCAGTCGGTATGGGTCCTGACCATGGTCACGTCGCTGGTGCTGCTGGTTGTGCTCGACGTTGTCGTCAACCGCACCAAGCTGGGCAAGGGGATACGCGCCGTCGCCCAGGACGCCGAGACGGCGAGCCTGATGGGCGTGCATATCGACAGGACGATCGCGCTCACCTTCGTGCTCGGCGGCCTCATGGGTGGGGTAGCCGGGTTCTTGTTCGGGCTCCAGTTCGGTGTCATCTACACCATGGGTTTCGTCCCCGGCCTGAAGGCGTTCACGGCGGCGGTGCTCGGGGGTATCGGCAACATCCGGGGCGCGATGATCGGTGGCCTTCTGCTCGGGGTGTTCGAGAGCATCCCGCTCCGGTGGATATCGGCGGAGTGGCAGGACGTCGTCGCCTTCGGCGTGCTGGTCACACTCCTGCTGTTCCGTCCGACTGGCATCCTCGGCGAGCGGCTGGGGAGGGAGGCATGACTTCGACGGGCCCCGACGCCGAGTTGCCCGCCGGTCCGAGCACCGTTGCGAGCGCCGCCCCTCGGCGCGTCCCTCGTCAGTCTCGCCCGCCACGGACGGCGAACCTCCTCGCCCACCCCTCGCTCCGGCTGCTTGTCATGTGCGTGGGAACCATGCTGGTCCTCGCGGTGATGACGGGGCCGGCGGGTACCAATACGGCTCCGACTTCGGGGTTCACGGGGGCGCTGGCGTTCCCAAGGCTGTTTTGGTTCCTTGGGTATGCGGCAGTGCTGTTCGTGGTTTTTTCGCTGTGGCGTGCCCGTAAGGCAGCCGTCAAGGCAGCGGCGAACCGGATGCGTGCGTCGGTCCTGGCACTCACGGTACCGACGCGGCTCTCCCTAGACGGGGCCGTCGTGGCGGTCGGGTTGGTCTGGGTGTGGGTGATCTCGCCGGGCAGTACTTGGAAGGGCGGTATCTGCATCCAGGTCGGCTGTGCGCTGGCGGCGATGGAGACGGTCGTCTACCTGTCCAAATGGCGGTCGTTGCGCGTTGCCAGGCCCGCCGGGTACGCCGTCGTAGCGTTTTACGGCTTGTTGTCGTGGTTCTCCAACCCGGTCTCGAGGTACTTGAACTCGATCGGGGCAGTACCGCACGACAGACCTTTGGGCCGGTGGCTGGTTTGGATAGCGGTGGCGCTGGGCGCGCTCGAGTTTGTGCTCGTCGGCCTCACCGCGGCCCGCAAAGTCATCGCCCCCCGCCGCGGGCGCGGGCTTTGGGCGCTCGCGGGCCTGGTCTTGGTTGCCTACGGGTGGTTGATGTGGACAGATTGGTCCTCGTGGCGGTCTTCGAGCCGCCACTCGCTCGACCGCCACTCGCTTGCGCATTGGCTGGCTTCGATCTACGTCTTGCCCCACGACCGCGCGGCAGGGGTCGCAGTCATGGCGGTTGGTGGGCTCATCTTGGTTGGCGTCGTTGGCTGGCTCGCAACGGACCTCGTTCACGGGATTGGTGGGGCGGGCACCGAACACGGCCGCTATGAGTTCACCGGGATCACGACTCAGGCCCGGTTCGCCTACGGGAAGACCGGGCTCACTATTGCCGCGCTCTTGGTGGCGATCGAATGGCCGTTGCACCTTAACGGCGGTGTCCAGTCGATCCTCACCACCCAGGTCGCCATTTACGTGCTGCTTGCGATGGGGCTCAACGTCGTAGTGGGCTTCGCCGGCCTGCTCGACCTCGGTTACGTCGCCTTCTGGGCGATCGGGGCTTATACCACCGCCTTTTTCACGGGAGCGCTCCCGATCCACCCGCCCTTCATCCTCAACCCGTTTTGGGTCATCCCGTTCTCGATCGTGGCCGCCATGTTGGCAGGCGTCCTGCTCGGGACACCCACACTGCGGCTGCGGGGCGACTATCTCGCCATCGTGACGCTGGGCTTCGGGGAGATCATCGAGATCGTCGCCAATAACCTCAACGGGGTCACGGGCGGCCCGGCAGGTACGCCCGGCTTTATCCCGCAGTTCTCGGTGCACCTCTTTGGGATTTCCTACCACTGGACCGGTACCGTCCTGCCTTATTACTACCTGATCCTCGGCGTCGCAGTGGTGTTCGCAATAGCGTTCAGTTTCCTCGAGCATTCCCGAGTGGGAAGGTCCTGGACGGCAATTCGAGAAGATGAGGTTGCCGCCGACTCCTTGGGGATAAATGCCCTGAAGTACAAGGTCATGGCCTTTTCGATCGGGGCCTCGACGGCGGGTTTCGCCGGCGTATTTTTCGCCAGCCAGGTCCAGAGCCTCGTACCGAACGACTTCGTTGTCCAAACATCGATACTGATCATCGTGTTTGTCATATTCGGCGGTATGGGCTCGATCGCGGGAGCGGTCATCGGCGCCTTTTTCATCCAGTGGCTGACGCAGTACCTCCAGCTTCGCTCGTTCCCTGACTACCAGTCCCAGGACGAGTTCATATATCTCGGCGCGGCGCTCATCGTCCTCATGATCTTCCGGCCCCAAGGGATCATCCCTTCGCGCCGGCGCCGCCGGGAGATCCTGCTCACCGAGGCGGGGGTCGGTCATATGGACAGCCCGGGTGGGCCGGTGCAGGTCCGTTCGTTCGGAGAACTCCTACCGTCGTCTTACGGGAAGTTGTCTCTGGACGAACCTGGCTATATCGGCCCGGAGACCGAATGACCAGCGCGCCGTCCGGCTCGGTCTCTCCCAACGCGCCGCTTGGCGCGGGACCACCCAGCGCGGCGACGGGCTCGGTCCCACCCAGCGCGCTGTTCGACCCGGCCCCAGTGGGCGGGCCGGACATCCTGTTCTCGGTCGAGCATGTGACCCTGCGATTTGGCGGCGTCACAAGCCTTAACGACGTGTCGCTCAGCCTGCGCCGTGGTGAGATCCTGTCGGTGATAGGCCCGAACGGAGCCGGCAAGACGTCTTTGTTCAACTGCCTGACTGGTGTCTACAGGCCCCAGGAGGGTTCGATCCTGTTTATGCCGAAAGACAAGCAGCCCGTGAGGGTGATCGGGCGCAAGCCCTACAAGGTCAACCGCCTCGGAGTGGCGAGGACGTTCCAGACATCGCGGATGTTCAATGCCTTGACAACTTTCGAGAACGTGAAGATCGGTGTCGAGTCCAGGCAGCACACCGGCCCCGCCGGCGCCATGCTCCGCTTGCCGCGAGCCCGGCGTGAGGAGCACCAAAGCGACCTGAAGACCCTCGAGCTCCTACAGTTCGTCGGCCTCACACGCCGGGCGAACGAGCTCTCGAGTTCCTTACCCTACGGCGACCGCCGCCGCCTCGAGATTGCGCGGGCTCTGGGGACTGACCCGGAGGTACTGCTGCTGGACGAGCCTGCCGCCGGGACCAACCCTGCCGAGAAGGTCGAGCTGGCAGAGCTGATCCACAAGGTAAATTCGGAGCTCGCCGTAACGGTATTGTTGATCGAGCACGATATGAAGCTTGTGATGTCAGTGGCCCATCGCATCATCGTGCTCAACTTCGGACAGGTGATAGCCGAGGGTTTGCCCGCCGATATCCAAAGGGACCCTGTTGTCATCAACGCCTACTTGGGTTCTTCAGAGAGCGACGCCGGCTCCGGCTCCAGCTCGGCCGCGCCCCGGCTCCGCTCCGGCTCTGGCTCAGGGGCTGTGGCGCCGTGACAGCCCTGCTGGAAGTGACGGGCGCCGAGGTCCGCTACGGCGCGGTCCCCGCACTCCACGATTTCACGATCTCGGTCGGCGAAGGCGAGATCGTCACGCTGCTCGGCGCGAACGGCGCGGGGAAAACGACTACGCTGCGGATGATCTCGGGGTTGCACCATGCGTCGCTGGGGACCGTCCGCTTCAATGGTGTCGACATTTCCCGCCTTGCTGCTCACAATATTGTCGAGCTCGGCATCAGCCACGTACCTGAGGGTCGTCGGATATTCCCGCAGATGACCGTGTTCGAAAACCTTGAGATCGGTGCGTTCCGCAAGCCCCATAACCAGGCCGCGAAAACCGACCGCGTATTCGAGCTGTTCCCGATCCTGAAGGAGCGGCGCAAGCAACAGGGTGGGAACCTCTCCGGGGGGGAGCAGCAAATGCTCGCTATCGGGAGGGCCCTAATGGCGGAGCCGACGTTGCTGCTTCTGGACGAACCTTCGATGGGGCTCGCCCCGATGTTTGTCCGGACGATCTTTGAGATCCTCGGGACAATCCGGCAACAGGGAGTCACCGTGTTGTTGGTTGAGCAGAACGCGGCCAAGGCGCTTCAGTTGGCCGACCGCGGGTATGTCCTCGAAACGGGCCGGATCGTACTGCAGGACTCAGCCGATGTTTTGTTGAGCGATGACCGGGTGCGCATGGCATACCTCGGTGAGGACATCGAGCCCTGAGCTAGTAGGCGAGGACCGGCCGCACCCGCCGCACCGTCCGCCCGCCCCCGTCCGCACCGTCCGCACCGTCCGCTCGTCGCTGTCCCTGCGGTTTGGGACGGGCGGCTTGGAACTCGGCCGAGGAAAATCTTCGTCGGCCCTTGACAGGTCAAACATACGTTTTGGTAGGTTGGGTGTTGCTGTAGGTGAAGCTGTTTTTTGAGCGCTCGGGACCGGCCTTGACGGTCTCCTCCTTTAGAAGTTCGTTCTTTTTGTTTTTGGAGGAGGTGGCATGTCGAGCGCTGTGCTGTCCGCTGCTGCCTCCTTGTGCCGGGCCCTGGTCGGCTTCGACCCCTCGCTGCTGAGCGGCACCGACTGCGCTGCACTTGCCGAAGCGCTGGCTGCGACCGAAAAGGCCTGTGCCGGCGCGCGTCTGTTGGCTGGCGCGCGCGGTTAGCTGTGGTGCTCACAAGGGCCGTGGCTTTAGCGACGGGGCGGCCTGGGTCGCCCGCCAGGTGGGTGGCACGACAGGCCAGGCCCGCCAAGGCTTGGAGGTAGCGGCTGGTTTGGCCGGTTGTCCCAGTACCCAAAGCGCTCTTTTAGCCGGAGAGCTGAGCCTGCTCCAAGCTGCAGAAATCGCGAAGGCCGAGTCAGAGGCACCAGGCAGCGAAGCCTCGCTGGTCGAGCTCGCAAAGCGCTCGGACCTCGGCCAACTGCGCGAGGCCGCGCGCGAGCAGCGCCAAGCCAGGGCCGATGTCAACGAGCTGCACCAAAAGCAGCTGCGCGCGCGGCAGTGGCGCCACTGGCGCGACGAGCTCGGCATGGTCCGCTTTGCAGGTGCTCTTGCCCCAGAGACCGGTGTGCCTTTTGTCAACCGCCTCGAGCTTTCCGCACAGCGCGCGCGGCGCGCCGTGCAGCAGGCCGGTGGCCAGCTCGAGCGCTTCGAGGCCTACGCGGCAGATGCCCTCGCCGCGATGGCCGTCGGGCAAGGCCCGGCGAACGGCTTCGCAAAGAGCTGACCTCGTCATCGTCTGTGACATCTTCGCCTGGCGCCGCGGCCATGCCCACCCCGGTGAGGTGTGCCAAGTCATAGGAGGCGGCCCTATACCTGTAGAGCTCGCCCGAGAACTTGGCAAGGACGCCTTCTTGAAGGCTGTCCTGCACGACGGGGTAGCTATCCACACGCTCAAGCACTTCGGGCGTCACCTGCGCGCAGAGCTACGCAGCGCTTTGGACCTTGGCCCCGTGCCGGCTTTCAGCGGAGCGCAGTGCGCTGACTGCGGGAGGCGCTTCGGCCTCGAGTACGACCATATAAACCCTGTGGCCAACAAGGGCGAGACGTCGCTTTCCAATGTCAGGGCGCTCTGCTGGCAAGACCATAAAGCCAAGACCGAACGAGACCGCCAAGCCGGGCTCCTCGGCCCAACCCGCCAAATCCTCGCTCTGGCCCGAATGGGCTGGCCCGCCCACGCCTCAAGTTGGCATGAACGGGCCGAAGCCGCCAGACGCTCAGGCTGAATTGAATGGGCACCAGGCACCAGGGCCGCAGGCCGAATTGAATGAGCCCGACCGGCGAGATCGTCAGGCTGGTCCAAATGAGCCCGACCCGCCGTAGCGCGGGACATCTGCGGACGGGGGCGCCCGCAGGTACGGTCGGATGATGGACGGCGTACCCCGGACTCGCGAGGAGGCAATTGAGGCTGACCGCCTCGACCCACTTGCGCCATACAGGGACGAGTTCCTCATTAGCCCGGAGGGGCCGATCTATCTGGACGGCAACTCGCTCGGGCGCCAGCCCCGCGCAACGGCTGCCGCTGTCGAAGCCGTCGCCCGGGAGTGGGGCCGGGATTCGATTAGCGGCTGGGATCGCTGGATCGACCTGCCCGGAGCGGTTGGCGATCGGATCGGCCAGCTGATTGGCGCGGCCCCCGGTCAGGTGGTCGTAAGCGACTCCACGACGGTAAACCTGTACAAGCTGGCCGTTGCCGCAATGGACGCCAACGCCGAGCGAACGGTGATCGTCGGGGACAAGCACGACTTCCCGACGGTGCGTTATGTCCTCCAGGGGGTTGCAGCACGTGTGGGCGGCCACGTCAGGTTCATCGAAACTGACCCGGTCAACGGGCTCAGCCCGGCCGATGTCGTCGCCGCCATCGACGCCTCTGCCATCGACGCCTCTGCCACCGGGGCCGCTGCCACCATCGACGCCGCTGCCACCGGCGCCTCTCCCACCGGGGCCGCCGCCGCCATCGACGCCGCTGCCACCGCCGCCGCCGCCGCCTGGGCCGCTGCCACCGGGGCCGCTGGCACCGCCGGCCCCACAGCGATAGCCACGGCAACAGGCGACAAATCAGTCATTGACAATGGGGTGGCCTTGGTGTGCCTCTCGGCGGCGAACTATCGCTCCGGTGCCGTTGTTGACATGCAGGCGGTGACCGACGCGGCCCATCGAGCTGGCGCCCTGACCCTCTGGGATCTGAGCCATGCCGCCGGGGTGGTGCCGGTCGACCTAGACGGCACCGGGGCAGACCTGGCCGTTGGTTGCACTTACAAATACCTGAACGGTGGGCCTGGCGCTCCGGCCTGGTTGTACGTCCGCTCCGGGCTGCAGGCGAGGCTGCGCCAACCAGTCTGGGGCTGGTGGGGCCAGCGGGGCCAGTTCTCGATGGGCGCCGATTACGACCCTGCCGAAGGGGTCGACAGGTTCCTCGCGGGCACACCGGGAGTGCTCGGCATTGCGGCAGTCGACGCCGGGATCGCGCCGTTGTTGGCTGCAGGCATCCCGGCTATCTGGACCAAGGCTCGACGGCTGGTCTCCCTCCTCGCGCAGCGGGCCGAGGAATTGCTAGTCCCGCTTGGAGCCAAAATTGCCAGTCCTGCTGCCGCCGACCGGAGGGGCGGGCACTTGGCCCTCTCTCATCCCGACTCGTTGGGCGCGGCCCGCCTACTCATCGAGCGCGGCCTGGTAGTCCCCGATTTCCGGCCTCCCGACGTACTGCGCCTCGCTCCCGTCGCTCTTTACACCAGCTTCGCAGAGGTATGGGACGCCGCTGAGCACATCGCGACCGTGCTTGCTGATCCGGCCGTGCGTGCACCTTTCCCCAGGAAGCGTGTTACCTGATGTCGTCCCGAGTGACGCGGACCGGTCGGTGCGGGCGCCTTTCGTGCTGATCTCGTCGCTGGATGGTGTGCCGTCCGCTCCTTGTGCGCCGTCCGCTCGCCAAAATAACTCGGCGAAACGGCTCCCTGTCGGCGCGTAGGCTCGTTGGCGATGCTGGTGAGCCTGCTGACCTTCTTGGTGGCCGCGACGCTGATCATCCTGCTGCCTGGGCCGGACACTTTGGTGGTCATCCGGAACCTCGTCCGAGGCGGCAGGCGGGTAGCAGTTCGCACGGTGCTCGGCGTGCTCACAGGGCTTACCGTGTGGGTTATCACGGCCGCGCTTGGGCTTTCGGCCGTGCTTGGCGCAAGCCATGACGCCTACCTGGGGCTGCGGATCGTTGGAGCCGTATACCTCACGTACCTCGGCATCCGGTCGCTTCGCTCACGCGGCGAGACCCCGGCTACCTCGCGGCGCCTCCTCGGTACTGGCTACACGGCGGGTCTGCTAACTGACCTGCTCAATCCCAAAGTCGGCGTGTTTTTCGTCACTTTCCTCCCTGGGTTCGTCCCGCACGGGTACTCGGTCGCTTGGACGACCCTCGTCCTGGGAGCCGTGTTCGTGTTGATGACGGCTGGTTACTTCGCGATCCTGCTGACTGCGGCACGCCCGGTTACCCAGTGGATGGCCAATTCTCGCATTCGCCGGCGGATCGACCGCGGCACGGGTTTGGTACTGATCGGCCTGGGAGTGCGCCTCGCGCTGGAGCCATAGCCGGGCCAGGGCCGAAAGTCCCATGCCGGATGGGACACTTAGCCCTGTTGTCGAGGGCCGTAGATGACGATTACCTACATATGATCACATTGTCCAAGCTCAACGGTGAGCGCATGGCCGTCAATGCTGAGCTCATCGAGTCCGCCGAGGCGGTCCCCGACACCATCGTCAGGCTGGTGGACGGCACCAGCTACGTGGTGGCCGAAAGCGTGGCGGAGGTCGTGGCCCGGGTGCGGGTCTTCCGTGCCTCGCTTCTTGCACGCAAACGCATGTCGCAGGCCCGATAGGAGCTAGTTGAGCCGTTCGCCCGCCTGTAAGGGGAAAGCGAAGGTGTTCTCAGCCGGCGCGAGCGGGCACTGCCACACACTGCTGTAGCGGCAGGACGGGTGGTACAAGAAGTTGAGGTCGATGACCAGCTCGTCGAGCGTGCCCCCCAGATCGGCCCCCTTGGCGCTGTCCAGGAGGTAGCGACCTCCGCCGTAGGTCGTGGTGCCGGCGGTCCCATCCCGAACTGGCAGGAACAGCCCGCCGCCGTACTGCTCCAGCCACCAGACAGTAAGGGCGGCGTTCACTGGCTCTGGGAGCTCGATCCTGCCTATTGCTCGCAGTACCGTGGACTCTTCCCCGCCCGCCGGGATGACGTGCGGCGAAGTCTCCGGGGCCGGGAGCAGCGGTAGTTCGAAGCGAAGGGAGGGTTGGTACGGCCAATACTCCACTCCGCTCTGGCGCAACGGGTCCGCCTGCTCGAGCGGGCTCTGGGGGTGGTGAAGAAACAGGTCGTTGCGCTCGGAGCGCCACAAGGCGTGCCCTCGCTGCGGATCTGGCTCCGCTCTGACCCGGGCGTACATCTCGCTGACGCGACGCCTCCAATCTGCGAGCTCCAGGTCGGCTGCGTGGAAGGTCACCGTGCCACCCCGGGCCGCGAATTTCGTGCGGTTTTGAACGGAGCCCGAACGGGTCGCATGCAACAAAATAGCCGCGTCATTCACCGGCCAGGTCGCGGCGCTGGAAGGCGAACCCACCGATTACGGCAATCAAAGCACCGATGGCGATCATTATCCCGTTGCTGGCCCAGTCCGGGGCCGACGCGGGCGCGGCAGCCATCTGGTGGAAAAGGGATGTGTCGAGCAACCAGCGGCTGTTTTCGGCGAACCCCCCGATCACTGTCACCAGGACCGACCATGCGATCACGCCGTAGACAGCGACGGACGTGGCGCGAGGCCATGTCCCGTTCACCAATATCCCGGTGCCGACGACAAATAACGCTGGAGGGACAATGTTGACCCCGGCATCGACGAGGCTCGCGAAGGGAACTCCGGCACGGCCACTGGCGGCGCCCAGCCAACTGAAGACCCCAATAGCGAGGCCGCCTACCACGAGGACGCTGGCGGCCTCTACCACCCGTGCTCGGAGCCATGACCAGCGCGATAGTGGTTGCACGAGGAGGTGCTCGAGGCGCCCGGAAGCCTCCTCGGCTCGCGTGGCAGTTACCTGGTTTGCGGCGACAAAACTGAGCATTATCGCCATGATCAGGAAGGCCACGCCGAGATATGCGCGAGCCCCGGCACCGTGTGCCCCAAGTTTGGACAACAACGAGCCGACACTGGTCGAGCCCGAGATGGCTGTGCCGGCCGCCTTGGCGATCCCGCCAAAGATGAGCGCCGTGGCTGCGAGCGCCACCGCCCAGGCGGTGAGACTGGGGCGCATAAGCCTGGCCGTCAGCCCTGCCGGCCCATTGAGCAGCCGCGTGTGAGCCGTAGCGTTGGGGTGGTCGGGGAACGTGGAGGCCCCGAGGTCGCGTGACCCGGCCAGCCGCACGGTCGCCGCTGCCAGCGCGGCCAACAGCGCAGCCAACGGGACGAGCGGCACCCAGTCCGGCGCGGTGAGAGGTTGGAGCAGCTCGACCCAGCCGAGCGGGGTTGCCCATCTGAGCCCCTCGAGACCGACCCCGGAATCGGCCACCATGCGCAGCCCATAGCAGGCCCCCAAGGCGTACCCAGCGTAGGTGGCGGCCTGCCGGCGCGTGGCAGCCAGTTGGCTGGTGAGCGCGCCTGCGGCGAGGAAGACGGCGGCGCTGGACACTAGGGCCACTGCAAAGAACAACGACTCACCGATCTCAAAGTGGACTTTCGACGACAAACCGGTAAGCACGGTCACCAAACCTGTAACGACAAACAACGCAAAAAGTCCCGTGCCTAGGCCCAAAAGGGCTTGGGTCGCCGCCGCCCGACGCGTGGTCTGGCCGGAAAGTAAAAGTTCCCAGCGCCCCGAGTCCTCTTCGCCGCGCAGCAGCCGCGTCGCAGCCAACAGCCCCCAAACAGCGCCGACGACGCTCAAGAACCCGAGGACCTTGAACGCGGTGAAGCCGGCGACGGTCTGTAGGTCATGGGCGGGCCCAAACAGTGCCGATACTGCCGTGTTGGCGCCAAAGTTGGCCGCCAACCTGTGCCGTTCTGCTGGGGTCTTGTAGCTCGAGAGGTACGTCAGTGCCGATGAGGCAACACATACCCCGAAGAAATACCCCCAAAGAGCCCCCGAGCGGGTGGCTTTTTTGGCCGTCAAGCGGGCCACGACTGTGCGGGCCACGACTGTGCGGGCTACGACTGGGTGGGTCACCCCTGTGGGCCCTACGGCCGTTGCTGGAGCGTGTGGGCCCCTCGTGCCTGCGGCGTCAGCCAACGTTTGCTACCGGTGCGTCTGGTCCTCTCGGTACGTCTGGCGGTACATCTGGCGGTACATCTGGCGACACGTGCGGCGCCGCAGGTGCACTTGTTGTCGCAGGGCGCCCGTAGTGCTCGAGGAACAGCTCCTCTAGGGAGGGTTCGCGGCTTATCAGCTGGTGGACGCCAGATGTGGCCAGCACCCGGAGCAGCGGCTCGATACTCCCGCGCACCTGGCACCGCACGACGCGTCCCGTTACTTCGACGGCGCTTACCCCTTCGACCCCGCTCAGGTCGGGGACTGGCCCGTCGAATGTGGCTTCGACGGAAAATGAAGAGAGGTGGCGCAGCTCCGCAAGGGCCCCCATTTCGACAAGCTCTCCTTGCCGCAGGATCGCAACCTTGTCGCAGAGCGCCTCCACTTCGCTCAGGATGTGCGAGGAGAGAAGGACCGTTTGCCCGCGCTGGCGAGCCTCCTCGATGCAACGCCGGAACTCCTGCTCCATCAACGGGTCCAGGCCTGAGGTTGGCTCGTCGAGGATGAGCAGGTCGGCGCGCGACATCAAAGCGGCTATGAGGAGGATCTTCTGCCTGTTCCCCTTTGAATAAGCACGCACCTTCTTGGACGCATCGAGGTCGAAGCGGCTGATGAGGTCGTCGCGGTAGGAAGTGTCGACGCTGCCGTGCACCTGCCCGAGCAGGTGCAGTGTCTCGGCTCCCGTCAAGGAGGGCCAGAGGTTCGCCTCGCCGGGAACGTACGCGAGGCGCCGGTGGATCTCTACCGCCTCGCGCTGGCAGTCCAGGCCGAATATCTCGGCCCTTCCCGAACTTGGGCGGGCCAGCCCTAGTAGTAGCCGGACGGTGGTCGTTTTCCCCGCTCCGTTGGGGCCGAGGTACCCGACAACCTCACCTTGTGCGATCTCGAGGTTCAGGTCATTGAGCGCGGCGACGGAGCCGTAGCGCTTGGTCAAGTTTTCCGCCCGCACAGTTGCTGCTCGCCATTGGCAAGACCTCTCTCGTCAGGAGGCGTTCTTGGGCCGAGCTCCGGCAGGCCTCGGCCGCTTGCCATGGGCTGCTTTCGCGGCTTGCAGCAGCTCGAGCAGGCCCAGGTGCCCGCGCCCGAAGTTGCTCGATTGCCGCGTGCGCTTGGGCGGCGAGCTCCGGCCCGAGCAAAGGTTTTGAATAGAAGTCCACCTTGGCCGCGGCTAGGCGCAGGTGGCCTTCGGGGCTGAAGATGTCGGCTCCGAGCGCCCTGGAGACTTGCTCGTGCAGGGAGAGCGCGCCCAGCTCCATGGCCACGAGGAGCGCAGCGTAGGCCCGTGGGTCGGCCATCCGGCCCGGGTCGCTGCGTTCGAGCCATGTCTCGCCGAGCGCGACCATCTCGTCGAACATCGAGGCCGCCTGCGGTGACCCGTCGATCATCGAGCGCGCCAGGTACCGGTATAGGAGCAGCATTTCCGGCTGAGCCGCGGACATGAAGGACGGATTGGCCAATTCTCCTTCCAGGACGGCCTGTTCTTTCATCCGCATGATCTTGGCCAGCACGTACGAGTCGCACGCGTCACGAAGGCCCTCTTTGGCCCGAAGTGGTGCCGGAGCAGGCCCCCCGACACACCTGCAGCCTTGGCAATGTCGCGCACGGTCGCGGAATTGTTACCCCGTTCGGCGAACAGCACGAGCGCAGCGTCCCTGATGCGTGCCCTTGCTGTCAGGTCCTCGAGTGCGACGTCCGTGACCGGGTTTGCCACCTTGTGCCTTCCTACACCTGAGTGCGCTATACCTGGGTACGGTTTACGGCGCCTATGAGCAGTATCCTATACACAGGTATAGCACCCCGCACCCCGTACCCCCTACCCGCACCCCGCACCTCGCACCCCGCACGCCGGATGGTTGCGTCTGGGGGTTGTGGGCCGCGACGCCGGCGGGGACATGCAGGCGGCCCTAGGAGAACGGGCGCATGTCCGGTTGGTAATGCAGGTAGCCCGCGCCGCCCCCGCGCTTCACCTCGTACATGGCGAGGTCGGCCTCGCGCAGGAGGGTCGCGGTGTCGGTCTGTTCCTGCGTGCACATGGCGACACCGATGCTGGCGCTGACCGGGATCGAATGACCATTGATGACGATCGGTTCGCTGAGCGACTTCAGGAGCCGTTCGGCTACCTCGTCGGCTTCGGCCACCGACTCGAGGTCCTCCAGCAGGACGGCGAACTCGTCGCCTCCGAGCCGAGCGACAGTATCGGCCTCCCGTAGCTGGAGGGCGAACCGCGCGCCGACCGCGACAAGTAGTTGGTCACCGGTGTGGTGGCCTAGGCGATCGTTGACGTTTTTCAACCCATCCAGGTCACAGAACAACAGGGCAGCGATGGACTGGTTGCGAGCGCTCCGGGCCGCTGCCTGCGACAGCCGGTCGAGCAGGAGCGCACGATTGGGGAGCCCGGTCAACAGGTCGTGCATTGCGTCGTGGCGTGCGGTGGACAACGCCTCGCGCAACGTCTCGACCATGCGAACGTCGGTCAAGGCCACGCTGGCGTGGTCGGCGAAGGCCATCAGGGCCTCCTGCTCGGCGAGGCTGAAGCGACGGCCCGGCGTGTAGCTGGCTACGACGAGGCTGCCGACGACCTCGCCGTCCTCTTGCACGGGGGCGCCCATTGCCGCCTGGAGGCCCAAGGTGGCAAAGGCGTGCAGCGCCTTAGGCGCCTCGTAGTAGTCGTGGATGACGACCAGTTGCCGCTCCGAGATCGCCCGGCCACCGACTCCCTCACCCAACTTGATCGGCGCGTCCAGCCCGATGGATGTCTCCAACCCGGTCGAGGAGACGATCACTGCCCGGCTCGGCTGGTCCGGGTCGACCCGCCGGAGCACAACCACGCGCTCGCCGAGCAGTTCAGCCGCACCGGTCACGATCGCTTGGAGCACGTCGGTTATCGGTGCCCGGACGGCGATCGAGCGCTGAATGCGCGTCAGGCGCGCCAGCAGCGTCTGTCGCTCTTTCAAAGACGCCGACGCTGCCATCTCGCGGCGGGTCATGGCGAGCGCCCAGCTCATCGCCCAGGCGAGGTGGCGTTCGCCAGGCGAGAACGGGCTGCCCGTACGGGCGAACAGCAGCCAGCTGTCCGGGCCCTCGAAGGGCACTTTCAGCACGTGACTGCGGCCGAGACCGGGAAGGGAGGCTTGCTTGTTGCTCCCGGATGTCAGTCCGACCAGGTGCTGGTCGGATGGCGCGCCGGCGGCGAAGCCGATGACGGCCTCGACCGCAGACCGGGTTACGACAGCGCCGACCTCGGCATCAAGCGCCTCGGCGGCCCATGCGACCGCCCTCTCGGCCATTTCGGCTGCAGGGACACTGGGCAGCCAGGACATAAACGCCGTCAATCGTTCGGCGGCCCCGTCTTCGTGCGAGGAAGTGCCTGTTGGCATCGTCACGGTTACTCCAGGACGAGTGCGAGGCCTCGTAGGCGCGACGCGAGACGACCAACATCGCTCGCGGCCCCGTACACGTGGCTCGCCTCGACAGCGCGCTCAGGCATCTTGAGTGTGATCGGCACAAACAGTCGCAAACGGAGGAAAGGCGAGCGGATAATCGCCTCCGCGGGGGATCGGTTAAGCTGGCCGCACACAATCAGGAGGTGGGCCGTGGACGATGACTTCGAACAGCGGGCCAAGCAAGCGGGGGGTACCGCCGGGACGGTGGCGGGGGCAATGTCGGGAGCTCGTCTCCTTGGCGCCGTGGTGCCGGTCCCGTTCGTCGGGCCGGTTGTGGGCGCCGTAATTGGAGGGGTTGTAGGCGCCGAGCTAGGGCGTCGGCTGGGAAAGGCTGCAGTTGACGGTGGTCTCGCGTTCATGAGAACGCTGACCTCGCCCGCTCCCTGACCGAGGTTGCCTCCCGCGACAGACGGCCCGCGGGCCGCGACCGGCGGTCTCCGGGTTGGGAGCCGTCACCTGGTGATCCCATCGTCTGAGCTCGAGTGGCGTTTCAGCGCGAGCGGTGGGCCTGGCGGGCAGCATGCCAACACCGCGAACACGAGGGTGGAGCTGGTCTTCGACATTGCCGGATCCGGTGTGCTCGGTCCGCGCCAGCGGGCGCGGCTCATCGAGAAGCTCGGTTCAGGGTTGCGCATCGTGGTGAGCGACGAACGCTCGCAGGCTCGCAACCGGCAACTGGCGTTGGAGCGTTTGGCGGAACGCCTCGACGAGGCGCTTCGGGTTGACACCCCTCGCCGTCCCACCGTGCCGACCCGGGCCTCCCGTGAACGCCGTTTGCGGGCCAAGCAGCTTCGCTCGACCCGCAAACTTGATAGACGTGCTCCGACCCCGGAGCCGTAGGGCCCTGGCCCTGAGCTAGCTGGCCCCGGCCCCGGCCCCGGCCCCGGCTCGGGCGACCTCAAAGCGCCTCATGAGTGTGCCTCCACCTCGGAGCTGAGCACTAGGACCGGCCTCTCGACTGCGCGGACGACGAGGGCCACCAGGGCCAATGCCAGGACTGCGAAGACTGCCCCGGCTGTGAACGCGTCGTCGAGCCCGTGGACCAGGACCGTCTGCGCTTGAGCGCCGGCCAAGGAACTGCCGGTGCCGAACTGGGCGTGGTGGGTGACCCCTCCGAAGACAGTTACCAGCACAGCGAGGCCGAACGCCGCGCCAAGCTGCTGTACGGCGTTGACAAGGCCTGATGCCGCACCCGCATCGGCCGGAGCTACCCCGGCGAGCGACGCGGAGGTCAGGCTGACAAGCGAGATCCCGGTCCCAAGGCCCAACAGCACGAGGCAGAGGAAAATGTGCGGGTACGACGTGCCGGCGTGGAGCCGGCTAGCCAGCACGAGGCTCACTGTCGCCAGGCCGATCCCTGAGAGCATCAGGGGTTTGCGCGGGACGCGGGCCATGAGGAACCGGCTCGTGATCTGGGATGCGAGGAACACCGACGTGGGCACTACCAGGAAGGCCACCCCGGCTCGAAGCGGAGAGTACCCCTCGACGTCTTGCAGGAACTGCGACAGGAAGAAGAACATCCCGTACATCCCGGCGTAGACGAGGCCGCGTGCGACATTGGCCGTGTTGCGGGTGGAGTTGGCCAGCAGGCGAAGGGGCAGGATCGGCTCCTCGGCGCGTGCTTCGATCCGCACGAAGGCGGCTAGCAGGAGCACTCCTGCGGTGAGCGAGCAGAAGGTAAGCGGGTCGCCCCAGCCGCTGCTACCAGCCTCGACGAGGCCGAGCACCACGCCGGTCATGCCGGTGGTGGAGGTGATGGCGCCCGCAATGTCGAAGCGGCCATGACGGCGAGCGGTCTCGCTGAGCGCGATGCGGCCGATGGCCCACACCGCCAGCCCGATCGGGACATTGACGAACATCACCCAGCGCCAGGACAGGAACTCGGTGAGAAAGCCCCCCGCTACCAGGCCCGTTGCCCCTCCGGCGGCCGACACCGTGGTGAACAGGCCGATGGCCCGCACCCGCTGCTGGCCCTCAGGGAAGGCGGACGTGAGCAGGGCCAGCGAGGAGGGCGCTGCCAGAGCAGCGCCGACGCCCTGCATGGCGCGGCTTGCGAGCAACATCCAGCTGTCCGCAGCGAAGCCGCCGACCAGCGAGCTCACGGAGAAGATCGCTATACCGAGGAGGAACGTACGCCTCCTACCGATCAGGTCACCGGCACGTGCGCCGAGGAGCAACAGGCCGCCGAAGGTGAGGATGTAACCGTTTAAGACCCATGACAAACCGGTGCTCGAGAATCCCAGGCCTCGCTGGATGTGCGGCAGGGCTACATTGACAATCGTGGCATCGAGGACCACCATCAGCTGGGCTGTAAGGATGACGAACAAGAACACGGAGGGACCACTGAGACGACGCCGGACTGCCCCAGGCCAACCTTCAACGAGGTGACTGACAGGGGCTTGTCTCGGCTCTAGAACAGATGTGGAGGGCATTGACTTCGACCTTTTCGCTGGTATCCTGTTAACTAACCGGAAGCTTCCTCCACTTAGTATACGGAGGATCCCTCCGTTTTGCAAGTACTTTACGGCCTGGAGGCGCCGAACGTATGACCGGCCAACAAGCGACCGCCCTAGTTACCCCTGATGAGCAGGCAATTGAGGATGCCGGTGACCCTGGGCGGTGCATGCGTGCCGATGCCCGGCGCAACAACGAGCGGTTGGTGGCGGCTGCCCGCGAGGTGTTCGCGAAATGCGGAGGCGGGGCGTCGATGGAGGCCATCGCCAAACAGGCCGGAGTGGGGGTCGGGACTCTCTACCGGCACTTCCCCAAGCGGATCGATATCGTCGAGGCCGTCTACCAGACCGATGTCGACGAGCTGGTATGCGCTGCCGACGAAGCGGTCGCCCACAACGAGCCATGGGAGGCGCTAGTCGCCTGGCTCGAGGCGTTCCTCCACTACGGGCAGGTGAAGCGGACCTTCCTCAACGAGCTCCACGAGGCCTTCGACAAGAACCCTCAGCTCAAGGTGGCGTCGCGGGAGCGGATCAACCGGGCGGTTGACGCGGTCCTCGGCCGAGCTCAGCAGGCCGGCGTGGCCCGGACCGACCTCGACGGGTCAGACCTCATGCAGATCCTCGGGCCGATGTGCACGAGTGCGACTCTCACCGAAGCCCAGGGTGAGCGCCTTCTTGCCATGATCCTCGACGGGCTGCGCCCGCCCCACTAGGTGCTTGGATCAGGAAAGCACTCGCCGGTAGAAGTTACGCAAACCCACGGCAAGGAACACCACGGCGAAGCCGGTCACGACGGGGTAGATGACGTACAGGTGCATATGCGATGAAGCGGTGAACGCCGCCCGCATGCCCTCGTTCACGTACACGAGGGGGTTGACGAGCACGACCGTCTGGAGCCAGTGGAACCCTCCGATCTTCACCGGCGCGAGGCGCGTCCAGGGGTAGTACGTGCACCCCAAAAAGGTGACCGGCAGGATGATGAAACCGAACATCAGGCCGATGTTGCGAGGTTCGAAACTGGTGCCAAGCACCAGGCCGAGACCTGACATCGCGATGGCGGCCAGCGGCACGAAGGTAACGACCATCAGCCAGTCCAGCCTTAGGTGCGCGTCCACTCCCGCCGCGTGGACTACCGCGGCGATGGGCAACACGATCGCAGCCGAGATGACACCCTGGGCAGCGCCCGACAGCACCTTGGCCATCGCGACGAGCCAGATCGGGCAGGGGGCTTGGACTCGGTCCTCGATCTCGCGGGTGAACCCGAACTCGGTAGCCATCGCAAGCGCTATCGACTGCACGCCTTGGAACATCACCGAGATCCCGACCACGCCGGGGACGAGCACGGTGGCAAAGGCCGACTGTGCCGCGGTCCCGAGGCCTCCGATGCCCTGGCCGATCTTCGGGAACACGAAGAGAAATACAAAACACAACAGGAACGGTTGGATCAGGGTGCGAAGAACGAACTCCCACCAGTGCTTGCGCAGCACGAGCAGGTCGCGCATCATAAGCGCTCCGAGCGCGGTCCAGCTGGCGGCCGCCACCGAACGCAACGGGCGGTCGCCGATGTGCTCGATCGGGGTGTGAGTAGCCGTAGTAGCCGTGGTAGCGGCAGTAGTTGTCGTAGCCGTGGTGCTTGCCATCAGTCGCGCAGTTCCTTGCCGGTCAGGTTTATGAAAACAGTCTCGAGGCTTGGTTCGGCGATCGAGAAGTCCAGGATCGCGAACCCACCCCGCTCGGCGGCCGTCACGATCCTCGGGACCAGGCGGTCGTTGCCTTTCACATGGAGCTGGAGGGCGCCGTCGACGGTGCGCGCCAGGGTGACCTCAGCGATGGCGTCCTTCAGCAGCTCGCCCAGAGCCTCGGGCCGGTCGCTCGTCTTGAGCGTGACGACCGTATCGGCCCCCACGCTCTGCTTGAGGTCCGCCGGCGTGCCGAGCGCCAGTATTTTGCCGTGGTCCATGATGGCTACGCGCCCGCACAACTTGTCGGCTTCCTCCATGTAATGCGTGGTGAGCATGATCGTCTGCCCCGCCGCGTTGAGCTCACCGAGAAGGTCCCACAGAGCGAGGCGGCTCTGGGGGTCGAGGCCGGCTGTCGGCTCGTCCAAGAAGAGCACCGTCGGGCGGTGGAAGATGGCACGGGCAACCATGAGGCGTTGTGCCATCCCGCCGGACAATGCGTAGACCGACGCCTTGGCCCATTTCGACAGCTGGAACGTCGCGAGCAGCTCGTCGCTGGTCCGCCGTGACTCCTTGGAGCCGATGCCGAACAGCCTGCCGTGGTAGTAGAGGTTCTCCCAGACCGTGAGCTGGCGGTCCAGCGTGTTCTGCTGTGACACCATGCCGCTCAGCTGTTTCGCCAAGGCCGGGTGAGCGACAACGTCGACCCCGCCGACAAAGGCGCGCCCGGAGGTCGGTACTACCCGCGTCGTAAGCATCCCCGCTGTAGTCGTCTTTCCGGCGCCGTTCGGCCGAGCAGCCCGAAGATCTCCCCGCTGCGGACGTCCAGGTCCAATTTGTCGACCGCCGTGAAGTCGGCCCCGGGGTAGACCTTTGTCAACTGCTCGGTGTGGATGACAGCCAGCGGCTCCGCACCATCGCCGACGGAGGCTGGGCCAGCCGGCATCGCTGTAGTTGCTTGCGTTTGTGGGGCCATCGGCTCTCATCGTATGCACATAAGACGCGAATGCCCGCCGAGCCCCTCCCAACGAGGCGCTCCGGGGACCGGCTGCTAGCCTCGCTTGATGCCTCTTCGGCCCGGCGAGCCCGACTGGCCCCGCTCGCCTGAGTGGCTTCGCTGGCCCCGCTGGCTCCGCAGCTCCGGCTCTCTTAGCGGGCTTCGATGGCCCCGTGCTGGCGCCGGCCTTGGCCTCGCAGCTCTCTTGGCGGTCCCGGTCGCCACTGTCGCCCGCGTGCCCAACACCAGTGAGCAGGGCAAGAGCGCGGCCCAGGTCATAGCCGCCTCGGAAGCGGCAATGAAGGACGTCAAGAGCTTTCACGTAGTAGGCGCGGTCGGCGCTAAAGGTACCGCTTCGTCGTTCAGCCTCAGCCTGTCTGGCACCGGGGGTGGGGGAGAAATCTCGGTCCCGGGAGCCACCCTTGATATCGTCGTGGCCGCTGGCACCGTGTACATCAGGGCCGGCGAAGCGAGCTGGTTGAAGCTGACGGGCAGCCAGTCGACGGCCCAAGCGGTGGCCGACCACTGGATTAAAGCACCCGCAACCAACAGTAATTTTGCAAACTTCGCCGACCTGACAATTAGCACGGATTTCGTGGCTGAGTTTTTCCCAAGTGCAGGGACACATCTTTCGGAGACCGACGGGGTCGTCACGGTGCACTCGAAAAAAACCATCGTGCTTACTGACCCCCAGGGGGACAGTTTGTACGTTGCGGCACTCGGTCCCCCGTACATGCTGTACATCCAAGGGAAAAACCTCCAGGACTTGCTCACCTTCAGTGAGTTCGGGGACGCACCGTTGCCGGCAGTGCCGAAGAACGCGGTCACTCTCCCCGCCAGCTGAACCGCGGCGGCTCGTGCCCCAGCCGGTAGCGCGCGTTGCCTAGCCGGTAAGGCTCGGGGCGGTCGGTAGCGTTCGGGGCGGACGGTAGCGTTCGGCCCAGCCGGTCGTGGTCATTCGTGTTCTGCCACGGTCCGGCTGCGATCCGGCTGCGGTCCGGCCGCGGTCTTTCGTGCTTCGTCACTGGCGGTAGCGGTCGTTCGCGGTCCAGCACGGATCGGCCGTAGGGTCAAACGTGTGTGCTTCTCGCCGCAGGCAGATCTCCTCGGCGGGATAGTGGTCAGCGGTATCGGGGTCGACGTCCTGTTGCACCGCGACGGGCGCAACACCCACATCGCCCTGTGTGCGTTGCCGGTGCTCCTAGGGGCCCACCAGTTCGTCGAAGCGTTCGTGTGGTGGGGCCTCCAAGGCCACGTCAGCGCCGGTGCCGGGAGAGCAGCGATGTGGGCGTACCTTTCGATCGCCTTCGTGGTCCTGCCTATATTTGTCCCTACCGCGGTCCTGCTCGGCGAGCCGTCGGCGCGCCGGCGGTGGATGATCGCACCTTTTGTGGTGATCGGGACCGCCGTCGCCGGAGCGCTACTTGCGGCGATGCTGCACGGCCCGGTCGGCGTGCGGCTCCGGCCATATCACCTCGCTTACAGCCTTCGTCTTGACCACTCGGCGGTCGTAATAAGCCTCTACGTCGTTGCCGTCTGTGGCGCCTGGCTGGTGTCGGGCGATCGGCTCATAGCCTTCTACGGGATCATCAACCTGGTGGCAGTGGTCATTATTGCGAAATTGACCATCGACGGTTTCGCCTCGGTCTGGTGCGGCTACGCGGCGCTGACGAGCGCAGCAATGGCCCTGTACATGCGTCGCCCGCACTCAGGGCGCCGGCCGGTGCTCGCCGTAGCGAGCTGAGGCCAGTCCAAGCTGGCGTTCGGCGTTCGGCGTTGGGCGTTCGGCGTTGGGCGTTCGGCGTTGGGCGCTCGGCGCTGACGCCGACGCCGGTCCAATCAGCGCTCTGGGGTACTAGCGCTGACGCTCAGTCCGCGCCTTCGGTACTGGCACCGCCGGTCATCGCTTCTTCCTCGGATGGGTCGATGCCGAACAGGCCGATAGGTGCCCCGACGTCTTCGGGCACCAGGGTTGCGGTGTCGGCGTTCAATATCTCCCCCCTGAAAAACGCAGGAGATATCGCGGGGTAGACGATGATGACCAGGAAGCCGATCAGGAGTGCCCCGGCGGCGAGCAGGAAACTGCCGCCCATGTGCCAGTGGAGAACAGGCACGCGCCACGAGGTATCGCTGTTGGCCGGCGACCAGTCCTGCTTGAGGCTGTAACCGCCGATCGACCACATGATCGCCCATCCCGTCAGCGGCAGGATCCCTCGCATGAACAGGTGCCGCACGGACTCGGTCAAAGTCTTGCGGTAATACCAAAAGCACGCGAGCCCGGTGAGCCCGTAGTAAAACGCGATCAGTACGCCGAGCGCGGTCACCGAGTCCACTATTACGGTGCCGGCAGAGATGAAGTTCATGACCATGTAGAGGACGATCGAGACGATCCCCATCATGATGGTCGAGAAGCTCGGGGTAAGGAAGCGGGGGTGGATCTTGGCGAACTGCGAGGGAAGCGCCTTGTAAACCGCCATCGAAAGAGTGGTGCGGGCGGTCGGAAGGATCGTGGTCTGTGTGGAGGCGGCGGCCGAGCTGAGGACCATCAGCAGCAATAAGTGCGTGAGGAAGCTGCCAAACCCCGAACTGCCGAATATCGACCCGCCGAGGACCGACAGGACGTCGTTTTCGTGGCCCGGGTTCCCGAGCCCGATCCCGGTTTTGCCAAGCCCGGCGTAGGACTGCGTCGCCACGATCACAAGCTCGTAAACCGCCAACAGCACGACCGTGGAAATCACCGCGGCGCGCCCGGGGAAGACGTGCTTGTTGGCAGTCTCCTCGTTGACCGACACGGAGGTGTCCCAGCCCCAGTAGATAAACAGCATCAGCGTCAGGCCGCTGACGAAGTTGGAGAACGAGCCGCCGAAGGGGTCCAACCACGACCACGCCGGGGTCAGGTGCCCGACCGGGGCAGTTCCGCCCGCCACCTTTACAAGAGCCACAACCGAAAGGACCACAAGCATCGTCACCTCGAGCCCCAGCAGTGCTTTTTGGAAGTTCGCAGAAATTTCGATGCCCACGTAACAGATAAGCGTCATTACAACGATCCAAAGGATCCCGACGAGCAGCACCCAACCGCTGTTCGCCTCGCCACCGATGCCCTTGGCACCGAACAGCAAGAAAACGTACTGGCCCGCTATCTGGGCGAGGCTCGGCATCACCAGGATGTCGGCGGCTACGATCCCCCAACCGCCCATCCAGCCGGTCCGTGGCCCGAAGGCTCTTGTTGCCCACGTGAACGTCGTGCCGCAGTCCGGGTCGGCATTATTGAGCTCTTTGTACCCGAACGAGATCAGCAGCATCGGTACAAATGCAAGGATGGTCACAATCGGCGAGCGCACACCGATCAGCACGACCACAAAGCCGAGCGTTGCAGCGAGGCTGTAGGCGGGTGCGGTCGAAGCCACCCCGACGACCGTGCTGCCCACCAGGCCGAGGGCACCCTCCTTGAGACCTTTGTCCAGCCTTTGCGCTCGGGCAGCGTCGGTACTGATGGCACGTGAAATAACGCTCATTCCCCCTCCTCGATGTAGCTCATTACGTGCTTTATCCGCGTGTAGTCCTCGAAACCATAAACAGAGAGGTCTTTTCCGTAGCCGGAGTGCTTGAAGCCACCGTGTGGCATTTCGGCGACAAGGGGGATGTGGGTGTTGACCCATACGCAGCCGAAATCAAGGTCGCGCGACATCCGCATGGCGCGGCTGTGGTCGCGTGTCCACACGCTCGCCGCGAGCCCGTATTCGACCCCGTTTGCCCACTCCAGTGCTTGTGCCTCGTCGTCGAACTTTTGCACCGTTATCACCGGGCCGAAGATTTCCTGCTGGGCCATTTCGTCGTCTTGGCGCAGGCCGGCGACCACTGTCGGGGCAAAGCAATAGCCGCGGTCACCGACCTGCTCGCCTCCCGTGAGCACTTCCACGTGGCTGGGCGAGCGCTGCAGGAAACCCCGCACGCGCGCGAGCTGGCCGGAACTGTTCAGGGGACCGTAGGCGATGTCGTCTTGACCGGCGCCATCTTGGCCGTAGGGGCCTACTTTTGTGGCGCGTGCCTGGTCTACAAGGGCATCGACGAGATCGCCATGGACGCGGGTAGAAACCAGCACTCGCGTTGCCGCCGTGCAATCCTGCCCGGCGTTGAAGTAGCCGGCCATCGCTACGGCCTCTGCGGTCGGGCCCACATCGGCGTCGTCGAACACTATGACAGGGGCCTTGCCTCCAAGCTCGAGGTGCACCCGCTTCAGGTCGCCGGCCGCCGAGGTGGCGACCTCCATCCCCGCACGCACGCTCCCTGTAATGGACACCATGGCCGGGATGTTGTTCGCGACCAGCGCCCGGCCCGTGTCACGGTCGCCGCAGACGACGTTGAGGACGCCTGGCGGGACGTGTTCGGCGAGGATTTCGGCGAGCAGCAAAGTGCTCACCGGCGTTGTGTCGGAGGGCTTGAGGACCATCGTGTTGCCGGCGGCGATCGCGGGTGCCCATTTCCACACGGCCATCATCATCGGGTAGTTCCAAGGCGTCACCGCAGCGCAAACTCCCACCGGTTCACGCCGGACGTAGGAAGTATGGCCCGCCATGTACTCCGCAGCTGCGCGCCCTTCGAGAAGCCGGGCAGCACCGGCGAAAAAGCGGACCTGGTCGACCATGACGGGGATTTCCTCGGCCATCGTTACCGCAAAAGGCTTACCGGTGTTCTCACATTCAAGCCGCACGAGCTCTTCGGCCCGCGCCTCGATGGCATCCGCGGCACGCAATAGCGCAAGGCTGCGCTGCGAAGGCGTCGATCGCTTCCACTTGCCAAAAGCGTCCTTCGCGGATAGGAGTGCTCGTTGCACGTCCTGCGGAGAAGATACAGGCGCGTGCCCGAAAACCTCTCCCGTGCTCGGGTCTACGAGCGGGGCGGTCTTGGATCCTTCGGCGGCGACATGCTCTCCGTGGATGAAATTCCGTAGTTCTGGCGTAGCGGTTCCCCCACTTCGTTTGGCGGTCACAAGCCCCGTTTGGTCGCCACGCCGGGACGCGGCTCCAATATCATAAAGCGGGCGTGAACGCTGCGGATGAGGTGCGCCTGCGGTCTCTGTCGCTTTGGTGGGACGGGCTGCCGGGCCAATTGTCGCCGCGGGCCGCTTTGGACAGGGACATCGATGTCGACGTGGCTGTTGTGGGTGCCGGGTTCACCGGGCTCTGGACTGCGTACTACCTGCTCCGGGCGGCGCCGGGCACACGGGTTGCCCTCCTGGAAAGCGAGGTAGCCGGCTTCGGAGCTTCGGGGAGGAACGGGGGTTGGTGCTCGGCACTGTTTGCTGCGCCCGGCCCCGTCATAGCGCGCGACCACGGCGCCGATGCTGCCCGGGCGATGCAGCTGGCAATGCAGGGCACCGTCGACGAAGTCGGCCGAGCCGCCGCCGCCGAAGGGATCGACTGCCACTTTCGCAAAGGTGGGACGGTCGTGGCGGCCCGCACCCCCGCCCAGGTCCGCCGGGCCGAGGCCGAGGTCGCCGAGGCTCAGGCCCTGGGCTTCGGCGAAGAAGACCTGAGGTGGTTGGGCCGAGCCGAAGCGGAGCAGCGGCTTCGGATGGCGGGCATGCTGGGCGCCACCTATACCCCGCATTGCGCCGTGCTCGACCCCGCCAGGCTGGTGCGTGGGCTGGCCGAGACGGTCGAGCGCTTAGGCGCGACGATCTACGAGGGCACGGCGGTCCGCCGGGTCGGCCCTGGCGCCGTGTCGAAGCGCCCGGCGTTGCACGCGAACGGTTGCTCGGTGAGAGCAGACGTAGTCGTCAGGGCAACCGAGGCGTGGACCGCGACCCTGCCCGGCCAGCGCCGGACGATGCTGCCCGTCTATTCGCTGATGATCGCCACGGAGCCTCTCCCGGGCAGCTTTTGGGCGGGGACGGGCCTGGAGCAGCGCGAGTCCTTCTCTGACCACAGGCGCTTGATCATCTACGGGCAGCGGACAGCGGACGACCGCCTCGCCTTTGGAGGGCGGGGCGCTCCCTACCACTTCGGCTCGTCCGTTCGCCCCTCGTACGACCGTGACCAGCAGATCCACGGGTCCCTGCGCCGGGCGATGGAGGAACTCTTCCCCGGGGTACGAGGCGCCGCGGTCACTCATTCCTGGGGCGGGCCGATCGGGGTGCCACGCGACTGGTTCTCGTCGGTTGGGCTCGATCGAACCTCGGGGATGGCTTGGGCCGGCGGTTATGTGGGTGACGGCGTGTCTACCAGCAACCTGGCTGGGCGGACGCTTGCCGACCTGGTCCTCGGGCGCGACAGCGAACTCGTTCGGCTCCCCTGGGTTGGCCACCGTTCGCCCAGGTGGGAGGCCGAACCGCTGCGTTGGCTCGGAGTGAACGCGGCCCTGTGGGCGACCAAGTCCGCCGACCGTAGCGAGGAAGAGGGCGAGGCCCCCTCGGCTCTGGTGGGGCGGCTACTCAAGGCCCTCGGTCGAGTAACGGGCTCCTAGACCAGGGCACCCGAACGGGCGCAGGGGCTCAAGGGCCCCGGAAAGCTCCCGGCAATGGGGAGCCACGAAATACCGACCCGGAAAAGTGCGCGTAGGGCTCTACTCCTGGTCCCGGGACGTGCCGAAACCACAGTTAGGTACGAGCATGAAGGCGAACACATTGCCCTCGAGTATTGCCCTCTTGTCGATCGCCTCAGTGGCGCTGATCTTCTCGGTTGGTCTGGTCCTCTGGCACCGTTTCGGGCCCACGAACCGCACCCTCCACAATCTGCTCTCAGGATTATCCCCACAATTCGCTCGGCTAATCACGGCTGACTATGCCGAACAGGTGTTGGGAGCCGAGACGGACGGCGCCTTGGCGCAACTTGCTTACCTCGGCTTGGCAACCTCACGGGCGTACGCTTTGGGCCGGGCGACTTCGGCCGAGCTCCACGCTGTGACGCGAGCCTTGTCAGTGGCCTACGGAGCCGATTTTGCGAAGATCGCGGGGAAGCGCGGCACTGAGAGAACTGAGGGGACTGAGGGAACTGAGGGAGCAGCACCGGCAAGGGAACCGGACCTCGTGGACCTGGCGCGGCGCCTTGGGATCCTCGGGTTCCCAGCGGAGCTTGGCAGCGGTCTTGCGCCCAACGATGCCGACGAGAAGCTGCACCTGTCGGCCTCGGCCGGCGCAGCGGGTGCCTTTGTGGGCAAGGCAGTGGCGTGCGCTTGCGCCGACGATCCCAAACCGTTCCTCGCCGCCCAGTACGCCCGCGGGGCGTGGAAGAACAAACAGGCCGTAGACGCGGTTCGCAGAGCCCCGCTCGACCTGGGTCTCCCTGGCGCCGGCGGTTTATGGTCTGTGCGGTCCGGGCACAGCACCATCGCCGGTGCCAGGTCGGCCGCAGAGTTGGTCGATTCTCAGATCGAGCTGGCAGGGCACTACGCCTACAGCGGTCCCGCGGCACTCGCGTCGCTCACCCGGGCCAACGGCCAGTTCGGCCAGGCCGAGCAGAGCCAGGTCGGCGGCTCGAACTAGGCCTGTCCCAGCCCAACGAGGCCCGCTCTAGCCACTAGCAAACGTCGTGCTCGGAGCCCCGCCCTAGTCACCGGACAGGCGGAACGGGAGCCGGGCGACGATCACGTCGGTCCGCCGGCGCAGCACGTTGGCCAGGATAATGTCGCGCTGGTTTTGCAGGACCCGGTGGCGCCATTTGCTCGGTTCGACCTCAGGGATGAGGACCAGCACCTGGTGGCACGCGCGGATCTTCGGTCTCTCGAGGTACTCGAGCATGGGCTCGCTGATGGACCGGTCCGGCGAATGGACGATGTCGAGCTCGACCCCGGGTGCCCAGCGCTCCCAGTCCGCTTTCAATGCGGCCGCCTTTTGCTTGTCGAACTGGATGCTCACCGCTACTACCTCGTCGCTCAAAGCCAGCGCCGCGTCGAGAGCGAACTGGGTCATGCGCGACAGGTGCGCGACGGGCACGATTACGATCCCTTTGCCACCACGCGGGTGCCCGGGGATCTTGCCGAGGCCGAGCGCCCTGGATACATGGTCGTAATAACGCGCGATGCGAGAGAACAAAACGATAAGGGCCGGGATGGCTATGACCACGACCCAGGCACCCGAAGTGAACTTGGTGACGAGGAAAATCGCAGTTGCCACGCCGGTCATCGCGGCGCCGGTCCCGTTGAGCCCGGCGCGCGTCCACCACCGGGGGGGCCTTTGCTCCCACCAGTGCTTGACGAGCCCGGCCTGAGACAGGGTGAAGCCTGTGAAAACCCCGATCGCATAAAGCGGGATGAGCGATTCCGTGTTCGCCCCTACCGCCGCCAGGAGCACGCCGGCAAAGACCGCCAGGATCACAACGCCGTAGCGGAACACCGGACGGTCGCCGCGAAGCCCGAACACGTGCGGGACCAGGTTGTCGCGAGCGAGGAGGCTGACAAGCACCGGGAACCCGCCGAAGGACGTGTTCGCCGCAAGTGCCAGGATCAGCGTGGTGGCCAGGTCGACCACGTAGTAGATGGGGCCACGCCCGACGGAAGCGGCCGTGATCTGGCTGAGGACCGTTTGCTGCGAGCTCGGGGCGATGTGGAACCGCACGGTGAGGTAGGCAAGGCCCAGCAGCATGGTGCCGAGCAGGCCTCCCAGCATCACCTCGGTCCGCATCGCTCGCTGTGCCCGGGGCTCGCGGAAGGCTGGGACGTCATTGGCGATGGCCTCGACGCCCGTCAGCGCGCTGCAACCAGCGGCGAACGCCTTGAGCAGCATCAGGATGCCGACGGTCGCCGCAGCCTTGGGGATTATGGCTGGGTGGATTCCGGCGTTGGCCGCCGCATGCGACCGGAAGATCCCCGCGACGATCACGATGTAAATGCCGAAGACGAACACCGCTGTCGGCAGGAGGAACGCCTTCGCGCTGGCGGCGATGCCCCGCAGGTTGAGCGCAGTCAGGAGGCCCAGCACCCCGAGCGAGATCACGAGGGTGTGTGGGGCAAGGGAGGGGAAGGCGGAGACGAGGGCGGCCACGCCAGCCGCGATCGATACGGCAACCGTGAGGATGTAGTCGACTACGAGAGAGGCACCCGCGAGGTGGCTTGCACCCGCCCCGAGGTTGGCCTTGGAAACGGCGTAAGACCCGCCACCGTCGGGGTAGGCCTCGATGACCTGGCGGTAGGACAGGACGAGGATGACAAGCAGCACGACGATGACGAGCGTGATCGGTTCGATCTTCGCCAGGGCACCGGCGCCGGCCGTGGCCAGCACGACGAGCATGGCCTCAGGCCCGTACGCAACAGAGCTGAGCGCGTCCATCGCGAGGGCTGCGATCCCCTCGATGCTGGAGATCTCTCCCTTGCCGGCCTTTTGACCAGGGCCGGCCGTCCCGGGGTTGGTCGTTGTAGACGCGCCCGCCGCTTTAGAAGTGCGACCCGGCTTGCGGGCGCCAGCCGCCTTGGGGGTGCCGGCGACTTTACGGCGCATGGCTCATGGTTTTACCCGGATGACGGGCCGAGCTCCCGAAGGCGCGCCGCCGCGGCCTCGGGGATGATGTCGTTGGCAAAGGCGTCCATGCCCGACTCTGAGCTCGCGAGGAATTTCATCTTGTCGTTGGAGCGCCTCAAGGTGAACAGTTCCAAGTGGAGGGCAAAATCCTCGCGTCCTTGGCGCACGGGCGCCTGGTGCCAGCCCGCGATATAGGGAGCTGGTTTATCGAAAAGGTGAGCGAAGCGGCCGAAAAGGTCGAGCAGTGCTCCCGGAAGTTCGGAGAACGCAGCGTCGTCCAATGCCGCCAGGTCGGGGACGCGAGAGTTCGGGTAGAGGTGGACCTCGTACGGCCAACGGGCCGCGTGAGGCACGAATGCCGTCCATTGGCCGGTACTGAGCACCAGCCGCGAACCGTCCCTGATTTCTTCGGCAACAACTTCATCGAACAGGTTGCGACCGGTCTCCCGGCGGTATTCGAGCAACGAGGCGAGCATCCTGTCGGTCCTGGGCGTGACGAACGGGTACGCGTATATCTGCCCATGCGGGTGCTGCAAGGTGACGCCGATCTCGGCGCCTGCGTTCTCGAAGCAGTAGACCTGCTCGACCCCGGGCAGGGCGCCGAGGGTAGTGGTCTGGTCGATCAACGCCTCGAGCAGGAGGTGGACTCGCTGGGGCGAGAGCTCGGCGAACGAGGAATTGTGGTCAGGCGTATAGCAAACGACTTCGCAGCGCCCCTTGCCGCTGAGCGCCGGGAACCGGTTGTCGAACACGACGACCTCGTAGTCGGCCTCAGGGATCTCGCTTGGGTGGCCGGGTCTCGACGGATCCAGCGGGCAATGGTCGGCGGCGGGGAGGTAGGTCCTCGCCTGGCGGTGCGAGGCGTACATCACCCAGTTCCGCAGCATCCGGTCGTAGCGCAGCTCGGTCTCGACGTGCAACGGCGGGAGATCCCTGCTGTCCACTGCGTTGCGCGGCGCGGTTGCGACAGAGTCGTAATAAACGATCTCGCGGCCGTCCGCCAGGCGCCTGCTCGTTTTCCTCACGGGTGCAATGGCGTGACGATTGCTAGCCGAGTTGGGAGTGAAGGAACGAGATGGTGCGGTCCCAGGCAAGTTGCGAGGCATCCGGGGCGTGCTGGCTTGGGCGGTCGTCGTTGAAGAAACCGTGCACCGTTCCCGGATAGGTATAGATCGTCACGTCCTTGTTGCCCGCCGCGTGGAGGGTCGACTCGAGCGCTGCGACAGCCTCGGCGGAAGCGAAGTCGTCATGTTCTGCGTAGTGGCCGAGCACCGCGGCCGTGATGGCGCCGTAGTCGGGCTGGGCTCCCTCCCACGGGACGATGCCATAGAAGGGCACCACTGCGCGCACCAGGTCGGGCCGCTGGCTCGCGACCATCAGGGCGAGGCCGCCACCCATGCAAAAACCGACGACGCCGACCTTGCCGTTGCCCCGCGCCGCCACGGCTTCGACAGCGCCGCTCATGTCCTTGCCGGCCTTGTCGAGCCTCATCGCCATCATCAGCTTCCCGGCCTCATCGGGCTCGGTCGCGGTCTTGCCGTGGTAGAGGTCCGGCGCCAGGGTTACGAAACCCTCGCCGGCGAAGCGGTCACACACGTCTGTGATGTGGCCGACCAGGCCCCACCACTCCTGGATGACGACGAGGCCCGGGCCTGTGCCGGCCTCCGGGGTTGCGAGGTAGCCCTGGCCGACAGTCCCGTTGCTCGGAAATTCGATCACCGTTCCCATAAGCGCCGAGGGTAGTGCGGCTGGGCCTGAAGTAGTGCGCCGGGCCGCTAAATGCTTACGGCTGGTGCCCGAGAAGGCCCTTCGCGACGCCGGCGTGGACGCCGCGACGGCCGTCGACGACCTGTGTAACGCTGAAGTCACCCGCCACGCTCATGAGCGAGTACGCATCGTCGCGCGACATGCCGTAGCGCCGGCCGAGAAAACGCAGGACAGCCCGCGCGGCTTCGTCGATCGCCTCGTCGAGGGTGTCGCCGAAGCCGTGTACGTACCAGTGAGTTGGTGTTTCGAGTGTGGGCACGTCGACAGGGATATCGCGCCGGGCTCGGATTCTGGACCACCGCGTTCAGCGACGCCTCGAGGGCCGTCCCGCTGATCTCGCCGTCGCCCTGGGACACGTGTGGGTCGCCGAGAGAAAGCAGACCGCCGGGAACGGCCACCGGGTAGTACATGGTTGTCCCCGCGCCTGCTCGCCAGTTGTCGATGTTGCCGCCGTACGCCCCTGGAGGGACGCTGCTGTGCCGCCCCGGCGTCGCCGGCGCGACGCCCATCGTGCCAAGGTGGGGCCGCAACGGGACCACCACCTCGTTCATGGTGGGCTCGCGCGCCACCGATCCCGGCGTGACGACAATGCCGGGTTCGTCCATCAGCGCCGTCGTTTTCCAGTCGTAGGCGAAAGCCGGCCTGGCTGTCATCAGTTCGGGGTTGATCGACCAGATCGTGACCCGTTCCTTGCCGGTGTCGCCGTACAAGAGACCCCAGTGTGCGGCCAGATTGGAACCGAACCCGCATCTCGGGAGCAGCGACAGGATGCGTACTTCGAGGACGTCACCAGGGCGGGCCTTCTCGACGGCGATTGGCCCGGTCAGGATGTGCGGGCCTGGGCCGCGGTCATCCACCTGCTCCCACAAGGCCGCGATCTCCTCGTCCATCAGAAGGTCCGGGGCATTGCCCGCGTGGTGGGTGATCGTCTCCACGGCCACCGTTGCGCCCGAGCGCACCGTCAGCGCCGGCTGGATGTCGCGGTCGAAGTAACCCCAGTGCACGGTTGAAGGCAGGGCCGGGAGCCTGAAGGCCTGGGGGTCGGCCAAGCTCACGTCTGTCGCCCTCGGAACAGGATTGATGCTCCGCCGTGCACTGGGCATCTGGCAGTTTGGGCACGGTTCGGTTTCGGCTACGTTTCGCGGCGTTTAAGGCTCGATGAAGAGGCCGCTGACGTCCCAACGGGCCCGGCGGGCGAGTCTTTACCGGCGTGTTCTTTCGGGGCGTCCGCGTGGTAACGTTCGGACGTCTTAGCCATCCAGCGGGGGTGAGGCAGCTTATGACCGACGTCGAGCAGCGCATCCAGTGCCGCTGGTGCCACGCCCAGAGCCCGAGCTCGGCGCGTACGTGCGACCGTTGCGGGGCGCCCCTAGACGTGCGCGATGCGGTGACCGACAGCGGGTGGCGCGAGGCGCCGCGCCTGCGCGACCTGACTCAGTTCCACTGGTCGGCGAGCGGCTGCCAATTGGACGCCGGCGTCGTGCCGGTCGCCGAAGTGACGCTGGCGGGGGAGGACACCGTGTACTTCGAGCACCACTCGATGCTCTGGAAGGACGAAACGGTGCCCATGTCGGTACTGAGCACCCCCGGCGGGGCCAGGCGTCTCGTGTCGGGCATGCCCTTCGTGCTGAGCGTCGCCCATGCCCCCGGGAGAGTCGCCTTCTCGCGGGATGCGGCAGGGGAGCTGGTCGTGATCCCTGTCGAGGCGCCGGCAGAAGTCGACGTGCGCGAGCACGCCCTCGTGCTTGCCAGCGGCTCGCTGGCTTTCACCTACGAGAAGATCGGCGGGTTCCGCGTGATGCTCGCGGCCGACGCAGGCATGTACCTCGACCGCTTCGTCGCCCAGTCCGCCCCCGGGCTGCTGGTGCTGCACGGCTACGGCAACGTGTTCGAACGCACGCTCGGCGAGGGCGAGACCATCCTGATCGACCCGGGTGCGTTCTTCTACAAGGACTCCAAGGTGACCATGGAAGTCACCAGTATCAACATGAAGGGCCGTATTGAGGACAGCGCCGCCGCCGCCCCGCAGCCGGGGGGGGACGGCGCGGGTGCGGGTGACAGCGCCGGGGGCACCTCGGCTGTTGCCGCCGCCGCCCCTGCTCCTGCTCCTGCCCCTGCGGCGGAGCCTGCCAAAAAAGGGGGCATGTTCGGCCGCCTCAAAAGCGTCACGTCGATGGTCAACGTCGGCGGCCTCGCCCAGGCGGCCGGGCAGCTGCGTTCGGGCGGAGGTATCGGTGGGGTGGCTTCGGCCCTTGTCGGCGGGGGAGGCTCCACGATGTTCCGCATGACCGGGCCGGGGCGGGTCGGGATCCAGTCGATGTTCCAGCCCCACAAGACCGGGAGCGAGTGATAGCGGACATGACCGACACAGCCGCAGCCCAGAGCACCTATACCTGCCCGTATTGCAAGCAGACCTCCACCGGGGCCGAGACCAGCTGCCCGAACTGCGGCGCTCCGGTCAATATCCAGCTGCGCACCACGGCGTCAGGGTGGACCGAGCTGCCGTCTATCGCAGACATGGCCCGCATCCAGTTCGGGCAGTCGAAGGCCCAGGTCGAGGGGCGCCTGGTCCCGGTCGCCGAAATGAGCCTTGCCGCCGGCGACGGCGTGTACTTCACCCACAACATGTACCTGTGGCAGGAGCCCAGCGTCCACGTCGACGCCATGCCGCTCAGCAAGCCCTGGACGAGGCACCGTGCCGGGTTGCCCCTGGTGATGCTGACTGCCGACGGGCCCGGTCGGATCGCCTTCTCCCACAGTGAGCCCGGCGAGCTCATTGCACTGCCTCTCCAGCGCGGGGCGGCGGTCGACGTCCGCGAGAACACCCTTCTGGTCGCCACCAAAGGCGTCTCCTACGACTGGCAACCGACCAATGTCTGGTTCATGACCTCCGGTGGCCAGCAACAACCGGTGTCAGCCGGGGGCAGCCTGCTCAAGATGGGCATGCAGATGGCGGGTGCGCCCGGGATGGACCGTGACCGTGGCCGCGACAACAACCAGCAGGAGTGGCACTACCCGGTAGGGCAGTTCCTCGACCGCTTCCAAGCGGGCGACCAGCCCGGGCTCGTGATGGTCCAGGCGAGCGGCAACGCCTACATGCGCGATCTGGCCGAAGGCGAGTCGATCCTGATCAAGCCGCCTGCGCTCCTGTTCAAGGACCCGACGGTGGGGATGCAACTGCACGTCGAGTACCCGGCGGCCGGGATGAAGCTGTGGCGCACGTGGGGGAACCGCTACCTGTGGCTCCGCGTCTGGGCCCCGGGCGAGTTGGGCTCCAGTCCTGCTACGAACGCCTCGACGACCCGGGCACAGATTTCCGTGACCTGTCGCCGCACACCGACCATCTGTGGAGGTAGCTCTGCGTCGTAGGCTGGGGTAATGGCCGGCGACATTAAGCGGACCGCCCCGCGCGGCGGACCGGTGGCGGGCAAGGCAGCGGTAGTACTGCTGAGCGGAGGGCTCGACTCGGCGACCACCCTCGCCATTGCCATCTCGGAGGGTTACCGGCCGTACGCCTTGAGCTTCCGCTACGGCCAGCGCCACGAGGTCGAAATCGCAGCCGCTCGCCGCGTGGCCGAGTCCATTGGCGTGGCAAGTCACATCGTGATGGACATCGACCTGCGGGCCTTCGGCGGGTCGGCTCTTACGGGAGACATCGCCGTACCCCACCACGCCCACGTCGATGACCTCGCCCCTGGGATACCGGTCACCTACGTGCCGGCTCGCAACACCATCTTTTTGTCCTTCGCCCTCGCCTGGGCGGAGACCCTCGGTGCCAGCGACATCTTCATCGGTGTCAACGCGGTCGACTACAGCGGTTACCCGGACTGCCGCCCTGAGTACCTCGCTGCGTACGAGGCGATGGCCAACATCGCCACCAAGGCCGGGGTCGAGGGGCTCCAGCACCTCGCCGTCCACGCCCCGCTCGCTCACTGGACCAAGGCGCAGATCATCGAACGCGGCCTCGCTCTCGGGGTCGACTACTCGCTCACCCACAGCTGTTACGAGCCCGGTGAGGGAGACCGGCCCTGCGGGACGTGCGCCTCGTGCCTGCTGCGAGCGAAGGGTTTTGCCGAGGTAGGCGCCCCGGACCCCGCGCTCCAGCCCTAAGCCTCAGGCCGGCCCTGCCAGCTAGCCCGAGACCTCAGGCCCTGGTCTCAGACCTCAGGCCCTGGTCTCAGACCTCAGGCCTGCCACACCTTCACCGGGCCGCCGACGGCGACCGTTACGGCGCTTCCCGTACCTAGCGGCGAGCGCCCTGTGAGCCGGGCACTGAGCAGCGAGCGGCTGCCCGCGGTCCCAGTCATTTCGATCGTCACCAGCATGTCGTGGCCGTAATAATGGCAGTTCACGACGAGCCCGGTAAGACCTCCACCGCCGTTTGCCGCATGAAGCTCGAGCTGCTCGGGGCGCACCAGCACGAGCACCTCCTCCGACTCGCGCACGGGCCTGCTCGTGTCGGCGATCGCCAACGTGCCGAGCGCTGTCACCGCCATACCGTCCCGGACCGTGCCCGGGAGCAGGTTGGCGTCGCCGACGAAGCTGGCAAGGGCCGGGTCGAGCGGGTCGAGGTAAATCTGCTCTGGCCCGGCGCACTGCACGACGCGCCCGGCGCGTAGCACAGCTACCCGGTCGGCGAGAGAGAGGGCCTCATCCTGGTCGTGGGTTACCAGCACAGATGTCGTCCCAGTCTCGGCTAGAACCCTCGCCACGTCGGCGCGGACCTCAGCTCGCAGGGCGGCATCGAGCGACGCGAACGGCTCGTCCAACAGCACAAGGCTCGGCCGGGCAGCCAGCGCCCTGGCGAGGGCGACACGTTGCTGCATCCCACCCGACAGCTGGTGCGGGTAACGCCCGCCCTCTCCAGCGAGGCCCACGAGCTCGAGCAGTTCCTCGACCCGCCCGCTCCTGCGCTCGGCGCGCGCTAGCCCGAAGCCGACGTTGCCCGCCGCGTTCAAATGCGGGAAAAGGGCGCCGTCTTGGGGCACATAGCCCACTCGCCGAGACTCGGGCGGGAGGTGGGTGTGCCCGTCTTCGACCACCGTCCCCCCGATCGATATGTTGCCTTCGTCGGGGCGGTCGAACCCCGCCAGCAGGCGCAACAGGGTTGTCTTGCCGCTACCCGAGGGCCCCAGGACGGCCGTGAGGGAACCCTCCGGCACCTCCAGGTCGAGGTTGTCCAACACGAGGTGGTCACCGAAGGACTTCTTCAGCCCCGAGGCGATGACCTGTGTCATATGGACCTCATGTACCCAATCTAGCTTTTATAAGGGATACCTAACCCGGTCGGGTAGGGATACCTGAGATCCGGTTGTCCTGCGCTTCAGCCGACCGAGCGCGCTTCAGCCGAGCGCGCCTCAGCTGAGCGCGCCCCGGGCAGCTTCGACTCTCGGGTGGTCGCGCCACGCCGGCATGGTGGACATGCAGGCGAGGGTGGCCGCCTCGAGGTCGGCCCTGGTCGCGTTGGGCTGGCTGCGCGCCTGCCAAGCGACCATTCGCTCGAAGCGCTCGTCGAAAGGTTGCAGGGCGCCGCTGCTGTCGGTGCAATACGAGCAGTAGCGGCCCGATTCAATGGTCATGCCGCAGCTCTCGCAGTTATGGGTGCCTGCCATATGAGGTCCTTTCCTGTCTGGGTTTTTAGGTCGCGCGCGGTTTTAGGCGGCGCGTGGGTTCTAGGTGGCCCGCGGCTTTCGGTGGGTCGGCAGCGGGGGCAGTTCACGCTCGACGTCGTCTGCGGCGAGAAGCGCCTGCATTCCTCGGGTGAGTGCTGCCCTGTCAGCGGGAGCCATCTTCTCGACGGCGGACCGGAGCAGCTCGACCGACAGGATCTCTTGTTCCTGCTGGAGAAAGTTGCGGCCAAAGGGCGACAGCCAGACCAACCGGCGCCTCCGGTCGTCGGGGTCATCCTGGCGTTCCACAAGGCCCTTCTGCTCCAGGTGCGCCACGATGTCGCTGACAACTGATTGGGCACGCTCTAGATGATCGCAGAGCTCACCGACCGTAATTGGCCCGCAGAGGGCGAGGTGCTGGAGGACCGCTCGTGACGCGGTAGGAAGCTGCGAGCTCTTCTCGTCGCGGCGGTGGAACCTGAGGTAAACGGCCGGGAAGCTGCGAGCGAAGGACCCGGCGACCTCGGCGACCTCCGCGAACTCGGCGACCCCGTTGGGACCACTGGAGTCGCCGCGGTCCCTGCGGTCGTTGGGCTCGCTGGTCATACATCAACCTTTGCGCCCGTCAGGTCCATCGTCAATCCCGATGTATTGCGGGAGGTCTCTAGGAGCCGCCGGCCGGCCAATCGACACGGGAAAGTTCTGCCAACGCAAGGACCAAGGCATGCGTACCTTTTTGGCCGCGGCCCTGCGCGCTGGCCGCGACATAAAGCTGCTCGGCCAGTGCAAGCCCCGGTAGCGCCAACTTCATCCTTCGCGCCTCGGCCAGAGCGATGCCGAGATCCTTTATGAAATGGTCAATTTTGAACCCGGGCTCGAAGTCCCCGCGCAGTGCCCGGGGGCCGTAGTTGCTCAACGACCACGACCCGGCCGCCCCGCCCCCGATCGTGTCGAGGACCTTGGCAACGTCGAGGCCGGCGCGAAAGGCGTACAGAAGTCCCTCGCAGACCCCCACCATGCCCGAGGCAATGGCGATCTGGTTCACCATCTTGGTGTGCTGCCCCGCGCCCGCCCCGCCCTCCAATGTCACCATCTTGCCCAGCTTCTGAAAGAGCGGGAGAGCACGGTCGAAAGCCTCTTGGGTACCGCCCACCATGATCACCAGCGATGCGTTGCGGGCACCGACGTCCCCGCCCGACACGGGTGCGTCGAGCGCCCCGACGCCCTTGGCCGCGGCTGCCTCGAAGATCTCCTGTGCCAGCAGCGGCTCGCTCGTGGTCATGTCTATGACCGTCGAGCCCTCCCGAACGGTGGCAAGCACGCCTTCGTCGCCGAGGACGACCTCGCGGACGTCGTTCGGGTAGCCGACCATCGTCACCACCACGTCCGACCCCTCGCTCGCCTCCGCTGGTGACGCGCTCCACTGCGCTCCTCGCTCGACCAGGGAACGCGCCCGCTCTTCGGTGCGTGTGAAGACCTTCACGGGGTAGCCGGCGGCGAGGAGGTGCTCGCACATGGGCGAGCCCATCACTCCCGTACCTATCCAGCCAACTCTTACTAGTTCATTTTCGGCCATCCGAGCTCCCGCGTCCGAAGTTCGGCGAGAACGCTACTCGTTCAGGCTGGAGCCAACCAGTGGGAGGTTGGGTCGGGGCCCCCGTGGTCAGATGATTTGGAAGTAGGGGTCAGATGATGTGGAAGTAGGGATGGTCGGCGCGCAGCACGATAGCCACCACCCTGCCGACGACCAACGAGCGCGGGATCGCCCCGAAGGCACGGGCTTTTTGTTGAGCACTACCAAAAGGACGAGGTGATCTGGGACGGTCAGGGGGGCACCGACGTCTTTTCCCAGAACGAGATACCATACGACCCGCCCAACCAGGCCTCCTGGATGGAGAACCCGAACGAAGATGGGTACCCGGCGTTCCTGGTCGTACCCAACCTGACCGAGTTCCACGGCTACGGGATGGGTAGTTACTGCTATTTCGATGTCACGGACAAGCCTGGCGAGGCCGTGCCGCCCGTCCAGGCCGCGTACGCCTTCGAGTCCCCTGACACGCCCGGGGTGCAATGGGCCGACTTGGTCACCGTCTCGATCAACGGGACCGGGATAATCCACAACATCATCAACTCGACCGGAGGACCTACGGTAATTGGTGCCCCGGGCAGAGCGGTGCCGGTGCCGGTGGACCTCGTCAGCTGCTCGTGATCCCGGGGACTGTCGAAAAGGGTAGTAGAGACCGGCCAAACTTGGCGCATCGCTCGCCGGGCCGGTCGGCTGCGGGGCGGCCGGCGGCGAGCCGGGTCGGCGGCGGAACGGTCAGCCGGAGCTTGGGCGGCGGCGCCGCTAAGCCAGTATGTGGCTGCGCACCCTCGACATAGAATGCTGGCCACCCATGGCACCTGGCGAACACGTCCGACGAAGCTCGCACTCCTTCGCTTGCCACACCCGCGCTGACCCGGACGAGGTCTGGGATGCGCTGACGAACGCCTCCAGGACCGGCACCTATCTCTTCGGCCTCGCGCTCCGTTCGACGTGGGCGGTCGATGCAGCCATTACCGCCGACCACGACGGAGCCATAACCCTGAGCGGCCATGTCGTCTGCTCGCGACCTGGCGAACGCCTTTCTTACCTGCTGCAGCCCGGCTCGACCGACCCACCGACCTACCTGACCTGGTTGATCCGTCCAAGCGCCCACGGCACCGTGGTCAACCTCGCTATCGACGAGCCGGAAGCGCCCGGCACCAGCGAAGACGTCGAGGACACCTGGCTCCCGGTGCTCGACGCGCTACAACAACACCTCAGAGCCCAACCAAACCACTCGGCGTACTAGGTCCACCCCGGTTTCACCCGGCAGGCAAGCAAGTGTGGGTGTTAACGATAACTGGGTTGGATAATCATTCCTCGCGAGCTTTCGTCCCCTCGCTGCTTCGCGCTCGGCCTCCGCGCCCCGGCTCTTGTATTCCCATATGCCCCAGCGCTGTTTGGAGCAAAAGTTCCCCAGCATTTTATTGAAGAATTTGTGCCGGGGCGGCGTCGAACGCGTGTACGATGGAGATGTGGGTGGGGCTGGGGGCGTCAAAGAACTGGCGGATGCAATTGCCTGTTTGCAGGTTGCACCGCTGGCGGCCGAGATCGAAGAACTGCTGGCACAGCGTGACCTTCTCGACGCAAAAATCTCGGAGTCCTTGGCCGCCTTCGAAGCCGAGCTTGGCTGGGCCGAAGACGGTTCGCTGTCTCTCACGGCTTGGCTGATTTGCCACGCCCGGCGCTCGCGCAAAGAGGCTTCCCGCGAAGCTCTGACCGCCAAGCGCCTTGCCCAGCTCCCCGTTACTTCGGCGGCTTGGGCCTCAGGGGCACTTTCCTCGTCCCAGGTCGCCGCCGTGGTGGTCAACGTCTCAGCCGAGCATGCCGGCCTTTACGGTTCCCATGAGGACGAGCTGACCCCGGTGCTGTCGACCTTGTCGGTGCGCGATACCGCCGCTGCGATGAGGGCCTGGCGGCTGCGGGCGGATGCGACCACAGACGGCCCCGAGGCGCCTTGTCGTCTCTCGGAGCTTCATCTCTCAGAGACCATGGAAGGCCGAGGCGAGCTCTCGGCGCACCTTTGCCCCGAAGACAGGGCCGTCGTCGAAGCGGCCATTGCAGCCGCCGCGCCGCCATTCGACGCAGCCGAGTTCCCCCTGCCGAGCGCGGCGGAGCGCCGGGCTGCGGCTTTGGTGGACCTCTGCCGGTGGTTCTTGGACAACTCGGGCTCTACTTCTTCGGGCAGCCGCACCAGGCCGCACGTCTCTGTGGTGGTCGAGCTGAAAGAGCTTGCCAGCGGAGGGCCAGGAGAACTGGTCAACGGGACGCCGCTTCCCGCCAAGGCCGTCGAGTGGCTGTCTTGTGACTCCGAGCTGCACCGCATCGTGATGTCGGGGCGCTCTACGGTGCTTGATTACGGGTCGGCTTCTCGGACCATAAGCCAGGCTCTTTGGGCGGCGCTCGTCGTTCGCGACCGGCACTGCCGCCACCCAGGGTGTGAGCGCCCTCCATCTTGGTGTGAAGCTCATCACGTCGTTCATTTCTCCAAAGGTGGGCCGACTCGCTTGGACAACCTCGTGCTCGGCTGTACCCGCCATCACCACCTATGGCACGACCAAGGTTGGCAGCTCGAGCTGGCCGCCGACGGCACGCTCAGTTTGGTGTCGCCTCATGGGCTAGTGCTGACGAGCTCGCCGGCCGCAAGGGAACTGGTCGGGGCGAGCCTGTTCTGAGGGCCTCACGCCCCCGCCCAGTGATGGCGGCACAGTCGAATGCCCCAAGCACGAGTTAGCGGTCGGAGGCGGCTATGCGATAAAAGGGAGCGTGGGTATTGAGGGGCCGTCCGTCACAACAAGCGAAAAGCTCAGCGGCGACTTGACGGAATACTGGGACATCCATGTGTTCAACCCCAAGCTGGGTCAGGACATCCTCGCTCGCCCCGTCGTCGAGTGCATAGTACCGGCGGAGTGACAAGACCCCTTCGGGAATGAAACCGTATATGCGGTTACGGCCGGGCGTCATACTTGCAGCGATCGGGGCCTGCCTGCCTCTTCTGACCGCTTCATCGGCGGACGCCGCTTTGCGGCCCGCCCCTCTCCCGACCCCGGCGGCGCGAGTTGCGATGGTTGATCTCAGCCAGAGCGACAAGTACTCAGAGATCGCCGTCGTCGGCGGCCGCATATTGCTCTACGGCTCGACGAGCCAGTCCGATGACCCGGAAGTGGCCAACACCTGCTATTCCGCTTTTGTTGAGCCGTCATCGCTCGAGTTGGGCGACCAGCGCGCCGCCAGTTGTGCCGACCCGGCACTCGAGGGTCGACAGGTACTTCCGGTGTTCGCAACCGACAAGAACCTGCCCACGAGTACAGGCGGCCCAACCGCGGTCGTGCGCATCGCCCATGTCGTCACGCATTCGCCCGGGTACGCCCTCGGCCCAGCTGTGATGACGTTCCCGGCGTTGGCGTGGGGCGACTCCGCTCCTACCTGGATCTACGGCGGCGGCGACCTCTGGCTCTACGAATGGGATAACCCAGGTGGCATTGACCTCATTCGGGTCTCTGCCGCTACGGGCGCGGTCCTTCAGCGCTTGCGCGTGCCCAAGATTTGGCACGCAATCCTGGCCTATAACGACGAGGGCCTGTGGATCGCGCCCTCGGGCCAGACCAGTTCGCCTGAGCCGCTGTACCTCGTAGCGCCCGGCGCGGCGCACGCGGGCGCCGTCTTCCATTTCCTCGACGAAGGGTTCGCGAAGTGGGTCGTCGGGTCCGGCGACGCCCTTTGGCTGAACGCCCAGCCGCGGCCCGTGAGCGACCTTGGCGTGCTGTGGATGCTGCGAGGTCCAGAGGCGAAGCCGGTTTGGCACGTTGCCGAGAGCGCGAACCTCGCCCCGGTTTTCGAGACCCTTGGCGGTTCCGGCATGGTCGGCGACGCGGTCGACGGGTTGTGGGCGGCGTTCCCGAAGGCGTACAACGAGCAACAGGTCGTGCGCATCGACCCGATGTCGGGGGGACTCCGCCTCGAGGCGGCGTGGAGGACCAGGTACTCGGGGTCTGCCAAGTACCTCTACCTTTCGCCGCTCGGCTCATGGACCGGTGTAACCCTTGCGGGGTCGTTCTTCCTTCTCGACCCGCCGTTGCAGTGTCAGTGTGGTACCCAGACCGTCGGACGCTTCAGTGCCTTGTACCGGGTTACTCCGTCCGACTGAGCGACGTTGAGTGACATCGGTGAAGCCCCAGCTCGTTCGACGAGCCGACTGCCGAGGCGGCGTCAATTACCCTGAACGTAGGCCCTGATGGCGTCGAGGTACCGCCTCGTCGTTGCCTTTTGGATCTGCCTGGCCAAGGGGCCAGCTAGCCGTGTTGGGAGATCGGCGGGGCGCGAGAAAGCCACGATCTCGGCCACGACTTCGCCGTTGTCGAAGCTGACATGGAAGGCTTCCTCTCCCTGTTCGGGATGTCCGGGGAGCGTCCCATAACCGAAGCCGAAGCGGGTCGCCGTCGCGGTGGTGTACACGATCCGGCACGGTGCCACTAACAGGACGGGCCCCAAGTTCCGGCTAACCACCACCGTGCCGCCCTCTTCGATCGGGCTGGCCTCAGGCGTAACCGTAAGCCCCGCCCCACGATGCGCTTGCCACCGACGGATGGCCTCCTGGGCCCGGCCCAATCTGTCTCACCGTGGCCGACGGGAGACACGAGGCGATCATGGTGATAACCGGAGGGTTGGCCATTCGAACGGCTCTGGCCCACCCCCTCGTAGTTGACCTCGTCATGCCGGGCCCGTTCAAGCACGGCAGCTAGCAACTTCTGGCGATCTCTGCTCACCACGATCATGCCGACCACGCTAGGGGTTTGGGAGCAGGCCAATCCACACCGCACAACGGACCGTGGACCACCCGAGCTGCTGTCATAGGGGGAAGGAAAACCTATTGAGGTCGATAACGAAGATCCGTCGCCACTCCCTCGTCGTCCGTCCACGACAATCCGCATTCACGGAGCACAGCTGCCACCCGGTCAACGCATGCTCGGGAGCCCCAAAAAGTCACGGTACTTCCCGTGTGGCCGGAAGCCACTAACTTGATGCTCCAGCGGTTCTGCCAAATCTCGGTTAGCTCGTCAAACCGAGCTTCCCACAAGGGCACTAGCAGGCTAATCTTGCTAAAGCGGCCACTAATGCGAACTCCTGAGGGATAGACGGCAAATTTCGTCAACTGAAGGAGCGGGCTAATGGAGCGATGCCAAAAAGCCCCGTAGCGAGCCCCGCCGAAGAACTCTGCCATCGGCGCCGTGACCGGGCCGAGGTCGGCCCTCCGGCTCACAAAGAAAAACGACCCCTTGAACCCCTGCGGGCCTGGCTCGAGGCTCTCCACGTTCCACGTCTGTTGGCGTCAGCGCCAGAATTCGATGAGCTGCTCGGCAAGAGTTCTGCCTTGGTCATAACCGGCTCGAGCGGCGGGCGGTCGCCTCGACGGGCCCATCATGTTGACGCCGAATGCGTCGCGGGATTGGCTGTCCGGGAATATGGTTTCCACTCTGCTGCCGCGTGCGCGTAGGTCGTTGACCTGCGTTGCAAGATGAGTGCCCCAGTCCGCCGGCATCCGTGACCTGCCACCGAATGGTGACAGCACGAGCACCCGCCCGTAGCCGGCCGCCAGGTCGGCATTCTCGTTAGCTCGGTAGCCACCGTCGATATACCGGGTGTCGCCGATACCATAGGGAGCGACACCGAAGCCATTGGCACAGCTGGCGGCAACGGCGTCCACCAGGTTGACTCCGCTGTCGCGGTCAAACACGACCGGTTCACCGGTGTACGCATCGACGGCCACGATTTGCAGCGGTTGTTTCGGCCAGTCCTGGCTGGGCAGCCGAGCAGCCACGGTGGTGCGCCACTGCGCCTGACCAGAAGTTCCCGACGCCTCGTCCATCTCGAGCGCAGCGGCACCCATTCTGCGGCGCATATCGGCCGCATCCTTAGCGGCACCGATGATCCCGGCCGTTATCTCCATATGGTCCGCTACCGGCATATTCGCAGCGCGTCCACCGTCAGCTGCGACCGGGCCAGGCCGTGGCTTGGTCGTAGCCGCGAGGATGTTGGCAAGCAGTTCGCTCGGTTGGGCGTCGCTGCTTATTTGGGCGGCGACCGTCGACCCGGCCGATGTCCCGATGATGAGATCGGCTTCGGTGACATCCAACCCGGCATCGAACAGGCCGGCGATCACGCCGATCTCCCAGGCGTTGCCTGCCGACCCGCCACCACCGAGTACCAACGCTCGCTCGTTCACAACCAGGCACCTTAGGCAACCTCAACACAGACAGCAACGGAATTCCTCAGGACCGGCGGTCGAGTTTCATGCGCGACTACAGGGCTGAGACGCGAGGCCTTTAGAGGCGTGTACTTTGAGTGCGCCGGCTGCGCGCTATCCGCCGTCGCTCACGTTCGGACGCCCCTCCCCACACACCGTGGTCGATGTGGTGTTCGAGGGCGAACTCGAGGCACTCGGACCTTACGGGGCACTCGGCACAATAGCGACGGGCGACCTCCACTCCTGCTCCATCGCTCGGGAAGAAGATGGCTGGCAGAAGGTCTCGGCACCGCGCGCCGAGCATCCAAGAGGTTGCCAGGTCGTCCGCAAACACTTCTTGCTGCCTTTTGCATACGTTCATGTCCGACTCCTCCGCTGCAGGCCGCCTCCATGCGCAAGCTGGTCACCGTCCAAACTGGTCGCTAGATGTGCGCGTCGTGAGAAGCAAGTGTCATGGCTTTTCAACCTTCATCCGAGACAAAGGGCGGCAGGACCTGGGCGGCCGGGGGGATGAGCGCGCTTTGACGGGCAGCTCAGAGTGCCCTGAGGTACCCTCGGCTTATGGCGATAAGGGGCCTCAGCCCCGGCCTCAGGGTGGTGGCGCTTGTCGGTCTGCCCCTCACGGGTCAGGCCATCTCGCACCAGGTGGGCGACGGTCCGGCTAGGACTGCAGCGCAGATTTTCGCGGACGCCAAGCAGGCAACCACGCGGGCGACGGATTTCCATGTCCTCGGCAGTTTCAACTCCTCCGGCTTCACGGAGATGTTCGACCTCAACGTTTCGCCCGTCGGGGGCGGCGGCACGGTGGAGTTCTCGCGGTGACCGTGAGCATGGTATTGGCGTCGGGGGCCCTATATGTAAAGGCAAATGCAAGGGGCTGGCAAGTTCTAGGCGCGAGCGAGCAAAAGGCAGGGCTCATGGCCAACAAATGGATAAGAGAACCACGAGCCTCGCCGGAATACTCTTTCGCCCAGTTTGCAGAATCGACCCAGTTGGTAAGGACGATCACGTCCGGCATCAGCGGGTTGGCCGAGCTTCGTGGTACAACCATCGTCGAAGGTAAACGGGCGCGGGTACTGACGGACAGTGAGCATGACAAGATTTACGTCGCCAGCGTGGGCACTCCGTACCTCTTGCGTTTCCAGGGCGGGGGTGACGGCTCGTCTGGCTCGATTAGCTTCTCGGGATTTGGGCACAGTTCAGTGCCTACGGCGCCGGCGCATTGGACCAACCTCCAGCAGTGAAGCTCAGCGAGCTGGGCGTCCCTAGGAGGGCCATGTGCCGGCGATAAGCAGAAGCTCGTACCGGATGCCCCCGTTGTACCGGCCAATGCTCGCCGTGCTCTTTACCGCGTTCTCGCTCGCCGCTGGCTTCCTGTGGGTGGACAGCGCCAGTGGTTCGGCGGGCCCTGGGTGGCTGTTCACTGTCGCCTGGACGGGTGTACTCGCCTATCTTGCTCGGGTGTTCCTTTTGCAGACTGTGTACGAGTTGCACTTGGACGGAGATGACCTGTCCTGGAAGGTGCCTCTGCGGTCAGGGACGGTCCGGCTCTCTGATGTTCGTGAGCTACGCCCCACGAAAGGGGAACCCAATAGCGAGCTGATCAGACTGGCCGACGGTAAGGCGCTGAGAGTTATGATGTGGAAGGGTTTTTTGCCGTTCATCGACGACATCACCAGGCAAGCGCCCCATTTGCCGGTACGGGTGAGACCCTTCTTCTCACCGTTGGCGGAAAAGTGGCCTCTCCAGGGCGGTGGTGGTTACGAGCGCCGGGACTGATCGTATGGACGTTACTTGGTCTGGCCATCTCGGCCGCCCTTCGAGTTCCTACCTAAAGCGAGGCCGAGGCTGCGATGAGCAAAAAGCCAACAGGCAACGTGGTCCAGGTAGCCAATATGACCCAGGCGACAGCAGCGGACTGTCTTCTTCTGACCACTACTCCGGCTGATAGCCACGAGCACCCCCAAGCACACCAACCCCCCAGCCCAGTACGCCAACGTCTGGATCTGAACGGTTGCGCCCCAGCGATAGCCGACATGACTGCCAGGCGAAATCGTTGCCCCAATGGTCGCGCCCAGTCGATGCCACCGGAAGTCGTTCGCGACACGTACGTCCGGCGTCGGCTGGTACGGCTCGGCCATACCGTCGTTGACTTGGAAAGTCCCGCTGCACGACCAAGCGCGGATCAGGGATCCGTGCACGCAGCGCGCCACGGTCACGTAACCGAGCTCACCACTTCCTTGGTCTGAAATCTGGGAGAAATGACTGATGCTGGCCCATTGGGCCGGGAGACTTGGTGCCGACGCGAGCAACAACGCCGCTGCCAACGCGACTTGGAGCAACGACATCGATGGCTTCCTGAACACCCGGCTCATCCAGGGACGCTTTGCCACATCTTGACGCCACACGGGAGCTGCCTTTGGCCACACTGGGCCTGCCGGGATCACCGGGTGCAGCCTGTCCGCTCTACGGTCCTGGTCCACAACGTCACCGAGCTGCTTATCCTCCCCGGCACCAGAACGAGCGCGTTCCTCTCCACACACAGGCGGGGATTGTCACCCGCGCCCATCCGAAACGCCGAGAGCGTCTTCCTTGACGTCTTGGAGCCGCTGGACCGTCAGGCGGACCTCGCAGTTGCCAAAAAGGAGCGGATAGATCGTGCCGCCGGTGTTAGGGGCGGCTGCAACAGTGCACTCCGCTTTTTCGTACGTCTCGAAAGTCTGTTCCGCTACCTTGATAAATCTCACGGAAATTGTGCTACCGCCTCGCTCGGCGGACGCCAGAGCGACATTGAGTTGGCGTCGCACCTCTAGGAGCTCGGTACCAACGCATTCGTCCATCGCGATTTGGGACATTGCCGTCCGGGAGCAGGACTGGTCATATGTGACTGGCGGGAGCGTGGGAGCTGGCTGGGAGGAAGTCGACGGTTGTTGTCGCGCCGTGCTCGCCGCCGCTACGAACGATGCCAACAGAACGGGTAAGAGGCACATCAGCCGGGCCCTCGCCCATGATCTTGATCCTGTTAGGGAGGTCATGTTCCAGTAAGTCGTGTACTGGCTCGTTAGGTTCCACCAGCGACTGTTTGGGCGCATTCGCCCGGCGCTCCCGAACTCGGCGCGCCTATCTCCCGGCTGCTTGTCGGAGACCTCGTTGCCGCCTTGCCTCAGCCGAGCCCGGGTCTGTTCCAGGTATTCGCTCGCCGTGATGCAGCGCGCTCCGTTACGCGCGTGGTTTGCCCCAGGGCCCTCAGCAGTCGGTTGGCTGGCCAAGGAGTTTGTTTATAGACACGGGGTCCTTGGGTCGTGGTGGCCGCCGACCCTTTTTGAAGCCAGCGAGCTGGATGTTCTGCATTACGCCGTCCTGCTGCCCTCAGCTGAACGCTGCGTGCACAACGTCGCGATCCGCGAAGGGCACGGCAATGACGAGCCGGCACACGACACATGCACGATCAGTTCCAGCGAGCTGTCATCGATAACCGGCACTTGTTGCCCGACCCACCGGGGAGCCCGGAGGACACAGCGACGGAGCTCTTGTCGCGTTACCGCTGTGGGCTCTTCGGCTATGGTGCTCGTTCAAACTGACCATGGGCAGTTTTGGCTCTTCGCCCTGATGGGTCACGACTCCCTTATAGTCACCTTGAGGACCTTGTGCAGGACTCGGGGGGTGCCCTCCCCGGTCGGGCTGCCGTCCTGGTTGATCCTGTTCACCACGCTCATCCCAGCCGTCACGTGCCCGAGGTAGCTGTAAAGGGGCGACAGCTCTGAGCCGGCCCTGCCCACGACGATGAAGAACTGGCTGCCGTCACTGTTGGGGCTGCCCGAGTTGGCCATCGCTACCGCGCCCGCCGTGTATACCGCGGTCGTCTTGGGTTCCCCTCCGTTGAAACTGTAACCTGGCCCGCCCATACCGGTGCCCGTGGGGTCCCCGCCTTGGTCCACGAAGTTGGTGACGACGCGATGGAACGCCGTGCCGTTGTAGAAGTGGTAGCCAGCCAGGAACACGAAGTTGTTGACCGTGACCCGGTCCTGTGCAGTGGAGAGCTTGATCGTTATGGTCCCGATGTCGGTAACCATTATCGCCGTGTAAACCTTGGACGGGTTTATGCACATCGGCGGCGCTGACTGAAAGCGCGTGTAGTGGGAGGACGTGCCGTTTAGGTTCGGGCAACCGGGCTTTGGCGGGGCATTGATGAGAGGCACCGAGACTGGTGTCTCGGACGCGGCAGCCGCGGATCGGGGGCTTGGTCGTGATGTTGCCGGCACCTGCGACGCCACAAAACTGACATTGACGGTCCCGAGCGCCACTACTGCCGGCACCGCCAAGAACATCCCCATTGTCACCCTACGCGACCGCCTCAAGATCCCTCACCGGCTCCCCATCTCAGTGACACGCAAGACCGACCTTAGCGGCCGCTAGTGGCCTCGGGTGGTCGGCCGTGGAAAGGGTCGCCTCGGTTAGGGCCTACCAACTTCTCGTAGTTCGAACCGTTAGGCACCCGCTCGGTTTGTCCGAGGGCACTCGCGCCTACGCAATTGAGATTCCGGGCCTATGTTGACGTTGTACAAGTCGGATCGCGGTAGTTTGCCGCGGCCCGAACCTTGAAGTCGTCGTCCCCGGCCACCGTGGCACGAAGTGCCGGGAGCGCCTTGCCCGGCTCGCAGGGCACGAACCCAAGCATGATGGCGGCCGCCGCGCGGGAGAAGGTTGATGGGTCGTGCTCGATAACCAATAGAAGCGCGGCAGGAAGCCGGGGATCGTTGGGGGCGATCCGGTATAGGAAAAACAATTCATTGCCCTGGGTTGGCTGCTCTTGGTTGAAAATTGAAGCGAATGCTTCCTCGATGGTCGGAGTGGGCTGATGCATCCGTGCTAAGAGGTCCCGTGTCGCTGCCAGTTCCGCGAAGGTGCGTTGCCGTCGACGTGTGTGTTCTGGAGCGTGGCCGTACAGCTCCATGGCTGCGTCAATGGCGACGAGGGCAAAGTCTTCAATAGAAGACAGGAGATCCGAAAGCAGCTCGCTCGTCGCTGCGCCGGCGGGTAAGACCCACCACGTGTCTTCCTGCTCGGGCAGGACGAACCCGATACGGTCACCCCAAAAGCCTTGACGGCTCGGCAGTTGCATCGCGTGGACATTGATCGTGAATTCGACCAGAGCTTTGTTGTTGTGCGTCGACTTCTGGAAGCCCAACCATCCCCGTAGGTCACCGCGGTCTAAGTAGTAGTCGCCACCCGAGCCCTTCAGCCCGAGGGAGCGCAGACGCGGTGCCAAGTCTTTCCGGAGGAACGCGGCATAGGTCTGCTGAGCTGTTTCAGCGCCCTCAGGCAGTGCCTTAGGATCGGGCCGGCGAGCGCTATCTTGCATGACCAGGTTGTAAATCCGCCTCCCGCGGGCTTCGGCACTCTCGCCTTCTATAGGTGTGTTCGGAAGCCGCCTCCTCCCGGCTCGGAGGGGGCCGAGGGTCACTCCGGCCACTTCCCCGGCTCGCCCGTTTTCACCCACGCCTAAGACCGTAGCGCCACCAACAGGATCACTCTCGGCCGGCCTGCGCCGCCCTCGTTAGAGCACGTCAGGTACGCCGAGAATTCCTCCACGAACGAAAAGGCTACCTTTGGCGACTCTGGGGAGCCAGGCGTTCATCTGCATAGGCGGACGCGCTCCCTGCGTCCCCGCCACGAGGACGGACGCCCACAGTCTCCGATTGGCGGGTGGCTCGGTGGAGGGCATAGCTGAGCTTCCGTGTACGCTGGGCCATTGGAGGCTGACGAAATGAAGTGGGTTGTCTTTGCATTGCTGATGGTCGCTTTGGCGGGCGGCGCGGTCGGACTGGTATTAGGTTTTGTCGGCCTAAGTGGCGCAACGAGGCAGCTCGGATCGAAATGGAACCCTAACCCTTGGTCATACTGGACCATGGCAAGCACGCCGGCAGTACTCAGGAGCGAGGAGGTACGGACTCGCCTAATCCCGCACCGACCGACCCCATGTCGCGGTCTTCAGACAGCACGGTGGCGTTCTGCGCTAGCGCCTATGGTTACTAAAGGGAAACTTGCCTCTCGGGCGGGTGCGCTCCCTGTAACCCCGGCACCGGCGAACTCGCCGGCGGTCGGAGGGGCCGACGACGACGCAGCTGGCTGGGTAATAACGTGGACGCTGTGGCAGCAACGCCGCTCGACGTGGACACGGTTATCAGGCTCGGAGGCTGGGACTCTGCTTACGCCAAGGTACTGAAGGTCCAAACTCGCCGCGACTTTGCCTTCGCCTCGATCGACGCCAACGGCGACGGCAAAGAGATCGAGGAGACCTACTACTTGTGGGATGACGGCGGCTGGCGGGAGTTCCGTTCCAGCTCTTGGGGCACCGGACCGGAACTCGGCCACGCGCACGGTCACGCACGAGGCGCACGCTTCGTCACTATCTCTTGGGCAGGACATCGACATTCCGTACCTGTAGATCCCGATGGTGAGTGGTGGTTCGTCGGTCGATGCCCAGACGACTGGGAGGGCGAAGCACCTGCCATGCCAGAGGCAAATTACAAGATCGTCGATCCGTAGTCTGGAAGCGATCGCCGCCGCGGCTTTCCAGGCGCTCGTAACGATCCATTTTGTCCGCCACCGCGGCGGGACTTGGAGCCACCTCCCCCGAATCGGCAGGGTGCCGGGCGCGCTCGCTGTATCCCGGCGCCAGCAGACTGCGTGTCAAGCTAGTCCGCCTCAGAGCCGCCGGGTGTCGACTAACAACGAGCATTCGCATCGGGCCTGTCGGGAGGCTAGGAGCCTTCCGCCTTCTGGGAAGCGAGGAGTTCTCGAATCTCTGCGAGCTGCGCCTTTATGTCAGCCAGCTCGTCTGACTGCTGCTCTTGCACGAAGAACGAGGCGATGGTTGCGGTGAGCGTGCCTACAAGCCCGATGCCGGTGAACATCAGGGCGGTGGCGACCCACTTCCCCCCACCAGTCATAGGGACCTTGTCGCCGTAGCCGACCGTTGTCACGGTGACCACGGCCCACCAAAGCGCGTCCCCGAAGTTGTGAATGGCCGTTGGTCCAGTCGAGTGCTGCTCGAACACCAGCTCAAGCCCCGCCGCGGCGAAGACGATCGCCGCTACAGCGAGGAGCACGAACTGTAAACCGTGATGGGTGAACATTGCGCGTGCCCTACGGAGGCTGCTACCGAGCACAATCACCACCCTTCCCAGACGCACGAAACGAAGGAGCCGCGCCAGGCGAAGAGGCCGAAGGATCGGCACGGCGACCATTGCCAGGTCCAAGAGGTGGTGCCGGACGAAGTGCCAGCGGTCGGCGGCAAGCCTCAGCTTGGCCACGTACTCGATCAGGAAGGCGGCCCAGACGAAGTAATCAACCGTGTCGAAAGCGACCGCGACCCATCCATGCAGGTCAGTGACCAGGGGTACCACTAGGACCGGTAGCCACAGTAAGGCAAGCACCATCATTAGAGGGTCGACCCGAGCGGAGAAACGCCGCAGGCGCTCATCCTGCGAAGTGTCGCCGGTCATTCAGGCCACCTCCAAGCGACGCTCAATTGGCTACGCAGTGAGGCTGACCACCGTCTGGTGGTTCCTCACAAGTCCGACGACGGTCATTTATGGCCGCTGCGCCGACTCTGACCGAGGACGATTCGTCCTACTTTCGCTTGCCGTCCTTGCTTCGACATTGGCACTCCGGTCGCACGGCTGATCTTACGCTTGGCTTTCGTGACCCCAAACAAGCGCTGCCAGGAAAACCCCCCACGGTTCATCTGCGGTATCTCCTCTGGTTTCATCAGTGCAGGGACCCCGTAAGGGGCCGTGTCTATACGCCTATAAGGCTAGCCACCAAGCCGGCGCGGCTAGCCACCAGGGAGCCGACCATCACTCCAGGCTAGCGCCAGGACGCCACAGCCGCGCTGGCAGGCCGTCGGCGCGTGCGAGCGCCCAGCTCCCAGCTCATGGGCCAGCCGTCGAGCCAAGCCGCCTTGGACAGCGATGAGGGAGGACGGCCAAGTGCCTTCAGGATGGCTTCCACAAAAGACTCCAAAATAGTCATCCACAGGCACACCGAGGGTCCTGAAGAATCTCTTGATTGTCAATGGCCAATAGGTTTTGCCCCGTGACGGCAAACAGAACTGCCCAGTCGCGGTCAGTAGAACTGCCCAGGGCCGGCCAACCTCAGCAGCGTCCGGCTGGCGGGGCGCCGGGTGGTTCCGGAAGCCCATTCTGGTCGGGAGGCTGGTAACGAACCGTCGGGTGCTGCATCATCTAAGGCGTGGCTGAGACGGCGCAGGCAACATTCGCTCGGTTACTCCGTGACACGGCTGCTCCGGCACTCCGGTCTGTTGGACTCCGAGGGTCCGGCAGCACGTACGTGCTCCCAGACGACGCATGGTGGGCGCAGCTCAACTTTCAGAAGTCCAAGTTCAGCGACAAAGAAGTGGTCAAGTTCAAGGTGACACTTGGCGCGGTCCGTAAAGCTCACTGGGATGAGATTCGACGAGAGCACTCACAGGTAAAAGACATCCCACCTGCTGGTGTCTCGGAGGCGGAATGGGATGCAACCCGACTTGCCCAGTCGTATCTCCCGCAGAAACCTCCGGGCGGCGGCATCATCTCAATTGGCCATCTGATTCCCGAGATCAGAGCTGACCACTGGTGGTCGCTGTCGCCGGACGACCCAGAACAGTCGATGCCGAAGGTACTGGAGGCCGTGAAGCTATACGGCATCCCGGCGCTCCACAACCGCATCCGCAGAGGCGTTTGGGACAACGCACTTCCCGATAGTCTCCGTACCCTTTGAACAACGTAGACGGGTGCGCTCGCTGTATCCCCGACACCCGCAAACTGCCTGGGTTCGGTGGGAGGGTGCCGACACTGTCCGACCGGAGGTTGGCGCGGCGGGACACGCAGGCAGTACGCTGTTGATCAAGACTTACTCCGGGGCGAGAAGGAAGCGCCGGTCGATGGCCAAGCCCAAGCGAGTTCTTGCTATTGGTGCAATTGTTTTGGTGCTTGTAGCTGGGTTGTTGTCCTGTCGGGCTATACGCGGTCCGGTCGTCCCTCTCGGGACCCAGTGCTCCTCTGTCAGTTCGTGCGAACACCTCGCCATCCGTTTGTTCGGCAAGGACATCCTCGTTCCGGTCAGGGCAACGCTGGTGGGCGGGGGCTATAGCAGAGAAGGCCTTGGGATCGATTTCCGCTTGACCAACGAGGAGTTCGACACCGTTGTCTTGCCGCCCAACTGCGATGCTCGGCATCGCGAACTGCTCCATCGGGACGCAGGTTTTGCTACTTTCCGTTCGATAACGGTTGTAACGTCGTTTTTAGGAACCAGGGTCTTACCTACTTCGTCTCAATCGTGCAGGACGACGTTCACAATGCTGCCGTACCAAGACTGGCTGACGCAATGACTGTGGTGACTAGCTACGGTTCGGGTTGAACCGGTGCGAGCATCGGCGCTACCCCTGCAACAGGCGGGTCAGCGCTTGGCGTCGTCGGTCGGATAAGCCGTGGGAGGACACCCTAGCCGTCTGTCACCGCTCGACGAAGGAAAACGGTCGGCATCGCCCCGCGAGATGGGGCAACCTGTTGTCATGTTCCGCACGCGCCACGCCGGCGGATCGCGGCCCGAAACAGGTCGGCGCTCCAGCGCCATGCCGAGTTCCGCCCAACGTCCCAAGGCCTCGTATTGGTGTCTTGTTCGGTGGGCCCGGCTGGCGAACTGCTTTGCCTATGGGCCAGCGGCAGCGACGCTCAGTCGCTCCTATCCATCACCGAGGGCCCAGGCGGGACAAGGTTTCCGAATTCAAAGCCGGCGGTACCTGCGAGAGGCCAATTGACGGTCCACAACCCCGGTCTTGTCGCAAGCGTCGCTCTTGAAGAGATCCCTGTCGCCTACCCAGGATCCAGCCCCTTGGGGACGGCGGGCTGCTCATCGTGGGTTCGCGATGTGAATGGCACCCCGAGGGACCAGACAAGAACGCCGTTGTCTACGAGCCCACCGGACAGATCGAGCGGGTCGGCACAGTCGGCGACGGTGCCGCGCACGTATTGTCGACTCCGAAAGGTGATTTCTGGGTGGGCTACTCAGACGAGGGTGTGTTCGGCAACTATGGCTGGGGACGACCTGGGCCAACGCCGATCGGGGCTTGCGGCATAGCCCGGTTCAGCTCGTTGCTCGTCCCTGTGTGGCAGTACTCGGGCGCGGAAAATGGGGCCCTGTCGATGACTGCGAGGCCCTGAACGTCGTCGGAGAAGACGCCTGGGCCTGCTACTACAGCGACTCTCCTATCGTCCGCATCGCCGCGGGAGCGGTCCGAGGCTGGAAGAACGCTGTCGGCGGCGCCCGAGCGCTCCTCGTGCACCAAGACAGCGCTGCCCTGGTCGGCGGCTACGGGAAGGACTACAACAGGTGCGTCGAGGGAGTGCTGGGTGGGGAGCGCTTTGAGCCCACCAGCTCATCTCGGGTCGTTCTCTCGGATGGCCAACCGCTGCCGCGCACCGCGAAACTCGTTGGACGAGGGAGCGAGCTTCACGTCTTTTCCGACAATACTTGGTACAAGCTCAACTTGGAGTGAGCGTACCAGCGGGTGCGCTCCCTTAACTCGGGCACCCGCAAACTTCATGACCCGCTGGCGACGACTGGCCTCGCTGATCTCGAAGACGGTGAGTTAGGCCTTTGCCCTGGGCGTAACCTCTCGGGTGTGACCGGAAGCCGCCCTCTTTCACCCACCCTGGTGGTCATCAGGCTGGTGGTGTAGTTTTGCCGTTGTCGATGTTCGTGACCGTCGCAGGGATCATGGCATTTCGCCACTTCTGGGCCGAGGCGGTCGCCTTCGTGGTGCTGTCGGCGCTGTATGTGCTCACGCTGGTGTGGCGGGTCCGCTCGGGGATCTCGACCTGGACCTGACCGGCACCATCTCGGCGTTGGCCGCCGGGGTCCGCCCTACCCGCGGAGGCCTCGTCAACAAGAGCGACAAGCCGCGGACCTGAGCCACCTCAGAGGAGCAAGTCGGGAGCTGTGTGTCGGTGAGTCCACGCGTCGTTCTGGTACCAAGCACTGGCGCCTTACGCCTTCGGCCGCAAAAGCGTTAGGGTACCCTGGTTTGCGAGGTGGCCCGGTCGCTAGTCCAGGGCGGCCGGCCCAGCGGGCGAGAGCGGTCCTTGGAGTTCGGGCGCGGACTTCGGTCGTCGCCTGATGCTTGCCGGGACCACCGGCCGCAGCAACCGGGCAGCCGGAGACGTGGCATCGGAGGGGGGGGGGGATGCCCACGTTCTCCGACTGGCTGGGTGGGAGCCCCCGCACCTGGGAGACTGTCCGAATGGGCTACGAACTTCACATCACTAAGGCGTCCGACTGGGTCGACGCGACGGCTCATCCGATCGACGAGCGGACGTGGCTGGCGCTGGCAGCCAGAAGCTCAGACTTGACAGAGAAGGGAGCAGTGTCATTCTCGGATGGCCCGTCAGGCGAGGTAATCGAATACCCGATTTATTTATTGCGGTCAGCGGACGGACCATCTCTCTATTGGCGACGAGGCGAGGTCGTCGTGACTGGAGCATTGTCTGATGACATTCCGGAGATCGTGAGGTTGGGTGCAGCGCTTGAAGCGCTCGTCGTGGGAGATGACGGCGAGACGTCCACGTAATTGTGATACGAGGCGGGTGTGCTCCCTGTACCCCGGCACCCGAGGCTGCGCGGAGGTCGGTGGCGGATGGCCACGATCTCTCTGGCTCGCTAGGTAGGTTGACCGATGATTGGGAAGTCGGTCTTGACACCCATTATGTCCAAGTGGACTCGGTTGTCAATAACTCGAAAGCTCCACGGAGGTTCGACGAACCGGGTCCACAGCTTGGTGCCCAATCGGTCCCACGCTGCCAGCTCCAGCTCGGCTGACATTAGGACAGCCTCCGGATATACCGACCAGTGCCAGAACCCTGGAGAGATCCTCTCATAGCCCAGTGACGGCCAAGGCGACCCGCACCAGCGAGCCGCCGTGGATTATCAGGCGCCCGGCTGAGTGGGCAAAGGGATGACTATGGACCCGTTCGGCTCGACTGTGTAGGAGCCGCTGTTCACGGGGATTTGGTAGGTCTGTCCGTTAGGGGCGTCCACGACGAGCATCCCGGTGTTCGAGTCGATGTACCCGTATGGACAGCCGGCACTTCTCACGTAGATGAGACACTGGACCGCGTTGTTCTGGCTGCTGCACCCCGGCGCGTCAGGGTCTTCGAGACAGGGCGGGAGTAAGGCTGCGGAGAGAGGTAGTGGTCGCCAGTGCCCTAGTGGAAGTCGCAGTCGTCTGTGGTGTGGTAGTGGTCGACTGGATGTCGTGAGAAGAAGCGCCGCAGCCAGTTGTCAAGGCTGCTACAAGCGCCAACAATATAGTGAGGCGCCAAGTCGTCACTAAGGGCGTCAGCCTAAACGACGAACTCTTTTCAGCTCGGCCCTGGCGGCTTCTAATTCATCGTGAGCCTCGACTAGACCAGCCGGCGCCTTCCGAGTGGACCAGGCAGGCAATGGCTCGGTCGCGGCGTACTTTGCGCAGTTGGCCTCGGCAGTGCGGACTCTGGCCTTGGCCTGCATCAATTCGGGTGAGTCAAACATGCTTCCTACTTCACCACTTGCCGGTGACGATAACGCGGACGGCTGGGCACGTTATACACGACTTATACACACAAGACGGTGGCTCGTGAGTGTTCGTGGAAGGGGCAACCGCTCTGCCAGGGAGTTTGTCGGAGCGGGCGACGGGAATCGGACCCGCATGACCAGCTTGGAAGGCTGGAGCTCTACCATTGAGCTACGCCCGCGGTGTGTCTCGAGGCTACTTTAGAGCACCGGCCAGTCCCTGCTCGTCGGACATGGGCACGGCCCGCCCTGCCCGCACGGCACGGGACCGCCGGCCGGGGTACCACCAGGCCTTTTCGCCGAGCAGCGACACTACGGCAGGCAGCAGGAGAGCCCGCACAACTGTCGCGTCCAGCAGGATCCCGGCGGCGAGCGCCGTGGCGAACATCTTGAGCGGGACGCTCGGCCCGGCCGAGAGCGCCGCGAAGGCGAGGACGAGCACGAGAGCCGCGCTGGTGACCAGCTTGCCTGTGTGGGCGACCCCGCTCACGACGGCGTCGTCGGTTTGCTCGCCGGCGTCATGGGCCTCCCGGATCCGCGACACGACGAACACCTCGTAGTCCATAGAAAGCCCGAACAGGAAGGGGAACACGAGCAACGGGATGAAGTCGACGACCGCTCCGGTACCGGGGATACCCCAAAACAGGTGCGAGCCGAACCCTTTTTGCCAGACGAGCACGAGAAGTCCCATGGTCGCACCGACGGAGAGGATGTTGAGAAGCAACGCCTTTAGGGACAGCACGAATGAACGGAACGAGATTGCAAGGATCACAAGTGTGATCAGCGCAACCAGACCGAGGATGATAGGCGAGCGCCCATAAAGAGCGTGCAATATGTCTATCTCTATGAGACCGCCCCCAGTCGCTTGCGCCCGGGGTGCTATTTCTCCAAGTCTCGAGCGGACAGCGTCCAGGAAAGCAGTGTTGCCGGGCGCCGTTGTCGCCGTTACAGGCACCAGGTCGACCAAGGCTGTCCCGGCGCGGTGCCAGTCGGTCCCATTCGGGGCGAAGGCGGTGTACGCGCCGTCCAGCCCACCCAGGCTGTGAGCTACCGAGCTCGCGCTTTCGCCAGACGGGACCAGGATTTCTACAGGGTTCAGCATCCCGGCCGGGAAGCCGTCGTGCTCGAGGGTTGTGAACCCGCTCTCGGCGGCGCCCGCAGTGGACAGCGACCCGGGCAACGCCGCGCCGACCCGGATGCCCGAAGCCACTCCGAGGAGCCCGCCGAGGACCACAAGGGCAAAGACGGCGGCCAGCACGCGGTGCCTCACTACGCCGCGCGCCCAAGCCGCCCACGCCCCGCTCGGGCGGGCCGACGGTGCTCCGCGGCGGTGCGGCCAATCGAGGCGCGGCCCGATCGTGGCCAGGAGGGCCGGCAGCATTGTTGTGGCGACCACGACGCTGACAAGCGGGATCAGGATGCCTGCGTAGCCGAGGCTGCGCAGGAACGGTATCGGCAACACCACGAGGGCGAGCAGCCCGGTCCCGACGGTCACGCCGCTGAATGCGACGGTGCGCCCAGCCGTGGCAACTGCAGCCGCCACCGCCTCATGGTTGGCCAGGCCTCGCCCACGCTCCTCCCGCCAGCGTGTGACAACCAGCAGCGAGTAATCAATGGCGATCCCGAGGCCGATCAGGGCGATCAGGTACTCCACCAGGACGCTCACGGGGGCGACGGTCGTCACGGCTCCTATGAGCAGGAACGTGCCCATGATCGCCACCACCGCGATGAGCAGCGGGACGAGAGCCAGTAGCGACCCGAAGACGACCGAGAGGACGACCAGGGCACCGATCGCCCCGACGAAGGTCTCGGCAAGCACTCCGAGGCCCTGGCTCTGAGAGCCGTTGGCGAGGTCGTCGTAACTGGTCGCCGCCACGGTCATCCCCGCCGGTGCCCTGGCCCGGACGGCCGCTCCCAAGGTGTAGGAGGTGGGCCCGTTGTTGTTCCCGAAGACCAGGACGGCGGCGCTGCGGCCGCCCCGCGCCAAGAGCCTGCGGTCGCCTGTGTTGGCGTACGAAACGGTACGCAGCGTCTTGTTGTTGGTGAGGGGCGCCAAAGCGGTGTTGATCTCAGCTCGCCCGGCGGGTGTCTCGGCGCTTTGGCCGGCGGGGAGCCCGAGCACCATCACCACGGGTTGGTTGTCCCCGCCCGTCCCGTAGATCTGCAGGATCTTCTGGCTGGCGGCGTAGCTCGGGAGCCCGGGGAACGAACTGCCGGAGGAGAGGCGGGAGGTGATGTTGCCCACCATCGCCATGCCCACTATCGCGACAAGGAACCAAAACGCGAGAACGGCGCGGCGGTGGCGGACGACGAAGCGACCAATGTGGCCCATGAGCGCTTGGGGGCCACGAGCGGAGTTGGGGCCGGTGCCCGGATCTACGGGGGCCGGCCGGGGGCGGGTAAGGACCGATTGTTGGTTGGCTGGTGACATGCACCTAACGATGTAGCAACCGCCAGGAGAAAAGAAGCAGGCCAGCCCACGTTTTGGTGGGGGTGCCGGCCCCCCGCCCAATTGGGGGGCACGCCGTATAGATACTTGGTCGTCGCCTCCGTACAGTCGTTCTGGTGAGCTCCGTAACCCTTCGCCTCGTCGGCCCGGTGTTCTCGCCGCGGACGTGGTTGGCGATGGTGTACCTCCTGACGGGCATCCCGCTGTCAGCGATCGTCTTCTCCTTGGCTGTGACCGGGCTCGCCTTGGCGGTGGGGCTGCTTCCCCTAGCTCTCCTGGGCCTGCCGGTCCTCGCCCTGACTCTCCAGGGTTGTCGCGCTTTTGGAGCCTTCGAACGTGCCCGCGTTTCACTGATGCTCGGCGAGGCGGTCCAGCCTCCCGGCCGGAAGACGTCCGAGGGCGGGTGGTTGCGTCGTCGGATCGCGAGGCTGACCGACGCCAGCAGCTGGCGCCAGGTGGCAGCGGCGCTCGTGCTCTTACCGGTGACGGTGATTGGCTTCGTGGTGGCTACGTCGGTGTGGGCGGTCGCCCTGGCCCTTGTCGCTCTGCCCACTTACAACTCGGCCCTTCCTCGGGGTGGGGCCGTCATGTTCGGCTGGGTTGCCCACGGCACCGTGACCATGGTCGCGGCCGTGACGGTCGGTGTCGTCCTGTTGCTCAACGCACCTTACGTAACCCGGTCCATGGCGGCCGTGCAGGTATGGGTCGACCGCAAGTTGCTCGGTCCGACACGGCGCAGCCTCACTGCCCGCGTGGGGGAACTGGAGCGCAGCCGCTCCCGGATGGTGGTCGCCGCCGACACCGACCGGCGCCGCATCGAACGCGACCTGCACGACGGCGCCCAGGCCCGCCTGGTCTCACTGGCCATGGAGCTGGGACGGGCCAAGGCTCACTTTGACGACGACCCCGAGGGGGCGAAGGTCCTGCTGAACCAGGCTCACGAGAACGCCAAGACGGCCCTCGTCGAACTGCGCGGCCTGGTGCGCGGCGTACACCCTCCGGTGCTTTCCGACCGGGGCCTCGACGCAGCCCTCTCCGGGCTCGCTGCGATCTGCCCGGTCCCGGTCAACGTCCGGGTAGAGCTCAGCAAGCGGCCCTCGGCCACGGTGGAGGCGGTTGCATATTTCGTCGTGGCCGAGTCGCTGACCAACGTTGCCAAGCACTCTGGAGCGGCGAGGGCAAGCGTCACTGTCCGTTCCGAGAATGACGTGCTCCACGTGGTCGTGCGCGACGACGGCCGCGGCGGCGCCGTGCTGACCGGCGCCGGCCTGGCCGGTCTGGCGGACCGCGTCCAGGCCGTGGACGGGCACCTGAGCATCCAGAGCCCCGTGGGGGGACCGACCGTGATCGAAGTGGAAATCCCATGCGCGTAGTGATCGCCGAGGATTCCGTCCTGCTGCGCGAGGGTCTTACCCGCCTGTTGGAGGAGGCAGGCGTCGAGGTGGCAGCCGCCGCTGGCGACGCCGAGTCGTTCTTGCGAGCCGTGGACGCCAACGCGCCCGATGCCGTCGTCGTCGACGTGCGCATGCCGCCGACCTTTAGCGACGAGGGGCTCCGGGCAGCCCTCGTCGTGCGCAAGCGGTGGCCCGATATCGGGGTGCTCGTGCTTTCTCAGTACGTGGAGGCCCGCTACGCCACGGAGCTGCTTTCGGTGAGGACCAGTGGCGGCGTCGGGTACCTGCTGAAGGACCGGGTCGCCGAGGTTGTCGAGTTCGTGGAGGCCCTGCAGCGAGTGGCACAGGGTGGGAGCGCGATCGACCCCGAGGTCGTCGCCCAGCTGCTCACCCGTCGGGCCGACCCGCTTGGTTCGCTCACCGCCCGCGAGCGCGATGTGCTGGCACTGATGGCAGAGGGCCGCTCCAACCCTGCCATCGCCTCCGCCTTGGTCGTCGGCCCGGGTGCGGTTGAGAAGCATGTCAATTCGATCTTCATGAAGCTCGGCCTGGCTCCAACCGACACCGACCACCGCCGCGTGCTGGCCGTGCTCACCTACCTAGGCCTCTGAGGAGGGACCGTGACCGAACCCCTCGCCCTCACCCCAGGCCGGCTCTGGGCGCTGGTCCTCGGCCTTCCGTTCGTGCTGGGAGCCATCGGCTATACCGGCCTCCACTACGTTGCACTGGTCGGCCAGGACAGCTACCGGCTCCAGCCGATCGTGGCGCCAATTGCCAAAGAAGTTAGCGTCGGAGTTGGCAATGGCGACATCACGATCTTGCCGAGCAGCGCCAAGCGGGCCGTCATTAGCGGCCACATCAACTACAGCCTCACGCGCCCGGTGGTCAAATGGGATCACAGCGCCACCGGGGCGTCCCTGCAGGGCCCGAACTGCTTCTGGGCCGGCGACTGCGGTGCCGAGCTCAAGCTGACAGTGCCCGCCGGCGAGGCTGTGCGCGCCACCTCTGGCTCGGGCAACGTGAGCGCAAGCAACCTGACTGGTGCGCTCAACTTGAACGCAGGGTCGGGCGACATACTGCTCGGCCACCTGGCCGGGTCACTGGTATTGAGCGCGGGCTCCGGCGACATCAGTGGCGCGGACATCTCCGCCAGCAAGGTGCAGGCGCAAGACGGCTCCGGCGATGTCGACCTCTCCTTCACCCGACCACCCGCCGACGTCAACGTCGACGATGGCTCGGGCGACATCACCGTGGCCGTGCCGGCGAACGTCTCGTACTCGGTTGTAGCCACGGCCGATTCAGGCTCGAGCAACGTCCGCGTGCCGACAAACACCGCTTCTCACAACGTCATTCACCTCCACGCCGATTCAGGCGACATAAACGTGGTCCCCTCAGGCCCGTGAGCGCTCGGCAAGCGGGGTCGCCAGAAAGGAAGCGGCGAGCCCAACAGACAAGATCGCCCCGAGAAACCCTGGAGCACGCCGAGAAACTGGCCAATTAGGCGAACCGTGCGCCCGCGGGGCGGATTTCGTCCTGAACTGGGCCACGCGTGCGGCCTCGCCCAGGTCGTCGCACCATGTCGCCGCCCAACAGGCGTCCCGCGAGACGGGGAAACTGTGCCAACCTGGGGCGGTGAGCGAGGCATCGCCCCTTGAAGAGGTCCGGCTCCGCGTGGCCTTCGATGCCACGCCTTTGCTCGGGCCCAGGACCGGGGTGGGCGAGTTTTGTGCGGGGGCTTTGCAAGCGCTTGCCAAGCGGCCCGACCTTGCCATGGGTGCCTACTCCATGAGCGGTAGGCGCAGGCACGCCATTGCCTCCGAGGTCCCGCCCGGGGTTGCCGTGCATGACCGGCCGATGGCGGCGGGGCCGCTCAGCAAGTCCTGGGCGCACTGGTCCTTCCCTCCGGCGGAGCTCTTCGTCGGCCGGGCCGATGTCGTGCACGGGACCAACTTCGTGGTCCCGCCGGCGTGGTGGGCCGCAACGGTCGTGACCGTACACGACCTGACCCCGCTGCGGTTCCCCGAGCTGTGCCTGCCGCCAGCGCGTGCGTACCCCGAACTGGTCAGGAAAGCCCTCGGGCGGGGCGCATGGGTGCACACCCACACCAGCTCGGTCGCGCAGGAGGTGGTCGCATCCCTCGGTGCCAGGCCCGACCGGGTCCGGGTGGTCCACCCTGGTGTGTGGCCGATGGGCTCCACCGGGCCGAGCGACCTGCCTCGTGACGCAGCTACCCGGAGCGCGCTCCTGCCTGACTGGGTGAGCCAGTACGTGCTGGCTGTCGGGACGGTGGAACCGAGGAAAGATCTGCCGTCTCTCGTACAGGCCTTTGGCATGTTCGCCAAGGGTTATCCCGGCCTGGCACTGGTCCATGCGGGGCCCGACGGGTGGGGGAGCGCACAGCTGGAAGAAGCTATCGCTGCCTGTCCGGCTGGCAACCAGGTTGTCCGCCTCGGGTGGGTCGACGACCGCGCTCGCGACGCCCTTATGGCCGGCGCGACCGTTTTTGCGTTTCCCTCGCTTTACGAGGGTTTCGGGTTGCCGCCTCTCCAGGCCATGGGAGCGGGCGCGCCCGTTGTCGCCACACGCTGTGGTGCCCTGGAGGAGGTGCTGGGCGACGCGGCCCGGCTCATCGACGTCGGCGACGTCGATGCGCTTGCTGAGGCCCTCGAGGAACTGCTCGGGGACGAGGCTGGCCGCCTCGAACTGGCGCGGCGAGGCCGCGAACGTGCCGCCCTCTACACCTGGGACGAGTGCGCAGCGGGCCTAGCCATGCTCTACCGCGACGCGAAGCGCGCCAGATGAGCCATATGGCCTCGGCCGAGCCGGGTTACCCGGCCGGAGGCTCGGGTGCGGTGTCGCGGCTCCAGCCCGATCGTGCCGTGACCAGTACCCCTGCGCAAACGAGCGTGACGCCCAAGAGCTGGACAAGCGTTGGTTGCTGGGAAAGGACCGCTGCAGCAAGCACGAGAGCCGCCGCGGGCTGAAGCAGCAGGAGCAGCGAGGAGATACTCGCAGGCAGGTGGGGTAGCGAGGAGGTGATAAAAAGCCATCCGAGCGTCTGGCTGACGAGCGCGAGCAGGGCCAACCAGCCGAACGCGGCCAGCGACATGTGGAAGCTCAGTTGTCCCAGGAGCAGACCGAGCACGAGCGAGGCGAGGGCCGCACCCGCGCTGGCGTCAGCCAGCGGCCCCGCTATCTGAGCCAGGCCTTTGGTGTTACGCCGAAGAACGAGGATGAAGATCGCGTAGCAGACCGAGGTGCCGAGACCGTAAAGCACTCCGGCTACTGGGTGCTCGCCGCTGCGTGAGTGCCCGAGCACGCCTGCAAGCAGCACCACGCCTCCCAACATCACCGGCAAGGCGACAAGGAACTGCGTGCGAGGCCGCTCCCGCAAGACAACCCACGCGATCATGGTCACAAATAAGACTTGTAGGTTCCCGAGGACGGTGGCGATCCCGGCGCCCACGTCGTAGATCGAGTGGGTCCAAAGCACGAGGTCGCCACCTAGGAAGGCGCCCGCCAATGCCGCCATCAGCCGGTCGCGACCCGAGCGCCGGCCGTAGTGGCGCTGTTCCCAATGCGCGAGGGCGTAGAGGCCCGGCAAAGCGAGCGCGCAGCGCAGGAACGCCGTGGTGCCGGCTTCGGTGTGGGCCAGTTGGACAACGATCGCCGATGACGAGATACAGGCGGCGCCAACCAGGGCTGGCACAGCTGGACCTACGCGACCGAGCAGCCAGTCACCAGGCCTGAGGGTGGCCTCCTCGGTTGGGGCGCTCATGTCCTGCAGAAAAAGCGCCTAATCACAGGCTCGTACTTTAGAGCGGTCCTTGGTCCGGGGTTGCAGTGTTTTATGGCGGCCTGGAACCGGGCCGAGTAGGGGTCGACCCCGGCTGCTTGGTAGTTCCGGCTGATCGCCCCATGCAGTCAGCGGCAGGGCGGAGAGTAGGCCGCTCCCTGCACGTACTCTGCCCATTCGGCGCGGGTTATCGGGCTCACGGTCAGCGAACAGATCCGGGTTGCGACCTCCGAGGGGTGGTAGTCCCAAAAGGTCAGGACCTGGTCGGACCCACTGGCCGCGAGCGTGTGCCCGTTGGGGCTGAAGGTGACGTCGCTGACCACGCCGGTCGCGGCTGCGAGGTCAGCCAGGCAGAGTCGGACGGGCGGGGTCGGAGATGTCCCATAACCAAACCGCGTGGTCGACGGCCGCCGCCGCCAAGGTCCTGCCGTCGGGGCTCACCGACAACGAGTACACATAGCTCGTCGGACCGCTCAGCGGGCCCCCCAACGGGCGAGGCTTGCTCGGGTTGGCCACGTCCCACAACCGGACCGTGTCGTCGGCGCTGCCCGCAATAAGTGTGCGACCGTCTGGCGTGAACGTTACGGCGTAGGCGTAGCTGGCAAAGCCGCCCAGCACGGCCAACAGCTTTGGGTGGGTAGGCCGAGAGACGTCCCATAGCCACACCTTGTCGTCGTTGCTCGCAGCACTGAGGAGTTTCCCGTTAGGGCTGAAGGCGACGTCGAGGAGGTAGCCCGACGCCGGGAGCGCAGACAGAGAACGAGGGTGGGCGGGGTTGCTCACGTCCCACAGATGGGCGTGCCCAGAATTGTCCCCGCTGGCCAGGACGGTGCCGGCCGGGTTGAACGCCAGCTCTTCGATCGGAGGTGAAGCGCCCAAGAGGGGTGGGCCGACAGGCTCCGGGTGACGCGGGTCGGCCAGGCTGATCAGCTGGACGCGAGCGCCGGCGTTCCCCACTGCAAGCAACTGGCCACTGGGGCTAGAGCCCGACACCTGCCACCGGCCCGAAGCCGGCCGGCATCGTCACTTCGCCGATGTGCAGCGGGCGCCAAGAGTCGGCGACATCCCAGAGCGAGACGTCGCCGGCCGTCCCTCCGCTCGCCGCGGCCAACATGGCGCCATTGGCTGTGTAGTCGATTGCGAAGACAGGACCGGGAGTGAGGTAGGTGGTCGGTGGCGGCATCGACCAAACCCGCACTGTGCCGTCGGCGTCCGCCGTGACCAGGGTGTTGCCCGATGGGAGGAACACTGCTCCCGTCACAGGGGAGGTGTGCTCGAGCACTGCGAGCGTCGCCCAATCGGACGTGGCCCACTCCCGGAGCGAGTCGTCCGAGCTCCCGGCGACGAGGCTGCGACCGTCAGGTGCGAATGCGACGGAGTTCACCCAGCTCGAAAACCCGCCGAGCGGGGCGCGCGCCGGGCTAGCGCTCCCGGACGTTCCCACCGAGAAGACACGCACCAGGTCGTCCTCGCCTCCGGTCACCAGGAACCTGCCGTCGGGGCTGAAGGCGAGAGACGTGAGCTGGGCGCTGCCGGCCCCCCTGACGGAACGTGCCTGGTCCTCGCCCGGGCGCCAGATGAGCAACGTGCCGTTGGCGCCGGCGGCGGCGAGGAGCCGGCCGTCCGGGCTGTAGCCCACCGCCTGCAACGGCTGGTTGCCGGGGGCGCGGACGACTCCGGCAAGAGAGGGCCGGGAGGGTTGTGACAGGTCCCACTGGCGTACGCTGCCGTCGTTGCTGGCTGCGGCGAGCGTCCGCCCGTCCGGGCCGAACGTCACGTCGTAGACGGTGCTGGTGAAGCCGCCAAGTGTGGCCAGGCGCCTTGGGTGGCTGGGGTTGGACAGGTCGAAGAGCGCGACCGTCCCGGTTGTCCCACTCGCCGCCAGCAGCCGGCCGTCCGGGCTGAGTGCAACGGTGAAGGTCTGGGCGGAGGCGCCGCCACTTGCAACGTAGCGATGGCGATGGGTCGTGCTGCGTTCAGCGAATAGAGGACAACCCGGTCGGTGGCGGACTGAGCGACTGCGAGCAGGTGGCCGTGGTCCGCGATCGAGAGAAAGGTCGGCCCCGAGGGCCCAGGATACGCGTCGGCATCTCCGACGCGGAAGCGTCAAGGAGCGTGGCGCGGGCCTGCATCGTGGGTGAGATGCGGTAGGCGGCGAGAGCTAGTTGCATCGCCAATGCGGGGTCCGTCGGCTCCAACTGGCTTGCCTCTATCGCCACCTGGCGCGAGAGCGCCTCCTCGCCGGCACGGTTGGCCGATGAACGGGCTTCGAGGGCGAACGCGGCCAGCAGGCTGGCCACCACGGCGAGGCAAGCCACAAGGCCGAGGAGCTGTTGGGTGCGCCTGGCCCGCCGCCGGGCGTCGCGCACCTCGGAGGCTCGGAGGGCCTGGCTCGCGTCGAGGTACTCACGCTCAGTTTCGTTCAGTTCATCACTGCGACCGGCCTCGTTCGCCCATTCCGAGGCGATAACCAGGCGAGTGCCACTCTGCAGGAGAGAGGGGTCCTTGCCGGCGAGGGCCCAAGCGTTGGCGGAGTCGGCGAGCTGGTGGTGCAGGCGGAGCCCGGCCCGGTCGGCGTCCAGCCAGTCCGCCAGGCGGGGCCAGGCGGACAGGAGAGCCTCGTGGCTTACCTGGGCGCCGGTGGCGTCCGTGGTGACCAAGCGGGCGGCGACGAAGCGCGCGAGCACGGTATTGGCATCCTCACCCAACTGGTCGAGCTCGTGGCTGCTCAACCGGCGGCGGGTGAACGGGACGTCTGCTTCCACGTTGACGAGGCGGCAGAAAATGCGTCGGGCGAGGTCCGCTTCGGCGGGGCCCAGGTCGAGGTAGAGCTCTTCCGCGCTCTGTCGTATGGCCCCGCGCAGCCCGCCGGCGGCGCGGTAGTCGGCCACCGTCAGCTGGTTGCGGTGGGCGCGGTCCCAGGTAGCCAGCAAGGCGTGGGAAAGAAGCGGCAGTGCTCCGGACTCGTGGGCGAACCCCGTCGGGCTGCGCGGAGCGAGGTCGGCCAAGAGCACTTCGACGAGCCCGTCGTCCACGCTCACGCCTTCTTCTTGAGCCGGACGGACTATGGCCTCGCGAACCTCGTCCTGCGTCATTGGCCCGACCAGCACTTGGTTGTGCCGAAGGGCGGCCAGGAGGACCGGCTCCATCGTGGCAGCCTCGTAGAAGTCGGCGCGCAGAACGGCGACGACCAAGCCTCTCGACGGGCCGAGGCACGCGAGGCGGTCCAAGAAGCCCTCGCGCGTTCCTGGCTCCAAGCGGAAAACCTCTTCGAACTGGTCGACCACGACGACCAAAGGGATATCGGAGGGACCGCAAAGGCAACGCTCGAGCGCCTCCAGCGGTGCGAGCCCGGGTGTAATGACGGCTGTACCCCAGGTCCGGCCGGCACCGTCGAGGCCCCGGTCCTGACCGCCGGGACAACCCCGGCCCGCAACAACGACGACTTGCCCGACCCCGACGGTCCGACGACTACGAGGACGCTGCCTGTCGGGTCGCGTTCGTGGCTCATCTTGTCGAGAAGCTCGAGGACCTCGGCCGTCGCCGCTTCGCGCCCGCAGAACAGCCCGGCATCATCCTCGCTGTAAGGCTCGAGACCGCGATAGGGGGCCTCGGCCCTCCCCACCCTTCCGTCTGAGGAGAGCCGGGCCCGGGTGAGGGCCTCAACCCAAGCGCTGAGCTCGCTGAACGGCACGCCGCAGGCCTCGAGGAGCGAGCGGAAGAGGTCGAGATGCCCCGGCCCGGGCAAGTGACGACCGCTGAAGTACCCTCCAAGCGTCGCCGGGGGCACGTCCAGGCGGGCGGCAAGTTCGCGTACGGTCAGCCCGCTCCGGGCCCGCAGGACGGTCAGCTCGCGGGCCAGCTCAGAGCGGCTCTGAACGGCGTCCGCCGTCACCTGCGAACCTGGCCTCCGTTCCACTTCCCGGCGGATCCTGCCAGATCGTCGCGCCGCGCTGCTATCGCGGGATGTACGGGCCTGTACGGAGTTACCGGTCCTGGGTGGAGACGGCCAAGGGCAGTAAGTACTGTAACGCGATCACCGGCCGAGCCCGACGGCTACGGCCAGCCATGTGGGGATGACGCACGAGCCAGCCAAATGCCTAGAGAGGGGCCGATAAATGGGAGTGGGCCGCCGAGTGACCGTTGCCGCGAGCACCTTTAACGACCGACCTTCCGCCTCGCGTCTTCCTCTGCCTGCGCATCGGAGCCGGCACATTGGTGCCTCAGTCTTGCTCGCGGGGGCCCTGTTTACCGGGGTGAGCCTGTCGCTAACAGGGGCCCTTGCCGCTGCCTCCTCGCCCCCACCGACGCCCACGCCGACACCCGCGGGCCCGACCGTCCCGTGGTCGCCTGCGCCCGTGCAAGCGCCCCCGGGGGGGTTGTCGAACTCTTTAGAAGGACTTGGGCAACTTTCGGTGGGCAACGTCACCTGCCTGTCGAATGCCGACTGCATCGCCGCCGGCTACCTGCAGGTAGCTAACCCGGCCGCAGACAGCTACCCGCCCAAAGTGCCGCAGTCCTTCTACCATCCACTGCTGTGGCACTGGGACGGCCACTCATGGGCTTTTCAGGGCTCGGGCACACAGGGGTCTGTTGGCCTAGTCGGCAGTGCCTGCGCCTCGCCCACCGATTGTTGGGCCGTCGGGGGGCAGTTCGTCGGCAAGCTGGGCAACCAGTCCGTAGGGGTGATCATCCATTTTGACGGCAAGTCATGGTCTCCCTCGTTGTTCCCGTCGCCCGCCGGCGCCGCTTTCAACGGTGTGGCCTGTCCGTCCGCAGCGGACTGCCTGGTGGTGGGGAACCGCCAGACCTCAGCCGATGCCGCGCACGTAATGGCGGAGACCTGGGACGGCAAGTCTTGGAAGACGATGTCCGCCCCCAGCCCGAAGGGCGCACTTTGGTCAGTGCTGGAGTCGCTCACGTGCTCAAGCGCGACTCGCTGCCTTGCCTTGGGAGATGCTGACAACAGCACCAAAGGGCCGGGTTACTTCTTCGCCGAGCAGTTCGACGGCACATCATGGTCGATCGTCGCGGACCAGGACGCCGCGCAGTTCAACATGGGCAACGACAGCGGCCTGTTCGAGATCTCCTGCCCGTCCGAGGACGATTGCTTGGCGGTGGGGAGCGCGCTCGGCTACACCCACGGAGAGCTGGGGGCCGATTTCCCAGGTGGAGTGGCGGAAACCTGGGACGGCAAGTCGTGGTCCGCCCTCAAGCCAACTCCCCTCGTGGACGGAGGTTACCTCGTTTTGAACGGTGTCTCCTGCACCTCGGCGAGCAATTGCTGGGTGGCGATGGGCTTCCCCGGCATTCTGGGCCCGATCGACCACGACATCCCCCTCGCCCACTGGGACGGCTCGAGCTTCACCGTGAGCACCCTGAAGATCAAAGGTTTCTTGGCCGGGATCGCCTGCCTACCCGAGAACGTCGGGACCTGGTGCGTGGCTCTCGGCGAAGCACCAGGACCTAAGACCAACAGCGCTGTGATGACCGGCGGCGATTTCCTGACCCCGTCGGGGCCGGTCAAGGGAGCACCTAAATCTTGACAAGAGCGGTCCCAGGCTCGGTGGCGAGGTACCACAACCTCTCAGCTGCTCTGAGGTTTCTGTCAGTTGTTGGCCTAGTGACATGGGCAACAACGTCTGGCCGCGTAGGGGGTCCGGATGCGTCGGCTGCTTCACCCGCCCCTTCGGCCTCCTCGGCCTCCTCGGCTTATTCGGCGTCGCAACTGACCGAGGTCGTATGTCCTACGGTGAGGGTGTGCGAGGCTGCCGGCACAAACAGGGCCAATACGCTCGGCATCCTGTTCGGTTCCACCGATGGGGGACTGCGGTGGGAGCGCCAAGTTTTGCCGCCAGGGATAAGCCAAATCTCGAGTGTCGTTTGCCCCTCGGTCATCACGTGCGAGGCGGTTGGGTTCGCCAAGTCGTCGGGAACGGCCCTGCGGACCACCAACGGCGGCCACACCTGGCTCGCTCAAAAGCTGACGCCGGGTACCACCGTCGGTGCGATTTCATGCCCCACCGTGAGTGTTTGCGAGGCCGTCGGGGATAACGGCGCTTTGCGCACCACCACCGGCGGCATGGCGTGGACGGCCCAAGGCGTGCCGTCAGTCGCTTACAACCTTGCCGGCATTGACTGTTCCCGAGTGTTGACCTGCGAAGCCTTCGGCTCGTCTTCTGGCTTCAACCCGGTGGGAGTGGTCATCGGGACGAACAACGGGGGGGCGACCTGGCGCGCGCAACACATTCCTACCAAGCAATCGCCCGCCGCCATTAGCTGTCCCTCTCCGACTACCTGCGAGATCGCCCTCAGTGCCCCGTTTTTCGGGGGGCCGGCAAGCGGGCAAGCACTGCGCACGACCGATGGTGGCTTAACCTGGGTGCAGCAGCGCATCGTCGACGGCGTGATCGCGAGCGGCATCTCGTGCCCAGCGCTCGGCACCTGCGAAGCCGTCGGCGGCACCGCCATTTCTTCCGTTGCCGTCCGGAGTACCGATGGAGGTGCGACGTGGAACCTGCGGGCGCTCTTTGGCCCGTCTATTTCCAAAACCCTCGAAGCACAGGACGTGGCGTGCCCTGCGCTCGATACCTGTGTGCTAGTCGGCTCCCTCGTCTCGGGCCGCAGCTCGGTCGCCGTCACGGCACGGACCACCGACGGCGGCAAGAAGTGGTCGATCAACCTGCCCTGACGGTGAAGGCAGCAAATTCGGGGCGGGCTCATCGTGACCCCTTGACCTTCACACTGTGTGAAGGTCTATTGATGGTCTTGTCATGTTGAACATCGGAGAGTTCGCTCGCCTCGGGCAAGTGTCGCCTCGCATGCTCCGCCACTACGACGAACTCGGCCTCCTCGAGCCCGAGAAAGTGGATCCCGCGAGCGGCTACCGCCTCTACAGCGTCCACCAACTGAGCCGGCTTCACCGGATCGTGGCACTGCGCGACATGGGTTTCGCCCTGGAGCAGATCAGCGAGCTTCTCGTCGAGAACCCGCCTGTCGACCAGCTGAGGGGGATGCTCCGGCTACGTAGAGCCCAGCTGGCGCAGACCGTCGGTGAGGAACAGGACCGCCTGCGCCGCGTCGAGGCGCACATTCGAGCACTGGAAAGGGCAGAAACCATGGACTTGCAAGACATTGTGATCAAGCGCACGCAGCCGGTCAGGGTTGCGCAGGCGGTAGCGGCTGGGCTGACACACGCAGACATCGGGCCGCGTTCGGGCGCCTTCTGCCGCAGGTAGTCGGCCACTTGGAGTCGGTCGGGGCCAAGTCAGGGATTTCGGTCGCCTGCTACGAGGACGAAGGGGGCGCGGCATTAGAAGGCGAGATCGTGCTCCACGCGGGCTTCGACGTCGGCGACCAAGACGTCCCTGACGGCGGCCAGGTCCAGGTTGTCGACCTGCCGATCGTGGAGGTCGCCGCTGCAATCTACAGGGGTGGTGACGACGGCATCGTCGCCGCATGGGAGGCTCTGGTGCGCTGGATCGAGGACAGCGGCTACCGGCTTAGCGGCGACTGCCGGGAGCTCTACCACGAGTGGCACGACGACGACCCGAGCCGAAATGTTATGGAATTGCAGCAACCCATCGCTCGCTGAGCGCAACGTCGGTCGGGTCGACGCTAAACCAGGTATATGCCGCACGTCGTACGACTGAGGTCGTAGTCCAGGCTACGAAACTAATCCTGAGGTCGCATAAGGCTCCGCGCACCCCGGGAATTAAGTTTGCGGTAACCGAGATGTCACCTCGGATGGGCCAGCCGTTCAACTTTGCTAGGTAGAACAACGCCATGCTCACCTACATAAGGCCTAATTCAGGCTTGCCGCGAGGCAATAAAACGACTGCTAGGACAAAGCTTGCCACTGCCGTTATGACGGCGGCGGCTGTGACTACTACCGGGGTCGTCGCCACCACCGCGACGGTGGCCGCGGCGGCCACTTCTGGCCCGACGCTGGTCGTCTACTCGGCCCAGGGCTACGATTCGGCCGAAACCACTGCGTTCACGAAAGCCACCGGCATCCGGGTCAGCCTGGACGACGACTCGACTGGGCCTTTGCTCATCAAGGTCGAGGCCGAGAAGAACAACCCCAAGTGGGGCCTTCTGTGGGTCGATGGTGCCACCGCCTTTGCGTCCTTGGACCAACAGGGACTGCTCATGAAGGGCTGGGAGCCCATGGTGAGCTGGAACAGCCTCGGCAAACAAGCAGTGCCGGCCGACAAGAGCTACGTCCCCACGGGCCTGACCATGGCCGGCACGCTCGTCTACGAGCCCAAGGAGGTGCCGGACCCGCCCACGACGTGGCAGCAGTTGCTGAACCCCAAGTGGGCCAACGAGATCGGCATGAACGACCCAGCAGTATCGGGGCCCACCTACCCCTTCGTAGCCGGGATGATGAACTACCTGGGCGGCGTGGCGCAAGGTGAAAAGTTCTACGAGGGCCTGAACAACAATGGCCTGCAGGTCAACCTGACCAACGGCAACACACTGGAAGTGCTCGAAGCCGGCATCATCAAGCTGGCGCTGATCCAAAGCTCCGCCGGCATCGGTGCGGGCCTCAAGACGCACGGCGAGATCAAGGTCAAGTTCCTCGACCCGGTGACAGCGTTGCCGAGCGCGCTCGGCATCGACTCCAAAGCGCCCAAGGCCGAGCAACTAGAAGCCGAAAAGTTCATCGAGTTCGTCCTGTCGACCCAGGGACAGAAGATCATGCAGTCGGGCGACCCCACCGGGGACTCCCTGTACTGGCCGGTCCTGCAGGGCGTAAACCCGCTCCCGGCCCTGCCGCCGCTGTCCAGCATCCACGTCCAAAACATCAACCCGTACACCTGGGGTGCCCGCGAGGACACCATCAACACCTGGTTTACCGACAACATCGTTGAATAACCTTGGGGTTTTGAGATGACCCCGGGCTCGGGCGTGCGGCATTGACCCCAACGTCGCCGGCCACCCTGACCGGACAAGGCGATGGGACCAGCCCTGCCGGGGCTGGTCCCGGCCCCGGCGGCGGCACCGTCAACGGCGCCACCTTCAACGGCGGCACAGCTGACGGCGGGCGGTCCGGTCTTGAGCGTGCGCGCACGCCACGGGCCAGCGCCCTGCGGTCCAAAGTGGCCGACGCGGCTCGCCACTATGGCGGCCAATGGCTCGTGTGGGCCATCTTGGCGTTCCTCGTGGCCGTGCCCGTCGGGGCTTTCTTGGTCCAGGTTTTCTCGCCCCGGCTCTTCGACCAAGGCACCTCCTGGTTCACTTTTTCCAACCTGACCCAAGCCTTCCAAGGCCACACGTTCCTCGGGCTGTTCAACTCGCTCTGGGTAAGCACCGTCGTGTGCGTGATCGACCTTGTCATCGGGGGTGGTGTGGCCTGGCTGTCGATGCGCACCACCATCGGCGGCCGGCGCATATGGCCGGGCATGATGTGGGGGCTGCTCCTTGTGCCTACCTGGCTGATGGCCCAGGGCTGGCAGTACCTGACCGAGCCCAACGGCGTCCTCTCCCAGTTCGGCCTGTACAGCCCGCTGGTCCACCACGTCATTTTCAGCCCTATCGGGGTTGTGCTGGTTGACTCCCTGGCGACCGCTCCGTACGCCTATCTCACGCTGTCGGCCGCGTTGGGCGGCCTCGGGAGCCAGTTCGAGGAGGCGGTGCGGGTTCATGGCGGGGGCCGCGTCGCCACGTTCCGGGTCGTGGTCCCGGTGCTTGCCCCGGCCGTGCTTGCGTCGGTCGCGCTGGTCTTCGTGGAAACGATGAGCGACTACGGTGTGGCGTCCACCCTGGCTTTCCAGTCGCGATTCACGATGGCCACCTACGGCATCTACCAAGCCATCAATAACCTGCCCGCCCAGTTCCCCGTGGCGGGCGCGATCAGCATCCTCTTGCTGGCCTCGGCGGCCATCCCCCTGGCCCTGCAGTCGAGGGTGACCCGGGGGCGCTCCTACGCAATCTTGAGCGGCCGCACCCGCCCGGCCACGCGCTACCGGCTGGGACGAGCAGGTAAGTGGTCGCTGACATCGGTGGTCGGCTTGTTCTTCGTAGTGGCGCTGGGAGCTCCCGGTCTGGGGGCGTTCGCCGGCTCGTTCGTGGCCAACTTGGGCAGCCCGCTCGGTGGCCAGGCGCTGACACTTGCCAATTACCGCGAGGTATTTTCGGGCGACATCGCCTACAGCCACTCGATCGCCGAGGGAGCGTCGGGGACGTCTGGGCCTGTGCTGCTTTCGACCATGCTCGCCGCCATAACTGCCACGATCACCGTCGTAGTCGGCCTCGCCGTAGCCCGGCTCCTGGTCGCTCGTCGTCCCGGCCGGTTCACCAAAGCCGGCGACCTGCTCATCCTCGGGTCAATAGCCCTGCCCGGGATCGTGCTTGGCGCCGGGTACATTTTTGCCTTCAACCTGCCCATCGCCAGCCGTCTCGGGGTCGACCTTTACGAGACGCTGCCTCTTCTGGTCATGGGCTACCTGGCGACGTCCATACCCACGACGTCGAGGATCATGATGGGCCCGGTGGCCCAGGTCCACGGGTCATTGATGGAGGCCGGGCGGGTCCATGGTGCTCGGGCTCTATCGGCCTTGCGCTCGTGTTACGTGCCGGTGGTGTCCCGGGTGCTGGTGTTGGTTTGGCTGGTGACCTTGACAAAGACCTTCTGGGAGTTACCGATCTCGCAACTGCTTTACCCTCCCGGCCAGGAGACGGTCTCGGTAGCCATCGATAGCTGGAACAACAACTACCACCCCGAAGTTGGCGCAGCCATGACCGTGGTGGCGCTGGGTGCCTGTTTCATTGTTATCGGGCTGGTGCTCGGCGGGTTCCGCCTATTGGCCCCCAAGGGCTGGCGTCGCATGGGCGGGTGGCGTTCAGTTGCCTGACGACGGGGCGGGGCGTGGAGAAAGGGTCGACATCGATGGCGCGACCAAGATGTTCGGCGCCAAAGCGGCCCTCTCGGGCCTGGATCTCCATGTCGAACCGGGGTCGTTCGTCGTGCTGCTCGGGCCGTCCGGCTCGGGCAAGACAACCCTTTTGCGTTGCCTGGCGGGTATCGAACGGCTGAGCTCGGGCAGGATCTCGATTGGCGACAAGGTCGTTGCCGAGCCCAACGTCCACGTCCCGCCCGAACGCCGGCGCCTGGCCATGGTCTTTCAGGACTATGCCCTCTGGCCCCACATGACGGCGGCGCGCAATGTGTTGTTCCCGCTCCGCCAGATGCGCGTGAGCGGGCCGAGGCTCAGCGACGGGCCCATGAGATGCTCGAGCGGGTCGGCCTTGCCCACCTCGCCGAGCGTTACCCGAACGAGCTGTCCGGCGGTGAGCAGCAGCGGGTGGCCCTGGCGCGTGCATTGGTCGGCGGGGTGGACTTGCTGCTGTTCGACGAGCCGCTGTCCAACCTGGACGCAGACATGCGCGAGCAGCTCCGTCTGGCCATTTCCACGCTGGCACGCGACAGCGGGGCAACGTCTGTGTACATCACCCACGACCAGTCTGAAGCGTTCTCGCTGGCCGACAGCGTCGGTGTACTGCGCGACGGCCGGCTCGTGCAATGGGGCACACCGGAGGAGCTGTACCGCCAGCCGGCGAGCCCGTTCGTGGCTAGGTTCACCGGGATCTGCACCGAGGCGCCGGTAACCAGGCTGGGCAGCGGCACGGGCGCCCCAGGGCCCAATTGGTGGACGTCCGCTTGCCGGGGCCGCAAGGCGCCGTCGTCACAGCCACGTTGCCCCGGCAGGTCAACGATGGGGAATCGCTGCAGATGTTCGTCCGTCCCTCGGCCGTGCACATCGTGGCCCCATCCGACGCGCAGTTCATGGCCAGGGTCCGTGACGTCGCGTTTGCCGGGCGGGGCTACGAGCACGCCTTGGCCACCGAGGGGCCGATCCTTTTCACCAGGATCTTCTCCGATCAGCGTTGGGAACGGGGCAGTGCCGTGGGGATGCGCCTCAGCCCGGACGGTTGCCTGGTCCTGCCGGCTGACGACCACCACGCCGCCGCGGACGGTGCCGATCGGGCCAACCTTGTCGATCTCACCGCCGGTGATGGCGCGCAAGCGGCACCGCGCCGGGCAAGCTAGTCCCCGCATGCATAACACCACGAGCGCCGTAACCCTGGCCGTTGCCGTATTCCTTGCCAGTGCGGTCGAAAGCGTTGAGGCGCTGACGATTATCGTCGCCGCCGGGGTGTCCCGGGGCTGGCGGTCAGCACTCACCGGCATGGCTGTCGCCATCGGGGCGCTCGTGGTACTGGTGGCTGCCCTTGGCCCTGCTCTGGTTTACCTGGTGCCCCTCAATGTCTTGCGAGCGGTAATTGGGGCGCTGCTTCTCATCTTCGGTTTGCAGTGGCTGCGCAAAGCCGTGCTGCGCGCAGTGGGGCTCAAGGCGAAGCACGACGAAGATGCCATCTTCAGAGAGCACCTGGAGGAGTTGACGCTGGCCGAGACCGCCGCTCCGATCGCCGGGGGCCGTATCGACTCGGCGGGGTTTGCCGTGGCCTTCAAAGGGACGTTCCTCGAGGGCCTGGAGGTTGTCGTAATCGTGCTCGGCCTGGGCGGGGGCGATCACCAGCTGGGGCTGGCCAGCGCCGCAGCTGGTGCCGCGATCTTGGTGGTCGCAGGGGTCGGCGTCGTGGTCGCCCGCCAGCTGGCCGGCGTGCCCGAGAACGCCATGAAGACAGTGGTCGGCCTGATGTTGACGTCGTTCGGCACCTTCTGGGGCGGCGAGGGCCTCGGGGTGCGCTGGCCGGGCAGCGACCTGGCCATACTCGTCCTGGTCGGTGTGTACGCTCTGGTCACGTGGGCGCTCGTGGTCCTGCTCCGTCCCTCGGCACGGCCCGTAAGCCCCGAGCAGGCCCATGCCTGAAATGCCGGCGCCGGCTCGTTCACCGCGCCCGGCGCGGTGGCTGAAGGCCTTCGGCGCCTTCTGGTGGGATTTCCTGGTCGGCGACACCCCCGAGCTGTTGGGCGGTGTGCTCGTTGCCATTGCGCTAGTAGCACTGCTGGTAAAGGCCTGGTCCCTCAACGCAGCGGCGGTCGTGGTCTTCCCGGCGGGGGTGATCGTGGTGTTAGGCGGCTCTGTCTACCACGCGAGGCGAGCCAAACGCTGACCGGTCGCGTCGGCTGCTGTACGACCGGGGTCGTAGGGAGGTCCCCAAAAGTTCATCCTGAGGTCGCTCGAAAAACCATGTCGGCTCGCTTAGTTTTTACGTGTGGACGTAGCCTTGCCCCGCCGAGTCCTCATCGTGTCGGCTGGGATGGGGGAGGGGCACAACGCCGCCGCCCGTGCGCTGAGCGAGACGATCGAGGGCTGCTGGCCGGGCTGCATGGTAGAGAGCTTGGACACGATGGAACTTAGAGGCGCTCGGTTTGCTCGCGCTGCGCGTTGGGCTTATGGCTTCCAGTTATCGGTGATCCCTTGGAGCTATGCGGTGTTCTATAACTCCCTTTCGCGTTCAGACCGTTTCGCTACCGCCATGAAGAGGGTCCTTGGGCCTTTCTTCGGCCACCACCTCTCCCGTGCCCTGGAAGCCAAGAAGCCCGACCTCGTAATCTCCACTTACCCTTTCGGGAGCGCCGCATTGGGCTGGCTCCGTGCGAAAAGGGCAATGGCCACGCCTACGGTCACCTACATACCCGCGTTCCACGTCCACCCGCTCTGGGCCTACCAAGGCATCGATATGCACTTTGTCATGTACGACTCGGCGCCGGCCGACGCGCGTATGCCTGACTTCCGGCGATCTATGCGCCTGGGGGCGGCGCCGGTGCAGGCGGGTTTCGGGGCGTTCGACCGTGCCGAGGCGCGCAAGGCCCTCGGCCTTCCACAGGAGCATTTCTATGTCCTGGTGACGGGGGGGGCGTGGGGGCTCGGTGACATCGGCGCTGGTGTCGAGGCTCTCGTCGAGTTAAGCCCCCCGGTGCACGTGCTCGCCGTGTGCGGCACGAACGCCGGGCTCAAAGCCGCGCTGAGCCAGATCGCGGTCACCCACCCGGGCCAACTCGAGGTTTATGGCTATGTGTCGACGATGCCCCAACTGATGGCGGCTGCCGATGTGGTGGTCACCAATGGGGCCGGCGTAACCGTCCTGGAAGCGCTGCGCACGCCCCGGCCCGTGGTCGCCTTCGCCCCACTGGCTGGGCATGGCACGGCTTCGACCGCAGAGATGGTGCGCCGCAACCTCGCCGTCGAGGCGAGGGACGTACCCAGCCTCGTCGAACAGGTTCACCGGCTCCGAACCAGTCCGGACCTGGTCGAGGCGATGGAGCAGGCAGGCCAGCGTTGGTCCGAGGGGCGTTCCTTGCGGGGCAGCGTGTCCGAGATCGAGGCGTTCTTCCTTGAAAATGGCGGGTCAGCCCGCTGAAGAGCCGACTTGGCGGTAGACGGCGGCGAGGTACGACTGGGGTCGTACGTGCTCGGCCCAAAGTTCATCCCTCAGGTGGTCGTTTTTGGTCGCTCGCCGCCTTACCGTCGTACCTATGAGGGTCGGCACCAAGCTTGGGGACGGCCTGTTCCCCGACCCCGCTCTGCCCGTCATGTCCGTCGGCTCCGGCGTGGCCGGACCGGCTTTCGGAGCCCCTCCTGGAGACCCGGGCAGCGAGCCCCGGGACCGTCGGCGCACCCTGTCGGTCGTCATCCCGACCCGGAGCGAAGCACCCAATGTCGCGGCGTTGGTCTCGCGGCTGAAGGGTGCGCTCCTGTCCAGTGGCTTGGATTGGGAGCTCGTCTTCGTCGATGACTCGGACGACAGCACCTGCGCCGCGATCCGCCAGGCGATGCTTGCCAACCCTGAAATCTGCCTTGTGCACCGAGTACCCGGTGAGCGCCAAGGCGGCTTGGGGGGAGCAGTGAGCGCTGGTTTCGAGGTGGCCAGCGGTGAAGTCGTCGCCGTGATGGACGCTGACCTGCAGCATCCCCCTGAAGTCCTGGCCGCTGTTATTGCACCCGTTTTGTCCGGGGAAGCGGGGCTGGTCGCCGGCAACCGCTATGCGTGGGCAGGCGGTAGCTCAGGTTTGTCGGGGTGGTCGCGGCACCTGGTGTCTTGGTCCTGCCGCGTTTTGGTGCATGTACTGGTGCCGTCCAGCCGCCGCTTGGCGGACCCGCTTGGCGGCCTTTTCGCGGTGCGCCGCTCGCTGCTCGAAGGTGTCGCCCTTCGGCCCTGCGGCTACAAGATCCTCCTCGAAGTCGCCGTACGCTGCCGTCCGTCCGCCGTCTGCAACGTCGGCTTCGATTTCGCCCCCCGCCAGGCGGGAGAGTCCAAGGCTAACCTCCGGGAAGGACTGCTGTTCTTTCGCCATCTCGGGCGTCTTGCCGCCGCGGACCGCCGGCTCATCTCGAGCGGCGGGGATGTCGTCCTCGAACGGGGGACGTCCGAACGGGTGTGAGGGATTTAACGTGCTACTAACCACAATAACTGCTCTGCTGGCGGCAGCCCTGTTCGGTGTCTCGACCGCTCTCCAGCACCGCAGTGCGGGTTTAGTCAGCGACGGGTCTGCAGGTAATGAGCGGCTCGGCGGGTTCATGGCCCGGACCCTGCGCCACCCCTTTTGGATCGTTGGCGCCATCGCTGACATCGGCGGGTTCGCGTTGCACGCCTTGGCTCTTCACCTGGGCCCCCTCACCGTGGTGCAACCCCTGTTGGTCAGCAGCATCGTTTTCGCCGTCATCGTCCGCCAGCTCCTGGAGCGCCGGTGGCCCCGGCGCAGCGAGCTTGCCTGGGCTGGTGCCCTGACCCTCGGGCTGGTCCTGTTCCTCAGTATCTCGACGCCGACCGGCCTTGTCGCCCAGCCTGCCGACCCCGTCCCCGCCGCGGTAGTGGGGGTGCTGATCGGGTTCGGCGTCCTAGGTTTTTTCGTAGGCGGCCGGCGCTGTAGCGGTAGTGCGGCCGCGGCGCTGCTCGGTACCGCGACGGGGCTGACGTACGCCGCATTGGCGGGACTGCTCAAAGAAGACACGAGCCTGCTCGACCACGGAGTGCGTGCGCTGGCTGTCTCGTGGTCCTTGTACGCCCTGATTGCCGTAGGCGCTTTCAGCATCGTGGCGAACCAGCTCGCCTACAAAGCAGGCCCGCTCAGCGCGAGCCTGCCCACCATCATGACGGTGGATGCCCTTGTCAGCTTGGTGATCGGAGCGTCGGTGTTCGATGAAGGGTTCCGCAACGGAGCCGGCGCTGTGTTGGGCGAGGTAGTCGGGCTCGCCCTTATACTGGCTGCTGCCGTGGGCCTGACAAGGTCCGGTCCTGAGCGGGCCGGCGCACGCGAGCAACGCCCGGCCCGGCTCGCCCGTTACAAGACCCTCCGGGTTTTGCGGTAACAGGAGGACGTGGAGACCCGAGAATTGACCATGTTGCCCGCACACCCACTGGGCGGACGCGGAACGATCGCGGCGACGAAAAGCTCGTTACAGCCCGCTCTGGAAGGGCCCGGCCCGGCCAAAGCGAGGCGCCTGGCGCTGGCCGTGCTGAGGGTCAGCCGCCCGGCGCTATTGGCAGTGGCCGCTTGCCTTTTTTGCTACCTTGTCGGTTGGCGGGGTACCGACTGGGCGGCTCAGATCTACCGTGCCGGCGAGGTTGTCCGCTACGGGATCTCTTACTGGGACCCCGGATGGTACGGGGGTAGCTACCCGCTCAATTACAGCCTCCTGTACCCACTTGGCGCGGCCTACCTAGGCCTATGGCCTTTGGCGGCATTGTCGTGCGCGGGCGCTGCCCTGAGCTTCGACAGCTTGGTCACCACAGCAATCGGCAGGCGCCCCGCGGCAAGCTGGTATTTCGCCGTATCGACGTTGGTGGAAGTCGCTATTGGCCAGTTGCCGACGCTCACCGGTGAGGCACTTGCCCTGGGGAGCGTCTGGTGCTTCGCTCGATGGCGGGCTGCCGGGGAGGGAGGATCTCGGCGACGGCGCTCCGATCTGCTGTTGTTGGCAGGACTCGTGCTTGGCGTCATGACGGGGCTGACGACCCCGGTGGCCGGCTCGTTCCTGGCCCTTGTCCTGTGCGCCTTGGCGCTCGCCGACTGGGGGCGGTCAGCGCGACAGGCGTCGGTCGAGATAGGGGCGGCTGCGCTCGTCATGGTCAACGCGGCGGCCCTGCCGCTTCTTTTTCCCGGGCCCGGCTATTTCCCCTTTCCCTACGGAGATTTGGTGGCCGTGCTCGGCGTCTGCGGGTTGTTGGCGAGCCCTCTGCTCGCCACACCGAGGCCAGTGCGAGTCGCTGCTTTGCTCTACGCCGTGGTCAGTGTGGCACTGTTCGTCGTGCCCAACCCGATGGGCGACAACGACGCTCGCCTGGGCGCTTACATCGGGGTGCCCTTAGTCCTGTGCTACTTGCCCCGCCTATCGTGGCGTCGAGGGGGCCAAAGCAACCGGGGAGCGTCTGCGCTACTGCCCAATACGCGCCCGTTTGCCAGGCACGCTGCGGCGGCGATCGTGGCTGTTTGCCTAATTGGCTGGCACTGGGGCGGGATCGTCGAAACCCTGGGTGGAGCGGCCAACGGGCCCTCCAGCCAAAAGGCTTTTTACGAGCCGCTGATCGGTGAACTAGACGCTGTCAGCAAAGGCAAACCGGTCCGTGTCGAGGTTCCTCCCACCCAGCACCACGAAGAGTCCGCCTACATCGCCCCCACCTTCAGCCTGGCGCGAGGATGGGAGCGACAACTCGACATTGCTTACAACGGCATTTTCTACCAAAACGGAGCGCTGACGCCCGCCTCCTACCGCTCCTGGCTCCTGTCCAACGGAGTTTCCTACGTTGCCCTTGCGAATGCGCCGCTCGATTACGCCGGGACCGCCGAAGCGGCCTTGCTCCGGTCGGGGAGAGTCGCCGGCTTGCAGCGCGTTTGGCATAACGCGAATTGGCAGCTGTGGCGGGTCTTGGGGAGCCAGGGTTTGGCCAGTGGGCCGGCCTCGGTCATAGCACTCAGCCCGAAGGCAGTAGTAGTCCGGTTTGCCGCGGCCGGCACCAGCGTCGTGAAGATCCGTTGGGCTCCCTCCTGGTCCCTGGCAGCGGGGACAGCGCGGGGGCTTTGCCTGCTACCCGGCCCTGGTGGGTGGACCGAGATAAATGCGGCCCGCGCCGGCGAGTTCCGCCTCCTCGTTTCCGTATTCGGTGCCGACCACGGCAATTGCGGTGATGGTGTGGGGCCTCGAAAGTGACCTCGGCACCCTCGGGCTTCGACGCGGGAAAATCGGAGATGAGTGGCGGCCACCACGGCAATCAGCCACGCAGCTGACCTAAATTGAGGGCCTGGTGGGCCGAGGCGGCCCAGAGCCAGGCCCCCGCCGCGTTCAATCAGCGGGCGAAAAGGCCCGGCAAGCCGTCTGCGAAGCACGGAACTGGGCCGAGTTGGGGTCGATGCCGCTAAGGCGTATACCAATACCGTTGGGGCTCTCGGTCGGGTCGGGGAAGTCCGGCACCCCGTGCGAGCGCATGCATTGGGAGTACTTGAGCGCCCTGGACATCATCTGCGCGAGTTGCGCCTGGGATGGGCCATTGCCGTCGTTGGGGAGCAGGTGCTTGCAAGCGTTGTTGGCCGATATGAAGCGCGGAGAGTTTTGGTCGACACCTTCCATTGTTACGCCGTGCGCGTGGCTGTTGTTGACGAGCACCGGGCCCGGGAAGCCGGAGTCGCCGTGCGAGCGCATGCACCCGGCGTAGACGACGTCCGCTTCGTACATCTGTTGCAGGTTCGGTGAAGCGCCCGGCTCGGCGGCAGGGGCAACTGTTGTCGTCGGGGCCGGGTTCCCGATATGAGCGACCGAGGAAGGAGCGGTACCGCCGCCGCACGCCGAGGCAAGAAAGGCGATGCCAACCACGCACCCCGCGATGATCGTGACGCGGCGCTGTAGTCGCCGTTGTGCCGGATGGTTTTCCATAGCTACGTCGTACACCTCGCGCGATAACAGAGCCGCAACAAAGGCTGTTGCGCGCCTGTTGCAAGACGATGGCTTTGGCGGTCCTAACCGGCGGTGGCACCCGGTGGCTGGATGTCCGGGCGGGCCACGGCGAGGTACAAGACCAAAACGAAGACGGCCGCAGCGAAGGCGATTGCCGTCGGGCCGTCGCCGAAGTTAATCCCACTGATAGCCCGCGGCTTGCTTAGGTAGTCGGCGAAGGATGCACCGAGGGGCCGTGTCAGCACGTAGGACATCCAAAAAGCGGCGACCGCGTTCAAGCCGAAGCGCCACCACGCCAGCGCGGGCAGCAGGATGAGGACGCCGAAAAGGATGCCCGAGGACAGGTAGCCCAAGTTTAGTGAGGTCGCCGTGAAGTCCCCGAGAGCGGTCCCGAGGGCAAAGGTTGCGAATACGGTCGCCCAGTAAAAGGCTTCGCGACGTTGGGTCGTGATGCTATGGATCGAAAGCGTGCCCTCGCTGCGTTGCCAGAACCAAAAGATGGCGGCCAGTACCACCGCCCACAGCAGGGTCGTCCCCGCGTAGGGAATATGAACGTCGAGATGGAGGAAATCGGAGATGCCCGTACCGGATATAGCGATGGCGAAAGCGAGGGACCAGTAAGCCAAAGCCCGGTACCGGCGGGTGCCGAACTGCAGCAGCAAGCCGACGAGGAACACGAGCACCTCGGTGCCGCCCCCTCTGATGTTGCCCCACGTCTTCAGGAAGTCGGAGGTGGCTTCCCCGCCAGCGGTTGTGAGGATCTTCACTACCCAGAAGACGAATATGACCTCTGGTACCTTGGCAGCGACCGGGGCAGGGAAGAAGCGCCCGATAAGGGGGACCTGGCCGCTCGTGTTTGCCCGAGTGCCCGCGGATGGCGTAGAGCGGGGGTTATCGCGAATTGGGGCCACCTTCAGTTCCCTCCTTACCCTGGCTAGAAGCGTTGAAATCGAACCGTGGCTAGGACTAATTGGTGCTGCCGCGCCTCGATGGCGGCCAATGACAAGGATAATCGCCGGGTGCCCCGCGCATGCGTCGGTACTCAGGTCAGCGGACGGTGTAGTTCACTTGGCCAGGCGCTCCGGAGCCTTCGAGCAGGGGCCACGAAGTTGTCGTCGTGAAGTCAACGGTTATCTTAAGCCCACCGTTGGGGAGGGCGTAGGCCTTGAGGTGGCCGTGGTGAGCCGCCACGACCGATGCGACGATCGACAGCCCGAGACCTACGCCGTGACCGTTGGAGAGCCTTTGGTCGAGGCGGGTGAACGCTTCGAAAAGAGACGCCACCTGCGCTGCGGGGACCAGCGGGCCGGTGTTGGTGACCGAGAGGTAAGACCGGCCGTGGTCGGTGCCCGTCTCGACTTGCACCGAGCCACCGTTCACGTTGTAGCGGACAGCGTTGTCCACGAGGTTTGCGACGAGGCGCTCGACGAGGACGCGGTCGCCCAGGGTGGGGGCAGCCGACAGGTCGGCTTCGATGACGATCATGGAGGCTCTCGCGCCACTGCTGAACTGGTCGACGGCGTCTTGCGCTGCCGCTTCGAGGTCCACCGGTTCTCGGGTGGTCAGGCCCCGGTCGGACCGAGCCAGCGTCAAGAGGCCGTCGATGATCGCCTCCGATTGGCCGAGCGCTTCTCGGACGCGCCCGAGGACCGTCTCGAGCTGTTCGGTGGTCCTCGTCGGCTTGGCCATTACCACGTCGATAAGGGTGCGCATGGAAGTGAGCGGGGTCCGTAGTTCGTGCGAGGCGTTGGCAACGAACCGTCGTTGGCTGGCGAAGGCGAGGTCGAGGCGGTCCAGCATGTCGTCGAAGGTGTCGGCGAGCTCTTTTAGCTCGTCGTGCGGCCCGTCGATGCCGATCCGCTCGTTGAGATGTTCTTGCGAGGCGCGCCGTGCCGCCCCGGTCACCTTGTGGAGCGGCACCAGGATCCGCCTTCCGATCGCCCATCCCAGCAGCCCGGCGACAATGGTGGCGACGCCGAGACCGACCAGGGACCACAGGAGCAACTGGTGAAGGTCGTTTGCTCGTTGCGCGGCTGCGCCGAAATTTGCGGCCACGGCGACGGCCTGTTTGCACTTGGCTACCTGGGGGCCCGTGAGGGCGCTGTTCTTTTGCGCGATCGAACACGAACGCAGGAGCGGCTTATCAGGGTTCGCGACCGCGGTCGCCGGGAGGCTGCGGTCGACGAGCGCGTAGGTTGCGATGACGAACGCTCCGCCCGTAACAAGGAACAGCCCGGCGCAGGCCAGCGCAATTCGGGCGCGTACGCTGCGCCGCCCGAGGACCTTGCGTCGAAATTCGCTCATGGACATCTCTAGGGGATCCGGTACCCGCCGCCGATCACGGTCTCGATCAGCGGGGGGCCCGCGAGCTTGCGCCGCAGGCGCCCGACGGTGACCGAGACGGTCTGGGTGAACGGGTCGGCGTGCTCGTCCCAGACCTTTTCGAGAAGCTGCTCGGCGCTCACAACCGCGCCGTCCGCGGATACGAGCACCTCGAGCACGCCCAGTTCCTTTCGGGCCAGCGGGACGGGCCGGCCGGCTCTGGTGACCGTGCGGCGGGCCCGGTCGAGCACCAGGTCGCCTCGCCTGAGCACCGGGGGTGTGGACGGGCTGCGGCGCGCGAGGGCTCGCACCCGCGCGACCAGCTCCGAAAAGTCGAAGGGCTTGGCCAAGTAATCGTCGGCGCCCAGGTTGAGCCCCTCGACCCGGTCTTCGACCTGCCCGGCCGCGGTCAGCATCAATACCCGGCTCTGGCAGGGCGAGCCGACGATCTGCTCGCAGAGCTTGTCGCCGTGCAGCCCGGGCAGGTCGCGGTCCAAAACGACCACGTCATAGGCGTTCACGACCGCCTTTTCCAGCCCGCTCGGCCCGTCGTAGGCGATGTCGACGGCCATCCCCTCGTCGCGGAGCCCCTCAGCCACAGCGTCGGCGACGACCGAATTGTCCTCAACCACCAGCACCCTCACACCTCCCATGGTGGCTCAGGAGGGCTAACACTGCGACAACACCCTCTGGCGGGACAAGCTGCCCGCAGCGCGCGACGGTGTTAGGCCAATGTTGTCGGCCTTTTCGTACCGTGCTCGCATGGACCAACAACACTCACGGCTCCCTCGTGAGCCAACAAGTCGGTACCGGCGCTTCTTGGCGGGGGGACTGGTGGTATCGGCCTTGGCGCTTGTGGCCTGCGGTTCGAAGGAAGCCTCACCCCCGGTGGCCCGCGTGGCCAGGTCGTCCACCGCTACCACCAGCCCCGTTACCAACGCGCTGCTTCTCGCTACGCAGTGCCTCCGCCAGCACGGCCTCCCCAACTTGCCGGGGCCTATCCTCGCCACCGCAGGCCCCGCGAAGGGGGAAATGATCCTCGACAAACCAGCTCTCGCCGCCTACCCCAGGTCGGTAGTCAGCCAGGCCACGCAAGCCTGCAGCACCGCGCTGGCGCGAGCCGGCCTCTCGAGCGGCTCGGACGCGGCCGCTAGTGCCCAAGAGCTGCGTTACCTCCTCGCTTTCGCCCACTGCGTGCGGGACCATGGCATCTCGAACTTCCCGGACCCCAACGCGCAAGGCGGTTTCAATCTCGCGGGCACCGGGATCAACACTCACGACCTAACCGCGGCCGAGCTCGCCGCCGCTAGGGCCTGCTTGTCAAAGGCACACGGGCAGGTGAACATCCCAACGCAGGGCAGCGGTAGTGGCAACGGCGGCTGATGAAGGGCCCGCCTTTTACTGTTCCGTCGTAGTCGCGTGGTGGGAGTCACGTGGTGGGAGTCACGTGGTGGGAGGCCCGAGCCCGGCAGCCTCACCCAGTGATCGGCACGCTACAAGAGCTGCGATGACCTGCGGGGAGCTCCTGTCGATGCCGGCCGGCGTATTGAGCTCGCCGGTGACCGGGTTCGGGTCGGGAAACGTCGGTACCCCGTGGGCGCGCATGCAGCGTGATACGGCCAGGAGCTTGCGCATCTCTGCCGAGCTGACATGTGGCGACGTCGTCGGCGTCAGGAGGAACTCCGTGCAGGCACGTTGCGCGGCTTGGAACGTCGGCGAGGAGGCCTCGCTGTTGGAGATCTGGGCTATCTGGCCCTTGGCGGCCCTGATGCCGGCGGACGACCCGAAGGAGCCAGGGCCGGGGAAATTCGAGACACCGTTGGAACGCATGCACGCGGCGTACTGCCCGAGTTCCCCGCCGGACGACGACCCGCCCGTGCCCCGCGCCGCAGCCGGCGAAGCAGTCGTCGTCGTACCGATGCTGGCGACGCCCGCCGTCGGGGAGCCTCCACATGCGGCCGTGGCTAGGGCGAGGCCCACTAGAGCCGAGGCAACGAGCAAAAAGCGCCGCCGCCACCGCGTAGGCGTGGGCCCAGCCGGAGACATACTGAAAGTATACGCTCAGAGGATACTGGCGGCCAATAGGTCGCCGGTGCTCGCAGGCTTTCGTGGTTCACGTGATTGGTCATGGGGTCTCGGTCAGTCGGTACCCAACTTTGGGGACGGTTTCAATAGGGGGCGGTTGCCCAACCTTGCGTCGCAGCCGGCTCAGCGTGACGGTAACGGTGTTGGTGAACGGGTCGGCGTACTCGTCCCACACCTGGGCCAAGAGATCCTCAGGGCAAGGAAGGCCCACTGGGCACGCATCAGGGCCTCGAGTACTGCGAACTCTTTGCCCGAGAGGCCAAGGCGGCGGCCGTCGCGGCTCGCGGTGTGGTGCAACGGGTCCTTCCCCGATCCCAGCGCTCAGGGCATCTTCGACAGCAGCAGGTTCGACGAGAGCTCGGCTGCGTTCCAAACTGCCAGCACCGCCTGTGAACGGCTGCGACCGGCCGGGCCGACACCAGTCGGCCCGGGACATGGGAGTGCCGGCGGGCTCCCGTGAGCGCTGTGACGGGGTAGAGCGCCCTTTTTGCGGCTTTTATCCCCTATTGACCTCATATCGTGCTAGCGTCACCACTGAGCGACTCTGTCCCTCACCTAGAGCCACCGAAGGGTGGAAGTTTCGTATGAACGTCCCCCGCACGTCTGCGTCCCGTTACCCGCGTCTGCGCCACAGGCTCGCCCAGTTCGTCGGCGTGCTGGCAATTACCGCTAGCGCCGGGCCCTAGCCAGCGCCCCTGCCTACGCAGCAGCCAAAACCGTACACTTTTCGGGCCATTACAAGGGCACGGTCGCTCTCCTGATCAATAACGGAGCGGTCAGCATCCCGACCTTGCGCGGAAAGGGATCGGGCACCGCGGTCGGGCTGAGCACGGTTACCGGCAAGGGCTCAGCGTCGGCGTCGGCCCAGTGCGACCCTTTCAGCGGCACTGGTTCGATTACCGGGGCGCACTCCAAGATCGACCTCTTCGTGGTCAAGTCGAGCACCAGCGGCTGTTCTAGTGGGGAGTCCGGCCCGGTCACGGTCACATTCAGCGGCACAGCCAAAGCGACCGGCGGCACGGGCGCCACCAAGGGCGCTGAAGGGGCACTCAAATTTAAAGGGACCCTGGACCTAAAGGGGACCAGCGGATATCAGAACGGCACCTACAGCGTCACCCTTACCGGGAACCTCTCGGTTTCATAGGAACCCGGGGCGCCTGAGACGGCACCCCAAAATTGGAGGTTGGAATGAAAAAGCTGCACATCAATTCTTTAGGCGCGGCACTAAGCGCCCTCGTGGGGGCGGCAATGCTGGTCGCCCTGGGGGCAAGCCCCGGCGCGGCCCAGACGGCTACAACCACAACCACAACGGCAATGGGCGCGACAACGACGACGACCCAGTTGTCGACGCCGCCCATCCAAGGCGCCGGGTCCCACCACATCGTGATCTATATGGACACCGTCACCGGGGGAGGGACACCCAAGCCACTCGCCGACTGTTTGGAAGAAAACCAGTTCGTACAGGGCCAGCTCGTGGTGTTCCGCATGTGGGTCGACGACTCGTCGGCGGGGGGCTTGGCCGTGACCGGCAGCAACTCCGAGGCGGCGTACATCTCTATCCCGGGCCAACCCAAGCTAGCTATGAAGTACGCGTCCGACAGGGGTTCCCCTTCGTACTGGGAAGTCCCGTGGAGCAGTAAGGGTTATCCGGTCGGCACGGTGAACTTCACCATTACCGTCGTGGCCAAACCACTGGCGCAGTGGGGTCTTCCCCAGTACGCCCACTCCAAGGTCGGCGCTCAGGCCGGCGTTTTCTCCCAGAAGGGCTTCTATTCGGGGTCTGACCTCACCATCGTCGCTCCCTAGGCAAGCCCACATGTAAAACCCTAAAGCCGGTCGGTGGTCTCTGGAGCCCCGGACCGCCGGCCTTGACAATTCCCCAAAGGGCGCTCTGGCGTCCCGTTCAAAGGAGGCCATCTATGCGGTTCACTCAATTGCGGCACCGGTTTTTCGCAGTTGGCGCAGCCGGCGCCCTGACGGCGAGTGTTGTGGTGTCCCTGCCCACCCTGCCGGCTGGCGCTTCTACCACAGCGATAATCCCAGCCGGCGCAGTAGCTTTGGTGCCCCCGGACATCCCCGGTGTATCCCCGCTGCCGGGGCCAGTTGCCAAGGTGGCCCAGCCGAGCCCGACGATGGGCATCTTGGACGTGGTGCCGGACCAGGGTGTTGTCGGTACTCCCATGACCATCTCCGGTACAGGCTTGCCGCCTACTACGAACGTCGAACTCACTTGGTCGACGGCCAATGTCACCTGGATGCTTAGCCCTCAAGCGGGCACTGTCAACTACATGGGCCGTTACGAGACCAAGTTCGCCGTGGTGCTGGAAATGGTGAAAACCGATGCCAAGGGTGCGTTTGACGTCTCTCTCAAGGCCCCCGCAGACTGGGGCGGGGTCCATGACATCTACGCCGTTATCGGCAACCAAGAAGTCGCCCACGGCGGTTTCATAACGCTCCGTTCGCTGACGGTTACACCAAGTAGCGGTCCTATCGGGACGCCCATCACGATCACTTATAGCGGTCTTGGAGCGAGCGAGTACGAAGGCGGGGCCGCCCTCCTGTGGGATAACAAGCTTGTGGGCGAGATGATGGCCAACTGGACCCGAGGAGTGGCCCAGACGACCATCCGGGCCGCCGGGCCGGTCGGCACACACCTGATCGACGTCGGCGATTCAGTGGACAACCTTTATCTCAACATCCCGCAGTCGACCCTGCCGTACGCCGGTGAGTTCACCTCCGTTTTCACCACCACCAAGGATGACGGCCGACCCGCTCCGCAAGTGGACTTGCCGCCCAATGTCGCCCCGACCCTCAGCGACGTAACCACCTTGCGCAACTCTGGCCTGGTGAGGGGTGTGGGTGCCGCGGCAACTATGGCGGCAGCGGCCGGCCCTGTGAACAGAAAAGTTGGCATCAGCGTCACAGGCGTGAAGAACGACACCCCGGTGCAGCTCATGTGGTCGACTGTGGTGGGGAACCGCATCAACTGTCACGGTGTTTGCTGGAGTTTCGTGTCCCAGCAAGTGGGTTCCGGTACACCCTCGGGCGGGACTTTGCAGACGATGGTCTCGGTCCCAGATGGCCTTGGAGGCTGGCACGTTGTGCAGGTAATGCAATCGGGCAAGGTCATCGCCCAGGTGCCCTATTACGTCGAAGAGAGCATCGTCGGCCAGGGCGTCTCGTCGTTGGTGGTGAAAGAGGACCAGCCCTTCAGCGTGCACCTCAAGGGAGTGGGCTGGACCCAGCTCGACAACACGGTGGCTGTCGATTACGACAACAGCTACATCGGTTACGGGTGCGGGTTCAACTCCAACGGTGACGTCGTGCTCAACCTGCACGCCACTGGCGGCCCGGGTACCCACATCATCGATATTTACCCGGTCCTTTATACGCTTTCGCCCTCATTTGCCAACACACCGTTCGGGATGCTGCCCGTGCTCACCTACCAGAGGGACGAGCCCGGTCTGGCGCTCGGCTACAAGCTCCCAGCGATCCGTTTGGCCATAACCGTCATGGCCTGACCCATCCGCACTCAGCATTTGGAGCCTAGCTGACTGTCCTCAGGTTCTCTGCAGCGAGGCAGGTCGGGCTATGCGGCTGAGGTCAGCGCACCCAGCAGGCGCGACACCGATGCGACCGCTGCACCCACGTAGCGGTCGGCCGCGCCGTAAATCATGTACAGGTCGTCGCCGGTGCAGTGGACGCCTTGGACGAAGATCACGTTGTCGACGTCGCCCTGGCGCTCCCACTCGAGTTCTGGCTCCAAGATTGGCTCGACCAGGCGGCTTATGAGTTTGCCAGTGGACCGGTCGAGCAAGGCGGCGTACGAGGCGTACGAGCCGTCGCCGCGCCGTTCGTGGTACAAGAACAACAGCCCGGCCTCGGTCACCACCGGGGGAGCCCCGGCACCCACAGAGAAGGCACCCGGGCCCGGTCCCAACAGGACGTGGTTGTCCAGCTCGGCCATGTACGGTCCCCAGTAGCTGTTGTCGGCGTCCCACAGGGCGTCGAGGCTGTCGAACACAGCCAGGTGCATGCAAGGCCAGACTCTGTGCACCAAGGCCACGCGACCATCGGCCAGCTCGAAGACCACCCCATCCTTGTTCTCCACTCCGGCCGGGCCGAGCAGGCGGGCGGTGTCCTCCTTCAACCAGAACCGCTCGCCGTCCCAGCGGAGGCGGTGGGCACCTATTCGCCAGGGCCGGCGGTCGGCCGGGGGCAACCAGGTATAGGTCATGACGACCTCATCAGCCACCCACTGCACCCGGGGATCTTCGAAGCAGAGTGCCTCACCTGTACCCGCTTCCACAAGCACGTATGCGAAGGTGTAATCCACGCCGTCGCTCGAGGTCAGCACCACGATGTCGGAGACGTAGTCCAAGAACCTGTCGACCGTCCCAGGGTTTGTGAGCCACTCTGGGTTCACCCGGTAGCCGTCGCGGATCGCTCGGGCGAACATGTGGAAGGCACCTTCGTGGTAGATCAGCCCGGCGTTGAACACCGGCCCGTACCCCGAGACCGAGAACGGCCCAGCCACAGGACGGTCCTCGAGTCGGCAGACCGGGCGCGAAATGATCTTCATAGGCGGGCTCATGGCGTGTTTCCCCTTGGCGGCTAGCTGGGTACTTCATCGGCCCCACGGCGCCAACAGTGAGGCCGGGGCCAGAAATAAGGCAATGCTCACTGGTAAGAGAAATAAGGCACTAGTGAGACAGCGTCGCCGGCCTCACGCTGCGCTCATTGGCGGCCTCCGGCACGTGTTTGGTGCAAACTGAGGCGGGTGGCATCCGACTCTCCGGTGTTGAGCGTGCCGGACGCCCGGGCGTGGCATAGCTGGCTCACCGAGCACGATGGCGACGCGGGCGGCGTCTGGCTAGTGCTGGCGAGGAAGGGCACGACCGAGCCCACTAGCCTCACCTACGACCAGGCCCTAGAAGAGGCATTGTGCTTCGGATGGGTCGACGGTCAGCTCGGTCCTGGCGATGAGGCCACCTTCCGTCGGAGGTTCACGCCCCGGCGGCCAGGCGGCTCGTGGTCCAGGCGCAATGTCGCACTGGTCGAGCTGCTCGCGCGCCAGGAGCGTATGCGGCCCTCCGGCCTTGCCGCCGTGGAGCGAGCGAAAGCGGACGGGAGCTGGGGCTCCGCGTACTCGGGCCAGGCCGCGATCGAGGTCCCGAGCGACTTGGCAGCGGCCTTAGCGGCCAAGCCGGCCGCTCAAGAGACCTTCGACAACCTCACTCGCGCTAACCGCTACAGCGTGCTTTACCGAATAGAGACCGCCAAGCGCAGCGAGACGCGCAAACAGCGCATCGAGCAGCTCGTCGAAATGCTCAGGCGTGGCGAGGCTCCACACCCTCAGGCACGCCCGGCGCGGCGGTCGCCGTAACGCTAGGTGTCACTTCAGGTGTCAAGTCGGGCCTTTGCAGCAGGTTGCGCGCCCTGCGAAAGGGGTAGCGAAGCGACACGTGGGCGCCGGCGTGGTTTCGTCGTTAGCGCCAAGCGCGGTCGCCGCACTGAAGCCGTCGATCCGCGCCTGGCCGTATCTCGACCGGGCGGCTACTCGATCCCGGATAAAGCCCGCTGTAAAACCGTCATCCACGGGCCATATGGCCGCCGAAGCCGATGGACACGCTGGTGGCGGTGACTACCCCCGCCGACGTGGTGCCTTCGACGATCACCATTTCACCCACCTTGACGTTGGTGAAGCTGGGCGAGGCCACTTTAGGGTCCCTGTAGGTCGTCGACGAGCTGACATCGACCGCGACCGTGGTGCCGTCACGGCCCTTGAGCATGAAGCTGTTGGTCCCGACGTCCTCCACCGTGCCGGCTGCTGCCGGGGGGGTGCGATGGCCGAACATACCGCCGCCGAAGCCGCCGAAGCCGATGGACACGCTGGTGGCGGTGACTACCCCCGCCGACGTGGTGCCTTCGACGATCACCATTTCACCCACCTTGACGTTGGTGAAGCCGGGCGAGGCCACTTTATGGTCCCTGTAGGTCGTCGACGAGCTGACATCGACCGCGACCGTGGTGCCGTCACGGCCCTTGAGCATGAAGCTGTTGGTCCCGACGTCCTCCACCGTGCCGGCTGCTGCCGGCGGGGTGCCATGTTTGGTGCTCCAGGTGGCGGATGTCGAACTGTGGGTAGGGCCTGTCGTGGCAGCTTGGGCAACAGCCACAGTGCCCGCGCCGGTCCCGACCACCACCGCCAGTCCCACCGCGGCCGAGGCAAGCCTCGAACGATTGGCCCAACGGCGGGCAGGGGCGGACGAAGGCGCGCTATTGGAGTAATGGTCGGTACTGTTCCTGTTGATTTTCACTTTTGGTCTCCGTCTCGTTGATTATGCGCGGTCGCCGCTGGGCTAACGCCTGCTGCGTACCTGCTTACGAGACTGCAATTCGGACATAAGGCCACGGTGAGCGTGAGCTGAGCGCGGCAGCGCTTTTGGATAAGAAGTTCCGGTGTTGCGCCATTGCACAAGAGATGGCGCCCGTCGCCAAGCACTATGCCAGCGTCAGGTCACACTGCCTCGCCCCGCAAATACAAGGGGCGCCTATCCGCCAACGCATGGTGGTCCGAATAACTAATTGGATGGTCAGGGGTTGCTCCTGCCCGCACATAATATGGCCTCGGCATGTCGCTGACGAGCTTGAGCACCCGACCCGTTCATCTGGTCGCAAACGCGCTCTGCGTATAACAACACAGCGAGCCTGTCGAGACATCCCACAGGGCTAACTTGTCCGGCCGCCTCAGCAGAATTTCTCCGGTCGTTCCCTCTCGCTGTCGTTTTCAGTAATGCCAATGCGTTTCGACGCGGATAAAGACGTGGGGAAGCAACTGCGACTGGCTCTCGCCACGCCGGAGCATTGTTAGCGAAATGATGAGCTTTCGCTCTAAGTGGCTCACGCGGAGGATGAGCGGCCTCGGGGCGCGTCCTGTTCGCCCGCTCGGCTCAGGAAGCCGTCGCTCCTCAAGTCAGAGCCGCACTCCCGGGCACAACGCTCGAGGGTTAGTTTCGCCAGGGGTCGGGAGCAAAGGTGCCGGGCTCGGTATGCAACCTGGTCACAGGGGGACATCGAAACAAAATCCCGCCGCGCTGGCCCGGAAACGGCACAGTGACTGTCGACGAGGTAACATCGCCTCAGCGGTAGGTTGCCCCGGTCCCCGGCGATGCTCCATCGAAAGCCGAGGTCAACTGTGAAAACTAGCGCAACCGCCCTGCTCTCCACCGTGATCCCGGTTCGACGTCGACCGGTTCGTGGGTGGCTACTGCCAGCCCCGTCCGACTTAGGCATAAAGCGAAAGGGATAATTAATCATGAGCGAACCGACAGAATTTATCATCGGGAGCGAAGTTTCCTGCAGTGACGGTGCGTGCGGGGAGCTGAGACGTGTGGTCATCGACCCCGTCGCTCGCGCCCTTACGCATCTCGTGGTCGAACCAAAGCACGGCTCGCCACGAGGTCATCTCGTACCGCTTGACCTCGTGCTCTCGGCGAGCGACGGGATCACACTGACGTGCACCACTTCGGAGTTCGAAAAGCTTGATGAAGCAGAAGAGGCGCAGTTCATCCCAGGTGGGAGCACACGCTTCGGCTATGGCCAGGACCAGATGCTCTCGTGGCCATATTACGGGCTGGGTGGTGGTTTGGCCGTTGGAGGACTGGGTGGTGTCGCTTTCGCGGGGACCACCTCTTACGGTGCGCCTGGTGGCCATGTCGTCACCAACGCCGTTGTTCCGGAAGGGGAAGTGCTGGTGCGCAGGGGAGAGCACGTGAACGCCACCGACGGCGCCATCGGCAAGGTGAAAGGTCTCGTCATCCGTCCGGGTGACCACTGCGTCACGCACGTCTTGCTCGACGAGGGCCACTTGTGGGGCCAAAAGATGGTCGCGATCCCGATAAGTGCCGTAAAAGACGTCGAAGATGGCGTCCGGTTGAACCTCACCAAAGATGAGGTGCGCGACCTACCCCCTGTGCAGGTCGATGAACACGAATGACCCGCGGCAAAGCTAGCCAAAGAGCCGGCTCCCAAAAGGTCGTCCTGAGCCGGCGCCCCGTGCGGGCTCGGACGCCTCCCAATACAGGAGGAATGCTGTGGCAGTAGCTCTCGAAGCCCCATCGGCGTCCGCCGTCGTACCCGGGACGAGAAAATGGTGGGCCCTGGGAGCCCTGGTGCTGGCCGTGCTGGCTGTGGGTGTGGACGGCACGATCCTCAGCGTGGCCCTACCCACCCTGTCCACGGCACTGCACGCTTCGGAGCCCGACCTCCAGTGGTTCTCGTCAGGGTATTTCCTCGTATTGGCAGCGGCGATGCTTCCTGCAGGCCTGCTGGGCGACCGCTATGGGCGCAAGAAGGTCCTCTTGATCTCCTTGGCCCTGTTCGGCGCCGGTTCGGTGGCCTGCGCCTATTCGACCTCGGTGGCCGAGTTCATGGCCGCCCGGGTGCTGGTTGGCCTCGCCGGGGCCGGGTTGATAGTCATGGCCTTCTCCGTAGTCACGGTGATGTTCGCCAAAAAGGAACGGCCCAAGGCGGTCGGGATGATGGCGGGGGCCACGTTCTTGGCCTTCCCGATCGGCCCCATCCTGGGGGGTTGGCTGCTCACCAACTACTGGTGGGGCTGGGTGTTCTTGATCAACGTGCCGGTGATCGCGCTGGGCCTGGCCGCCGCCGTCGCCTTGGTCCGCGAGTCGCGCTCGGCACAACGACCCAGCCTGGACCTGGTCGGGGTGGCAGCGTCTGCTGCCGGGCTGGTGGCAGTCACCTACGGGCTGATCAAGGCTGGCCAGGACGGATGGGGCAACCTCGGAGGGCTGGGCTTGATGGCGGCCGGGCTGGTGCTGTTGGTCGGCTTCTTCGCCTGGGAGCGCCGGTTGACCCGCCAGCCGGGCGGCCAGCCGTTGATCGACCTCGGCTTGTTCGCCTCTCCCTCGTTCACCTGGGGCGTGGTACTAGCCGTAGTGCCGATCCTCGCCATGCTCGGGATCCTGTTCACCATGCCGCAGTATTTCCAGGGCGTGCTCGGCACCAGCGCGATGGGCTCGGGCTTGCGCCTCTTGCCCCTCGTGGCCGGGCTAATGATCGGGGCGCTCCCGGCGGCTAGGGCGGTCCAAGTGGTGGGTGCCAAGGTCGCTGTCGCCGCCGGCTTTGCCTTGTTGGCCGCCGGGCTGTTCCTCGGGTCCCTAACGAGCGTCGGCTCGAGCAGCCTGTTCGTGGTGATGTGGATGGTGGTCGCCGGGATAGGGACAGGCATTGCCATGACCACGGCAATGTCGGCCGCACTGGTCGAACTTTCTGAAGAGAAGAGCGGCGTCGGTGCCGCCGTGCTGCAGGCGGTAAACAAGACCGGGGCCCGTTCGGCATCGCCGTCCTCGGCAGCGTGCTCAGCGCCGGCTACCTCGGCCATCTCGACCTGTCGGGTCTTTCGGCGACGGCCGCCGCCGCGGCGCGCCAAAGCGTTTTTGGCGGGGTGGCGGTGGCCCATAAGATCCATTCGGCGTCATTGCTCCGAATCCGTCGACGCCGCCTTTGTGCACGGCATGGACCATAGCCCTGCTCGTGTCCGCCGGTATCGCCGTGGTGGGTGCCGTGCTCACCGTGGCCTTCCTGCCCAAGGTGAACGCCCCTGCCAAGGAGGGGTTGAAGTTGGGCACCGACGACGGGCGCGGGTTGGTCGGTCCCCGGCCCGGCACCATTGGGCACGCCGCATGAGCGCCCCGGATGGAGGTAAAGAACGACCATCGTTGGGCCGTCTTGGTTGTGCTCTGCACGGCCGCCCTGATTATCAATGTAGACAACACGATCCTGAACGTAGCCGTTGCCAACCCTGGTGCGAGAGCTTCATGCAACCTCCAGCCAGCTGCAGTGGATCGTCGACTCCTATGCCATGGTCTTCGCCGGGCTCTTGCTAGTAAGCGGGAGCATGGCCGACCGCTTTGGGCGCAAGAAGTTTTTTCTCCTCGGCCTGGCTGTCTTCGGTACAGGGTCGATCGCGGCGGCCTTCTCGGGCTCAGTCGATCTCCTGATCCCCTCGCGGGCCCTCATGGGCGTGGGCGCAGCCCTGACGATCCCATCGTCGCTGTCCATCGTCAACGACGTTTTTCGCGACCCGACACAGCGTGCGCGAGCCATCGCTGCCTGGGGCGGCATTATCGGGCTCGGGATCGCCATTGGCCCGATTGCGGGCGGCTTGCTCCTGGCCCGGTTTTGGTGGGGGTCTGTTTTCTTGGTCAATGTCCCCATCGTGATCGCCGCACTGGCAGGGACTTTGATGTTGGTGCCCGACTCCAAGAACCCGGCCGTCGACCGGCCGGATCCCGTAGGCGTCGTGCTGTCGATCGCAGGTCTGGGCCTGCTGCTCTGGGCCATCATCGAGGGCCCGACCCAGGGTTGGGCTTCGACGGACGTCATCGCGGCCGGCCTGGCCAGCCTCTTCGTTATAGGCGGGTTCGTCGCCTGGGAATCCCACAGCCACCACCCGATGTTGAAGATCGGCTTGTTCGCGGACCGGCGATTTTCCATAGCGGCAGCGGCCGAGTGCCTCGGGGTGTTCGGGTTGCTGGGAGCTCTGTTCGTGATGACCCAGTTCCTCCAGTTCGACCTCGCTGTCTCTCCGCTCCAAGCTGGGTTGCGAATCCTGCCGATGGCCGGCGTGCTCGTAGTGTGCGCAGTATTGTCGCCGGCGGCCGTGCGCGTCATCGGGGCAAAATGGACAGTCGCTGCCGCTCTAGCGGCGGTGGCGGGTGGATTGTGGCAAATCTCAGCCGTCTCGAGGGGTGCAACGAGCTACGGGGACGTGGTACCGGGCCTGTTGTTGGTCGGTCTCGGCGCCGGGCTCTTGTTGCCAACCGCGACTAACTCCGTGGTCGGGTCCGTCCCTCAGGGCGACTCGGGGATCGGTTCGGCCATCAACACCATGGCTCTCCAGATCGGCGGTGCCATGGGCGTTGCCGTGGTGGGGAGCGTGCTGGCCACGCGCTACCAAGACCACATGGGTCGGGCGCTCGCCGGGCTGCACCTGCCGCCCGAGATCACGCACACGATCCTCGGCTCATTTGGCGGTGCCCTGGGCGTCGCCAGCGGCGCAGGTGGTGCAACCGGCGCACTTTTGGCCGGCGCCGCGCGCGCTGCGTTCATGAGCGGCTTGGAGGTCTCGTTCCTTGTCGGAGCTGTTGTCTCGTTCGCTGGTGTTCTCATTGCGCTCGTTTGGCTTCCTTCGCATAGCTCGCCAGTTCCACATGACCCGCCGAGCGAACCTGTGATAATGCCCGGTCCTGTAGTGCAAACGGGGGACGACCGCCAGCCCACCATCACGCGGGAGCCTGTCGGTGCCAGGAACGCGCTCGGTTAACAGCCAGTTTTTCCTGTGGCCGACGACGGGGATGTGGTCGTAGGTGACATGGTCATGGTGACGATCTGTCAGGGCGCAAGAGGGGAAAGTAGGTTGTCGAGGTCCGGAGTTGGCTGGCCGACGCGCCCGAGGGCTGCCTGGAGCTCGTCGGCCAAAGCGTGCATCTCGTCGGGGGCGGCGCGGCTATGCGCAGCGAACCAGAGCTCACCGCGGGGACCAGCGAAGACCCGCTGCCAGTACCGGACGATGAAAGCCGTCGGCATATGGAGGTAGAGCATCCGGAGGTTGGCGGGGATCTCGGCAATGCCCGAAGCAACCAACACCCTGAAGGCCTCCCGAGTGGCCCGCACCATCAACGCTACGATGTCGCGGTCGGCGGCCAGTTTGGCCGGGTCGGTACCGACGCGGTAGAGCGCAAACCCTATGGGGACGACAAAGGCGGCGTGGCCGAGCATCCAACCATCGATATTGGCGCTCGTCCTGGTTGGGAAACCGGCTGCGACAAGCACCTTTTGCAACTGGCGTACCCGCGGCGTCGTCATGCGTGTCGCCTCGCCAAGCATCGTCTTTTGCTGACGGATCATCACATACCTGACGACCGGACCGTCGCGGACACCACCGACAGCGGGGAAGCCGAACATGGCCCGGCCGCCGATCGCCGCCACGAGCTCGGCTTGGCGCCCAACGGTATTGCCGAAGAACAGCACGTCCGAGTCGTCGCTCATTGCAAGCAGGACCGGGATCGTGCTTGCCAGCTGCTCGGAGCGAACAGGGACCACCACCAAGTCGTAGCGGTCGCCGGCAACGAGTTCGTTCAGCGAGGGCACCGCAACCTCCGTGCGCCGTCCCGATCCGGCATCTTCTAATACCAACCCGCGGGCCTGGAGGTCCGAGAGGCGACGACCCCGAGCCAGAAGGACCACCTCGTGGCCCGCCTCCAACAGCTTGGCGGCGTAGACGCTCCCGATCACACCGGCACCGACGACGAGGGTTCGCATTGGCCACCTCCTGCGTCACGGAGCGGGATTATGTCCCTTTAGCCAGCGGTTGGGAGGAGCGTAGACGTACCTCGCGATCGTGGTCGAAATCCACGCGATGCACCAGCCTGCGAAGACCGCGAGAACGGTGTGCGTGGTGGAGGAGCCTCCCCAGAAAACGACCCGCACAGTCAAGATGATTGCCCACACAATAAAGCAGCCGATGGAATATGCCCAGTAGTTGCGGTACTTCTCGATGATGAACTCCTACCTTTCCTTTTGGCGCGAGAACGTAGCACCTAGCATCCCGCTGCTTACTTGCCTTCTTCGTAACGGTGAATGTCCATCTGCCTAGCGCCTCCGCTAGCCGTCGCGGCGGTTCAACAGCGTGAAAGCAGGGACGGAGAGGATAGCCACGAATACACGGGACACCCCGAAGCCAGCCCACGTAACGGGTGCAACTCGACCGGTGCTAAACGGGCCCTCCTGGGAAGTGAACAAAACATGTTTCGCTACCAGGGCCCAGAGCAACGTCCCCGGGAGAATGCCAACGGAAGCGGCAAAATCCAACACGGTGCGGGTTCGTACTCCGTGTCAAGGCAAATCCTACACCCAAAAGGCTCAATGGGCCGGCCGCCCACAAGAACAAGCAGACCGGAGACGCCAAGCTCTGAGGTAGCGAAAATGCCGCCTTCCTCCACAATGGGGGCATGGGGCTCGAGGCCCTTCGGGAAAGCTACCCTCTGGTGCCCTAACGAAGTGGCTATCCTCCTCTTGACGTGATCGGTCGCTCGTACGAAGTCGCCTCTGCTGACGGGACGCACTTCGCAGTCACCGACGAAGGCGAAGGGCGTCCGGTCCTGATCGTCCATCCCGGCGGCGGCACCTCCGAGGCATGGGCGTTGGTGGCTCGTCGCTTGAGCGCCGGCTTTCGTGTGCTCCGCTTCGACCGGCGGCCCTACCGTCCTTCCGAAGGAGAGACCCCAATGGAGTCGATGGCCGGCGAGGTGGCCGACGTTCTCGCCGTCGCCTCCGGCATTGGTGAGCGGCTCCTACTGGTTGGGCACTCGTCGGGAGCCGTGGTGGCACTTGAAGCTGCAGTCGCTTCGCCGGGAGCGTTCGCCGGTCTCGTGCTTTACGAACCACCTGTTGCCGTTTCGAGCCCGCTTTGTGGAGACGCGCTCCGTCGAGCACGAGAAGCCATCGCGAGCGACGAGACGGGACGTGCAATGACGATCCACTTGCGCGAGATCGTTCGCATGCCCGATTACCAAGTCGCACTACTGCGACTGTTCGTCCCGTTGTGGGACCGGATGAACAACGTCGCGGCCAGCCAGATCGCCGACGATGCGGAGCTCGAATCCCTCGGGGTGGGCATTGACCGCTACCGCGATCTCGACGTGCCGACGCTCCTTGTCGGTGGCGCTCGCAGTCCGCGTCACCTTCGAATGCGTCTCGAGTCGTTGCGAGAGGTCCTGCCCCGCGTTGACAATGTTGTCATCCTCAAGCGACAGGGTCATCTTGCCAACATCCGCGCGCCATGGAAGCTCGCCGCCATCATCGAGGGGTTCGCCGGTCGACTGACTTGGTGAACGCCGATGGCCGGGGCCGCCTCAGAGCGGCCTCGAGAGGGCTAGGGACGCAGCTCTTGGAGGCACCGTCGGGCAGGGCGGCGCTCATCGTCATGGTGCGGTCCGCTTTAGGCCCGGCGGGCCGTTAGCAGTGTTCGATGTCACCGGTGCATGACAAGGAAGAACTCCACAGCTCCGTTGTCTTCTATCAGCGCCGGGGCGTTAATGCCCCACTTCGAAAGGACCACTGGGACCGACCCTGCTTCTTCCAGCACCGCTCCGTTGTAGCGAGCGGTGACCTCGAAGCTCACCCGCTGTGTGGTGCCGTGCATGGCGAGGAGGCCGGTTGCGTTGACTTTGAACGCTTTGTTGATAACCGGGCCAGGACTGGTGACGACCGGCTCTGACAGGGTGAAGGTGGCGTCGGGGAACTTCGCCGTGCCCAAGGCGGCGGCGAACTGTGGCTGTAGTTTCCCGTTGGCCTTGACCGTGCCCAGCTCGACGCTAAAGGACCCAGAGGTGACCTCTCCGTGGGCAACAACAACCTTTCCCACCACCGCGCTCGTCCTCCCCACCAAGCTGTCACCTGGGCCGAGGAAGTCCTCCCGGACGCGGTAGCCAGCCAATGACCCTGTCCCAACCGTCCACGTCCCATCGATCGAGGCGCCGCCCACGCCGGCCGCTCGTGAATGCGACTTCGGTAGGGTTAGGGGCGCCGGGACCGGGCCTCCAAGGTAATGGACATAGACGAACAGCCCTGCCACCACGACCACCACGAGAGCCCCCGCGCCGCCCGCCGCCCATCGCCACCATTGACGTTTGCGAGACGGAACAGCTTGCTTTTGGCCACCCCTTGGAGCTCTGGTCATCACGTTCGTCATAGCGTTCTCTCCTTTGTCAAAATCTCGGTCTCGCCGCTCGCCCGCGTCTGAGCGGGCGTCAGTGAGGGCGCTCCCACTGGTCCCGGGCATCTGTAGGGTGGCCGGTGCAATTCAAAATCGGGTGCTGGTTTTCGCCCGCCTCAGGCCCGGTCGGCCAGAAAACTGTCGCGACAGCTAGCGCTGCAAAAGGCGTATGTGGTGCCTTCGTGGTCCGCACTGATGGCGTCGGCGTCCAGCACCACAGTCATCCCGCAAACGGGGTCGGTTACCCTGCCCGCCGAAGGGCCCTCACCAGCGGTCCCGCGCACGGGAACCTCGCCGTTGGCGGCGAAGTCGACCATGTCTGACACCGACATGACCCGGCCGAAGGTACCGAAGTTGCCGTCAGGCAGCTCGACGATCTGGACCCAGGCGATAGGTTCCCGATACGGCCGGTCGGGATCGCCGCCCACTTCGGCGAGGACGCGCGTGACACGGGTTATGAGCTCGCCTCGCATGTCATCGTTGAGATGCCCACCGGGCATGCTCAGCCGGACGAGGTAGCAAGGGGCGTCCGTCGCCACCGGTTGCCCGCCGACGGTCCAGACCTCCGGCTCGTGGACGACCAGCCAAGAGATACCGCGGCCCGCCGGACGATCTCGGTTGGCGCTCCTTCGGCGCTGACCAGCTCGGTGACGAGGCGTTCGCTGAGCTGGAGCCGCTGCGCTTGACTGAGGCAGCCCTTTGGGGCAAACAGCTCAATGAACGTCATGGCTGGCGCTCGGTTTGTGGGCAAGGCCCGAAAAGGACGGCACCTGCTTTAAACATCCAGTTCATATGGCCCTCCTCGTAGGCGCACTTAGTACGCTATCACGCTGTAGACGTACCCTGTACGCTCTCCCGCCAAACGTACGATGTATACTTTCAAGGCGATGCCGCGTCCCCGCTCGCTAACCGATAAAGAGGTCGCTAGCGCAGCCCTGGCTGTCATCGACCGTGATGGGTTCACCGGCTTCAACATGCGAGCCGTGGCCGCCGAGCTCAACATGGCCACCATGTCTATCTACCGCTACGTTGAAGACCGAGAGCGGCTTGAAGAACTCGTCGTCGAGCTTCTCTTCTCTCAGGTCGACGTAACCCCTCCGCGCCGCTGCTCCTGGCGTCGACAGCTAGCCATCCTCGTTGGACGAGTCCGCGACATCCTCGAAGCTCATCCGCAGGTCGTGCCCTTTGCCCTCGGGCACCGCCTCACGTCCGCTGATGGTCTGCGCTTGTCCGAGAACGTACTAACCATCCTGGCCGAGGCGGGTTTCAGTGCCCAACAGATAGGCGTTGCCAACCGGACCTTGATGGCCTATCTGTTGGGCTCGGTCCAGTTTGAGCATTTCGGGCCGCTCTCCGCCGCCGGCGCGGCGCAGATGGCTACGTTGCCTGTCGAGGATTACCCGCTGCTGTCGCAAAGCGCGCACCGCGCACGGCACATGACATCGGACCAAGAGTTCCGGCGCGGCTTGGCCATCGTGTTGGACGGGCTGGAGGCTTCGTTGAAAAGGCCCACATTGCCGGGAAGGGCTGTCAAGTGAGCTGTGCCATCGGGAGAAAATTGAATAGTGAAATGGGGCCGATTAAGCCCGCGAATAGTCATGCGTGCCGCGGCATAGAAAGGCAAAACTGGCTTACGCGGAGGAAGAGCGGCCTTGACGACCGTCCCCTTCTGCTCGGCTCAGGAAGCCGACCAGGTCAGCGCGGGCTCTTGCGACGCGAGAGCGGATAGTCCCCGGTGGGCACTCGCAGACTCGCGCCGCCTCGTCGTAGGAGAGGCCGAGCACCTGCGTGAGCACGAAAGCCGCCCGCCGGTCTGGATCAAGCCGTCCGATGAGCTCGCTCACCGTCGCATTGGCGCTCGCGTCCGCGTCTAAAGGCTCGTGGCTGCTTTCGAGGGCGGTGTCCCGCCGCTGGCGACGGGCGCGCCCCCGGAGTTCGTCGAGACAGGCGTGGCGCGCAATGGCCAGCAGCCACGTTCGGGCCGAGGACTCACCGCGGAACTGGGACAACGAACGGACGGCACGCACGAAGGTCTCCTGCGAGGCGTCGTCGGCTTCCTGCCGACCCACGAGTGTGGCGCAAAGTCGCCAGACTTGTTCGTAGCCCGTCTCCACGAACGCACTTAGGGCGTCCGTATTGCCAGCCCGGGCCTGAAGGGCGAGCCGGGTGAGCGGGTCCACGCCGGACACGATAGCCGGGCTGCCGTACCGCCCTAGTTCGGCCGGTCAAAAGTCTCGGGAACTCAAACGCTGGCTCGTTCGACTACCTACATATGAACTGGGGCCGCCATCTCTCAACTCGTGTAGCCGCCGCCCGAAGCGCCTCACCAAACCAGGACGGCAGCTATTCCGGCCGTGTTCGGCGAGTTGGAGCCAACGCCCAAGCACTCAAGAAGGAGACCTAAGCGCCGTGCCCGGCATGAACACCGGTCTCAGCACGAACAACGCGGCCATCGTCACGGCCTTCCGAACTGCCCTTGTCCATCAGGGACTAGTGGTCCTGTTGATCATCGCTCTCATCTCCGTGGCGTGGAACGTGCAGCGGGCCGCACAGCTCCGTCTGGCGAGGGCGGGGGCAACGGGCATTTCGAGCTCCACAATGTCTCGTCCCGAGCCCGTTGCCCGACGCCTGTTGCGCGTCTCTTTTGGTCTCATCTGGGTTTTCGACGGCATCCTCCAGGGCCAGGCTTCAATGCCGCTCGGCATGGTCCCCCAGGTGGTGCAGCCAACCACAGCCGCCTCACCAAGCTGGGTGCAACACCTGGTGAATGTAGCGGCGACGCTCTGGAGCTATCACCCGGTTACCGCCGCGGCCGCTGCGGTGTGGATCCAGGTCGGCATCGGTGCCTGGCTGCTCGCCGCGCCAAGGGGCGATTGGTCACGAGTTGGGGGGGTCGCCAGTGTCGTGTGGGGGCTCATTGTCTGGATCTTCGGTGAGACCTTCGGGGGGATCTTTGCGCCCGGCCTCAGCTGGCTGTTCGGCGCCCCGGGAGCGGTGCTGTTCTACTGTTTCGCCGGGGCCCTCGTCGCTTTGCCCGAAGAGGTCTGGGCTGGCCGCCGCCTTGGCAAGATCATCCTCCGCGCCACGGGCCTGTTCTTTGTCGGCATGGCGCTGCTCCAGGCTTGGCCGGGCCGGGGCTTCTGGCAAGGCCAAGTTCGGCCCGCGGCCACAGCAGGCACGCTGACGGCGATGGTCCAGCAAATGGCTCAGACGCCCCAGCCGAGCCTGCTCTCTTCTTGGGTGGCTGCCTTCGGGCGCTTCGACGCTGCACACGGTTGGGCGGTGAACCTCTTCGTCGTCGTCGCCCTGGCGGCGATTGGCGCCGCCTTCCTGTCCGCGCGGCCGCGGGTGGTGCGCGTGGGCGTGATCGGCGGAGCGGTCCTGTGCCTTGCCACCTGGGTGTTCGTCCAAGACCTCGGCTTCCTGGGGGGTGTCGGGACCGACCCCAACAGCATGGTGCCTATGACGCTTGTTTTCGCCGCCGGCTACCTGGCTGTTATCAGAGCCTCTGCCGTCGTCGAGAACGCAACGGTGGTGCCGCTGACTGCGCCGGCCGGCGCCACGTCGTTGTGGGGCCACATCGTGGCCGACCCCACTTACGCGTTCCGCTCCATCGCGGCGCTCGGGGCCATCGGCATCGTCCTTGTCGGGGCCATCCCCATGGCAGCAGCAGCGACAGGACCGCACGCCGACCCCATCTTGTCCGAAGCCGTCGACGGCACCCCGGAGGCCATTGACAAACCTGCGTCGGGCTTCAACCTTGTCGACCAGTACGACAAGCCGGTGTCTCTCGCCAGCCTGCGGGGCAAGACCGTCGCTCTCACGTTCCTAGACGACACCTGCACGACCGATTGCCCGGTCATCGCCCAGGAGTTCCGCAGTGCTGACACCGACCTGGGCTCAGCGGCCCGCCGAGTCGAGATGGTCGCCATCAATGCCAACCCCCAGTTCATCACGCCGGACTACCTGGCGGCCTTTGACCACCAGGAGGGGCTCGCGGGCATCTCCAACTGGCGGTACCTCACCGGCTCGCTCCCCGAGCTAAGGGACATATGGGCGTCTTATGGCGAAGAGGTCATCTACCTACCCGCGGGGGCGATGATCAGCCATGGCGAGTTCGCTTACGTGATAGACGACACCGGCCACATCCGCTACGTCTTGGACACCGACCCAGGGCCGGCAACGGCGGCAACGAGCTCGTCGTTTTCGGCGGTACTCGCCAGCACGATCAAGACCGTGCTTAGTGAGCGATGACTGAAAGAACGTCCCGTTCTCACCAGTTTTTGCATCAGGCGGCCAACTTGGGGGCCCTTGGGTTCGCCACGGTGGCCTTGGTCGCCTGCTCGGCGAGCGGTGCCCCATCGGTTCGTTCCGCGGCTAGTGCCCTTTCGCTCCCAACCCCGCTCGCAACATCTGTCCAAACGTCGGCGGGGACCTGGGCCACTGTCCCCATGGGCAACCTCAAACAGCCCCTCAACACCTTCTGGCAGCTGTTCTTCCGAGCGCCAGGGGCGGCTTCGTGGTCCAACAAAGTGGAGGCCGCGGCTACCGCTACAAACGGCGGCCTAGTCCTCGCCTCGTCCGCGGGCCGCTCGGTGATTGTGGGGATCCGACCCTCAGCCCTCCTCACTTACTCGCCCCTGCTCTCAACTTCGGACGCAGGACGCTCCTGGTCGGACGGGCTTGTTACTGAAGGGCTTGCGGCGCGGCCTGATGCCCTGGCCGCCGACGCCTCCGGCCAGGTCCTGGCCCTGGTAAACGATCGTGAGGGCACCGAGGTGCTGTCAAGCCCCGGAGACCTCGCCAACTGGCGGGTGGTCGTGAGCCAGAGCGCTTTGGGCGAGGCGCAGGGACCGGGCCTGTCCTGCGGGCTCGGGTCGCTCAGCGCAGTCGGTTTCCTTGCTGGCCGACCCCTCGTAGGGGGAAGCTGTAGCGGTCCCGGGGTTGTCGGGCTCTTTGGTCAACGCGCCGGGCTTGGCGCCTCGTCGGCCCCTCCCTTCCCCGCCCGCTCGAGCGTGGTCGGGTCGAGGTGCTCGCTTTGGGGGCAGTAGAGGCGAGCACCACTGCCCTGCTTGCGGTCAGTAGTAACAACCAGACCGACCTCGTGGTGGCCTGGTCGACTAGCCGCGGCCGATGGAGCACATCGCCCTCTTTGCCGCTGGGGCCCTACGAACAAGTGGCGTCCTTCGGCGCTGCGGATGGGAGCGGCCTCTTCGTCCTGCTAAGGGAGGCGTCTGGCGCTGACCGGTTGTTCGTGGCGGGAGGCTCGACGAGCGGGTGGCGGGAGTTGCCCACCCCGCCCCGGGGGACGACGACGGTCGCCTTCGGTGCTGGGGCACCCGCTGTTGCTCTGGTCGCCGGCGCCACCGTAGCTACGGTTTGGTCCCTCGGCCCGACGTCGAGCACCTGGGCCAAGAGCCAGGTTATCGACGTCCCTATCCAGTACGGCTCCTCGTCGTGACCCCAAGAGACCCCACGACGGGACGCGTCCGTTCCCGACGAAGGAGGGCGATCGTTGGTTGCGAGGAGGCCCGCGAGGCGATATCGGCCCGCCTTGACGGTGAGCTGCCGCCCTTCCCCGTAGGGCCCCTCGATGCTCACCTCGTCGCCTGCCAAGCGTGCCGGGACTTCGAAGCGGCCGCTTTGGCGATTGGGCGTCGCCTGCGTTTGCGTGCAAGCATGCCAGTCCCCGACGACCTCATCGAGACCCTGGTAGCGCTGATGGTCCCTCGCCCGCGACCTGTTTTGGTTCATCTGGGCAGACGTCGGTCGGCTAGCGGCTCGGGCTTTGGGTACGCTCACACGGCCCGGTGGGCAGGCGCCGTACTTCCGGCGGCCCTTGCGGCTGCGGCCATTTCTTTCGGAGTGGTCCCGCACCCACGCCTGGTCCCCACGCGTCCACCGTCGCCCTGCACGGCCGGCCTTATCGCCCGACATCTACCCCGCGTTGGTTGACCACGCCTGCCGGCGCCCCCACGGTTGAGGCGTTACTCAGCGGGCCGTTAGTCGCCGACCAACGCCGCACCGTAACCAGCACCAGTGACCGCGGCGCACGGCGCGTCGACCCGACACCCCTGACGGGTCGAAGCGGTCGCCGGCCGGCGCGCGCTTTACGGGCCTGTGGCGGGCCACCGACTGAGGTCTGGGCTCTCCAACAACCGCTGTAGTCGGGGAGGGGGGACTTGAACCCCCGGCCTCCTGCTCCCAAAGCAGGTGCGCTACCAACTGCGCTACTCCCCGGCGGGCCCAGGTACAAGCACCTGAGGTTGAATGCTATCGCAGCCGCCAGGTGGCCCCGCCGCCCCAGCCCCAAGGTGCGCTGGCAGCCCTAAGGTTCGCCGAACTGCCTTAAGGGACGTCGACTGCGAGTGCCCGCTGTACCTCGCGCAGCCGCTTGACAAGGCCCTCGAGCAGTCCCCAGGCCACGTCGGGGTGCGCCTTCAAGAAGGGCCTGAACTCCCACTGGGTGAACACCAGGCACCGCAGGGTGGAAGCTGCCACGACGTCGGCCGAACGGGGGGCTCGGTCGATCATGGACATCTCACCGAAGTACTCCCCGGGGCCGAGCCGCTTGCGGTGCTGGCCGTTTATTAGCACGTCGGCCTCGCCTGAGACGACAACAAAGAACATCGCTCCCAGCTCGTCCTGGGACGCCAACTGCGTCCCCGGCTCATAAGTCATGTCGTTGGCGCTCTGCGCCAGCGAGCGGAGGTCCTTCTTGGGGAGAGAGGCGAACAGCGGGATTGTGCTGAGCAGCTCGCTCTGATCAGGCATGGTGTGAGCGTAGAGCAGACCCCGCCCCGGCACCAACGCGAGATAGGCTCCCCATCTCATATGAAAGCCCAAGTCGCTCCACTGGAGGGCAACAAGGTCAAGGTCACCATCGAGGTGGAGGAGACCGAGGTTGATCAGGCGATCGACCAGACCTTCGAAAAGTTTGCCAAAGACCTGCGTGTGCCTGGTTTCCGGCCCGGCAAAGCGCCCCGCCGAGTCCTCGAAGCGCGGATCGGGCGCCCGGCCGCCCGCCTCGAAGCACTCGACCAGAACATCCCTGTTTGGTACGACCTCGCGGTCAACAACAAGGGTGTCGATGTCATCAGCGACCCCTCCATAGAGGTCACCTCGGGCCAGGAGGAAGGCCCGCTGGCCTTCGACGCAGTGGTGGAAGTCCGGCCGCAGCTGAAGTTGGAGGGCTACGAGGGACTGAAGGTTACGGTCCCGAACCCGCTCGTGACCGACCAGGACATCCAGGCTCAGCTGGACCGCCTGCGTGGCAACTTCGCCGAACTGGCAGTCGTCGAGCGCGAAGCCAAGGCCGGCGACAGCGTGGTCATCGACATGAGCGCCACCCGCGACGGCGAGCCTTACCCTGGGATGTCTTACACGGACTACTCGGTCGAGCTCGGCGCCGGCAACGACCTGCCCGAGCTCGACGAGCACCTGCCGGGGACCAAGGCCGGCGGCACCGTGAGCTTCGAGGCGGCGCTTGGCGATGAAAAGGTCCAGGTGGAGGTGGTCGTCAAAGAGGTCCAGGAGAAAATCCTGCCTGAGGTGACCGACGAATGGGCCTCCGAGGCGTCGGAGTTCTCTACGGTTGCCGAGCTTCGCCAGGACATCGAAACCCGCCTTGGAGAGATGAAGCGTGCCCAAGCTGCGCTCACGCTGCGCAATGCCACCCTCGAAGCTCTGGCGGCTCTGGTGGACGAGGAGCCCCCCGCGGTCCTCGTCGACGTAGAGGTCCGCCGCAACGCCGAGGATCTCGGTCGCCGGCTCGACGCCCAAGGCGTCCCGCTGCAGCGCTACCTCGACGCTCTTGGCCGCAGCCTCGAAGACCTGATTGCCCAGCTCCGCGAGCAGGCAGTCCCCGCCGTCAAGGTTGACCTTGCGCTGCGCGCGGTGGCCAAGGCCGCAGGGATCGAGCCTTCTGAGTCCGAGCTCGACCAGTTCATGGACCGCCTCGCCATCCAAGCTGGGATCAACCCGAGGGCTTTCCGGGAACAGGTCGAACGCACAGGGCGGCGTCTCGCGGTACGCTCAGATCTAAAGAAGAGCAAGGCTTTCGACTGGGTAGTCGAGCATGCCGAGGTAACCGACGATGAGGGGAACGCTGTGGACCAGGCGCTGCTAAAACGCGACACCCAGGAAGCCGATGACTTGATGGGTGCCGCTGCGCTCGCCGAACCCCCTGCCGAAGTCGACGAGGAGCCATCCACTGTTCATGCTGCCCATGCCGGACATGGCGGACATGCGCACGCCACCAAACGCAAGGGACGCCGCCGGGGAGGTAGTAGGTGAGAGTCGTGAGCCAATACCACGTCCCGGGCATCTTCGAGCAGACCAACCGGGGTGAGCGCGGTTACGACCTCTTCAGCCGGATGCTCGAGGAGAACATCATCTTCCTGGGGACCCCGATCGACGACTATGTAGCCAACGCCGTGTGCGCCCAGCTGCTCTATCTCGAGTACAAGAACCCGGACAAGGACATCAGCATCTACCTCAACTCGCCCGGCGGGGACATAACGGCGCTGTTCGCTGTGTACGACACGATGAAGTTCGTCCGCAACGACATCTCGACGTTTTGCTACGGCCAGGCCGCCTCGGCGGCGGCGGTGATCCTTGCCGGTGGCACCAAGGGCAAGCGCTACGCCCTGCCCCACGCCAGGATCCTTCTCCACCAGCCCTACGGCGGAGCGGCCGGTCAGGCCGCAGACATCGAGATCCAGGCCAAAGAGATCATCCGGATGCGGGACCTGCTCAACGAGATGATCGCCCTGGACACGGGCCAGACCGAAGAGAAGGTGGCCTCGGACACGGACCGGGACTTCATTATGAGCGCCCCGGAAGCTCAAGAGTACGGCATCATTGACGAAGTGATAACGACCCGCGAGCTTGCCGGCGTGCCTGTGGCCGCCGGTGTCGCCTAAGCACGGAAGGAGCAGACATGGCCAAGTTCGGCGAATCGAGCGAGCTTGTCAAATGCTCTTTTTGTGGCAAATCACAAAAGCAGGTCAAAAAGCTCATCGCCGGTCCTGGCGTTTATATTTGCGACGAGTGCATCGATCTTTGTAACGACATCATCGAGGAGGAGCTTTCCGAGCCGACCGAGGTCCGCTTCGACGAGCTCCCCAAGCCCACGGAGATTTTCACCTTCCTGAACGACTACGTGATCGGCCAGGAGCGCGCGAAGAAGATCCTCTCGGTGGCGGTCTACAACCACTACAAGCGGGTGCAGGCGGGCGGCTATGCCGACGGCGATGTAGAGCTGCAGAAGTCCAACATCCTGCTGCTCGGCCCGACGGGTTGCGGCAAGACGTTCCTGGCGCAGACCCTGGCAAAAATGCTCAACGTCCCCTTCGCGATCGCGGACGCGACGGCGCTCACCGAGGCGGGCTATGTCGGCGAGGACGTCGAGAACATACTGCTGAAGCTCATCCAGGCGGCTGATTACGACATCAAGAAGGCCGAGACTGGCATCATCTACATCGACGAGATCGACAAGATCGCCCGCAAGAGCGAGAACCCGTCGATCACGCGCGACGTTTCGGGCGAAGGGGTGCAGCAGGCGCTGCTCAAGATCCTCGAAGGGACAACGGCTTCGGTGCCCCCTCAGGGCGGACGCAAGCACCCCCATCAGGAGTTCATCCAGATCGACACGACCAACGTCCTTTTCATCTGCGGTGGTGCTTTCGCAGGCCTGGACAGGATCGTGCAGAGCCGCCTCGGCAAGCAGGGCATCGGTTTTCGCGCAGAGATCCGACGGGCACACGAGGGCAGCGAGGACGAGCTGCTATCGCATGTGCTGCCAGAAGACCTGTTGAAGTTTGGGCTGATCCCCGAGTTCGTCGGCCGCCTGCCCGTGATCGGGACGGTCTCGACGCTCGACAAGGCGGCCCTCATCCGCATCCTCACCGAGCCGAAGAACGCTCTGCTGAAGCAGTACCGCAAGGTATTCGAACTCGACGGCGTCGAGCTCGAGTTCAGCGACGACGCACTGGAAGCCGTCGCCGAGCAAGCCATGCTGCGTGGCACGGGTGCCCGCGGGTTGCGGGCCATCCTGGAAGAGGTCCTCCTCGAGGTCATGTACGACTTGCCGAGCCGTTCTGATATCGGCAGGTGCCTCATCGACCGTTCTGTAGTCCTGGAGCGGGTAAACCCGACTCTCGTGCCGCGCACCGAGGTCGTCCACAAAGAGCCGAGGGCTCGCCGCGCCGCCAGCTAGAGCGCTCCACCAGCTCTAGGGCTGGAGAATTCGCCGCTGCCTTCGTTAGAGTTGGCGGGAAATGAACCTTGGTGACGCCCTGGAGTGGCTTGACCGCCACCAAAATCTCGAGCGCATTTTGGCCGACGCGCGCCTGCAAGCCCCGGAGCCCGACCGCATGCGGCGCCTCGCACACGTCCTGGGGGACCCGCAGGCATCCCAACCCGTTGTTCACCTGACAGGTACCAATGGAAAAACGTCCGCGGCACGTGCCCTGTCCCAGCTGCTCATTACAAAGGGGCTCAACGTCGGCACATTCATTAGCCCTCATCTGCAACGCCTCAACGAGCGCATTATGGTCGGGCTGCAACCCATTAGCGACGCGGACCTCGCCGAAGTTCTTACCGATTTGGCCGGCCTGGAGGACCTCCTCGGCGAGCAGATGCGCCCGAGCTGGTTCGAGCTGCTCACCGCGGCGGCCTTCCGGTATTTCGCCGATCGCCCTGTGGACGTTGCGGTCGTCGAGGTCGGGATGGGAGGGCGCTGGGACGCCACCAACATCGCCGACGCGACCGTCTCGGTGGTCACCAATGTCGCCCTCGACCACACGGAGCTGCTGGGCCCGACCAGGCAGCACATCGCCCGGGAGAAGGCCGGTATCGTCAAGCCCGGGACGACCCTTGTGCTGGGCGAGACCGATCCCGAGCTCTATGACATTTTCGCCGAGGAGCGCCCTGAGGCTCTGTGGCTGGCCGGGCGGGACTTCGCCGTCGAGTCGGCGGAGCTGGCGGAGGGGGGCAGGTCCCTCGACCTTCGCACCCCCGAGGGCCACTACGAGGAGGTTTACTTGCCGCTGCACGGTCGCCACCAGGCGGACAACTTTGTGGCGGCACTTGCGGCGGCCGAGGCGTTTTTCGGCAAGCCTCTCGAGCATGCGTTGGTGGTCAAGGCAGCAGCAGCCGTGACCTCGCCCGGGCGGCTCGAGGTCGTCCAGCGCAGCCCCCTGGTGGTGTTGGACGGCGCCAAGAACGTCGCAGGCGCACAGAGCTCGGCCATCGCGGTCAACGACGAGCTCGCGGGCGGGCGCTCCCGGGTCATGGTGGTCGGCATGCTGAGAGGAAAGAGCGCCGTCGAGATGCTCACTGCGCTCGACGTCGGGAAGTCACGGCTGGTGGTCGCTTGCCCTCCACCGTCGCCCCGCGCCCAGCCGGCCGAGGAGGTAGCGGAGGCGGCGCGCTCGCTCGGGTGCCGGGCGATCGCGACGGGGTCGGTAGCCGAGGCGCTCGAGGTGGCCCTCGGCGAAGCCGAGCCGGACGAGTTGGTGCTCGTGACCGGGTCGCTCTACGTCGTCGGAGCGGCCCGCACTGTCCTGCTCGGCGAGCCCGGCTTGGCGTCCAGCGCCCCGTTCACCTGAGCCGGCCCAACCGGCTGCGGCTCTGAGCGGAGCTGGGCCCGCTATCCTCGCTCCCTTGTGGAAACCGAACCGCTCGAGGGCACCCTGGTCATTTGCAAGCCCGACGCCGTCGAAAGAGGGCTCGTCGGGGAGATAATCGGGCGCCTGGAGCGCCGCGGCCTCCGCCTGGCGCGCGCAGAGCTCCGTCACCTGGACACCGAAACCGCCGGGCGCCACTACGGCGAGCACGCCGGCAAACCCTTCTACGACAGCCTCATCGAGCACATTACGCGCAGCCCCGTACTGCTCGCAGTGGTGGAGGGGCCGGTCGGCACCTGGCAGGTCGTCCGCAACACGATGGGCGCGACCAATCCTGCCCAGGCCCAGCCCGGGACCATCCGGGGCGACCTGGCGCTGTCGATGACGGAGAACCTGATCCATGGCAGCGACAGTGCGGAGTCGGCCAAACGTGAGATCGCCCTGTTCTTTGGGAGCCCTCGCTAGGGGGTGCCTTTGGCACGACCCTGGCTAGTGCGTTAGCCTTGAGCCTCACGGAGGCTTAGAAAACGGTGCGCGACAGAATGTTCTCTTCCTTCAGGCGAGGCCTCGCAGTTGACCTCGGAACGGCCAACACCCTTGTTTACCTGCAAGGGCACGGGATCGTCCTAAACGAGCCCTCCGTCGTCGCGATCGATATCCGCGACGGCAAACCGCTGGCTGTGGGCCTGGAAGCAAAGCGCATGATCGGCCGCACGCCCGCCCACATCCAGGCGGTCCGCCCGTTGCGCGACGGTGTCATCGCCAACTTCGAGATCTGCGAAAAGATGCTCGCCTACTTCATCAGGCGCGTCCACCCGAGCCGGCTGTCCAAGCCCGACATGGTCATCTGCGTGCCCTCGGGGGTAACCGGCGTGGAGAAGCGAGCCGTCATGGACGCAGCCGAGGCTGCCGGGGCTCGCCAGGCGTGGATCATCGAAGAACCAATGGCCGCTGCCATCGGAGCCGGCCTGCCCGTCCACGAGCCAACCGGCAACATGGTCGTCGACATCGGAGGCGGGACGACGGAGGTGGCCGTCATCTCGATGGGCGGGATTGTCACGAGCCAGTCGGTGCGCATTGCCGGGGACGAGCTGGACGAAGCGATCATCGCGTTCATCAAGAAGGAGTACAGCCTGGCCTTGGGCGAGCGGACGGCCGAAGAGATCAAGATCGCTCTCGGCTCCGCGTGCCCCCTCCAGGACGAGGTGAGCGCCGAAATCCGTGGCCGCGACCTCATCACCGGGCTCCCCAAGACCATCGTTACGACGACCGAAGAGATCCGCGAGGCAATTGAAGAGCCAGTCCAAGCGATCGTCGATGCCGTAAAGATGACCCTGGACAAGACACCTCCCGAACTGGCGGCCGACATCATGGAACAAGGGATCGTGCTCACGGGCGGCGGCGCCCTGCTGCACGGCATGGACGCCCGGCTGGCCGCAGAGACCGGTATGCCGATAGTGATTGCCGACAACCCGCTCCAGTCGGTGGCCTTTGGCAGTGGGCAATGCCTCGAACAGCTCGGTGTCCTTTCTGACGTGCTCATGACAAGTTCTCGATAGGGGGTCGCAGCAGTGGCTGCTCCTCGGCGCCCGCGAGGCCGTTTCCTATTGCTCGTGCTGGTGTTGCTCGGTGTCACATTTGTAACCCTGTCCGACCGCAGTGGCAACCACGGGGCATTTGCGAAGGCCCGTTCTTACGCAAACGATGTAGCGAACCCGTTCCAATCGGCTGTGCATTCGGCATTGGAACCAGTAGGGAATTTCTTGTACGGGGCAACGCATTATGGCTCTGAGTTAAAAGAAAACCAGCTCCTGCGCCAGGAACTCGCCGGTTCGCAGACGGCGACGGTGCAAGCGCTCAGCGAGCAAGCCCAGTCCGAGCAGGTGCTCGCTCAGGAACATCTCGACTACTTGGCGGGTATACCCAGCGTGGCAGCGCAAGTCATCGATATCGGGAGCGCCAATTTTGAGCAGTCGATCGAGATCAACCGCGGCTCGGACAATGGTGTGGTCCTCGGCCAGCCTGTCGTATCGAGCGGCGGCCTGATCGGCAAGGTGACCTCGGTGTCTGCGAACCTGGCGACGGTGGACCTGATCGACGACCCGAGCTTCACTGTCGGCGTGCGCGTCGTACGCACCGGCGTCGTCGGTGCAGCCGCAGGGCTCGGCCAGGGGAACCCCTTGCAAGTCGAGGATGTCAACGTCGGCGCAAGCGTGAAGCGCGGCGACGCGCTCGTCACGAGCGGCCTGCAGGTCGAGTACTTCCCACCCGGGATCCCGGTCGGCACCGTCTCCTCGGTCAGCTCTCCACCCGGCGGCCTCCAGCTCGAGATATCGGCTAACCCGTACGCCAACCTCGTCAACCTCCAGTTCGTGAGAGTTCTCCTTTGGTCGCCACAGACCGGCTGAGCGGCCTTGAGCTGGCCAAGGTGGTGGCCAAGGTCGTCGTCGTTTTGCTGCTCGGCATCCTCGTCCAGACGTGTTTCGGCAACGACATGCGCGTGGACGATGTCGCCCCGGACTTCATGCTCCTGCTCGCAGTGTGTGCGGGTTTTGTCGCCGGTCCCGACGAAGGTGCCCTGGTCGGCTTTATCGCGGGGCTGACCAGCGACCTTTTCCTGCAGAACACTCCTTTTGGGCTCATGGCGCTGGCCGCGTGCCTGGCCGGCTACGTAGTCGGCTGGGCCAGGGCCGGCTTCCTGCGCCCACACCCTGCGATCGTCCCCGTCGTCGCCGGGGGCGGGACGGTGCTCGGGGTGCTGCTTTTCGTGGCCATCGGCTACGTCGTCGGGCAAGCTCAGCTCGTGGCACCCGGCGAGAGGTGGGTAGCCGAGGTGGCCATCATCGAAGCCTGCTACGCGGCAGTCTTCGCACTGCCGGCGGCGATGCTGATGGGGTGGGCACTGAAGGGCCCGAGCGCCCCGCCCTCGTCTCTCCCACCGCCGAGGCGGGGCGGCTTTTCAGAGTTCTCCGGCCGGCGCCGCCCGAGCACGCGCAGCCGACGCCGGCGGCGCGTCCCAGCACGGGTACGGTGACAGCGTGAGCCAGGCGGTCCGGTGAGCCAGAGCGGGAGCGCGGCTAGCGGCGAAACGAGCTCGTTGCGGATCAGGGCGACCGCGGTCCTGGTCGTCATCGTCTGCCTGTTCGCCACGCTTCTCGGGCGTCTGTGGTACCTGCAAGGGGTCGAAGCCTCGACGTTGCCGGCACTTGCCGTCGAGGGCCAAGGGATTGAGACCGTTTATGTACCGGCACCTCGCGGCGAGATATTCGACCGCGACGGGGTGCTGCTCGCCGGCGACAAGATCGAACAGGTCGTGACGGTCGAGCGCGACCAGGCGCTCGCCCACCCCGGGCTCGTAAACGCGCTCTCGGCCCTCCTCGGGGAGCCGGCCGCGGCGGTGCAGACCGCCATCGACAACGTCCAGTACAGCCCCTACCAGCCGGTACCTTTGCCCTGGCCGGTGGGGGAATCGGTCGTGCTGGCGGTCGACGAGAACCAGGACCTCCTGCCCGGCGTGAGCGTCCAGGCCGCGCCGGTGCGCTATTACCCCTACGGCGCCGAGACCGCCAACATCATCGGTTATGTCAGCCGGATCACGGGCTCGGAGTACGCGGAGGACAAGCGCCAAAAGTGCGGCACGGGTGTGCCGTGTTACCAACCCGATGCGCAGGTCGGCCAAGCAGGCGTGGAAGCGAGCTTTGAGAAGTACCTCCGCGGCACCCCCGGGGTCGAGGAGCTCCAGGTCGACTCGCAGGGCAACGTGCTCGGTCGTTTGAGCTACACGCCGCCGGTCCCAGGCGACAACCTGGTCCTCTCGATATCGCTCACGGACCAAACCGCGGCGGTGCAGACCCTCGCCGAGTACCTCGCCAAGGCGAGGGGGACGCTTGACCAGGCAACCAAGTACACGCACGATTTCCGGGCACCGGCGGCTTCCATGGTCGTGACGGATCCCCGCAACGGCCAGGTCCTCGCGCTCGCGACCAATCCCGATTACAACCCGGACGATTTCCTCGGGGCCGGGATAAGCAGCGCCCAATGGGCGTACTACCAAAACCCGGCGAACAATTTCCCCACGATCGACCGGGCGATCTCGACGGGGTACGCCCCGGGTTCCACCTGGAAGCTGGTCACCGCTACTGCCATGCTCCGCTACGGGTTGCGTACCCCGGCGACCTACTACGACGACCTCGGCACCTACACCATCGGCGGCCAACAGTTCGACGACAACGACAACCAGGCACTCGGGTACGTCGACCTGCAAGACGCTCTTGCCGAGTCGAGCGACACCTATTTCTACAGCGTCGGCGGGGCGTTCTATGAGGAGTACGACGCGGGCCGCCAGCTCAAGGCGCCTGACCCGCTGCAAAGTGTCGCCTCCCAGTACGGGCTCGGCCATTACAGCGGCATCGCCCTGCCGGCCGAGTCACCCGGGCTAGTGCCCGACGCGCAGGTCGTGGCCAAGGAGCACGCCCAGTACCCAAAGGACTACCCCGACGGCGTCTGGGAGCCGGGCGACGAGGTGCAGGAGGCAATCGGCGAGGGCCAGGACGAGGTCACCCCTCTCCAGCTCGACGACGCCTATGCCGCCTTCGGCAACGGCGGCACCCTGTACGTGCCCCAGATCGCCTTGGCCGTGGAGGCGCCGGGGACGGGCAACAAGGCGAACGGGAAGATCCTCGTCCGCTTCTTCCCGCAGGTGAAAGACCACGTCACGATGCCTTCCCCTTACGACCAGGCGGCCATCCTGGCGGGGCTGGAGGGCGTCGTCTCGGACCCCAACGGAGGGACTGCGTACGCCGCCTTCCAGGGCTTCCCCCTCACCGAGTACCCGGTGGCCGGCAAGACCGGCACCGCCCAGGTGAGCGGCGAGTTCTGCCCGTACACGGACTGCGGGGCGAACCAGGTCCCCTGGGCAGAGTACAAGCAGGACACCTCGGTGTTCGCCAGCTTCGCCCCCGCCGACAGCCCGCGCTTTGCCGTGGACGCCGTTTTCGAACAGTCCGGCTACGGCGCCGATGTCGCCGCGCCCGCTGTGGCCCAGGTTTATAAGACCCTGTTCGGGCTGAACAAGCCCACCGTTTGCGGCCCGAGCGACGCCAGCACGACGACGTCGACCACGATCGTCCCCTGCACCCCTCCAACCACGACCACTACCACCGGCCCGACGACCACCAGCCCGACGACCACCAGCCCGGTCTCTACCGCCACGACAACTGCCTCTACTACCACTGGCACCACGACCACTGACGCCGGGCCCACGACCACCAACTCGAACGGCGCGGCCGGCTGATGGCCTTCACCACCTTGCCGAGCGCCGGGCCGAACACCGCAGTCACGGTCCCGCGCCGGCCGGCTACCGCTCCGGCGTGGCACCACGTGGACGTGCTGCTGATCGGGGCAGCCGCGACCGTCACGGCGCTCGGGGTCCTCATGGTTTATTCGACGACGCGCATCCCTCTCGGGGTCGCCGGCGACAACCCGGAGTCCCAGATGAAAAAGCAGCTCCTCTTCGCGGTCGTCGGGGCCGGTGCATTCATCGCCACTGTGTTCTTCGACTACAAGCGGTACCTCTCCTGGGCACCCCTGCTTTACGTCGGGAGCCTGCTGCTCCTGCTAGCCACGATCGCGGTCGGGCGCTCGACGCTGGGTGCAACCTCGTGGATCCAGGTGGGGAGCATCCAGGTCGAGCCGTCCGAGATAGTCAAGGTGAGCCTGATCCTGTCCCTCGCTGCCCTCCTGGCGAGCCGAAAGGGCGACGTGTCGGGGCGGGTCCTCGTCGTCGTGCTGGCTCTGTCGGTGCTCCCGTTCGCCCTCATATACAAACAGGACGCACTGGGAAGTGCCATGGTGCTCGCCGTCGTGATGATCGGGATGCTCCTGATGGGCGGCACCAAGGGCAGGCACATGATCGCCCTCGCCCTTCTGGCGGCGATCGCCATAGGTGGGATCCTCCAGCTCGGAGTCCTCAAGCAGTACCAAAAGGACCGGCTCCTCACCTTCTTGGTGGCGCCGAGCGGGGTCGGCAGTTCGACCAGCTCCGCCAGCCCTTATGCCGCGAACATCGAGTACCAGTTGGGCGAGTCGAAAGCGGCGATCGCAGACGGGGGGCTGGGAGGAAAGGGCCTGTTCAAGGGGACAGAGACCAACTTGTCGTACGTGCCCAACCAGTCGACCGACTTCATCTTCACGGCTGTTGCGGAGCAGTTCGGCTTCGTCGGGTCGGCGCTCCTGCTGGCCCTCTTCGTCCTGATGATCTGGCGTTCCTGGCGAGCGGCCGTCCTGTCCCGGGATCTCGCCGGGACACTCATCTGCGTGGGGGTGCTGAGCATGCTCACGTTCCAGGTCTTCGAGAACATCGGCATGACGATGGGCATCATGCCAGTCGCTGGCATCACCTTGCCTTTCATGAGTGCTGGCGGTTCTTCGATGGTTATCGACTGGATCGCAGTCGGCCTGGTAGTGAACGTATCGATGCGCCGTCTCAGCTAAGGCTCAGGCTTGTCTTAACCCTCCCTTACCAAGAGCCTCAGTTTCCCGGCACTTGGTCGCTAGACTTGCTTACTCAGATGACCTCGTTCGGGACCGCCAGGACAACTGCGCTGGCGAGCGCACCAGCGCTCGGGGCGAACAGTTGAACTGGCTGTGGTCCTGCCTCTGTAGGTTTGCCAGGGGACGAGAGACACGAGGCGCCTTATTGGCCAGCGGCGCGGGGGCACCGGCGAAGTTCGCCCCCAGCGGCGAGGTCCAAGTAAGCGCAGCCCAACCGGCGCTTTCGTCGGGTGCAGGGGCGGTCAAGGGCGTGAACCCGCAGGTTTATTCGATGATGGCGCGCGACGGCGCGCGGCATGGGCTTGACAAACCCAGCCGGGGACGTCAGCTGACGTCTTGGTCGCGACGTGCGCAAGGCACGCTGCAGAGCGTGCCTGCTTGGAAGGGAAATCCTAAATGTCGGACCCACTGCTTGGCGAAGCAGGTAACGCCAACCCCAAGCCGGCCGCCCTGGGCGGGACCGGCGGGGACGAATTTACAAACCTCGACGGCACATCTGGTTCCGTAGCAAAGGCCCCCCGGCGCCGCCGGAGGGGTTCTAGGGGCGGTCGGAGCCGGCACGGGGCTGGGGTGTTGGTCGCCTCCTCGGCCGACGGCGAGGAGACTGACGAGCCAGAAGAGGCAGTTGACCTGCCTGGTCCTGCGTTGCCGACAGCGGCGCTGCCTGCGGCTGCGCTGCCTGCGAGCGAAGACCCCCCTGCCGTAGCGGTCGCCAAGCCGAAGATCGGCGACACCCGCCCCGGCTCCCCGCCGGCGCCTAAGCGCCGGGCCCGCAAGGAAGCTGGTACCGGCCCGGCGAAGGTGCTCGCAAAGGATGCGGCCGGCGATGGCTTGGACGATACCGACGACGCGGGTGGCGCGGGTGCGACTGCTAGGCGGCAGCGGCGCCGCAAGCCCCTACCGGGGGTACCGGGCACCGGCGGGCCGGTCGACGGCGAGAGAGCTGTCGGTGGCGAGCTCGCCGCATCGCCTGGCAAGGCGCGCCCGGCGGCAAGGAGCAGAGCGGGCGCGGCGTCTGTCGGGGCCACCGCCTTAGAGCGGCCCGTGGCGCCGAGGCGGGCAAGCGGTGAGCGGGCCGCAGCCGACAAGGCGAGCTTGGAACGCCGCAACCGCCCCCTCGGGCGCTACCTCATGGCGGTCCACGTAGGCCCGACAGCAACCCAGATCGCGGTCCTCGAAGGCCGCACGCTGATCGAGCACTACGTGTCGCGCCCTGCCGACGACGCCACCCAGATCGACGGCAACATCTACCTCGGGCGGGTACAGAACGTGCTGCCCGGCATGGAGGCGGCCTTTGTCGATATCGGCACGCCGAAGAACGCTGTGCTGTACCGCGGTGACCTCCACTACGACGCCGACGAGGTCGAGCCGCCCAGTTCCGACGACGACGGCAAGCCGACCCGGGGCCGCCTCGGGGGACCGGCGCGAGACGCCCGGATCGAACAACTGCTCCGGACGGGCCAAAGCATCGTCTGCCAGGTCACAAAGAACCCGATCGGGACCAAGGGGGCACGCCTCACCCAGGAGGTCTCCCTGCCAGGGCGCTTCGTCGTGCTGATCCCTGACAGCGACACCTACGGCATCTCAAAGCGCCTTGGCGACGACGAGCGGCGCCGCCTGCGCAAGATCCTGGACGACATCCGCCCCGCCGGCCACGGCCTCATCGTGCGCACGGCCGCCGAGGGTGCAAGTGCCGAGGAGCTAGGCCGTGACGTCGGCCGCCTGATGCGCCAATGGGAGAGCGTCCAGCAGATCGCCAAGACATCGCGAGCCCCCCAGCTGCTCTACCGCGAACCCGACCTCGCCGTGCGCGTGATCCGCGAGGAGTTCAATCGCGACTACCGCGGCGTCGTAATCGACGACCAGGGCCTCTACGACCAGGTGAAGGAGTACGTCACCAGCATCACGCCCGAGCTTGCGGACCGTGTCGAACTGGTCGGCCCGACCGACGAGGCCTTGCCGCTGTTCGAGCGGTTCCGCGTCCACGAGCAGGTGCACAAGGCCCTCGACCGCAAGGTCTGGTTGCCGTCCGGTGGGTCCATCATCATCGAGCGCACCGAGGCTCTGACGGTGATCGACGTGAACACTGGCAAGAACGTCGGGACGTCGAACCTCGAAGAAACGGTGTTCCGTAACAACCTTGAAGCCGCCGAAGAAATAGCTCGCCAGCTTCGTTTGCGCGATATCGGCGGGATCATCGTGATCGACTTCATCGACATGGAGATCATGGCGAACCGGGCCGAGGTGATCCGCACCTTCCGGGAGGCTCTTGCAAGGGATAAGACCCGCTCGCAGGTGTTCGACATATCCGAGCTCGGCCTGGTCGAGATGACCCGCAAGCGTATTTCCGAAGGACTTGTTGAGTCCTACTCGGAGACGTGCCCGACCTGTGGTGGCCGCGGGATCATCTTCGACGAATCCCTGTTGTAGCGCTGGGGGTTAGCCGGAGTTAGCTGGCCCGTGTGGGCACGCGCCGCTCGGTGTGGCCGGTATAGATCTGTGTCGGCCTGCCGATGCGGTTGGCGGGAGAGCTCGTGAGCTCGAGCCAGTGGGCCACCCAACCGGCGCTACGGCCGGCGACGAAAAGGGGCGTGAACATCTCGTCGGGGAAGCCGATCGCCCGGTAGATAATCCCAGAATAGAAGTCGACGTTCGGGTAAAGCCGCCTGGAAATGAAGTATTCATCAGCCAGCGCCACTTCCTCGAGCCGCAACGCAATGTCCAGCAGAGGGTCGTTGGAGGCGCGTTTTCCACGAGGTCCAACGCAATTTGGCGGATCACCTTGGCCCTTGCGTCGGTCGTTTTGTAAACGCGGTGGCCAAAACCCATGAGGCGGAAGGTGTCGTTGCGGTCCTTGGCTTTGTCCACGAAATGGCTGAGCGACTGCCCGGAGTCCTTTATTTCCTGGAGCATCTTTATGACTTCCTGGTTAGCGCCTCCATGGAGCGGCCCCCACAGGGCGTTTATTGCAGCAGACACGCCCGCATAGAAGCCGGCTCCTGAGGACGCCACCATGCGCAGGGTTGCGGTCGAGCAGTTGAGCTCGTGGTCTGCGTGCAAGATGAGCAGTGTGTTGAGCGCTCTCGCGGTGGCGTCGTCTGGAAGGTGGTCGCTGCCCGGGATGGCGAAACAAAGCTGGAGGAGGTCTTCGGCGTAGTCGAGCGACCGGTTGCTCTTGGCCCGGGGAAGGCCGCGCAGCGTCGAAAGCGCATAGCCGGTGAATATCGGCATGGCCGATAGGAGCCGTACCCCCGCCTGCTCGACAAGAGCCCGGTTATCGGACTTCGGCCCGTCGTCGGAGTACGCCGAGAGGGCCTCGGTGGCGATCGACAGCATGGCCATCGGGTGCATCGATTGCGGGAAGGAGTCGAAGAGCCGCTCGATCCCGACGTGCAGCACGAGCTTGGGGTCGCGCACCTTGGCGAAAAATTCCTCCGACGCCTGCGGGGTAGGCAGCTCCCCATAGATCAACAGGTAGGCGATGTCAAGGAAAGAGAACGATGTAGCGAGCTGTTCCACCGGGTAGCCCCGGTAGTACAGGCGTCCTGCCTCCCCGTCTACAAAAGTGATCGCTGAGTGATAAGCAGCCGTGTCCGCATAACCCGGGTCGAACACCGCGAGGCCGTGCTGGGCAAGGCCGGAGACGTCGAGAGCGGTACGCCCGAGCGTCGGTTTCTCGGCGGGAAGTTCGATCTGCGAACCGTCAAATGTCAAGGTCGCGGAGCCGTTGGCCGCTTCAGGACTGGGCATCGGGAGTGCCTCCTCGTAGTGTGCTGGGATGTCTACCGAGCTTCGCTTCAGCCTACTTGCGCCCGGCCGCTGAACGCAGGCGGGGCATTGCCGTTATACTGTCGCTCCTGTGTACGCAGTCATAAAAACAGGCGGCAAACAAGAGCGCGTCGAACAAGGCCAGCGCGTGGCGGTCGAGCTTCTCGGCGCGGCTGAGGGCGATGTGGTTTCCTTCGACCCGGTCCTGGTTGTGGACGGCGCAACCGTGCTCTCGACGCCCGCGGAGCTCTCCGGTTCAAACGTGAGCGCCCGGGTGGTAGGCGAGGAAAAGGGGCCTAAGGTAAGGGGCTTCACCTACAAGAACAAGACCCGTGGACGCCGTTCCTGGGGGCACCGCCAGCGGTACACCACCATTGAGGTGACCGCGATCACCAGGGAGGCTTGAGCAAGTGTCCAAGACCAAGGGTGGCGGTAGTACCCGCAACGGCCGCGACAGCAACGCGCAGCGGCTGGGCGTGAAGGTGTTCGACGGCGGACTGGTCACTGCGGGGTCGATCATCGTGCGCCAACGTGGCACTCGGTTCCACCCGGCCACCGGCGTCGGGAAGGGCAACGATGACACTCTGTTCGCTCTCCTCGACGGGCATGTTCGCTTCGCCCATCGCAACGGACGGCGCGTGGTGGGCGTCGAGCCGCTCGAAGCGGCGAACAACTGACATCATCCGGGCCCTTCTCGGGCTCGGTCCCTGGGGCCTAATAACCTCTCACCGGCGCCCGAGGTCTGTTTGTGTTCGTTGACGAGTGCCAGCTCCACGTAAAGGCCGGCGACGGCGGCGCGGGCGCCGTTTCGTTCCGCCGAGAGGCGCACGTCCCAGAAGGCGGCCCTGACGGGGGCGACGGCGGCAAGGGCGGCGACGTCTGGCTGGTCGCGGACCACAACGTCGCTTCGCTGCTGTCCTTCAAGGACCACCCACACCGCAGCGCTGGCTCTGGCGTCCACGGCTCCGGCAGGGGCAAGCATGGGCGAGCCGGGGCAGATACCGACGTACCCGTTCCCGAGGGGACGATCGTGCGGGACCTCGCAGGGGAGGTCGTGGCCGAGATCAACGAGTCCGGCGCGCGCTGGTTGGCCGCCGCCGGAGGGCAGGGCGGGAAGGGCAACGCCCGGTTCCTCTCCAACCGGCGGAGGGCGCCGAGCTTTGCCGAACAGGGTGAGGTCGGCGAAGAAGCCTGGTACAACCTCGAGATCAAGCTCATGGCCGACGTGGCCCTCGTCGGGTTCCCAAATGCCGGCAAATCGACGCTCATCTCGCGCATTTCGGCAGCCAAGCCGAAGATCGCGAGCTACCCCTTCACCACGCTAGAGCCGCACCTGGGCGTGGTGCGCTTCGACGAGCACGAGTTCGTAGTCGCCGACATCCCCGGCCTGGTGGAAGGTGCGAGCGAAGGCAAGGGCCTGGGGCACCAGTTCCTGCGCCACATCGAAAGAGCGAGGGTGCTGCTCGTCATGGTGGACCTCGCACCTGACGACGGGCGCCAGCCGGCCGAGCAGGAGCGCATCCTGCTCACAGAGCTCCGCCAGCACGAGCCGGAGCTCATGGAGCGGCCCCGGCTGGTAGTCGGTTCTCGGGCCGATATGGCCACGGAGCCGTGGCGCTCGCATTCGGGCTTCCCGGCGATCTCGGCGGTCACGGGGGAGGGGATCGCCTGGCTGGTCGGCCAGCTGGCGCAGCTGGTCGAGGAAGCCCGCGCCCTCCAGCCCCGCCCGCGCCGGGTGACGTTGCACAGGCCGGTACCCACGGGGGTCCTCGTCGAACGCGGGCCGGACGGCTCGCTCGTTGTGACGGGCCGTCAGGCCGAACGCGCGGTCGCTCTTTCGGACCTCACCGACGCAGGCGCGCTCGCCTACGCGCAGGGGCGCCTGAAGCGTCTCGGCGTCGACCGGGCTCTCGCCCGCGCTGGTGCCAAGGAGGGGGACCGGGTACGCATCGGGCGTTTCGAGTTTGACTGGGAGCCAGGTTGATGGGCCCAAGCTGATGGGCACTGTCGTCGTAAAGGTCGGCACCTCTTCCATCACCGATATCGACGGCCACGTCGCGCAAGGCGCGATGTCCAAGCTCTGTTCCGAGGTGGCCGAGCTGCGCAACGGTGGCAACCGGGTCGTCGTGGTCACGAGCGGGGCGATCGCCGCCGGCCTTCCCGTGCTGGGCCTTTACCCGCGGCCGACCGACCTGGCACTGCTCCAGGCCGTTTCGGCGGTCGGCCAGAGCCGGCTCATGGGCCACTACGAAAGAGCGCTCGAGGCTGTCGGGATCATCGGGGGCCAGGTGCTGCTTGCTCCGCTCGATTTCATGCATCGTGCCCAGTACCTGCACGCGCGCGAGACGCTCCGCCTCCTGCTCGACCTCGGTGTCGTGCCGGTCGTCAACGAGAACGATGCCGTCGCCGACGATGAGATCCGCTTCGGGGACAACGACCGCCTCGCGGCTCTGGTCGCCAATCTGCTCCAGGCCGACCTGCTCGTACTGCTTACGGATGCGGCGGGCCTGTTTACGGCCGACCCAAGGGTCGACGAGCAGGCCTCCCTCGTCGAAGAGGTACGCGAGATCGACGAGGTGCTCGCCCTGGCCGGCGGCGCGGGGACGAGCCGGGGGAGCGGAGGCATGGCCTCCAAGCTGGCAGCTGCCAAGATCGCTGCCTGGTCGGGCGTCCGGGTCGTCATCGCCTCGGCCGAGCGGGCCAATGTGCTGCGCGATGCGTTGGCCGGTGCGCCGGGTGTGGGCACCGTGGTACAGCCCCGCCTTGCGCGCCTGTCCGCCCGAAAGCTCTGGATCGCGTTCGCGCTTGCTCCCGCCGGGACCGTAGGCGTTGACGCCGGCGCCAAGGAAGCCCTCATGGGCAAGGGCGTGTCGTTGTTGCCGGCCGGCGTGCGCGAGGTGCGCGGCGAGTTCACCCCCGGAGATGCAGTCGCCGTGACAGGCCCCGACGGCGAGGTCTTCGCCAAGGGCCTTGTGCGCCACACAGCGAAGGCTCTGTCGCAGTGGGCAGGCCGGCGGACCTCTGAACTACCCCCCGAGGTGCCCAAGGAGGTCGTCCACCGTGACGACCTGGTGATCCTGCCCTAGGCCCAAGAACGTTCCTGGAGGCAGCCCTAGGCGGTGCGGGCCACGCTCGTCTGGCTGGGCGGGCCGTCGATCTCGGGCGTGAAGACCCCCGGTGCGTTGCGCCGCTCGGCTTTCACTGCGTACATGGAGCGATCAGCGGCGGCCAGCAGCGCTTCAGGGGTAGCCCCCCCGGTGACTCGGCCCATCCGACGCTGGCGCTAATGGTGACGGTATGAGCCTCGAGCTTGAACGGCACCGACAGCTCCTGCTCGATGCGCTGAGCGAACTGAGCGCACGGGACGTCCGTGCTGGGGCAAGCGACGATGAACTCGTCCCCACCGAAGCGCGCCACGACATCGCCCGCCCGCGTCACCTTCTGGAGGCGTTGCGCCACCTGGACCAAGAGCCGGTCGCCATAGACGTGGCCGAGGCTGTCGTTGACAGCCTTGAAACCGTCGAGGTCGACGAACAGGACAACTCCGCTCAGCCAAGGAGCCGCCTCCCCGGCTAGCGCAGGGCCGAGGTGCTGGGACAGGAAGAAGCGGTTGGGCAACCCGGTTAGCTCGTCGTGAGTAGCGAGGTGCATGAGGTCTTCCTCGGCCTTTTGGCGCTCGGTGATGTCCCGGGAGCTCGAAATGGTCTCGAGAGCCCCGGGTAGAGCGCCCGGTACCAGTTGTGCGAGTGCCTCGACCCAGACATAAGAGCCGTCGGCGCGCAGCAGCCGGCGGGTGACCCTGACGAGCTCCCCGGGCTTTCGGTCCTTCAGGGACAGCAATGGGGCGACATCGTCGGGATGGCAGATTTCGCTGGCTGGGCGGCCGACCAGGTCCTCGGGAGGGCGTCCGAGCATGCGTTGCGAAGACGGCGAGGCGTACACGATCACTCCGTCAAGGCTGCAGCGCATCACCAGGTCGCTCGTGTTGTCGGCCAGGAACCGCAGCTCCCTTTCGGAGGCCCGGCGTCGCTCGGCGATTTGAGCGATGAGTTCGGCCACCAGCATGCCGGCGACGATCATGAGCAGCACGCTCGCGAAGCCGAGCGGCGTGGCTTTGCCGGTCACCACCATCGGGACCGTGTACGCGATGGCCGCCAACGGGGCCAGCCAGAAAGAGCTCCAGCGAGGCTGGTGGGCTCCTACCCAGGCGAACAGCAGGAACACGAGCACCGTGGTCGTGCGCGAAGGCACCCCGGCAAACTCGGTCAGGTCGACTAGGGCGAGCAACGGGAACGTCAACACCAGCGTGGCGGAGACCTCCCAGCGCTCCCAGGGCAGCAGCCGGATGACCCCGGCGAAGGCCAAGCAGGCTACCCCGATCGCAGCGACGGCAAGACGGTGGACCGGGCCCGGCATCGGTGCCCCGGCGAGGGCGACAAGGCCGCAGATGGCGAACAGGAGGGAGGCTTCTCGCGCAGGACCGGCAAAGGGGGCCGTCTTCACCCTCTATCGATCGGCACCCCAGGTCCCTCTCTTATGCCATTCGCGAAAACTGGGCGCTGCGGCTCTCACGAACCTACGGCGCACAAACCCCACGTAGTCAGGACCGGGACCGGCAGCGCCCCCGGGCACGACCCGGTGCTGAACGACCCGACGTAGGCCCAACGGTGCCCGGGTACTTTTTGGAACTCCGCAGTGCCGCGGAACTCCGCAAGGAGCGCTACCCCTGCCGATGTGCTGCCGCGGGACTGGGCCAGGGCAGACGGGACGAACTGGGAAATGGCCCAGTAGGTGTGGACGGCGGGCTGCTCGGCGTAAAAAACCGATCCGACTGCGGTCGAGAGGATGTCGGTGGCCTTTATCCCCACACCTCCCGGGTTGGCGCGGGCCCAGGCCTGCCTCAGTAACGGCCCGAAGTGCGCCGGGACCGGGAGGTTGACCGCGGGGCTCGCAGCTGACGCCGGGTTCATGGAAGGGCTCGAGGCAGCTCCACCGGCCGAGCCGCCACTGCTTGGTCCTGCACCGCGAGCGGCCCGTGTCGATACGCCGGCATTTCCCGTGCGGCTGGCGAGCGAACCTGCGCGCCCCACGGTGTGCGTGGTACCGACCGTACCGGAGCCGGTTTTCGTTGCCTTGGTGGCGGGGACCTGCTTGGACGAAGCGACCGGGTTACCCAGTGTATGCGGCGTGCTATGGCCAAGGACGACCACTGCGACCAAGGCCGCTCCTGCAAGCAGCAGCGCTATGCCGCCGATCCGGGCAACATGGACGCGCCGGCCCGGGGCAATACTTTCGGAGCCCAGCTCAGGGAAGACGTGCTTGCCGTGATAACCCACATTCGTATTTTCGTCCACTTGGTGGCGCCGCACGCGGATGGTCGGCATATGCCGAGGTAAATGGGCGCAGCGGAGCTTGGCCGATGCCGTGCGGTTCGGTCTTCAGGTGTCCTGGAGCGGCTTGTCGAGTGCCGCTACGGCCGTTGCTTAGCGCCTTTTGATGCCCGCTTGGGACGTTGACCGGGCGGGGGCCATTAAGGGGCGTTGAGACGCTAGGTTGCCCTCAGAAGCTGAGGGCATCTGCGCAACCGTCCGTTGGCAGTGCTGGGGACCAAAACTTAGGAGGCAGCCGTGCAACTCGGGATGGTCGGGCTTGGGCGCATGGGCGCCAATATGGTTCGCCGGTTGATGAGGGCCGGTCACACGTGCGTTGTCTACGACGTCAACGCCGACGCCGTGAAGGGCCTCGAGGCGGAGGGTGCCACCGGCGCGTTAACCCTGGAAGACTTCGTGGCGAAGCTCGCTAGCCCCAAAGCGGCTTGGGTAATGGTGCCCGCCGGCTATACGGGGGAAACGGTGACCCAGATAGCTGCTCTCATGTCCCCGGGGGACATCATAATCGACGGCGGGAATTCCTATTACCACGACGATATTGACCGTGCCGCCAAGCTGAAAGAGCAGGGTATCCATTTCGTGGACGTGGGTACGAGCGGCGGCGTGTTCGGCCTCGAGCGGGGATATTGCCTTATGATCGGCGGGGAAACCGAGGTCGTCGACCACCTCGAGCCGCTCTTCGCCACGATCGCTCCCGGGCTCGATGCCGCCCCGCGCACCGCAGGTCGTACCGGGCGTCCTGCCCGCGCCGAACAAGGCTATCTCCATTGCGGGCAAGCGGGCGCCGGCCATTTCGTGAAAATGGTCCACAATGGCATCGAGTACGGGATGATGGCCGCCTACGCCGAGGGCCTTGGCGTCATCGCTAAGGCGAATATCGGCAAATCGGCCGCCGCAACCATCGATGCCGAGAACACCCCTCTGGCAGACCCAGAGCACTACCAGTACGACTTGGACGTGCCCGAGATCACCGAGGTTTGGCGGCGGGGGAGCGTGGTGGCTTCCTGGCTGCTCGACCTCACGGCCCATGCCCTCCACGAGGACCCCAAGCTTTCGAGCTTCGAGGGCCGCGTCTCGGACTCAGGCGAGGGACGCTGGACGATAAAGGCCGCCATCGACGAGGCGGTGCCGGCCTTCGTGCTGACCGCCGCTCTCTACGAGCGCTTCAGTTCCCGCGGCGAGGCGGACTTCCCCGACAAGATCCTCTCCGCCATGCGCAAGGAGTTCGGCGGTCATGCGGAGCAGGCGCCCCAGCCCTCCTAGCTGGTTTTGGCGCAACACCGGATTTGGCACGTGCCGTGGTCGCTGTTGGCACCACAAACCAGCCCCGCCGAACGAACGGGGCAGGTTTGTGGTGACCACCCCCGCCCATCGATGAGATCGCCGGCCTCGATTGTTGAACCGACTGTCCCGAACCCTGGCGACTTGGCGCCGGCAGAGCCAGCCTGGCGAAGTGATCTTCCGTGGCAACATAAACGTTGGACATTTCGACGCGACGAAGCGTCGAACCTGCTCGAGGAGTACGAGTACCGAGTAGAGAAATAACAAAAAAGCCGGAGGAGCGCAGTGGGCGCTCCTCCGGCTTTTTGGTGGAAGCCTTGGGGCTCCGCCCCGGGCGGAGAGCGTACCTAGGTGCCAGCTATGGCAGCTACCGGCAAGTTGGAAGTGACGACTTGCTGCGTCCCGGCATGAGCGTCACCAAATCCGTACAGCTCGCCGTCGGAGCCTGCCATGTAGTACCCACCGTCGTCGGGGGTCAAGGCAATGCCAACGACGTTATTGACATTGACATTTCGCCCCGGTAGGGAACCGTAAAAGTGAACGCCGGTGCCGAAAATGAACGCTCCGCCATCCGCACCGACAAGCACATAACCCCCGCCCGTCGAAGACGGCAGTATGGCCCGCACGTCGGTCACGTGCTTTCCGAGGCCCGGGAGGGAGCCGAAGAAGTGGCTCTTACCAAAGCTGAACACGCCGCCGTCTGCACCCGCCAGTAGGTAGCCCCCGCCGGAAGGGGTCGCGACCATGCCCACGACATCGTGCACGTGCTTGCCAATGCCGGGCACCGAGCCGTGGAACTTGGCGTCACCGAAAGTGAAGAAACCGCCGTCCGCTCCCACTAGGTAATAGCCCTCGCCATCAGCAGTCGGGGCGATCGCCACGATGTCCTTCGTGTTCAAACCTTGGCTAGGCAGGTCCCCGTAGAACTGCGCATCGCCGAACGCCTTTACCTCGCCGCGAGACGTCGTTACCCAGTAACCCTGTCCAGAGGGAGTGGAAGCTATGCCGACAACGGGCCCAGTCGACGCCGATGTGGCGACATTGCCCATCGACCGAGCCGCACCCGACCCAAAAACCACCCCATTGCTGGTTACAAGCCAGATCCCCGACGCAGGAAGATTTACCGCCATTACGAAGACATTTGACGACGACGAGTGAAAACCGTCGGCGCCCTTGTAATACGCCTGCAGCCCCGAGCGCCCTGCTAGGGGGAAACTGGTGGTACAGGTTGCTTCACCGGTTGAAGCGTCCACGGCGACGCCTTGGCAACCAAATATCGGTTTGCCATCGCGGAAGAAGCTCATCGTCCCACCGCTCGGCGTCGGGATAACGCGCGCTTTGAGCGTAACGCTCGCACCGCGTGCAACGGGGTTGCTCGATGCCGAGAGCACGGTCGTTGTTGTGGACGGCCGCGTTGTAGTCGACGTCGTCGTTGTGGGAGCGGTCGTCGTTGTGGGAGCGGTCGTCGTCGTAGTAGTGCTAGCCGATGTCGTGGTCGTAGTCGTCGTCCCTGAAGCAAACGTTGACGCCGCCGGTGCGAGGAACCAACTAGCCGTGGCGATCGTCACGCCGCTCGCCAAGCCAGCTTTGAGTAGCCAACTGCTTCGGTGTCTATAGCGCATTTTTCCAGCCTCCTGAAGTCTCCATGCCCATGGTTTGGGTTGTAGGGGACTTTCCCTGCCCCTTTGATCGCCCGTTGATCACTTCGTGATGACTCTGTGAAGTGTGGGCGCTGCGCAGCGGGAAAAAGCCTGGTCAGAAGGCCCGCAGAAGGTATTTCAAGGCCAGATGATTTAGTTTCAGACGGTCGGCCTGCCGGGCCCGGCGAACCCGGACCGGCAACCCCATGAGCCCCATGGGCCACGCGGTCCCCACCCGGGGCCAGGGCCTGCCCACCGCCAGGCAGAACGCCAGATCAGCGGTCGCAGCACGAAGAAGAAAAACAGCGGGAACGCCAGCCATAGCCACACGTGGCCGCCGACGGCAAGCGCCACGAACAGGACCACCCACGCGAACACGGGACCCGCCACAGGCGCCGCCCGGCGCGCCACCTTCTGGTCGCCCAGGCACCGTCTGCCCAAGCCGCCGGACCGGGCTGGTGCGGCGCCCGGCCGTCGAAGGGGAGATCGGCGACCAGGCCGTCGAGCTGGGCGTATGTCTTCGCCTCGAGGCATCGCCCGTACCGCTCGGCGAACTCGTCGGCATCGAGGCGGCCCGCCACGTGCTGGCGGCGGAGGATGTCGCCGATGGCGTCGCGGTCATGGTCCGAAGCCCGCAGGCTCCGGTCCTGCGGCGAGTACCTCGAGTAATGGTTGGTGTTGTCGGCCATCTCGCTCCTTTAGGGTTCGAACAGCTAGACTATAACTCAAGGATCCTTAACTATCAAAGTCTCTTGAAGAAAAATCCCTACCCTCACATCGCCCGCTTGGCGCCCCTCCTTCCTCAGCTGGCTTTCGCCCTGAGACGGCGAGCAGGCGAGGTGCCGCCCGTCTTGAAGGTGGGCGGGAGCCACCGCGAGCGCCACATCGCCGCCCTTGTCTCGCTCGGCGTGGCGGGCCCCGCCACGGTTTCGGAGCTGGCTCGGCGCCTTGACATGAGCATCGCCCACGCCAGCCTGGTTGTCGGTGACCTGGCGCGAGCGGGCCTCGTAGTGCGCGAGCACGACGAGGTTGACCGGCGCCGCATCGTCGTCTCGCTGTCTGAAACCGCCAAACCAGCTGTGGCCCAAATGCGGGACCGCCACGCCGGCGCCCTCACTCGGTTCTTGACGGACCTCGACGACGAGGAAGCGGGGCGCTTCATCGCTCACTTGGCAAACCTGCTCGCGCACCTCAACGCCCGGGGCGACTACCCGGGGGACAACCCTTGGTGCCCTCATTAGCCTGATTAGCGAGAACCCGTCTTGTTCTCTACGGACGGCGAGTAGGGCCGCACGCCCCTGCTGGCGGCTGGGCGAGGCCCTCGGCGCAGGAAAGGTGACGTCGACCGAGAGCCCACCGCCCGGCAAGGCAGAAGCACTGACGGCCGCGCCGTGGGCGGTGGCGATCGCCCGGACAATCGATAGGCCGAGGCCGTGGCCGTCTTTGTGGCGCGTATGGCGCCCGTCTGGGCGTTGGAAGGGCTCGAACAGGCCGTTGACTTCGCTCGGCGCGACGACGGCGCCGGTGTTGGTCACCGAAAGCACGGCCTGGCCTTCCACGGAGGCGGTCGCGACCTCGAGGTGGCCGCCGCCGACGTTGTGCACTACGGCGTTGTCGACGAGGTTGGCGACGAGACGTTCGATCAGTGTGGGGTCGCCCTCGAGCGGCGCTGGACAGGTGGCAGTCTCGACCTGCAACCCGAGGCGTTCGGTGCCGAGGCCTGGACGCTCTAGGACGCTCCGGCAGATCTCGGCCAGGTCGGCCCGCTCCCAGTGCTCGAGCCCGACTTCGCTGGTGGCGAGGGTGAGGAGGGCTTCGAGGATCGTTTCCTGCTCCCGGTTTGAGGCCAGGAGCTTCTCGGCAGTGGATCGCCAACCCTCCGGAGTCGATGGGTCGCCCAGGGCGACTTGTACCAGGGTGCGTTCCCGCGTGAGCGGGGTTCGCAGCTCGTGGGAGGCGTTGGCAACGAAACGCCGCTGCGCCTCGAAGGCGGCCTCGAGCCGGGCGAAGAGATCGTCGAGGGTATCGCCGAGCGCTTTGAGCTCGTCCTGCGGCCCGTCGAGGGCCAGGCGTTCGTGCAAGCTGTTGGAGGAGATCCGCTGCGCCGTGCGAGTGATAGTCCGGATAGGCCGCAGGATCCTGCCGGCGACGAGCCAGCCGGCCAGGAGGGCGAGGATGGCCACGATCGCCAGAGCGACGCCCGAGTTGACCAGGAGCTGGTGCGAATCGACCGCCCGCTGTGCGGCTTGGGCGGGCCCCGCCTGCGCGACCTGGTGCACGGCCTGTGTGAGCTGAAGCTGGGCCTGCACCAGCTGATGCTGGGCCTGCGCAAGGGCGGGCACGCTTTGCGCGACCTGGTGCATCGCCTCCGCGACCTGGTGCATCGCCTGTGCAACCTGAAGTCTCGCCTGTACTACCTTGCGTGGGGCCTGCGAGACCGGCTGCAGGGACAGGCTCAGCCCGCTCGGCAAGTGCGCCAGCTGACGATAGGCCAGCGCCAGCTGCTGCTGGGCCTGGGCAAGGCGAGCCGGGCCCTTGACTTGCACAAGACCGGCGGGGAAGTGCTGGGGCTGCGGCAGGGTGGGCAAAGCCGTTGCTTGCGAAGGCAGAGCTTGAGCCAGCTGATGCTGGGCCTGTGCCAGCTCCTGTTGGGCCTGTGCCAGAGGACGCTGAAGGTCCTGCATGGCGGGCGTGTCAGGGACCTTCGGCAAATGTGGCGCTCTGTATTTCGTTGCGCGCTCAAAAAGGATGTACGTGGCCGCGAGTAGGGCGGTGCCGGAGAGGAGAAAAAGGGCTCCGCAGACAGCGGTGAGCCGGAGCCTGGCGCTACGACGGGGCCACCGCAGCCACAAGTTCGGTGCGAGCCGGGAGCGATAAAGGTGCATCAAGGCCCTCCTATGCGGTACCCGCTTTCGCGGACGGTTTCAATCAGCGGTGGGCCCCCGAGCTTGCGGCGCAGCCGGCTGATAGTGACCGCCACCGTCTTAGTAAACGGGTCGGTCCCCTCGTCCCAAACCCCCTCGAGCAGTTCCTCGGCCGAGACGGGCTTACCTTCTGCGGCGAGCAGGCGCTCCAGTACCGCCAGTTCTTTGCGCGTGAGCTGAAGACGTCCTCCGGCACGGAACGCGACTCGCAGGAGAGGGTCGAGCCTCACGTCCCCGTAGGCCAGTTCTGCCGGCGGGGTCGCTGGGCGTCGCGCTACTGCTCGGATGCGGGCGACCAGCTCGGCGAACTCAAAGGGCTTGGCCAGGTAGTCGTCGGCGCCCAACCCCAGCCCCTCAACGCGGTCCTTGACCGTGCTCGCCGCGGTGAGCATCAGGACCCGGCTTGGCGAACGCTCCGTAACCAGGGCCCGGCAGACGTCGTCGCCGTGGGTGCCGGGCAGGTCGCGGTCGAGCACCACGACGTCGTAGTGATTGGCCGCCAGGTGGGAGAGCGCGTCGTCGCCGTCAAGGGCGACGTCGACGGCCATGCCTTCCCTGCGCAGCCCGACGGCGACCGCTTTAGCCAGAACCTCGTCGTCTTCGGTTACCAGTACTCTCATGTCCCGATAATGGCCCTCACGGCGGACGGTACTCGGCGGGCCTGATGCTCGTGCGGGCCGCACCTTGGTGGTCCAGTTGCTAAGGATGCCAGGTCGCAGGTGACACCGATGTAACAATTTTTGTCACGGTCATGTCACCCGCCATTTCCTATAAGTAGTTTCACCGTGTTAGATCGGGGAGGGCGGATGAAAGGGAACAACGAAGGCTGTCCCGGCAGTGTCGGTGCGGCTCGGCCGGCCCATGAGATGTGGCCGGCCCGAACGCGACGGACTGTTGGGTTGATCGCGGTTGTGGCCGCGGGCGCGCTGGCCCTGTCAGCGTGCGGGGGCGGATCCACGAACGGTCAATCAGTGGCGACTTTGCCGGCGACTTTGCCGCCGACTTTGCCGGCGACGACGACCCAACCGGGAGCTGTTGGGGGAGGGCCTCCAGTACTCAAGGAGGGGCGGGGGCCGGATTGACAACGTCTACGAGCTCTATTGGCGGCGGAGCGGCGACGACTCTGCCCTCGGCTGCATCTACCCAGGAGGAGGCGCTCGAGTTCGCCAAGTGCATGCGCTCCAATGGCATCACCAACTTCCCCGACCCGAACAGCGGCGGTGGTTTCATATTCCGCACGGGCGCCGGGGGGCCCAGAGCCCTCAGTTTCAAGCCGCTCAAAAGGCCTGCCAAAAGTACATGCCACCGGGCCCGGGTTCCGGCCCGCCTCCCACCAAACAGGCGGTCGCGCAGATGCTGAAGGTCGCGCAGTGCATGCGTCGCCATGGCATCACCGACTTCCCCGACCCCTTGACCTCCGTCCCACCTCACCTCCTCCCGGGCAGCGGCGCGAGCAGCAACATAGGGCTGATCAGCGACATAGACGGCGTGATCCTGCTGTTCCCGGACACGATCAACGAGCAGTCGCCTCAGTTCACCAAGGCGGCGGCCAAGTGTGCGTTCCCGCTGCACAACCACTGAGGCCCTGATGGGTCAGCGAAGTCTCGGGACTGACGCCTTCCTGGTTCAGCAGACCCCGCGGGCTGATTTGTGGCCCTTGGGGTGAGGCCGGGCTGAGGCTGCGGCCGTTATGCGGGCCGGGCTCGGGCGGACGTGGGTAGCCGCCTGGTGCGAAGGGCCGTTTTGCTCGAGGTGCTCGACCGTGCGCGCCAAGTCGTCTGCGAGCAGGATTGCCATATCACGCGAGAAATTCTCCTTTACCACCACGCGCAGGACTGAAATGTGCTCGGCGTTGGGCGCCAGGCTGTAGGCCGGCACTATCCAGCCGCGCTGGCGAAGGTGGGCCGAAATGTCGAACACTGTGTACGGCCGGTGCCCATTGCCGCCGGATTCCTCCGCCAGGCGGAAACAGACCAGCGGTACCGTCTTCGGCTTGCTCAGGATCTCGAAACGGCCCACCGCTTCGACCGCTTGAGCGAGATAAGACGCAGTCGCGTCGAGCCCTTCCATGATCTGTGTGTAGCCGCTTCGGCCGAGACGCAAGAAGTTGTAGTACTGCGCCAGGATCTGGCCCGCGCCTCGGGAGAAGTTCAGGTTAAAGGTCGGCTGGTCGCCACCTAGGTAATTGACGTGGAAGATCAGGTCGGTTGGGAGATCCTCTTCGCTGCGCCAAATTACCCAGCCCACGCCTGGGTAAACGAGGCCGTACTTATGGCCCGACGCGTTGATGGAGCGAACGGCTGGAAGGCGGAAGTCCCAGGCGAGGTCCGGCTGGGTGAAGGGGGCGATAAAAGCGCCGCTGGCGCCGTCGACGTGTAGCCCGACATCCCATCCGTGCCTCGCGTTGACCTCCATTATGGCGTCGTTGAGCTCCTTGACCGGCTCGTACTCGCCGGTATAGGTGCTGCCGAGGATACCGACCACCCCGATCGTGTTCTCATCGACAAGCTCCATGGCCTCGTCGACGCCGATAACGTACCGGTCGGCCGCGAGAGGAACATAGCGCGGCTCGACGTCGAAATAGCGGGCGAATTTCTCCCAACAAACCTGGACGTTGCCGCCCATGACGATGTTGGGGTTGCCAGAGGGCAGGCCCGCTGCCTGGCGGCGCGCACGCCAGCGCCATTTAAGTGCCAATCCGGAGAGATGTATCGCCTCCGACGACCCGACGGTGGCGCAACCGACGGCCGCCCCGTTTGCCGGCGCGTTGAACAGGCGGGCAAGCATGTTGACGCAGCGGTTGTGGATTTCAGTCGTCTGGGGGTACTCGTCAGCGTCGACGAAGTTGCGGCTGAGAGACTCGGTCATCAACATGTCGGCTTCTGGTTCCATCCAGGTGGTCACGAAGCTGGCGAGGTTGAGTGCCGGGTTGCCGTCGAGGTTCAGCTCGTCATGGATGATCTGGTAGGCCGATCGCGGTGGCATTTGCCCGGCCGGCATCTCGTAGCGGGGGACCGGTTCGCACAGGTCGCGGGATCCGTACATCGGCGCCAGCGCGGCGTCTGCGTTCTCATCAGAGGCTTTGAGCTTCCTGGCGAGCATGTGCTATCTCCTCGGGCTCAAGTGCTGGGATTGGCCGGTGCGGCCACGGCACTAGGACTCGGTAGTAGCAAACGCGAGGGGGTGATGTCTAGGGGGACGGCCGATGGCCATCACTGGGCGGGTGCTCCCGGAGCCGGCTCGAGCGTCTGCGCCTGGTCCTCCAACACGCGCATCTCTCCGAGGTCGCTCTTCATCGCGGTGCCGTTGTGGGATTGTGCCGCAGTGATGTAATTGTTCTCCAGCACGATAAGAGACGCCAGGAGCTGCACGGTCTGCTGCAACAGCACGGCGCCTCGCTGGATTTGAACTGCGTGAGTTTGGGTGGTCGAGAGATTTTGCTGGGTGTTCCCGAGCTGGTTTTGTGCTCGGCCAACCTGGCTCTGAGCCTGCGTGAGCTGGCCCTCTGTCCGGCCAAGGTCGATTTGCACCTGTTGTAACTGCGTTTTTGTCGCAACGTACTGCTCCGCCACCTGCTTGATGCCCGTCTTCAAGGTGGCATAGCTCTGGTCCTGATGGCGAAGCGTTGACTGGGCTGCGGTCAAGCTGTCCTGAACTGCGCTTAAACTGGCCTGAGTCGTAGCTAGTTCCAGGTTGCGCTGGCTGAGGGTGTCGTTGGTCCTGTAGCCCCAGAAGACAGAGATGCCCAAGGTGGCTGCCGCAAAGATGGCAAGGGCAAGGCCGGCGACTGCGGCCTTGCGTTGCCTGCTCGCTCCCGGCGGGGGGGCGACGGCCTCGCCCTCCGGTTGCGAGAGCGGGAACAGGTCACGTGCCAGCGTTGGTTCGTCCAGGGCGTTCGGCTCGCGCTCCGCGGTCGGCTCGTACGTAACCGTCGGGTCATCCAGCACGCCTTGCTCCCGCTCCACGGTCGGGAGGTGTTGCACCATAACCGGCTCGTTGATCACCCTCAGGTCGTTCACCGACGTCGGGCCCTGCGCTGCTGCGGCGGCGCTTATCGCGGGTGGGTCGTTGACCACGGTCGGGTCGTTGACCACGGTCGGGTCGTTGACCACAGTCGGGTCGTTGACCACGGTCGGGTCGTTGACCACGGTCGGGTCGTTCACCACGGTCGGCGGCTGCATGTGGGGCAGCGACTGCTCTTGCCGCCACTGGGGGAACGGGGCCTGGTCCCTGTCGTCCACAGCCATCGGCTGGATTAAGTCGGGATCGTCAGGATCGGTCCCAAGCCAGGGTTCGGGCAGGTCGTCCACCCGTATCTCCGGGACCGGTCGGCCCGGAAGGTCCGCGATGTCTGGCTGCTTTGCGCTATCGCTGCTCGCGCGGCGGCTAAGCCCTCAGACTGGGTGCTAGGAGCAGCCGCGGATTGCCGTGCGTCGATGGTCGTGGGGCGTTGAGGAGCAGGGGTGGGGCTTGTGACAATGGCAGCCAGCCGTGCGGCCGCTGTTGTTGGGCGGGTCGCGGCTTCGGCCTGAATATCCGGCTCAGGCCGCGCCCAGGCGTCGGACCTGGGCACTCGGGCGATTGTCCCGGGCCTCGGGCCTCCGGTCCCAGAAGCCGGCAGGCGCGGCCTGCTTGGCAGCATCTCGGACGTCCGCTCCTGACAGGGTTCGGCCTCGGTGGCCTCGGTTACCACGGAGACGTCGGGGAGCCGGTGGGCCAGGTCTCCTGTCTGGGCCCCTCCCGTCGACGCGACAGTATCCCGAGCGACCAATGAGGGGAGACGGTTGGCTCGAATGGCCTGGACCGCCGCAGGCCCGGGATCGGGCGCGTACATGGCGGGACCTGAACTGGGAACGTAGTGCAATTGCGACAAGAACGCGCTCAGCGCTGTCGCCAGGCCTTCTTCGTGGGCGAGCTCACCGGCCCCTTTTTCCAGCTCGGCAGTTGCCCGTGGGCTACTCGTACCTGACCTGGCATCTGTGCCTGGCATGGTCCTCCCCTCGATGTAGGGCACCCGCGCGCTGCAGCGAGCCCGAAATGCCCAAATCGACCTCTTTGTCCCATTCGGCAGGTAGCGCTACGCCCTTTAGCGCCAAAGAGCCAACTTGTCGATAGGACACTTGCAGCGGTGGTCGCTCCCTGAGGCGAGCAGGCCCTATGTGGTCCCCATGGGCCTAAGAGGAGGGCAATTCCACGCAGGTGGCCTCGCAGGTTTCCAGGCGTCCGTCCCGTATGTACTCGATCGCGACGACCCGGCCGATGTAGCTGTCTGTGAGCATTGCCTGGAGCTGACGGACGTCCTCGACCCGCGTGGCGCCCAGCGAGACGATCACGTCGCGGGGCTTGATCCCGGCCTCACCGGCGGGGCTCGAGGTGACTACGGAGACAACCTCAACCCCCCGTGCGAAGCCCGTAGCCGATGCGACTTGCTGTTGGAGCAAGCGCGGCCCACCACCGATACCGAGGTAGGCCCGCCGGACGGTGCGCCCCGCAGCGAGAGTGCCGATGACCGCCAGGGTCGTCTCATTGACTGGCACCGCCATCCCGAGGCCCTGGCCCACCATGGGCCCGACGAGCGCGGTATTGATCCCGATGACCTCCGCGGCACTATTGGCGAGAGCACCTCCCGAGTTCCCCGGGTGGAGGGCGGCGTCGGTCTGGATGACGTCTCCTAGCAGCCGGTCCCCGGGGCCGGCCGAAGCGACCAGGCTGCGGCCGAGCGCACTTACCACCCCCGCGCTCACAGAGCCTTCGAAGCCGAGCGGGTTGCCGATGGCAACGACGAGCTGTCCGACTCGTAGCCGACTTGCGTCGCCGAGCCGGGCGGGCTGGTAACCGCTGCCAACAACCCGGAGCACGGCCAGGTCGCTCAGCCTGTCGGCTCCCACGACTTCGAACGCTGCCTCGTCGCCGGTGGTGAACGCCGCGGTGCCACGTGTCGAGCCCTGGACCACGTGCGCCGACGTAACTAGCAGCCCGTCCGCAGAAATGACCACGGCCGAACCGGCTCCCTTCGGCCGGTGCAGCTGGTCCTGTACCGCGAGCGCGGCCACCGAGGGGAGCAGCTGCTCGGCGACCGAGGAGACCGTTAGCGAATAGCTGTCAAGCAGCAGCTCGTCGAGATCGGCCGGGCTGAGCGAGGCTGAGCTGGACGATGCTGAGCTGGACGATGCTGAGCTGGACGATGCTGGGCTGGACGATGCTGAGCTGGGCGGGGGGACAAGGGCCGAGCCCCCCGCCTCAGCAGCCGCAGGGCCTGGCCGCTCGGTTTGAACGGGGCCCCACGTTTTGGCCGCCATCAGGCGCTCGCTTGTCCTGACGGGGCGGTCTCCTCGAAGTTCACGGCGATCGCGAGCTCGTCGACGCCGCGTACAACGACCAGATCTGCGTTGTTGCTTTCGCCGGTTGCCGCGAGCACTGCAGCCAGCTCCTCAACCGTGGCCACGGGCTGCCCGCCCACGGAGACGATGAGGTCGCCGCGGCGGACCCCAGCACGATCAGCCGGGCCGTTCTCTTCGACGGCATGCACCAGCAGGCCGTCCCGTTGAGGCAGGCCGACGGCGTGGCGCAGCTTGCGGGCAACCTTGGGCGGGGCCAGGGCTACGCCGAGGCGTACCCGGCGCGGCGCCTCCCCTCGCGCCAGCGCGTCCACCCGCGCCTTGAAGTCAATCCCGGCCGGCAGCGCCAAGTAGAACCCTTCGCCGGAGCGGTGGGTGTTGACCCCGACGAGACGACCCTCGCTGTCGACGATCGGGCCTCCCGAGGAACCGCGAGCAAGGGGTGCGCTGTGCTCGAGCGCTCCGCTAACCGTCCTGCCCTCAGGGCCCCTGAAAGCGAGGCCGAGCCCGGTTACAAAGCCGACGCCGGCTCGCAGGCTCCCGCCACCGGGCCGGGAGAGCCCGATCACGACCTCGCCAAGCTCAACCTCGCCGTTGGACCAGGCCAACGGCGGGATGGCGGCGGTATCGACCGAGAGCACGGCCAGGTCACCGTCGATGTCTGCCCCTGCAACAGTGGCAGTCGCCACCCGGCCGTCTTCGAAGGTGACAGCTATCTCGCCACGCAGGTTGTGGGCGTTCGTCACCACTAGCCCCTCACCGATTACCACGCCACTGCCTGCCGGCCCGACCCCCACGACCGACGCCGCCGCTCCGGCTATGACGCCTGCCGCGGCCTTCGAGAACTCTCCCAACGGTGTAGCCATCCCTGTTTCTCCTCCCAAACATGTAACTTGCAACTTGCAACTGAGAACCTAATCGAGGGTCAGGCCGTACCGGCGAAGACTTTTGGAGTGGGAGGATGGGGGGGTGAGCGAGCTGTCGGACCAGGCGCCTGGCAACTCCGCCCTCGATGGCGCGATGTCCAGGGTTGGCGACCGCTGGACCCTGCTTGTCATCGACGCCCTACTTGACGGGCCACGACGCTTCAACGAGCTGACTGCGGCCGTGCCTGGCCTCGCATCCAACATCCTGTCGTCGCGACTGCGGCGATTGGAGCGCGAAGGCCTCGTTGTGGCGGTCCCGTACTCCGAGCGCCCAGCTCGCTACGAGTACCGGGTGAGTGCCGAAGGTCGTGAGCTGGCCGGGGCACTTCGCTTGCTCGCCCGCTGGGGCGCACGCGCATCGGGCGGTGAGGCCGAGGGGCCCCGGCATCGTTCCTGTGGGACGTTGCTCGAGGCTCGCTGGTATTGCCCGACTTGCGAGAGGGTGACCGACCAGGCCGACGACGACATTGCCTGGCTCTAGTTGCGCCAAAACTGCATCGGGGTGCCCCACGGAGGTTTGCCAGACGACACGCGCCTCCGCAGTTGATGCCGACGGCGGGATGCGCGACGCAAGGAGTGGTTTTGCGTGGTTGTATCTGGCGTTCTTGGCGTGGTCAGGCGCTTCTCGGTTCGTGCGGACGGAGGTCTGGGCTGGAGGCACGCCGAGGTGAGTTAGCACAGCCGAGGTGGGCCAACACAGCCGAGAAAAAGGGCGACCGTGCGGCCGCCGGACGGGCCAGTCCCATTTGGGCCGGCGGGTCAACTGGCGTGCGGTCGTCGGCAGTGCCCACGAGCACCAGTACGAAAACGAAACGAAGGCGAGCAAGAGCGGGAGACGGCGCGGCGGGCGAGCCGGCGATAGCGCGGCAACGGAATAGGGTATTGAGCTGGTGCCAAAGACCCCGATCAGAGCCCTCACGATCGGGGTGGCCGAGCCCCACCCGCTCCCGGCTCGGGTCGTCGAAGATATGGCGGGCAAGCTGCACCAGAGCCGTCACGGGTTCGAGCAGGCCGGCTATGAGGTGCAGACAGTCCGGCTGTCGACGCGCCCGCTCCTTTCGGACCTGGCCGGATGGGCGCCCAAGGACATTGGGGGTTACGGGGCTGAACTGCAGGGAGCGCTGGATGGCGCCGGGGTGGCTTTTTGTTCTCTGGGGCCAGCGCCGCGCGACGCCAGCGCCGAGCGGGTCAACGCGCTGGCCGACCTAGTTGCCAAGCACGAGGGCCTGAACGGTTCGGTGATGGTCGCGACGGCCGACGACGGCCTGGACGTGAGAGCAGCGAGAGCGGCTGGCGAAGTGATGCTGCGGCTGGCCGCGGAGACCGAAGAAGGCTTTGGGAACTTCGGTTTTGCGGCGTTGGCCTGTGTCGGCCCGGGGGGTCCGTTTTTCCCAGCGGCTTACCACGCCGGCCCGGCCAACTTGGGCGTTGGGCTTCAGGGAGCCGGGATCGTGGCCGAGGCGCTTCGGGGAGGTGCCGAGCTCGCCGAGGTGACCGACCGGGCCCGCGACGCGCTGTTGCGCCACGGCGGCCCTGTTGTCGAGCTCGCCAAAGAACATTGTGTTGCGTTGGGTTTGGAGTTCGCCGGTATCGACCTTTCTCCCGCACCCCACGTCGACGACAGCATTGTGGCCGCGATGGAACTGGCGGGCCATGGGTTGCTGGGCGACCCGGGCACCTTTGCGCTCGTGGCCGCCCTAACCGCCGCCTTGAAGAGCACCGGCTTGCCGACATGTGGTTTCTGCGGGCTTATGCTGCCGGTGATGGAAGACGCGGTGCTGGCTCGACGCTGGGCAGAAGGCCGTCTCGGCGTCGACCAACTGCTGGCTTATTCGGCCATTTGCGGGACCGGTCTCGACACGGTGCCGTTGCCGGGTGACTGTCCCGTCGACGACCTGACGAAGTTGATTTGCGACATGGCCAGCCTCGCAGTGCGCTTGCGCAAGCCCCTTTCGGCGCGGCTGTTGCCGGTCCCCGGCAAGCTTGCCGGTGAACGAACGACCTTTTCTTCGCCCTATTTCACCAATACTTTGATCAAGCCGCTCCGCTGATGAAAGCGGCATCCGCTCTTGTCCTGGACGCGGGCCCGGCAGACGCGGGTACGCGGGTTGCCGAGGAGGCCCTGGCATCGCTACGTGACCTTTCCCCGAACATCGGGGTCCTGTTCGCGACGCCCCATTACGTAACCGGAGCGAACGAACTGCTCGGCGCAGTGCGTGACATAACGGGCGGAATGCCCCTTATCGGGTGTATTTCTGAGTCGGTCATAGGCGGGTCGCGCGAAGTCGAAACGGAGCCCGGCGTTTCGTTGTGGTTGGCCGAAGGGACCGGGCCGGTAGAAACCTTCTCGATGGAGTACTGGGAGGAACCGAGCGGCGGGCTGTTCGTCGGCCACCACTTCGAACGCGCGGGCGGCCTGCACGTGCTGATCTGCGACCCCTTCAGCTTCCCGGCGGGGGATCTCATGGACCACGTCAATGAGAATGTGCCTGGCACCCAGGTCATCGGGGGCATGGCGAGCGAGGGCCCGGAGCAACGCCGGAGCCATCTGTTCCTGGACGACCAGGTCCTGCTGAAGGGTGCCGTGGGGGCGAGGTTCGCCGGCGCCCAGGTCGACCTGCTCGTATCGCAGGGCTGTCGGCCGATAGGGGACCCGTTCACGGTGACAAGCGCTGAGGGAAATGTCATGCGCGAGCTCGGCGGGCGACCTCCCTACCAGCGTCTCCAAGAACTGGTCAACGCATCGCCTGGCAGGGACCGCGAGCTCCTGGTCAATGGTGGCCTGCACGTCGGCCTTGTGATCGACGAGTACCGCAGCGAGCAACGTCATGGGGATTTCCTCATCCGCAGCGTCATCGGTGCGGACCCTGAAAGCGGGGCCATTGTCCTCGGTACTGAAATAGATATCGGCCAGACCGTGCAATTCCACGTGCGCGACGAGCAGTCCGCTGACGAAGACCTCCGGGGCACCCTGGAGCGCGAGGTGGCAGCATTGTCGGGCCAAAGCCCATCGGCGGCGCTGCTGTTCACGTGCATCGGGAGAGGGTCCCAACTTTTCCGCGCACCCGACCACGACGCCGGTCTTTTGGCCAAGTTCCTCGGGGAAATCCCGACGGCTGGTTGCTTTTGCGCAGGCGAGATCGGGCCGATCGGCGGCCAGAACTTCTTGCACACTTTCACAGCTTCTATCGCCATTTTCCGGGGAGGTAGGCAGGACCATGACTGAGAACCGCCAGTACGACGTCATTGTCATCGGTGCGGGGTCGACGGGGGAGAACGTTGCCGACCGCGCCGTAAAAGGTGGCCTTTCGGCCGTCATCGTCGAGGTCGAGCTTGTGGGCGGTGAGTGCTCCTACTGGGCCTGCATGCCCAGCAAAGCGCTGCTGCGGCCAATGTCGGCGTTGCGAGCCGCGCAGCGTGTGGGCGGGGCGCGCGAAGCCGTTACGGGGGACCTTGACGTTGCAGCGGTGCTGGCTCGGCGGGACAATTTCACGAGCAATTGGGACGATTCCGGCCAAGTCGGCTGGATCGGGAAGGCGAAAATCGACCTGGTTCGCGGGCAGGGCAGGCTCGCGGGCGAGCGCCAGGTCGTGGTCCTCACGAGCGACGGGCCGGTGAGCCTGCTGGCCAACCACGCGGTCGTGGTGGCTACCGGTTCCGCGCCCGTCATCCCTCCTGTGCCCGGGTTGGCCGAGGCCAGGCCGTGGACCACCAGAGACGCCACCAGTACAAAAGAGGTTCCCCGGCGCCTGGCGGTGCTGGGGGGCGGGGTCGCGGGGTGCGAGCTGGCGCAGGCCTTCGACAGCCTGGGCAGCGATGTCACGGTGCTTGAAGTGGGCGAGCGCCTGCTGGCGGCGAGCGAACCCTTTGCTGGCAAGATCGTGGCCGAGTCGATGAAAGACACGGGGATCGACGTGCGCACAGGCGTCGCGGTCAGGGGCGTGGACCGCACGAGCAGCGGCGCCGTCGTGGTTACCCTCGACGACGGCCAGATCGTCGTCGACGAGATGCTCGTGGCCGCCGGCCGCAAGGCCCGCACCGATGACATCGGCCTGGAGACGGTCGGGTTGCAGCCGGGCAGCTGGCTGGACGTGGACGACACCATGGTTGTGCAGGGAGTGAAAGGTGGCTGGCTCTACGCCTGCGGGGACGTCAACCACCGTGTGTTGCTCACCCACCAGGGCAAATACCAGGGCCGAGCGTGCGGGGACGGGATCGCCGCCCGTGCCAGGGGCCAATTCGACCCGAAGCCCTGGGGCAAGTACAGCGCCACGGCCGACCACCGGTCGGTCCCCTCGGTCATCTTCACCGACCCCGAGGTCGGCTGCGTGGGCCTGACCGAAGCCCAGGCAAAGGCGGCCGGCCTCAACGTCCGGGCGGTCGACTACAAGATGGGCGATGTTTCGGGCGCCCATCTGTACGCCGACAATTACAACGGGCAGGCCCGCCTGGTCGTCGACGAGGACCGCCACGTAGTCGTCGGCGCCACCTTCGTCGGCCCCGAAGCGGGCGAGCTGGTGCACGCTGCAACGATCGCCGTAGTCGGCGAGGTCCCCCTCGAGCGGCTCTGGCATGCGGTCCCCTCGTACCCCACGATCAGCGAGATCTGGCTGAGGTTGCTCGAGGCTTACGGCCTGTAATTGCCCCCCGGCGAAAATCGTTTGGCGGGAGCCCAAAGGGTCGTTAGGATCCGGGGCCGTGCGTACCGTCGTCTTCCTCTGACCCCCAGGGCGCCAGCGGGCGCCGCCAGGGGGCAGCAATGAGCCACAACACCCGATTGGCTTTAGCGCGAGGAGACGACGAAGAAAATGAACATCCCCGAAGCCCGGCCTCTTGCGCCGGCGGACCAGGCGGTGGCGTTGGGCCATCGACCTGTACCACTCGAAGTAAGCAACGTGACCAAGACCTTCCGCTACAAGCGGCTGGCTTCGCTTACGCGCCGCAAGAAGGCGAGGAAACCGCCTAGGGCAGCCCTCGACAATGTCAGTTTCACCGTGCAGGGCGGCGAGATCTACGGGATCCTGGGCGCCAACGGGTCAGGCAAGTCCACGCTCATCCGGATCCTTTCCACGCTCCTGATACCCGACGGTGGGACTGTGCGCGTGTTCGGCCACGATGTTGTCAAGGAACCTGGGAAGGTCCGGCCACTTCTCAACCGGGTCTCCGCCGACCCGTCGTTCTTCCGGCCCATGTCCGCAATGGAGAACCTGTTGTTCTTCGGGCGCGCTTACGGCATGAGCGGCCCCGACGTGCGCCGCCGCAGCACCGAGATACTCACACGGCTCGGCCTCAACGAGGAGCACGCCCGCGAACCGATGTTGCACCTTTCTCGGGGGCAACAGCAAAAAGTGGCTGTGGCACGTGCGTTCCTGAGCTCCCCGCGCCTCATGCTGCTGGACGAACCGACGACCGGTCTCGACCCCCGCAGCAAGCGCGAGGTCCAGGGCTTCGTCTCAGAAGTGCGCCGTGAGTCCCAGGTGACGATCCTGCTTACGACGCACGACATGGACGAGGCAGAGCAGCTCTGCGACCGGATCGGTTTTCTTTCGGGCGGGAGGCTCGTCGCCGAGGGGACGCCGCTCGAGCTCCGCAAGCAGGTGGCCGCCGGGCGCCCGCTCGACGAGGTGGACATGGAGGCCGTGTTCATAGAGCTCACCGGGCGCAGCATCGAAGAGGACGAAAACGAAGACAGCCAAGTGGAAGGAGGCGAATAGCGGTGGCGACAGTCGATGTGCTGCGGCCCGGCCACCGAGCCGGGTGGGCCTCGGGTGGGCCTTTTTCGAGCGCCAGACCAACCTTTGGAAGCGGTACTGGGCGTGGGAAATCGTGTGGCTCCTGTACGGCGTGGTCAACACGCTCGCGATTACCTTCATCGCCAACGAAGCAAGCGACAGCGGGTCGGTAAGCAAGGGGGAGCTGTCACGACTGACAATGTTCCTCCTGATCGGCACGCTCGTTTGGGCCTACATGTCGGCGGTGCTGGACGACATGAGCCTCACGGTCATGTGGGAGCGCTGGGAGGGCACCATCGAGCACACCTTGATGGCGCCGGTCCCGCGCGTGGTGCACCTGGTCGGCATGTCCGCCTTCGGCATCCTGCATGCCCTCATCCGGACAAGCCTTATCATGGCGTGCGCATTACCGTTCTTCCACGTCGACCTTGCGCGGGCGGACTGGGCGACAGCGGCTGCGATAGTGGCCGTCGGGAGCATAAGCCTGGTCGGCCTCGGGATCCTGGCCAGTATCCTGCCGCTCCTGTACCCCGAGCGGGGCGAACAGATGTCGTTCATGGTGCAGGCGCTCGTCCTGCTCGTCTCGGGCGTCTACTACAGCGTGACGGTCCTGCCGGGTTGGTTGCAGGTTGCCTCCCACGTGTCCCCGGCGACGTACTTGCTACGCGGGATCCGCGACGGCCTCTTGAACGGGAGCAGTGTCGGCAACCAGGCTGGCACGCTCGCGATCCTCGCCGTTTTCGGAGCAGTGCTTGTCCCGGCCTCTCTTCTCGTTTTTGCGGCCGCCGAGCGTTGGGCCAAAAAGACCGGCCGGCTGAAGAGGCAGGGATAGCGCGGCTCCGCGCTCTATCACGCTTTGGGGAGGGAGGTGCCAACTACCATTTCTGTACGAGGTACGCGACGTCCTGCCTAATCCGAGCGCGGGCCTGTCGCCGTACCACGGGTGTATGAAATTCGACGTCGATCGTTTCTCCAGCCTCAACCACCGCCTCGACACCTCTGACATCGACTTCGCGGCGTTCAAGGACGAGCCGCTCGCGGCCCCGGTGTTGCGCTGCCTGCGTTACATGCACGATGTCGAGCACCACTCTGTGTGCTACCTGCGCGACCTCCTCGTGACCAAGGCCCACCGCGACTCGGACATCACGACCTTCCTTACCATTTGGAACTACGAGGAACATTGGCACGGTGAGGCGATCGGCCAGGTTCTGGCCGCCCACGGGGAGCCGGCCAATGGCCACCGGGTAGCTTCGTTACGCCGGCGCCTCGGCGCGCGGGACCAGGTCCGACCGATGCTGACCCAGCTCACGTCGATATTGACCGGGCACATCATCGCACTACATATGAGCTGGGGTGCGGTCAACGAGTGGACGACCCAGGCGGGCTATGCGCGCCTGGCCGAACGCGCCGGCCACCCGGTTCTTTCCGAACTGCTGCGCCGGATCATGCGCCAAGAAGGCCGCCACATCGATTTTTACATGTCCGAAGCCGACAAGCGCCTCGCTGCCAGCCCGAGCGCGCAGCGGGTGACACGTGCGATGCTGTCCAAGTTCTGGGCCCCGGTCGGGTCCGGCATCATGCCCAGAGACGACGTGCGCTTCCTCGTCATGTACCTCTTCGCAGGTCCCGACGGCGTGGCCTCTGCGCAACGCATCGACCGTCGCATTTCTGCGCTTCCCGGCCTAGGCGAGCTCACCCTGGTGCGCCAAGCCGTCGATCGTGCCGCTATGGCCAGGGGCAACGACCTCGCTGTCGCGGTCCAGCGCTAACGGGGCCCTCGGCAACCGCGCCAGGGACGAGACGGTTGATTTTGCTATATAGGACAACAGCTCTGCTTCGGGCAACCCCTTGGAGAAATGGTAGCCCTGCAGGAGGTCGAACTCGATATCGACCATGAGGTCTCGTACAACCTCGTCCTCGACGCCCTCAGCCACGGTGACCAGGCCGAGGCGGTGGGCGAGCTCGTGGACGCAACGCACGATGGCTTCGTCGGCGGGAGATGTCGGCGCTCTCTTGACAAATTGCATGTCGACCTTGATCTCGTCGAGCGGCAGGTAGGGGATGGCGGCGAGCGAGGTGTACCCGGTGCCAAAGTCGTCGATCGACACGCGCACGCCGCTGTCGTGCAGTGGCGACAGCAGGTGGACCGCAGCGAGCAGGTCGGCCGCTGCGGTCTCGGTTACTTCGACCGCCAGCGCGCTCGTCGGCAGCTGCCGGACATCGAGCTGGGCAAGGATCCAAGCCGCCAGGTCCGGGCGCCCCAACGTCTTGGCGGACAGGTTGACCGACACCGGGAGGTCGAGCCCGGCGGATCGCCACCTGACCTGCGCGTCGAGGGCTTGGTGCATGACCCACTCGGTGAGGCGGTCGATCAACCCTGTCCGCTCGGCGAGGATGATGAAACGCCCCGGAGGGACGCTGCCGTGGACCGGGCTGTCCCAGCGCAGCAGGGCCTCCACGGAAACGACCGCACCTCCAGAGGCCATCACCTGGGGTTGGTAGGCCAGCCACAGTTCGTTGCGCTCTACGGCCAGGCGCAGGTCGGCGAGCAGCGCGAGATCCTCCCCGGTCATTGCGTCGTGGTCGCCGTCCCACAAAGACGTCGTCACCCCGTCGTGAGCTGCCCGGCGGGCATTGAGTGAGGACCTGCGCACCAGCTCTGCCACCTCGGTGCCGTCCCAGGGAGAGAACACAAGGCCGATGTGCGCGCGCAGCAGCACCTCGATCCCATCGACCAGGTAGCGTCCGGCAGCGATCGAGCGGGCCAGGTCGCTCGCCAGCGCTTGGCCGGCGAGCACGACGTCTTCAGGCACGACGTCTTCAGGCACGACGTCTTCAGGGACGACGTCTTCAGGCGAGCCCGGCCCAGCGTTCCTGCTCAGGCGGCGGGCTATCACGAGCTCGTCCGCATCGACGCGCGCTATCAGGGTGTCGGCGGGGACGACCTGGCCGAGGTCCTCTACGGCGCGGCGGAGAAGTTCTGTGCCGACGTTGTAACCGAGCGCTTGGCGGGCCTCGTCGACGCCTCCCAACAGGACCGTGGCGAGCATGAGCGGACCTGCTGCATCCTCGCCCGACGGCCCCTCGCCTACCAGCGGCCCGAGACGGCGCGACAAGCCGATCCCGTTTGGCAGGCCGGTGTCAGGGTCGACTGCCCCGCGGCTCCAGACCGATGCGACCAGGAGCCGGATCGTCATCGACGCAGAAAGCAGCATCAGCGACGCCAGGGCGTCCACCAGGATGGCCGACCCGACATGGAGGGGGCCGGCGAGCACCAGCCCTAACCCGACCGTCACGGAGGCCTGGTGGCCCAGGACGGCCCTCCATCCCAGGAACAGCGCGACGAACGAAGCGACCGGGACCAGGAAGACCACTGCAGCCAGCACCGGGCCCAGTGTCGTGCCCGAGTACGCCAACGTGATGACGAGGACGTTTGCCAGCAACGTGAGCAAGTGGCACCACCGCCGGCTGACGACCCGTGCCGAGCGGAGGGCGACCCACACGGCGGCGGCAATCAATGTGGCGCCGATCAGCCACCCCAGGTTGTGGGTGGGCCATCGCAGCACGAGGCCCTCGATCGGCCAGGTCACCATGTCCAGCGCGAACAGGATACGGAGCACAGACAGGGGGCTGAGCAGTTCGAGCGGTGCGCCGAGAGCGAACCACGACCTGGTCTTTGGGAACGTCCGGCTCCGGACCGAGGCCTGCGACGGGAGGGCTGCGCTGGTCACCGAGCTGGGTCGTGCGGCACTTTGGGAGGACCAGCCGCGCCACGTCGTGCCCCGCTCGGGCGATCCTCCCATCGTTGCCTTATCGGCACCCGCGCGATCCCGAGTTAGCCCGCGGCCGAGCCCCCACCGGAGGCAGCGAGGAGGTCCTCGAGGTGTTCGGTGGCGAGGCCCCATGCCGCGCTCGCCGGGTCGATCAGCTGGCGATGGCCGGCCGAGGGCTCTGGCGCATAAAGCGCGTTGTCGCCCACCGCCAGGGCGGCCCGTTGGTAGCGCACGCTCATTTCTGGCGGTACCACCGTGTCGGCCAGGCCGTGGACGAGCACCTGCGTGATCCCAAGGGGCAACAGCGCCGCGGGCGACGCCGCACGGTACCGTTCCGGCCACTGGTCGGGTCTCCCGCCGAGGAACGCCTTCACGGCCCCCCCGCCCAAGCCCATTTGTACAGCGAGCTCGAGGTCGACCACGCCCGCGAGCGACATCGCTGCCCTCGGCCGCACCACCGGCGGCGTGCCCGGGGTACCCGCTGGCGCCCTGTGGCGACCGGCGGCCCACAGCGCCAGGTGCCCTCCGGAGGAATGGCCACAGGTCACGACGCGGCCAAGGTCCAGGGTCGGGAACGATTGGAGGTGGTCGACCGCTGCGCCTACGTCAGCGAACGTCGCGGGCCATCCGCCGCCCCCGAGCGGGCCCACCCGTCGGTACTCGATGTTCCACGCGGCCCACCCTTTGGCTACGACGGACCGAGCGAGCCCGTTCATCAGGCTTTTGGTGTACCACGACCGCCAGTAGCCGCCGTGGACAAGCACGACCACAGCCAGACCGTCCGGGCCGGCAGCGCCCGGGGCATCCGGGAGCCACAGGTCAGCTACCTGCCAGCGCTGCTTTCCGTAGCGGTGGCGGGAACGTTTCACGCCTGAGAACGGTAGCCTCCGCCACCCGTTGCACGCGCCTGCTGCCACGCCGCCGTCCTTGAACGGATGTACGCCGTGTAGTCAGCGCTCGTCCGCAGCTCGGGCATCCCCCCTGTACTCCCGGGCACCACCAGGTGAGAGACCAGCTCGGCATGGACCTTCAGCAAGTGAGACGGTAGGTCGGCCGACGGGCCCACCTGCCCCGAGACCGGGACCGTGACACCGGCCAGCGGGTCGTCGGCCCTTGGGCTTGCGAGGGTGAGCACGGCGCCGATGTCGGGTGCCGCCGCGTCTCGCGCCGTGAGAGAGGGAAGGCCCCAGCGCACTTCGACCGTGCGTAACGCCGAGGTGTGGTCGAACGGCGTGGCGCCGGCGGCGCCCTGAAGACCGTCCCGGCCTGGATGAGCGGCGACACGAGCACGGTCGGGACGCGCACCCCGAAGCGCGTGAAATCGAAGCCGAACTCACCTTTGCTGGCATCGGGGGGAACGGCCCCTGCGGGAGGTGGGACATGGTCGTAGCAGCCGCCGTGCTCGTCGTAAGTGACCACGAGCAGCGTGCTCGCCCAGGCCGGCCCGTTGCGTAGGGCGTAATACACGTCGTGGACGAGCTGTTCTCCAAGCGATACGTCGTAATTCGGGTGCTGGCTGTTGCCGGTCGATTCCCAGCTGGGTTCGAGGAAACTGAAGGCTGCGAGCGTCCCTTGCGCTGCGGCGGCCTGGAAATCTATGAAGAGGCCGAAGTGGGTTTCCTCGGCTTCAGTGATGTCGCTGAAAAGTTGCCGGGTGAGCGGAGGGCTTTCGTAGCCATAGACCGACCAGCTGGTCCCGTTTTTGGAGAGCAGGCCGAAAATGCTCGGTGAACCGACGGTCGTTGCCTTGTCGTCCATATGCCCCTGGCTGGTTGCGGCACCGGCGAACGCCCTGTTGGGCAAGGTCTCGGTCGGCACCGAGGAGAACCATTGGTCGCACACGGCGAAGCCCTTCGCCAGGCCCGAAAGCACCGGCAGGGTTTCGGGCGTGAACATCACCATGATCTCGTCGGCCACCGTCCCGGACAGCACCGACCAGCTGGGGTCCCGTGATTCCCACGCCAGCGTGGAGAAATAGTTCGTGACGAAGCCTCCATTGGAGGGCTGCCCGGAAGCTTCGGCCTGGCCGAAAAGCTGGGAGTTGGTAGCGACGTAGCCTTCCCCCGGATCCGCGCCGGGGAGGAAATAAAGCCCCGGTCTGGAGGCTGCGGCTTGGCCCACGACCACGGGGGCACCGTTTTGGTCAGGGTTGCCTTCTTCACCGGTCAGGCCGGCGAAGGGAGCGCCGGAGGGCGAAACGTTTCCCTCGGCTGTGTACAAAAATCCGAGCATGTGGTCGAACGAACGGTTTTCCAGCATCAGGACCACGATGTGTTCGACCGAGCTCAGGTTGCCCTGCTGTGTCGATGGTGGTGGTGCCGATGGTGGCGGTGTCGCGCTCATACCTCCGCCTCCCACGACTTCGCGACGGTCCGGTGGGCCAGTGCCCTAGCGGCCAGGACTACCAGTTGCCGGTCGTGGGTGACTACGTACTCGAAGTGCCGGTAGGCGCCGGTGGTGCCGTCGGCGCTGGCCCGCGCCACCAAAGCCCCGTTGAAGTGAGGCCCTAGGACAATGACGTCCCATTCCAGCGATAGGCGGTCCCATGGGCTGAGCCGGGTTGCCATCACACCCGGCGGGGCCCGGTCGGCGCCTAGGCCCACGGCCAGAACAGCGGTGAGCACGGCTCTCGACCCGATCCGCCCATAGCGGGCCAAGGTCTCGCCGGCAAGGAACTCGGCGTTCTCCAGGCAGGCCAGGACGACCACCGGGGATTCCCTGATGGCCTGGTCTTCTAAGTACTTGCTCACCTGCACCAGCACGCGTTTCTCGTTGACTTCGGGTTCACGCCGTGCGCTGATGAGCTCGAAGGGGGTGGGGGGCCTGGTTGTTTCCGGTGTTTGCAGCAGTGGGAACGGCTCGTAGGGGGCCTTCACCTCGGCTGGCAGGGGCTCGGGGCGGCCGTAGCGCCAGCCCTGGGCATAGGTTGCCCCGAAGGTCCTGGCCAGCATGGCGTCGTTGTCGGTCTCGACTCCCTGGACCAAGGTGACGGCCCCGGTCCGTTCGGAGTGAGCGCGTACCGTGTTGGCCGTCTCGGCCCAGTCTGCTTCCGACGCGGACCGCAGCAGGGGGAGGTTCACCTTGATCACGTCGGGTTGGACAAACGGGAGCATGGCGAGAGCGCTGTGGTCGCCACCGACACGGTCGACGGCAACGCCCCAGCCGTCGTCCCGCACACTTGCCACCGAGCCGAGCAGGCCGGCGGGGTCGTCGAGGAGCGACCGTTCCCCCATCTCGACGACGACGCGGAGGCCTTGGCCGCCCTTGCCACCGTGGGCACGAGGTCGGCCGGGCAGGGGAAGTCCAGAGTGGAGGGCTCCAGGTTCAAGAAAAAAGTCAGGGATGGGTGCAGCCGGGCCGCCAGAGCGGTGCGCGCAGCGGTAGCTGCACAGACCCAGTCAAGCTCCTCGAGCCGGCCCGCCCTGGTGGCGGCAGATATCAGGTCGACCGGCGACTCGAGCGGGCTACCTTTTGGCCCGCGGGTGAGCGCCTCAAAGCCGACCACCTCCAGGCTGGCGGCGTGGACCAGCGGCTGGAAGACGGTGCGGACGTCGTGGCGGTCAATTATGTCCGCCACGAGGGCATTTACCGCTGAGTTCCCAGCCACGCTGGGCCGATCCTACGCCGCCGAGCGCGCTCGGGCCGGAAGAACGAGCATGCGTCCCCGCTTGTCCTAGACGAACAAGCCGGGAGGGACGAAGATGGCATTTATGCCTGAACTCACGCGTAAAGCGCTCCCTGGAAGCAACCGTGACGCCCCCGTCCATGATCGCGTCGGCGACGTGGACCCGGAGACCAGAGCGACCGTAACCGTATATTTGCGCGGGACAGAGCCTTCGCCTGGTCGCCTGACCCGAGAGCAGTACCGTGCCGCTCACGGTGCGGCCGACGCGGATGTCCAAGCTGTGCGCCAATTTGCCGCTGAACACGGCCTGTCTGTCGGCGACGTCGACCTTGCCCGGCGCAGCGTCGAGCTCTCCGGGCCCGTGGGCAAGCTGGCGAGTGCCTTCGAGGCAACGGTCGCCCTCTACCGCTCCCCAGATGGCGGGACTTATCGTGGCCGCGTGGGCGGACTTACGCTACCCGCCGAGCTCGACGGCGTAGTAACAGGCGTTTTCGGGATCGACGAACGTCCGCAGGCGCAGCCTCATTTTCGCTTCCGCCGCCAGGTGACGCTCGCCCCGCAGTCGACCCAGTACACCCCTCCCCAGGTGGCTACGGCGTATTCGTTCCCGACAGGGGTCACCGGCGCCGGCCAGTCGGTTGCGATCATCGAGCTCGGCGGGGGGTTCCGGGAGGATGACCTGAGCGACTATTTTTCCTCGCTCGGGATCGCGCTTCCGAGCATCCAGGCGGTGAGCGTGCTCAAAGGTGAGAACAACCCCGGGAAACCCGACGGCCCTGATGGCGAAGTGATGCTCGATATCGAGGTCCTCGGCAGCGTCGCCCCGGGTGCCAACATCTCGGTCTACTTCGCGCCCAATACCGACCAGGGTTTTATCGACGCTGTCACAACGGCGGTCCACGACACGACGCGGCAACCTTCGGTGATCTCGATCAGCTGGGGCAGCGCTGAGAGCACCTGGACGGAGCAGGCGATGCAACAGATGGAGGAGGCGTTCGCTGCGGCCGCGGCCATGGGCGTTACTGTGACCGTCGCGGCCGGCGACAACGGCTCCGGCGATGGTGTGACCGACGGCCTCGCGCACGTGGACTTCCCGGCGTCGGCTCCTCACGCCCTCGCCTGCGGCGGGACGAGCCTGCAGCTGTCCGGCACCGGCCAGATCATTACCGAAACGGTGTGGAACGACGGGACCGGAGGCGGCGCAGGTGGCGGCGGTGTCAGTGTCGTGTTCCCCGTCCCCTCCTACCAGCAGGACGCAAATATCCCTCAGTCCGCCAACCCGGGTGGCAAAACCGGCCGCGGTGTGCCGGATATTGCCGGCGACGCCGACCCTGACACCGGTTACACGGTGCGAGTCGACGGCAAGACCATGACCGTGGGCGGCACGAGCGCAGTTGCCCCATTGTGGGCCGGCCTCATAGCTCTGCTCAACCAGTCCCTCGGCCAGCCCGTCGGTTACCTGCAGCCGTTCCTCTACTCTGCTGCCGGCGCCGCCTCGCTGCACGAGATCACCTCGGGCTCAAACGGTGCCTATTCGGCTCACGCCGGCTGGAACGCTTGCACGGGCTTGGGATCTCCCGACGGCTCCGACCTGCTGAACGCCCTCAAGTCGCATCCCCCGACCCTTTCTCCCGCCTCGTAGCTCAATTCGCGGGCCGGCGCTGTGGACGCTGGCTAGGGCGAGGTTATTGGGGCGGGAACCAAGCCGTCTGGCCCATTTGCGGTCGGAAAACGACCGAAAGTCGCGCCAGGCGGCTGCTGCTCGCGCATCCTCAGGCCGGCGGCGGCACCGTTGTAGTCCGTGCGCTCCTGGCCTGCTGACGCCAGCCTCCAGATGGGTTGCGGATCGTGGCGGCGGCGAGAAGGCCGCCGGCGGCGCACGTGCAGCCGGCGATGACGATCGCGACACGGAAGCCTGCCGCAAAATGATGAGGTTGCAACGCAGCGGCACCGGTGAGCCCGGCGAGAAGGGGTAGCACCGTAACGGCTATCAAGCCCGCCGCCCGAGCCACGGCATTGTTCACCGCCGACGCGACGCCCGCGTGCTCGGAGGGGGCTGCGCTCATTGCCGTTGAGGTTAAAGGAGCCACTGTGATCGCGAGGCCCACACCGAACACCAACATCGCGGGCAGCACCCTCGTTATGTAACTGCCCGAGTGGGTCGCCTGTGTCAGCAACAACAGGCCCATGCCCACGACGACTGGGCCCAGCGACATTTGCAAACGTGGGCCGGCCCGTGTTGCCAGGCGCCCGGAGCGGGGCGACAGGGCGAGCAGCAGCACGGTGATCGGCAGGAGGGCGAGCCCTGACTGCAGGGCGCTGTAGTGGACCACGATTTGCAACTCGACAGGCACCAGGAACAAGGCCCCGCTGAGGGCGCCGTAGACGATGAACGTCACGGCGTTGGCCGCGCTGAACTGGTGGGACTTGAACAAGCTCAGCGGGAGCATCGGGTCCTTCACCGTTCGCTCGACCACGATGAAGAGCGGGCCGGTGACCGCGGCGACGACCAGGCCGCCGATGACTGCGGGGCTTGTCCAGCCCCGGCTCGAGGCCTCGATCAGTCCGTAGGTGAGCCCCGCGAGGAACGCGACAGCCGCCGCGGCCCCAAGCTTGTCCACCTTGCCCTTGCTGTTCGGGTCGCTGGACTCGGGGACATGGCGCGAGGTGACGAGGACGACCGTTATGGCCACCGGGACGTTGATGTAGAACACCCAGCGCCAAGACCCCACGGCAATCAGGTAACCCCCCAACAACGGGCCGCCGCGGCTGCCAAGCCGCTGAGGCCGGACCAGGCGCCGATGGCGCGCGAGCGGTCTTCTCGGCGGAACGATCCCTGCAGGATCGCCAGGCTGGCGGGGGTGAGCAAGGCTCCTCCGACACCTTGCAGGGCCCTGGCCACTATGAGGCTGGTGGCGTTGGGCGCAATGCCGCAGCAAGCCGAAGCGAGGGCGAACCAGATCACTCCGACGGTGAAGATCTTCCTTCGCCCGAACCGGTCACCGAGCGACCCGCCCAGCAGGATGAAGGCGGCAAGGGTTATCGAGTACCCCGTGACGACCCACTGCAATATGCCGATCTGGCTGTGAAATGAACGGCCGATGGCCGGCAGGGCGATGCCGACCACGGTCGAATCGAGGGTCGCGATGCCCGAGCCGAGGACCGTCGCGGCTATGACCCAGCGACCTCGGGCGGTGTTGTACGCGAGCCCTTCCGGCGTCTCGTCGTGGCTGTGTGCGGGCGCGATAACTCCTTGAGGGGCGGGCGTTCTCGCTGCAGGTTACAGCGGCTCTCCGTCGCGCGTCGGCGGCTCACCGGGCTGGCCTTCGTCCGGGCTTCCGGCCGGCTCGAGGCCCGGGAGGCGAACGTCCGGTGCGGCGAACGTCCGGTGCGGCGAACGTCCGGTGCGGCGAATGTCTCGGCCCGCAGCCTCAGAGGCCCAGCACACCGTCTGCCGACCGATAACTCGGCACGAATTTCGTTTCTCGGCGTTGGATTTCTTGTCTCGGCGTACCACGAGCCCAGGAGTGCGCCTGCGCACACCGAGTAACGATTGGGCACGCCAGGAACGCCCGTTCACGCCGAGAACCACCCCGCCACGCCGTCGCGCCGAGGGATGCCCGGGCCACGCCGTCCGAAGCGGGTTAGCAGTGAGCTGGGCTCGCCTCGGCCGAATTAGCCGACACTTCCAGGCAGCTCTCGTTGACCGCCTGGAAATCGTTGCCCGTGACCCCGTCGAGCTCGTGCAGCACGTCGTTGTCCCAGTAGTTGTCCGGCGTCCCCTGGATGTACCAGGCCGAACCATTGTCCGCCACGATGACCCCGTAGGTCTTGAGGGCCTGGAGTATCACACGGTCCATGCGCGGGTACTTCGAAATGTCAACGCTCGCCTTCAGGCGCAGCCGGAGGCCCATCGGCGGGCAGTTCGGGTCGTTCTGGCCCGCTTCATGGCGTGCAGGCCAGATGAAGCGGGTGTCGGTGCAAGGAACGGTCACCCGGATCGTGTGGTCGATGACGCCGGCCTTTACCTCGTCGGGCCGGACCAGCCCGGGCAGGATCGGGAGCCCCGCCGCGTCGGCCGACGTCCAGCTGGCAGGGCGGAGCTTGTTGGAATTGAGAGGGAAAATGGCGCCCGAACCGGCTTGCCACGAGGCTCCGCCGTCCTTGGGGTATGAGGCCCACATTTCGTAGTCGGTGCAGTTGCCCGTGTCCACGACGATCACGTGGCGGTCGCCGGTGCTGCTCGGGCCACCCTCGATCTGGGCGTCCCGCGGGATCGGGTAGGGGCCGGGGTTGCTCTCCGATGCGTACATGAAGCTGACCGGGACCTTCGCCTGCGACCCGGGGACCACGTTGTACGGGATGCCTATGGGCTCGCCGTCCCAATCACCCTGACCGAAGTCGGGATGGAGCGGGTCGTCGGGGCCGATGGCGGCGATGTACTGGGCCGAGTGCGGGTCGACCGGGAGCGAGGCGATCGGAGTGTTCCAGACGTTGTCAGGCGGGAACATCTCGCAGCCTGGGGCGCCGGGCAGAGCGCTGGCGCCGGCAATGCCAGGGCTGACGGCGGCCAAGGCGGTGACCGCACCGCTCGCCATCAACGCCGCCGCTGCTCCGGCAACGACCATTTGGAAGCCCTTGCGGGCCGCGGGGTTCGGGCTTGTTCGGCAGCGCCAGATAGCGACCATCTTCCTCCCTCTCGGACAGCGCGCGGCTCGGGTTGAGCCGCCGGCGCAGTAGACGAAAGCCGCGTCGGCGATTATCGCCTCCGCCCGGTGCAGCCAGCCCTTCTACCAGCCGCCTCGTGGATAGGATGCGCCTGTGGACGGGCCGTTGGCTGACACGTACGAGGCTGCATCCAGCTTCTTTGTACGAGCCGCACAGGCAGTGCCTGACGGCGCTTGGGGCTCCGTCGGCCTCGGGGACTGGACCGTCCTGGATCTGGTCGGGCACGGCAACCGGGCCCATACCACCGTGGAGGAGTACCTCCTGCGGCCGCAACCGCCGGTTGGGGCGGGGAGCGACTACTTCAGCGACGCCAGGATCAACGAGCGGGCCCGCGAAGCGGTATTGGCTCTCGGCGACGACCCGAAGGGCAAGGTTGCATCAACAGCGGAAAGGGTGATCGGCCTCGTCCGCAAGACCTCTGCAAACTCGGCCCTGGGGAGCCCGGTCAGGACCATGACGCTTGCAGAATATTTGCCGTCGCGCATCGCCGAGCTCACCATTCACGGCATCGACCTTACGAGGGCGCTCGGGACCGAAATTGCAGCCCCGACGACGGCGCTGCAGCAGAGCCTGCGTTTCCTGGCGGATCCTTTGGTGAAACAAGGCAAAGGAGAGCTCGCCTTGCTCGCGTTGTCGGGCCGCGTCCAACTGCCGCCCGGCTTCTCTGCCTACTGAGGAGCTAGCTCCCCTAGGGTCGGGTGTTGTGGAGGACGACCTCGCATACGCAGACGTGTTCACGCTGCAGCGCGAACATGTCCGGGCCGAGTTGTTGGTCGAATGCCTGCTCGAACGTATTGCCGTTCTCGACGCACCCGCGCCCGGGTCGCACGGGTCCCTCAGGAGCGTGCTCGCAGTATCGGCGATCGCTCAGGACGAGGCGCGCGCCCAGGACCAAGCGCTTTCGCGTAACGACGAGGCGCCGGCCGGCCCGCTGCGCGGGGTACCCGTGCTCGTGAAGGACAACATCGAGGTCGCCGGGCTGCCTTCCACCGCCGGTGCGACCAGCCTCGCAGGCCGCGTACCTGCCGCCGACGCGCCGCTCGTAAAGCGTGTGAGGGAGGCGGGCGCCATCATTCTCGGGACCACCAACTTGTCGGAGTGGGCGAACATCCGCTCGGTCCGCTCGACTTCAGGATGGTCGGCCGTGGGTGGCCTCACGGCCAACCCGTGGGCGCTCGACCGCAGCGCCGGCGGTTCCTCGTCCGGTTCGGGCGCCGCATTGGCGGCCGGCTTTGCGCCCCTGGCGATCGGGACCGAGACGGACGGGTCGATCACCTGCCCTGCGTCGCTGAACGGGGTCGTAGGTATCAAACCGACCGTCGGCTCAGTCCCGATGCAAGGTGTCGTGCCCGTCAGCTTCAGTCAGGACAGCGCGGGGCCGATGGCCCGGACCGTTGACGAGGTGGCACTTTTTCTCGAGGTCCTCATGGCAAAACCAGGGATCCTGGACCGCGCCCGGGAGGCCCCGGCGGCCTGCGGGTCGCCGTTGCCCGCACATTTCGCACGGGGCACCCGGCCACCGACGAGCTCTTCGACGAGACCCTCGGAAAACTCGCTGCGACCGGCGCAACGCTCCACGACGTGACGCCGCCCGCGCCGACGGCAGCCGAAACCGACGACGAGGACATCGTCCTGCTCTGCGAGCTACTGGACGGTTTGGCGGCTTACCTGCCGACCAGAGGGCCAGCAGGGCCCCAGAACCTGCCCGAGGTCATCGAGTACGAGGACCGCAACGCAGCGACCGAGCTTGCCCATTTCGGCCACGACCTGTTCGAGCGTGCCGTCGCGCTGGGCGGATGCGACACCGAGGTGTACCGGACAGCTCGGGCGCGCAACCTCGCCTGGGCCCTGGGCACGTGCCTGCAGCCCGCCATGGCCAACGCCGACGTCCTCGTCGGCCCCACATACGGGCCGGCCTGGAAGAGCGACCTTGTCCTGGGTGGCCACCCGAAGAGCTCCTCGGGCATCACGGTAGCGGCGGCCATCGCCGGCTGGCCGATCGCCACCGCGCCGATGGGGCTGGTCGAAGGGCTCCCGGTGGGGTTCGGGGTTGTTGGGCGCCCCGGCTCCGAGGGGCTCCTTCTGGCGGTATGCCGCGCCATCGAGCAGCCGGCCCGCCCTACTTGGCGCCAGCCGTGCCGAGGCTAAGCGTGAACCGGGCATCAATTGATAAAACATGGCTCACTTGGCAACCGTGGAAAAGGCTCGATTAGCTGACTTAAAGGAGGGAATATGACGCTTTCCAACGATGACGACGACGAGGTTTCCTACATGGCGCTGACCCGGGGCACGCCGGTGGCGAGCTCGAGCGGCAACCAGTTCGGCACGGTCGAGCACGTGTTGCAGGTACCCGAGCTGGACCTGTTCGACGGGATCGTCGTCAAGGTCCATCATGGCCACCGCTTCGTCGACCGGGACCAGATCGAAAAGATCAGGCGGACGGAGGTGCGCACTCTTCTTAGCGACGAAGAGGCGGCCAACCTTCCCAAGCCGTCCGGGACGCCGGTCGAGGTCCCGCAGGGCCCCCAGGACCTGGGGTCCGGGTGGAACCATCCCTTCGCCAAGATGTTCGGGCGCGAGCACTGGGTCGAAAAGCGCAACTGACGCCCGGCATGGGCCGTCAGCCGTCAGCCGTCAGCCGTTGAGCAGCGGTTCGTCCGGGATGCCAGCCGAAAAATGGATCTGGACGATCCGCCAACCGTCTGCACCTTTGGTGGCAACGCCGGTTATGCGGATCGGGACCTTCACCTGAGGGAACACGATGGTCGGCCGGTCGGCGAACCACCCGACCGTCCCCTCCGACCAGCCCAGCGGTGCGTCGGGTTCGAACGGGATCCCACCGTATTTGTCGAGCGAGTCCCGCAGGTGGCGGATCGTCGGCTCGCTGCCCGGGTACCAGTCACCGGGTTCGCTGCCGACAAGAAGCGTGCTTGTGCCCGGGGCAAACAGCTTGGCGACACCATCGCCGTCGCCCGCCTTGGCCCGCTCCATCAGATCCCATAGCAGTTGTTCGACTTCGGGGGCACGCTCCATGGGGGAATACACTACCGGCGTGGTTGCTCCCGCCGCCGCCCCGGCCAGCACGCCCGCTCGGTTCAACGGACCGGAGCGCCAGCGTTTCGTCGCGTGGCTGGCGACGTTCCGCCCGGTCTGGTCGAAGGTCGCTGCGTACCGTACGCTCCGGGCAACCCTTGTAATACCCGTACTGTTCGCGTTCACGAGCCGGGTCGTAAAAAACCCCCAGATAGCAACGTTTTCCGCGTTTGGCGGCTTTGCCACGCTCGTGCTCGCTGGCTTCGGTGGGACCCGACGCGACAAGCTCGTCGCTCATTTCGGGTTGGCGTGCACAGGCACCGTGCTGATCGTGATCGGCACCGCGGTGAGCACCGGTCCCTCGGTGGGCTCGAAGGCGGCGGCCGCGGCGGCGGTGACCCTCGTAGTCACGTTCTGCGTGCTCTTCGCCGGCATGACCGGGCCGAACGCTGCAATCGGGGGGACGGCCGCCATGCTCACCTTCGTCCTGCCGGCCGCCTCGCCGGCGGCGATGAGCCTGGTCCCGTCGCGCCTCGAGGGATTTTGGCTCGCCTCGGCGGTTGGCACCCTCGCTGTCCTTGTCCTTTCCCCGCGCCCAGCAGGGGACCGGGTGCGGGCTTCGGCGGCCCACTCGGCGACGGCGCTCGCTGACCAGCTCGAATATGCCCTCAACAACCAATGCAGCCCGGCGCTCGCCGAGGCGTCTGCAGCAGCCAACCAGGCTCTTATCAACGCTTTCACCTCGGCTCCTTACCGCCCGACCGGCCTCGCCGCGCCGGACCAAGGGCTGGCCAACCTGGTCGAAACCCTCGAGTGGCTCACGACGCTTGTCTCCGAGGCGACGCGGGAGGGGACGGACCTCAAGTCTATCGATGGGGTCGACGGGCGCCTTTTCCGCGAGGCGGTCAATGTGCTGCGGGGCACGGCGAGCCTTCTTTCCGGGACACAGGTGGAGCTACCCCTCGCAGCTCTGGAGGAGCTGCGCTTGGAGAGCGCCGCCAGGATCGCATCGCTCGATGGTGACGGCTCCGGCGCCGATGAGGTCCACGTGTCTTTCCACGCTCAGATCGTGGCCACCGCAGCCCGCAGCGCTGCGGTCGACGCCCTGATCGCTGGCCGCCGGGTTGACCCTTCGGTGGTCGCTGCCGAGCTTGCCCGCTGGCAGGACGGGCCTGGCGCGCCGATCACGTCCGTCAAGGGCCCCGGCCCTTTCAACACCGCTTCACTCAATGCGGCTCGCCGCCTGGTAACAGGGCACGCCAGCCTGCGCTCGGTTTGGTTTGTCAACAGCGCCCGGGGCGCAGTGGCCCTGGCCGCCGCGGTGGGCGTGGCGGACCTGACCAACGTGCAGCACGGTTTCTGGGTGGTGCTCGGCGCTATGTCGGTGCTGCGGACGAACGCCGCTTCGACGGGCGCAACAGCGCTGAGGGCCCTCATTGGCACAACGGTCGGGTTTTTCATCGGCGCGGCCCTGATCCTGGGGATCGGCACGCACACGTCGGTCCTGTGGGTCGTCTTTCCTATTGCAGTGCTGATCGCTGCGTACGCACCCGGAACAGCACCGTTCGCCGTTGGCCAGGCCGCCTTCACGGTCATGATCAGCGTTCTCTACAACATCATCGTGCCGGTCGGTTGGAAGGTGGGGGAGATCCGCGTAGAGGACGTCGCCATCGGTGCTGGTGTGAGCGCCCTGGCGGGAGTGCTTTTCTGGCCCCGCGGCGCGACGAGTGTCGTGGGCGACGACCTTGCCGACGCACTTCATCGCGGCGGTGTCTACCTCGTGCAGGGCACGGCTTGGGCGCTCGGGGTGCGGGCCATGCGCCCCGATGCCGGTGTGCTTGCGGTGCGCGCCGGGCTCCGTCTCGACGACGCCCTCCGGGCGTCGCTGGCCGAGCAGGGCACCAAGAAAGTGCCCAAGGAACAGCTCTGGAAGCTGGTCGCCGGAGCCACACGGCTTCGCCTCACGGCTCAGTCGGTCGCCGGCCCCGCCAGGCCCGAGGACGAGCCGAGCCCGGCCGCCCCCGCTTTGGTGCAGGAGGCCGTGCGCCTCGCCGGCGTTTGCGATTCGCTGGCTGCACAACTCGGGGACCTCCCGTCGACAGTCGCCCAGGAGCTTGCCGGATTGCCAGGGGCAGCCGGAGGCGGGGCTGTCCCGACCGGTTACGACCTCTGGGTCCGCCAGCACCTGGACCACGTGAGGCGCGACCTGACGGGCCTCGTCGGGCCAACCGAGGTGATCGCCGAGTTGCGCAGGCGGCCCTGGTGGCGCTGACGCTCGGGAAATAACCCGGGGTTGCACCCCGTAGATGGCTTTGCTTGTGTTAGGTTGCCCTAATATTAGGTAAGCCTAATAACACGTACCCCGGTTCGACGCTTTCGAGGCTATCGAACTGGCACCGAAAGGGAGCGACCGATCGACGCTTTGCGGTGGGAACTCAGGAGCTTTGCGCCATGAGGCCTAGCGCGGCACCGGCCCGACGCGCTCGCGGCCATAGCGGGCCCATTTACCGCCGGGCGTCGGTGCTACTCGCAGCGGTCATCGTGCCGGCGGCTCTCCTTGCCGGCTGCGGCGGCGGCTCCTCGAGCGGCCACGGGTCGATAACGCTCTACAGCGGCCAACACGAACAGACGACTCAGTCGCTCATAACCGCGTTCGAAAAAAACACGGGGATCAACGTGAAAGTCCGTTATGACGACGAGGACACGTTTACCGACGAGATCGTACAGGAGGCTTCGCACCCCATAGCCGACGTGTTTTATACGGAAAACTCGCCTCCTCTCGAGTACCTCCAACAAAAGGGGTTGCTGGCCGCCGTCGAACCGTCCACGCTCGCCAAGACGCCAGCCAAGTACGATTCGCCGCAAGGCGATTGGGTCGGCATTTCCGCCCGTGTGAGCGTGCTGATTTACAACCCGTCGCTCATTGCCGAGTCGCAGCTGCCGACAACGGTCCTGCAGCTCGCCGATCCTAAGTACAAAGGAAAACTCGCATTTGCAGCCGGGGAGACCGATTTCCAGCCGATCGTCACCTCTGTCGACAGGACCTACGGGCAGGCTCGGGCCCTCGCCTGGCTGCGTGGTATTGCAGCAAACGCCGGCGGCCACGTCTACTCCGACAATGAGACCATCGCCGACGAGGTCAACCGGGGCGCCGTTGCCTTCGGCGTCGTCAACCAGTACTACTGGTACCGGATGGGAGCGGAACTGGGAGAGGCGAAGATCCACTCCAGGATCAGCTTTTTTGCTCCGCACGACCCCGGTTATGTGCTGGACGTGTCCGGCGCCGCGGTCCTCAAATCCTCGAAGAACCGAGCTGGTGCGCAGAAATTCCTCGCTTTCCTCGTGTCCAAGCAGGGCCAGGAGATCATCGCGCACTCGAGCAGCTTCGAGTACCCCCTCGACGATGGCGTCAAGGTGGCGGCCCACCAGACGCCTTTGTCGCAGCTGGAGCCGAACTCGATAACCATCGCCGAGCTCGGTGACGGTTCGAGCGCTATCGCGCTGCTGCAGCGGACCGGGCTGCTCTGACGATGCGTCGCAGGCGCGCCAAGCGGCCGGTTTGGCTTATCGCGGCCAGCACTCTGATCGCGTTGGTGCTCCTCGTGCCGCTCGCCTTCCTGCTGGTCGAGGCGCAGGGCGCCGGTGCGGGCAAAGTTTTGTCGCTGGTCGACCGTCCCCTTACAGCGCACCTGCTGTGGAACACGGTCCGGCTCACCGTCGCCGTAAGCGCCCTCTGCACGGTGATCGGCACGGGTGCCGCATGGCTTGTCGAACGCACCAACCTCCCTGGCCGGCGGGTCTGGGCTGTGCTCCTCGTGGTCCCGCTGGCGATACCCGATTTCGTAATCAGCTTCGGCTGGGCGTCGCTCAGCAACGAGATTTCCGGTTTCCGTGGAGCGGTGCTCGTGATGACCCTCGCCGTTTACCCCCTCGTCTACCTGCCGGTCGCATCGAGCCTGAGGAATGCCGACCCCGCCCTCGAGGAGGTGTCGCGCAGCCTCGGCGTGAGCAGGCTCAAGACGTTCTGGCGTGTGACGATAGTGCAGTCCCGCGTTGCGATCCTGGGGGGCTGCCTGCTGGTGGCACTGGTCCTTTTGGCGGAGTACGGGGCTTTCGACATCCTCGCCTACCAGACCTTTACTACCGAGATTTTCAGCGAGTTCTCCGAGTTCCAGGTCCCCGCGGCTTGCGGTCTCTCGCTCGTGTTAATAGTCCTCGGCCTCGTCGTGCTGACCGGGGAAGCGGCTGGGGGAGGCCGTGGCCGCGTCAGCCGGGCTGCTCGCACAGCCCAGCGCACCACTGTGCGGCACCGGTTGGGCAAGTGGACCGCGCCCGCTGTGCTGGGCCTTTCGTCTCTTGTTGCGCTCGCTCTCGGCGTGCCCGTCGCATCGGCTTGTTACTGGTGGGTGGCGGGGGCAAAGGGCGCCCTCCAGGGCCTGTCCATCGCCGACGCCACCTGGCACACCGCGCTGTACAGCGGCTGCGCCGCGGCTGTTGCCACGGCGATGGCGCTCCCGGTCGCGATCCTCACCGTCCGTCACGGCGGGCGGCTGCGGTCCTTGCTCGAGCGCAGCACCTACCTTGTCCTGGCCGTGCCGGGCGTAGTTATCGCATTTTCGCTTGCTTATTTCAGCCTTCATTATGCGGACGCCTGGGGGTACCAGAGCGCGCCGATGCTGGTTGCCGCGTACGCGATCATGTTCTTCCCGCTGGCCCTGGTCGGGGTCCGGGCCTCGGTGGCCCAGGCTCCTCGCGGCCTCGAAGACGTCGCCAGATCTCTCGGCAAGCGGCGCGTGGCCGTCCTTTGGCAAGTCACCCGCCCGCTCGTCACGCCCGGTCTGGCGGCTGCGTTCTGCCTGGTGTTCCTGTCTGCCGTGACCGAGCTGACGGCCACCTTGATCCTGGTGCCGACGGGCGTCCAGACGCTCGCCACACAGTTCTGGGCCTACCAGCAAAACCTCGCCTACGGGCAGGCGGCCCCGTTCGCCCTCTTGATGATCGCGATCGCTGCCGTGCCGAGTTACGTGCTCGGCCGGTTCTTCGACCGTCTCCCCGCACGCGCTTCCCGCCTCTGAGGTGGGTCATCGGCGGAGCTGCTGAGTTTGGGCCGGACGTGGTACCTGCAAACCGTCACCGACCAAAGAACGGCCACAGTTTGAGGCAACCACGTCAGTCCCTCTCACCGGCGTGGGTCAGCCCCGTGAAATTCGAAGGGCCCTGTTGAGATATCTCCAGCGCCAGTGGCGGGGGAGACGCGTTGGGACCTTTGCTTGTATGAGTGTTGGTACCAGCGTCGAAGCGCTGGCCGCCTCGCATCGGAGGCGATGTTTTTGCGCCCGAGCCTGCATTTCAGCTTGGTGCTGAGCGGAAAGGCGCGCGACGAGATAAGGGTGCGCAGACAAGATGACCTCCATCGACGGAGCCGCGTTGGATTACGCAGCTGAAGCGTGAATTACCGGCAGCGGTGTGGTGCTCGGGAGAGCACCTAGCAGGCTGGAGTTAGCGTGCTCCGGAAGAGCCCGGGCAGAGAACGGAAGGCTCGAAGATTATTTTCACCGGTACCTCCTCGCGCTCGATGGGTAGTCGCTTTTATTAGAGGCAGACCCTGGCGGTGACCGCAAGCGATTTATTGCCTCGGGGCGCAGGGCTTGACATGGCTAGGCTGACTAGCTATAATGCTAATAGCACTAGCCATTCGGGGAGGAACGAAGAAATGACCCGCCTGACCAGCGCAACCGGCCCGTCGGCCACCGAAATGGGAGCTTCGGGCCAACTAAAAGCCAATTCCATGAAAGGAAATCGCATGAGCACAGCACCGCTACGCGACGGTCAGGAGGGGAGCGCGGGGACGCACTCCCTCGAGAGCGAAGGGGGAAGGGTCGCTTACGACCTGTCCGGTCATGGCCCATTGGTCGTCTGCGTGCCGGGCATGGGCGAACTGCGCAGCATTTACCGCTACACCGTGCCGGCTCTTGTCGCCAACGGGTTCAGGGTCGCCTCGATGGACCTGCGCGGCCACGGCGACAGCGACGCAAGCTTCCCGAGCTACGACGACTCAGCGGCTGCCTCCGACGTCGGGGCGCTCATCGAGCACCTCGGCGGGCCGGCGGTCATAGTGGGCAACTCCATGGGAGGCGCCGCAGGCGTGATGGTCGCGGCGGCGAGGCCCGATCTTGTGGCTGGGCTCGTATTGCTTGGCCCGGTCGTCCGGGACCAGCCGACCGGTGCGCTCACTTCGCTACTTCAACGCGTGCTGATGGGCGGGCCATGGGCACGCGCGGCTTGGGCGTCCTACCTGCCCAGGTTGTCCCCGGGACACCGCCCGGAAGATTTTGCGGAACACCGCGCTGCGATCGTCGCCAGCATGCGCCGGCCGGGATATACCGAAGCGTTCCGCAAGACCACCCACACCAGCCATGCCAAGGCGGCGGCGAGGGTCGGCGATGTGCAGGCCCCGGCAGTGGTAATTATGGGCGAACGCGACCCCGACTTCCGCGACCCCGCCGCTGAAGCCCACTGGCTTTCCGAACAGCTCAAGGGCGAAGTTGTAATGGTGCCCGGCGCCGGCCACTTCCCCCAGGCCGAGTACCCCGAGGTTGTCAACCCGGCGGTGCTGGACTTCGTGGCACGGGCCTTCAAGGATGCCTAGGGCGGGGCTGTCGCGGGGCGTCGTGATCTCCGAGGCGGCCGAGCTCGTCGACGAAGTTGGTTGGGACCAGCTCACGATGGCGGGTGTCGCCGAGCGTCTCGGAGTCAGGTTGCCGAGCCTTTACAAGCACATCGGCTCGCTCGATGACCTGCGCCGTGGCATCGGCCTGCTCGCTCTGGCCGAGCTGAGGGACGTGCTCGGCTCTGCCGCCATCGGGCGGGCCGGGCCCGATGCACTGCGGGAAGTGGCACTCGCCTACGCCGCCTACGCCCGTACCCACCCTGGGCGCTACGCCGCCACCATTGCGGCTCCCGGCCCGGGCGACGTAGAGCGCGCGGAACTTGGAGGGCGCATATTGGAGATCGTCTTCGCGGTCCTCGCCGGGTACGGCCTCTCCGGCGATGACGCCGTGCACGCCACCCGTGTCCTGCGGGCGGCCCTTCACGGTTTTGTGACCTTAGAGGCCAGCGGCGGCTTCGGCATGCCACAGGACACGGCCGTCAGTTACGAGTACCTCATCCGCACCCTTGACGAGAGCCTCGCACGCTGGAAACCGGTTGAGGCGGCCCATGTCCCGCCGCCGCGCCGAGCGCGAACCAGGCGCGACCCTGGCGCGGCGCCCGCGCTGCCCCGCGCAACCCGCGCAACCCCCGCCAACCCGGAGGGCAGGTAACAGGCGCCAGGCGCGACCCGCCGGCGACCTGGGCGTCACCGATGTGATTTCGCAAAGGGCGCATCGGTGACTAAATGGGCGATTTTTTTGCATGGGCCTCAGTGATGTGGCGTCTTGGCACGGATAATCGCGGTTTTCGGGGGGTCGTCACCGTTTCGTGCTCGAACTGACAAGCCCAACAAGCCCACCCAGCCCACACAGCCCACACGCCGTCGGTCGGCGTCTATTGTGCCGATGCCCCAGGGCGGTCCCGGGTCGTCGTGTTAAACTGAGGTGCGCTATGGCCGCTCAGCGCTCGCCGGTATTTCGGGGCCGCGTCACAGAGCGTGACCGCTTACTCAAGCTCCTGGACCAGGTTCGTGGTGGCGAGAGCGCCGCTTTGGTTGTGCGCGGCGAGGCGGGAATAGGCAAGACGGCGCTGTTGGACCATTGCGCCGAGCACGCGTCGGGCTTTCAGATTGCTCGGATTGCCGGGATCCAATCCGAGATGGAGTTGCCGTTTGCGGGACTGCACCAGCTCTGCGCACCGATGCTCGCCGAGGTCGTCAGTCTTCCCGATCCTCAACAGCGGGCGCTCCAAGTCGCTTTTGGCCTTACGGCCGGCGACCCCCCTGACCGCTTTCTGGTGGCCCTTGCGACTCTTAGCCTATTGGCGGAAGTAGCGCTGAAGCGACCGCTGCTGTGCATCGTCGATGACGTGCAATGGCTCGATGCCGCGTCCAGCCAGGTTTTTGGGTTTGTCGGGCGACGGCTGCTTGGCGAGTCAGTGCTCCTACTTCTTGCTCTCCGAGAGCCCGTCGCAGATCGTCACCTGGCGGGGTTGCCGGAATTGACGCTGCGCGGCCTTACCGATGTCGACGCCAGGGCTCTTCTCGTAGCGGCCATCCCAGGTCGAGTCGATGACCGTATCCGGGACCGCATTGTTGCTGAAACCCAGGGAAATCCCCTGGCTCTGTTGGAGCTGCCAAGAGGCATGACCGCCGCGGAACTAGCGGGTGGCTTCCCGGTGCCCCCCATGAGAGATCTTCCGGGACAGCTCGAGGAGCACTTTCTGAGGCGCCTCGAGGCGCTACCGGAGGACAGCCAGCGCCTGATGCTCGTGGCGGCTGCGGACCCGACGGGGGATGTCGCCCTGTTGTTGCGAGCGGCGCAGGCACTCGGGATCGAACGAACCGCAGGTACGGGCGCCGACGTCGAGCAACTCCTCGAGATCGGGGCGACCGTGCAGTTCCGCCATCCTCTTGTTCGCTCCGCGGTCTACTCGGCAGCGTCGTTGAAAGACCGCCGGGCCGTGCATTTGGCCCTGGCCGCAGAGATGGACCCGCAGACCGACCCCGATCGCCGGGCCTGGCACCTCGCTCTTGCGGCGGAGGGACCCGATGAGAATGTGGCCTCAGAACTCGAGCTATCAGCCAGTCGTGCCCAGTCGCGTGGCGGCCTGGCCTCGGCAGCGGCGTTCCTGCAGCGCTCCGTGGCCCTGACCGAACACCCGGAGCGACGAGCTGACCGGGCACTAGCTGCCGCGCGAGCCCAGCTCCACGCAGGTGCCTTCGACGCGGCGCTTCGCATTTTGGCCGCGGTCGAGATCGATGACCGCAACGAACTCCAGCGCGCCCAGGTTGACCTCCTACACGGGCAGGTCACGGCTGCAGCCGGCTCGCTTACCGAAGCGGCCACCCAACTCCTGAAGGCCGCAAGGCGCCTCGAGCGGTTGGACATCAGCCTCGCACGCGAGACCTATCTCGATGCATGGAGTGCCGCTAATTATGCCGCTCAATTCGAAGGTGGCGACGTCCTGCGCGAGGTGTCCCAGGCAGCGCTCGCCTTTCCAGCGCCGCCTGGCCCACCGCGCCTTTCCGATTTGCTGCTGGACGGCTTGTCCCTGCTGATCACCGACGGACGAGTGGCAGCCACACCCATCCTGCGTGAAGCAGTCGGCGCGTTCCGCAGTGAAGAGCTCTCCGTCGAAAAAGGGCTCCAGTGGGGGCCCTCGGGCCTAGTGGCGGCGGCCATAGTCTGGGATTTTGAGGGCATGCAGGCAATAGCGCGGCGACAGTCGGAGCTCGCCCGCCGCGCCGGGGCGCTCGGGTCGTTATGTTTCACACTCATCGGCGAGGTTGTTGGTATGGCCTGGCGTGGAGACTTCGCCGCGGCTGACACGTTGACGGCCGAGGCGGATGCCTTAGCTAACGCGATCGGTCTCCGCCAGGTGCCGCTCGGTGAGCTCATGCTCGCTGCCCTTCGAGGAGATGAACCCCACAGCTCTGCTTTCATCGAGGCCACGGTTGCCCAGGGTGCGGGTTCCCAGTTCGGGCTTTATGCGAACGCCGTCCTGGCGAACGGCCTCGCTCGCTACCAACAGGCCCTGTCACTGTCGCTGCGGGCCAGCGAGGGAGAGCTTCAGAAGTTCCTCGGTCTTTGGGTGCTCCCAGAGTTGATCGAGGCGGCCGTTCGCACCGGCAACGACGACATGGCCCTGCACACTTTTGAGGAGCTCGCCGGCAGTATCAACGCCGACGCGCCCGACTGGGGACGCGGCATCCTCGCGCGCTGCCAGGCACTGGTCAGCGACGACGAGGCAGCCGAGGAACACTACCTACAGGCCATTGAATGCCTCGGCAGAACTGCGCTGCGGCCCGAGCACGCCCGCGCGTACCTGCTCTACGGTGAGTGGCTGCGCCGGCAGAACCGCCGCATGGATGCGCGCCGTCAGCTCCGCAGCGCGTACGACATGTTCAGTGAGATGGGAATGCTCGCATTCGCTGAACGCTCCCTTCATGAGTTGCGGGCGACGGGAGAGACGGTCCGCAAGCGCCAGGAGGATACGCGTACCGACCTCACTCCCCAAGAGGAGCAAATAGCCAGGCTCGCTCTGGAGGGACGGACCAACCCAGAGATCGGCGCTCAGTTGTACATCAGCGCCCGCACGGTTGAGTGGCACCTGCGCAAAGTCTTTTTGAAACTCGGCATCACCTCACGCAGGGACCTTCGCAAGGCACTACCCGCCCGAGCTGGGACCAGCAGGCCAAACCGAGGCCCGGCAACCCGATAGGGCTCCGCTCTGTCAGTCAAGAACTCGTTTTATCGGGCGTAGCGGCGTAGCGGCGTAGCGGCGTAGCCGCGAGGGGCTAAGGCGTTGCGTCGCAATTCCCAGGTCTTCCTCGGCGTCTGCGACGCGGCGTTCTGCTTTTTGCGCCTCAGCTCTGGCGTCGTCTAATTGCCTCTCCAAGTCGGCGACCTTCCGGCGCCGCATATCGCGGTCGCGCTCTGCTTCGTCCAAGCGCCGCTTAGCTGCGTCGGCCTGCCGCTCGGTTTCGGCCAACGCGGCTTCTGCCAACTGAGCCTCTGCCCCGCGCTCCGCCTCGGCCGTGGACAGGAGTGCCTGGTCGCCTTGAGGCAAACCGGGACCGCTGACCTCGGCTCGGCCGACAATCGTCGCTTGCTCCGAGGTGCCCTGCGAAGGGGGCTCCGAGGTGCCCTCTGAGGGGGACGGGTCATCGGCCGCCGTGGGCCATCCCAACCCGGCGTAGCGCAACCCGGTCGTGAGAACGCCCGCCTTAAGGGCGCTGGCGGCCTCCGGGTCGAGCAAAGCCGCCTCGAGGGTTGCTTCCAGGTCCCGGGTGACTGAAATGCTTGTGGTCTCCCCCCGGTCGCGCGCCAGAGCCGCGGCGTCGCCCAGGAGGGCGGCGACGGCACTACGACGCTGTTTTTGCAACTTCCTAAGCTCCTCCTTAGCCAAATGAGCCTGCGCCTGTCGGAGCGCTTCGCCAAGGTCGAGCATGCTCTGCACTTCGTAGGGACGCTCTCGCACTAGGGCGTTGGCAAGCCACGCGCCAACGCTCGGTCGCCTGAGCTTGCCAATGGCCTTGGCTAGTTCTCGGTCCCCAGCCCTCCTGGCCTCAGATGCACGGGCGTCGCGTGCATTCGTGAATTCGGCCGGAACAAGCCCGTAAAGTTCAGTGGCGACGGCGTCAAGGTCCATTTGCCGATTCTGCCGGTAACCGGGGATGGATGTCGGGGCTCCGCTCAGCTGAGGCCGGCTCTGTCGAAGCCGGCCGAAACGGTCTGCTCCAGCAGCACGGCGATAGTCATCGGCCCGACACCCCCCGGGACCGGTGTTAGCAGGCTGGCCTTGGCTAGAGCTTCTTCGAAGTGGACATCACCGACGTTGCCTTCGTTGTACCCGGCGTCGACCACGACGGCGCCCGGTTTCAGCCAGTCGCCGCGTACGAACTGAGGTCGTCCGACGGCGGCCATCACCAAGTCCGCGCTCCGTACCAGCTCGGGCAGGTTGGCCGTCTTGGAGTGGCAGAAGGTGACGGTAGCGTCGCGTGCCAGCAGCAACAAACCAACAGGTTTGCCAAGGATTGGGCTGCGGCCGATGACGACCGCGTGCATGCCCGCGACCCTGACACCGTAACTGGCAAGGAGCCGCATTATGCCGCCCGGCGTTGCGGAAACAAAGCCACGCAGGCCGAGGGCCATTGCGGCCAACGAGCGCATCGTGACCCCGTCCACGTCTTTGGCGGGGTCGATGGCGTCGAACGCGGCTCGTTCGTCGACGTGCGAGGGCAGTGGGTGCTGTACGAGGATCCCGTCCACTACCGGGTCGGCCGACAGGGCGGCCACCGCCGCCACTAATTCGTCGGTGCTCGTCGAGGTGGGGAGGCGCAAAACCTGGGAGCTGATCCCTGCCGACGCCGCCCGGCGCTGCTTCATGGACACGTAAGTGACAGAAGCTGGGTCGTCGCCCACGAGGACCGCTGTCAGGCCGGGCGGGCGCCCGGTACGTGCTTGGAACTCGCTGGCGCGGAGGGCTGCCGAAGCGACCGTTGTGCGGGCCAGTTCGGTCCCGCTCATTAGCTGCGCAGTCGGACGTTGAGGCATGGGCGGCTCCTTGGGCGGTGTAGTCGTCGTCGCCCAGGCGCACGGCTCTGTGCCGGCTACAAGCCGGTCGGGCCGCTCCCCGGTGGTGCTCCACCCGAGCGCCAGTCACGGCCCCTACAACACTAACGGCCCGATCGGCACTGTCGAGGTACACCCGGGAGTTAAGCCGCGCCCCCTGAGCCATAATTCGCCTCAGCTCTTGCCGGAGCGGGCTTAGCATTGCGACCCGAGGTGCCAGTAAGGAACCAGGCCATGACCACCCCGCACGCCTTTGCCTTGGAGCCCACCCCGATCCATGTGCCCGACGAGGTCATCGATGACCTGCGCGCCCGTCTCGCACTGACACGTCCCCCGCTCGACGAGGGGAACGAGGACTGGTCCTACGGCGTCCCGGACAGCTATCTCCGGGGGCTGGTCGCGTACTGGCGGGACGGCTACGACTGGCGCCGGGCCGAGGCTGCCATCAACCGCTATGAGCAGTACCAGGTGAGCGTCGCCGGTGTCCCGGTGCATTTCATGCGCAAGGCGGCCCGCGGCGCCCGACCGATCCCGTTGGTCCTCACCCACGGCTGGCCGTGGACGTTCTGGCACTGGTCCAAGGTGATCGACCCGCTCGCCGACCCGGCCGCGTTCGGTGGCGACCCCGCCGACGCGTTCGACGTCATCGTGCCGTCCCTGCCTGGCTTCGGTTTCCCCGGCCCCCTCACCGGCTTTTCAGACATCAACTTCTGGAAGGTCGCCGACCTCTGGCACACCCTGATGACCGAGACCCTGGGGTACGAGAAATATGCCGCCGGTGGCTGCGACATCGGCGGGATCGTCTCCAGTCAACTGGGCCACAAGTACGCCGACGAGCTTTACGGCATCCACATCGGCTCAGGACTGCCCCTCGACTTCTTCACAGGCCCCCGCGCCTGGGACTTCGCCCGGGTCCGACCCCTCACCGACGACCAGCCTGCTGACGTCCGTGCCCGCATCGTCGAGCTGGACCACCGCTCGGCGTCGCACCTCGCCGTGCACATGCTCGACGGCGCGACCCTCGCTCACGGGCTCAGCGACTCACCAGCCGGCCTGCTCGCTTGGCTGCTGGAGCGCTGGAACGCCTGGAGCGACGACGGCGGCGATGTCGAGTCCGTCTTCACCAAGGACGACCTGCTCACACACGCCACGATCTACTGGGTGAACAACTCAATCGCCACCTCGATGCGTTACTACGCCAACGCCAACCGCTACCCCTGGGCGCCCAGCCACGACCGCACCCCGGTTGTGGAGGCCCCGGTCGGTCTCACATTCGTCACCTATGAGAACCCGCCCGGCATCCACACCGCAGCCGAGCGCGTCGGCGCGTTCAAGACAGGGCCGCAGGCCGCTTGGTTCAACTACGTCAACGTCAACGCCCATGACCAGGGTGGCCACTTCATCCCCTGGGAGAACCCCGACGCCTGGGTTGGCGACCTGCGCCGGACTTTCCGAGGCCGCAGGCCCTGAACTGCGGGGCCCGTCCTTGCCGGACGACGCGGTGGAAGGTGGGCACGCTCCCGTCTAGTCCCTCCGGCGCGTCCAGTCGAGGAGCTCGGCCAGTGACGAGGTGTTCACGATGGCTTCGGTGCCGACCTCCGCTTGCGCGGCTTGCTCGCAGCCCAGGTGCAGCCAGGAGAGCTGGCCAGGGGCGTGGGCGTCCGAGTCGATGGTGAAGCGGCACCCAGCGCGAGCCGCCGCCCGCAGCAGCGCCTCGGGCGGGTCCCGGCGTTCGGGCCGGGAATTGATCTCCACTGCCGTGCCGTTGGCGGCGCAGGCGGCGAAGACGACCTCGTGGTCGAACGTCGACTGTGGCCGGCCGCGCCCAGCCAGGATCCTGCCGGTGCAGTGGCCGAGCACATCGACATGGCGGTTACTTACCGCCGCGACCATGCGCCTGGTCATCTCTGCTGGCGCCATGCGCAGCTTGGAGTGCACACTCGCCACTACCACGTCCAGCTCGGCAAGGAGCTCGGGGGCCTGGTCCAGCGAACCGTCCTCCAAGATGTCCACCTCGATCCCGCTCAACAAACGGAACGGGGCGAGCTCCTGGTTCACCCGGCACACCACCTCTAATTGGCGGCGCAAGTCGTCGGCACTGAGGCCGTGGGCGACGGTGAGGCGCGGGCTGTGGTCGGTGAGGGCGAGGTACTGGTGGCCCAGGGCAGCGGCGGCCCGGGCCATCTCCTCTATCGGGCTTCCGCCATCGGACCAGTCGGAATGGCTGTGCAGGTCGCCATGGAGCTGGCTGAGGAGCTGGCGCGCCGGCTCGGGTAAGCGAGCCACGGTGCGCTCTTCCAGGGCCCGGAGGTACTCGGGCACCGACCCGGCCAGGCACTCCGAGACGACGGTCGACGTGGTCGGCGCCAAACCGGGTAGCGAAGCGAGCCTTTGCCGGCTGCGCAACGCTTCCAGCTCGGGCAGTGCCACGGCGTCCACAGCTGCTGCGGCCCGGCGGAACGCCTGCGACTTGTAGCTCGCCTCGCCCTCGGCCTCGAGGAGGAAGGCAATCCGGCGCAACGCTTCGGCGGGCAGCATGACGTCGAGGCTACGGCGGCGTCGGGAAGGCAGGCCAGTGGTCCTGGCTCGGCACCTCCTAAGCCAGGCGTCCCCGGCTTGCTCCGCCGTGCCAGCTGTAGCGTGGGCCGACATGAGGTCCGCTCCTCAAGCGGGCGCCCCTAGGGACGACGCTGCCGGGGCCCTGGTGCAGCCGTGACCGGTCTACCGTCGCACGCTGGGGCGCTGGTGGAGCTCTGTGACGTCACGGTGGTGTACCCCGACGGTACGGTCGGCCTGGCAGAAGCCGATTTCCGCCTAAACGCCGGGGAACTGGTAGTGGTGAGCGGGCCCTCCGGTGCCGGCAAATCGACCTTGCTGGCGGCGATGAGCGGACGGCAACCAGCCAGCTCTGGCTCCGTGCTGCTCGATGGGACCGATGCCGCGACCATGGGAGCGGCGGAGATCGCTGCTTGGCGGCGCTCGATTGGGTTCGTCGCCCAGGGCGCCCCGATGATCGAGCGTCGCACCGTGGCCGAAAACGTCGCCTACGCCCTCGAGATCACCCGACCCGATGACCACGACGCTGGCTCCGTGGCACTGGAGGTACTGGAGCGGCTCGGCATCGGCGAGACCGGAGACCGTCGGCCTTCAGAGCTGTCTGGTGGGCAGCGCCAACGTGCCGCCTTGGCCCAGGCCTTGGCGAAGTCGCCGGCCGCCCTCTTCGTGGACGAACCGACTGCAAACTTGGACCCGCGCACAGCAGCTCAGGTTGTGGCGGTGATCGCGTCGCATTGCCGGGATCGCATGGCTTGTGTCGTCGCCAGTCACCACGACGCCCAGTTTGCGATGTCCGCAGCCCGCCGTCTGTGGGTCAGCGATGGGCGGCTCGGTGCCGTCCCCTCTAAGCCGTACGGGACGTTGACAGGCAACGACCTATGAGCGACCGGGGAGTCGTAGTGCGAGAGGTCCAACGGAACGTAGCGCGCAATTTCGGCGCGGCGATGTGGGTCGTCGTGTCCAGCGCGCTGGGCGCGTGCGTCGTCGGGATGGCGGCGGAATGGTTCGTGATTGTTGGTCAGGCAAGAACTGCAGCCGAAGGAAGTTTTGCTGCCTTGAGCATTGCGGGCCAGTACACCGCCCGCCTACCGCTGTTGGTTGGCTCCATCGCCGCTGCTGAGGTGATTGCCTGGTCTGCGACAACATTCGCCATGCGAGCGCGCCGGGTAGGTGAGGCCAGCTTTTTCGAACTTACCCTGGGCGCCCCTAAGTCCTATACGAGGGCACCGGCCTTGGTCGAGGGCCTCGGAGAAGGTCTGCTTGGCGGCCTGGTCGCCGCCGCGATCGCGTTTGTCGTCGCCCCGGCAATCACCCGTGTCGAGCGGTCGACAGCCGGTTTTTTCGGTTCCTCCACATCGGTCCAAAAGGTCGGCCATGTGGTGCGCACCAAGACCACGCAGACCGTCAACCTCCACCACATCGAGTTGACCACGGGGCACCTGGCCGTCATCGCTGTTGTCGTCGTTTGCCTCGGAGCAGCCCTCGGGCTCGTCAATGCCTTCGCAACCATGCGGGGACCAAGAGGCCAACTACGGGGCGACCAGGCAGGCTAAAAGTGGTGAAATGGTTGGCGCCCGTCGCTGCACCTGACGAAACTCTGGATGTGGTGGGCAGGGAAGTGGCTGTGGCGTGTTGTCGCCGGTCGGCGGAGGCTGGCCCGACAGACCTCTATCCCGACCCAGACGCGGCTCCCCTGCAGGCGGCGCTGAGTCAGTTCGGTGCGCTCTCGACGTTGGTGGCGTGGGATGACCCGGCCGCTGATTGGGGCTCGTTTTCTCACGTAGTCGTGAGCAGCACCTGGGACAGCGTGGACCGCCCAACGGAGTACCTTGCCTGGGCGCACGGGGTGGCAGCGCAGTCGGTCCTGGTGAACCCTGTGCCCGTCATCGAATGGTGCCTGGACAAGGTGCACCAAAAGGCCCTCGCTGCGGCGGGTGTGCCCGTGGTCCCGACGACGTGGGTCACGCCGACCGACACCTTGACCGCGCCACCTGCGACGGAGTTTGTGGTCAAGCCGTCGATCTCGGCGGGCGGTAGGAGCACGGCGCGCTACACCCCCGGTGACACTGGTGGTCTTGGCCACGTCAGGGCGCTCCAAGAAGTTGGGCAAACGGTCATGGTCCAGGAATACCTCGCAAGGATCGACGAGGAAGGCGAAATCGACTTGGTCTTTTTCAATGGGCGTTTTAGCCATGCTGTAGCCAAAAAACCGGCATTGCGCGCCGGGGAGGGCGTTGTCGACCGGCCATGGGAACGGATGGCGTGGGGAGGACTGGTGGCGCCGAGCCCAGACCAGCTCGCCGTGGCGGAGCTGACCGTAAGGGTCGTCGCCGAACGAGTTGGCAGCGTCCCGGTCTATGGCCGAGTCGACCTGGTGGGTGGGCCTGCCGGCGAGCCGCTTGTCCTAGAGGTCGAGCTAATCGACCCCTACCTATCGTTCGACATGGAACCGTCTGCAGCCACGCGGCTCGCTGAAGCAATCCTTCGTTGCTGAACCAGAGAACTCAGCCTTACACTCAAAAGGCCGTTGCCCTGCAACGTGCGCACGCCGAGGTGCCGACCTGCGTAACGCCACCATCGCGAACCGGGCGCCGGAGCGCTCGGAGTGTTCTGACTGCTTGACTGTCGGGTCGCGATGACCGCGCCCTCGATCAGCATGCTTTGGGAGTCGGTCGACGCCGCCGAAGCCCTGACCAAGCGTTTCGGCTTCGCCACTGCCGCCTCAGCAGCCGACTGGGTTGGCGACGCACTTTGGGACGGTTGGGCAATCGCGGTTGATCGCTGCGACCGTCTTGTCATAAGTGCCGGGAACGCGCTCGCGTGGGTAACGGCGGATGACAGGCGTCTTATCGCGAAGTGGTCCGCCTTTCCGTGGTTGTTTGGCCGCCTCGCGGACACGGCAACTCTCACCGTCTGGCTTCAAGCCAGGGGAATCCCAGTCGCCGCACCGGTCCCAACGATAGACGGACGCCTACGACTTGAGATGGAGAACATCTCGCTCGGTGTATACCCGGTCGTCGACGGTGCCCTCCCTCGATGTGGAGGACCCCACACACGTTACGGAAGCGGGCCGTATGTTGGCGAGCCTCCACGAAACGCTTGCCGTTTACCCGCACGGTATAGATGGGGGCTGGCCGAACCGGCCCAATCAGCTTGTCCATAATGACTTTCGCTCCGCCAACCTCATCCACGACGGTGCGAGGATCAGTGCTGTGCTGGACCTCGAGGAGGTCACCTATGACACAAGAGTCGCTGACCTTGCCAAAGCGGCCGTTTTGCTTGGCACTCGCTACCGGAACTGGAGACCGACGAGCCAAGACGTGCGGGAGGCCTTCGTGGCGGCATATCACGACGAGGCTCCGCTGACCCGGACGGAGACAAACGAACTGCAGCGCGGCATCACGATGGTCCTAAGAGCCCTCGGTTGGGCGTAGCACGTACACCCGAGGCACTCGAACCACCCGTCAAGTGCGAAGCGAGGGCCCATTCGGCCATACCAGATCGTGCAGTATTCGAGCCCAGCCGAGCCGAGCCGTGGCGCGACGCGACCTGACTCGAGGTGAAAGGCTTGCGGTATGAGCCAACGACGCGCTGCCATGCTCCTGATCGTCACCGACGACGGCAGACTCCTCCTCCACCATCGTGACGACAAGCCGGGTATCGCCCATCCGGGATGCTGGGCGGGTTTCGGGGGTGCGGTAGAGGAAGGCGAGTCCGTCGATGAGGCCCTTCGGCGCGAGGTCCTCGAGGAGACCGGACTGGTGATTACAAACCCCCGTCTGTTGACGGAGGCTGTGGACGTTGAGGGAGGCGGCCGGCTTGTCTCGCTCTTCTACGTCGTGGGTGGCATAAGCCCTAAGCAGATCGACCTGCACGAGGGAGCTGGAGTCGGAACCCACTCCCTGGACGAGCTTGAGCGTCTCGAGGTCACCCCATTCGTGCGCCGTGCTATCGCCTCACATCTGGCCCCCCTGCTCCGCGAACGGTGGCCAAACACCGCTTGACTCTCACACAGTGAGAGGCTCGACGATGGAGTTGCCATGTAGACGCGCTCGCTTTGCTACCAAGCAATCGCCTCGGTGCTTGTGTTGTCATCCCGCCTTCTTTGCTTCAATTAGAAACCGCGCGGCACGCGCTTCGAACGGCCCGTCCCGCTCGATCTGCTCGTGGAGGGCCAACAAGCGGCCCCGGTACTTCTCGACCGTGAAGTCAGGGACGGTCCAGACGACCTTGCGTAAGAAGTGCACCACAGCCCCAATATCGTTGAAGGCAAGACGCAGTGACTCCTGGCGCAAGTCCACCACGACAAGGCCAGCTTCTTCTGCGGCGCGAGTCGCGCGCAGTGGGCTCCGGGAGTCGCTGTAGGGCTGCAGGCCCATGAGGAACTCGTACAGCTCGCGGTTGGCGCAGCACCTACTTGTTGCGAAAGGTAGGTGCCGCCAGGACGGATCACCCGGCTCACCTCTTCCCAGACCGTGACGACCGGGTGCCTGCTGACCACCAAGTCGAAAGAGGCGTCCTCGAAGGGCAACGGGCCGTCGTCGCTGACCTCCACGACGTACACCCCGAACGGTCCAAGGTGGCGCCGGGCTATCTCGACGTTTGGCGGCCAGGACTCGGTCGCTGCAATGAGGCCGGGCAAATGCTGCGCTTTCCCCAGTACCTCGGCGAGTACCTCTCCACCACCTGTTTGGACATCTAGTACGGCACCAGCACACCCCACCCGGTCTACAAGCATCCCGGAGTACCCCCACGAAGGCCGCTGCTCGGTGGCCCTGCCCTCGAACCACGAGAAGTCCCAGCCCTCCACGGGCACCGAAGCCCCTTCATCGAGCAGTTCCCCGAATGTCCTGGCTCGGGCCACGTTTCGGATCGTCGCACGTCAGCTTGGGCCTGGCAAGCTAGTTAGGCAGTGGTCGTTGACGTACAAGCGTCCCGTTCCCTTGTACGAAACGGTCGGTGCGCTGAAGGCGAGCCGTAAAGCCTCGCTTGTTGTTGTGCAGACCTTCGTGCGAAGGGCTACGGGACTGCCCAGGGGTTGCTGGTCACGAGGGCCCGCTCCGGGCGCACATAGTCGACCCGGGCGGCGGCGTGATCGCCCGCCTCTTCTCCCAGGTAGCGCTCTACGAGCCGGATGGCGAGGTCGATCCCGGCTGTGGGCCCAGCGGCGGTGACCACGTCGCCGTCGTCTACGACACGGGCGGCCTCCTGGACATCGGCGCCAGCGGCCCGCAGGTCGTCGAAGGCAGAGCGGTTGGTCACCGCCGGCCGTCCCTTCAGCAGCCCGGCGCTGGCCAGGAGCATGGCCCCGGTGCAGACCGATGCCATGACCGTGCCTCCCTCGTGGAGCCTGGCCAGCTTGGTTGTGAGCGAGCTGTCGGTCACCAGGCCCTGTAGGCCTCGGCCCACGAGCCACCCCCCGCCAGGGACTATGAACAGGCCAGGGACAGCGTCGCAGGCCTGGTCAATGTGGACCACAATGCCGTGCGCCCCGTGGATTTTGCCGTCTTGGGCGTCCCAGCCCAGGAACCGTACGTCAAAGCCGGCACCCGAAAGGACCTCGTAGGGGCCAACGGCGTCGAGCTCGTCGAAACCTTGAAAGATCAGGACCTGGACGACGGGGAGCTTGATGTCGATCAGGTCCTTGCTAGCGGTTGTCTCGTTCGTTCCCATGACGTCAGTCTTCCTGGCATGGCCGAGGCCTGAAAGTGGCAGGTATGACAGGTATCATCGGATTTATGCCAACGTCCCAGGGACCATCCCCTCACCTTGTCGTGGCTCTGGCTCTGGCGCCGGTCGTACTGTTGGACCTGGCTGCCCCGACGCACGTGTTCGGCCACTGCGGCGCCCCCCACTACGATTTCGTCTTGGCGGGAGCGCGGCCGCGGGCCCGTTGCTACGTCGTCGGGGTACGCGGTGGTGGCCCCCGTGGGCCTGGAGGCCCTGGGACGAGCGGGCACGATCGTCGTACCCGGCGGCCCCAGCCCCGAGGTACCGCCCCCGCCAGCGGTAGTGAGTGCTCTCCGACTGGCGCGAGAACGTGGAGCGCGGGTGATGTCCGTGTGCACCGGGGCATTTGTCCTCGCGCATGCCGGCATCCTCGACGGCTTGCGGGCAACGACGCACTGGCAGTTCACGGCCCAACTGGCGGCCATGTTCCCTAAGGTCAAGGTGGACCCGAAGGTCCTCTACGTCGACGAGGGCGAGGTCCTGACCAGTGCCGGGGTCGCTGCTGGCATCGACCTGTGCCTCCATGTAGCCCGCAAGGACAATGGCGCTGCGTGGGCCACCGCGGTGGCCAGGAGAATGGTGGTGGCGCCGCACCGCGACGGCGGTCAGGCCCAGTACATAAAGACGCCCATCGACGTTGGCCCCATGGCCTCGGTGGGGCTCGAGCGGACACGGGCCTGGGCCATCGAGCACCTCGAAGAGGACCTCAATGTCGTGGCACTGGCCCGTCACGCCTGCATGTCACCTCGCACTTTCGCCCGCCGCTTTGGCCAAGAAACGGGAACCAGCCCGGCCCGGTGGGTATTGCGACAACGGGTGCTGGCCGCTCAGCAGTTTTTGGAGACCACTGACATCGCCGTTCAAGCCGTGGCCTTGGCAACGGGCTTTGGAAGCACGACGACCCTGCGGGAGCACTTCGGCCGCGAGCTTCGAACGACGCCAACGGCCTACCGAAGCCTGTTCCGGGCCTCGAGTTGACCTGGCGGTTGCGCCAGCGGTCTAGGGCACAGCTTGGGCGTTTTTCGTTGGCGGCCCGTCTGAGCGGACGACCTCGGTGAAATAGTGGCTCATGATCGCGCCTACAGCCACGGGGTCGGGCGGACCTGGGGGCAGCTGGGCCAGCTCGCGGAACTAGGCGATGTACAGGTCGGGGGTCACGGTACAGAGAATCTCCACCGGCTCGTCGCCCGGGTGCTGAAGGTGTGGGGTGTGCCGGGCGGGACCGTCACCAGAGTGCCGGCGCGGGCGTCGACCTGCTCGCCGAGGGCTCCTTGTATTGCATGACGCGAGCAAGAGGCCTCTGCGCCGGTAGGCGTTCCAGAATGCCAAGCTCTATCCAGAATTGATTAGCCGGAGCAACTCGTCTTGCAACGACCCGGCGAGCCGCTTGCTCTTCGATGCGCAAAATAGGGCGGTGGCGAAGCGCGGCCGAGCACAGCTGGTGAACACGGTGCTCCCATCGGGCGCTAACGACAGTGCCACGGCTAGCTGATACTGCTGCCATTCGGGGAGGTTGACGAAGACTGACCCGATCCAGCCTGTGACCATGACGCCGTTGTAAGTGCCGATGCTTCGTCCGCCTATGTGAGATATTGCGTCCATCGCAAATCCAACGGCCCTTTCAGGGGCAACGGGGTAGGCGAACTGAGCCCAACTGGCGTTGGGAGCCGGTCCACGGGGGGCTGGCACGACCAGCTCGCACCGCGAGGCGCCGGTCCGTGACGATGCTGATGGTCGCGACACCGCTCCAGAACGCGAGGAAAAAGAGCGGGAGAAGGACCCAGACCGGCCACGGTGGAGGCACGGGTGCGGACGCCGCTAGCGACGTCGCAAGCGCCACGGCGAGGAGCACCAGGGTTGCCCGGAAGGCAATGGCGCGCCGCATAACGTCGTTCACGAGCAAGATCTTGACAGGGCCCGGGGGTCTGGCGCTCGAGTGCGCCGTCACAAACTCAGGTTGCTCGTTCCACGTGGACCGCAGCCTCTGTGGGTAGCGGCGTGACGCACGGCGGTCCGGACGCCGCCTGTGCGAACCTTGGGAAATGAACCTGCGCGTTCCCGACGTGGTGGCGAACGCTGCGGCAGCCTGCGGAGCCAGCGGGTGGCTACGGGACCTTCCGGGACTGATAGCTGAGCTCGAGGCCGAGTGGTCGGTCTCGGTGGGGCGGCCCTTCCCACACTCAAGCGAGGCATTCGTGGCCGAGGCCACTCTCGCCGACGGCACCCCAGCCGTGCTAAAACTTCTGATCCCGCAGGACGGCGACGCTGGTCGCCACGAGATCACAATGTTGCGAGTGACCGGGGGCCGCGGCTGTGTTGGCCTGTTGCGCGACGACGCCGCTCGGGGGGCGCTGCTCCTGGAGCGCCTGGGGCCCGCCCTCTACGAGCTGGGCCGCCCATTCGCCGAAAGGCTGGAGATACTGGTGACGTTGGCGGCCTTGGTGTGGCGGCCGGCGGCGGGATTAGGCCTGCCTACTGGAGCGGACAAAGCACGCCAGCTCGCCGATTTTGTCACCACTCAGTGGGAGGAGCTCGGCCATCCGTGCACCGAGGCGGCCGTCGAGCACGCCCTGACCTGTGCCGCACGGCGCATAGTTGCACACGACGACGAGCGGGCCGTGCTAGTGCATGGGGACGTTCATCAGCTAAACGCACTTCAGGTCCCTGGCTGCAACACGTTCAAACTTGTCGACCCCAACGGGCTTCTCGCCGAGGCCGAATGCGACCTTGGGGTGATGATGCGGAACGACCCTCTAGAGCTGCTCGACGGCGATCCCTGGGTCAGGGCGCACTGGCTGGCGGCACGCTGCGGGCTGGACGCCACTGCGATCTGGGAGTGGGGCGTCGTGGAGCGCGTGACGAGCGGGCTGTGGTGCACCAGGATCAACCTGCAGCCGCTCGGTCGGCACATGCTTAAGGTTGCCGACCACCTCGCCACTTTGTGAACAGTCGTGCACGCCCACGGATCTCGGGCAGCGTGGGCCGACGCCGATCTCGCACGCTGGAGCTACCCGGGCTGCTCGCCCTCGCCGAGGAAGCGCAAGGCCACTCATTCAGCGCCGAGGCCGTTGACGGGTTCGTCCAGCACGAGCACTCCTTGGTCCCCCAGCAACGCGGTGGCAAACCCCAGCCGCTGCCGTTGATGCGCCCCGTCCCCTGGTCGGGCCGGTCTTAGGCCGAGCAGGAGCCGCATGGTGGTCGACTTGCCGGCCCCGTTTGGGCCTAAGAAGCCCGTGACGTGGCCGAAGTGGACTTCGAACGAGAGGTCATCGCCGGCGACCCTGCCGCCGTAGCGTTTGGTTAGGTGGAGGGCTTCGATCACCGGCCCTCGCCCGGGTTCGTTGGGTTTTCATGACCTCATCATTGTCTCGAAGGGTCGTCGCGTCGATCGTGGCCTCACCCGTCTTTGCGGTAACGGCTAGCCGAACCCGCACTGCACTCTCGGAGACGCCGGCCAAAAGCCAGAAACCTGGTCGCACGAAGCGGGGGACCCCTCTTCGTCGGGGCTCGTCGGTAGTAGCGTCAGGTCCGAGGGCAGGAGCTACCCTAAGGGCGAACTGGTCCCGGTGACCTTCGAGGGCCAGCTGTCCGGCCCGTCGGGCTGGCGGCCCTCAGCCAAGCACGCTTGCCCGAATATGAACCAGCGCGTTGCATCGAGCGTTGCCGTCCAACCTCGTTGGCCAAGAAGTGTTCGCAGCTCCTTGGGCTCGTAGAAGACCTCGACGACCTGGTACTTGCTCCCGTCGTGCAGGCGGCGCAGCTCCAGGTCCGGGCCGCAATGCACGGTGTAGGCGTCCTTGATCTCGCGAGCTCGGTGCGGGTCGTTACGGTTGTCGACGAGGAACACTCGGCCCCCCGGTGCAAGGCAGGACTGCACCAAAGACCAGAAGCCCGAAAAACGTGAGCGCGGCACATGGGAGAGCCAGAAGGAGAAGAACACAACGTCATAGGTCCTTTGCGGACGCCACGTGAACAGGTCGGAAATGAGGTAGTTCACATCGGGCCGGCGGACACGGTCGCGGTTGAGCTCCACGGTCTCGGGTGAAGAGTCAATTACGGTCAGGCGACCAGCAGTGCGGGCGAGACGAGCCGTCCACCATCCGGTGCCGCCGGCCATTTCCAAGACGTCACCCGTCGCGCCAAAGGTCTCGAGCGCAGCTTCGACCTGGGCGACCTGTCGGTCCCATTCCTCAGCCAGTTCCGGTCCTCGGTCGTAACGGCCGCGCCGTTGCCACCACTCGTCGTACTCGGGCGCACGAGCTCGGTAGTACGCCTGTTGCTCGGCGAGGAGCTCATCGTCGTTCACGGGCAAAGTCTCTCGCTTCAAGATCCGCCCCTTCAAATGCTCGAAGTCGTGTGTCGGAATTCAGCTGTAGGTGACGACGAAGCTGCCCATTGCGCCCAATTGTTTAGGAGAAAGCGGCATCGGTGGAAGACTTGGGGCGCCGCGCGCTCAACTATCGGGCGTGTCCGCATCCAGTTGGCGCCGGACCTCTGACGTGTCCACGCCGAGAGCGCCGAGCAGCGCCGCCGCAGGGTCTGGTGCTTGGAGTGTGAGGATCTGGGCCAGCACCTGCTGGGCCGTCACCTGGTTCTTCCGGCGCATGGGCTTGACCGTTTCTTCAAGTACTTTCTTTGCCGCCGGCGTCATGCGGAGGCGATCGCTCAGGACGGCTCTGATCGTCGGTTTCTTCGGCACGGCGCGCATCGGCAGTGGGGGAGCGTCGGTGCCGGCCCCAGGCCCAGAGCGCCCAGGGCTTCCTGATCGAGCGACTCAAGGGCCTGGCGAGCTTGCTGCAAGCTCACGCCCAACACGACTTCGATCGAGGGATCCTCCAACAACGCGAGTAAAACGTGATCGGTGCCAGTTCGGCGATCACCTCGGCGCCGAGCCTCCTCGCTGGCCCGCATAAAGATGGTCCAAGGGTGAAGCACTTCTGGCACAACGGGTTGGGTGGTCATCATGGCTCCTTGTTGTACTTGGTGTGCACGGATTGGCGCGTGACGCCTAAGGCGTCTCCGATCTGCTGCCACGACCAGCCTTTTTCCCGGGCCGCCGCGACGTGCTTGGCCTCGACCCTCTCAGCCAGGCGATGTAGCGCCAACGAGGCGCGTAGCCCAATTGCCGGGTCATCCGACGAGAGGTTCACGCTGAGTTTCTCGATGTCCATGTCTGTCAGTATAGACTGACACTTTGAACTTGTCAACCTAAACTGACACCAGGCAGGCTACGAGTGGTCAGCCCTGAGAGCTAACGTTGAGGTTGGGTCGCAACTGGCGCTTGGGTGGTGCACCACCGGGGAGCGACCTCGTCTTCTGACGTGAGCCGTGCGCCTGGGTGTAGCCACTACAACCCGGAGGCCCCATGTCAGAAGCAAAGCACGACACCAAAACCATGTCCCGAGCGTCGGATGCCTTCCGCGCTGCACTCGAAGTTGTCGGCACAGTCGACCCCGCTGTGGCCGCCGCTATCGCCTCTGAGCTAGCCGACCAGCGCGGCTCCCTAAAGCTGATCGCCAGCGAAAACTACGCTTCGCCAGCCGTCCTGCTCGCGATGGGCAACTGGTTCGGCGACAAGTACGCCGAAGGGACCATCGGGAGGCGGATGTACGCCGGCTGCCGCAACGTCGACGCTGTCGAAAAACTGGCTGCCGAGCGCGCTCAGGCACTTTTTGGTGCCGAGCACGCCTACGTACAACCGCATTCGGGAATCGACGCCAACCTCGTGGCGTTTTGGGCTGTCTTGGCGCAGCGTGTCGAGGCCCCTGGCGTGGCGGCTGCTTCGGTTGCCAACGTGGACGAACTCGACGACGCGGGCTGGCGAGCACTTCGCCGGGCCCTTGGAGACCAACGCATGATCGGCATGTCGCTCGACGCCGGTGGGCACCTGACGCACGGTTTTCGTCGCAACATATCAGGCAAAATGTTCGACCAGCGAAGCTACGGCACGGACCCAGTGACCGGGTTGGTCGACTATGCCCGGGTGCGCCGCCTGGCCCAAGAGTTCCGCCCGCTCATCGTCGTAGCTGGTTACTCTGCTTATCCCCGCTTGGTGAACTTCGCCTTTATGCGAGAAATTGCCGATGAAGTTGGGGCAACCCTAATGGTTGACATGGCTCATTTCGCGGGTCTCGTTGCCGGTCGCGTCCTGACCGGGGACTTCGACCCCGTCCCGCACGCTCAGGTTGTCACCTCGACCACGCACAAGTCGCTCCGCGGCCCCCGCGGTGGCCTGGTGCTGTGCCAACACGAGCTGGAGGAGTATGTCGACCGCGGCTGTCCCATGGTGCTCGGAGGACCGCTCGCCAACATGATGGCAGCCAAGGCAGTCGCCCTTTTCGAGGCGGCACAGCCTGACTTTGCTGCCTATGCGCAACGGGTCGTCGACAACGCGGCCGCCCTTGCCGAAGGGCTTCTCCGTCGAGGTGCAGTACTGGTCACCGGGGGAACCGACAACCATCTCGTCCTTGTCGACACCCGCTCGTTCGGGCTCACGGGGCGCCAAGGCGAGTCGGCACTGCTCGAGGCTGGCATAGTGACCAACCGCAACAGCGTGCCCGCCGACCCCAATGGGCCCTGGTATACCTCGGGTGTCCGCCTCGGCACCCCGGCGCTCAGCACACTTGGGATGGGCACCGCCGAGATGGACGAGATAGCCGAACTGATCGTCACCGTTCTTACGGCCACCGACCCACTCCTAACTGGGAGCGGCGCTCCTTCCCAAGCCAACTACGTCCTTGCCCCCGGCGTCAGCGAGGCCGTCAGCACTCGGGCCCGGGAACTTCTAGCGAAATACCCGCTCTATCCAGGGATCAACCTGGGCTGAGAGGTAATCGATTGAGCCAAGGCGCGGCTTGATTTGCCGGGCTGGGTGCTCGGGGTCGCTAGGGCCGCCGGTCGGCTCCGTCAATGTCTTTGCGCATGGCCACTCTGCTAGCCGGGTTGAGGCCGTGGGCGGCTTCTATCGCCATCACGGCGCGCAGGCCCGGCCCTATCTCTTCAGCAGCTAGCACCCGGAAGCCCAGGTGCTCGTACAGAGGCCTGTTCCAGGGCACGTGGTTGAAGGTGGTGAGGCTAAGCGCCGGCAAACCGTTTTCGACGGCCCAACGACTTACCTGCTCGATGAGCGCCCGCCCCACACCCTGACCCTGGTGAGCAGGGACGACGCTTACCTGCTCGATGTGCGCCGCAGCGTCGACTATGTCGGCAATGACGAAGCCGGCGACGCCGTCGCTCAGGCCCACAGCGACCCATGCCCTGCCGGCTGCAGCATGCTGCTCGAACACCGATGGCGGAGGGGGTTCGTTATCGGCAATGGCGCCGAGGCCGACTTCCCTGAAGCGCTGGCCTGAAACGATTTCTACCTGGCGCATGAGCGCGGCATCGGCGCTGACAGCTGCTCGGATCGTCGCCTTCATAGGACGAGGTTCGCGCGATCAACAGCTGCACGCCGGCCGTCAACAATCCGGAGACCACCGCACGAGCAACTTGGGTACTGCGAAGGGCACTGTTAGTCCGGTCGCGTGCGCCGGGCTAGTGGCCTGAGCTTCGAGGAGTTCGACCTCGACTGAATGGATGTGCCGCAGCGTCTCACCGGCATGGCGGCCATAAACTGTCAGGGTGCGGGTTGCGGTCTTGGGCATGGGGAACATGGGCCGTGCGTTCGCTGCACGTGCGCTGGAAAGGGGGCACCAGGTCACCGTATGGAACCGAACAGCGAACCGAGCCGCTGATCTCATTTCGAGCGGCGCCGTCGAGAAGCACTCTCCCAAAGAGGCCGTGGCCGACAGCGAATTGGTCTTGCTGGTCCTGGCCGACGACGACGCAGTACTCAGCGTGTGCCTGGGCGAACACGGCGTTCTGAGCTCACTACCCCCGGGGACGACCCTGGCCATTGTCAGCACGGTCTCGCCGGGCACGGTTCGTCAGCTGGCAGAGGTGGCGTCTAAGGGCCCGGTGCTCGATGCTCCGGTGATGGGCTCCCCTTCCATGATCGCCGCGGGCATGGGGAGCTTTTTGATCGGCGGGCCTTTGCCGGCCGTGACCAGTCTCGATGCCCTGTGGAGTGACCTCGGTGCCGGCTATAAGTACTGCGGGCCGGTTGGATCCGGGGCGACCATGAAGCTCGTTTCGAACCTGTTGTTGATCACCGGAGTGGCTGCCCTGGCGGAAGCTATCGCCACTGCCAGACACCACGGGATACCCGACGACCTTCTGAAGAGCCTTTTCAATGAGAGCTTCGTCGTCAGTCCGGCGAGCAAGATCCGGCTGGAGAGCCTCTTCGATGAGGCACACCGGGGATGGTTCACTCCGGCGCTGGCCCGCAAGGACGTGCGATTGGCCGTGGGCCTGGCCGCCCAAGCTGAGATCGGGGTACGCATAGGCCCGGCCACCGACGCACTCTTGTCAGCGGTTATCGACACCGGCCGTCCGTGGCCCGATTTCTCCGCCATTATTGAGGCGCTGAACCCGCCGTAACTCCAGCGGGCACCCGTGCCACTCCTCCACGCTGGCGCGGGATCGTAAGTTCGTCACACGGCCCTACTGGGTACTGATCTTCTCGAGCCTTTCCAGGCTGGCCGCCATGGACTCAAGCACCGAATTGGTCCCGTTGATCCACGCCCCGCCATCGCGTATGAGCTCGTCCGACAATTGCCCGAGGTCAAGGACCTCGGTGACCACGGTGGCGTCGTCACCGTCCGGGGTCAGGACGTAGCCCCAGCGGTAGCCCGCAGGGATGCCAACTTTGGATGGGTCATTACCCTCAGCCCGAGAGGGGTCGCCGGGAGCCGGTTCCCAAAATATGCGCCGGTCTGGCTCGAACTCCACCACATAGTTGAGCATGAGGTAGTCGTCTCCGAGCCTGTGCATCTTCATGGTGAAGGTGTCGCCCACATTGGAAATGGGACGGTCGACTACGGCTCCCCGAAGCATGCCGGACCCGTCGAAATCCATGTGACGTTGCGGGTTCACCAGGATCCCGAAAATGAGGCCCGCCGGCGCTTCGATTCGGCGCGACGCTTCGACCAGCTTGCTTTCTTCTACCATGCCCGGTCCTCTCCGTCTCTCTCCCGCCTGCATCCAGTGTGCCCTTAGCTCGGCCCTCTGGCGCCGTCTTTTCTCCCACGCGGCCTCGACGACTTGCTTGGATCATCCCACAGACGCGCGCCTGGCTCGCTTAGCCCAGCGGTGCAGTCAGCCAAAGATGGGGGCCATCTTCGAGGCGGCGCGCGCCTGAGCCGCGAGCTTCATGGCCTGTGTTTTTGTGAAGGGCTCCGATGAAGAACCGCTGATTTCCGCCGACCCGGGGAAGTTTTTGGAGTCGACCGACGGCGCTGACAGGACTGTACCGTTCAGGTCGATCCCTTGCAGTGCGCAGTAGGGAGGGTTGGACGGGTCCTTCTCATAACAGAGGTAGTACTGCCCGGCGACCCTGTTGAACTCTGTTGAGCCTGGAGCGGTGAAGTCCAGGACGACTCCCCATTCGTCGGTCTGGCCATCAAGGTCGGCTTGGGCTGTTTTGATAATCGAACCGCTCATTTGCGCCGGGCCGAGCACGTAGCGTCCAGCCTCCGGACCGGCGTAGGACGGCAGGACGACGCTGAGCTTGGGGTTATCGTTGTCCGGAGCCGTCGTTGTGGGATATCGCAGTTGCTGTGGCAGGCTCGACTTGCAGAGCCTGCTGGCCTCGGATGTCGAAATAGCCGAGCTAGACGCCGACGAGGTGCCTCCCGAGTACGGCGCGATTATGCAGTCCACGGGCCGGAAGTACAAGCGAGCCTGTCCGACAGAAGTGCCGGATAGCGCGTATTGCCCTTTGCTCCCGGCAGGACGCGATTTCGCCGAGGAAAGACTGGCCCCTGCGACGACTAACGCGACAACGATCAGCGCGGCCGTGAGGACAGCCACGCCGATCGTCCGGCGACGCCTGCGCAAGCGACGTGCCTCGGCAAAGAGAACTTCTGTCCCGAGGTCCTCTGTAGCCACTGTGCTTTCCTGGCTGTCGCTGAACGGGCTACCGCGATGCGGCCCACCGCTTCGGTTGTCATCGGCTGATGGGCCTGACAAGCCGGTCGTCGGCCGGGGTTTGCGGGCCTCTTGTAGTTGCCTCGTAGGGCTCATGGTGCTATACTAACAGGCACCATGTCGTATTACAAGATCGACCCGTTGCAGCCGGATCCTCTATACGAACAGGTGGCGGCGGAGATCCGGCGCGCCATAGCCGAGGGCGAGGCAAGCGCGGGCGAACGTCTTCCGCTCGCCAAAGATCTGGCGAGCGTTCTCGGGGTAAATAGGAACACCGTGTTACGGGCGATGAGATTGCTGCGCGACGAAGGGCTCTTGGAGTTTCGTCGGGGTAGAGGCATAACGGTCGCCGGCACCGCGGACCGGGGCGCTTTGCAGCGCAAGGTCAACGAGCTTGTTCGGTTCGCTCGAGAACACGGTTACCGCCGCGATGAGTTGGTGCGGCTCATCGAAGCCGCGCCATGAGCGCGCCCTTAGGCAGCAACTGGGCCAGCACCTCAGGCGGCGTGCAGGGGATGGTCGCCACCTCTTCCTGCACGAAGTCATACTCAGAGGTCGCCAAGGCACGGAGCTGGCCTGGGGTCGCGTTTCGGGACCGCGCCAGGTCAAGGTAGTCCGGCGGACTGTGGAAACCGGGCAGTTTCGTCACCTACACAAATTATTTCTGTACCCCCGACCCGACGCGACCTTTCTTCTCAGGCGCGCCAGCGCCCCGGCAGACCCAGCCCACCTGCCCAACGCCGCGACACCCGTTCTCAAAAAAAGGGCGAACAGGTGTCACCCGCAGAGGCCGTCGGCGGCATCTTAAAGGGAAGTGGACGAGCCCGACGCCGAGTTCTTGGAGAAACACGCCGACGAGCTGACGCGCTTCGCCACCGCCGTCGTTGGCCCGAGCGAAGCGCCCGACGTGGTATCGGAGGCGTTCTTGCGCTGCGTGGTCTCCAGGCGCTGGCCAACGGTCTCCGACCGCCGGGCGTACCTCTACCGTGCGGTGCTGAACGAGGCGCTTGCCACCCGCCGTTCCCTCACCCGCCGCCGGAGTCGGGACAGGCACGCCATGCTCGCCGAGCCCGTCAGCGAAGAAGTCCCGAGTTATGAGGTGCTCGACGCGGTCCGTCGCTTGAGCGTCCGCCAACGCGCCGTTGTCGTCCTCACTTACTGGCAGGACCTCGGGCCTGCTTCGGTGGCGGGCCTCCTTGGGATCAGCGAAGGAGCAGTTCGTCGTCACCTGGCCCGTGCCCGGGCGCACCTGAAGGAGTACCTAGATGACCAAGCCTGACACCGTCGACCAGAAGATCTGCCTGCTCGTCGCCGAGCTCGTGGACTTGGCGCCACTGCCGCCTCCGTTGCCTGACGGGGACGACGTGCGGCGGTGGCGTGAGCGTCGGAGGCGCCGGCTGGCGTTCCGTTCGTTAACGGTGGCGAGTGCTGCTACGGCGGTCGCCGTAGCCGCCGAGCTGGCCGTCACTGCCGGTGTTACGGCGTCCCCGCAGTGGGCCCTCGCTGGCGACATCACCTCTGCTTGGAGGCAAGTCCCGGGCATTGGCCCCACGTCGGGCCTTTCTCTGACCTGCCCGAGCGCCACCACCTGCTATGCCGAAGGCCCGGGGTCTGTCGACCCTGGGTCTGTCGAGGTTACCCGGGACGGGGGGAAGACCTGGCAACCTGCGCCAACCAAAGGCGAGACGCCGCTCAGCAACGTCGCGTGCTCAAGCGCGGCGGAGTGCTCCTTCCTGGAGGCCCCTGTCGGCGGCAAGCCCGTCCTCGTCGAGACCGCCGACGCCGGGAAGACATGGGTGTCGCGCCCTGGTCCAGCAGGGCTGTCCCGTGCGTACGAGAGCTCTTCTGGGGCCCCCATCGAAGGGTCCATCGTCCTGTCTTGCCCGAGTGCCTCGACTTGCACCGTGGTGGCGTCCAATCTCCAGCAGTCCGGCCCATCAAGCGGCGCCTTCCTCACCGAGGACGGCGCGCGGACCTGGTCGGCCTCTTCCATGCCTACTGCCTGGCCCTCCCAGCTGCAATGCTTCCCCGACGCGCGGTGCGTATCCACCGGCGCGGGCCCAAATCAGGGAGGCCCCCTGAGCGCCAGCTACAGCATGGACAGTGGGCTCAACTGGGCGCCGGCCATCGTCCCTTCGGTCCCAACCTCGCCCGTCCGGCCTGTCACCCTTTCGTGCAGTAGCTCAGAGACGTGTATGGCCGTGCCGTTGTCTTCCGGCGCGGCGGGGGTCTCCCTCGTGGTCTCGGACAACGGGGGCGAGTCCTGGTCGAGCGTCCAGGCCCAGGGGTTGCCGGCAGGCAAGGTGTTCACGGGCCTGGCATGTCCGACCGTCTCGGAGTGCTGGGTGTCTGGCAATACCCCGCTGCACCTCGCCGACGGCAGGATGACCGTGTTGGACACCGGGGGCGGAGCAGTTCTGTCGAGCGCCGACGGGGGGCGCACCTGGCTGAGCACAGGGCTGCCGAAAGGTATCGCCGGCATCGGTCCGCTCTCGTGCCCCGACCCGAGCACATGCTTCGCGTTGGCACTCAAGACGCGCTCAGCACCCTCGTCTGGGGCTCCCGTGGGGCCCCTGACGTTTGCACTGATGGTCTACACGAAGTGACACCTCAAGGGGGGTGCCGGACCTCAACTGTGGCTTGTGCCTGGGTACCCAAAACCGCTCTGGTTGGCTTCGTCGCCGCAGGCCTCGCCCTCCTACTCGCCGCCTGCGGGGGCTCACCGCAGGCGGGTCTGGCCAGCCTCGGCAACGCCAAGACCACGACTACGGCTCAGTCGGCCGCTGCCGGCACCGGTGGTGGTGGCGGGGGTGCTGCTAACGCAGGCAACGGCGCCCCTGGCGGCGGTGCACAGTCGGTCATCGTCATGAGCGGCGGCAACGGTGCCACCATGCTCAAGTTCGCCCTGTGCATGCGCTCACACGGTGTGGTCGACTTCCCCGACCCAAGCTCCAATGGCACGATCTTGATTAGCGGCACCGTCTCCCACTCCCCGCAGTACCCGGCGGCAGACGATACGTGCCACAAACTGCTCCCCGACGGAGGCGTGCCCACCGCCGCGCAGCAGGCACGGTCTCTGGCCCAGTTGCTCAAGGTCTCAGCGTGCATGCGCGCCCACGGCATTAGCGACTTCCCCGACCCCACTGCGAACGGGATCCAGATCCCGATAAGACCGGGCATGCCGAGCGACTTGGGCCGAACAACCCCCGGTTCCAATCCGCCGACAAGGCCTGCCAGCACCTCGGGCCGCCTGGGTAACCGCTCTTGAGCGCAGTCAGGTAACCGATGCCGAACTCTGTGCCGCTTTAGGAGGTGGCCGGTGGGCAGGCGGCGCCGTCCCGCGTAACAACCCATTATGCTTGGGCCGAGAAACCTAATGCATACAAGGAGAATCGCGCCCGAACGACTGTGACGCGTGCAGCGAGCTTCAACCGGAGCCACGCCATAATCCTCCCGGGTGCTGGCCCACCGGAGGGTGGCTCCCGGCTCCGACGGGGAGCTGGCAACTTACGAGAAGTGAGAGCGATACTTCACTTTATGAAGGTTGCCCTGCCACTTCTTGCACCGGTCCTTCGCTCCGACGTGCAGGGCAGGCTCCACGCCGAGGTCTTCGCCGACCCTTACCAGCAGCACACGGTCACTTATCTTGCTTCACGTGCCAAGACCTCGGTGCCGACCGCGATCAGGGAGGTGGACCGAGCCGAGCTTGCGCAGCTTGTGGCCAGCCGTCGGGTCGGCAACACCCGGCTCGTACGCGCCCACGTGGCGAAACCGGCTCTACCAGCCCTTCGGCCAGATCATCCTTGCGACCTACGGTCCACCGGCCGTGCTCACCCAAGAGCTTGCGGGCATCGCCGGTATTGACCACGTCTACCTCTTCGGCTCCTGGGCTGCACGCTACCTGGGCGAACTGGGCCGGCCCCGAACGACATCGACGTCTTGGTGGTCGGCTCGCCAGACCCCGCTGAGGTCTACGACGCGGCCGAGAGAGCCGAAAGACAGGTCGGGCTGCCCGTGCAGGCCACCATACGGGCCCGCCAGCAGTGGGAACAGGGCGATGACCCGTTCCTTGTCGAGGTCCGGTCGCGGCCTCTCGTCTCGCTGTTGGACGAGGCCGACGCGTGACCTGGGAGAGGGCGGGAAAGGGGGTCGACGAGCTACTGGCGCGAAGCAAGCTCGAAGAGGCGACCGCCTCACAGGTTCTGGCCGACCGGCTTGTTAGGGAAGCTGACAAGCACCCGACCGCGGCTGGACAGATCGTCGCGATAGACGAGGCCGGCGCGTGCCAGCTTGCCTACGACGCGGCCCGAAAGCCTGAGCAGCGCTGCTCGCCCAGCAAGGCCTGCGCGCGACGACCAGGGGTGGCCATGTGGCTGTCCAGGACACGGTCCAGGCTCAGTTCGTGGGAGGGGCGGCATGGCTGCCTTCGGGCCTATCCCTCGGATGCGGCGCAAACGGTCCGTCAGCGAGTACCCGGACATGGCACCCCCACGACGACAACCGACGAGGCCCGGGAGGCGATCGAGAGCGCCAGCGGCATCCTTGCTGCTGCGAAAGGGCTCCTGGCTTCCGGCAACGTCCACCCGTTCCGCTGACGTCGACGACAGCGTGCGCCGAAGGGATATTATGCGCTGGGGCAGGAACCCTTATCCTATAAGGGGAATTAGACCAGAGCGACGGCACTGGCGCCGGCGAGCAGCTTCACGGCCAGCTGAAGGCGATGCCAGAGCCCGCACGCAGATCCCGGTCGGGAGCTGACGGCATTCTGCACTTGGACCGAAAAGTGCCGCTTCGCAGACCCGGAGCGCATCGCCGCCGAGTATGCGCCTTGGGGACGTCGCCTGTTGACGACGTGAGACGCGCCCATATTCCCGCTTATCTGTCAGTTGCACTACCGAAGTCCGGTACGCCCGAGGGCGCTGTTCCGGCCCCCGAAGATGGCCTTGGCCCGTTCCTAGCCGCGCTGTTTCTTTAGTTCTGGCCAATCGTGGTCCTAAACGCGAGGCCAGGTCAGCAGCAGCCGGGCCAAGCGCAGAACGACGTGAGCGGCCCGTTGCGGAACGGAGAGCGCCCGTGGCCGGACGGCATAGGCATCCTCGTGGTCGGGGCAGGCCAGACCGTGGCAGTGTATGGACATGACGAAACGTTGCCCTCGGTCCTCGCGCGCTCGGCTCGATTGGGCGGCGCTACGGGCTGTGTTGGTTTGCATTTCGACGCTGTCGCTCAGCGTTGCCGTCTTGAGTGGCACAACCTCGGCGGGCGGCGCGTTGATAAGCGCTCGAGACCATTTCCGAGTCGTACCTCTGAGAGACGGCCAACCTCGGCCGGCATCGTGGTCGAACCCAGAGCAGCCCGCGCCTGAAGCGGTATCTATCGCTGGCGCGAGCACGTCGACGAACTGGGCCGGTTACGTAGACGACGGGGCGGGGTCGGACTTTACCGGGGTCAGCGCAAGCTGGATCGTACCGGCCCTCAAGGGCCATGTGGTCGGTGCCGCCAGCTCTTGGGTCGGGATAGGCGGGTCGACTACTCCGGGCCTCGTCCAGGCAGGCGTCGAAGTTCGAGACACGCTCGGTTATGACGAGTACCTCGCCTGGTACGAGCTTTATCCCCAGAACACCATCGTCCTGGGCATGGTCGCCCCCGGGGACGTCATGGACGCCGATATCGTCCAGGACGGCCCAGCCACCTGGACAATAACCCTGACCGATGTAACGGAGCGGACGACTTGGACCGGTCCCGTGGCAGACAACCTACCGGGCACAACGGCCGAATGGATCGAGGAGGCCCCGAGCTCGGCCACGACCGGGAAAAGGCTCAGCCTCGTCAACTTCAGCAGTGTGACGTTCTCGCATTTGAGCGTGGAGGGGCCTGCAGCGGCAACCGGCTTGGCGCAACCGGTCTACATGGTGTCCTCCGACGCCGTCCTCGCTTACCCAAGCCCCTATAGCACGGCCTCTGGGTCGTTCAGCGTGACCTATGGCCCGTCCAGCTCAGGCGTGGTCGGGTTCCCACCAGTAGCCATAGCAACCGGGACCACTTCGCCAACCACGACAGCCCCGCCCGCCAGCCAACCGACCACGACCGAGCCGGGTGTTGCCTTAAGTCCATCGCCGGCCGGCGGGTACTGGCTCGTGGCTTCTGATGGCAGCGTGTTCGCCTTCGGAGAGGCGCGGTCCTTCGGGTCGGTTGGCACTGCCCGCCGACGACCCGCAGATATCACCGGGATTGCCGCCACCCCAGACCACAAGGGCTACTGGCTGGTGGGCTCCGACGGCGGCGTGTTCGCCTTCGGCGATGCCCCGTTCCTCGGCTCGTTGCCTGAGTTGCGTGCTCGGCACGGCTCGGCGCGCGGGCAGGATGTCCTCTCGGCCCGTATTGTCGGGATCACGGCAACTGAAGATGCGCACGGCTACTACCTTGTGTCGAGCCAAGGTGGTGTTTATGCCTTCGGCGACGCTCGGTTCGTGGGCTCCTGCGGCTACTTGTACGGTGGCTGCCCTGACCAGACCAGGGCATTGGTGACCGACGGGACTGGAAAGGGGTACTGGCTCGTCCTCGCGGATACCTCCTCGGAGGCTTTTGGCGATGCACCCGCGCTGAGGGACAGGGTCTGCCTGGGGGACGCCTTATCGACCTTCGTTGCGGACGCCGTCCGCTCCCCCGAGGGAGGGGGGTACTGGACGCTGCTGGGAAATGGGACTACCTGTAGGGCCGGTGACGTTACGGGGATCGGAATTTGGGCAGCCTACGCTGCAGCTCCCCTTGGTAACCCTGCGGTGTCGATGGTGACCACCGACGACGGCGCCGGAGCTTGGCTCGTCTTCGCGAACGGTGACGTCAGTCCCTACGGGACGGCCCTGGACCTGGGCGACCTAGCGGGCAGCGCTCCCGCTGTCAACGTGGTCGCAGCTGCCGGCTGGTAGTGCGCCCCGTAGCAGACGGGCTCGGAACTGCTGCCGCACGGTTGAGCCCCAGTCGGTTGCTGAGCGCATAATTTCGCATATGTGCTTCCTGAAAAGTTGTTCTCCCACAAGGGAAAACTACATAGCAACGGGTCGGTGTTCGTGCGTCCCATCGAGGTCCCGCGCCAGCCTTTTTGGCTGTGGGTAGCGCGGGTGCCCAGGATCGGCGAGAGTGGCGATCATGGAGCTGCGACCCGCTTACCCGGTACGCTCTGCCCGGCTGCTGCTGCGCCTGCTGACCGAAAAGGACGCTACTGCGCTCATCTCCTGCCGCTCGCTGCCGGAGGTCTGCCGCTACGTCCCCTTCGGGCCAATGGACGAGGCTGAACTGGGGCTCGTCTATCCACTTGAGCGGCGAGAACGGCTACGTCTTCCACCCCGACCACGGGGGGAAGGGTTATGCGACCGAGGCGGTGCACCGTGTGCTCCACCTGGCCTTCGACGACCTGGGCTTACGCCGAGTGGTCGCCCGGATCGACGCCGAAAACGTAGCCTCGGCCCGACTGGCAGCCCGCCTGGGCATGCGCCGGCCCATCTAGTCGAGAACGAGTGGTTCAAGGGCCGCTGGCACGACGAGCTGGACTTCGCTCTGCTGGTACGCGAGTGAAGGGCCCCCCGAAGACGGGCATTGTGGTCAGCCCCTCCCTGACGCCTCGCAGTGGTCGTGTTCTCTGCACCTCCGCAGCCTTTCTGACTGTGCTGGCGGCCGCCGGCTTTCTGGTAGCGCTCAACGGCAAGGCCAGCGCAGCCGGTGGGGCGGTCGGCGTAGCCATCGGCGCTGCCATTTGCGCCGCCATGGTCGTCTTCTACCTGGCCAGGCGCCCCTACATACGTGTCGTGCTGCATCCAGGCAGCATCACAAACGGGGCTACGCGACCACAAGGACTTTCGAGGCCGACCGGGTTGCCGGCTTCGAGCCGGAAGACCACGTGGTCAGAGGGAGGTACTTCGTACTTGTCTCTATGGCGCTGACCGACGGTCGCCGCGTTCCGCTCCCAGCAACGACCAGCTTCGATGTCTCCCGAGTGCAGGAAGTATCCGCCCGCCTGAACGGCTGGGGGGCTACCGCATCTCCGAGCGCTCCGGGGACTGCGAGGCGCGGCCAAGAGAGCGAGGACACGTCCGGGTAATCGCCTCGGGTAGCAAAGCTGTACCGGACTAGCGACATAACGCCCGGCTCTGGTCGTGCTTCCAGCCGACGGGCCAACGCTCCCCGCGACCGATCAACGGTTCTCAGAATATCTTCAGAGTAAAATTTGGTTTGTGGCACCACACATAATTGGTGCAAATATTGGGGCTGCCTCTAGCGAGTTGTAGTGACACGGTTGTTATTTGTCCACAGTTCCAGTTCCCGTGGACAACATTTTGAGAGGTCCAGACAAGCGTTGAGCGAGCCCAACATCGACATGTCGAGACTCCTCCAGCACAGCGTCGCTAGCCACGACGAAGGCGCGGCTTAGCTCGGCACGGTCAAGCCCCCGCACCAATGCTCCCTGGAGGGGCAACGTGACCTCGACCGGGACCTGGTCGACGCCTCGCCCTTGGCTGGTGGCTACCCCGTAGCGCAAACAAGCTAGGGACAACACGTAGTCCCTCATTCCGCTGATCATGTACTCGGCCTGCCAGGGGCGGCCCCGTTGGATGCTGGAGCGAGCGTGGAGCGCGTACAGCCAGGCCATCCCGATCAAATGGGCTGCTGAAGGATCCGTTGGAGCAGGCCGTTCGTTCGCCTTCCCCGACAACAACTTGAAGCTGGGGGCCGTGGCCCCGAACTCCTCGGTTGGCCAAAAGCCAAGGTCGACCTGCAAGGTATTGACCAGAAGGAAGGTCCGGTAAGTCGCCGGGCCCGCCCTCATGTCCACATGGTCCACCGCCCCCTGGGTGTCGTACATGGTCCTGGTCCAGTCCTCCATCACCTGCCCGAGGGGCACATCTGCCCCGATGCCAAAGGCAAGGTCGATGTCTGACCAACGGTCCTCCTTACCTAGGGCTGCCGACCCTGTCAGCGCCACCCCCGTGATGCGGGCGTCGGCCTCAGCAGCCGAAATGAGCACGCGGCGCAACCGGTCTCTGTCCTTTACGCTGAACACCATCGCAGTTCGCATGAGCGGGACTCTAGGACCTTCGTCTTTGCTGTCCTGAGAACAGGCAGACAGGTGCTGACGAGGTCCTACCGGGGAATGGCGCTTGGGGAGAACTCAACGCGGCTCTCCACACCGGGCAGTAGGCAAACAGACCGTGACCTCGCCTGCGGTAGCAATAGTGTTCGGAGAAGTGAGCTACCTCGAGGCTGCGAACAAGGTGGGGGATTGGCTGCTGAGCACGGTGCAACGCCAACCTGACGGATGGACCTGGCCCGCGAAGCCAGGTGTCAGCACCGATGTCGACAACAGCCTTTACGGTGGAACGGCTGGCCCGGCACTGTTCTTTGTCGAGGCCTACCGGACGACCGGAGAGAGCAAGTGGCTCGATGCGGCGAGCCAAGGCGCGCAGTGGATGGCCGCTCACCTCGATGAGGCGAAGGCCGGTTGGGCCGGGTGTGGTTTGTTCACCGGGATTGGCGGCTGGGCTCTAGTGCTGGACGAGCTGGCCCGTGCCAGCGGTGATGACGAGGTCGCAGCGCAAGCAGAGCGCGCCGTTGAAGCGGTAATCGCCGGGGCCGAGGGCGACGGCGGGGGTGCCCACTGGCAGGGGTTCAGCGATGTCGTCTGGGGTACCGCCGGCGTCGGCTGCCTGCTCCTTACGGTCGGTCGTGACTACGTGGGTAAGCGTGCCCTAGACCTCGCCGCGCAGGCAGGCGAGTGGCTGCTTGCTTATGCCGAAGAGGCGCCGCCGGGGATCCGATGGGGGCTCGGGCCGGCACATGAACGGCAGCGCCCGCAACTAGCAAACAGGCGCTACCCCAACTTCGGCCATGGAACCGCCGGTATCGCCTTCTTTTTGGCGCGCCTGGCGACCGAGACCGCTGACGCAAGGTTCCTCGAAGCGGCGCTCTCGGGGATGAGCTGGGTGCTCAGTACGGCACGCACCGACAACGGCACCTGTGCCGCTTACCATCATGAGCCTGACGGGACCCACCTTTATACCCTCGGCTGGTGCCACGGGCCGCCCGGCCTGGCCTTGGCGTTCCGCCAGCTCGAGCTGTCTACCGGGAACAGTGAGTGGCGCAAGTGGGCTAGGCGCGCCGCGCTAACGGACCGGCAAAGTGGTATCCCCGAGCAACGCGAGCCAGGTTTCTGGGACAACGTGGCACGCTGTTGCGGCTCGGCCGGCGTTGCCGAGTTCTTCCTGGACCTGCACCGCCTCGAGGGCAACGAAGACGACCTCACCTTTGCCCGCCTCATGGTCGACGACCTCCTTCAGCGGGCCACCACCGACGGCGATGGTATGTGCTGGTCCAACTACGAGTTCCGCGCCCCCGAACCCAGCCTGCCGCCCGAGACGACCTACATGCAAGGAGCGGCTGGGATCGGCTCCACGCTCCTTCGGCTGCATCGCCATATGTCAGGCGACGAGTGGGTGGTGCGATGGCCTCATGCGCCGTCGTGGTCAGACGGCGCTTGATACTAAGGAGCGCTCAGCTGACCACTTATGGCCAGGACGTAGGTAATTCGAGTCAACTGGGCGGGTAAAGGTTTAGGTGAGCACAGCGGTCGTGAGCGTGACGACGAGGGGTCTGGTAATTCGGCCATCGAAGTCGCGCCTGATGAACGACTCCATGTCGTCGAGCAGGCCGGCTCGATCACCCTCTGTCATCATCTGGGTTGCCGAGTATGAGAGCATCAGCTTGCGATATTCGGAGGCCCCGTACGTCTTGTCCCAGTCGTACTGGCGGACAGTTATGCGGTCGAACCGCGTGTCGTCTTTGAGGGCTGAGCGAATGGGCGGGTCCACGCAGTCACGGGTGGGAGCTGGTGGGCCAGCATGACCCTGCCCATATCGCTCGTAGATCGGTTGCGCCGCGGCAAAGAAGCCAAGATCCGAAGGTGAATCTACCTGGATGAGATCGACGATCGCGATGACTCCGCCTGTTCGCAACAGGCTCGCAGGTCGGTCCTTTTGGGCCGCCGGAGCGATCCAGTGGTACGCCGTCGCCGAGAACACAGCGTCAGGGCTTGCTGCGGCGATATCCAACTTCTCGAAGTCACTGACGCTTACACGAAGACGATCTGACGGGAGGTTCGAACGCAATTTGGCAGCCATCGACGGACCGATCTCGATCGCGTGGACCCATGCTCCACGAGCAAGTAGGTCCTTTGTCGCCTGGCCCGTCCCAGGCCCGACCTCTACGATCTCGGGCTCAGACGGCAGTAGCTGGAACAACTCGTCGAACAACTCGGATGGGTACGAGGGTCGGACCTCGTCGTAGATCAGTACCACTTCATTGAATGAGAGTCTGATGTCCTCAGGCCGACCCACATCGGCATTCTGCCGCACCGCCTTTCCACCGCGGCTCTAATGACGCTTGGAGTTTTGGGGGTGTCCCTCCGGGCAGCACCCGCCCCGAGGATGTAACACGACATTTCGGCCGGAGGTACCTGTCTTGCCGGTACCGTTGGTCATGGTTGCTGCGAGGTTCGAGGTCATCGCCGAGATCGAGCCTGCAACTAGACCAGACCTGACCAGCGTCCGCCACCAGGTCGGCGTGCTGGCCCCGGTCGCTCACAGGTTTCTCATCCCTGACAACCATCTGGGGCGGGCCACCGTCTCCAGCATCGCCGTCGCCCACGAAGTCGCAAGCATGGGTGTGAAGGCGATCGTGTGCCTCAACAGCCGGGACCGCAACAGGCTTGGGTTCCGCCGCGACCTCCTTACTGCCGCCGCATACGGCGTGGACCAGTTCCTGTGCGTCTTTGGTGACCAGCCCGCCTCAGGGAGCCGCTCCACGGACCTCAACGTGGCGCGCATGCTCGACGAAGTCCGCGCGTTCGGAGGCTCAGAGACTTTCGCCGGCCACGGCCCCTTCTCGGTGGGCGTGACGACCCGACTTGAGCCAGTCCCTGACTGGAAGCTGCAAGCAGACTTCCTCTTCGTCCAGGCTTCATTCGAGCTGGACGCGTTGCTGCGATGGCGAGACGTGCAGCGCTTCGACGGCCAAGTGCTTGCCGGTGTCCTCGTCGTGGCGAGCGCCGGCATGGCCAAGACCTTGACGGAAACCACAAACCAGATCGACCTACCAGCCAAACTTCTCGACCGGCTCGAAACCGACCCCGACGCTGGTATCGAGACGGCCTGCTCGCTTATGGAGGACATCAAGGCAAGCGGAGCATTCGACGGAGTACACCTCGTCCCCGTCGGCCGGTACCGAACGATGGCCGCCCGCCTGGAAAAGAACGGGTGGAGCAATAGGCGGTAAAGAGCCGTCTCGAACGCTGCTAATTGACTTTGACTCCTTCGAGAGCGCGGTGCCAGTATCCGAGCCAAGTGGCGACCGCTTCAGCTTGCCGGACGAGGGAGCGAGCTTCGCGCCTTCTTCGAGAACACTTGGTACAAGATCAACTTGGAGGGAGAGTACGGGCGGGTGAGCTCTTTGTAAATCCGGCACCCGCAAAGTGCACCGAGGTCGGTGCACCCGTTCAGAGTGCCATCAACCCGGCCGGCCGTAAAAGGCACCAAAGTCGACTCGTAATCAGCGCTCAGTGCAGCGCTCGCGTGAACCAAACCAGCTCGTCACCGTCGTCGTTCGTCGTGACACGGTCGCGTTCGAACCCCAGCTTCTCGAGGACACGGATCGACGGTATGTTCCAACTGCCCACGGTCGACCAGAGCCGCGTCCGCCCAGTTGCGATCGCGGCGTCGAGCACTGCCCTGCCAGCCTCAGTCGCATACCCGTGCCCGTGTGCGCGCCGGAACAGCTCGTAGGCGATCTCAGGTTCGTCAAGGGAGGAGTGGCCGACGATTAGCCCGCAATATCCGATGAAGTCACCCTCAAGATGGCGACAAATAGGGAGCAAAGCGATCCCGGTCTGTGCTGCCGCGGCGAGCTGGGTCGCGATGCGTTCCTGGATGGTCTCCAAACTTGGTGCGCCGTTGCCCCGTTCCGTGACGAGCGCTCGGTATTCGTCGACATCGCTCTCGGTCCAAGGCCGCAGCTGCAGCCGCTCCGTGCTGAGGTTGAACGCCATCGGCTGATAGTTCACCATTGCGCGACTAGTGCTCAACCAGCGAGATCGTCATGGTGGAACCGCTGCGCGTCTGCGTGGGTCTTACTCTAGGTAATGGGACCAGCGCCGCCGGACGACCTCGCTCGGGGGTGGCCGCCCATGGGATCCACGCAGCTCGGCTGGCAGCAAAAGGAAGCACTCTGGCGCCCGACCAGATCGCCGTTAGTCAGACAGACGTGGAATGGGTTGGCGTGGGCCGCGTACGGTGGGACGGGTCGGCGTGGCAGTTGGCCAAGGTGGGGAAGATGCGGGTGGCATTGATCGTAGCGGTCGCGGCCGTCGCAATGATCGCGTTCGCCGCCTCAGCTGCGGGCATCTCTCTCGGCGCGAACGACGACCCATTCACGGTGACAATAAGAAACAACACATCCCAAACCGTTGTCGACCACGGCTACTTCGTGACCGTGCCCGGCACCTCCAATGGGGGCGGGGCGGTGGTCCTGAGGTCTGGGCAGTCATTCGGCGAACCCGAGTTTGCAAATGAGGGCGTTGACCCGGACCGGATTACCTCTCTTGGCGGCACGACGATCGGCTGTCTTCCCTTCCAGTTTTCCGAAAATGCGCCGAAGCCGCTGGTAGTCAAAGTGACCGAAATGGTGCCGTGCAGGCAGTGGCCCGAGTACTCGAAGGAAGACTGGCCAGACCCGGACTATTGATTTTCTGGTGCCTCATGGCAACTCCTGCCCGGATGTTGCCTGTGCTGCGTGGCCGGCGCTTGTCTGGACGACAGAAAGACCGCTCCTGAATTGGGCTTTCTGGATCTTGTTAGCGTGCACTACGTAAAAAGGTCCCGTCGGTAGCCTCCGGGACGTACAGTTCGTGGGTCTTCACTTCGGAGCTGATGAAGCGGGCCGTCCTCAGGGGCTGGTCGGCTCGGGGAGGTCATCGTCGTGCGGTTGGCAGTCGATGCAGGCTTGGGGTCATTCCGGTACGGCGGGCTAGGTGGCTACATCGTTCGCCTTGTCCGCGGCCTCGCGACGATGCCGGGGTATGAGGTAACCGCATTGGTCCCGACGCATTGCATGGACCACAATGAGCTCGGCGTGCTGCCCGAGGGTTCTCGGGTGGTACCGGTCGATGTCGGTCGAGACGCCTCGGACTTTTACGATCGCCGCGCCTACTGGGAACAGGAGGTGCTGCCTGCCACATTGGCCTCCGGCGATTATGACGCCTACTTCGGCCCGACCCTGGTTTTGCCATTGGAATGGCCAGGCCCAAAGATCGTCGCTGTCCACGACCTCGCGTTCGAGGTGGCCCCGGACTTCAACACGCCGCTGAGCACGGCTTTCTACTCAAGGTGGGCCCGAGCGAGCGCCGAGGCGGCAGATGGCGTCATCGCGATCTCCCAAGCAACTGCGAACGACCTCAAGCAGCGTTGGGGCATCTCCGGAACGGTTAGCGTCACCCCGCTCGCCTCTTGTCTCGACTTCGTGCCCGCTGACCGTGAGCAGTCAGCGAGGCTGGTCAACGAGGCATTCGGTGTAGAAGCGCCGTTCGCGCTCAATGTCGGTGGCAATTTCCCGCGCAAGAACCTGCGGCGCCTCCTCAAGGCGGCCGGCAAGGCCGACGTATTCAGGGCTCAGCACAAGCTGGTGATCGTTGTCCCTTACCAGCCCGAGGCTGTGATCGGCCAGGTCCGAGACCTTGGCCTGGACGCTTCGGTGGAGATCGTGGGGTATTGCCCGCCGGACCTGCTTCCCCACCTATATACCGCGGCTCAGTTCTTCGTTTATCCGTCGCTGTTCGAAGGCTTCGGGTTGCCGCCGCTGGAAGCCTTGCAGTGCGGCACACCCGTCGCTGTATCCGACCGAGAGCCGTTCCATGAGGTCCTCGGTGAAGGCAAGGCCGTCTACTTCGACCCCACCGACATCGACGACATTGCGGCCGCACTCGACCGCCTTAGTACCGACTACGACCTACGCACTGCACTCGCCGAGTCGGGACCGGCAAGGGCCGCCCTCTATAGCTGGGCGAACACGATCGCCGGCACGGCGAGAGTGATCAGTCGTGTCGCAGCAGGCTGAGCACCGCCTGCTGCGCGGGTCGCTCCATGCGACCGTCGAGGTCTGGCGTGACCGCGAGTACCGAAGCTTCTACCTCGCGCTGGTCGTCTTCGGCATTGCCAGCTCAGCAGGTTGGCCGCTGGTCGCCACGTTCCTCGTCGACGACTTGCACGCCTCCCCGGCTGCGGCAACCTGGTTCTTCGCCACCGGTCTCCTCTCACCGCTGATCGGGATAGTGACGGGGCGTTACTCCGACCGCTCCGGCCGCCACTTGTCCCTGGTGATCACCGCAACGGCCTGGGTTGGCCTGGGCTGGGCTGCCCTCGCAGCGGCACCGGCACTGTGGCTGGCCCTCATCATCGGGGTGGTCTTCTTCGGTGCCCGTGGCACGCTCATGGCGCAGCTTTTCGCAGCCCTCGTCACCCGGATGAGCGCCCGCTGCCATGTTCGAGCCAGCGTGACCAGCAACACCGTCCGCGGCGGGTACGTCCTCGGCCCCCTAATCGGCGCCGCCATCGCGGCGAGCGCTGGGGACCGCATCGCCTTGGCCGTCACCGCCACCGAAATCTTTCCGCCCGGTCGGAGCAATCTGGTTCGGTGCTCGATCTGCGATGTCCGTGGTTACATACCGCTTAGCGGCTGGACCGGGCGCGGACGCTGTTGGCCCCGCCAGGGTTGGCGGCATCCAAAGTCCGCCCTCTTCCCGGCGCCCGGTCCGAGTGGGATAATGCGCCGTGGCCGGCGAAGCTGTGAGTGGCTCCGAAGGCTCGCGCGACGTCTTGCGGGTGACACTGCTTGGCCCGTTCACCATAAAGCTCGGCGAGCGCAGCGCCGGCCCCTGGTACCGCCCACCGGCCAAACGCCTCTGCGAACTGGTAATGGTGAGCCCTGGGCTACGAGTCGGCCGGGAGGTGGCGCGGGAACTGCTTTTTGCTGACCTGGGTCCCGCCTCCTCCGCCAACGCCCTGTCGAGGGCGCTGTCCCTAGCCCGCGAGGCCCTTTCGGCGCTGGGCGAAGGGGTGGCCGGGCGTCTGCAAGCCGACCGGGCCAACATCTGGTTCTCGAGTGAGGCTCCCCTCGACGTTGACTTGGTCGCCCATGAAAAGGCCCTCCGGTCTGCCTTGGCGATGGAACCGGGAGGGCCTCGCGACGCCGCGCTCTCAATGGCACTGGCCGAAGATGGCGCGCTGCTCGAAGACGAGCCTTATGCCGATTGGGCTCTCCGGCCCCGAGAGGCCCTCGATCTGGTCCGCCAGAGAGCTCGGCTGGAGCTGGCCCGCGACAGGCCCGGGGCTGGGGGCGCTCGGCGCCCGAGGCGGTTATCGAGGCTTGGGAGGACTGCCTGGCGCACGACCCCGCATGCGAAGAAGCCGCTTCTTCATTGATGAGGGTCTACGCCGCGCAGGGCCGCCGCCAGCTCGTGGCGAGCACCTACGAGCGTTGTCGATCGGCTCTTGCCGCCTTGGGGTTACGGGTATCGCCGGCATTGAGACAGGCCCAACTGGCGACTGTGGAACTAGCTCCCCGCTCCGTCCGTGCCAGCAATGGCCTCCCCGTCCCCCGCCACGCGCTCAAGGAGGAGCGGAGGCTGGTGAGCGTGCTGTTCGCCGAGCTCTCTGGTCCCGTGGGCCAGGGACGCCGGTTGGACCCGGAGGATCTGCGCCAGGTAGTGGGCGATGCCTTGGCGGGGCTGATCGCCGAGGTGGAGGGCCTCGGCGGGACCGTGACGTCCGTCTCGGGCGCCGGCCTGGCTGCCGTCTTCGGCGCTCCTCAGTCTCACGAGGACGACCCCGAGCGGGCTGTCCGGGCCGGGGGTCGCATGCTCTCGGCGACCGGCAGCGATGGCCACTCCCCTCGGCCCGGTGCGCTTTCGGTCCGTGTCGGGATCGAGACCGGCCCGGCCGTGGTCGGGCCTCTGGGTGCCGGGGCCGGTTATGGGGCGGTAGGAGAGGTGGTGGGTGCCGCCGCCGCCGCTCAGTCGGCGGCCAAAGCGGGCTCGGTCCTGGTCGGGCCGGTCACTCGTGCCGCCATTGAAGGGGTTTTCGAGTGGGGCCCCACTGAAGAGGTGACCCCCACTCAGGGGGTCCCGCCCCTCATCGCTTCTTACTTGGAGCGGCCCAAGGCACGGCCCCTCAACTACCGCGGCCAACGCCCCCTTGCGGGCCGCGCCGCCGTGGTCGGCCGCCACAAGGAACTGGCGGTGCTCGACGAAGTAGTGCGGGAAACTACTTCGGGAACGGGTTCTGTCTTGTTTATCGTGGGCGAGCCCGGCCTCGGCAAGACCCGCCTAGTCCAGGAATGCCGTAAGCGCTTCATGGCCTGGGTGGGCGCCAGCACCGGCCGGTTGCCGCTATGGCTCGAAGGACGGGCTGCCTCGTATGCGTCATCCTCCCCTTATGGTCTCTACCAGCAACTCCTGTGCGCTTGGGTGGGCGCCGCCCCCGAGCAGGGCGAAGACGTGGTCCGCTCCGCCTTGGAGAGGGCCATGAAAGCGATATTCGGTGGCCAAGTCGACCACGCTCGCTTCCTGGCCCACATGATGGGCCTACCGCCCGGCCCAAAGGAGGCCCGTCTGGCCCGCCTCAGCCCAGAAGGGCTCCAGCGGGCAACCTTCGGCGCGGTCCGGGAGGTGGTGGCACGGCTGGTCGACCGGGGCCGACCGTGTTGGTCTTGGAGGACCTGCACTGGGCCGATCCCATATCGCTGCGGCTTACCGAGGAGCTGGCGACCCTGACTGGTGACGGACCGCTGTTGCTGCTCGCCACTATGCGCCCCGAGCTCGGCTCGGGTATATCTGACCTGGAAAGAGCCTTAGAGACAGGCGCCGATTGCCCACTGCGTAGGCTAGGGCTCTTGCCCCTCCCAGAAGAGGCCGAGCGGGTCTTGGCCCGGTCTCTCGTGGGGCCAGAAACAAGCGATGCGGTCATCGAAGTCATGTGCGCAGGCGTCGAGGGCAACCCACTGTTCTTGGAGGAACGGCTCTCCTCACTGGTGGAGACCGGCGCCCTGGTCAGGGACGAAACCACCTGGCACCTCAGCGGGAGCGCCGGCACGGAGGTCCCCGAGGTGTTGGAGCGCCTCATCCGGTCCCGGGTAGACCGGCTTGGCCCGCACGCCCGGGAAGTCATCGTTTCTGCTTCGGTCCTCGGGAGGGAATTTAGCCCAAGCTTCCTCGCCACGGTGGCTGAAGTTGAGGGTGACCTGGGCACCAGACTGGGTGAGCTGTGCGCCGCCGGCTTGCTCACTGAGGTGCGCCAAGGGCCGGAGCTCGCTTACCGGTTCCGCCACGCCCTCATCCAGGAATCCATTTACGCTGGCATGGTCCGAGAGCAACGGCGCCAGCTCCATAGCCGGGCCGCTTGGGGCCTGGAGGCAGCCTCGCTCGACCGTCTGGAGGAAGTGGCTGCGGTCCTCGGCCACCACTATGCCGCCGCCGGGGAGAACGAGCGGGCGGTCCACTACCTCGAAGTGGCCGGTGACCACGCAGCATCTGTCTTCGCCATGGACGAGGCGGTCGCCTCCTACCGGGAAGCGCTGGCGATAATCGATGAAGGCCGGACCGTTGGCACGGTGGCTCAACCCGCCGTTGAACTACGGGCCAAGTTGGCCGAGGTACTCTGGCGCCACCGCCGCTACGGCCAAGCGCGAGTGGTTCTGCGAGAGGCTTTGCAACTTGTCGAGCCGGAGCAACCTTTGCAAGCCGCTCGCCTGCAGGCCCGCTTGGGACGTGTCGAGGTGGAAGACTCGATCTCCACCGAGGCATCGAGGGCGACCGTTTGCTACGACGCCGCTATCGGCGCCTTTGAGGCTGCCGAGCAGTTGCTCGGGGACGGTAGCGAGGACCTCGACGAGGAGCAGTCCGACGTGTGGCTCGAGGTCCAGGTGGACGGCCGGGCCAACCTTCACTACTGGTGGAACGAACCCGAGCGGGGAGAGGAGGTCCTCGCCAAGGCCCGCCCACTCCTGGAGGCGAGAGGATCGCCCACCCGCAAAGCCGGCTTTTACCTCCACCTCGCTAACCAAAGGGCCTGGGAGGCCCGTCACCGCGTCGACGAGGAAATGCTCGAGAACGCTCGGACTGGAGTGTCAGCGGCAGAAGAGGGCGGCGTCGATTACGACGCGGCCATTGCTGGTGTGATCCTGGGCTTGCTCCTCCTATGGCACGGTGACGTAGTCGAGGCCCAAGAGAAATTGGAAGCATCGCGCGCCATTTGGGAGCGCATAGGTGATCCGCTGGTTCCCGTTTCATATCTCAACTTGGCCGCCCTACGCCGTCACGATGTCGAGGCCGTTCGGTCCCTTTCGGGGCAGGTTCTCGCTGCGGCCCAGGCCACCGGACAGCCTATTCACGCGACATTGGCAAAAGCGACTATGGCCTGGGTTGCGTGGAGGGACGGGCGTCCCGCTGACGTGGTGGCGATCGCCAACGAGGCATTGGAGCTGTGGGACGTTACTGCCGTGTCTTATCCATTCAAACTGCTATGCCTTTGGCCCCTTATAGCGGTTCGCATGTCGGCGGGCCAGGTCGCCGAGGCGGTCGACGCCAGCCGCCAGCTGCTTATCCCTCCTCAGATCCGTTTCCCAGACGAACTCGAGTCGCTTTTGGAGTCGGTCGGGGCCGCGTGGGACGGCGGGGAACATGAGCAGTCGGCGTACAAGCTGGCTGAGGCGCTGGAGCTGGCGGAGCGTCTGGGCTACGCCTAGGGTCCCTGCTCTTTGCTTCTCTTGCAGCCATAATGACGCCAGTTTGTCGGCGTGGTGTGGAAGTCGTCGGCCGCGGCGGCCCGAGAAAGGGCTACGAGAAAGGCGGGGCCGGACCCTCAGACGGTTCTGGCGCTCGCCCGGCCCGACAAGACTCGCGGCGAATCTGGCAGCCGTCGGTGCCAGGCCCCAACCCGGTGTGAGTAAAGCGCCGACTACGTTCCGCGCCGTCACTCGCGCCTGCTCGATGTGGAGCGTCGTTTTGTTTTTGGCGCAGACCACCCTCCGACTTGCAGTCGGTGGCGCTAGCGTCGACCGTGGATGGGGGAACTCGATGAGCACGGGCGTCCCGGGCCGCCTTTGGGTGCAGATGAGGAGGACACTCTGGTCGGGTTCCTGGAGTGGCAGCGGGCGACGTTCGCCTGGAAGTGCGCCGGGGTGGACGTTGCCGGTTTGACCGCAACTGTCGGTGCCTCGTCGATGACCCTGGGGGGCCTGCTCAAACACCAGGCTCGGAGCGAGGACTACTGGTTCTCTCATCAGCTCCTTGGGCGGGACATCGCCCGGCCGTGGGACTCACTGGACTGGGATTCCGACTGGAAGTGGCACTCCATGGGGGACTCACCCCAAGATCTATGGGCGCTGTGGGACCAGAACGTCGAGCGTTCCCGAACTGCGCTCGAACAAGTCCTTCGGTCCGGCGGGCTCGGCGGCCTGGTGCGGCGCCCGCCGCCCAACGTTGAGCCGGCCAGCGTTCGATGGGTCCTCTGCCACATGATCGAGGAGTACGCCCGCCACAACGGCCACGCCGACCTCCTGCGCGAGTTCGTCGATGGCCAGACCGGGGAGTGAGCAAACGCTCGGCGACGGGACCAGATCGGCTCATCTGCGCCGCCGCAGGACATTTCTCTTGTCAGGCCCGTCGACGGTCTCCTGTGTTTTTGTAGTTGGCTCTGTGGCCGTGCGCCGCGGCGATCTGCGTCTTGCCCGCGTCTGCCGTCGCTATTCGCGCGCGCGTACCCGACTGGGACCTGAATGTGCCACGATCGCCAGCGATGAGAGACGACCGACACGTCGAACTGGTGCGTGCGCCTAAGCTCGCGACCAGCGTCCCGTACGCTTACTCAGCAGTCGCGGCCAGTGGCTTTCGTTTCGTTTTCACTGCTGGTGCTTGCCCCCTTGACGAAACCGGCGCCATTGTCGGCGTCGGGGATGTGCAAAGCCAAGCTGAACAGGTGATGTCGAACCTGAGTGTGGCGCTTGAGGCCTCGGGTGCTCGTCTTGAAGATGTGGTGAAGACGACCGTGTACGTGGCCAGCCACGACCGCACGGACCTGATCGCCGCCTGGGACGTAGTCCGGAGGCACTTCGGTCGTCACGACGCGCCGAGCACACTGGTTGGGGTCACGATGCTCGGCTATGAGGGCCAGCTCGTAGAGGTCGAGGCCATCGCAGCACTACCCTGACAAGCGCCCGCGCCGGGCAAGGGGCCCAGGAAGCGCGCCCAAAGGACGGTGGCTGGCACGGGATGGCCGCTCGGGCCAACGGTTTTAGGTTTCAGCCCGTCGAAGTTGAGCGGAGACGAGGGAACTCCGGTTGAGAGTTATCGATGACAACCGTGGCCCGCTCCCAGGGACGGCACGCTCGAAGGTACATCCGCTGGCCGTCGACATAGCGAGCGACGCTGGGGTTGGCGGGACCCGGGGAGCTCCCGTCTCGAGCCGCCATACGCGCCACCGGGACCTCGAAAGGCACGTCGAGGAAGACCGAATAGTCCCATGCCTCAACCAGTTCGTCTCGATGAAGGAAGATGCCGTCGATGACCACAACAGCTCCAATAGGAGCCGTCTCCCACGGGAGATCTAAGCGATCGTCGGTACGTAGGTCATGAACAGCGGGACGGAAGCGGCGGTCACCACCCGAGCGAAGACCTTTGAGCACGTTCTCCTCGAACGAGCGGTAGTCATACGAATCGAGCCAAAACCCTTTTGGCGAGCGGGGACCGAGCCAGTACGACGTCCATCTACGAGCACCTCCCGGCGAGCTCCCCGATCCATTAGCGGGGTCGTTGTTGAAGTTGAGTACGACGGCGCGGCTGCTATGCCAGACTTACCTACGAACCGAGCCTGGCCGGCAATGGAGGGAAAGGAAGACCGATGTCACGAGGTATCCCGAAGGTGGTGCTCGAAACGTTGCGCGCGGTGCCGCTTCTCTCGGGGTGCAACGCCAAGGAGCTACGACAGATTGCCAACCTTGGTGTCCGCTTTACCGTCTCGGACGGGACTGTTCTGACCGAGCAAGGTAAGCCGGGCAGCGAGTTCTTTTTGCTCATAAACGGGGCGGCCCGCTGCACAGTGGACGGCTCTTTGGCAACCATGTTCCAGGCAGGCGATTTTTTCGGCGAAATGGCCCTTTTAGATCCTGGTCCCCGTGTCGCGACCGTGATCGCTGAAGGGCCGACTGAGGTGCTTGTCCTGCATGGCAATGAATTCGCCTCCCTCCTGGACGCCTCACCCTCTATCACCAAGAAACTGCTGATTGTGTTGGCCAAGCGGGCACGGGCCAACGCGACGGCGCGCAGCTGACGACGGTCTTCACGAGGACGGGGACGCCGGATGGGTAGCGAAGCCTGGTTGGCGTACTGCTCAGAACGTGAACGAAAGGTGTTGGCCTGGTTTGGACTGCCCTTCGCTTTCATCTGGACCTGCTTGGCTTTTTCCGTTCTGGTTAGACGCTCGATCTCGTAATAGCAACTGGGGTCGTCCGTCTCCGGTACGCGGGGACCTGTGCCCGTTGCGGACAGGCTCTGTCGGCGGGCACTCGGGCCTGGTGGGACTCGGACGCGCCTTCAACGACCTGCCAGGCGTGCGCGGACCAGGCAAGCGCCGTGCCCAGCGGGGAGACCATTGAGGTTCAGAACGTCGGGGTTGAGACGGTCCCAGAGGCTGAGGTCCCGAGGGCGAACGCTGCGTAGTCCATGCGCCGACGGGTATCGCCACCCTGTGACCGCCAATGATGGCGCCCTGCCTCTCGCCCCGGGTGCCGACGCGAGCCCTAACCCAAGGACCGGTGGCAGGCGGGTCAGCAGTCAGCGCGCCGAAGACGGTCGATCACCGGTGTGAACGCGTCGATGTCTCTGACGACGTAGTACGAGATCCCCCAACGTTGACGGCAGGCGAGGAGGTGTTCGGCGGTCTCGTCATTGGTGCCGATAGCGAGGAATGGAGTTGCCAGTGCGTCGGTGCGGTTGAGCCCTGGTACTTCGCTGGCAAGGTTCTCGGCGGCCTCGGCTCGCTCATCTGTTATGACGACCGCTTGGACGAGCGCGTTTAGCTCCAGGGCGCTGAACCGAGTTCCAGCCTCCTGCTTGATCCATCCGATGGTGGCATCGAGCCGTGCTGGCTCCCAGCGCACTTCGTGGTGTTGGCCGTCAGGCATCGTCCGGCCGAACATGGTGAGCCCGATGATGTCTGCGTGACGGGCAGCATGGGCCAGGGCGGCTCGGCCGTTCACCCCGACAAGTAGAGGGACATGGGCCTGCGCGGGGTGCAGGGTCGTCAGCTCCTTGAGGTGGTAGTGCTCCCCGTCGTGGGTAACCGTCTCCCCGTCGAGGAGGTTTCGGAGGACCTCGACGGACTCCGCCAGTCGAGCCTTACGCCGGTCAGGGGGCTCGAAAACAATGCCGGCCGCGGCGTACTCGGTGAAGGAGTGGCCCGCACCTATGCCCACTTCCAAGCGCCCACCCGAGAGCAAGTCGAGGGTCGCCAGCTCCTGGGCCAGCAGGGCTGGGTGGTGGAAGTCATTGTTGATGACGAGGGGGCAGACGCGGATGCTCTGTGTCCAGGCCGCAACGAAGGCAAGTGGCGACAGAGCGTCAGGGGACCGACCCAGGTGGTCGAAGCTGCATAGGACATCAAAGCCGGCCTCCTCCGCCGCAACCGCTTCAGTCCGGAGCTGAACGGGGTCCGGGGTGGTGAGCTGGTAGCCGAAACGGAAGGGCCGCATACGGGAACAATACGGATCACGAGGCCCGCGAAGGGGCAACGGTCAGTGATCCAAGCCTCGAGTAAACCTTCTTTACCTTCTTCAAGCTGACGACGGCGAGCCCGGCATCAACGCCGGATCGATGGGCCGGGTGCTTGGCCGCACCCCTGATGCTCCGACTGGAACGGGCCTATCGAATAACTCGTTGTGCGCGATCCTGGTACTGCGATGTTTGAGCGCTTCACTGATCGAGCCCGACATGTCCTCGTCCTGGCCCAACAAGAAGCGCGCCTGCTCGACCACAACTACATCGGGACCGAGCACATCTTGCTCGGCCTCATTCATGAAGGCGAAGGCGTGGCAGCTAAGGCGCTCGAATCTTTGGACATCAGCCTGGAAGCAGTGCGTGAAAAAGTGGAAGAGACAATCGGGCCGGCCGGGACCTCAACAACTAGCTCCCCGCCTTTTACCCCGCGTGCAAAAAAGGTCCTGGAGCTGTCGCTTCGTGAGGCGCTCCAGCTGGGCCACAACTACATCGGCACCGAGCACATGTTGCTTGGCCTAGTGCGCGAGGGCGAGGGTGTGGCTGCTCAGGTGCTTGTCAGCCTGGGTGCGGACCTGTCGCGGGTGCGCCAGCAAGTTATCCAGCTGCTTTCTGGTTACCAGGCAGCCGGGCCGGAGAAGCCTCCCTCTCTGCGCTGCGGGCGCTGCGGTGCAAGCTTGTCGGAGTCCGTTCGCCATGGCACGATCAAAGCCCCCCCTGGCCTGGGCGCAATGGAAGACACAGTGTTAGGCGGGGTCGTCCTGTACTGCGGTGATTGCGGTGCGGTCATCGGGCCGCTCGTGAGCCCGACGGCCGCAACGCTTATTCCCCCGCTCGCTGCAACCGTGTACCTACGCCCGGCGCCAAGTGGAAGTGCCGAGCCGTTGCGGCGGTTCCCTCAAGAGCTGCGGGCCCTGTGCGCCTGGAAGCGGTCCCCGACGAAGCCCGAGTCGAGCTTTCTTACCGAGACAATGACGATATCGACGGGACAGCGGGCGGCAAGACGGTGCGCGTCGTCGGTCAACTGGGGCCGCGTGGAGGCCCCGTACGAGGCACTTGGGGCGGGGTCGCCGTCAGATGGCGCGTTGCAGACAAGCTTGGGACGCCCGCCGGTCGGGTGCCGGGGATAATGTGGGGCCGCGTTGGCGATGACCCAGTCAAGCTGGAGGGCTCTTTTTTGCTCGGTCCACGCTATCTTCTCGAAGAGGCCGACATCTCGGGTGACTTAGGCGGCCACAACCTTCGGGCCAAGTTGACCTCTGCCGACGGTGGTATCGGGGCGACGAGCACGGTTGTCGCCGAGGGCAACCTGGGTGAAGAACCATTTGAGCTGTTCGCCTCGCTCTCAGACGACTTGACCATGGCAGTCGTCAGGGGGTCACTTGGGGGGCGCACCGTATCCCTGGATGCCACGACCGATGAGCCCTCCGCGGTTCGGGTCGTCGGTGAGTTTTCCGGGCCGCTCCCACTGCTTGCCCTGATCGTGAACGTCCTCGTGCACTTCTTGTAGAGGCGGGACAGTCAATGCCGCGAAAGACTGTTATTGAAGCATCGGAACATTGTCTTCGTGGGTGAGCCTAAACGCCATCACGATGGTTCCGGGGTCGCCCCGCCTCGGACTTCTAACTCTCCGTGGCGAATGGGCCGTCAATACGTCGTGGCCACCGCTAATCCTGAGGCGGATTCTTGCTGGCCGCCAACACTGGGAACGGTGGATCGGAAACTTGGGTACGGCTAGGGCACTGTTATTCGCTCGTCCGTGCTGGGCTGGCGCCCAGAACGGTTATGATCTCCAGCGCAGACGAAAGATGTAGTGGCGGACGGTGGTATAGCGATTGCCGTACCAGGTCTTTGCCCAAGGCCGGAGCGTGTTGAACCACAATTGGAAAAGGAACTTTTTGTTCCGGAGGCGTTGGGCGACCCGAGAACGCGGCATCGCTTCGATGTCGTGCAGGCGCACACGCTCCATGGGCTCCCTGAGCCGATCCCCGATACCCGTCTTGGGTAGCGCAAGATGTCGAGGATCTCGAATCTGCATCCTTCTTCGCCATGCCTGGAATTTGTCGGCTCGAAATGGGGGTAACCGGAAGATCGAGATCTCTCGTCCAAAATGATGTGACACCTCTGTTCGCAAATGAAACATGGCGATCACTACGCCCATCGACGTCAGACCGTTCAACGTCGCCGCGATCGCCTCGGCAGCGACACCAGTGCACCCGATCGTAATTAGTATCGGCCAAAGAGGCAACAATGCGAGCGCAACGAAAAAGGTAATCATGATCCTGCGGAGCACGATCGCGGAGTCAAGCCCAATGAGTGGCGACCACTGAGACAAAAAATGCTCTCGACTCCTGCTCATTTTCCCGTCAGCCACCCGACTCCATCAACCGTCAAACCGCCAAGTCCGACATTTATCCCGAAGTAACCGAGAGCAGTTCCGACAAGCTGCGCTCCGAAAAAGCCGGCCACAGGTGCACCTCCGCTCGCAACGGACCCGACCGCATCCAAGACTAAGCCAGCGCAGGCAGGTTTATCACCATGCGAGCAGGACTTGCCGTCAAGGTACACGAGCCGTCGGCGGCGGCCAAGCTGACCACGGCGAGGAATGAGGAATATGGATTCTCGATCGCAGCGCCAATCCCTGTAGCCGCTGCCAGTATGCCCAAGGTAACGCCCAAGACGATCAGCGCTCAGAGTTGCCGGTGCCCGGTCTTGTTCCAGGATGGATGCATGGGCCGAAGCCTGGTTCCCATCGCCCCCCGTGCTGCGTGCCTTGCGTATGGGTCCCCAGCACAGATTGCGCGGCTAGAACGACGAAGAGCGAAGTGACATCGACGCTGGTCCCAGTCCGCCTGCGAGGCCCGGCGGATGGTGAGACGCCGCAAAACACGCGCGTGCGGACCTCTACCCCGGCGCAAGGCAAAAGTCTCGCCGCATGCGGGCAAATCGGACCCCTCTCCGACCCCTCGGCGCTTACCGCCGTGGCGGCACACCAAGAGCCGTCAGCCGTCGCCAACAGCGCTCGACCATGAGGGGGTAGGTGTCCAGGTAGTAGGGGAGGGCGGCGCAGGCCTGAGCGAGCGCTGCGCCTCGACTTCGAGCAACGGTAGCGGCGTCCACATCGAGTGCCTGGAGAAACGCCGTTCTCGAATCCGGCGTGAACAGGCCAGACCAGGCCACGGCGACATCGACCGCGGGGTCGCCCACACCTGCGCAGCTCCAGTCGATCAGCCCACTCAATGCTCCGTTGGCGACGAGGCAGTTCTGATCGAGGTCTCCGTGTACCCAGACCGGGGCCTCATCGTGCGGGGTCGCCGCCAGTGCCTCTTCCCAGATGGCCGAGGCAGTCTCGGAGTCGATGAGCTTCGCTGCGCCCGCGATGGCCCGTCGCGCTCCTTGGTCGTTGTCGCGGGCAGGTCGAGCCCGACCACCGGCGTATGGTGCACCTTGGGTCGGGATATGTCGCAGTGCCCTGACGGTTGCGGCGAGATCGAGGGCGAAGGCGACGGTATCAGCGAGGTCGTCAAGTCGAGCCACAGTTCCCGGCAGCCAACGGTTGACCGCCCACGGAAAGGGGTAGCCCTCTCCCGGATCCCCAGTCGCCACCGGCTCGGGAACTGAGACGGGAAGACGACGCGCCAAGTAAGGGAGCCAAGTCGCCTCGAAGGCCACCTGCTTGGCCGCCCAATGAATTCGAGGCAAGCGAACGACGAGATCTGTCCCAAGTCGCCAGATGGCGTTATCGGTGCCCCATGGCTCAACGATGCATAGTGCCTCTCTCGCGAGATGGGGGAGTTGGGCTCGCAGTAGCCGACGGACGAGGTCCTCGTTGATCTCCACCTCGTCGGGATGCATTCGCGTGGGCACAGCTTCAGTGTGACGGACTCGTCCGCACGCGTCGAGCCAGGGGATGGCTCTGACAACGTTCACGCCGACGCGGCCGAGCGAGGGCGGCCCGATAGACGGGTCTGTGCCAATATGCGTAGGGATCCCATCCAACTGGCGTCCTGACTCTCCGTGAGTAATCGCCACTGTCCGTCTCGGGGCGTCTTGTGGGCCGGCCAAAATCCAGGAGCGCCTGAACAAAGTCGGAGGCGCGGGGTACTGCTAACTCCTCTCCATCGGGCTTGGCCGGAGGCGCGACCACAGGGGATTCTCAGCTCGCGCGCTTGGCTAGGAGGGCGAGCTTTCGAGAATGCCCGACCGTTGAGCTGCCCGCGTGGTCCGCTTTTAGGTCTGAGGTGGTAATTAGCGCTACCGGGATCCCGTGCCCCGAGCTGAGCTGAACTCGTATCCCATATGCAGTGTCAAATCCACTGCCGCCGCGGCTACGGGGGCTGGAGGGTATAGGTCAGTTTGAGCGAGTGCCATAGGCGAAAAGCCCTTGGCGGTAGCCTGACAATAGTTCCATGGCCGTGCCCTCCGGGCTTTCCGGGGGGTCCGTCAACAAGTGGCGTGGATCAATAAGAGCCCGCAGGAACTGATCGTGCATGTGCCGCGTGCCGGTCTCGTCATTGCCGTGCCCTTCGCGGGTCGCGACGTTGTGCACGCAGCGCTCCGCTGAGGGCAGCAGGACGGCGTAATGAAGCTCGTCCAGATTGGTGGCTTCGAAGAAGGTCGGCAGCCACCACGGCCCAAGGACCCCGTCGAAGACGGCCTCGTACCCGCCTCGGGCGAATTGGCCAGCCGCGGCGCCTGAGGCGCGGATGACCACTCGGTTCTGGTCGTTCGCCTCTGGGAGCCAGGGTGTCACGGCGCCTTGGTCTAAAAACCTGAAGAACGCATCCCCTTGGATCAGGACGCTGGGCGAGAGGCGTGCCGAGACGAGGGCACTCACGGTCGACTTTCCCGCCCCTGGCGGTCCAGCGACGACAAGCAACGACGACATCGACACAGCCTTCTCGCTTCCTGCCTGCTCGGTCAAGCAGCCCGGCGAGCTGAGTCAGGCTTCCAGGGGTAGTCAGCGACTCCCGCTGCCGGCCGGAGCGAGAATGCCCAGTTGCGATAACAGTGCACTAGCCCAGGCAGCGCCCCACCTGACCGCATGGCGCGTAGAGTCCTGTCGTGGGAGGTAAGGAACGTAACGCCCTCTCTCTGGAGGAGGCGGCGGCGCGGCTCGGGCGGATCGAGCACGCTCGGCAGGTTGCCCGTGCCGTTCGGATGGTATCGCTTGCCGATAGGTCGTCGCCCACCTGGGTTGAGGAGGCCGACGTGCGCAAAGAGGTCGATGCAGCCCACCTACAGGATTGGGCTACGTCCGAGTTCGGCGAGGACGTGGACAACATCTTGATCGACTTCATTGAGGACCTCAGCTACGGGATCAGAGATCGCGACTACGACGATGGTTCGCTCTATTCGGAGTGGGAACTGGCCTTCGAGATCCTCGGTCACGTCGCAACCGCGAAGGCGGTCGACTTCCTCGAGCGGACCGGCGGGTACGCCTTCAAGGCTGGTGCCGACCCAGAGTCGGACTTTTGGTTTTCCGCCAGGTACGCAGTCAGCGCGATGGCCCTGGTCGGCAGCGACCGAGCCCAGAAGGTCTTGATGGCTTGGTTTGACGCGGTCGCCGAAGGATGGGAGCGGGACGAGAACGTACTCTGGGCATTGCTTCCCGCGGTAACCCCCCTCCTGAATAAGTCTCATGTGGCCAAGGTGCTCTGGCTGACCAGCCTCTCCTGGCAGGACGTACACAAGAAACTACGAAGCTTGCTCCTTCCGCGCCGCGAACTATTCAAACCCGCCGTGATTGACGCCTTAGGTCGACGGGACCTTTCGGTCGCGGCCGCTCTCCACCCCCTCTTCGTGCAGTCACGTAACGCTGAGGAGACCCGCCTTCTCGAAGCAGTGCGCGACGATCCCGCGGCAGACCTGAAACTCCGCAGCGCGGTCGAAGCTGTCCTCGTTGCAACCCTGCCCCCGAACGCCACGTTGCTGCAAGTCCCGGCCGAGCAGATCTCGAAGTGGCGATCTTTAGCTGCCGAGGCCGGGTGGAGCTAGAAGCAGCTTCGGTACGGACCGCCTCTCGCCGACTCCTGGCGCCATCGAGAACGACCGAGCAGGTCATCAACCGCCCCGGATAGACGATCTGGCCCACGCTCTGGCCGCCGTACAGGCAAGATATTGGAATGCGAGCCCCCGGTGCACTCAACCGAAGGACCGTGGTTCGCGGCTACCGGCATTTTGTCGAGTTGGCCTAGCACGACCTTGAAACATTGCCCGATCCCGATGGGCCTGGTCGTTCTGCACGGCTGGGCGTCGCTCTGAGGGTGCTACAGATCGTGGACCAGACGCGGAAGCTTCCAATTGTGAGCGGGCTCGAGAGCGACCCTGACTCACACGAGCGGCTCAAGCAGTACGAGATCCGGCTGGATGCTGTTGAGAAGCGTGCTCGGGACGTAGCCGGCGAAGGACCAGGCGGCCTCGGCGGTGTCAGAGAACCACGCAGACCGCCCGATCCCTCGGGTCGAGCAGCGAGCGCCTCGGCGATCCCTGAATACGAGCGATGAGGATAAGGAGCGCTGATCGCCGATTTGCTAACCCGGAGAGGGAACGAAAAGTCGGGCGCTCCGAGGGCACTGTTACTCCGCTCGCGCGCGATGGGCTCGTAGCGGGGCCTCTCATCGAGGCCCGCTCCAGATAGATCGTTCCGTCCCCGTCATCGGCGAGGCATGCTGTCGGGGTGTCGCAGGGAATCGACAGCGGAGACGGCGGATCTCATCGTCGCCGGGTCAAGCCGACGGCTGCATTGGTGGGCGTGCTAATCGGTTTAGCCCTTTTTGGTCTCACAGCCATCGTTTACCCACTCGACTACTCACTCGAACGCCCCCACATTCATCTGCCATCGTTCGCCTGGATTCTGACCGCCATCGGCGATCCCATATTGGTCCTAGCGATCCTGGCAGCGACCGGTCGGTTGTTCGAAAGAGATCCGACGGCCCCGCCGCGGCTGGGACGAGCAACGGGCCGAATTGCAACTCCGGCGCAGTCGGGTCTGCGGATGGCATCGCCAACCCCGAACGGCTGGCGATGGCGAGGTGCCATCAACGCGCCGCATTGGCTGGGTTGGCTCCACGCCCCCAGCCCCATGGCCGCCCTCGATATCGACGCTCAACACCTCTCCATCCACGTCACATTGGCTTGGCTGGTCCTTCTGCGACCACTGGACCTGACAACCGCCGACCAGCCCCACTGTTACCCAGTGCGAACATGGTTTGGCCGTAAGGGCGTAGCCATCCAGCCTGCCGTGGGCCGACCTTGGTATTTCTGGAACGCAGCCGGCCCGGAGATCCTCTCAACCCTGGCATGGGCCGGGTTCCAGGTCTCAGCGGAAGAACGAAGGCCAAGGTGGCTATAGGAGATGGATACCAATGGCCCAGAGCACTTACTCGGACCTGTAGTTTCCTTCGCAACCATCGCCGCCGAGTCGGCGCTCACTGTGCTCCTGGGTTTCGGCCGCGTTGAGGACGTTGGTGCGCTACGTGGCAGACGGGTCAAGCAACTTGGTCAAGACAATCTCGATGAACCCGGCTCCGCCAAGCCCGTCTTTCGGGCCATGCTCTGCGACGCCCGGCACCACCACCTCTTCCCTTACGAGTCGAAGAGGATCATCGGGGTCGTAATAGACCCGGAATGTCCTGCCCGTGAGTTCCTCGTATCGGATCATGACTGGCATAGGCCAAGAGGCGCGGTCCCAGTCCGGGAACCTGCCGATGATTGGCCAGGTGCCATCCCGGAGACCAAGGTGCCCGAACCTGTGGATTACGTCAGCGTCCGCTGCTCGAAGGTGCGCCAGCTCTCTCGTGCTCGGGATAGCGACACGTTTCGGTCCGAAGAAGTAGCCGAGGAGAACGCCGCCAGGATTCGCTCGTGCCACCACTCCCACGCCGTACCCGCCAGTACGCAGCGGCACCGCGAACCAATCGCCCTCCTGGTATTTGCATCTGGCGACCACACACCGATTGTCTCATCTGGGTTGGCATCCCGTCCTATGTCCGCGGGACTCTGGCGACATAGCGACGGACCTGGCGCTGGCTCCACCCGACGGACTCTTTTCACTTTCGCTGACGAACTGGCTATCAATGGCCTTAGCGACGAAGTCTCCGGGCAATTTTGCTGGCCGCGAACACCGCGAGAACGACGGAGCGAAAGGTCGGGGCGGCCCAGGGCACTGTTACCCCGTGAACGTGCTGGGCTGGCTGGGGGACGAGCAAGAAGCCTAGGTCGTTGTGCTTGCCCAGTTCAACGGTCAGGACAGATCCAAGGGCATGAGCTACCGTCACAGAGAACATAGAGTATGACGCATGAGGTCACAGGGGAAGGTTCCCGAGCGAGCTGCGATCTACGTCCGGATCAGCGATGACCGGGAAGGTCGTGGCCTGGGTGTAGCCCGCCAGGAAGACGATTGCCGCAAGCTGGCGGAGCGCTTGGGCTGGCAGGTCGCCAAGCTGTACAGGGACAACGACATCAGTGCCTTTCGAGGCAAGCGTCGTCCGGAGTACCAAGCAATGCTGGACGATGTCAAAAACAGGCAGGTCGACGGGATCCTTTGTTGGCACAACGACCGACTGCACCGCCAGCAGCGCGAACTGGAGGACTTCATTGAACTGGTCGACCAGGCGGCGATCCCGGGCCAAACCGTCACCGCCGGCATCTTCAATTTGTCGGACGCGAGCGGCAGGATGACCGCTCGTATCCTTGGCGCTGTGGCCCGCCAAGAATCAGAGCACAAGGCGGAAAGACAGAAGGCCAAGCATGATGAGCTGGTGGCTCAGGGGTCACCGAGCGGCGGTACAAGGCCTTTCGGGCTAACGGAGGTCAAGCACGGTCCCGATGGCCGCTCTTACCGAGAGGAGGTGCCCGAGGAGGCCGACGCCATCCGGCAGGCTGCCCAAGACATCATCGCCGGGACCTCGGTCAGAGCTATCTGTCGTCGCTGGGAGGCCGAGGGCCTGCGCGGGACACGCGGGGCTCGGCTCTCACCGCAGGTCGTCAACGGCATCATGACTTCTGAGTGGGCGGCGGGCCGCAGGGCCGGCAAGCCCGCACAGTGGCCGGCGATCCTCGACGACGAGACGTGGCGGTTGGTTGGGGCGGTTATCAACAGCAGGGCAACGGGCCGCAGCTTCCCTCGGGCACTGCTGAGCGGCATAGCTACCTGCGGGCTGTGCGGGCACGTCCTGTTGTCCCGGCCCAAGGCTGGCGGGAAGCCGGCGTATATCTGTGGTCGCGACCTGGGCGGCTGCGGGAAGATACGAATCATTGCGGCGGACTTCGAGCAGGACGTTCTGGAGCGGCTTTTCGATCGCATTGACCCTGAACAGCTCCGCGATGAGCAACCGGCCGATGACGGGACGGCCAAGGCGATGGCCGAGATGGCCCGGCTGGAGGCCGTGAAGACCCAGTTGGCTGAACTCGCAGGTACGGGGGAGCTGGACCTCGCCGAGTTCCGGGCAGCGAAAGCGACCAACGACCGAGCAATGCAAGCTCTGAGAGAAACACTCGCTAAGTCGGCCGAAGAGGGAGCAATGCAACGGGCACGGGCTGAGGCCGTGGACCTCCGGGACAAGTGGGACGACCTCGGCATAGAGGACCGCCGACGCGTGGTCCAGGCGCTCGCCGAGCGCATCGAGGTTGGCCCAGCGGTGAGGGGTAGGAACTTCTACACGCCGGAGCGGGTGAAGGTCACGTACCGGTAGTCATCAGTTGGCGTCCACCAGGATCTGCCCGAAGACGCCCAAAATAGCGACTGCCCATTTACGGCCAGCTCGACAGAGAGCAACGGCTTCTAGTTGTAGAACTCAGTGCTAGAACCGTCGATCGGGCGTGCCTGCATTCCCTCGATCCAAGATGTTATGCGTGCCTGTTCTGGAGCGTTCCTCGCGTGGGACGTCGAGAACCGCAATCCGCCGGCCTGGACGAGACCTTCATCGTGGGGAAGGATGGGCTCGTGAACGTGGTGAATCCACCCCGGCGCTACCAGTGGTGGCTCGCGGTCATTGGGCCACGAGCGAAGAAGCAGGAGTCTCGCGCCCTGCTGCTCGAGCCCGGAGATTTTCCTGGAACCGGATGGAGTCTCCTAGACGAGCGCTGTTATCGGGTGGGAGCCGCTGGCTTTGGCCCACCCACGCCGATGAACCAACGAGCCAGGAGCGCAAGGTACTTCACGGCGTGGCGCTCCCTGCAAAACCAATCAGCCCAAAGCTGGTACTGGACACAGGTAACCCCCTTCGTCTCAGACGGAGATGCTGAGCTGGCCTTCTCAGAGAATAACCCCCCTCGTTTGATGAGGAACCTTCGGGCAGAGGTCGACCACATAGCGGTTCGCGAGGTGGAAGGCTGCGTTGTCCGGGACGCGGACGATCAACGATGCATCGAGCAAGACACCACAGCCAAGCCAGAGTTGAGCCTCGTAAAGCTCGTCCTCGGAAGAGTCGGACGCCGCATGTTCGCCATTAGCTTGTCTGGCACCGCTGGACACCTGCAATGGCCAGACGTCGGCGAGATCGCCTCGGTTCAAGCCCGCAAGCTGAAGCCTCCCGCCACCTAGGGAGGGGCGCCCTTGTCCCGACGACGGACGCGGTCGTGCGATAAATAAACGACTCCGGCTGCATTGCCGGCGCCAAACTAGGTTCGGTGGCCGATCCTGAGGCTCGTGCTGGCGGTATGGACGAGATCGAGTTCCGTCACGACAGCGGCCGGTACAACGAACCAGTGACTGTGGTGATCAACGGCGCCCCATTGACAGAGCTGTGGTGTGCGGCTGTCCAACGGTACGCCGCACCGATTTCGACAGCGGAAGTCGGCGAGAGCCTTGAGTGGTGGGGCCCGGGAGGTAGACACCCCGAAGGCGACCTGGCGGACTGGGTGCCCGATGGGTTCGCGCCGGTGTTGACCTGCACATGCGGTGAGTTTGGTTGCGGGGGCGCAATCGTCCGGATCCAGTTTGAAAGATGGGATCTCCGGGGAGCAGTCGGCGAGCCCCCCACTCGGCGCGTGGTGAGGTGGACTGACTTCAAGACGGCCAACTACGAGAAGCCGGTGCCGCTCGGGCCGTTCGTCTTTCCCCGGAGTGCTTACGAGCGGGCACGGCGAGCTTTTTCGCTCTCGTAGAATGTTCTTCCCGGCCTCGGTTGCGCCCCGCGTTTGGGTGGGTGCGGTCGCAGCAACAACGCGGCCTCCGCGCGTGCGAGGTTGCGCTCCATCGTGCATCCCTCTCAGCGCCGCTGTCGGAGGGCCCACGTCCCGGTCGCCGACCGGCTGTGGTCAAATCGTGGCCGTTTTAGGGGCTGAGCGTCCACAGGAAGCACGAGAGCTGTCGCTTACATAACGTCAGTCCCACCAAAACTTCCAGGTCGGTTTCAAGAGAAATGCCTCTGCGAGTTCACGGACGGAACCGACTGGGTACGCCTGGAGGCCGTCGCTACCCGCAAAGGCGTAATGTTCGGCCGCGACGGCCAGTGCGCTGGGTTGCCCGGACGGCGGTCGCTCGACGATGAACTCCATCGTGTGGAAACCGATCCGAAACAGGTGGGCTCCGAAGCGGTCCTCCCACGATCTCATCATCACAGAAAGAAGCTCCGGCCCCTCGCCGCCAAGGAAGTGGTTGCATGCGCCCTGCCAGCCGATGAGATAAGGGACGTCTGCCGCGCGTCCAGCGACTACGAGGCCGATCCTGGCAGGCGGGGCGACATCGAGCGCTCGGCTGTACTCGACTGGCAAAGCTCGAGGGGGTTCGCGCACAGCCAGCCCTGGGAACTCGACGCCCCAAGGGGCAACCTCGTCCAAGAACATGGCCGTCTCCTCTTCGTCCTCGCCTAGGTCCACGAAGTCACCGAGCCCGAAGTCCGCTCCCCCCCGCCATAACTGTTCTCTGTCCACTCGGGACAGCATCCCAAGGGGGACGTTCACCTTCCACCGCTCAGCGAAGACGCTCGCGGCATCGTGGCCGTCAATACCGCCAAAGGGTTCCGACAGCAACAGCTCGCCGGTGTCCCATGGGCGCCCGGCGTCCCAGTGGTGACCTCCGCCGCCGCCTAGCTCATCGAGCAGGACAACAGCCAAGCCGCTGTCCTGAGCCGACGCCCGGGCGTCGCGCCACATCGCCCCCGGGGTGGTTACCACCTCGTCGGTAGCCCACATAACTGGCGCCGCGTCGTTTGCGGTCCCTTGAAACATCGTCGGGTGGATGAGGTGCCCGTGTGGCAGCCGAACTTCGCCGATGGTGACCGGACCGTCTTCCGGAAGGCTCCCGTAGGCAACCATGACCAGAGTTTGGCACAAGACATGCCGACTGGCCGGTGCGTTCCCCCTAACCCGGCGTCCTCAAACAGCACCGAGGTTGGGGGCGCGTTGTCGGTGATCTCTGAGTGGCGGGTGCCGACGCCGGCCGTCATGAGCCGAGCAGCCATCTCGGCGCCCCACTATGCGCCAAGTCATTGCCGACGATGACGCCGAAGATGAAACCCTCGCATTCCGGAAGGGATGGAGATGAGAAGAGGTACTGGTCACCTGTGAGTACGAGCCAGGTGCCTCCGGGAACATGTTCGACGGCCCCTGACCACCGTTCGGCTGAGCGCTCCGCCGCCTCTCGCGTCTCATGCCACTCCCGAGGAAATCTATCGACCAGGACGACCCATTCCCCGTCCTCATGCACAAGTTCGAGCTGGGTTCGGCGCAGAGCCTCGTCAAGAGAGCCAGCCGGCATCCCACTAGCTTCCAACATCCAGTACGAGATCGTGCCCATGACTCCTCCTCGCCTAGTGCACCCACATCTTGCTCTGCCGGGCACGAGGTGTGCGCTCCCTGTCCCATGGCACCCCCGTGTAAGCATCGTTATGTGAGACACCGGTCCCTGGGACGGTTGTGCCCAATAAGGGCTAGTTCGTCTGGAGTGGGGGTTCACGTCGGAGGGCCGAAGCGCTGCTTCCGTCACGAGGCACTGGCGTCTGGCCAGCACTCAGTGAGGAGTATCCTCGATCGACCACCCATGGCCAACCATCGGGCATCATGGGCAGGTGCCCGACTGGAAAGGAGCAAGGTGGCTCCTGCGGCGCGAGACCGAACGATGGCAAGTGCTGACGGTCCGCATGCAGACTGAGGCGGGCAAGCTTGCGAGTTCCAGTGGAGGTCTTGACTTCTCGATCGAGAGCCTCGATGTTCTGGAGCGGCTCTGGCGGGCCGGGACAGTCCCGTCGTTATCCCTTGTGGCCTATGAGGGTGAGGTGCTGCGGACATGCGTTCCGGGAGGAGAATGGGCTAACGCCCCAAGAGCGGCCCTATCGTTCCGGCCAGGGGTTCCGGCCATCCGTTGGGACCAAAGGCGGGAGCGCTCAGGCGCTGTCTCTTACTGCCGCCCGTCCGAGCTTTTCCGCCGGCAAGATCTGCCAACCGGCTACTTGCGAAAAAAGACCGTTGAAATCTGCACTTTGTTGCAGGAGTCGAGGGACAAACAGCCCAAGGAACTCATACGTGGCGGCGGCTGGAGGAGCTTACGGTATCGAACCGTGAGGCCATACCACGATCGCTGAGACAGAGGGGGATGATCGATGCGGTCGGAGGACCGACTTGACCAGTACCCGACTGGCCGTGAGCGAGATTTCCAGGATCCTGTGAGCATCCTAAGTCGTGAGCCGAAAGGTGGCCCGCTGGTTGTCGATTGAGCAAGAATCCGGGCGATGACGGCTCCCGGTTGGCGTTGGACGAAGATGAGGGAGGTGAGTTTCGATGAGTTGGTTGCCCTTGTCGGCCACGCAATACCTCTGCCGGACCCATGGCCGGACGAACTGCCCGGCCGGTTTTTCTGGTGCCTGAGAACGCCGAGCCCTCTCACTTGAGTGTCAGCACCGATGGCATGACGATGCACTTCTGGCCCGCTGCCGTGCGTCGGGTGTCGGTGGAAGGCTCAGAGCCGGTTAGCGGTCTTGGGCATCCGGCGACGCTACGGTCCGTACCGTTTGGCACGATGAGCAAGGTGCCGCCTCCGAAAGTGGCTCCGAAGCCAGACCGACCGAGGTACTGGATATTGACGATCGGGTTCCCCGAGGGAACCTTGGAAATCCAGGGATACCGTGTCGCTCGCGAACGGCTGGTGGAGATAGGGCAGTCCTTGAAGCTTTATAGGACCGCTCCGGACTGGGTGTGAGCTTGCAGTGAACTTGGTAGCCTAGCCCGACGCACCTGGGCGGGTGCGCATCTGCGCCAGGCTCCGGCGCGTGAGTCGCAATCACTTCGTCTTGATTGATCGCCTACTGACGTTCTTACACATCCCGCCATTTGGCGGGCAACCCCACGCTCTGCGGATCTGTTCGTGGTACTGCTGAAGCGATTCGATTGAGGCATCGGAGGGCACTGCGAGGGTAACGTGGATATTGAAGCGCGAGTATGTCAACGAGATTGTGGCCGTTCGTGCAGGGCTCTCGAAAGCGATCGACGTAGACAACTTGACTATCCGGTGATCGCCATCGACCCAAATGAAGAAAGTATGGGCCTTCCCTAGCATTTCGAGGCTCCCAGTCGGTTGGGCCACGACCTTGGAGAGCCCGTCCAAGCGGACCACTAATCGGTACTCATGTTCAGCGCTCCCGTCGACGACCACGGACCCAAGCGACGATATAGAGCTGACCTGACGCTGGAGTTGGTCGACTAACGCGGCCGGAGCTGCTTGCAGTTGAGACCCAAGCAGGATGTCGCCAATGGCTCCCCCCTTCGTGGGGGCTCCCGGTGGTTCTCTCACCCAAGGTTTGTTGGGACGAGGTATTGGGAGACCCGGAGTGCCAGACGACGGCTGCAGGGTTCCCCAGATAAGCCCGGCAGACGCCAGGGTCACAGTTCCGCTGACGAGCAAAGTTCCCCGGTACCTTCCCGTGGCCACCAGCCGGCCCGCCATGGACTCGAAGTCATAGGGCCCAGCGAATGTAACCCCTGTTCCTGACTCGGATATAGAAACCCAAGCGGACCTGATGCTGCTCTCGCCGCTGAGGATCTGCGAGATCGTACCAGTCCCGCCACTTGCCAGTGTGACGACTCCGACTAGCCCCAACGCCATGGCTGCTAGGCAACAAGCCACAACACGCCTGGTACCCGCGCCCATGCTGACGAATGTAACAGCCAGTCAATCAAGCTCGGCCCCACCTCGTCGTAATCGCGGCGAGATGTGAAAGTCGCGCTAACCCCTAGTGTGATCGGTGTGTTCGGCATGACTGCGCCCGGAGCAATCCGGAAGCTGGGCCTCCCAGCACTACTCGCCACGGTCTTGTTGAACGGGCTCCCGGTGCCCGCTCTTTCGACGACATCACCGGTCCAAGGCCAAGGTAGGGTGCTGGTTCGGGGCCTCGACGACCCTGACGCGCTGGCAGTTGACGGGCAGGACTTGTTCGTGGCCGACGGCGGCGGTAACGGGAGCTTCGAGAGCGGCGGTAGTGGCAGCGCGCTAAGCCAACTAAACCTCTCCACCGGCGCTTCGGCTAGGACCATCTCCGGCCCGGCATACCAGTTCGACAGCCCTCGCGGTCTTGTTCTAGCAGGCCTGGACCTTTTCGTCCTCAGCGTGGGTGGCTTTGGCGCACCTGGCGTCGTAACCGTGGTTGACGCCTCTAGCGGCGCGCTCGTGAGGGTGCTCAACCCCGCAAAGGACAACTTCGTCGGACCTGTTGCCATGGCCCTCGACGGTCCGGACCTGTTCGTATTGGACGTACAGGGCCCCGGCGGGGGTGGGGCGCTAGTTGAGTTCGACACTTCGAGTGGGGCACTAGTCAGGGTTATCCGTGGCGCGCGCTACGACATGTTCGGCCCGCTAGCCATGGTGGCCTCCGGACCAGACCTGTTCGTGGCGGGAACGGGGAGCCTCCTTGGCGGAGACGGCGCTCTGACCGAGGTCAATGCGGCAACTGGGGCACTAGTCAGGGTAATCACAGGCAAGGCCTACGACTTCGGATCCCCAACTGGCATGGCCACAAACGGACCTGACCTGTTCGTGGCCGACCGGTCCATTGGGGCTGGCCCAATCGAAGCCAACTCGGTCACCGAGGTCAACGCAGCGACGGGGGCACTCGTAAGGGTGCTCGCCGGTGCGCGCTTCAGGTTCAATTACTCCTACGACATGGTGGTGGACGGCCCAGACCTTTTCGTTGGGAACTTAGGCCTACCGGACCGTGACGACGCCGGTATCACGGAAGTAAATACCACTACAGGGGCCGTGCTGAAGGTGCTCACCGGTCCAGACTTTCCTCATCCGATAGCCATGGCCGCCGACGGAACCCACCTCCTCATCGCGAACAACTCGAACGGCTCTGTAGTAGAAACCAAAACTTAGGCTCGAACTACGGGGTGGCCGCAATAGCCGGGCACGAGGTCCCAGTCATGCTGAGGATCATGCCGACTCGATGGCAGGATAGGCGTATATTTGTGAACCGTGGTGATCTGGGGACAGCTTTTAGCCCGAGGGAGGTCGCATGGCTCGGACAAGTGGAGGTCGGAGTGGCAATCTACCGCCGCCCCGCCTTCAGGTCCCGCTGGCCCAGGCCAGGGCGGAACTCGACGAACGTATCGAACGTGGTCGCCAGCTGGCCGAACGACGGATAGACAGCGAGACGACGTATGAGTCTTGGTCCAGCGACATCACTACTTGGGACGAGTACAACAAGTCCTGGATCGAAAGGTTCATCGGGCGAACGATCAGTGCTGAATATGGTCGACGAGGCCCGCGCATATACACCGCCTCGAGTTGGCAACAGTGGGCGAGAGACCAGTTAGGAGAGCTATCGATATACATCAGGCGGCTGGAGTCCGTTCGTGAACGTCTAGAACTATGGGTGGACGACGCAACGGAGAGTACTGGAGGGCCGAAGCCAAATATGGAAGGACCTATTTTTGTCGTACACGGGCACGATGAAGCTGTACTGCACGCCGCCGTACGCCTTGCAGAAAAGACGACTGACCGAGAGGTTATCGTGTTACGGGAACAGCCGAACTCGGGACGTACCCTCATTGAAAAATTTGAGGAGCTTGCGTCTTCATCGGCATTTGCTATCGTCCTGGTGACCGGAGACGACATTGGAGAGGCCCAAGACAGCAGCCTCCATGGGCGACCTCAGCGAGCCGCGCGACAGAACGTCGTTTTCGAGCTGGGGTTTTTCTTCGGCAAGCTCGGACGTAAGAGGGTCGCGGTGTTGCTCAGTGAAGGGGTGGAGAAGCCATCAGACATCGAAGGGCTTGTGTACAACCCCATTGATCCAGCCGGCGCATGGAAGACATCGCTGGTAAGGGAGTTCGAAGCTGCCGGGATCGAAGTCGACTACCGCCAAATAATGTAACTAGTTGACAGGACCGGTCTGACACAATAATGCCGTACCTGACGAGAACTGGTAACGAGGTTGACCGTCCCGTCGGGCGTACCGAACAGATAAGTCAGACAACTCTGTTCGAGTCTGCCGGGCTGAGAGCGGTGGCGAGCCGTGATTGGTAGCGACGTGACGGTGGGGGCGATCTTCACCGCTTGGGGTGTCGGCTTCGTCGCTCTCCTGAACCAGCATCGCCGGAGCGATACTTGGCGCCGCGCAATGGCGGAACAGCGTTGGTGGTTCGACCGTCGTTTTGACGGACGGGCACGCCGCATGGGCAAGGAGGCCTGGTTGGCGTACTACTCAGAACGTGAGCGAAGGGTGCTGACCTGGTTTGGCCTGCCCTTCGCAGTCATCTGGACGTGCCTTGCTATTTCGGTACTGGTCAGAGGGTTGATCTCGTAATGTCAACTAGGGTCATCCGTCTTCGGTACGCCGGGACCTGTGCCCGTTGCGGGCAGGCTCTACCGGCGGGCACTCGGGCCTGGTCGGGACGCGGACCGCGCGTTCAACGACCTGCCAGGCGTGCGGGGAACAGGCAGCCCCAGCGCCCAGCGAGGAGAACATTGGGGCTGGGAAGGTCGGGGGTGAGTCGACACCCGAGGCCGGGGTCCCGCGGGCGGTAGGGATGGCCGGCGGATCCGCCCGGCACAAGTACGAGAGGCTGCACCAAGCCCGCGAGGAGAGAATTGACCGCCAGTGGGGACGGTTATCCGGAGTCGTGAAATTCCTATCCGACGACCCACAATTGACGAGAGCGTGGGCCAAGGGTTCCGAGGGGGAACGCCGTTTGGCCGCTCATCTGCTGCGCGTTGTAGGCGATCGCGCGGTTCTTCTCCATGACCGCAAGGTGCCCCGCACGAGAGGGAACATCGACCACCTTGCAGTTGCCGCTTCTGGCGTGTGGGTTATCGACGCCAAGAACTACGCGGGGTTGGTCCAGCGCCGTGACAAAGGAGGTTTTTTCAAGACCGATTACCACCTTTACGTGGGCGGGCGCGACCGGACGAGGATCGTTGCTGGCCTCGGCTGGCAGGTCGAAGCTGTCCGTTCGGGCCTCGGCGACGCTGAGGTACCCGTACACGCAGCGTTGTGTTTTATCGAGGCCGACTGGAGCTTCTTTGCGAAGCCGTTCGAACTCAACGGTGTCTGGGTGACCTGGGCGCAAAAGCTCGCGGAGATGATCGCCGCGCCCGGACCGCTGACGCCGGAGAAGGTGACCGACGTTGCTGACCGCCTCGCGAAGGCTCTGCCTCCTGTCGTCACCGCGACATAGCCATTGGTCTGGAAGGGGACGCGTGGGCGCATGAGCCGAGCTGTTGTCATTGTGGCAGGCTGATAGCGGTGCCTATGTGTTGGGTAGCGAAGTGCCCGAGGACGATCCTGTGATCGAAGGGTTGTGGCGTGAGCCGCATTGAAGGTGGTGGCCGCCCACTGACGCCTGATGGCGAGGGCGGCTACCTGTGGGGGAACCATCACAGCGAAGAGGAGCGACGATTACGCCTCCTCGAAGGGCTCGCGGATGCGCGTTCCTTCCGCCTGCTTGCGGAAGCAGGTGTGACGGACGGGTGGGACTGCGCTGAACTGGGTGCAGGTGGAGGATCGGTCGCAGGGTGGCTTTCGGACCGGGTCGACCGCAGCGGCCGGGTCATGGCGGTCGATCTTGACGCTCGGTTCCTCGTGCCTCTCTCAAAGCGACCCAACGTGGAGATCGTCGAGGCGGACCTAGCAACCCTGGAGTTAGCTTCGGGCTCTTTTGATCTGGTCCATACCCGGAACGTGCTAGTCCATCTTCGGGACCCCGACCATGTTGTCACCAAGCTCATCGACGCGGTTCGCCCTGGAGGTGTCCTGCTTCTTGAAGAGCCCGACTACTACCCGCTCGCAGGCACCTCGTCGCCCCTGTTTGCGCGGGTGGTGGCACCCCTAGCAAAACGTCTCCTGTGGGTCCGCCGCATGCCTCCGCTGCTCTCCGGTCTGCCCGAGAATCTCTGACATCTCGGTCTTCGTAGAAGCGGACATGCTCCAAGGAGGCAGCCCTCTCGCTGCTTTCTGGGCGGCCACGATCAATAGGGCGGCCAAGACCATCATCGAAGCGAGTGTCACCAGTCCAGAGCTGACCCCGGTTTCCAATGCCGACATCACCGGCGTGATCGAGCTACTCGACGATCCTTCCTTTTGGACACCGTTCGTCGCTGTCATCTGCGTCACCGCTAGGAAACGCTGAACCAGCCTCGTTCTTCGGTCGCGAATTCCACCATCAGGCAGCCAGGCGGCAGTCTGAGATTGTTTTCATCGTCCCATTTGCCATCGGCCTCCGTGCAAGTTGCACTGCTGGACTATGGGGAGCGTGCCCACATCCCCATAAACTGCCAATAAACAATGCGTCGTACGACCACGGCAAACATAGTGCCTATTCGGGGTCGAGCCCGTTGACCACGGCAAGCCATCCCCACCGCTCAGCTGGGCCAGTGAAAACCGGGTCGGCCCGTTGGAGAGCCTTCCGGCGACCAGAATCGAAGGCCTAAGCAACCTCACAGACGCCCAGATTGAGGACGGGGCGACGGCGCTGGCACCGGCAGCCGTGTACCTGATGCATTGGGCCAGAAGCCAATTCCCCGACCTTCCCCCCTTGCTGCCGTCGATGAACGACCAGGCGGCTTAGCCACTGCGGGTCACCGGGCAGATTTCGGTGGCCTCGACCAATCCGGGAATGAGGGAACGAAAAGTCGGAGCTGCCCGAGGGAACTGATATTCCACGCCGGCCTGCGGGGCTGATGGCTCGACGATCCTGAATCGCTGGTGTTGAACTGCGGTTCATATTTCCTCGTTGTCCCGGGTCCTCCTAGTTTGTCCGAGCCTGGATGTGCCCTAACGCCCGTAGCGGCCGTATATGGTCCACGGCGTCGGAGCTGAGCAGAGTGCTCGCCGCAGCTGTCCACCTGATGCCACTTAGGGCCGATCTGGAGCCAGCCCGTCGCGATGGGAGGCTCAGGGCAGTTCTCGGGCTTACCGTGCTCGTCATAGATAAAGCGGTAGCACCTGCCACGGTCAACGGCGACAGCGCCTGCGTAATCCACATGTGGAGGGTAGCGCCGCCCTGTAACCGTCAATGGAAGGGTCTGAAGAGGCTTCGTGGCTCATGGGTGGCAACAAGCGCGTCCGCGAGGGAGTTGAGACCCTGGGTTTACACACGCGTCGCCAGGTAAAGGACGACCTCTTCCACCTTGGTGACCGAGCCTCCGAATTCGTTGTCGATGGCAAGAGTGATGGCCCGGTAGGTTTCGGCGTCATAGTGGCCACCGTAAGTTCGCGTCACAGCCACAAAGGTGGCCGCGTCGAGGACACGCTCGAAACGGTGCCTGTGGACCTCCATCGGTCCGAAATGGGCGTCGGAACTCAACGGCTCGATTGATCCAGCGCACTGGGCAAGCGGCCCGACGGGCCACGGCCCTCCAGTCGCCTCAGCGAGCAAATCGCCAAACGGGTTGCTGCCCCAGGAGACAACTTCGGTCCAAGCCAGGGCGATCGTCCCGCCGTGGACGAGAACCCGGGTGGCGAGATCGAGCCCCCGAGAGGGTTCGACCCAGTGCCACGCGTTGAACGCGACGACCAACGACACGGAGCCAGAGGGGCACCAGTCCTCGAACCTTCCATCGAAGAAGCTCAAGCGCCCTGCGAGCTTCGCTTTCGCGATCGCAGCCATGTCCGCCCCCGGCTCGATCGCTGTCACCTTGAGCCCTGCTTCTACCAGCGGCACTGTCGCGATCCCGGTGCCGGCACCGACCTCGACGACCTCGTCGCTCGGCTTCAGCCCCGCAGTCTCGACCAGGTCGTCGAAGCACGCCTGAGGATAGCGAGGGCGGTAACGGTCGTAGTCCAGAGCCTGGGCATTGAACTGGGCTGTCCTCTGCTCTGCGCTCTCCCAAAGTTCAGCCACCTGCCAAGTCTCGCGCCGACAATCGAGTCGCAGTCGGCCACTCGGCCCTTGGTCTTGCCGTCACCCCACAGCTACAAGCTCTCACTACCGAGAGCTACGAAAGGATGCCGCGACATCGGCATACCAATTGCACGAGCGACGGTCCCGGCCGTCGAAAGGCTAGAAGCGATCAGGTTGCTAAGGGTCTTAGGTGTGGGTGCTGGTTCTCGTCCACCGCTGTCGCTGCCAACCTCGGCGCCACGACAGTTCAAGGTCTCGCTCAACACCCTCGGCACGTAAATGTTCGCCAACGCAGGGTTGACTGCCGTTACACTCAGCCCCACGCCCAGTCTCCTTAGCCGCCTTCGCGCTGTACAAGATGGCCTCGACGCGCTGGCCCGACGGCACAGGGTCCCGGGTGCAACCGTTGCCTTGGGCCTGGGCGACGAGCTGTTCGATTTCGCCACCGGGGTGCTCAACGTGAACACCGGAGTCGAGACGACGCCCGATTCGGTGTTCCAGGTCGGTTCGAACACAAAACTGTTCACAACGACCCTGGTCATGCAGCTGGTGGACTCGGGGCATGTAGACCTCGACGCTCCCGTCCGGAGGTACCTGCCGGACTTTTCCCTCGCCGACCCGACCGCCGCTGAGGAGATCACGGTCCGCCACCTCCTGACCCACACGAGCGGAATACAGGGCGACTATTTCGCCGGCTTTGGCAGAGGCGATGACGCGATCAAGAGGTACGTGGCCTCGTTAGCGGATATCGGCTTGGTCCACCGGCCGGGGCAATTCTGGTCCTACTGCAATTCCGGGTTCGTCGTGGCGGGGCGGGTTGCCGAAGCCGTAGCGGGTAAGCCCTACCACCAGCTGTTGAAGGAGAAGATTTGCCAACCGTTGCAACTCGAACGCACAACGGTGCTGGCGGAGGAAATGCTCTCGTGGCGCTGCGCCGTCGGGCATGTCCGGGGCCCCGGGCGCAACCCAGTGGTCACACCCCCCTCTGTCACGGGGTTCGCGCACGCGCCAGCGGGGAGCAGTACGGGCTCCACCGCCGCCGAACTGGTCCGCTTTGTGCAGGCCCACTTCAGGGCAGGCGCCACCCCCGACGGTGGTGAGGTCCTCTCAAGTGCTTCGGTCGCTGCTATGCAGCAGGTCCAGGTCAGCCGGCCGCTGACTACAACAAGTACCCTGGCCGCCCAGGGGCTCGGTTGGGCAATCGAGGACTGGGACGGGAAACGGGCCATCGGCCACGGGGGAGCGGTCATCGGCCAGGTGTCGTACCTTCAGGCAGTCCCTGAAGAACAGCTCGTAGTAGCGGTACTGACCAATTCATCAGGCGGCGATGCCTTAGGGTACGAGCTAGCTCGCTGGCTGTTCGAAGAACTCGCAGGGGTGAAGACGGCTAAGTCGCTGGAAGCGCCCGAGAGCCCACCTCGTCTCCACTTGTCCCGCTACACCGGGACCTACGAGCGGCTGGGGCTGCGCCAAGTCATTTCAGAGGAGGGTGGGGTACTGGTAAGGCGGGCGGAAACAACCGAGGATATGCGGGCCGAGATCCGCCCCGAAAAACCCTCGCCGCCCCTAGTCCTACGTCCGATCGACCGGGAGCGGTTCGTTAGCCGGTCGCGTGGCAGCAACGAAGTCATGTTCTTTTTGGACTTCGAGCGTGGGAAGCCGAACTTCCTTCATTTGTCAGGGCGCGCAGCGCATCGGACGCGGGCCCGGAGTTCAGCAAAGACGAGCAAAAGAGTTGGTCGTCAGCGTTCCGGTACCGCCAAGAAGGTCACGGGCGGCGGCTGAGCGGCTTGACCGCCGGTTACTTGATCACCTTGTCCGAGGTGAGGTAGGTCGTTGACGAGTAGTCACCTCGATCTGTGCTTTCGGGCGCCCGCGGTGCTTACCGCGCAGCGATGATGGGGCGCGTGGGCCAAGCAACGTAAGCTCCCAGGTACCGGGACCGACACCAGCACCGGTCTGTTCGAGACGCCAAATTCAGAAGGCGGTCTCCGAGCCGATGGCCCTGCTGGTGGAATCCGTGATCGGTGTGGAAAATACGAGGGCCACCTCCCTCAGTTGGCCGGCGGATCCTCGCCACAGGTTCACCGAGGAACTTCACGAGCATTTGCGATACCAAACCGAGGTGACCTTAGCGCAGGTAACCTCGGTGACTATGGCTAGATTCCACCCAGGTGATCTTGAGCTTCCTGCAACGGATTGAATATTCGAAGCGGCTCAGAGAACTCGAAAGCGTGCCGCCATCTCGTCAAAGACGGGAGCATCCGACTCCGGCGTGTAGGTACCGAGGGCGAACTCGAGCACGACGTTACGCGCCACCACGAAATAGTCCCGGACGAAATACTTCCCTTTGGCGAAGCGGGTGGTCTCGTAGTCCATCCGAACCGCCGGTAGGCCGCCCAGCTGGGTTTCGGTGAGCACGAAGTTCTCGAAGTGCTTTCCCTCCCGGTCCCGCCGGACGAGTTGGGCTGGGACGAGCGGCGACAACCCGGTCGAGCCGGGATGACGGAACACAAGGCACAGGTGTCCGGTCCCGTCGTTGTATTGGAAGCGGGCCACTTCGTAAGGGCTGTTGGTGGGTTGTGGTGGGAACTCGGCCCAGTCGTCGGGTACCCATAGGCTAAAGCCAAGTTCTGGCTTTTCGACCTGGCGCATTGCATCGGTGTCCACGAGGTCTCCAGTCTGTTTCTCTAAGAGACGGCGTCGAGCCGCGGTATAGGACGACCCGGATTTGCGAGCTTCTGCCCGGACCAGGTGCTTGAAGTCCTTGTCGGAAGTCAACGTCGCCTCCATCGTTTACTCACAAGCTCCCAGCACGCCCAGAGTGGTGACGGAACGACATCAACACTTGTCCGAGGATTCGCTCCCCTTGGACATCGCTAACCCGGCCGTGCTGGGCGACCGGAGCGAAGGGGCGTGGACAACCGCCTGGCCCGATCGTATCCCAGCCAGGAACGCGCGTGTCAAGAGAATTCTCGATTGGCGCGACGCGGGCAATCCGAAAACTGAACAACTTGGTATTCGCCTGCGCGAACTGACGGTATTCGCTTCGCGCGAACTGACGGTATTCGCTTGCGCGAACTGACGGTATTCGCTTGCGCGAACTGACGGTCGCGCATCACCACTGGGCCGCCGCCATCGACTTGCCCGCCCTCCATGTTGCGTATATCTGCGCCATCGCTTTGGCGCATGGCTCGACGGTCGAGTTCGACCTCCGGTTCTCCCGAGTAGACGCCGTCGTGGTGACCGACATGGAGAGCCCTCTCGCCGACTACGTGCTGCTCCCTCGCGGGCGCTGGCTCCACGGGGGGAGCGTCGTTCTGCCCCTGGCGCACACCAGGCTCCGAGTAGCAGTCGGTGGCGCTAGCGTCGACCGTGAAATGGGGGAGCTTGATAAGCACGGGCGTCCCAAGCCGCCTTTGGGTGCAGATGAGGAGGCCACTCTGGTCGGGTTCCTGGAGTGGCAGCGGGCGACGTTCGTCTGGAAGTGCGCCGGGGTGGACGCTGCCGGTTTGACCGCAACTGTCGGGGCCTCGTCGATGACCCTGGGGGGCCTGCTCAAACACCAGGCTCGGAGCGAGGACTACTGGTTCTCTCACCAGCTCCTTGGGCGGGACATCGGGGTGCCGTGGGATTCCCTGGACTGGGGTTCCGACTGGAAGTGGCACTCCATGGGCGACACCCTCCAGGATCTATGGGCGCTGTGGGAGCAGAACGTCGAGCGCTCCCGAGCCGCGCTCGAACAAGTGCTCCGATCCGACGGGCTCGGCGGCGTAGTGCGGCGCCCGCCGCCCAACGTTGAGCCGGCCAGCGCTCGATGGGTCCTCTGTCACATGATCGAGGAGTACGCCCGCCACAACGGACACGCCGACCTCCTGCGCGAGTTCGTCGATGGCCAGACCGGGGAGTGAGCGAACGCTCGGCAAGCGACGGGGGGCGTCGGGTGGTCCTGGTGATCTTGATGGGATCAAATCGGCTCATCTGCGCCGGGCCGCACGACATTTCTTTTTCACCAGGCGAAAGTGGCGACCGGATCTGCGCTGGCTCTACCGGTGATTTTCCTCTCGGCTTTTCGGGTCCGATAGGCCAAATCTCGATAAAGGGCGATCGACGGTTCAGTCAGTGCCCGGGCCGCCGCGCCACCTAGAACAAGGCTCTCGAACGTGCCGGTACAGGCTCACGCACAATGTCGAGGCTTGTCAGCCGCCAACCCGTCGGAGGCTGGTCCATAACCGGCGCCCTCTTGCCAGGGCTTGAGTTCCCGTTGGCTTAGGGCGCGGAAATTCTGATGGCGCGAGCCTCGAGGTCGTTGAGGCGGGCGATAGCGGCGCGACACTGCGTCTTGGCGACCTCGGCTGCATTGGTCGCCCTGTCTCGGCGCTCGTCTCGTTTGGTGTCCTCGTCCTTGTACATGTCGGGCCGGTTCAGGTTGTAAACACGCGGCGGGCGCGGCGGCGGCGCGGAGGCGAAGGCACTGTCCCAGGCTTGGGCTGCCTCACACGCAAGTTCACGGAGCCGAAAATCTCCCAGCCTGTCGGCTTCATCTCGTAGGTGCGCGGCGATGAACTTCCGGTCCTCATGAAGGAACCATGAGTTGTCCTTGCCACCATCTGCAACGACCTCGTCGCACAGGTCGCGGCATCCGGACTATCTGTCGCCTGAGTTCGGCTGGCTGAGGACCCAACGCCAGCCGGGCCCGGCGCTGCGGGTCCAACTCGATCGCGGTCTCGTAGCCCTCGATATAGAGACCATGATCGCACCGAGCGCGGAGTATGTCCTGTGCAGCGAACTCTGGCACTTTGCCGTTAGTGTCGGCGACCACATAGCTGTAAAACGACCCAGTGGCTGAAGAACCTCCCACTCGGTTGAACTCGGAAACATCTACGAGCCCAACCAGGTTTGGGTAGGCCTCGAGCCGCACACCGAACTCGGTCGCCGGATCTCCGTGTGCTTCCAGGCCGAATCTTTGACGAGGAACTCGGCGAAGGCATCCGGGATCTCAAGAGCCACAAGAAGCCTGTCGTGCCATTCGCTGAGACCGACGGGCCGAGCAGGCTCGCCCCTCTTGTCTCGTGGCTCGACATAAATGACAAGTTCAGCCGCCCACGGCGCATGGACCCAGAGCGCCGTACCAACCTCATTCAGGTTCAAGATGGCGCTTGCAATGGGAGCCATCTCATCGTCGTCGCTGCGCAAAAGGACGGCGCCATTGTTGATCCGTCCATTGCTCGCGTAGCTCCGCCAGGAGACCTGGACGGGCGGGTCCGTTAGCTGTTCGATCAGGCTCCAAATGGGCGGGCGACGCAGGAAACGCAGGAAAGCACCCCGAAGACCGGAGGTAGTCGGCCCGTCACCAAGGGGGTCGCATGCAACCAGTGTGGCGACACGGACAACCGGTGGTTGAGACCCGGGCGTACGTCGCATATACCCGGGGTGCGGTAGGGATTTCTGAAGCGCCCTCATGAGTGCTGGGACATCGCCACCGGCCGTTGTATGACGCCACCGCTCTGTGAAGACCGGCGTCTTTTCAGGTGGCAACTCGACTAGGGGCGCCTGGGTCGACTTAGTCTGCTGGCGGAACCAGCCCGTAAGGTCTGGGACACCGCTCACCAGCAGGACGATGAAGAACAGGCCGGCAGCCACAAGTGCGAGGGCAAACAGCCATGTGACCTGCCGAGCGATGCCGGCCACGGTGAGCGCACATGCCAATAGCGCACCCGACCAGACGGTGACCGCGCGGCGGTGCTCCTGCATGCTCTGAAGGCTAGAACCGACGACACCGAAGTACCGGGATGTGCTGCTCGTCCTTACCCAGAGCGGTGTCCCGGTCGCCGGTCGTTTCTGTACTCGATAAGCTTTTGAATACGAGGGTCACGTACAGGGAGCGGCTGTGGCGCGGCCGGAGCGATGACGTTTGCGGGGGTTGGGGCTAGGGTGGCCGGCGTAATTATGAGCGGGCGAGCCCCAGACGACTGCGGTCTGTACGACTTTCTCTCCGCGTGGTACGGGCCGCCGGACGGGGAGGTGCAACTACCGGCCGACGATCTGCCGCTCGCCCTGCGACGCTGGTACGCGTACTCGGCCGCTTGGCGGCGACCCCTCACCCAGCAAAACCGGATCCTGCCTGCGGAGGACCTGGAGCGACTCGGCGGGAGAACGGTCTTCTACGTAGAGAACCAGTCAGTTTGGCACTGGTCCTTCGGGGATGGCCCCAACCCAGAGGTGTCCAACCGCGCCAACCCAAGCGATGATTCTTGGGTCCCGACAGGCGAACTACTCTGCGAGTTCCTGGCTCATGTCGCCGTGTTCGAAGCCGTCATGTCGGACCGGCACGTCCTCGTTGCCAACGACATCTCAAGGGACGAGCGCGACAGCGTCCTGTTGAAACTGACCCCTTGTGATTTCGTCCCGTGGCGGTGGCCTGGCCCGCAGAGCGCCCTTTGGCAAGGGGATCGCGTTGTAGCCATGGCCGGCGTGAACCAGCGCCCAGACACCCCGGTTACACCGAGCAGTCGATGGTTTGTCTTCGTAGGTGGTCGAACAGCCGAGGCCTTGGATCACCTAAACCCCCCTGGGGTCGCCTGGGATTACGACTCGCGTAGCCATTAGGGCGACGGCGCCCAGTAGGGCGACTGAGTGTCCCCATACCAGTCAGCTACTCGGCGTCAGCGCATGCTCACGGATCATCCGGGTCCGAGGGCGACCTGGAGAGGTGCTCGGAATCGCTCAAGAGACTGCATGTCCTCCAGCGGCGGGACCCCGATGACGACTGACCGCGCCACCAAGACCGCACACAGAGGGCCTGATGCCACTCCGATGATAGCGATGTCTGAGCCGGCCATCGGGGTAGCTGCAGCCGTGATGGCCAGTGTGTCAGTCGCATTCGCAGCCTCAGCGAGCCAGACCGAGAACATCTGGTCAGACCTACCGTGCCGATCGGTATTCGGACGCGCCGAAACCGACAGGCACCCTCGGAGGTTTTTGCTGGCGCGCCTCGTTGCGGTGTCGGCCGCTGGAAGCCACACGGCCGGCAGATCGGCACCGGTGGTGATGTCCTGCACGCGATACTCGTCGCCCTCAACGAACAAGATGATCTTCTCTGCAATCGAGACAAGGTCAATGGTGGGCGCGTATGCGTGGCCGTAGTCGTTGGCCAAGCCAACACCTTGAGATGTTCGTATCTCGCGGTATCCACCGACACCGAGACCGTCTTCGGGCACTGAGCTGTGTCGTCTCAGGACTTCTGCCATGGCCGGGTCAGATCGAGCGCTGATCGCAGTGACCAGTTCCTGAACCTGCGCCCCGGTGCGTCGTCCTGCGTAGGCAAGCAGTCCTGTCGCCACGGCAGCATCGCGCCAATCAATCCGCCGAAGGTCCACGAGCGCCAGCGCCCGTAAGCCCGAAGTTAGCAGTGCCGGAGACTCCTGACGTAGTGCCAACAGAGCCCGCCGCCTGCTGAAGGTTAGGAGTGTGTAGAGGTCGCTCTGTCGCAATGCCGCCCGCAACGTAGCTACGGAGCCTGCCCCCTGGGCGCACGCGCCTTCGACGACCACGTCAATGCGTTCGTCAATCGGGCTTTCGACATACCGAAATAGGTCAAGCTCTCCACGAGCTACGTCGTAGCTAACTTCCTCGATCGGGGAGGGGTCCTGCGGCTTGGACTGGTGGAGCTTCTCTGCCTCGACGGCCGCAGCCATCTGGGTGCCGATTACGACAGAGGGTCGCTTGTCCTCCTTATCCTGGCGCCGCCACGGCATAAGCACAGCTTCTCACGGTGGCACGAGTCACCTCATCGAATCTTGCTGGCCGCGAATGCTCCGGGAGAGCGGAGCGATAAGTCGGGCGGCGTGGGGTACTGCTCTCCGCTCGGAATGTGCTGGGCTGGTCGACTAACTATGATCGCCACGCCGCTGAACTGCCCGTTCGTCCAATTTCACTCCGAAGTCTGATGGCATGAGCCTGTGCCACAGACAACCGACTACGCCTGAGCGGTCGGGAGTCATGCCTATGGCTTCTCCAACTGGAGCCTGCCTTGCCTCGAGGTGATTGGGGCACGCGGCTATATAGGATCAGCGTGGTTGCGGTAGGGGAGGGAGGTCGAAGTCGCATGTCAGCGGGTAGCGAAGACAAAGGTCACGAATGGAGTGCCGCGTTCACTTCCAACGATGGGATGGAGGTCTACGAAAATGTCCTCGTTGGGCCTGTGTTCCTCCCGTGGGCTGAGTACCTGCTCGACGCCTTGAGGGTTGCCCCGGGAGAGCGGCTCCTGGACGTAGCCACGGGGCCTGGCACGGTAGCGCGGCTCGCGTCAGCTCGATTGGGCCCGACGGGTCAAGTGCTGGCGACCGACCTCAGTCCCGCCATGCTCGCGATCGCGGAGGCGAAGGGGCCTGTCGCGGATGGGTCGTGGGTGGAATACCGCATCAGCCCCGCCGCGCCACTCGATGCTCCCGGTAACGCGTTCGACGTGGCCTGCTGCCAGCAGGGGCTCCAGTTTTTCCCAGACCGCAGCGGTGCGTTAGCGGAGATGCGCCGGGCGCTCCGGCCCGGTGGCCGGATCGGTCTCGCCGTATGGGCGAGCATCGAGACGTGCCCTCCGTTCGCCGCCCTCAGGGACGCGATAGGCGAGGTAATGGGCGCCGAAGCAGCGGAACGTTACGCCGGTGGGCCGTGGGGCCTGCACGGCCCTGGGACCTTCGAGGACATGGTGAGTGCCGCGGGTTTCGCGGAAGTTTCCGTAGAGGACGTAACTCGGCCGGTACGTTTCGAAGCCGGTGCCGCTGAGCTTTACCGAAGCTTCGCGGCATCAGGTTTGGCAGCAGAGATCGGCGCTCTCCCCAGCGATAAGCGGGCTGCCCTGGCCTCCGCTGTCGTAGACAAGCTACAGAACCTGACCGATCGCAGTGGAGCGGTCACCTCGCACCTGACATCGCAAATCGTCTTGGCCGTTGCCCGCTGAGGCGGTTCGTGCGCTCTCTGGCCCGAAGCGATCGGTTGAGATGGCGCAGGCACCGGGGCCGGCGTGCCGGCTGAATACTTCCATAGCTGCCTGATAACTGAGGCTGGGACACCAGCAACGAGGGTCGCCCGGGGGACGTCGTGTGCCACGACCGCGCCGGCCGCGACGACGGCGTCGGCCCGCGTTCCCGTCATCTCAGCGCGGCCGCTCGCGGACGGCCTCGGTGGGGCTCTTGTCGTCGCGCAGCCCGAGAAAGCGTGGCTGCCTGAGGCGGCCGTCGTTGGTCCACTCGGCGAACGCGATCTGCGCGACCAGCTCGGGCCGGGCCCAGTGCGTCCCATGCGGGACCGGGCGAGCGTCGACGAACGGCGGCTGGGGCGTCTCCAGTGTGCGCAGACGGGCACCGAGGTCGCGGAGCATGGCCTCGCTGTACCCGGTCCCGACCTTGACGGCGTACCTAAGCCTGCCGTCCTCGTAGTACCCGACGAGCAGTGCGCCGAAGTCAGTCCGGCTCCCGGCAGGATCGGTGTAGCCGCCGATCACGAACTCCTGCTCCCAGACGCACTTGAGCTTCAGCCAGTCCGTTGACCGGCCCGCGACGTAGGGCGACCGGGCGCGCTTGGCGATCAGGCCTTCCCAGCCCGCCTGGCAGGCCTCGGCGAAGCGGCGCTGCGCCTCGTCGGTCCAGGCCTGGCTGACCTGCAGCGCCGGGCTGGGCAAGATCGCCTCGGTCAGCCGGGCGCGGCGCTCGACGAATGGCCGATCACGAAGATCTTCGCCGCTGAGCTCGAGCAGGTCGAACACGCAGAAGACGACGGGGTACGCGGCTACCCGCTCGGCAGAGGGGCTTCTAAGCCCGAGGCGCTGCTGGAGCCGGCTGAACGAGGTCTCGTTGCCGTCGTAGGCGACCACCTCTCCGTCGAGCACCAACTCCACGCCCCGTTGACTTGCCACCGCGGCGCGAACCTCGGGGTAAGTGGCCGTGAGGTCCTTGGCGGTGCGCGACTCGAGACGTACCTCGCCGCCGTTTTTGACAGCGACGCAGCGTTCACCATCGAACTTGCGCTCCAGCAGCCAGTCGTCGCCGAAGTCGCGACGGTCGGTCAGTGTCGCCAGCATGAGAGCGATCGACATTGCTCACATCGTCCCAGACGGACGGCTGTCCCGACCAGCTGCCGCGCGTTCGCTCGGAGGCGCACCTGCCGCCTGTTCGCTCTGGCGCACGGAGCCGCTATCGTTGCGCGCCGGAAGGCCGCTCTCAGCGTCCTACGGGGAGGTTAACAAGTCATGAAGAGCGCCTGGGCCCACTTCCGCCAGCGGGGCAGACAGGCCGCCCGGGCGAGCCGGGCGAGCCGGGCGAGCCGGGCCAAGCGGGCGAGCCGGGCCAAGCGGGCGAGCCCGGCGAGCCGGGCCGGGTCAACGAATTGGCCGAGCGGGTCCACACGTCGCGGCTCATCGGCGCCGAGCCGCAGCTCGTTATGCACGGTGGTGGCAACACGTCGGTGAAGCTTCAGGTGAGAAATGTCCTTGGCGTCGTCGAGGATGTTCTTTACGTGAAGGGATCCGGGCGGGACCTGAAGGTGATCACGGAGGCAGACTTCGCGCCTTTGCGCATCGAGCATCTGCGCGCGCTCGCCGACCTGGAGCAACTCGGCGACCTGGAGATGGCGCGGCAATTCCAGCTGGCGTCGATAGAACCGGGCGCCCCGGCCGCTTCGGTCGAGTCGATCCTGCACGCCGTGCTGCCCCATCGTTACGTCGACCACGCACACGCCGACGCCATCGTAACGTTGGGCAATACCCCGTCGGGGCGTGACCACCTCCGCTCTGCTTACGGCGACCGGGTGATCATTGTCCCCTACGTAAAGCCAGGTTTCGACCTGTGCCGCGCCACCGCTCGCCTCGTCCACGACGAGCTGAGCCCTAAGACCGAGGGCATCATCCTGATGGGCCACGGGGTCATCGCTTTTGGCGGTTCGGCCCAAGAATCGTACGAGCGCCTCATCTCTCTTGTCACTACCGCAGAGGACTACCTTAAGGGCCATAATGCCTGGGAGGTGGCGACCTCGTCGCCCGCGTCGGAGAGCGCAGCTGGCCTGCCTGAAGCCCTCGAAGTGGCGGAATTGCGGCAAAAGGTATCGGCTGCAGCCGGGACACCGCTCATCCTGCGCTGGCACGACGACGCCGCGGCCCGCGAGTTTGCCAACCGTCCCGACGTAGCTGAGCTCTCCCAACGAGGCCCGGCCACTCCAGACCACCTGCTTTTCACCAAGCGGGTGCCGCTATTAGGGCGCGATGTAGATGGATTTGCCAAGCGTTACCTGGCTTATTTCAACGAGCACGAGGGCCGTGCCGTGCGGGAGCCGCCTCTGCGGATGCTCGACCCCGCGCCTCGGGTGGTGCTCGACCCCGAGTTGGGCCTTTGTACCGCGGGCCAGACCGTCGCCCTGGCCCAGGCTGCGGGTGACCTCTACCTGCACACGGTCCAGGCAATTCTGCGTGCCGAAGCACTGGAGCGATGGAAGCCGCTCACGGCGGCAGAGCTCTTCGAGGTTGAGTACTGGGAGCTCGAACAGGCGAAGCTTTGGCGAAAGGGCTCGCCGCTCGAACTGGCAGGCGAGGTGGCCGTAGTCACCGGCGCCGCCTCCGGCATCGGTCGCGCCATCGCGCAGCTTCTGCTGGAAAAGGGCGCAGCCGTCTGCGGGATCGACAAGAGCGACCAGGTGCTCGAGACCGGGCAAGGTCTTTCTTACCTGGGGGTGGTTTGCGACCTGACCGACGAGGCGGCGGTGCGGCGCAACTTGGACCAGGTTGTGCGTTCCTTCGGTGGGATCGACATCATGGTGTTGAACGCGGGCGTGTTCCCGCCCAGCACGCGAATCGAGTCGCTGAGCTCGGCTGATTGGCGGAGGGTTTTCGCCATCAACCTCGATTCCAACATGGAGCTAATGGCGACGGCGCACCGGTACCTGCGCCTTGCCCCACGAGGGGGCCGGGTCCTGGCTGTGGGCTCGAAGAACGTCAGGGCGCCAGGGCCGGGTGCAGGTGCCTACTCCGCCTCCAAGGCGGCGCTGACCCAGCTGTGCCGGGTCGCGGCCCTCGAGTGGGGAGGCGACGGCATCCGCGTAAACGTGCTCCACCCGAACGCGGTCTTCGACACCGGGATCTGGAGCGAAGAAGTCATCGCACAACGCGCCAAGCAGTACGGCGTGAGCCCTGAGGAATACCGGCGCCGGAGCGTGCTCGGCGTCGAGGTGACGAGCCGGGATGTGGCGGAGCTCGCCGTCGCCATGTGCGGCCACACTTTCTCCAAGGTGACCGGGGCTCAGGTGCCTATCGACGGGGGCAACGACCGGGTCATCTGACGGGCCCGGTTTGAGCGAAAGGGCGCCTACCCGCAGGAGTAATCGACGTCTAAGCGGGTTGGAGCGAAGGTCGAGTAGCCGTACTGCACGAGCCAGGGCACCCCGCCGGCGAAGCCGATAGGGCCCGAACGGAGGGTGGAGGGGTCTCCTGGCAATAGGGCGCGTTGGCAGTACGACTGGGCGCTGTAATACCCGTTGTCCAAGTTGAGCGCCCCGGCGACCCATAGCGGCGTTGCTCCGGGAAGTATGTAGGAGCCAGTGATCTCTCCCCACTGGTACCAGGTGCAGTAGATCCCGCCGATGTCGCCCGCCTGCCTGATGGCGGCGAGCGCTCCTTGGATTATGGCCGCGTTGACCGCTTGGAACGCCGCCGACGTGGGCCAGCCTTCGGCTGTCTCGACGTCGACCCACCAAACCTTGGGGTCGGCGCCTTGGGCCTTGACAAATGCGAGGTCGACCTCGGCGTAGTTGTAACCCCAGTCGTACCCCTCACACTCACTGCTGGTGCCGGCGCACGACGCTTCGGGGCCAGTCGACTCGAAGGGGACCGGTTTACCGCTCGGGGCCGGCCCCACGATTATGTATACGGAGAGCTTCGTGCCCGCCCAGGCCGCCTCGGCCGCGAAGCAACTGTTCAAGGTCCCGATCGTCCCGTTGTTGACCCCGATGATCGCATATGTGGGAGCCGCGGGGAGCGCCTTGGTCTGTGCGGAGGTCCGCGAGGTGCACTGGGGCCACGACACGTCGTACCCGGTAGCGCCGGTGGGGTACGAGCTGGGGCCTGGGGACGTGGGCGGTGCCGGCGGATAAGGCGTCGCTACCGCACTGGGCGCCAGGGCGACATAGAAGTAGCCGGTGGACGTGTAAGTCCCGTTGCGGGCCACCAGGGCGAACGCGATGGTGCGCTTTACGACGCTGGGGTTGGCCCCGATCGTGACGTTGGCCGAGTAGTTCCCTTCTCGGCACGACGGGGTCGGGTTGTGCGAGTAGACGACGGGAAAGGACTGGTGCGACAACAACACGAGCTGACAGGTAGCCGCGTTCTTGACCGTCCCGCTAGCGACCACTTGGCCGCCCGCTGGCCCGAGGGCGCTCGGCGTGGCGCGGGCCGATAGGACGCTCGGCACCAGCAACGGCTCGAGCACGACGTAGAAGCGCCCTGTGGACGAGTACCTCCCGTTGCGAGCGATGAGGGCGAAGGCGACACTGCGTACCGTGGCGCTCGGGTTGGCCCCGATGGTGACCTTGGCCGAGTAGTTCCCGCCGTGGCACGACGTTGTCGGGTTGTGCGAGTACACGACGGGGAAGGACTGGCGCGACAACAACACGAGCTGGCAGGTGGCAGCGTTCCTGACCGTGCCGCTGGCGACCACCTGTCCGCCAGCCGGGCCGAGGGCGCTCGGTGTAGCGCGGGCCGATAGGACGCTCGGCACCAACACCGGCTCGAGCGCGACATAGAAGCGACCGGTGAACTGGTAGGCCCCGTTGCGGGCGATAAGGGCGAAGGCGACCGTGCGCTTTACGGAACTGGGGTTGGCGCCGATCGTTACGTTGGCCGAAAAGCTCCCGTCCTGGCACGACGAGGTCGGGTTGTGCGAGTAGACGACGGGGAAGGACTGGCGCGACAACAACACCAGTCGGCATGTGGCGGCGTTGTCGACCGTCCCGCTCACGAGCACTTGGCCGCCGGCCGGCCCCAGGGCGCCCGGGGTGGCGCTGGCGGACAGCACGGTCGGCGAAGCTGTGGCGGCCAGAGCGCTTGGGGCCCCCAACACAAGCGAGCCCAACGTCAGTGAGCCCAATAGGGCACCAAGCACAGCGATGGGTGAAGGTTTCATCGACCTCGAAATGGACGTCCGCAGCGTCACACCATTTGGACTTCCGTCGCCCGCGGCTTGGTCCCGGTCAGAACCACTAGGAGTTTGGCGACGGTGCCAACGAGGTCAGCCTAGGCAGTCCCCGACCGTAAGTTGTCAAAGCCACAAGCCGACGTAGCGCTCCCAGGCCTTTTTCATCTTCCGGGCCGTGTAACGGCCCCAGAGGCGAAGTCGCAGCGTTAGCGGCCTGAAGGACCGTGTCGGTCCCTGTCCAAGCGGTAGCCGTCCTCGCGACCGTCGCCCTGCCCTACCGTCGAGCGCTCCGCACGCTCGAGGGTGGCACGCGTGAGGTCGTGGGACCGTTTGACGTGTGCGGCCAGGAGGCGGCTGACGTGGCGGAGGTCGCGCCTGCGCAACGCGTCGGCAATCTCTTGGTGATCATGACCAGAAGCCGACTCATCGACGCGTGTCGTGACGAGGATGTAGCGGTAGCGCTCGGTGCGGTCCCAAAGGTGGTCCAAAACGGCCACAAGTTCTGAGTTGCCGCAACCGGCGTACACGGCTCGGTGAAACGCGCGGTTATGTTCGAAAAGGCGCTCATCAGACACGTCGCCGGTTTCGGCGTGCAGGGTCGCGCCGATGGCATGCAACTCCTCGTCGGATGCGACAGCGGCGGTCAACCGGGCCGCCAGCGGGTCGAGCACAGAGCGGACCTGGTAGAGCTCGTCCAGTTCCCGAAGGCTGAGCGGCGCCACGTTGACCGTCGAATCGCGCGGCAAACCGCACCAAACCCTCGCTCTCGAGGCGCCGCAACGCTTCCCGGACGGGCGTGGGAGAGACACCCAGCTCCCGCGCCAGTGTCTCTTGGTTCATGCCTAGCCCCGGCGCCAAAGAGCCGGTCAGGATGTTCCAGCGCAGGTTCTGGTAGGCGGCTTCAGTCTTGGTCACGCTGTTCAACAAACTCTCCACCCCCCTCCGCGGCCCGCTTGCGCCCGTCTGATCTCTTCTCTATTCTATATCCTAAGAGCCTCCATTCTATATTCTATGGGCGAGCGAAGCGCGGAAGGCGCTTCTCAGGAGGGACGAGCTATGACAGTAAAGATTGCCGTCGTTGGCGGGGGGAGCAGCATGTTTGTTCCCGGCCTGGTGCGGCGCTTGATAGAGAATCCCCTGCTTCGATAACGCAGAGCTGCGGCTCATGGACATTAACGACCGCCGCCTCGCGGTGATGGAGAACCTGGCTACCGAGCTCGTGGCGGCGGAGGGCCGCAAGCTTGCAGTCACGTCGACTACCGACCGCCTGAAAGCCCTCCGAGGTGCGGACTTCGTCATCTCCGCTATATCGGTCGGGGGGATGGCCGCTTGGGCGAACGACATCGAGGTGCCGGCCCGTTACGGCGTGTTCATGCACATTGCCGACTCGATCGGCCCTGGCGGGATCTTCCGTGCGATGCGTAACACGCCTGTCGTAGCCGCCGTGGCCCGGGACGTTGCCGAAGTCGCTCCGCGCACGCTGTTGCTCAACTACACGAACCCGGCCAGCGTCAATGCCATGGCGATGGCGGGCTACCCCGTGCGGTCGGCTTCTCTTTGTTCTTGCTCGCCAATGCCGTTCAACCGCCGGTGGCTCGCCGACATGGCGGGCGTAGCGCCCGAGGACGTAGTCGTCCCGCTCAAAGTAGGCGGGATCAACCACTGCACAGGCATTTTGTCCTTCAAGCTGCGCGACGGCACCGATGCGATGCCGCTCGTGCGAGGTTCATCCGGCAACGAGGTCATCCAGTGGGCAATAGACACCTTCGGGGTCGTGCCGTACTGCTGGGAGCATTGGCTCGAGTTCTTCCCCCAGCTCCAGCGTCTTGAGGGCGAATATTCAGGACGCGCCCAAGGGCTGGCGATGCGGTACGGGCGACACATTTACGACATGGACACCCAGCTGGCGAGAGCCGAGTTGTGGGAAGAAGTTGCGGACCGATGGTCGAAAGACCCTGGCCACCACGACTTGGCCCAGTTACCGCACGGCCCAGAAGACGAGGGGATCGTCGTGGCGGAAGTCATGCAGTCGGTGATCGAAGACCGCGCCGAGCATTTCATCGTGAACGTCTGCAACGACGCCCTCGTGCCGAACCTGCCATCCGGCGCTGTGGTCGAAGTACCAGCTGTAGTGGACGGCGAGGGAATCCACCCAATTGGTATCGGCGAACTACCCAAAGGCCTCGCGGCCGTCCTTTCTCATCACACGTTGGTGCAGGAGCTCACGGTCGCAGCAGCCCTCAACGGTGACGTAGGGGCGTTGCGCCAGGCAATGACGGCCGACCCGCTGCTGTCGGCCACCCTGGAGCCCCGCGAGCTGGAAGCACTCACGGGTGCTCTGTTGCAGGTCAATGCGCCCTACCTGCCTCAGTTCGAAAAGGAGGGGAGTCGTGGCTTCTCGAGCGCACGATCCGCGTCATCGCGAGGCCATTGGGCGCAGCGGCGTGGTGCGTACGGCTGGTTGCCCGTCCGTGACACCGACCCGGAGGACGGTTCGTCTCGGCTCACCTTCGAATGGTCCGACGTGCACGTCAATGTCATATGCCATCGCAGCGACGAAGTCCAGCGGACCGATAACCGTCTCGTGTGCGAGATGATGTTCCGCCATTTGACTCATACTCAGGCTTTGCTAGTACTCAAGAGCACTGCGGTGATCGCGGTTGCCCCGCCAGCTTGCCCTCTTCGCGATGCCGCAGATGCCGAACAGATCGAAGCCTTCCTCCTGAAACCGCTGGAGGCTTTGGTCCTTCACCAAGGTACCTGGCATTGGGGGCCTTTCCCGATCGACGGTCCGCAGGTTGACCTCTTCAATATCCAGGGCCTGCGTTACGCGGAGGACAACGACTGCAAACGCCTCGAAGATCTTGGCGTGGAAGTGGAGATCGCGGGGTTGCCCGCTGGTCAGAGCCGCGTCGTGAGCCCGGTCCTGCAAGAGGCTTCGACGCTTAGTGCGCAGGACCACGACCAGGCTCAGAGCATCCTCGATCGCCGTGACGTCGAGCGAGAGCAGGTCCACGGTCGTCGCTCCGGCCCGCAGTTTGTCGAAGAAGGTCGCTTCCTTCTCTGCCCGCTTAAGCGCCACGTCGCGCGACAAGTCAAAAGTGCTCCCCCTCGAATGGCGACGACTCCGTCAATGTCCCCCACGAGCCAATCGCCGCTATTTATCGCCACCCCGCCAAGCACCACGAGCCTGGCAACTGAACCCGGCCCAGATTTCGTAGAACCACGCAATGCGATGCCCTTTGCGAATACCGGGAAACGGTGTCGCTCAATGGCGGCAACATCGCGGACGGTCCCATCGATCACGAGCGCCGCAAGGCCGGCTACCTCCGCCGCGGTAGTTAGCACTTCCCCGAAGTACCCCCGGGGTGTGTCGTCACCGAACACGATTGCCAGCGCAGACCCGCGGGGTGCAAGCGTGACGGCGGCATGTAACGCCAGGTTGTCACCCGGAGCGCAGAACGCCGTAAAGGCGGGCCCGGCAAAAGTGGCCCCAGGCCACATGGGACGGATCCTGGAGCTGAGCGGTACCGCTCCGGATTCAGCAAGCGTTGCAGCCCCCAAAGTAATGAGCTGCTGCGCTAGATCGTTGGTACCGGCCGTCTCAGTCTCTTGCGTGTGCATTCGGCAATCCTATCTTTTTGCCGACGCTGCAGGACGGATAACTACTGGCCAAGGAGGGCGATAAATTGGCGAAACGCAGTGTCCACGTTGAGACGAGCCCGAAGCCGTCAGGTCACTATTCTCAAGCCATAGTCGCGAACGGGCTCGTCTACTTGGCGGGGGTCGGGCCATATGACCCAGTCACCCGGGCCGTAGTGGGCAAAACCGTAGAGGACCAGACAGCCCAGGTGCTGCGCAACGTCGATGCCGTGCTCGTACGTGCGGGATGCGGCTTCGCCGACGTGGTGAACTGCACTGCATATCTTGCCCACCTGGATAGGGACTGGGACGCTTTCGACGTAGCGTACGGGAGCTTTTTCGAGCTTCCGTACCCGGCGAGGACGACGGTAGGCGCCAAACTGAAGGGGATCCTGGTGGAGCTGTCGGTCGTAGCTATTTTGGGGGCATGAGGGATGCATCGCCAAGTGGCGCCAGGGACTGGCGACCTCTTGACGGTGAACGACCTGACAGTGTCCTACGCGGGAACTCACGCTCCTGCGGTACAAGGCATCTCGTTCCGAGTCGCGCGACGGTGAACGAGTCGGCGTCGTAGGCGAATCTGGTTCTGGGAAGACGACGTTAGCCCTGGCTGTGTCCGACCTCCTCCCCAGAGCGGCCGCAATAAGGCGCGGCTCGGTAATATTGCAAGGGACCGACTGCAGCACCCTCAGTGCGCGGGCTCTGCGTGGCATACGAGGCAATGTTATGGGTCGTGTGCCGCAGGATCCCCTGGCTGGCCTCAATCCCGTCCTGACCGTGCGCACACAATTGCCGCGACGCCATTCGCGCACATAGGAGGCTCCCGAAGGGTGCGGAGCGCCAGGAAATTGTAGACGCACTCCAAGCGGTGGCTATCCCGGAGATCGACGCCAAACTGAGGCTGTACCCCCACGAGCTCTCTGGTGGTATGAGGCAGCGGGTGCTCATTGCCATGGCGCTGGTCAATCACCCTGCCTTACTGGTTGCAGACGAGCCGACAACCGCACTGGACGCGACGATCCAAGCCCAGATCCTGTCGATAATCAGGCGGGCTTCACTGGACCGAAATATGGCGCTTATCCTCGTGTCGCACAACATTAACGTCGTAGCGAGCGTGTGCGACCGCATCATCGTTATGTACCGGGGAGAAATCGTCGAAGATGCGCCGGCCGAAGCTATTTACCGGTCGCCGCTACACCCGTACACGAAGGTCTTGATCGAAGCTAGCAAGTCCCATCCGCTCGACCACTCGGCGATCGACATCGACGACGCAGAGCCCTTCACGGGATGCCAGTACCGAGCGCTCTGCCCTCATCCAGTTTCACAATGTGACCACGAGCACCCATTATTGGAGAGCCTCGGGTCGAGACGGTACGTAAGGTGCTTCGCAGTCACGAGTGCGACGATTTCGACCGGCGAGGAAGGTCCGCCGCCGTCGGCGGCGCAAGGCGCTCCGGGCAGGGAGCCGGCCAGCGCGAGGTCCGCCGGAGCAGCACCTGCTTACCTTGGCGGAGCGGACCGAACGCGGACGCGCCCGCAACAAGACCCAGTGCTTGTGGCAGAGGACCTGGTCAAGTTGTACAAGCCGCGCGGCCGCTCCAGGCGGCAGCCGCTGCGCGCAGTGGACGGGGTCAGCCTTGAGTGTTGGTCGGGCGGGACAATAGGCATAGTCGGAGAGTCGGGGTGCGGGAAGACGACTCTAGGCCGCATCATTTCGGGGCTGATCGAGCCGACGTCCGGCAAGGTCTCCATAGACCCGGGTGGGCACGGCGCGGCGACGCCGCCGGGCCGCAGCCAAGGGGTTGTCCAGATGGTATTCCAAGACCCTTCGGAGTCCCTTGACCCTCATATCCGTATCGCTGAGAGCGTCAAGGAACCAATTCTGAAAGGGCACGGTTCATCATTGCCGGACCGTGTCGACGCCGCTCTGTCCGCCGTTGGGCTTGACCCAAAGCTAGGGCGCCAACTACCTCACCAGTTGTCTGGCGGGCAGCAGCAGCGTGCCTGCATAGCGCGGGCCATCATCGCGAAACCGTCCGTTGTGGTCCTGGATGAGGCGGTCAGCTCACTCGATGCAATACTTCGCAATGAGATCCTCCGGCTCCTGATCCAGCTTCAACGCGAGAGCAACCTTTCCTACATTTTCATCTCCCACGACATGACGGCCGTTCTGGCAGTAAGCGATCGTGTCGTGGTGATGTACCTCGGACGGATAGTGGAGTCGGTAGGGCGCGATGCGTTGGAACGAGACGGCTTCGCCCACCCGTACTCAGTGCTGCTCGAGTCGGCACGGCCGCGGCCAGGTAGTGCAGGAGATTTGCCCGAGCTGTTGGTCCGGACGAGCGGGGAACTCCCAGCCCTTGCGGTCCGAGGGACCGGCTGTCGGTACTCAAACCGGTGCCCACTGGCGGACGATCAATGCCGTACCGAGGAGCCGGGACTGAGCCAATACGGCCCCGACCACCTCGCTGCTTGTTATCACGCCGGAGAACTAAGGCAAGAAATAGGGCAGGACGCGTCGTGAGCGGAGTCCTGAAATATGTATCCTCTCGCGTCGCGTCGTCGCTGTTCACCTTGTGGGCGATATCGATAGTTGTGTTCGTGGTCCTCCAGCAACTCGTCCCAGGGAATGTGGCAGACATAATGGACGGGTCGGGCGATGCAACACCTGCCCAGGTGCACGCCGAAGAGGTGAAGTTGGGCCTGACGCGCCCGATCCTAGACCAATATGGAACTTGGCTTGGCCACGCGCTGACCGGGAACCTAGGCGTTGCCCCACTTTCCGGCCAGTCGATTTCTCAGGTAATAGCTCAGCAAGCCCCGATATCGTTCGAACTGGCATTCTTAGGCCTCCTGATCGCAATTGTCCTCGGCGTCCCAGTCGGCATCTTGTCGGCCATACACCGCAGTAGCGCGGGCACAGACGTGCTTATTCGCCTTCCTTTCCTTCTCGTGTACGCGACACCCGTGTTCGTTTCGGGAGCTCTATTGTTGTTGGCTTCCGCGCACTATTTTACTGCTCTGTACTCGGTCACCTACGTACCGCTTGGCAGCAGCCTTACCGGCAACCTTAAGGTTATGGCTCTACCTGCGATAACCATTGGCCTCACAGAAGCCGGGCTTCTGGCGCAAATGTCGAGGGCAGCGATGCTGGAGGTCTTGTCTCAACCGTATATTGTGACCGCGCGGGCATCAGGGCTCCGTCCCGTTCGGTTGTACGGCGTGTACGCGTTGAAAGCTGCAGCCCTACCGATCTTGTCCCTAATAGGCTTCCTCTACGGGCTGCTCATCGGTGGCGTGATCGTCGTAGAGCAGGTCTTTAGCCTGCCCGGCATGGGCCGCGGCCTACTCCAGTCGATAACAAATCGGGAGTTTGGCGAGCTCGAGGCTCAGGTACTGGTCATAGCCGTAGCATTTATAGGCGGCAACCTGCTCGTGGACCTTATCAGCCCATTGTTCGACCGGAGGCTGGTCAGTGCTTAGCGGTGTGGCTGACGCGAGTACCTCCGCGAGGCGGTACGGCCGTGGCGCATGGGGCCGATGGGTGAGGGCTGGTACGCGCAACCTCGGCCTCATCGGGGTGCTCGGGTTCGGTATCGTCCTCATTTTCTGCCTAGCTGCTGTGATCGGGCCGGTTGCGGTCGGCTCGAGCGTAGACCGCATCGCCGCTCCGCCATTTTTGAGGCCTGGCGGGGCCGGCTTCTTGCTTGGCACCGACGAGCTCGGCCGTAGCGAACTGGCTAGGGTCATCGTCGCGGCGCGAATAGCAATCGTAGCCGCCTTCGGGTCGGTTCTGTGCGGGTTGGTCCTCGGTGTTGCTATGGGAGTCATCGCAGCCTACGTGGGCGGGGTGGCGGACCAGGTGTTGGGGCGCTTGATGGACTTCATATTCGGCTTTCCTTCCTACGTACTGCCTATTCTCATTGCCGTCGTGTTGCCCGGGCTATGGGTCGCTTGCTTCTCGATCGGGCTCACATTCTCGCCGCAGTTCGGGCGAATTAGTCGTACGGCCACATTGAATGTCCGCCACCGCGCGTACGTCTCCGTTGCCAAGCTAAGCGGTAGGTCTCCGCAATGGATCATCTTCCGCCATATCTTGCCGAACATCGTCGGGCCCCTTGCAGTGATGGTCGGGCTCAGCCTCGCCAACGCCGAGGGTTCGTATGCGGTGCTCGCGTACCTGGGGTACGGGGTAGCGCCGCCTGCGCCGGACTACGGGAGCATGTTGTCGGACGCGCAGGTCTTCATGCTCAATGACTCTTGGGCGGTGTTGTTCCCCTGCATAGCGCTGGTGTTGCTGGTCTTGGGCTTCGTCTTCATTGGGGACTGGCTCAGGGAGAGGTTTGACCCACGCGGTGAGATCCGTTTTGGGCGGGGTGTGAGCGGTCAATGAAGGTCTTCGGTCAATCATGTGCCTCCGGCTTGGCGGTGCCGCATTCTCAGCGCTTGTTCCTAGAAAGGGGGCCATAGAGACATAGAGCAAATTGAACTTGACAGGATGTGCCTGGCGGGCAGGGTTTCGTTGGGTGATGAGCAGACAAGTTCCAAGTCAAAGAGGGAGTGAAAGATGAGCCGAAAGGTTTGCATAATAACTAATGGAGGTGTGACAAGATGGCTATTCGCGTAAAATCAAAAGCTAGTGCTGCAGTGTGTATGGTTACAGCGGCGTCATTTGTGATGGCACCCGGGTCGGGCGTGGGGGCCACGCCACTGCGCCTAGCTCCTAATGCAGCTGCTGCGGGTGGACCGACATTAGTCGTCGCCCTGTCGACCGGGCCTTCGACCTTAGATCCTCAGGGTAACGGCCTGCTCGCCAACCGGCTGACCTGGGACCTGGCATACCAGTGCCTGCTGAACACCACGAATGCCGGAGTGATCGTGCCCGAGCTTGCCACCAAGTATTCGGTAAGCAGTAATGGGTTGCACTACATCTTTACCTTGAGGCAGGGCGTTCAGTTCCAAAACGGTGACCCGTTCAACTCGAGTGATGTCGTGTACACGTTCAATCGACTATTCAAGGTCGGCGCGGCATCGGAAACTGTCCTTTTCAGCAATTACAAGTCGGTAGTGGCGCTTGGCCCCTACAGCGTAGAGTTCAACCTGAGCGCACCAAATGCGGGTTTTGTCGCCACGATGGCGAGCCCGCAGTCGTACGGCTGTGCGATTGTCGACCAGAAGGCAGGGTTGGCTGGAGAGCTTACGAAGCAAATGGTCGGTACTGGGCCGTGGGAGCAGACGGCCTACAGCCCGAACGAGAGCATGACCCTTACTCGCTTTGCGAACTATTGGGGACCGAAGACCGCAGCGGCCAACCTCGAGGTGCTTTACGTGCCGGTGGCAACAACAGAAGTTACGGACCTCGAAGCTGGCAAGGTCGACCTGCTGGTCGCCCCTGAGCCGGCGATCGTTTCGCTCAAGGGTGACAAGTCTGTACAGACCGTACAGGTCAGCTCGGACAATGTAGCCGGCCTGCAGCTAAACAACGACGCAGCCCCGTTTAGTAACGTGGATGCTCGTCGGGCGGTGTCGGTTGCTTTGGACCGCGCCGCACTGGGCCAGGTTGCTTATGCCGGAGGTGCCGTACCGACCGGGCCGGTCCCTCCGTCGTACAGCTGGGCTACACCGCTGTCAAAGCTCCCCTACTCGTTGTACAACCCGACGCAGGCAAAAAAGCTGCTGAGCGAAGCTGGCTACCCGCACGGGGTAAGCGTGACGATGAAGTACATAACCAACTTCGACTGGGGTACCAACGCTCTCATGGCACAGGTGGCACAGCAGCTGGGAGCTGTAGGTATCAACGTGACGTTGGAGCCCGAAGACGTTGCTACTTGGGCAAAAGCGGTCATCTTCACGACTGGATATCAGATCGGTTGGAACGAGTTTGCGTATTATTCCGACCCGTACACTTACGTTCAATTAGAGGCAAACCGTTTTGGTAAAGGAGTAGGGCCGATCCCGCCAGAGCTCAACGCGCTGCAAAATGCGGCGTTGAGTGCGACGCCGTCAGGGTTTACCGCGGCAATAAACAAGATTACCTACTGGCAATACGAGAACGCCTTCCCGAATATCAATTTGGTGGCGTTGGACACCTACGCTGCGTACCTCAAAGCGCACGTCTCGAACGTCAACGTTCTTTCGAGCGGTAGCACTGAGTACCTAGCCAACGTGAAGATCAGCTAGCTGCTACAACAACGCCAACCCCACAGACGGAGGTGAGGTTGGCCAACGTAATTGGTTGCTCCGGGTGTGCGTTTCAGGGACGGCGCCGTTGCCTGTACGTTGTGCCCGGAGCAACCGTTTGGTTAAAGTTGGCAGGATGTTCGGGATGAGGGGCACCCTTTGGGCAGTTACCGGCGAGCGCCTGTTGGTGGAGGCGGGAGAAAGGAATGTTGCGAATGGACGGCATTGGTGAGGCGTTCCGATGATCTACGCCTATCCGCGGGCCCCGAGTGTGCAGCAGGGTACGACGGTCGTCCTCCATGTGGCCACAACTGCCCCACAGTTCCGCGTTGACTTCTACCGCCAGGGTGCTTCGCTGGAGCATGTCGCAGGTTCGGCCTCTCGGACTGGAGGAGCTTTCCCGTTCGGGCCGGTGGCGGTGGACTGGGGCTGGCCAGCGCACGAGTTTGATATCGGCGAAGACTGGCGGCCCGGCGTGTACATCGCGATGTTGACTGAGCTGGGTTCGGTGCACGGCACCGGGCCGGACGCAAGCACGCCTGATGGCGAGTGGGGAAAAGCGTTGTTCGTTGTGCGTCCTCGGGCGGGTAGCGAAAAAGAGATCCTGTACAAGTTGCCGTGGAACACCTATCACGCGTACAACGGCACCGGCGGCAGCAGCCTCTACGCGCAGGCGAAGTGGTTCGATGGGCGTGAAACGGAGCCCTCAGGGTTTAAGGTTTCCACGCGACGGCCGGGAGGAGGGACGGGCGGCATAGTCATGGCGAATGACTCCGCCGACGCACACTGCCCTTCGTCAAGGAGGCAAACCTTTGCCCACTGGGATGCGCCCTTTGTCCGTTGGGTAGAGCGTTCGGGGTACACCCTTGACTATTGCACGGATTGGGATTTGCACCGTGAGGCCGACTTGTTGGGCAACTACAACCTCGTGCTCAGTGTCGGCCACGACGAGTACTGGTCCGAGCCGATGCGCCGGAATATCACCGAGTACATCGAAGAGGGCGGCAACGTCGCATTTTTCTCCGGCAACTGCTGTTGGTTCCGGGTCCATTACGTGGACGACGACTCGGCGATGATATGTGACAAGTCGGTCCGCCAGAGGGTGCTTGGGCAGAGGGGCGGTGGCGACCGGTGGCAGCAGTTCGATCCGGAGAACAGCATGACGGGTTGCAGTCACGCCCAGGCGGGTGGCTGGTGGGACGGGAAGCGAGACGTAGTCGGGTACCGCGTGCAGCACCGTGAGCATTGGGTGTTCGAGGGCACCGGGCTTGAGGATGGCCAGGTGTTTGGTGACAGCGAGGTAGTCCCGTTGCTCGGCTATGAATGCGACGGGGCCGAAGTGGTGTGGCGCGACGGGGTTGCACGCGCGACGGGCCGGGACGGGACACCGCCTTCGTTTACCGTGCTGGGAACAGCCGAGCTTGGCCCGCGATGGTCCACCACAAGCTCGCGTCCGGTGGCGACCATGGGAACTTACGCTTCCTCGTCAGGTGGGACTGTCTTCAACGGGGCGACTACCGACTGGCCTCTGCTCCTTGACCTGGACAGCAACGTGGCAAGGATCACCCGGAACGTGCTGGACCGTCTTTCGGTGCCGTCGGTGAGGATCGTTGGCCCGGTCCCGACCACTGGCGGTGCCTGGGCGCGAGAAGGAACCTCGCTACAGGCCTATGTAGATACGGCTCGCGGCGGACACGACTTGGGATCTCGCTATGCCTGGGAGGTACGTGGCAAGCCTGGCCCCCTAGTAGGGCACGATGACAAGCCGACCTCTACGGGCCGATACTGACCTTTCTGGGCGGAAAGGGCGGGGAACCGATGACCGTGGAGGTCACAGTCCATGGCGAGGGTGGCAAGCGTGTGGGCTTTGGCTCGCTGAGTTTCCTTCCTGTGACCGAACGAGAAGCCCTATTGGCTGAACTTTGTGCTTTGCTAGCCGAAATGGTCCGACCCGGGGAACCGTCAGCGCCACTAGTAGATCTCGAGATTGACCCTTACGAGCTTGGCCTGGGCTTGGTGCCCGAAAACCTAGTCTGGATCGGAGACAGGGCCGCACGAATAGCCGAGATCACGTCCCTTTTGCTCGCGGGCGAAGGGGGCTCGGAAAATGGATGACGCCCTGTTGTACGTGACTCAGGTGGCGCCCTATGGGATCGATCCTGTCACGGGTGCCCTCCGGCTCGCGGGCGCTCACGGCGTCCTGCAGCAGTCGGCGACGGCCCTAGCTGAGATGGCCGACGCTGCCGGGTTGGCCTTCGTGCATACCAATGACGTTCGCCAGTTGCCCGCCAGCGCCTTGGAGCACTGCCGAGTCCTGGCTCTGTTCACTATCGGTGAGACCCCTTGGAGCGACTCGCAACGCGACGTCGTGGAGGCCCGTGTCAAAGCCGGCGAAACCCATGTCCTCGGGGTGCACTCGGCAACGGACTCCTGCCACGGCTGGCCGGCGTTCGGGAGTTTGATAGGGGCGCGCTTCGACGGGCATCCATGGACCCAGCAGCTGACTATCGACGTGGTGGACGCGGCACATCCTGCGACCAGTTGCCTGCCATCGCCGTGGCTCATCCATGACGAGCTCTACCTCTTTAGGGAGCTACGCCAGGACGTCCGCGTCCTCTTGCGGTTGCGCCCTGACGACCTAGACATGAGCCGCCCAGGGGCGAGGGTGCCGGAGATAGGTTTCCCTCTGGCATGGAGCTTTAGCGAGGGGCACGGTCGTGTCTTTTACACCGCACTCGGGCATTTTCCCGCCGCCTACGAAAACGTTGTCTATCTGGCCCACCTCTTCGGCGGGCTCAGATGGCTCCTGAAAGGAGACGAGGCCTGAGGTCCCTAATCAAACGGCCTAGGCGTACGATCAGAACCTAGGTCAATGCCGCCAATAACTTGCCAAGTTCGGCCGCAGGGCGACCTGGGTCGAGCGGCAGAGGCGAAATTGGCCACAGCCCGAAGGCGAAACGGAACGGCGCGCTGGTCAGCACGTAAGGTTCGAGAGGGCCTGGGCCACATGCGGCCGAACCGAGGCCGTATTGACGGTGGTCGAGGTGCAACCAGGTGCGCGGCTCGGCCACGAGCTCGTCTTGGTGGAGGGCTTTGGCCAACGCCTGCGTCGACCACGGGTGGACGCTGAAGCCGAACAGGGGAGCGCCCGTCACAAGGATCCCTCGGTGGCCGTCAGAGACCTGGCACCACCTCACGTCGCTGCGGTGGCCGTTCTCCTGAGGCACGACGTAAGGCGTCCCGAGCTCCGCCACCGAGGCCCGGTAACGCCCGAGGCGCCCAGCGGTCTTGGAGTCGGGATAGGTCTCGTGCGGCCCGAGGCCGTACCAGGCGACCTCACTCAGCGAAGGCACCAATGCGGTCACCAGCCCGGTCCGGGCGAAGGTGCCGGGCGCGTCGCCTTCGGGGCGCCCCTCGACGGAGATGGCAAGCCTTCCGAGGCCGTCGAATCTGTAGTTGTACGTGCAGCGCACGCACCAGCCCAACGAGGGGGGCGCCACCCTCGTGGTGACCACTATCTCGGCCCGGTCCTCGCTCCTGCGGCTCTCCACCGCCTCCACGCGGTGCTGCATGTGGTGCAGGCCGGCGGCCGCCCACTGCGTGGCGACCGATGGCACCCACAGGCCGCGAATGTCGTTGTCGATAGGTGCTCGCCAAAGTTCCAGCTGAGGCGGCTGGTCGATCAGCTCGGAGCCGTCCGCGGTCCACGAAACCAAGCGCCCGGCCGAGAATGTCGCAGCGTTCCCGCCAGCGCTTACGACTATGTGGTCACGTTTCTCGGTCACCTTGACCAGCGGCGCCGGCACCCGGGCGCCTCGTTGAGGCGCCCCGGCCAACGGGGCCACGCGGCCGGTTCCCCCCTCCTTCGTACGGGGAGCGTCGGGTAGCTCCGGCTGAGGCAGGGCGGGGAGCACGAACTGTGCCCAGGCCACCTCGTGGCCGGCTGGTGACCAGGAGCTGTCCGAGCGCGTGCGCAACGAAACCTCGAGGACAGCCTCGCCAACGAGGAGCGGGAACGGCCCGGCGAGGACGGGCTCGGTCTCTCCCGGGCCGGCCGAGAGAGGGCCCAAGGCACCCTGGGCGGCGAGCACCCCGTCGTCCAGCAAAGACCAACTGGCCTCCAGGTGGGAGAGCGACAAGAAATCGTAACGGTTGCGGACTTCCAGCTTGCCCCCCGGGTCGACCAGGCTGATCTCGGCCGGCTGTTGTACCTTGGCCAGCTCGGCGAGTGCCGGCGACGGGGTGCGGTCGGGGAAAAGCAGGCCGGTGATGACGAAGTTCCCGTCGTTTGGGTCATCGCCGAAGTCGCCCCCGTACGCGAACGCGCCCGGCCGCGAGCCTCCCGGGAAGCGCAGGCCATGGTCGAGCCATTCCCAGACGAAGCCACCTTGCAGCCGTGGGTAGCTTTCGATCACGTCCCAGTACTCCTTCAAGCTCCCCGGGCCGTTGCCCATCGCGTGGCCGTACTCGCTGAGCAGGTGCGGCTTGTCGAGGTCGGTCTTGGCGCCGAGGGCTGCCAGGGTGGCCGAGATCCGTGTACATGGACCCGTAGACGTCCGCCATTTCGGCCTCCGGGCAGCGCTCGTAGTGGACGAGCCGGGACCCGTCCATCTCTCGCGCCCGAGCCGCCATGGCCGTGTGGTTGGAGCCGCAACCCGACTCGTTGCCGAGCGACCAGAACAAGATGCTCGGGTGGTTGCGGTCCCGCGCGACCATTCGCTCCAAACGGTCTAGATAAGCCGGGAGCCAGGACGGGTCGTCGGAGAGCCGGTTCTCGTCCCCGACCATCCCGAAACCGTGGCATTCCAGGTCGGCCTCGTCGATGACGTAGAGCCCGTAGAAGTCGCACAGGTCCAAAAAGCGCGGGTCGGGCGGGTAGTGCGCGGTGCGTACGGCGTTGATGTTGTGCCGTTTCATGGCTATCACGTCGCTCACCATGAACGACAAGGGCACGGCTCGGCCATGGTCGGGGTGGAACTCGTGACGGTTCACGCCCCGCAACGTAATGGCCTCGCCGTTGAAGAAGAACCGGCCCTCGCGCCGCTCGATGTGGCGGAAACCCACCTTTACGGCGACCACCTCGATGACCGAGCCGTCCGCGGCCTGCAGGGTCACCACCACCTCGTAAAGGCGGGGGACCTCAGCGGACCACGGCGCAATGGCGCCGCAATCAAGGCGCGCCGTGGCTAGGCCGCCCGCGACGGAGGCCAGGGCGCCCGTAATGAGTTGCTGGCCGTCGTATACCTCGGTCCCCACGGCCAACCCCGCTCCGCCGGTTGCAACGCCGGCAACGCTCGCCCTGACCACGACCGTGCCGATGCCTTTTGCGGGGTCATAGGGAGCCTCGACGACCACGTCGGCCAGGTGGGCCGGCGGCCGCCAGAGCAGCGAGACGTCACGGAAGATGCCCGAGAGCCACCACATGTCCTGGTCCTCGAGATAGCTCCCGTCGGACCACTGGTAGACAACGACAGCGAGCACATTGCGACCCGCCGTGGCCCACTTCGTTACGTCGAACTCCGACGGCAACCTGCTGCCTTGGCTGTAGCCGACCGGGGCCCCGTTCCAGTAGAGGTGGAAGGCGCTGTCGACACCCTCAAAACGCAGCACCACCGTCGAACCGGGCTCCAGCCACGACGGGTCGATCTCCGCTTCCCGGCGGTAGCAACCGGTGGGGTTCTCGGAGGGGACCCGAGGCGGGTCGACCGGGAAGGGGTAGGCCACGTTGGTGTACTGCGGGTGGCCATGGCCCTCCAGCTGCCAATGCGACGGGACCGGTAGCTCGGCCCAGCCCTTGTCGTCGAAGCCGGCTTCGGTGAAACCCGCCGGAGCCGACGAAGGGCGCGGTGCCAGGTGGAAGCGCCAGTTGCCGGACAGGGAGCGGAACGCCGGCGAGAGGGTGGGCTCGTAGGACCGCGCCGATGCAGTGTCGGGGAAAGGGACGAACGCGGTGCGGGGCGCCAGCCGTCCCCGTTGTAGCACCTGATGGTCCTGCCAATCGTCAACCATCGCTGGCGCCCCCCGTGCGCCGGATGATGGCCACGCCCGCCGGTGGCAGGACCAGCCGGTTACCCAGTTGGTTCCTCGTCAACAGGTCGAACCCGTCGGGTGCGATCTCCGCCTGTTTTTCCACGGTGGAATGGTTGATGAGGAACTCGAAGCTCTGGGTGCCAGACGAGCGCACTACCCGTTCGATATCGCTCCCAGTGAGGCCCGTTGCCGCTGGAGCGGCGAGACCGGGGGCCCGTTCGTAAACCCGTGCCAGGCCGGCGTTGTCCAGGCGGGCACCCAGGTAATAGGCGACCCCTTTGCCGACCTTCGTCTCGAACACGACGGGGCGTCCGGCCCACGCGCCGCCGGCGATGCGCGCCAAGACGTGGCCGTCGCCCTCCGCCGCCACGTCGGCCCAGAAGCTGGCCGTCGTCCTGGTCCCGTCCTCCCACTCGACCTCGAGCACGTCGCCTTGGCTCTGCGGGGCAACCTCGAGCACGTCGCAGCCCATCAACGGGCGCAACGGGCCTCCGTAGGGCCCAGGTAGACGGCGTCGTGCTCGTCGACGATGCCGGACCAGAAGGACACGACGGCCGTCCCGCCATTTGTCACGAACGAGACCAAGTTGGCGCCTTCGGCCTCGGTCACCAGGTAGAGGCTCGGCACGATGACCGCGCCGTAACGCCCGAGCGGTTCGTCGGGGCGGCAGAAGTCGATCGTGGTGGCGCTTTTGTAGAGCGGTCTGCCCATCCACACCAGCTGGTCAAGCATCTTGAGATCGTTGGCCGGTTTGGCGTCCCCTTCCATGGCCCACCAGTTGGCCCACGAAAGGACCATCGCAACCCGGGCTTGCACGCGGGCGCCCTCGAAGCTGCCGAGCCCGGCCAGTTCTCTGCCTAACCCGGCCACCTCGGCCCAAACCGGTGAAGCCGTGCCGGAGTGCGAAAGCATGGCCGAGTGGAACTTTTCCGCCCCCATCCGCGACGCTCGCCACTGGAAAAACAGCACTCCCGCCGCGCCCCGGGCGACGGCCTGATAGCTCATGGACCGCATCTGGCCGGGCGCCTTGGCAACGTTGCGCTCTCGCCAGTTGACGCGCGAACTGGTCTGCTCCATCACCATCCAGGGCACGTCCTTGTTGAGCGAGCGGACAAGGTCGTAGTGCATGGCGCTGAGCATGGGCCATTCGGGGTCGGCTGGGTCGACGTAATTGTCAGTCGAGACGACGTCGAGCTCAGAGGCCCAAGCGAAGTAGTCAAGAGGCTTGAAAAAGCCCATGAAATTGGTCGTTACGGGGATGTCCGGGCGCGCCCCTTTCAGGATCTCGCGCTCGAGGCGGAACTCGTCCAAGAAAGCATCGTTGCTGAAATGCCGGTAATCGAGCGCCTGGCTCGGGTTTATGAACGTCGGCGTCATGCGCGGCGGCACCACTTCGGCGAAGTCCCCATAGCGCTGGCTCCAAAACGACGTCCCCCACGCTTCGTTGAGCTCATCGACGGACTCGTAGCGTCGCTCCAACCAAGTCCGGAACGCCTGAGCGTGGTGGTCGCAGTAGCAGTAAGGGACGTGGCAGGCGTACTCGTTGTGGACGTGCCACATTTCGATCGCCGGGTGCTCGCCTACCTCGGACACGAGCCGCTCGACAATCCGCCCGGCATTTTCTCGGTAAACCGGGCTGCACACGCACAGGTGCTGGCGGCTGCCGGGGCTGTAGCGTGCTCCTCGCGCGTCGACCGGGAGGACCTCGGGGTACAAGGTCGACAGCCACGGGGGCGGCGACGCCGTCGGGGTGGACATGTCCACCCCGATCCCTGCCTCACCGAGCAGGTCGAGCAAGTCGTGCAGCCAACCGAAGGAGTAGGCCCCCTCGGCCGGTTCCAGGTGGGCCCACGAGAACACGCCGACGGTGACCAGGTCCACTCCCGCCTCGCCCATCAGGCGGACGTCTTCGTCCCACACCTCGCGCGGCCACTGTTCGGGGTTGTAGTCGCCCCCGTAACGAGTTCGCTCACTCACCTGCGATCGCCCCCAAGGTGAGGCCCCTGGCCACGTACTTTTGCAAGAAGGGGAACAGGATCAGCATCGGCAGGACCGAAACTAGCGAACCGATGATGACCTCTGGGTAAAGCGGTTGCCCGGCGCCGGCCAGGCTGAGGTCGCTCGCCCATGCCCCGAGACCCACTGTCAGGGGGAACCGCGACTCCGTGCCCAACAGGACCAGGGGGAGGAAATAATTGTTCCAGGTCCCGATAAACGAGAGCAGGAAAAGGGTCACCATGCCGGGCATGAGGATGGGCCGGCCGATCTGCCAGAAGGTGCGGAACTCGCCGGCCCCGTCCATCCGGCACGAATCGATCAGCGTGTCGGGTACAGCGTCGGCGGCAAAGATGGACATGAAGTACACGCCGAAGGGGTACACCATGAGCGGCAGTATGACCCCCTCGTAGGTGTTGGTCAGGTGTACGTCGTGCTCGAGCAGGAACAACGGCACGACCAACGCCGTCGCCGGCACCACGAGCGCTCCCAGCACGACCCCGAAGATGGCGCCCCGCATCTTGAAGCGGTACTTGGCCAGCCCGTAGCCGGCCAGCGTCGATACCGCTGTGGCCAATGTTGCGGTGGCCACGGCATAGACCACCGAGTTCAAGAACCACCATTTGAAGTCCCCGCTGTTATAGGAGAACAGGGACCTCAGGTTCGAGATCCAGTTCAAGTGCGATGCAGGCAAGAAGGTGGAGCTGTTGAAGAGCTGCGCGGCGTTCTTGGAGGAGGCGACGACGAGCCAGTAGATCGGTGCGATCACGTAAATGGCGGCAAGGAGAAGGGCTGCGGTCCCTACGGTTGTTTTCAACCGCCGTGCCGTTCGTCCCCCGGAGCCGGCCGAGGCCGGCGACCTGTGCCTGGATATGGTTGCCGCTGCCACCTTCGTTCACCGCCCCCGGGTGGCCGCTATGGGGTCCAACTTGCGCCGCACCAAACCGAAGAAAGTCACGGTAGCCACGATGGTGATGCCGGCCAGGATGACCGACTGAGCGGCGGCCAGCTGTTCGTTCCCAAAGGAAAAAGCCGTGTTGTAGATGATCTGGTTGGGGGTGAAGCTGTTACCGATCGACGCGATCTCATTGAGGATGACCGGTTCGCTGAAGAGCTGCAAAGTACCGATGATGGACAGGATCACGATGAAGGCGATGGTCCGGCGGATGAGAGGGAGCTTGATCCGGGCGGCGATCGCCAGCTCCGAACAGCCGTCCACCTTGGCCGCCTCGAGCACCTGGTGGGGCACGTTGGTCAAGCTGGTCAACAAGATCGTCATGTTGTAACCGGTGAACTCCCAAGTGACGATGAGCATGATCGCATAAAGGGACAACCGGTAATCGAGAGGTGTCACAGATCCGGCGGCGAGGCCGAGGTGGTGGGGCACATTGAGGGCGCTGTCGAGGTCGGGTTCGAGGAGGAACCCCCACTGGATCGCCGCGATCACCCCGGGGACGGCGAAGGGAAGGAAATAAACGAGGGCGAAGAACTTTCTCCCCCGGCAGTAAGGGCTGTCCAAGAACAGGGCAAGCAAGATAGCCAGGCCGATCATGACGCTCACCTGGATGAGGCCGAAGTAGCCCATTCGGACTACACCGCTCCAGTACTCCCCGTTGGAAAACACGGTGCGGTAGTTGAGCAACCCGGTAAAGGCGTTGGTAAGTGGCGAACGCAGGCTGAGGATGACGGAATAGACCAGCGGAGCGATGAAAAACATGGCGAACACCACCAGGAATGGTGCCGTCATGCCTAAGCCGGCCCGGCCCTGGGTCACGCGCAGGCGGCCCTGCCGTTGCCCTCGCCCCCCAGGCGCCAAGGTCGCCGCGCCCGGTAACGCTGTCGCTTCGACGGTTTGCGCCGACAATCCAGCCCCCCCTTTCCACCCTCGTTCCGACTGGCCCGCTCCAAAGGGGCCGCTCCGACTGCAGCCGAGCACGGCCCGGCGCTTTAGTCTCGCGCTCCGACGAGGGCGGGCGAGAGAGGGTGGTGCCCCTCTCTCGCCCTGTCCCCGCATGAGGGAACGGTAGAAGACGTTACCTAGGTGCTCCTAAGGGCACCGAGGCTCAACCCTCGACCGGCTCAACCCTCGACCGAGTACCCCGCAGATTTGGCGTAGGAAACCAGCTGGGACTCGGTGTTGTTGAGCACGGCGGTCCAGCTCTCCTTGCCGGCGGCCGCGGCCGTCATCTGGGTGGTCACGAAGTTGCCGAACTCGTTGTCCCACGGGCTCCACTCGAAGTTGGTGGGGACGTTGTTGGCGTACGTGGCGAACTGGGCATTTATGTTGCCCTGGAAATGGGGGACCGGCGCCTTGAACTCGGGCACGCTGGCGCGCGCTAGTGCGGCCGGGAACAAGCCCCGCCCGCCGCCGGCCGGTGTGGCCGGTGACTCGTCGATGGCGAGCCCGCTCTTGGACGTGTTGATGTAAGCCGCGAAAAGGGCGGCGTCCTTGACCATGTCGGACGGGCAGTCCTTGGTCACGGCGTTGGTGGAGCCGCCCCAGTTGGCGGCAGCATCAGCGCCCGCTGTCCACTGCGGCATCTGGGCGACGGCCCACTGCTGGGTGGACCCGGCGGGGAGATATGCATCGACCATGTAGGTGGGGGACCATCCGGCGCCGATCATGGCGGCGTAGCGGTCTGCACCGATGTGGTGGCCCCAGTCGGCGCTGAAGTCCGGGTCGACGGCAACCGCGCCCTCTTTGACCAGGCTGCCCCAGAAGTTCATTACCTTCTGCTCGATCGGGCCGTTGAGCGTGATCTTCCAGGTCCCGTTCGACTGCATCACGTAGGGCCTGGCGCCCGCCTGCCAGAACCATGCTTCCAGCTGGTCGGCATCGTTAGGGGCGAAATAGGTGAGGTACATGGCGGGGTCGGCCTTGTGCAACGCCACGGCGTCCGAGGCGAACTGGGCCCAGGTGGCCGGCACGGGCAGGTTGTACTTCTTGAGCACGCTGGGCTGGTACATGAGGGCCATGGGCCCGATGTCCTCGGGTACGGCGTACACGGCCGATCCCACGGAGACCTGCTGCCAGGTCCAAGAGGGGAAGTCCTTGGCGTAGGAAGACACGTACTGGGCGATGTTCACGAGGTCGTGGGCATCGATATAGGTCGGGAGGTGGTCGAACTCGACCTGGGTCACGCATGGCCCGGTGCTCCCGGCTAGTTCAGTGGTGAGCTTGGTGTAGAAGGTCCCACCCGAGCCGTAGTTCGGAGGGGCGGGGATGGTGATGTTCGGGTAGGCCTTCTCGAAGTTGGCGATGACCTTCTCCGGGTTGGTCGTCCAGGTCCACCACGTAAGTGTGACTTTTGACGAAGCCGAGGCCGAAGCGATCCCGGTACCGCCCAGCACTCCCAACAGCGTCGCTGCGGTCGCGCTCACAGATAGAAATTTCTTGAGCTTCATGGTTTACCCCCTTGGTTGAGGTTCTCGATTTGCTGCAAGTCATGAGAACGCACGAGACAGGCTGCCTCCCTGGCCAGCCCGTTTTGGGAGCGCTCCCAACCAACGGGCGTACGATAGCAGAGCCGTGCAGGGGTTGGGTGTCGCGGGCTCTCCTAGGATCGGCGGATGCGCCCCATTGCCGACCCACCGAGGACGGGCCCCCTACGCCGGCCCTGCACCCCCCGGGGAGGCGCAACCGGCCCACCATCGAGGACGTCGCCGAGCTTGCCGGCGTCTCGAGGGGGACGGTCTCGCGGGTCCTCAACGGGGGACGCCACGTCCGGCCCGCCCTCATGACAAGTGTCAACAGTGCGATCGAGGCGCTCGGCTACTCGGTGAACCAGGCTGCCCGCAACCTCGCCGCCGGGCGCACTGGGTCGGTCGCGTTCGTCATTTCCGAGGGCCAGGAGCGCCTCTTCGAGGACCCGAACTTCGGCATGTTCGTCAAGGTTTTTACCCGCGAGCTGCGCCTCCAAGGCCGTCACCTACTTGTCACCGCGGCAGGCGACCACGAGGAAGAAGCCTTCCTGGGTAACTACCTGAGCTCCGGGCACGTCGACGGCGCGCTGTTGGCGCTGCCCCGTCTGGGGGAGCCGATGTTGGCGCGCCTAGCGAACAGCCACTTGCCTTTGGTGGTGATGGGCCGACCTCTCGGCTACGAAACCGCCCTTTCCTGGGTGGCAATCGACGACGAGGCGGGCGCTCACGAGATGGTGAGCTACCTGCTGAACCGTGGCCGCTCGCGCATTGCCACCGTGACGGGCCCACTCAATACCAGCAGCGGCCGTGACCGCTTCGAGGGCTACCGGAGAGCCACCGGTGAGGCCTTCCGCGCAAGCCTCTCCGCCGAGGGTGACTGGTCGATCTTGAGCGGGCGTTTGAGCGCGGCGCGGATCCTCGAACAGCACCCCGATATCGACGCCGTTTTCGCCGCCTCTGACCTCATGGCGCTCGGCGTAATCGCGGCGTTGCGCCAAGCCGGCCGGCGCGTACCGCAGGACGTTGCCGTGGCCGGTTTCGACGACTCCGCGGCAGCCACCATGGCGGAGCCACCGTTGACAACTATGCGCAACCCGCTTGAGGAATCTGCGGTCGAGGCGGTCCACATCCTCGACGCCCTTATGAGTGGACGGTCCGGTGCTCGCCACGTCGTGCTGCCCACAGCCCTCATCCCGAGGGAGTCGGCTTAGCGATGTGCATAGGCCGGTTCGCCAGTGCTCAGGCGGTAACTTCCGCCAAGCGGGCCGCGAGGAAGCGCTGTTCGGGCGCGGTGGCGACAAGGGCGAGCGCTTCGCGGTAGGCGGCGGCCGCATCGGTGCGCCGGCCCAACCGGCGCAAAAGGTCGGCGCGGGTAGCGGCTAGGAGGTAGTACTGCGGTAAGGCTCCGGAGGCCTCCAGCTGGTTGACCAATGCCAAGCCGACCGCCGGGCCATCGGCCATTGCAACAGCCACGGCCCGGTTGAGCTCCACCACGGGAGAGCCTGTCATCTCGAGCAGTTGGTCGTAAAACAGGGCTATGGCGGGCCAGTCGGTCATTTCGGCCTGGGGCGCACGGGCATGGCACGCGGCGATGGCGGCCTGTAACTGGTAAGGCCCCGGCTTGCCCTTTGCCAAAGCGCTGTCGAGGATTTGTCCCGCTTGCTCGATGGCGGCTTGGTCCCACAAAGCCCGGTCCTGCGCTTCCAGGGTGACGAGGTCGCCCTGGTCATCCACGCGTGCCATTTGGCGGGAACGGTGGAACATCATGAGCGCCAAAAGCCCTTTTACTTCGGGCTCTTCAGGCATGAGCTCAGCCAGCACCCCGGCCAGCATGACGGCGTCGTCGCAAAGGCTTTTGCGCACAAGCTCGGCCCCGGCGCTGGCGGAGTAACCCTCGTTGAAGAGCAGATAAAGAACCGTCAGGACTCCGGCGGTCCGCTGCGGCAGGGCGCTGGCCGGCGGCACACGGTAGGGGATACCTGCATGGGCGATTTTCTGCTTGGCCCTTACCAGCCGCTTGGCCATGGTGGCTTCTGGGACGAGGAAAGCGCGAGCGATCTCGGCAGTCGTCAACCCGGCGAGGGTACGCAAGGTGAGGGCCACGCGCGATTCCATGGCCACCGCCGGGTGGCAGCAGGTGAAGATGAGCCGGAGGCGCTCGTCAGGTACGCCGCCGTCTTCGTCATGGGAGATCCGCTCGGTCACGTCCCCCTCCTCGTCGGGGCCCTTGGCGCCGGCGGGGGCCAGCGCCGCAATTTGCCTTAGCTTGCCGGAATGGACGTTGCCGCGGCGGATACGGTCGATCGCCCTGTTGTTTGCGACCGTCATCAGCCAGGCGCCCGGCCGGGGAGGAAGGCCGTCGTTGGGCCAGCGGGCGAGCGCCTGGGTGAAGGCATCCTGGGCAGATTCTTCGGCCAGGTCCCAGTCTCCGGTGCGATGGATGAGCGCGGCCACGATCCGGCCCCATTCCTCATGGAACGCCTTGGCGACCGCTTGGCGCACGCTTTCGCCGGCGTTCGCGGTTGGAGGCAGGGCAGCCATCGTGAACTGCGGCTCGGCCTGGCCGGCTACTGCTGTTCGGGAGGCCAGAAAGGCCTCAGTTCGAGCATGCCGTACTTGGCCATGGGGTGCTTGGCCCCCACCTCGATGGCCTCGTCGAGGTCGGCGCACTCGAGGACGTCGAAGCCGGCGATCTGCTCCTTGGTTTCTGCGAATGGGCCATCGGTCACCATCAACTGGGCACCTTTGCGCCGCACGGTACGGGCACGTTGTGGGCCGTCCAGCTGGCTGCCGAACAGGCGCGCCCCCCTGGTATCCATTTCCTTCACCCAGGCGCCCGTGGCCGGCCCCATCTCGGCTTGGTCCTGCGGGCCTATGTGGAAATCCTCGCCTACGCATACAAGCATCACGTAGCGCATCGTTGCTTGTCTTTGTTCTGGAAGGGGCGTCGGCCGGGAGTCGGTGAGCAGGGGTCGCACCTCGATGGAGCCGGTAGGAAGGCTCGGGTGCTTCGACGCCCAGCTGACCGCCTCATCGATATCGGCGCATTCAAGCACGTCGTAACCGGCCAGTTGTTCCTTGGTCTCGGCGAACGGGCCGTCGGTGACAAGCAGCTCCCCGTTGCGGGACCGCACGGTTGTCGCGTCAGAACTCGGGCGCAGACGGCTTCCCTGGACGTTGACCCCTGATGGGATGGTTTCCTCGAGCCACGTGGTCAGGGGCTCGTCATGCTGCCAGGTCTGCCCCATCTGTCGGTCCAGTTCGGTTGGCTGGAAGTGGATGAGCATGTACTGCATGGTTGGCTTCCTCCTGTCTTAGCTGACTTCGTTTCACCAACACAACGAACGGCCAACCAGTCGATGGACAACTTTTTTACGCCCTGGCGACGAACGCTCCCCGGCGTTCAGGTTGGCGCGGCCCCGTCATCGGTTGCACTTTCTGGGAGCAGGGAGGCGATGAGAATTTCGGCGAGCCAGGCTTCGTGCTGTTCGGGAGCCCAACCGCGCACCCCGACCGTTAGCCGGTACAACTCGGGATCGATCATCACGGCGAGGCGGTCTGCGGCTTGGTGAGCGGAAAGGCCCGGTCGCAAGTGGCCGCCTTGGAAGAGGTGGGCTGCGAACTGTTCCATTCCGGCCTGCCGGTCTCGCGACCCGTGCCTCCATAGCTCTGCGGCTTCGGGGTCAACGGCTGCGGCACTCCGCAGCATCTGGTCGACCGAGGTGGCCCGCCGCGAGATCGCGACTGCGTGGGCCGCATGCAGGCGAAGCTTTCGCGGCGGGGTCTGGTTCGGCCATGATGGCCGCCACTTCGGGGCGATCGCGAACGGGCACGGGTTCGTCGTCGCCGACGACGGCCTGGTCGATGACCTCCTTGAGCAGGTCGCGCTTGGTCGGGAAATGGGCAAAGACCGTCTGGACGCTCACGCCTGCCCGCTCGGCTATGGCGGGAAAGGTGGTCGCCGGGTAACCGTTCTCCACGAACAACTCTTGAGCCGCCGCCACGATGCTCAGTCGGGTCTGACGGGCTCCCTCTTCCCGGCGAGAGTTGTCGTAGGAACGCCTCTTGACAGGTCCGGACATTTCAATATAGTATCACTAAATCCGATAGATGGATACTCTAACTGAAAGGTGGAAGCCATGTACGCGTACTGCCAAGAGATGCCTGAGGTCACCGAAGAGATGGCTACCAAGGTCGAAACAGAAGTAGGCAAAGCGCCCGTCGCGGGTCTCGTTGCCCACGTGTCGGGCCCAACGGCGACCGGCTGGAGGATCATCGATGTCTGGGAATCAGAAGACGATTACCACCGGTTCGTGGACGAGCGGCTCAACCCCGCATTGCAGGTCGCCACGCGTGGCCAGACGCCGCCCAGCCGCCCCTTCGACTTCCTCCCCGTCACCAGCGTCAACGGGTTGGCCCGGCGCGCCTAGCTCGCTAGGGACGGCGTCGTCAGGGCCACCCTCACCGGATCTCACAAGTCAACGACTTCGAGATCATCGCTTCCGGCAACTCTTTAATCAGGAGCCGAGTTGCCGGAAGAGCCGGCGGTGAGAGGACGCCTGAAATGACGCAGACGCGAGATAGTAGAGGCGTTGTACGCCGAAGAAATGGCGATAGACGACTTCATGTCGGACCAGTCGGAAGAGCGGCTGCAGGCTTGGTTGGAGAAAAAGGCCGTGGTGGACGCGCTGATCAAGTCGTGAATTCAGCGGTGTTCACCCAGCACAGCTGAGCTACGGCTCGGTGACCGTACCTACCAGGCTCTGGTCGATGCCCGAGGGCCGGGCGTAGATAAGCTGCAGTACACTGACAAAACAAGGCGGCGACTTGGTAGTTCGTGCTGGAGGGCACCTCTGAAGCGGCCAGATGACGAGGACCGGGCCCTGCGCTGGTGGCACCTCGACCGACGAGGTGCCCGGCTGCGGTGGGCATTCATCCGTTTGTTGCCACGGGCCAGCATCTCTCTCACGCTCGCCGTAGCGGTGTGCTTGGTTGTCGCGGCGGTGGTCCCGTTGTTCCTCATGCTCTCGGTGGGCTGGTCGATCTCGGACATCGGTGCCGTCGTCGGCCGCGGCTCCGCTTCAGCCGGCGCCAAGTCCCTGACGCTGGACCTCGTCCGTGTGGGGGCCCTCTTCACCTTGTTGCGCGTCGTCGTCACGATGACTACGCCGATCGGTGACCAAGTGGCGCTGCGAGTGCGCGCCGGAGTGTTTCAACGCGTCGTTGAGGCGCACCTTGCGCCGCCCGGGGTGGCCCATCTAGAGGACCCAACTCTCCGGGATCTCGTTGAGCGCGCCCAGGACCCGGGCGCGATAGGCACGCGGATGGCGGTGGTCGGCCTCATCAACAGGTGGATGCTCCGCCTTGGAGGCTTCGGCGGCATCGTGCTTGTCGCGCTCGTTCAACTGGTGGGCAGGGCTGGTCCTGCTGCTCGTGCTCATCTATGGCGTGAGGCGTATGCGCATTGCCCAGGTCGAAATCGCGCGCACTCAGTTCCAACAGAGCCGGATCCTGCGCCGCGCAGATTACCTGCGAGATCTCCTTCTTGTCCCCGGGGCCGAGAAGGAAGTACGCGTCTTCGGCCTAGCGCCCTGGCTCCGGGGCCGCTTTCAGGCCGAGTGGGACGACGCAATGGGCAGAGTGTGGCAGCAGCGGCGCAGCTCGGTTCGCGATGCCGCACTGGCTATCGCCCCTGTCCTGCTCGTGGCAGCCGGGCTCGTCGCGCTCGCCGTGCACGATTGCCTCTCGGGAAGCATTACTACAGGCGAGCTTGTGGTCGTGCTCCAGGCAGTGTTGGCAGCGTTGGCGTGTGCCACGATCCAGACAAGCGACAGCCTGGTCGCTCTGGGTGTAGCAACGCTGGAAGCGACGATAGTTTTGGAGGACGCCCTGGCGAGCCGAGCAGACGCCCAGGGTTCGCTGCCGGCGGAGGGACTGCCCGAGCGCGAGGTTAGGTTCGAGGAGGTCCGGTACTCGTACCCGGGCCAACCGCGTGACATCTTGAAAGCGGTCAACCTTGTCATACCTGCCGGGAGAAGCCTCGCCATCGTGGGCGAGAACGGTGCGGGCAAGACCACTTTGATCAAGTTGCTGGCCCGCCTCGTCGAGCCAACTGCCGGAGCGATCCTCGTCGACGACGTGCAGCTCAGCGAAATCGACCCTCGCGCCTGGCAGCAGCGCTGCGTCGCCGTCTTCCAGGAGTTCATTCGGTACCCCTGGTCGGCGGCCGAAAACATCGCGCTGCGAGAAGATATGGACCAAAGTCTGCTCGAGTCGGCGGCACGACAAGCGGGTGCACTCGATCTGGTCGAGGCGCTCCCACAAGGCTGGGACACCCGCCTGTCGAGACAATTCGGCGGTGTCGACGTGTCCGGTGGCGAATGGCAACGCATCGCTCTCGCGCGAGCGCTGTACGCAGCGGGCTCGGGACCGGCGATCTTGGTCCTCGACGAGCCCACGGCGCACCTCGATGCCCGCCAGGAGGCCGATTTCTACAACCATTTCCTCGACATGACCGCCCGCCCTCCCACGGTAATCGTCTCGCATCGCTTTGCCCGCGTCCGACCCGCCGACAAGATCGTCGTCGTGGAGGACGGGCGGATCACCGAGGAGGGAACACACGACGAGCTGGTCGAACGCGGGGAAATACGCCACCCTGTTCGCCAAGCAGGCCGAACGGTTCGCTGGTAACGGTGCCGACGGTGCGTGACTTCTTTAGACGCGCTCGCGTCCTGGTCGAGTTCCCCTTCAGGGTCGACCCGTTCCGGTGCGCCTCGGGCATCGCTCTACTTGTGCTCAGCCAACTCGCTGCAATCGGGTCCGCGCTCGCCCTCGGCGTGATCACGGACGCGGTCATCGGGAAAGAAGCGTCTCGCGCCGTTGTGGGTTCGGCACTTCTCGTCGTCGCGATCGTGATTGCTCAGGCCGCGAGCTGGGCCTCGTTCGTCGTCCGCTCGGCGTTGAGGGAGCGGACCTCGCTCGTAGCAGACCGGGAGCTGACCGAGCTTCTGGCGGCACCTGTAGGGATCGAGCACCTGGAGCGCCCCGAGTACTTAGACCGGGTCGAGTACCTCCGCCAGAACCGCGAGCAGCTGACCGCGGTGCCGTCTCACATCGCCATCGTGCTGGCCGTCGTCTTAGCCTCGCCCACCCTGCTCGGCTGGTCGCCATCGAGCCGCTCCTGCTGTTGCTCCCCCTGTTCATTCTCCCGCTTGTCGTGGTGTCGACGCTGCGGAACCGTCGGGTGGCGCAGTCCTGGGGCCGCGTGATGCCGCTTTGGCGGGAACAGAGTTTCCTGCGACGCCTGGTCGGCACGAGCGCGGCGGCCCAGGGAATCCGTGTATTTGGTATGCAAAGTGAGTTCCGCAGGCGGCACCGCCAGCTCAGTGAGCGCGCCAACTCCGAAGTGTGCCGCACGACGCTCTCGTGGAGTGCGCTGGAGTCCGCCTGCTGGGTCGTTTTCGGCGCTGCTTTCACCACCCCAAAACTCGTCTTCATGGTCACTAGGCAACCGATGGAAACTGAGTGCCGCACTCTCGTCGTCGTGATCACGCTGGCCACGCAGCTCTCGGCGAGCATGGGCAACCTCGCCTTCTCGGTGAGTTCGGTGGGCGATCGATGCAGGCTGCAGAGAAGTTGGAGTGGCTCCGCAGCTCAGCCTGGCCAGATGACAAGCGCCGAGTCGTCCGGTCTTCCTGCTGCCCGGAAGGACCACCTTCCGTTACCCAGTCAACTCAGCGAGGGCATCCGCCTCGAGAACGTCAGTTTTGGTTATGACCGAGCTAGGCCGGATGTCCTGCGGGACATCAGCTTTGTCCTCCCGGCGGGTGCCATCGTTGCGGTTGTAGGTGGAAAACGGCGCCGGCAAGTCGACCCTCGTGAAGCTGCTGCTCAGGCTCTACCCCCCGAGCCGGGGCCGGATCTGCGTCGACGGTCCGACCTGCAAACGGTCAACCCGGAACTGGAGGGCTCGACTTCGGCCGGCTTCCAGGACTTCGCCAGGTTCGAGTTCACGTTGCAACATGCCGTTGTCGGCTCAATCGAGGATCTCGACGACGGGGGAGCCGTCTCCGCCGCCCTTGAGCAGGCCGGGGGAGCCGACATCGGCGATATCCTCCCCGACCACCTCAGCACCCAGCTCGGCCGGAGACTGGGTGAGGGAGTAGAGCTTTCCGGTGGGCAGTGGCAAAAGGTCGCCCTCGGCCGCTCGATGATGCGCATTGCGCCACTGCTGCTTGTCCTCGACGAGCCAACCGCCGCCCTTGATGCTCTGAGCGAAGCGGCTCTCTTTAGCGTACGTGCTGGCCGCCAGTCAACGTCAAAACATGGGCGGTATTACGGTGCTCGTGTCGCATCGCTACGAGCGTTCGCATGGCCGACCTCATCATCGTGCTCCGAGACGGAGCCGTTGCCGAGGTGGGCACGCACGTGCAACTGATCGGTGCGGGTGGTCCCTACGCCGAGCTCTACCGGCTGCAGGCAGCCGCGTACGAATAGGCGCCAAATAAGCCAACGTCACGGCGGGTTGTCCCTTGCCGCGCGCGCTTCGGCCTGACCACGCCGAAAAACCCCCATGGATAGGCCGTTTTACTCAGGAGAACTGAGGTACGCCTCGGTGAGCAGGCTTAGAAGGCCTTCGTCGATGTCCGACGGGCTGGCAACGTTGGCCACGTGATAGTAGCGGCCGTTGTACTGGGCCACTTTTCGCGTGATGCGCTTGTGCTTCGCGGGGTGCAGCAGGGAAAACGAGACCGCCACCCATCGGGTCATGGGACGGAGCTCCGCGAACGTCCTTGATTTCTTTAGGAAAATCCCCACCGATACCGGTTCCACGTGCACCGGGCCGACCTCGCGTAGGTGGCAGATGACAGCATCGAACACAGGCCGTTCGTGAGCTGGCCCGGAAGCGAAGTAGTCCTCCAGCGACATGGCTGGGGCACATTCGTGAGACTGGCCGCGACGGCCGAACTGGCGGTCGCATTTGGGGCAGACCCAGGCTGGCATGAGTGCGTTCGCTTCCACCACGCAGTTTAGGCTGTTGGCTGAGCAGCTCCCTTGGGTGGTCTCGACGGGCCTGGCACGTTCTGTACACCAAATGTTCGCTTTATGTTCACTGGGATGTTCCGACGAGCACGCTAGCCTGCGACACGAAAAGTTGTGCCGTCGCCACTCTAGGACGGCTCGGGACGGGAGTGCTCAGCTTGAACAGACTCTGGACGCGTCGGGCCAAGGTTTCGGCCCCACTGGCCGTTTTCCTCTCGACCTCTTTCCTCGGGGTGTCCGCCCTGGCAACTAGTTCCTACGGGCCGGCCGCGTCGGCTCAGGTGGCCGCGACCGCGACGTTCAGCGCCCGCCCGTTCGCCTCTGGCGCCCACATTTCGCATGCCACCGCGAAGGGCGAAGAACCGATCTCGCAGCCTGACGACATCACTTTCCTGCGGGGGGACATCTTCGTGGGCTTCCAAAATGGCGTCGGGCCTCAGGGCCAGGCTAGCTCGGACGGCAACCTGGACAGCACCGTCGTAGAGTTCAACCTGGCGGGTGTGGCCGTCGGCCAATGGGACGTCGTGGGCAAGTGTGACGGCCTCACCGCCGACACGGCCACTGGACAGGTCATCGCCACGGTCAACGAGGATGCTCATTCGAGCATTTACCTCCTCGACCCCGCCACTGCGAGCGTTGTCCACTATCGCTACAACGAGGCTCTGCCGAGCAAAGGTGGGACCGACGCCATCTCGATCTACCACGGCATGGTCCTCATAAGTGCCTCGGCCCCCGGAACCACAGGCAAGGCGGCGCCCCAGCCCACTTACCCCGCCGTGTACCGGGCGACCTTCGACGCCGGCACCGGCTTCGCGACAGTGCACCCGCTCTTTTTCGACGAAGCCCCAGCAAGTGTCGCTAGCACGACTGGTGCTTTGCTCGGCCCGGTCCAGCACCTGGCGCTCACCGACCCGGACTCCAACGAGGATGTCCCTGCCTTCGCGCCCCGTTTCGCGGGAGACTTCATGCTCACCAGTCAGGGCGACAAGGAGCAGATCTTCGTGCACGACGCTGGGACTTCCGCCCAGTCACTTTCGGTGCTAGGGCTGTCGGGGTCGGTGGACGATACGGCGTGGGCATCCGACCGTACCGGCGCGATCTATACCACGGACAACTCCGACAACACCGTCTACAAGATCACCGGTCCGTTCCGCCGAGGCGAGGTTTTCGTTGCCGCCACCCCGTGTGACGCCGACAACGCACCGGCCACCTGCCCTGCGCCCGGGTTCCCCCCCAACTACTTGGGCCAGCTCGACCCCGCAACAGGGGCTATCGCTCGGGTCAGCCTGGTGGGCCCGGCAGTCGCGGCCCAGGGCATGCTCTTCCTCCCCTGAGCTCGGTATTGGGCTGCTGGATGCAGGCCTTTATCTCAGGTGGGCTTGGAAGAACGCGACGATGCGGGACCGGGCGTCGCGGGCGGCTTCTTCGTTGTAACCCATCCCGGGAACGAGCTTGCCCATGACCTTGACAATTAGCGGCAGTCGGTCGCCGGCACCCTCGTGGTCGTTGATAAAGGCATGCCCGGCGTCGGGGTACTCCTTTACGTCGTGCTCGACCCCTGCGCTCGCAAGAGCGCTCTCGAGCCGAGCCGCCGCGCCCCGCAAGGGTCTGTCTTTGCCTCCGAAGCTCCCGACGATCGGGCATGCCCCCCGCAGGAAGTCTGCCGTGTAAGCCTGCTTGCTCGCACTGCCGTAGTTGACGCTGGAGGCCGCAAATTGTCCTTTCGGCGCCACGAGAAGCGCTAAGCCGCCTCCCATGCAAAAGCCGATCACGCCGACCACACCGGTGCAGTCTTCCTGGGTCGCCAACCAGGTACGCGATCCGTCGATGTCATCGAAAACCCTTCCCTGACCGGCTGCCGCTTGGCGCATGACCGAGACCAAGCAGGCCGTCTTGTTGCGACCTCGGAACAGGTCGGGCAGCACGGCAAGGTACCCCTCGCCAGCCAGCCAGTCCGCCTGGTTGCGGAGGTCCGCGCTGATGCCCAAGATGTCGTGGACAACCACGACGCCTGGCCACGGGCCAGGCCTTTCGGGCCGCGCTACGTAGGCGGGCAGCGGGCCGGCAGGCAGATCGATGCTGATTGACGGCACGTTCGTAGCATTGCACGTCTCCGGGCCTATTAGCCCCTGGGGGTCGGGAGGCCACTGGCCCGGCCGAGCGTTGTAGGCGCCCCGACTTAGCCCTTCACGTACGTGCCGGGGGCGTGCTCTCTTGCGGGGTAACGCTTGTTGCCCATTGGTGGAGGCGGGACCAAAGTTCCCGAACGGGGCCGCACCCAATCGAGCCAGTCGTCCCACCAAGTACCGGCCACTTCGTGGGCGTCGGCCCGCCACTGGTCCGGGTCGGCGGGCAGGTCCTCATTCGTCCACAGCCGCGATTTGGGCGACGGGGGGTTGACGATACCGGCTACGTGGCCGCCCGAGCTCAGGACGAACCGGCGGCTCCCTTTAAACAGCTGGGTTGCGCGGTAGTTGACCCGCCACGGGACGATATGGTCGTTGACGGCAGCTACAAAATAGCTATCGTTATTGTTCTTTGACACGATAAGTGGAGTACCCGCCACCTCGAGCTCGTCGTTCGCCAGCGCGTTGTCGATCCAGCAGCGACGCAGGTAATAGGCATGCATTTTGGCTGGCATACGTGTGCTGTCGTTGTTCCAGGCGAGCAGGTCGAACGCTGGGGGGTCTTCACCCATGAGCCAGCTCGATTGGAGGTAGCGGAACACGAGGTCGTTGGCCCTCAAAAGGTCGAAAGTATGGGCCATCTCTCCCGCATCCAGATAGCCGCGGCTCTCCATCCGCTCGACCATCCCGTCTACAGTGGCCGGGTCAGTGAACACGTCCTGGAGCAAACCGGCGTCGGTGAAGTCGATGGTGGTATTCAGGTAGGTGGAGCTGTTGACGAGTTCTTCGCCGTGGGCCTCCAGGAACGCCACCAGGGCGCAGTTCAGCGTCCCTCCCAGGCACACCGACACGGTATTGACCTTGTCTGCGCCCGTGATGGAACGGACCACATCGATAGCGGCCCGAGGGCCTTGGAAGAGATAGTCGTCGAAGGACACGTCGCGCATCGAGCTGTCGGGGTTGCGGTAGCTAATGGCGAAAACGGTGTGCCCGTGCCGGATGGCCCACTCCGCCAGGCTCTTGCCGGGTGACAGGTCCATTATGTAGTACTTGTTGATCCACGGCGGGCAAAACAGGACCGGGACGGAGTGGACCTCGGGTGTGACCGGCGAATATTGCAAAAGTTCGATCAGTTCGTTGCGGAAGACCACGTGCCCAGGGGTGGCCGCCATGTTCCGGCCCACGGCAAAGGCTTCTTTGCTCACCTGGGCGGGCCATCCGCCGTTGGCGGACAGGTCGTGTAAAAAGCGCCGGCCGCCCGCAGCCACACTGAGGCCGCCGGTGTCGAAGGCGCGCTTCAACGCTTTGGGGTTGGTGAAAAGGTAATTGGTCGGCGCGAGGGCATCGGCCACGAGCCCTGTCATGAACTTGGCCTTGGCCCCTGCCGGCGCGGGGAGGTCGGCTGCGTCGACAAGTTCGCTGACGTAGCGGCTGTTCAACAAATAGAGCTGCAAAAGGCCGTAGAAAAAGGCGTTCTGCTTCCAGGCGTCGTCGTTGAAGCGGCCGTCGTTGGGCTCGGGGGCCACCGGCCCCTCGGTACCGGCGCCGACCAGACGGCTCGTTGTGGCCAACGATGCTTGGACGAGGCCACCGAGCCAGCGGGTCGTCGGTGTTACGGCGATGGAGGGACGCCGCGCGACCTCGGCCATGGCCCGCGTCACGGCTGCACCCAGCCCGAGGGGGTCCACCAGACGAGCCCACCGTTGTACGGGCGAGGGTTTGCCCACTTTTTCGGCCACGGCTCAGGCCCCGATGGCCTGTCGGATGATGTCGCTCTCTTCGCTGAGAGACCCAGGCACCATGAAATCGTCGGGGAGGTCAATGCAGCCCAAGTTGTCCCGCACGGCCTCAGCTGTGAGGTCGGGCAGGACTACGCCGCGGGACTCGGCCATGAAGATCCGGGCCACGCGCCCCCCGGCTACCGAATAGACATGCCCATTGACGGCACAGCTCTCGTGAGCCAGGTAAGCGACCACAGCACTTACGCACTGGGGGTCGAGGAGGGCCTCCAGGTCGCCGAGGAGGCCGGTGGTCATCCGGGTCCGGGCCAAGGGCGCTATTGCGTTGACCAAGATGTTGACCTTAGCCCCCTCTTGGGCCAGCACCCGCGTCAGGCCCAGCAGGCCAGCCTTGGCCGCCCCGTAGTTAGCTTGGCCGAAGTTGCCGAACAGGCCCGATGCCGACGTCGTATTGATTATCCGGCCGAAGTGTTGCTCGCGCATCAGCTTAAAGGCCGGTTGGGAAACGAACATCGCACCCCTCAAATGGACGTCCAGGACGGCGTCGATGTCGTCGCTCCCCATGTTGTGGAACGCCCGGTCGCGAAGTATGCCGGCGTTGTTGACGAGGATGTCGACCCGGCCGAAAGCCTCCAGGGCTGAAGCAAGTATCGCCTCTCCCCCCGCCGGGGTGGTGACACTGGCGAAATTGGCGATTGCTTGCCCGCCCAGGGATGTGATCTCGTCGACCACTCGTTGGGCCGGGTTCTTAGCTTCACCCTCACCGTGGACCGAGCCACCCACGTCATTGACCACGACCTTGGCGCCACGCCGAGCGAGCTCGAGGGCATGAGAGCGCCCTAACGCGCCGCCGGCGCCTGTGATGATCGCCACCCGTCCTTGGAAACCGAGGTCCATGCGTGTTCCCTTCTGTCTGTGAGCCGTCCTTTAGAGAGGGCCCCGACGATGCCAACTATACTTAGCATAGCCTTGATATGCCTAGCAAGGATAGAAGGACGAGTTAGGAAGGGACTTTCGTCCCTGCCTGAGCGGTGGGCGCTTTTTTATACTCGGTCTGTAAGGCAGCAACAAGGTCTCTCTGGTGCCGCCCCAAGCTAGCGGCCCCAGTTGGGCCGGGAGAAAGGAGAGCCATGTCGCTGCGCTTGAATACCCAATCGCCGAACTTCGAGGCCGAAACGACGCAAGGTTGGATCAACTTTCACGAGTGGATTGGTGATGCGTGGGTTATTTTCTTCTCCCACCCGAAAGATTTCACCCCCGTGTGCACCACCGAACTGGCTTCGCTAGCCGGCCTGCTGCCTCAGTTTGCGGCACGCAACACCAAGGTGATCGGCCTTAGTGCCGACCCGGTCTCGTGCCACTCCGAGTGGGCCAAGGACATCGAAGCGGCCCGTGGGTACCCAGTGACTTACCCGCTGATCGCCGACCCCGATCTCGTGGTGGCTGAGCTGTACGACATGCTCCCCGATACCGCCGGCGACGACCCGGTGGAGGCCCCGGACGAGCGCGAGACACTTGTCATCCGGTCGGTGTTCATTATCGGGCCCGACAAGAGGATCAAGGCTTCGCTGTCGTACCCGTTCAACACCGGGCGCAATTTCGACGAGATTATCCGCCTGCTTGACTCCTGCCAGGTGACGGCCAAGTACCGCGTGGCCACGCCGGCCAACTGGCACCATGGCGAAGAAGTCATCGTCCTGCCCGGCGCGTCGCCCAACGCGCAAGAAGTGAGTGGGGGACGCGAGACGTCGCTGCCTTACGTTCGCCTGGCGCCCGACCCGAGCTTCGGGACGGAGTGGTTCGAGTCCCTTCCACGCCGTTAGGCGCCGCCGTCGCTCTCCTCGCCCTTGCTGCCCGCCCGCGCCCGCGGCTCGTTGTTCGCCCGGTAGCTCCGGTAAACCGATAGCAACGCCAGTTTCTGGTCCTCGCTGAGGTCAGGGTCATGGCGGATGGCCGTTTCGGTGCTTGTCGGCACCGTGTCGTCGCGGCTTAGCAACCCCGCCTGTTCCAGCACGGTCTCGGCCGAAAGGTTAAGCGCCTCGGCGATCGAGCGAAGGATGCGCACAGACGGCTCGTGGAGGCCCCGCTCGATTTGGCTGAGGTAAGGGTTGGAGACGCCGGCCAAGTCGGCCATCTGCCGCAGGGACAGGTTCGCCAGACGGCGTTGGGCCGCAGGTACGCGCCAAGCCGAATATGTCGGTGCCGTCAGTTGACATCGTTGCAGGCTCCCTGGACCGGGGTACTGGTGGTCGGTCTCACGTTGGGCCTGAGAAACTAGCTGGCCGGGACGAGCAGGTTGGCCAGTTCGGCGGCGAACTTGCGCTGCGACGCGAACAGCTCGTCGGTGAACTCGAACATGCTGCCGAGGCTGTCGACAACCTCTGTCCGGGTGGGCACGAAGGGGATGTGGGGCAGCTCGGGAACCGTTTTGCCAACCACTTCGACCCACGTGCTGACCGAGTCGAGAGTGAACTGCTGAGCCTGCTTGACCGATGCGATGACCTCGTCGCGAATGGCCGCCGACAGTGGGGCCGTCTTGGTTGTGCTCGTCTTGGGCTTGGCGGAAGTGGTGTTCTCTGTCATTTTCGTCTCCTGGATGATCTGGCGGTCGCACCGCCGCTGGTTGTCGTTGCCTGTCTGGTCTTTTCCTTGGTGCTTAGTATACCAGTCGTATGCTATATATGTCAAGCAACCGCAAGGGCCCCCATTGGTCCCACGGAATAGGGACATTCGGCTCTTTTGGCCGCCCCCCCGCCGTCGTAGGTTTCGTCGCAGATAAGCACGCGCAATTGACCCGGGAGGACAGCGCCGGGCCCCGTAGAGGGAAGGGGATTTGACCATGAGCGACATGCCAGTAGCATTAGTTACCGGCGGCTGCCGGGGTATAGGGGCGGCCATCACATCGGTATTGGCTCGAGACAGCATCCACGTGGCGGCGGGGTACTATGCCCACCCCGAGGCCGCCAAGGAGCTTCAGAAGGGACTGCTGGCCGAAGGTTGTTCGGTCTCTGTCCATAAGGTCAATGTGGGCGTGCCCGAGGAGTGCACCCGCCTGGTGGACGAAGTCCTCGCTACCACCGGTCGCTTGGACTACCTCGTCAACAACGCTGGCGTCACTTGCGACAAGACCGTGCGCAAAATGACCGTCGAGGACTGGCACGATGTCCTCCGGGTCAACCTGTCCGGGTGCTTCTACATGACCAAGGCCGTCATCGAGCACATGCTGGAGCGGGGCTTTGGCCGCATCGTCACTGTCAGTTCGGTGATCGGCGAAATGGGCAATTTCGGCCAGGCCAACTATGCCGCTTCCAAGGCAGGGCTATTTGGCTTCACCAAGAGCTTGGCCCTGGAAATGGCGCGCAAGAACGTCACCGTCAACTGCGTGACCCCTGGCTTCATCGACACTGACATGCTGGCCGCAGTGCCCGAGGCTGCCCTCAAGGCGGTCGTCGAGCGGATACCGGTGGGACGCTTGGGACGGCCCGAAGAGATTGCCCGCGCTGTCCGCTTCTTGGTCGACGAAGACAGCGGCTACATAACCGGTTCGATCATGGCTGTAAACGGCGGCCTCGACATGTAGCTCCGCCCGTCTCAGTCCCACCTAGTAGTTGCACACCAACGCCAATAACCATATTGGGCAAGGAGGTTTACGATGCCCGGATCAGTCATAATTGCAGGCGCTCGCACGCCGATCGGTAAGTTGGCCGGGGCTCTGGCCAGTTTGAGCGCAACCGACCTGGGGGCGGTCGCGATTGCCTCCGCCCTGGAGCGGGCTGGCCTTGAGCCTGGCCAGGTCGACTACGTGTACATGGGCCAGGTCCTGCAAGCAGGCCAGGGACAGCTGACCGCCCGCCAGGCCGCCGTCAAGGCCGGGATCCCCCTGTCTACGCCGGCCGTCACCATCAATAAGGTGTGCCTGTCCGGCCTCAATGCCATCTACCTAGCTGACCAGATGATCGCCGCCGGCGAGGCCGACATCGTCGTCGCCGGAGGCATGGAGTCCATGACAAGGGCGCCTTATCTGCTCCAAGACGCTCGTGGCGGGTACCGCTACGGCGACGGGGTACTGGTGGACTCCATGCTGGCTGACGCGCTCGACGTGCGCGCTGGACGCCAAGTCCATGGGCCTGGCAACTGACCAGTACAACGAGGGTGTCAGCAGCCGCTCGCGCCAAGATGCGTTCGCTGCCGCCTCCCACGAAAAAGCAGCCAACGCCGTCAAAAATGGCAACCTAGCTGAGGAAATCACTGCGGTCACGATACCTCAGCGGCGCGGCGACCCCATCGTCGTGGACAGCGACGAAGGCATCCGGCCGGGGACGACGGTCGAGTCTTTGAGCCGTCTCAGGCCCGCCTTCAGCGATAGCGGGAGCATAACTGCGGGTAATGCGTCGCAGATTTCTGACGGCGCTGCCGCGGTCGTCGTCGCTTCGCGCCAGGCGGCGCAGAAGCTGGGGCTGATGCCGCTCGGCGAGTTCGTCAGTTACGGCCAGGTCGCCGGCCCAACCCCCTCGCTCCTCCAGCAACCCGCCGACGCCATCAACGCTGCCCTGGCCAACGGCAAGCTGACCCTCGACGACCTTGACGTCATAGAGATAAACGAGGCTTTCGCAGCCGTCGCGCTGGCCTCGGTCGACGCCCTCGGGCTGTCCGAGGACAGGGTCAACGTCAACGGCGGGGGCATTGCCCTCGGCCACCCGGTGGGCATGTCGGGCACTCGGCTTGCCCTGACAGTCCTGCACGAGCTCAGGCGCCGCGGCGGTGGTTATGCTGTCGCCAGCCTGTGCGGAGGCGGCGGCCAAGGCGACGCTCTCGTGGTGCGCTCCCTGTCCTGAGGGATGGGAGGGGCCGGGACGAGCCATCCCGGCCCCTTCAGGGCAGTTTGGTGGTGCCACGTCGGCAGGTTCCTTCTTCGGGACGGCGGCCAATGCTGGAGGATGGACGACGGCAAGCCTGACGCTCCTGCAGGCGCCTTGGCCGTCGCCAGGTGGTTTTACGCGCCGAAGATCCTTGCATCACCCCGCCTTAGAACTCCTGACGCTCATGAGCACGTGGTATATGTATTCCTGCCCGGTTTGAAGCCCGGTGAATTGTCAGCGAAGGGAGCGCTCATGACAGATGTCGTTTCCACCCCCGTCCCGGCGGGCGTGGCTGTACCGCTGGCCCACGCCGGGCACCCGGGCGCGCCGGGGCCGGCGCAGCCCTTTCAGATCGTGCCGCTTGCCGGTCTGCCGGTCGTGGCCGCCGCCCTGGTTGGCCTTGTCGTCGCCATCGCCTTCAACGCTATGTGGGGGATCGACTTTTTCCATGTGGTCTCAGGCGCTCTGTGGACCGGGATCGACCTCTTCCTGGGTTTCATCATCGGGCCGATCATGGGCAAGATGAGCATCCCCGCACGGGTGGAGTTCTCTAAGCGGTTGATGCCGAAGATGGTGTTGCTGATGCCGACCCTGGTCATATGCACCTTGGCCGCCGGCTGGCAGCTGGCCCGGCACGAGGGCAACCTCTTGGCATCCTCCCCGAACCACGCCTGGGTGGTCGCATCCATGGTCGTGGTGGGGGTTATGGCCATCGTGGCTATCGGGCTCCTCGAGCCGGCCAACCTGGCCGTCCTGTTCGAGTTGAAAAAGCCCGTGCCAAACGGGCCCCTCATAGGAAAGCTGATGAAGCGGTTCATCTATACGGCCGGGGTTACTGGCGCGATGCAGGTCGCGACGTTGATCATAATGACGAGATTGGCGTCCCGGTGAGCGGCGCCGAGGCCGTTGCCGGAGCGGACTTTGTCAACCGAAAGCTGCCGCCGGTGGCCGAGATCGCGGTTGTGTCAATGGCCCTGGTTATCATCGGTGGCATCTTCATGGCTGCTCATCTGCCTGCCCATCCCCCCCTAGGCTTCGCCGAGGTGCTCCTCGTGCTTGCGGGCGTCGTGCTAGTCACCAACGTGGTCCTGTTGGCGAGATTGCAGGATTTTGCGTGGGCCAGTTTTTTCCTGGTTGCCAAGTGGTCATTGCTCGCCTATCTCGTGATCGCCGGGATATTGGAGTACATATTCGTGTTCGACGGGACCCGCGGCCAGATCCTGGTTGTGATGACTTGCATGCTGGCCGTTTTCGCTGTCAACGTGCCGATGCTGCTTGCATTTTCGGTGGCGCGCTACCAGCCGGTGCCCTGAACAGCTCCGCTCAGGTGGTCTCGAGCTCGTAGACCGCAGTGACGTCGGCCGAGACCGATTCCTGGCCTGCCTCAACGGGAGTGCTGGACGCCTTCGCTGCGAGCGGTACCGGCGATCCGACCGAGTTGGGCTGAGGCTGTGAGGTGTTGTCCACTAGAGAGCAAAGTGTCCCGAGAGCCATACCAGCGGCGGACGCCATCGCGTGGGCTTGTGCCTGCGCCTGGCGCACGGCCGCTGCCCTGGCCTCGGCAAGGACGGTCCCATCGTTCTGCACCGAGAACGAGATGTTGTTCACCACAATGGAATTTCCCGCGATCTGCGCCGCATCGTCGATGATGTTGCCCGCACTGCTCAGGTTGAGCAGCGTCACGGTCAAGGTATCGTTCACCTGGTAGCCGGTCAGCAGCTGTTTGGGGCCGCTGTAGACGGGTTGGATGGACAGATTGGAGGTCTGGATGTCGTCCTGGGCTACACCATCGCTTATCAGCTTGGCGACCAGGGCGTTCGCCTTGGTGGAGTTGTCGCTCAGAGCGACCGAGGCCTTTGTCGCCTGGGTTTGGACGCCGAGGCTGATGGTGATCTCGTTCGGGGCCACTTGGGCGGTGGCGTAGCCGTCCACGGTCACGGTCGCGACGCCAGTCGGGCATTTGGGATCCTGAGGCTTGGAAATTGCGGCGGCCAGATGGACCGACGAGCTCCCATGAGCTGCCAGCCCGGCACCGCCGAGAAGCATGGCGGCGGCCATCGCCCCTGCTGCGGTCTTGAGTACCATCATCGTCCTTCCGTTCAGAGGCTCTTTGCCACTTGTCGTCGTGCCCCATGCGAGGCCCGTTCACTTAGTGTGCTCCCTGACGCGCGATCAACCGGGGAAATCGCTCGCACATGCGGCACCTGATCGGGGCGGTCAGCAGACGTTTGCCCTCTTGCTACGGTGCGGCCTCCATGCCGAAGCGAGCCATGAGGGCTCGTTCTTCGTCGGGGGTGGGAGGTTCGGGCCGGGCCAGAGCTCGTGCAGACCGGAGAAGTAGGGATCCATCGCGGGGGCGTGGATGACGAGGAGCCGAGCTTCGACTTCTCCGCCGTTGCCGAAGGTATGAGAAGTGCCGCGCGGCACGAGAAGGAAGCCCTCCGGCCCAATGGCCAGGTCCTCGCCTTCTACGACCACCGACACCAACCCGTCCAGCACGAAATACGCCTCCGAGCAGTTGGTATGCCGGTGGGGGGGAGGCCTGCGCCCACCGGGGGGAAGGGTGCGCTCCATGACCGACACGTCGCCGCCGTCTTGCTCGGCCAATGCCTTGAAGAACATGACACTGCCGCGGGCCGTGAACCGCTTTACCGCTTCGCCACGTCCTAAAACCTCGGGTCCCATTTGCCGCAGGGTAGCCGGGGCGCGGCCGTAGACGGGGGTAAATAGCCGCTCAGGTGGCGCCGTTTTGTACTTCGGCGCTCAGTACCACGGCGGTGTACCCCACCGTGAAGTGCCCTCCTACAACCTCGATCGTGGCGCCGATCCCGTTGAGCAGCTCGTCCAGCTTCCCGGAAGGCAGGTTGCTGTGCCCGCCGAAGGTTGGTACCTGTTCCAACCATTCGTCCTTGGTGAAGGAGCGTTCCCAGCCGAACTCCCACCGTTGCGGTTCACCGAACGCACCGCAGGCGCGCACCCCGTCGAGGGCTTTGTCGAACATGCTCGAGTAGGCGTCCATGGCGGCCACCGCTGCACGGACGTACGGCGAGCCGGGCAACACCTGCTGGTAGACCCCGGCGAACGCCTCCGCCAGGTCCTGGGGAGGCTGGGCCACGTTCCAAAACACCGCCAGGCGGCCGCCCGGTCGCAGCAAGCCTGCTGCCTTGGCCGCTCCGACGACCGGGTCGACCCAGTGCCATGCCTGCCCAGAGATGACTGCGTCGAAGGACCGCCCCGCGGCGTCCCACTCTTCGAACTTGGCGATCTCGACCTCGAACCCGCGCCGGCGAGCGAGCTCGGCCATCCGTTCGTCGGGCTCGATCCCCAAGACCCGGCACCCTCGTTGCTGGAACGCCAGGGCCGAGACGCCGGTGCCGATACCCACGTCGAGCAGCACGGGGCCGGGGATGGCAGCGATGACTCGGTCGGCGAGGGCTTGGGGGTATCGGGGACGCGTCCGGTCGTAGCGCTCAGGGCCCGAGCCGAACGACTCCGCCACCTGCCGCGCCCGATGAAGCTCCAAACTGCTAGAGGGCTGCTCCGGGGGTATAGTGACCACATGCCCACTCTAAATGGGCAATCGCCCACTTGGCAAGTAGGAGCCCCTGCACCAAAGGAGACAGGCCGCTGTGCCTACGGGAGTGCCTGTGCGAAACGCACGCCAGCAACTGTTCGATGCGGCCGAGCGCGTCCTTCTCCGGGACGGCCCGAGTGCCCTGACAAGCCGTTCTGTCACCACCGACGCCGGCGTGGCCAAGGGCGTCCTGCACCGGCACTTCCGCGACTTCGACGCCTTCCTCGCCGAACTGGTCCTCGACCGCGTCGAGCAGGTCGTTCGCCAATCGGCCGCCTTGCAGGACTGCGCCGGGACGAGCTACGTCATCGACAACCTCACCGGGGCGCTGACTGATCTGTTCGGGTCGGTTGCCCTCGAGATCATCGGTCTTTTGATGTCGCGCAACGAACTACGCGCCCAGCTATCCGAGGCGGGCGCGGGCCGCCTCCCGGTCATCAGGCAAGGTACCGCGATGGTGGCCGCATACCTCGGCACCGAGCGCGACCTCGGGCGGGTCGCCGCGGACGCTGACGTTGGCGCCCTTGCTCTCACGCTGATCGGAGCCGGTCACCTGCTCTTCGCAGGCCGGAAAGGCACCCCGCCAGATGGGGACGAGGTCAGCAACATGGTGACTTCGGTCCTTGCCGGCGCCCTACCCTGACCGGGACCAGCGCACGCTCTGCTCGCCCCGGCCCCCGGTCGCATTCACGCGCCAAGCGTTAAATGCTTTCGGCTGTGGCGACGCCAGCGGGTATTTCCCTGGCGTGTGCTGCGCTGCTGTCGGCGCGGAGAGTCGGCTGGTCTGGCGACGATGGTGGCTGCGCGGGCAGGAACCGCAGCGGCAGGAGGGCTCCGGCCAGTGCCACGACTCCTGCGACCAGGCAGCCAACGCTGATGCCGTGCACGAAGGCGTTCGAGGCTGCGTCGTGGACGACCTGGGCGAGCACATGTTGCCCGGAGCTGGCCAGGTGCGCCGAGACACCGTACGCACCGCCGACTGACTCATGAGCAAGCGCCTTGGCCGATGCTGGGAGCTGCCCGGGGAGCGTCTTGTCGAGCCGGCTCCCATAGAGGGAGGCGTAGATGCTGCCGATCACAGCGACGCCGAGAGTGCCGCCGAGGAGCCGAGTTGAGTCGTTGACCGCCGAGCCAACTCCAGCTTGGGCCGCCGAAACGGCGCCCATGATGGACTCGGTGGCGGGGGCGGAGGTCAGGCCCATGCCGAGGCCGTATAGGACCATCTGCAGTGCGATGATGCCGTAGCTAGTGGTTGTGGAGATGACGCCCGCGACCCACAAATAGAAGATGCCAGTGGCGAGAAGGCCGATTGTGACGATGGCTTTGGTCCCGAAGCGGACAGCGAGGCGAGTCCCAACGACCGAGCCCACGGCGACAGAGACGGCGACGGGGAGAAGGTGCACGCCTGCCGAGAGCGCGCTGTAACCGTGGATGAACTGGAAGTACTGCGTGATCAAGAAGATGAAGCCGAACAGGGTGAAAAACGCAATCGTGACCGATCCGCTCGCCGCCGTGAAGCGCATGTTCTTGAACAGCCTGACATCGAGCATGGGGTGGGCGCTGCGGCGCTCCTGCGCGACAAAAAGGCCTAGGAGGACCGCACTGCCGGCGAAGCCGGCGATCGAGAGCGAGGAGCCCCAACCGCGGTTCGGCGCTTCGATGATCGTGTAGACGATCAGGCCCATGAACGCCGCCGACAGCACAAAACCCGGCCCGTCGAGAGGGTGCGGCCTTGGGTCTTTCGAAGACGGGGTGCAGATGGCTACCAACGCGATGCCCACAGCGGCTACAGGGCCGAGGGTGAAGAAGACGCTCGACCAGCTGAAGTGCTGGAGCAAGAAACCGCCCACAATCGGCCCGAGCGCTATCGCGGCACCGCTTGTCGCTCCCCATAGGCCGATGGCGAGCGCCCGTTCTTTGCGGTCCGTGAAGACGTTCGTGAGCAGGGACAGGGTTGCCGGGAAGGTCATTGCTGCCCCCATTCCCATGACGGCGCGGGCGGCGATCAGCTCGCCGGGGCTCGTACCGAACCCGCCGACGAAGCTTGCGACGCCAAATACGGCCAGGCCCGCCATCAGTGTGCCCTTGCGGCCGAAGCGGTCAGAAATGCTGCCAGAGGTCAGTAGCAATGCCGCGAAGACGAGGTTGTAGGCGTCGACTACCCACTGCAGCTGGGTATTGGTGGCGCCGAGCTCACGGGTCAGCGTCGGCAGGACGTTGTTGACAAGTGTCGTGTCCAGGTTGATAACGAAGGCCGCCATCAGCAGGGAGACGAGGACAAGCGGCTTGGAACGCTCTTGGTTCATGGGAGAGAGCCTACCTACGATTAGTAGATAATGTCAACCAATTAGTTTTGATTCTAAACCACATCCTGGTACACTCGCGGTATGCGTAGTTACGGCCAGTACTGCACGATTGCCCGTTCCCTCGATGTGGTCGGCGAGCGCTGGACATTGCTCATCGTTAGGGAGTTGCTGCAGCGGGGGGCCTGTCGCTTCACGGACCTGAAAAACGGCCTCCCTGGCATCGCTAGCAACCTGCTTTCCAGCCGGCTGAAGGATCTTGAAGACGGCGGCCTGATCACCCGCGACGACGCGCCGCCGCCGATCGCAACGACGCTGTACACCCTGACCGACGAAGGTCGGTCGCTCGAGCCGGTGCTCAAGGCGCTCGGGGACTGGGGGCGCCACCTAATGGTTGTCGAGCATCCTGGTGACGCCTTTCAAGCACACTGGCTCGCCTACGCAGCGGCGTCGTTCGTGCTTGATGCCGACCCCGAGGCCGAACCCGTTGTGATCCAGCTGATCGCCGGGGACAGTGCGGCCGTCCTCGAGGTAGGCAATGGCGAGGTCCGCTCTAGGACCGGGCGAGACCCTTCCCCCGAGCTGACAATCGAGGGCCCGCCCCGCTTGGTCCTCGGGTTGCTCGCCGGCATGATCGACCTGGGAGGAGCCATCGGCTCCGGCCTGAGCGTCACGGGCAACACGGCCGTCCTGGACCGCCTCGGCCGGGACTGACCGCGGACGGGTGTGACGGTCCACAAATGTCCGCGCTCCCAAACGTGAAGTTTCGCTTGGAGGGGGGACGTGGAGGGGAGAGGAGGGAGGGGAGAAGGGGAGAGGAGGGAGGGAGGAGGGGAAGGAGAGGGAGGGGAAGGGGAAAGAGATAGGGAGGGAGAGAGGGGAAAGAGAAGGTCCAGGGTGTGGCAGGGGTGCTTGTCCTGCTAGCAGCTCGTTGGCGACTGGTATGAGTGTCGCTCCAAGAGCCAACTACCCGGCGCGGTCGGGTCTCCGTGGGACGATGGCAATGGCATGCTGGCGCAGGCGATCCATGTGGTCATCGGGCCATGACAAGATACGGGTACGTCGAGGCTGGAGACGCGGGACTGGTTCGTAACAACCGGCGGTGACCTCCCAGGCGGTGGCTGCCGGTACGACAATGATGTCCGGGGCGTCCGAAACAAACGCTATTTCCTCGACATCGGGAATTAGCCCGTTGTTGACGCCAAATGGCCAGATCGCCCTGGTTGCTGTCCTCCCGTCGGGGTACCCAAATAGCGACAACTTCGCCACAAACACGTCCTCTCCAGTTTTCAAAACGATTGTTTCCAAAAGTTGCCGTTGCTCCTCATAGGAGCGAAGCCCAAGGACTCGAAAGCTTCGAAGAAGTTGGTTCCTGAAGGGGCTGTCCCCCTGGGGGACCAGCGTTTGAGCACGCCCTCAGGGTCCTGTACGTAAGGCACCGGAGAGAGCCAGTCGAGGCTCTTGTTGAAAGTGTCAGTGGCCCAGATCAGCGTGCGCTGTACGGCCGCAGGGTCATCAGTACGAACGAAACACAGAGTCTGGTAGTTAGGTGCAAAGGCCACCACCTCCCCTCCCACCCTTTCGCCGACCTCTGAGAATACGCCAGGTATCCCAAGGAACGAAGGGGCGTAGTGCGGAGGACCATCGGCGAGAAAAGTACCGTTTAACCTATCCGACCGGCCGCTTAGGCCTCTAGCCATGAGGTTCTCGAAGGCTTTAACGTGCATGGCAGCGCTGTCCTCCTGCCAGCGCCCCACGTCTTCCTCCTCGACGTAACGGATCGTGTGAGGCAGGTCAAGCGCCAGCGCCCGTGTGATGAACGGGTCGACGGGAGCGTGGCGGATGGTGGGGTTCAGCTCTCGTAGCCCGACGAGGCGCTCGGGGTGCTTTACCAACTCGGCCTTGAGGTATTTTGCCTGTAGGGCAACTACGGGTCGGAAGACTTGGAGGACCTGGTCGGCCGCCTCGGCCCACGACGAGGTGAGCAGAAGATCGTCGCTCTCGGAGTTTGCCCAATCGCTGAGCAGCCGTTGCCGAGCTTCGGGGGCTACGCCCTTAGCAGCGTTGAAAAGGGGCCCGAGCATGACCTCCTTCTCCTTCGGAGGGCCGCTCCGCCGGATCCTTAGGTGGAGGGGAGCAAGACGCTCCACGGAGGTGACATCGTCTTAGCGCGAAGGATAGCCGCCACCTCCGCAGTGAAGACTTCCTCACTTGTCGGGGCGGGCTTCCGCCTGATCACGGGCCGAGCCTACAACGGCAGCGTCCGTGTCCCTCCAAAGCGGTGCGCGCTTTGCTCCGCGCCATGCGCTCGACCGTCCAGTAGCGGGCAAAGTGCCGGCTGCTGTCCTCCCGGCGCTCGCAAACTACACGGAGTTCGGCGGCAATTGAGACGCCCAGGTTCGACACCTTTAATGGTTCACCATCAGGCGGAACCCTCGGTTCGGGTGCCGTACTTGGAAGCTAACCTCGCTCTTAGTCCCATAAGGGAGGTGGGTGGATTGCGGCGCAGGCGTTGCACCTTGGAAAGCGCGCCGGAATCGTGGACCTCTTTTGCGGTCCGAGGTGGCCGAACTCCTTACCCCACTCCTGGCGCAGCCTCCTTACCCGCACGGGTTTGGCACCGCACAGGAGGTCACGCCTCCCCCGGATAGCGGCGTGGATGCGTTCGACCACCTCAGCACTGCCAGGAGTGGTGCGGGTCTCTACAACCGTCTCATAGCGCGCCCGGGCGGGATCAGCCACCATAAGCGAGAAGCTAGGTAGCGCCCGGACAGCCCGAGGGATGACGACCGCTCCACCCAACCAGCATTGCGCCAGAACGTGAGCGCCATACTGTCGACGATCGGGGTCGAGCGGAAGTGGCTGTCGCAGCGTTGACAGATATACAAGCCGCCTGGGAAGCGCTGCTTTACGCGGGATTTGGGCCGAGGGACCTTTGACCGGAGCCCGCAGGTGGGGGTTCACGTCGGAGGGGGGACGTCAACGTTCTCCGACTGGCGATTCGGGCCGTGGCCGTCGTGAGGGGGCACGGCTGGGTTAGTCGGCACCAGTTTCGAGGCTGCGTCGGACCCACGGATAGTGCATCCTGTAGGGGTGCCGGTGGAAGAGAACGCCGAGGAGGGCTGGGTCCGTATCTGGGAGCCGACCGGCGTTAGCGTCACCCTAGGGGGCGATCCGGCTCCCGTTCATCAGGAGTACGACTTTGTCGATTTCCCGGTCAGCGTCATGGGAGAGGGGCTCAGTGCCACGGCCTTGGTACGCACAATGGAGGGTTCAACTGGGAGAGGATTAGTAGCCTTGTTCCAGGTCTTGGCTGACGATTGGCGGGGCGTGCAGGAAGAGGTCGCGTGGACGGCCATCGAACACGGGCTCAGGATTGACGCGAAACGTGACTCGGTGGGACACGTATCTCTCACTTTCGAGCTGCGCGAGAATTATCGATGGGATGCGTGGGCGGCGAAGGTAGTGGTCACTGTCGAGGCAGGAGAAGAGATGAGCGGACTGGCTGCAGCAGTGCGGCGGCTTCTTGCCGTGTCGTAGCTGCAGAACTCAGACGTGCCGGCCGTTGTCTGGCCGAGCGGGTGCGCTCCCTGTAACACAGCACCCGCAAAGTACATGGCGGGGGCAGAGACCGAGGGAGCAGGTGGGGGCGGCCCGGTGCTGTGCCAGCCGACTCCGGGCTCTAGCACCGACGGGAACCGGGAGGGGCGCTGCTCGCAGCCTGGCGGGGCTGGGCGCCAGCCGAACTGCTTAGGGGCCCACCTGCTACCGGGAGTGCTCTTGTCCCCCGGATCGCGGACGTGGTCCCCATACTCGCTAGAGTGCGAGTATGCCTCCTTGACTTCCGCTCTGACCCTATGGAGTCGCCCGAGGGACGGGGTATCGCCCGCAAGGCCGGGACCAGTATGCGGCCTTCGTCAACAAGACGGTCACACCGGCGATCGCCCCGTTCGTTGGGGCCGTTGCCCCTGTCGCTCGCCAGATGGTCGAGGACATGATCGGGTTTTGGGTCATATGGCACCTCTATGGCGGCTTCGAGGACCGGAACGCTTCGGGATGCACAAGTCGACGATCTGGCGGAAGGTGGCACGGTTCCGCCAGATACCCGCCAGCACCCCGACGAGTTCAAGATGCCCGGGATCGAGATTGACCCGGCCAAGTACTGGGCCGCCTCGGGGACCAAGGTGGAAAACCACCGCACTCGTAGACTTGCGAGTGACACCGATGTGATTTATACTCGCCAATATGCGAGTAGGCCGTCCGCACAGTGCACTAGTAGAGCTGGCGTCGGGTGTGGACGCTCTCTACCTGTCGGGCCGGCAGCTGCTCCCCCCGCTGAACTGTTCGTAAACCTCGAGCGAGCCAAGCAATCGGCTGGTCAGAGCTGTCAAAGAGGTGCCATTTACCCTCGGTGGTGAGGTTCTCGCTGGCCGGGCACGGCCGGGGAAAGTATAGCTATCACCTCCGGCACCCTCACGGCCAAGTGGGCCTGACGGCAAGCTCGGCTCTGCCTGCGCTTAGGGTCCGAGCCCCGAGCCGAGTTCTTGCACGGCGCCGGGCCGCTTGCGACCGTGGCGTGGTTCGAAGACATCTTGGGCCAGGCCGTAGGCCCCCTGCGCTTTGGGGCCAGCCGCTTGGACCTTCACGCCGACTGGCAGGGGTGGGCGGTCGATGGGGACGACCGCTCCCGCTTTGTCTGCCGGGCTGAGCGCCGTGACCTGCACGAAACAGACGACAAGTTGCTCGGCTTCGAGTTCGGCCGCAGGACTCACCCGGACCGTGTGCGGCCGCATATACGACAAGACAGCGGAAACAGGCACAGAGGGCAACGACTACTGGCTCCAGATTTGGGGCGACAGCTTCGACCCGTCGGCGCCGGTGCACCGGGTCGAGTTCGAGTTCGGCCGACAAGGCTTAGCCGAGTTCGACCTCGACACTCCTCCGGGAAGCTGTGGAGGCGGCCGGCGCTCTTTGGGCTTGGGCAACCGAGCACTGGCTCACCTACCGGGAGCCCTCATCTGACAGCAACCGCTCCCGCTCCGGCCGGTCGCTCCCGAGTGGGCTGATGTCCAAAGAGTTCGTTGCGCTCGGACGCTCACGGGGTCGAGCGGATGTACGAAGGACGACGGAGGGGTGAGCTAAGGAAACTCATGCCCGTGCTCAACGGGTGCATGGCGGGCTGGCAGCCCTGGTGGGCGCTTCTGGGATCGATGCGGCGTGCCAGGCTCTAGGGCCACTACTGCGTGATTATGAGGTCCGGAGCCGTCGAGGGTTCGTCGAGCGTACCGACGAAAAAGCCAGGAAGTACCTCCTCAAATGAGCGGCCCTGACTTCGACCGGGTGGCTCAGGAGATCGTGAAGATCGTGCTGCGCA
>CAVOTF010000005.1:0-91087 GCA_963699075.1 uncultured Acidimicrobiaceae bacterium | reverse complement strand
CCGGGCGATGAACGTAGCTACGATCTCGCGGAACTGGCGGCTTTCGGCGTCCATGCGGCAGTTCTTGAAGAACGAGCCAGCGCTCAGACACCCTGGGCCAGCAAGATGGTCTTTACGCTCACGCACTGTGCGCACGGCCGTGGAAACGGCGGCAAGGGGGACACTGGAAGGATCGTCGAACCCCATCCGTCCGAGCTCGGCGCAGACTTCGCTCGCCTTCTCATTCACAGAGCCCATCTGGGACGGCGTTAAGCCAAGCCTGGCCTGGACGATCACATACCTCTCTGGTTCGTCCTTGAACCTGCTCGTTCGGTACGCGAAGCGGCACTCACCCTTCGTGAACACCAGCGTTTCCCCGGACTGACGGTCGACGCAGGTGACGCTCTCCAGTTCAGCGCCACCCCCGACGTGTCCGGAGATCGTGTGCTCGTAAGCGCCCGCGTTTTGTACGACGGCGCCACCAACGGTCCCTGGTATTCCCGCCAACTGTTCCACGCCGTGGAGCCCCCACTCGCAACAAGCCTTGACCAAGTCGTCGAGCGGCACATTGGCGTCGACTTCCACGCGGCCGCCGCGGGCGCGGGCAACTCGTCCCGTTCGCTCGAAGGTGAGCACTGTGCCGTCGTAGCCACTGTCCGCGGCCAAGACGTTCGAACCCCCGCCAAGCACGAACATCGGACCCTGGACGTCCGCGATGGCCTCCGCTACGCTGCGCGGTTCGCATGGTACCGCCACGACGGACGCGTCACCGCCGATCCGGAAAGTTGTCAGCTGAGACAGCGGCTGGGTGCTTCGCGAATGGCTGTGGCGGATTCTCAGGAACCTCAGCATCGATGGAAGGGCTGGGAGTCAGGGTGAACCGGAACCTACTACAGAGCCAAACCCATCCAGGGCTTCAGCGGTGGACATCGATATCGGTGGTAGTCGTGCCTTGGCACCGGCAACGACAAGGTGGACGTGATAGTGAAACACCTCCTGCCACGCCGCCGCACCATTGGACTCCACCACGTTCAAACCTTTGGGCCGAAGACGCCCTAGCTATGCCTCGAGCTTGGCCGCCGCCGGGACGCCTGTCGTGCCCAAAGCGTGCCCAAACGAAGTGGCATAGGACGTCTTCGGGAGGCACCACAGTCACAAAAAGGCAGGTCAGGCGGGCCTCTGTTCATCGAGCAGGTCCTTGTCCAGCACTGATAATGCTGAGGTTGGTGGTTCGACTCCACCTAGCCCCACCAGCAAAGCCCAACTTCGCCGAGCCCATGGCTACCGTAAGGCGTCCTTGCCAATCGGGAAACCACAAGGGTTGGCGTGGAGCGCCCATCTAATCTGTCGGCGTGCACAATGTGCGCCCCCTTCGTATAGGTGCATTTGCCGTCCGTGAGCACGTCGCGGTCGCAGTCGACGACGTGCTGCCCGTTGCCGTCGAGGTCGACACGGCTACCGGTGAGGTCGTAGCAGCTCACTCGTGGGCATTATCAGCCTCTCAGCGGGGAAAAATGGCCGCGGTCTCGGTCGCCCTCACAGCTACTGAGGTCCTAGTTGCGTCCCCGGCGGCGGGAGGCCTGGTCCGCATCGACCGCCGTTCAGGCCTTGCCGAAGTGGTCGCCCTGCCCTGGTCACCAGGGTGGGTTTGCGCCGGCTCGGTGATATGGGTGGGCCCCTCTGAGGGCGAAGACGCAGAGCCACCGCGACCTGATAGCCGACACCGGCCAGTCGTATGGGAAAAAAAGGCGGAGCCGACCATGGCACAACGACGGGCATCGGGCTGGTTCGCCTACGCCCCACTGGCCGAGGCGGCCGGCGACGACCTCGATATGACTGGCGACCCCATCGCCTACTGGCAGGAGCACGGCGACGAGGAGGAGATTGTGCCAGTCCCGCATCCGCTTCTACGGCTCAGCCCCGACGGGCTGTCGTTCGTGGAGCTGGACGCCCTGGTGGACGACGTTGCCGTAGCCGAGGGAACCCTGGTCGCCCTTGGACGGCTCCCCGACGACCCGCTGGTCAAGGTGGTCGGGCGCTCGTCGGTGTCGTACGTACGACCGGGGACGGTACTGGCCATCAGCGACGATGGCACGGTGGCCGAGCTGGGCAAGGTGCCCTCGACTGATGGGACGGTCTTTGCGGCGGAAGGCAGCGTCTGGGCGTTGGGCTGCGACCGGGAGGGCTACGGCAACCCGCGAACGGTAAGACAGGTCGACCTGGCCACTGAGAACCTGGGACCTCCTCTCGCTTACCTTGTCCACGAGCCGGTGGCCGTGGTGTCCGGCCAAGTCGTTGGGCTTTCCTGGGCCACCCATGAGCCTGGGGAGCCCGCCGCAAGCGAGGCTGACCGCTCCAACCTTCGCCCGGTTGGGCGTCGCCGCAGCGTCGTGTTGACACCTTTGGACGGCAGGCCACCAAGGGAGGTCCGCATCGCGGCGAGGGTGAACGAGCCAGTCGTCGCCGACAACGGCGTGGTCTGGCTACGACACGACGATCCTTCGAAACTGGTGGCCGTCAATATTGCGGAGGCCTCGGCACGGGTGCTCGACGTCATCTTTGACTGCGCGCCAATGGCGCCCGTCCCGGTGCCCCCGCGCGGCGTTGATCTTGCCGCCCACGAGGCCGGTCAACTGGGCTCTTTCCAGTCTGAGCTACTGGGTGGATGGCGGACCGTGGGCGGCTCGGTTAGGCCGCTTATCGAAGGTGTCTCCTTCGACTCGGTCGGCCTGGAGGGTGAATTCCCCTACACCGAGGTGGTGGCCCTGTTCCACTCCGACGAGCGCCCCGGGGTGCAATTCGGCCGGAAGTGGCGCCTCTACAACGACTTAGGGGATGTGGCCTCGACCGAGTATGCCGGCATCCATCTGATGGAGGACGTCTTGGCCGGGCGCGGTTTGCCGCCTGAAGATTCCTGCCATCCCGACGAGGAGGGAACGGTCTGGTTCTGAAACTCGCCTGGAGCCGAGAACTAGCCGTGCTGTTACAGGCGCTCCAAGCGGAGCGATGACCGGTATCACCCCGTTGCGGTGAGGCGTACCTCAGCGACGCAACGAGCCCTAAGGTCTCACCGTCACCCCGGGCGTCCAGCGCCGAAATCCGTGCTTGACGAAGCCGAAGCACCGTGCAGGCTGTCGAAGGCTGAGAGGAGCATCCTCACTCATTGGTTTCGCAGTATTGGCGTCGCCGGGTTCAACCCATCTTTACGACCGCCTCAGGGGCGATCGACGTCAACAAGGAGTTAGTGGAACCTGGGCGGCACCACGGGAGCCGATCGACGGGCCAAAACCGCGACCGAGGTAACCCCCAATCACGCCGCCTGTCGGTCACGCGCTTGGGTTCCTTTTCGAAATCAGTTGCCGGGCGCCTCGGCCACGTTGGCGACGAGGTCACTGCAGAGCAGGCCAATGAGGCCCGCCGGCGGCTGGACCGTAGGCCAGGTCGCCGAGCAGCTCGGATGCGGCCGCCGTACCGTCCAGCGCTATGCAAGGACAGTCGCCTGATGCACGAGGTCCTACCTGGCCGTCGCCCATTGGTCCGCTGCCGGTTCAGCCGCTCTGACCGGTGTTCGCTACCGGGCCTCGAACCCTCCAGCTTGGTCGAATGAGTTGTCGGACCTGCGACCTCACGGTGCGGGCTAAGCTGCGTGCCGATGAAACCGAGCAATGGCTTGGGCGGCAGCCGCGGTGAGGTTGAGGGCACCGTGAAGCGAAATGTGGTGGGCCGCCACTCGCAGAGTGTTGCCTGCGGCGGGCGAGGGTGCTCTCCGGCATCAGGGTCGATCAGCCGACGAAGAGAATTGGAACCTAGCTCGTGCCAAATCGGTGCCATAACGACTCGGCAATTGGTGGGCTGATGTGGCTACAGCTGGCAGTAAACAACCAGCTCAATAAGGGTATAGTTCCACCACCGAGGGGACTAAGCAGCGTTCGGGACACTGCAGCCGCCTGCATCATGTTGCCGGCAGGCGCTAGCGCAGCCCCCATGTCTGGGATCGGGGGTTGGGCGAGGGCGAACATGAGGGACGGTGAACTCAGCCCGTTTTGGTCCCCGGCTTAGCGGTCGGCGGCTTGGCCGGTCGATCCATTGGAAGCACCGCGCTGGACGCCAGGTCGGCCAATGCATCTGCGATCGCTCGATCCCGGTCTTCAGTGGCGTGCTGATAGCGAAGCGCGGCCCTGGGGTTGGCGTGGCCGCCGCGCCGCATCAATTCGGCAACCGAGGCACCGGAGGCCGCCGCCCAGGTGAGACCGGAATGACGAAGGTCGTGGAAGAAGACCTCCGGCCTTCCGATCGCTCCTCTCGCCCGCTGCCAGGCACGATCGAGGGTGCTGGGGTCCACGGGACCGCAATCGTCGGCGGCGAACAGCCAAGCTTCGGGCTCGGCCGTCACGAACCGGTCCAAGTGCTCCCTCAAAGCCGGGAGCATGTTGGAGGGGACGGCGAGAGTCCTGACGCCGGCGGTTGTCTTCGGCGGCCCGACTATCACCCGTCCGCTCATGGGCCGTACCAGCGCGCGCTCAATCCGGATGGTCCCGTGCAGAAGGTCAATGTCCCTTCGCTGGAGGCCTAGCACCTCACCTCTTCGCAATTGGCACCAGGCGGACAGGAGCACCGCGAGCCGGTAACGGTCCGGGACCGTGTCGGCGGCTGCCGAGAACTCCGCGACCGAGAGCACCGGCCGTTCGGCAGAACGAGCGTTGCCGGCACCCTTTACCTGGCAGGGGCTCTTCACGATGAGCCCGTCGCTGACGGCGGTGATAAGGGCAGCCCGCAGCATGCGATAGGCGTCATCTGCCGTAGTCACGTAACGCTCCCGCATGCCCATGTACCACGAGCGCACCGTGGAAGGGCTCAAGGCAGCCAGCCCGTAAGCACCGAGAGTCGGCAGGACGTGGCGCTCGAGCATGTGCTCGTACTTGGCGCGAGTCACGGGGCGAAGGTCGGAGCGGCCCGAAAGCCAGGAGTGGGTGTACTCCGACAGCGTCACCTTGCCAGCCTTAGGCGCGGTCCAGGCGCCCCGGTGTATGTCGGTCTCGGCCGCAGAGAGCCAGGCCAGTGCATCGGCCTTGGTACTGAACGTGGCCGGAGCTACGTGCGTACTCCCGGCGTGCCAGTAGCGGGCTTGGTACCGGCCCGAGGGGAGCTTGCGAGCGCTCCCGAAGTGGCGACGACCGGCAGTCGGCATGCAACAAGAGTACCCCCAAATATGGCAGCGTTGTGGCACGAATCTGGCACGAGGCATTTGGAGGAGTTAGCCACCTTGCCGCTCCAACCCTTCTACCTGGACTTTTAGGAGCACCCCCAACGGGATTCGAACCCGTGCCGCCGCCTTGAAAGGGCGGTGTCCTAGGCCGCTAGACGATGGGGGCGGGACCCTTGGAGTTTAGGCGCCGGCTCTCGCCCTCAGGCCCACCCGGGCCCCGCGAAGTTCCAAAGGCTGCCCTTAGCGCCCACCCAACCCGATCGAGCCCGTACGACGGCCAGGGTCAGCTCCTATCGAGGAAATGCTGCCAGGCGCGTTCCAGGCCCAAGACCAGGCAACCGTCCACAACAGCGTCGTGACCGAGGGCCGACACCCTCACCTCGGGTACGAACGGCACCAGCGTTGCCAGCTCGGCCGCCACCGCTTTAGCGAACCCGGGAGCCTGACCGATGCCCCCTCCTAGGACCACGAGCTCGGGGTCGACCACGGCGACGACCGAGGAGACGGCTCGTGCGATCAGCCGCACTTCCTCTTCCACCACTGCCGCTGCGTTGGCGTTCCCCGCGGCCGCCGCGGCAAAGACCTGGCGAGCCGAGGGTGAGCCCCGGACGCCTGCGGTGCGAGCGGCCCTGACCACGGCCGACGCAGATGCCACGGCCTCGAGCAATCCATGGCGACGCGCCTCTATGGCACTGACTCCCGGGCCGCCCAGGGGCAGGTAGGCGATCTCGCCGGCGGCGCCGTGAGCTCCCCGGTGCAGCTGGCCGTCGATGACGAGCCCCATGCCGACGCCGGTACCCACGGATACCACGCAGAAGTTACGCAGGTCACGACCGTGCCCGAGGTCGCGCTCGGCCAAGGCGGCCAAGTCGACGTCATTTTCGACAATGGTCGTCGCACCGAGAGACCGCTGCAGCTCGACCAGGATTTCGGGCCCTCCCATCCGGGGACGTTGGCTGCCATCGCAAAGGCCCCCTTGCCGGGGTCGTAAACACCTGGGCTGCCTACGACAACCTGGGTAACTCGGCTGCGGGTAATGCCCGCCGCTGCAACCAGCGCGTCGGCCAGTTCTCGCAGCTCAGCCACCCGGCCCTTGGCGTTCGTGTTGCTGGCTCCACGGGACAAGCGAGCGCGCACCGTTCCGCCCACATCGGCCAAGGCCCCCCTCAGGTACTCTCGGCCAACGTCCAGGCCCAGGACAAAACCGGCGTCGGGGCAAATCTCGTAGAGCACGGCCGCCGGGCCTCGCAAACCGGTACGAAGCCCTGCTACCTTCACGAGACCGTCCTGCTCGAGATTGGCCAAGGCCAGGGCGACTGTCGGTTTGGACAGCCCGGTAACGCGCGCGAGCTCCGCTCGCGAAACACGGCCAACGGCCCGGATCTGTTCGAGCAAGAGCCGTTCGTTGAGCGCCCGCATCAGCCTCGGCCGACCAGCCAGAACCGCAGTGCCACCGGTCGAAGCCACCGGCAGGCTCCGCGTGCCTTGGGTGACTTGCGGGCCCATAAATAGACAGGATAGCTTCCTATTAGTTGCACCCCCGAAATGGCGGGCTCCCGTAACTGGGGGCACTCCGTCTCCCGTTAGCGAAGACAAGGGAGCACCTTGGGCGAACCAGTTGTATTGGCATTCGACTTCGGGGGGAGCAAGATCGGCATTGCCGTTGCCGACCTCGAGGGCCGTCGGCTCGCCGAAGCGACCGTCGCCACGCAGGCGGGCCGAGGCGCCGTGTGGAACCTGGCTCAGGCCGTAGCTCGCGCCCGCCAGCTCATGGCGGCAGGCTGGGCTGGCTCCGGCGAGATGGAGCTGGTGGCCATCGGAGCCTGCACGTTTGGGATCCCAACTGACCGAGGCGTGCTGCTCGCGCCGGCGATACCCGGTTGGGAAGCTCTGGCCTTGCATCGGGAACTCATGGACGCCTTCCAGTGCCGGGCGGTGAGCCTGCGCACCGATGTCAAGGCCGCAGCTGAAGCCGAAGCGCGCTCGGGAGCGCTCGTGGGGGCCGACCCGTCCATCTACCTGAACCTGGGGACCGGCCTGGCCGTGGCAATTGTGTGCGGCGGGCAGGTAGTAAACGGCGCCAATGGCGCTGCCGGCGAGATCGGCTACAACCTTCGTCACGACAACGACATCGACATCGTGCTCACGGACATGACCAGGCTGGAAGGTGTGGTCAGCGGGATGGCGCTGGCCGCAGCCGCGGGGCGCGTGACAGGGGCGACCCTGACGGCCGCTCAGGTCTTCGAGGCAGAACCCAGCAACGATGCCTTGAGCGCCGCCGTGGACGACTTCGTACGTGAGCTGTCGTTCCACCTGGTCAATCTCTGCACCGCTATCAACCCGACCAGGGTCGCCGTTGGCGGCGGGATTGTCCGCTCCTGGGCGCGCATAGGACCGCAGTTGCGGCGCGCCCTGGACACTTTTGTGCCGTTCCCCCCCGAGCTCGTCCCCGGGGCGTACCCCTACGACGCCGCCTTGGTCGGGGCTATCACGCTGGGTCTTCAAGAAGCAAGTGCTCTCGAGCACTCACAGCCAAATCCAAGACTGTCACCGACGGCATATTGACTAGAGGAGGAAAATAAAGCATGAAGAAACGTTCAAAGTTAGTTGCATTGCTGACAGCCGGGCTTGTCGTCCCGGGGGTGCTCGGCGGTGTGGGTTTCCAAGCTGCGTCGGCCTCAGCCAAATCCGCGCCCGACAGCCACGTGACCGCCAACGCCAGTTCGGGGCCTCTCTAACCCTCGACAATGAGGCCGGGGAGACTTGGCCGTGCGGCTTCAACCCGTTCAACGAAGGGCTCGTGACTACCGGCCTTACATTCGGTGAGGTATACGAAGAACTGGTTTTCGTCGACAACCTGGAGAGCGGGAAGACAACTCCGTGGTTGGCAAGCGCGTACGCATGGTCCAATGACACCAAGACCCTGACATTCACGGTCCGCGCCGGCGTCAAGTGGTCCGACGGGGTGCCCTTCACCGCCAACGACGTCCTTTTCACCTTCAACCTGCTCAAGAAGAACCCTGCCCTGGACCTCAACTCGATCTGGTCAGTGCTCTCGAGCGTCAGCCTGAAGGGGACCAACCAGGTGGTGTTCCAGTTCAAGAAAGCAGCCACGCCGTACTTCTACTACATCGCCGACCAAACCCCGATCGTGCCCGAGCACATCTGGTCCAAGATCTCCAACCCGGTGACGTACCTGGACGCGACACCGATCGGTACGGGGCCTACACGGTAGGCAAGTGCACGCCCGAGAACATCACCTATACAGCAAACCCAACTTATTGGCAGCCAGGTTTGCCGAAGTACAAGACCGTCTATTACCCGTCGTTTCTTTCCAACCCGCCAGCCAATGAAGACCTTGCTAACGGGACGGCTCAGTGGGGAAGCCAGTTCATCCCAAACATAAAGGGCTATTACCTTGCAAAAAGCCCCAGCAACCACATCTGGTTCCCGCCCATTGCCAATGTCTCCATCTTCTTCAACCTGAAGAACCCGCTGCTTGCCAACCTGGCCGTGCGCCAGGCGATGGCCTATGCCATCAACCGCCCGCTGGTATCGAGCATCGGTGAGTACGGTTACGAGCCACCCAGCAACCAAACCGACATCGTTACGCCAACTTTCTCGAGTTGGGTCAATTCGGGCCTGGCAAGCAAGTACGACTACACCTATAACCCGTCGAAAGCCAAGTCCGTACTGGAAAAAGCCGGCTTTACAGAAAGCGGAGGTGTGATGCAAAAGGACGGGCAGAAGCTGTCCTTTAGCATCATCGACGTTGGTGGCAACACAGACTGGGTCAACGACCTGTCCATCATCCAGCAGGAGCTCAAGACGATAGGCATCGTGATCACGCCGCAAAACCTGACCGGGTCGACATTCGACACCAAGCTCTACACCGGTGAGTACCAGCTTGGCTACAACGCTGAGTTCGGCGGCCCGAGCCCTTATTACGAGCTCCGTGAGATCCTTTATTCCGCGAACTCGGCCCCGATAGGGCAAACGGCCTCCACCAACTGGGAGCGGTACTCCAATCCTGCTACCGACGCTTTGATCAAGCAGTACGCGACCACGACTAACCCGGCGACTCAGCGCAAGATCACAGATGAGCTCGAAGCCGTGATGCTCTCCCAGGTCCCGGTTATCCCCGTTGTCGAAGAGGTCGACTGGTACCAGTACAACACCTCGCAAACCGGCGGGTGGGCAACCCCGAGCAACCCGTACGCCCAACCGGGCATCTACAACGCCCCGGACGTCGGCGTCATGCTCGACCACCTGTACCCCAAGAGCTAGCAAGCGCGGCCCGATATGCATGAGGCGCGAGAGTGAAGTTCGTCATACGGAGGATCGGTTTTTTCATCGTCACCCTTTGGGCGGCGGTGACCTTCAACTTCATGCTCCCGCGCCTCATGCCGGGCAACCCAGCACTGGCCATGATGTCGCAGTACAAAGGACAAGTGAACGGGGCGGTCCTGAAGTCCCTTGAGATCGCGTTCGGCGTCAACACCCACGAGAGCCTGGTCTCGTCGTATTTCCAATACCTCGGCAATATCGCCCACGGGCGCTTTGGCGACTCGATCGTGTTCGACATGCGCTCGGTCAGCTACGAGGTCCTGCAGGCCCTCCCTTGGACCTTGGGGCTTGTCGGCGTCACTACCGTGATCGCGTTCGTCCTTGGCACGCTGGTCGGGCTCGTCGCAGGGTGGCGTCGGGGCAGCAAGCTCGACAGCATCCTGCCACCGGTGTTCGTGGTCACGTCGGCGTTCCCTTACTTCTGGGTGGGACTGCTCTTTGTGTGGCTGTTGGCTTACAAGCTCAATTGGTTCCCAGAAAGCGGGGGTTACAGCATCAAGGACCAGGTGGGGCTGAACTGGCACTTCATCGGCGACGCCGTGTCGCACTCGTTGTTACCGGCCTTGACGCTCGTGGTCACTGCGATAGGCGGCTGGATACTCACGATGAGGAACACAGTTATTACAGTGCTGGCAGAGGATTATGTGCGGATGGGCCGCGCGAAGGGGCTGAAACCATGGACGGTTATGTGGGGCTACGCCGGCCGCAACGCCATCCTTCCCAACCTCACGGGCTTCGCCATGTCGCTCGGCTTTGTAGTTAGCGGCGCGATCCTGGTGGAGTACGTCTTCAACTACCCGGGCGTGGGCTACATGTTGCTGAACGCTGTGAAGTCAGAGGACTACGCCCTCATGGAGGCGCTCTTCCTTCTGATCACCGTGGCCGTGCTCCTCGCAATCCTGGTTTCGGACATCCTGACGGCCGTGTTCGACCCAAGGACGCGGGAGCTTCGCTGATGACGACCTTGACCAGTTCCGCGGTGGGAGCAGGCACCGCCGTACCCGGCCCCGGCCCGTCGTTGGCGCGGCGGCCCCGGAGCCGGTATTGGCGAGCCTTACGCCACAATCGAAAAGCCTCAGTCGGCGTGGCCTTGTTGGTTTTTTTCCTGGTGCTCGGCATCTTCCCGGGGGAGATAGCGCCCTACGCCGGCCAGGCCATGGAATTCGCGCCCTCGCTCGGGCCGTCTTGGGCGCATTGGTTCGGTACCACCGAGACCGGCCAAGACGTCCTGTCACAGCTGATCTGGGGTACCAGGCAATCCCTGATCATCGCGTTCGCAGTGGGTGCTTTCGCGACCTCGGTTTCGGTGATAGTGGGGGTTTCTGCCGCCTACCTGCGTGGAGCATGGGACGGAGTGCTGTCGCTGCTGACCGACGTACTACTTGTCATCCCTATTTTCCCCCTGGTCATCGTCATCAACGCCTACCTGAAGAGCGCAGGCACCGGCGTGACGATCATTGTCCTTAGCGCAGTGGGCTGGTCCTACGGCGCTCGCCAGTTGCGCTCCCAAGTGCTCTCACTGCGCAACCGCGAGTTCCTGGAGGCGGCCCAAGTCCGAGGTGAGCGCCGCAGCTACATCATCGCGATCGAGATACTGCCCACTATGACCTCGCTGATAGTGGCCAGTTTCCTCGGGACTGCTGTGTACGCTGTGCTGACCGCAGCGGGCCTGCAGTTTATCGGGCTGGGCAACCCGAACCTGCAGAGCTGGGGCACGATGCTCTACTGGGCAGAGAACAACGAGGCCCTCGTGACAGGATCGCCTCTTTGGGCGCTCTTGCCGGGCGTCTGCGTGGCGATGTTGGGCGCGGCTCTGGCGCTTTTGAACTACGCGTTCGACGAGATCTCCAACCCCGCCCTGCGCCCCTCGCGGCCCAGGGCACAGAGGGCGCAGCGGCTCACGCCAACCCCGGAGGCAAGCGCAAGTGCCTAGCGACGCTCGAGTGCCTAGCGACGCTCGAGTGCCTAGCGAGGCGCCGGGGCCAGGTACCGACGTCATCCTGCAGGTGCATGGCCTATCGGTCGCCTACGCCACCGATGCGGGGATGGTGAGCGCCGTCGACCGGGTGGACCTGGACCTGGCCCGGCGCGAGTTCCTGGCCGTTGTCGGCGAAAGCGGGTGCGGGAAATCGACGCTCCTTTTTTCTCTCGCCCGCCTGCTCAACCCGCCCGCGCTGATAACCGGCGGGACCATAAATTTCAAGGGCTACAACATGGTGGACCTGACGGAGAAGCGGCTGCGCTACGTCCGCTGGCGGGACTATTCGGTCGTTATGCAGAGCGCCATGAACGCCCTGAACCCGGTGATGACCGTTGCCCAGCAACTGAGCGACGTTTGCCGGGCTCATACCGAAATGACGAGGCCGGAAATCGATCAGCGCTCGCGTGAAGTCCTGCGTTTGGTCTCGATCGACCCAGTCCACCTGAACAGCTACCCTCACCAGCTCTCAGGTGGGATGCGCCAGCGGGCGATGATCGCGATGGCGCTGCTGTTCACACCCGACCTCGTCATCATGGACGAGCCGACGTCGGCTCTGGACGTGGTGGCCCAGCGCTCCTTGATGGTCCAGGTCAAGGAGCTTCAGGAAAGGCTCGGCTTTGCGGTCATCTTCGTCACTCACGACATGTCCCTGGTCAGCCACTTCGCCGACCGCTTGATGGTCATGTACGCCGGCCAGGTAGCCGAACTGGGGCCTACCGCCGACATCTTCGCCGAACCGCTCCATCCCTACACGCGCGGCTTGCTGGAAGCCTTCCCATCGGTGCGGGGGCCCAAGGTGCTGCTCACGGGCATACCCGGCTCTCCGCCCAACCTGGCCGCTCCCCCGAGCGGGTGCCGCTTCAACCCCAGGTGCCCGTGGGCCACACCCGAATGCTCAACAGAAGCGCCCGCGCTGTACCAGAGCGGGGGAACAAGCGTGAGGTGCCTCCTGTACGACAAGCCCGGGCGGGAAGGCTTGCGCGATAAGGAGAGGCTGCAAAACCCGACAAGGGCAGTACCGGTTGACGCGTCCGCCGCATCGGCAGGCAGCCCCGTAGTGGTGCGGGCCGGCCAGGCGCAGGAGAATGGGGCTGGCGAGCCCCTTCTCCAAGCTCAGGGGCTCACCCGCTATTTCCGCCTCGGGGGGTTCTTGTCCCACCGCAGCTTGCACGCCGTCGAGCACGTCGACATCTCCCTCGGACGCCGCGAGATCGTCGCCCTGGTCGGCGAAAGTGGGAGCGGTAAGAGCACGGTCGCCCGCCTACTGGCTAAGGTCTACCGGCCGACCGCGGGCGAGATCCGCTTCGAGGGGCGCTCCGTCGCCGGCCTGACCCGAAGGAAAGAACTGCTCGCCTACCGAAGCAATGTGCCAATGGTGTTCCAGGACCCGTTCAGTTCGATGAACCCTGTCTTTCGCGTCGGCCACGGGATCATGCGGGCCATGAAGCTCCACCGGCGCGACCTTGACCAAACCGGTCGTCACGCAGAAGCGGTCCGGGTCATGGAAGCCGTCGGCCTCGTCCCGGCGGAGGCCATGCTGGCCAAATACCCCTACGAAATGAGTGGCGGCCAGCGCCAGCGCGTCGGCTTTGCGCAGGCCCTGGCCCTGCGGCCAAAGCTCATCATCGCCGACGAGCCGGTGTCGATGCTGGACGTGTCCATCCGCGTCGGCTTGCTCAACCTGATGGCCAAATTGAGGGAAGAAGAGGGCGTTTCTTTCCTCTACATAACTCACGACATCGCTAGTGCCCGCTATGTGGCCGACCGCGCCCTGGTCATGTACGCCGGCCACATCGTCGAACAGGGACCGGCTGAGCAACTCCTGTCCGACCCGCGTCATCCTTACACCCAGTTGCTCCTACAGGCAGCGCCGGACCCCCGGGCACCGCTCGACCTGAGCGGGGGCACCGACGCCGGCGAACCGCCCAAAGTCGTGGACCCAGCGCCGGGCTGCCCGTTTGCCCCCCGCTGCCCGCTCGTCATAGACATCTGTCGCCACGTCACACCCGAGCTGGCGGAGGTTGCGCCGTCGCAGCTGGCTGCCTGCCACGTCGCCCAGATAGGCCATACTGCGAGCGTGGAAATGTCAGTCCTTTAGCGTGACCGGTCTAGTTGGTCCTTCTCGGCCAAAGGCGGCGGCGGCGCACGAGCCTTCAGGCTCAGGCCCAGAGACCGCCATAGAGATGGTGTCGTTCGGGTCGGTGTTCTTGGAGATCGTCTTCGGGGACTGTGAGCGCCTGCCCCTCCCCGGCGAGGAGATCTACCTCGACTCGTTCGCTTTCTCGTGCGGAGGAGCCATCAACTCTGCGGTAGCCGCCAGTCGCGCCGGCGCCGTAGCCGGCGTGGCCACCCTGCTCGGTGACGACCTCGGGTCCCGGTTGGTCGAAGCGTATTGTGCCCGGGAACGAGTCGACCTGTCGCCTTCGGAATGGTTGAGCGGCCCCATCGCTGGGATAACGGTGGCACTCAACTTCGATGGGGACCGCGCTTTTATCAGCCATATGCCGCCGCGGCCGCTCGGGCAGGAAGCGGAGGTGAAACGATGGGCCGAAGTCCTGCAACGGGTGCGCCCGGCCTGGTGCTACCTGCATGCCGACCCCGGTGTTGCAGAACTCATGGCCGTAGCGGCCACAACGGGCACCCGGGTCGCCCTCGACACCAATTTCGGCGAGATAGACGCCTTCGCCGGCACAGTAGTCCAATGCGCCCAGATGGCAGACCTCTTCCTGCCTACGGAGGAAGAGCTGCTGCGCCTCACCGGAGCGCCGGACCTGGCTGCCGCCATCGCCGTGGCGGGGGCCTGGTGCCCGCGATTAGCTGTGAAACGAGGCGCGGCGGGTGCGGTCGCCTTCGAGGGGGGTCGAGCGACAGAGGTCACCGAAGGTCTTATTGATGTCGTGGTGCAGGACCGCACGGGGGCCGGCGATGCCTTCGCCGGCGCCGTCATCGCCAAACTGCTCCGCGGCGCGGGGTTCTTGGAGGCGGTGGCCGCTGGGAACACCGCTGGTTCGGAGGCGGTAGCGAGACTGGGATCGGCAGGCGAGATGCGCGAGCCGGGAAAGGACCACCGATTATGAAGCTGGCCATACTTGGAGGCGGCGGCGTGCGTATGCCTGCGTTCGTGCGAGCCGTGCTGTCCGGAGGAGCCAACGTCTTCGACGAGATCAGCCTGTTCGAGCCAGACCCGGCGCGCCGGCAGACGACGGGGAGGCTCGCAGTCGAGCTCGCCGGCCTCCTAGGGCACCCGGGTACGGTAACCCAGACCGCCGACCCGGACGAGGCGTTCTCGGGCGCCAGCTTCGTGTTCTCGGCCATTAGGGTTGGCGGCGACGCGGGTCGCGTAATCGACGAACAAGTGGCCCTGCAGCGGGGCCTCGTCGGCCAGGAGACCACAGGGCCGGGCGGCGCCGCGATGGCCCTGCGCACGATCCCGGTGGTGCTGTCTTACTGCGAGAGGCTCGCCCGTTGCTCACCGGGGGCAGTGCTTATCAACTTCACCAACCCGGCCGGGATCATCACCCAAGCGCTCTCCTCGTACGGCGGGGTGCCGGCTGTGGGTGTATGCGACACACCCAACGGCACTTTGGAACGCTTGGGGGAGTTCCTCGGCGCCGAGCGCGAGACGGTGGAGACGGGCTACTCAGGGCTCAACCACCTGGGCTGGATAACCTCGTTCCGCATCGACGGGGAGGAGCGGATCGGCGAGCTGCTCGAACGCTACGAAGAGCTCCGCCAGTTCGACCACCGCTTCGCTGCCTTCGACAGCGAAATGGTCCAGCGGGTGGGGGCGGTGCCCACCGAGTATGTCTTTTACTACTACGACCCCCGGCGCTATGTCGCCGGCGTGGCCCGAGCCGGTTCCAGTCGTGGCCAGGACGTCTTGCGCCTCAACGAGGAGCTCATGGGCGGCATCGGCCGGGCGTTCGAAAAAGGCGACGTGGAAGACGCCTGGTCGACCTACTCGTTGCTCCTGGGGGTGCGTCGCGACACCTACATGCGCACCGACACAGAAGGTGAAAACCACCAGGCGGAGGCGCGCTCGCTTCGCGTCGCCAGCGGCCCGGCCCCCCTGGCTGAAGCCCAGATCGGCGGCTACGAAGGAGTCGCGCTCCAAGTCATCGCCGGCCTCAGCTCCAAGCGGGCAGCCAACGTGATCGTCAATACGCGCAACGGTTCTAGCATGCCCTTCCTCGACGCCGACGATGTTGTCGAGGTGCCGGCCGTGGTCGACGGCAATGGCATCCAGCCGCGGGCCGCAGGCGAGCTCCCGCGGTCTGCTCGTGGCCTGGTTACTCAAATGAAAGAGTACGAGCGCACCCTGGTGGAAGCGGCGGTGACCGGTGACGCCGGCCTCGCCGAAATAGCACTGTCCTTCCATCCCTTGGTGCCGGGCATCACCGAAGCGCGCGAGCTGCTCTCCGAGTACCGTGAGCTACACGGGCCCAACTTGGCCTACCTGCGTTAGCGGCTTGCGCGTTGGCCTTGTCAGACGCGCCCAGCGGAGAGCGGCGCACTGGCCGCGATGCGCAGACCGTAGTGCAGGACCGTCCCGTCGGTTGCGATGGGCAGAGGCTTGAACCCCACCCGCTGGTAGAACCCGTGAGCGCGGGCGTTAGCCAGCGCCACAGTGACATGGACGCCGGGTGCACCGGCGGCCGCGGCGGCGTCCACGAACGTCTCGATCAGGCGCCGTCCGTGCCCGCCGCCCTGGTGCGAAGGCAGGATGTCGATGTGAAGGTGGGCCGGGAAATCCTCGATCCCTGCGTGCAGCATGCGTTCGGGCTGATAGAAGACCTGCCGTAGCCCGGCATCGCCGGGCGGGGCGTCCGGCGCCGGGAAAGGGTAGTGCGAAGCCATCCGCGGGGCCCATTTCTCCCCGTACGCGCTCACGAAACCAGCCGTGTCCGCCGTACCCAGGACGTAGCCGACCGGCTGATCGGCGCCGTCGGGGAGGACGAAAGCCAAGCCCGGTTCCAGGTAAAGGTAAGGCGCGGCAAAGATGTCGGCCAACAGACGTGGGTTTTCGAACTTACCGGTGGCATCCCCGCCGTGGTCGCCGGTGCGTACACAGATGTCATAGATGGCCTCCAGGTCGCCGTCGCGGTACGGGCGCACCTGCAATTGGCCTTGGTCGGTCTCTGTCGCCATCCCACCAGCATGCCTCGGCCGACCCTGGCCGCGGGCTGACCCGAGCGCTGAAAGCTTCCTTGCGGCCTAGGCGCCGTCTCGCGCCCTGAGGCCCCAATCAGTGCCGCCGGGGGTATCGCGCACCTCCACGCCAAGATCCTCGAGGCGTTGCCGGATGCGGTCCCCGTCCGCAAAACGGCCACCTTGGCGGGCTTCAGCTCGTTCGACGAGGAGCGCCTCCACCCAGGGTGCCAGCACATCACGGGGGTCGCGTAGCCCGGGCGCAGCCAGTTCGCCAAGGCGGACAACCATCCGGCGCAGGACCGCCCGGGCGCGGTCAAGCTCGTCCGACTGGAACGTGTCGGCCGACCACGCATGCAGGGTTTCCTCTAGTTCGAGGACGGCTTCGGTTGCCGCCTCGCCGTCGCGTGCTACGACTGCGGTGTCAAAGGCGGCGCCGAGGCGGCGCGCGTCCGCGAGGAGAGGGCTCCCGACCTCCTCAGGGACCGCGTTGCTACGGCTATTGGCTGGCACGGCCGTACCGATGAGAGCGGTGTTGCCCCCCGAGGCCGCCGGGAGCGAGCCGGCAAGCTCGACGAGCTCGTCGATCGACAATGTCCGCCCCGAGGCGACGATAACCGAGGTGCCGTGACGCCGGACGGTAACGGTACCCAGGCCGGAGACGGTCACGCTGCGCGCGTCGAGATCGAAGATGCAAACCGTGTGCTCGTCGACCCCGAGCGCCCAGCCCTCCGGTGGCAGCTGCGCTTCCATGACCCGGAGCCGCTCTTCGCCCAGATAGCAGTACCTCGTATCGTGGGTGCCTCCTTCCGCATTGTCGTAGTGGGGCACCACCGCCACGTTCAAACCCACAGGTCCAAGCAAGTCGAGGCCATCGGTCCATACAGGGCCCGCCCCCGCCTTGTAGATTTCGTATACGGGAACTGTCCAGCGGCCCAAAGTAAGGGCCGCCGCAGACGAGAAAACGATACAGCCGCCGCCAGAAATTTTTTCAGCCAGCAAGCTGGGGAGGATGGTCGGGCGCCATTGGCCCAGGGCATAGGTCGGGCTGCCTGGACCAGAAAACACCCAGCCGGCCTCGGCAACGCGAGCCAGGGCGGCCTCGACGGCCACGGGGGGGGCGCCGATAGTGCGCGACATGCCCGCGACTCCCACAGACCTGCCGACGCTTTCTCGGAAATAGGCGACCGCACGGGCCGAAATGTCGTGCGCGTTGGACTGAAAGCCGTACGGCGTGTCAAGCAGGACAGCCGGCACAGGTGCGGGTGCGAGCCGTTCGAACAACTGTCGGTGGACCTTGGCCATGGTCGGGGTGGTCTCACCCGAGCCCATGATCGCAAGCAGTCGTGCAGGCACTTAACCGCTGATGTCAGGGCCTGCGCTCTGCGGCTGTATGGCTATCACCACACGGTGCTGCGCGAGCATGTCCCGTTCGAATTCCTCCCAGTCAGGGTGTTGGCCTGAGATCTGGGTGTACGTGAAGCGCAACAACGCCATCGCATCGGGCATCTCGACGATCGTGGCAATGCCGTCCACCTGTACCCACTGGCCAAAGAAACCGTCTTGGATGCAAAGGACAGACACATCAGGATCCCGTTTGACGTTGCGGACCTTTACAGCTGGCGAACGGGTAGAAATAAGGATGCGGCCGTCGTTCCCCACCGCTTGGACGACCGGCGACATTTGCGGGCGGCCGTCGCGGCGTCGGGTGGCAAGCACCACGCGGTGGTTGTGGCGGAAGTGTTCGAGAGCGTCGTCCAAGTCCATCATTCATCTCCTAACAGAGCCTCGACTGCGAGGCCTTGTACTTCGGTAAGTAGGTGGTAAAGCAGGTGTGGCGGGTCCTCCGGCCCATCGTCGACCTGGTCCTCGCTGACATCTAACAAAGTGCCCAGCCACAGGCGGATGTCGTTGAGGGCTCGCACCCAGGCATCGAGTTGCTCTTCCGAAAGCTCCGTCGCATCGGCGGTCTTGGAAAGGGTCTCGAAAGCGAGGGCCCGGTTCTGGTCCAGCTCCGGGCCGACAAGGCGGCGGTACTCTTGCTCGGCCACTTCGTCGTTGGCGTAAGCAGGTGGGAAAAGACGCCTAAAGACGGCATCTTTCGGGTTCGCAGCTATGGCAGCACGCAGCTGTGCCGGCAATGTCCGAAGCAGTTCGCGGTTTTCGGCGCTGAGATCCACTTCGTAGCAGCCAGGGCCAGAGCGCCGTATGGGCAGCTGCCACTCCGGGGTGTTCAGGTGTCCTGCTCCATGGTCGCCCAAAGGCCGTGCTCGTGGAGCCTGAAGACATCGAGCTCGGAGCGCTCCCGCGAGCCACCCGATACCACGGCTTTTCCCTTCGTGTGCACGTCCATCATGAGCTTGTGAGCCTTCTCCTTGCTGTAACCGAACAACTTCTGGAGAACGAAGGTCACATAGCTCATGAGGTTGACCGGGTCGTTCCAAACGATGACCTTCCAGGGCTTGGCCAGGTCGGTCCTCTCGGAGCGTTCGGGCTCCTTTACCTCAACCGGCGCAGCAGAAGCCATGTCCCACCTTTTCTAGATCCTGGTCCCTAGATCCTGGCCAGCAGAGGCGCGCCCTCCGGCTCCCCGCTTATAGTTTGCACCTTGCGCACCGGCTCGCGCGTATAAAGCCCGAGGTTGAAAACCACCATCGCGACCACGACCGTGGTAGCTCCCGCAATGTGCAACCCGACGAGCAGCACCGGGTCGCCGGTCAGGTACTGGGTGTAACCGACAGCCGCCTGGGACACGAGCACCACGAGGAGCACTTCCCCGCGCCGCAAGACGGCCGGTGCAACCCGCGAGCGGTGCATCGACCAAAGCGTCGCGACCGTAACGGCGAGCAGGACCTCCACGGAGGTCCCGTGAAGCTGCGCCACGGTATGCAGCGAGAACCCGAAGCGCTTGACCCCGGGGGCTCCGGCGTGGGGGCCCGTCGAGGTGACCACGGTCCCGAGTACTACGACTACGAAGGTGAGGACGAGCATGCACCGGCTCATCACCACGTGAACGGGTCTTACTAGCCGCCGGGCTGGTAGCAAGTCGGCGCCACCCTGCGGCGGCCCGGGGGCGAGGTCCGGCTGGCGTGCCCTTTGGTACAGCACCACAGCGTTGACAAGGAGCACCACGGCGAGCAGGAAGTGGGCCATCACGAACGGCGGCGCCAACTTGTGGAGCACTGTCTCTCCCCCAAGGACCACCTCGGCGAAGATCCCGGCGACAAGACCGCCGGACAATGCCACGAGGTCGCGCCGGCGTGGCCGACGCCGGAAGGCGGCGATGGCCACCAGCACCACCCCGATGGTGATCAAGACATTGACCAAGCGGTTCCCGAACTCGATCCAGGCGTGGTACTGCAGTGGGGCCACGATGCTCGTGGCAGTGCAGGACGGCCAGTCGCTGCATCCCAGGCCCGAGCCCGTCAGGCGGACGGCCCCGCCGCTGACGATCCCGACGGCCAGGGCCCTACAACCAGCGCGGCGCTGCGACGGTAGAACGCAGGGGTTGCCGACAGCGCCCACGCACGCCGTGGCGCGCTCGGCAGCGAGGCGAGCAAGCTCTTCAGCCGGGGTAACGGGCTGCTCGGCGGAGGCATCAGGCTCGATGCTAATGGCCCCTCATCGACCAGCGTCCACCAGCCCGCCTTGTCCCTTCGGGCCGGCAGCACCTAACGTTGCGCGCGTGGTCAGCAACGCGAACACTATTGCTGCTCGCCCTTCATCTGTTCGCTCGGCACCCAGCACGCTTGCCCGCATCGGGGCGTTCGTTGCCCTCACAAAACCGCGCATAATCGAGCTGCTCCTCGTCACTACGGTGCCGACGATGGTGCTCGCGGCACGCGGCTGGCCCTCGGCGGGCCTCGTGGTGGCAACTCTCATCGGCGGCACCCTGTCCGCCGGCGGCGCCAACGCTGCAAACATGTACCTCGACCGCGACATCGACGCTTTGATGCACCGGACCTCCCGGCGCCCTCTGGTCACGGGCGCTGTGAGCGCCCGGGCTGCAGTTGTGTTCGCTGCAAGCCTGGAGGCCGCCGCCTTTTTGACGCTCTGGCTCGCCGTGAACATGCTTGCTGCGGTGTTGGCCCTTTCGGCCGCGCTGTTCTACGTGTTCGTCTACACCGCGTTCTTGAAGCGCACGTCCCCTCAGAACATCGTCATCGGTGGTGCGGCAGGCGCGGTCCCGGTGCTGGTTGGCTGGGCTGCAGTCCGGGGTTCGCTCGGGTGGGCACCGCTCGTGCTGTTCGCTTTGGTGTTCCTGTGGACGCCGCCGCACTTTTGGGCACTTGCCATCCGTTACAGGGAGGATTACGCCAACGCGAGCGTCCCGATGATGCCGGTCGTGATGACCTTAGGGCGCACCGTGGCGCAGATCTTCGTGTACTGCCTCGCGACCGTTGGCGCATCGGCTCTCTTCGGTGCTGTCGCCAACATGCACTGGCTGTACTGGGGCGTAGCCATGGTTGCCGGTGGAGTGTTTATCGGGCTGTGTGCGCGGTTGCTGGTCACACGGACTGCGACAGTCGCCATGAAGGTGTTCCACTGGTCGATCACGTATCTCAGCCTGCTGTTCGTGGCCATGGCACTCGACGTGCTGGTCCACTAGGCCGGGTCATTCCCAGCGGAAGCTGAGTGCCGCCGCCACAGGCGCCGCGGCAGCCCAAATGAGCAGTACCACCCAAGCGTGACCCGGTACTCGCGCGCCTTCGCCGATAGAGGCCCGCAGCGCCTCGGCCAGCGCAGATGCCGGCAAGGCGTCGGCCACTGACCGCAGGCCCGAAGGCAACTTGGACAGCGGGAAGACCATCCCGCCGAGCAGGAACAGGCCCACCCAGAGCCCGTTGGCCACCGCAAGGACCGCGTCGGCGCGCAACCTCCCGGCCAGGAGCAACCCGAAGCCGCAGAAGCCTGCCGTGCCTGCCACCGACGCCCCGAAAGCGGCAAGGCAGCACGAGAGCTCCACCGTTGCCCCAGGGCGCCACCCGAGCAGCAGCCCAGCAGCGAGGACCACCACCGTCTGGAAGACCTCGACGAGCACTACGGAGAGGATCTTGGCCATGACCAGGCGAGCCCTCCCGAGCGGCGTAGCGCCCAGCCGTTTGAGGACCTTGTACTCGCGCTGGAAGGCCGTGGCTATACCGAGGCTCACCAGGCTCGTCGACATGATCGCGAGGGCGAGGATCCCTGGGACCAGGAAGCTGTCCTGGTCCCCGGGCGCGGGCAGCACCTTGGTGAGAGACAGGAAAACCAACAAGCCGACCGGTACCCCGAGCGTAAGCAGCAGGGTCTCGCCTCGGCGCAGGGTCATACGCGTCTCGGCGGCAGCCTGGGCCAGCAATGCCTTCATTCCTGCGTGCCTGCATCTTTCGTGAGGCGAAGGTACACGTCCTCGAGCGCCGGGCGGCCGGCCCGCATCGCGGCAAGTGGGAGGCGGTTGTCGGCAAGCCAGTTGGCAATGGCGGCGACGACGGTTGGTGTGCCCGTCACGGCGGCGACGTACTCGCCGGGCCGCTCCTCCCAGACCCGCGCGCCGAGCTCGGCTTGCAGCGCAGCGATCTCGAGGGCCGGCGTCGTGGACCAGCGCACCTCGGCGTGACCAGCGAGCGCGGCCAGCTCGTCCTGGGTCCCCGCAGCCACGACACGACCCCGGTCGATGACAATAAGGCGGTCAGCCAGCCTCCCTGCCTCCTCCAGCTCATGGGTCGCGAACAGGACACAGGCGCCGTTTTCGCGCAGGTCGCTAATAACCTGGCACATCACCCGGCGGCCTTCGGGGTCGACTCCTGACGTGGGCTCGTCGAGGAAGAGGGCGCGGGGACGGCCGACCAGAGCCAGCCCCAGCGACAGGCGCTGCTGCTCACCACCCGAGAGCCGACGCCACGGCGTGCGGGCAACCCTCGCCAGCCCGAGCAGTTCGATCAGCCGCTCAGGCTCGTCGGGGGACCGGTAGTAGTTGGCGAACAGCCGCAACGCCTCGCGCGGGCCCATACCGGGGTAAACCCCGCCCCGCTGGAGCATCACCCCTACGCGTGGGGAAAGGTGACGCCGGTCGGCTACCGGGTCGAAACCGAACACCCGGACCTCCCCGCCGGCAGGGCGGCGGTACCCTTCGAGAACTTCCAGGGTGCTCGTTTTGCCGGCTCCGTTAGGGCCGAGGAGCGCGATTATCTGACCTCTTTCCGCGACCAGGTCGAGCTCGTCAACGGCCACCACGTCCCCGTAGCGAACCCGGAGCGAACGGATCTCGACGGCAGGGGCGAGACCTGAACTGGCACGACCTGAAGTCACACGCTGACCGTAGCTTTCCGGCGGCAATAAATGGTTCTAAGGGGGGCCATCTCCACCTGTTAGCTTCGAGCAGGTGATCGACCTGCGACGGCTTCGGGTTGAGCTCGAGGCTACGAAGGTTTCGCTGGCTCGCAAGGGCGTCCCGGCAGAAGAGGTGGAACGCGCTGCGGCTCTCGACGCCCACCACCGCCAGCTCGCAAGCAGAGCCGAGGAGCTCCGTGCCCGCATCAAGGTGCTCTCGAAGCAGGTCGGCGACGCGATGCGATCAGACGACGCGCGGAGTGCCGAAGCGCTACGGGAAGAAAGCAAGCGCCTCGGCGAAGATCTGGCCGTCACAGAGCAGGAAAGTTCATCGCTCGAAGCAGTCCTGCGTGACGCAATGTTGCGTCTCCCGAACCTGCCCTCAGACGACGCCCCTGACGGCGCGTCGGAGGCGGACAACGTGGTCGTGCGAACCGTCGGCTACGACCCCGCACGGTACAGCCCGCACCAGAGGGTCCCCCACTGGGACATAGGCAGCGACCTCCAGATCCTCGACCTCGAACGGGGCGCCAAGATCGCCGGTTCAATGTTCCCCCTGTTCAAGGGCCAGGGCGCCACCCTCGTGCGGGCACTCTGCCAGCTGGCGCTCGATCGCAACGCGGACGCATACACCGAAATAAGACCGCCGACGCTGGTACGTACCCCTGTGCTGGAGGCGGTCGGCCAATTGCCCAAGTTCGCCGACGACGCGTACCACCTCGAGCGCGACGACCTCTGGGCGGTGCCGACGGCGGAGGTACCGCTCACCTCGATGCGAGCGAACGAGATCATCCCCGCAGAAGAGCTCCCTTTGCGGCTGATGGCCTATACGCCGTGCTACCGTCGAGAAGCCGGCGCAGCGGGGCGGGACACGAGAGGGCTGCTGCGGGTCCACGAGTTCGACAAGGTCGAAATACTCGCTATTTGCACGCGCGAGCAATCGGCCGCACTGCACACGGAGATCCTCGACCGAGCCACCGGTTCGGTCGCGGCACTCGGCCTGCCTTACCGGATAGTCTCCATTTGCACTGGGGATCTTGGCCAGTCACAGGCGCGCCAATTCGACGTCGAGGTGTACTCCCCGGGATGTGACATGTGGCTCGAGGTTTCCTCGGTATCGTGGTTCAGCGATTACCAGGCACGGCGGGCGTCGATCCGGTACAGGGCTAAAGCGGGCGGCCCGACTCAGATTTGCGACACGTTGAACGGTTCGGCTCTCGCAGTCCCGAGGATTTGGGCCGCGCTTGTCGAGACCTACCGCCAGGCGGACGGCTCGGTCGAAATCCCGCCGTGCCTGCACCCATACTTCCGAGGAAGCACCTCGATCGCTGGTAGCGTAAGCCGCTAGGTATTCGAAAGGGCGGTGTGGTGATCCAAGTACGCAACCTCACGAAGCATTTCGGGCCGAATATCGCGGTCGACAACCTGAGCTTCGAGGTGGAGGCGGGGAGGGTGACGGGGTTCCTGGGCCCGAACGGGGCTGGGAAGACGACCACCCTGCGCATGATCCTCGGCCTCGTCCGGCCGGAAAAAGGCACCGCCACCATCGATGGCGTGTCCTACCAAAGCCTGCATGCCCCGATGCGCGAGGTGGGCGCCGTACTCGACGCGAAGGCCTACCAGCCCGGGCGCAAGGCAAGGGACCACCTGCTGGCCCTGGCCCAAGCGAGCCGCATCCCGGTCAAGAGGGTGGAGGAGGTGCTCGGCTTCGTCGGCCTGAGCGACGTCGCCGACAGAAGGGCCGGCAATTTTTCGCTCGGCATGGCCCAGCGCCTGGGGATTGCGGGGGCGCTCCTCGGAGACCCTCCCGTTCTGATCTTCGACGAGCCCGTTAACGGCCTCGACCCCGAAGGCATCGTGTGGATCCGCACCCTCATGCACGGCCTGGCGGCTCAAGGCCGCACCGTGTTCGTCTCGAGCCACCTGATGAGCGAGATGGCGCTTACGGCGTCCCACGTGATCGTCATCGGCCGGGGCCACATGATCGCCGACTCCGAAGTCGAGGACCTCATCAAGAGAAACTCGGGCATCGTGGTCCGGCTGCGGACCCCTAAGGCCGACGCCGTCGTCCCGCGCCTCGTGGCGGCTGGCGGCAAGGTCGAGACCGCCAGCAACGGCGACGATAGTGGCCTGTTAACCGTGACCGGGCTGGAAGCAGCTGCCATAGGTGACATAGCTTTCCAGGCGGGTGCTCCGGTGCACGAGCTATCCCCCGTCGAAGCATCGCTCGAAGAAGTCTTCATGGAGCTGACGCGAGACGACGTCGAGTTCCATGGCACCGGAGCAGGAGCCGTAGCATGACCGAGGTCGCAACGCAGCCAATTGCCGGATCGGGTTTCCCCGAATTGGCCCGCCCGGCCTGCGCGACACCATGCGCGCGGAGTGGACAAAACTGAAAACGCTGCGCTCGACGCCAGTGACGATCGTCATCGCCGCAATTCTCGTGATCGGCCTTTCTGCACTGCTGTCGCTAGTGATCGCGTCCAACCAATCAAGCGAGCTCAAGCACGGCACGCTCCCGAACGCCCTTGACCCCATGCTGGGTGCTTGGGTCCTGGGCCAACTTGCGTTCATGGTCCTCGGCGTACTCGCAGTAAGCAATGAGTACTCGAGCAACCTGATAGGGGTTAGCTTGCTCGCCACTCCTAAGAGGTCTCGGCTGCTCGTCGCCAAGGTTATCGTCTTCTCTGTAAGCATATTCGTAATAACTGAGATTATGAGTTTCATCACGTTCTTTGTCGACGACGGCATATTTTCGGCTTACCCGAGCTACCCGAACGTCTCACTGACCACTCACCTCGTGCTCCGAGTCGTCATCGGAATGGGCATTTACACAACTTTGACTGGGCTCTTCGGGCTGGGTACGGGCGCGTTGCTCCGCAATACTGCCGGCTCGATCGTCGCCTGCGTCGCTTTCATATTCGTCCTACCGGGCATCCTGTCCGCACTGCCAGACTCGTTTAGCAACCCGATTGGGGAGTACTGGCCAACCAGGGCGGGAGAACGCCTTGTCGAGCTAACCAAAAGTTCGATCGACTTGTCCGCGTGGTGGGGCACCGCCGACCTGGCCGCGTTCATAACCGTCTTATTGCTGATCGCCGGTTACGCACTCGCTAAGCGGGATGCCTGAGCGCCCGCAGCCCAGACCAGCGCTCGCCCCGAGACCAGACTGCCCTCCATGACCGGCCCTGTCGTGTGGGTCGCGCGGCACGGCCAGACCGAGTGGAGCGTCGCCGGCCGGCACACGAGCCGCACCGATCTACCGTTGACCGCCGCTGGAGAACTAGAAGCGGAGGCGCTTGGCGCCATCTTGCGACCAGAGCACTTCGACCTGGTCGAGTCGAGCCCGCGCCAGCGCGCCCTTAGGACCGCCGAACTGGCAGGGTTCAAGCCCACGGTCGATAACGACCTCGTGGAGTGGGACTACGGCGAGCTGGAGGGGTTGACCTCGGACCAGATCAAGGCGAAATACCCCGGATGGTCCATCTGGCACGGTCCATGGCCCGGAGGCGAGACCGCCCAACAGGTGGCCACACGAGCGGACAGGGCTATCGAGCGCGCTCGTGCCCTGCCAGCGGGTGCCAAGGCGCTGTTCTTCGCGCACGGGCACCTGCTGCGCGTGCTCGCAGCTCGGTGGCTCGGCCAACCCGCGACGAGCGGGAGGTTTTTCGTGCTCGACACCGCCACGCTCAGCGTGCTGGGCTGGGACCGTGGTGGGGCGGCTGTGGAGCAGTGGAACGTCCCGTCCCGGCCTGCCCCTGGCTCCGGCCCGGCCAACGGCGCTCAATAATGACGAGCACAGAAGGCCCCGCGCCAGGCCCAGGCCAACCCGAGTGGCCGAGACCTGCCTGGCCGGGCCCCGAGTGGCCCGCTTCGCCCGCCTCCAGCCCGGGATGGGGCCCGCCACCGCCCCCGCCACCGCCGCCGCCACCACCGCCGCCGCGCCCACCCTCCGGACCACCGCCTTCGGGGCCGCCCGGCAACGAGCAGATAGGCATCGGGCCGAACACCCGCTGCTACGAACACCCCGACCGGTTAGCCGGGGCAATATGCAGGTCGTGCAACAAGCCAATCTGCGCCGACTGCATGGTCCAGGCGCCCGTGGGCTGGCATTGCCGCCAGTGCGTCCGGAAAAACGCCAAGAAATCGCCCGTGATCCGCTATCGGCCAAGCACGGGGGGCCTCCCCACGATGAGCCAGGTCCCGGTGACGATGAGCCTGATCGGCGTGTGCGTAGTCGTCTACATAGTGAGCCAGAACGTCGATCTGATGTACCGCTGGGAACAAATTGGCGGCAACGAGTACTACTTGGGCCAGTGGTACAGGCTTTTCACATCGATCTTCATCCACTACACGTTTTTCCACATATTGCTGAACATGATCTCGTTATTGATCATTGGCCGGCTCGTCGAACCAGTGCTCGGAAAGTGGCGTTATTTAGCCGTATTCCTGGTAGCCGGCCTCGGAGGATCGGTCGCATGTTATGTGTTCACCAGCCCGATCGCGCAGTCTGCTGGCGCGTCGGGTGCGATCTTCGGCCTATTCGGGGCATATTTTGTGCTGGCGCGCCGAGCAAGGACCGATACGTCAGGGATCCTGGTCCTGATCGCGATCAACCTCTTCTACTCCTTCGTGGTCCCGGGCATCTCCTGGCAGGCTCACATCGGGGGCTTGGTAACCGGGGCTGTGCTTGCCGCCGGTTTAGGCCTCGGGCGGCGTGGCCGGCACGAGCTAGTAATCGACATCCTGGCGGTAGCCGGGGTGTGCGTCGTCCTCGGCTTGCCCTTGCTCATGGCGCCCGGGGCCGTCAACCTAGGATGACCGGTAGCAAACGCGGAGACGCGCCAGCGTGCCGGGGGCGTAGGTCAGTGGAAGACCGGCAGACTTTTAACTGCGCGCCGGGAGTTCGATCCTCCCCGCCCCCACGCAGTGTGCCAATCCAGCACTAAGTGCATATAGGGTCTTGCGGTAATGGACGGCCACCTGGTCACGCTGGACGGCAAGCAGTTGGAGCTGACCACAGCTGAGATCGAGCGCCTGCTCGCCTCGTCCACGCCGTTCTGGCTGGACTTGTTGAGCACAGCCCCGGATAGCCCGGAGCAGCAGGTGCTGAGGGACACCTTCCATTTCCACCCGCTGGCCCTCGAAGATGCCGAGCATTTCGGTCAGCGCCCCAAGTTCGACACCTACGACGACTTCGGCCTGCTGGTCGTCTACGGCCCGGGGGTTACAGATCACCTAGTGGAAGTGCACTGCTTTTGCAGCGAGAACTTTCTCGTAACCGTCCACCAGCACGCCTGCCCTGCGTTCCCGGGTGTCCTACACCGCATGCAGGCAGACGGCGGGCCGCCTATGAGCCAGTTGATGGTCCTCTACCGGGTCCTGGACATGCTGATAGACGGTTATTTCCCGGTCCTTGCGGTCCTCGACGACCAGATCGACGACCTCGAGGACGAGATCCTCAAGGCCCCTACGGACGAACAGCTCGGGCGACTTTTCGATATGAAGCGGTCGCTGATAGCCCTGCGAAAGATCGTGACGCCCGAGCGGGACATGTTCGCAACGCTGGTCAGCGGCAGTTCGGCCCTCCCCGGCATGACGCCTGAGTACGAGAGGTACTTCCGCGACCTCTACGACCATCTGATCAGGGTCAGCGACCTGGTGGACAGCTACCGGGACCTGCTGAGCGGGGCTATGGACACCCACCTGTCCACGGTGTCGAACCGGCTCAACGTGGTGATGAAGCAGCTCACGATCATCGCCACCATCTTTTTGCCCTTGGGCTTCCTGACCGGCTTTTTCGGCCAGAACTTCGGTTGGATGGTCACCCGGCTCGGCAGCTTTGCCGTTTTCCTCGCAGTCGGCATCGGAGCGCAGGTCCTTACGGTCATCGGCCTGGTGGTGATGTTCCGCAAGCGCGGCTGGCTCACCCCGGACGGTACGGTGCCTGCTGCGATCCCCGCCACCCGCCATCGACCTGGGACCCATGTGCGCTGGCTCTACATGCACCCCTTGAGGGGCCACGGCTCCGGACCGCAGGCACCCGGTCAGGTGAGCACTGTCGCGGCCAGCACAGTCGCGGCCAGCACTTCCTCGACTGCCCCCGGGGTAGCGCACTAGCTGCCCCCGGAACCTGTAGTGGCACTAGAGCGGGCTGTTGGCGTGCTTGCGGGCGACGAGGCGTTCCCGCTTGGTACCAAGCACCGAGAAACAACGCGCCACCGTTTGGCGGGTCTCGGCCGGGTCGATCACGAGGTCCACATAGCCGCGCTCGGCCGCGGCATAGGGATTTAGCCACTTTTCCCGGTACTCGTCCGCCAGTTCCGCCCGCTTCGCATCATCGGCTGCGCGGTGCACGATGCGCACGGCTCCTTCGGCACCCATCACGGCGACCTCTGCGCTCGGCCAAGCGATGCACAGGTCGTTGCCCATGGCCTTGGAGTCCATGACTATGTAGGCCCCTCCGTAGGCCTTGCGAAGCACCAGGCACACCCTGGGGACCGTCGCCTCTGCGTAGGCAAAGACCAGTTCCGCGCCATGGCGGATCATGCCCCGCCATTCGAGATCCCGCCCGGGCATGAACCCAGGCGTGTCCACGATGGTCAGCAGCGGCAGGTTGAACGAGTCACAGAATGCGACAAAACGGGCGCCCTTCTGGGACGCCGCGATGTCCAGGGTCCCGGCCATGGCCTGAGGTTGGTTGGCCAGTACGCCGACCGGCTGGCCAGCCACCCGCACCAGCGCCGTCACGAGCTGGGCCGCCCACCCGGCCCTCAGCTCGACGAGCTCGCCGTCATCGGCGATCGCAGCGATGACCCGGCGGACGTCGTAGCTGCCTGTCGCCAAGGCAGGGACAACCTCGGCGAGCTCAGGCGTGGACCGCGAGGCCGGGTCGCGCGGTACCTCGACCGGAGGCAGCTCGTCGCAGTGCGCTGGAAGGAACCCGAGCAGTTGGTCGACTGCCTCGAATGCGCCCGCTTCGTCGCGCACGACCACGGTGGCAAGCCCGGAGCGGGTGGAATGCACCGATGCGCCCCCAAGTTCTGAAGGGCGCACCGGCACGCCCGTGACCTCAGCAACCGCGGCCGGGCCGAGATGTATGCAAGTGCCCGCGGAGTCATGACGACCGCATCGGCCAGGCCAAGTAGGAGCGCCGGGCCCGACAGCAGAGGGCCGTCGAGGACCGCCAACACGGGCACGACCCCTGAGCAGCGCGAGAACGCCTTTGCCGCCCGTCCCCAGCCGTCCAGAGCGGCAACTCCCTCGCCGAGGTCTTGGCCCGAAGACGTCAGGACGCACACCAACGGCAACCGTCGCTCCACCGCGAGCCCTGCCGCGACGGCGAGCGCTTCGGCCCCGTCGCCACTCAGTACCCGGCCCCGCTCGAAATGTTGGACCTGCGCGGTAACAACGGGACGCCCATCTGGGGACGACGGCCCGCCCGGACGACGACCTCCTTCCCTTTCGCCGTGTCGAGCGGAGGAGGAGGCCCAGAGCCACGTAGGGCGGCCAGCGCCAAGCGGCCCTCTACCGCGAGGCCGCGGCCGGCTGAGCCCGGTTTGGCCGCTGCGGGAGGGCGGCCTCTCATGGGCCAGCCTGGCGAGCCGGGCCGGGCTCGCCGTCGGGTTCATCGACGCCGCGGGCCATAAGGAACCCCCGTGCTCTCTCCGCGAGGGGGTAACGCCCGACTATGTCCCAGAACGCCTTCGAGTGGCCGCACACTTGGAGATGGGCCAGCTCGTGCACGATCACATAGTCCAGCACCCACGGGGGCTCGGTCGCCAGCCTCGACGAGATCCGTACGGTCCCGTCGGAGGGAGTACAGCTACCCCATCGTTGGATCTGGTTGTCGACCCATCGGGTGCTCTTGGGGACCGCCAGCCCAAATCTGGCTGCGAGACCTCGGGCCCGCTCTTCCAGGTCGACGGCGGCCGAGTGCTGACGCCTCTTGATGCGCCGCACCATCTCGGTCACCCAATGCTCCTCTTCGGCCCTTGTCATGGTCGCCGGGACGCTGACGCGCACTACGTCGCCCACCTGGCGAGCGCTGACCGTCTTCCTGCGGCGTGGGCTCCGCACGACCTCGACCTTCATCATGGCTTCGACATTCGTCATGGGCGGGGCCTCCGTTTTCCCGGGCAAGCGATGCATGGGAGCAAAAGCTATACAGGGCCGGGGACGGCTTCGTTGCCGAGCGAGACGAGATCCACAGGTGCGAGCGCCGCGAGCACTATCGCCGAGGGGGTACCCGTGCTTTCAAGCCACCAACCCGTGAGGTTGCTGTGGGGCCGGTCCGGGTCCCAGATGTGGAGCCACTCCTCCACCGAACGGACAACGCCGGCGTGGGCCACCACCACGACGTCGGTACCAAGTGCCAGTGCCCCGAGGGGTCTCATCGCGGCCTGGACCCGCTCGTCGAAGGCGCTCAGCTTCTCCCCGCCGGGGAAAGCGCCTAAGCGGCGGTGGCGCCACATCTCGACTTCGCCGGGCCAGCGACCGGTAATTTCCGCCATGGTGAGCCCGTTCCATTCGCCGACGTCGTGCTCGCGCAGCGCGGGTTCGAGGGTGACCGGCCTCTGGTAGCCCAGCTGCTCGGCGATCAGTTCGGCGGTGAGCCGAGCGCGAGCGAGGTCTGAACATGCGACCTCGCCAGCTTGGAGCCCTTGCCCCGCGAGGTACTTACCAGCCCGCGTGGCCTGTTCCATCCCGAGCTCCGAAAGCGGGGCGTCCGACCAGCCTTGCCAGCGGCCGGCGGCGTTCCAGACCGATTGGGCATGACGGACAAGCAGAAGGCGGCCCATCCGGCCATCTTCGCAGACAACCACTACCGGTAGCCTCCATCCAATGACCGGCTCATCGACAGGTCCCAGCGAAGGGCACACGGACGCCCTTCTGGTTACGGTGCTGTTCTTCGCGAGTGCGCGGGAAGCTGCCGGTACTCACAGCGCTCCCTTCGGCTTCGCCGGCAGGACAATCGCACAGCTTGCCGGCGAGCTCGTGGCGACATACGGGCCCGACTTCGAACGCGTGCTCGGCACCTGCGCAATCTGGGTGAACGGAGCGGCGGCGGCGCCAAGCCGCTTGCTATGCGCCGGTGACGAGGTCGCCGTGCTCCCACCCGTGTCGGGTGGGGCCGCTGGCAGCCTTTAGATCGCGCTGTCAGTGGCCGCGCAAGTGCTGTAAAGTCGAAGATGATGAACGAGTTCAACCTGGTAGTGGCGCTCAACCCTAATTACCTGCTGGAACTCGGAGACTTGAGCCTGGCGGAGCTGCGTGCAAAGCGCGATGCGTGCGCCCAACTCGAAACCGACCTCTCCTACCTCCGGCGCCTTGCTCAGGCGCGGGTCGACCTCATAATTGCGGAATCTGAGCGACGGCTGCTCGGCCTTTCCGACCAAGGCCCCGAGGCATTGGTCGACCAGCTCCCCCAGATCCTGGGCGAGCACAGCCGAGGGGACGGCCCGGGCCGCATGCCTATATCCTTCTTCGCCCCGGCCGATGGGGAAATGCAGAAATTGACGGCCCGAGTCGAAGAGATGCTGCCGTCTGACCAACTTGGCTCCCTCGGGTCGCTTAGCTCGGTCGAACTGGACGAGCTGCTCGTCGGCCTGTCCAAGCTGGAGCGTGAGGTCTCAGCGGAACGTCGGCCCTGCACGACATCCAGGACCACCTGCAAGAAGAGCTGGTACGTCGATACCGCAGTGGCGAAGCAAACGTAGATTCTCTACTCAAGTAACCCGTCGGGCCCCCTCGGCTAACCGGCGTGCGCGCCGCTATTGCCCGGGAATACGCCGGGTGCCGGTAGCCTCGCCCCGTGCCAGCGCTGGCCGTGCTCTCGATGCACACCTCACCTTTGGCTCAGCCGGGAACGGCAGACGCCGGGGGTATGAACGTCTATGTCAGGCAGGTGGCGAGCGCGCTTGCACGGTCGGGCGCACGCTGCGAGGTCTACACACGCCGTGAGAGCCGCGACCAACCGGGGTCGCTGTGGGTCGAACCCGGGTTCCGCACCCACTACGTGGAAGCCGGCCCGGTAGGACCGGTGGCAAAGGAGGCGCTCCCGGACCTGGTGGACGAATGGACTGCCGGCGTGGCCGACAGCCTGGCCCGCCTCTCCCAGGAGGGCGACGGTGTGGACGTGCTTCACGCGAATTACTGGCTGTCCGCCGTCGCAGGGCATTCGCTCAAGCACGCCCTCGACCTGCCCCTCGTCTCAACTTTCCACACCTTGGACCGGGTGAAGGCTGAGGTGGGCGAGGACGAGGCGGGGGTGGCTGCCCGCCGGGCCGCTGGTGAGTCGTCTGCCATCGGCTGCTCAGATGCGGTCCTCGCGTCGTGCAGCGTGGAGGCGGCCCAGCTCGTCAGGTTGTACGGGGTGGGCCCGTCGAGGATCGAGGTCATTTCTCCCGGCGTAGATCTTGCTTTGTTTGGCCCGGGCGACCAGGCCCAGGCTCGCCGGGCGGTCGGCTTGCCGGCGGATGTCCCGGTCGTGCTGTTCGTCGGGCGCATCCAGCCCCTAAAGGGGCTCGTACTTGCAATCGAAGCTCTCGCCGTCGTTGCCGGCCGCACCGGTCGCTCAGGGGACGCGCGCTTGGTCGTGATCGGTGGCCCAAGCGGGCCTAGAGGCCAGGAGGAGCTGGCCAAGGCCCGAAGCCTGATCGCCGGCCACCGCCTCGGCGAGCGAGTAACGATGGTCCCGCCGCAACCCCATGAGCTTCTCTCGACCTACTACCGGGCCGCGGACGCCTGCATCGTGCCGAGCCGGTCGGAATCGTTCGGGATGGTCGCACTCGAGGCGGCCGTTTGTGGCACGCCGGTTGTGGCCTCGGCGGTTGGGGGCCTTACGACACTGGTGGACCACGGGCGCACGGGTTACCTGGTCGACGCGAACGACGCCGCCGGCTTCGCGCACTACCTGGGCGAGCTGCTCGACGACCGCGCGCTGGCCCGCCTGCTCGGCGCGGCCGCTAGCGAACGCAACCTCGGCTACACCTGGGCGAGCGCCGCCAATGGGATCCTGGACCTGTGCACAGCGCTGACCGAGCGCGACCTGGTCACCTGCAACTGAGCTCGCAGCCTCTCCGTCCGGCGGCCCCGCAGCGCACCCTTTCCGCCAAAATTTCCCCGCCCGGCGCCGGCGAGCGGCAGCCAGGAGTTGGCTACGATGGCCTTTGCCGTAGCCCGCGGGACACCGTCATTTCGTTCGGGGAAGTGCGAAGTGCCCGGGCTCGCGGGCTGCGGCGCTCTCGCCTAAGCCTGGGACCTGCGATCTGCTCTATCGTTTGCGCATGGATCTCTTGGTTGTTGGTGGAGGGAAAATGGGCGAAGCGCTCGTCGGCGGCCTACTCGACGCCGGCTGGGCCAAACCGTCGCAGGTCGCGGTGGCCGAGATGTCGCCCGCGCGCCGCGCTGAGCTCGGCGCTCCGGGCGGACTGGCAAGCCGTTTCGACGGGCTCGAGGTGCTCGATGGCGAGCTGGCACCGGCGGAGGGTGTGGTCCTCGCAGTCAAGCCGGGAGACGTCGAGAGCGTGTGCCGCAATCTTGCCGTCACCGGGGCCAAAAGGGTGCTTTCGATAGCAGCCGGCGTGACTTTGAGCGACCTCCAGTCGTGGTGCCCGGAAACTTGCGCTGTGGTGAGAGCGATGCCCAACATGCCGGCCGTCGTATCGACGGCGGCCACGGCGATCGTGGGCGGTTCGCGCTCGGAGCGATCCGACGTCGACTGGGCGGCCGGCATCATGAGCTCGGTGGGCCTCGTCGTGGAGGTCCCGGAGAGGCTCCTCGATGCGGTCACCGGTTTGTCCGGTTCGGGGCCTGCATACATTGCGCTGGTCGCCGAAGCAATGATCGAAGCGGGTGTCCTTCTCGGCCTTCCACGTTCGGTCGCAGGGGACCTCGTCGTCCAGACGTTGCTCGGCACCGCACGCATGCTGGCAGAACCCGGCCAGACCCCCGCGGCTCTCCGGGCAGCCGTCACTTCGCCTGCTGGCACCACGGCCTCCGGGCTGCGCGAGCTGGAGGCCGGCGGGGTGCGTTCTGCCTTCATCGAGGCGGTGACGGCGGCGTCGCACCGGAGCCGCCAGCTGGGCTCCCGAGGCCCCGCCTCGCCCAACGCATAAGCCAGGCGAGGCCCCCTGGCAAGAAGCCCCTCTTTCACGTAGGCCCGCTAAGGCCGGCCGCCCGTTCTGCCGAGGTCTTCCGGGAGGTGCCGCACCGGCACCGGGAGGAGGTTCCGTGGGCACCTGGTCACAGCTCCATCCAGAGGGCCGCCACATTTACTATGAGGGCACAGACCCGGACGGCTTCGCCGAGCAGATAAAAGCCGAGTTCGATTTCGATCCCCGCAACGACCCCCAATGGGGGGTTCACGACTCCTTCGGGTTCCACTGCCCAGGTGAGCACTTGGACGCCATCTACGGCGGCGGCTTCGATCGGTACCCGGTAGTGACAGCTAGCGTGCTGGGCCGGCGGAGCGCCTAGCCGCGACCGGAGCCTGCCCCTGGTAGTCGGGCATGCATCAGGGCTACGCTGGTAGCTGGAGAAGGGTGCAGCATGGCCAAACTGAGCGACGCTCGGTCCCGGTCCCGTTATGTCACGGTTGGTGAGGTGGCGGGCCTGCTCCGGGTTTCGAATATGACGGTTTACCGGTTGGTGCAGTCAGGGCAGCTACCCGCTGTGCGCGTCGGTCGGTCGTACCGGATACGCGAAGAGGACGTGGACAGTTACCTCGCGGCCCAGTACACCGCCGCCGGCTGAGAGCCCCTGCTGAAGGGCCAACTCCCGCCCGCGGTCAGCTCACAAGAGAAGGCGAGTTGAGCGACCGGACAATCGCGGCCCGGGGCTCGGGTTTCATAGCCGCACCGTAGTGGCGGGTCGCGCGCTCATACGGTTGGGTCATGAGCGGCGACGATATGAGGAAGTCGGCCGTAGCTCGGTTGCAAGCGATCAGGATGTTCCAAACCACGCCCACGCGCAGCAACGCCCGGACGTCAGGGTCGTGGGGCTGAGGCTCCAACGGGTCCCAGAAGAACACGAGCATGTCGATCTCGCCCTGGGTGATCAGGGCTCCGATCTGAAGGTCGCCGCCAAGCGGGCCGCTCTCCACTGCGGTAACGGGGAGCCCCAGCTCCTTGCTGATCAGCTTGCCGGTCGTCCCGGTCGCGACTAGGTCATGGGATTTCAACGAAGCGCGGTTGTAACGCGCCCACTCCAAAAGGTCGGCCTTCCGATTGTCGTGCGCTACCAAGGCAACCCGCCGGCGAGCAGGCATATTTTTGGGCGAAACGGGAGACTTTTGCGTTTTCACACTTCCTATTATTGCATATAAGCGCTTACATAAGGAGATGCCACGCGGATGTCCGTTGGGGCTAGGACGAGCCGGGGCGTACGATTGTTGCGATGCCGGTAGCTCGACTGCTCCCCGAAGCGACTGTGAAGCGTCTCCCGTTGTACCTGCGCGCCCTGGTAGAAGCGAGCGAGACGCGGCATGCGACAATGTCGTCCGAAGAACTCGCCCTTAGTGCCGGCGTTAATGCTGCGCAGGTCCGAAAAGACCTGTCATATCTCGGGTCCTACGGGACACGGGGCGTGGGTTATGACACCGACCTGCTCCGCCAGCAGATCAACCGCCAGCTCGGCCTCAACCAGGAGTACAACGTCGCTCTCGTCGGGGCGGGCAACCTGGGCCACGCGCTCGGCAATTACAGGGGTTTCTCCGAACGGGGCTTTCACGTGGTGGCAGCGTTCGACACCGACGCTGCCAAGTGCGGCAGTCTCCTGGGCGGGGCACTCATCTACCCCTTGTCAGAACTAGCGCGAGTGGTGAAGAAAAAGCAGGTAACCATGGCGCTCATCGCCACGCCGGCATCGGTTGCCCAAGAGGTGGCGGACAGGCTCGTCGCGGCAGGGATCACCTCTGTGCTCAATTTTGCCCCCGTGGTCTTGAACGTGGCCCCACACGTCTCGATCCGCAAGGTCGACCTCGGTGTGGAGCTCCAGATCCTCGGCTACTACGAGCACTTCCGCAGCGACAATGTCGACAGCCCCGCCAAGGCTGTCGGCCTCTCCAGAAAGTAATCGACCTTGCCCCTCGACGTTCGGGTCTACCCGGTCGCACTTGTCCTGAAGGACCGTCGGTGCCTTGTCGTTGGGGGCGGCCACATCGCCGAGAGAAAAACCAAAGGGCTGCTAGCAGCAGGCGCGCTGGTCCACGTGGTGGCCAAGGAACTGCTGGCGCCGATGCGCTCGCTCGCCGGCTCGGCCGGCCTGGCGAGCATGCAGGAGCGCCCGTACGAACGGGGTGAGGTGGCAGGCTACTGGCTAGTGGTGACCGCTACAGGGGACCCGGAGGTGAACCGGGCCGTCTTCGACGACGGGACGGCAGCCGGCGTTTGGGTCAATTCCGCGGACGACCCCGACAACTGTTCGTTCATACTGCCTGCGGTGGCCCGTCAGGGGCCGGTCACCGTCGCCATATCCACCAACGGGTACAGCCCCGCGTTGGCCTCGTGGCTGAAGCAACACGTTGTCGAACAGATGGGCCCAGAGCTGGCCGAACTGGCCGGGATGCTCGCCCAAGCGCGTGCGCAGTTGAAGGCGCAGGGAAGGAGCACCGAAGAGGTCGACTGGCGGCCGGGCCTGGATTGGGCCATGCTCGAACTCATCCGCTCGGGACGCCGAGCCGAAGCAAAGGAGCGCCTCGAGGCGTGTCTATTGCCGTAGTCGGGATAAATCACCGGACAGTGCCGCTCCCCGCCCTGGAGCCGATGATCGTGGCGCCTGGCGACCTGCCCAAGGCGCTCGCCGACCTTTCCTCGCGCCCCCATCTGGACGAGGTAGTGGTTCTTTCGACCTGTATGCGGACCGAGGTCTACGCCCTTGTCAACCGCTTTCACGGGGCCATGGCGGACATCCGGGAGTTCTTCTCGACCTGGAGCGGCCTCCCGCCGGAGAACTTCTCGGGGAGCCTCTACTCCTACTTCGACGAAGCCGCGGTCAACTACCTCTTCAGGGTCTCTGCAGGGCTCGATTCCGCATCCCTCGGCGAACCGGAGGTGCTCGGCCAGGTCCGCCAGGCCTGGGAAGTCGCCCGGGAAGAGAACACTTGTGGCCCTGTCCTGGGCGGCGCATTCCGTCACGCCTTGCTGGTGGGAAAGCGTGCCCGCGCGGAGACCGCCATTTCGCGGGGGACCACGTCGCTTCCGCATGCAGCGCAGGAACTGGCGGCTTCCAGGTTGGGCGGGCTGCAGGGTAAGCAGGCCATGGTCATCGGGTTGGGCGAAGTGGGCGATAGCGCCGCCAGGGCCTTTGCCGCGGTGCCAGGAGCGCTCCCCGTCATCGTCGCCAACCGGACCAACTCGCGGGCGGTGCAGGTCGCCGAAGCCGTCGGCGGGCGGGTAGCAGGATGGGATGAACTTCCAACGCTCCTGGCCACCGCAGACGTGGTCGCCAGCTGCACCTCGGGCGAGGACACTGTGCTCGGCGCGGACAGTGCCAGAGCAGCCGTCGCCTCCAGGGCCGACCGCCCGCTGCTGCTCATTGACCTCGCGGTGCCGCGCGATATCGACCCCGACGTTGCCGACATCCTTGGCGTGACGCTTCTCAACATGGACGACATCAGCAGTTTTGTCGCGTCCAAGGTGGACGGGAGGCGAGCGGAGGTGCCGGCTGTCGAGCGGATAATCGCCGAGGAGGTTGACCGCTACAGCACGGCGCTCGCTGCTCGAGCCGTCGCCCCGCTGGTAAGCACCCTGTACGACCGTGCCGAGGAAATAAGGGCCGCCGAGATGGCCCGCCTCGAGGTCCGTACCCGCGAGCTCGGGCCGGCAGAGCGCGAGCTGTTGGAGACCATGACCAGGCGCATCGTCGCCAAGTTGCTCCACGAACCGACGGTCAACCTGAAATCCGCTGCCGGCACGGCCAGGGGCGAAGCGCTCGCCGACGCTTTCCGGGAGCTTTTCGGCCTAGAACCGTAACGTGCCGCTGCGGCTGGCGACGCGGGGTAGCCCGCTCGCGCTTTGGCAGGCGGGGCACGTCGCCGCGCTGCTCAGTACCCTCCACCCCGGGCTGGACGTCGAGCTCGTGCAGGTCACGACGACAGGGGACCGCCGGTTGGAGATCCCCGTGTGGGAAATGGGCGGCCGGGGCGTCTTCGTGCGCGAGGTCCAAGCTGCCTTGCTCAACGGCGACGCGGATGCGGCCGTCCACTCGGCAAAGGACCTCCAACCTCTGCCTGCACCGGGCATCTGCCTTGCGGCGGTCCCAGCGCGCGGCGACCCAAGAGATGTGCTCGTCGGCAGCAAGCTCGCCGAGCTCCGCGTCGGCGCGACGGTCGCAACCGGGAGCCAGCGCCGCCGGGCGCAGTTGGCGTGGCTGCGACCGGACCTGCGCTTCGAGAGCTTACGGGGCAACATCGGGACACGGCTTTCTCGCGTGCCCGAAGGTGGCGCGATCGTCGTGGCCAGAGCTGCGCTCTCGCGGTTGGGCCTCACCCCTGAGCCAATGGAGGTGCTGAGCACCGCAGTCATGCTGCCCCAGGTAGCCCAGGGCGCACTAGCTGTCGAGTGCCGGGCGGATGATATCGCCCGCCTCGAGCTGTTGGCCCCCGTCAACGACAGGGCCGCGCGCCAGGCGGTCGACGCTGAGAGGGCCTTCCTCGCAACGGTAGGGGGGGCCTGTGACCTTCCGGTGGCCGGCTTCGCGACCGAGACGGAACACGGCAAGCTCCACCTCGAAGGGCTCCTCGCTGCGCCCGACGGGAGCGCCCTGGTCCGGTGCGGTTCGACCGGGCGGCCCGAAATGGCGGTCGACCTCGGCCGCGAAGTGGCCGAGATGGTCCTAGCCAGCGGCGGCCAGGAGCTTCTGGCGGCACGCCTGGCCCACCCGTGATAGTCCGCGGGTGACCGGGACCGTCTACCTCGTTGGGGCCGGGCCAGGCGACCCGGGCCTGCTGACTTTGCGCGGTGCGGAAGTCCTCGCTCGGGCGGATGTGGTCGTCCACGACCGGCTCACCGACGCAAGCCTGCTGTCGCTCGCCCCTGCGGGAGCAGAGAGGGTGGACGTCGGCAAGCAACCCGACGACAGGGGCGACCAGGAAGCTATCAACCGGCTGCTTGTCGACCGAGCAAGAGAGGGCAAGCGAGTGGTAAGGCTCAAGGGTGGCGACCCCTTCGTTTTCGGCCGCGGCGGCGAAGAGGCGCTCTTTTTGCGCTCGGAGGCAGTACCGTTCGAGGTCGTCCCGGGGGTCACTTCGGCGGTCGCCGTCCCGGCGTACGCAGGGGTACCCGTGACCCATCGCGGCCTCGTCACCGCCTTCACAGTGGTCGCTGGTCATTCCCGCTCGGTCGACAGCAGCCCGGGAGGCGGGGGCACCAATTGGGAGGCGCTCGCCCAGGCCGGCGGTACGATCGTCGTGCTGATGGGCGCCGCCCACCGTCGCCAGATCGCAGACCGCCTGATGGTTGGCGGACTGCCTGCCGAGACCCCCGTCGTGGCCGTCCAGTGGGGGACCGAACCAGATCAGGTGACGGTTCGGACGACCCTCGGGCGTCTCGCCAGTGCCGAGATCGGCCCACCGGTTACGATCGTGATCGGCGAGGTAGCCGGCCTTGACCTCGGTTGGTACGAAAAACGCCCGTTGTCGGGCAAGACCGTCGTGGTGACACGCTCGGCGCAGGCAGCCCCGCAGCTCGCCGCCCTCTTACGTGAGGTTGGGGCACGGGCCCTCGAGGTGCCGACGATCGCCCTTTCGCCCCCTTCGGATGGGGGGAAGGCCCTCGCCACCTCGGTGGCGAGGCTGCATGCGGGGGCTTACGCCTGGGCCGTGTTCACCTCCCCGAACGCTGTCCAACGTGTTTTCGAGCTGGTACCCGACACCCGTTCGCTCCACACACTGAAGGTAGCGGCCGTCGGGCCGGCGACCGCCGAAGCCCTTATCGCATACCGCGTGGTGGCCGACCTAGTACCTTCCCGCTACCTGGCCGAAGGCCTGCTCGAATCGTTCCCACCGCCGCCTCCCACCGCAGCAACCCGGGCGGTTTTCCTCCCCCAAGCCGCTGGCGCCCGCGATGAACTTAGACGGGGGCTCGCCGAGGCGGGGTGGGAGGTCGACGCCGTAGAGGCCTACCGCACCGTCCCCCGTCCCATCGAACGGGAGGTGTTGGAAGCCGCGGGCCGGGCCGATGCCATCTGTTTCGCCTCTTCTTCGGCGGTCGACAGCTATCTCGACCAGGCCGGCGAGGCGGGCAGCACGGTGCCGGCCGTGGTTGCCTGCATCGGACCGGTCACCGCCGCGACGGCACGGCGACGCGGCCTGCAGGTGAGCGCCGAAGCCTCCGAGCACACCCTTGACGGGCTAGTTGCCGCGCTGCTCGGCGCACTGGGCGGCCCGGGCAGCCCTGATGGTTAGCCCTTAATAGCTGGGGCGGCGGCGGCGGGGCCGGTAACCTGGTCCACCAGAGATTAAGGATGAAGCGAGCTTCGATCACATCGGCGGCGGCGCCGGTCAGCCCCGCCGAAAGTAGGCGGCGCGCCCGGCAGGGTTGGGCGTTTATGCGTAGCGCCATGGGCCCGCACTGGGCCGTGCTCGGCCTGGCTGTCGCGGCCGCTCTGGTGTCCTCGGCGGCCATCGCCAGCACGCCCCTGCTCCTCGGCAACGCCGTGAACGATGGCCTGCTCGGTCACCGCTGGAAAAGCTTCACCATCTACGTGGTCGTGATTACCGTGCTCGGGCTGGCACAGGCGGCAGCTTCCCGGGGCCGGCGCTACTACAACGGCGTCGCCTCGCGGCGCGTCGAGTCTCAGTTACGCCGGGACTTCCACGACCACCTGCTCTACCTGGACGTCAGCTACCACTCCAACGTCAACCGAGGCCAGCTGCTGTCCCGGGTAACGAGCGACCTGTTCCAGGTCCAAGCGGTCGTTGCGTCGGCACCCTTTTGGGTGGGCAACGCAATGCTCGCTGTCGCCGTCGGGGTGATCCTGGTGCTGAGCAGCCCCTTATTGGGCGTCGTCGCGTTGGCCGCGCTGCCCTTGGTTGCCTTTACTTCGAACCGCTTCTCCAAGCGGGTACGGGAAGCCATATCCGACCTGCAAAGAGAGCGAGGTGCCCTAGCAGGTGTGGTGGAGGAGACCATCTCTGGTGTCCGAGCGGTAAAGGGTTTCGGCACCGAACCGGTGATGGAGGCACGCCTCGGCGCGTCCGCCGACGCCGTGCTGGGCGAAGCAATGCGCGTTGTGCGCACGCGCGCCCGCTATCTCCCTACGCTCAACACCGTCCCAATGCTCGAACTGGCCGCCGTCAACTGGCTCGGCGGTTACCTGGTCATCCACCACGAGCTGAGCGTCGGCCTGTTGGTCGCCTTCAACGCTTACCTGGCTATCCTTACCGGGCCACTGCAGTCGATCGGTGCCTACATCGTGATGTTGCAGCGCGCGGTGGTGTCTTGTTACCGCCTCTCGACGATCATGGACCGGCGCACCTCGGTGCCCGAGCCCGCCGTAGCGCAGCCGCTACCTCCCGGCCCAGGTGCCGTCCACCTCGACCACGTCAAGTTCTCATACCCGAGTGTCGTGGACGGGGCCCCGTACTTGACGGGCTCGACCTGTCCATTGACGGCGGCGAAGTGGTCGCGATGGTGGGTGCCACCGGTTCGGGCAAGACATCGGTCTTGTCCCTACTGGCGCGCTTGTACGACCCCACCGAAGGGGTCGTCTACCTGGACGGCGTGGACGTCTCAAGCCTCGGCCTAGCTACTGTGCGCCGGGCTGTAGCCGTGGTCTTCGAGGACAGTTTTCTTTTCAACGACACGATCGAGGCCAACCTCAGGGTCGGACGTCCTGATGCGACCGACCAGGAGATGACCGATGCTGCTCATCTTGCACAGGCTGATGAGTTCATCAACGAACTTCCGCAGGGCTACAACACTCCCGTGGGCGAACGAGGAATGGCGCTCTCCGGTGGCCAGCGTCAGCGCGTGGCCCTGGCCCGGGCGCTCTTGGCCGACCCCCGCGTCCTGGTGCTTGACGACGCCACCTCTGCCGTCGATGCTCCCCGCGAGCTCCAAGTGGTCAAGGCACTGGCGGCGGCCAGGCGGGACAAGACGACCCTCATAATCTCGCACCGTCCTGCGACCATTGCGGTAGCTGACCGGGTCGTTCTCATCGACGGCGGCCAGGTGGTAGCCCAGGGCACCCACGAACAGTTGCGCACCACCACGCCCCGCTACCGCGAGGTCCTCGGCATCGAGAGCACGCAGGACGAAGAACCGAGCGTACGAGCATGAAGTTGAGGCGGCCGAGACGAGGGCAAGAGGACCGTAGTGCGGCCCAAGTCGAACAGACAGCGCAAGACATGGCCCCGGCGAGCTTCCTCGGCGCTGTCATGTCGTCGCTGCGGCCCTACCGGCGCCGGATTTTCGTCGCCCTCGTGGTGTTGCTAGCTGGGTTGGCCACCACACTGGCGGGCCCGGCCCTGGTCGGTTGGATGATCAACGATGGCCTCGTCCACCACCGTTCGATCCGCGTGGTTACTATCGCCGGGGCCGCGTATGTCGTCGTGAGCATAGGGTATTTCGTCCTTACCCGCGTACAGACCCTCATGGTTTCCGGCATCGGTGAGACTTACCTCAACGACCTCCGGAAGCAAGTTTTCAGCCATTTACTGGCACAGCCACTCGGTTTTTTTGAATCGGAGAGCTCCGGTCAGCTGCTCTCGCGGATGACGGCCGACATCGACGTCCTGGAAACCCTCGTGCAGAGCGGCCTTTCCAGCTTTGTCACAAGCATCGGGCTGTTTGTGGCGATCATGGCCGTACTGGTTGTGATGTCGCCACTTCTGTTCGTCGTCGTAGTGATTTCGCTCATACCCGCTCTCGTATCAGCGGCGCGATACCGCACCACTTCGAGCAAGGTGTACGGCCACGTGCGGGAGCTCATCGGCGATGCCCTGTCCTCGCTCGACGAGGACCTCGCCGGGGTCCGGGTGGTCCAGGCCTTTCGCCAAGAAGACGCCACGATCGCCCGCTTCGCGGCGGTGAACCAGGCGCAGCTCGACGGCGAACTGGCCACCGTTTCGATGTCCTCGCGCTTTTTCCCCAAGATCGAGCTGTCGGGGGTCCTTTCTTCCGTCGTCGTCCTGGTGGCAGGTGCCCTGCTGGTGCAGGCCCATCTGACGACGGTCGGGACAGTGGCAGCGTTCGTACTTTACCTGGCCAACCTCTTCAACGCGATAACAAGCCTCTCCGCTCTGTTCGACCTCCTGCAGTCCTCCGGGGCTGCTCTGGCGACGGTCTACAAACTTCTCGCCGTTGGCTCGTCGATGGTGGACCCCGAGCGTCCCGCGCTCCTGCCCGACAGCGGTGCCCTCGAACTGCGCTCGGTCGACTTTGCCTACCAGGGCGAAGACGGCGACGACGGCGGGGACCGGCTCGTGCTCGAGGGCGTCGACCTGCGGATCGAAGCTGGGGAGCGGCTGGCCCTGGTCGGGCCGACCGGAGGAGGCAAGTCGACTCTCGCCAAACTGGCCGGGCGACTGTACGACCCGCTGTCGGGGTCGGTCCATTTCGGAGGCGTCGACCTGCGCCAGGCTCTCTTGTCGCACATCCGGGAACGCATCGTTGTCCTTCCTCAGGAAGGTTTCCTGTTCCGGGGGACGGTCCTCGAAAATGTTGCACTAGGACGACCTGGTGCATCCGTCGAGGACGCTCGGGAGGCCGTGCGCAAGCTCGGGCTAAACGACTGGGTGGCAGGCCTCCCCCAGGGTGAGCAAACCGATGTAGGCGAACGAGGTTCGCACCTGTCGGCCGGGGAGCGCCAACTCGTGAGCCTGGCCCGGGCCGCCCTAACGGACCCCGCTGTGCTCATCATGGACGAGGCCACCTCGAGCATCGACCCCGGCACCGAACGCCAGGCCGAGGCGGCCCTCGCGGCCCTGGCCGAGGGCCGCACCGTGATCGTCATCGCCCACCGGCTGGGGGCTGCGGAGCGGGCCGACCGGGTCGCCGTCGTGCGCGAGGGTGCTTTGGCCGAGCTCGGCAGCCACGACGAACTGCTAGAAGCCGATGGCCACTACGCCCGCCTGTTCGCCGCCTGGCGAGGGGGCGTCACGAACCGAGGGCGGACCCAATGATGGACGGGAGCAGAGGACGGCATGCCTGGAAGGCGGCCTGGAACACTGGCGAGAGCGGGTTGACCGTCTTCAGGTACTGGCGCGCCACACGCGCTGCGCTCCCGGAGCCGAGGTCGACATCGGGGAACGTGAGCTCGCCGTGTGACCGCATGCATGTCGAGAACTTCAACAAGGCGGTGTTGTCCTGGGTCAGCTCCTGGGAACTGGGCAGCGGCCTCAGCGCCTGACAGTCGCCCGCAGCAGTTTGGAACTGAGGTGAGCTTCGGTCGAGGCTCGCTAGGCCGGCTATCGAGAACGAGCCGGCACTATCGGGGTCGGGGAAGGCCGGCACTCCGTGTTTTCGCATGCACTCGGCGTACTTCACGGCCTGTTTGACCAGAGCGCTGGACGGGCCGCTGGCTGTGCCGCCGGCCGCCGGAACGGCCCGGCTGGCTGTCGTCGAGGTGGTCGTGCCCAACGCAGCCACCTTGCGCGCCGATGCGCCGCCGCCACAGGCAGCAGCCAGAAGAGCGACTACCCCGGCGAAAGCCCCGAGCGCGCCAAAAATGCCGCACTGGGCTCCCGGCCACCGTCGCCTTGCACGGCCCGCTGGCAAGCGGCGTCGCTGCACAACTTCATTATTGCGCCGCGCCTCAAGTCGGGGGCGCCAGGCGTCCGATAGAGAAAGGACGCGCGCGACCCAAGTTGCGCCCGTAAGGGCACGCGGAAGGACCCGATGAGCCAGTTCATGGTCGGGCGGCAACCGATCTTCGACGCCAAACTCGGCGTCCGCGGTTATGAGCTGCTGTTCCGGGACCCGGCCGGGCCAAGGCCGAACGGCGACAAGATGACCGCAGAAGTCCTTGTGCGCGCCGGCCTCGACGTCGGCCTCGCCAGCCTTGTCGGGACCAAGCTTGCCTTTGTCAATGCAACCCGTTCGTTCCTGGTCGGGGAGCACGAAGTGCCTTTTTTGCCAAGCCAAGCGGTGATCGAGATCCTGGAGGAGGTACCAAGAGACGCCGAGGTGGTGGCAGGGTGCCGGCGCCTGGTTTCGAAGGGTTACACGCTGGCCCTGGACGACTACGTGTGGCTTCCCGATGACCCGCTTCTCGAACTTGTCTCGATAGTCAAGCTCGACGTCCTCGCACTTACACAAACTGAACTTGCAGATGCCGCCCGGCAATGCGCGATCTTCGGCGCCGAGCCGTTGGCGGAAAAGGTCGAGACACGCGAGCAGCTCGCCATCTGCCAGGAACTTGGTTTCGACCTCTTCCAGGGGTACCTGCTGTCCAGGCCCGAGGTCGTGGAGGGCCAGGCCCTTTCCCCGAGCCGGCTGACTTGCTTGCGAGTGCTTGAAAAGCTCTGTGACCCCGGCACGTCGTTCGGGGAAGTGGAAAGCATCGTCCGCACCGACGCGGCCCTCAGCTACCGTTTCTTGCGCGCCGCTGGGACCGGGGCGGCCAGGGGGCTCTACCGTTCCCTCAGCTCGGTGCGCGAGGCAGTTGTGATGCTCGGCGAACGACGGCTTCGTGCATGGGTCACTCTCATGCTCTTGTCAGGGGCGCACGAGGGCTGTGACGAGCAGTTCAACATCGCCATGACCCGAGCTAGGATGGCCGAACTGATGGCCCAGGAGGTCGAGCCCCGCTTGACCGACCAAGCCTTCACCGTCGGGCTTGTATCTGCGCTCGACCTTCTGCTGCAGGCGTCGCTCGAGACCATCCTCGAGAGCCTTTCGCTCGACACCGAACCGCAAGAAGCATTGCTCAGCCACACCGGGACGTTGGGCGGCATCCTCGCCGACGTCCTCGCCTGGGAGGTCGGCGGAGGAGATCTCCAGCTGCGCTCTGCACTCAGCCCAGCCGAGGTCGAGCAGTGCTACCTGCAAGCGCTCGCCTGGGCCACTGACGTCTGCGGAGTGCTCGCCTTCACCGACTGACCCCGCTGGGCCGCGCTCAGCCTCGCATATCGACGGCCCGTACCCTGTCGGCAACGAGCGTCACGACCACCCTGGTTTCCCCGGGGGCGTCGTACTGGCGCAGGTCAGCGTCGTACTTAGCGCCTAACTCGTCGGCAAAAACGTAGTCAGGGTCGGGTTCGATACGGGCATCGCCGCGTACTTCGAGGTAGCGCTGGCTTACAGCGGGATCTGGGATGAGCAGGCTGCAAGCTGGGTGGTGTTGCAGGTTGACGGTCTTCTGGCGTGACGAGGCCAGCGACAACCGGATGGTGTCGCCTTCCGCCAAGAACCACAAGATTGATTGCTGGGGTCGGCCGTTGGCGCCGACGGTGGCGAGCGTGGCCACTTGGGCGTCGAGCAAGTCGCGATGCGATGCAGGGATCGTTTCCATGGCCACGTTCTATCGCCCTGGTCCGCATAACGTGTATGCCTATGGGTTTCCCCGAGACTCGGATGCGCCGCCTGCGCCGCTCTGCGGTGCTGCGCGAGATGCTCGCCGAGAGCAAGCTCACGGTGAAGGACTTGGTGGCGCCCCTGTTCGTCCGCGAAGGCATCGACACCCCCAGCCCATTGCCTCGCTGCCCGGAGTGGCCCAGCACACGGTCGAATCACTGGTGAAGGAGGCCCGTCGGCTCTCGGGGGCCGGGGTCCCGGCCCTTGTACTTTTCGGCGTCCCTGCTCAAAAAGATGGCGAAGGCACCCAGGCCTGGTCCCCTGATGGCATCGTCCAGGTGGCTCTCTCGTCGCTGCGCGATGAGCTCGGTAGCCAGATGGTCCTGATGGCCGACCTCTGTCTTGACGAGTACACCGACCACGGCCATTGTGGCGTCCTCGACGCGCAGGGCGAGGTCGACAATGACAAAACGCTGGCGCTTTACGCCAGAGTCGCCCTGGCCCAAGCCAAAGCGGGCGCCGACATTGTCGCTCCCTCCGGGATGATGGACGGCCAGGTTGCAGCCATCCGCTCGGCGCTCGACGGCGAGGGCTACGAGCAGGTCGGAATCCTGGCTTACGCCGCCAAATTTGCCTCGGCACTATATGGACCATTCCGCGATGCGGTCGATGTGACCATTGCCGGAGGTGGCGACAGGAAGGGTTATCAGCAGGACCCCCGCAACCTGCGCGAAGCCCTTCGGGAAGTTGAACTGGACGTCGCCGAAGGCGCCGACATGGTGATGGTCAAGCCCGCTGTCGCATATCTTGACGTCATCGCCGCAGTCCGTCAGGCCGTACGGGTACCCGTGGCTGCGTACCACGTGAGCGGGGAGTACGCCATGGTCAAAGCGGCCGCCGAGCGTGGTTGGTTGGACGGCAGCGCCGTTGCGCTGGAACAGCTGGGTGCTGTCAAACGGGCTGGAGCAGACTTCGTCCTCACGTACTTCGCCGGCGAGGTTGCCGACCTACTCGGGGCTTGAGGCCGGGTGGCGCGGGAAATGAGCGACGCAGTCACGAGTGGGGCAGAGACTAACGAGTCACTGTTCGAGCGGGCTTGCCGGGTTACACCCGGCGGGGTCAACTCGCCGGTCCGGGCGTTCAAAGCCGTCGGCGGCACGCCGTACTTCGTCGTCCGTGGCGAGGGCGCGTACGTCACCGACATCGAGGGCAACCGGTACCTCGACTACGTGCAGTCCTACGGTGCCTCCATCCTCGGCCACGCCCACCCCAAGGTCGTAGAGGCGGTACGGCGGGCCGCCGGCGAGGGGACGACGTTCGGGGCCCCACCGCACGCGAGGTCCAGCTCGCCGAAGAAATCTGCGCCAGGGTGCCCGGATGTGACGAGGTGAGGCTCGTGAGCAGCGGTACGGAGGCTGCTATGTCAGCGGTCCGGCTGGCCCGCGGAGCGACCGGGCGCGACCGGGTAGTAGTTTTCGAGGGCTGCTACCACGGGCACAGCGACGGGCTGCTGGCCGGCGGCGGGAGCGGGGTCGCGACCCTGGGCCTGCCGGCGTCGGCCGGCGTCCCCAGAGGCTCGGTGGCCGAGACGCTTGTTGCCCCCTACAACGTCGTACCCGAACTGAGCAGTGACGTGGCGGCGGTCATCGTAGAACCAATCGCAGCCAACATGGGCCTTGTAGCGCCCGGGCCCGGGTTCCTGGAGGGCCTGCGTGAGGCGTGTACGAAGGTCGGCGCCCTGCTCATCTTCGACGAAGTGATAACCGGTTTCCGGGTCTCACGGGGCGGGGCCTCGGCCCTGTTCGGGGTTGTCCCGGACCTTTGGTGCTTCGGCAAGGTGGTGGGGGGAGGTCTCCCTTTGGCGGCCTTCGGCGGCAGGCGGGCTGTAATGGACGAGCTGGCGCCGGTCGGGCCCGTCTACCAGGCCGGGACACTGTCGGGTAACCCTGTCGCGACTGCAGCCGGCCTCGCATGCCTTTCCCTCCTCGATACCCGCGACTACAAGGAACTGGCGACCTTCTCGGCCCAGCTCGGCGCAGGGTTGGCGACCGCCGGGAGCGAGGCAGGGTTGGAGCTCCAGGTGCCGGTGGTTGGACCACTGATCGGGATTTTCTTTGGGCAAGCCGTGGTGCGGGATTACGAAGGGGCCCGCGCGTCGGCCGGCACGGGCCTATACCCACCAATCATGCGCGGTCTCCTCGGTCACGGCATCGCTATAGCGCCGGGGCCGTACGAGGTGCTGTTCCCGAGCCTCGCCCACGGCGACACCGAACTCGACCGCACCGTAGCGGCCTTCGCCGAGGTTGCCCGGGCTCTCGCCTCTTAGCCCTGCCGCTGCGCTTGTTTCAGCTCGGACGGGGTTTTGGCCCTGGCGATGGCGGCGATCGCCTTGTACGCGGCCTCCGCCGGCCCCATCTCGTCGGGACGGAGCAGGTTGGACATGATCCGCAGGAGCCATTCCATGAGGCTGCGGCTCTGCATGCCCGTTGCGGTGCAAGCCCGCATCACCTGGGGTCGGCTGATCGCCCGGACGAAAGCACGCGCTACCCGGTAGTAGAGGCCGTACTCCGCCTGCAGGCGCTCCTCGTAGAGGCGCAAAACTGCGGCGTCACCGGACGTGAGCGCCTCGTGTAGGACTTCAGCCGCCATGCGGCCGGTTTCGTAACCGTAGGTGATGCCCTCCCCGTTGAAAGGGTTGATCGAGCCGCTGGCGTCGCCGACGACCAGGTGGCTCGGGCCGATCTCGGGCCGACCGAAAGGCCCATCGGGAGCCGCCCTCCCGTGGCCGGGCCGAGGCAGGTTTCAGGCTTGATCCCCCACGAAGCGGGGGCGTAGCTGCAGAAGGCCTCGAGCATCTGGGTGGTGTTGACGCCCTTCCACCTGTCCCCCGTACTGAGCAGACCGACGCCCACGTTGATGCGGCCGTCCCCGAGCGGGAAAATCCACCCGTAACCCGGCATCGCGTCTCCCGTTTCATCCTTCAGGTCGAGCCAGGAATCGATCCAGGGCTCGTCGTGGCGCGGCGAGCTCCAGTAGCCGCGCAACGCCATGCCCTGGGGGTACTGCCGTTTGCGCTGGTTCCCGAGCGACCAGCCGAAGCGGGAATTGGCCCCGTCGGCCACCACCACGTAACGGGCGGTCACCTGCCCGGCGCGGCCGTCGTCCCCCTTTGCCACAAGTCGCGCGCCGCGCAGCGACGGCCCCTCCATTATCGGTTCGACTGCCTCGGTGTGCTCCCACAGGGCAGCCCCGCTCTTGGCAGCGTTGCCGGCCACGATCCCGTCGAGGTCCTTGCGGGTCACCACGTAGCCGTAGGGTGGCAGACCTTTCACCTCCGGCCAAGGCATTACAAGGCTGCGCCCGAAGCCGTGGGAACGCAGGCCTTCGAAGCGGTGGCATGACGCCAGCTCGGGGCCCAAGCCCATATCCTGCAACTGGCGCACCGAGCGCGGCGTGAGACCGTCCCCGCATGTCTTTTCTCTAGGGAAAGCCTTGCGCTCCACGAGCACTACGTCGTGGCCAGCCTTGGCAAGCCAGTAGGCGCACGACGACCCCGACGGCCCGGCGCCGATGACAAGGACGTCGCAGTCGTACTCACCAGGAGGAACGGGGACGGTCGTCGTAGTCACGAGGCGGTATTGGTAGTCATCGTCTTCGTTGGCCGATGCTAGCCGCCAAAGACCCCGTGACCGTTGGGCGGCAGGCCCGCCGGGCGGTCCTGCCCGATTGCGTGGGAAAACCGGACGGGGCACCCGCCGAGCGGTCGGCGAGATGTGCCCACCGTGCCTCTGGCGCTAGCGTAAGGCGGTAATGGACCAGTACCTGCCGATCCTGTTGATCCTCGTCTTGGCGATCCTGTTCGCGGTCAACTCGTTCATGGCGTCAAGCAAGCTCGGGCCAAGGTCAGGCTCGACCCTGCCAAGCGGGGCCCCTACGAGTCCGGCATCGCTCCCAAGCGCGAGCCTTCTGCTCGCTTCCCGGTGCGCTTTTACCTCGTGGCGATGATCTTCGTCATCTTCGACATCGAGGTCGTTTTCCTCTACCCGTTCGCCGTTATGTACCGCCAGCTCGGGCTGTTCGGCTTCGTCGAAGTCGCGTCGTTCACGGCTGTGGTGTTCATCGCATTCGCCTACCTCGTCTCCGAGGGAGCCCTCGACTGGGGCCCGGGAAAGCGCTTCGGGACCCGTAGCGGAGCACCCGTCACCCGTTCCCTGAGCGCGTCCGTTCGGCGCGTGAGCAGGCCTGGCGCACCCCCCTCCCGCGCCTATACCGGCGTTGGCGCTGGCACCGGGACAAGCTCCGGGACAGGCACGGCCGGCGCTCCCGCAGTTGCCGTACCGGCAGGGGAGGCAGCGCAGTAAATGGGCCTCGAGGAACTCAACCACAACTTCTTCACCGGGACGCTCGAGGGCGTCGTCAAATGGGCCCGTGCGTCGAGCTCATGGGGTGCCAACTTCGGCCTCGCCTGCTGCGCCATAGAAATGATGGCCACCGGCGCGGCCAACTACGACTTGGCCCGCTTCGGGATGGAAGTCTTCCGCGCCTCTCCCCGCCAGGCTGACCTCATGATCGTCGCAGGTCGCCTCAGCCAAAAGATGGCCCCGGTCCTGCGCCAGGTCTACGACCAGATGATGGAGCCGAAATGGGTCATCTCGATGGGCGTCTGCGCCTCCACGGGTGGGATGTTCAACAATTACGCCCTCGTGCAGGGTGTTGACCAGGTCGTGCCGGTTGATGTGTACGCCCCTGGCTGCCCCCCAGGGCCTGAGACCCTCATCCACTCGATACTCACGCTGCACGAGCAGATCCGCCGGGGCGAGATCACCCGCCGTCGCGCCGCGACCGGCGCCGGTGCCGGCATCCAGGTCGAAGAGATCCGCTCGCTTCAGCCCTCTTCACCCGCTGGCCTCCACGCGGTGGAGCGATGAGCGAAGCGGGGACGACGGAGCCAACCGCGCCAACCGAGCCGGCCGCGCCCGAGAGCCCGGCCCTGCTGTACGGCTGCCCGGTAACTGAGCCCTTCGGCCAGCGCACGGTGCATACGGACCGGGACCGTTACCTCCCCCTGATGGAGGGCCTGCACAAGGACGGCTTCGAGGCTTGCTTAGGGGTCGCCGGTGTGGACTACCTGACCCACCCGGGTCGGGACCTGCCAACGGGTGTCGAGGCGGAGCGCTTCGAAGTAGTGGCCGAACTGCTCTCGTTTTCCAAGAAGGAGCGCCTGCGCGTGCGGTGCCAGGTGCCTGGCGGCGACCCGGTCGTCCCGAGCCTGTTCGACCTCTGGCCGGGCAGCGAGGCTCACGAACGCGAGACTTTCGACATGTTCGGGATCGTCTTCAGCGACCATCCCGACCTAACCCGTATCCTCATGCCAGAAGACTGGGAAGGCCACCCGCTGCGCAAGGACTACGCCCCTGCCCATGTCCCGGTCCAGTTCAAGGAGGACCCTAAGTGAGCAGGCCGACTGCGACCTCGGGCCAGGCGGGCGCGCTCAACGACCTGTTGAAGGCCAAGACCTCCGAGGGCGCGCAGGAAATGTCCTCCCGGGAGACCAGCACCGAGCGGGAGCTGCGGTCCGAGTTCGGGGGCGTCCTTCGCCTCCCCGAGGGGGTGTCGCTCGACCCTGACGACATCAACTACGAGGCTCCCGACGACGAGACGATGATCCTGAACCTCGGGCCTTCGCACCCTTCCACTCACGGGGTGCTGAGGGTCATGGTCGAAATTCGAGGCGAGCAGGTGCTGCGCACAAAGCCGGTCATCGGCTATTTGCACACCGGCATGGAAAAAACCGGCGAAGAACTGATGTACCAGCAGGGTTCCACCAACGTAACCCGGATGGACTATCTGTCGCCTTTCTTCAACGAGGTCGCCTACTGCCTTTCTGTCGAAAAGTTGGCCGGTATCGAGGTGCCCGAGCGCGCAGGATGGATAAGGATGATGATGTGCGAGCTGAACCGCATATCTTCACACCTTTTGTGGCTCGCGACTAACGGCGCCGACCTGGGCGCGCTCAATATGCTTGTTTATGGCTGGCGTGACCGGGAGCTCCTGCTGAGTTTTTTCGAGAAGGTGACGGGCTTGCGGATGAACCACAACTACATCCGCCCGGGCGGCGTAGCTGCGGACCTCCCAGACGGCTGGCGCGACGACGTGACTGTGATATGCGACACCGTCCTGAAGCGGATGGACGAGTACGACAACCTCCTTACCGGCCAACCGCTGCTGCAAAACCGCATGAGCGGGGTTGGCGCTCTCGACGCCACCACTGCTGTGGGGCTCGGGCTGACCGGGCCATTGCTGCGCTCGACGGGAGTGGCGTACGACGTCCGGCGGGACTTCCCATACTTGTACTACGACGACGTGCGCTTCGACGTGATCGTCGGGACCGTCGGTGACTGCTGGGACCGTTTTGCCATACGTTTCAATGAGATCCGGGAGTCTGTGCGCATAATCCGCCAAGTCGTCAAGGCGATGCCAAATGGGGACTACCGGTCGCAGGACAAGAAGGTCACCCCGCCCCCCCGTAACCGTATCAACGAGTCGATGGAAGCGCTCATCCATCACTTCAAACTGTTCACCGAAGGCTTCCGGGTCGCTCCCGGGGACGCCTACGTGCCGGTCGAGTCCCCGCGAGGCGAGCTCGGCTGCTACATAGTCTCCGACGGCACGTCCCGGCCCTACCGGCTCCACGTGCGGGCGCCCTCGTTCGCGAACCTGCAGGCCTTGGCGCCAATGGCGCGCGGGGGGTTCATCCCCGATGTGATCGCCTGCATATCCAGTATCGACCCGGTACTGGGGGACGTGGACCGTTGAGCACAGTTAGACATGGACCGCTGAGCCAACTCAAGCGGCTCGATTGGGCCAAAGAGGGCTCCTCGGCAAAGATCGATAGACGTGGCCCGGCTGAACGACGACAACCTCGTGCGAGCGCGAGAACTGATCGCTTTGTACCCGGTCAAGCGCTCTGCCCTAATTCCTGTCCTGCACCTGCTGCAGGAGCAGGACGGCTACTTGAGCCCCGACGGCCTCGCCCATGTCGCCGAACTGTTCGAGCTCACAGCCGCGGAGGTGCGGGGGACCGCGAGCTTCTACGACATGTTCTTCCTCGAACCTGTGGGCCGCTACGTCGTCGCTGTCTGCACGAACATCGCTTGCATGCTCGGCGGCGCCTATGAACTTCTCGACCACATCGAAAAGCGCCTCGGAGTCAGTGCGGGCGGCACCACGGCGGACGGATCGTTCACCCTCGAAGATGCGGAATGCCTGGCACTTTGCGGCAATGCCCCCTGCCTCACTGTCAACTGGCGCTACTTCGGGGATATGACACCTGGGCGCTGGGAGACATTGGCTGAGGATCTCCTCGCCGGTCGCCTGGCAGACGAGGTACCTCCTCACGGCACCCTTTGCCGGGTGCGGCGCACCGTCGGCCTGCCCGCGAGCGCGCCTGCCGGCGATGCTGCGAGCAAGGGGCGCGCAGCACCGAGTAAGGCCGGCCCACAAACAGGCACCCGCCAGCGGGTGCCGGCCTCGCTCGACTATGCCGGCCACGAGGTGGAACTGGCTACTTCGCGCTCGACAGCGGCGGTGGGCAGCACCCTTGCTCCTGGTGGCTCGCCTCGGGAACCATCCGGAGAAGGCGAAGCGACGCGAAAGGAGGCGCGATGACAACGACCGGTCCTGCGGGCGCCAACCTTGGGCCGTACGTGATCAGCTCGCGCTTCGGGCTGAAGCACAGCTGGGGCATCGAAGCGCACCTGGCCCATGAGGGGTACGTGGGGCTGCGCAAGGCCCTCGCGATGACCCCTGAGGACGTCCATCAAGCAACGCTCGGCTCGAGCATCCTCGGTAGGGGCGGGGCGGGCTTCGACGCCGGCCGTAAATGGGGGATGCTGCGCAAGGCAAAGCCTGCCTACCTGGTAGTCAACGGGGACGAGAGCGAACCTGCCACCTTCAAGGACCACGCGATCATGGAAGGGGACCCTCACCAGCTGATCGAAGGCGTTCTTATCTGCGCCTACGCCACGGGAGCGGACCAGGTGTTCCTTTACGTGCGCGGCGAGATGGCCCTGGCCCATGAGCGGCTCCAAGCGGCCCTCAACGAGGCCTACGATTACGGCGCCGTAGGCCGCAACATCCTGGGCTCGGATTTTTCGGTCGACATCGTCATCCACCCCGGTGCCGGTGCTTATATATGCGGGGACGAAACAGGGATGCTCGAGAGCCTTGAGGGAAAACGCGGCTACCCGCGCATCAAACCCCCTTACTACCCGGCGGTAATGGGCCTCTACGGGGCTCCCACGGTCGTCAACAACGTCGAGACCCTTTCCAACCTGCCGTGGGTCATGCGCAACGGCAGCGATGCATATTCTGCCCTCGGCGAAGGCCGCTCCCGGGGCACCAAGATATTGTCGCTCTCCGGCCACGTGCGCAGGCCGGGGAACTACGAAGTCGAGTTCGCCAAGATGACCTTCCGGAACCTGATCTATGACGCCAACCTCGGCGGAGGCATCAGAGAGGACCGCGAACTCAAAGCCATAGTTCCCGGCGGTGCCTCGTCACCTTGGTTCGGCCGACCACCTGGACGTGTCGTTGGCCAATGAAGCGATCGCCGAGGCCGGTTCGATGGCGGGATCCGGGGCTATCACGGTCATGGACGAAACGACGTGTGTGGTGCGGGCCGCGTGGCGACTTACTCGCTTCTTCCATCGGGAGTCCTGCGGCCAGTGCACGCCGTGCCGGGAAGGCTCCGGTTGGGCGGAAAAAGTGATGCGCCGCATAGAGGACGGGGAGGGCAGGGAGGCCGACCTGGACCTTTTGATGGACATCTGCGACAACATTTCGCCGGGGGTCAATTGGCCTCCCGCCCAGACGACGATCTGCCCCCTTGGCCCGTCCATCCCAAGCCCCGTGGCGTCGGCGATCCGCATGTTCCGCGACGACTTCTTGGGCCACATCCGCCAAGGCATGTGCCCCCTCCCGCCCGACCGGCTGCAAACGAGCCCCGCTTATGCCTGATCCCGTGCCGCCCAGCCAGGAAGTAACCCCCGCCGTTGGCCCAAGTGACACGGGCACGCCGCTCGTCCCCCATGTTGAGCCTGAAGGCGTAACCATCACACTCGATGGCCGCCAGGTGACAGCCAAGAAGGGGGAGATGCTCATCTCCGCGGCCGAGCGGGCTGGCACATACATCCCCCGCTTTTGTTACCACCCCCGCATGAAGCCGGTGGGGATGTGCCGGATGTGCCTGGTCGATCTCAAGGGACCAAGAGGGTCCAGCTTGCAACCCGCATGTTTCATCGAAGTCGCTCCAGGCATGGAGGCCGTAACCGACAGCCCCAAGGTGAAAAAGGCCCAGGACGGGATCCTGGAGTTCCTGCTCGTGAACCACCCACTTGACTGCCCGGTATGCGACAAGGGCGGCGAGTGCCCGCTGCAGGACCAGACCATGGCCTACGGGCCTGGCGAAACACGCTTCGTGGAGGAAAAACGGCATTGGGACAAACCGACGCCGCTTTCTTCGCTCGTGCTGATCGACCGCGAGCGCTGCATCCAATGTGCGCGCTGCACGCGTTTTGCCGAGGAAGTTGCCGGCGACGCCGGTATCGATTTTGCGTCGCGCAGTGACTCGACCGAGGTTGCAATCTTCCCAGGTGAACCGTTTGTCTCCAATTTCAGCGGCAACGTCGTACAGATTTGCCCTGTCGGCGCCCTCCTGGCGAAGCCGTACCGATTTAAGGCGCGGCCTTGGGACCTGGAACAGGTGGAGACGACCTGCACTTTGTGCGCGGTCGGGTGCCGCACGGCGGCACAGTCGAGCTCGGACGAAATAGTACGTTTCCTCGGGGTGGACAGCGACCCGGTCAACTGGGGTTGGCTCTGCGACAAGGGGCGCTTTGGGTTCGAGGCCCTGAACAGCCCCGAGCGGACCGCTCACCCGATGGCCCGCACTGCGACCGGCACAGCAGCTGGGACAAACGGTTCGGGCGGAAACGCAGGCGCCAGCAAGGAGCTCGTACGAGTTAGTTGGTCCGAGGCCTTCTCAGAGATCGCAAGCCAGGTGGCCGGGGTCGCGGGCGACGCCATCGGAGTGATCGGGGGGGCACGCCTGCCCAACGAAGACGCTTACGCCTGGTCCAAGCTCGCCCGCACGGTACTCCACACGGACAACGTCGACGCTCAACTGGGCGACGGCCTGCCTGGCGAGCTCCTAGCCGGCCTTCCGCGGGCGACGATCGACCAGGTCTGCAGCGCCCCGCTGATCGTAACTGTGGCCCCCGACATCAAAGAGGAACTGCCTGTCCTATACCTGCGCCTCCGCCATTCTGCGGTCGAAAGCCGGGTGCCCATTATCGAGCTGAGCCCCGTCCCGACCGGGCTCTCTTCGCTCGCCGCGCAGTGCCTGCGCTATATGCCGGGCGAGCTCGGTGCTCTGGCGCAGGCTTTGTCCGGGCATAGCCCGGTGACGAGCGCGGTTGCCGGCGTGGCCGCAGCCGAGGTCGAGCGTGCGCGGGCCGCTATCGCGGCGGCCGGGCCGGGCGTCGCGGTCGTGCTCGGAAGGCCGTCAGTAGCCGAACCCTCCACCGGCGTAGCCGAGGCGGCGCTGGCGCTGGCGGGGCTGACGGGCGTCTCGTTCCTGCCCGTGCTCCGGCGCTCGAATGTCAATGGGGCGATCGACCTCGGGCTGTCCCCTGGTCTACTGCCAGGCAGGGTTTCCCTTGCCGACGGAAGGGCCTGGTTCGAGCGACGCTGGGGAACAGCACTCCCCAAAGAGAAGGGCCTCGACACCATCGGCATGCTCACCCGTGCCGCGGCTGGAGCGTTGGAGGTCTTGTTCCTTGTCGGAGCGGACCCGCTATCGGACTGCCCTGACAAGGAACTTGCTGCGCTCGCCCTCGAACGGGCCCGCTTTGTCGTAGCGGTCGACGCTCTTCCGACGGCGAGCACGGCTTGCGCAGACGTCGTCCTACCGGCTGCCATGTACACCGAACGGCGCGGCAGCTTCACCAATATCGAGGGACGTATCAGCTGGCTCGGGAAAAAGGTGACTGCTCCCGGCACTGCCAGGCCTGACTGGATGATCGCTGTCGAACTGGCAAGGCACCTTGGTGGCGACCTCGGTGCCAGTTCGCTCGAAGATCTCTGGGCGGAGATCGAGAGCGTCTCCGCGCTGCACCGGGGCGTTTCGAAGGCTCTCCACGGGTCGCTCAGCGGCCGCGACGGTGTCGTCGTCCCGCTCGGGCTGGACGGTGGCGCACAGGGCTCCGCCGAGACGCCCGAGCCGCTCGACCCGATGGCCGACCCGGGTATCGCCTCAGCCGACACCCATCCTGTACCTCCGGCCGCGGGCGACGCCCTCGTGTCGACGCAGGACGGCAACGGTGGGCCCTCGGGCGGGACAGCCGGCTCCCAGCTGACGCCCCCGCCACGGGTGCAGTTGAAACCACCTGCGCGCGCCGGCAAACCAGCCTCGCCAGCGCCCACCGGAGCAGGTGGCGGGCCAGGCAACGAGCGCACGCTCCGCCTCGTGGTGAGCCGGCCGATGTGGGACGGCGGAGCCCTGATCCAGCGTTCGCCCTCGCTGGCGTCGCTGCACCCGCCCCTCGAGCTGCGCGCCAACCCCGAGGACCTCGCCCGCTTCGGGATGAAGCCGGCCACCCAGGTACGGGTCAGCTCGCAGCGCGGGAGCGTCGTGGTGACCGCTATACCCGACCCGAGCATCCCGTCGGGGATCGCCGTCTTGCCCTTCAACCTCCCCGGAGGGGGTGCCGGGGAGCTCATCGATGCGTCAGCTCCTCACACCGACGTCCGCCTCGGGCACGCGGAGGGGCTATGAACGCCCTGTTCGCCTACACGGGAGACCCGCTCTTCGCAAAAGGCCTCGACCTCGCCGTCTGGATAATCCTGCTCGTAAAGCTCGTCGCCGTCTTTGCGCTCTTGATGGTCTCGGTCCTCTTCATGGTCATGTACGAGCGCAAGGCGATCGCCCGGCTCGGGACACGCTGGGGACCGAACCGAGCGGGCCCCTTCGGTTGGCTGCAGTCGCTCGCGGACGGCATCAAGTTGTTCTTCAAGGAGGCGCTCCTGCCTGCGAGCGCCGACAAGGTCATTTACCGGATCGCGCCCGTTATAGCCGTGGTCCCTGCTTTCGTAGCTTTTTCGATCGTGCCCGTCGGTGGGACGATCACCGTCGACGGCTACACGACGCGCCTGCAGCTGGCCGACCCGGCCTGGGGCATCCTGGTCATGCTCATGGCGTCGAGTGTCACCGTTTACGGGGTGATGTTGGCCGGCTGGTCATCAGGGTCGAAGTACCCCCTGATGGGCGCGGTGCGTGCAAGCGCGCAAATGATCTCCTACGAGGCTGCCCTCGGGTTGACCGTCGCCACCGTTGTATTGCTCACCGGGTCGCTGCACACAAGCGCGATCGTCGCAGCTCAGCACGGTGGGTTCCTCTATCACTGGAACATTTTCCGTGCCTTTGGCGCCCCGGCCGCCATCTTTTTCGTGGCGATCACCGCCGAAATGACGCGGCCTCCTTTCGACCTAGTCGAGGCCGAGGAGGAGCTGGCGGGCGGTTTCAACATGGAGTACTCCTCGATCGGCTTCGCGCTGTTCTACCTAGCGGAGTACATGGCCCTCGTCACGAACTCGGCTATATTCACGACTCTGTTCCTCGGCGGCCCTGACGGGCCTGCCATTGCCGGCCATTCGATCGGCCCGTTCTGGTTCGCGTTGAAGGTACTGGTGCTGCTCTACATCTACATATGGATCCGAGCAACGCTGCCTCGGCTTCGCTATGACCAGCTCATGGACCTTGGGTGGAAGTGCCTCATCCCTGCCTCACTTGCGATGCTCCTGATCGTCGCGGGAGCGCGCCTCGGCAAGGACGGGTTTTGGGGCTGGCTGGCGCTGTGCGCCAGCGCTCTCGGGTTCCTCGTGCTGTCGCGGGCCATCGATGTCGGCAAGTCGCAGCCCCAAGAGGGCCGGATGGCCGAACTGGACACGCTATGAGCTTCCTTACTGACAACGCGTTCGTCTCGTTTTTCAAGGGGTTCTTGGTTACCGGCAAGCAACCGCTGAAACCAAAGGTCACCGTCCAGTACCCCGAGGAAAAGCGTCCCAAGCCCGAGCGTCTCCACGGTCGCCACGTGCTCAACCGTTACGAAGACGGTATGGAGAAATGCATCGGGTGCGAACTGTGCGCCGGTGTGTGCCCTGCAAAATGCATCTACGTGCGCGGGGCGGACAATCCGCCGGACGCGCCCGTATCGCCAGGCGAGCGTTATGGCTTCGTTTACGAGATCAATTTCCTGCGTTGTATCCACTGCGACCTTTGCGTCGAGGCTTGCCCCACGGAGGCCATAACCGAATCGAAGCTCTTCGAGTTCTCCTTCACAAACAGGCAGGACGCCATCTACACGAAAGCTGAACTGGTGGTAGACGACAAGGGCAAACCCAAGGAACTGCCATGGGAGGACTGGAAACCGGGCGACGACCGCAACACCTCCGGTTGGGTGAGGGCAACTTCTCCATCGGGGCGAGCGGACTTGGAAGGCACTCCGCTATGGTCCGGCGAGCTCGGCTACGGCGTCCGCCCCCCCCAGGCCGGCCAATCCGATCCCCAAGCTGCTGACGTGCGCGCCGACTTCGACATCTCGGTGCGGGAAGCCGGAGCTGCTGAAGTCAAAGGCGCCGGGGGCAGCACGGTGGTCCCGGTAAGGCGGCCAGGCGGCCTCCAAGCCGGTGCGGGCCAAGGCGCTGCGAGCGAAGCGGAGGCCAACTAGCGATGCTCCTAGCTGCCAGCAACGCCGCCAGTAGTTCTGGCGCCGACCTCGCAAATGCATCCGCGTGGGCCGTCTACGCCGTGGGCGCCACCATCGCCATGCTTGGTGCGTTCGGTGTGGTCCTTCTACGCAACCCGGTGCACTGTGCGCTCTCCCTCGTCATGACCATTTTGGGGATCGCTTTGCTGTTCATCGACGAGAGCGCCGACTTCTTGGCCGCGGTCCAGATAATCGTGTACGGCGGGGCCATCGTGATCCTGTTCCTGTTCGTGATCATGCTGCTCGGAGTGGACCGACGCGAGGCTCGTCGACAGGACAAAATGCGCGGCCTGACCCCGGTGGCGATCGTAGTAAGCCTTGTGGCCTTGGTCAGCCTGCTCGTGCTCACGCAGGTGCGCTTTTGGGCAACCGGAGCGAAGGCCTCCACCGAAGCCCTGAACGGGCCTGGAGAGAACGTGCAAAAGCTTGGACAGAGCATTTTCACGGCCTACCTGCTCCCCTTCGAAATGACAGGCGCCTTGCTGGTCATCGCGGTGGTCGCGGCAGTTGTCCTCGTGCGGCGCGGAGCCCAGAGCGGCCCCGAAACCCCGCGCAAGACCGCTGCGAGGCCGCCCGCCTCCCAGGAAAGCCACCGACCAGGGACACCAGTGCGATGACCGTGCCCGGCCCGTGGTACCTGGTGTTGGCGGCCGTCCTGTTCAGCGTCGGCGCGACCGGGCTGCTCGTGCGGCGCAACATCCTGGTCATGTACATGTGCATCGAGCTCATGTTGAACTCCGTCAACCTGACGTTCGTGACATTTGCCCGGATGCTGAACGACCTTGGCGGCCAGGACGCGGTGTTCTTCGTGCTCGTCGTCGCCGCGGCTGAGGTCGTAGTCGGCTTGGGCATCATCGTCGCCATCTATCGACGGCGCAGCGGGGCAACCGCTGACGACATCAGTTCGCTGAAGGGCTGAGACGACACCGTGAACGCCGCTTACGCCATAGTCGCGCTGCCGCTTCTTGGCTTTATCGTCAACCTGTTCCTCGGGCGCCGGCTGGGAGAACCAGCCGCCGGCTGGGTCGGCACGGCGGCTGCGGGCGGCTCGTTCGTCGCCTCCCTGGTGGTGTGGGTGACCATGCTTGGCAAACCCGCTGCCGACCGGGTCACCGACCTGAACATCTTTACTTGGTTCCCCGTTGCAGGCCTCCACGCCAACGCAGGCCTACAACTGGACCCCTTGTCGATCACGATGGCTTTGTTCGTGACCGGCGTTTCGACGGCCATCCACATGTACTCCATCGGCTACATGCACCGAGACCCGGGCTTCGACAGGTTCTTCGTCTACCTCAACCTGTTTTTGTTCTCGATGATCGTGCTCATCCTGGCGGACAACTTCTTGTTCTCCTTCCTCGGGTGGGAAGGTGTCGGCTTCTGCTCCTACGGCTTGGTCGGGTTCTGGTTCCAGCGCGAGGTTGCTGCCGTGGCAGCCAAGAAAGCCTTCGTAACCAACCGGGTCGGCGACGTCGGCTTCCTGCTTGCCATGTTCTTGATGTTCAGCCACTTCAGCTCGCTCAACTATTCAGCAGTCCTGGGCACTCTTGTGAAGGGCCACACGACGGGCCTCCTGACGGGCACGCCCGGGGCGATCGACGGGACCACTGCGACAGCCATAACGCTGCTGCTATTCCTCGGCGCTATCGGGAAGTCGGCTCAGATCCCGCTCTACATCTGGTTGCCCGATGCCATGGAAGGCCCGACGCCGATCTCGGCTCTCATCCATGCTGCGACCATGGTCACCGCCGGCGTCTACCTGATGGCCCGGGTTGCACCCATGCTGCACTACGCGCACGCCACCTCGTGGGTCGTGGCTTGCACGGGAGCAGGCACCGCCTTCCTTGCTGCCACTATCGCCTGCGCCCAGGACGATATAAAAAAGGCCCTCGCCTATTCGACGGTTTCCCAACTCGGGTACATGTTCTTGGCCATTGGAGCCGGAGATTATGTGGACGGGATCTTCCACATGTTGACCCACGCTTTCTTCAAGGCGCTCCTGTTCCTTGCTGCGGGGGCAGTGATCCATGCCCTGGCGAACCGCCAGGACATGAAACAAATGGGGGGCCTCGCCAAGTTCCTCCCTCTCACCGCGTTCACCTTTGCCGTCGGCTGGTTAGCCATCTCGGGGATACCACCGCTGGCAGGTTTCTGGTCGAAGGACGCGATCTTGGCCTCGGCCTGGGGGATGAACAAAGTGCTTTGGGCAATCGGGCTCGTGACGGCCGGCCTCACGGCCTACTACATGAGCCGCCAGTTCGCTCTCGTGTTCACCGGCCAGGCGCGCTGGACCGAGGCCCGGCCGGCAGACGTTCATGCCTCGGCCGGCGCTGCCCACGGGTCGGCTGGCTCTGGCCACGAGCCGGCAGCGGGTGAAGAAGGGAGCGGGCCCGGCTTGCCGGCCGTCGCTCACGAGGAGGCTGAGCCCCACGACCCGACCTGGACAATGGCGGTCCCGCTGGTGCTGCTCGCGATAGCCGCGGTACTGGGCGGGGGCATCAATTTCCCGGCCTGGCACCTCAACTTCTTGTCACATTTCTTGAGCCCGATCTTCCCTGTGGCCACGGCCGCGACGGTCAGCACTGGCACCAAGTGGGCGCTCTCGGTGCTGACAACTGCGGTGGCACTGACCGGCCTCGGCCTCGGCCTCACCACCTGGAGGACTGCAGCCCACCCCAAGCTCGAGCCGAAGTTCCTACGGAAAGCCTGGTACTTCGACGACATTGTCGCGGCTACGGTTTCCGGCCCGCTGCAAGCCATGGCAAACGCGCTCGCCTTCGTGATGGACACCAAGGTCGTTGACGGGGCCGTCAACGGGGTCGCTTCCTCCTTGGGCCTTTCCGGACGAGTGTTGCGCAAGTTGCAAAACGGCTATATCCGCAGTTACGCGCTCGGGATCGGCGTTGGCCTGGTTGTGGTCCTTGTCTACCTCACCTTCCGGACAGGGAACTGAACATGGGCTTCCCGGTCCTCGACGTAATAGTCTTCCTGCCTGCTGGAGCGGCTGGTGCAGTCGCCCTCCTGCCGGCATCTGTCCCTGCGGCGTTTGCAAAACGGTTGGCCGTTGGCGCAGCGGTCATCGAGCTGGCGTTCGTGGCCTGGATGGTCGTTGCGTTCAAGACGGGCAACGCGAACGCTGGGTTCCAGTTCACTAGCAAGGAGAGCTGGTTCGGGGCTCTCGATATCTCCTGGTACCTGGGGGTGGACGGCATTTCGCTGTTCCTCGTCGCGATGACGGCACTGCTGTTCCCGATCGCCATGGCGAGCCCTCCCGTCGAGCGTTCGCAGCGGGCGTACCTGGGTTGGATGCTCCTGCTCGAGTCCGCCTGCATGGCCAGTTTCCTCTCGCTCGACGCGTTCCTGTTCTTTGTAGCGTTCGAGGTCACGCTCGTACCCGGCTATTTCCTCATCGTCAGCAGCGGCGGGCCGGGCCGAGGCTACGCAGCAACGAAGTTCTTCCTCTACACCTTCGCCGGGTCGGCCTTCCTTTTCGTCGGTATCCTGGCCACCTTTTTGCTCGTCCAAGCCCAGAGCAGCACGGGCGCCTCATTTGACATCGTGTACCTCGCTCGGGGCGCGATGCACCTGCCGGTGGCAGACCAGGAATGGCTTCTCGCCGCCTTTGGGGTCGCGTTCGCGGTCAAGATGCCGCTCGTCCCGTTCCATACCTGGATGCCCAACGCCTACACCGAGGCTTCTACCGGAGGTTCGATGGTCCTGGCGGGGATCTTGTTCAAGCTCGGTGCTTATGGCATCCTGCGCTGGGGAATTTTCATGTTCCCCGAGGGCGCGGTCAAGCTGGCACCGGTGGCCCTGACGCTCGCAGCCATAGGTATTGTCTGGGGCTCCGTCGTGGCTGCCGTGCAGCGAGACCTGAAGCGGTTGGTTGCATATGGGACGGTGGCCGGGGTGGGGTTCATCGTGATCGGCCTCTTTGGGTTCACCACCCAGGGGATCACCGGCGGGATAGTTGAGATGGTCAACCACGGGCTGTCGACGGGGGCGCTGTTCCTCCTTGTGGGTATGGTCTGGGAGCGCCGGCGGACCTACCGGTTCTCCGAGCTCGGCGGGCTTCAGACCGTTATGCCCGTGCTCGGTTGGGTCTTCATGGCTGTCGTCATGAGCGACATCGGCCTGCCAGGGCTCAACGGTTTCATAGGTGAGTTCCTCGTACTGATCGGCACCTTTATCACCCACCGTTGGTGGGCGGTCGTGGCGACATCGGGGGTGGTGCTGGGCGCCGTGTACCTCCTGTGGGCCTACCAGAGAGTCTTCCACGGGCCCGCCCAAGCGGTGAACGCAGGGATCCGGGACATGACGTGGGCGGAGCGTGCTGCCGTGGCGCCCTTGCTGGCGGGGATTATCTTCATCGGCGTGTACCCGCAGCCTCTGCTCTCGCGCATACAGCCGGCAGTTGACCACTTGGTCGCCCATGTCGAGTACGCAGACCCGAGCTTACGGATCCCGAGCCAGGGCGTGGGCCACGGCACCTTCGCGGTACCGGCGGACCAGGTTGTCGACCTGCCGGTGGGAGGGCAAAAGACTTCGGCGGCCGGAGCGGGAGGCTCGAAATGACCTTCGTCGCGGCCGGGTGCACGATCGGCTCCGCCACGGGCACCGTCTCGGGCCTTTGCACTGCCAAGAGCTCCATCACCATTGCCATCAACTACCCCGCTCTAGTGCCGCTGTTCCTGCTCGGTGGGGGCGCGCTGGTGGTCCTGTTCCTGGCCGCCATGCTCCCCAAACGCCGCTACCCCGGCCTCTGGGCGGGCATTACGGTACTTGCCAGTCTCGGTACGATCGTCGACGGCCTTGCGCAATGGTTCCAGCTGCCCAACACCTTCACTCCCCTTACAAACGCGTTCACGATAGGTGGCCAGCTGTACTACGACCACTTTGCGGCCTTTTTCGCGATCCTGTTCGGCTCTGCAACGCTTCTGGGAGCACTCCTGTCCGATGGTTACCTGACCCGGGAAAACCTGGACGGCCCGGAGGCGTACGTGCTCATGCTGGCCTGCTCGACCGGGGCGCTCCTGATGGCCGACGCCGCGAGCTTGATCAGCCTGTTCCTGGGCCTGGAAATAATGTCCATCGCCCTGTACACAATGAGCGCCTACAACCGGCGCCGGGCCGCATCCGGCGAGGCGGGGCTTAAGTACTTCATCCTCGGCTCGTTCGCGTCCGCGATATTCATCTACGGTGTGGCCCTCATTTACGGTGCGACCGGCTCGACGCAGTACTTCGAGATAATCGTCTTCCTCGCCACGAACAATGTGGTGCACACCGGCGTCTTGCTGGCCGGCATGGGCCTTGTAATCGTCGGGCTTGGCTTCAAGGTCGCCGCTGTGCCGTTCCATTTCTGGGCGCCGGACGTGTACCAGGGAGCACCAACGCCGTTCGTCGGCTACATGGCAGCGGTGGCCAAGGCCGGCGGGTTTGCCGGTTTGGTCCGCGTGCTCATGCTCGCACTACCGACGGAGACATCGAACTGGCGGCCGATCATATGGGTGTTGGCCGCCGCTTCGGTGCTCGTTGGCGGCGTCCTGGCCCTCGTCCAAGCCGACTTGAAGCGCATGCTCGCTTACTCGTCGATAAGCCAGGCGGGCTACGTGCTGATCGGGCTCCAGTCCGGCACTGCGAGCGGGGTAAAAGGGGTGTGCTTTTACCTGTTCACCTACGTCTTTTTGGTCATGGGTACCTTCGCCGTCATCAGCGTCGTGCAGGGTAGGGGTGAGGCCCGCAACGACCTTGGCGCCGTGCGGGGCCTGGCCGCGCGCAGCCCATGGCTCGCGGCTGCGCTGCTCGTGCTACTGCTCGGGCAGGCCGGCCTACCGCTCACCAGTGGTTTTCTCGCGAAATGGGTCGTCATCGAGGCCGTGGTCGCCAAGGGCCAGTACGAGCTGGCTGTCATCGGTATGCTAGGCGCCGCAATAGCCGCCTTTTTCTACCTGCGGATCGCGTTCCTCGTCTACAGCGCTCCAGAACCGGCGGCCGACGGAGCGGACGGCGCTCCTGCCTATGGGACCTCGGACCTGCAAGCGATAGCGGTCGCGGGAATGTCAGGCCGGGACACCGCGCTGGCCCTGCGGGCGCCTTCCGCCGCCCGGATCCGCGTTCCTGCAGCTACCAGCGCTGTCCTCGCCATTTGTGTCGGCTTCACGATCTTCGCCGGTGTTTCCGGGCTGCTGGTCTCCATGACCAACTCGCTCTCGCTGCCCTGGCAGCTCTAGCACCCGTCGGGCCCATCGGCTTCCAGGAGACAACTGCGACCTGGTGGTAGAGTTCGCGCCAGCCAAGAGGAGGCGCCGTGCACTGCACGAACTGCGGGGCCCCGGTACTTCCCGGGCAAAACTGCCAGGCCTGCGGCGCACAGCAGCCGCCTCAAGCGGCTGACGAAGGCCCCAGCACCAACCCCGGGCCCGGCGGCCAGCCTCCTTACCCGCCAGTCCCGGGACAGACGCCCTACCCACCGACCAGCTACGGCCAGACCGGCTACGGCCAGACCGGCTACGGCCAACCTCCCTATGGGCAGGGCCCGTACCCACAGACCGGCTACGGCGGTCCTGCTTACTCCCAGCCGTACCCCGGGGGCGGCTTCTCGCCCTACCCTGCAGCGCCTAAGACCAACGGCCTTGCCATCGCATCGCTCGTGTGCTCAATCCTGGGGGTTTGTTGTGGCGTCGGAGGTTTATTGGGGGTCATCTTCGGGTTCGTAGCTCGGAGCCAGATCAAGCGCTCGGGCGGGTCCCAAAAAGGCAGCGGCCTCGCGCTGGCGGGGATAATCGTCGGCTTTGTGGTCATTGCGCTCGCGGCGTTGGGGCTGCTGTTCATCCTTGTCAGCTCGACATCGGCTAACAACAACAACTGAGGGCTCGCGCCACACCCTCGCACGACGTCGCCGCGCCGAGCAGCAATAGGCAGCTCAATCACGAGGTCGTCCGTCACCACCGTAATCTGGCCGTATGGAGCAGCTCCAAACCGGTAAAGGCCAATAGAGGACGCGGACGGATGACCACGACCGACGAGATGGTCGGCCTCAGCCGCTGGACGTGGCGGGCAAGCCCCAGGGTCGGCGAGGCCGTGGTCTTTGACCTGGACGGCGTGCTGGCCAACGCAGAGTCCCGCCAACATTTCATCAAAAGGCCGCGACCGGACTGGGAGGCGTTTTTTTCCGCGTCGGGCGACGACCCTTTGGTCGATGAGGTTGCGACATTGCTCCAGCTGTTGGCGCCCGAGCTGGCCATCGTGCTGCTGACTGCGAGACCGGCGCGAATTGGTGGGCTGACAGTCGCCTGGCTAGGTCGCCACGACCTTCGTTGGGACCTGCTAGTGATGCGCCGCGACGGCGATTACCGCCCGGCTCGGCACTTTAAACAGGAGGCCGTGCGGGATATCCGGTCGCGGGGCCTCGACTTGAAGCTCTGCTTCGAGGACGACCTAAGAAATGTAGAAATGTTCCGAGCCGAAGGTGTGCCTTCCCTTTACATCCACTCGGGCTACTACGAGTAGCGGCGGCGCCGCGGGGCGCACGCCCTTAGCGTCTTCTCAGGCCTGACAGGTACTCTGTTACCAAGAGGTGAACATGATCAACAACGTCAAAACCGCCATAATGCTGGCGCTCCTGGGAGCGATTTGCATGGGCATCGGTGCATTCTTCGGCGAGGGATGGCTGTTAGTCGGCCTGGTCGTCGGGCTCGTGTTCGTCGGAGGGTCCTACTGGTTCTCCGACACCGTCGCCATCAAAGCCGCTCGAGCGGTACCAGTTTCGGAAGCACAGATGCCCCAGTACTACGAGATCGTGCGCGACCTGACCACTCGCGCCCATATGCCGATGCCGCGCCTTTACGTGTCCCCGTCGGCACAACCCAACGCTTTCGCCACGGGCCGCAACCCCAAGCACGCCGCCGTCGCAGTCACCCAGGGCATCCTCCAAATCTGCACCTGGTCGGAGTTGCGGGGAGTGTTGGCTCACGAGATCAGCCACGTCCGTAACCGCGACATATTGACAGCTTCTGTAGCGGCCTCAATCGCAATGGGCATCACTTTCCTCGCTCGCGTATTGGCTTGGAGCGGGCTGTTCTTCGGGGGGTTGGGTGGCGGTCGTGGGCGAAACGCTGACGACAACATCCTTGGGCTTCTGGCAATGGTCATCCTGGCGCCGCTGGCAGCGACCTTGCTGCAGCTGGCGCTGTCGAGGAGCCGCGAGTACGAGGCCGACCGCGATGGTGCCCGCCTGATCGGAGACGGGGAGCCCCTCGCCTCCGCGCTGGCCAAGCTCGACTACTCATCGCAACGAGTGCCAATGCAGGTGCCACGAGAGATGGCCGGCCTCTTCATCGTGAACCCGCTCGCGGGCCGGAGAGTGGCGTTCGGCAATTGGTTCAGCGACCACCCTCCGACCGACCAGCGCATCGCACGGCTGCGTTCGCAGCAGTGGGCGCACCGCCTCTAGGCCTGTGCCCGCAGCTGAGCGCTCATGGCCCGGGACCTTGGGCGGCGACCTTTAGTCCCTGAAGTTCTCGAACTGGAGGGGGATCCCGAAATCCTCCTCTTTCAGGGCCGCAATCGCGGCTTGCAGGTCGTCGCGCTTCTTAGCCGTCACCCGCACCTGTTCACCCTGGGTCGAAGACGACACTGCTTTGGGGGCGTGTTCCTTGATGAACCTGTTGATCGCACGGGCCTGGTCCGCGGTGATCCCCGACTTCAGCGTCACCACTTGGCGCACGGTGCTTTTGGCGGCCTCCTCGACCTTCCCGAAATCGAGCGCCTTCAGGGAGATCTTCCTGCGGACCAGCTTCTCCTCTAGTACTTGGAGCACCGCCTTCAGACGGTCCTCGGTGGAAGACCGCAAGGTGAGCTCCTGGCCTGACAGCTCGATGCTCGAACTGGTCCCTTTGAAGTCGAAGCGGGTCTCGAGCTCCCGCTCCGCCTGGTCGACCGCGTTGCGAGCCTCTTGCATGTCCACCTGGGAGACGACGTCAAACGTAGGCATGCCCAACACGCTAGCCTTACATTCCCTGAGGGCCTCACCGCCCTCGAGGGTCGGTGCCCGAGCGGACAATGGGAGCAGACTGTAAATCTGCCGGCTGACGCCTACGGGGGTTCGAATCCCTCCCGGCCCACTCGCCTAAGTGGGGCAGGTCAACCACGTGGACCACACCTCCCTCACGTCAAAAAAGAACGATGAGGGAGGTGCGGCACCACGGTTGGCCTGCCGGCAATGCACGAACTGCAGCTGATGTCATGGCTCCCCGCGGCAGTGCCGTCCCACTCAGCCGGCGTTGAGGGGCCTGCGGCTCTCCAATCGCCCTTAGGCGGGTAAAACGACTTTTAGTTCCACGGGGGGATGTAGGGCCCAGCCGGCTTCTGAGGAGACCACCCCTGGGGGGCTGCTGGACCTTGCGGCCCCTGCGGCCCACCGTACTGCCCGCCGGGCCCACCGTACTGGCCACCGAAATGCCCACCGGGCGACGACGGGAACTGACCGGCGCGTTCCATAGCCTCCAGGCGTTTAAGGACCGGCCACTTGGAGAAGGCAAATACATAAAACATAATTGTCCCGACGATGGGGACCAACATGATCAGGAACCACGCGCCCGAGTAGCCGGCCTTTGTGATGATCTTCACCACTGCGACAATGTTCAGGACCGTGTACATAAGCCCGACGAACAACAAGACAATCAGGACGATTAACCCGGCGCTAGACGACGACGACATAGCCCTCCCCCTTTTGCAGAGTTCCGCGCATCGTCGCTGTGCCGACAGGCCCGAGGGCAACGGGCGCCGCGCCCACTGTACACTCCCCGTACAGACCGGCCCCCTACCGAGCCAATCGAGGCGGTACTGCCGGCCCCACCTGGCCGCGATGCGATTGCCCGAGCCTTCGCCTTAGGTACCCCGCAGGTCCGGCCGAAGGGGCGCCAAAGCAATTTCGTTGGCCTATTGACACGGCCCTGGGCCTGGCGCAGAATAGGGGCCGTCAATGGACCGTCCATAGCCCATTGAGAAAAGGGGATACTCGGTGACGGAAGACATTTCCGCGGCCCCGCTCTTGGCGCGCGGCAGGCACGTAACCATGAGGAGGGCCCGATGAGCAACCCTGATCCAACTCTTTCGACAGACGAGCAACGGCTCGCTGCGCTCGGTTACAAGCAGGAGCTTCACCGCGGTTGGAGCGGGTTCTCCAACTTCGCGATCTCCCTCACCATAATCTGCATACTCAGCGGGTGTTTCACTACATACGGACAGGCGTGGAACGACGGAGGCCCGATCGCTATATCGATCGGCTGGCCAGTGATCAGCATCCTCGTCCTGCTGGTCGGGCTGTCCATGGCCGAGCTCGCCTCCAAGTACCCGACCGCGGGTGGCATCTACTACTGGGCGTACAGCCTTGGCGGCGTCCGCTGGGCGTGGTTCACGGGTTGGTTCAACCTGCTCGGTCTAGTCGCCATCACCGCCGCCGTCGATTACGGCGCGGCCTCGTTCCTGAACTCGGTGCTCGCACTTTACAACCTCCACTTCATTCTCAACTTCGCTACGGCGAGCAGCTCGTCGATCCTGCACCACACCTTTGTCCTTTTCTTCCTCATCCTTGCCGCCCACAGCGTGATCAACATCTTCTCCTCGCACCTGGTGGCGCTGCTGAACCGGATCTCGGCGTGGTGGATGTTGGGCGGGGTGACCGTGATCGTAGGCGTCCTGATCTTCGGGCCAACGTCGCACCAAAGGTTCTCCTGGGTCTTCGGACATCGCTCCAACTTCACCGGCTTCTCGAGCCACATCTACTGGTTCTTCGTCCTGCCGCTCGGGTTCCTGCTGACCATGTACACCTTTACCGGCTACGACGCCTCGGCCCATCTGTCAGAGGAGACTCACGACGCCGAACGCGCCGCCCCCCGAGGGCTATGGAAATCCATTGCATACTCGGCGGTCGGGGGATGGGTCTTGCTGCTCGCCATCACCTTCGCTGCGACGCACGTCGCCGCCATCACCAAGGGCGGCGGGGGCGCTGTCCCGGTTATCGAGACAGCACTGAGCACGGGCCTCGCGAAGCTCGTACTCGACATCTCGACAGTCGGCCAGCTGTTTTGCGGGATGGGTTGCGTTGCGGCCGCCTCGCGCATGGTGTTCGCGTTCTCCCGTGACGGGGCCGTACCAGGCCACAGCCTTTGGCGCCGCCTGAACAAACAGAGGACACCGACGTGGTCGGTGCTGTTGGTTGTAGTCCTCGCACTGATCATCACGATCCCGGCTTTGTTCGGCAACAGCGCCGGCCTCCCGGTGGCGTTCTTCGCTGTCACCTCGATCACAACGATCGGGCTCTACATCGCCTACATCCTGCCCGTGTTCCTCCGCTGGCGGATGGGGGACGCTTTCCAGCCGGGTGTGTGGGCCCTTGGCAAGCACTACCGATGGATCAACCTGATCGCCATCATCTGGGTCGTCCTCTGCGTGATCATCTTCTGCCTGCCGGGCTCGCCCGGGGCGGTCCCGTGGGACAGCGGCTTCAGCTGGAGCGACTTCAACTACGCACCGGTCGTTACCATCGCCCTGGCGCTTGGGGTCTGGATCGGCTGGGAAGCCGGCGCCAAGCGGTCGTTCAAAGGCCCGGTCAGGACCCTGGACGACCCCGACGTCGGCACGTCCGACGATCCGGCGCTGATGCCCGCGAACTAAGGTCCCGATGATGAAGCACGACACTTTCAACTGCGCGCCGGTCGCCTCGGGTGGCGCGTTGTGCCGCTGAGCCTCGACCAACTCAAGGCCCTTGTGGTCGAGGGGGACATCGACACCGTAGTCGTCGCCATCACCGACATGCAGGGACGGCTCCAAGGTAAGCGCTGTTCGGCTCGCTATTTCCTCGAAGAGGTCGTGCCCAACGCGGCCGAGGCATGCAACTACCTTCTTGCTGTAGACGTCGACATGAACACCGTCGAGGGTTACTCGATGTCGTCGTGGGAACGTGGTTACGGCGATTTCGTAATGCGGCCCGACATGTCGACGCTGCGCCTGATGCCATGGAACGCCGGCACTGCGTTGGTGTTATGCGACCTCGAATGGGATGACGGCACGCCCGTGGAACCTTCTCCCCGCCAGATCCTCAAGCGGCAAATAGCGCGCCTGACAGAACGCGGCCTGGTCCCCTATGTCGGGACCGAGCTCGAGTTCATCGTGTTCCAGGACTCGTACGAAGAAGCATGGCGGCGTGGGTATGACGAGCTCACGCCCGCCAACCAGTACAACGTCGACTACTCGATCGTCGGCACCAGCCGGGTCGAGCACCTGCTCCGGCGCATCCGTAACGAAATGAGCGGCGCCGGCTTGTACGTGGAGTCAGCAAAGGGCGAATGCAACCTTGGCCAGCACGAGATCGCTTTTAGGTTTACCGACGCCCTTACGACGTGCGACAACCACAGCGTCTACAAGACCGGCTCAAAGGAGATCGCGCACCAGGAGGGCATGAGCTTGACGTTCATGCCTAAATGGAACGCCCGCGAGGGCAACTCCTGCCACATTCACCTCAGCTTCCGCTCGAGCGGAGGGGACCTGGTAATGGCCGGGGACAAAGCACACGGCTTCTCGCCTCTGATGGAGCACTTCATCGCCGGCCAGCTGGCGTGTGCAGCGGAGATGACCTATTTCTTCGCACCCAACATCAACAGCTACAAGCGCTACGTCGCCGGCAGCTTCGCTCCGACAGCTTTGGCATGGGGTAGGGACAACCGCACGTGTGCCCTCCGGGTCGTGGGCCACGGCCCTTCGCTGCGGGCCGAAAGCCGCATCCCGGGCGGCGACGTCAACCCCTATCTGGCAGTCGCCGCGCTTATAGCAGCCGGGCTCTACGGCATCGACGCAGAGTTGCCGATGCCTGCCGAGCTCATCGGCAATGCGTACGAGTCTGCGAGCGCTCGAGTCCCCAGCTCCCTTGCAGAAGCAGCACGATTGCTCGGCGAGAGTAAGGTGGCGCTCCATGCTTTCGGTCAACCGGTGATCGACCATTACCTCAATGCGGCACGCGTCGAGCTCGACGCCTTTAACAGTGCGGTCACCGATTGGGAACGGGCGCGTGGCTTCGAACGCCTCTGAGGGGGCACAGGCACCGCCGCCCCTGATAGGTCTCTCCACCTACGTCGACCGAGCTCGTTACGGCGCTTGGGACGAAGTGGCGGCAATCCTGCCCTACACCTACGTTCGTTCCGTCAGCCGGGCTGGCGGGTGCGCCGTCCTGCTCCCGCCGATGCCGGAGGGCCGGAGGCCGCCGCGCGATCGTCAGCTGTGCTGGCGGCCCTGGACGGGCTCATCGTTAGCGGCGGGCCAGATGTCGACCCCCGCCTCTACGGCGCGCTCCCCCACGGCAAAACAGACCCGCCCCGCCAGGAGCGCGACGCTTGGGAGATAGCGCTGTGCCGCGGCGCCCTCGAGCATGACTTACCCCTGCTAGCCATTTGTCGTGGCCTCCAGGTGCTCAATGTCAGTTTGGACGGCACGCTTCACCAACACTTGCCTGACGTGCTCGCCAGCAATGCTCACCGGGCGGCACCGGGCCAAATGACAACCAACCGGATTGCCCTTGACGAAGGCAGTGCCGTGGCCTCCATACTTGGCCCTGAAACCGAGGGCAGCTGCCATCATCACCAGGCGATCGACCAGCTCGGTCGCAGGGTGCAGGCCGTTGGCTTTGCCGCCGACGGCACGATAGAGGCGGTCGAGGTTGAGGGCCATGATTTTGCGATCGGGGTCCAGTGGCACCCTGAGGACGACCAAGACGACGACCGGTTGTTTGTCGCCCTGGTAGAGGCTGCCTCGCGCCACCGGATAGGCCACCCCGCTGAGCTGCACCCTTCGCTGCCGGGGCCGAGCCGCCTGTGACGTCGATCATCAACCCGGCCACCGAGTTAGCCGTGGCCGATGTCCCACAGACCTCCCTCGAAGAAGTGGACACAGCCGTGCGGAACGCCCGGGCCGCCTTCGGCTCTTGGCGTCGAGTGGCTCCCGCTGACCGAGCACGGGCCATGCGCCGCTTCGCAGAAGCAGTCGACGGCCACAGGGAGGAGCTAGCCCAGCTGGAGGTGCGCAACTCGGGCCACACCATCGGCAATGCCAGGTGGGAAGCGGGCAATGTGCGAGACGTCCTCCACTACTATTCAGCCGCTCCGGAGCGGCTGTTCGGGCGCCAGATCCCGGTCCCGGGAGGCGTCGACATCACCTTCAAGGAGCCTCTCGGGGTCGTGGGCGTAGTGGTCCCCTGGAACTTCCCCATGCCGATCGCCGGCTGGGGTTTTGCTCCCGCACTCGCCGCTGGCAACACCGTGGTGCTGAAGCCGGCCGAACTGACCCCCCTAACGGCGCTGCGCCTTGCAGAACTGGCACTCGAGGCTGGGCTCCCTGAGCACGTGTTCACGGTCCTACCGGGTGAAGGAGCCGTGGTGGGCCAGCGGTTCGTCACCCACCCCGAGGTCCGCAAGGTGACCTTTACGGGGTCTACCGAGGTCGGCAAGCGGGTAATGGCCGGCTGTGCTGAGCAGGTCAAGCGCGTCACGTTGGAGCTCGGTGGCAAGAGCGCCAACATCGTCTTCGCCGATTCCGACATCGAGCGCGCAGCTGCAACCGCCCCGATGAGCGCTTTCGACAATGCCGGCCAGGACTGCTGCGCCCGCTCGCGCATCCTGGTGGAACGCACCGTGTTCGACCGTTTCCTCGAACTGCTGGAGCGGGCCGTGAAGGCGGTGCGGGTCGAGGACCCATCCCTCGACTCGAGCGAAATGGGACCGCTCATAACTTCCCAGCAAAAAGAACGCGTGTCGTCATTTGTCCCGGACGAAAATGCCGTTGCCTTCCGCGGAAGCTGTCCCGATGGCCCCGGGTACTGGTACCCCCCGACCGTGCTGGCCCCGATCGACTTGACCGCTCCGGCCTTCCGGGAGGAGATCTTCGGCCCTGTCGTCGCCGTCGTACCCTTCCAAGACGAGGCAGACGCTGTTCGCATCGCCAATGACACCGACTACGGGCTTTCCGGTTCGATATGGTCCCGAGACGTGGGCAAGGCGCTGCGCGTTGCGCGCGCTGTCGAGTCGGGCAACCTGTCGGTGAACTCGCATTCGTCGGTGCGGTACTGGACGCCTTTTGGCGGTTTCAAACAGTCGGGGCTGGGGCGCGAGCTCGGCCCGATGCACCCGATTCGTTCAGCGAGGTCAAGAACGTCTTCATCGCAACGGAGGAATAGGACAATGCAAGAACCTCTTAGCCGGCGGCTCGAGGCAAGGGTCGCTATCGTCACCGGTGGTGCCGGCGGCATCGGGTTGGCTACCGTCCGCCGTTTGGCGTCCGAAGGCGCCCGGGTGGTCGTGGCCGACGTCGACCCCGCAGCGGGCAAGTCGAGCGCCAACGAGGTCGACGGGCTGTTCGTGCAGGCGGACGTCAGCGAACCCGCCGAAGTCGAGCAGCTTTACAAAACGGCTTACGACGCGTACGGCCGGATTGATATCGCCTTCAACAATGCCGGCATTTCACCTCCTGAGGACGACTCGATACTGACTACGGGGCTCGAGGCTTGGCGGCGCGTGCAAGAAGTGAACCTCACGTCTGTTTACCTCTGCTGCCAGGCGGTCATCCCGTATATGCAGCGCGCCGGTAAGGGTTCGATAATCAACACCGCATCGTTTGTTGCGGTGCTCGGCTCCGCGACATCGCAGATCTCTTACACGGCGTCCAAGGGTGGTGTCCTCGCCATGTCCCGAGAGCTCGGCGTGCAGTTCGCCCGCGAGGGGATCAGGGTCAACGCACTTTGCCCGGGCCCCGTCAACACGCCACTTTTACAGGAACTCTTTGCCAAAGACCCTGAACGGGCCGCGCGGCGCCTCGTGCACGTACCCCTCGGGCGCTTCGCCGAGCCGGAAGAGATCGCGGCGGCAGTGGCATTCCTGGCGAGCGACGACGCGTCGTTTGTGACCGCGTCGACGTTCCTCGTTGACGGGGGGATCTCGGGAGCCTACGTGACGCCCATCTAATGACTCACTAGGGCTCGTAGACTTCCGCCGGAACGGTTAGCCGGGTGGGGAGGAAGCAGTGACAAGCAGGCAAGCCGGCGCAGAGCTGGCGCAAGCGGCGGAAGGTACAGGTTTCGTGCTGGTCGACCGCGCCTACGATGCCCTTTTGCGACCGGTCCGCGCGGGAAACGCCTTCGAGGAGACGCTCGAACGCTTGCTCACTGCGATCAAGCTCGGCATCGTGACCCCCGGGGCCGGCTCCCACCGGAACGGGACCTTGCCGAACGGCTGTCGGTGAGCCGCGTGACCTTGCGAGAAGCGATCCGGGCCCTCCAGCAGAGCGGTTATGTCGAATCACGGCGCGGCCGCTACGGGGGGACGATTGTCAAAGAGGTGCTGCCGAAGCTCAACAAGTCCGCGGCTCGGCGCCTTGCCAAACAGACCGGAGCCGACCTCGAGGATGTGCTGATCCTGCGCGAAGTGCTCGAGGTCGGTGCAGCTGAGCGGGCGGCGGTAAACCGTCACGACGACGCCGACGCCAAGCACCTGACGGCATGCCTGCACGACTGCGAGCACACTTCCGACCTTGCCGAGTACCGCCGGCTTGACTCCCGTTTCCACCTTGCCGTTGCCGAGGTCGCCGGCTCACCGTCGCTCACCGCCGCCGTGGCTCGGTCCCGTATGCGGGTAAACGGGTTCCTTGACGCGATCCCGCTGATCGAACGCAACGTCGCACATTCCGAAACCCAGCACGCCAAGATCGTCGCGGCAATCATCGCCGGCGACCGAGAGGCGGCGCGCAGAGCAATGGCCGAACACCTCTCGGCCACCGCTGCGCTCCTGCGCGGCTTCCTGGGCTGAAAATTAACTCAGCCTGAGCCTCGGCTCAGCCGCGGGGCGAGCGTGAATCGAATTCCCATGCCACACCTATCCCGTCCACCTGGGCAAGGGCGTCCCGAGTTCGGCCGCCAACGAAAAGCCCCCAGCGGCTCTCGTCGGTCACTTCGGCATCGACGGGCAAGTTCGCACACGTGAGCACTACGAGGTCCTCGTTCGACCACAGCCGGCTCATCGGTCCTGGAAAGCGCCAGGGCTCGAACGGGCAGAGGTCTAAAAGACCAGTACAAAGCTCGATCTGCTCGAGGGTAAGGTCGTTGGCTCCCAGGTTGTACGGCCCGGACAAGGCAGCCTCGAAGACGGCCATATGCCAGAGGAACATATCGAGCCGCTCCCCCGTCCGCCCCCAGCGCGCACCGGCGTCGCTATCGCGGTCGGACACCTCCGGGTTAGGCCCTTCGCCGTAACCCCAGAGCCAATGGCCGTGGTGCTCGACGTAGAACACGGTCTTGCCGTCCAGCACCGTTAGTTCATCCGGCGGGAGGGCCCTGTTCTGTTTGGCAAGCTCCTGCTGCCACGCCGCCGTGTAGCCGTACCAACAGCGCAAAGGGAGGGGCGCAGAGCCGTCGGGGACCAGCGGCTCGGACTTCGGCGGCCCGTACCAGTGCGTGAGGAATTCTTCGAGGTCCGCGTCTGCTGTCACCTCGTCTGCTGTCACGTCGTCGTTCATGTCGTTGACCCGGTCATGTTGCTCGCACCCTTTTTACACGGGGCGAGCGGCAATAGTGCGTGTTGTCGTCCGAGAGCTGCATGCTCGGTCAGTTCCTCTGGTTCGAGAAGGGAGGGATGTGAGCCCAGAACTCATGCCCTCGGGTTGCTGTACTGGATGAGAACACCCTGCTCACAGTGCTATTGGCCACACGAGAGGGCGAAGGCGGCGTCCCGGGAAGGCGAACTGACGGGCCACGGCGTCGGCCTCCCCCCTTTGTGCTGGCCCATCAGGAGCCCCTCGCCTTCCCTGACCGCCAGGAGGGGCCGGAGGCCCGCTCGACGCTAGGGCCGAAAGTCCCATAGTGCCGATCGGCTCGACGGGCTCACCCGGCGAAATAGGCCCCTCCACCAGCAGGCCATGCGGTACTGCCTAGCCCAACGCCCTGTTAGCGGTGTGGTCTCGGACCGCGAATGCGCCTCAACTTGTCTCCGGCGACGACGATCCATGGACTACGGGGCTGCCGGCGCATTTAGGCCGGGGGCGCGACGACTTGCAGCACCGACTGGAGAGTTCAAACAAATGACCATCGAGGCCGATCAGGTCGCTGAGATTGCCGCCCAAGTCTGGTCCACCTTGCTCGAACGGGACCTCGTACAGATGCGCCCTACGAGCGTCGAGGGGTCGATGGGAGCTCAGGTCAACATCGAGGGCGCGTTTGCCGGGAAGGTCACCATCCGGCTTTCGCCCGACTTTGCCTCCCAGCTCGCCGCCCAACTCTTCGCAATGCCCGAAGGCGACGTAGACGACGACCTTGTACGCGACGCCATCGGTGAGCTGGCCAACATCATCGCCGGGAACATCAAGGCCCTATTGCCCACGCCCAGCCACCTGGGCCTCCCCGCGCCGAGCGACGATGCCTCGGGCGAGGTCGTTGCAGAAGTAACCCTCGCCTGCGGCGACCACTTCGTCACGGTCGCCCTCGAGCAATCGCCGTCCGACAAGCCGGGTGCCCCGTCCAGCGGAGCCGATCGATGAAAGTCCTCGTCGTGGACGACAGCCGGGCCATGCGCATGATCGTGCGGCGTGCTATTCGCCAGGCCGGCTTTGACGCCGAAGTCATCGAGGCCTCCAACGGCGCGGAGGGCCTGGACGCAGTGCGCGAGCACGCCCCCAACGTCGTGCTGTCCGACTGGAACATGCCCGAGATGAACGGTTTGGAGTTCCTCAAAGCACTACGTGCAAGCGGCAGCCAGGTCGCGTTCGGCTTTGTCACGTCGGAGACAACTCTAGGAATGGTTGACATGGCCTACGAGGCAGGGGCGCTGTTCTTGGTCAGCAAGCCCTTCACACCCACCGACCTCAGTGATGCCCTCGGCAAAGTACCGGTGTAAATTCAATGCGTTTACCAGAAATCGAAGCCGTGAACACCCTTTTGACGGATCTCCTCGGGCGCGAGGTTAAGGTGACCCGCTCTGAAACAGGACCGGTTATTGCCACCGTGGCCAGTTACATAGACGACGAAGGATCCCTCCTGGCTGTCGTTGGCTGCGACCTAGGCTTGACCTGCTCCGCAGGGGCGGCATTGGGCCTCGTGCCGAGAGGAGCGGTTGACGATGCCATCAGCGACGGGCAGATGGACGACGTGTTGTACGACAATGCGAACGAGATTTTCAACATCGGAGCCCAACTCTGGCAACACAGCACTGGCCTTCACACCCGCTGGCGAGAAAGCGCCGCGCGCGGGCCTTACTCTGCCGACGTCCAGAGCCTGCTCAAAGACGAGTCGGCCGACCGGCTGTACCTGCACGTGCAGATCCCCGGTTACCCAGACGGCTACCTCTCGTTGATCTCGCCAATGCGATGATCTGAAGCCATATTCTGCGGCCAACGCTTTATCCTCAACCGGCACACGTAGTGCCGATGACACCGCTGCCGCTCCTCGTTGCAATTACAAAGAAAGGCTCACAAATGGCGACCCCGCCAAAAGTCCCGAACCGGTTCCATTTCAAATCGGTCCGGACCAAACTACTCTCTGCCTTCCTGTGCCTTGCCGCGGTTGTGGCTGTCGTGGGCATAGTCGGCTTGGCCGAACAGTCCTCAATTGCCAGCAAGGGGAACGACCTGTACACCGGCGCGTTCATACCGACGCTGGCGCTCGGGACCGCCGAAAAGTCCATTATCCAATCCCATGCTGACTTCCTGCTCACCATACTCGCCCCGAACGCACAGACGACGGCGCAAGCCGTCGATACCTTCAACGGCGAGGCCATCGCGGCCACGAACGACTTCTCTCAGTTTGTCAAGGTGGACCCCAATCCCAGCGCACACGAGCAGGCCCTCCAACAGGCAGTCCAGGCCAACTTCGCGACCTTCGTCAGCCTGGCTCAATCCAAGGGTGTCCCTCTCGCTGAGGCAAACGGTTACACGGCCTTCGACCGCCTGGACGATACGCAGCTCGCGCCTCTTTTCGCCAAGGTGCAGGGCAGCCTGAACGACCTGAGCCAACTGCAAGCGAGCCAGGCCCTGAGCGACAACAACGCAGCCCACAGCGCCAAGTCCTCCGGAGCAGACCTCACCATTGTGCTCGTGTTGTTGGCCGTCGCCCTCGCCATAGGGTTAGGCGTTGGCATCGGTGGGTCGGTGTCCAAGCCGCTCGCCCTGAGCGTGGTCAGCTTGGCCGCCCTCGCCAGCAAAGACCTCACTAATACACTGGACGTCAAGACGTTCGATGAGACGGCCCGAATGGCCGAATCGCTCAATAGCGCCGTCGGTAACTTGCGCGGCGCACTCGGCACCATCTCGGACAACTCGGGTGCGCTGGCGGCGGCAGCCGAAGAGCTAACGGCGGTGGCCACCCAAATGGGCGCCAACGCACAGCAAACCTCGGCCCAGTCCAGCACGGTCTCGAGCGCTGGTGAGGAAATCAGCCGGTCTGTCGAAAGTGTTGCTACCGCTGTTGAGGAAATGACGGCCTCCATCGGTGAAATTGCGCGTAGCGCGAGCGAAGCGGCCGAGGTCGCGAGCAAGGCCTCCAGCCAGGCAGCGGCGATCGATGTTGACATTACGGCCCTCGGCGCGGCCAGCGCGGATATAGGCGAGGTAGTGAAAGTTATAACCGCTATTGCAGCCCAGACCAACCTGTTGGCGCTTAACGCGACCATCGAGGCGGCGCGTGCCGGTGAGCAAGGCAAAGGCTTCGCCGTAGTGGCCAGCGAAGTCAAGGATCTCGCCAACGAGACCGCGCAAGCCACGAGCGAGATCGCCCAGAAGATAGGAGCAATACAGGAGGGGACCCGTCAGGCCGTCAATTCAGTGCGCGAAATCGTGGCTGTGATCGGCCGCGTCAGCAATCTCCAGAGCTCCATTGCGAGCGCAGTTGAGGAGCAGTCGGCCGTTACCAGTGAGATCAGCCGGAGCGTGAGTGAAGCCGCCAGGGGGAGCAACGACATCGCCGTCAACATCACCGGGGTGGCTGACGGGGCTCGAAGCACTGCCGAAGGAGTGGGTTCGGCCCAACAGGCCGCCAGCGAACTGGCGCGAATAGCCCACACGTTAGGCGACCTAGTCGCAGAGTTCCGCCTCCAATGAGGGCCCTCGCCCCGCCCACCCCGTTGGCGGCGCAGGAACCGCGAGAGGGGTACCGAAGATGACTGTCCAATACGGCTCGATGGACGAGGTGGTCCAAGAGTTCCTCGTGGAAAGCTTGGAAAACCTGGACGAGCTGGACAACGATCTCGTCCGCCTGGAAAAGGACCCGGCGTCTCGCGAGCTGCTGAGCAGCGTCTTCCGCGCCGTCCACACGATCAAGGGGACCACTGGCTTCCTCGGGTTCCACCGGCTGGAACAGGTGGCGCACCAAGCCGAGAACCTTCTCAGCAAATTACGCGACGGTGCCTTGCAGCTCGACGCCGACCGCACGACCGTGCTACTTGACGTGGTTGATGCAATCCGAGGTTTGCTGGCCCGGATCGAAGCGGCCGGCGACGACGAGGACGGCCGGGATTTCGGAGAACTACTGGGACGTTTGGTCACCCTGCAGACCGCCACGCCAGCAGCCGCCGGCGTCGCGGATGCCAGCACAAAGAAGGCGACGCCACGCACCCAGCCGCCCGCACGACCGGTTGCCGCTGAGGGTGCGTTGGACGCCGGTCCGGCGGGCGGTGCGCAGAGTGCCGCGGGCGCACAAGCCGAGAGCACCGCTGCCACGAAAGCGGTTCCCCAGCGCCGCGCGCGACCATCGGCCGCAGACCCGGGGCCGCTGGCAGCGGCATCGCCTCCCGTGGCAACCCCGAAGAGCCCACCCGTAGCGGCCGCGAGCCCCTCAGGCGGCAATAAGGCCGTTCCCGGCGGCCCTGCTGCCGTCGATGGGACGCCCGCGGGACCGACGGGACCAGCGGCAGGCGACCGCACCGTGCGGGTGGACGTCGAGCTCCTAGACAGCTTGATGAGACAGGTGGGAGAGCTCGTCCTGGCGCGCAACCAGCTTTTCTCTCATGCCCAGGAGTTCAAGGATGGCGGCCGGGCCCTTCAACGGCTCAGCCTGATTGTCAGCGAGCTGCAAGCCGGCGTAATGAGGACGCGGATGCAGCCAGTCGAGCAGCTGTGGTCAAAGTTGCCGCGGGTCGTCCGTGACCTGGCTACTCAGGCGGGCAAGGAAGTAACCCTGTCGCTGAGCGGTGGCGAGACCGAGCTCGACCGGTCGGTGCTGGAAGCAGTCAAAGATCCGTTGACGCACCTGGTCCGCAATGCCGTCGACCACGGGCTCGAAGCGCCCGAGCTTCGCATGGCCGAAGGCAAGCCGAGGGCGGGCACGCTCACGCTGAAGGCCTCCCATGCGGGGGGCCTCGTCGTGCTGGAGATGAGCGACGACGGAGCCGGGATCGACCCCCAGCGGGTGGGCGCCAAGGCGGTCCAGCGCGAGCTCATAACCGAGGCCCAGCTGGCCACCATGTCCAATCGAGACCTGATCGACCTGGTTTTCCGGCCAGGGCTATCGACCGCCGAGGCCATCACCAATGTGTCTGGCCGTGGCGTCGGTATGGACGTGGTCCGCACCAACATCGAGAACATCGGTGGCACCGTGGACCTCATAAGTACCCTCGGCGAGGGCACGACGATCCGCATAAAGATCCCGCTGACCCTGGCCATCATCCCGGCGCTGTTAGTGACGTGCGGCGGGGGGACGTTCGCCGTGCCCCAGTCTGCCGTGCGCGAACTTGTGCGCCTGGACAGCACGGGCCTGCGCACGCAGGTCGAGGATGTGGACGGGGCCCTTATTTACCGTTTGCGGGGGCGGCTGTTGCCGCTCATTTGCCTCGACCAGGTGTTCGGTGAGGTTCGTCGCCCGCTCGCCGAGAGGGAGATGCTGGACGTGGTCGTTGTCCAAGCCGATGGCGAGCCCTTCGGCCTGGCGGTCGATGCGATACAAGGCACCCAGGAAATCGTCGTGAAACCGCTGGCCCAACACCTGAAACAACTTTCTGTGTTCGCCGGAGCCACGATCTTGGGTGACGGGAATGTCGCTCTCATCCTCGATGTCGCCGGTATAGCCCGCAGCAGCGGCATAGCCGAAGCGAGAGCGGCGACAACCGCTGACGACGCCGGTGCCGGGTCAGACCGTGCGCAACAACTGCTGGTGCTCCAGGTGGGGGCCGAACGCCGCGTGGCTATCCCGCTCGACCAGGTAGCCAGGCTCGAGGAAGTGAACGCTGACGACGTCGAGTATGCCGGCAGCCGTAGGACGATCCAGTACCGGGGCGACTTGCTGCCCCTGGCTTGGTTGGAGGAGGTCCTAGGGGTCCCGGGTGCGCTTACGGAGACCGCCCGGCTACCGGTGATCGTTTGCAGTGACGGTCAACATTCGGTTGGGCTTATCGCTCAACGGATAATCGATGTAGTCACCGAAGTTGTCCACCTGAGCGCCGTGGGCAAAGCCCCGGGGGTACTCGGGACGGCCGTACTTCAGGGCAGAGCAACCGACATGCTCGACTTGCCGGTGGCCGCGTGGCATGCGGGAGTTCCTTTCCCGCGCACTGTTGACCTGAGCGCTGAAGCTAGTGAAGAGATGAACGCCAATGCCGCATAACACGCCACTCAGCGGGCCAAACGCGGCCAGCGAGCAGAACAGCTACTGCACATTTCGCCTCGGCGAGCTATGGATAGGGATCGACGTTCGCCGCGTCCAAGAGGTGCTTAGGCACGACCGGATGACGGTGGTCCCTTTGGCCCCTCCCGGCGTCCGGGGCCTGATCAACCTTCGGGGCCAAATAGTGACAGCACTGGACTTGCGCTCTCGGCTCGGGCTCCCGACGGCGACTGACCTGGCCGCCAGCGTGGTGGTGCGGGTGGGAGAGGAAACTTTCAGCTTGCTTATGGACGAGGTCGGCGAGGTCGTCCGTCCGCCAGCGGAGGACTACGAGCCGGTGCCCGCCGGGGTACCCAAGCGGGTGCGCGAGGTGGTGCTGGGCACCTTCAAGCTGTCCGACAAGCTGCTCCTGCTTCTCGACCTCGACCGCGCCGTCAAGCTGGACCACCGGGCGGATCCCGCGGTGCCGGGTACCAGGAGCGCCTGACGTGCCGACAGGGCCCAGCCTCTCCCAACCATCGCCAACCGTGGCGGCGGGGGATATCGGGGACGAGGTCCGCGTCGTCGTAGTCGACGATTCGGCCGTGATCCGACGTGTCTTAGCAGGCGTCATCAAGCAGGCGGCGGGGGTGACCCTGGTCGGTCAGGCCATCAACGGTCGCGAGGCACTAACGGTGATAGAAACAGAGCATCCCGACGTCGTGGTGCTCGACGTCGAGATGCCGGTGCTCGACGGGCTGGGCGCTCTACGTGAAGCGAAACGGCGTTGGCCGGGCCTGCCCATCGTCATGTTCAGCACTCTCACCGAGGCGGGAGCAGCCGCAACGCTCAAGGCTCTTTCCGAGGGCGCTGATGATTACCTGACCAAGCCGATCTCGACTAATGGGCCGGTGGGAGCTTTTGACGCCGTCCGCGAGCAGCTGGTCCCTTTGCTGGTGGCCTGGGGCGAAATTGGGCGCCAGCGTGCAGCGCGGCGGGGGCGCGGCGCGAGAGCGACAACGCCTCGCACGGCCCGATGGCGCCGGGACCTCCCGCACCTGGTCGCGCCAGCTCGGCCCCGGAGATACTGGCGCCGACGCCAGCTCGGAAGGTGCCCTCCACGCCAGCGGAGCCGACGGCGAAAGTGCCGGTCATGGTCCCGGGACGCGCACCGCTGCTGCCAGCGCCGGGATTGCTCCGGCCGGCGTCCTCGGAGCCGATATCGCGTGCCAGTGCGCCCGCACCCAACCGACCCGCCGTAGTGCTGGCGAGCAAGACGACGGCGCAGGTCACCGCCATTGTCCTTGGTACTTCCACAGGTGGCCCCAACGCTCTTGGGATCGTCGTGCCGGCGTTGCCGGCCGACCTAGGGGTCCCCGTGCTCATCGTCCAGCACATGCCACCGATGTTTACGCGGTTGCTCGCCGAGCATCTCGATGCCCGTAGCGCCCTGACGGTGCACGAAGCGGCGCCGGGCATGGTGGTCCAACCCGGGCACGTCTACGTGGCGGCAGGCGGGAGCCATATGGTTGTGAAGCGCTCACGCGAGCATGTCGTAATCGAGCTCGATGACGGTCCCCCGGAAAACTGCTGCAAACCGTCTGTGGACGTGCTTTTCCGAAGCGCCGTCACCGTATGGAAGGCCGGCCTCCTAGCCGTGATGCTCACCGGTATGGGCCAAGACGGGCTCGTCGGGTCGCGTGCCATCATCTCGGCCGGTGGGACGCTCATCGCTCAGGACGAGGGCTCGTCGGTGGTGTGGGGCATGCCCGGGGCTGTCGTAAAGGCCGGCCTGGCATCCGAAGTAGTCCCTCTCGCAGACGTCAGTGCCATCGTCGTGCGCCGCGCCCGGCCTCCCGGACGTGCCCGCGGCCCCGAAGGCAAAGTTGAAAGCCCAAAACAGATGGAGAAATCGTGCCCATAGCAACTGAGCAATTCCGCTTTGTCCAGCAGTTGGTCCTGCAGCGGTCCGCCATCGTGTTGAGCGACGACAAGGAGTACCTGGTCGATTCGCGCCTGACCGCGCTGGCCCGTACTCTCGGCCTGAGCGACGCAAACGGGATGGTGGACCAGTGCCGGACGCGCCGAGACGCCAACCTCGAGCGCCGGGTCGTCGAGGCTATGACGACCAACGAGACATCGTGGTTCCGCGACATTAAGCCGTGGGACTTGCTAAAACGCCACATAATCCCCGACTTGATCAAGCGCAATGCCAGGACACGCCAGTTGCGTATCTGGAGCGCCGCTTGCTCGAGTGGTCAGGAGCTCTACACCGTAGCCGTGATGCTGGACGAAAGCTTCCCCGAGTTGCGCCTGGGCTGGCAAGTCGAACTGCTCGGCACCGACCTCAATACCGAGATGGTCCGCCTGGCTACAGAAGGCCGGTTCACCGCATTAGAGATCAACCGCGGGTTACCCGCATCGCTATTGGTACGGCACTTCCATCAAGAAGGCGGGGCATGGAGAGCCAACGACGCACTCCGGAACCGAGCTCGCTTTATAAAGCTCAACCTCGTGGAGCCGTGGCCGGCGTTGCCCAACTTCGATCTCGTGCTCTTACGCAACGTGCTTATTTATTTCGACTCGTCCACCAAACGGCAGGTGCTCGACCGGACGGTCAAGCAAATGGCTCCCGACGGCTGTTTGTTGCTGGGGGCGACGGAAATCCCGACCGGGTTGTGCGACGACCTAGTACCGGTGCGGGTCGACAATTCGATCTTCTACAGATCAAAGCGAGGTTGAGATGAAGGCTCTAATTGTGGACGACTCCCGCGCCATGCGGACAATTCTCACCCGGATCCTGGGTACTGCGGGGGCGGACGAGATCGGCCAGGCCGCCGACGGGCTGGAGGCCATTGCCTATTTGGAGGCAGAGCCGCAGCTGCCCGACCTGGTCCTGGTCGACTGGAACATGCCGAACATGAACGGCCTCGAACTGATCACGGCCCTGCGGAGCCGGGCCGAATGGCGTCGCATGGCTATCGTAATGGTCACCACCGAAAACGAGTACGACCAGGTGGTACGGGCGTTGGCCGCCGGCGCGCACGAGTACGTCATCAAACCTTTCGAGGCGGAAGCCCTGATCGAGAAGCTCGCCATCCTCGGGTTTGCTGCCCCCGAAGAGCCCTCCGACGGAGAAATGAACGAATTCGCCGGAGACGTCCCGGCATGCTGACAAGCGAAACCGTCTCGCAGCTCACTCAGGAGATTCGGGCCGCCCTGATGGCGCCCGAGGGTGTTCTCGAACTGGAACCCGGCGACATGGCGGACCAGCAGGTGACGGCCGTGATCAGGATCAGTGGGGAATGGAATGGGAGCGTGTACTTAGCGTGCTCCCGAGCGGCGGCGCGACAGGCCACTGCGACCATGTTCGGCCTCCCCGACGACGAGCTTACGGACGACGACATCTCGGACGCCGTTAGGGAGCTCGTCAACGTAGTCGGCGGCAGCATCAAGGGCTTGGTGCCCGGGCCCTCCACTCTTTCGCTCCCGGTCCTGGGCGAAGAGGGACAATCCCACTTGCCGAGCCATCTAGAGCTGGCGCACGAGGTGCGCTTCTCGTGGATGGCCGAGCCGCTCATCGTAAGTGTGTGGACGGGACCGCCCGTCGACTAGGACGTGCAAAGGCGGCACTTTACCGAGACGTGGTGAGGCGGCCACATGCAGGGGCGCCGTCCGTTCCGAGAATTCGGGCCGAGCAAGGATCCCCATAGGAACTGGCACAATGTCTGGTGGGATGACCGTACCCGAAGAGAGCGCCGCGTTGGGCCTTGCTCGCACCAGGTTGGACACCGTCACCGATGACCTTGCCGGAGCCGTGCTCGCCCTTGATAGCGACCGGGCAAATTGTCTTCGGCTTGCTGATCACTACGATGACTTTGCCGGGCGAATAGGGCCAACCTATCCTTCGATGGCTGGGCCGGCCCGAGCCTTGGCCGAGCTGCACCGGGAACTTGACAAGTGCCTGGGCCGGCTTTCCGAGACCACCGAGCACCTAACCGGGAGCGCCGGGCGCTTGGCCGACTTGGTCCCGTTATTAGGCGCTGAGCCGAAGCTTGGTCAACCGCCACCAGACCCAGGGACGCAGCAGCACTGACTTCCTTGTGGCCTGATGCCCAGGACCTCGAACGGGCATCTCGCTCACGGCGCGACAGGGACTTTAGGCCCTTTCTCATCGCAAACCCTCCGGAGATCCGCTGACAAACCGAGATAGCCCGTAGTACCCAAATGTCTGCGCGCCTGCGCTGACTTACAAGGAGGACTCGTGGCCCGGTGGAAGCTCTCGAACCTGAAGGTGGGCCTTCGTCTGGCTCTTGGCTTCGGCGTGGTAACGGCCCTCCTCGTGACGATGGTGCTCATCGGGTGGAAAGACGAGAGCTCGGCTCGTTCCATCGACCGTCAGACCAGCGCTAACCTCGTCTCAAACTTGTCACGCGAACACCTCGTGGCCGACGGGTTACGGATGGCCCTCGACGAGAACTCGGTTGGGGCCGACTACGCCGGGCACGTAACAGCGACTGCCGACCTGGCCTCGTTCCAGGCTCATAGCCTCCAGTTCTTGGCGGATTACCACGCTGACACTGACCATTTCGACGCCACGGAGCTGCGCTTGCGGGCACAGATAACCGCCGCCTATAACACCTACGAGGCTATCGCGACCCAAGCCAATTCCGCCTTGGCGGCCGGGCACCTCACCAAGGGCCTGAACCTTATCGCCGAGCTCTCGGAAGACACATTGGTCGACCCCGCCCAGAACCTCCTCAACCACCAGAGCGCCCAGACGGTGGGCACCAACAAGGCGGCCGTCAGCTCCGCGGCCGGGGACATCACACTAGGCCTCGCCCTCGGAGCAATCGGCTTGGTCTTGGCTATTGCATTGGCCCTGCTTATCAGCCGGTCTATTACCGCGCCCTTAGCAGAGACGGTGCGAATTATCGACCTATCGGCCGACGGGGACCTGAGGGTCCGGGTCGAGGTCGATTCGTCCGATGAGATCGGGCACTTGGCGAAGGCGCTCAACCGCAGCCTCGAAGCGCGCCAGCACCTCATGGTGCGGATCGAGGCCATGTCCGAGGCGCTCGCCCGGGCTGCCGATGAGCTAACGGCCATCTCCACCAACCTGGCGGCCAGCTCTGAAGAGGCCTCGGCACAGGCCACGACCGTTTCATCTGCGGCTGACCAGGTCTCTGCGAGCGTATCGACGGTGGCCGCCGCCTCGGAGGAGCTCACAGCGTCTATCGCTGAGATCGCTCGCTCGGCCACTGACGCGGCTCACGTCGCCAGCCAAGGGGTCAACGTGGCTCGTGCCACCACACAAACCGTCAACCAACTGTCGGGGTCGAGCGTCAAGATCGGCGAGGTCGTCAAGATCATCACCGCCATCGCCGAACAGACCAACCTGCTGGCCCTAAACGCCACCATCGAGGCCGCCCGGGCGGGCGAGGCGGGCAAGGGCTTTGCCATCGTCGCCTCGGAGGTAAAAGAACTGGCCAAAGAAACAGCCAAAGCGACCGAGGAGATAGTGCAAACCGTCGCCGCGATCCAGGAAGACTCGGGAGCGGCCGCCTCGGCCATCGCCGAGATCAACGACCTGATGGAAAAGATCAGTCAGGCCCAAGCGACGATCGCGTCGGCCGTGGAGGAACAAACGGCTGTCACCAACGAGATCGGCCACACCGTTCAAGGGGCGGCCACAGGCTCCGGCGACATCGCCCAGAACATCAATTCAGTGGCCATAGCTGCTCAGGAGACATCCACGGGTGCCCAGGGGGTCCAGACGGCCGCCGGCGGGCTGGCCACGATGGCAGTCGAGATGAAGGAGATCCTTAGCGGCGTCAAGTTCTAGCCGGGGTCTACCTCGTCATAGCGGTCCGCCTGCCGCTCGGCGAGCAACGGGACGATAGTGCCTTCGACATAGGAGTGGAAGTGGGGGGTCTGGCGGTGCGCCTCGAACGCTGCGTCGTCGACGTACTGCTCGTAAAGAACGAACTGGTCAGGGTCCTTCTGCGAGCGGTACGCCACGAACTGCAAGCACCCGGGCTCGGTACGAGTGGCGGCGACGTGCTTCGCCAGCGTGGTGGCGACAAGGTCTCCCATCCCCGTCTGGGCCTTGTAGCGCGCGATCACCGTGAGCATGGGATGGCTCCTTCAAGCGTGCGTACAACCACTGCCGTACCTTGGCCTCCTGGTCGGGAAGGGGGGATTTGAACCCCCGGCCTCAGCGTCCCGAACGCT
>CAVOTF010000004.1:0-10435 GCA_963699075.1 uncultured Acidimicrobiaceae bacterium | reverse complement strand
GCCGACGGTTTGGGCACGCTTTGCGATGCTGGCGGGCGGTCCCGATCCAGGGCAGTGGTTTGCGACGCAACAATTCTTGTTGAACTCGGCCTGGGACCAAGTCGTTCGAGACGCCGGGGCGAGCGCCAATACGTCTACTATGTTTGACCAGTTTGCGTGTCATTGGTACGTCGTACGTGAGTTCCCATGGCGCGATTTCCACCTAGAACTGTGGCGCCCGGATATTGGGTTCATTGGTTTTGTCCGTGCGAAGTGTAATTAGTTTCCCGCCGTAGTGCATGCTTCCCCGATGGAAAAATGAAGAATGTGACTGACGAGTCAACGAGGCCTGGATACCGGGCGATCTATTGATGGCGCAAGGCAGAGCCCTAACGGGCCGAAGAGGGTGGTTTACTTTATCCCTAGGTGCGGGACTCTTTTTGGCGTCGCTGATCATGACAGCATTATCCTGGTCGACGGACGCCAGTTCCGTCCGGCAGATTTTAGGGCCTCAACCGACGCGACTAGAACTAAGCAGCGGTAACTATGCCATCTATGAGGATCCTGGCGGGGACGAGGTCTTCCCTTTGCCGATGCGCTACATCTCAGTTGAGGGTCCAAACGGTCGAGTCTTGCTAAGAACGCATTCGAGTAATGTGGCGATCAATGACATAGCAGCCGTATTCCTTGGTACTGGCCTATTCACCCCTATCGCCGATTTTTCGGTGAGCAAGGACACAACCTATGCAATTACGATTACCGGTCAGCCGGCAAATGCCAAAGTACTGGCTGGTTACACTTACTCCGGTGCGTTGAACCGTGTCCTACCTTGGCTTGTAGGACTTCTCGTAAGTATTACCGTAGAGATCAGCGGGATTATCCTGATCAGGAAGGTGCGCTCGAAAGAGACGCGAGTTCTTTGAAATAGTCCGGGCTCGCCGTTGGGATGACCTCGTCGCACTTACTGCACTACCAGGCGGCAAGATGCCTTCACTTACCCCTCGACATGCGACCGGCTCGTCGCCGTTCCCGGCCCTCACCGCCACCGGGTCCGGTCCGCTTTATTTCGGGGCGGCTTACGCTCGAGGTAGTGGCACGACCGGCAGCACTACGGGTGTCACCTACTAAGCCCAGCAGCTACCTTTTGGGGGCCTGGAACACCCGTGTGAGCGGCGAGCTGTCGCCGCTCGGGCTCCGGAACCGGCCCGTGTTCGAGGGTTCTAATCCAAGCGCCTCACAACGTGCGCCTCACAACGCTCTGAGCTGATAAGCCTACGAGCGGCAGACGTCGACGGGGTCCAGGGGGACCGCATTTGTCCGCCAGGGAAAAGGCGCAAAGGACCGCCACGTCCCCTGAAGCGAGCGAGCAGTGGGCGCGATTATGTGCATGACGTAAGGCCGCATTTGACCAGGTACCCAGATGCACTGGTTTGGCGTACAGCCGACAGCGCCTCGCAAGCCATCCGGCCCCCAAGCCACGCCGCCATCGCCTTCCCTCCGGGCTATGGGCCGTCTCGTGTGCCTGCTGCCCCGCCAGGTCAAACCTCGGGGTGGACCTGAACCCTGGCCTCGGCCCTTTAGGCAAGCCGTCTCCACGAGCCTGTCAAATTCCGCGAGCCACGACGGCTCGCCCTCGGCCGCAGCCATGGACGGCGAAGGCCGAGGTCATGCGATTTGACAGGCGGCGGAGCGCCAACCGGGCACTGTTGATCAGCCCCCCGTCCAGGGGGGCTGATAAGCCCAAGCCCGTCTCGGGAACGAGGTGGAGGCGGACCGGCCAGAGCACCGGGCCCTTACGATCAGCTGTTCGCGTAATGTCACAGTTCGATGCCGTAGCCACGATCGAGGTCATGAGAAATGCCGAGGTGGCGTGCGTGCTCGCGCGCCTTGAGTAGCTCCCAGCTGCGCCGGCGCTCGTTTTCTTGCTCACGGCGCGATGGCCCGGTCGAGTTCAGCGGGGCGGCTCGGGACGTCGGGGTGATCGGCGAAGAACTGCTCTCGGGAAGCGCGAGCTTGCTCGAGCAGAGCGGCCTCGGCACCCAGCCGCTCCCGCTGGTCCTCGAGGCGCGTGGCGTACGGCTGGCCGGTGTTCTCCCAAGCGAGGACCGCTTTGTCGAGGCGGTGACCCGCCTCGGCAAGCGCGCGACGGGCTTTGTGGCGAGACCACCGACCAAGGCCTGGGTTCTCCGACAACTGTTTTGTTCTTTGGTGCTCGACTGCGGCCTCCTTGACGGCCCGAGCTGCCATACCAGCGTCCGTGCGCGCCCAGGGACCCGTGCCGTTATAAAGGTCCGCAATATCTCGGTCTACAGCATGGCTTTGGCGGCGCACATCGTCGAGCTGGTGGGAGAGATCTGGCGGCACCGAGCGCGACACTTCGCACGCGCTCCGCGTAGAGCTCGGCGAGAGAGCGCTCTGCTTCGTTGTCGATGGCCCAGGATTGGCGGCGCTCCTCGCCCCAAGCCCACGCAAGGCGAGAAGCTACCTGGGACTGGTCCGGTGCCACGACGTGAACATGGCTCCCGGCTCGGGCACGGCTCATCGCCACGTAGGCAAGCTCGCGTCCTCCCCCGTCTTCGAGCGCATAGGTGACGTCCACAGTGGAACCCTGCGAGCGGTGGGCGGTGATGGCGTAAGCGTGCGCAAGTTTGTCGCTCGCGATCTCCTCGGTGCCCATGTGCAGCAAAGCACCTTCAGGTGTGAGAGCGACCAGGGACCGAGTCCCCGGGTCCACGGAGGTGACCACAGCGCGCTGGGAAGTGACCCACGCCCCGACGGGCCCGGGTGCCAAGGTGATGACCCGGTCGCCGGCCCGGTACCGCCGGCCACCGGGTGCCTCCAGCTCAGGACCTGACAGTTTTCCAAGCCTTTCCCAGGCTTCCCGGGCAATCTTGTTCAGAGCTTCGACGCTGTCACGCTGGTAGGCGACGAGGAGAGCCTCGCGCCCCTCGGCAACTTCCCCGCACCATGCCTTCACCATGTCAGACATGGCGAACACTGTGCTCGGGGCTGGGTGAACCCGCCCATGCTCTTGGTACCAGTTGACGGCACTAGGGACGTGACCTGCGCGCAGGTGGTCGAGGGCATGTCGCTCGGCTGCGTCACGCTGTCGGAGGTTGTCGGTGAGCGTCCAGAGGTGGCCTGGGTGGCGAGAGACGAGGGCTTCGAGCGCGCCGCCTGGGCCAACCGAGCCCAGCTGGCGGTAATCCCCTACGGCGACCAGTTTCGCCCCCGAGGCCTCAACTGCCCCCAACAGCCTCCCGACGTCAGAGTCAGAGGTCATTGAGCCTTCGTCTAAAATGAGGACATAGCCCGGGCCGAGAACCTCTTGGCCGTGCTCAATGCGCCAGGTGAGCGACGCCACCGTACGAGAGGTAACACCGGCGCCTTCCCCAAGAGCCTTCGCTGCTTGGCCAGAAGTCGCCGCCCCGATGACTTTGTAGCCGGCGGCCTCGAAGCCCTCCCGTACGGCCGAAAGAGTGCTCGTCTTGCCCGAGCCGGCAACTCCGACCACAAGGTCCAAGGAGCGCCCGGAAGTGAGAACTCCCTTGGCGACTTCGGCCTGTTTCTCGGTGAGACGGAACCCTCGGGCAAGCTCTGTCCGACGGACGGCCGCAGCCGCCTCCGCAGAGCTGACCGCCGGGCCTTGTCGTTCCGCCAGGCTCTGAGCGAAATCTGCAATACGGCGCTCGTCTTCGACGACACAGGCTGCCGCCCAAACTGGCTCCCTAGCGCGGGAAATGAGCGGCAGGGCGATCGCATTCTCGTGTGTAAGCACCTTGTCGACTGTGCTGTCTAGGAACGACACGGGTAGGCCGTGCAGGTGAGGGGCCACGGCGACAATGACGTCGGCGCGGGTGAAGGTCTTTTCTGAACTGAGCCGCCCTCCAGGGGCCAGCAGTTCGTCGGGTAGGCCATCGAGGACCTCCCTATTTGGCGGCTCATACGAGAGGCCCGCGCGCTCAACCTGTGCAGCCAGCTCCAGAACTGGGTACCCGGCCTGAGCCAGTTCATTCCTCCAACGCGGCACGAGGTCCTCGACGCGTTCGTGGGTTTTGCGGTCCCGTGTAGCGCGCGCCGCCACCGAGCGGGATCGGTAGGAGGCGTCAGGTCCGACCGTCGCGTCGATCTGGGCCGAGCGGTTGGCGTGCACTTCCCATGCTTCTTTGGGTATTCCGGAAATCGCCCAGCTGCCGAGGCGCCCCGACCGCCCAGGGTCTGGCTCGATGCCGTAGCCGAGCTCTACAGCCTTGGCTGCGGCGGCCATGCGGCCTACCGCGGTCGCGGCATGGAGGTGGTCGCGGAGCAACCCAGTGTCCAGCGCTTTCCAGCCGCCTCTTTCGTCGTCCATACGTACCAAATTTGCGACCAGGACATGGTCGTGGACCTGGGGGTCGCCAGCTCTGGTCGTCGCGTGACGGGACACCGCCCACGTCAGGCCTTCTGTTGGCGTACGCAACTGTGCGCGCCCGCGCCTGCCGCCCTGGTCCTGTACGACACGGTCGAGGTAGGCCATGGTGGCATCGCGCTCGGCGTCGAGGATCATGTGCATGTCCGCCGCGCGGCCGATCACACCGAGCTCTGCAATCGATTTGTGAGGGCTGACAACGAGCTCCATGCCCGGCCGCATGCAGTGGACGAAGCGCTCGCTGCTCTCCGGATGGCGTGCGCCTCCCGTGCCGAACACTGCCCTCCACTCGTCGATGTCGACTTCGCCCTCGAGGCCTAGAAAGGCGGCGCCGGCGCCGCCCCACGCCATCGGAGTCTCACCGCGGGACGCGTAGTACTCGAGCGCGTTGCCCACCGGGTCGTCCTCTCGGCCAAGGACGGTCCGCTCGTGGTAGCCGACAGAGTCAGTGCCCATCATCCGCATCCACGCCACCGGTCAGCACCTTCCCCAGTTCATCGCAAGGTTAATTGGGACCTTGACAACGGGACGTTGTAATCGTGTTCCAAATGACTGTGTCTTTTTACTCGGTGGACAGCAGGCTGTAAAGCAATTTCTGGTAACCGGCCAGTAACGGATAATAGCGGTTAATTCGGAGGACCCCATTTTGAGGTTTTTGGGGACACCCAGCTCGCGCACCAAGTAGCGAAGCAGGACAAGGGAGTTCACCGGACCGGACGCCTGTAGGGCACGAACATCTCTGTCACGGTCGTGCTCAGATGAGGAGCCTTCAATTAGTGCGGTGTGGCTCTTGGGAGCAGGGTGGCAATAACGGACAATGACGGTCTCTGTCGGGTAAATCCAACACGGTCCAAATTATCCGGCGCGCTGAGTTGCTGACATGGACGACTTGGAAAGACGGGCTCAGCGCTTAGGACAGGCGGGCAGACCACCGCTAAGCGGCGGCCGAGGCCGGTGCGGCGCCATTAGCGGGGCAAGATCGCCAGCCGCTTAGGACAGGGCAGAGGCGTGAGGCTTTTCAGGTTCTCTGTTAGCTTTCGCCCTCTCGTGACCCAAAGAGTAGGTATGGAGGCTCGAACGCGCTTGTTGCCAGACCGGTCACGGACATCGGCGGAGGTGGTCGGTCCTGGGAAGCCCGGCTGGAACTTTTTTGAGATTCCGTGTTGCGTTTTGGGCCCTTCATTGACCGGAGGAGGGGGAATAGCAGTCCCTAACGGAGGAAGATATGCCCACAGCGGTGCCTGAACTTATCGATATAGAGACGCTGGCTAACCGGCTCGCCGACTCCGTGCGCCACGTGCGGCGGTTGGTAGCCGAGAGGCGTATCCCCTACCTGAAGGTCGGTCATTTCGTAAGGTTCGACCCCGCCGAGATCGTCCAATGGCTGGACAACACCCGCCAGCCTGACCAGACCGGAAGCAGAGCAGTAGGCGCGCACTCGCCAATAGCGACCAACCGACGCCGTGGCTGAGGCCCTCCGGCTCTTCGACGACGCCGGTCCGACCGCTTCGTCCCCGGACAACGGGACAACGAACGCACCAAAAACCTCCCTCCAACTGGTGGCCGCGGCTGCCGAGGGTGCTGCCCGGGCTCGGGCGAGACTGGTAGAGGCTGTCGCCGCTGCGCGCCAAGCCGGCCACAGCTGGCGCCATATTGGCGCGGCGGCCGGCATGCCGCACCAAACGCTTCACAGGCAGTTCACCACCACAACCCGCGTCCACCGCCCCCCGGGCGCCGCGAAACGAAAACAACGAACGCCCTGACCGGGCGCGGATCCGCTACATTGATGTTACGCTTAAAAGGAGGGAGGCGGGCATGCCGGAACAACCACGGAGCGTCTTTTGGGACGACGTCGAACTACAGCTGGAAGACCCCGAGTTCCGCCGTCACTTCGTCCTTGAGCAGAACCGCATCGAGACGGTAGACCGGGTGATGAACTTACTTATGGACGCCCTCGAGAAGTCGGGTACATCCAGGGCGGATGTGGCACGCGCAGTAGGAGCGCACGCTTCGGCGATCAGGCGGCTGCTCAACCGGGGCGTGACTGCTCCCAACCCGACCCTCGAGACCCTCGCCGATGTGGCCGCCGTGCTCGGGTTCCAGGTGGAGCTGGTACCAATGGACCGGCAAACCCGTCGCAAGGTGACGGACCAGTTAACGCGAAACAGCTCGGGACAAACGAGTGCGAGCGGCCCGACGGGACGGTCAAGGACCGCTCCGGCCGCCTGACGCTTCACGCCAGCGACCGCGGGTTGCGAGCGAGGTACTCTCCCCCCATGGCCAGGGCCCGACCGTAGACGGCGTCGGGAAACTCCGTCCGGAACGGTTTTGAGGCGCCACAGAGAACCACGAGAAGCGGGCCTCGGTCTCGAGCTTCGGTGTCGAGCTTGCAAAACAAGCGGTAGTGATGGCGGCGGGGACCATCGATGCGGACCTCGTGGTACCCCGTCATCTCGTCGTGCATGGCTTCCCAGAAACCGCCACCCGAAAAACGCTGCGGCGGGGCGGCCGCGACCGCGATCAGGACGGCGACAAACTTGGCTCTGACAGGCACCGGGCAAGAGCCGAGGAAGTCCCTACCGGGCATGGCCTCGGTCGGGTCGTCGTCGACATGCCTTTTGAAGTACGCAATGTCGTACGCGTCCGTGGCCGCGGGTGCCGTCTTTAGGGGCCTGGGGCTTGGTGACCGCCGCCGCTCGCGCTGAGGCTTCTTGTCCGGGCTCAACCGGCCCTCGCCATAAGCACAAGACGCGACAAGGATCGCGTCGTCACGGGTGCCTTCAACTTCCTAGGACTTCCGCGATGCGGCTGTTTGCAAGGCTCTCGTCCTCGGCTAGGGCACCGACGTAGGTAGTTACCAACGTCTCGACGCTGTGACCGAGCCGTCGCGCAACCTCACCAAGGGGCGCGCCGGCCTTGAGCCATGTGGTGGCTGCGGCGTGGCGGCAGTCGTACACCCGGAGCGGAGCCTGGCCGGTCTGGCGCAAGGCCCGCTGCCACGCCCGGGACCAGTTGGACCGCGTCGGGAGGCCGCCGGTCCGGGTCCGGAAGAGAAGGTCGTCGGGGCTGAGGCCGCGCTCTTCCACCCAGGTCCTCAGCATGTCGACGAGCACAGGGGGGATGGGCACGGAACGGGGACCGGTCTTGGGCTCGCCGGGCTCGTCGAAAGAAATGTCCGCCTCCACCACGTCCAGGCGCCCCCAACCCGTGTCCGGGAGGGCCAGCACTCGTGGCCGGAGCATGACGACCTCGGACGGGCGCAGCCCGGCGTAATAGACCACCGCTGTCATCAGCTGGTAGGTACGGCTCCCCGGTTGGTGGCTCGCTATCGCCTCGATCGCCTGGGCCATCGTGTGGGGCTCCGGCAGGCGACGTAGGTCCAGACGCCGAGTGCGAGCTGCCTTCCTTTGGGAGCGGCCCTTCGGCCTCGGCGGCCACGGGTCGGCCGCCAGGATCTCGAGGTCGACCGCCCGCCTGATGCATGCATGCGCGACCTTCCGGTAGCGCGACGCCGTCGAGGCAGCCAGCGGCCGCCCGTCGACAGTGAGGAGCAACTGCCGTTCGGCGGTGGCCAGCACCTGCCGGTTCAGCTGGCCCATCTTGAGGGACCAACGCTCCAGCCAGCGCTCGAACTGACTGTCAGGGGCGAGCTCCGCAGCTGGGGGCAAGCTGGCATACAGGTGGCTCCTCATGCCAACCGGGACGGCAGTGGCGTCTGGGGCGACCAGCAATGGGACGAAGCGGGCTAGCGCCTCTAGAGCCGACGTCCTGGTCCGTGGCGCCCACTCCGGCCACTCCTCGATCAGCCAGCGCCGGGCCCAAACGTGCACGGGGACGTCGTCGGGGCTGGGCTGCCACGACAGCGGCTCTCCCACCAGTTCGTCGAAGGGCTCGCCTACAGTCTTGGCATGGGTCAGCAACGACCTGAACCTCTCGCCCTCGGCCTTGGTACGAAATGAACGGCTGTGCTGCCTGCCGGCGACCGACCATCGCACGATCCAGGGACGCTTGGTCCGCTCAGACCCGCTCCGGTTCTGGATGCTGTAGACCTGCACCTCTTGCAACGGGTGCGCCACTGCTCCCCACCTCCTCTACACCCTCCTCGGTTGGGAGGAGATTGGGAGAGACTACTGTAAGGGTGTGACTATAACTCTCTGACAAGGGGTTATAGGCGGATAGAGCACCGGCCTCCGGAGCCGGTTGCGCCGGTCCGAATCCGGCCGGGGGCACTAGCAGGAACACCCTTTAGGGTAGCGAGGCCTCTAAAGGTCAACGGTCTACGATGCCGATGACGAGGAGGTGGAAGCGGGCCAAAGGAGCTCCCTGCCGGCTGAAATCGCTTCGCCCGAGGCGCCCCCTCCAGCTCACGAGGCCGCATCGCCGTCTAGCGCCGACCACATCCGTTCCGCCGTCTTGGCCGTATTTGGATTCTTCGGGGCCCTCCTTGTCGTCTATGTCGCCTGGCTTGTCGCCCGCCCCCACTTCTCGTACTCGTTGCTCTGGAACGGTTGGATGCCGGACGGCTTCGAGCTCATCGTCTCAGGCCTTTGCATCGCACGGGGCATGGTCCGGCAATCGGGGAGAGCCGTCTGATTGCACAATGCTTGTAGGCGTTGCGGCATGGCCGTAGCGTCGAGAGGTCCGATGGGCCAGCTCTCGAACCGTCTGCCGACCGCTTGCGGCCTGGCTTTAGAACGAGGTGCCGGCCCTTCGGGTCTCGCCCGTGGTGTGGCTCAAAAGAGGCGCGAGCGCCGTCACCGTAATCAGACATGCCCGCTGCGGTCCCAACTTCCCCACCAGGTAAAGGAGCTGGCATGGCAGTGATGATCGGTGTCGACCCCCACAAGGCCTCGCACACGGCTGTGGCGATCGACGACAAGGAAAAACCGCTCGGCGAGCTGCGGGTGCGCTCGTCGTCGGGACAGGTCGAGCAGTTTTTGTCATGGGCGGCGCAGTGGCCAGAGCGCAGCTGGGCCGTCGAGGGTGCCGGAGGCCTTGGCTACCTGCTGGCCCAGCAGCTGGTATCGGTGGGCGAAAGTGTCCTTGACGTACAACCGAAACTGGGCTCACGGGTGCGGCTATTGGCGACCGGCAACATCAACAAGAACGACCCTAACGACGCCCGCTCGGTGGCTGTCGCCGCGCTGCGGTCCAAGGACCTTCGCCCCGTTGTTGCCGAGGACCATGCCGCGGTGCTGAAGCTATGGTCCAAGCGCCGCCGGGACCTCGGCAGCCTGCGCACCCAAGTGGTGTGCCGCTTGCACTCGGTGCTTTGTGAGCTCGTGCCCGGCGGTCACGGCAAAAGGGAGATAACCGCTGCTCAAGCTGCCCAGGCCTTAGCCAGCTTGGGACCTATAGGCGCGGTCCAGCTCGCCCGCTACGAGCTCGCCTTGGACTTCTTGGAGGACTTGCACCGCATCGACAGCCAGATGCGAGAGGTCAAGAAGCGCCTCGAGTTAGCAGTCAAGGCGTCGGGCACCTCGCTGACCGAGGTCTTCGGCGTCGGCCCTACGTGGCAGCGACCGTGATCGGCTACGTCGTCGACGTCAGCCGCTTTGCCGACCGGGACCACTTCGCCTCATACAACGGCACGGCCCCCATCGAGGTGTCTTCGGGGGGCCACAAGGTCTTCCGGCTGTCACGGCGGGGCAACCGTCGTCTCAACCACGCCGTGCACATGGCCACGGTCACCCAGAATCTCCCACCGCCATAGCGAGGGCCGGGCCTACTACGACCGCAAGGTCAAAGAAGGCAAGACGAGCAAAGAAGCTTTGCGCTGCCTGAAGAGGCGCATCAGCGACGCCATCTTTGCCCACCTGGTCGCCGACGCCAAACGCAGGACCATGACCGTGACAGCGGGCCCGGGAGGGCAAAAGGGGAACGGCTCTGTCTCCAGCGCGGCCGGCTCACACCCCGAGCGCCAGCTCTTCGGACAAGCCACTCCCGGGCCCGTCACAACCATACGACCTACGGCGAGCACCGGGGACACGGACGGCCAGGAGCCGCCACGAAAGAAATCTCGAAAAGCCTCTTGACGCAAAGAGGTCT
>CAVOTF010000003.1:0-5539 GCA_963699075.1 uncultured Acidimicrobiaceae bacterium | reverse complement strand
TCCACCACGTCCCCAAAACGCAACGTTCCAGGGCCGCGTTTGTGCGGTGACTCCCGTCACCTGGTCTCAGTAACGGCCGGTTCGCTAGGGGGAGTGAAGAAAGACGATCGGGTAAGTGAGCACGGAACGGTCGATATGGGACATTTCCCTTGGCAAGTCAGGCCTTCTCCGCAACGCCTACCCGTTTATTCGGCGTCGGAGTCCTCGACCTTGCCCGGTTGGCTCGCACTCCGAAGGGTGTCGAGTGTCACGAGTGTTGGGCCCTAGGCGCATGCCCTCGCCACTAAGTTGACTTCGTGGACGCCGAGACGAGCGGCAGCGGCGAGGCCCGGAGCGTCGACAGCGAGCTCTCGGTCGCTTCTGGCCTCGTTGCGGCGGGCGACTATTCGCACGCCCTTGAGCACCTCGCGCGCATTGGGGCTGTGCCCCTGGCATACACGGGTCTCAGCGGCGATCGCCGACTTGGCCGGCAGTGCCGGGCCCGGAGCGGACACCCTCGCCCAACCGCAACCCGGCCAAGGGCTGGCGCCAGAGCTAGCGGCGGCAAAAGCCGTCCTGCTGCATGCCCAAGGCCACGACGCTCAAGCTGTCCCTCTGCTCGCCAAGGTCATTGCTGCCGACCCCGAGCGCCCGTGGCCCGCGCTCCTGGAGTTGTGGCTCGTTGAGGACCCGGGCTTGCCGCTGCCGCCCGAGGCCCTGCGCTGGTCTTGCGCTCAGCTGATCGAGCGCCTGAAGCTGAAGCCTGCCAAACCGGCGGTCACGGCTAACTTGTCCGCGTTCACAGGTGTCGTCGCCAAGGCGATCGAGCGTCACCCAGAGGACGGCAAGCTGCAATGGGCCGCCTCAGGCGTCGCCCGCCGCTGTGGCCACGTCCAGGAGGCGCTGGGGTGGGCGGCACGTGCCGACGAGCTATGCCAGACCCCGATCAGCGCGTCCATGCTTGGTTTCGCGCTGAGGGCCGCAGGCAACGAGCGCGGAGCAGTCCAGGCGTTCGTTACGGCTTCGGAGCGCGACCTGACGAGCCCGTTCACGCGCCTTGACGTTGCAGATAGCCTCGCCAACCTGGGAGACACGGCCGGTGCCGCCCGGTGGGCCGAAGCCGCTTGGGAGCTCGCACCGGGCTTGGCCACGGCCGCGGCCCGGGCCTGCTACTGGAGGTGGCGCAGTTCTGCGGACGAGCGGAACCTCTCCGAGCTCGTGTCCTGGATCGCTCAGCGGGTCGAGGTGCACTCTGATGGAAGCTTGCGAGCATTAGCCGACCTCGGCGACGCGCTCAGCTACCTCGAACGGGCGGCGTCGCGCGGCGCGTGGCCTTTGCTGTTCGGCTGCCCCGAGAGCGCGGCGCTCCTTGCCGCGCGGCGGTATGCGGCTGACCCTCGGGTTGCCAGCATGGAGGAGGTGGCCGTTTTCGGCTAGGAGGCCCCGAGCGCCCTACTCTCCGTTGAGCAGGTGGTTGGCCCGTTGCCGCTCAGGCACTATTCGTCCGGCTCGCTCGACCCGCGGCTACCCAGGCGGAAAGTCGACGTGCTCACCTGGGCACTGGCAGGCGAGCGGCTTGTCCCCGGGCTGCCACCGCCAGGCGAGGAAGCCCAGCGGCTGGTTCGGCCGAGCCTGGTCCCTTGGTACGGGTTGGCACAAGCACGCCAGGACGCGGCACATCTTTCTGAGGCACAGCTCAGCGACATGGCGCTTGCCTCACTCGCCGTGCACCCAGGTCCGGCGCCTGCCGGGATCTCGCCCTGGGCGTGGGTCCGGCGATGGCAGCTCGTCTGCTGTGTGGCTCTCGGGCAACGCCAGGCCACACAGCTGTTGCTCGACATCGCGGACGGCGCCCGAGGACTGGCTGAACGACAGCGCCCTCGCCGGGTTGGTCGAGGCGGCGCAGACGAACACCGCGGCCGCACCCCAGGTACGCAACGCGGTGATGAGCCACGTCCGCTTCACGGCCACACGGTCCAAGCTCCTGCACCTCCCTCACCTCGTCAACGAATGTGACGTCGCCCTGGCGCTGCCGGGGTTACGGCGTCGCGACGTTGGCTGGCTCCGCAAGCAGCGTGAGGTGTTGCGCCGCGAGCTGGCTGGCTAGTTGTTACGCCGGTTCTGCGCTCAGCGGGTGATTTACAAGACCTGCCAGATGGGGCGCCCGAGCCGGGTCTATGGGCGGTTCGTCGCCCAAAATGAAGAGTTCCTCGGCCACACAAAACGGGGCGGTTAGTGCGCCTGACTCGCGCATGGCTACGTTGCCGTTTCGCCATTCATGGTGCTGCCCACAGCGCCTGACCGCCAGACGCCTTTACGTCGGCGAAGCTCTAACAGGATCGTACTGTCCGTGATCTTGTCGTCCTCTGCCAGGAGGAACGCTTTGGAGATGATGACACTTAGCAACCCATCCTCCTCGAAAGGCAAGAAGAGCTGGCCGGCTTGGCCCGGGTGCCCCTCGGGCTGGATGCACCGATAGCTGTCATCGGGCTCCATCGAGATATTGCCAGAGCCGATGTGGATCTTGTAAGTGCGTATCGTCCCCTTCACAACCAAGAAGCGGTCAGTAAGCGAGCATCGCCCGGCGATCTTCGTTTTGGGCATGACCTGTTCCAGTGCGTCCCTGCGGCTGCGGCCGGACTCGGTGAAGAGAGCAGTCGTGACGTAGGGCGCATCGGCTCACTCTCCGTAGTGAACTGGGCGTGAGCGGGCAGTCCTACTGGCCGTCTCCCCGCAAATCCTGCTGTCCGCCAACAATCGTGGCGTCTTGGTCTAGGTGGACCGTCGGTGGTCGCAGACCGATGTGCCACCCTGAAGCTGGTCCGCTCGGTCAACTAGTCCGACGACGACTCGGCGACGCGCATGGGGGGGGAGCCGCCATGAGCACTTGAAGGTCGCGCTGGACAACTTCAGGAGCTGGGTGCAACGCATCTTGGATGGCGACACGACAGGGCTCTACGACTGAGGTAGGGGACAGGCACTCAGCCGAAATGCCGTGCTCCCGGTGGCTACCCCCGCGTGTGCCCGATCGTGCCGTAATAAATGGCGCAATCGCCACGACCGTCGGTGCGGGCCGAAGTAGCGTCCCGACCCTCTGGGAGCCGGTGCCAGAGGCGTCGTTTACCATTGGCAGTCATGGGCTCAAGCGAACCGCCACCGTCGAATTCTTGGGTCGTAGGGCCGTGTATCCTTCAGGGCGGCGAGCTCGCCTTCCTAAAGTTCACACGGGAGTACTCAGGCCGACCACGAGACGGCTACGCCACGCAGACCATCGTCCAGCTGAAGCTCCTGGCGCCCAGCGTCAACGGCCAGGTGGGCCACGAGGAGAACGAACGACTAAAAGAGATTGAGCGCTCCTTGGTCGCCGCTGTCGGTGACGAAGCCTGCTACGTCGGATTCGCGACACATTCTGGCCTTCGGAGCTACTACTTCTATGTCAGGTCGAAGCAGTGGCTGCGGACATGGCGCAACGAGAACAATGAAGCGGTTTCCCGGCACGAGCTTACGGTGTGGGTGAAGGACGATCCGGGGTGGGCCACTTATCAGCGGCTCCTCGACAAGGCAACCGAGGCGATGTCCGACCTGCAGGTCTTGATGAAGATTGATGAGGTCGACGCTGACATGACCAGCCCGCGGCGCGTCGACTGGACCCTAGTCTTCCCCGACGACAGACAGGCCGTTTCGGCGCGCGCGGAGATTGAATCTGCGGACCCCGAGATAACCGTGCTACTGGTCTCCCGGGGTGACCAGATAATTTGCCAGGCATCCAAGGTCGCCGTCTTGGACCTGGGTTTTATGCTCGATTTCAACGCCCTGATTCGATCCATAGCGTCCCGGACCGGGGGACAGTTCGACGGCTGGGGCGCCGAGATCAACGCTAGAGCTCAAACCTCATAACACTTGGAATTGTCGAGAGGAAGCGTGAAGTCCTACGACGGACGGCACGTCCTGCGACAAAAGATACAGGGCATGGCGGTCGACGAGACGCGCGTGATCGTTCGAGACGAACAGGCCAGGGTCAGCCACGAACCACAGCATGCTGCCATCGGCTCCGGACAAGAAAGCTGGCCGGCACCACGGCCTGGTAGTCCTCGAACCCTCCCCGCCGAAGGGACGGTGAGGGTCCGAGGCAACCACGCTTGGCCCTTTTTCATTTACGTTTGGCCGGTCATTTCGACAGAGGTACCCCCGCGCCGTGGTGCCGGGCAGCCGTACATTGCAACTAGGCCACCCAAGCCCGGCTGGGCGACGACGTTGCTGGAAGGCCGCCGCCCCTAGAGGTGCGTTGTCGCGCTCCTGGTGAACTCCCGCCATGTCACAGGTCGCGCAGGTCTGTCGTCTGTCTTGTGTTAGGAGGTGAGAGTCGTGAGCGAGGCGCCGAGCCAACCGCGGACCGACGACGAGGTATTCGAGCAACTAAGGCTTGAGCTGTTCGGCCTGCCCTACCGGATGTTCGGCACGGCTGTCGATGTTGAAGATGTCGTGCAGGAGGCCTACCTTCGATGGCGGGCGCAGCCCCGCGCCGATGTTCGTTCTCCCATTCCCTGGCTTTTTTGGTTGGCTTGGACGACCTGAGCGCGCTGGAACGGGGCGGCGTTCCTGCTCCATGAGTGTTCGGCTACACCTACGGCGAACTGTCTACCGCTGTCAGCCGTGACCAGGCCGTCTGCCGCGAACTGGTGGCCCGGGCTCGTACGCACGTAGCCACCAGGGGACGGCGTTTCGAGGCGGACCAGAGCCGGGCTCAAAAACTGACCGAGCAGTTCCTGGCCGCCTGTTCGGGTGGGGACCTAAAAGCCCTCATGACTCTGCTGGCGGACGATGTCGTGGTCTGGACCGACGGCGGGGGCAAGGCCAAAGCGGCCCCCAAGGCCGTAACGGGGGCGGCCAAGGCGGCACGGTTCCTGCTCGCCATCGCCCGCGGCACCCCCGAGGGCACCGAGGTGACTGGAGGCGAACCTCAATGGTCAGCCAGGTTTGCTTGCTGTCTATGGGGGCAGCGCGGTTTTGGCGGTCGTTCTCGACATCGCCGAGGGCCGGGTCAGCGGTGTGAGGGAGGTCGCCAACCCGACAAGCTCAGCGCCGTGAACGCGGCGTTATCCGCACGCCGAGCGCCCAAGAGCTCGACGGCGGGACAGGAGGACTACAAGGACAAAAGCGGGCACCAACGAACTGAAGGGGTACTTCGCTGCCCTTTCAACCAGCACTACATGCTCTTGACGACCTTCCGCCGTGACGGGCGGCCGGTGGCCGCACCCCTCCTTGTCGTTGCCGAGGCCGACAGGGACTTCTTCCGAACGTGGGATGCATCGGGCAAAGCCAAACGGCTTCGCCATACCCCGACGGTCGAAGTCGCTCCTTGCAGCTATCGCGGGCGCAGCAAATGTCCAGCGGTGCCGGCAAAGGTCACCCTCCTGGACGGTGAAGCGTCCGAGTATGCGGCCCGGGTACTCGCCCACAAGCACCCCGTCCTGCACGGCCGGTTGATCCCCTGGTACCACCGGCGGCGAGGCTGGACTACCCAGCAATACCTGGTCGAACCGCCCTAGGGCCGCCCGCC
>CAVOTF010000002.1:0-198914 GCA_963699075.1 uncultured Acidimicrobiaceae bacterium | reverse complement strand
AGGACGCTGCTGTCGGCTTAACGCGACCGGGTTGGTCGCGATGGTTCCAATCTGTGGGATGAGGCGTGGGACGATGTCTCCGTGAGCCGGGACTCAGTCCAGCAGTAAAGCAACCGGACGTGGCCCGAGGTTGCCGATCGAGGCCAGCCTCAGACGATTGTGCCTGTCGGACAGGTAGGCTGGCCCGAACAAGCACCGTGCCGGCTGACGGGAAACGTATTTCGGTGTTGCGTCACGATGCCGTAGCCCAACTCGGTTTGGGTCCTGCGAAGTTGCTGTCTCTTGAAGATCGATCCGATTCGAGTTCACGGACCGCCTAGTTGGATCGGCCAGCGTTGCTGCCAGTAAAGTTTTCGTCGAATGAAATAGACTCGAGCATCGTGAGTAAGTGTCCCGGACTTCTGGTGCTGGCCGCGACGAATGTCTTAGGGACAACGGCGACGTCTCGGAAGTTGGAAAACATTGGATCGATAAATGGGGGGTAGGCGGCAGGAAGAAGGTGTGCGCGAGCGCGATTTGTAGTCTTCCGTCCTTCTGTTCTTCACCCGCAACGGCCTTTCCTTGCTCGTCAGGTCCCAGACTACCCAGGGGATAGACTCCTATTACCTGGACATGAGTTACCGCACGCTTAACTAGCTCACAGGTCGGATGAGTTGACGGCCAACCAGTTTTGATTGGCGTCAGCGCCTTCGAGAAGGGGTGCTTGAAAAAGGTCTCCCTGTCTAATTGGATATGCCGCCACGTCGTCGGGCGCAACGTAATAATCCTCAATAGCCGGGTACCAGGGGTCAGACAATGTCAGGAGATGTCTTCGTCGGCTTCGTCGTCAGCTTCGTATACACCTGCATCCCTCGCAATGGTCGACGCAAAACGAAGGACAACGCCGTCTTCATCGAACCGAGGCGCATTTCTACAAGTCGCTGCCGCTGCATTTATCGCTCGCCAATCGACCTGTATTCAAATGTAGTAGGCCTCCTCGCTTGGGATAGCGACTGATCCGCCGCGCTGTTGAAGGCTTTGCAGCTGCTCGGCGCAACGTTCGAGCGGCCCAGCGATAGAGTCCTCATCCCCACCGCCAAGCTCCAACTCCGCGATTAGGCCGGAAATTTGTGAAAGAAGTAGAATGTAAGTGCTCGGAGGACGAAGAACAGGCTTGATCGTCGCGGGCAGCATAGCCGTCTCTCTGCCTTCGGTATCCAAGTGCGTCGGACGGTACGTATCCTGTCGGTGAGGCAGCGCCGAGCGAGAAGACTTGGGTCGACTCTCAAACGTATGCAGACGGCGATACCAAGCACAGCTCGACGGATGCGAGTATATTGAATCATTTTCATAACTGTTGACAGACTCGGGTTCCGTAATCGTCCACGAGGTAGGCATTAGTGTTCGACCTCAATTTGTAGGAGTGGGAGTTTCGAGCCGCTTACGTAAGACTTCAGTGCAATATCCTTTTGGAGCGCCCTGGCTAGTGCTGCTTGCAACGTACTAATATCATCTTCATCAAGCGTCAATGAAATCGTTTCGCTACCGGCACTTGCATCAGCGTTAGGGTGATAGTCAATTCGCAGCGTATGCTTGAGAAACATTGCAACAATATCCGTGGACTCATCGCTGCCAAATACAGGAATCAGTTCCGAGATTGTCCTAGCAGTGCAAAACAGGTTATCGCTAGCCTGAGAATACAGATGTATCGCACGCGATAATGCGGCGAATTCCTGGATATCGACAAGAGCTGCGAACCGATCAATGAAGATGTCGCGAGCCGGAGGCGGAACCTCTAAGCCTGGATGAGCACTAATCGATTCAGCCACCTCGCGAGCGGACATGTCATCGTCCTCTAGAAGTGCCCGCGCACCAAGAATAGCATCGAGTAATCTAGACGCCCCCGGCTGATCATCCAGTTGTCGCACGATTCGTTTTGTCAGGTCATTCCGGTCCACGGCTCGCATCGAGGGCTCGAATTAGAGACAACAACTCGTCAAAATCTGCATCAGAGAGCCGCGCCAAGAGTCGAAGCGCCGATCTATGACTTGGTGGCGCGGCAATCGCAAAGGATGGCGACTGGTCGACGGTGCCAGGCGGACTGTTGCGAGCTTCTTCCTCCATCCTTATCAGTGTAGAGCAGGCAGCTAAAGGAGGCTGGCAGGCGGGTGAGGCACCTGTATCACAGCACCCGCAAACTGCATGGCTAGCGGCGGTCTCTGGTCGAGCAACTCGCCCAGCCGACAAGCGGGGGCGGCGGGGCCTTCCGGCGCCGTCATCTAGACCTGGTGGGGGCGCGGCCGCCGCTTAGGGGCCCCGCTTGGCTGGCGGTTGGTGCTCCAACGGGGACCATCGGCGTTTGCTTCCTACTTACCGGGTGCCAATCGATGGCACTGGGGCGACCTAGGCTGAGAGTATCGTAAAGCGCAGCGACCAACGTGGCGCAGGTGGGTATCCGCAACGCCGGGATCCGCAAGACCTGGACGCGTTCAGCTTTGCGGTGTGGTGGGGGCTGGCTACGGCCGAACTGGGCAGAGAGCCTGAAAGCGTGGACGAGTTCGCCGCAACGATGGAGATGAGCCGGCGGACCGCCTTCCGGGACCAGGGCTACTTCCGTGAGGCTTTCCCGACCGAGAGCACACCGGGGCGGATCAACGAGGTTACGGGTGCCCAAGCACGCTACGACGAGCTGTACCGGAAGCTAAAGGAGCGGGGTGCGGCCAGGCGGGATGCGCAGCACTTGAGCTTCTTCCTCGGTGCCTCGCTGGCTGACGTCTAGGGACGCCGGGGGCAGTGCGGCGAGAGCCCGAGTTTCGGAGGCCCTCGGCGCCGTGCTTTGGGGCGTCCCGTTGTCGGCGGGGATAAGGCAACGGGGAGACAGTGCACGAATATGGCACTGAGTACTGCTACAGTGCCAACTTATGGCATCGACCGGCGCAGGCTCTTGGGGGAGGAACGCTTCCTTCACTTGACCTAAGCACACAACTCGGAGGGCGGCCCGACGATGAGGGCGAGCAGGGCTGGCGCTTCACCAGCTGGCCCGAATGCTCGGAGGCGTCGCTGGCATGGGTCACGTCCGGGTCGGGTTGCGACGGACGCAAGGTCGCTCGCCAGCTCCGAGCAGAGCGCCTTGCTGAAGAGGAGATGCCGAGGGAGCCTCCCAGGGCTGAGGAGCTTTGGGAGGCGGATGCGCAAGCGCTCACCTGGGCGCAGGCCAATGGGCGGGCTGCTGCCAAGTCCCGACGCTACTTCGTCCGAAACCGTCTGCGGTACATGTGGGTCCTGACGTTCGAGGAATCCCATACCGATCGACGGCAGGTGATGGTCTCGTATCCGACCTTCCTCGGAAGCTGCGAAGGACCCTGGGGGCACGGCCTTCCCCTACTGGTACTCCCCGAGCTGCACCCTGGTGGCCATGGCTGGCACGTCAACTTCTTCGTGCCGATACGGATCACGCATTCGCTCTCGGGAACGTGGGGGTAAGGGCTTGTGTGGGTCACCGACTTCGGGAAGGACCCACGGCCCTAGGGGCGAACCGCTCGGGCTCTGCGGGAACCCCGCGTGAGGGCTGGCGCCGAGCCGCCCGGTACGGCTGCAAGTACTCCCAGAAGGACTGGTCACCGGAACACGTCGGTCGGGAAACCATCGGTACGAGGTTGCGCAGCGTTTCGCACCCAAAGGAGTCCTTCTGGGTACAGGGCCGGCTGAGGCGGATGAGCTGTCAGCGAGATCGTGACGCCCGGGGAACGGAAGTATTTGCAGGTTGGGACTTAGCAGATGCGGAAGACTGGGATCGGCCCCCTGTCACGACCTGGCGCTGGTGAGGACCGGGGATGAGTGACGGCCGGGACCTCACCAGAGCGGCGAGGGTTTTCGTAGCCATGAGTCGGGGATGGGAGGAGCGGCCGAAGAAAGGGGGCGCAGGAATGGGCCAGACGATGGCGTACGTTCGGGTTTCGACGGAGGACCAAGTCGACTTCTCGCCGGCGGCCAGGCCAAGCGCTGTCGAGAGTTCGCCAGGCTAAGGGATCTGGGCCCGATCACCGTGCTTGCGGACGAGGGTTGGTCGGGCAAGAACCTGGACCGGCCAGCAGTGAGGAACTTCTTCAGATTGTCGAACCGGGCAGGTGGGGCATGTGGTCATCTGGCGTTGGGACCGGCTTAGCCGGGACCAGGGCGACTTCGCCACGCTGGTCAAGCTCTTCGACATTCACGGTGTCCGGGTCCATTCGGTCAACGAGGGTGAGCTCGATCTCGGCACGTGCGTCGGGCGACATGCAGATTGGTGTCCATGGCGTTTTCGCCCAGTACTACCGAGATCAGATTGTCGAGAACGTGCGCATGGGGATGCCCAAGCCGCCGAGAAAGGCCGCTGGCAAAATCGGGCGCCGACGGGATACGCCATGGTGACGGCGAGCTGGTGCCCGATGAGCTGGCACCGTTGGTTGTGCGGGTGTTCGAGCTGCGGGCAGCGGGAAAAAGCTACCCCGCGATTGAGTCCGAAGTGGGCTTCAAGTAATCGACCGTTCGCCACATCTGCGAGAACTGGGTCTACCTGGGCGAGACGAGGCTACGAGACGAGTGGTTCCCCGGCAACCATCCGGCATTGGTGACGCTGGAGCTGTTCAACGAAGCTAATCGTGCACATATCGCGGGACGAAGGCGGAGCAAGGATGTTCTTTCGGGCAAGGTCCGATGCGGCTTGTGCGGGCGGGTGGCCTCCATCGAGTACAACGAACGCAACGAAGGTCTCTACCGTTGTAAGCATCGGGGCAGGGGTTGTGCACAGCCGGTCCGGTCGGCAAACGGCCTACTGCGGGCGGCAGTTATCGCTCTGCGGGTAGTCAAGGACGACCAAGACCTCCAAGACACCATAAGGGAGGAGCTGACCGCCCATCGACGGGAGCTGGCGCCGGCGGGGCCGTCGGTGACCTCTGCCATCACCGCCCTGCGGTCCAAGGTAGACAAGCTGCTTCGCCTCTACTACGCCGACAAGGTCAGTGACGACACGTTTGCGACCGAAGAGGCACGGCTGCGTGTGCAGATCGCCAGCCTGGAATCCGAAGCCGCCGCCCGACGGGCCTACCAGGAGCACAGGGAGGAGCTGGCAGAGCGCTTCGAGGATGCCGCCGAGGTGCTGGCGACCTTCGATCTGGAGGAGATCTGGGACGAGGCCACGGCGGACGAGCGGCGGACGATCATCGAAGACTTGCTGGACTCGGTGTACTTCTACCCAGACCAGCTCATGGTCCAAGTGCTGGGAGCGCCGCCGATCCTAGTGACTCTCGAGGAAGCTGGGCTTCGAGTTGGTACCGAATCTATCGTGTCGGAGGGCCGACGCGCAGTGGGGGACGCCCACGATCTCCGACTGGCGGCTGGCTAGGTGGTCGTCGTAGTTAGGCACAACCAGCCTCCCGACGCTCCATATCCGTCTCGTTCTGCGCTTGTCTGAGGGACGGATTCGGAGAGCGATCATGATTGCACATGAAACACTCGGGACGGGTTTCGTAACCGCAGGCCGTTGCTCGGTGGGGCCGTGCCATGCTGGGAGACGTGAGCGAGCAATCCAACGAATCTCACGGGCCACTGCTATCGGTACGGAGCGAGGTGGAGCGCATCGTTGACCCCGACAGCGCGGTGCTCAACGGTCAGATTTCCATAGCGAGAGAGACTAAGGAGGAGGCTCTGCGGGCAGCGGCGATTGCTCTCGCTTCGCTGAAGGAGGCCCTTCAGGACCTTGGCGGCACGGTCGACACGGCGTCCACCCATGTGCTGCCCCTTACCTGGTCAACCCAGCGGATCATCACTATGCCGGAGTACGACAATTCTCTTCGCTCGAATACGGGGCGCACCGTAGCGAACGTAACGGTTCACCTGTCTCTTCGTGACTTCAGCTTGCTCGAGCAGCTCGAAGAGATGGTTGCCACGCAGGAACACTTTCGGCTCATGCACGCGTCGTGGTCCGTGGACGCCGACAATCCCAGTTGGAATACCCTCCGCAACGAGGCCATTCAGGAAGCACTCCGAAAGGGCATGGACTACGCCGCTGCCCTTGGCTCCAACGTCGTCAGCGTCGAGCACGTTGCCGACCTCGGCCTGCTGGGGGGAGACGAGCCGGAACACAGAGCCCGTGGAGGCTCTGTTGCAGCGATGGGTGGAGGTGGTGGTGCTGGGTTCGTGCCGAGCCTGGACCCGATACCTCAGAGGATCATTGCCGGCATCGAAGCTCGCTTTCGGATCGCTCCCGTACCGCTACCGGCGAGGCCTTCGGCGTAACGCGAGGAGGCGCCAGTGGCACCGAGTGCTCGATCTGACGTTTAGATGGTCTCGGCCAAGCACTAAAGCAATGACGCGAGATTCGGCGTTATGCAGCTGGTGCGCTCACTGTATAACAGCACCCTTAGTACAAGCATCGGTATCCAAGACGGTGCTCAACAGACTTAGGGCATGCCGATTATGTTGCTCAACCTCCCTCACGTTGTGACAAGGGTCGACCAGCCAGTTACACGCCTCGACAGCTATCGGCCTCCCGGCCCAGCCAACGTTTCCGCCGGTGCGGAGGTCCACATGGAGTGCCCGCACCCCTGAACCCCAAGCTGGCGGGCTACCTGGGTTGGTGGGATCGAGGCGATGATCGTGCTCAACGCCGTCAGCAAGCTGCGCGCTCGCGGCCCGGAGCAAGGGAAAGGTCCTCGTCGGTCACCTTCGGTACGGGTGGCTCACCAGTGTCGGTTTCCAACCGGCAGGACTGGGTCGCCCAGAGCTGGTTCGCTCGAAGGATTTCCGGCCGCTCGCTTCGTTTTCGACGGTGGCCGTGACGGCTGGGAGGTCAGCGAGTGACGAGTGGCCCAGTGGCCTATAGGACCGCGATGGGGTTGACCGGCGAGCCCGTCCCTCCGGGGACGATGAGGGGAGCGACCACCAAGAGGAACTCGAAGGTCCCGGCTTCTGCGCACGCCTCGCTCAAGTTTTCCAGGTCCAGGTTGTCAAGAAGGCACATTCCCATCGCGACAACGGCCAGTACGTGGACGGGCAATGGCACCCCTTCTACCTGGCTGGGGTGAGGGTCGCTGTCCCCGTCGCCGCCCAAGATCGCAGCCTGACGCTCAGCGAGCCAGCCCATCGCCGAGGTGGCCAGGCCGACCCCGGCCGCGTCGGGGTCCCATGGCCCGAGCGCCTGCCGCCGGCGCATCTGCCCGCTGCGTAGGAGTACGGCATCGCCCCGTCGCACTTCCACACCCAGCGAGGCGGCCACGGCATCGAGGTCCTCGGCGCCAATGGCGGCTGGAGGGTCGACCCAGTCGACGCCCCGGGCGCGCGCCACGTCGAGAAGCACGCCCCGGGCCACGACACCGCCTGAAAGGCTAGAAATCGCCGCAAACGAGGAGCCTCCCGAGCGCACGGTGTCGGATGCACGCTTGCCGTTATAGAACATGCCCTTGTGGGCGATGTGACAAAGGGCATCGATGTGGCTCGCCGACTTGCCGTGGAAGTCCACCCCGATGAAGTCCGCGTAGTAGGTCGGCTCGCCGGCTCTCGGCTCGCCCATATGTGTCATGTAGTGCAAGGCGGGACGGCTGTTGTCAGGCCCAGCCACCGTGTCCAGGGGCCGCCCAAGCGGTACACGACGTCCTCGCTTCGCAAGTTTGACGGCTTGTGCCACCTCGGCCTCGCCCAGGAAGTTCAGCGTCCCAAGCTCGTCATTGTCGCCCCAGCGGCCCCAGTTGCTGAGCTCCTCGAAGGTACGGTCGAACTCTTCATTGCTGACGTGAGGCCCGAGGTCAGGTTCGTTCATAGCTCTGCTCCGTTCTCGAGAATCGGGTTGCAGCTAACAGCATTTTCCCAGGTTACGAGCCCGCCCGGCCCGCGGAACCATAAAGGCGCATCAAGCGCCGCACCTCGTCGCCCATCTTCGCCTTGCCAACGACCGCGGCGTCCACGGGCTTGTGCGACCCGAGCAGGTCATGGGGGCTGGCGTCCAGGGCGAGCGCCTCGCGCATCGCCTCCAGAAAGGCACGCTTGAGCCCGGTCCCGACGTTGATCTTCGCCACCCCGCCAGCAATTACTGCCGGGATCGCGCCGGCGGGCAACCCCGTCCCTCCATGCAGGACGAGCGGGACGCCCGCGGCTTGGCCGACCGCCGCGATTCGGTCGAGCTGGAGGGGGGCCTCCTGGTTTTCGAGAAGGTGCACATTTCCTACAGATACGGCCAGGCAGTCGACCCCGGTGGCACGGACGAACTCGGCCGCTTCGCCTGGTTCGGTCAGGTGCGAACCGGAGGCGTCGACCGAGGTGCCAGTGAAGTTGGGCAGGTGCCCTAGCTCGCCTTCTACCGCTGCGCCGCGCTCGTGGGCCCAGCGGGCGAGCTCCGCCACAACCTGGCGTGCTTCGTCTTCGGTCAGGTCGCACGTGTCGACCATGGCGGCGCTGAACCCCGCCTCGACGCCTCTTTGTGCTTGTTCCAGCGTGTGTGTTTCGTTGAACAGGACGCTTACCGGGACCGTGGTCTTCCCAGCGGCGTGTGTCGCCATGCCGGCGAGCATCTCGATGCCACCGGCGTCGAGCCAGGGACCGTCGACCATTGCGCAACCGAAGCCGATTACGACCGGGGAGCGCTCCGCCTCGGCTGCTTCGACCACGGCTTCCAATGAGTACGAGTCCCAGGCTTCAAAGTAACCAACCGCGTAACCGCCCTCGCGGGCGGCGGCCAGAAGTTCGGGCAGGGGCACTACCGGCATGAGCTGAACCTTTCCATGGTTTTAGTTCGACAGTTATTGAGCTTGACGGTGGCTAGGCGGGTGCCAGTGAGTGGCCGATGACAAAATCCTCGGCCTCCTGGCGGGAGAAAACACCCGCCGTGCAACCGAGGGCTGTGCAGGCCGAGGCACCGACGGCGGTTGCGAATGCGAAGCTGCGCTCGAGCGGCCAGCCTTCCACGAACCCACAGATGAACCCTGCGGCAAAGGCATCCCCGGCCCCGGAGCCGTCCACGACTTGGACGGCGGGAGCATGCAGCGACGCCCGCAGGTTGCCGGCCGCCATCAGGGCACCCGCGGCACCTCTTGTCACTACCACCGCGCGCGTCCCGGCGGACAGGAAAACCTCGGCCTGCAGGCTCGGTTCTTCGGCTCCCGATAGCACGCGAGCTTCGTCCTCGTTGGGTACGAACAAGTCGACATAAGGCAGCAGGGGAGCGACATCTTCAAAGCGCACCTCCCCGTCGGCGGGCACACATACGTCGAGCACGGTCCGGGCGCCAGCTTGTTGGGCCGAGGCGAGACGAGCGGCTAGGCCGTCAGGGTCAAGGCCCGGAAGGACGAGGTAGCCACCCACGTACAGGACGTCACCGTCGGAAAAAGCGACGCCGTCCAGGTCGGCCGCCCGCACGGCCGCGTTGGCGCCAATGGTGTGGATGTACCTACGGTCCTCGCCGGGGACGTCGAGGATCACGGTCTTGGACGTCCCGATCTCGTCGGTACGGGCGACACCCGTAACGTCGATGCCTTCATCACCCAACTGTGATTTCACAAGGTCGCCGAAGACATCGGCACCCACCGTCCCCCTGACGGCGGCGCCCACGCCGAGACGGGCCAGGTCGCGCGCTGTGTTGGCGGCGCAGCCTCCGGGCTGGAACAGGAAGTCCTCGGTCACCATCAGCTCGCCGGGCCGCGGGAAATGAGCAAGCGGGGGCAGGAACACGTCGGCCACGAGGATGCCGAAGCATGTGACGGTCATGGCCTGGACCTAGTCGGCGAGCTTGGTCGCCCGTTGGATGGCGGGGTCCGTAAAAATGTCCAGGTCGTCGCGGCTCTCGGTCGAGAACTCGGAGACTATTGCGCCGTCCGGGGCACGGAACCAGTGCCTGGTGCCGGGGAACACGGTGTACTGGTCGCCGGGGTGCAGCACCACTTCGTGGCGGGCCGTGTAGTGCTCCTCGTTGGGGGGTTGGCAGTGGGGGTCAGGCGTAGGCTCGCCTTCCACATAGACATAGACGGTGCCGCTCCGGCAGCGGAAGGTCTCCTCTTTGCCTGGGCTGCCGTCGTAGGGCGGGTGCCTGTGCTCGGGGCAGGTCTGCCCGGGGAACAGGACGATCTCTTTGGCGCACACCCGCGAAGTGTTCACGTAGACAACGATTTCCAGCCCCGTCTCGGCCAGTTCCCCGAGCCCGAAGTCGGCCACTTCCAGGCGACCAGCCTCTTCGGGGGTGATCGCGATACCTGCTTCGTGCAGCGCGGCTGCGGCACGCCCCTGGGCATCCTGCAACTGCTGGCGGCTGAGCATAAGACCCCCTATCGCACGAGGCTGAGCGTCGCCTTGAGCAAACGCTCACCCCCAGACCCTATGATCGGGTCATGGTAGCAGCCTGCCCGGCCCCTCACACCCCCGGCGGATGGCACCGATGAGCGAGGCGGAAGTGGAGCTCATGACCCGGGTGGCGAGCCTGTACTACATGGAGGACGTCACCCAGGCCGAGATCGCCTCGCGGCTCAGCCTCTCGCGCCCCAAGGTGGGCCGGCTGCTGCAAAAGGCGAGGAACGACGGCGTGGTCGACATCGCGATCAGGACCCATCCGGCGCTGAGCGCCCAGCTCGAGGCCGACCTGGCGGCCCGCTTCGGGCTCGCGGGCGCCGTGCTGGTTGCCGACCAGTACAGCCAGGACGCCCAGCGGGCCATGGCTGCGCGTGCCGCCGGGGACCTGCTCGCCAGGTCGCTGCGCGATGGTGACGTGGTCGCCGTCGGCATGGGGCGCAACGTCGGCGCCGTCCCCGATCAGCTCTCCCGGCTCACCGGGCGCTCCTGCACCTTCGTCGCCGCAATGGGAGGCTCGCCGCAGGTGGGCACGGGCATCAACCCCAACGACATCTGCAGGCGGCTGGCAGAGCGGTTCGGTGGCAAGGCCGAGAGCCTGTACGCGCCCGCTTATGCCGAAAGTGCTGCCGGCCGGGAAGCCTTCATGCGCCACAGCGACGTACGCGAGACGCTGGCCCGTGCCCGGCTGGCGCACACGGCCCTCGTCGGGATCGGCGACGCCCGCAACGACAGCGCCGTCGTGCAGATGGGTTGCTTCTCCGCTGCCGAGATGTCCACCATGAGGGAGGCCGGCGCGGTGGGGGACATCCTCGGCTTCTTTTTCGACCTCGAAGGTAGGCCGGCCGGCGGCGGGATCGGCGACCGGGTCGTCGGGTTGGGCGCCGATGACCTCCGGGCCGTCCCCAGGGTGATCGCCGTGAGCAGCGAGGAAGCCAAGGCCCGCTCGGTGCTCGGGGCCCTGCGCACCGGGGTCGTGGACGTGCTTGTCGCAAGCATCGCCACGGGCCGCCAGGTCTTGGCGGCCGCTTGACACCGCAGCGGTGTAACCGCGATCATTGGCTCTATGAGTGAGCAGATGATCACTGGAGAACCGTCCGCACCAGCGTTGTACCGCGGGATGCTGCTCATCCGGCGTTTCGAAGAGCGCGTCTTCCGCCTGTTCCTCGAAGGGGAGATCCCCGGGACGCTCCACCAGTACCAGGGCCAGGAGGCGGTAGCAGTCGGGGTGTGCGATGTCCTGCGGCGCGACGACTGGGTCACCTCGACGCACCGGCCGCACGGGCATGCATTGGCCAAAGGCGTTTCGTCGCGCGAGGCCATGGCCGAGCTCTACGCCAAGCGGACGGGGGCGTGCAAGGGCAAGGGTGGCTCGATGCACCTCGGGGACCCCGCTGTCGGGATGCTCCCCGCCATAGCAATCGTTGCCGGCGGGGCGAGCGTCGTCTCGGGGATGGGCCTCGCCATGAAGCTGCGGGGGACCGATCAGGTGGCGGTCTGTTTCTTCGGGGAGGGCGCCACCAATGAGGGCGCCTTCCACGAAAGCCTCAACTTCTCGGCCGTAAAGGACCTTCCGGTCGTCTATGTGTGCGAGAACAACCTCTACGGTGCGTCGACTCGCTACGACCTGGTCTCCCGGGTACCTGACGTTGCAGACCGGGCACGGGCCTACGGGGTGCCGGCAGAAATCGTCGACGGGATGGACGTCCTCGCTGTTCGCGAGGCGAGTGCCCGGGCCGTCGCAACCGCTCGCGCCGGAGGCGGGCCGCTCGTCGTGGAGTGCAAGACGTACCGTTTTACGGGCCACAGCCGCAGCGACGGGCGGGGTTACCGGGCACGCCAGGAGGAAGAGGAATGGGCTTTGCGCGACCCCCTCTTGGTATTGCGGCCCCACCTGGACGACGCAGCCGAGCAGCGTCTCGAGGCCGAAGTCAAGGCCGAACTCGACGACGCCGTCGAGTTTGCCAGGAGCTCGCCGTACCCCTCCCCCGAAGAAGCACTGGAAGATGTCTATGCCTGATACGAAGACTTTGCCCGAAACTGCCGCCGGTACCCGCCGCCTGACGATCTCCGAGGCGCTCCGGGAGGCGATCGCAGAAGAAATGCGCCGAGATCCCGACGTTTTTCTCATTGGCGAGGACATCGGGGTGGAGGGCGGTTTCGGTGGCGCCTTCGGTGTTTACCTCGGCCTGTTGGAGGAGTTCGGCCACAGCCGGATGATCGACACGCCGATCAGTGAAAAAGCGATCGCTGGTGCGGCCGTCGGCGCGGCCGTGCTCGGTATGCGGCCGATCGCCGACATGCAGTACTCCGATTTTCTCTTCGAGTGCATGGACGAGCTCGTCAACCAGGCGGCCAAGCTCCGCTACATGTCGGGCGGCAAGCTCTCGGTCCCGATGGTCATGAGAGCCCCGGTCGGGGCCACCACCCGTGGGGCGCAGCACGGCCAGTGCCCGGAGAGCTATTTCGCCCATGTACCGGGCTTAAAGTCGTAGCACCCTCCGACGCCTACAACGCCAAGGGCATCCTCAAGAGCGCCATCCGCGACAACAACCCGGTGCTGGTTTTCGAGCACAAGATGCTCTACGGGAGCAAGGGCCGCGAGGCCGCCGGAGGCTTCGACCTCACCTGCGAGGTGCCACTTGGCGACTACGTGGTGCCGATCGGGCAGGCCGTCGTGAAACGCCCCGGCCGCGACGTCACCGTGGTTGCCACCCACATATCGCTCTACCGTGCCCTGGCCGCTGCCGAGGAACTTGCGAACGAGGGCATCGAGTGCGAGGTGATCGACCCCCTCACCCTGCAGCCGTTGGACGGCGAGACCATATTCGCCTCGGTCCGGCGCACCGGGCGTCTGGTGATCGTGCACGAGGACACCCTCACGGGGGGTTGGGGCGCAGAGGTGGCGGCCCGGGCGGCCGACGAATGCCTGTCCTACTTGGAGGCCCCGGTCAAAAGGGTGGCCACGTTGGACGTCCCGATGCCCTGCGCACCCATCCTCGAGGACGCCGTGCTGCCGAGCACCGCTCGTGTGGTGGCGGCGGTAAGAAAGGTCATGGAGTAGATAGGTGGCCCACGCCATCCGGATGCCAGCCCTCGGCCAGTCCAGTGACGAGATGAAGCTGGTGCAGTGGTTCAAGTCCGTGGGTACCCATGTAGTTGAGGGCGAGCCACTCTTTGAGGCGGAGTCCGACAAGACGACCCTGGAGGTCGAGGCCGCGGCCACCGGCACGTTGCTGGAGGTGGCGTGCCAGCCGGGCGAGACCGTTGTCTCCGGCACGGTGATCGCCTGGCTGGGCGAGCCCGGCGAGGCAGTCCCCTCGGCGAGCGCCCCCGCCTCCAAGGCCCCCTCGCTGGGCAACAGTCCTCTCGGCATGGTCGCGTCACCCATCCCGTCTCCCGAGGGCCGCGTCCAGGCAACTCCGGCCGCTCGAACGCTCGCCCGCGAGCACGGGGTCGATCTCTCGGGGCTCTTGGGGACAGGCCCCGAGGGGCGTGTCGAGCGACGCGACGTTCAGGGCTTCATAGACAAGCAGGGCCCAGGTGCAGGCTCGGCGACGGCAGGCTCGGTAGGAGCAGCGGCGGGCGGCGCGGCGACGGCAGTGCCGGGCGAGGAGCTGGTGCCGCCGCAGCGACAGGCCATTGCGCGCCGCTTGACCAGAGCCGCTCAGGTCCCTCATTTCTCGATATCCAAGACCATCGACGCGACCGCCCTGGCCCGGCTCCCCGCGGAGGTGGAAGGCCTGACAATCACTCACTTATTGCTGCAGGCTGTGTCTGCTGCGCTGCTCGAGCACCCCGCACTGGACCGCACCTGGAACGAACGGGGCCCGTCGTACCGCCGCCTCGGACGCGGCGACGTCGGCTTGGCCGTGGCCTCGCCTGACAACCTGATCGTGGCCGCCGTGCCCTGCCCGGCCAAGCTCAGCCTGGAAGAGCTGGCGGTCACCGCCCGGCGAGCCGTGGCTCTGGCCCGCGAGGGCCGGTTGACGGAGGAGTTCTCAGGGCCGGTCGCCGTTACGGTGAGCAACCTCGGCATGTTCGGGGTCGACCGCTTCGAGGCCGTGATCGACCCCGACCAGTGCGCCATATTGGCCGCCGGGCGGATCCAGGACCGCCCGGGAGTAGTGGACGGGGTGGTCCGCCCCGTAGCCCAGCTCGACCTGACGCTGTCGGTCGACCACCGGGTCGCGGACGGTGCCGCGGCGGCCGCATTTCTTGTGGCAGTGACCGACCGGTTGGAGCGCTCCGAGCGATCTCGTTCCTGATGGCGATGAGCCGGTACGTTCGTTCTCGTGGCGCGACCGTCCGCAGAACAAGTGAAAGGTCTGGCCGCTGACGACGGTTCGCTGAGGGCGGCCAACCAGCTCGCTGGGGCGGTCCCGTGGTCCGAGCTCGGCCATGACGACCGAGCGGTGTGGGGTGCTTGCCGAGGCAGCGCCAAGGATCCCTACCGGGTAGTCGTCGACACGTCCGGGCCTGCCTATCGCTGCAGCTGCCCGAGCCGGAAGTTCCCTTGCAAGCACGCGCTGGCCCTGCTCCTGCTCTGGGCCGCGGAGCCACTGAGGTGGTTGAGGCATCGCCACCCGCCGAGGCGGCGGCGTGGTTGGCGTCAAGGGCCGCAAAGGGTCAGCTCGCCGGCTCTCCCGGCGAACCGCAAGGTTTGGCGCCAGCCCCCGAGGAGCCCGCACCCGACGCCTACGGCGCTGCTGCGCCGCAGCGCGCCGTCGTCGACCCGCATGCTGCCGCGGCCCGGGCCTCGCAGCGAGCCGAGCGGATCGCGGGCGGCATGGCCGAGCTGGACCGTTGGCTTAGCGACCTGGTGGCCGGTGGTCTGGCACAAGCACGGAGACAGCCCTTTTCCTATTGGGCCGCGATGGCGGCGCGCCTGGTCGACGCGCAAGCCCCGGCGGCTGCATCTCAGGTCCGCCGGCTGGGCAACATCGTGCGCAGCGGGGATGGCTGGCCGAGCCGTTTGTTGGCCCAAATCTCGCGGCTCCATTTGCTGGCGGCCGGCTGGTCGCGGCTCGACCGGCTGTCAGAGCTTCAAAGGGCTGACCTTCGCACCGCGGCCGGCTGGCCGTGGCCGAGCGAACAGGTCCTCGCGGCCCAAGGGAGCGGGACCGTTGGTACGTGCTGGCGCGCAGCGAGACCGAGGAGGAACGCGTTACGGCCCTGCGGACGTGGCTGTGGGGCATTGAAAGCGGAAAACTGGCGCTGGTGCTGGACTTCGCCCGGCCGGGCGCGAGCCCGCCCTGGGAGCTCTGGCCCGGCAACGTGGTCGACGCGGCGGTCGCCCGTTTCCCCGGGACCGCCCAGCTGCGCGTGATCGTGGCCGAGCGCAGCGGTGAAGCCGAAGTCGGGGGATGTCCTCCGGCCTGGGCCGACCTGGCACAGGTCGCCAAGGCGAGAGGGGAGGCATTGGCGTGCGACCCCTGGACCGAGCGTTGGCCGGTTTCAGTCGCCAGCGTTGTGCCGGAACGCTGTGGTGACAACTGGGCGGTCACCGACCGCGACGGGCGCCAGATGGCTCTGGCGACGGACGACTCTGCCGGCTGGAGATTGCTCGCCAGCTCGGGGGGCCGCCCCGTTGTGCTGTTGGCCGAGTGGCTCGGTGACGGCTTGGTGCCGCTAGGAGCGTGGACCGACAATGCGATGGTTGTGCTGTGAGTGCCGAGCATGGGCGGTCGTTGTGGGACGACCTCGTCACCGCCGCGGTTATCGGCACCGAGCGGCGGCCCTTCGCCGGTGCCCAAGCAACCGGGCAACTCGGCAACGCCCTCACAGACATGCGCGAAGGTGGCCTACTGGCGACGGCCGCGGCCGTGTGGGCTTACCGCGAAGCGGGCCGTGAGGTGCCCATGACCGGGCTGGGTCGCCCTGACGCAGCTCCGGCGGACGACCGGCCCGTGTTTACGCCGGGCGCCGTGCGGGCGCTTGCGGTGATCGTGGACGACCGGCGGTTCCGGCCCATCCTTGGCGAATGGTTGGCACTGGCGCTGCGGGCCGCGGGCCGCTTGCCTGGTGAGGCCGTCCCGAAACTGCTCGATGCCGTCCGTGTTGACCAGCGCCCGGCGGCTGCAGCCGTCGCCGGCCCTTTGGCGGCCTGGTTGGCGGCGCGAAACCCCAATTGGGCGTGGGCTCACGAGGCCATGGCGGCCGCCGGGCGGGCCGGTGTCGCGGCGGGCACGGCCCAGCAAGCGACGACCGCGCCGCTGGCTGCCCCGGCAAGTGACGAAGCCGAAGCCGCCGCAGTTGCCGCGTTCGGGGACGCCACTGCGGGCCAGATTGGTGAGATCGTCGCGTCCATCCCCGCGCCGTGGTCGGCCGCTATCACCGTCGCCGGGCTTGCGGCTATGGCCAGGGTCATCGAGCGTTCAGACGCCCGCCCGCTACCAAGCCTTCGCGACGTTTTACCGCACCTGGCCCTTGTCATCGACCCGGCTCAGAGCGTGTCGATGGCGGCTCTCCAGAGCTCCCTGGAGAGGATCCCTGAAACGCAACAAGCAGCTTTGCGTATTTATTGGGCTGCACCGCTGGCCAACTTCGCCGCCATCGCAAGTTTCCGAGCTTCCCTGCACAAGGAGTTCCAATGACCACAACGCCCGAGGTCAGCGACGTCGTCCGTCCTCATGCCGAGCAAGCCTTCGCCGATGAGCTGACAGCGCTGCGCCTGGCCGACGAACGGCCCCGTCCTGCGAAGTGGTCGATGTCGCCCTACGCGGTCGCCACCTACCTGCTCGGCGGCACGCTCGCCAACGGCACCGTGATCACCCCGAAGTACATCGGGCCGCGCCGCCTCGTAGAGATCGCCATCGCCTCCCTGGCGACCGACCGGGCGCTCCTGCTGCTCGGCGTGCCCGGGACCGCCAAGACCTGGGTGAGCGAACACCTCGCCGCAGCGATCAGCGGAGATTCGACCCTGATCATCCAAGGCACCTCAGGCACGGCCGAAGAAGCGATCCGTTACGGATGGAACTACGCGCGCCTGTTGGCCGAGGCCCCAGCGTAGCCGCACTGGTCCCGTCACCGGTCATGCGTGCGATGCAGCTGGGCAGCCTCGCCCGTATCGAGGAGCTCACCCGCATCCCCTCCGACGTGCAGGACGCCCTGATCACGATCCTGTCCGAAAAGACGCTGCCGATACCGGAGCTGGCCGGCGAAGTCCAAGCGGTCAAGGGTTTCAACATCATCGCAACAGCCAACGACCGCGACAGAGGTGTCAACGAATTGTCCTCGGCGCTGCGGCGCCGGTTCAACACCGTGGTCCTCCCGCTGCCCGCCAGCATCGAGGAAGAGGTCGATATCGTGCGGAGCCGGGTCGACGACCTCGGCGTCGCCCTCGAGCTGCCGCCATCGGCCCCGGCGCTCGACGAGATCCGCCGCGTGGTCACGATCTTTCGCGAGCTGCGCGAAGGGGTCACGACGGACGGTCGGACCAAGGTCAAGTCGCCGTCGTCGACGTTGTCCACGGCCGAAGCGATATCTGTAATAACCAACGGCCTAACTTTGGCTGCGCACTTTGGTGACGGTGAGCTGCGGGCCGGCGACATCGCTGCGTCGCTCGTGGGCGCGGTGGTGAAAGACCCGGTCCAGGACCAGGTCGCCTGGGAGGAATACCTCGAGGCGGTGGCCCGGGAACGCCCGGACTGGTCAGACCTCTACGAGGCCTGCCGAGAGCTGGCATGAGCGTACGGGTCTTCCCGGTCCGCCACCATGGCCCAGGGTCAGCCAGGGCGCTCGCGGCATCGCTCGGTTCTTGGGAGCCCGACGCTGTACTGATCGAAGGGCCTCCGGAAGCCGACGCCGTCTTGGGGGTCGCCAGCTCCGCCGAGCTGCGCCCACCGGTAGCGTTGCTAGCGTACCTTCCCGGGAAGCCCACGCTCAGCGCCTTCTACCCGCTGTCAAGCTGGTCCCCCGAGTGGGTCGCCTTGCGCCATGCGCTGGCCCGAGGCGTCCCGGCCACGATGATCGACCTGCCAGCCGGCGTGCTGCTAAGCGGCCGCAGCGACAGCGACGGCGTTGCCGGTGACCCGATCGGGCAACTGGCCGAGGCGGCCGGCTACGACGACCCGGAACGGTGGTGGGAAGACGTGGTCGAGCACCGCGTCGGCGAGGAACCCTGGGAAGCCATTACCGAAGCAATGGCCGAGCTGCGCGCTCATCCGCGGCCGGGTCTTAGCGGCGCCCACCTAGAACGGGAGGCGCAGCGGGAAGCGTCGATGCGCCAGCACATTCGGGCGGCCGAAAAAAAGCACGAACGGGTAGCGGTCATCTGTGGCGCTTGGCACGCCCCGGTGCTCGTCGAGCGCGGGCCGGCCAAGCCAGACCAGGCGCTCCTAGCCGGGCTGCCCCGCGAACGCGCCACGGTGACGTGGGTGCCGTGGACGTACACCCGCCTCGCCTTCGCCAGCGGTTACGGCGCCGGGGTAACGTCCCCTGGCTGGTACGAGCACCTGTACACGAGCCCGGACAGACCGATCGAGCGGTGGATGGTCAAAGTCGCCGCCCTCCTACGAGACGAACAGCTCGAAGCTTCGCCGGCTTCGGTCGTCGAAGCGGTACGGCTGGCCGAGGCCCTTGCCACGCTGCGCAGCCGTCCCCTCGCCGGCCTGGCCGAGTGCACCGACGCCGCGCGCTCGGTCCTCGGGGGTGGCTACGACACCGTCCTCGACCTGATAGGTCGTCGCCTAGTCGTGGGCGACGCGATCGGAGAGGTCCCACCAGGGGCACCGACGGTCCCCCTCGCCGCCGACCTCGCCGCCCAGCAGCGCCGGCTGCGCTTGCGCCCCGAAAGCGGTGCCCGTCCTCTCGAGCTCGACCTTCGAAAGGTCATCGACCTGGGCCGAAGTCGGTTGCTCCACCGTCTGAAACTTCTGGACGTCCCCTGGGGGAAGGTCGCCGGCTATCAGCGAGGCACCGGGACATTCCGTGAGGAATGGACGTTGAACTGGGAACCCGAACTGTCTGTCCGGGTCATCGAGGCGAGCCTTTACGGGACCGAGGTCGAGGCCGCTGCCACCGCGAGGGCGGTTGAACTCGCAGGCAGCGCCGCTCACGTCGCCGAGGTGACCAGGCTGGTGGAGCAGTGCCTGCTGGCGGAACTATCGGGCGCGCTCCCGGCGGTGATGGCCGCCCTCGACGAGCGTTCGGCTCTGAGCACCGATGTCGGAGAGCTGATGGACGCTGTCCCGCCCCTGGCGCGCGTCCTGCGCTACGGGACGGTACGGCGCACCGAGGTGACCGCCTTGGATCGCGTCGTCCATGGCTTGGTGGCTCGCCTATGTGTCAGCCTCGGACCTGCTGCGGTCTCCCTCGACGACGCGGCCGCAACTGCGATGACCGGGCGGCTCTCGGCCGTCACGGCGGCCCTGGCACCTCTCGCCGACCAGTCGTTGCGACGGGAATGGCTCGGGACCTTGACCGTCCTCAGCGCCGTACCCTCCCTCCACGGCCTGCCTGCGGGGCGCGGCGACAAGGATCGTGTTCGATGCCGAGCTGATCACCCCAGAGGAGATCGCCCGCCGCCTGTCGGCCGCTCTTTCTCGAGGAGAGAGCCCCTCCCATGGTGCCGCCTGGATCGAGGGGCTCCTAGCAGGCAGTGGGCTTCTGCTCGTGCACGACCGTGCGCTGCTCGCGCTGATAGACGAGTGGGTTTGCGGGGTCAGCGCCGACATTTTCAACGACGTGCTGCCACTACTACGCCGCACGTTCGCGCTTTTCGAACAAGGAGAACGGCGCCTTATCGGAGATGCCGCCCGTCGCCTGAGCGCCCAAGGCGGCGACGGCGCTCAGGTACCCGGTGAGCGAGATCTCGGGTTACGTCGACGAACAACGAGCCGAGGCCGTCCTGCCTCTGGTGAGCCTTCTCCTCGGGCCGGACGGCCCCGCTTGAGCGACGAACGGCTGCGCCGTTGGCGGCTCGTCCTCGGCAGCGAGGACACGCCTGGCTTCGAGCGCCTAGGAGCCGACGACGCGGCCCGCGACGCCGCCCTCAGTGCCCTCTACAACCAGCGCCCGGCCGGACGGGCCAGGGACAACAAGGCTCAACCGACTGTCAGGGACGCCGGCCTCGGTGGTTCTGCGCCCAAGGTGGCGCGCTGGCTCGGCGACATTCGCTCCTATTTCCCGACGACCGTCGTGCGGGTCATGCAGTCCGATGCCATGGAGCGCCTCGGTCTTCACCAGCTCCTCCTCGAACCCGAGCTGCTCGAGGTCGTCGAGCCAGACGTGTCGCTGGTGGCCACTCTGATCGCCCTCAACAGGGTTATCCCGGACCGCAGCCGGGAAACGGCGAGGACGGTTGTCCGGGCGGTAACCGCCGAGCTCGAACGCCGGCTGGCCCAAAAAACTCGCACGGCCGTCGCCGGGGCGCTCAACCGGGCCGCCCGCTCTCGCCGGCCCAAGCCGGCCGACATTGACTGGGGCCGTACCGTGTTGGCCAACCTGCGCCACTACCAACCCGCCTACCGCAGCATCATCCCCGAACGTCTCGTCGGCTACAGCCGGCGCCAACAGTCCCTGCAGCGCGACGTCATCTTGGCCATCGACCAGAGCGGCTCAATGGCAGCCTCGGTTGTTTACGCCAGCGTGTTCAGCGCCGTGTTGGCCAGCATGAGATCTCTGCGCACGCGCTTGGTTGTGTTCGACACCAATGTGGTCGACCTCTCGGCCGAGCTGGACGACCCCGTGGACATCCTTTTTGCTACGCAGCTCGGCGGCGGCACGGACATCAACCAGGCGGTGGGCTACTGCGCCACGCTTGTCGAAAGACCCTACGACACCATCATGGTGCTGCTGAGCGACCTCATCGAAGGTGGGCTGCGGGGCGAGTTCGTGCAGCGGATGGCCGCCCTCGTCGATGCCGGGGTGGTTGCCGTCGCCCTCCTGGCCTTGAACGACGACGGTTCGCCCGCATATGACCACGTGATGGCCACGGCGCTGGCGGAGGTCGGTGTGGCCGCTTTCGCGTGTACGCCGGACCAGTTCCCCGACCTCATGGCCGCCGCCATCGAACGGCGCGACCTCGCTCGCTGGGCCGCCGAAAACCGGATCACCACGGCGGCTCCGCTGGGCTGATGCACCCCGCGGACCGCCACCGCACCGCTGTAGCCTTTAGCGGTCAGACCACCTAATTGATCGGAGAACGACATGGAACTGCGACGGATCGGTTCACGCCAAGTCGGAGCGATTGGCCTCGGCGAGATGCCCATGTCCATTGAAGGACGTCCTGACGAATTGCGCTCCATCGAGACCATCCATGCCGCATTGGACGCCGGCGTGACCCTGGTCGACACCGCCGACGCCTACAGCCTGGGCGGGGCGGACACAGGCCATGGCGAGGTGCTCGTAGCCAAAGCGCTGGCATCGTGGGGCGGCGACCGGGGCTCGGTCCTAGTAGCCACCAAGGGCGGCCATGTCCGTCCCGGCGACGGCAGCTGGACGGTAAACGGTGAAGCCGCTTACATCCGCAGCGCCGCCGAGGCGTCGTTGCGCCGGCTCGGCGTCGAGGCCATCGGCTTGTACCAGTACCACCGGCCCGACCCGAAGGTCCCCTACGAGGAGCCGATCGGGGTCTTGAAGGAGCTGTTGGACGCGGGCAAGGCGGTGATGGTCGGGATTTCCAACGCGAGCATCGCTCAGATCGACCTGGCCCGTTCCATCCTCGGGGAGGGCAATTTGGTGAGCGTACAAAACCAGTTCTCGCCTTCGTTCCGCTCCAGCGAGGGCGAACTGGAGCACTGCGGCGACCTCGGCATTGCCTTCCTACCGTGGAGCCCTTTCGGCGGCATCGGCAACGCCGAGAGCCTGCGCAACGACCACCCGGCGTTCGTGAGCGTTTCCAACGACCACGGGGTATCGGTCCAGCAGGTGGTGCTGGCTTGGATGCTGGCCAAGGGCGACCACGTGATCCCGATCCCCGGTGCCAGCCGGCCGGCGTCGGCGCGCGACTGCGCCCAGGCAGCCGACCTGAAGCTGAACGACGAGGAACTGAGCCGCCTCGACGCCGACGAGCGGTAGGCCCAGCTGGCGCCCGCGCGTTTGGACAACAGTCCAACCCGGTAACCCCACCCTAAGCCGAGCTTCGAGCAGCTGAAGTCTGCCGAGGATGTTGCTTGGGGAGGCAGCTGGCGCAAGCCTCGCCAAGCCTAAGGCGCAGTCCGCTTAGGTCGGCGCCGACGGCACTAACCAGGACGGCCGGTCCCTCGAGGGCCATGGCGGCCCAACCCGCCCCTGATGAGGGTGCTCCCTGTCCACCCGGGGCGGCGCCGCGGCCCGCCAGCAAGACCAGCCCGACAGCCCGGTTGGTGCCTAAGACGGCGGGGCCGTCCCAGCCCGGCACGCCTGGCCCGATCTCCAACTGGTGGCGGAGCAGGGGGACGTCGTCAATGTCGACGTCCAGGCTCAGGCTCAAGCGGCCCGGCTCCTCCCCGTGGCGACCGAGCACAATTTCCTCGGTCCAGCGCAGCGCGGCACCGCCGGCCAATTTTGCCTTGACACGCTGGGAAAAAGAGCAGCCCCTGGAGGCGATCATGGGTTGCAGGTGCCAGTCGAGGTAACCGCCCCGACCGATGGAGACGTTGATCTCAAGTGACGAGCCGGCCGAAGCCCAGGCGATCATGGAAGCGGCGGAGCGGGCCCTGAGCGTGGCGCCCGCCTCGACGTCTATATCGATGACGACCTTGTCGTCGCCGACGGGGGAAGCCGCCGTGCCCACCAGGTAGACCCCCTCCGGCGTGGCGCGAAAAGCGACCGGGGGGGCGTCGCGGAGCGAGGTCAGCCGGCACCCTTCCGCTTGTCGCGGCCCGAAGGTGGTACCTTCGCCGCCCGGCGAGACGGCGGCCCGAGGGGCCGCTGCGGTCAGCTGTGCTCGGGCACGCACTGGGCGTTCAACTGGCGTTCCAGCCACTCAGCCACGGGACGAGCCCTTGGGTCCTCGACCAGGCTCAGGAAAATGAAGGGACGCTCCGGCCGCGCCGCCACGGTGTCGGCGTTCATCGTTGCGAGGTCCGCCTTTACGAGCGGCGCCAGGTCGGTCTTGTTGATGACCAAGAGGTCCGACAGCGTGATCCCAGGCCCGCCCTTGCGGGGGACCTTGTCCCCGCCGGCCACATCGATGACGAAGATCTGGGTGTGGACAAGCCCGTAGCTGAAGGTGGCCGTGAGGTTGTCTCCGCCCGACTCGACCAGGACAAGGTCGAGGTCGGGGTGAGCGTGCTCGAGCGACTCGACCGCTTCCAGGTTGGCTGAGATGTCGTCGCGGATAGCGGTGTGCGGGCAACACCCCGTCTGCACGGCAACAACGCGGTCGGCCGGCAAAACCGCCTCTCGCAACAGGATTTTGGCATCTTCGGTGGTGTAGATGTCATTGGTCACCACCGCCACCGACCAATCCGAGGCAAGAGAACGGCAAAGCGCGGCGACCAGAGCGGTCTTGCCGCTGCCGACGGGCCCGCCGATGCCCACGCGAAGCGGCCTTTCCGGCAGTGGCCTTTCCGGCAGCGCGGTCGGCCGGCAGCGAGGTCGGACCCGGCAGCGGGCCTACGGCCGGTCGCTCGCGAAGGCCGTCGGGATGGACGTGGGCTTCAGGAGGCAAAGAGACGCACCTCCCATGCGGCATGGGCTTCTGCCCCGATCTCTACTAGGACCGCCGCGCCGCTGGGTAGCTCGGCAATAGCGTCGGCCAGGCTTGGCGAGCTTGTAAGAGCACCGGCGTCGTGGGCCACCTGCTCGACGGCCGGCGCCAAATCGGCGAGGCAACTTCCGACCGCATATGGGTCGATGCCCAGCAGGCGCGTCGCAGCCCAAGCCGGCCCGCTGACCGAGCCCTGCGCCGCCACCAGAGCCGCCTCCAGCGGACCTAGCCCGACGCTCGCCGCCACCGGTCCCAAAACTAAGGGGTACATCGGGCCTCCCGCGCAGTCATCGGATAGCTGGCCCAACCAGGCGACGGCGGCCGAGGGCCAAATGGCCTGGGCGGCCCTCAGCAATCCTCGGCCCCTGGCCCTACTCGCTCGGCGCTGAGCCGGCGAAGCCGAGCGAGCGATGGCTTGCGCGTGCAGGGAGGAAAGGTCCCCCAGACAAGGCGACACCCAACAGCTGAGGGCGGCCAGGGCGGCGTCGACGCGCCCGGTCGTGTGGAGCTGCCCGGCCAGGAACCCGGCGAGGTCGGCGGTGCTGGCAATACGGCCGGACGCCACTGCTTCCTCCAGCCCAGCAGAATGAGCGTGGCCTCCCGCCGGCAGGCGACCGTCCGCCAGCATCAGCAGGGTACTGGAGGCGAGCACGGCTGACGGTTTTCCTTTGGCCTAGAAGAGGAAGTAGCGCTGGGCCATAGGCAGTTCGCGGGCGGGATCTTCGGTCACGACCTCGCCGTCCACCCAAACGGCGAAACTGTCGGGGTCGACCCTTATCTCGGGGAGGGCGTCGTTGAGCGGCATATCGGATTTGCGCAGCGAGCGAGTGTCCCGGACGGGCACCAGGCGGCGCCGGGCCGCCAAGCGCTCGGCCAGGCCGTCCTCTATCGCCACCGGGGCCACGAACGCCACCGACAATTCGGGCGCTAAGGCCGGGCTGGCACCGAACATCGGTCGTGCCCGCACCGGTTCGGGCGTAGGAATTGAGGCGTTAGCGTCGCCCATTTGCGCCCAGGCGATGAACCCGCCCTTTATTACCAATGCCGGGCGGACAGCAAAAAAGGCCGGGTCGTAAAGCACGAGGTCCGCCAATTTGCCTACCTCGACAGAACCCACCTCTTCGTCCAGACCGTGAGCTATTGCCGGGCAAATCGTGTACTTGGCCACGTAACGCTGGGCTCGTGCATTGTCCGCGGGCCGTCGCCGGGGAGCGCCCCCCACCTGCGTTTGCCGACATGGGCCGTCTGCCAGGTGCGCAATACCACCTCGCCCGCCCTTCCCATGGCCTGGGAATCGCTGCCGATCATCGAAATTGCACCGATATCGTGGAGCAAGTCCTCGGCGGCGATGGTCGAGGGGCGGATCCGGCTCTCGGCAAAGGAAAGATCCTCGGGTACCGCGGGGTTCAGGTGATGGCAGACCATCAGCATGTCCAGGTGCTCGTCGATGGTATTGACCGTGTGAGGACGGGTTGGGTTGGTTGACGAGGGAAGGAAGTTGCTAAGGCCAGCAACGGTAATTATGTCCGGGGCATGGCCACCACCGGCACCCTCGGTGTGGTAGGCGTGGATCGTCCGGCCCGAAACCGCAGCGACGGTGGACTCCACGAAGCCTGCTTCGTTCAAGGTGTCGGTGTGCAGGGCGGCCTGAGCCCCGGCGGCATCGCAAACCCGCAGGCAGGCATCGATCGCGGCGGGAGTCGAGCCCCAGTCCTCGTGAAGCTTGAACCCGGACGCGCCGCCCCGCAACTGTTCCCACATCCCCTCTTCGGAAACCGTGTTCCCCTTGCCCAGTAGGGCGATGTTGACGGGCCATCCGTCCAGGGCGGTGAGCATGCGGGCCAGCGCCCAGGCCCCCGGGGTCACGGTGGTGGCCCGCGTCCCCTCGGCCGGCCCGGTGCCGCCCCCGATTACCGTCGTGACCCCCGTGGCTATGGAGACCTCGAGGATTTGAGGGCAAATAAGGTGCACGTGGCAGTCAATGGCGCCGGCGGTGAGGATCTTGCCATTGCCGGCGACGATCTCGGTTGAAGGGCCGATGACCAGGCCGGGCGTGACGCCGTCCATTATGTCGGGGTTGCCGGCCTTGCCGATGGCGGCGATGCGCCCGTCGCGGATCCCGATGTCAGCTTTGATAACACCTGAATAATCGAGGATTATCGCCCCGGTGATGACGAGGTCGGGAGCCCCCTCGGCCCGGGTGGCCCGGCCCTGCCCCATCGACTCCCGTATGACCTTGCCCCCGCCGAAGACGACCTCGTCGCCGGCTCTGCCCGGCCCGCCGCAAAGGTCCTCGGTCACTTCGATGAAAAGGTCCGTGTCGGCGAGGCGGACCCGGTCGCCGGTAGTAGGCCCGTAAAGGGCGGCGTAGCGGGGGCGGGAGAGCTCAGCCATCTAACGGCCCGTTGACCTCGCCCCTGAAACCGCCGACATAGCGAGCTCCCGCAAAGGGTATTAGTTCGACGTCGAGGGCGATACCCGGCTCGAAGCGGACACTGGTCCCGGCAGCGATGGCCAGCCGATGGCCCCGGGCGACGGCCCGGTCGAAGCGCAGGGCGGGGTTGGTTTCGCTGAAGTGAAAATGCGAGCCGACCTGCACCGGCCGGTCGCCGGTGTTCTCGACGCGCAGGACGGTGACCGGTCTGCCTTCCAGGATGGGCACGGGGCCTTCGCCGAACACGATCTCTCCGGGGGTCACAGGTTGGCCCCCGGGGTCATGGTTTGCCTCCCGGCGTCATGGTTTTCGGAGGTCATGGCACCGGGTTGTGGAGCGTCACGAGTTTCGTGCCGTCGGGGAAGGTCGCTTCTACCTGGACCTCTATGATCATGTCTGCGACGCCGTCCATCAGCTGTTCACGTGACAGGACGTTGCGCCCTTCGGCCATGAGCTCGCCCACGCTGCGGGCGTCCCGGGCACCCTCGAGCACGAAGCTCGACAGGATGGCGACCGCCTCGGGGTAGTTCAGCTTCACGCCCCGGGCCAGGCGGTCCCTCGCGACCATCGCGGCCAGCGACACCATCAGCTTGTCTGTCTCGTGCGGGCTCAGCTGCATTTTCTCCGACCGATCATAAGTAATCTGCTCGACCATTACGAAACCGCAGGTAGACGCGCGGGACTTGACGCTGTGGGCTGGCCTCGGACGGGCCGGTCCGGTCGAACTCGCTCGGGCGCTCGCCGAACACGCCTGCACCAGCCCCGCGTCGCAAGGCGCGCCTAGCAGACGACCGCTACCTTCTCGCGCACACCCGGCGTCCTGCCGGACCTACGTTAGGAAGAGGCGAAGCGGTCTTACGTGGCCGGGAAGGGGAAATGCGGCCGGCGGGTCAAGAGAGGGGGGCTCTGGCCCGCCGGCCGCAGCCAGCCGGCCGCAGCCAGCCGGTGGGCCGCCGACCAGCCAGCCGGCGGGCCGCCGACCAGCCAGCCGGCGGGCCGCCGACCAGCCAGCCGGAGCTCGGCAAGGAGTTGACCGCTTCGGCTGTACGTGCGTGAATCTATCAATTGTATGGGAATAGTGGCTCAGCGCGTGGCGAGAAGCAAACTGGAGGTAGGGGAGCCTCGGCTCGTGTTCGACGTCGCCGGGCTGGGCAGCTTTGGTCGCCGCGGCAGGCAGGGCAGCTTTGGTCGCCGCGGCAGGCAGGCAGCTTTGGTCGCCGCGGCAGGCTGGGCCGCCCTCGACCGGGCGTGGTTCATGTAACTGGGCGTATTTCGCGACCTCGGCGTGCCACGGGCAACAAACGTGCATTGGTTTACGCCGAGAACCCCGAGCCACGCCGAGAACCCCGAGCCACGCCGGGAAACAGGTATCCCGCGCCGGGAAACAGGCGTCCCGCGCCGGGAAACAGGCGTCCCGCGCCGGGAAACAGGCGTCCCGCGCCGGGAAACAGGCGTCCCGCGCCGGGAAACAGGCGTCCCGCGCCGGGAAACAGGCGTCCCGCGCCAACAAGCCGCCGTCTCGCGCCAAAGAAGCTTCTCCCACACCCGGGAATACCGGCAAAGCTCCGGGCTCGCCCCGTTGGCCCGACCAGCCACCCCCCGCAGACCGAGCCTGCGTACTTATTGAGGACGTCTTCGGTGCTGTTGGCCCGGGGCGTTGCCCAGGGGGCACTCGCGGTCAACGCACCCGTCGTCAACGTGCCCGGGGGAGGCAATGCCTGATCAGCACCCTCGTCCCGTTTGGCTATCTTTTGTAGGGCTGTTCCTAGACCCGAGAAATGAGGCGATGTCGTGGGCGTGAGATGGGATCCGACAGACCCGTCCTTCAAGGCGGATCCCTACCCGACCTACCGTGCCTTGCTTGAAAACGAGCCCTTGCACCACAGCCCTTTCGGGCCGACGCTGGTGTCCCGGTACGAGGATTGCATGACGATCTACCGGCACCCGGCGGCCAGCAATGACTGGCGCAAGTCCCCTTACTGGGAACCCACCTTCGAGGGCGAACCCCCTACGCTTTCGTTCCTGTTCTTGGACCCTCCGGACCATACTCGTCTCCGCGGGTTGGTGAGCAGGGCCTTTACCCCGAAACGGGTGGAGCAGCTTCGCCCACGCGCCCAGGAGATCGTGGACCAGATCCTTGCCGAGGCCGCCGCCGACGGGAGCATGGAAGTAGTGGCGGACCTGGCCTTCTCACTCCCTGTCCTAATGATTTGCGAGATGCTCGGCGTGCCCGCAGAGGAAGTAGACGAGTTCAAAGAATGGTCGGCTATTACGGCGAGAGGGCTCGACCCACCCTTCACGTGGCCGCCCGGTCTCGAGGAACGCCACAATGCGGCAGGCGAACAGGCGATGGCTTACTTCCGCGACCTCATCGCCCGTCGCCGCAGCCACCCGGGCGACGACCTGCTGTCGGGCCTCCTCGAGGCGGAAGAACAAGGCGACAAGCTAAGCGAGCCCGAGTTGCTAAGGATCCTCTACCTCCTCCTCGTCGCTGGGCATGAGACAACCGTGAACCTGATCGCCAATGGTGTGCTGGCCTTTGCTCGCCATCCCGACCAGTTCGAGCGGCTCCGGGCCGACCCCTCCCTAACTCGCAGCGCCGTAGAAGAGGTATTGCGTTTTGACTCTCCTGTGCACATCGTCGGCCGTATTGTGCTCGATGACATCGAGCTCTCCTGCGGGACCGTACACCCCTCTGATCGACTGGTCACATTGCCGGCCGCGGCCAACCACGATGAAAAACAGTTCAGCCATCCGGAGATTTTTGACATCGGCCGGAACGAGAACCGTCACCTGGGCTTCGGGTTTGGCGCGCACACCTGCATTGGGTCTCCCCTGGCGCGCTTGGAGGGCCAGGTCGCACTGGGCACCTTGGCCCGACGCTTCCGCGGCATCGAGTTGGCGCAGGACCCACCGCCCTATAAGGACAACATCACCTTGCGAGGGATCGCCACGCTAAGCGTGACCCTGTACTCGTAACGGCTCGTAAGGAAGTCCGTCAGGACTGGGTCAGCGTTGCGTTTATATTGTTTGTAACTGTCCCGGTTTCCACGCTTACCAAAGTCGACCCTGGCGCCGGAGGCCCGGGGTACCCCACCCACGGCGTCGCCTGGTTGTAGCACTCGTTTGTGTAACCCGGCGAGCTAAAACAAACGTAATAGCTCCCGGATGTCAAGCCCGTCACCAAGAACGACCCGCTCTGGGTGGTTAAGACGCTCGCAATGAGGGCGGGTTGTGCGTCTGCGCTGTACACGAAAACCGATGCTCCGCCCAGCAGGTTGGGAGTGAAGCCGGCGACAGTCCCCGAGATCCCGGCGGTCGGGACAAGCTGGCCGTCGATGCCCGTGATTGCTTGGCCGAGGGTCACCGTCAGCGCCGTTGCCCCATTCGCGTTCCCCGACGGGCCATCCCAGTTGACGTTCTTGTACGTGTTGTAGCACTGGGTCAAGTACCCCCCCGGGGCTGTGGGCGGGGGCGGTTGTGGCCCGGAGAAACAGACGTAATAGCTGCCGGCGGGAAGCCCGAGCACTGAGTAGGTCCCGTCAGCGCCAGTGACGGCCCCTCCGCCGACTAGCTGGGCTGAAGCGCTCATGACGCTAACGGTCGCGTTCGCCAGGGGTTGGCCCGAAGCGTCAGTTACCGCGCCCGCTATGGCGCCCCCGAACTGAAGCTCTGCATCGACCCCAGAGGTTACAGACGTATTGCTCACCGTCACTGTGGTGCTCGTCGGTACTACGTTGCCGGTGCCGGTCCACGGGACGTTGTCGTAGCACTGGTCTAGATAACCGGTCGGCGAGGACCCTACGGCCGTGCCTGCCAGGAAACAAACAAAGTAGGTGCCCGGGTCGAGCGAGGTCATCTCGTAGGAACCATCGGCGGCGGTCCGTGCTGACCCAACTTCGACGGGGTTACCTCCCGTGGTGAAGGCAGCCACCGTGACTCCCACGATCGGTTTCGAGGAGGCATCTGTCACACCACCCGAGATGGCGTCCGCCGTTGCCAGGGGTGCCGTCGTTGTGGTGGTGGGCGGGATAGTGGTGGTGGGGGGCCGAGTGGTGGTCGTGGTGGTCACGGGCATCGCAAGCTCGGCGACAGTGATCGAGATGGAAGAAGCGACCGTCTCGTTGCCTCCGGCCGCTTTGAGCTCGAAGCGCACGGTTCGCTTTGTGGTAGCGGGCTTGGCTTCGATGACGACCTCGGCTCGGAACCTGCCGTTCGCACAGCTCCGCCAGTTGTGCGAGAAGACGACGGTGAGGCCCCGGGCCGAGATCAGCACAAGCCGGCAATGGGTGGCGCCGTTGACCGATGCGCTGACCACGACCCGTCCTCCGTTCGACGAAACGCCGGGCGGGCTTACCGTGACCTTAACGCTCGCGCGCCCCGAGGGGGCAGAGGTGGCTGAGACCGTTGTCGGCAGGGCCGACACCAGAGCCAGGACGAGGAGTACCAAGACGGCGAGGGAGGAGCACACAACACGCGCAGGCTTGTAGGGCACACGGCTCCTTTACTTGGCACGCTCTCGTTGACCGTCAGACGTCCCCACAACGCTAGCGGGCCGCGTTGCACGGACCGCTCTCAGGTAACTAGGGTGCCAAGCTGTATGACAGCTTCGTTAGAGGTGTCCCCCCCAACCGAGCCGGGCTGTTCGAGCAAGTCGCTTCCCAGCTCGAGGGGCTGATCCTGGCCGGCAAGATCGAGGTGGGGGCGAAGTTGCCGCCCGAGGGCGTCCTCGCCAGCCAGTTCGGTGTCAGCCGCCCCGTGGTCAGGGAGGCGTTGGCTCAACTGCGCGAAAGAGGCCTCACCGAGACCGTCAACGGGAGCGGGACCTACGTCCGCCGGCCAGACAGCGAGGGGCTCACCGATGTCCTGTTACGCCACCTGCGCTTCGGGTCCCTCGCCGCCCCCCAGGCGATCGAGAGCCTGTACGAGGCCCGCATTGCCGTTGAAGTCATGGCGGCCAAGTTGGCTGCCGGGCGCGGCCACGACAGCGACATCCGGCTCATCTCGACCCGGCTCGAGGAAATGAAGGCGGCCCGTATCGACCCGGTGGCCTGGATCGAGGCCGACATGGGCTTCCACATGGCTGTGGTTGATGCAGCCCACAACCCGTTCCTGGGTGCCTTTTTGACGCCCTTGACCCGGATCATCGAACAGAGCATGTCCGAGAGCTGGCGCGACCCGCAGGCGAGGCACTCGGGCCTGGTGGCTCACTCGGCTATCTGCAACGCCATTGTCAACCGGCACGAGGACGAAGCCGCGCAGGCCATGCTCAACCACCTCGAAGACTCCAAGCAACGACTGGCCTCAGTGCTTGTCCTGCCGCTCAGCCGTCATGGCACGCCGGGGCAGACAGGGCCATCGGGACAGGCAGCGCCATCGGGGCAGACAGAGCCATCGGGGCAGGTACAGGGATGAAGATCGTCGACGTCCGCACCGTCATTGTCGACGGCGGGTTCCGCAACTGGGTCTTCGTGTTGATCGACACCGACGACGGCCTGACGGGCTATGGAGAATGCACCCTGGAAGGGCGTGAAATGGCGGTGGCAGGCGCCGTGCAAGACTTCCGCCGCCACCTGGTGGGGGAGGAGGCGGGCGACATTCGCCGCCTCCGCCGCCGGATGTCCCGGCACGGCTACTGGGAAAGCGGCCCCGTCATCTCCTCTGGGATCGGTGGCGTGGAAATAGCCCTCTGGGACCTGCTTGCCAAGAGCCTGGGACGGCCGCTCGGGGAAGTCTTGGGCGGCGCCGTGCGCGAAAGCATCCCGGTGTACTCCAACGTGTGGTATTTCGGGGCAGCCTCGCCAGCCGAGTTCGCCGAGTGCGCCCGCCGTACGGCAGCCCTCGGCTACAAAGGCCTCAAGTTCGACCCGTTCGAGGTAGTCGAGTTCACCATTGACGAGGGGCAGCTGTCGCGAGCGATAGAGCGCGTCGAGGCGGTGCGCGAAGCCGCCGGCCCCGACATTTCTTTGATGGTTGAAGGCCACGGACGCTTCGGGGTCGAGTCGGCCCTCCGTGTGGCCGCCCGTTTGGCACCGTTGAATGTCCGTTTTTTTGAAGAGCCCACTCCTGCTGGTGATTATGTGGCCATCGCCCAAGTGGCAAGGGCCTCCTCGGTACCCATTGCTGCGGGCGAACGCGCCTACGACATACGCGATTGCCAGCAGTTGATAAACGCCGGGGTATCAGTGCTCCAGCCCGACGTGATCCATCTCGGTGGGATCAGCGCCATGGTGGCTGCCGCCGAACTGTGCGAGGCAAGCTCGGTTTCCTTTGCGCCTCACAACGCTTCGGGCCCTGTAGCCACTGCTGCCACGCTGCACCTGGCCGCACTCGCGCCGACGCTGTTGCTGCAGGAGATGTTCGCCCCGCTCGACATCGAATGGAAGGACCGCGTAGCCATCCCAGCCGTTCAAATTATCGACGGTCATGTGCGCCCTCCGGACGGTCCGGGCCTTGGTATCTCGCTCGACGGCCCCGAGATGGCCCTCCATCCCTATGTGGTAAGAGATCTCGATCTTTTTGCGGCCACATCCATTCTTTCCAGGACTGTCCGCGACCAAGGACATGACCCCGCGGGCAAGTGATTTGAGCACCCTTGAGGTCGCCCGGCCGAGCGGACTGGCCAACGCGGCCCGCTTGTCGATGCTCGGCATCACCAAGCGATTCGGTGGTACCCCGGCCCTGGACAACGTGGACTTCGAGGTTGCGGCGGGGGAAATTCATGCCCTGGTGGGCCAGAACGGGGCCGGTAAGTCCACGCTCATGAAGATCGTCGCGGGCGACTATACGCCCGACAGCGGGGTCGTCATGATCGACGGTGACAAGGTCGAAATCCGTAACCCCCGTCAGGGGCTGGACGCCGGGGTCGGCATCGTGTACCAGGAGCTCAGCTTGCTCCCCAACATGACGATCGCCGAGAACATTTCCCTCGGGCGCGAGCAGACCCGGCTCGGGGTCGTGGCCCGCGACCCGGCCAGGAAGCTGGCCGAAAGGGCGCTCGCTTCGCTCGGCATCGACCGGCTCGACATCAATACCCGGGTCAGCCGGCTATCGCTCGCGCAGCAACAGATCGTAGAGATCGCCAAGGTCATGAGCTACGGACCTCGGGTCCTCGTACTGGACGAGCCCACCGCCGCTCTTTCGTTGGACGACACCCGCAGGCTCTTCTCCGCTTTGCGCCATCTACGCGAGAGCGGTGTCGCCATAGTGTTCGTGAGCCACCGCTACGGCGAAGTACTCGAGATTTGCGACCGGTGCACGGTGCTGCGAAACGGCAAGGTCGTGGGTCGCGAGGCGGTGGCCAGCCTGACACTCGAGCGACTGGTCGAGCTCACGTTGGGAGAACTGGCCCATCGCTCCTACCATGCTGCCGACCGGGCACGCAACGGTCCCACCGGGGCGAAGGAGAGCTCCGGCGGCCTTCCTCTCCTGCGCGTCGACCACCTGGGGGTGGGAAGCACGGTCCTTGACGTCTCGTTCCAGGTGGACCGCGGCGAGTTGGTGGGGCTGTGCGGATTGCTCGGCTCCGGGCAGAGCGAAGTGGCCCGGGCTCTTTTCGGCGACGCTCCCGAAGTTCGGGGCACCGTAGCGCTGGACGGGCATGTGGTCCGACTTAGCAGCCCTCGCGCCGCTGCGCGCCAAGGCATCGCCTTTATCACCGAGAACCGCCGCGATGAGGGCATCTTCCCCGACCTCGCGGTGGTACCGAACGTGACTGCTGCGTCGCTGCGCGACAGTTGGCTAGCCCCCCTTGTCCCCCTGCTCAGCCCTGGCCGGGAGCGGGCCAGGTCCAGGAAGGTGACGGACCAGGTGGGCGTACCGAGGGCGGTGGAGGGGCGCCGGCTCAGGTTGCTTTCGGGAGGCACCCAGCAGAAGGTCGTCGTCGCGCGTTGGTTGGCCAAGGGGTCCAAGTTGCTGGTGTGCAACGAGCCCACCCGTGGTGTGGACATAGGTGCGCGGGCAGATATTTACGGCGAGCTCCGGGACCTCGCCGACAAGGGCACAGGGATCGTAATTGTCACCACAGATATCGAGGAAGCGCTGGTGTTGTGCGACCGCGTCATTGTCTGTTTCGCGGGACGCGTCAGTGCAGTGGTGGACCCTCGTGAGGCCACTGAGGAGTCGCTGTTCCTCGCGATGCAGGGATTAGGCCGGGGGAGCGACGAAAATGGCAGTTGATTCCCCCTCTTTGGTGAGCCCGGGCGCGCCGAGGCTCGGCACGACGACCGAACAAGCCGCCCGATTTGGCATTGTCCTTATCGCCATAGTCATCTTCGCCGTTTTTGCATTGACTTCGGGGCCGTTCGCCACGGTCAGCAACATGCGCAACATCCTGGAACAGGTGGCCGTGATCGGAGTGGTCTCCATCGGGGAGACAGCGGTGATGCTGACAGGCGGCATCGACCTCTCCGTTGGCTCCAACGTCCTGCTCAGTTCCGTCATCATGGCCAACCTCAACGTGAACCATGGCTGGCCGGCGGGCCTTGCCATCGTCGTAGGGATACTGGCGGCATTGGGTGTCGGGCTAATCAACGGCGTCGTCAGCACGGCATTTGGGATCGAGCCCATTATCGTGACCCTGGGTACGCTGCTCGCAGCGGGAGGCTTGGGCCAAATTTGGCTGAACAACAGCTGGATAACCCTTCATTCCAGTGTGTTTTCCGACGTGGCGACGGTCATGCCGCTCGGGATCCCCCTCATGGCGTGGATCATGGTCGTCCTCTACGCCCTGGCAGCTGTCCTGCTCTACCGGACGACCTTCGGGCGTACCGTATACCTGATCGGGGGGAACCGGGGTGGTGCCCGCCTCGCCGCCCTGGCCGTTCAGAGAAGGCTCGTGGCCGTGTACGCTCTGAGCGGCCTGCTGGCCGGGGTGGCCGGCTACCTGGATGCGGGCCAACTCGGAATTATCAGCCAGAATGACGGGACAGGGCTGCAGTTCTCGGCAATACTAGCCGTCCTTGTCGGCGGACTGAGCGTCAAGACGGGCGGGATCGGCCGGGTCGAAAAAACTCTCGTGGGCACCCTCATTGCTGGCATGATCGCCAATTACTTCGTGCTCCAAGGCGTGGCCGAACCGTACGAGCAAGCCGCGATCGGCTTTGTCATCCTGGTCGCCGTGCTGGCCGACCACGTACTGCGCCGGCGGGAACCGTGACAGGCACTCGGGCACTGCGGGCCGTCCGCCTGCTGGAGCGGTCCTTCCTCGTTCTTGTAACCGGCGCGCTGGTCATCTTGTTTTGGCGGCTGTCTCCAGGTTGGCTCAACAGCCAGACGGTGCCCTTCATCATCGCCCAAAACGCCCCTCTCGAAGTACTGGCTGTGGGCATGACGTTTTCGATGATCTCGGCCAACATTGACCTGTCTCCAGGGTCAATGCTCTCGCTGGCGGCAATGGTGACCGGTCTTGTGGTGGAGTCTACGGGGAGCCTTCTGCTGGGCCTGCTCACTGCTCTCGGCCTGACATTGTCCGTTGGTGTCGTGTGCGGTTACCTAGTCGGGCGCCTACAGATCAGCGCCATAATCGTCACCCTCGCCACCTACATTTGGGCTGCCGGTTTGGCGACAGCCATAAACGGGGCCAATGCCATCCCAATAACCGGTTCCATGTTCAAGTACCTCAACGATGGGGTTGACGGCTGGACGTGGACGATACTGGTGGTGCTGGTCGTTGTTGTAGTGGGCCAGTTGCTGTTGCATTCGACCAAGTTCGGGTACTACAGCCGGGCCATCGGGCGCAGCGGCGAGTTCGCCAGGCGCACCGGCGTCCCGGTAGTGCGCTACACCGTTTACGTCTTTGTTTTCATGGGCCTGGCCATCTGGCTGGCCACCGTCCTGTCCATCTCGCAATTAGGTGCGGCGCAATCGTCAGCCGGGGTCGGTCTCGAGCTCGACGCCATAGTCGCAGTCGTCATAGGTGGGACCCGCCTGACCGGGGGCGAGGGCAGCGTGCTGCGAAGCGGCTTGGGGGCCGTAGTCCTGGCCATCCTGAGCAACGGCCTGTCCAGCCTCGGCCTCTCCGATGCGTACTACGACCTGTGGGAGGGCCTCGCTCTTATCGCGGTCCTCGTTATAAGCGTGCTCCTTCAGCGCCTGGTGGTGCGCCTCGAGGCGCGCCGTCAGGTGGAGCACAAACGAACAGCGGCACCGGACCTGGCGCTCCAGGCCGCATAAAAGCGTCGACCTTTGGGACCGGGACTTCCCGGATGTCCCCCAGGGTCCTCGACAAAAACAAACAGAAGGAAGAACACAGTCCAATGAAAGACCAAAGGGGATAAGCGTGAGATCAGAACCAACTACCACCAGACAGCCTTTCCGCCAGTTGGCCCGCCGCGCCCCGCGTCGCTGGGCCGCCGTCGCCGCCACCCTGGCTGTGACCGCCGGCTTGCTAGGCACGACAGGCATCGCCAGCGCAGCCAGCCGTACCCCCGACACTGCGGGGTTGTCGGTTGACTGGGTCCAATTGGGTGACAATAACCCGTTCTGGACAGCAGAAAATGATGGGGCGGCCGCCGCCGCAAAGCACTTCGGGTTCTCGTTCAAGGCTATTAGCGGCAACCTGTCCGAGTCGCTGCAGTCGACCGAGCTGGAACAATTGGCCAACGAGCATGTCAATGCTGCGCTCATCACCGCTGCTGACCCGGCGGCCATGACCACGGCCTTCTCGTACGCCAAGAGCCATGGGCTCCCGGTGGTCAGCCTCTACAGCGCCGACAGCCTGGCCGCCATGAGCTCGGGCTTCGCCGAGGAAGTGGTCGGCCACACCATGGCCGTCTACAGCGCAAACCTGCTGAAGCAGCGTTACGGCTCGGTGAAGGGCACCGTCGCCGTCCTGGGTTTGGAGCTCGGCCAGACCCTGGAGACCTACCGCATCGGTGGCTTCGTCAAGACCATGGAAAGCTATCCCGGGGTGAAGGTCGTATCCGTCGAGCCGACCAACTCGCAGGCGTCCACCGCCCAGTCGCTCATGCAGGACTGGCTGACCAAGTACCCCAACCTCTCGCTCGTTTACGGGGGTAGCGACACGGTGACGGTTCCAGCCATCACCATCGCGCAGCGCAGCAACAGAGTTTGCAACGTCAGCACCGAGAGCTGGAAGAGCAACTCCAATTGCATCATCTTCACCTCGGTCGACGGTGACCCGATCGGCATTACGGCCATTGCCGCAGGCACCCTGGCCGGGACCGACCTGTACGCCCCGTACTGGGCCGGGTACCAGTTCGCCGAAATGGGCTATAGCCTCGCCGCCCATAAGTATGCGCCCCACACCATCGTGCTCCAGGCGCTGCCGGTGACCAAGACCAACGTCGCCTGCATAAACAAGATGCAGACCGCGATGGCGGACAACACCATGACGTTCAACTTCAACGGGACACTGGCGCAGATCGCCCAGCGTTACGGCTGCCCAACTGTGACAATCGCCGGCGGACCGGCGGTACCCAACCCATTGGCCTTCTGAAGCTGAACGGGCCAGTGTAGAGCAGGACAAAAGGGGGCTCCGCGCCCGTGGCCGCGATGGCCACGGGCGTGTCCCCGTGCACGGCCGGCATATTCGCCCGCGAGAGCCTGCGCCGACCCGGTCCCGATTGAGGAGCGTTTTACGTGGAGGACAGCCTGACCAACCCCGCCACCGGCGCCGGCCCGCTCGACGCGCAACGGGTGCTGGCCGCCTTGGCGCTTGCGGGCTCGGGCCGGGTGTTCGACCTCGACATAGGGCGCTTCCCGGGCATGCCCCACCACCCGGCCCAACCGGGTTTCGACGTCGTGACCTACCTGTCCCCAAAGGGGTCGAGCAATGAACGCCAACGGGCGGGGAAGCCAGGCGCTGTAGACCAGGACAATTTCGGCGTGGTGTTGGAAAAAGTCACCACGAGCATGCACATGGGGACACACCTCGACGCCCTTTGCCACGTGACAGCGGGGGTTGACTGCCACGGGTTTGGTGGTTTCAACGGAGTGGAACACGTGGGCGACAAGGGTGTCCTTGTCAACGATGTCACCGAAGTCCCACCAATTTTGGCCCGGGGCGTACTACTGGACGTCGCCGGCGCGCTCGGGGTGCCGCAGCTGGCGCCGACCCACGCGATCGCGGTCCCCGAGCTCGAGGAGGCGCGACGTCGAGCGGGGGTGGAACTGCGTCCGGGTGACGTGGTCCTCGTACACACGGGGCACCTACGGGACTGGCCGGCCTACGAGTTCGGCCCGGAGCCGGGGCTGAGCCTGGAGGCGGCTCTTTGGCTGGCCCAGCACGAGCCCTTTGCCGTCGGGTGCGACAACTCCGCCATCGAGGTGATGCCGTCGGTAATCGCCAGGCGGGCGCAACCCGTTCACGTAGAGCTGATTGTCGAGCGTGGCATTTACCTCATCGAGTGGGTCGGGCTCGAGGAACTGGCGGCGGCTGCTGTGGGCGAGTTCTTGTTCATGTGCCTTCCCCTCAAGATCAAAGGGGCCACCGGGTCACTCGTGCGTCCTGTCGCAGTCGCATGACCGGTACGGCGACGCCACCCGAGAACGCCGGCGGGCCGGGAGATCTCTACGGGCACACACCGCTCGAGAAGATGTTCACCGGTGCCGACGTCTACGGGGTCGGCTATGACCACCACCGAGCCGATCGCCGTCCGCTGCGGCTGGGCATGATCGGCGCCGGCGGTGTGGCCCAGTCGAAGTGGCTACCCGCCTTGGCGCGGCTACGCACCCTTTGGGACCCTGTGGAGCTGGTGGGGGCGGCCGACCCGAACGAGGACCAGGGGCGCAAGGTCGCAAGGGTGCACGGTTGCCGCTGGTACCGCGACCACCGGCAATTGCTGAGCCAAGAGAAGCCTGATGCGGTTGTCATTGCAAGCCCGGATCGTTCCCATGCCGAGCACGCCGAGGACGCTCTGGAGGCCGGGGCGGCGGCATTGGTGGAGAAGCCATTTTGCACTTCGCTTGCTGAGGCGGGACGGCTCTGCGACGTGAGCGCCGCAACAGGGGCAACCCTCATGCCCGTCGCAAACCTTCGCTTTTCACCGCCTTTCCGGCGGGCTCATCAATTTCTGGCCACCCTGGAGGGCTTTTCTGCGGAGCGTACCCTCCTCGGCAAGATGCACCTGGGCTACGACTACGTGGACCTGTTGGAAGGGGCGACTGTGCACCTGTTCGACCTGGCGCGCTTCTTGCTCGGCGACGTGGCCGAGGTGAAGGCCCGAGGCCTCGGTCGCGTCGAGGGAGCACACCGCTACCCTTTCCGCCAGGGGGTCATCTCACTCGACTTTGGGCCGCGCGGGGCTGCCCAGCTTTTCACCAGCGCGAGCGCTCTAAGCCTAAAGCCTTGGCTGCGGGTCGAGGTGCACGGGCAGGGGACCTGGCTTGTGGTGGACGACGTTTTCGAGCTCGTCCTTTACGATTCCGAGACCGGGCCGGCCAAAGTGTGGAAGCCTGTGCTCGCCAATACTCTCCTTTTCGACGAGGAGTTCGGAGGCTACCTACCTCAGCTCGAGCACTTCCTCCAGGTTGTCAGGGGAGATGAGCAGCCTAGTGTCACCCCGATGGACGGTTACCGGGCCGTCGAGCTCATCACGGCGACCCATTTGGCCATGGCGAGCGGCGAGGCCGTACCATTGCCGCTTGTCGCGAACCAGGCAGACGCCGAGATGGCTTTGCTGCGCAGCCATTGGTGAGGACCGCTCCGCTGTGGGCGCCATGAGAAGGGGATAGCTTTGCGCCTCGACGAGATCAGAGATTTGCTCCAGTTCAAGCCGATCGAGTGGAACGCCACGACCCGGCGCTTGAACCGCTGCCTGACCATCGACGACCTGCGCCGGGTGGCCCGGCGGCGCCTACCTGGAGTGGTGTTCGGCTACATCGACGGCGCCGCCGACGACGAGGTGACGCTGGCGGCCAACCGGGCCGCCTTCGCGGAGTGGCAGTTCGTCCCTCAGGTCCTGAAAGACGTGAGCCGGATCGACCTGAGCACCCCCTTCTTCGGGGGCCGCCGCTACGACATGCCGCTGGCGCTGTGCCCCACCGGCTACACGAGGATGACGCACCCCGACGGTGAGGTGGCTGTCGCAGCCGCGGCGCGAAAGCACAACGTCCCTTATGGCTTGTCCACGGTTGGGAACACCTCCATCGAGGATCTCCGTGCGGGGCTCCACGGCGACCTGTGGTTCCAGCTCTATGTACTGCGCGACCGGCCCAAGGCCCGGTCCCTTGTCGACCGGGCGCAAGCGAGCGGGTACGAGGTGCTGGAGGTGACGATCGACACTCCTGTGGCCGGTATGCGGCGCCGGGACGTCCGCAACGGGCTGACCATACCGCCGGCTCTCCGCCTCGGCGCCCTGCCTGACCTGGGCATGCACGTGAGCTACTGGACCAACATGCTCCGGGCACCCACCTTGGCCTTCGCCAACCTGGGCGAGCCTGACGTGGGTGAGGACAAGGTCAGTGCCGCCAACATGGCCAACACCTTTGACCCCTCCCTGAACTGGGACGACATTGCCGAGGTGCGCACCTGGTGGAAAGGGCCACTGTTCCTGAAGGGCCCTGTTGGCCCGAAGACGCCAAGCGGGCGATGTCGGTGGGCGTCGACGGCCTCCACTTGTCCAACCACGGGGGGCGACAGCTGGACCGCTCCATGCCGGCGCTCGACCTCGTGGCGCCGGTCCGTGAGGCCATAGGCGATGAGCCCGCAATAGTCCTCGACTCGGGCGTCCGACACGGTGCCGATATCGCCGTGGCCATCGCCCTCGGCGCCAACATGTGCGCTGTAGGCCGGCCCTATCTTTACGGCCTGGCTGTCGGCGGTGAGCAGGGGGTTACCCGAGTGCTCGACATTTTCAAGGCGCAGCTGGAGCTGACCATGCAGCTTCTCGGCGTGACGTCTCTCGCCGAGCTCCGTAAGCGAGCGCCTGAACTGCTCCGCCGGAAGCCCTGACCTGAGGATCTGTGCGCTCCTGTTGCTCAACTGAGGAAAGACGTAGGGGGCCGCTGGCCAAGCGGCAGACGGACCTGGTCGCCCACCTCGAGCGAGGAGGTTTCTCCTAGCGGATCAGGTGATCTCCCAACCGGTCCCGGTTTCTCGGCGTGATCCGGCACTTCTCGGCGTGATCCGGCACTTCTCGGCGTGATCCGGCACTTCTCGGCCGTGGGCCAAGGAGTTTTGGGCTGGTGGTACTCCGAGGTGGGGCGGCACAGCCGAAATGGGGCGGCACAGCCGAAATGGGGCAACCAGTCCGCTTAGCCAAGCCGTTATGCCGAGGCGCCCCGCCCCTCCGGGTTCACGCTGCAAGCCCAGACCATTTTCCGGTAGGCGCTGGCGCCCTAGCGGGCGTCTCCTAAGGCGAGGACCGCCGCGCTGATATCCTCCCGGCCGTGGCCGGCCTCAACCGCCGCCTGCCACTGGGCGGACAGCGCGGCCAGGATTGGCAACGAGCCGTCGCCCGCTTCGTCGATGGCGAGGTTGACGTCTTTCAGCGCCCACTCGAGGGGGAACTCGGGAGCGAAATCGCCTCCTTCCATCTTGTGGAGCTTGGCGTCGGCAATGGGAGCGTCCAACGGGCCACCCTCGATGCACTCCTCGAGTTGAGCGGCGTCGATGCCGAGCCGGCGGGCCAGGACCAGTGCTTCTGCTACTCCTTCGATCAGCACCGACATGTACGCGTTGATGACGAGTTTCATGCGAGTGCCTTGGCCCGCCTCTCCCAACCAAACCGTCTTGCGTCCGATCGCATCGAAGGCGGGCGCCACGATGGGGCGCGCCTCGGGCGGCCCCGATGCCAGGATGAGCAACTGGCCCGATTCGGCGGGGCCCTTACTGCCTGAAACCGGTGCGTCTACGAACATCACGTCGGGGCGGAGCTTGCCGAGGCTGCTTGCGAGGTCGGTCGTCCCCAGCACCCCGATCGTGCCCATCTGGGCCAGGACGGCGCCGGGGGCGAGAGCGTCGCTCACCCCGTCGTCCAATACCGCTGCGCTAGCAATTTCCGCTGTCGGCAGCATCGTGATCACCACCGCCGCGTCCCGTACCGCCTCCGCCACCGATGTAGCCACCGAAGCGCCTGCGTTCGAAAGTGGCTCGGTGGCAGACTTCGAGCGGTCCCAAACCGTCGTGGATAGTCCCGCCGCGATCAGGTTGCGGGCCATCGCGGAGCCCATGATGCCGCTGCCGATCACGGCAACATGCGGGTGCGCAACAGTGTCGCTCACGCTTCACCTCGTCTCGTTGAGGTTGGTCTAACCCCAGCAGCATACGGCTCAATGTCTTGCTCCAACCATGAAGTCGTCCCGGTGCCGCTCACGGGAGATCGGCGCGAACCAAGGTTGCGGGGGCCAGGGGCTGCTTCGGCAGAGCCGTCACTGTCACCGGTCGGTGGCCTCGCCGCAGCGACCCGAGAGACAGCCAACTCGCGTGCCTAAGGAGCTTCATCAAAGCTGGTACGAGGATTGCCCGGACGATGGTTGCGTCGAGGACCACAGCGAAGGCCACGCCAAGGCCCAGTTCCTTCACGAAAACGAGCCGGGACAGGACCAAAGCGCCCATGGCCAAGGCCAGGCAAGTCGCTGCAGCGCTCACTATCCCGCCTGTGCGGCCGAGACCGAGGGCCACTGCACTGCTTGGGGCCGCCCCGGAGTCGTGCTCCTCTTTCATACGCCCGAGGAGGAACACGCCGTAGTCCGTGGAAAGGCCGAACACAACGGCGAGGATGATGATGAGCGACGTCGACTGCAGCGCACCCGGGGCACCGAAACCGAGCAGATGCCTCAGGTGGCCCCACTGGAAGGCCCAGACGAGCACGCCGAAAGTGGCACCGATGGTGAAGGTGTTCATTGCCACGGCCATCAGCGGGAGCACCACCGACCTGGTCATGGCGAAGAGCATGACCAGGGCGATCAGCAGGATCAGGCCGAGCACGACCGGCAGGTGTGATTTGAGGCTACTTTGTAAGCTCAGGAAAGACGAAGTCTGCCCGATGACGGTGTCCCGGCCCAAGCCCTGGATTGATTGCAGCGATTCCACTGAACGTTGCGCGGCCGGCGACAACGGCGGAGAGGACAACGCCACGTTGGATTCCCACAGAGAGCCGCCCAAGTGCTGGAAGCTCGACACCGCTTTCACTCCCGGTACGCCCGCTGCGGCGGTCTCGTATGCAGCGAGGCCCTGCGGCGTCACCGATGCCGCATCGACTACAAGGGTCGCGGGTGCCTCGGAAAAAGCGGCGAACTTGGCCTGGACCAATTCGTACGCGGCACCAGCCGAGCTGCTCGACGGTAGGGCGCTCGCATCGGCACCGGTGAACGAGACGTGCAGGAACGGAGAAGCGAGGACGACCAAGACCAGTACTGCAGCTGCGGCCCAGGCGATGGGCCTGCGCATGACAACAGCTGCAACCCGGTACCAACGCCCGTTTTCCTCAGCTCCACCGGTCGTTGCCAACCGGTGCGACCGAGAGGCCGTAGGTTTGGCGACCCGGGCTCCAAAGACGGCAAGAATAGACGGCAGGATGAACAGGGCAAAGGCGCCGGCGGCCAATACCACTACCGCCCCGGCAATTCCCATGGAGTAGACGAAACGCTCGGGGAAGATGGCGAGCGTGGCCATGGCAGCGGCGATTGTCAGTGAGCTGAAAAACACGGTGCGCCCTGCGGTCTTTCGCGTTGTAGCGAGGGCAGCTTCGATCGATCCCTGCCGGCTGGCCTCCTCACGAAAGCGCGATACGACCAACAGGCTAAAGTCGACAGAGAGCCCCAAGCCCAGAGCAATTACCAGGTTTAGGGCGAAGACCGACAGCGGCACGGCCAACATGACGAGGCCCATGGCCCCCAGGGTCACCGCGATCGCGAACACCGCACCGACTAAGGGGAGGGCCGCCGCCCGCAGGCCTCGGAACACAAAGAAGAGCAGCAGCATCAGGAACGGCAACGCGAACAGTTCGGCATGTCCAAGATCCTGAGAAGACACGGCCGCTAATTGGACGTCCGCAACCGTTGGCCCCCCGAGCCAGGCGTTGCCTTTCAGTGACGGTTGCCCAGCAATGGCGAGTTCCAGGTCAGTGACAGCAGGTTTTTCATTGACGCCGCCAACTGTCGCCACAACTACCGTAAAGTCGCCGCCCTCGGAGATCATGGCCGGGTCGCCAGTGTTCGCATAGTCGAGCACTCTTTTGACTTCTGGACGAGCGCGGAGCAAACTGACCACCGTCGCCACCCGGGCTGGCAGTGGTGATGCCTCCGTCAACGGGGCCGCCGTGCGGACAACCACCTCGTACCCTTCTTCAGGGTTGACGCCTGTGGCCTTTTGGATCTGGTGTTGCGCCAGCACGACGGCCGACCCTGGAGCGTCGTAGTCGCTCAGCGATGAAGTGAGGTGTGACGAAGCGGCCCCTCCGCCGACCAGGCCGACGAGGGCGATAACACCGGCCGCCCATAAGATTTTGCGATTTGTGGCGATCCTCATGAGAGTTCCCTTTCTGCGTAGGTATTTCGTGCGCGGCGCGGGTGCGCCGGGGCTTGTTTGCTAACCGCGTTCTGCGTTAGAAGTCGATGCGAAGTCCTCGAGCACTCTTAGCAACTCGAGCACCCCGCAGAACGGCTCCCAGGTGTCGGTCCCGGCAACACTGGCTCGACCTTTTGGTCGTCCGTCCGGCATCCGGTCGATCTCGAGTAGGAGGCGAACGGTCTGCTCAGGCGTTGCTGACTGGTCCATAGCTCTTAGTCAACGCCGAGAGCTCTGTTTTGTCCCTAGTGCGCGACCCTAGGTTTGACCCTGGTTTTGAGCCGGGCATGTCGCCGCTGCGCCCGCCCACCTGGGGACCGGTTGCCGGATCGGGCCCGGGCGGTCAGCGCAAGAGAGCGGACAGGGCGCGGCGGGAAGTGATATCGAGCTTCATGTAGCTGTTGCGGAGGTGGTATTCCACCGTCTTCACCGACACGTATAGCTGGCTGGCCACTTCTCGGTTGGTGAGCCCTGAGGCGACCAAGCGAGCCACGGCCAACTCGGCGCGGCTGAGCCCGAGGGTGGCACCTGGGCTGTCGGTCGGAGCCGTCACCTGCAGCGCTGCTAGCTCCCTTGTACACGCCTCTACGTACGGGGCTGCCCCCAGGTCGGCGAAGAAACGGTGGGCCTCCTCGAGTTGTGAGACAGCCGCCGGCGCGCTGCCGAAGACCCGTAAGCGACGCCCGTCATCGAGGCCGAGGACGGCGTGCTCGAAGGGCATCGGCACATCCGGTGCGACCAGGTGCGCCCGGCTGAACGCTACCTCCGCCTGGGCCGCATGCCCTCTTGCCACGGCCAGGTTGCCGCGACAGCGGGCAAGAGCCAGGTCCGCCGACGCCAGCCCGGGCTTCGGGATAGCCGCCTCGAACTCGTCCAGGGCTACCTCCGCGTCGTCGAGCCGTCCTAAGCCAACTAGGGCGTCAGCCTCCATGGCTCTCCAATTGAAGATGCCCGGGACGCCACCGGCGGCGGCCAGCCCCGTTGCTCGCAGCGGCTCCACTGCAAGAAGACCTGCGGCCATGTCGCCACGAGCAAGAGCGAGCGAGGCGCCCGCAGTCGCCGCGGCGGCCACCGCGTAAATCAGTGGGGACCGCTCAGCCGCGGCCCGCGCGGCGCTGACGTGAGCCTGGGCGCCAGCCCACTGGCCGCGGAATGCCAAGACCTGAGCGGCACGTGCATGCGCCCGGGCCAGGTCCAGGGGACGATCGGCGTCTTGGGCTGACGATGTCGCCAGCTGCGCGAACGTGACCGCTGCGTCCCAATCGCCCCGCCGGAAGTGGGCGTCGCTCAGGAAGCACAGGCACGGTCCCGGGTAGCTCGAAGGCAGCCCGCTGCGCAGCCGGGCGGCTGCGACGCCGAGGTCGGCGATGGCGCCGGGCAGGTCATCGACGTAGACCTTGAGAATGCCCCGCATGATCAGGGCATCGAGCCCAGACATGGGTGCTTCTGTCCCCGATAAGGGCAGGAAGGTGAGGACAGCCAGGCCCTCGTCGCTGCGGCCTGCAGCGCCGAGCGCGTATGCCTGTGCCATCTGCGCCATGGCTCGCAGCGCCGAGCCTGGTTCGGTGCCGTCCACCGCTCGCTGCCCCCAGGCAAGAGCTTGCTCGGGGCGACCAGAAATGACCATCAGATTGGTGAGCGATGTGGCCGCGCGCACCCCGATCTCTCCCTCGGTACCAGGGTCGTGGCCGCGCCAGGCTGCGAGCAGCCTGCTTTCAGCGTTGGGTGACCCGCTGAAGACCCCGAGGAGCCCGGTCAGCGCGTCGCGACGGGCGCTGGAGGTTTGGCACGAAGCCAGGGCCCGGTCGGCCGCCGCCGTGTCCGCTGCGGCCAAGTGGACCAGCGCGGCGTCGAGTAGTCGACGCTCCTTGTCCTCGGCGTCCGGCGACAGCGACGCCGCCTGTTCCCGAGCCCAGGCCGAAGCAGCCAGGTCACCGACTGCGGCACTGGCAAGAGCAGACGCTTCCAGTTCGCCGGCTAACGCCTCGTCGGGGCCTAACGCCGCCGCGACGAGGTGCGTCAGGCGAGTGCGACCGGCGACCAGGTCGGCCGCCCTGGCGTGGAGCCTTCGGCGGGTTGCGGGGCTGAGGTCGGCATAGATCGCGGCCCTGTAAAGCGGATGGGCGAAGGCCAGCTCAGAGCGCACGGCATCTTCAATCAACAGCCCCGCCGCGACGGCCGTGTCCACGTCGTCCTGGGGGTAGGCCAACTCTGCGACCGACGCGATCGTCGCCACCGCCGAGTGCTGCCCCAGCGCCGAGGCGGCCGCCAAAAATGCCTGGGTGGTGGGCGGGAGCGCCGCCACGCGGGCGAGTATTACCCCCGACAGATCCCGAGGTGCCGGCAACCCGCCGTCCCCGCCGCTCAGCCCAACGACGCCGATCTCGTCGAGCAGAGCACGGCAGTAAAGAGCGTTCCCGTGGGTGTGCTCGGCCAACCGAGACGCACCGCGAGCCGAAAGTGCCCCGAGCCCAAGCGCGCTCGCCAGCTGGGTGAGGTCGCCGGTGCTAAGGCCGCCCAGGCGGATACGAGTGACACGCGAATCACCGCCGACAAAGCGCGCCCATCCGGGGTCGGCCAGGCCTTCCGGGCGCGTGGCCAACACCACGAGCACCTTGTCGGCGCGGAGCCGCCGCAAGGCGAACAAAACCGCTCGCGATGACGGTCGGTCGGCCCATTGCAGGTCGTCAATGGCGATCACGACGACTTTGTCGTCGGACTGGAAGTGGTCGAAGAGGTCCAGCAGCGTGGCTCCGACGGCCATTGGGTCGGCTCCCGGCTCAGTCGACGTCCCCGGCTGCAACTGATCGATGACACCGTACGAGAGCAGGGTCTCCGCCTCGTCGCCACCGACCTCGAGGACGACAGCACCCGTCAGTGACGCGGCGAAACGCGACAGAAGGGTCGACTTGCCTGCCCCTGCCTCGCCCTCTACGCAGACGACCTGGGGACGGCCTGTCTGTGCGGCAGCCAGCCGCTCATCGAGGACGGTTAGCTCGCTCTGCCGCCCGACGAAGCCGACCTGCGCAGTCAAGGCTAACCCGAGGGTGTCCCTGGCGGAGCAACTCCTCCCGGCGCGCTCCGGTGCGGCTGGGGCGAACTACCGCCACTGGGGGCGGCAGAGCTGGGGCGCACCTCGTCCAGGGTAGCTCAACCGGGCGGCGACATCCCCGGGACGAAGCGCATGAAATCGTCCCGGTGCAGGCTCAATGTAAGTGCCGGCGTCGCCGCCGTTACATCGGCTTGCCGGGGCACTCCGTGCAGAGCGGCGATCTCGCCGAAGGAGTCACCCGCTCTTAGCTCGACCTGTTGGCCGTCCGCGATGACGATGGCCTGTCCTTGCAGGAGCAGGAAAAAACAGTCACCCTGGTCGCCCCGCTTGACAATCAACGCACCTGCGGCCCATTCTTCGCGAACGCCTCGCTCCGCCAGCTCCGCCAACGCCGCGCCGCCCACGTGCGAGAGAAGCGACACCCGCGACATGTAGTCAACGAGCCGCCCCTTGGTCCACTGAACTGCGTCGGGCACCGAGGAGCCCAGCGCCCCGGGCGCACTGTCCAGATCGGTCACGGCGACGGCGGCCAGGAAGTTCTCTCGTGACAATGCAAGTAGCCGCATAGGGCTCAGAGATTCTGACCGTTGCCATCCGGGGCACGTCGCGCAACAGGGCGCGCTCGCCGAAGCTGTCACCCCGGCTCATTGCCCCGACGACGAACCCGTTGACGAGCACCTCTGCATTGCCCGAGACCACGACGTAAAACAGGCTGCCATCGTCGCCCTGGCGCACAACGTCGGTCCCACCCGCCGGGACGAACACGGGCGCCAGGCGGCCCACCAGGTTTTCCAGTGACGGCACGTCCAAGGAGTGCAACCAATGGACCCTGTGGACCAGCTCGAGTAGCTGCGCCCTCTCCCCGGCATTGGCGTCCATGCGGTGCAGCATCCTCCACCCGGTGACGGCGACAAGCGGGAGGGGCACGGCAGCCACCCACAGAGCGCCTCGGACGCCTATCAGTAGGACCAGGACCGGGGCCAGGAACCCCCCGAGGCCCTCCAGGGCCAACTTGGTCGATTCGATGATGCCTGTGACCCTGGGGGCCATCGGCGTCTCCACCAACCGGTACACGATCGACGTGGTAGTTATGTCGGCCAGTGCCATCCCGGCACCCCAGGCCACAACAACGGCCAAAGCAAGATTGAAAACTGGCACCCCCGCGACAACGGCCAAAGGTAACCCGCAGGCGACGAGGGCCACGACGGCCGGGGTCCCGACCCGGGCCCGCCGGAGCAGGAGCGACGATAGGGGCGCCGCGATAAGTGAGCCGACCCCGGCGGCCAACATCAGGAGCCCCACACCTGCACTGCCCGCGTGCAGCAGGCGGATGGACGCGATGACAGCGACCGCCAGCCACATGCCGCGCACGAAGGTGCGCAGCCCGCTCATCACGAGAATGCCCCCGAGGCGGGAGCGACGGGTGACCTGGGCGGCATCGACGACGCGTCCCGAGAACCGCGCCCATGCAGAGGCAACCTTTGCAGGCGGCTCGTCTTCGGCGATGAGCTCGGCAGTTTTCACGCGGAAGTTCAAAGCAGCGGCGGCGACGAACAAGCCTGCCGCCCCTGCAAACACCACGGCCGGCGTGGTCACCGCGAGAAGGGTGCCACCGGCGACGCCGCCGAGGGCCTGGCTCAAAGTCTTCACTGTGCTGGTCCCGGTGGCGGAGGCGACCAGCTCCTGGGGGCTGCGGGCGAGGAAACGAACTATCCGCGACTGGGCCGGCCTGTACTGGCCCGAGGCGGCCGAATCCAGCGCCAGTAATACCAAAAGAACCCCAAGCGGGGCGCCGGCGGCGACAAGGGCGGCACTTGCTGCCAACCCAAGGGCACGAGCTGTCGAGATCAACCCCAGCGCGTTGCGCCCGCGGCGGCTCAACCAGGACGGGGTGTCGACGAGACTGCTGATGGCACCGACAAAGAAGCGCAACCCGACAAAACCGACGGCGATCGTGCCGTCCTCGCGCAGGGCATGCACCGAGAGCACCGTCACGTAGGCCCACTCGGCCGTGCTGACAAAGGCAAAGGCGACCACAAGCTGGGTCAGGGGCCGGTTACCGGCCAGGGTCTTCATCGGGCCGGGCTGTTTGGGGCGATGGGCGGCCGTCGCCTCAGGGCCGGGCGACAGCGGGCCGGCCGGATGGCCGCGGCCAGAAGTAGTGCGCCCGTCTGTCACACCTGAATACTGGTTAACGAACCCAGCTCCCGCAACCGAGGGTTCGGTCAGTTGGTTGCCATCCGAGGGTCGTGGTACTGCCGTTCACCCTCGGTTAATCCGCTGTTAATCCCCGGCCCAAGTCCTCAAGGTCCCTGCAATGCCTTGCTCAGCTGTTCACGCAAGGGCTCGCGCACCGCGCAGTTCGCGAAAGCAAAGGACTCCGCCAACGCCACCAATTCGTCATCGCTCACGCCGTCGAAGCAAGCCGCGTACTGCGGCGCCAGCGCCTGGGCCACGGTTATGTTGAGCAGCAGTGTCCGTACCCAGTCGAAGCGGCCCCACGGATAGGGTTCGAAACCGGGCGCCTCAGCAGCGATGAGCTCTTGGACCGGTCGGCTGACTTCCGCAGGGCCCTCCCCGTCGGTACCCCACTGATCGGCGGCCAAGCGGTCTTTTTTGGCAATGAACTCACCAAAGCGCTCGAGGTACGGCGACCGAGGCGCCAGCGTCACCAGGCCTTGGCGTCCCACGTCCTTATAGGTCCACAGCGCCCACCCGGCAGAGTACTCGTCGTAAATGTCCAACTGGTCGGACAGGATCTGCCTGCGTTGCGCATCGGTCGTCTCATCCCCTGAGTACAAAGGCCCGAACTCGCCCACATACACGGGCGTACCGGTCCTGCGCGAGTACTCGGAGCGCTTCAGGAAAGTCTGCTCGACTGTCGTCTTGTCCACGTAGACGCCATCGGTTATGCCCGGGTATGGGCGCCCTCGGCCCAAGCCTGAGCGTACGTAGTCGTGGCACGTGTAGACCGTGTTGTCCCAGCTCTCCCCGAAGATGTCGAACTCGGTCGCGTACGTGTTCCCGTCGACGAACAGGACATGGTGCGGGTCGATACGGCGGATGGCCTCCAGGAGCCTCGCGTAGAAGGGCCCGATCGCTTTGCGGGACTCATCTGCCGGCTCGTTCAGGAGGTTGTAGCCAGCCACCCAGGCCTGGTCCTTGTAGTGGTCCGCGATCGCTTCCCAGATGTGTACGGCCCGGTCTTGGAAATGGCGCTGCTCCCAGAAAACCGCCCGGTGGGTGGCATTATCCGAGTGCCAGTGCTGGTTTTGCGAACCAGGCACTGCGTGCAGGTCGATAATCGAGTAAATACCCTTGGCAGCGCATGCGGCTATGACCCGGTCCAGGTGGCGGAACCCGTCTTCCTTCACGACCAACGGGTTGGCGTCGTCCTCCAAGTGCCTGTAGTTGATCGGGATCCGCACCGAATTGACCCCGACGGAGGCGAGGAACGCAGCGTCGTCGTCCGCGAAGAAATTTGACAGGAGGGTCTCGAAGAACAGCTCGTAGCGCTCCCGGCCCAAGACGTCCAACACTCCTGAACGCATGAGTGTCTCATTGGCAGAGAAGCCGGTAATGAAGTTCTCCATGTTGAGCCATCCGCCGATGCAAATACCTCGCAGACGGACCGGTTCGCCGTCTATCCCGATAACTGTGGTCCCTTGGGTATGCAGGAACCGAGCCGGCACGCTCATGAAGCCCTCCTGACGGTTCGCGGTGGTGCTGCGGTGCTTTCTCGCACCACCAAGGTGGTTGCCAATTCGACGCTGCGGTCTTCCTTGCTCGCCCGTTCCCACTGGGATAGGACAAGCTGGACCGCTGTGCCCGCCATCTCGGCTAATGGTTGGCGGACCGTCGTAAGCGGGGGGGACATCCAGCGCGCTAAGGGGATATCGTCAAAGCCGACGAGGCTCAACTGCGCTGGCACCTGGACGCGGGTTAGGCGTGCGGCCTCCAGCACGCCCATGGCCTGCAGGTCGCTGCCGACGAATATTGCTGTCGGGCGGTCGTCCATCGAGAGCATCGAAGTCGCGTGTTTGAAGGCCGCTTCAACGTGGAAGTCGCCCCAACGAACAAGATCAGGGTCGACCGGCAGGCCGGCCGCCTCCATTGCGGAGCGGTAGCCGTCCATCCGGGCCCGGCTGCAGAACAGGTCGGGAAGGGCCCGAGATGATAGCGATCCGTTGGTGGCCCAGCTCGGCTAGGTGGCGCGTCGCCGCGTAGGCGCCCGACCAGTTGGTGGCGCCCACCGTGGGGACGCTCGGGTCAGGTTCCCCGCGGGTCGATCACTGCCAAGGGTATGCCTCTTGAACGCAGAGCCCCCTTCTCTCGTTCGCTGAGGCGTGCCAGGAGCACGATCACGCCCTTGGTGCCGCGGGCGGAGATGTCGTCAAGCCAACTGCCGTGCCACCCGTCATCGGGCAGGACGTTGACCGCAACAGTTGCGTGCATCCTTCTTGCAGCTTCCACCGCTCCGGCGATTATCTCTGTTGCCCACGGGTTGCTCACCTCGCGCAGCACCAGGTGGACTATCGAGGCAGGCCCCCTGGTTGCTGCGGGTCGCTTTTCGTATTTGTGCTCCGACAGCAGGTCCTTTACACGCGTGCGGGTCTCGTCCGAAACACGGTCGCTACCGTTCAAGACCTTCGACACGGTCGCGACGGACACGCCAGCCTCGACGGCTATGTCGCTCATGGTCACACGTTTGGGCGCCTTGCGCCGACCAGAGCCGCCTTGAGAGCTGCCGCCTCGAGAGCTGCCGCCACTCGGTACCACCATCCTGGTTCCTTTCCCTTCCGTTGGCATTCGGTCCGCATCGATTCTCGCGCCCTCCTCTCGCGGACCGCGATGACGGCCAAGGCCATCGTCTGGCAATTTTTGCATACGCCCGGCATCTGGAAGCCGGCCACCACAGCTGTGAGCCGGCCGCTGCAGCGAAACCGAGCGTAACATCTGCGAAAAGTTTTGTCAACGGTAGCTCCCGCCCGCCGTCGCCGATTTAGCCGCTCGGCGCTGCCCTGGCAGAGGCCCTTCGGCTCCCCTCGCCCTGAAAGTTACCCGTGCTAATGGCGAAGACACCCAGCCGGGAAGTTTGCTGGGTGCTCTTGACGGTCACCGCGGGCGGAGGTAGAGTTCGCTAAAACACTGCGAAAAGTTTCCGCAAACAGAAGGGGAGGGACATATGATTCGTCGACGCAGGTCCAAGGCTTGCGCGCTCGCGGCGCTGTGCCTAAGCGCGCCGCTCGCGGCCGGGGCACAGGCAGAAGCAGCACAGACGCATCCGGCGACGACCAGGACGCCGGCGTCGGTCTCGGGGAGCATCAACTGGTGGGGATGGACCCCAACCGATTCAGCCGAGGCGAACGCCGAGATCGCCGATTTCAACAAGGTTTACCCGAACATCAAGGTCAACTTCAAGCTGATCACTATCGCCAACTACGTCACCGCGATGCGGCCGGCGCTCGTCTCAGGCGAGGGGCCGGACCTCTTCGAGCTGCAGCCGGGCGCCTACGTGACGGAGTTCAACTCCTTCGCTACCGACATGGCACCCGTCGCCGCGCAGGCTCTCGGCAGCAACTGGCAGTCGAAGATCGCGCCGAGCGGTGTCAGCGGCTTCACGTACAACGGCAAGCTAACCGCGCTTTCGGTCGGCTCGGTGTACGCCGGCACCCTTTGGATCAACGAGGACCTCTTCAAGAAGTACAACCTGTCACCGCCGACCACCCTCGCCCAGTGGGTGAGCGAGTGTAAGACCTTCAAGGCCGACGGCGTCGGCTGCTTCGTGCAGGGGAACGAGACCGAGGGCTTCCTGCAGGACACCCTGCAATCGATCACAAACTCGGTACAACCGGGCCTGTGGACCGAGGCGTCGCGGGGTCAGGCCGATTGGAACAGCCCGGGCATCGTGAAGGCACTGACGATCTGGAAGGGCCTTTTCTCCGACGGCATCATGGAGCCGGGCTCGCTCGGGGTACAGCAGTACCCGGACGCCAACAACGAGTTCCTGACCGGCAAGTACGCCATGATCATGATGGGGACCTGGTACACGGCAAATGTGACCAAGAGCGGCCTTACCTCGGCATTGCAAGCGGCGGGCGTCAGCAGCCCCAAGCCGTTCCCGATCCTGCCGATAGCGTTCCCTAACGTCGGCGGGCACCCGAGCGCGATGTACGGCGATGCGGACTACGGGCTTGCTGTGTACAACAAGTCCAAGAACACTGCTGCGGCAGAAACATTTGCGAAGTGGCTCGCCACCTCGACTTCCGGCCAGCAGTACGTAGCCAACCAGCTCGAGGACCTGCCATCGCTCAAGTCTGTGACCCCGAACTACGCGGCTGCGGGGATCGTCGACCCTGCGTTGCAGCTGAACGCGGTCAAGAACCTGGCCGCAGGCGTCGGGAGCGTGACCGAACCCCGTGAGTTGCTGCTCAGCTCGGCGATCCAGATGGGCAACGGTGGCATTCTCTCGGCCGCACAGGGTGTCGCCACCGGTTCGGAGACGCCGCAGGCAGCGGCCAACGCGCTGCAAAAAGCGGCAGTCGCCTCCGGCGTCAAGTTCAAGTAAGCCGCAGACAGCGGGCTTAGAGGCAGCGGGCGTTTCGCATGGCCACGGTCCAACAGGGCCTCGGCAATCGTGGCGAAGCGCCCGCTTCCTCGGTGCCAGGGCGCCAGCGCCGAAGGGGCGTCAAGGTGGCCTCCGGGCTCCCTTGGATCCTCCCGGCGCTCGTCCTGTGCGTCGGTCTCATCTACTACTGCATCGGCTATACGGGGCTGATTTCGACGTGGAACTGGGACGGCATCAGCCCGAACCCGCAGCACGTCGGCTTTGGTAACTACACCGAGCTGTTCCACGACCCGCTGTTCTGGGGAGCTGTCCGGCACACGGTGGTCTTCTTCGCCGTTACCTTCACGGTCCAGACCTTCCTCGGCCTCACCTTCGCCGTGCTCCTGCATTCGCGGATCCGCCTTGCGGTCGTCTACAAGGTGATCATCTTCATCCCGGTGGTGCTCGCGCCGGCGATCATGGCGCCCGTGTTCCGTGCGATGCTCGCGCCCGGGGGTCAGTTCAACGAGGTGCTGCACGACGTCGGGCTCGGCTCCCTGGCTCAGCCGTGGATCGGCCAGACGTCGACGGCACTGCCGGCGCTCATGGCCATTACCGTTTGGCAGTACACCGGGTTCACATTCGTGCTCTATTACGCCGCGATGAGCCAGATCGACCAATCGGTCCTCGAGGCGGCGCGCCTCGACGGTGCGGGCAACCTCAAGGTCATTACTCGCATCGTTTGGCCGAGCGTCGCGGGTACGACCTTCGCGCTTGCCACCCTCAGCGTTATCGGTGCCCTCAAGACCTTCGACATCCCCTGGCTGGTTACCCAAGCCGGCCCTGACTACGCCACGAACTTTTTCGGCACCTACATCTACCAAGAGATCATCCAGCTCGACAATGTCGGCTATGGAGCGGCCCTTTCGATCGTCCTGCTCCTGATCGCGGTGGCATTCGGGGTCGTCCTCCAGCTGTGGCGGGCCAGGAGGGCGCTGTCATGATGTTCGAAGTCTCCAAGCGCTGGAAGCGGGTCATCCTCCAGGTCGTCGTAACGATAATGGTCCTGCCGTACCTGTTCCCGATAATTGTGATGCTGCAGGGATCCCTCGCCGGCGAGGGCTTCAAGAACTACAAGGCGGTCGTCGAGGTGCCGGGGTTCGCCCGTTTCTTCATCAACAGCGCCATCATTTCGGTCAGCGTGATCGCCCTCGTCTACGCCTGTGCCATGCTCGCCTCGTACGGCTTTGCCAAGCTGAGGCTCTTCGGGCGCGAGGTGTACTTCTGGATGCTGCTCGCCTGCCTGACGCTACCCGAGGTCGTGCTCCTGGCCCCCCTGTTCACCACCGACCAGAAACTCAACCTGTACAACACTTACTGGGCGGTCATCCTGCCTCTTGCCGCCCTGCAGATCCCCTTTGCCGTCCTGTTAACTCGCAACTTCATCAGTGGCCTGCCCAACGAGCTGTTCGAGGCTGTCCGCGTCGACGGGGCCGGCCCGGTCCGGACCTTCAGGCACCTGATCGTCCCCCTCACCCGCCCGATCGCGGCCGCCGTCGTCATCTTCACCCTCATCGCTGCCTGGAACGACTACCTCATGCCACTGGTGTTCGAGCAGGCGACGAACATGCAGACGATCACCCTTGTCCCGCAGTTTTTCATCGGCGAGTTCAATGACGACCAGACGAAGATCCTCGCCTCGGCCGTGGTGACGGCGATCCCGGAGATCATCGCTTACCTCGGGCTGCAGCGGCTGTTCGAACGCGGGCTCACCGCCGGGGCCGTAAAGTGAGTGGCCCCATGAACGTCCTCGTTACAGGTGGTAGCGGCAAGCTCGGGGGCGTCGTTGTCGCAGACCTTGTGGCGCACGGGCACAACGTGCTCAACGCCGACATCGTCGCGCCCGCCGAGCAGGTGTGCCCGTTCCTGCAGGTCGACCTGCAGGACGCAGGGCAGGTAGCAGAGGCCGTGGCTGGGGTCGACCTGTGCCAGTCGAACGACGCGATCGTTCACCTCGCGGCCACCCCGTCACCAGGGCGGACGCCCAACGCCACGACGTTCAAGAACAACGTCACGGGCACCTATAACGTCTTCGAGGCGGCCAGAAGGCTCGGCGTGCGCAACGTCGTCTACGCCTCGAGCGAGATCATCTTCGGGCTCCCCTTCGCTACGCCGCCCTCCTACTTGCCCGTCGACGAGGAGTCCCCGCCGCGGCCGGAGAGCGCCTATGGCCTCTCCAAGCTGCTCGCCGAGCAAATGGCCGAGCAGTTCTGCCGGCGTGACCCCGAGCTCAAGATGTTCGGCTTGCGTTTCTCCAACGTGCAGCTAACGCGCGATTACGCCAACTTCCCGGCTTTCCAGCTCGACCCGTACGACCGGCGCTGGAACCTGTGGGGCTATATCGACGCACGCGACGGCGCCCAGGCGGTGCGAAAGGCCCTCGGGTCGGCACTTCGTGGAGCCGAGGTGTTCGTCGTGGCGAACGCCGAAACGGTCGTGAGCCGCCCGAACGCAGACCTTGTCGAGCACTGCTTCCCTGGCACGCCGCTCGCCGACGGGCTCGGCCCGAACGACACGTTGCTTTCGATCGAGAAAGCCAGGCGCCTCCTCGGTTACGAGCCGGAGCACCATTGGCGGGACGAGGTTGTCCTTGCCAGCCACGACGGCCACGACCCGGCGCAGGGGCCAACTGCAGAGGCGGCGCTATGACCTTCGACGTGCTAACCCCCCGCCCATTGGGCGCGACCGGGCGGCTCGTGACGGGGCTGTGCGTGGGCACCGGCGAGATAGGGGCGATGGCTGTGTACGGGGCCCCTGTACCTGAACCACAAGCCATGGCCACCGCCCGGCGTGCTTTCGCCGGGCCGCTCAATTTTGTCGACACCTCAAATGGCTATGGCGTCTCCGAGGAGCGCCTCGGCGTCGCCCTGGCTGAGCTGGGGGGCGTACCGGAGGGCCTGCTGTTGGCCACCAAGGCGGATCCCGTTGAGGGTGGGCCTTTCGACGGGGCCAGGGTGCTGGCCTCCGCGAGAGAAAGCATGGACCGTCTCGGGCTCGAGCATCTTCCCCTCCTTTACCTGCACGACCCCGAGCGGGTCAGCTTCGAGCAAGCCATGGCCCCGGGTGGCCCCGTCGCCGCCCTTCGCGAGCTGGTGGCCGAGGGGCTGGTCTCCCACATTGGTGTAGCCGGCGGCCCAGTGGAGCTCCTGCGTAGTTTCGTTGCCACCGGGAGCTTTCAGGTTGTGTTGACTCACAACCGTTGGACCTTGCTCGACCGTTCGGCCGAGCCCCTGCTGGAGGACTGTGCAGCCGCCAACGTCGCGGTTGTGAACGGTGCCCCCTTCGGAGGCGGCATCCTCGCCAAAGGACCGGCGCTTTCTCCGAAGTACGCTTACCGCGCGGCGTCACCGGCGCTGCTGGATGCAGTGTCCGCCATGCACGCGGCATGCGAGCGTTTCGCGGTGCCGATGGCGGCCGTGGCCCTGCAGTGCTCGCTGCGCGAAAGCCGCATTAGCTCAACCATTGTGGGAATGTCCCGCCCAGAGCGCTACGACGAAGCGCTGGCGCTGGCCGCCCACCCCATCCCCGACGACCTCTGGTCGGAGGTCGAGGCGCTCACGCCCGGGCCGGAGCATTGGTTGCGGTGAGCCGCCCCGAAAGAAGCGAAGGAGATTTCTAGTGCCCCTGATCCAAGTTGACCTCGAGCGTGACTTGTTCGACTCGCTCCACGAGGAGCTCAGCTCCGCCATCCACAACGCCCAGATCGAGGCATTGGGTGTCCCGGCCGACGACCTTTTCCAGGTCTTTCGTCCCCACGACGCCGGCGAACTGAAATTCGACCCTAGTTATAACGGCGTAGACCGCCAGCACCTGGTGCTGATAAGGGTCACCATGGTCCACATGTACAGCGTCGCCAGCAAGCAGAAGCTTTACCGGGCCATTGTCGAGGGGCTGGGCCAGCACGGCGTGCGGCCCGAGGATATCTTGGTGTCCGTTGTCGAAAACGGCTTCGAAGACTGGTACGCGGGCCGGTTCTAAAAGGTGGCGCCAGGGCGCCTCAACGAAACCGAAAGGAAGGGCAACAAGATGATGGAGAGAGATATCTCCGACCTCCGCGTGCTTTATATCGGTGGCACGGGCACCATCAGCACCTCCTGCGTGCGCCTGTCGTTGGAATGCGGGATGCGGGTCTATGGCTTGAACAGAGGCAACAACCGTGCAGCACGGGCCTTGCCGGAAGGAGTGACCTGGCTGAAAGCGGATATCACCGACGAGGCGTCGACCACCAAAGCGCTGGAGGGGCTCGACTTTGACGCGGTTGTCAATTTCCTTTCCTACGATGCCGGCGATGCCGAGCGCAGCGTAAGGGTGTTCGGCGGCCGCACGAAGCAGTATGTGCAGATCAGCTCAGCGTCCGTTTACGGCAAGCCGGTCCTCCAGATCCCGATCGTCGAGTCGACCCCCACTCATAACCGGTTCCTCGAGTACGCGCGCGCCAAGCTCCGCGCCGAACACGCGTTGGAGCGGGCGAACCGAGACGAGGGCTTCCCGGTCACCATCGTGCGGCCGTCGCACACCTACGACGATGCCAACCCGCCGCTCCCGGGGGGATGGACGGTGGTGGCGCGCATAGCCCGCGGTGCGGAAATCCCTGTACACGGCGATGGGACCTCGCTGTGGACCCTTACGCACTCGGAGGACTTTGCGGTCGGCCTGGTCGGCCTCCTCGGCAACCCGCGGGCCATCGGCGAGACATTCCATATTACGGGTGGGGATATTTACACCTGGGACCAGATCTACACCATCGTCGCCGACGCCTTAGGGGTGCAAGCCAAGCTCGTCCACGTTGCCTCCGAGCTGTTCCCTGTCGTTGCCCCGGACTGGTTCTGGTCCGACCTGTTGGTTGGTGACCTCGCCCATAGCGCAGTATTCGACAATTCCAAGATCCACCGCTTCGTCCCGAGCTTCGCACCAAGGCTGACCTTCCATAGGGCGGCTGAGCGCATGGTGGACTGGCACCGTGCCCATCCTGATGAGACACGCCAGGACGAGGCGACCGACGCCGTGCTGTCGCGAGTGGTGGACGCCTATCATGCGGGCCGGAAGGCATTTGCGGACCTGGCTCCGCGACCTGATTGATCGCTCGCTCCTTGCTAGGCCCAAGTACGCTGAGCGCATGGCTGTGTTGCGCAAGAAGACGTCGAACGCCCCGGCAGGTCCGACCTTCGTGATGCCGAAGGTCAACCCTCTTTCGGACCCGCGCATGCGATCACTCGTGCGATCGGCGGCGACGGAGGGAAATTACGAAGCCATGCTGGACGCCCATGCCCTAGCGTTGCGCCTCCTGGCTCCCGGGGACGAACTGTGGACCTCGTGGCTCGACGGGCTCGAGAGCCTCGGTGCCAGCCAGGACGGCGACCTCGCCGTGTTTGTGAAGTTCACGCGAGAGGCCGCCGGCATCCAGCCCTGGGGGAGCCTCCCCGTTGGAGCTCGCGAACGCCTGCGAGCCTTTGAAGGCTAGGCCTCCGCAGCGCCTCCCAGTCAGGCTTCGAACGCCTTGCGGACCCGGGCCGGGGTGAGTGCCGCCAACGATGTGAACACCGCTTCGAGGCCGGGGCGGGCGGTGACGATGCGTACGATGGCTTCGTCGAGACCATGCGATAGGCGGGCGAAGGCTTCGGCTGCGCCCGCTGCGGGACCGAAGTAGCCGACCGAGCTCAGGAACTCGTCGGGGACGGCCGCAACCAGGGCGCTGAGCGGCTCCCCATCGGCGGCCCTTTTTTCGAGCTCACTTAGGACTTCGCCGAACCCCATCTCGGCGAACAGGCCGCGGTAGCCCGCGTTCAGCGGGGCGCCCGCTTTGGCCATGGCGTAGCTGAGCACCTGCTTGCCGAGTGCCTGTCGCGCTGCGCCTATGTCGTCGTCCACGCAGACCCGGATGTACATGGTCAGCGCAACCTCGGCCGGGTCGCCGTCCGGCCCTGGCTGCACCTGCGTGCAGGAAACGCCGGCTCTCGGCGATGCGGGCCGCAGTCGCCCAATTGAGCAACGCCCCGTCCGCCAGCTCGCCCGCCAGGCGCACCATCTGTGCGCCGAGCGCACCCAGGTAGACCGGCACCCGGGGCAAGCCGCCAATCGCCAACGAGGCGTCCCGGAGGCGGAACGCAGGCCCTTCGTGGGTGACCGTCTCGCCCGCCAAGAGAGCACGCACGACCGTCAGGTAGTCACGCATAATGGCGACAGGCCGGTCCGGCATCCCGACCGACGCCCAGAAATCCGGGCCGGACCCTCCGGTGCCGATGCCAAGGACAAACCGGCCGTCGGACAGCTGGCCCACGCTGGCCGCCTGAGATGCCAATGCCAACGGGCCCCACATCCGGGCGGCAGGTACGACGGAGATCCCCGTGCGCAGCGGCGTGTCCAACGCCCAAGCGGTGCATACGTGGAACGCGTCCGGGACGCCTCCCGCTGGGGTCCACAGGCTTTCGAAGCCAAGCCGGCCCGCCTCGCGCCCGGCTTCACGAAGCTCGTCGAAGGTGAGGCCTAAACGACCATCAAGTCCCGCACCGGTGCGCATTTTCACTCCCGAGGTACAAGTTTGTCCACCGTTTTCACCCGCCTTAGCCACGCGTCATCGGGTGTTAATAACTAACTCAGGTTACCGAACAAGACTGCGATCTTGGCCTGGCCCGCAAGGAAACTCTCGCGGCGCGACGTTCTCCGATTGGGTGGGAGCTTAGCGTTCGGTTCTGCCGTGCTGCCGCTGACGGCGTGCAGCGACGGCGGGCGCCGGAGTGCGACGACGATAACTTCGCCTGGTAGCACGGGCACGCAGGGTTCGGTTCAAACGTTCCGGGCCTACCCCGAGCTTCGCCCAGCCGCAATCAAGGCTTGGTCGCCTTACGTGTCAGTTGTAGCACTTGACCTCGGCGGCGCACAGTTGGGGCGTTCGGCCACCGTGCAGGTATGAACACGGTGCGGCTATGAAGATAGTGATTTGTCCCCATCTCAAAAGGAGGAACAAGATGCGCAAGGTGCCGCACCCCCGGTCGATCAGGCGGTCCCGGTGGCTTTTCACCGCGTTGGCGGTCGTGGTCCTGGCCCTCGTCTCCTCGGCCTGCGGTTCGGGTGGGGGCAAGACAACGACCACCATCAGCACGACGACGACAACAAAAGTGGCGGGATATTGAGGCAGTCAGTTTGACGTGAAGGACTTGGACGTACCGATCACTCGGCCCTTCGAATTGAGCGCCTCCACCTCGAAAATTGGGTAGCTGCCCTTCACCTTGACCTGGGTCTCGAAACCGGACGCGGTTGCTGCTGCCACCACCGACAGGTCCTTTGTGGAAGTGCCGGCCGTAACCCGCCACGATGCAACTGCGGTCGCGCCGTTCCAGCTGGCATAGACGGTTGTACCCGTTGCGGTATGCCGGGCGGCGGCGCTCGGAGGGTAGTCCGGCAACCCGACCCAGCTGCCCAATGTGGCGCGATAACTGAGGTCGGGCGAGGGGAAAGCGGCCTCCATAACCAGCTTTCCCGAGGGTGTGTACTCGGTGATGTACGGCTGGGAGCCCCAGCCGACCATGACGTTGCCGTCGGGGAGCACCTGCATGTCACCCATGTAGGCGGTACTGAGATGTTGAGCTTGCCCGAATTGCGCCACCAGGGCGACCGTTGCGGTCTTTGCGTCGAGTTTCAGTTCCTCGGCCCGCGACGGCCCGGCCGGGGCGAGGTACGTCCCGGCGCCGGTGATCTGGCAGCAATCGTCGTCAAACAACGTGACAGTTGGACCGGGGCCCAGGTCGACATCGTGCTGCCATTCGAACGAAGCGTTTGTCGGCACACGGAAACTGGAGTTCTTGCCGCCCAACTGCCATTCGATGTTCCCCGTCCCGGCCTGGACCATGTAAGCCGCCCAGGTGTTGCGCATGGACACGAGGAAATCGCCGGTGGTCGAGAAACTGATGGAATTGACATGGTAAGCGTCCCACGGGAACCCGTTTGCCGGCGGCTGAGCATGTGAGGCAGTGAGCGGGATATGGCTGAGAGCGTCCCAGGTGTAGAGCAATTTCCCTGTCGCGATGTCGTATTCCTGCACGGCCGAGTCGTCCAGCACCCCATCGGCCGTCCCGCCGTACTTGGACAGGTTCATCGGGATGTCCTTGTTGGCCGTCACCCAGGCGTCTCCTCCGCGGATGACCAATTCGTGCAGGGTAATGACCCAGCCGTCCTGGCCTTTTATTGTGCCGACCGTCTGGTAGTGCTGGTTGACGATGACGTCCTCCCCGCTTTCCGTAGCACCCGTGTCGGAGACAACTCCCTGCCACCAGGTGAGCACGGGTTGGCCGTTGTAGGTCTGCGACGTCAAGTTGGAGGCGACGACGTTTTTGGGTATGGGCCGGAACCAAACCGGCTGGAGGTTGTCGTTGAGGATGAGCGGGCCGCTTTGGCCCACCATGGGGGTCGTTGTCAGGTCGTAGAAGTTGGCGACCATGATGTACCCGGGCGCTAAGTCGCCCGTTACCGTCGGGACTTTCGCCACCAGCTGGGGTGGGTGGAGCCCGGGTGCGGAGACGAAGTCGTAGGCGCCCTGGAGCTTGAAGGCCCCGATGGGGGCGCCGGGGGACCCGGCAAAGCCGAAATCGAGTGCGCCGAAAAGGGCGGCGACGACCACGACGCTGAGCACGAGGCGGTGGCGTGGCCCGGCGGGCGCAACAACCGGCGGGGCCACGAACACAAAGGTGATGGTGGCAGCGGCGATAAGTAAGCCGGCACCCACCAGGTAGGCGACACGGAACCCGTCGGTGAGCGCCACAGGTACGGTCACGTTGCGCCCGATCGCACTGCTGGTGTAGCTGGTCGCGAGGGAGATCAACAGCGCCAGGCCCAGGCCGCCACCGGCTTGGCGCGACGTGTTGACCAAACCTGAAGCCAGTCCCGCCTGAGCGGGGCCGGCACCCTGGGTAGCCAGGATCGTCGAGGGCACGATCGAGAGCCCTATCCCTGCCGCCATCAGGACGCCGGGCAGCACCACGTAGCCAAGGGCGCTCCCGCTCGCGCCGACCCTGGAGAACAGGAGCATGCCGCTCGCCATCAGCACGAGGCCGCTGCCCAGCACCGTTTTTACGCCGAAGCGTCCCACCAGCTTGCCCGCCTGCGAGGCGCACAGGAAGATCACCAGGGCCATGGGCAGGAACGTGAGGCCGGTTGCCAGAGGCGACAGGCCCAGCACCTGCTGGAGGTACAAGGAGCTGACGTACCACATGGGGAACAGCGCCGCGCTGAAGAGGAGCACGATGACATTCGCCACTCGCAAGGCGCCTTTTAGCACCTTCAGCGGGACCAAAGGCGCCGTGGCAAAACGCGCCTCGATGATGCCGAAGGCCGCCAACAGCCCGACGCCCACGATGACAGGGCCGAGGACGGCAAGAGATGTCCAGCCGTACTGGCCCGCGTTCACCACCCCGTAGACGACTACGAGCTCACCGACCGTCAGGGTAAGGGCGCCGGCCAGGTCAAAACGTGGACGGTCGTCGGTCTTACGGCGTTCGGCGACCACCCGGTGAGCGACGATGGCGGCAGCGACGCCGATCGGGGGGTTGATAAGAAGGATCCAGCGCCAACTGAGCTCCTGGGTCAAGGCCCCGCCGAGCAACGTGCCCACGGCGCCCCCGGCGCCGTTCATCGCCCCCCACAGGCCTATCGCCCTGTGGCGCGCCGGGCCGGCCGGGAAAGAGGCCGTTATAACCGATAGCGATGTGGCCGCCATCAGTGCAGCGCTGAGCCCCTGGGCGGCGCGGGCGATTATGAGCATCTGGTGGTCGACGGACGCCCCACCGATGGCAGAGGTCAGGGCGAACATCAGCAACGAGGCGACCAGGACCCGCCGCTGCCCGAGGTAGTCGGCGGCACGCCCGCCCAGCATCAAAAAGCCGGCGAAGACGATGGCGTAAGCGTCGACCACCCACTGCAGCTGCGTGCTCGAAAAGTTGAGGCTGGCCTGGATCGAGGGCAGGGCGACGTTGACGATCGAGAGGTCGAGGATGACCATGAACTGCGCCGCGCAGCACACGGCGAGCAGCCACCCGAGGTGTTCGCTGGAGGGGGACGCACCGCCGTTCAGGCTGTTCCGCCCGACGTCGCTTGTCTCTGCGACAAGGGGTGGGTGTTCCCCGGTCTTAGCCAGGCTCACCTGGCCGCACCGACCTGTGCCCCTTCGTCTCTCCACCGGCTGAGCGCCTGCATGGCGGCGTCAACGATCCGGTCACCGAACTCGACGGAATCGTTGAGGTGAGGCACCGGCACCGAGGGGACCGGTACCTCCAAGAACTCGCAGAGCGGGCCCCACCCGTCGCTTGGTGACCAGACGAGCAACCGTTCGGCGGGAACTGTGTTTTTTACTTCTTCGTTGTAGCGCTCCATCGCCCTTGCCATCGCCCCCGTCCCGGGGCCATCGTCTTCGCCTCCCAGCAGGCCGCTTTTTCGCCACATGCTTTTCATTAGCGTTATGTAGCCTGCCCATTTCGGGTCGACCCGGCCCCACGCGCTGGAAAGGTCGTGCATGACCATCTCGCCGTAGAAGAGCCCCCAGATCGTCTCGCCCATGCTGCGTTCCCAAGCCTCGCCAGGACGCACGCTGAGCAGGACTTTGGCTTCGGGGTAGGCGTCGATCAGGTCCCGGTAGAAGAACGCGCCCGGCCAGTCGACGCTCGCCCGGGAGCTTCCGAACAACTTGTCCCAGTCGCTGCTGCCCTCGAGCGCCTCTTGCCATTGCGGCGCAAGGTCGAGGTCGCTCAGTACGTTGACCATGTGGTAGCACGGCCCGAAGCCGAGCATCTCCAGCGCCACCTTTTGCGTAAGGGTGGCTGTGCGGGGCAGGCCGGCGCCGATGACTTTCATTTGGTCTCCTTGGTTGGCTACGTGGTTCGTGCCATGGTCCGGCGCCAACGTGAGGGCCACCGCGAGAACGGGTAACAGTTCTGTAACGGATCCCGTTTAACCAGGCGGTCAACCCGGGCCCTTTGGGAGTATGGGTGAGCGGGGCTTCCGCGGCTTGGACCCGACTTATGGGGTGACGACTGATGGCGACACGGATCCTCCTAATCGAAGACGACGCCAATATCCGCACCTCGCTGGCGATGCTCCTGCGCCAAGAGGGGTACGCGGTGTCCGAAGCAAGCTCCGGTGAGGAGGGCCTCGTGCTCTTCACCGAGGTGGCTGCCGACGTAGTCCTGGTGGACCTGATGCTGCCCGGGGTCGACGGCTTTGAGGTGACGCGTGAATTGCGCAAGACCAGTGCGGTCCCAGTGATCGTCGTGTCGGCGCGCACCGGGACTCCCGACATCGTGACAGCCCTCGAGACCGGCGCCGACGACTATGTGACCAAGCCGGTTACTGCCAAGGAGCTCTTCGCCCGCATCCGGGCATCGATGCGCCGAGCCCACACGGGGGCCTGGAACGAGACGTCGTTGAAATTTGGCGACGTGGAGATCTCGGTCGAGAAGGGCGCTGTGCGCAAGGCGGGCTCCGAGGTGTCCCTTACCCGCACGGAGTTCCGGCTGCTATGCGAGCTGGCCGCCCGGCCGCGGTGGGTCATGAGCCGGCCTCAGCTGCTGGAGCGCGTTTGGGGTTACGACTATTTCGGCGACACCCGGCTCGTGGACGTCCACATCGGCCGGCTCCGTTCGAAGATCGAGACGGACCCTTCAAAGCCGGAGCTGTTGCTCACCATGCGCGGTGTCGGTTACAAGCTCCAGGCACCATGACAACAAGCGCCGACATTGTCGAAGCACCGCCAGGACGTTCCCCCGGGCGCACCCCGGCGCAACCGAAGGCCCCGCGGTCGCCGGGTGCCGGGCAAGCGCGTCCTTCGTCTGGCTGGAGCCGCTTTGGCCTGAGGGCCCGGGTGACGGCCGCATTCGCCATCGGGGCCGCGGTCCTGTCCGGGGCGCTTGCAACCAGTACGTATGCCGTCGTCCATCACTACCTGCTCAACGAGCAAGAGGCGAGAGCCACCACCGCTACCTATTCGGACGCCGGGGCCATGAGGCAGCTATTGGCCTACCCGGGGACCAACGTGGGCGAGGCGCTTTCATCGCTCACAGAGGCCCAGCTCACCGTGGCTCTTTTGTACCGGCACGGCGAATGGTATTCCTCGTCGGTCTCGGTCGATGAGCCGACGGGCGTTTCGAGGCCCGCCGGCCTGCCAGAGGCCTTGGTGGCGCTCGTGGGGACGGGCGTGCCAGCTCGGCAACGGGTCATTTGGCAAGGTCAGCCGGCGGTCGCAATAGGCGTCCCGATGACAGCAGATAGCGCTGCCTATTTCGAGATCCATTCGCTGTCCGACCTGGGACGGACGTTGGACCTGTTGGCCATAGTGCTGTTGAGCTGCGCCGTAGCTACCACCGTCGGCGGGCTGCTGGTTGGGCGGTGGGCCAGCGGGCGCCTTGTGCGGCCCTTGCGCCGCACCGCGGACGTCGCCGCAGCCATCGCCGGTGGTGCGATGGACCAGCGTCTACCGCCGACCGATGACCCTGACCTGGCCCTGCTCGCCACATCGTTCAACGAGATGGTCGGGGCGTTGGAGAACCGGATCGAACGCGATGCTCAGTTCGCCTCGGATGTCAGCCACGAACTGCGTTCCCCGCTGACGACCGTCCAGGCGACCGTGGCGCTGCTCGAAGCGTCGGAAGCCAGCCTGCCGCCGGAGGGCCGCCGGGCGTTGGCCATGCTCAGTGCGGAGATCGAGCGCTTTTCGGTGATGGTGCAGGACCTTTTAGAGATGTCGCGCTTCGATGCCGGCGCCCCCGACCTCGACCTCGAGGAGCTGGCGTTGGACGTTGTGGTCACCAACACGGTGGGGGCTTACACCCAAGGCGCAGTGCCGGTAGTCGTGACACCAGCGGGCATCGGCACCTGGGTGTGGGGTGACCGGCGCCGGCTGCAGCGGGCCCTGGTCAACCTCTTGGACAATGCCAGGGTGCACGGCGGCGGGGCCGTCGCAGTCCTCGTCGACCGGCGAGGCTCTGAGGCCAGCGTGATCGTCGAGGACGCCGGCCCAGGGGTGCGCGTCGAGGAGCGTGAGGCGATATTCGAACGCTTTTACCGCGGCGCCGCAGCCGGCCGGCGCGGCGAGAGCTCGGGGACGGGGCTCGGCCTGGCCCTGGTCGCCGAGCACGTGAAGGCTCATCATGGCAAGGTGGAGGTCACTGACCGCCCAGGGGGCGGAGCGCGCTTTGTGGTCCGGCTGCCGATCATGTCCGTGAACCCCCCGCGTGCGAGTTAGGTTGGCCTCGGCCCGCAGGCAGGGCCTACCGCCGTGGTCATCGTGTTGATGGCTTCAGGGCTACTGGCCGGTTGTGGCCTGGGCGCGCAGAGCGCGCCGCAGGCCCTGGGTACCCGGGGCGGCGTGCACCAGCTCGAGCACTCAGTCTCGCACCCGAGCACTTCGGTACCCGACCTGCCGCTCGCCCGGGTCACAATCTTCCTCGAGGGCAGCAACGAACGCCTGACCCGGGTGCACCGGGAAGTTAGCTCGCCGGCCACATTGCAGGAGATCATGGACCAGCTCGTCGCCGGGCCCCGTCGCGCCGAGTCGGACAGGGGCCTGGTCAGCCCGGCGTCCTCGGTGGGCCCATTTTCTGTTGGGCAATTGCGAGACGGGGTGGTCACCCTGGACTTGCCCGTGTCGTTCGAGAACCTGAGCGGCCAAGACCAGACCGCCGCCGCCGCCCAAATCGTCTTCACCGCCACGACGTTCACCGGTATCGATGGCGTCCGTTTCCTGGTAGGGGGCCAGCCGGCGCAGGTGCCCAACGGCAACGGCAGCCTCTCGCCCGGGCCGTCAACCAGGAAGGACTATTCGATGTTCGGCGCAGGGCAAACGTGAGCGACGAAATGACCAACCCGCAAATAGGGCCTGGCGAGGCTCAAAGCGTCCCGGGTGCGAGCGCCGCCACCGCTGGAGCAGGAGGGGACCGGAAGAGGTGGTCGCTGTCGCGCCGGCAATTGCTCCTCGGGGCCGGCGGCGGGTTGGGGGCCTTCGCCCTCGGCACGCTGGCGGGTTTCGAGCTGCCCCGCAGCACCGCAACGGCCGCCGGCACGGGTACCTCCGCGGCGACGTCCAAGACCGAGCCTGCAGCCGCCAACCCCGAGCCAACTTCCTCGGTCCAGACCTTCATCACGCGCCCGGACCTGCAACCGCCCTCGGTCAGCTTGACCGCGTACGGCCCGAGCACCGCGGGGGCACCGCCTTTTATCTTTCTCTCGCCCCGCAACTACATAGCCGGCGCTCCCGGACAAGCCGGCCTCATGATCGTCGACCGCCAGGGCCGTTTGGTGTGGTTCAAACCGACCTCCGAAGCGCCTTTTGACTTCAATACTCAGTCCTACCAGGGCAACGCCGTGCTGACCTGGTGGCAGGGAGATGTCATCTTCGACTACGGCGTGGGTACCGGCGAGATCGCCGACGCGTCCTATGCCACCCTGCGTTCCGTGCAAGCCGGAGGCGGCCTCCGCGAGGATCTCCACGAGCTGGTGCTGACCTCGGCGGGCACAGCCCTGGTGACCGCCTACCAGACGGTCGAAGCCGACCTTTCCTCGGTGGGTGGGAAAGCAAAAGCCCAAGTTGTGACCGGGCACGCACAGGAAATCGACCTTGCGACTGGGAAGTTGTTGTTCGATTGGGACAGCTGGGACCACATTGGCGCCGCCGAGAGCTACGTGGACGCCCCTCAGTCAGGGCCCTACGACTATTTCCATATCAACTCGCTAGCTGAGACCTCTGACGGCAACCTGTTGATCTCTGCCAAGAACACGTGCGCTATTTACAAAGTTGACCGCTCCAGCGGGAAAGTCATATGGCGCATGAACGGTAAGAAGACGGACTTCACGATGGGGACGGGGTCTGCGTTTTACTGGCAGCACCATGCCCGTCAAAACGGTCCGTCAGGTATCAGCTTGTTCGACGACGGGTACGCACCCAACCCCAACGAGCCTTCGCGCGGTCTGTTGCTCGACGTCGACACCAAGACAATGCATGTCAGCGTGGCTGGCGCATACCGCCATAGCGCTGGTTTCGTGTCAGGGAGCCAAGGCAGCGTCCAGGTGCTGCCAGACGGTCATGTTTTCGTCGGGTGGGGCAACCAGCCGTACTTCTCGGAGTTTGCCGCGGACGGGACGTTGCTCCTCGACGGCGAGCTACCGATCGGGTGGCACTCTTACCGAGCGTTCTGCAACGATTGGGCGGGCAAGCCGAGCGGACCTCCCGCCGTTGCCGTGCGCCCCAACCCCGCGGGTGGCACCATCGTCTATGCAAGCTGGAACGGAGCAGTCAACGTGGCTCGTTGGACCGTCCTCGCCGGCAGCCAGGAAAACTCCCTGACGGCTGTCGGCTCACAGCCGTGGAAGGGTTTTGAGACCGCTATTGCGGTCAACTCGGGAGCAGCGTACTTCGCGGTTGCCGCGCTGGACGTCAGCGGAAAGGTGCTCGGCCGCTCGGCCATCGCAAAGGGCTAGGAATAACCCATGGCGCATTTCGTCAACGACCCGTCCGCAGTCGTCATGGGCTCCCTCGACGGGCTGGTCCGCTCCTCGGGTGGGTTGCTGGCCCGCCTCGACGGTTATCCCGATATCAAGGTCGTGCGCCGCTCGGAGCTTCCGGCCGACCGGGTGGCCCTGATCTCTGGTGGTGGGGCCGGGCACGAGCCCGCCCACGCCGGCTTCGTGGGCGCCGGGCTGCTCAGCGCCGCCGTGTCGGGCGACATCTTCGCGTCGCCAAGCGTCGACGCTGTCCTCGCCGCCATCATGAGCGTTGAAGCCGGGGCCGGCTGCTTGTTGATCGTGAAGAACTACACGGGTGACCGGCTCAACTTCGGGCTTGCCGCCGAGCGGGCGCGGGGGACCGGACGCGAGGTGGAGATGGTCGTCGTGTCCGACGACGTTGCGCTCAAGGGTTCGGCCCAACCACGCGGCATCGCGGGCACTCTCTTTGTGCACAAGATCGCCGGTGCCGCAGCGGAGTCCGGTGCTGCGCTCGCCGAGGTGGCCGAACTGGCGCGCCACGTAGCCAACTCCGTGCGGACACTCGGCGTCTCCATGTCCGGGGCCGATATCCCAGGGCGGCCGCCCGCCCGCGGCTTCACGACCGGCACAGGCGAGCTCGGTCTTGGGATCCACGGGGAGCCGGGGGTCGAAACTATCGAGATCGGGGCTGTCAAAGACGTCGTCCGGCGGATGGCTGCAACCCTGGACGAGGAGATGCCGGGTGACGCGCCAGTGGCGCTGCTGGTCAACAACCTCGGCGGCGTCTCGGGTCTTGAGATGGGAGTAATCGTCGACGACCTGCTCGGCACCTCGCTCGGCGCGCGGGGCGAGATCCTGGTTGGCCCGGCAGCGTTGATGACCTCGATGAGCATGAAGGGTTTCTCGATTTCCGCTATGCCCCTTGAAGGGCGTACCCGCGAAGGCTTGCTTGCGCCGAGCGAGCCGACCTCGTCCTGGCCTGTTGCTCGGGCCGTCGGCCCGCTGCACCTGTCCCCCCTCCCCGCCGCCGGAAACGCCCGGGTTGCCCCCCGCTCGCAGGACCCGATGGTCCGCTCCATGCTGCTGGCGGTGGCCTCGGCTCTCATACAACAGCGTGAACGCCTTGACGCACTCGATGCGCTCGTGGGCGACGGCGACACGGGCTCGACTTTCGCTTCGGCGGCCGAGCGGGTCGCCGGCGAGGTCGACGAGCTACCACTCGCCGACCGAGCGGCGCTTATGCGTCGCCTGGGAGAGCTGGTGTCTGTTTCGATGGGTGGTAGCAGTGGCGCCCTGATCTCGATCATGCTGACCTCTGCGTCGCTCGCCCTCGAGCAAGGTTCGGGGCTGGCCCGGGCCCTGGGACGCGGCGCCGAGGCGATGCAACGCTACGGCGGTGCGGTCCTTGGAGATCGCACGATGCTCGATGCCTTGCTCCCCGCGATTGCGCAGTTGGTCGCAGGGCCTGGCGCGGCTGCGGCCGCAGCTGCCGAAGGTGCGGCCGCGACAGCCGCGATGGGGCGAGCATCGGCCGGCCGTTCGGCCCACGTCCCCTCCAGTCATTTACTTGGCGTCGCCGACCCGGGCGCCGAAGCGGTTGCCGTGGTATTCGGCGCTATCGCCGCATCGCTCCCGTCGTGACATCTACAAGGTCTCCTCGCCGGCACAAGGTCTCCTCGCCGGAGCCAGCACCGTCCTAGTTGTCCGATCCTGAACGTGCCCTCACACCCGTCGCCGCCGTGTACGGCCTACGGCGTAGGAGTTGAGCCGAGTGTCCACCGCAACTGTCCACCTGGTACCACTGCGGGCCGACCTGGAGCCAGCCCGTCGCGATGGGAGGCTCGGGGCAATTGTCAGGCTTGCCGTGCTCGTCATAGATGAAGCGGTAGCACCTGCCACGGTCAACGGCGACAGCGCCTGCGTAGTCCATGTGCGGGAAGTTAGCCCCACCCAGTGACGGGAACCGGTCGTTGGGACTGCCGGACCTCACGCGAGTACGAGCCTGTAGAGGACTTCGCAACGTGAGTCGTGGGCGCCGGCCTCGGTGCGGGTACCCGTACGGGAGAAGCCGGCCGATTCGTAGAGGCCCTGCGCGGCAGTCATGGCGGTGGAAGTGTCCAGCACAATCGCCTGGAACCCTCGCTCCTTCGCCCACTGGACGGCGTGATTGAGCAAGGTCCGGCCGAGGCCGCGTCCGCGGTACTCGGGTTGTAGGTACATACGCTTCAGCTCGGCGGTCTTTCCGCCGTCCAGGGACCTTATGGCGACCGAACCGACGAGACGGTCGTTGTCGATGGCCACCCACACGCCTTGGTAACTGATTTCTGGGTGTTCGAGATCGGCTTCGAGGATGGGGTCAAGGCTGAAGCCGTACTCGGTTAGGCCCGTCACCACGAGCTGAGCGAAACCGGCCTGGTCCGCGGGATCGTATGGCCTGATCTCGACATGCTGGCCAGCCCCGGACATGAAGGAGAGTTTTCCAGAAACCAGCTCAGGAACGAGCTCCAATTGTTAGCCCGCGTCTACAACACGACCGGCCTATCGCTCATTGAGGTTCCTTTCGTAGGGTTGCGCCAGAGGGAAAAGCCCACGCAGCACCGCCAGCGCAATCGCCCCGCCGACAGCCTGAGCGAGGACGAACGGTGCGACCGACGAGGGTGAAATCCCGGCGAACGTGTCGGTGAACATTCGTCCGACAGTTATCGCCGGGTTGGCGAAGCTGGTCGAGCTGGTGAAAAAGTACGCCGCTCCGATGTACGCGCCCACGGCGGCCGGTGCAGAACGGGATCTGCCCGTTCTGGTCAGCGCGAAGATAACCACGATAAGGCCGAGGGTGGCCACGACCTCGGACAACATGTGAGCCGATGTGGCCCGGCGGTGGGACGAAATCGATATGGCAGCGTTGGAGAACATCACGTTGGCGATGACCGCACCTGCACTACAGCCAGCGACCTGGGCGGGTAGGTAGGCGAAGGCCTGGCGCCAACTCAGACCGCCGAAAGCGGCGTCGATGAACGATACGACAGGGTTGAAGTGCCCTCCCGAAATCGGGCTGAACATCAAGATGATGGAGTACAGGCCGAGGCCTGTGGCCCCAGCGTTCTCCAGCAGTTCAAGACCGATGGCCCCGGGCGAAAGGCGTTGGGCGGCGATGCCTGAGCCGACGACGACCGCGCCGAGGAACGCCGAACCAATGAACTCGGCCAGGAGCCGCCGCCTCAGCAGCACGCCGAGGAGGCGCTCGAGGTGTCGCTCGAGATGTCGCTCGTGCAACAGTTGCCGTCGCCGTTCAGGCCCGTGGATGCAGGTGCATCGACAAGCACCGTGTAAACCTCCCAAGGCGCCCCGTCAGGGTCAAGGGCCCACACCTTGTCCTGCACCGCGTAGCAACACGTTGTCGAGTCCTCGACCGCAGTCTCTAGTCCTGCCCTCGAGAGCCGAACCGTCGCCGCGACCACCTCATCTGGCGATTCGACCTCGACGCCCAGGTGGTTGAGCGCACCGTTCACGCCCCCTTCCCGGGGCGCGGAGGACTCGATGAGGACCAGCTTGAGGGGTGGTTCAACGATCGCAAAGTTGGCATATCCAGGCATGATCTTGGCCGGGGTGGTCGCGAATAGCTTCGAGTAGAAGTCGATGGCGGCACCGAGATCGGAGACGTTGAGGGCGAGCTGCACACGGGACATCGTTACCTCCGGTAGTATTGATGAGTGTCAATGCATCTAGTATTGTCGATACATCGATGCCTGTCAATCGGAGGACACGGACATGGCCCAGCGGATCGCCCAACTCCCGGCTATGGCACCAGGCGAGTGCTGCTCCTCGGTGCTTGCATCGCCCCTTCAAGCCGCTGACGCCGATGAGCTCGCGAAGGGCTTTGCCGCCCTTGGCGACCCGGTCCGCCTCCGTGTCCTGTCGATGCTCGCGGCTGCCGACGAGGGCGAAGTGTGCGTCTGCAACTTCGTGGAGCCTCTAGGTAAGAGCCAGCCGACAATCTCGCACCACCTCCGCGTTCTCAGCGAGGCCGGCCTCGTGCACGGTGAACGACGCGGAAAATGGGTTTGGTACTCGCTCGACCGCTCCCGCCTGGCGGCCTTACGCGCCGCGATAGACGGGTAACCGCGAACTCCTGGGAAGACAGGGCGGGAACGACCCTCCCGTCGCTTGTATCTGACGCTGGCGGTACGCTCGGCCGGTGCTTGAATTGCAGCGCCTTCGGAGCGATCATGCCGCCGCCGTCCTCGCTTTTGAGGTGGAGAACCGGGCCTACTTCGCGGCATCGATCACAGATCGCGGCGATGAGTTCTTTGAGCAGTTCCCGGAGCGACATCGCGCCCTTCTGGCCGAGCAGGACACCGGGATGTTCGTCTTTTATGTACTGGTCGCCAGGGACGGGTCGTTAGTGGGGCGCTTCAACTTGTACAATGTGGAGAACGGGACCGCCGAGGTCGGGTACCGGGTTGCCGAGCACGCGGCCGGTAGCGGCGTGGCAACCTCGACGTTGCGAAAGCTGTGCGGGCTGGCGGCCGAGCAGTATGGCCTGAGGACGCTGAAAGCTAAGACCAGCAACGAGAACGTCGCGTCGCAGAGAGTGCTCGCGAAGGCCGGTTTTGTGCCCGTCGGACCAACTGATGTGGCTGGTCGGCCAGGCATGCTTTACGAGTGCGCTTTGGACCTGAATGATTGACGGGGCGCCGGAGTAGTATCGGCTGCCGAGGCAATCTCCGATACAAAAGAACCTGGGGTTTGTCATGACGTATAAGCATTTCATGGGCACAGCCGTGATCGCGGCTGCTGCAACACTGGCAAGTTGGTTGCTGCCATCAGCCCTCCGCTCGGGCCTCCGGCGAACCCCTTCACCATAAGCGAGGGCGGGGTCAATGACACACTGGGCCTGGCCTACCCACGAGGGTAGGCAGGGCGTGCCGCCCGTTCAGAAGTAGGCCTTGATCGCCAACTTTGCCAGTGCCGCCACCTCCGACTTGGGGTCAGCCTGGGCCACCAGTCCGGCGGCGACCTTGTTGCCCGAGTTACCGCCGAACCCGGCGACCTCCTCGAAGGTCAAATTGGTGCCCGCCCCCGACGCGTAGATCCCGGGCACCCCGAGCCCGCTGTAGGTCTTGACCGCCGTGACGGAGTAGTGATCGGCCGCATCGGTCGACGCGATCACCCTTTTGACGTCGGCCAAAGTCACCTTGTCAGGAACGCATTTGCCACTAGCGGACAGCGGCGACTTGCACACGGTCATGTAGAAAAGGATGACGTCCTTGGTCAGGTCCGCCGTTGTTTCACCGGCGGCGTAGCTGCAGATTGTCACGTTGGCTGTGGCCCCCACCGACTTGTTCGAAACGCCCGACTTCGATATGCCGAAGAACAGGGTCACTTTGTACCCGAGGACGCCGGACACCGCGCTGTTGCTCACCTTGTCGCAGAGGGGTGGTGTGCTTAGGACCTGCTCGGGTGCAAGGCGCGGCGATGCGCCGGCCACCGCGGCCGTCGGCACGATCGCCAAGCTGATCATGGCTACCGTACCCAACAAACGGCCAAGGGCCCGTCGTCGGCCTTTACCCGTCGCGGGTTGTCCCCCTTGGTACGGGCTCGGGAGTTTCGTGGTGCACAGCATGGCGGCCTCACTTTGGCCCGGTACGAGGCACAAGAACGGCGTGCCCGGTACGCCGATGGGTACGTCCCAAACATAGCCCCGAGACCCCCAAGCAGTGCGCGCGCCGGTGCATGCGCGCGCTCGCTGCTTCAGAGAGGTGTTACGGGGAGCGCAGCCCCGACCCTGGCGTTCCTGGGGCAACATGGGATGCAGTGCCCCATCGAGTCTCACAGAGCCAGGCGCAAGAGTTCCTAGCCGGCAAGTATGGTGCGGTCGAGAAGCTGGGGCCCCTCGGAGGAGGGTTTTGGTCTACCGCCTACTCTTTCAGCCACGCGGGCCGTGAACTGGTCCTGCGCTTCGGGCCAACAAGGACTGGTTCGAGGCTGACAGGGCAGCCATGGCCTTCGCCTCACCGGAGCTACCTGTGCCCGAGGTCGTCGAGATCGGCGACGCCTTCGACGGCGCGTACTCCGTATCAGCCCGCCACTACGGCACCAAGCTCGAAGATCTCCGCCCCGACCAGTCAGCCGCCACAGGCCCCATGTTGGCGTCCCTCCTAGCTGCGCTGTTCAAGGTGCCGAAAAGCCCAAACCTGCCGGTTGGTTGGTATTGGAAACCCCCACGTCGCGACCTCACCTGGCGCGGCTGGCTCTCGGAGTGGCTCGTCGGCGACCCGCGGCAGCCGTTTCACGGGTGGAGGGCAGCTCTCGCCGCTCAAGAAGAGGTCGACCGCGTCTACCGGGCAAGCGAAGCACGCGTCCGCGACCTGATCGAAGCCTGCCCCGAGCGCCGCGACCTGGTCCACGGAGACCTGCTCCACGCCAACGTGCTGGTTGCCGAGGACGCCAGCCGCCCTAACGCCGTCTTCTCCTGGAAGCGCTCGCTTCGCGGCGACTTCCTGTTCGACACGGCGTGGTGCACTTTCTGCTCCGCTATCTGGTACCCGGGGATAGCGGCTGCCGACCCATGGGACCGTGTCCGCCGGGAACCCTCGGTCCGAGAGGACGCCGAGGCGTGGGTCGACGCTTCTGAGCGGCACCACTGCTACGAGTTGCACATCGGGCTAACGGCGTTGGCCTCCCCGGCCGCCTGGGTGGACGATCCCGAAGCAAATGGGGGCTCGGGCCTGGTACCCACCTGAGACAGCAGATCGCCACCCAGCTGGCCGTGGTCCTCGAACGAGGACCGCTCCCAGTTGCGCCGTGACGCAATCGGCCGCAAAGTTGAGTGCATCCGCCACCGCATGCAAAAGTGAGACTCTGTCGGTTATGGGACTGTCCCGATGGTGCTTGTCGCTGCTGCTCACCGCCGGCGCAGTGGTGGCCCCGACAGCGGTGTTGTCGACGAACGGCGCTCCGGACGTAGTTCCCTGGATGCTCAGCAGCAAAGACCTTCCGGGCGACTGGTACTCCGTGCCGCCTTCCCCGTCTGCACCCGGGTGCTTTTCGTTCACGAAGGCGATCGCCGAACTAGATCCGGGATCGGTGGCACGGGCGCAGTTCGATTTGGTGGGCGGTGGAGCAGCGACTGCAGAGCACCTTGCATCATGGGCAAGCTCGGAAAAGGCAGCCCACGCCTGGCAAGTTATCAACGCTCAGGTTTCAACCTGTCGCCAGTACACCATAAGTGCAGACGAGGAAACGATGGTCGTCAGCGTCAAGACCATAAATCTCGGCCAGTTTGCTTCGTTTTCGCACGTCTTCCAAGTAAGTGGAAGTTACCGGGGCTCTCCGCAGGTAGGGGACTACCTGCTGGCTGAGAAAGGCCGTGCCGTGGTCGTGGTGTCGTACGCGGTTTTCGGCAACGGGGTGGAGGCTTCGCGGGTTAGGCTCATTTTCAACCTGGCGCTTGCCAAAGTGAAGGGGTAAGGCACCGCCGTGTATCGATTTTGCGCGGATGTGGGCGGGCATCTAGCCGGTGGTGGCTCACTGCGGGGGACCTGGTTGCAGCCGGGCCGGCAGAGGCTGCGAGTGGACGAGGACGAGGCGGCGGGTCGTGCGGGTCAGGGCCACATACAGCTCTCCTGCGGAGTGTGCTGCTGGCTCTACCACCACGACGCTGTCGAACTCCAGGCCTTTGGCTCGCTCGACGTCGAGTTCGGCCACGGTGCGGTCAAGGACGTCGGGCTCTACATTCTCCAATTCGCCCGGCGGGAAAATGATCGCCACCTTCCCAGGTGAGACTTGCTCTGCCTCGTATTGGGCAGCCTCCCGGGCCGAAACCTCCATACGATCGGCCGACGTGGCGATGACGACCGGGCCCTGGCCCGACTTCCGTACGGCAAGAGGCGGCCGCAGTTCGGGAGCGACATCAGCCAGCACCGCCGCTGCGAGGAGCATGACCTCCTCCGGTGTGCGGTAGTTGATCGTCAGTTCGAGGGCCCGGTGAGGTACACGGGGAGCGGCGAGGGCACTTACCGCGGACCAGTTCCTGGCCGACCAGGGGTGTTTCGCCTGGCCGAGGTCACCGACCAGGGTCATCGACCCGGTGGGGCAACGACGGGCCAGCATCCGCCATTGCATGGGTGTAAGGTCCTGGGCTTCGTCGACGATGACGTGGCCGAAGGTCTCAGCGAGAGGCGTCGGGGCTTCCGCCTCGTGATGGGTACCGTTTACCCGTTCGGCGATCTCGCGCAGCTGCTGGAACGCTTCGGGCGACATGACCTGGGCTGTGCGCCAGGTCTTTTGGCACATCGGTTGCGCGCACTGCCAACGGCCGGCCGAGAACGACAGCTCGGACCTGCACGACGGGCATTCCGGCAACTGCCCTAGGGAAGACAGTGTCCGCTCCAGGTTTTCATCGAGCCCCAGCACCGTCGGTCGCCGCCGCCGCCGCCTTATGACGGGCGGCCCGATCAAGGCGGCAGCCTCGTCCAACAGTGCAAGATCGTGCTCGCTCCAGCCCGATGACGGCTCGATGCCGGCGCCTCGCAACGCCTCGTGTACCACCGTCTCGGGGGTCAAGTGGGGCCACATACGGTCGGCAAGGGCTCGCACGTCGGGCAATCGGCGCAACTGGTCGATCACCCGGGCCTGGTCGGGCTGCGGCCGCCGAGCGAGCCCCGACCGGGTGGCGCGCCGCTCAGCTCTCTCGACCCGGCGCCACAGGTAACGGAGCAGGAGGCCTTCGAGCTTGGCCCGACCGGCGCGGTATGTCGGTTCGGCCCCGGCCAAGGCCACCAGGCGGGCGCTGTCGGCGGGCGTGACCGCCAACCGGTGGATGGAGTAACCGACGTGGGTGACCTCCTCCAGGGGCCGCTGAAAAGACCGCACCACGTGTGCCAACCGCTCCGCCATCGCCAGATCGGCCTTGGCCGCCGCCACCTCGGCAGAGTCGGCCGCTATCGCTGCCCCGGCCGGCGCGGGCACCAGCCCGGCCGGCGTGGAGAGGCGGACCCCTGTTTCCCCGAGGCCCGGTAGCACGTCGCCGACGTACCGGCAGAACACCGGGTTAGGGCCAACCACCAGCACCCCTTGGCTGGCCAGGGGGAACTGGTAGGTGTACAGGAGATAGGCGGCCCGATGCAGCGCCACCGCGGTCTTGCCGGTCCCCGGCCCGCCCTGCACCACGAGCACTCCGTGCAAGGGCGCCCGGATGGCTGCGTCCTGTTCGGCCTGGATGGTGGCGACAATGTCGCCCATGCGACCGGTACGAGCCTGCTCCAAGTTCGACAACAGAGCGGCCTCACCTACCAGCCCGCGGCTCGCCCCGCTTACCTTGCGCGCAAGAAGCTCGTCGTCGACCCCCACGACCTTCCGACCTTTCATTCGGATGTGGCGGCGTCGGACCACTCCTCGCCGGTCGCCGCTGGTGGCCCGGTAGAACGCCTCGGCCGCCGGCGCCCGCCAGTCGAGCATCAACGGGTCGCCCGTCTCGTCGGACACGCCCAGCCTGCCGATATGCAGCCGGTCCCCACCTTCGGTGTCTAGCCGCCCAAAACACAAGGGCTGGTCCCCCACAGAGAGCGCCGCACGACGAGCCAGGGCGAGTTGGACGCGTGCGTCACGGTCTACCCGGTCCGCCAACGCGCCCTCCCCTCCCAAGCTCCAACACCTCCTCCGACAGGGACGCGGCGCTCGAACGCAATTCATCCAGGCGCACGTACACCCTGTCTAAGTGGTCCTGCTCGGCGCGCAGTTCCTCGACTAGCCCCATCCCGACCCCACCTCCGCGACGAACCTGACGGAGTTTGCACCCAGCGACCGGCTTGCGGCAAGGCCAGTCGCCCGTGGTAAAATCGTTCTGGAAGCGTTGGTGGGGAACGGTTTTCTTGTGAGTTCATGCTCGCCTCGATTTGGACAGCTGACCTCTTGCCGATTTCTGGGCCCACCCGTTACAGGGAGCAAACCAACGCTAGACATAGGGCCATGACGACACCTCGGGACGGGCCTAGGTTCGGGCGACTGCCGCTCCTTGCCTCCGCCGTCGTTGGTCTCGCCGTCGTCCTGGCAGCCTGTGGTGGCAGCTCGCCCTCCGCCGGCCCTATCAGGGCCACCGGCACCGCCCCGCCGCCGCTCACCGTGCTTACCCGCCACCCCGGCGTCGCGAACGGGGACATCTTCATCGCCCCGGCGGGGGGCAGCTACCCGGCAGGCCCGGAAATCGTCACCACCGCGGGGAAGGTGGTCTGGTTCCACCGGTTGCCCACCGGCGTAATTGCCACCGACTTCCGCGCCCAGACCTACCTTGGCCAACCGGTCCTCACCTGGTTCCAGTCAAACCCACCGCCCGGGCCCACCCGCCTCCCCGAGGGCCAAGGAGCCCAAAGTGGGCCAGTAGAGCCAGCCGCTCAAGTCAACCCGGACGGCCCCAGCGGCATCGACTACATCTACAACGACCGTTACCACCAGGTCGCAACGGTCCGGGCGGGCCACGGGTACACGACCAACTTCCACGAGTTCCTCATTACGCCCCAGGGCACCGCGCTGATAACGGCCGATACCGTCACGACAGCCAACCTGACTTCCATCGGCGGCCCCGCCGACCAGCAGGTCATCGACGGCTTCGTCCAGGAGATCGACATCAGGACGGGTAGGGTGCTGTTCCAGTGGGACAGCGCCACCCATGTCCCCTACACCGACAGCTACGTCGCCCGCCCCTCCTCCCCGCGCACGCCCTGGGACTGGTTCCACATCAACGCCGTCCACCTCGACACCGACGGCAACCTGTTGGTGAGCTCCCGCAACACATGGACCATCTTCAAGGTGGACCGGCACACCGGCCAGGTCATGTGGCAGCTCGGCGGCAAGCACAGTTCCTTCACCCTGCGCGCGGCCCCCGGTCAGGTCCTCGACCGCGACGGGAAGATCTTCGCCTGGCAGCACGACCCTGAAGCCATCGGCGGCGGCAAGTACACGTTCTTCGACGACGAATCGGGCGGCAACCTGCTCGCCTCCAGTCGCGTGGTGACCGTACGGCTCGACCTTGCCACCCGGGTCGCCACCTTGGTCAGTTCGGATGACCAGCCGGAGGGCCGCGTAGCGCAGCTCATGGGGAATGCGCAGACCACGGCGGGTGGCGACCTGTTCGTCGGCTGGGGCGCGCTGCCCTACATCTCCGAGTTCAGCGCCTCGGGCCGGCTGTTGTTCAACGCGAAGTTCCCGGTCGGGGTCAGCACGTACCGCGCCTACCTGCTGCCCTGGGATCCGCCTCGCTGATGGTGCCCGGTGTCAAGCGGTCGACGACGTCGTAGCCAAGCCCAAAGCTAGGGTGACGGTACCGCGGGCAGTACGAACAAGCCAGTATGGCGCGAGACTGAGCGGCCCGAGGGTACGTCCAACTCATCGACTGACCGCAACCAGTAACTTTTGCGGGCGCGACGTGCCGCCGTACGGCAATACCTTGAGAATATGTCATCAATTCCGCGCTACGAGTTAATCCTTATCGAGCCAGGGGAGTACACAAAAAGGGGTTACGTTTTCCGGGAGTCCGCCGAGATCTGCCTGATGTTCGTCTTGCCTGGCTACCAGTGGCCCGAGGGAAAGGAACCCCCTGCTCCTCAGCCGCCCGCACAGGTGCCCTACTGGTCTGTCGCCACGCTAGAGAAGGCCTCGGCCTTCGCTGACGCTTTCCCGGCCACCAGGTTAAACGTGGATCTGCCGGCCAACCCGCTTCCTCAGGGGTAATTGGTCCGGCTCCAGTCACACACACAACAGCCACCACGCCAAGCTAAGGCGCACCGGGCATCCAGGCAGGGCCTTGATCGGGCCCAGGTGTCCGCTAGGAGCGCTCGGGGTCTGTCGAACCCCTGACCACCAGTGTCCCTTCGTGGTGACGGGTACCACCTCCGACGCGGGCTCCGCCGATCATCGCGAACAGGTCGCTAACTGCCGCGGCCCCCAGATGCTCGAGCTCCATGTCGAGCGTTGTGAGGGACGGGTCCGTTTCCTGCGCAAATACTGTCCAGTTGTCGAAGCCGGTGATCGCGACATCATCAGGCACCTTGAGGCCCGACGCCACAACGACCTCAAGCACGGCAGCTGCGATCTGGTCCGCGCCACAGAGGATCGCGTCGATGTGCGGCGTCTTTGCCAAGACCTCCCGAGTTACTTGACGTGCCCACCGCTGCGACCAGCGGCCGTACCTGACACCGCCGACCAGGTGCAACCCGTGCTCGTTCAGAGCGTGACCGACCCCGAGGACGCGCTGCTGGACCGCTGGAGCGTGCTTGGGGCCGGTGATGTGAGCGATCCGCTGGCGGCCGAGGCCGACGAGGTGATTGGCAATGGTGGCGCCGCCTGCAAAGTCGTCCACGACGTGCACGACATCGCGACGGTTATTGGTGGGGCCATAGACATATACGCACGGGATATTCGCCAGTGTCGTTATCGAAGGCGTTTTCCCCTGGTTGTCACCAACAATAAGAAGCCCGTCGACGTGACGTTGGCGTAGCATGAGCGCGAGATCGGCAAGCCGTTCGACGACCCCTCTCGCATCGGCAATAATCGCGGAGAATTCCCTCTGCTCTAGAACAGATTGCGCACCAATGACGATCGGCATGGCAAAGCGATGGACCATCGGGTCCCGAAGGAGGACCCCGATAATGCTGCTCGTGCCGCTCACAAGGCTCTTGGCCACAAGGTTCGGTGCGTAGGAGAGGTCGCTGGCCGCAAGAAGGACCCGTTTCCGGGTGGTCTCAGAAACCTTGTTCCTGCCGTTCATTGCCTTTGACGCCGTGGTGAGAGAAACGCCGGCGAGCCGCGCGACTTCTGTAAGCGTGGCTGGTCGGGTTGCCTGCACGAGGCAAGCATAGGCGCTCGGCGGCATGGCACCCCGAGCCGGCCGCGTCAGTGAGCTCGGCCGATTAGTCAGGACCAGGCCTCTCTCGAAGGCCTATCCGGCCCGGCTCCGGGCACAGCCAGTGGTCATCAAAGAGGCAGCGCTTCCCTCCAACCCATCCGAATTATCGCTTGCTCCCACACGCTTACGCGTCGCCGAGCCCTTGACAGGGTGGACGAGGAGGGGTAGCGTTTCCCCTGACACACGGACGAGGCGCCAAGGGGACAAGAGCCGGTGGTTCGCGCCTCTCCGAGCAGAGTATCGAGGGAGGGAAGAGCGACGGCACAACGTACAGACGCGGCATTTCATCCATCGCCTGATCCTCCGGTCCAAACCACACACGGCCCCGTCTGGCCGACGCCCGCCGCGATGGGGCGGCTCAGTCCTCTTGGGCTGGGCGAAGTGGTCCTGGCACAGGGTCACGAGCTTGGTGACTGGCAACATCGCAACAGCACCAGGACGCTTCCTCACTGTGTCAGCCACGTCCGCTCCTCCGCGCTCGCCAACTTACGGCGCGTGGCCGAAGGCCGGGACGCCGACGCCCCCCACCGGGGTTGGCACTTCTCTGATTCCGACATCTACAAGGTCCTGGAGGCTGCCGCCTGGGACAGCGTCAGAGAGTCGTCTGAGGTAACCGACGAGTTCGGCCACCAGGCCGCCGACCTCATGGCACGCGCTCAGCGGCCGGACGGCTACCTCAACTCTTGGTTCCAGGGCCAACATCCCGAGCTGGTATGGAAAGACTTGCGATGGGGTCACGAACTTTACTGCGCCGGCCACCTGCTCCAAGCGGCGGTAGCGGGTAAACGGGCAGGCACCGCGTGGGATCTCTCAGGGGTGGCCGACGCGCTGGTCGAGCAACTGCTGACAACGTTTTCGACGGATGATGGGGACGGTCGTCTCATCGGTGTGTGCGGCCACCCAGAGGTTGAAACCGCCTTGGTCGAGTTTTACCGTCAGACCGGGGACAAGCGGGCATTGCACCTCGCTAAGAGGCAAATTGACCTGCGTGGACGTTCCGACGTCGCAATGACGTCTTCCGGCCTGCTCGGCAACGACCGTTTCCCGATGTCTTATTTCTTACACCACCTGCCGGTACGCGAGCGAGCCTCCGCGACAGGTCATGCCGTGCGGGAGTTGTACTTGCAATCGGGCGTTGTCGACGTCGCCGTCGAAACGGGCGACAAGGAGCTCTTGCGCGCATCCGAAACCATCTGGGAGGACCTGTTCACCACTAAGACCTATATAACCGGCGCACACGGGTCAAGACACCGTGACGAATCGATCGGGGACGCTTACGAAGTTCCCAGCGACCGCGCCTATGGCGAGACGTGTGCTGCGATTGCAAGTTTCCAATGGAATTGGCGCCTCTTGCTTGCCACCGGTCGGGCGCGCTATTCCGAAGCTATGGAGCGTGTGTTGTGGAACGTCATCGCGGGCGCCGTCTCCCAGCAGGGGACCGAGTTCTTTTACTCGAACACTTTGCACCTAAGGACGGGTCATGACGGCGGAGACGAAGACTCGCCTCGCCATCGTCTCGAATGGTATGACTGCCCTTGCTGCCCGCCAAACCTCGCGCGTTTGATTGCGAGCATCCAGACTTACCTGTTGACCCGGGATCCCTCCGGTTTGCAGGTGCACATGCCCTTTAGCGGGACCGTGGCTACGGGGATACCCGGCGGAAGTGTAAGCCTAAGCGTTCGGACCGGTCACCCGTGGGAGGGGACCACCCACTTCGAGGTGGAAACATGCAGCTCGCCAGATAGCTGGGAGCTGGCCGTGCGGACGCCCGAATGGGCCAACAGCACCGAGGTAAGGCTGAACGGAGCCCCGGTCGATGGCCCCTCGGACGGCCACTACACCAAGATCGGTCGGCGGTGGGCACCCGGTGACCACCTCGAAATCTCCCACTCGATCCGTGCCCGCGTTGTCAGACCGCACTGGAGGGCCGACGCGGTACGCGACTGCCTCGCGATCGAGCGCGGTCCATTGGTCTATTGCATCGAAGCAGACGATTTGAGTGCGGGTACCTTGCTGGAGGACGTCGTCCTCGACACAACGCAACCCCTGGAGACGGCCACGCAAACCCCGACTTCCCTTGACGGCTACGTGAAGGTGGCGGTCGCCGCCTCGGGTGGACGTGTCGACGGCCAGCAAGAGGACCTTTACGACGATGCGCCCGGAGAGGGCCCGACGGTCACGCCCCTCGCGTTGACCCTCGTGCCGTATTTTGCACGAGGCAACCGACCCGAGCCTGCGATGCGCGTCTGGGTCCCGTCTTTGCGCCCAGCTCTAAAAGGGAAGGAATAAGGTGACAACTTTCCTCGCCGAAGGTCCCGGCTTTACCGCCCTCTCCGGGCGGGAGACCCTAAGGGTGGAGGCGTGGGGGGAAAACAGTGCCCGCATCCGTTCGACGGTGGGGCCTTCGATAACCGAGACTCCGGGAAGCGCCCTGATCGAGGCGCCACCCGTCGAGGTGCGTGTTGAAATCTCCCACGACCGGGCTCGGCTGTACAACGGGGATCTGGTCGTCGAGGTTTCGTGCAACGACGACGGCTCGTTCTTGGGCTTCCCGCCCTTGGTCCGTTTTCTCCGCTCGACCGGCGAAGAACTGTGCGGCGAGCAGGCTCCTCACTTTTGCGCCCCTCCACAGCGGCGCTACACAGCGGCCGGCGGCGATCTTCACAGTTGTGAGCTGGTCTTCAATGCGTTTAGCGGAGAGCGTATATACGGCTTAGGCCAGCATCAACACGGGTTGCTCGACCAGAAGGGCGCGGTCATCGACCTCATCCAGCGGAACACTGAAGTGTGCATACCCTTCGTCCTATCCGACCGCGGGTACGGGCTGCTGTGGAACATGCCAGGAGTGGGGCGCGTCGAGCTCGGCGCCAACCGGACGAGGTGGGTCGCGGACGGCGCCCGCCAGCTCGACTACTGGGTGACCACCGGCTCCACGCCGGCCGATATCGTTGGGCGCTACTCCAAAGCGACTGGGCTGCCGCCGGTACTGCCGGAATGGGCCGCCGGCTTTTGGCAATGCAAGCTGCGCTACCGCTCACAGGTCGAGCTGCTCGAGGTGGCTCGTGAACACCATCGGCGCGGGCTTCCTCTATCGGTCATCGTCGTCGACTACTTCCACTGGACGCGCCAGGGTGAGTGGAAGTTCGACACCGAAGAATGGCCTGATCCCCAAGCAATGGTGGACGAACTGAGGGCACTTGGGGTGGAGCTCATGGTTTCGGTCTGGCCCACTGTCAACCCAAATAGCGCCCACTACTCGGAAATGGAGGATCGCGGGTTCCTCGTCGGGAGCCAACGTGGGATGCCGCTCCACCTACCGTTCTGGGACAAGGGCACCGACGGCCACGTCTTTGTCCGCTTCTACGACGCGACCAACCCGGGAGCCCGGCAGTTCTTATGGGACAGGATCGTCGAAGGGTACTCCCGTTACGGCATCCGTTTGTTCTGGCTCGACGCTTGCGAGCCGGAAGTGCGCCCGGAGTGCCCAGATAACCTCGTCTACCACCTCGGCCAAGGCAACGAGGTCCACAACGTGTACCCGCGCGAGCACGCTCGTGGGTTCGCGGAAGGGCTCCGCGGGCGCGGCGAGGAGCAACCGCTGGTCCTGTGCCGTTCTGCTTGGGCCGGCAGCCAGCGTTACGGGGCAGCGGTCTGGTCGGGCGATATTGACTCGAGCTTTGAGGCTCTTGCCGCTCAGATCCCGGCGGGGCTGAACATCGGGATATCGGGGATCCCCTGGTGGACCACGGATATCGGCGGCTTCAAAGGTGGTGACCCGAGCACGCCTTACTTTCGGGAACTGGTTGTTCGTTGGTTCCAGTTCAGCGTGTTTTGCCCGCTTTTCAGGCTCCACGGGGTGCGCGAGCCTGGCCCGCTGGTGGGTTCCGGCCAAACCGGCGCGCCCAACGAAGTCTGGTCCTTCGGCGACGAAGCGTATGAGATCATTCGCGACCAGCTGGCCTTACGGGAACGACTACGCCCCTATGTGATGGACCAGATGGCGACCGCAAGTGCCACCGGCCTTCCCCCGATGCGAGCAATGTTCCTGGAGTTCCCCGAGGAACCAACAGCATGGGAACTGTCAGACCAGTTTATGTTCGGCCCAGACATCCTTGTTGCACCAGTGACCACCTCTGGCGCGCGAGAGCGCAACGTGTTCCTTCCCGCTAGCGCCGCGTGGTTGGACGCTTGGACAGGGCAGGCGGTCGGCAAGAACGGTTGGGTCACGGCTCCCGCACCATTGGAGCGCATACCGGTATACCTGCGGGAGGGGGGTGCCTTCAACGGCCTGCTGTCCCGAGCAGATACCTAGCCGGCGGCTTGTTTCGATGCCTGGTAGGCGAAGCGCGAAATGGCTCACGCGAAAATGAGAACACAGGCAGGCGCTCCGGCGCACTCACCTACAGTTGCAGGTTCCAGAAGTCCCGCCGATGGCGGGACAGGTTCAGGGGGTCGCTTGTCGGGCGCGCGAAGGCACAGGCTCGCGGGATGGCTCTTCCTAACCCCTGCGATCCTGTATATCCTTTTCGCTTTCGCGCTACCCATCATTTACAACGTGATGCTGAGCTTCGAGCAGACCTCTCCCGCTACGATCGCTGACCTCACCGCACCATTTGCTGGGCTCGCCAACTACCGGTTCATCCTTAATGACCCCACGAGCCGTGCCGCCATTGTCCACACGCTCGAGTTCACGGTCGGGTCGCTCATCGGCCAGTTCGTTATCGGCTTCGCACTCGCCTTACTGTTCACTCTTCGGTTCCCCGGCCGGACGCTAGGACGCACGCTTGTGATAGTTCCTTGGCTTCTGCCACTGATTGTCACCGGGGTTATCTTCAAGTTCCTTTTCCAGCTTGAAGGTGGTGCGGTCAACCAAATTCTGATGGACGTCGGGCTCGCGAGCCACCCAATTGATTGGCTGGACGACCCAAACCTCGGCCTATGGACGATCCTGATCGCGAACATCTGGCTCGGGGTACCGTTCTTCACTCTCCTGCTCTACAGTGCGCTTCAAGACGTGCCAGTGGAAGTCAAGGAAGCGGCACTCGTGGACGGAGCGGGGCCATGGCAGAGGTTGCGCCTGGTAATAGTGCCGATCATCCTGCCCGTTATCGAGGTCACTTTTCTTCTCGGGTTCGTGTTCACGGTGAAGGTATTCGACCTCGTGATCGCACTTACCGGTGGCGGCCCTGCCAACGCCACACAGCTTATTACAACATGGTCTTACAACTTGTCGTTCCAGGAGTTTTCCTTCGGCGAGGGCGCCGCCCTCAACAACGTACTGCTTGTCCTGGCACTGATCTGTGCTCCGCTATACCTTCTGCTAAGTCGGACCTCCTTGAGGCGCAGCGCGGGAGCCGCGTAATGAGCCATTTGGAGAGGTCGAGAGCCTTGCGCTGGCTTTGCACGCTGACGACGATCGCCGCACTCGTGGTACTGCTTTTCCCTGTATACGCTGTGGTCGTCGGCTCATTCGAGTCGACCGAGACCCTCTTCAGCGGCACATACTATTGGCTGCCCCACGGCGCGACCCTGGACAATTTCAGGACCGTCATCCAGGCGCAATCAGGCAACGTGCTGACGAGCCTGATCGTGGGCGTTGGGACCGCCGTGCTTGCCCTCGTCGTCGCGGTGCCAGCGGCTTACGCTCTTTCGAAATACCGCTTGCGGTTCACCGTGATCATCGTGAGCTCACTGCTGATCTGCCAGATAGTGCCGTCAATTGTCCTCGCGACGTCGCTGTTCATCATTTTCCATTGGGTCCACTTGGTGAACACGTACCCCGGCCTGATAATCGCGGACGGCACGTACGCCATCCCCTTCGCCATCCTCGTGCTGCGGGCTTTCTTCTTCAGCCTGCCGAACGAGGTGATCCACGCGGCCAGGGTCGACGGTGCATCGGAGTGGCAGACCTTCCTCCGCATCGTGGTCCCACTCGCACGTTCGGCCGTCATAACGGTAGCCGTCTTTGCGTTCTTGAACGGCTGGGGTGATTTTATCTTCGCACTGACAGTCCTTAACGGTGCCACGATCGTGCCGATAACACTTGGCATCTATACCTACCTCGGGAACTACTCAACCGACTGGGGCGCAGTCATGGCCTCTGCTGCGTTCGCTATGGTGCCCGCGGGAATAATGCTGGTGGTGGCTCAACGTTACATCGCTAACGGCCTGACCGCGGGTTCGGTGGTGGGGTAGCGATGTCGCCCTCTGGCCGCTCCAACGGATTTGGGTAATGGGGCTCGGTCCCGCATGCCCCGCATGTGCCGCTCGGGAGGGAGGTGATGGACGGATTAGGGCTGGCAATTTGATTGTTTCTGGCTGGTAAGCATCTTCCCTCGTAATTCTCGTCCGTTCCAGTTGTTCGCTATCAACGATAAAAGGAGAGAACCGCAGTGAAATCATTGAGGAAAATGCGTCACCGGGGCCTCGCGGTCTTAGGGGCAACGACATTTGCAGTAGTCGGGTTATCGCAGGTGAGCAGTTCCGCCTCTACGAAGATAACCCTCACGGAAGAGGACTACTTCAACACACCGGGTCAAACCGCTGCGTTGGCGCAGTATGACAAGCAGTTCGAGGCCGCGCACCCCGGGGTGACGATCACGAGGATCTATGTGCCGTTCGCCGATTTGGACACGAAGCTCTTGACCCAGGCGGCGGGGCACGACCTACCCAACCTTCTGGCCTCCGACAACCCGTTTGTGTCAACCATGATCTCGACAGGCCAGGTAGTTCCTCTGAGCGGGTTCAGCGGGTTCAAAACCCAGGGATATTTCCCAGCTATCATCGACGAGGGACTTTCCGGTGGTAAGTACTACAGCTTGCCAGTGGCTGGGGCTAACTCGATCGCCCTGATGTACAACATTGCCATGCTGAAGGCCGCCAACATTACCCCGCCGGCTACGTGGGCGCAGTTGGTGACGGACGCGAAGGCTTTGACGACGTCGGCGCATTACGGTATCGCGTTGACATGTGAAGCCGCAGAAGACACCACTTGGCAATGGGAGCCGTTCTTCTGGAGCGACGGGGGGGCGTTCAATTTCTCCAATATCGCGTCCACGCCAGGCGTGCAGGCGTTGAGCCTCTGGAAGGAGCTCGTCACCGACGGTTCGGCTTCAAAGGCCTGTCTCAACTGGAGCCAAACCCCAGCCGCCTCGAGCCAGTTCGAGGCCGGGAAGGCCGCGATGATGGTCAACGGCCCCTGGAACTTCTCCGGCCTGGCCCAGGCGCACATGTATTACGGCAAGCAGTTCGGGATCGTCCCGGTCCCAGTTCGGGTGGCCGGCGAGCACGTGATAGTGCCGCTTGGCGGCGAGGACTGGATGATAGGCAACAGTAGCGGCAGTGCCGCCCAGCAGATGGCTTTCCAATGGATCCAGGGCACGCAGACACCCTCACAGGAGCTGTCGCTTTCGAAGTTGTTCGGTTACCTGCCGCCCAAGGAAGCCGTCGCGAAAACCTATGTGCAGCAGGAAGGCGCCGAGTGGAGCGTCTACGCCAACCAAACCCTCTATGCCCATCCGCGCACACTAGGCCTCGGCACCAAGTACCCGAAGGTCTCCTTGGCCGTGTGGACGGCGATCCAGGCTGCGCTATCGGGTTCTCAGTCGGTGCAATCCGCGCTGAACACTGCACAAGGCACTATCTCAGGCATCCTGAAGGGCTGATCGCCCACTAGTTGCCTGCGCAGGGTTACCCTTCCTCGGCAGCGGGCAACCTGGTCGGTACGGGCCAATGCGGGCGTCCCCAAATTCGCTCGCAAGGCCCGTCCCGACCTAATGAACGGAAGTCGTGGGGGACCGTTGGCCGAGCCCGATGTCTCGACCGGACCAACCGTCCCCGAAGCGGAGCGGCGAGGCGACCCACCTGGCCGAGCCGGAGCGATCGCTTTAGCCGGCTGTGATCATGATTGGTGTGACGTCGCCAGAGCCTTCATTTACGATATATATCGTTCCGTTCCTCGGCGAAAATACCATCGGCCCCGGCTCGACGCCCAACGGTATACGGAGCAGCTGGTCTTTTTGAACGGCGAAGTCATCCCGCTGGGACGACTTCCCGCCGAGGGGGATGCTCCCGCCCCTGTCAAGGGTAATTATGAAATAACCGTACTTTTCCGACACAAACGCATTATTATCGCAGACCGCCGCCGCAATGGTCCAGATGACATCAATTTTATCCGACGGTTTGTAGGACGCATAGTGGCTGTGGGGTTGACCTTCCACGAGAGTTTCTATGAGGACGCTTACGGGGGCATTGCCGACCGGAGACGTTGAAGACGCGCCGGTGGCCGTGTCGATCCTGGTCTCGCTGTTCGACCCCTCGTTGGCCACCAGCGCCGTCTCACCGTCAGCGGCGAAGGCAATCGACTCCGGGTCGGTGCCTACGCGGACCGCGCGCCCGGCCTTGTTCGTGGCCGTGGATATGGGTGTCACGGTCCCAGAGCCATAGTTGACGACGTAGATGCTCTGGTGATGAGGGACAATGGCGAGGGCGTAAGGCTCAGAGCCGACGGCGATGGCCGGCCCGGGCTTGTTGGTGGCGGTGTCGATCGGGCTCACGCTGTTGGAGCCAAAGTTGGCCACGTAGGCGGTCTTGCCGTCCGGGGTGACGAGGACTGTCTGCGGCATCTTGCCCACTTCGACTTGGCCGGTGGCCCGGTCTGTGGCAATAGATAGGACGGTGACCGTACCCGAGCCGTAGTTGGCCACATAGGCCGTCTTGCCGTTGGGGGTAATGGCAATGGACATGGGGAACTTGCCCACGGTGATGGGCGGGCCAGCCGTACCCGTAGCCGTCGTAATGGGCGTCACGGTCCCAGAGGTCGTGTTGGCCACATAAGCCGTCTTGCCGTCTGGGGTGATGGCGATGGCGGCCGGTTCACGACCCACGGTTATGGCCGGGCCTGGCTTGTTCGTGGCCGTGTCAATAGGCGTAACAGTCCCAGAGGTCCCGTTGACGACGTAAGCCATCTTGCCATCGGGCGTGATGGCTATGGCGGCGGGACCACTTCCGACGGCGATCGGTTTGCCCGCTGTGATAGTCGGGGCTCCGGTGGTGTCGGGCAGGGCGTCAGCGACGCCCTGTCCTGGCGTTATTGCCGAGAACAAGAGGGCCGACAGGGTGGCCGAGGTGGTAGCGATCGCCAGGCCCCGCAAGGCCCACGCCGCGGTTGGGGCTGGCATGGCGTGACCCTAGCCGGGCTCCTCGCCGACTGACAAGGGGTGACGGCCAAGGGCTGGAGCGGCCCGTTCCGGCCCACACCTTGGTGCCAGGCGCGAAATGAGCGAGCTGTCACTCACCGAGCAGGACGCGGCGGACCTCTCCAAGCACCGGCCAGGACTCAGACCAGGGTAGGACGTCGCTGATGAGGGCGACCCGTACTGCACCGGCATCGAGGTAGCGAGCGACCTTATCGGCCACTTGTTCGGGAGTGCCACCGATAGCAAGTTCTTGGGCGCGTTGTGCAGGGACGCCGTATGCCGCCTGCATGGCAGCGGCACTATTGGCGGCAAGGCGCTCAGAGGGGCCGGTGCCGACTGAGACGGAAAGCACTACCCCCGCGAGCGGGCACGGGCGCCCTGCCTCCTCGGCCAATTGCCGCAAGCGGGTTAGAGAAGCGTCGAACTCGGCCGGGGTCTGAACTCCCGACAACCAGCCGTCCCCGAAACGAACCGCACGGCGAAGGGCGGCTAAGGACGTCCCGCCAACCCACAGCGGCGGCACCGGGAGCGCCGTGCCCAGTAGTAAGGCGCGTGGGCTCAAGGACCCAGCCACCTCGTCCATCTCGCCCCGGCGCGCCGCTGCCAGAACGCGCAAGAACTCGTCGGTTCGCTCCCGCTGGCCCGAGCGGGTGAGGCCGGCGAGGCTGTACTCCTCATCACCGGCGGCCCCGAGCGCCACCCCAAGTTGAAGCCGGCCCCGGGCGACGAGCTGCAAGGTGGCAACCTGTTTGAGCGCCCAGGAAATGCTGCGCAATGAGGGCACAAAAACGGCGGAGCCGATCTCGATCGTTTCTGTAGCCGCGGCAGCGGCGGCCAGGACGCACATTATGTCGAGCACAGCGGCGTCTCCGTGAGCCAGCAGGTCCTCCGCCCAGATGCAGTCGAGGCCGGCCATCTCGGCCTGCCGGGCCAGTCCGGCTATGTCGGGGAGGGACATACCAGCCGGCAACGGGCTGGGGATCGAGACTCCGATGTTGGCCATTTGAGGTCCTCCCTCGCTCCGCTCGGCACCGCGGTGCCTGAGCCAGTCTGCCGCGAGAGTGTGACGCTCTCGCCGGGCCGCTGGCTGCAGACAAGTACCAACCCGCCCGGTTGCCCAGAGAGGCTGTAGAAGAACGTTTCTGCGCTCGCAGGGCAGCCGCACGCTCCCAGCCTGCCCAACACCAAGCGAAGCCTTGGTAGATCTAACCTCCGAGCCGCCAGGGGTCCCGCTGCCAGCACAGTGGGCCCCGGTGGCTAAGTCGTCACCGCAAAATCTCAACCAATAGGACCCATGCATCGAAGACGCCTACAACAATGCACAGCAAGATGGCTGCTGCTTGCCACCACAGCCCGTCGAGATTGCCAGCCAGCAAGAAGCAACCGGCCACGATCGCGGGCACCACTGCCGCCTGGGTCGTCCCAACTCGAACTGCATATTCATGAAATGGTCGTCCGCGAGCCGCTTTGCGCCCTCCTACCAGGATCACCGAGACAACGACCCACAGCGCGAGAGCGATTGCGAGTAGCTCGGCTCCCAGCGCGGTCCTGCTCGTCTGCGGCAGCACACCCACCAAGCCGTTCATCACCGGCAGTAGTAGCAGCAGTACGGCCTCACCGGCGCGACCTGCCAGACCGGGTAGCGCCAGGATGTGCTTCAGGTTGATCGACAGCGCTACGAAGACCAGCCCAGTGAGGGCGGCACCGACCCCAGCCTGCGTAGCAAAGAGCGTTTGCCAACTTTCCGTCAACGATCAGCGGTCTCTTTCATGGCCTCTTTCGAACCGACGATAACCTGGTTCGCCCTCTTGCCGCTGCTCTTTTGGTGCTGGCCACCCAGGCGGCGTTGGCATGGGGGGAGCGAAGAGGGCGGCAAGGCCCGAGCCGAACCCCCGGCTCCACGGAGGCATCAAGCGCGACGGCCTGCACGACACCAAGCGATGTTTCTCGGCGCGCTCACAAGGCGCGCTTGACCCCGACTGACTCAGCCTGGTTGGCGCATGGAGGTCGCCAGCTCCAGGTCGTAGTCGAAGAAGAGGAATTCGCAGCCTCGGTCGGCACACCACTTTGCGAGCGCTTGGTGGATTGGGTGTGGCATGTAGTTGACGAGGTCGGCCGGGTCCTCGAACACCATCGACATGAGGTACTGGTAGCCCTTGGCGCTGGCGGCCGGCACCAAGCGGACGAAGCGTAGCTCTCGCAGCCGGCCAATATCACTAGATGATGTTTCGACGCGTTCCCTCAGCTCGGCCTGGTCCGCTTCGCTGATGTCCGGCGTGAAGCGGAAGAGCACGACGTGCTGTAGGGCCACGCCCGAGTTTGCCGCAAACCAGTCGGAGCCGGCAAGAGCGTGAGCACTCTCTCCCCTTGAACTTGCGGCGCGGTCCGCGCTTCATACGGGCTGTCGTCAGAAGCCCGCTGTGCAGCTAACGAAGGTGTTCACGAAGCTCGATATCACCTCACGCCTAGTGCGGCCTTACGCGCCAGCGGCACGGTTAGGGCGGCAGACCGAATTGACCATTTCTAAACCGAGGCCACCCGGCATTAGAGACCCTTAGACAGATGCCCGGGCGGGGTCGAGGCCGCTGCGTGCACCGTCCGTGGGCCATTCAGCATTAGGTTGCTTAGGCGGACCATGACCATTTCGACCGCCGACGACCGTAGCAGCGACGCGGCGTTCATCGCGGAGATTGACGAGCTCGTACGGCATTGGCTCGACGTCGCGGCGGCGCGGGGGGAAGACCGTTCGGCAAAACGGCTTGCCGCCCTCCTAAAAGATCCCGCGGGCCTGGACTTTACGGTTGCGTTCGTGGACCGGGTGGTCCGCCCAGAAGATGTCCGGGTCGCCGCGGCCAGCTTGCGCGAGTTGGCTGCGCACCCGCCGCGATTCTTGTCGTGGTACCTCCGGCTCGGCCTTCGCGTCGCCGGGACGCTGGCAAGCGTCGCCCCGGACGCCGTGATGTCCGTTGTACGCGCCGCTTTGAGATCGATGGTGGGCCACCTTCTCGTCGACGCCACCGACGCCCGGCTCGGCCGCGCTGTCGCCCGTACCCGCACACCGGGGGCCAGGCTCAATTTCAACCTCCTCGGCGAGGCTGTGCTGGGGGAGCGGGAGGCCAATACGCGTCTTGAGGGGACGCGACAGCTCCTGATGCGACCGGACGTCGACTACGTGTCGATAAAGGTATCGGCCACCGTGCCGCCCTTTTCGCCATGGGCCTTCGACGAGGCGGTCGGCCATATAGCTGGACGCCTCGTACCGCTTTACAGGCTGGCCGCTGGGTCGGCGCCGCCCAAGTTCATCAACTTGGACATGGAGGAATACCGCGACCTCGACTTGACCATCGCAGTGTTCATGGCGGTCCTCGACCGCGCTGAGTTTGCCGGCCTGGAAGCGGGCATCGTGTTGCAGGCCTACCTGCCCGACGCGATGTCGGCCATGCACCGGCTGCAAGCCTGGGCCGCGGACCGCCGCGCGCGCGGCGGGGCAGGCATCAAGGTCCGTCTTGTCAAAGGAGCCAACCTGCCGATGGAGCGCGTCGAGGCTTCGCTGCATGGGTGGCCGCTGGCCACCTGGGCGACAAAGCAGGCCACAGATGCCAACTACAAACGCGTCTTGCGCTGGGCGATGACACCGCAACGGCTGGCGAACGTCCGCCTCGGCGTCGCCGGTCACAACCTATTCGACGTCGCTTACACCTGGGTGCTGGCCGGCCGGCGCGAAGTGCGGGACCATATTGACTTCGAGATGCTGCTTGGGATGGCCGCAGGCCAGGCTGCGGCGGTTCGGGAAACGGTCGGGGGACTGCTGCTCTACACGCCGGTGGTCCACCCGGACGAGTTTGACGCGGCCATCGCCTACCTTGTCCGGCGGCTCGAGGAGGGGTCCAGCAGCGACAACTTCATGTCGGCGGTCTTCGAGCTGCACGAAGACACCTCCTTGTTCGAGCGGGAGCGGTCACGGTTCCTGGCATCGTTGGCCGAACTCGACGGCGAGGATCCTGCGTTCGTACCCGGCGCAGGCGCGTACAGGACCGGCACACCGAGCAGCCGATGGTGGCACACGGCTTCGCCAACACGGCCGACACCGACCCGTCCGTGCCGGGCAACCGGACCTGGGGGCGCGAGATCATCGCCCGGGTACCCACCTCCACCCTCGGTGCCGACCTGGTTGAGGCGCACACGGTTACCGATGCAGCGGCCCTCAGCCGGGCCCTCGCGGCAGTTGCCGGCGGTGGCTGGGGCGCACGCACGGGCGGGGAACGGGCGGAGGTGCTTCGCCGAGCAGCGGTCGAGCTCGAGCGCAGTCGGGCCGACTTACTGGAAGTAATGGCGGCCGAATGCGGTAAAACTCTGGACCAGGGCGACCCCGAAGTCTCCGAGGCGATCGATTTCGCAAACTACTACGCAACCTTGGCCGAAGAACTCGACCAGGTCGACGGCGCCCGCCACGTCCCCGTCAAGCTGACCGTGGTCGCACCTCCCTGGAACTTCCCGGTCGCGATCCCCGCCGGGTCCACGCTCGGGGCGCTCGCGGCCGGCTCGGGCGTGGTCGTCAAGCCGGCGACCCAAGCGCGCCGGACTGGTTCAATTATGGTCCAGGCACTTTGGGAAGCCGGTGTCCCAGCCGATGCGCTGGCGCTGGTGCACGTCGATGAAAGCGAGCTGGGACGCCGGTTAATTGCGGGCCCGAGCGTAGACAGGTTGGTGCTCACCGGCGCGTTCGAGACCGCGGAGCTGTTCCGCTCGTTCCGCCCCGACGTGGCGCTGCTCGGCGAGACGAGCGGTAAAAATGCAATCGTCGTAACCCCGAGCGCGGACCTCGACCTGGCAGTGAAGGACATCGTCGCCTCCGCCTTCGGCCACGCCGGCCAGAAGTGCTCAGCCGCGTCGCTGTGCATCCTCGTCGGCTCGGTGGCTCGTTCTGACCGCTTCCGCAGGCAACTTGTCGACGCAACTTCGTCGCTCAAGGTCGGCTGGCCCTCCGACCCTACGAGCCAAATGGGCCCGCTGATCGGCGCCGCCGGCAAGCTCCGCCGCGCTCTCAGCGAGCTCGCGCCTGGCGAGTCGTGGTTGGTAAAGCCCGCCCAGCTCGATGGCACCGGGCGCCTATGGTCACCGGGCATCAAGTCCGGCGTAGCGCGCGGGTCGGAGTTCCATTTGACCGAGTATTTCGGCCCAGTTCTTGGGCTCATGACCGCCGTGGACCTGCCCGAGGCGATAGAGCTGCAAAACCAGGTCGACTTTGGCCTGACAGCCGGGTTGCATTCGCTTGACCGGGACGAGATTTCCCTCTGGCTGGGCCGGGCCAGGCCGGCAACCTTTATGTCAACCGCGGCGTCACTGGCGCGATCGTGCGCCGTCAGCCTTTCGGTGGTTGGAAAAGGTCGGCCGTCGGGGCTGGCACCAAGGCCGGCGGGCCGAACTATCTCGTCGGGCTGTCGGATTGGACGTCCACGCCAGCCACGCGCTCCGCCGCTGTGAACGGAGCAGTCCGCCAGCTTGTCGACCTCGCGTCGCCCGTCCTCGCTCAGGAGCAGCGCGAATTTCTTCATCGGGCGGTGGGCTCGGACGCCGCAGCTTGGCAAAGCAACTTCGGCGTCGCGCGCGATGTAAGCGGGTTGCCCGTAGAGCACAACCTGTTGCGCTATATCCCAGTCCCGGCATGGATCCGCTACGAAGCCGGCCCGCCCGCCGACCTGGTCCGGGTGGTGGCCGCCGGGCTGCGGGCCGGGTCGGAGCTGCGCATCTCGGTTGCCGAACCGTTACCTGCTGGCCTCGCCGAAGCCCTCGAGCACGTCGGGTGCTACTCGGTTGTAGAGGACGGGCCCGCCTGGCGCATGGCTCTCGCCGCCCTTCCTGCGGGCCGGGTCCGGCTGCTCGGCGGGCAACGCGTTGCGTTCGCCACCGACAGCAGCGGCAGGCCGGAGATCGCCCTGTACGCGCAGCCCGTCGTCGAGGCTGGCCGAGTCGAGCTCCTTACCTTTGTCCAGGAACAGGCCCTATCTATCACGGCGCACCGATTCGGTTCTCCGACCTCACTTGTCGGGACCGCATCACGCGGCGTCAGCACTGCGCCTTCGGGTCGGTGTAGCTCTTGGAGAAGAGATCGACGGGCTTCGAGGTGATACGCCAGATGGCTATCTGGGACTCCATGTAAGCGTGGCCCGAGACGGTCAGGTAAAACGCCGAGCACGGCAGTCCGGCCACGAGTGAACCCGTCCTCTGGCCGATCGCAACGATCACGTCGCCATAGCCGAGGATGTTCGCCACGGCAATGCCTGGACCGAACCCAACCTTCATCTGCGCTGCAATCTCGACCGCCGCCGACCCTAAGGTAATCGTGGGCTTGCTCGTCAGAAAACTACCGACGATCTTCGGGACGCTTTGGGGCGCCGAGTCGCCGGCACCGGACTCCGTCACGCTCTCGTTGGCGTTATAGGTCAGCGTGGTGCCGCCATGAATGGTGTCGTTTTTGCTGGACATTGACACGTTCATGAGCAACGCGAACGACACCTTGAGCATCATCGGGACGCCCGCCACTGCGAAAGGAACGTTGAGCGACATTGGGAAGCGCAGGACGGGGAGTTTGTAGGCACTCTTTACCGGGTCGAGGATCTGGTAGTTGACGGTGATGCCGCCGACTGACAAGAACGAGAACGAGCTACGCACGTTTTTGCCGTTGGCGATGTCGAAATTGCCCGAGAGATTTGCCTTACCGATGTAGCCCGAAATGGTGGCAGCGATGGACAACCCGGGCATGCTCGAGCCGCCGTTGCATGTCGTGGTCTTGGGTATTATCGCGGCGCCAACACATGCCTGGATCTCCCAGTTGAGCTTCGACAAGGAAGGCGAAAGGAAAACAGAGTAGGAAAAGTCGCCCGGGCCCCTGCCTAAGTAGTAGAGGCCCACTGGTGGGACAACGCCATCCGCGAAGCGCGGGCCTGCAGCAGGTCCAACGGTGACATCGGGCCGGGGAGTACCGCCCGGTTGGGCGAGGTCCGACGACGCGGGGGAGCCAGGCGAAAGTGACCCAAATGCGTTACTGAAATTGATGGGTTGGGAAAAGTTGATGTCTGCGTTCTGGAAAATATTGGTGAGCGAGGCTGGCTGGGTCACCACGGTAAGGCGCGACCCAGAACGGCTTACCGAGGTGACAACTCCCGTGGTGTAGCCCTGAAGCAACATCACTTTGCCCGGCGCCAGCTGGCCGAGAGCACCGGTAGCGGCCTTGAACACGAAGGTGCCGCCATCGGCTGACACGCTTAGGAGATTGGACGCCACCGTGGCCGCGTTCACGACTACGACATTCGGGGCCATATTGAGCTGAGGCGCGCGGACGTCGGTCCGCGCGCCGTTCAAGTGGGCCACACCCGCGCGCACGGGGACATCCTGTGCCGCCGCCATCGAGGGTTGCGCGTAGCCAACCTGGGAGAGTTGGACGAGCACAACAGACACCGTTACTGCCACTCGAGTAATCACTGAACGTGGTCCTTGCATCACCGAAACGTTACACGGCTGGCCGACGCGAACCGCGGTTACCCAAGGGAGGCCCCAAAGGTTAAAGGGTCCCGAACAAACGGTCCCCGAAGTCGCCGAGGCCGGGGACTATGTACGCATGTTGGTTGAGGCCCTCGTCAATCGACGCCGTGACGATGTTCACCGCGGGGTGGAGTTTTTGGAGATAGGCGATACCCTCGGGTGCGGCCACTACCGACAGGAGGGTTATCTGGTTGGCGCCGGTTTTTTCGAGTTCGCCGCAAGCTGCAGCCGCAGAAGCGCCCGTCGCCAGCATCGGGTCGAGCAGGAGCACGGCGCGTCCCTCGAGCGGGGGAAGTTTGGAGTAGTACAGCGAGGGCTCGAAGGTTGCGTGGTCGCGCTCTAGCCCGACGTAGCCAACCGTGACCTCGGGGAAGAGCTCGGTCACCGCGTCCAGCATCCCGAGACCGGCGCGCAGTACCGGGACGGCGACGAGAGGTTGCGCCAGCCGCGCTCCTGGCGCCCGGGCCAACGGGGTTTCAACCTCTACCGGCGTCGTAGGCATGCCTTTGGTCGCCTCGAGGCAGAGCACCAGGGCCAAGCGCTTGGCGAGAAGGCGGAACAAGGGAGGTGGCGTGTTCTTGTCGCGCAGGTCGGCGAGCATCGAGCTGGCCAGCGGGTGACTGACGACCTGAACTCCCACTTCGCGCACCTCCTCATGTGCCGGGCCTAGGGGAGACTATATGGCCCTCAGGGGACCGCACCCCGAAAATCAGTCGAAACTACGGGCGACAGGCCACCCGTGCGCATGGTCTAATTTTGCTGGGATCGACCCTGACAAGAACGGGAGGAACGACATGGCAAAGCCAGAGGCAGTCTTCATCTATATCGGCACCTATCCGGACAAGGCCGCTGCGCAAGACGACTATGAGGTCGTGAAGGACCTCCATGCGCTTGGCGTTGTCGGCACGTACGACGTTGGCGTGCTTACAAAGGACGACCAGGGCAAGGTCCATCTCCATGAGCACGAGCTGGCACGCAAGGCCGGCGGCTGGGGTGGCGCCGTCGTGGGCGCCCTCGTCGGCATCCTGTTCCCGCCGGCGATCGTCGGGACCACGTTGGCCGGCGCAGCTGTTGGTGCGGCGATCGGCCACCTTTGGCGTGGCCTGTCTCGCTCGGACGTCAAAGAGCTCGGGGACCTTATTGATGATGGCGAGGCCGCCCTCGTCGTTGTCGGGGAGGGCAAGTTGGAGGAGGCCTTGGACAAGGCCGAGCTGAAGGCCGAGAAGCACGCCGCCAAGGAACTTAACGTGCTCTGGAAGGACGTGGACAAGGCCGTCGAACAGGCCGCCAAAGACGTCAGCTGAACCAGTCGGCGCACGTGACCGACCACTTTCCCGTGTAGGAGGATGACATGATTGCCACTTTCGGAGCCGGCCAGGTCGCCTATTCGATCCTATGGTTCTTCTTTTTCTTTATCGAGATTTGGTTAGAGATCTCGATTTTCATCGACATATTCCGTAGCCACGACATGAGGGGCTGGGAAAAAGCGATTTGGCTGTTGCTGGTGATAATTTTCCCGCTTATTGGGATCATTTTGTACCTGATCTTCCGTGGTAACAAGATGCGGGTGCACCAGGCTCAAGCCAGGGCAGACCAGGAAACGGGTTGGCACTGGTACCAGCACCACCTTTCTGACAGCCACGGGAGCAAGACCGACCAGCTTGCTCGCTTGGCCGACCTCCACGACCGTGGAGTCGTCTCGGACGAGCAATTCGAACAGCTAAAGGCTGAGATCTTGGCCCAAGGGCCCCTGGTCCCACCGGGCCCTGAATCCGGGCTACGACCCTGCGACCAAGGGGGTGAGAGCCCACACCTCGCTGGAGTTACTACGAGGACACGACCGTGGGCGGCGGTTAGCCGCCACAGGCTAGGATCAGGTCGTGCACGATGTAGGGGGACAGCCGTCGCGAGCGAGTGCCACGTTGCCCCTCGGGAGCGAGGAATTTGACAGGTACCTTGTGTCGCCGCAGTTTGTTGCCGACCCCTACGAGACGTTGCAACGAATGCAACGCGAAGCCCCTATCTATTGGAGCGACTCGGTCGGCGGCTGGCTGGTGACGCGCTACGACGACATCATGCCCACATTTAGGAACACGAAGGACTATTCCAATGAAGGCCGGTTGGGGCGTGCCGCTGGCCACTTATCTGCGAGCGACCGTGAAAAGCTAGGCGTCTTCGAAGCGCATTACAAGACCAAAGGGTTGCTGCATTCCGACCCGCCCGACCACACCCGCCTGCGTAGGTTTACGGGCAAGGCGTTCTCACCGAGCAGGATCGAGGGCATCAGGCCAAATATCGCGAAAGTTACGGCATCGTTGCTGGACAATTGTGCTAACCAGGGTGGCATGGAAGTGGTCCACGACCTAGCCGGTGCTCTGCCCGTGGCTGTGCTGAGCGAGCTAATGGGCGTACCGGCAAGTGATCAGTACCTTCTGCAGCGCTGGACGGACCAGCTTTTGGGTTTCCAGGGCATCAACAAGCCCGATTTGGACCTGCTCTTGGCCGCTCAGAGCGCCATTGTCGAGATCCGCGAGTACCTGGGCGAGTTGTTGCAGGTGCGCCGCAAGGACCCTGGCTCGGACCTGCTGAGCGCTTTCGTAATGTCTGAGACCGAACCGCACGGCCTTTCCGAGCCGGAGATAATCAACACCTGCCAGACTTTGTTGGTGGCAGGCCACGAGACCACGACGTCTCTCATCGGCAACGGCCTCGCCCTGTTGCTGGGAGATCGCGCGCAGTGGCAGCGCCTGGTCGATGACCGCTCGCTCGTGCGCTCGGCGATTGAGGAAGTCATCCGTTACGAGAGCCCGGTTGCCCGCCAACCCCGGCGTGTCACGCAGGCGGTGCAGATGGGCGACGTTGCTCTTGGCGAGGGGGACATGTTGTTCCAGATGCTTAATGCCGCTAACCGCGACCCGTCGCACTTTGAGAACCCGGACGAGTTCCGGGTGGACCGCAGTCCCAACCAGCATGTTGGTTTCGGTTTCGGAGCGCATTTCTGCATCGGCGCACCACTGGCTCGCGCGGAAGGCGAGGTCGCGTTCATGGCGCTCCTCGAGCGCTTCCCGAAGCTGCAGATGGACGACCCGGTGCTTGCGTGGGACAGCTCAAAGGCGAACTCACGTGTGCTCAAATCACTAGCGGTCACGTTTTAGCCGTCGATGGCAAGGGTCGGCGAAGGTGGCGAAACCTATGAATGGCGGGAGGATTGGGCCGATTTGCCGGCGCCAGGTGAGGCCACGACCGGTTGGGCCCATCACGGTCTAGCCGTCACACGCTCGGGCGAGATTGTCGGCTTTCACCCGGCGCGCTCCGAGGTCGTGATCTTCGACCAGCGGGGACGAGCCGTTCGCTCCTTTGCGGTACCGCTCACCGAGGGCCACGGCATTACCCTTGTCGAGGAGGATGGTGAGGAGTACCTCTGGATCGCCGACCCGGGAGGCAAGGCCCGTCGGGTAGGCAGCGGCGCCTACGAGGTTGACCCACACCCGGGCCAGGTTGTGAAGTTCGGCCTGGACGGTACGCAGGTCGCACGCCTGGCCCGACCGCCGCACCCCGCCTACGACAAAGGGCGCTACGCACCCACATCAGTAACCGTCGACGACGAGGGCCACGGCGGTACGGGGGACATCTGGGTCGGCGACGGCTACGGCGAGAGCCTTGTCCACCGTTTCCGCCCTGACGGGACGTACGTCTCGAGCCTGAGCGGGGAGGAGGGAGCCGGGCGTTTCGACTGCCCGCATGGCGTGTTTATCGACCGCCGCCACGCGGTCCCCGAACTGTGGGTCGCCGACCGCGGGAACGGACGGGCCCAGGTCTATGGGTTGGACGGCTCGTTCCGGCGTGTGGTGGGGGAGGCGTTCCTGAACAGCCCGAGCGCATTTGCAACGAGCGGGGACAAGCTGGTGATCGCAGAGCTTTTTGCCCGCCTCGCCGTCCTCGGTCCCGACGACGAGCTCCTCTGCTACCTGGGCGACAACGGCGCCGTCTGCGACCATCCCGGATGGCCCAACGGCCTCGACGAGGTCGCGCACCCGGTGCGGACCGCACAGCTCCGGGACGGTCGTTTCAATAGCCCCCATGGCTTGACGGTCGACGCCGAAGGGAACATTTACGTGGCCGAGTGGCTGATCGGGGGGCGCATGATCAAGCTGGTGCCGGTCCTGTCGTAACGGGAACTCGCGAGAGCCGGCCCAGCGCATCCGCGAGGGGCACCGCGATCCACCCCTCACGCTTGGCCTGGTCGCGGTGCTCCTCGGGAACGGGCTCGACTAGCCCAAGCGCCGCCGCCCGCGCCACAAGGGCGGCCACTAATGCATCGAAAGCATCGTCACTGGCTCGGCACAGTCGGTCCTGGTCCTCGGAAAGGTGAAGCCAGCTCTGGGTGGCCGCCACGAACTTGTCGACAAGACCGGCACGGACCGAGCTACCTGCGTCGCGCTTGTAACCCCTTGACACGAACCCCCACCGCCGAAGGGCTGCCGCAGGGTAAACCTCGACGACTCGCCCGCTGCCATCACGAACAGGCCGCTGCGGGAGGCGGGAAAGGAGCGCCGCGGCACGCATCGCCGGTATGGCGATCCGGTCGGCGGCCACCGACAGCGGCGGAGGCATGTGGAGCTGCTTCCAGCACCAAACATCGGTCTTGCGCAGCCGGTAGTTGACCGCATCGTCGTGGCGGTAGTCGGGCGGCCATGAGCCATTGCATGAATGGCCGGCGACGGCTTCGGCGAACGAGACGGGCCAGCCGAGCGGCACGTCGATCCCGACCTTTTCTGAGCGGGCTATGACCTCTGTGACCTGCGCGTCGTCAGCGCCGACCCAGAGCCGGACCTGAGAGCCGCGCCTATGGGCGGCGCGACTTTCCTCCCGCCATTCGACGACGCAGACGGCGGTTCCGGCGTCCTGGGAGGAAAGGTCGACACCGGCTGTGATCACTTGTCGACCATAGGGCAACGTTGCTCGGAGCCCGCTCTGGGGCGCACTTGCGCCAAGATGGCGGCACACAGCACGAACAAAGGGAGGACGTCTTGGCTTATCCCCACCGCACGCTCGGGACCGGCAACGCTGCGCTGACCGTGAGCGCCCTGGGCCTCGGGTGCATGGGCATGTCGGAGTTCTACGGGACCGGCGATGAGGAGGAGTCGATCGCCACCATCCACGCCGCCTTGGACGCCGGCGTCGACTTCCTGGACACCGCCGACATGTACGGGCCATTCACCAACGAGAGGTTGGTGGGCCGAGCGATCGCAGGCCGGCGGGAGCAGGTCGTGCTCGCCACGAAGTTCGGCAACGAACGCAACCCCGACGGGAGCAGGCTCGGCATCAACGGCCGGCCCGAGTACGTGGCCAGGGCAGCCGACGCCTCGCTCGAGCGCCTGGGCGTCGACCATATCGACCTCTACTATCAACACCGCATCGACACCAAGGTCCCCATCGAAGAGACATGGGGGGCCTTGAGCGAGCTCGTGCAGGCTGGCAAGGTGCGCCACCTCGGGATCTCCGAGGCCGCCCCCGAGACGATCCGCCGGGCGCATGCCACGCACCCCGTGACGGCCTTGCAAACCGAGTGGTCGCTTTGGACCCGCGACGTAGAGGACGATGGCGTGCTCGCCACGGTCCGCGAGCTCGGGATCGGCTTCGTGCCCTATTCGCCGCTCGGGCGGGGCGTCCTCTCCGGCGCCATCCGCAGCCTGGACGGGCTGGCCCCCGACGACATCCGTCGCAGCCACCCGCGCTTTCAGGGCGACAACTTTCGCAAGAACCTCGAGCTCGTAGACCGTGTTGAGCGGCTGGCTGACCAGCTCGGCGTGAAGCCGGGCCAGGTCGCCCTGGCGTGGGTGCTGGCCCGCGGAGACGACGTCGTTCCGATCCCGGGGACCAAGCGCCGCACCTACCTCCAGGAGAACATTGACGCTGTCAACGTGAAGCTGTCCGAGGACGAGCTGCTTGCGCTGGACGAAGCCGCCCCCCGCGGCGCCACAGCCGGGGAGCGCTACGCCGACATGAGCGCGATACGCAGATGAAAGCTGGCGAACGCGTTGTGAGCACTGGAAAGGGAGATGTGAGCACTGGAAAGGGAGAGCAGTGAAGATCCTTAGGTACCGCCAGCACGGGTCCTCCCGCGAGCTCGTAGGCCTGCTCGACGGCGACCGGGTCGCCGAGCTCGATGTGAGCTCGTTGGCCTCGCTGTGGGCGCTGCGGGTCGATGACCTGCGCGAGCGCCTCGGCGCAGCGGTGGGCCGCGAATACCCGCTCTCCGATGTCGAGGTCCTCGCTCCCATCGACGGGCGCACAGAGGTCTGGGCGTGCGGGGTCACATATGAGATCTCCCGCGAGGCGCGCGTCGAGGAAAGTGAACGGGCCGCCAACCTCTATGAGCTGGTTTACGATGCCGCGCGGCCTGAGCTGTTCTTCAAGTCTGCGGGTTGGCGTGTTGTCGCCGACGGTGGCGAGATCGCAGTGCGCGCCGACTCCACCCTCGACGTGCCCGAACCAGAGGTGGCCCTCGTCATCAACGCCTTCGGCGAGATCGTGGGCTATACGATCTGCGACGACGTGTCGTCGCGCTCCATCGAAGGCGAGAACGCGCTTTACCTCCCCCAGGCGAAGATTTACTACGGTGCCTGTGCGCTCGGCCCGACGGTGCGCCCGGCGTGGGAAGTCGCCGACCCGTACGCCCTTGGTATCCAGCTCACTATCAGCCGTGGCGGTGCTGTCGCCTGGCAGGGGACGGCGAGCACAGCCAAGCTCTACCGGCGGTACGAAGAAATGGTCAGTTACCTGATGCGTGCCGACGTCCACCCCGACGGCGTGGTGATATCGACAGGGACATGCCTCGTGCCGCCCGCACCCTTCACCCTTGAAGCGGGTGACGTCGTCAAGATAGACATCGAGGAGATCGGGACGCTTACAACCTCGGTAGCCCGCGGCATGCCGCTCGCAGCCCCCGGTTCGGACGCGAGGGCTGGCAGCGACGAGCTAGGCAAGGACGACCGTCGTGGAGCGTAGTGCCGGCGCCCACGTTGAGGCTGAGGCGGTGCTTGCCGACCAGCATGCGCCCACGTCACCGTCGGAGCTCGACCGGCTTTTTGAGCAGGCTCGCATCGCTGCCAGCGAGCTCGACGCCATAGGGCGAAGCGCGCGTGCCGCCATGCTGCGTGCGATGGCGGCTGCCCTCGAGGAGCGCCGCGAGGCCATTATCGAAGTGGCGGGCCGGGAAACGGCCCTCGCCCCGCAGAGGCTCTCTGGTGAGCTGGTACGTACCTGTTTCCAGTTGCGGTCCTTCGCAGACGTCGTCGACGAAGGCGCCTATCTCGAAGTGATCATCGACCATGCTGGGGCGACGCCGATGGGCCCGCGTCCGGACCTGCGCCGGATGCTCCGCCCGCTCGGACCGGTCGCCGTGTTCGGGGCGAGCAATTTCCCTTTCGCTTTCTCGGTGCCTGGGGGCGACACGGCCTCCGCCCTTGCGGCGGGCTGCCCGGTCATAGCGAAGGTCCACGAGGCTCACCCGGCGACGTCGGTTATGGCCCGCGACGCATTGGTCGAAGGTGCCCGCTCGGTTGGCGTCTCGCCGGGTGTGCTCGGCCTCGTGTTCGGCCAAGAAGCCGGCGCCGAGCTCGTTAAGCACCCAGCCCTGCAAGCGGTAGGTTTCACCGGCTCGCTCGCAGTCGGCAAGCTGCTTCATGGCCTCGCGTCGTCGCGACCAGCGCCGATCCCGTTTTACGGCGAGCTCGGAGCGCTCAATGCGGCGGTGGTGTTCGAGCAGGCAGCAAGGTCGCGGGGCGCCGAGATCGCCAAGGGCCTCGTCGCCTCTTTTACCTTGGGTGTAGGGCAGTTCTGCACCAAGCCGGGCCTGGTACTCGTGCCCGCGACCGAGGCGGGCCGCCACCTGGTCGACGCGCTGGCCCAGGAAGTAAGCGGCGCGACCGCCGGGAAAATGCTGAGCGCCCGCACTGCCAACGGTTATGCGGCTCGCGCCGAGGCGCTCCGCAAACTCGACGGCCTCTCTGTCCTGGCCGAGGGGGCAGAACCAAGCTTGGACGGGGGTTATTGGGGCCGGCCCCTGCTCCTTCGAGCCAAGCCGGAGGATCTTGCGGGCCTCGTGCTCGAGGAGTGCTTCGGTCCCGTCCTCGTGGTGGTCGACTACGACGGGCCCGCGCAACTAGGAGAACTGGTCGGCCGGCTCGGCCCGGCGCTTACCGGCACCGTGCAGGCGGACGCTGGCGACGACAAAGAGGCGCGGAGCGTTCTCGAGCAATTCTCCAGCAAAGTCGGCCGAGTTGTGTGGAACGGCTTCCCGACTGGGGTGGCGGTCGCCTGGGCGATGCACCATGGCGGTCCCTATCCGGCGACGGTCGGGTCCATCCACACGTCCGTAGGCCAGACTGCTATCCGTCGTTGGCTTCGACCGGTGTGCTACCAGGACGTGCCCGAGGCGTTGCTGCTGCCCGAGCTGCGTGACTCGCCGGGCTCAGGGGATGCCGTCCCCCGTCGGGTCGACGGTGCCCTTAGATCGCCGGTGCAGGCTCGGCCGTAGGTCATGCGCCCATGACCTGATTACGAGCGGCTGCGGCTGCTCGCTGGCGGAGCCGGGCGATCAGCGCCAAGCCGTCGTCCCCTTCGAACCAGCGGGTATGGCCGACGAGGTATGTCGAGTAGGCAAGGTCGGCATTGCTCTGTGAACCGACCACGTCTGCGAAGTACTCGATCTCAGAAAGCGCGTATTCCAGGTGGGCCACCGGGAGCACCTCGGCCAACGCGGACAGCTCAGCGGGACCTAAGGGCCTGATCGCCTCGTACCCGTCGAGTAGCGCATCGACAGCGTCGAGGTCCGCCTCGGCACGTCCGGTTCCTTCCAGGTCCAGCCAGCTGACGGTCGATCGCTCCACGGCGATCGCGACATCGTGGGCGGCGAAGGTGTTGTTAGCCAGCCCCAGGTCGAACACAGCTTCAACTTCGGCGTCGGCCCTCGCCGACGTCCAGGTCAGGTTGGAGGGGTGCCAGTCTCCGTGCCCCCACTGGGGACGCAGTGCAGCCAGGAGCGGAGCCGCCCGCCGGGTCACGGGGAGGTGGTAGCGGTCCAGATCGTCTTGCCAGTGCTGGCGCGCCAGGTAACGGGCTAGGCCGGGCCGCTGGTCGAGGAGGCGGCCCACTTGTCCGACCGGGTCCTGCGCGGTGACAATCTCACATGAGCCCATCAGCACGCCGGGCGCTCTCGGCGGCTGGTCGAAGCCGGCGGCTGCGTCATGTAGCCGGGCGAGCGCGGCACCGGCGGCCCGGGCGTGAGCCAGGGTAGAGAACGGTTCCCACGACATGGCATCTCGGTACAAGTCGACACCGCCCGCCACCTCGTGGACCTCATAGACACTGTCGCCCGAGGTGACGAAGGTCTCACCGGCAATGGTCCGGCGCACAACCGGCACCTGAACACCACGGGCACGTAAATGGTCGCCAAGCGCGTGTTCGACCGCCAATTGGGCTGCGGTCCGGACGCGCTGGTCGTGACGCTTGACGAACACGACCCCGCCGCGCCAGCGCACGAGCCCCGCCGCCGACATCGGCCGCGGGCTGCGCCACACTATGGCCGCGCCCGGGTCGCCGTTCTGCGCAGCGATGTCACCGTAGCGAGCAAGGACGGCGTTCACCTCGGCTTCGTTGAGCGGGGGCCAGTCCGCTACGACGAGCTCATGGCCCATGCCGTGCGCTAGCGGCCCGGCTAGCGGCGGCCGAGCCGCGCTCATACGCTTTGGTGGATCGGGTCGCGCTGGACCGGGGACGGGCCTTTGCCTCGCGCGACGACCGACACTGCGCCGGCCAGCAGGGTGGCCACCGCCGCCACGCTGAACGACAGGATCGAGGCCGACATCCAGGCGGCCGGAGTGAAGCCCACCTGCCTAGCGGACCAATCCCACGCCGAGACCCACCACGAGATGTAGCCCGGGTTGATCAATTGGTAGGTGATGAAGCCGGCCGCCCAGGGCACGACCATGGGCCAACGTGAACGGGCTGCGCCGGAGAGGTCCCAGCCCCGCCGGCCCCTGGACAATACGAAGAAGTCGATTATGAGCACCGCCGACATCGGCACGAACACCGAACCAAGCAGATCGAGGAAGTTCTCGTAGTCGGCGATGTTGAGGAACAGGGCCCCGGCCGTCGTCAGGGCGGCGATGCCTACGGCGAGGATCCGGCGGTCCCACAGCGGCCTCAAGTTCTGTGTCGAAACGGCGGTGGAGTAGACGTTTGCGAACGACTGGTCGAGCTCGCGCACTGCCAGGATGGCGAAGCCTATTGTCCCGAGTGGGAGGGCTATAAAGGCGCCATAGATGTCGTTGGGGTTGCGGGCGACGGTCAACAGGGCGAGCAGGCCGATCACGTAGCAGAGGACCTGCGTGACGCTGTAGCCGACGAGTGCCCCGGTGAAGGCCGCCCGTTCGGAGCGCGAATGGCGCGTGTAGTCGGCGGCCAGCGGTGCGAACGAGATGGCCGCCGCCACCACCGTGTCTGTGGCCGCCCAATAACCCGACCAGGTGCCGTGGGACAACCCAGGCAAGGGGTGGCGGGCCAACTCGAAGAACAGGTAGGCCAGCACGACCACCACGGCACCCGTGACGTAGCGGCGCAGGTAGCGGATGAACCCGAGCGGGCGAGCGGCGAGTACCGCGGTGATCACCCCGGCCAGGAGTATGTAGGCCCAGCGCGGGAGCGACGGTGCCACGGTGTGGGCCGCGGTGGCGATTGTGACCAGCTCGAACACGCCCCAGCCGAGGCACTGCAAGATGTTGAGCGCAGTCGGCAGGTACGACAGCCGGGCGCCGAACAGGCCGCGCAGCAGCACCATTGCGGGGGCCCCCGTCCGGGTGCCCATGACCCCCACCAGCGCGATCGGCAGCGTGCCGAGAACGGTGCCGACAACTATGGCGGTGAGCCCGGCAGCTAGGGAGAGCTCCGGGGTCCCGCTGCCGTTGGGCTGGAGCACAAAAATCGCCCCGGTGAAGCCGAGAAGGCTTACCCCGAGGTTGCCCCATAGGCCCAGCTGGTCGACGAGGCTGAGCGCCTTCGGGACAGGCTCGGCCAAGTTACGGCCTACTTCAGAATGACGGTCCCCCGGCACGATGATGAAGGCACCGCGGTCCAATGCAGGTGACTCGGCGACAACTACCTCTGTCACAGCCCCATCCCTTCGCCGGCATTACCCGAACAGGTTCAGACGGTCGGTGGCGTGGGGCCGAAGGCCGAAGCCACCCTCTCAGCCCGGTTAACCCGAGCTCCCGTGTTGGTTAGTGGCGCAATACTACCGGCAACGGGGTTGCGGCCCGGCGTCGCCTGGCCCGCCGCCGTCAGGTTCACTGCGGCCCGCGCCCACGCTACGTACTTTATGGGCGACCACGCCGCCTCTTTGTTCTTGGAGGTCTTGGTGACGCTATGAGCTGCTCTTTTGTCGGGCCCCGTAGGTACTTGACAACAAAGGGAGGTGCCTGTAGCGTTCTGAAACGGGTTTCTGAAAGGGATTTCTAAAAAGGGATTTCTGAAACCGATTTCAAAGAAGGGATTCCTGAAACCGATACCATGGCTCGACAGGTCCGCCAGCCCTTCACCATAAAAGAGGTCGCCGACCGGGCAGGGGTGTCCGCGGCAACGGTGTCGAGGGTCCTCAACGACAGCGTCTCGGTGCGGGAGGCCAAGCGCGCGCAAGTCGTCGCCGTCATCAACGAGCTCGGCTATCGACCTAGCCGGGTGGCGAGCAATCTGCGCCGCCAGCAGGTGCAGATGATCGGTGTGGTGGTCTCGGATATAGAAAACCCGCACTTTTCCCAGATGGTGCGGGCCATCGAGGACAGCGCCTACCTCAAGGGCTACCGGGTCCTGCTGTGCAATACAGACGAGGATCCCGTCAAGCAGCGGGAGTACCTCGGCGTCCTGATTGCCGAGCGAGTGGCGGGCGCGATCATCTCGCCAACCGAAGCTGGGGCACGCGAGATCAGTGAGCTGATCGACATTGGCGCCTCGGTAGTCGCTTTCGACCGTCCCGTCGACGACAAGCGTGCCGATGCAGTTCTCGCGGCGAACGTCGCGGGCGCCCGCCTGGGTACCGAGCACCTCCTCGCAGGTGGCCACAGGAAGATCGGTTTTCTCGGCGGCCCGAGCGGTGTGCGGACCGCGGCAGAGCGCCTCTTGGGCTACGAGCAGGCCATGTCCCATGCGGGCATCCGACCCCGCAGCGCCGTGGGGGACTTCCGTGTCGAAGGAGGCCGACGGGGCGCGGAGGACCTGCTCGCCAAGGGCGCCACCGCTCTCCTGGTGGCCAACAACCTGATGGCCGTAGGAGCACTGCAGGCGATCAGGCCCACCCACCTGCGAGTCCCGGCAGACATCGCCATGGTGTCGTTCGACGACCCTGCGTGGGCGGAACTGACAGACCCGTCCCTTACGACACTGGCACAGCCCGTCCGCCTCATGGCCGCTGCTGCAGTAGAGCTTCTGATGCAACGGCTGGGCCAGGGGCGCGGCCGCCGCAAATGCCAGGTCTTCGAGCTAGAACTGCGCCATCGCGGCTCGTGCTGCCCGAAGGGGGCCTGACGGTGCCGAGCCAGGCAATGGCCGCGCGCCCTTCCCGGCCCGCCGGCCGCGGCCGTTCTTGGCGGGTATGCGCTGGACGGTGGCGCCGGCCTCACCCGCAGTCGGCGGAGATGCCGCGAGGTCCCGGGTGCGGCGCGAGCGGGCTCGCCGCACGCCCCGCGAACGTCGCGATGCGTTGGCCGCCTACCTCCTTATAAGCCCGGCCCTGCTTTTGTTCCTCTGCTTCATTGCCGGTCCCTTGATCGGTGCGATAGTCCTAAGCCTCTTCAACTACGACCTTTTGAACCCACCAACCTTTGTCGGGCTGGGCAACTACCGCTATCTCATCCATGACAGCTTGGCCTGGCACGCGCTGCTCGTATCGTCCGAGTTCACCGTGGCCAGTGTCGTGCTGCACGTGGTGGTGGGCCTCGCCCTCGCAATGGCCGTCAACCGCAAGATGTCCAAGGCTCTTCTTTACGGGCTACGGACGGCAATCTTTTTCCCGGTGCTCATCTCGTGGGCGGTCGTGTCCTTGATAGCCGAGTACACCTTGGACCCCAACTTCGGCTTCATCACCTATTACCTGGGGAAGATCGGCATCCATAACCTGAACGCCTTCGCAGACCCGAACACCGCGTTGGGAGCGATCGTCGGGGTCGACCTGTGGCACACCGTCGGCTTCTCGTTCATCGTGCTCCTTGCCGGGCTCCAGGTGATACCACCGTACCTTTACGAAGCGGCCCGGGTCGATGGCGCCGGCACACTCCTGATCTTCAGGCGCATCACCCTTCCGATGCTGTCGCCGTCGCTGTTCTTCGTGATCGTCATTTCCTTCATCGGAGCATTCCAGATCTTCGACCCGGTCCACATCATCACCGACGGCGGGCCGGGGAACGACACCGAGTCGATCGTGCAGTACATCTATCAAAACGGCTTCACCGACCTGTACATGGGGTACGCGGCGGCACTGGCCCTGTTGGTCCTGGTTGTCCTGCTGCTCGTCACGATCGCGCAGTTTGGGCTAGCCCGCTTCTGGGTCCACGAAGAGGTCGGGAGCTAGCGAATGTACGTTGCCCGCACATCGTCTGTGGCCCAAACTGCCCGCAAAGCGCGACGGCTCAGCGCCAACACCATCCTGGCCCTGATGATCCCCATCTTCCTGGCACCCGTGATTTGGACCGTGGTCCAGTCTTTTCTGTCGCAGAACAGCGCGCTCAGGATCCCGCCCGTCTGGTTTACGGCCCACCCGACGATCGCCAACTACTCCTCCGTGTTCAGTTACATCCCCTTCCTCACCTTCTTGTTCAACAGCGTCAAGATCACCGCCATCGTGACGTTCGGGTCGCTCGTGACCAGCACCCTGGCCGCGTACGCCTTTGCCCGGCTCCGCTTCCCTGGGCGGGACGTGCTGTTCTTCACGTTCCTCGCGGCTTTGATGGTCCCGAACACAGTCACAGCCGTCCCGACCTACGTGCTTATGCACAGCCTCCACCTGGCGACCAGCCAGACCGCCGTCTGGCTGCCCGGCCTCATCAACGTGTTCGGGATCTTCCTACTGCGCCAGTTTTTCCGGGCGATACCGAGAGACCTCGAGGAGGCAGGACGCGTCGACGGCCTGACAACTCTCGGCGTACTGAGGTATGTCATCCTGCCTCTGTCCAAGCCGGCTCTAGCTGCTTTGGCCATCCTGATCGGCACCGCCACATGGAACGACTTCTTCTGGCCCAGCATCTACCTCACCAACCGGAGCCAAATGACCCTGACGGTGGGGCTCGTATCGCTTCAGGGTGAGTACAAGGAAGGGTCACCCCTGGTGATGTTCGCGGCCGTCTCCATGACCGTGCTCCCTTTGTTAATACTGTTCATTTTCACGCAACGGGCGATCACCCAGAGCCTTGCTATGACATCGTTCCGATGAACGGCGAGCTAACAGGGCCGCGGGCCGATCGACCACTACCTATGGACAATCCCTAACACAAACCAAGCGAGAGGAGAAACATACAATGGACCGTCGTCAGTTCTTACAGGCGGCCGGCGCTTCTGCAGCGTTGGCAACAATCCCCGGCCTGTCGAACATATTCAAGGGGGAAAAAAGCAGGTTCCAGCCAGCCGACACTTCCGTTACGGGCCACATCACGATAGCTTTCTACGGAGCTGCAGACATTATCAAGGCCTGGGATGTTGTTTTTGCCGATTTCCGCAAGGTGTACCCGAACATTACCGTCGACGCAGTCGCGATCCCGGCAGCGACTTGGACCGCTTACGCCGACTCGGCCATACTGCAAATGGCAGGAGGGCGGGAGTTTGACGTATTGCAGGGGGCTGTCAACGTCCAGCGCCTCTTGGTGACCAAGGGTGTCGTGACCCCGCTCGACCCCTACATACAGCGCGACCGCGCCGAGTTGGCTTATTACCTCGAGAACGAGGCCCCGCAGTTCCTGAAGTGGGAGAAGGATCTCGTTTCGCAGGGTGGCCCGACCTACTTCCTGCCGGCCGACTACAACGTCTTGTGCCTCTGGGTCAACACTGAGATGTTCGAAAAGGCCGGCGTCCCAGTGCCATCAGACGGATGGACCTGGGACGACCTCTTGGCTGCTGGGGAGAAGATCTGTACAACGCCCGGTACATATCTAATCGATGTCCCCGCGGACGATTGGGACTTGATGCCGTGGGCATTGACCAATGGTGGGTCGTTGCTGAGTGCTGACTGGACGAAGTCAACGTGTGCTAGCCCAGAGACGATAGAGGCGGCCGCTTTTGTACAGTCGCTGCACCAGAAGGGGTACGCGCCCAAGCCAGGAGGTACCTTCTCCGACCCGGTCGAGTTCGCGGACAACAAGCTCGCCATCTTCCAGGCCGGAATGTGGCTGAACCCCGCCCTCCTGTCGGCCAAGGCAGCCGGTAAGGCCAAGGTCGTCGCCGTTCCACAAAAGGTCCAGAAGGGGACAGTCGTCGGTTGGAACGCCTACCCGATCACGAAGAGCTCGAAGAACAAGGAGGCAGCCTGGGCGTTCGTGAAGTACGTGTGCTCCAAGCGGGCATCGGTGAACTTGACGGCCACCGGGCAAGCAACTCCCGGCCTGAAGTCGGTGTTCTACGCCGATCTCCACAAGGCAGCGCCCGAGCCGGGGATCAACGAGTTCTGGACCGAGCTCGAGTATGCTACCCCGCTGCCGTGCCCGGCGGCCGCGGACGCTATTGACACGGCGTTTGCCAACACCCTCACGCAGCTGTACTCGTCAAATGCCGACGCGGCAACTTTGATGACGGCCCTCGACAAGCAGGTCAACGGCTTGCTCAACAACACCGGGCCGGGATCGGTCTAAGTGCGCCTTGCGTCGATGGGGCATTACCCAACGACAGGGTTTTAGTTGGCGAGAACTCAGTTAGCCGAGCCCGTACCCGGCCGCAAATTGGTCGGGCACGGGCTCAACCCCAGTGCGGGCCGTCGGTCTGCTGTCGCGCTTGTCGACGGCCGCACGCTCTACATTACGAGATCGTCCCGTGCGGCTCGGGGTGCTCGTGCGCGCCTCGACGTACGGCTTGGGCCAGGAGGGATGAGACGGATGTCGGCAGCTTTCGAGGGCTCAGCCCGGATAGGCCTGGCTCGCTTGCGCCGGACGGAGAGCCGTGCCATTACGGCCGAGAACCCATCGGGAGAGCGCGGAGGTGGGGGAAAGGCGACCGAAGGCACCGGCGCAACGGCCGCCCGCGACCTCGGCACCGGCTGGAAGGTCTCACCCAGCCGAGCCATCGCTGCCGGCGAGACACTGGAGCTGGCGGCCATCGTCGGGCCGGGGGTCATCGAGCACATTTGGCTTACGACCCGTAGCGACGCCTGGCGCTCGTTGATCTTGCGAATGAGCTGGGATGACAACAACGCTCCTCCCGCTGTGGCCGTCCCACTCGGAGATTTCTTTTGCCAGGGCTGGGCGCAGTACGCTCCCGTCGTCTCCGAGCCAATCGTGGTGGCGCCTTACGGCGGCATGAACTGCTACTTCCCTATGCCTTTCCGTAGGTCCGCCCACATCACGCTTGAAAATCTCGGTCCAAGCGAACAGGTCGTTTACTACCAGGTCGACTACGCTCTCGGCGAAATCCCCGACGACCTCGGTTACCTACACGCGTCTTGGCGCAGGGCGAACCCGGTGCTGGCGGGGGAGGTGCACACGGTCCTTGATGGGGCACCAGGTCGCGGGAGTTACGTGGGTACCTACCTGGCGGTCGGCGTGAACGGGCCCGGGTGGTGGGGCGAAGGCGAGGTGAAGTTCTTCATCGACGATGAGAGCGACCCGACCATCTGCGGGACGGGCACGGAAGATTATTTCGGCGGGGCTTGGAACTTCGACGTACCTGGGCAGGGGTATACGACTTTCACGTCGAGCTACCTCGGGTTGCACCAGGTCATCCGGCCCGACGGCCTGTACCGCTCGCAGGCCCGCTTCGGTATGTACCGGTGGCACTTTCCCGACCCGGTCAACTTCGCGGGCAAACTGACGGTAACCGTCCAGGACCTCGGGTGGAGACCAGACGGGCGATATTTGCCACGGTCCGACGACCTCGCCTCGGTGGCTTACTGGTACTCCGAAGATCCGGCCGGTGTGGCAAGCGAATTTTCCCCGGACGCGCTGGCGGTCTCGAGCCTACCGGTCCGAATGGAGAGCTGAACATGGAGTTCCGGAGCATCGTCAGTGTCCCAGGCCCCTGACCGCCTTGATGGCGGAGCGTACCTCCTGGGAGAGACGGACGAACCGTTCGTTGCTATGGAACATCGTTGTCGGCAGGTACCCGAACCCGAGGTCGTACTCAGGGTCAGCGAAGCCAAGTGCGCCGCAGGCACCGTCGTGGCCAAAGCCTCTATGGCTGGCGAACGGCATACGCGGTTGAGCTTTCATGAACACGACCCCGAAGCACATGTAAGTGTCGAGTACCCGGTCATGGCCCCAAACCTGTTGTTGTGACATCGTGCTCACTGTCTTGGTGTTCAGCAGCGGGGCAAGACCTTCAACCCCTGTCAGGGCGGCTGCATACGCGCGGGCCAGGCCCTCGGCCGAAGCGACGCCACCGGCAGCGGCTAAGCCTGCTCTCCTGACATCGACGCGGTTGGCGAAGGCAGGGGTCGCGGCCTGGATGAGCTCGTGACCGTCCCTCACGACCAATGCCGAGGTCAACAAGTCGTCCCCAAGTTCCCCCTGAGCGTCCAGCTCGTTTTGCTCGTCTTCCTTCGCCGGCAGCACCTTGCGGAACCTGTAGTCCTCGGCCTCCGGAAGGCCTAAGAAGAACGAGATGCCGTACGGGTCACGGATCCGCTCAGCGAAAAGGCTCTGAAGGGTGGTGCCTGCCACGCGCCGCACCAGCTCCTCCATGAACACACCCATCGTCAACCCGTGGTAGCCAACCGCGGTGCCGGGTCGCCAGCTGGGCGTGCTCCGGGCCAACTTCTCGGCCGCAAGTTCGGACTGGCAGAGATCCCGCACCGTGAGGCCTTCCTCGGCGCCGAGCAGGCCAACCTGGTGCGTGAGCAGCTCGCGAACGGTGACGCGGTCCTTGCCTCCGGCCGCAAACTGTGGCCAGTAATCGACAACGAACCTGTCAAGGTCGAGGTCGCCCTCCTGGACAAGCAGTGACAGTGTGAGCGCAGAAACACCCTTGGATGCCGAGAACACCGGGCTGACGGCCTCTGCCGCGGCGCCAGGCCCTCCCAGGAGATCTAGGACCTTTTCTCCTCTCCAGTAGGCGCACAACCCAGCCGAGTGCTCCGGATCCTCCCCCAAGAAGGCCTGAAAGAGGTCTCGGACCGGCTCAAAGCCCTCGCGCACGTCACCGCGTGCACTCCCATGCCCCGCCAACAACTTGTCCACCGGCTCCTCCACCTTGACATCGCCAGCCTGGTCCGGCCGGCGTGAGAGGTGCCGGTCAATAGGACTGCACCATGCCAGCCTGCATAAGTCAAGCACCGCCAGGAGGGTGCGTCAAGAACTTTGTGTAAAGCAGTTCGCAACCCGGGCCCAGCTGGTGGCGGCGCTCCCGGCCGCGCCGAGTTGGCTGTCGCTGCTAGGTGGCTCTGGCCCGAGCTCCCCTGCGGCGTTGGGCGGGACGTTCCTCGGCCGTCGTTGTTGCGCGTTGGACAACAGTCGCGTCCAGGTAGGTGAGCGTCCGCGGGCCCCCGGGCGACTCGATCGCTGCCATCAGGACGCGCGTGGCGACCGAGCCTGAATCCTCGAAAGGCTGACGGACGGTCGTCAGGCCTGCGCCGACCGCCATAGGGCCGTCGTCGTAGCCCATGACGGCGAGGTCGGCAGGCACTTCGAGGCCAAGGTCCCTCGCTGCCAGCATCACTCCGACCGACATTTCGTCAAAATGTGACATAACTGCCTGCGGGCGGTCCGGCCCGGCCAAGAGGTCGCGTATGGCGTGGCGTGCTGCTTGGCCGGAAGGCTCAGACTCTATGACGGTCAGGTTGCAATCGCCGAAGTCGTGCAACTCGCTGCGAAACCCAACCAACCTGCGCAGCGCTTGCGACTCATAGTCGGAGACCTGGCGCTCCACAACGTAGCCAAAGCTGCGGTGCCCAAGCCCGTGGAGGTAACGCGCCGCCAAGCGCCCTCCAGCGACGTCGTCGCAAGTCACCACCGAGAACCGCTCGCTGTCGGCATCGACCAAAACCGTGGGTACGCCTCGCTCGAGCAGTCGCTGCTCGATCGCGTCCTCTATGCGCTGTCCCATGACGATAAGCCCGTCGAACTGACCTTGGATGGGTATGGTTGCCAAGAGGGGCGAAGAGGCAGTTGCCGCCGATTCATGGTCGAAAACCGACACCTCGATGCCGAGCGCCCGCGCCTCGCTGAGGATGCCTTTCAGCCGGCGAAGGTAGGACTCGTAGGCGGTGAAGGGCCCGAGGACGCCGATGCGGCGCATCGCCTTGCGCGCGAAGCTCACGGCCTCCGCCTTCGGTACGTAACCCAGGGCATGGGCGACTTCCAGCACGCGGCTGCGCGTCGCTCCCGATACCCGGTCAGGCCGATTTAGGGCGTTCGAAACGGTCGAGATGCTGACACCAGCGGCCTGGGCCACTTCGTAGATGGTGACGTTCTCCGGGCCCACCCTCATCCCCTTTGCTGCAGCCTCGGCCGCTGGCTGCAAATCGGTATCGAACTGTTTTTAGTAGAGTAGCTTTTCCCGTCGTCGAGGTGGGGCCCTGACTGGCCGATTTGGCCAGTCGAACACCACCCACCGGGGCGAGACCGAGGACGCCGCGGGGCTGTGGTCCGCTGTGCCGTCCAGCTTGCCTCCACGGTTTCGGGCTCGGGCTCTTGCTGCCAATGCGGACCGATGGTATGTATTAGGTGGGCTTCTCAAACAAAAAGAGAGGAAAAGGGCCGTCGCTGCCACTGCGTCGGGGCCGGCTCGGCGATTGCGATGCCAGTAAACGGTCGTTTACGAAGCGAAGACAATCAGTTTTTATTGCTGTCGTGAGGTGGCGTCAAAAGCACTGGTTTGGAACCGTAAGTTCTTGAACTGCGAAGAGGGTTGTGCCTTGAAGGGTGGGCCTGCGGTGAGAGGTCATTACAGCGCACCAGTTCACGCCCGAGGTGGCACCAGACCGCCGATTGCGTCAAACACGCAAGTTTCGCTGGAAGCCCCGATTTGCCCTTCTTTTGACTATAGGATTCTGGCCCCGTTGCTGTAGCAAGGAGGTTTGGTCGTGCACCACGGCGGTCCGCCACGAACCGCGCCACAGCGACCAGAGCCGCAGGTTAGCGGCGCGTCCACGGCGGGTGAGGTCCCGACGACAGTCGAGGCGGTCCGCGAGGAGGCCGGGGCGGCCAGGCCGCTCGAGGGCAAGCCAAGGCTGAGCGACGATCGGGCTCTTTTCCTCTTGTCGGGTTTCGAGCTCCGATGGGGCGGCCGGCCGGTCGTGGTCCCCTACGGTTCGCAACGCTTAGTGGCGTTCCTCGCTCTGCAGAGCCGGCCCGTGCAGAGGGCCTTCGTAGGGGGTTCGTTGTGGCCCGAGACTTCCGAGGACCGGGCCGGGGCCCGTCTTCGCTCGGCCATCTGGCGTCTACCTGCCCCCGGGGGCCGGGCCGTCGTGTCGAGCACGGCGACGCACCTGCACCTCGACCCCGACATCAGAGTTGATTACCAGGAGATAGTGGCTTGGGCCGACGCTATGGTCAACGGTCAGGGCGAAGGGGATCCCGCCTCGTGGGCGATCCTGACAGATGCGTCCCACGAGCTGCTCCCAGACTGGTACGACGATTGGGCGCTGGTTGAGCGCGAGCGGTTCCGCCAGTTGCGCCTGCACGCGCTCGAAGCGGCGGGGGAGCGGCTGGTGCGGGAGGGCCGCTATGCCCAGGCGCTCATGGCCGGACTGGCTGCCGTCGCCGCAGAACCATTGCGAGAAAGTGCGCACCGGCTGGTCGTCCTGGCTCACATCCGTGAGGGAAACCTGTACGAGGCCTACCGCCAGTACCTCAACTGTTCGCAGTTGCTCGGGTCAGAGTTGGGCCTGGTCCCCTCCCAGGCCATGGAATCGCTGATGGCACCGATAGGCGCCCGCACGCCAGTTCAGCGCGCCCGCCGTCGGACCTGACCTCCGGGGCCGGACGCGCCCTCGTACCGCAAGGTTGCCCCGGCACAGGGCCGGCAAGACACGCAGCTGTTTTGGCTGACGGCGGGGTGACGTTGAGGTGACGCCCAGGGTGTAGCCCGCTACTTAGTGGTCACCGAGAGATGGTCGAGCCTCATAATCCGAGTGTGGGCGGTGGAGGGTGAACCTGGAGCGTTCCGCGTACGCTTGCTGACGGTCGGCGACATTGCCGGCGCTTACGAGACCATCGCTGTGGCTGCGGACACCGAGTCCGTCCTCGAAGGGCCCGGCTTTGGCTCGAGCATTTTCAAGCGACGCTTCAAGGCGGGTAACTGACGACGTGAAGGTCTGCGCGTTTGGCGGAGGCGAGGACCGACGCCCGTTGCCCCTTGCCTTCGAGATGTGACCGTGTTACATTCAAAATTGCCTAAGGTAGGGTCGCGTTGGGGTTCGAATCCCTACACTTCTTTCGCGGGGCTTGGGGCGCCTATTGGCGCCCTTCAGCTTTTAAAACCCCAGGCGCGGTGGCCGGGAACCTCGACACCCGGCGGCGACCCGGTGCGCGCCGCGCACAGCGATGCCGCACGCCTTTTCGTGTTTTTCGCAACGGTGACGCGGCGGTGACCGCCGGGTAACGCCGCCGTGACGGGCCCGCCGTAGCGTCGCCGTGAAACCCGTCGTTGCCCTGCGGGGCGAACAGCAAGGAGGGACGCATGCCGGTCGCCCCCATGTACCCCGGCGTCTACGTCGAAGAACTACCCAGTGGAGTCAAGACGATAACCGGTGTGTCCACGGCCGTCACCGCCTTCCTGGGGTATTTCTTCCAGGGCCCATGAACACACCCGTCCAGTGCTTCAGCGTGGCCGACCTGGAATCCAACTTCGGTCCTCTCAACTCCCTGAGCGAGGCGTCGTACAGCGTGCGCCAATTCTTCGCCAACGGCGGTGCGGAGGCATGGGTGGTGAGGGTCGCTTCGTCGACCAGTCAACCGACGCCTGCCAGCGTGAACATCGAGGACTCGACCAATACGCCCATTTTGATGGTGAGCGCGGATAGCCCCGGTTCGTGGGGCAATTCACTGCGGGTCAACATCGACTACAACACCACCAGCCCGGCGTCTTTGTTCAACCTGACCATCACCGAGGTGGACGGCAGCAACCCTCCCAACATTTTGGCCACGGAAATGTACCGCAACCTGAGCATGACTGCCGGGGCCGCCAACTATGCGGTGGAAGCGGTGAACGCGTCCTCGTCGCTGGTAACGCTGGCGCCGGTGGGCACGCCCACGACGCTCCCGGTGCCGTCGGGCACCGTCAGCAACGACATCAGCGGCTTGGCCGGGAGCCTCTCCGGCCTGGCGGGCCAGTCGATGGACGTCCAGTTCAATGGCAGCACCCTGGGCACGGTGACCCTTGCCACCGCCCCCGCCAACCTGACCACACTGGCCAATATGGTCCAGGCCCAACTTCGGGCCTTGGGCACCCCACCCGCCGTCCCCAACGCTACGGTCAACCTGGTCCCGGGCCCGACATCGGGTACTTTGTTGCAGATCTGGGCGGTTTCCTCCACGCCCGGGGCGCTGTTCAGCTTTAGCGGCAGCCTGGCTGACAGCCTCACCATAGAGACGGGCGGGTCGGCCACTCCCTCGGTCAACGTCCAGCAGTATGCCTTGGGGGCCTCGACGCCGGCCGGTTTCCAGGGCACGGGCGTCCAGGGCGGCGACGGGGCCCCGCCCGACGGGCTGGGCCTCAACGGCGACCCGGCGGCCAAGACGGGCATATACGCTCTCGACAACGCCCCCGGGTTCAACATCCTTTGCCTGCCCGACCTGATGTACCTGGACGACAACAGCGCCTCGGCGGTGATCAGCGCCGCGGCTGCTTATTGCCAGAGCAACTGGGCCTTCCTGATCGTGGACGTGCCACAAAACTCCAACGGCCTCAGTGCCGCCAACCCGGCTCAGCGGGACAACCTCGTAGCCATCCAGGAGTGGATGGCCCAGTACGGCGCAATTGCCAACAGCAGCTACGCCGCCTTGTATTTCCCCCGTCCGCAAATCCCTGACCCGGTGAACAACTACCGGCTCCGCTCTGTGCCACCCAGCGGCACCTTGGCCGGGATCTATGCCCAGACCGACAGTGCCCGTGGCGTATGGAAGGCCCCGGCGGGCACGGCCACGGTGTTGGGCAACGTCCCTTCGCTGACCCTGGCGCTGACCGACCCCGAAAATGGGGTACTGAACCCGCTGGCGATCAACTGCCTGCGTAGTTTCCCGGTGTACGGCAACGTTTGCTGGGGGGCGCGCACCATGGCCGGCCCCGACAAGCTCGAGTCGCAGTGGAAGTACATCCCCGTCCGCCGCTTGGCTTTATACATCGAGGCGAGCCTGTACGGGGGCACGCAATGGGTCGTTTTCGAACCCAATGCCGAGCCGTTGTGGTCGCAAATCCGGCTCAATGTGGGCACTTTCATGCAACAGCTGTTCCAACAGGGCGCCTTCGCCGGTACCACGCCCATCAGTGCATATTTCGTCCAGTGCGATTCGACCACGACCACCCAGGCCGACATCAACAACGGAGTGGTCAACATAATCGTCGGCTTCGCGCCGCTCCTGCCGGCAGAGTTCGTGGTCCTACAGATCCAGCAGATCGCCGGCCAAACCCCGAGCTAAGGAGCCTCCCATGGCTGAGTTCACTGTCAACAGCACCCGTTACGACCCCTATAAGAACTTCAAGTTCCGCCTCAAGTGGGACGGCCAGTACGTCTGCGGGGTGAGCAAGTGCAGCATGCTGAAACGCACCACGCAGGTGGTCAAGTTCCGTGAAGGCGGTGACCCGAGTACCAGCCACAAGTCGCCGGGCCAGACCGATTACGAGGCCTTCACCCTGGAGCGAGGCGTGACTCACGATACTGCGTTCGAGTACTGGGCCGACAAGGTCTGGAGCCTGGGCGCCGGCCTCGGTTCGGAGGTATCGCTGAAGGACTTCCGCAAAGACGTCATCCTCGACGTCTTCAACGAGGCGGGCCAAAAGGTCATTTCCTACAAGATCTATCGGTGCTGGCCGTCGGAGTACCAGGCCACACCCGAGTTCGACGCGAGCGCCAACGCCGTCGCCATCCAGCTCCTCAAATTGGAATGCGAGGGCTGGGAGCGGGACCTGTCGGTCACCGAGCCGGCCGAGCCGACGCTCAACGTCCCGGTCTCGGGGTGAGCACCTCCCCGGCCAGCAGCGGGGAAGCGATTGTGCGCATCTGGGAAGAGGGTTTGGCTCAACACGCTCTCGATCGTCCCCTTACCTTCCTGGCTGTATTTACCGGGACGCCCCGCCGGGTGCTGGCCGAAATGTCGGTGGAGCGGCGGGACGCTGCCATTTTGCAGTGGCGCGCCCGGCTGTTCGGAGATGTCATGGCGGGGTGTGCCACGTGCCCGCGCTGCGAGGTGACCGTCGAGGTAACCCTCCAGGTGCGGCGGGTCGAGGTGCCCGAGGACCGCTTCGTGGTGGAGAGCGAAGGTGCCCGTCTGTCGGTGCGTATGCCCACCAGCTTGGACCTGGCCGCGGTGGCGGGTGTGGAGGACCCGGACGATGCCCGGCGTCAATTGCTGAACCGGTGCATAGAGAACTCGTCGGGCCAAGCCGCGGGCAACCACGATGCCCGCCTTTACGAGGTGGAGCAGGAGCTGGAACGGCGGGCCGATGTGTCCGCTGCGGTGGCCGACGTCACCTGCCCCGATTGCGGCCATGAGTGGCAGGTCGAGCTGGACATCGCCGCCTATGCCTGGCGTGAGGTCGAGATCCTGGCCCAGCGGCTCCTGCGCGACGTCGACGTGCTCGCCCGTTGCTACGGGTGGAGCGAGCACGACATCCTGGCCCTCAGCCCCGCTCGCCGGCGGTGGTACCTGGAGCGGGCATCTTGAGGACGGGGTACTTGGCGTCGCTGGCGGCCCGGGCAGCAGGCACGGTCCCCGTGCTGCGCCCGCCTACGCCGTCGCGCTTCGAGCCGCCGGCGCCGGCCCCGGGCGGCTTGACCGGCGAGGCCGAGCCACACTTATTTGCCCCCGACGCGCCAGACGGGCGCGGCACGGGCCCCGACGCAGAGCCTGATGCCGCCCCTGCTGCCAGGCCGCCGGCGTCCCTGGCTCCTAGGGCAGAGCCGGCAGACGAGCCCCTCATGCCCGCCGTCCCACGGGCTGTCGACCTCGACACGGTACTGGGGTGGACCACGCCGGCAGGAGCGGACGGGCCAAGCAGGCCACCATCCGAGAGCCAAGCGATGGTCCCGCGCTTCGCCGTAGGGGAGCGGGGCCGGCCGTCGGACTTGGCGACCAGGCAAGCCGCGGCCGAGGACGAGGCCCGAGCGCTGCCGGCCGAGCCCGCCCGGCGGGGCATTTGGTCCGACGAAATGGCCGTCGAACTCCCCCAACCCGGGCCGAGGCGGGCGCCCGTGCCGGCGGCTGCCCCGGTCCCGCCCCCGGCTGCGCACCGGGTGCACCCTGAATTTTCGCCGGAGGGGCCGAGCGCGCCCACCGTGGTGGTCCATATCGGCCGGGTAGACGTGCGGGCCGTGCACCCGCCGGCACCGGCCGCCGCGCCCCGGGCAAATACCCGTACCGGAACTTCATTGGAGGAGCACCTCCGGCCCGGGACCGGTCGCACCGGTGAGCACGGCGCTGGCCATAGCCGCCACCACCAGGGTCATCGGCGCGCTGATCAACCAAACTATTCAGTTGGCGGCCGATCCCGCGGTGCTGGGCGGCGGCCCCTATGTCACATCGAGAGCGCCGGACCAGTTGGAACTGGCGTCCGATGAGGTCCCCCAGCTCTCGTTGTTCTTGTACCACGTCACCTACAACCAGGGCTACATGGAAATGGGGTTGCCCACCGTCGACTCCAGCGGTAACAGCACGTGCCGGCCCCCGTTGGCCATCGACCTCCACTACCTTCTCATCGCGTACGGGGACAGCGACTACGTGCCGCACATGCTCCTGGGCCTGGGCATGCAGGCGCTGCACGAGACCCCGTTCCTGTACCGCCAGCAGATCACTCAGATCTTCACCCCGCCGCCCGCCCTCAACGACGTGGACTCGGCCCTGGCCGGCTCGGGCTTGGCCAACCAGCTGGAGATGATCAAGATCACCCCGGAGCCTTTGAGCACCGAAGACCTGTCCAAGCTGTGGACGAGCTTCGGTGGCAAGTTCCGCCCTTCGGTCGCCTACGAGGCCACCGTCGTGCTCATCGACAGCACGGAGCCGTACCAGAGCGCCCTGCCCGTCCTGAGCCGCAACATCTCCCTCAACCAGTTCAACGAGCCAACAATCACCGCCGTCACCCCGCTCTACCTGGCGTGGTCGGCAGGGGCCACCCTGACCCTGGCGGGGACCAATCTGGCCGGTCCGGGCACCGTTGTTGTGTTCGACAACAACCCTACCGAGCCCCAAACGCCCCAAACGCAGGGGCCCTCCGGGGCCACGGTGACCACCACCCTTCCCGATCTCCCCGCCGGCATCAATACCTTCCGGGTGGCCCAGCAGGTCTCGGTGGGGGCTCCTCCGCCCAAGAACGTAGCCCAGTCCAATGTTTCGGTGTTCTACCTGCAGCCGGTGGTACGCACTGGGCCATCGCCCGGCGAGCTCCAGGTAACGGTGGGGCCGGTAGACAACGCTGTCGACCCGCCCACCACGCCGGTGGCGGTCGCCCTGGACCCGGCCATGAACAGCACTCAAGAGGTCCAGCTGCTGCTCAACGAGGTTTCCCCGCCTGCGGGACAGGTCCCGCTTGCCCTGACGTTTACCGCCGAGCCGGCCGACATTGCCGTCAACTCGGTGAGCTTCACCACCTTCGGCACCCGTGCCGGCAGCTACCTGGTCCGGGTGCGGGTCGACGGGGCCGAAAGTGCCCTCGAGAGCGGTCCCGGCGGGACCTTTAGCGGCCCCACGGTGGTGTTGTGACTGCCCTGGCCGGAGCGCCCCCGGTGCCGACGGCAGCGGAGCAGCGCTGGCCGGCCGCCGGTAGCTACCGCAGCCTGGCCGACGAGCTCGCCCGGTTGCGGAAGCTGATCGGCGGGGCCGGGGAGCACGGCACCGTTGACGTTGGCGGGCACGCCCGCGATAACGGCGAGGACGAGCGGGCCGAGCTCGAGAGCGGCGGCACAGCCCTGGACGGCGTGTGCAGGTGCTTCGAACTGGGCGATTTCGAGCGGCTGATGCTGGTCCTGTGCGCCGCGTCCGAGCTCGAAGGACAGTTCGCGGCCGAGCTCGAGCTAGCGCCGGGAGGCGGCGGGCGGCCGTACCCCACCTTCGGGTTGTGCCTGGCGGCCCTGCCTGGCGCCCACTGGAGTGCCATCACTCCCGCCGCCCCGCTGCGCTACTGGCGGTTGCTAGAGGTGGGTCCCGGCCCCCTGGTCGCGGCACCTCTGCGCATCGACGAGTGGCTGTTGCACGTGCTGGTCGATGCGCCCGGGATTGACCACCGCCTGTTCGGCCTTGTCAGCCCGGTGGAAAGCGCAGGGCCGGTGCCGGACGCTGCCTCGGCCGCCGTGAGCGCCCTAGTGGGCGCCTGGACGGGGCGGGCGCCCGAAGCGGTTGTCACTCTGCAGGCGCCAGCCGGCAGCCGGCGCGCGCCGTCTTCGCCGCTGCGTGCGCACGCCTGGGCTGGCGGCCTTTCGTGGCCCGCGCCGCTGACCTGCCCACGGGCAGGGCCGAGCGGCAGCAAGCGGCCCGCCTGTGGGAGCGCGAGGCGCTGTTGAACCAGGCCGCGCTGCTGGTCGAGGCGGGCGCCGAGGCTTCGGGCAGCGGGGCCGAGGCGGGACATTGGGTGGCCGGCCTGGCCACCCCGGGCGCGCTCTGGTTGAGCACTGGCGGCGGGCCGGGGATGCGCCAGTGGCGGAGCCGACCGTCCCGCCCAGGTCATCAGCGCCGAGCGGCCCTCGGCCACCGAACAGAGCGAACTATGGCTGGCGGCCTTGGGCCTGGCGCGGGCTGCGGGCACCTCGAAACCGGCCGTGCCAGCGGCCGTCGCCCGGGTCGTCGACCGGGTGGCCCATCAGTTCGACCTGGACGCCGAAGGCATCGCCTTCGCCGCGGCCCGCGCCCGCGGCGAAGCCAGCCCTCGAGGGGGGGCCGACCTCGAGGACGGGGCGGCGGCGTTAGCGGACCGGTTGTGGGACGCCTGCCGGCTCAGCACCCGCGGGGGGCTGGACGGCCTGGCTCAGAGGTTGGTAACCGGGGCGACGTTCGATGACCTTGTGCTGCCGGATGCTCAGATGGCGGTCCTGGCGGACATCCTCGCCCATGTCCGCCTTCGGCGCCAGGTCTACGTGGAGTGGGGCATGTCCGGCCCGTCGTCGCGGGGTCTCGGCATCAGCGCTCTGTTCAGCGGCCCGAGCGGGACGGGTAAGACGCTCGCCGCCGAGGTGCTTGCTAATGCCCTTCGCCTCGACCTTTACCGCATCGACCTCAGCCAGGTGGTCAGCAAATGGCTAGGGGAGACGGAGAAAAACCTGCGCCAGATATTCGAGGGCGCTTCCCGCAGCGGGGCTGTGCTCCTGTTCGACGAGGCCGACGCCTTGTTCGGAAAGCGCAGCGAGGTGCGCGACAGCCACGACCGTTACGCCAACGTGGAGGTCAGTTACCTGCTCCAGGCCATGGAGTCTTACCGCGGCCTGGCCGTGCTCACCACCAACATGCGCAGCGCGCTCGATCCCGCTTTCCTGCGCCGGCTGCGCTTCGTGGTCAATTTCCCCTTCCCCGGCCCCGCCGAAAGGACCCGCCTGTGGCAACGGGTTTTCCCGCCGAGTACCCCGACGGAGGGCTTGGACGTGACCAAGCTGGCCCGTTTATCGGTTGCCGGAGGCAACATACGCCAGATCGCCTTACACGCCGCCTTCGCCGCCGCCGATGCAGGCGGAACCGTGGGCATGGCCCAGATCCTGAGGGCGGCCGAAGCCGAGTACGCCAAGCTGGACCGGCCCTTGACCGAGGCCGAGGTTGTGGGGTGGGTATGACTGCCGCTCGGCCCGGTCGCATCGAGGTGCGCATCGACGAGCTGGTCCTGGACGGGCTCACCCCCGCGCAGGCGGCCGTGGTGGCCGACGCCGTGCGGGCGCAGCTGGCCGTCGCGCTGCAGGGCTGGCGCCCGCCCGGGCGCACCGTGGTGGACCGCCTGGACGGCGGTTCTTTCGTCATGGCCGGGGGGATGACTCCTGGCGCAGTGGGCGAGGCAGTGACCCGCCAGGTGCGCCAGGCCCTACCTTCGGCCCCCGGCACCCCTGGTACCCAGGCCCTCGCGCCCCGCCCGCAGGGAGCCCGTTGATGCCGTTGCTAAAAGCCGGCTTGGTGCTGGTCGACTACGACACAGGGGCCGTGCAACGCCTGATCGCCCTGCAGTACAACCCCGAGACCCTGACCCGCAGCCTCCAGGTCCAGGGCGTCGGCCCCGAAAGCGGGCCCCATGTCGACCAGATGCGCCTCAAGGGCCCACCCATAGAAACCTTCAAACTGGAAGCGATATTGGACGCCGCCGACCAGCTCGCTACCGGTGACCCGCTGGCCACGGCGTCGGGAGTGCAGCCCCAATTGGCGGCGCTGGAGACCATCATCTACCCCACCAGCGCCCAACTCCAGCAGGGCTACGCCCTGGCGCAGCAGGGGACGCTCGAGATCGTCCCGATGGACGCCCCGCTGGTCCTGTTCGTATGGAGCAAGGACCGCATCGTGCCGGTGAAGGTGACCGAGCTCAGCGTCACCGAGGAGATGTTCGACTCCGACCTCAACCCAATCCGCGCCCGCGTCAGCCTGGGGTTGCGGGTGCTGACCATCGACGATATCGACTTCGGTTCCGTGGCCGGAAGTATCTATCTCACTTACCAGCAGCGCAAAGAACAATTGGCGGCCAGCGCCCCCGGCGGCTCCCTCGTGGCGTTCGGCATCAACGGGATCCTCTCGTGAGCATGACCGGCCCCTCGGCGCTTCTGCAGGCGTTGTTCAACGCCGGGGCGGTAACTCAGCAGAACTACGACGCTGCCAGTCGCTACTACGGCCTGGCCGTGCTCAGCTACACGGCCCGGCCGGCGCCCAGGTCAATTATGTGTCCCGCCGTTTCATCCCCCCGCCGACGGCCTTTTCGGCCCTGCAGCTGTACCGCTGCCAGCAGGGCGACCGGGTGGACGTGGTGGCCGGGGCCATCCTCGGCAACCCCTTGTCCTACTGGCAGATATGCGACGCCAACATCGCGGTCGAGCCGTCGGACGCGGTCGCCGTGCCCGGCTCTTACATAATTATCCCCCTGCCGGCAGGGGTTCCCGGGCCATGACGGCGATCTTCCGGGGGGTGAACCTCACCCTGATGATCGGCCCCATGGAGCCGGTGGCCGTCCCGCTCGAGGTGATCGACGCCCTCGATTCGGTCAAGGTGATCAATAAAGCCACCGGGGTGAGCGGGTTCGAGCTGGTGTTCAAGATGGACATCCAATCCCCCCTGCAAACCATTTTCTTGCTGGCCTCGGGTATTCCAATCCCCCTGGTCCGTGTCGTGGTCGCGGTGACCGTCAACGGCCAGAACAGTGTCCTCATCGACGGGGTCATGACCGACCACACTGTGTCGCCCGACGCCAAGGACGGGATCACCACCCTGACGATAAAAGGCGAAGACCTGACCCGGGTCATGGACTACATCGACTTCTCTGGCATCCCGTTCCCATGTATGCCCCCCGAGGCCCAGGTTGCGGTGTGCGTGGCCAAGTACGCCATGTTCGGCATCATCCCCATGATCGTGCCCAGCGTCCTCATCGACATCACCATCCCCACCATCCAGATCCTGCGCCAGCAGGGCACCGACCTGGCTCACGTGATGCGCTTGGCGGACATGGTGGGCTACGTATTTTACCTCGTGCCCGGGCCGGCAATCGGCTCCAGCGTCGCCTACTGGGGACCGCAGGTGAAATGGGGCCCGGTGCAACCGGCCCTCGCTATCGATGCCGATGCGGCAAGCAATGTGGAGTCTCTTTCGTTCAGTTTCAGCAACGAGGATGCCACCCTGCCGATCGTGGTCATCCAGGAGCCCATCACCAAGGCACCCATCCCGATCCCCATCCCCAACATCAACCCGCTGACCCCACCGCTGGGGGCAGTGGGGCCGATCCCGAAGCATTTTCCCATTATCAGCGGGACAGCCAAACTGCCCCCCGTGCGGGCATTGCTTACCGGGCTGGCCAAGAACGCCCAGGCGGCCGATGCGGTGACGGCCACCGGGACACTGGACGTGGTGCGCTACGGCCAGGTCCTGGGGGCGCGGAGCCTGGTCGGCCTGCGCGGGGCGGGGATGGCCTTCGACGGGTTGTGGTACGTCACCAGCGTTACTCACGAGCTCAAACGCGGCGAGTACAAGCAGGGTTTCACCTTGTCGCGCAACGGGCTTATCTCGACGTTGCCGACGGTTTCGGTATGAGCAGGAGGAGCACATGAGCACGACCGCGCCATCGGGTGCAGCCACTTCGGCCGGGTCGACGGGGCAAAAGTACTACGGCAAGTTCCGGGGGGTGGTGATCAACAACGCCGACCCAATGCTCATGGGCCGGGTCCAGGCCATGGTCACCGACGTGTCGTCGCTGCTGCCGACTTCTTGGTGCCTTCCCTGCGTCAGCGCATCGGGGTTGCAGGCGGGCATGGTGGCAGTGCCGTCGATCGGGGCCGGGGTGTGGATCGAGTTCGAGCAAGGCGACCCGGATTACCCGATATGGAGCGGCTGTTATTGGGGGAGCCCAGCCGAGCTGCCCGCCCTTGCTCACTTGTCACCGCCCGGGTTGTCGTCGCTCACGTTCCAAACCACCCTGCAAAACGGCATAGTCATCAACGACGTCCCGGGCCCGGCGGGCGGGATCATCATAAAAAGTACGACGGGAGCTGCGATAATCGTCAACGACACGGGCATTTACCTGTCGAACGGCCAGGGGGCCATGATCACCCTGATCGGGCCGACGGTGGCGGTCAACGTGGCAGCTCTGGTGGTGACGTGACGGCGCCGGGCGCGGCCTGCCTCGCTGCGAGCGGGGGAGCGGGCTGACGTGGCGGGCCCATTTTTTCAAGTGGGTTCGGTGGCAATGTGCCCCCACGGTGGCCAGGTCATGGCCGTTAGTGCCAATGTCCGCGTCCTGGCCGGGGGCGCCCCCGTGGTCATGATGTCGGACCAATGCACCGTCGTGGGCTGTGTTTTTACTGTGGGCGGCGCCCCAATGCCGTGTGTAAAGGTCATCTGGACGGTGCCCACCGTCCGGGCCCTTGTCAACGGGCAGCCGGCGGTGACCGCCGCCAGCGTGGGGATGTGCCTTGCCGCCACGGGCGCTCCCAACGGGCCGGCCGTCGTTGCCTTGACCCAGACCATGGCGGTGGCCACATGAGCTCGTTCGAGCAGGTGACGGCCCAGACGGCGCCGGTCGCCGTCCCGCTGCAATTCGACGGCCGCGGCCGGACAGCGGCGACCCCGACGGCCCAGCACCTGCGGGACATGATCGAAAACGTCCTGCTTACCGGCCCCGGGGAAAGGGTTATGCGGCCTACCTTCGGGAGCGGGTTGTTGCAGTTGGCCTTCGCCCCCAACAGCGACCAACTGGCGGCCACGTTGCAGATGCTGGTCCAGGGCGCCCTACAGTCCGCCCTGGGCGCCCTGATCGAGGTGGCCGGGGTAGCCATTGCCCAGGACAACGGGTCGCTAACCATCGGCGTGAGCTACACCGTGCGCAGCACAGGTGAGAGCACCAGCACAACCTTCGCCCAGATCTCATGACTTCGCCCGATCGCCGCCAAGCCATCGTCGACCTGATGACGGTCAACGGGGTCGATTTCGTCGAGGTCGACCCGTCGAGCGACACGCTTCTCAATGTTTACTTCATCCTCAACCTGCCGGGTACGGTCACCGACCCGGCCCCGGCATCCACCGACCCGGTGCCGGCGTCGCCCGATGATGCCCTGGGCCCCAGAACTTCGCCATCACGGGCGGGGAGCGCATCACCTCCATCACGGTGCTGGACGCGACCCAGGTGGGGGCCAATGTGATGCAGCTGAGCCTGGACCAGGTCGGGGACTTCTCCGTGTACTGCGTGTGCTTGCAGGACCCGGACGCGCCGACCGGGATCCCCCCGGGTTCGACCCCATGTCGTCGTCGGCGTCGTTCCTTTTCCACATCGACTGCGCCACCGGCTTTGATTGCCAGACCACCGAGCAGTGCCCGCCTCTCGCTGTCAACGCGCCTGCCATCAACTACCTGGCCAAGGATTACCCCACTTTTTTGCAGGTGATGCTGGACCGTATGACGCTGCTCGCTCCCACGTGGCAAGAGCGCAGCCCGGCTGACCTCGGCGTCGTCCTCGTCGAGATGCTCGCCTACACCGCTGACCAACTCAGTTACCGGCAAGACGTGATCGCAACGGAGGCCTACCTGGGCACCGCCCGCTTGCGCACCTCGGCCCGCCGCCACGCCCGCCTGGTGGACTACTTCGTCAACGAGGGGTCCAATTCGCGGGTGTGGTTGCGCGCCCTGCTCGGGTCCACGGCCGCCGACGGGACGCCCCTGCCCGCCGGGACCCGTTGCGCCACCTGGTTCCCGGGGGCGGGCACCACGGTCCTGGCCCATGAAAGCCTCGCTTACCAGCAGGCGATCAACGCCGGTGCCGTGTTCTTCGAGACGCTCCCCACGACCATCGCCCTGGAGTCCTCCCTAAACGAAATGCCCCTGTACAACTGGAGCGATTTCCCGTCGTGCCTGGCGGCGGGGGCCACCCATGCAACCCTGCTTGGGGCTTTCCCAGCCCTGGCCGCCGAGATGGTCCTTGTGCTGGCGGAGAAGTTGGGGCCGCTGACCGGTGACCCGGCCGATGCCAACCCGGAGAACCGCCAGGCGGTGACCCTGACCAAAGTCCTCGTGACCGAAGACCCGCTCACGGCGCAGGCGGTGACCGAGGTCGACTGGGCGGTCGAGGACGCCCTTAGCTTTGTAGCCTGTGTGTCGTCGGTGACCGATGCCGCTCACGGGTTGGCGAACCTGACCGGTGTCACCGTGGCGTGGGGCAACATCGTCCTGGCGGACCAGGGCCGCAGCATCGGGGCGCCCAGCGACCCCACCACTACCGGGCCCGAGCAGCTTGGCACAGTGCCCGCTCAGGGCCGGTTCCGGCCCAGCCTCGCAAACCCAGGCCTAACTTTTGCCCCTGCGGCCCCGATGCCGACGGCCCCGGCCACCGCCGTCCCCTCCGCCTTGGCGATAAGCCCGCCGGGCACCGCGGTACCCGAGGTGACCCTGGTGAGCATCGGGCCTGAGGTCAGCGAGACCGAGTGGGCGCCAGCACCGGGCCAGGACCTGCTGAGCGAGGATGTCCTGCCAGACAGCTATCGCTTCATCGTCGAAATGGAAAACGACGGTACCGCTTACATCCTGTTCGGGGACGGCACCAACGGCGCCCTGCCTGTCCAGGGCACGGCGTTCAGCGCCCAGTACCGGGTGGGCAACGGGTCCTCGGGGAACGTCGCCCGAGAGGCGGTCTGCCTGATCGACATGGACGGTGTCCCCTCGGCTGTTGTGGGCGTGACCAACCCCCTCCCCGCCCAGGGGGGAGTGGACCCTGAGACCATCGGCCAGATCCGCCAGAGCGCGCCGATGGCGTTCCAGACCCAGGAACGCGCGGTGACGGCGGCGGACTACCAGGCTCTTGTGGCCGCTTACCCCGGGGTACAGGGCGCGGCGGCAACGCTGCGCTGGACGGGGAGCTGGAGCACGGTGTTCATCACCGTCGAGCGCGACCAGCAGGCGGCCCTGCAGACGGCGTTCATCGACGACATCGTGGCCTATTTGGACGGGTACCGGATGGCTGGCATCGACCTCCAAGTCGAGGACGGGATCCAGGTGCCGCTGTACATCCAGATGTCGGTGTGCGTGCAGCCCTATTACCTGGCCGCGGACGTAGAGCAGGCACTGTTGGCCATATTCAATGCCGGTACCCAGCCCAACGGGTCCCCAGGGCTGTTCAACCCCGGCCTGCTCGACCTGGGGGCTCCGTTCTACCTGAGCCCTCTTGTGGCGGCGGCTCAGGCTGTGGACGGGGTCGCCTCGGTACAGGTCGGTGCCTTCGAGCGGATGGACCAGCCGGGTGACCAGGGCCTGCTGGCGGGCGTGCTCCTGCCGCAGCGCTTGGAGTTCTTCGTGCTTGACAATGACCCCAATTACCCAGAACGCGGGCAGTTCCAGCTCACCGTTGAGGGGGGACTATGAGCGCCATGCCACCGTGCGGGTGTGGCTGCGGGGGGGCCGGGGGGTGCGCGAGCGCGGGCAGTACATGTGGCTGCTGCGCCGGCGTGACCTCGGGCCCGCCTCCGGCCATCGCCAACCGTCCCGGGCTCGACGCCATCGCGTACCGGTCCGCCACCTGGTCGCAGTTCCTGTCCAACATGCTGGCGGACCTGTCCACCACCCCCACTCTGGGAGGCCTCAAGGTGCGCACCAGCGACGATTTCGTCATCGCGCTGCTCGACTCGTGGGCGGTGGCTTGCGACATCCTGACCTTCTACCAGGAGCGCTACGCCAACGAAAGCTACTTGCGCACGGCCACCGAACTGGTCTCGGTAGGTGAGCTGGCCAAGCTGGTGGGCTACAAGCTGAGGCCCGGGTTGGCAGCGGCGGCCTCCATGGCCTTCACAATCGACGCCCCCCCGCCCGTACCCCCGGTGATCAACCCATTGACCGGTACGCCCGTAGCCCTGGGCTCGTCGGCTACCCCGCCGACGGGGTCGCCCAGCTCGGTGCCCCTGCCGACGGGCATAAAGGTGCAGACCATCCCCGACCCGGGCGCGCAGCCGGCCACCTTCGAAACCGTGGCGACCATTTCCGGGCGCGCGGAATGGAACACCATCGGCCTGCGCACCACCCTGCCCGCGGCGGCCATAGCGGCCAACGCCACTGCCAACGTTCGCCTCACTGGCCTGGTGAGCACCATCAAGGTGGGCGACTGCATGCTCGTGAGCGTCCAGCCGGCGAGCGGGGGTGCACCGGTCAACCAACTCAGCGTGGTGGCGGCGGTGGCTATGGACACGGCCACCCAGACGACGACAGTGCAGTTCGAGGCGAACAACGCCACGGTCACCGCCCCACCCCCAACCACGCCCAACCCCGTCCCCCCACAGGGGCTCGCTCTCGACAACGATTTCCTGTGGGACTACGTGCGCGGTTATTACTGGTCCGACCAGACCCAATTGGCCGCGTACGCTACCGCGCAGGGGTGGCCCTAGACGACCTCGAGGCGGCCATATCGGCCTTGCAGGCGGTAGCCGCTCCCGGGTCGACGCCCGGGTCCAACCCTTCCATCTCGGTGTACGCCCTCGGCACCGACGCCGCCCTTTTCGGTCACAACGCCGTCGAATGGGCCACTATCAGCGGGGTGGTCCAGAGCCCGCCCCCGGACTGGACCAATTTCACCCTTTCGGATCTGCTGTCCTCTACGCCCTGGCTCGACCTTGACAACGTGTACCCAGTGGTGGCGGGCAGCTGGGTTGTGCTGGTCGTATGGCCCAGCTCGACCGCGACGGCGAAGAAGCCGGTCACCGGGACGGGCCGGGCGCCTAGAAAACTGCTCATGGAGGCCGACGTCATGTCCGGCTCTTCGTCCTCCGGGGGGGCCATGGGCGGGGCTACGGCCACGGGCAGCACCCCTGCGGGCAGCACCCCTGCGGGCAGCACATCCAAGGGCGCCTTTGCGGCACGAGCCGTCTTCGCCTCAGGCCACAGCACGGCCACACTGGCCAACGCCGGCGAGGCGAAATCGTTGCTGGGGTTGGGATCTGCGGCGCCCGTGCTGGAGCTTTTTGCCACCCAAGTGTCTTCGGCCCAGGTGGTGACCCGCAGCGGCTACCTCATGCAGGCGAAAGTGACAAGCCTCATCCTGGGTTCACTGCCGCCCACCCCTACCGATTATGGGCTGCGCACGACTCGGGCGCTGGCGCAGACGGCGCAGTGGCCGGTGGCCGATGTACAGGTCGGCGCCACCGTAGGGGGATATTCCCTCACTCTGGCCGGGCCGTACCTGTCGCTGCAGGTGGGCCAGGCGGTGGTCGTCACCGGAGTGCTGGAGGACCAGCAGGGGGCTACCGCCAGCGAGACGAGCACCATATCCGGGCTGGCGCTCGTCGACGGGTACACCGTGCTCAGCCTGTCGCCGCAACTGGCCGGCACCTACATCGCGGCCACCGTGACCGTAAATGCCAACGTTGCCCCCGCCACCCACGGCGAGACCACCACCGAGATCTTGGGCAGCGGGGACGCGACCCAGACCTTCCAATCCTTCGCGCTGAAACAGCCTCCTCTCACCTACGTGAGCGCCACCACGCCCACCGCGGCCGCTTCCACCCTCAGCCTCACCGTAAATGGCGTGCAATGGAGCGAGGTCCCGTGGCTGTACGGCTCGACCCCCACCGACCAGGTGTACATGGTCATCCTCGGCCCAGACGGCAACACCTACGTCCAGTTCGGCGACGGTGTCACCGGCGCCCGCCCAGGGACCGGGACTAACAACATCGTGGCCACCTACCGCCACGGGATCGGCAGTGCCGGGCTGGCCCGAGCCGGCCAAGTTTCCAACCTGTTGAGCCGCCCACTGGGCCTGAAGGCCGCCACTAACCCGCTGGCCTCGAACGGGGCGGCCGACCCCGAAACCATCGATGAGGCCCGTCCCAACGTACCTTTGTCGGTCACGGCCCTTGGGCGTATCGTTTCCCTCGAGGATGTGGGCGATTTCGCCGCCGCCAGCGCCGGTATAGCGAAAGCGGCCGTCAATTGGGCCTGGGACGGCACCCGCTTCGTGGCTTGCGTCACAGTTGCCGGGGTCAACGGGGCGCCGGTGGTGGTGGGCAGCGACCAGTACACCAACCTATTGCAATCGATGGACGCGGCAAGCGACGGGACGGTGGCCATCGACTTGTGCGACTACCAGCCAATTACCTTTGGTGTGGCCGCCACAATTACCGCCGCTCCCAACCTTTCGCAGACGGCTGTGCTGAGCGCCGTGCTGGCCGCCCTGGGCAACACTTTTGCTTTTGGCAGTAGGGCTTTCGGCCAACCGGTGTACGCCAGCGAGATCATCGCCGCCGTGCAGAACGTGCCCGGCGTGGTGGCCATGACCCTGGACGGGTTCAACCTCACGGGCAGCCCTCTTTCCCCGCCCGCCTCGGTCCTGCCCGCGGCGCCACCTTGGGCTCCCAGGGCCTGGTCGGTGCGCAGTTGCTCACGCTCCAGTCCGGGCCTTTACCCGGGGTGGTGATGTCGTCGTGAGCCTGTACGGGGAAAATACCTTCGACGCCGGCTCGCTGTACGCCCTTCTGCCGGCTACCGTCCGCCAGCGGGACCAGGCCCAGGGCGGCGGCATCCTCCAGGCTTTGGTCGGAGTTATCGCCGCCCAAGCCCAGGTGGTCAGCGACGGCCTGGACCAGATGTACGACGACCAGTTCATCGAGACATGTGCCATCTGGGTGGCGCCCTACATCGGCGACCTGATCGGGTTTACCCCCCTGCAACCCCTGGGGCCGGGCCAGCCGGCGGCCACCCGGGCGGAAGTGGCTGACACCATCGGTTACCGGCGCCGCAAAGGCACGCTGGGCATGCTCGAGCAACTGTGCTTCGATGTGACCGGGTGGCCGGGCATCGCGGTTGAGTACTTCACCCGCATTTCGACCACGCAGTACGTCCGCAACCACCTACGGCCCGAAAACGCCATTGTTGATGTGCACTCGGCTATGACGGCGGTCGACATAGGCAGTGCGTTCGACGCCGCCCCTCGCACGGTCGACGTGCGCCGCATCGCTTCCGGGCGGGGCCGCTACAACATCCCCAATGTCGGGATGTTCGTGTGGCGCCTGGCTTCTTACAAGGCGGCTTCGGTGCCGGCCGCGTTACATGGCTGCAAACCAGTACACCTTTGACCCCTTCGGTGGGGACGTGCCCCTGGCCAACCCGCCGGCCACCACGGCCGGTCCGTTCGACCTCCTGGGGCGGGCCAATGTGCCCTTCTTCCTTCAGCTTTACCCCCTTTACACGGGGCTTCAGCCCTACGCCGCCGAGGTCCCGAGCGGCAGCGCGCCGCCGCCGTCCACGGCCGCTTGCCCGGTGGCGGTGAAGGTGAACGGCACCCGGGTGGCCGATGACGCGATCGGATGGTGCGACCTGACGGATTGGCGGGTGCCCACCACACCCGGCGTCAATGTCGCCGTCGACCCGGTGCTGGGCCGGCTTGTCTTCGCCACCGCCCCTGAGGCGACCGACAGCGTAGAGGTTGATTTCACTTATACTTTCAGCGGGAATTACGGCGGTGGCTATTACCCGTACCCGGCGCCGGCGGCTGGCTCGACCGAGAGCGGCCTGCCCGTCGCGCCGGTGCCGGTCTTTGCCTCCGTGGGGGATCTCTCGCCCGCCGCCAACCAGGTGCTCGAAGTGGGCGACAGCGGCGTCTACGCCAGCGACCTGGTTGTCACCCTTAGCGCCGGGATCCTGGTCATAAAGGCGGCCGACCTACAGCGCCCGGTTGTGGCCGGCGACGTCACGGTGACCGTCCCGGCGGGCACGTCGCAATTGACGTTGCGGGGCCTGGGGATCGAGGGGGCGATGAGCATCGAGGGGACCGGTTCTCTCGACCTGGACTTGCAGCACTGCTCCGTACGGGGCGGGCTGAACTGGTCGCACGCGGTGGAAGGCAGCCTGGCCCTGGACCACACGCTGTGCGGGCCACTCAGCATCAACCCAGACGTCGACATCACCTTGGCCGATAGTGCGGTGGACGCGGGTGCAGCCACGTCTCTGGCCATTTCGGCCGGGGGCGGACTTGCGGCGGGGAGCGTCACCGTTACCACCTGCACGGTCGTCGGCGAGGTCAGCGCCCGCACCATCCCGATGCTGAGCGACAGCATCGTCACGGGCCCGGTGACCTCGGTGCAGCGCCAAGCCGGGTGCCTGCGGTACAGCTACGTCCCCTTGGCCAACAGCACCACCCCGCGCCGGTTCCGGTGCCAACCCGACCTCGAAATAGCCAACGAAATCGCTGCCAACCCCGGCCTCACCCCGGCCGAGCAGGCTCAGTTGCAGGCGGAAGTCGAAACCTGGCTGCAGCCGGTGTTCACCAGCGTGGTCCCCGGCCAGCCCGCCTACCTGCAGCTAGCCGACTCGGCACCGGCCCAGATCAGTGCCGGGGCGGAGGAAGGCGACGAGATGGGTGTGTTCAACGGCCTTTACTCGGGCCGCCGGGAGAGCAACCTCTCCTATCGATTGAACGAGTACCTGCGCATCGGCCTCCAGGCCGGCATCATCCATACGACTTGAAAAGCGGAAAGGGCTATTGACATGAAGGGCGATTTCAGCCGGGTCACGTTCGCCGAGCAGAACCACTACCGGCGCGTCCTTATGCAACAGGGGCGGACCGAGATCGATGCCGACGGCAACGAGCAGGTCGCGATCGACGACCACATCTCCGCCACAACGTCCACCGACGTCATCGGCCCCGCGGGTTACCCGGAGTGGACATTGCCGGACGGCCAGCCTGCAGGCGGGTTTTCCATCGGGGTCGGCTCCAGCGGCTCCGACCTCACCATTTCCGAAGGCCGTTTCTACGTCGACGGCTTGTTGGTGGAGAACGGCACCACCGGTGCCTCCCTGCTCAACCAACCCGATATGCCGGGGGTCACCCTGGCTGATTTCGGCGCCACCCAGGCCGGCACCTACGCCGTCTACCTAGATGCCTGGGAACGCTTGATCACATCGCTGGACAACCCGCTTATTCGCGAGACGGCCCTGGGCGGGCCGATACGTCCGTGCGCACCAAGCTCGTATGGCAGGTGAAGTTGGCCTTTATCGGGCCTGCTCCGGCATCCGGCTCGGCTCCGCCCACGTGCGCTAGTGCCGGCGAACCGTGGGTGGCGGCGAACGAGACCACCGGCACCTTGTCGGCCAGCTCAGCCGCCCCAGGGGCGGACCTGCCTTGCACCATGACGCCCGAAACGGGCTACCAGATGCTGGAGAACCAGCTCTACCGGGTCGAGATCCATACCGGCGGCCCGGACGGGACAGCGACGTTCAAGTGGTCTCGTGAGAACGGCTCGGTGGTCTGCCTCATCACCGCCCCGCCCGGCAACAGCGGGTCGTCGGCGCCAACTTCGGTGAGCGGGCCAACGTTTTACATCAGTGGCCTAAGCAACGACCCTACCCTCGGTTTCAGCCAAGGGGACTGGGTAGAGCTTACCGACGACAGCATCGAGCTGATCAACGGCTCGGGCACCCTCTATGAGGTGGCGGCGCCACCGGCCAACGGCCAGGTACAGCTGACCGGGGCGTCGGCCGCGACCGCCAACTTGGCACTCAACCCCAAACTGCGCCGCTGGGACCAGAATGGGACCGCGCTGACAGCGGGCGGTGTCCTGACCGTAAGTGCCGGGGCCCGATCCCCCTCGAGGGCGGGGTGCAGGTGGAGTTCACCAGTGGTAATTACCAGGTCGGTGATTACTGGCTCATCCCGGCGCGCACAGCGACAACAATTTCACAGGGGTACGTGCAGTGGCCCGTGGGCTCTTCAGGCGACCCTGTGCCCCAGCCGCCGCTCGGGATTAAGCACCACTATGCCTCGCTGGCGCTGGTCGACCTGACGCTGCCTGGGACTTTCAGCGGCCTGGGTGTAGCCACCACCCCAACGGACTGCCGGCTGCCCTTCCTGCCATTGACGGACCTGATGCCGGCGCAGTCCTTGAGCCCGTGCACCATCGTGGTCCAGCCCGGGGCAGGCTGGGAGCAGGCCATCCTGAACTATTTTCAGCCCACCACCTCAGGCTCGGGCGAGGATGGCGGCGGTACCGCGGCGCCGCTGGACGCCGAGATCTGTTTCCCCATCGGGGATTACCCGCTGTCGGCCCCGCTTGTTATTGCCAATGCCGGCAATGTGGTCATAAACGGGGCGGGCTGGGGGACCCAGCTCATCGGGGCGTCGGGGGCCGGCGGCCCGGAGTCGGTGCTCCAGTTCGAAGATTGCAACAGCGTGACCGTACGTGATCTTTACGGCGAGACTTCAGTGGTCACCAGCGCGGCCACGAGCGCTGGGCGGGACCACATAAACGGCACGTTGGCGTTTTCGAACTGTCAGGAGGTCAACGTCGAGAACGTGTGGCTGCGGTGCGGGAGCGCTGTGTCGACCCGGGGGGCCGCCTGCATCACAGTGAACAGCGACATAGTCCAGCCCAATGCCACCAGTGGCGGGAATGTGAGCACCGGGGCCGGTTCGGCCCGGGTAAAAGGGTCGCTGTTGTACGTGGGCGAAATGCAGGTCGGCATACAGCTTGTCCACCAGGCCCGAGCCGTCGTCGAGGACAACGAGATCGTCGTCGACCCGGCAGCCCCGGCGACCACGGTCGACGAGCGTTTGGCCGACCGTGGCTACCTGGCGGTAGCGCGGTCGTACCTGTTGTCCGGACTGGATATCCCACCTCCCGCCAGCAGTACCGGTTCTTCGGGCACCTCGGGCACTTCGGGCACTTCTGCCTCGGGGGCTCCGAGTTCCGGCACTCCCGGGACTTCGGGCGCCGGTGCCGGTAGCACCGGGACAGCTGGCGGGGCCGGGGTTACTGGCACTACGGGCGTTACTGGCACTACGGGCGTGCTGGGCAGCGCAGGACTGCCGGACCTGTCGCGCCTGGTGGAAAGGGACGAGCCCACGACCATGATGGCGGCGATAACGCCGGCGGCTGTAGCGCCGGCGGCTGTAGCGCCGGTGGCCGCAGCGCCTGCGGCTGTAGCGCCAGCGGCTGTAGCGCGCCCAGGGTTGAACCTGACCGCCACGCTCAGGACGCCTGTGGTTGTGAACGTGGGCTCACAGCCGATCAAGATCGCGGTGGGCACCACTCTTGGCGACACATGGCAGACCTACCTCGATGCCAACGCACCCAAGGAATTTGCGACTCCCGCAGACGCCATCAATTACCTGAAGAAATCCGCCAACACCGTCCTGACCAACCCGACCGCCCGGACCGGGTTGTCCGGGTTCGGGACGGTACTGCACCTGCTCAACGAGCACGTGCCTCTGGCCAGTAGGGGCATCGTGGTCGGTGGCCAGACCGTCGGCGACCTGCACATCGTCCGTAACGCTCTCTCGGGCGTGATCATGGGCATTTCGGTCGGGGTCAGCCACCACGCCTCGGCCACCGAGGCCACGGCCAAGCAGCGCACGCCCGACCACATGCAGACGATCCGTATCAGCGACAACACCATCGCCTGCAGTTGCAACGACGTCGCGACCAAGAACGCCAGGTTCGGCATTTTTGTAGGCAACGCCAATAGCCTCGATATCCAATGCAACCGCGTCACCTTGGCTGCCGCGGGCGTGACCGCGGTGCAACCCGCCGACGCTATCCGGGTCGTTGGTTACCTTGGCCCCAAGGCAGTAATCCGGGACAACCACGTCACTGGATTCGCCATGGGCATACGGGTCGTCGTCCTGACCGGCACTGGCCCGGGGACCCCGACACCCTCCCGCTTCCAGGGCCAAAGGACCGAGGACTTCGACACGACGATCCTGGCCCCAATCCGCACCGGCAGCCAGTGGCTGGTCGTAGATAACGTGATCGAAGGAGCCAGCACCTCCCCGCCGCTCGGCCCGTTCTGGCCGACCATTCCCGAGCCGAACGTCACCCCGACTGTGCAACCTCCGGTTGTCCCCGAGTACATCCAGGCTGTTGCGTGCTTGTTGGCCAACAATGTCGCCACCTGAGGCAGGGGTTAGAGCCCACGCGGTGCTTAAGGCCAAGGACGCAGTCACGGTCGAACCCTCGCAACGGGATGCTCACGATCTTCGCCCCGAGCGCGAGCTGGAGGGCAGCCGCGGTTACCTCGACAGCCATCTTGCTAAACGGTCAGCGGGCGACCGGGACGCTACGGTCCCGGGCAGTCCGATAGACGCCGGTGCCCGCGGTCCTTTCGAGAAAGCCTTCGGCCATTCTTTCGCAACCGTTCGCATTCACGCCGACGGGCGCGGCACGCGTCCGGGTCAGGCCGCCGTCACTACCGGTGAGCACATAAGTTTTGCGGCGGGGCGATATTCCCCCGGGTCCGTACCCGGCCGCATGCTGCTCGCGCACGAACTAGCACATGTCGTGCAGCAACGCGCTATCGGCGCCAGCCCCACCCTCGAGCGCGAGGCAGAGGCGGAAGCAGACGTTGTCGCAACCCGCGCATTCATTGGGCAGCCGGTGGCCGTCCAAGCTCATCGTTCCGTAGGCCCCGCGGGCGCCTCGTGGGACCCCCGGGTGTGGGAGGCCAAGGCCCGAGCTGCGGTGCACGAGGAGATCCAAAAGAACATCCAGACAATCCGGACGAAGTCAGGTGAGTACCTGGGTTACGTCGAAGCGGTGGCGATGGCGGGGGCGGGCGCGGTTGACACAGCCTTGTGGGTAGAGGACAAGGGCCTGCAAATGGTCGACAAAGCGGTCGATCACGCCGCCGACATCGCTCATTTGTCACCGCAGGCTAGGGAATCGGCCCATGCCGTGGCGAACGGCGCGGTCATCGCGCTAGTGCCACCCGCCGCCGGCGCCATGGTCACCCGGAAAATTGCTCGGGCCTCCGGTATGGTTGACCCCGACACCGGGGCCCGTCGGTTTCGGGTTTAGTCGCTAAGGCGGGTGATGCCGCCGACAGATTGCGCACCTCCGTAGTGGGGGAGAACCCACCTGAGTTCGGCATTTTTACTGCTCGGGAAATTGGCCAGATCGAGGGTGCGATCGGTACCGAGGTCGTCCTTGCACTGGTCGGGGAAAAGGAGCTGGAGTTGGTGGTGCGGGCCCTGGGCCTGGCTTCCACCCTTCAGGCCGTCGACGTGGCCGTAAGCAGGCACCCCAATGACTGGTGGAAAACCATGGATTTTTGGTCACCCGTCATGCAGGCCGCACTGTCTTTGATCGGGCTCAAGGCAGCCCGGGCTGGCAAACGCATTATGGAGCTGATGGCCGATGTGGCCATCGGTGTGCTGGCGACCTCGGACGTGGTCAGGCACTACGTGGACGATTACAAGAACTACCACGGGGAGGACCGCAAGCGCAGGTTGGAATCGGACCTGCAGGCGGTCATCGTAGCTCTTGCCCGCGCCGTCATTGCAGCCGCCAACCACGCCCGCGAAAAGGCGGCTGGCGGGAAGGCGCAGCCGAGCACGGGGGCGGGGCTCCCGGCGACCCGGCAACTCGCAAAGTGCCGGTTCACACAGGGCCACAGGACCACACTGCAGCCCCCGCGACGACGCCTCCCCACCCGGTCCACGAAGCGCCGCCGACGGCCGGGTCCCCGCCTACGACGCCCCAGCATACTGCGGGTCAAAGCGTCCCTGAACATACGCAATTGTCGAGTCCCCATATGGCGGAGGCGGGGTCCCCAACGCATCGAGCTGAAGACCATGTGCGGACTACCGCCACCCACCCCGCGCCCGGCGGCGCGTCGATCGACGTCCACGCGCCGAACGCTGCGGGCCCCATCCGGCAGCGGCCTCCGGTATGCACGTCGAGCCCGGGCCTGCGCATCCCGCCCATCCCGCGCCCACTACGCCGCAAAGCGAGGTCCACGTTGCCACTGGCCAACAGGTCGAGGCCGGGGCGCCTGCACCGAGCCACGAGCCCGTGGTAGCTGGGCCTGGGCCTTCCAGGCCGACGTCGCCCGGGACACCGCGGCCGCGGGTCGTGCCCGGTCGCGGTCCGAGGACCTGGTACGGCGGCGAGAAAGAGGGCTCGGTGGGGGGCCGGTATATGTCCCTGCAGACCCCTGAGGTCATTCAAGGGCGCGTCCGCGAAACGTTGCCCCATTCCCAACCCACGCCTCGCGAAACAGTGCGCGCACAAGCCGCTGACGAGACTGTCGCCTCCCTCGGACGGGACACAAAGAAGACCAAGGCGCGAACCGAGCAAGCCGAGGCAGTGGACGGCAAGACGGCGGACGGCAAGACGACGGACGGCAAGACGACGGACGGCAAGATGGTGCGGAGCGGGTTCGGCAAAAAGGTCCGCGGCTCGGCCAGCACTGAGGCGGTGTTAGAAGAAGCCAAGGCCATCGGCCATCCCCTGGAAGAGAACTCATCGTTGGACGAGGGCATCCCCGGGCGAGAGAAAGCTTCTCACGCCGAGAAGAAGGCGTTCATCGAGAACCCGGGTTCACCCGTTGTCGTCTCGAAGGAGATGTGCAACGATTGCTTCAGGTTTTTCACCAAAGAATCGGTCATCCGCAAGATCACAATCGAAGTCACCGATCCCCGCGGGACCTGGACGTTCCACCCCGACGGTTCGGTCGTCGGTACCGCCCGCAATGGCTCAAGGTCCGTTGTGCAGCCCGGCGGGCACGGCGCCCAGGCTTCGGCGTCCCCTTCGCCCACACCGTGACGCGTAGGTGACGCTGGCGTGACTTTGCACGCCTATTTTCGGGTCGGTCCTGCAAACCATTCCACCAACAGCGCGAGATGTTTCGGGACGGCTCTCACGGGAGGGCTCTCAGGGGTGGGCAGGTTCGCTGACCAGTGACAAAGGGTGGGAGCGGTGGACTGCTCGAGGTCTTTCAGAGGTCAATCAGAGCCCCAGCTCTGCCTGATCAGTGGGTTCGAGCTGCGGCACGGTCAGGACGTGGTGCCGATGGCCTCCAGCGCGCAGCGGCTGGTGGCTTTCGTAGCGCTTCATGAGCGTGCCGTTCCCAGGCTTCACGCCAGCGGCGCGTTGTGGGCCGAATCGTCCGAACGCCGGGCCAACTCAAGCCTTCGCTCCGCCCTGTGGCGGGTGCCCTCGCCTGCGGGCGTCGAGGTGATCGAGGCGTCTGACACCCACCTGTGGCTAAACCCCCGGGTGTCCGTCGACTTCAAGGAAACCGTGGCCTGGGCTACCTCAATCCTCGACCCCACCGGGACGGCACAGCAACCCCATGATCCGGGCCTGCAGGTGCTAAGGGACGACCTCTTGCCGGAGTGGTACGAAGACTGGGTGCTGGTCGAGCGCGAACGGTTCCGTCAGCTCCGGCTGCACGCGCTGGAGGCAATCTGCGAGCGCTTCACCGAAGAAGGCAAGTACGGGCTGGCCCTCGAGGCCGGCCTGGCCGCAGTGGCCGCTGAGCCGTTGCGCGAGAAGTGCTCACCGATTGGTGGTCCGAGTGCATCTCAAGGAGGGCAACCTGGCGGAGGCATCCCGCCAGTACCGGGCTTGCGCACGGCTCCTGGCCGACGCTCTCGGGGCTCGCCCGTCGCCCTCAATGGACCGGCTGTTCGGCGACCGGTCCGTCAATTCCCGCCAGCCTGTCCTGAGTGATTGACGGGCAGCCCGTCTCAGCGTTTCTTGTCCGTTTGTTGGCTGCTCCGGCTCTGTTGAAGGGGGAGGCCCCATGGCAGAGATCTTCGTTAGTCATTTGTCATCGGCAAAGTGCCCTAAAAGGCTGCTGGTTTTTGCTGGCGTCCTGATAGCGGCAACGCTGGCCGGAGGGCTGGCCTTCGCGGCCGTCCCCGTACCCGCCGGGATCACGACCAACCCGTACAGCATAGGTTCGTCCGTGGTCAACGTCAGCGCCTCGCCTGGCGGGGTGAGGCAAAACGCGTCCACGGGCTTCGAGGTTTCCTTCACAGTCTCGGCGTCCCTCGCCGGGACCAGTTCCAGCTGGGTCTCCGTCGCGCCCTCGACGGCACTGGGGTCCGCTCCCATCGAAATCGCGCTGATCGACGGAGGCTCGTGCCTCCAGTCCGGCAGCGATGGGGGCGCCTCCAGCGCCTCTTTAGTCACCATCGATCTCGAGAGCTCCTGCACCCTAAGCGCCGGCGACACGGTGCAGGTTGACTTCCAGGCCAATGCGCCCGCCTCGACCGGGACGTTCACCTTCGCGGTCACGACTTCCAGCAACCCGTTGCCGGGTACGTCCAACACGGTCCTCGTGACCGCAACTTTGCCTGTCCTGACCGCAACGTCGTCTGCCTTCGGCGCTAACACCGTCTTCACGATCAGCGACGCAATTGTCACCGGCCTCGCCAGCTCCAGCACCAGCCTGTCGCTTTCGGCCACCGCTACGGTCGGGGCAGGGACGATCACATTCCTAAACGGCGCGGCCGGGTACACCGTAACGGTTGCCCCCTCGGGGGGCGCCGCCACCGCTGACCCCGTCAGCAACGCCGTGGCCACTGGCGCGGCGGTGACCCTGACATTGACCGATGCTCTGGTCGACGGCGACACTCTCAACATCAGCGCCGAAGGGACCAACCCCGCCTCCAACGGCCCCGGCGAGGCCGACATAATAAGCGTGCAACCCGGCAATGCCACTCCCCAGGGCACCAACGCGATGATCTTTGGTAGCTCTGTCACCGCGCTTACGGTCGACCCTTCGACCCTAGTGGAGGGTGCCTCGGTTGACTACAGCATCGAGTTTCGGGCTAGCGACGCCACGAGCGCCGGCGGCGATATCAAGCTGACCGAGCGCGCCGGCCCGACAAACTTCGCCAACGTCACGGGCACTGAGGTGGCCGATGCCACCCAAGGCTGGCGGTACGTCGTTGCTCGCAGTGCGGGCGGCGTGTACACGAGCGGGTCGGCCAGCGTTCCCCTCCAGCGTCCCATCGCAGCCGGTGACGAGATCAGCATCCTCGTGGCCGACGTGATCAACCCCGCATTGCCGGGGCCGATTGGCGATTTCTCGGTGGAGACCACCGGCGACCCTATTGCTGTGAACGCCCCTCCCTACGCTATCGTCGCCAATGCCAGCCCGGACGTGCTGGTCACGGTTAGTCCCGCGACGACCGGAGCCGTCGCTACCTACACGATTGCGAGCGTCCAGGCTTCGCAGACTTTGACGGGAGGGACGAGCACTATAGAGCTGGAGGCACCCCCGGGGACGGTGTTCCCCAACAACCCGGGTGATTACCAGGTCACAGATTCGACGACCTCGACCGGCTCGGGCACGGTCAGCGCTCCGCTCGCTGGCGGTGGTACCAACGTCGTGACCTTGACTGTCCCAAACGTGATCGCCTCGGGAGACCTCATTACGCTCACGGCTACTGACGTAGTCAACCCCACCACACCCAGCAGCACCGACTCCATCACGCTCGTCGGTGACCTGACCCGCCCGGGGACGGTGGTCACTACCAACACGACCACCACGGGCAAGACGACCACCACGGGCAAGACGACAACCACGGGCAAGACGACAACCACGGGCAAGACGACCACCACGGGCAAGACGACCACCACGGGCAAGACGACAACCACGGGCACCACGACCAGCGCTGGCCAGGGGAGAATTACGGTCGAGCCGGGCGCGGTACCCGCCGGCGGCAACACGCCTCTCCGGTTCATCTACACGGCCGGCGCCCAGGGCGTCCATGGAGGCTCGGTCGCCGTGAGCATCCCTTCAGGCTGGCCCGCTCCGGAGAGCCTGCCCGCAGGCGCCATCACCGCCGTTCCGGGCTACAGCTCCGGAGCGGGGATCACCCGCAGCGACAACGGCCAGTTCATCGTGGGAGACCTCACATTGGCCGCCGGCCAGGCCCTCACCATTGCCTATAACTACGCAGCTGTTGGCGAAGCGCCGGGGCCCGGTACCTACTCCTTCGTCACCTTGGAGTCCTCTCTACCGGGGGCTTCGCGTGTAGCAGTTCTGGGCCGCCCCCCTGCGCTGTTGGTTACCGCCAACGACGGTTCGGGCAAGATGACGGCCTCCCCGAAGATGGTGCTGGAGGGCTCGAGCGACGACGTGGTACTGAGCTACACCGCCGCCACCGGAGGGACATCTTCGGGTGAGCTGGCCATCATCGTCCCGCCCGGCTGGTCAGCTCCTTCGATCTTGCCCGGCCACGCCGGCTACACCACCGCCACTGCACCGGCCGCGGTCTCGGTCTCGGGGCGCACCATCACCGTGTCCAGCCTGGGCCTGCCCGCGGGTTCCACGCTCACTGTCGACTACGGATCAGGAGGAGGGCCGTCGGCCGCAGTTGCCCCGAGGTCCGTCGGCCTCGCGCGCTTCGCTACCTCGGAAAGGTCGAGCTTTTCGGGGCGCTTGCTCGCGCTGGCCGGATCTCCCGGTGGTAATGGTCATCGCCCGGTCCCGCTTGGAAATCTTCCCGCCGACCGGCCCGCCGGGAATGCGTTTCGAGTTGACTTACCGGGGCTCGCTGTGCCCGAAGATGGACTTCGATTTTGGCCAGATCGAACTCGCGGCGGCTGCCGCGGCGAGCGGCCACATCGTGAAGGAAAGCCTCACGGTGCCGGCGGATGAGATCCCGGGAAGCCAGTCCGTTTCGGCAAAATGCCAGTCGGTCGCCGGCCGGGCCCCTGCTATCGCCAGTGCTGTTTTCGTTGTGACGGCGGTCGCAGACCACCGGAGCACATTCGTGGCTTCCTTTCCTACTCCGCGCACGATCGGCGACAGTTTTGCGATCATTTACCACTCACCGGCTGCGGCGGCCACCGTAGCCCTCCTGCTGATTGTCTTAGCCGTTATGTCGTGGGTTTTCCTAGGGTTCCCGGCTGAGTGGTTCAACGACACCTGGCAGGCCAACGAGGAAAGGATCAAAAAGGCGGCGGCTTCGCTACTGCGTACCCGGGTCATCGCGTGGTGGCCAGGCAAGAACCACAAGCCCGACAGGCACGTCGGTACCGAGGCGGCGCCACGCCATCACGAGGCCTGGCCGGTCCTGACGATGCTGTGGTTCCTGCTGGTCGGAGCTGCTTTGACCGCGCTGCTGGACCGGCCGTTCCATTTGGACCGTGCCCTGCTTTGGGTCTTCATCGGGATTTCGATCGGTTTGGCTGTTACTACGTTGGGCTTCCAGGTCCCGTACTTCTGGAGCGGCAGAAAAGGTCACGGGCATCTCAAGGTGCTGGGGTCGTCGGTACTGGTGGCCGCTCTTTGCGTAGCGGTTTCACGTTTGATCGATTTGGACCCGCCCTATTTGTACGGGCTTTTGTGTGTCTACTCGTTTTCGCCGAAACTATCTACCGAAGTCGAGGCCCGGGTCACGACGAAGTCGATGTTCGTAACGCTGCTGCTGAGTCTTGGTGCACTAGCGACCGATGTCGTCGTGAGCGGGGCGACAAGCGCTTCGCAGGATCCGTCACCAGTCCTGTTGGTCCTCGAGGCCGCGCTCGACACAGTATGCACGGCGGGCCTCGGCACCTTGGCCTTTGGCCTGATACCGCTCCCGTTCCTGCCTGGGCAGGCCATCGCCCAATGGAACCGCTACGTGTGGGGGGTACTATTCGCTTCGGGTGTCCTCTGCTTCCTGGCTGTGATGTTGGTCCCGGAAGCACGAAACGTCAACTCTGCACCGGCACCCGCTCTGTTCCCCGCTGCTATCACCTTCTCCCTTTTCATGCTGTTCTCTGGCGTCTTTATGCTCTACTTCCACCGCTTGGGCGCGGCTCACCATCGCCAGCACCTGAACGCCGCTACGGAGACGGGTGAAGCACAGCTGACGAGCAGCGACCTCGAGCATGGGACGGGCACGGTCGTTGGCGCCGTTGGGCGCATTAAGCTCGTCGAGCGCGCGCCATTGCCAACCGAAGAGGGTACCCGTGTCGTACCGGGCGATGCAGACGGCCCGTCAGAACGTGCGTGATCGCAGTGGTCAACGTGGGCACGGCGGGCCCTTCCGCCGCTTGCGCATTTTCCCATGTACTGGTAAGACCTTGTACACGGACCGGGAGCCAGGACTGTGAGTGACGAGGCCTCCGGGAAACACGAGGATGAGAAAAGGGGCAAAATGGGGGAAAATCGGGGCGTTGCGTATATCCAGCCTGGCCAAGTCGAGTTGCGTTCCATTGACTTTCCGCGGCTTGCTTTGGGCGACCGCCGCTGCGACCATGGCGTAATCCTGCGGGTCGTCAGTACGAATATTTGTGGGAGCGACCAACATATGGTGCGGGGCCGCACGACGGCCCCTCCGGGACTGATCCTCGGGCACGAAATAACTGGCGAGGTCATCGAAGCCGGGCGCGACGTGGAGTTCGTGAAGGTCGGCGACCTCGTCTCTGTGCCGTTCAATATTGCCTGCGGTCGTTGCCGTAACTGCAAGGAGGGCAAGACCGGTATTTGTCTCAACGTGAACCCGGCCCGCCCGGGCGCGGCTTACGGCTATGTCGACATGGGAGGATGGGTGGGCGGGCAGGCTGACTACGTCATGGTCCCATACGCCGACTTCAACCTCTTGCGCTTTCCGGACAGGGACCAGGCGATGGCCAAGATAAAGGACCTCACCTGTTTGTCGGATATATTCCCGACCGGTTTTCACGGGGCCGTTACCGCCGGCGTTGGTCCCGGGTCCGTCGTTTACGTCGCCGGGGCAGGCCCGGTGGGGCTCGCTTGCGCGGCGTCCTGTCACTTGCTCGGTGCGGCGGTCGTAATTGTCGGGGACCGGATTGCCGAGCGCCTCGCCCAGGCCCGGAGCTTCGGTTGCGAAACGGTCGACATCTCCAAGGGCCCGCTGGCCGACCAGATCGAGTCGATCTTGGGCGTCCCCGAGGTCGACTCGGCCGTCGACTGCGTCGGTTTCGAGGCCCGTGGCCACGGGGACGATGCGGACCACGAGGTCCCCGCGGCGGTTCTCAACTCACTGATGGACGTGACCCGCGCCGGCGGGGCGCTCGGCATCCCGGGCCTCTATGTCACCGGTGACCCTGGCGGCATCGATGAGGCCGCTAAGCGCGGCAGCCTGAGTATCCGGCTCGGACTTGGCTGGGCGAAATCCCACACGTTCACCACCGGGCAGTGCCCCGTGATGCGCTACAACCGCCAACTCATGATGGCGGTCCTTTACGACAAGGTGCAGATTGCCAAGGCGGTGAACGTTGAGGTCATTTCCCTTACTGAGGCAGAGCGCGGGTACCGCGATTTCGACCAGGGAGCAGCGAAGAAGTTCGTCCTCGACCCGCACGGCCTAATAGGTGCGGGGGTCTAGGAGGATGGCGAGAACCAACCGATCTGACACTTTCTAAGGCAAGGTCACCCGGCCTTAGACAGCCCTTAGATAGGAGAGCCGTCCCGCGCGCCTCTCCGCTGGCGGTTCGCTGCAATCGCTACGAAAAGCGCTACAAGGGCCACCAGCCCCCCGACGAGCGCCGTTGCGCGAGCCCCATACGCGTTGAGCACCAAGCCGCCCGCAAGCGAACCCCCGGCGATGCCCATATTGAACGATGCGGAGGTCCAGGCGGAGGAGATGTCCGTGCTCGCCGGGGCGACCTCGAGTATGTGGTTTTGGTTGGTGACGTCGTAAACGCCGAGCAAGAAGCAGACGACGGCAGCCAAGGCTATGGCCGCCGGGAGCGCGCGGCCGGTGAGGTAGAGGCCAATCAGCGCTGGCGCCAGTACCGCTACGGGGGCGAGGACGGCGATGTCTGGTCGCCGGCGGGACATGACGGACCCGGCGAAGACCCCTGCCACCGTTGCCGACCCGGTGACGAGGAGCACCGGGGCGACGTCGCGGAGCGCCAGCCCGGCGACCTTCGTGAAGAACGGGCTCACGTAGGTGTACATGCAAAAGAAGCCGCCAACGGCCAAGGCTGTCGTCGCCAGAGCGAGCCGGTAGCGTCGGCGGTCGGGCGCCGAGCCGGTCCCGGCGTGGGTGTCGGCGGGGTGGTAGTTGGGCAGGAGCAGCGCGATCGGCGCTGACAGGACGGCGGCCAGGACCCCGACTCCTATGAAGGCAGCGCGCCAGCCGGCCAGCTGGCCGAGCCATGTGCCTGCGGGGACACCGAGCACGACGGCCATCGAGCCGCCGCCGAGGATCCAGCCCACCGCGCGGCCAGTCATCTCGGCCGGGAACAAGCTGGCCGCCGTTGGGATCACGAGCGACCAGAACAGAGACTGCCCGAGAGCGGTCACGACCCGCACAGCCATCAGCCACCCGTAGCCCGGGGCTGCCGCCGCCGCGAACGAGGTGAGCACCAGGGCAGCCATGAGGAAGCAGATCGTTGCCTTCCTCGGCAGCCCCTTGGCAAGGTGAGCAAGGGGCGCCGAAAGGACCACGTTGATCCCCGCGTAAACCGTCACAAGCCGGCCCGTCGCAACCAGCGACGAGTGCAGCGCGTGCGATATCGGCTGGAGGAGGCCCACAGGAAGGCTCTCAGTCGTCACATAGGCGAACGCAGCAGCGCTGAGCGCTGCAAGCGCTGCCGTGGCAGCCACGGGGTCGCGCCGGTGCAGGACCCCTTCGAGAGCGCCGGGCGCGCCCATGTGTTCTTCAGCGATCCCCTCGGGGCCCACCTGGTCGTCTAGCCTTCGGGCGTTTCAGCGCAGCGCACGGGACATCCAAGTTAGGGGACCGCGGCGTGGCCCATGGGCCTCGTCGCTTCGAGCACGCGGAGCCGGCCCTGGTATCGAAGACGAATCAAGACCGCGCGATTACCCGGCAGTTCCTCACTCGTCACCGAAGCAACCGATCGGGTGGTGCTCGAGCAGGAACTCGGCGAACAGAGGGACCGTGAAGTCGACCTGGCCGCGCCGCGGTGACCAGATGAGGCCCTTCTGGATGAGGTTGTCGCGATGCGGCGAGGTTTGGCGCTGGTTCTCCGCCCCCCACGCCCGGGCGACGTCGGCGGTCGCATATGGTGCCGGCCCGAGCGACGCCATGGCAGCCAGGTAGCGCTGCTCGGCATCGCTCGCCAGCTCGAAGCGGGTCCCGTAGAAAGTGCGGGCGAGCTGGTCCCGCACGAGGTCGCGCACTTCCTCGACGTCGGCCATCGTTATGTGCGACGGCTCGGCGGCGTTCCACAGTTCGCGGCCGTACTGCTGGAGGAAGTAGGGATAGCCGGCGGACAGGCGCAGGACAGCCAGGGCGGCATCCTTGTCGAAGTCCACCCCGAGGATCGCGGCCGGTTTGACGAGGGCCACGTCGGCTTCCGGGTCGCGCAGCCGCCCGAGTTCGCGGTACTCGAAGAGCCGGTCGGCGTACGGCTTGGCCCGCATGAACCGGACCTGCAGGTCGGGCAGGCCGGCCCCAACGAGCGCCACCGGCAGCGCCTCGCGGCTGACGGCCTGGAAGGCCATGCAGACGGCGGCCAGCGAAGGTGCGTCGAGGTTGTGCATCTCGTCGATGAGGAACAGGGCGCCGCTCCCCGCTTCGGCCGCGGTCTCGCCGATCTCCCGGAGCAGGTCCACGAGGTCTTGCTCGGGATCGCCCGAGTCGGCCATCCCGGTCACCGCATCCACGTCGAGCTTCAGCTGCACGCCTCCAGGTGCCAGGATGCTGAAGGCCTTCACGACCCCGAGAGCCCGCTCGACCCGGTCGCGGATACGGTGCTTACGGCTCATCTCCCGGAGCAGGCGAGACGCCATCTGGGCGAACGTGGATCGGAAGTCGGGCTGAGAGCCGACCTCCTGCACGTCGGTCGTGGCCCATCCGGCCTCGGAGGCCAAGATGTCGAGCTCCATGAGCAGGACGGTCTTGCCGACCCCTCGGAGGCCATAAAAGATGAGGCTGCGCTCGGCCCCGCCGTCGCCGAGGACCTCGATCAGAGAGGCGAAGTCATCCAGGTCCTTGTCACGCCCGGCCAGATAGGGCGGCTTGCGGCCGGCCCCCGGCGTGTACGGGTTGTCCCGCCTCTGCACGATGGCAGTCTAACGTTTTCTAAGCTCGGGTCATCTGGCCTTAGACATTCTTAGATAGTGGTCCGCAGGCGCCACACCGAGGGGCGTTGCCCAAGCGGAGGAGCCGCCGCACCCGCGCCGCCCCGAGAAACCCAGCGCCACGTTGCCACGCATAGTGGCGCCGCAACCGCTAGACTGGAGCTCTAACCCAAGGGCTCGACGGACTGTCGCGCTATTGAGGCGACAAAGGAGTACAGATGGCGAGTGTCGGCGGTGTCGGCGGTGTGGGCTATAACGCCTATGGACCAACCAGCGCCGGGCAGGTTCCCCCGGCGACCCAGCCAGCCAGCGCGACCGCGCCGGCGGAAGTCAGCCAAGTTGCGGCTGCGCCCGTGGTGGCTGCACCCGTGGCGGCAGCGGCCGGGAAGCCCGGGACCGTCAACGACGTCATCGCGGCCAACGTCGCCGCCAAGGACTCGGCCGACGCTATCGGCGCTCCGTCAGAGACCTACATGAGCTCCATGTCCCAGCTGGTGCGGGCGGCGTCAAACAATGTCCAAAAACTCGGCGGCCGCCTCGATACTGAGATTTAGTACTGAAGGTTTGTGTATCGGGCACCCAACGGAGATGGACGGCGACCCCGCTGGCACCCTCCCAGCTGCTCTAATTCTCTGACGCGACGCGAGATCTTCGTATCCCGGAGCCAAGGTCCGCTCACTTTCTGGCGGACCAGCCCGGTGTGAGCCGGGGGCGTTCAGTATGCCGGAAAGCGCATCGAAATAGTTTGGTCCGGGTTGTCCTCTTCGAGGCCACCGCAGAACACAAGCTTGCCGGCCGGCGTCTCGGCAGCAATTGAGCTCAGGTCCCGTGCCGTTCGTCACGACGACCCGTCGCGTGAGAAGCCCTCGTCAGTCCTGACCGCGGCCACCGAGGAATTGCCCTTTCCCTTCCGGCACGGGAGCACAGGCTTCTGGCGGTGCTGGACTGGCACCCTATCGTTGGCCCGACCAGGGCTTCCGGCTTGTCAGCTCGTAGCCCTCTACCGCTTTGGATTTAGGCGGCGCGATAGGACCCTGGGTGTTGGCGTCACAGGGTCTAGATAGAGTTACTTGCCAGATCGGGTCACGATCGGTGATCCCTCCCTGACCGTCAGCCTCGGCGTTTGAAGTGTGGCTGGTGCGGTCTCTCGCCCCATACGGGCCTCTGCGCTGTATCACCCTGGCAGAGCTGCGTCCTGCGAGCTTGAAGTCCTGAAGTGCAGTTTGGGTCTGCGTCTCTCGAAGCTATTCCGCTCGGCTTCGCCCTGCCTATTTCGGGTGCATGGCATAAGCACCGCACGGAAGGACTCCGAGATGACTGTCAAGAGCAACCGCCCAGATCTCATCGTCCAGCTCACGGAGGGGATCAACAACCTCACGACGTCCGAGGAGTGGCGGCACTACCTAGGTTTCCAGAGCCGCTTCCACCGCTACAGCTTTGGGAACGTGCTCCTTATCGCCGTCCAGTGCCACGACGCGACTCGGATCGCAGGCTTCAACGCCTGGAGAAAGCTCAATCGCTTCGTCCGCAAGGGAGAAAAGGCCATCTGGATACTTGCCCCCATGGTCTGCAAAAGCAGCGACGCTGAGGAAGGCGACGACGTCCGGGTCATCCGCGGCTTCAAATTCGTGCCAGTGTTCGACATAGCCCAGACTGACGGCGAAGAGCTGCCTTCGATTTGCAATCGACTGGGCGGCGACGACCAGAACGGGATCTACGCAACCCTGGTGGGGGTGGCTCATTCGATCGGTTTCACTGTCGAGGACCACGAGTTCGGTGGCACTACTAACGGCGACTGCTCGCACCGCGAGCACCGCATCCGGGTCGAGACGACCAATTCGCCCGCACAGCGGGTGAAGACGCTCGCTCACGAGATCGCTCATGCGCTGCTCCACGAAAAGTCCGACAGCAGGCCGCTTGCGGAGCTGGAGGCTGAGTCCATTGCATACGTGGTGTGCCAGGCTCTTGGGCTCGACACCAACGACTACTCGTTAGGCTACGTCGCTTCCTGGGCCGGTGGCGGCGAGCAGGCCATTGCTGGGATCAAGAGATCGTGTGAGCGGATCCAGAAGGCTGCTGCGACCATCCTGGACTGTTTCGAGATCGGTGACCGAGAGCAGTCAGCGTAAACCCGTCTGCTCCCTCGGAGCTTCGCCCGAAACCACCAAAACGAAGGGTCGCAACTGGTCGGTCTCCGGCATCCGGCTGCAGGTTTCCGACTAGGTGGAATGTCAGAGCCTTTGTGGCCTGCTAAGGAGCGAAGTACGCGGAAGCCGTTGGCGGTCAGCGCGGGGAAGTGCTCCCGTTGAGGCTGGTAGCCTTTGAGGTTAGAAGTGCTGCTAAGCGATAATACCTAAGGCGGTTTTCATCCTTCCCTGCCCACTCTGAGCAATGCTGCTTCACCTTGGCCTCCGCCGCCGCACAATGCGGCGGCCCCGATCCCGCCGCCGCGTCGACGGAGCTCGTACGCGAGGCTCAGGACAAGCCGGGCTCCCGTCATCCCGATCGGATGGCCCAGGGCTATCGCGCCCCCATTGACGTTGACGATTTCCGAAGAGATCCCCAGGTCGCCCATGGACGCCGCCACCACTGCGGCAAAAGCCTCGTTGATCTCGAAAATGTCAACGTGTTCCAAATTCAGCCCGCACCGCTCGAGCGCGGCTCGAACCGCGCGCGACGGCTGGGTGAGCAATGAAGGATCCGGTCCTGCGACCTGCCCGAAGCCCAATAGCTCTCCGAGTGGGGCAACACCCAGCTCTGCCGCTCGCTGTGGTGACATCAGGATCAGGGCGGCTGCCCCATCCGAGATTTGGCTAGCGTTTCCAGGGGTGATATTTCCTGTCGGCGAAAACGCCGGCACGAGGGCTTTGAGGACCTTGAGTGTTGTCTCGGGCCGAATGCCCTCGTCAGCGTCCATTGTGACCACTTGCCCTCTCCGCTGCGGGACACTGACCGGTACCAGTTCTTCGGAAAGCCGCCCGGCTTCTCGGGCCTCCGCCGCTCGTTGGTGTGAAAGAAAAGCGATCTCATCCTGGTCCTCCCGGGAGATCCCGGCCTTTTCGGCGTATCCCTCGGTGGCCACGCCCATCCCGACCCGCTCGAAGGCGCACTTCAACCCGTCGGCCTGTATCGAGTCAAAGACTTCGGAATCGCCATAGCGGTACCCGCGACGAGCTCCCTCAAGCATATAGGGAGCATTGGTCATCGATTCCATGCCACCTGCAATGACAACCTCGGCCTCCCCCGTCTGGATCATGAGATGCGCCAGATATAGCGCGTGCAGACCAGAAAGGCAGACCTTGTTGACGGTCGTCGCCGGCACGCCGAGCGGGATGCCACCCGCAACCGCCGCCTGCCGGGCCGGATTTTGCCCTTGACCAGCCTGGAGGGCTTGGCCGAACAGCACCTGGTCAACTGAGCCCGGTGCGACAGCGGCACGCCTGAGCGCCTCAGCGATTGCCAAACCAGCAAGCTCGGCAGCACGAAGCCCTGCCAGCGTCCCGGACAGCTTGCCGATCGGTGTCCGTGCCCCGGCGACGATAACAGATTTGGCCAAGAACCGTGCTCCTTCCTCGTAACATTGCTCGCAATCGGCTCTTCCGCGACACTCATTGGGGGAAAGTCCGGCTCCTGTTCTCGGTTCTTGCCGTTAGTCCCGCACCAAAATTCTCAGCGCGCCTGTCTCAGGCAACGCGTGCCGATATCTCAAACTCGAAGGGCGCCCGAGCGGGCCATGCGCAGGGATTTAAGCTCGAATCGCTGTTCTTCTGGGACTTCTCCGCCCAATCACGTCTCGGCACCTTGCTCATATTGCGTAACTTTGTGCTCGTACTTGCGGATGAGCTCAACCTTCGCGGCAGACGATGAGGAGGAGTCGAAACGGTACCGGAGCCAGTCCTTCACGATTCGGCGAGCCACTTCCGGTGTGACCACCTTGGCGCCCAAGGTGAGAACCTGGCAGTCATTCGACAAGATGGACCGCTCGACCGAATATTGGTCGTACGCGGTCGCTGCCCGAACGCCGTGTACTTTGTTGGCACTGATGGCCATACCGATCCCCGTCCCGCATATAAGGATGGCGCGGTCTAGTTCACCGGCTTGCACGCGCTCGGCGACCGCTAAGCCAACGTCGGGATAAGGCCGAGAGTCGTCGGCTGAAGGGACACCGAAGTCACGTAGCTCTGCCACGGACGGGTCCGCTTCCAACGCGACACGTAGTTCCTCCTTGAGAGGGTAGCCGAACATGTCCGAGCCGATGCCGACCACGAGAGGACGGTATCGGTCCTTGCTACCGGGCACGGGTCAACCTTCACTCCCGGTCGTGGGCAATGACCCGCCAAGGTTTCCGGCGGCGTTGCGGGCCAGGCACGCCGTTAACGTCCGGCCAACAGCGCTCAGGCAGTAAACCATCGACGCGGCACCAGGGTCGAGGGTGCCGCGGCTGCGCTCACCTAGGACAGCAGACCGTCCTCGCTTGCTCACGAGGTCGGCCGTACGGCGGGCACCCTCTTGCGCCGCTGGCAGTGCCGCTAACCACGCCGAGGTAAGCCCGTCCCCCGCCCGTGCCCGGCCTAAGTAGGCATCGACAAACGGGCCGAGCGCGTCCAGCATCGTCTTGTCGCCGGGTTTGGCGCCGCCAAGGCTGACCAGCGAGCCAACTGAGCTGTCGAGAGCTCGGCCCACGGCTTCAGCTCCAGTTCCGTGCTCTACCAGCTCCCGGCCAAACGACTGGAGCATCTTGCCCCAAAGTGCGCCGGAGGCACCACCGGCGTGCTCCCCCCACGCTGCGCCCGCCGCTACCAGCACCTCTCCCGGGACGTCTCCGGCACTTGTGGCGGCGCCCACGGCGGCGCGCAGTCCCCTCACCATGCCGCGACCGTGGTCCCCGTCGCCCGCCGCAGCGTCGAGGCGGCCGAGCTCCTCTTCAGCCGATCCCACCTTGTCCAACATCGCCGCCAAGGCGTTACGGACGACTTCGGCGGCTACTGGGTCAGTCGTGGCGTGCCCGGCGGTCTTAGCCGGGGAGCGCTCGCTCTCAGGGACTGGCGTCGCTGTAGCGACAACGCCACGCTTGTTACCGGGAAGCGCAACCTTAGTGACAGCACCCGCCTTCCGGTAGCCGGGGCTGTCAGCGGGAGCGGCCCAGAGCTCTTCCAGCTCTTCGTCAAGCCAGAACAGGGTCAACGAGCACCCGGCCATATCAAGCGACGTCACCAGTTCGCCCACTTCGGGCGCGACGACCTGTACGCCGCGGGCTGCAAGTAGGCGGGCAACGTCGCGGTAGAGGACGAAAAGCTCCTCGTACTTGGTCCGTCCGAGGCCGTCCAGTAGCACGGCCGCCCTGTCCGTCGCCCCCCCAGGGCGCTCTGTGCTGGCCAACAGCGGCTCAACGAGAAGTTCAGCCAAATCCGCCGCCGGGACCCGCTGGCCAGAGCGGACGCCGGGTTCACCGTGGATCCCCAAGCCGATCTCCATCCGGTCGGGGTCGACATTGAAAAGCGGCTCAGAACTGCCGGGCAAGGTACAGCCCCCAAAGGCCACGCCGAGCGTACGAGTACGACTATTTGCCTTCTTGGCCAGCCTCTCAACCTCGTCTATGGAATTGCCCCGGTCGGCGGCAGCCCCTGCCACTTTGAACACACAGAAGTCTCCCGCGATGCCTCGTCGCTCGTCTGACCGCTCCGGGGGCGCTGAGGCAATGTCGTCCGTTACCAGCACCGTTCGCACGTCGGTCCCCTCGGCCCGGGAACGCGCCTCTGCCATGCCAAAGTTCATGAGGTCACCGCTGTATCGACCGTACGAGAGCAGAACGCCTGCGCCGCCGTCGAGGGCGCGCACGGCCTTGTACACGTGCTCGGTTGATGGACTCGTGAAGATGTCGCCGATCACAGCCCCGTCGGCCAGGCCGGTACCCACGAAACCGGCGAACGTCGGGTAGTGGCCGCACCCCCCGCCGATGATCACCGACACCTTCCCAGCGACGGCCCCCCCGGGGCGCATCACTGCCGACGCACCCGGTACCGACTCGAGGTAACGGCCGTATGCTGCCAGAAGACCCTCTAGCATGTCCTCCCTGAATTCGGCCGGCTTGTTGAACAAAGTCGTCATCGATCACCCCCTGTGCTCGATGAGCCGCCCCGGGCTTGCCCGTTCAGACCGCCTGCGGTCCCAGTTGCGGCTAGTACGTAGACAGCCTTGGACTCGTCGAGCTCCGAGAGAGCTTCAGCAGTGGCCCCGTCGTCTACGACCACCCAGTCGAACACTGACAACCGGCACACCTGGTGCAGCGCTCTGCGGCCCAATTTGCTGTGATCCACCAACAGCATTTTTCGCTCCGCCGCCGCCAGCATCGCCAGCTTGCCTGCCACGATCTGCTGCTCCTGATGGTACGCATGGGTCCCGGAGACGCCGTAGGCGGACACGAAAGCCATGTCCACGCGCAGCGATTCCACGGTCGCTATGCATGTCATGCCGACAAACGAGTTGTACTTGGGGTCATAATCGCCGCCCAGCGAGATCAGACGGACATCTGGGATCTGGCTGACCGTGTCGAGTATCCCGAGCTGGTTGGTGATCACCGTCAGCGGGGCGATACCTTCCAAGTGACGTGCCAAGGCGAGGCAAGTCGTCGAGTCGTCGAGCAGTATCGCCATACCAGGCTCGATAAAGCGGCGCGCGTACGACGCTATGGCGTCTTTCTCGGGCTGCATAGCGTTCATCCTGTACTCGATGTTGCTCTCGAAGACCGCCGAAGGCTGAGCCGTCACTCCTCCCCGGAACCTGCGGACCACGCCTTGGTGCTCAAGTTCGGCCAGATCCCGGTGCACGGTCATGACGCTGACACCAAAACGGCGCGCTAGTTCAGCCGGCGAGGCTGATTGGTTAGCAAGCACGTACTCTCGCACGCGGTCAAGCCGTTGCCGGCCGCTCGACGACTCCCCGGAAGGTGCCGTGGGCTCCTGTGGCCTCGTGCGGCCCCTGGCGGCCCCTGTCACATGCGTGCCTTCGCGTGCCGGCCTGGACACTTCGTCACACCACCTTTTGGATCGTGAAACTGGTGTCGCACCAGCGTATCGGCACCACGGATCACTGTCCGGCACACGTAGGTGAGAGACAACCTGGTCACCAGACCACGCCGTGCCCAAACCGCTCGTACGCCGGCACGCCGTCGTAAGGCCGACTGCCGCACACTCAGGGAAGTTGGATTCGGCCCAATCTCACAATTCATGTGCGATGACCCCGTTCATCCTGTTAGGAATCCTCTCGCAGGCAGGGGTGGGCTAGCTGAACGATAGGCCGCGGAGGCCTATCGTCAAAAGTCCCCCGTTGTCGACCAGAACGGCCTATTCTACCGGTCAAGCTCGCCTCCCCGGGCGTGACTAGTTATTTATTATTAGACACAAAGTAGCAGTCCCTGACAGGCTTGCACTGGATGCGACGTTAACATACTGTATGTGGGAACCGCCACAACGAGCACATAGTGATGAGAAGATCACATACAAACGTGCGCAGTTCACAGAACGCCTCGGGGTCGCATGTCTCTGAGTGCTGCATTGAACGAGAAGGGGGAGCAATGACGGCCAATCACGCCTGGGGGCGGTGGGTGTTTCGGAGCGGCGTGCCGGGCGCCCGATCGGAGCCGGTCTCCAAGCCCGTCCGTGATGAGAACTTGTCTTTGTTCCTTGCAAGAACGCATCAGAGAACCGAGAACTTGCCTGTCACCTCCGGCGCAGGCGCATGATCGCCGAGCCAACTGATAAGCGAGCGGGCACCGCACTGGTCACAGGAGGCGCAAGTGGCATCGGCCTAGGGGTGACGCTGCGGCTGCTACGGGACGGCTACGACGTCGTCGTGATCGACCTGCACGCCAGGGCTCTGCCGGACGCGGTCGAGTTTGTGCAGGGTGATCAGAGCGACGAGCAAGCCTGGGTGCGAGCATTGGCTGCCGGAAAAGAGCGCTTCGGCTCGCTGCCCTCCTCATTGGTGTTGAACGCTGCGATGGGCGGCGCCGACGTCGTCGGGGATGTCGAGACGGTGACAATGGAAAGGTGGCGGGCGGTTTTCGAGGTCAACGTGATCGGCAGTGTGCTCGGCCTGCGCGCCTGCCTGCCGGGGATGGTCGCCGCTGGCACGGGAGCGGTCGTGATCATGGGCAGCGTCGACTCCTTCCTCGCCGAACAAGGCGCCGTCGCCTACTCCTGCACGAAGGCAACACTGCTGCAGCTCGGCCGCTGTGTAGCGATGGACTATGCACGCAGGGGCATCCGCGTGAACGTGCTGTGCGCTGGGATTGTCGACACCCCCGGATTTCGCTCGCACTTGTCGACTGCCAGCGACCCGGCGCGCTTTGAGGCCTATCGCACCGCGTGCCAGCCAATTGGGCGCTTTCTCGAGTCAGCTGAGATTGCCGGCGTAGTCTCCTTCCTCCTAGGGCCCGACTCCTCGTCGATGACTGGCTCGGCAGTGGTGGCCGATGGTGGGCTGACCGCCTCATACGACTTCCGAAGCGGCCAGGAGGGAGCGTGAGCCCGTCTATCGAGCGGCTCGGGTACCCCACGGTCTCGCAGGCGCGCTGCAACGGGCGAACCGGTGCGCCGGCGCCAGGTCTCTCGACGGAAGAGATGCGTTGTTCCATACAGCCCTGATGGTTGACACCAGAGCCATGGGGCATGGACGGCGTCCGCATATAGCGGTGACCCAAGGGCAGTGCCGGTGCCATGCGGCTTTCAGCGCGAAAGACGGCGCTCGATGAGTTATGCGGAGGAACAGCGCGGGGTCCCGATGCTGCGGATGTCGGGCATTACGAAACGGTTCGTTGGCATTCAGGTGTTGACCAATGTGACTTTTGAGGCGCGAGCGGGAGAAGTTCACGCGATAGTCGGGGAAAACGGTGCCGGCAAGTCGACGTTGATGAAGATCCTGTCCGGCGTCTACGAGCCCGATAGTGGGTCGATCGAAATCGACGGTCGGCCCGTGCACTTCTCCGGCCCTCATGATTCGCAACGGTTCGGTGTAGCGATGGTCTACCAAGAGTTCGACCTCGTCCCCGAGATGAGCGTTGCTGAGAACATCCTCCTCGGGCGCCAGCCGGTCAACCGTCTAGGCTTCGTTCGCCGGTCCGAGCTGCTTAGGCGGGCCAGGGAGCCACTGGACGAGTTAGATCTCGACCTCGACCCAGGGCTTATTGTTAAGAACCTCTCGGCTGGCCAGCGACAGCTCGTGCAGATCGCCCAGGCCTACAGCCGTGAGCCGCGGTTCATGGTGTTCGACGAGCCGACCTCGGCTCTGACCGAGCACGAGGCCCAGAACCTGTTCGGCATCATCCGGAGGTTGAAGGACCGTGGAGTGGCCATCGTCTATATCTCCCATCGTCTCGGGGAGGTGATGGCGATCGCCGACCGCGTCACCGCCCTGCGTGACGGCCACCTCATCGCCACGCGCGACATCGCCGACGTCAACCAGGACCAGATGGTTGAGCTCATCGTGGGGCGCACGATCGCCGAGCTCTTCCCGAAGCAGCAAGTGGACGTCGGCGAGCCGGTGTTGGAAGTTCGCAACCTCTCTCGCCCACCGAAGTTCGAAAACATCTCCTTCTCGGTTCGCGCCGGTGAGGTCGTCGGCATGGCGGGCTTGGTCGGAGCGGGCCGGACCGAGATCGCCCGAGCCATCTTCGGGCTTGATAAACGCGCCGGTGGGACCGTTACGGTCCACGGCGAGCCGATTCCGTCCGGGCACGTCGACGCCGCGATCCGTGCCGGGCTCAGCTTCGTGCCCGAGGAGCGCAAGCTCGACGGCCTGGTGCTGGACGAGACGATCAGCCAGAACATCGCTCTCACTAGCCTGCGGGCGCTCGCCAAGTTCCGGATCATCTCTCGCGGCCGGGAACGCAAGCTTGCCCAGGCTCTGGTCGCACGCCTGGACGTGCGCCCCCCGAGCTCAATCGCCAAGTGATGACCCTGAGCGGAGGCAACCAGCAAAAGGTGGTGCTCGCGAAAAGCCTCGGCACCTCCCCGAGGGTGCTGATCCTCGACGAGCCGACTGCGGGGATCGATGTCCGGTCAAAGGCTGAGATCCACCGCCTGATCGGAGCGCTGGCCGAGACCGGCGTCGCGGTTCTACTGATCTCCTCGGAGCTGACGGAGGTGATCTCCGCGAGCGATCGGATCCTCGTGGTGGCCAGCGGGCGGATAGTGGACGAGGTGCCGCGAGCACAGGCCACCGAGCAGCGCATCATCCGTGGCGCGATGGGTTACGCGAACCCTGCGACGGATGACAACGCTGCGATCGACGACGCCGAGGACGCGCTCCGATGAGCGAGTTGGTCGCACCGGCGGCGTTGGTACGGGGGCGCGCCGGCACTCTGGTTATGTTGATCGCCCGCTACGGGATCTACGTTGCTCTCCTCCTGATGTGCATCGGTGGCGTCCTGATCTCAACCAGGTTCTTGACGACAACCAACTTCCTCAGCATTGCCCTATCGGTCGGCTACACGGGTTTTACCGCGACCGGGATGGCCTTTGTCGTGATCAGCGGTAGCCTCGTTGACCTTTCCATCCCAGGTGTGGTCGCCGCCTCCGGCCTGATCGCCTTAGCGGCCGAGCCGGCGGTCGGCGCCGTGCCGGCGATCTTGATTGCGATAGCTGCCGGCTGTTTCGTAGGGCTGATCAACGGGGTGGCCGTCGGCTACCTCAAAGTGAACGCCGTCCTGGCCACTTACGCTGCTCAGATCATTGCGCTAGGGATATCTCAGGCCGTCGTTGGCGGAGGCTTCGTCAATGCCCACGGCTCCGTGTTCAAGTGGCTCGGCACCACGACGATCGGTCGCGTGCCACTGGTGCTCCCGATCCTAGGGGTCGTAATGCTGGCCGCATATGTGTTGTTGCACCGCTCCACTTTCGGGCGCAAACTTTTCGCTACGGGCGGTGGGTACCAGGCCGCCCGGGTTGCCGGGATCCGCGTGCGGCGCATAGTGATGACGAGCTTCGTCATCTCAGGCGCCTTGGCGGCGCTCTGCGGGGTGCTCTTGTCAGCCAACCTCGGCAACGCGCAGACAACTATCGGCTCGGGATATGACTTCGCTTCCATCACCGCTGTAGCCGTCGGGGGCACGAGCCTGTTCGGGGGTGCGGGCACGATCGGACGCGTGCTCGCCGGTGTCTTGGTGATCGGCGTACTAAACGACTTGCTGATCCTCGCCGGCGTCTCGATCAACTTCCAAGGGATCGTGCAAGGAGCGATCATCATTGGGGCGGTCGCGCTCGACGTAGCGCTCCGGAGGCTGCGCACACGATGAGCTCCCGGCTAATGAGCAGCCAACGCCTTACAAAGAACCTCGCACCCCGGCTCTACGCGGCCCGAATCTACTTCGTTCTCTTCATCACACTCGCTGTAGCGGGGATCCTCGTGCCCTCCTTTTTGCGACCGCTGAACCTTGAGAACACCGTCATACAGTCCTCCCCAAACGGCCTTATGGCGCTCGGCGAGACACTTGTGATCTTCATGGGCTGCATCGACCTGTCGGTCGGGTCCGTCCTCGGGCTCACGGGGCTCGTCGCCGTCATGCTGCAAGGGCCACTGGGACCGTGGCCAGCAGTGCTAGTCGGCGTGCTCAGTGGAACCGGTGTGGGCGTCATCAACGGCCTAATCGTAACCCGCCTTCGTGTCAACTCCTTCATAGCGACGCTCGGCACGATGACCGGGATCGCCGGGGTCTCCCTCACGATCTCGGGTGGGAACCCGATTAGCCCGCCCAACATAAACTTCGGGTTGCCTATCAATAACGGTTTCATCTGGTGGCTGACGCCCCCAGCGGCGGCCTTCGTCGGGTTTTGCGTCGTGTTGCACATCCTGGTCACCCGGACGCGCTTGGGGCGCAACCTGATGAGTGTCGGTGGCAACCCCGAGGCGAGCCGGCGGGCCGGGCTGCGGCCCAACTCCTATGTATTCGGGGCGTACGTCACCTGCGGCACCTTTGCCGGGCTGTCCGGTGTCATGCTCGCCCTGGGCCTGTCGACGGGCTCGCCGATCATTGGCACTGTAAGCGTGCTGCCCGTGGTGGCGTCCGTCGTACTGGGCGGCGCGAGCCTCTTGGGGGGTGTAGGCAGCGTGATCCAAACCGGCACTGGGGTGCTGATCATTGCCAGCATGACACAGGCGATGAACATCGCGAACGTCTCTTCGTGGGACCAAGACGTCGTGCTCGGCGTGGTGCTCCTGCTAGTTCTGCTCACGAGCACGTTGAAACCCGAGAGCATTGCCGCTACGGTGCGCCGCAAGTGGAACAGCTCTTCTATGATTTCCGAAACTGAACCAAGGGAGGAGATAGCAGCAAAACAGCAGGAACTATCAACCTAAAAAAAACGCAGTATTAACCAGTCATGAGTCACGAGAGGAGAACAACATGAAGTTACTCAACGCTAGGCGTTTCGCCGCGGTGGCTTCGGCTTCCGCGATGCTAACGGTGTCAATTAGCACCATTGGCGCAGCGAGCACAGGGAGCGTGGCAAGCGCCGCGGCCCCAAAGAAGGTGTGCCTGCTCGCGAACACCACGAACTCGCCTTACGCCTCAATTCTAAATGTGGCAATCGTCAATGAGGGCAAGAAGGTCGGCCTCGACGTCCAAACGCTGGACGGCAATAACGACATCGCGACGCAGTCCCAACAGATGGACACCTGCATCGCTGAGGGAGTCGCCGGCGTGATCGTCGTCCCGGTAGACGCCTCGGGCATTATACCGGCACTCGCGCGTGCCTACGCAAAGCATATTCCCATTGAGAACTCGAACGCCCCAGTTGCCCCAGCGGGTTTGAAGTACGTCACGGCCTTCACCGGGCCCGGCGACTACGAGATGGCTTATTTGGCCGGGACGACGCTCGGGAAGGACCTGCACGGCAAGGCGGCGAACATCGCCGAGATCCAGGGCTCAGCCGGTTACGGCCCGACGATCAACCGCACAAATGGTTTCGCGGCCGCGCTAAAGAAGAGCGACCCGAACGCGAAGATCATCGCCGAAGAGGACGGCAACTGGTCCCAGTTGACCGCTGAGAACGATGCTCGGACCCTTATAGTCAAATACGGCAAGGAGATCAACTACTTCTACACTGAAGACTCGACGATGGGCGCCGGCACGGCTGCAGCGATCCAGGCTTCAGGCCTGCCGATCCATATGGTCAGCCTGACGTACATCAAGCTAGCCGAGCCGCTGCTCCGTTCGGGCCTTCTCCTGTTCGATGTGCTCCAGTCGCCTTATACGGACGGCGATACGGCTGCTGAGACGATGGCAAAGATCCTCAATGGACAGAGCGTTCCGAAAATCACGTACATTTCCACGCCCCTCGTCGACAAGGCGAACATGGCGATGTACCCCGCGCCCTACTAAACCCTTAGTTCCCCAAGCAGCGGCGCCGGGCCGTGAACTTTGGCGGTCCGGCACCGCTTGGGAGAACCGACCGATGTGGCTTAGGCACCGCGCAACAACGGTCGGTGCCGGCAATGACAACAACACGCCAACGTTGGACATGATGTCGGAGCTGCAAGCGTACATGCTAGGACCAAAACTCAGATCGTGGCCCGAGATTGTAAAGCGACATTCGATTGGGAGGTCGCTGTGAACGACAAACGACCGGATATGGTAGACACGCATGTCCACTTCTGGGACGTGGTGACACAGCAGCGAGGATGGATCACCGGCGAATGGGACCCCTCGCAGGAGGCGTACCTCGGTGACTACACCCCGCTTAAGCGGACCTTCCTACTCGAAGATCTGCTGCCGCTCTACGCCGCTGCTCGTGTGGCTAAAGTGGTCCACGTACAGGCCGACTGGGGCGGCGAGGACCAAGTCGACGAGACGCGCTGGGTGGCATCGTTGGCTGCGAGCGCCGACTTCCCGCTCGCGATAGTGGCCGGCGCCGACCTGCGGGCGTTCGATGCCCGGGAGCAACTCGAGCGCCACTGCGCGGCCGGGCCCGTCAGGGGAGTACGAATGCTCTCCTACTACGAGAACCTTTTCGACGACCCCGCATTCTTGCGCGGGTTGTCGCTCTTAAACGACTACGACATGGTCTTTGAGGTCGGCGTGATGTGGGACCGCCTCGACGATGCGCTTGAGCTCGCCAGACGGTGCGAGAACGTGCGGTTTGTCTTGGACCACGCCGGTATGCCCCTGGAGCGCGATAGCGAAAGCCTGTCGACATGGCGGAAAGGGCTGCGTGCTATTGCCGGTTGCGAAAACGTTGTGGTCAAGATCTCGGGTCTCGGCATGGGCCGCCACCCGCTCAAGGCGCAGCAGATGGGCCCGTTAGTGAACGACGCGCTGGAGGCCTTCACGGCTGGGCGCTCGATGCTGGGTTCGAACTGGCCCGTCGACAGTCTGTTCGGTGACTTCGGTGAGCTTGTTGCCTCGCTTGAAGAGATCACAATTGACCTCTCCGCGATCGAGAAATGGGCTTTGTGGCGCGGCACCGCGGAGCGTGTCTATCGGATCTGATTTGACAGCCGACGGCGAAACGAACTTGTCGCTGCGCGAGCAGAAACCTGACTGGTTGTGTCTCGTGGGCGGCCGAGGCTCACTGAGGCTGCAACGCATGTACTGCTAAATTGGCCGGCGAATATGCCAAGAGAAGGTTCCCTCTGGGAAGGTTCGCTTCGTTAGCCAAGCTGGGCGAATTGCTCAAGGGAGCCCAAATCGTAGCCATTTGGCTACCATCGGCCGGGCAGTCCCCACGGGGGAGGTGCTAAACTTTCGAGTAGATCACTAGCCACGCCCCTGCCGGGAAGCTGAAAGAACTCGAGAGAAAGAAGTGCGCCCATGGATAATCGTTCGTCGCCCCGACCAATAAAGGTGCAGGCGTGCATTGACGTCCAATCAGTGGATGAGGCCCTCGATGTCGCGCATATGGCGGTCCGCGCGGGCGTTGACTACCTTGAGGTCGGCACGCCGCTGATCTTGTTCGCGGGCATCGAATCGGTGCGCTCTATCGCTGCTGCTTTTCCTGAACGAAAGGTTATGGCCGACATGAAGCTGGTTGACGGGGCCGGGAAATATGTCGTCGCGGCGGGGCAACGCGGCGCATCGATGGTTTCGGTGTGCGGGCTAGCATCGGACGCCAGCATCCGGGCAGCGGCGGCGGGTGCCCGGGCCAGCGGGACGCAGTTGGTTGTAGACCTCTACGCTTGCCCAGATCCAATCCGACGCGCCCAGGAAGTCGCCACGCTCGGTGCCGACATCGTCTACCTACACTACGGGGCCGATCAGCTGGCGGAAGCCCCCGATGGTGACCACACAATGGCGCAGCTGGGGCAACTACGGTCGATCGGCTTCGAACTACCAGTCGGAATAGTCGCCTTTACCTCCGAAGGAGGTTCCTTGGCGGCAAATACGGGGGCCGATATCGTGCTTGTTGGGCACCCTTACATCACTGGCCCCGATGCTGAGGCCAGGCTCAGGGATTTTGTCAGCACGGTGAAACGTGCGAGGTCCGCGGACCCTATCGCTGGGCCCACAGGCGGCGCGGCATGAAAGCGCTCTTGCTGGTTGCGCCAGGGATCCTGGAATACACGGACGTGCCCGAACCGGAGATCGTAACGCCCACCGATGCCATCGTTCAGGTCACCGCGGCAGGTATTTGTGGAAGCGACACCCACGGTTACACGACCGTCGGCGGTCGACGTGTTCCGCCGCTCATCATGGGGCACGAGTTCTGCGGAACCGTCGTGGAACTCGGCACGGATGCTGGGCACTTAGCGCTAGGTGAGCCGGTCTTCATGATGAACAAGGAGGTCTGTGGCCGGTGCGCAGCATGCGTCGAAGGGGCAGAGAGCCTTTGCCAAGCGGGGCGCATGTATGGCGCGGACCTTCCTGGCGCGTTCGCCGAGCGGGTGCGCGTTGCGTCGCGGAACGCCGTTGCGTTGCCTGCCTCGGTTTCGCCTGAGCAGGGAGCGCTCGTTGAGCCGCTCAGCGTTATAACCCATGGCCTATCGCGAGTGAACATCCGGCCTGGGGACGCGGTGGCCGTTGTTGGTGCCGGCGTTATCGGGCTACTAGCGGTGGCCGTATTGGCCCTTTACAACCCAAGACATCTCATCGTTATCGAGCCTAACCTGGCACGTCGCGGGGTGGCCATGCGGGTTGGTGCGACGACGGTGGTCGACCCAACTGCCGTCGCACCCGGTTCCGTGGTCAAAGATCTCACTGATGGCTCCGGCGTAGACGTTGTTGTCGAGGCCGCGGGAATTAGCGCCACCGTCGGAACGGCTATCGATGTCGTCCGGCACGGTGGAGTAGTCGTGTGGCTGGGCAACGCAGAGCGTACGGTAGACATCGCCGAGTTCCAGGTAGTGTGGAAGCAGTTGACGCTCGCGGCAAGCGTCGGAATGACGAGAGAATCGGTGCGCCGGGCGATTGGCCTGATCGATCGAGGTCAGGTTACGACTCAGGAGATCATTAGTGATGTTGTCCCTCTGTCGGAAGGCGTCGCGGCTTTTCATCGGCAAGCACGGGATCCCGACGTGGTCAAGACGGTCCTAGTTGCGTAGACGACGCGGAAAAGGGTTATCACACATGACGACGACGTCGCGGGGAACTCGTCGAAAATGGTGCGTGGAGCAGCAGTTAGTTAGCTCATACGCTAGGACTGGATCGTGCCGGGCATAACAAAAGACCCAAGGGGAGCGGGATCGGTGGCGCCGATTGGGAGCGACGAGTTCGACCGGTACCTAGCGTCGCGCGAGTTTATTGGAAATCCTTACGCGGCGCTGCGACAGATTCAGGTCGAGGCCCCAGTCTATTGGAGCAACTCGATCGGCGCCTGGTTGATAACTCGGTACGACGACATTATGCCGACCTTTAGGAATACGACGGAGTATTCCAATGAGGGCCGGCTACTTCGTGCCGCAGCCCACCTCCCTGCCACAGACCGGCAACGATTGAGCGTGTTTGAGGAATATTACGCAACAAAGGGGCTGATCCACTCTGACCCGCCCTACCATACGCGCTTACGGCGATTTACGGCTAAAGCGTTTACCCCCAGTGCGATCCAGGGCCTAAAACCATATATTGCCGGGGTCACCGAGTCGTTGTTGAACAAGTGTGATCGTGACGGCGGGATGGAAGTAATTACTGACTTAGCCGGTGCGTTGCCCGTCGCGGTCCTGTGCAAGATCCTGGGGCTACCCGCGAGCGACCAGCCACTGCTATACGGGTGGGCAGATCAGATCTTGGGCTTCCAGGGTGTCAACAAGCCGGCTTTGGAACTTCTCTTGGCCGCCCAGAGCGCCATCATCGAGATCCGCGAGTACATCGAGAATTGTTTAGTCGAGCGGCGGAAGCATCCGGGCACAGATTTGCTCAGCGCGTTCGTGGTGTCGGAGACGGACCCGCAGGGCCTGTCGGAGCCAGAGATTATCAGTACTTGCCATACCTTGCTGGTAGCGGGGCACGAGACGACGAAGTCTCTGATTGGGAACGGCCTCCTCCTGATGCTCGGAGATCGCGGGCAATGGCAGCGGTTGGTCGATGACCGCTCGCTCGTGCGCTCGGCCGTTGAAGAAATCGTCCGCTACGAGAGCCCGGTTGCACGTCAGCCTCGCCTTGTTACGCAGGACGGAGCGCTTGGTAGCGTGACACTCCGAGAGGGTGAGATGTTGTTCCAAATGCTGAATGCCGCGAACCGAGATCCTGCACACTTTGTTGACCCGGACGAGTTCCGCGTCGACCGCCATCCCAACCCACATCTCGGCTTCGGATTTGGAGCACATTCTTGTCTCGGTGCGCCACTAGCTCGCGCCGAGGGTGAGATTGCGTTCGGGTCGCTTGTGGAGCGCTTTCCAACTCTGAAGATGGACGACGCGGAGATCCACTGGGATTGCTCAAAAGCGAACTCCCGGGTGCTGTCGTCACTGACAGTGACGTTGTAGTCCCTGGCGATGGGACGATCCGCTCGTGCAGGAGCGTCCGAGGGCATGGACTGAGACCATTTCGCGGACGGTTGCCGAAAGAGCGCTGGGAGCTGGAGGAGCGGTCCCTGCCCCCGTCCGTTGCTGCCAAGGGCCAGCGCGAAGATTATGGGGGCACGACGACAATCTTGTTTGATGAGCGTGGGGTTAATTGCTAACGTGGGTCAAGGTTCGCAGGACAGGGCCCAGGGGACAGGTAGAGAGGGTCGGCGTGTGAGCTATGCGTTCATCGACTCCGGAGCACGTACACCCGTGGCAAGCGGGGGAGTCCTTGTGGTGCTTTTCGGCCAATGCTGTTGAGCCGGCGAAAGGGTTTTCATGAACAAGCTTTTCCAGGAGGCGCTCGACGCGGTGGCAGACATCAAGTCGGGCTCCTCAGTTGCCGTCGGTGGTTTCGGTACGTGTGGGGTCCCTCAGACCCTCATCGAGGCTGTCTACCAGTTGGGTGTTGATGAGCTGAGCGTCGTTTCGAACAATTGTGGCCTCGACGGTTGGGGGCTTGGGTTACTGCTCGCCAATGACCGCATTGTGCGGATGACCAGCTCGTACGTCGGCGAAAACGCGGATTTCGAGCGTCGCTATCTGAGGGGCGAGCTTGAGGTGGAGCTGGTGCCCCAAGGCACTTTAGCCGAGCGGCTGCGCGCTGGCGGGAGCGGCATTGCAGCGTTTTATACCCCTGCTGGTGTCGGTACCGAGGTGGCTGAAGGCGGCCTGCCCTGGCGTTTCGCCTCTGATGGCTCAGTAGCCGTGTTATCACCGGTCAAGGAGTGCCGCCGCTTCGGAGATCGGGATTTCGTGTTGGAGGAAGGAATAACCTGTGATTATGCTCTGGTGCGGGCAGCCAAGGGCGACTCCTACGGGAACCTCGTCTTTAACAAATCTGCCCGCAATTTCAACCCGGTTTGTGCCATGGCCGGGCGCGTCACCATTGCCGAAGTGGAAGAACTTGTAGGCCCAGGGACGATAGACCCCGACGAGGTGCATCTTCCCGGCATCTTCGTGCACCGGCTTGTCGTGGCGGGAGCGGCTGCAAAGTTGATCGAACGTAGGAAAATCCGCTCCCGGGCGGCGGCATTGACGGAGGACCTGTGATGGGGTTGACGAGGGAGCAAATTGCTGCGCGCGCCGCGCTAGAGGTTGAAGACGGTCAATACGTAAACCTTGGCATCGGTTTGCCCACGCTCATCCCGAACTATATCCCGCCAACAGTTACGGTGCTGCTGCAATCCGAAAACGGCATTCTGGGCCTCGGCCCCGACCCCTTTGACGGCGACGAGGACCCCGATCTAATCAATGCCGGCAAAGAGACCACGACGGTGATCCCCGGTGCCTGCTTCTTCGACTCCGCGCTTTCGTTTTCGATGATCCGCGGCGGGCACATCGACCTGGCTGTCCTCGGGGCCATGCAAGTGTCGGTCGACGGTGACATAGCGAATTGGGTGGTCCCTGGCAAGGTAGTAAAAGGCATGGGTGGCGCGATGGATCTCGTGGAAGGGGCCAAGCGCGTTATAGTCACCATGGAGCACGTCGCGCGGGACGGTTCATCGAAAATCCTCGAACGCTGCACGCTGCCTCATACGGGCCGCCATGCCGTCGACCGGGTCATTACGGACCTCGCGGTTTTCGATGTGTGCGACGGCCTGTTGCTCCGAGAGCTCGCACCCGGTACCAGTGTCGAGGACGTACGCCTTGCCACTGCCGCGCCTTTCTCAGTCGCTAGTGACCTGACGGAGATGCGAGTTTTTGGCAACCAGGGTAAACAGTGAGGGCGACCGGAGCCCTCTGGCGCTCGCAGACCGGGCGCCAAGGCTACGTGGGGGCGGCAACAGCGTGTGGGGCCTAGCGAAGGGGGCAGGCTTCGGTCTTGCGCGCATCCGAGAGGTGCGCCCACCGGGCGGCTCCTGCTTGAACACGGCCTCTTCTGGAATGTAGGTTGCTCCAAGGTCGACGCCTGACCCGGGGACTGCTGGTCCCTCAAAATTGGTAGCTCTTTGGCACAGGCGCTAGAGGGGGTGCGGCCAGGAGGCCCTCCGGTCAACATTCCGTACCGGTGAGGTGTATGTCGCGCGGTACGTGGAGCAATGTTGACCACAAGCTCGTGCGTTGGTCAACTTTCTGCGGGGCAAACGCGAGACTCGGCCAGTCGGGTGCGGAATGTTGACCGGAAGACACTATGCTGGTCAACATTTCGCGTGAAAGGGGGCATCGTGGACCGTGGTTGGCCGGAACTGGTCTTCAGTGGTGATACCGCTCGAGCGGTGCTCAGTCGTGCGGTCGACCGGGGTACCCTACGGCGGCTCGCCCGCGGCATCTACACCGCGGCGGTGAACGACGACCCGTCCGAGGTCGTGCGCCGCAACCTGCTCCGGGTCGTAGGCCACGAGCTTCCCGGCGCTGTGATCGTGGACCGGTCGGCCCGGCGAGCTGGCCCCGTTGACGGCCTACTCGTAGTCGACCATCCACGAACCCGTCCCCTCGAACTGCCCGGTGTCACCGTGATGCCCCGCCGGGGCCCGGGTCACGTCGATGGCGACATGGACATGCCCGAGGGACTTTGGATCGCCTCTGTACCGCGACAGTTGCTCGACAACCTGGACCGCGCTCGCGGTTCGGCGCGCCGTACCCTCACCGACGCCGAGCTCGAGGACTGGGTCGACACGCTGGTGCGGGAGCGAGGTGAGGCCGGCATCAACCGCCTACGCGACCAGGCCCGGGCCCTCGCCCCCGTCCTGCGGCGCGGAGCCGAGTACGAGCGCCTCGACCGGGTTATCAGCGCTGCCCTTACCACCGGCGACGTAGGGGACATGCGCTCCGAGCGCCTCCGGGCCCGCGCCGCCGGGCTGCCGTTCGACGACAGGCGCGTCGCTGGCTTCGAGGCACTGGCGGCCAACCTATCGTCCCGGGCCCCGGACATCCTCCCGGCCATGGAGATCGACGAGCCCCGGCGGCGACTCTTACCGTTTTACGAGGCCTACTTTTCCAACTACATCGAGGGGACCGAGTTCACCTTGGACGAGGCGGCCTCGATCGTCTTCGACGCAGCCGTCCCGACCGAGCGCCCTGCCGACGCGCACGACATCCTCGGCACCTACGAGATCGTCTCCGACCGGTCCGAGATGAGCAGGACGGCCCAGTCGGCCGAGGAGTTCGAAGAACTTCTGCTGTCCCGGCACGCCACCCTGATGGGCGGACGGCCCGACAAGCTCCCTGGCCGCTTCAAGGAGCGTGCTAACCGAGCTGGTGCCACGGAGTTTGTCGCCCCTGAGCTAGTGAGCGGGACGCTTCGGCGCGGCTTCGAGATTGGCCAGAGGGTCGTCGCCCCGTTCGCCCGCGCCGTCTACACGATGTTCTTGACGGCAGAGGTCCATCCCTTCACTGACGGCAACGGTCGAGTTGCTCGCGTCATGATGAACGTCGAGCTCGTCGCCGCTGGCGAGGTCCGTATTATCATCCCAACCGTCTACCGGAACAACTACTTGGCAGCCCTTCGAGGAGCCACCCACGGTGGACACTACGCGGGCCTCTACGCCGTGCTGGAGTTCGCCAGGCGCTGGACCGCCCAAGTCGACTTCTCCAGCCGTAAGAGCGCGGAGGCGGACCTCGTCCGCACTAACGCGCTGCGCGATGCCACCGAGGCCGAAGATGCGGGCATTCGCCTCCTCCTTCCAGCGGCCTTACAACATCGTTGAGCCAGTATCGGGCCCAGGCGGACCAGGAGGACTTGGACAAGAAGAGCGAAATTCTTCTTGAGATTGTAAAGGTAGCGCGCGACTTCTGACCCCGAAATTGCGCTAGGGAAGGATTCCCGGACGGCTTCGAGGTTCCGCGGTTGGCGCTCCACCGATCGAAGGTCCAATAGATCGCCCACGATCGGCAATCGGCGGCTGTCATCATCCCATGCCCATACCCATGCCCATGTCCGGCAACGCCGGCTGCTCCCGTAGCACGGCCTCTCTGGCCGCTTCTCGTCCAACGCTTGTAGTCAGCAGCCGCCTCCCCGATGCGGAACACCGACCGCAGAGCCGTCAAGGAGTGCAGATATCTGGCTCAGGTCAGGCGTTATGGTGGCAAAGACAGCGGACCAGTTGGGGCGCTTGGACGACGATGGCAGCCGCCAGCCGAGAGCGGTGACGCTTTCCTCGTCCTGGTTGCTCCAGCGGTCTTTGGCCACCAGGCGGTTATTGGAAACAGTCTCGGCGAGGACCGATCCGTCTTCGTAGGCCAGGAGCAGGACGTAGCGTCGCTTTTGTCCGCGGCGGTAAGGACCCAGCGGCCCGGTCCGAAAGCCAGGCGGCCGAGCAGATCTTCGAGGTGGCTGGCTAGCTCTGTGGTCCACGCCGCCGTACTTCCTCTGCCCTGCTACTTTGCTGGCAGCCCCAACGGAATTCGAATCCGTGTCTCAACCTTGAGAGGGTCGCGGCAAGCATGACATTCCCGCAGATAATACGGGGTAATCTGGCGACGTCGGGCGCAGCATGCCACCAGCGTGCCACTAACGGTCCTCCTAACTCGAAGCGGCCAGTCGCTCCTGGGCCGGGCGCCTGAACCCTTGCATGGACGAAAAACCTAGAAGGTTTGGGGTAGCGAAGGCCGCGATGTCCAACCGTTTCCCGGTCACGCCGTCGATGTTTAGCATTTATCGCAGGACCGTCGCCCCTCAGCTTTCGTGTCCCGTGCGGAAGTCTCCTCATTAGGCGGCGGTCTGGGGAGCCCTCCGCCGACCTGACGAACCTGCCGAGGTCGGTCCGGGATTTGTCCAACGGGCTGGCTCGACCCGTGTTTGTTCGACGAAGGCGTCCAGGTCATCGAGATCTATAAGGACTTTGCCCGCGGCTTGTGGAATGGTAGACGGCGCTCTGCTACCTGGCGCCTCAACCAGCGGGTGGTGACCCACCCATAGCCAGGTTCATCAGGAACCGCCATGAGCCGGTACAAAACGCCGGGTCACTTGGTCTTCCTTGAGGCCGACCTATTCTTCGGCGGGACCATGGTCAAGTTCGGTTAAATGGTCGTGGTTACTCACACTTGGGCACTGGGAACCTCCTTTCTCGCTTAGGTTGTCCTTTGCACTATATAGGTGTGAACGTCTTGGAACAGCCGTTACATTCTGTTCTACCGACTTCGAGCGCGGACATCTGGGTTAAAGAAGGCCTTCTACGTTGTGGGACTTCGGGGTTTTAGAAGGCCTTCTAAGTTTCGGGAATCTTGGCAACGTTGGGAAATTCAAAGATGCTGGTCGACGCCATCCGGCGGGCGGATCGGTGCCTCGAAATCGAGGTGCCGCCTACCGATCTCCTCTACGTCATCTATGTACTTATCTTCTGGACTTAAGAACAACTCCTTCTTAGTGAGTGCGTGCGCCGAACTCAGCGGCGGCGTCCTCGGCGGTCCAGCGGCGATCTCCCGGTCCCTGCTCATGGACTAGCACCCGTGTTTCGAGCAAGTCAGACAACACTTGATCACGAATGAAAACCTCGCCACCTACAACGACGAACTCGCCCGGCTGGGCCTCGTAAAGCTGGACGGTGTAGCCGCATGTTCCTTCGGCTTCCCGCTTAGCGTCGTGTTCTTCCCAGGCAATCGCAAGTGTGCTGTCCCGTCGCCCTGCGGCACCTCTCCCCATACCCCGTCGGGCCGCGCTCTTCGTCATATGTCCTCCTTCTATATGGGCGCACTCGAAGAGAGCGCTCCGTTTCATTTTGGTGGTTGCCCGTCCCTGACAGAGCGGGTTGCTCGACGCCAAGAAAACCTCCCAGTTGATGATGTAGCGCCGACCCAACCGGATGCACCCTGGTAGCTCGCCGATGCGGACTAGTCGGTAGAGGCGCTCAGCGCCGGTGCCAACACGTTGAGCCAGTTCGGGAATCGAGATGAACTCGTCGTGGTTGGCCTGCATCAGTCGCCGCCAGGCGGAGCAGCGACGTGGGTGACGGTCACGTCCACGCCAACAGGACATGTGAAGATTGTGCCGCCCCTGTCTCGGAACAGCGGGTAGCCCTCGGACCCTTTGTCGCCTCCAGGGACGTGGAGCCACTGAAGGAACTCGCCACTTCCCTGGAAAGATCGTCCGTGTCGTGCGGGTCCTCGACCTCGTACCGTTCACCTTGCGTGTAGCAGTTCGTCATCGTGTATGCCTCTTGCCTTGGGGCCATTGCTGACCACTCTGGGCACCGTAGGCACGAGCCGCAAGGGCTTCGGAGGGCCTTCGAGGGCGAAGAGCGGCCGGAAGATAATTTCCCGGCCACCCAAAGTGCAGCTAGAACGTAGAAGGATTGCCAAGATTGGGCCAAGCGAAGAGCCGCACGTCAGGCGCGGTTGAGGGCGGCCATGGCCACTTTGGTGCGCCCACTGAGAGTGGGTAACATCGACGTACTTACAGGGCTGCAAGTTCCCAAGATTTCTTTTGCCCCCTTCCCAGCGCTAACATCCCTCGCACTCTGCGTCAGGTGCCACTGCCGCTGCGATGGTCAACCGGGGCGGCCACGGTCAGTAGCTTGCTCGCCTGCGCTACCGCCGAGACCGCTGTGCCGTCTTTCACCCAATGGCCCTGACTCGGTTCGAGACGATGAAGGCATCGAGGTCCTCCCTGGAAAACCGGACCGAGCGTCCGACCTTTATCGCAGCCAAACGGCGCTTTGCCCACGAGTTCTCTGACGTGTCTTTCGGATACTGCCAGGTAGGCTGCCGCTGTTTCGTAGTCGAGCAGTCCTTCGTCGGGGGCAGGCTTTCAACGGGGCCTGACCTACGCAGCATATCCATGGGTCCATCAATACATTTGCCGCATAATTGACTCCGGTGCCCCACTACTGCGATACCCTGAGTGTCCATACTTCCGTCCTTCCCTTGGAGTTGCGACCATTCTGCGCTTCTATCTCGCGGCGACTATTTCTTTGTACCTCGTGGGTATATGCAAATGGTTTAGCAAGGGACACCAGCCGCAGGTAAGCTCACGTGCGTGAGGACGCTGACAACGCTGCGGCTGATGTTATGGGTACCCTGCTGGCGGAAAACAGCCGAGCGGCGGAGTGCCTCCCTGTGTTCCCATGTCAACGTTCCTATCGCGACGCCTTTCGGAAGACCAACAAAGTTGAGTAATTGCCCTGGCTGTGCACCTGACGACGGCCGGCAGGTTGGGGACGGACATGTCCGAGCATGTCAAAGCGGTCCTTAAGGGACAACCCGCACTCGGTCATAGCCCAAAAAGAGAAGTCGGACGTCTGCCAACGTTTCTTTCCTGAGCAGACTTGGTCTTGGCACTTGAGCAGTACGAATGCCGAGGCAACGCGGGCGCACTCGGACAGTCCCTCTTGTATGAGCTGGTGCCGGTCTTGCCAACGGTGTACTTGCCGCCTATGCCGTAGCGCTCATCGAACTCGCCCCGGTCAGGTGTGCCGTTTCCAGCCGGTAGGGCGGATCGAACACTACGGCATCGAACTCGCCGTCCCCGAATGGCAATTTGCGGAAGTCCACGGAGTAACCGATCGGGGACTTCTCCGGGTCTATGTCGCATCCTGTCAACTGCGCGGGCCGGTAGACATTCCAGAAGTTCCCCAATCCGTAAGTTGGGTCGAGGACAGTTCCCGGAAGGTAGCCGAGCCGCTCGACGTCGGCAATGAGCCTCGGCATTGGAGTTCCAGGTGTTGCCGTGTAGATGGTGGCGGTCACCTTGACGCCCCTTTCTTCTCTTACTCTTAGCTTTGCTCTAAAAGAATTCGTGGAAGAATCATGAACGTGGCCAATGCCCTAACTGAATAGAGCAGCTCGGCTTGGTCGGACGTGCCAGCGGTCTTCCTTTAGGCTCATCAACAATATGGCGTGCGATAGTAAGCAGCTCGGGGGACTGTTCCTCCCAGTCCTCCGGCGTCCATGTGGGCCTTCACTGCTCCCCATAACGTGTCCCTGTCTTTGGTTGTTCGTGCCATCCTTAGCATCTCCTTTTCACTAAAAACCGTCGGCTCCCTTATGAAGATGATCGAGGTTTTCAAGGCCTGACAATCACAGAGGATGCTCGGCCGAAAATCCGCCGGCCGGTGCGGCGGTCTAGTGCCAATCACCTGATGGCATCAAGGGATTTGCTCGGGGTGGGTTTTTTATCCTGGAGTTCTGTGATGGTGGGTTATCACAGGATAGTTCGTGTTCATTGTGAATAACTTCGTTGCGACGATCCTTGACCGCGCTCGCATGATTGTTGCCTGAGTTCTGTGAACGTGGACTGTCCACAGGATACTGCGTTTCAATTGTGAATAACTTGGTTGCGAGCATCCTTGACTTCGCCCACGGTAACTTGCTATCATTACCAGGAGAAGCAGTAATCTATTACGGAAGAGAAATTACTTCCAAGGAAGGACAAATATGGAAGTGCGCCCGCTGGATTGGTCGTCGGACAACTGGGCTACGCCTTGGCCGGTCGTCCGAAATCTCTGAAAGTCGAAGTACCGAAAGTTCGATCTCGACCCCTGGCCTCGAGCCTCATACGGCCGACGCGCCTCGCTTCTAACCAGAGAAGACGACGGGCTGAGCCACGCCTGGTTTGGCCGAGTTTTCGTCAAACCGCCCTATTCCGATCCGCGTCCGTGGAGAGAGCGGGCGGTAAGAGCCTCGAATCAGGGGAGGTGGAGTTGGTGGCCTGTTGCTGCCTGCGTCCACGGACACAGGCTGGTTTCCGAGGTGGTCCTCCAAACGCGCACCTTGAGTTCGTGCGGCGAAGGATACGGTTCCTGGGTTGGATGGTGTGCCAATAGGGAGGCCGAGGACAGGCAGCCTTATTGCTGTTCTGCCTGCTGGAGCGGCGGCCGGCTGGCAGAGGAGAAGTGCGCATGATGACGGAAGTCGAGAAAGCTGGCATCCCTCCGGTTTGGCGACCTCCGCTGAGGCGGGGCGGCGGCTTACACCCGTGAAGGGGGGAGTGGACAAGGATGACCTGCTAGATGATCTGACGGCGCTCATGGATGAGGTGGGATATAGGGCTGAGCGGCGGCGTCAAAAGGAGCTACGAAAGCGGGCAACGATCCGGCGTGGAAGTTGCGTCATAAGGAGCCTGCGACCGACCAACTGGTGACTGCGACTGAACCAGTCGCGCCCGAGCGGTTTCGATATACCCCTCTCAGTGAGCTATACGGGTTGTCTGACCGGTTCAACTGGCTTGTTGAGGGCCTTTGGGTGGCTAGGGAGCTATGGGCAGCTCGCGGGCCAGATGAAAACGCTAAAGACGTATCTCGCCATGATGATCTCGATTGGCGTGGCTGGGAGGGCTACCTGTCCTTGGGACCTTCGAGGTCCCAATCGCCCGTCCGGTCCTGTATTACGTCGGTGAAGGCGGGGTTATCCCTTGGCGACGACGACTCGACAGGTTGGCGCAGGCGATGGGAGCCAAGGACCCGGCAAACTTGCCCATTTACCCGTTTCGACACTGGCGCCGATCCGAGCGGGAATTTGGTGAGGGCCTCCGGCGGAACTTGGCCGCCACTCATCCAGGCCTTGTGGTGCTAGACCCGCTGTACGCCTATCACGGAACCGCCACGACTGCCTCAACCTGCACGACGAGGGAGCCTTGCTCAACGCACTGTCAGCACCATGTGCGCAGGCAGGAGCGGCATTGATCGTCGTGAACCACTTCGCCAAGACTTCCCAGGCGGTGACGCTGGCCAGCATTACGATGGCGGGCGGTGGCGAACATTCCGACTCTTGGATCCTTGTGGGCCACCGTGTCTCCTCCTGATGTCGAGAAGGGTTCGTTCAAGCTGCGTGCCGTGCATCGGGTTCCCGCCAGTGGGGTGGGGTGAGGTCGACATCGACATAGAACTGGGTCGTTTGACCCAAAGACGTGTGAACATGTCGGTGAGCCAAGCTGGAGTGTCTACCAGGGTGAAGGGATTTACAAGGGTTTGCCGAAGAGCGAAGCACTGAGCGCAGCAAAGAAGAAAATTTTAGATGTCCTGCGCGACGCAGAAGATCCAAGCATCACCAAGACGACACTGGAGCAGTGCGTGAAAGGAAACAGCAAAGTCTTCGACAGTGCCTACGGTGAACTCATCGAGTCGGAGCACATTACCTGCACGCTAGGTGGCAAGAATGGGCAGGCGAAGATGACCTCGCTGGGGCCGACATACTGGAAGACGACCGCGAGGATGAGCCAGCACCCAGGCCGAACCAGACCAGCCAGACCGAACCGGCCATTGTCTGGTTCAGAAGGAACCACCGACAGGGTTTTGACCAGACCACAATGCAATGTCAGTGGTCTGCTTAGTCGCAAACATGCTGGTCAGGAACCTGACCATTTCAAGCAGACCTATATACTCCTTTGGGAGGGTCCCGCTAGGGACCCCCTCCGGAGCAACGGATTGGCCTACAAATCTCGATGGTGGCCTAATTGCACCAACTACTTGGTCCGGTAGGGCTGATTGAAGCGGCTACTTTTGGACGCTAGAGCGCTCCAGAAGCCATCAGGTTCCCGGCGACCATGGTTCCCCATCTCGTCAAGTAATTCTGCGAGGCTCTGCGGGCGGTTGAGAGGCCACAGCAGGGACGTTGAGGGGGAGCAGCAAGGTAGCCCCAGAGCGGTCGGGTAACCACAGCTTGATCCGGTGTTGGCCTGCGTTTCGACCTTGCTTGAGTCAGTCCAAAATGCCCATTGACCCCGGAGGAGCTGCTCGGTACGGTTGTGGCCCAAAGGAGCCCAACCATTGGCCGACGCTGGGGACATCGTGGACCAGTTGGGGAAGCTAGCCGCCCTTCGTGACTCTGGAGCCCTAAGTCCGGACGAGTTCGAGCTGGGGAAGACAGCCCTGTTTGACCGGTTAGCTTCTATTTCCAACGAATCATAGTGTGCTGGCGTTGATGAAGACGACGACGACCAGGTTGATGAGGCCGAGCACGATTTGGAGCATTCGATTGCCGTGCTGCGATTTCGGGGGCGGGGACACTGAGTGGCATCCTGCTAGCGGTCGCCTGGATCGTCCTGGTTGTGGGGCTAATTGGCTCAATTGTGATTGGGGCTGACGCCGCGAACGGTGGGGGGCCTCGCCTAGCAGTGGCATCGCCATCGGGATAAGTACTGGGCTTTCAGTCGTCATCTTTTCTGCGTTGTTGGCCGCCGCCGGTCATGCCCTGCGCCTTCTCGTGGCGATTTGGGATGAGCTGTGGGAAGCAGGCTACTGGGGAGCAGGAAGCGAGGACGAGGCTGAAGGCTGAAGGACCCGAAACCTAGGCCAACGCCACGTGGCGTCTAAAGAGGGGAAGTGGCTCTCGGCTTGCTGCCATACAGAGGCCAACCCGGAGCTGTTGGCGAGGAAAGCAGAGCTTCGAAAGACCAGCTAACGGGGAGCGACGAGCGGCGTTTTGGCCCATTGACGCGGGGACTGGAAGGTCCTGACAGTCCCTGCCACGCTCTGTGCCATATGAGGAGACGAGTCCGAAATGCGCAGTTTGGGGGGAACTAGAGGAGGAGACACATGAGGAGAGCGTTTCCTAGCCGTCGTAGGACCGCAGCAGTCGCCACCCTTGCGGCTGCCCTGACCATAGTCCCTGTGGCGGCGTGGGCTAGTAGCAGCGGCCCGTCCAAGGCCGAGCTTCTGTCGGTTGTGAAGGCCGAGAATGGCGTTATCAAACTGGCCAACCATTACGCACCCGGCGCGTCATGGGCCAGCTTTTGAGGTCGCAGAAGCCAAGCAGACAGTAGCACTGGCCAAGGTCAATGCCCTGCTTACCGTGAAGCCGCGGAAGCCTACAACGGCCCCCACCACCGCAGCCCCCACCACCACGGCCCCCACCACCACGGCCCCCACCACCACGGCCCCCACCACCACGGCCCCCACCACCACGGCCCCCACCACGGCTTCAGGCATAACATCGACAACCACATCTGTAACAATCAGCACTTATCAAAGTACTGTCGTGACATATACGGTGGTCCCCACTGTCGTGGGGGTCCCACATGTGGCCGTCGGGGACCTCAGTATCACCATGGTTGATACAGCCACGGGCCAGACAATCGGCGTTTGGACGAACGGCACGTACAGCACTTCGATTGTGGAATCGAACGGCGAAGTCTTGGCGAACGCCAGCCCGATAATAGCGTTCGACGAGCCCGGCGACGATGAAGTCACGCTTATCGTCGAACTCGCCCAGCCTCGAAACCGCACTCTCGACGTGGACCGGCCCGAGTTCAGTCACCGTGCCCATCGCCGACATGAACAACAATAAGATTGGCCTAGTTGCCACGTTTGCTGGCCAGCCGGGCTATGGGCCGTCGAAGAGTTGAGTGGTTCCGCCGCTGTGCACCATTATGTGCCCCGCACAATGAGAGCGCCCCCGGCCTCGGGAAGGGGCCGCCCGTGAAGGGTCGAGAAAGCGGAAATGAGACGCAGATGTTTGTAAGGACCCTCCCGTCAGGGTTAGGGGTGAATGGATCGGGTTGCTCACCCGTTAGGACCTTACTGACGATTGTTGCGACGTTGCTCCTTACCGCAGGAGGCGTAAGCGCAACCACGGCAGCGGCAGGAGCGCAAGCGTCCGGGGCTCTGCAAGCCTGGGTCAACGGCACGATGAACCCAGCCCTGGACACACTTCTTCCGCTTGAGGAGCAGTGGGATGCGTGTTTCTACGGGAATTCGACAAATAACTGCTACCCCCAGGCCTCCGCTATGCAAACAGCAGGCGCGGAGGTACAAGGCGGAAGCAACCCAGCTCCGGACGCGAGAATAGCGTCAGATTGGGCGAACTTCCTTAGGAATTACATTGAGCTTGCCTCCATCGGCGGCGGCGAGGGTTTACAAATAGTGACCTTCGAGGCTGCTAAGTCACAACTGGCAGCGGACCTTGGCGGCGAGGGTATAAGCGACAGCCTCATCGGGGCCGTCGTGCCGACGACCACGCCTCCAGCAACAGGCAGTTGGTCCCTCGTGCCCACCCCCTTTGTACCCCCTGTACCCGCTGACGGCTCTCCGTCTAGTCAGCTCGCGGCCGTTTCCTGCAAGTCAGCTACCGCGTGCATTGCAGTTGGGACCAATGACACGGTATCCACCTTCCAGCAGACTCTAATCGAGTCGTGGAACGGTACCACCTGGTCTGTCGTGCAGAGCCCGAATGGGGGATCGAACGCAACTAGCGCTCCCGGAGGGGACGGGTCATTACACGGCGTGTCGTGCGTTACGGCTCGTTGGTGCGTCGCGGTAGGCGACTTTTATAATGTGGTAGGAGACGGCCTTGGTCAGGAAAACACGCTGGCATTAGTGCTACAGGGTGGCAGGTGGTCGTTAGTTCCGAGCCCCGACCTTGGAGCGGGTCATAACGAACTAAATGGCGTCTCCTGCGCATCGGTCCATGCATGCGTGGCTGTAGGGCAGTATCTACCACCCGCGCCGCCTTGTCCACCTTCGGCGGGCACTTGCCCAAATGGTCCGGGCTATCAGACCCTCATAGAGTCCTGGAACGGCACAACTTGGTCCGTCGTACCAAGCCCCAGCCCAAATCCAGATGATAACAACACCCTGAGTGGGGTTTCCTGCGTGTCAGCCTCACATTGTATCGCGGTGGGGAATTATGTGACCGGAACACCGGAAACGCAGGAGGCAATTCTTTCTCGATTGAGTCGTGGAACGGCAAGCGGTGGTCAGTTAGCGCCAACCCAGGTGGTGCGGGTACGGATTTGTCCGCCGTGTCGTGCGTCAAAGCCTCCGCGTGTGTCGCGGTCGGTGCGCTTATCGAGTCGTGGAACGGCCGAGTGTGGTCCGTCGAGCAGCCCGCCACAGTCGGCAGCTCCGACATGGCGTTTTCAGGGGTGTCATGTGTGATCAGAAACCAATGCGTGATTGTTGCCGGAGCGGACAAGACAGAGGTCGAGGTGTCGAACGGGGAGGAGTGGGCGGAAGTTCCCAGTGCTAACGGAAACCCCAGTTTCATCAACTCGAACCGGCTTTTCAGTGTATCGTGTCCGTCAGGGGGTCTTTTGTATGGCCGCGGGCACCGAAAACCTCACTGATGGGCAATTACCGATTGTCGAGGCGGCATGGGGCCGGGGGGCTCATCTACGACTGTTTCGGCTACTACCTCTACCACGGGACCGGCTACTACCTCTACCAACGGACCGGCTAAGACCTCTACGCCTACCGTCGCAAACCCGTACCCGGACAACCCGATGATCCAATCCGTACATTTCACTCTCGACAATGCGACCGAAGCGATAACTGCCCACATCTCAGGGAGTGGTTTCGGGTCGTTCCCCGAGTCGGTTCCCTTCGTAGGCGACAGTCTTGCCTTTGTTATGGAAGATTCCAACGAGCATTGGTCGGCGGGCTACGGGGTCAGCCCAGGAGCGAAGGTCCCGCCGGTTGGGCAAGGTGGGATGTGCACTATTTGTGACGGTTACAGCAGCAATGTGGTTGCCGACTATAAGACATGGACCGACGATAGATCGAGGTAAGCGTTGGTTCAAAGAACGCAGCCTGGAAAGGTTGGAGGAGTGGCGATACGATGCAGATGTTTGTAGAAGAACATGCAGTCAGGGGTTAGCGGTGAGTGGCTTGGGTTCCTCACGGGTTAGGACCGCAATAGCGGTCTTGGCCACGGTAATTATTGCGGGCGGCGTCACCACGGCGGTAGCTCAATCTAACGGCCCTACGTGGACGACCGAGGCGAGTCCATCCATTAGCAATGCGAATGGCGGAGGTAGCCAACTAACCGGTCTGTCCTGTGCTTCATCCGTCTCTTGTTTGGCGGTCGGGAGCATCCTCGGGGAAGGGAGTGTCGATCCGTCCTCCGCATTCCCGCTGACTCTTGCGGAAGCATGGGACGGAACGAACTGGTCAGCGGTGTCAACCCCCGACGCGCCGACGGATTCGGTCGTGTCACAGGGCTGAGCCGTCTCGCGGATGGATCACTGCAGGGCGTGTCCTGTATAACCGCCGCTGAGTGCGTGGCGGTAGGGTACTTCTATGGGAGAGTTGCGGTCAGGGATCGACACTCCCGTCAACGGGCTCTCGTGGTTGTTGAGCGCTCAGGCAAGTGGTCGGTCTCCTCCGCACGATCGCTGGGCAATTGGACGGAGCTGAATGGAGTCTCTTGTACTGGCATAGACTGGTGCGTTGCGGTGGGTCAATATGAGCCGAACCCTGAGGTCCTGCAATACCGGACCCTAATCGAGTCTTGGAACGGGAGTAAGTGGGCGGTTATGAAGAGCCCGATACCGCCCGGATGCTCGCGCTAATGCTCTCTGTCAGGAGTCACGTGCCTGTCGCCCTCCAATTGCATCGCGGTTAGGTATCGAGGGCGTGTATCACGGCTCGTCACTTCCAAGTTACCCACTCATCGAAGTCTGGAACGGGACTCGTTGGTCGATAGGCCAGAGCGTTAGCCCCGGCAACGGAAACGCGTCCTGTCGTCGGTATCGTGCACCTCATCGGAAGCTTGGCTACTACTGGAGGCACGAATGGTTCGTACGGCCCTCCATTAATGGAGATTGGGCGGGCAAGGATGGACCATTATGACCCCGGCGACTGAACCCAACTCTCCGGGTGTTGTTGTAAACGGAGCCCTCAATGGTGCGTTTTGCCAATCGTTGACTTTATGTATTGCAGTGGGCACGGACGAGGGGGAGGCACGCGCTAGTTGAGGATTGGAACGGGAATGTGTGGACGTTCGTAGCGAGTCAAGATGTGAGCGATGCGGTCGGAAGTGAAAACGCTCTAAGCTCAGTCTCCTGTGGCGCGGCTGGGGCTTGCATCGCAGTCGGTACGGGAGGGGCACTAGAGCACCTCGTGCCGCTAGTTGAGACGGGCTCAGGGCCTACGCCAACGAGCGTTACGACATTTCGCGCCCAGCAGGTGGCGTGTTCGGTTAGCTACGTGGGCATGCAACCGTACCAGGGTCCGGGTTTGTTCGGCTGGGTGGTTACCGTGAACAATCCAACCCAGTTGACACTTACAAAGTGGAGCGTCTCGTGGGGCATACCGCCCGAGAGCGACTCGTTCGCGGGTGGTCAGGACTCTTCGTGCAGAATGGTGATAATATGACGGCGAGTAATCTACCTCCGTCCGACGAGATCCCTGCGGGGGGAAGTACGCAATTTAGCCCCGATTTCGACGGTGAGCCATTTACGCCCGTCTTCACGTGCACCGCTGAGACGGCTTAGCAAGCGGAGGGTTGGTGGCTGAGGGTAGGTGGAACCGGTGGATGCCTACGGGCGACACTCGGTAGAGACGAGGTTCCGAGCGCGTCTGGGCAGCTTGACGCCCTAAGAACAGGGCGTAAACCTTGGCTAAACCCCACACCAACCTCTCGTGGGAACTGCCTAACGGTGCAACCCATGGCCTGAAGAGCGGAGGCCGGGGGGACTGACCATGGCGGGTCCGACGGCGTTTAGGCCCTGATTGGGCCGTGTTGTCTTGAAATCTAAGCAGATTTCATTTCTAATTGCCTCTTTTGCTGAGTACGCCGCGGGAATGCCCCAATTCAACGAAGCGCTCGTGGACAACAGGAATTGCGGAAGATCCTGAGTCGCGAAATACGAAATTCTGAATCGCGAAATTGTGCCGCAGTGCGTGGGAGCAGGTGGCGAGTATAACAATCATATACTAACGACATTCTACCAAACCCCCCTGCCGGTTGTTACACACACCATCACCCCACAATGCGGTTCCATTTGAGCCGCGGGCTCGATATGATATTTATACCAACGAACACAGGAGAGATAGCCGGGCACACTGACCACCGAACCAAGAATTACCACCTTTCTAGGAAAAGGTGGCGTGGGCAGCGGCAATCACGTTAGACCGGCTGCGGTAGGCCCGAGATCATTGGTCGGGTGAGAGACAACACCTAACGACAGGGTGAAACGGTACGACGACGTTAGCCCTTGGGACACTTGAAGCGAGGCAACACGGTGACGGTAGGGACCTAAGTCGATTGCGCACTCACGTGCTACGACCAAAGACCAGTGGTCAGAGATGTGAACACCGTTTAGAGCTTCACCGCTGTGACCACGGATGCGACGTTACTTACAAGTTTCGTAGCGGGAGGGTTTCGTAGCAGAACCAAAATAGGTGAGCCGGGCGAGGGTTGCACCCCTCCCCGGCTCTTGGCCAGTACCCCGAAGGAGGCACTGACATGGCAAATGTTACCCCAGAAGAACGCAAGGCACGTTTGGATGCCGCAAGCGCACAACTAGAGGCGGCTGTTTCTACGATCGTCACGGGTGAGGACTGGCAGCGGGCTCTTGCCTTCGCTGGCAGGTTCCACCAGTACAGCGCTAACAATGTGTTTCTTATCATGGCGCAGTGCATCGAGCGTGGGATTGAGGCTCAGTACGTGGCCGGGTACCATCGCGTGGAAAGAGCTCGGAAAGCAGGTCCGCAGGGGTGAAAAGGGCCTCGCCATTCTGGCCCCGTGCAAGTACCGCGTCATCGAGCAGGTGACGGGCGAGGAGAGCTGGCAGGTCCGAGGTTTCCGGATCGAGCACGTTTGGGCTGATTCGCAATGTCGACGGCGACGGCGAACTACCGACGAGGCCAACTCCGCAGTTGCTCACGGGCGAGGGTCCTGAGGGCCTCTGGGATGCCGTCGTGGCCATGCTGGCCAAGCGCGGCTACGGCGTCGAGCGCCAGCAGTACGGGTCCGAGAACGGGCGGACCAATTACGCAGCACGGCTTGTGACATCGCCCCTGATCTGGAACCGGCTGCTGCTTGCAAGACCGCCGTTCACGAGTTGGCTCACGTGATGTTGCATGAGCACCGGCTCGGAGAGGCCCGCGCAAAGGTGGAACTGAAGCCGAGAGTGTGGCCTACCTCGTGCTCGATGCCTTCGAACTCGACGCAGGAGCGTATTCGTTTGCCTATACAGCGGGATGGTGCGGTGGAAAGACCGAGATCGTCACCGCTGCGCTGGAGAATGCCAAGCGCTGCGCTGCGGAGATCCTCGCCGAACTCGGGTCTGTTGACCTCAAGGCTGAGGACATCGCAGCTTGAAGCACTCGCCCGAGGCGCGAGGAGCGCTAGCCGGTCCGTCACCGGCCTCGGGCACCTAATGAACATCAAGGATGTAGGGAGGAGTGACAGCGTGGAAACTCTGATGTCGGACCCTAGTGCTGCGCAGGACCCACAACATAACGGTCATTATGTTGGGGATCACGTGCTCGTTTTGAGGAGCGCTGACGGGCTTGACTGTACGATCCTCGCTTTAAGCGTCACGATGTGCGCTGGCAGCCTTCCTTCTTGGCTATTGGGGGAACACTCGAAGTGCCTACAGACGAGATTTCGGTCGTGGTTCGCTTGGTGCCAAGGTCATGCCCTCGCGCCGCTGGCCGCCTCACACGGTCACATCGACGCATGGGCTCGCCAGCTCGGAGAGATGGACGGGTGCTCCCCGGCAACGGTGGCGCGACGGCTGAGCACGTTGACAGGCTTTCTCAACTATGCGGTCGATGAAGGGGTCATCGCTCGGAACCCGGCGACCAGCGTGCGTCGCCCAAAGGTGGGGAGTGACTCCACCAGCACAGGGCTCGACCGTGACGAGCTGGCGCAGACTGATAGCCGCTGCGGCCAACGACTCGCCGCGTAGCCTCCTCCTTGTGCTGCTTCTCGGGCTAAACGGGTTGAGGATCACCGAAGCGCTATCAATCGACCTCGCTGACCTCGGTGCCGAACGCGGCCATCGTGTCGTCAGGATCGTCCGCAAGGGCGGAAACATGCCACGGTGCCACTGGCACCCCGTACCGCTGACGCGCATCGACAACTACCTGGCAGGACGCCACACGGGTCCCCTGTTCGTGACGGCCACCGCCAAGCGTTGGCATCGTTCAGAAGCGTGGAGGACGATCCGCCGGCTGGCTCGGGACGCAGTGCCTGGGAAGGCGACGAGCCTCCACCCCCACGACCTCCGCCACGCCTTCGTCACGCTCTCGCTTGACGCTGGGGCCACTCTCCACGATGTGCAGGATGCCGCGGGCCACGCCGATCCTAGGACGACGCAGCGCTACAACCGTGCTCGCCACAACCTGGACAAACACCCGACCTACGCGCTCGCCGGGCTCGTCTGAGAATTGCTGGCAGCATCGGTTAGGGACAGGAGCTTCTGCTCGCGCGGGCGGGTGGAGGTTACCCACCACTGAATCGTTGCACGAAACTGTCGGGAACCATTCCTGCCGCGTTGAGCGGCACCGCAACCGCTGACCGCCAAAGCGAGGCCGGGGCTTGCGGCACGTTGGGTGCCACAGTCGTCGTCTAACTACACTTCCCCTAGGTTTTCAAGCCCGGAGGGGGCATGGCCAGGAACGTTGGTGAACACGCCCCTACCCGTAGATTGTCCGAGTACCAATGGGGGACAAGCCCGAGCCCGAAGAGGTTGCGTGCTCGCGCTTGGGGGTTGCGTTGGCACTAGCGGTGCTCGCTGGCTGCGGTACCGCTCCGTCGGCGGCCAGAAACCCCACTACGGTTAGTGCTCGCCCTAGCGAGGCGGCCATAACCACGACGACAGCAACGACGAGTGCGCCGTCTCAGGCTATTGCGCTCCTGACACTCAACGACATGCCGTCTGGATGGGTGGATGAGGAGTGTGTCAATTCGCAGGGCAGCTCCGAAACGTGCCCGACTCCAAAGGCTCCGCCAGGAGCCTCTCTAGTTGGTTTTGCTGGCTTCCAAAATGAGACCGGGTTAGCAACGGAGACCATTCCCGAGAACCTATTTCCTTCTCGTCTGAATCCGCGGCCGAGGCGGCCATAAACAACCCGGCTATTCTCCTCGGGGCCAAACTTGCCGGTATCCTCACCGCGATGAGTTATCACGGCGTGACGGCGGACCAGGTTTCCGGCTACACCATAACGGTCGAAAGCCTCCGAAACGACTACATTCTTGTCCGGGATGGAGCGGTGGTGGGACTATTCATTTGCAACGGTAGCGATACCAGTGACGAGCACGCAGCCATAGATTCGGCTACGGAGGCCAATCCACGTTGCCGACCGTGCCAGCAACGACTAGTCCGACTGCCACTACAACCCTGCCGGTGAGGAACACGCCAGCGCCGACAGTGCAAGCGGGAACGAGAGCCGCGATTGCACGGTGTCACCCCAAAGAATGCGTGTATTTCCTGGTACTGCGTACGGCAGCAAAGAGCTCAATACCCTGGTCGATGATAGAGCCACCATCGTGTACGACGAAAGTTCTCCGGATCAGATCATTCTCTCCGCCGACGGCAGTCAGTTGGTAAGCGATGCCGAGTCGGCCAGGAGCAACGATCCGATTCCATGTGCGCAGGTTCAGGGACAGTGGTATAGGTGGTTGGCAGGAGAGCAAGCGTTGAACGCTGTGGTCGCTGGCGACATAAACGCTAGCGACAGCCCATTCAACGCCGACCTGAACTTCGTTTCTGCATATTTTAGACGTGTAGCGAATGTAGACGAGGCTGTGAGGCTTTGGTATCGCCGGTCCGGGGCTCAGGCTATGACAACTACCGGGCGGCCGACACAGCAGCCGTCAAAGCGGACCTAGTTGCCGATGATCCAATTGGTCAGACCCTCGACGGCCCACAACTTTCGAACGACTGTTCAGGCGTCATGAGTAACGCCCCGATCCCGTATGCGCCGATCCAAATGTATTGGTACGAATACCTCAGCTTCGAGGGCGACTATGGCGATTATGTGACGGGAGCCGGCCACGACAACATAAACGGTCTGGACGACAGCGGGTCCCTGGCAGCAGCAGCCGCCGATAGCCAAATTGCGAGCCGTGACCTAAGTGTGGTTGTGCAGTTCCTGAAAGAGGTAAATGCGATCTGATAACTTGTGGGATCGCATACTGGGCGTAGGGGTCAAGTAAGGGATCGCGGAGCGATACGGGCGTGGGCCGAGTCAACGGCGGCTCCGTCGGATGCAGGCGTGGCTCAAAGCCCGTGCGGGAGCTTCTAAAACCTGGCGCGACAGCAAGTGCTAGGCGCAATCGCCCAGTACGAGCGCGCCCTTATTCGGTCGAGGATGGGTGCCGGGAAGGCAGCCAAGCTGGCAACGGGTGGCTACGAGGGTGGTCGTCCCCCGTTTGGTTGGCGTGCCGAGGGAATGGAGCTGGTGTCCGACCAACGCGAGCAGGAGATCATTACTCTGGCTCGCCAGCTCACAAATGAGGGTCTGAGCAGCCGCCAGGTCGCGGCTCAGCTCGAACAAGATGGTCACCGCCCGAAAGTCGGGGCACGCTGGTCTTCCGTGCGGGTGGGCCAGAACTCGGCAGCGACCGTAGCAGCAGACCGACCCCGTTGGCGTCAGTGCACGCTGGCGGTGGCGGGCTGTGACGCGCTCAGTCCAGTCGGTCCACGAACCGGTCGATGACCGTGCGCACGTGCATCGTTGTATGGAGGAGCAGAGGGAGAAGCGGACCCATTCGTCTCCTAGCTGAATGGCTACCTCCAGGGTCGCACCGGGGTGCTCCTCCATCTGAGGTGGCACACGGACAAAAGTCCATCGGTCGATCTGGTCACCGGAGTCCACCGGGCCCCAGGTCGGGTCCGTCTCAAATCCGCACTCGGCTGGAAAGGAATGTAATGGGTACGGCGCGGAGCGTTGCGACTGCGTTACGACATGCAGCTTCCGGTGCTTGTCAATGTTGTGAAGACGTTCCAGGGTTTGAAGGTGCCCGCGGACCTTGGCCAGCTTGTCCCGCCGAGTTATGTACGGCTGGTATTGGCGGATAGCACCGATGTCCCGGCTGGAGAGGCTTTTGATGCGCTTCAGTCCGATGTTTTTGAACTGGGTTTCTTTATCGAAGATCGGGAACATGGTCGTTCTCTCGACATCATCGGGCGGCAGCTTTCGGTCACGCGTGACGTGCAGCTCGTAGACAAGGTGGTCAAGCCGCGCATCGCAGGTCGAAGAGGATCTCTCCGACCATCAAGGCCCACTCAGGGTCAATAGGAGGTACTTTCCCGAGATAGAAGCGGTATTCCAGTCCGCTCCGGTACTTTTTGGTCCTAACGGGCCACGGTTCGCGTGGTGGCCAAACCGTGTCGATTGCTTCTTGGAGGGCTGCACCTTGCGCATATGCTCGATTGAACTTGGCTCGCGGGCCTTCGCTGCTGCCTCTCATGCTTTAGTCACTGGGGGGCCGCGGTGCTCTCGTCACGGGAATCGAACGACGGCCTGGGACAGAACCTTCCGCTCGACGTACTCGACCAACTGGTCAGCAAACCAGACGGCTGGCAGGAAGCCGACGCCGTTGCTTCTTTGAACGCATATGTCCGCGGTGAAGGCCGGCTTCACCTGGACGCCCTCGTAACCGGGTGGGTAGAGAACCGTCGCGAGGTATGCGCCACTTTCGACGCGTGGCCACTGCGTCCACTCCACCGCGATTTTTTCGTAGCCGAGAAGGACCGCTGGCACGATGCTCGACTCGATGACAAACCTGTGCTTGTCGAGGTTGTCGAGGTATTGCAACTCGGTTAGCATCCAAGAGTCGCCCGTTCGGCGATAAGGCTGAAAGTACTCAATGAATGCTTGCGGCGGTTCCCGCAATGCCCGGATGGCGTAACGTCCCGTGCCCCTGACGGGCTTCTCGGGGACCCGACCGTCTTCGGATTGGGTTTACCCCAGAACCTCTCAGGCTCGTCACAAATGGGGAAACCGGTTGTGGCGTCCCGAGCCGTGGCCCCGTTGTCCCTCGCCAGAGCAGTGGCCAAGTGGTCCAACACACAGCGCAGGTTGTGGACGAAATCGCCGTAGATGAGGCTCATCACCGGCGGCATCGGTGGGATATCGCCGATGTAGAACGCTTCACGGCGGGGATCTCCGTCGGGTTTGGAGACAAGCGTTACAGGCTCGGTCTGAATGTAGGCGCTCACTTCCGTCTTGAAGGTACCCAGATGCTCTTTCGTTCGGTCGAGGCTTCGCCAGCACGCTGGAGTAGTCAGTCACGGTGGCAGGTATCCTTTGATGCCTGGCGGGGCGCAGTGGAGCTAGGTCGCCCGACGCAGGTAGGGGGTCAAGGGCCACTCGATCATGCCCCGGACGAAAAGGCGCATCTCCCGAGCGCGTCCAGGCGCACGTCGAGCTCCTTTGGGTGTTCCTGCTCCGATCATTATTACCGGGCTGCCGTCGATGTCCACATCCACCGGCGTGCTGCACCGATGGACTTCCTTACCCGCTTTCACCACGCCGGCCATACCCGGAGTAATTGCCTTGTTTGCTTTCCCGTTGAGGTAGAGCTGGGCGTTTTCGAGGCCCTCCGCCGTAACGGTCAGTTCGCGGTGTTTGTCGGCGTTGGAGAGGACCCGCAGGAGTGTCAGCATGTGAATACCGCCATGGCTGGGCGAAGCGAACGGTTGGAGTTCCTTGATGAGGCCAACTGCTTCTGATGCAAGTCCGTCGGTGCAGAGCCGCCACAGGCGGCGCTCATGTGGGCGTCGTTGCAGGTACTTCCGGGGATTGGCGGGGTCGCGAGCGAACGGGTCGGTGTCGAAGATGGGGTAATTCAGATCCCCTCGGTTGGCGGGCACAAGGCCACCCATGAGGTAGTCCAGGGCCGCTCGCATGTTGTTCACGAAGTCCCCGATGATTACAGCGACGCGCTCATCTGGTTCGTTGACAACCAAACGGTAGACGTGGCTATGTTCCTTACCCTCGACCGAGTGTGCGACCGAGTGCGGGTGAGTTCGTTCCCAGCTCCCGGCGAGGGCCTGGAGATCTTTGAAGTGTTTGTCGGCCCGGTTCAGCTTGAGCCTCACCGCGTCTGTCACCCGCCGTGTCATGTTACATGCCCTTGAAGGGAGAATGCTAGCAACCGCGGGAGGCAGCGCTCTTGCCAGGCTCGTCGGCAACCTCGGTCACCTCCGGCAGCGTCAGTGGTCCGGGGGCGGCGATCATCTCCGCGAGCTTTTGTGCCCAGGTCACCCACACACTGTCGAGCTGGAAGGGCTTGGCAAAGAGGTTCCAGTCTGCTTCGATGAAACACAGGGCGGCATGTATGGGTACCTCGACACCGCCCAGGGCTGAACGAACTGCCTCGACCTGCCAGCCGAGGCCCGCAACGATCTTGGTTCGGTCCCGTCCTCCGACGTAGAGGTGGTAATCGGTCTTGAACCATCCGCCCTTGTCACGCCGTTGGACCAGGCCCGTGTAGTTCTTGGCGTCAATAACCCAGACACCGGAGGCGGCAACGGCGAGGTGGTCGATGTTCCCCCTCGTCCGAGGAACCTTGCGGTCATGGAGAAGAACGGCACGGTCCCCGACGGTGCGCAGAAGATGAGCCGCCAGGCGGCGCTCGCCCTCGGAACCCTTGGCCCACGCCCTGGTCGATTGGGGATCGTCGGAGAGGAACTTGACGACGCCCGAAAGCCGTCCCCACTGTCGGTCGATCCTCTCCTCTCGGGCTTGGTGCAGCCTCTCGTACTTGCTGCGGGCCGATCCACCGGCCTGTCCCGTCGCCCGCGGGACGTGCGCTTCGGGCACCGTCTCAACCCCAACGATCTCCCCGCTCGGCGCTGGGTCTGGCTGGTTCCCGCATTCTTGGCAGGTTGTCGAGTGGGCTTCAGCGTCCCACCAAGCACGAGTGCCAACTGGAAGTGCCTGCCCACATTTGGCACAGGCCCCGGCATACCGGAGACGGATGGTTTTACTTGCCATAAGAGCGGGCCAAGTGTAGACGATGGACCCGCGGGTAAGTGGGACGAGCTGGGCATCGAGGAATGCCGACTGTTCGGGCGGAGGGGATGAGCCTCGCCAAATCGCCCACTAGGAGATGTCTGAAAGTGGCCCGAAGGACCGCCTACGCGGCGTCTCGCGAAGTTGCACGAGACGGGCGCTTTGAGTGACGAAGAGTTCTCCGCCGCAAAGCGGCGCCTGCTCGGTGAGGTTTGAGAGGCGTAGCCACCAGGCGTTCTAGATGGTTACGAGTTTGGTCGGTTGCTTAGTGGCTATCTGGTGGAGCACCGCTGCCGTCCACTGTTCGGCAGCGGTTTTGATGGCGGGCAGAGCGCCGTCGGTTAACTCGTCGCAATAGCCGGTCATTCCCAGTACGTCATTCACCTTGAATAGGTCCATGTACGCCCAGCACCCGTTGCCCCCGTCGTTTGGGTACCCGTAGAACTGGACGAAGGCACGCGAAGCAGTGCCATAGCTGCCGTAGTCGCTGGTCGGCTTCCAGCCCACGCTGACCATCTTCGCCCAGTTGATTTGCGTCCACAAGACGTTGATATCACTAGTCGTCGGGCAGCCCACGAGTACTTCGTAAGCGTCGGGTACGTCGCTAGCTTGGTCGTAATTCGTCGTGGCAGCGTTGCACCCCTTTGGGGCGTAGATCTGCACGGAGCTGACGGGCGTCGGCTCTTTGGTCCAGATAGGGTTAGCAATGACCATGCTGGTGAACGGCACGAGCATGGGGTTGAGGTGGGGAGGAGGACCTTGCCCCGCTGGGACGACATCGTTCGTGGGCAAGACGCCAGCGGGCAGGCTGGGGACTGAGCAAGCTGCTAACGCTGCGGCGGCGCCGAGGACCACCACGAGGCGAACGAGCTTCTTCATGATCCCTCCTTGGTCTGGGAACCAGAGTAGTTGTTGGTCGCATCCAGTGTTTCGAAGGTCCGCGATATTTGAGCTGCGGCGAGTGCTGCCCAGGACGGTGACGTACTAGGTGAAGCGTC
>CAVOTF010000001.1:0-1375161 GCA_963699075.1 uncultured Acidimicrobiaceae bacterium | reverse complement strand
TCCCTCAAATGAGTGAGCTACTAATCGGACAACGGAGTGCATGGTGACGATCAGCGACTATCTCGTCGACGACGATTTTGTAGTAATCAGCGAGGACGGCTTGATGAAGACCGTCCGCCGCAGTCTTGAAGAGGTCGGCCTGCGAGTGGTGGACGGCTTCGACGACGACGACGACCGGCCGGTGCCGGCAAGGGAGCTGGCGCAGCTGGTGCTCGTCGGGAGCGGGTCAACCGGCTGGGCGGCAGAGGACGCGGTCACGTTCAAGGAGGGCCGGGCTGCGGGAGCGCCGGTGGTGGTCGTCGCGATGTTCGACGACGAGGACTCGGCGCGGGCTGCGATGGGTTCAGGACCGAAGGCCCACGCTGCCGCGGGACCGAACACCCTGACCTCGCGTGAGGTCGAGGTGCTGCAGGCGCTTGCCAACGGGGCTTCTACCTGCGACGTGGCACGCTCGCTGTTCATCAGCCACAAGACGGTGAAGAACCACCTCGCCCACATCTACGCCAAGCTTGGCGCCTCGAGCCGTACCCAGGCTGTGGCCGCCGCTGTGCGGCTTGGGGATCGTCCGGATCGCATAGCGCTCCTCAGAGCGAGGCGATCAGCTTTTCGACCCGCTCGTCCCTTGATTTGAAGGGGTCCTTGCAGAGCACGGTGCGCTGAGCCTGGTCGTTCAGCTTGAGGTGGACCCAGTCGACCGTGAAGTCGCGGCGGCGCTCCTTGGCCCGGCGGATGAACTCCCCACGGAGGCGGGCGCGGGTCGTTTGGGGCGGCTCGTCGAGCGCCCGCTCGATTTCCTCGTCGGTCACGAGACGGTCGACCAGGCCGCGCTTTTCCATCCGGTAGTAGAGGCCACGCTGGCGGTTGACGTCGTGGTACTGGAGGTCCATCAAGGCGACCTTGGGGTGCGTGAGCGGGATGCCGTCGCGCTCGCGGTAGGCCTCGATCAGCATCCGCTTCATGACCCAGTCGCATTCCCGGTCGAGGGACCAGGGGTCCTTCTCGATGCCCTTCAGGCAGTGCTCCCACATCTCGAGGGCCTTGTCCTCGAGAGGGGAGAGGCCCTTGGTCTGCTGGTAGCGCTGGGCTCGCTCGAGGTACTCCGACTGGATGTCGAGAGCGCTCGCCTCGCGGCCGTTGGCGAGCCTGACCTTGCGCCGGCAGGTGGTGTCGTGGCTGATCTCGCGGATTGCCCGGATCGGGTTCTCGAGGGTCATGTCACGCATGACGACCGAGCTGTCCTCGAGCATCCGCAGCATGATGCTCGTCGCCCCGACCTTCAAGAAGGTGGCGTACTCGCTCATGTTCGAGTCGCCGACGATCACGTGGAGGCGGCGGTAGCGCTCGGCGTCGGCGTGCGGCTCGTCACGGGTGTTGATTATCGGGCGGCTCCGTGTGGTCGCCGACGAAACGCTTTCCCAGATGTGCTCGGCGCGCTGGCTGATGCAGTACTGCGCGCCGCGTGCGGTTTGCAGGACCTTGCCGGCGCCGGCGTAGATCTGGCGTGAGATGAGGAACGGGATGAGCACTTCGGCGTAGTGGGCGAAGTCGTCGCGCCGCGTGGTCAGGTAGTTCTCGTGGCAACCGTAGGAGTTGCCGGCGGAGTCGGTGTTGTTCTTGAACAGGAAGATGACGCCGCGGATGCCCTCCTCGCGGAGGCGGGCCTCGGCGGAGACGACGAGGTGCTCCAGGATCCGTTCGCCGGCCTTGTCGTGCACGACGAGGTCGCTGATCGAGTCGCATTCGGGCGTGGCGTACTCGGGGTGGCTACCCACGTCGAGGTACAGCCGGGCGCCGTTCTCGAGGAACACGTTGGAGGAGCGCCCCCACGACACGACCCGGCGGAAGAGGTAGCGCGCCACTTCGTCTGGGCTCAGGCGGCGCTGCCCCCGGAGGGTGCAGGTAACGCCGTACTCGTTCTCAAGACCGAAGATGCGTCGTTCCATGTCCTCGTGCTCTCTTACTCCTGATCGGCAGGCTACCCCGCAAGCCGTAGTGAGAGATGACCATCTCCCTCACTACAGGTGAGCGATCGCCCTTCGCGACGGCACGGGGCAGGGGAGCGGCACTAATGTTGCGCTATGGCTGAAGGGTTGCGCATGGTCCACTTGCGCACCGTGCCGGACTCTTGGCACGCCAAGGTCTTGGCTGCTCGGCTGGGGTGCGAGGGCATTGTCACGCAGCTAAGGGGCAGCGTCTCGGGGCCTTACCCTTTCGGCTCGGTAGCGGTGCTAGTCGAGGCCGACCAGGCCGAGCTGGCGGCGGAACTTCTTTTGGCCGACGAGGTGGAAGCGGCGTTCCAGTGGCCGGCCCCTAACGCCAAGCTGCGGGTGAGCGGTGGCAGCCTGGGGGAGCCCGGACTGGACGACCTCTGCGCCGACGACATCTTCGCCGCACACGGCATCGCTATATATAGCGACAGCGAGGACTTCCCGAGGCATCGCTTGTCGCCGCGGCGTCGCGCGATGGCGGCGGGTGCCGCGTTGCTTATCGCCGGCGGACCGCTGCTTGCCCACTTCCTGGGCTAGTGCAACGGCAGGTAACCTTCGCGACCAGGTCCTGTCTGGCACTCGCGGAGTGGTGCCTTGACTCTGGCTTGGTTGGACAGAACGGTCGCTTGATAGGGGCACACGGGGGCTCAGCACAAGGCGAGGGTGGTTTGCCGAGCAACTCGACGCGGTCTCGCGAAGCGCACCGTCGTTCGGGAACCATCTCGGTTTCCGCCTCGAGGAGCTCCAGGACGAGCCTGGCCCGGCCTACGTCGTCCAGCCCGACCGCTTACCTCTTCGTCCCTCGGCTCATGTTCACCAGCGGCTAGTGGTCCGTGCCTCTGACTAGTGGAGGGCCCTGTTGACAGCCGTGGCGCTGCCGGAGCCAGCCCAAGAGCGCGAAGGACGGGGCATTGCCTGGCTCCTCCGGCGGAGCCCACTCACCTGTGCTGCGGCGGTCCTTGGCCTGAGCCTGCTGAAATACGGCCTAGGCCTGTTCCCATCGTGGCGCTTCATGCAGGAGCTGGCACAGTACTGGCGTCACCCGCTGATGGCTCCCCTGTACGCGCGGTACGCCCAGTACTTCCTCGACTCCCCGACTTCGGCGGTCTTCGCGGGCATAGTGCACCTGACGAGCGCCCGGGCGTACCTCGCATTCCATTTGGTGCTGGCGTGCGCTGCGATCATCGCCCCGTTCGGCCTGCGCGCCGTGCGACGCTCGCCAGCGCTAAGGCTGGGCGTCGCTCTGCTACTCGTCGGTGGGACGGTGCCGCCTCTGCTGCTGTCTTGGGTCGGCTCTTACGACCCGGTCAGCATCGGGTCCGCGGCAATAGCCGCCCTTGCATCAAACCCCGTCGTCCGGGCCCTCGCGTGGGGGGTGCTTGCCTTCAACAACGCTGGTGAGGCGGCAATCGCCTTGATCATCGTTGCGATCGTTCTGTGGGCCGACAGCGGGGAGGGCGCAGCCCCTCGGATCGTCTCATCGGGGGCCGGGGCACTCGCTGGCTATGTCGCCATCCGGGCTCTGACGAGAGCCTGGGGCGGTGGCGAGAGCCAGCTCGCCATGATGAAATTCTACGGCTTCCACCAGTACCTGCTCAGTTACGAGTACCTGCCACTGATCGTCTTGTCCACCTTGGGCGTCGGGTGGCTGTTCCTCGCTAATCGGGATGTGCGTCACCTGCCGGCGGCACGGGCCCTTTTCGTGCTCGCGCTGCTGGCCGCGATTGGGATGCCCTTGATCGCTCTCGACGCGTCTCGGACGATCGCCACAACCTTGTGGGCACCGATGCTGGTCACGGTCGGGATTGTCGTGGACCGGCTGGGGGCTGACCGCGTCCAAGCAGTGCTGGCCCGTATCGCGCCGGTCGCGCTCGTTCTCGTGATCGTCATCGCCTGGAACACACATCTGGTCTATGCCGGCTGGCGCACGGGAGCCAACATGATCGTGTACCTCGTCGGTCACGGTGGCGTCCCGACTTCGTAGTGATCACCTCAAGTGACCACCATGAACTCGCGCAGGCGAGGATGGCCCCGCGAAGTGCGCTAGAACCACGCCCAAGCCAGATCAAAGGAGGCAGCGTGGAAGTGGCTTCGTCAGCGCAACCTGGTCGTCCCCGGTTCGGGGTCGAGTGGTTGCTGCGGTGCGAGCCGGTGACACTTGCGGCTGGGGTGCTCGGCATCAGCATCGTGAAGTACGGCATCGGCCTCTACCCCTCGTGGCGCTATTTACTACAGCTTGCCCAGAACTGGCGCCACCCGCTCGTGGCACCCTTGTTCAGGATCGTCCACCAGCGCTTTCTACTCGACTCACCGACGTCGGCCGTGGTCGCTGGGGTCCTTAATCTCACCAGCAAGCGAGGGTTTATAGCGTTTCACCTCCTCCTCGCATGCGCCGCGATCGTGGCCCCTTTTGGCTTGCGCGTCGTGCGTCGCTCGGCGGAGCTGAGGCTGGCCGTTGCTCTTCTACTCATCGGCGGTGCGGTACCGCCGATGCTATTGGACTGGGTCGGGTCTTACGACCCAGTCAGCATCGCGGCTGGCGCCGTCGCGGCGCTTGCGTCCAACCCGATCGCGCGGGCCGTGGCATGGGCTGTGTTTGCCTTCAACGACGCCCCAGAGGCAGCAGTTGCGGGGGGCGTCTTCGCTGTCGTCCTCTGGGCAGACAACGGAAAAGCAGAACTGCCTCGTATCCTGTCTTGCTTTGCTGGCGGCCTGGCTGGTTATGTCGCCATCCGTATCGTGACATCAGCCTGGGGCGGTGGCCAGAGCGAGTTCGCGATGATGAAGTACTACGGGTTTCATGAGTACCTGCTCGGCTACGCTTACCTGCCGCTAGTCGCCTTGGGCGCCCTGGGGGTCGGTTGGTTGTTCCTGGCAGACCGGAACGTCCGTGGTTTGCCAGCCGTCCGCTGGTTGCTCGGGCTGTCGGTATGCGTCGTTCTCGGGATCCCACTCATTGCGCTCGACACATCTCGAATAGCTGCGGGAGCGTTGTGGCCAGCGTTGCTGGTGGTGACGATGATCGTCACTAGCAAGCTCGGCGTCGAGCGCTGTCGGGCACTCCTCGCTCGGATCGCGCCCGCCGCTCTCCTACTCGTCATCGTCTTGGCGTGGAACGTGTTCCTGACGTATCCGGGCTGGGGTTAGGGCAGGGACGCGAGAAGGCGCGACGTCCGATCCAGTGAGTAGATCCACCTCGCGATCGCAGGCCTCGGGCTCGGTCCGGTGGGCGACGTCGTAAGAGGCGAGGGCGGGGCGTGGTGCCGCAACGACTTCATCGTTCTGAAGGGCGTGGAGGCGATGCGGGTATTATGCCCGGCCCTTACCAGCTGCCCCTAGCACCTTCGGTTGTGGACCGGCTGGAGCGATTGTGGCCGTCCCCCGATGGCCAGACGGTCCCGGAGCTCCCGCGTCAGGCGCCACTCGCCCGCTGACGTAGGCGACGGTTAGCGGGCCGCTGCGCACCAAAGCGCTGGAGCACGCGGCGGTCCCAGTCATGACCGCGCACGACAAGGGCGCACGCCAGCGTCGGTTCGAGAGTTCAAGCCGACCCCGGTTACATCACCAAACCGTACGGTAACAAGAGCCTCGGTTGGGCGTCGCGGGAACCAGGCGCAAGCACTTACGGCAACAGTCTCGATCCGCGCCAAGGAGGCAATTAAAGTAGCGTCCCGCTCAACGGGAGGAGTATCCAATGCGCAAGGTGGTGCTGTATGAGCTGTTGTCCCTCGATGGTGTAGCCGAGGACCCGGACAAGTTCTTCATCGATTGGGATGAGGTCATGGATGCCAACCTCGCCGCCGTCATCGCCACCCAGGACGCCGTCATTCTGGGCCGTCGCAGCTATGACGAGTGGTCTGAGTTTTGGCCAGGGAGCGAGATCGAGCCGTTCGCCACGTTCATCAACGGCGTCGCAAAGTACGTCGCATCTTCTACGCCGCTTGAGCGGCAGTGGCACAACGCGACAGCGATCGACGGCGGGTTAGTCGAGTTCGTCGAGAACCTCAGGAATTTGTCCGGCGGCGACATCGGCATCCACGCCAGCATCTCGGTCGCCCAAGCGATGCTCGAAGCGGGCGCCATCGACGAAGTTCGCCTCGTCGTCGCACCGGCGATCGCTGGCCCTGGGCGACGGCTCTTGGAAGGCGTGCCGCCGGTCCGCCTCGAAGCGCTCCGTAGCGCGATGTCCCCCAAGGGTTACCTGCTTGCCGATTACCGCATTTCGAGATAAGTCAGAGGTAGTGCAGCTAGCGAGGCGACAGTAGAATTCCCTTGACTTAGCTCGACAATCTGGCTTAGTCCCACCAAAAGTACCAGGCGGTCCCATCGAGGAGCATAGATGCGAGGGCGCTAATTGTCCCCACCCCTTGGTGGACTATGTCAGGGCAATAAGCGAACTGTTCCTCGGCCAGTTCCAGGGCCCCTTGCCTCGTGATGGGAGGCCTCGTCACCTGCATTTCGATGACGGCACTGGAGAGCCCGACCAGCCTTGCGCCATAGGCCGCCTCCCATCTGCGCATCATCGCCACGTGTTCTTCGGGCTTGGGGCAGGCGTTCCAGTTACCCCAGCCCAAGATGGCGGGGACTTCTGCCGAGCCGGCGGCGGCCACGAGCGCAAGGACAGTTGGGACCGGCTGGTCCGTCCCGAGCTTGTACGGCAGCGTGAATTGCGTCGCTGGTTCGGCATGCTCCGGCCACTCCCCGACAACGTCGTAGCCTGGCGGCGTCTGGTCTGGTGGAATTTCTGCTTCCGTTTTCCAGCGGTCGATAAGGGCGACTGCGTCTAGGGCGGCGGTCCGGTCTAGCAGCACGGCAGGTGGCCCTTCGGAGAACTCGGCCTGTTCGGCCACGATCCTCTCTTGGTTCTCGCTTCCTACGATGATCGGCCACCATCTCTGCGCGCCGGCGCTCGCCAGCGCCTCCCAGATGTCTACCGCCAGTTCTCCCGCACCGTGGTAGCCCACGCCTCGGCCCGACCCTGGGCGATAGGGGTGGAGCGGAAGCCCTGTCCTAGGCCGAAGCCAGCGAGTACCGCCAGGGCGAACGCCGGCGGGCCTCCCTTGTCCTGGGGGCCGTCCGGTTGCCACGAAGCGGTCATGGTCCCTCCGATCGAGCTGGCTGGTTTCATGAACATCCTGCCAAACATGGCTCGTCCGGGAGGGGAGGGCAGGACGTGGTGCCGCAGCGCCTTCATCGTTCCGAAGGCCGTGAAGGCGATGCGGATACCATGCTCCGCCCGCAGCTTCCAGCCGTAACATGAACAGCTGTGGACCGGCTGGAACGCCTTGTGAACTTGGTGGTGGCGCTTCTCGATACCGAGAGGCCGCTCACCAGGGAGGAGTTGCGCCAGCGCGTCGGCGGCTACAGCGAGGACAACGACAACTTCCACCGCAACTTCGAGCGCGACAAGGACCTGCTGCGCCAAATGGGGATCCCGGTGGTTGCCGAAGCGCTCGGGACCAACCTGCCGCCTGAGGCCGCAACCGGCTACCGGATCCCCCGCGACCTCTACGAGCTGCCCGACCCCGGCCTTGACGCCGAGGAACTGATGGCGCTCAGCCTGGCCGTGTCCGCGGTGGAGTTCGACGGCTCGGCGCAGGGGGCGGCGACGACCGCGCTGCGCAAGCTCGCCGGCCCCGGCCCGTCGCTGCCGCCAGGGGCGGGGATGGACGGCCCCCAGTCGCCGGTGGCCGACGTTCCGTCCGACGAGCGGGTCAGTGCGCTTTTCTCGGCCGTCACCGAGAGACGGGTGGTCCGCTTCGACTACGGGGGCGTGGCCAGGCGCGTCGACCCTTACCGGCTCTCCTATCGCCAGGGCAAGTGGTACCTGGCCGGCTACGACCACAGCCGGGAGGGCGAGAGGCTGTTCCGCACCGACCGCATCAGCGGGACCGTGGTGCTGGAGGACGTCGCCGGGGCCTTCGAGAGGCCGCAGGGCGCGGTGGCGGGGCCGCCGCCGCCGTGGCGCCTCGGCGAGGACGAAGAGATAGTCGTCGACCTAAGGGTGGATGCCAGCCAGGCGCCGTGGGTGAGCTCGCTGGCCGGGGGAGGCACGGTGGCCCAGCCGGGAGGCGACGGGCTGGTCTACTTCCAGCTGCCGGTCACCAACCGGGCCGCCTTCCGGGGGTTCGTCCTCGGGCTGCTCGACCACGCCGAAGTCATGGGCCCCCCTGAGGTACGAGACGAAATGGTCTACTGGCTCGCCTCCCTGGCCGGCCAAGAGGCCCCAGCCGGCCGCACAGGCGGTCCCGGTGAGCCGGCCCAGCTCGGCGGAGCGCCTCAGCAGGCTGCTCGCCATAGTCCCGTGGGTCGTCGCCCAGGACGGCCCGACGATCGACGAGGTCTGCGAAAAGTTCGCCATCTCCGAGGCCGACCTGCTTGCCGACCTCAACCTGCTGTTCATGTGCGGCGTCTACCCCTACACCCCTGACTCGCTGATCGAGGTGGACATAGACAGGGGCAGGGTCTGGGTGCGCTTTGCGGACTGGTTCCGCCGACCGCTGCGCCTCACGCCGCCGGAGGGCTTGGCCCTCGTGGCAGCAGCCCGGGCCATGCTCGGCGTGCCGGGGTCGCCGACCAGCGGCGGGCGCGAAGCCCTCGCGAGCGCCGTCGCAAAGCTTGAGATGGTCCTCGGCGCCGGCGGGGAGGAAGGCGTCGACGTCGAGCTCGGGGCGGCCTCGGCGGAGGTGCTGGGCACTCTCCAGAGGTCCTGCGGCGAGCGGCGCAAGGTAATGGTCGACTATTACTCTTTCGGGCGAGACGAGACCGGTGAACGTGTGGTCCACCCGTGGCGTGTCTTTTCCTCTGGCGGCCATTGGTACTTGGCTGCCTGGTGCGAAAAGGCGGAGGACAAAAGGCTTTTTCGGGTCGATCGGGTGCGTTCTGCGACAGCGCTCGCCGATGGCTTCGAGATGCCGGCGTCGCTCGGCCCGGTCCCGGTCTACGACCCCAAGCCCGACGACCCGTTGGTCGTGCTGGACCTGGCTCCCGGGGCGCAGTGGATCGCGGAGCGCTACCCCAACGAAGGCGTCGACGACCGGGGGGACGGCAACGTCCGGGTCCGGATCCGGGTGAGCTCGAGGGCCTGGTTGGAGCGGCTCCTGCTGCGCGCCGGGCCTGAGGCTACGGTTGTGTCAGGTGCCGAGGGAGTCCTGCCGGCCGCTGCTCGAGCGCGTCCTGGCTGTCTATGGGCATGTAACCTCTAGGGAGTGACCCTGACCGAGGACGAGACGGCAGAGCGCGCCTCGGAGCCGGGACAGAGACCCGTTCAGACCGGCCGCCACCAAGCGCTAGTCGAGTGGATAGTAATAGTCGTCGTGGCACTCGTTGCGGCGTTGCTCATTAAAACCTTTGCCGTACAGGCTTTTTATATACCTTCGCCGTCGATGTACCCGACGCTCAAGCCCGGCGACCGCGTGCTCGTCAACAAGTTGTCGTACGACTTCCACTCGGTGCACATCGGCGACATCATCGTTTTCCGCCGGCCTCCCAAGGACGACTCTCCTGGTATCAACGACCTGATCAAGAGGGTCGTGGCGACCGGTGGCGACACGCTCTATGTCACCAATTGCAACATTTACATCAACGGCAAGCTCGAACTGCAGCCTTGGTTGCCCAAGGGCTACCAAAACCCGGGTTCGCCGTACTGCACCACCTGGCCGTCGGGGACGTACTCCAATCCATTCAAAGTCCCTTCGGGCGACTACTTCGTAATGGGCGACAACAGGAAGGATTCCTACGACTCGCGCTACTGGGGGCCGTTGCCCGGGGACTACGTGGTCGGGCGGGCCTTCGTGCGGATGTGGCCGATCGACCGGATCGGTTTGTTGTAGATCTTTTGTCGAGCCGGGCACCTCGCAGCGTGGTGGGCTGGAACACATAAGTCCTGGCTGAAAGGGTTGCGGCACCTGGGGTCCAACAACGCTGAGTGGTGATGCGCTAAGAAGTTCAGGAATTGCACTTCATCACGAGATCTAGCTCGCCCGTAAAGCTCAAGAGGGTTAGTTGGACGCCGATATCTCCCATAGTGGTTCGGAGGCCCCCTGCCAGGGCCCGGGAGTTAGAAAGAAGGAGTGGCCAAGGTGGCTACAGTAAGGGCGAGTTGCCCAACTTGTGGAGACGTCGAATTGACGACTCGTGAAGTACAGGTGCAAATGTGCTCGGCCACCGACGACGGCACTTATTCATTTCTATGCCCGAGTTGCCGGCTCATCGTCAACAAGCCAGCCGAAGAGCGTGTGGTCGAGCTATTGGTCTCGGCCGGCGTGAGGGTTGTCAATTGGGACCTCCCGGCGGAGCTGTCCGAACCGAAGTCGGGGCCCGCCATCACCTACGACGATCTGCTCGCCTTCCATTTCGAGCTCGACTCGGATGACTGGCTCGCGCAAGTGATCGCCGGCGGCGGCACCTTGGGGTCACGCTGAGGATGCTCGACAAGATGAGCTGGGCCTGGGCCGGAGCGCTTTGCGTCGCCGGGCTCGGGGCTGGCCTGTTTGCCACCTTGGCCAACGCGCTCAGGCGGGAGACCGCCCAGCTGCGTCTGGCCCGAGTCGAGGTCAGGGAGCTCAAAGGGCAGTTGCGTGGCTCGTCATCGTCCAGGAGCTCGACCAAGCTCTGAATAGGCAGGGACCGGGTGCGCCTGTAGGCTCATACCGGTGAACCTCGACCCGGAGAAATTGATTGTCCTCTTCGTGATCGCCTTGCTCGTTCTCGGCCCGAACCGGCTGCCACAGGCCGCCCGCACGCTGGGCAAGGGTTTGGCGGAGGTACGCAAGTACACCTCGAGTTTCCAGTCCGAGGTAAACCAGGTCCTAGCTGAGCCTCGTAGAGTAATGGATGCTGCGATGCGCGAGGTGGACGTGAACCTGCACCCCGAGCGCGCCCCGGCGCCTCGGCAGGCTCCGAGCGCCGTCCCCCCGGCGTTACCAAGCCCATCGGCCGAGCCGATTTCAGCAACGTCCGAGCCGGTCCCAGTAGCGCCGTCGGCGCCTCCGAGCGCGATGCCGGACGACCCGACGCTCAACTGAGGGCGCACCGATGGCCGATGACGACCCGCAGAGCTATGGGGGCACCCAAGTAGGCGAACCGCTTCTCGGGGCCGCCGTGGCGGACGCCCCCCTAAACGGTCACGGGCCCAGCACGCTGGACGGCACCGCCGACGGCGACGGCGCCAAGATGACCTTGCTCGAGCACATTGCCGAGCTCCGCAAGCGCGTGCTCATCATGGCCCTGTCAGTGGTCGTCACCTCGATCGCAGGTTGGTTCCTCTACGAGCCGGTCCTCAGCTTCGTCCACGAGTCCTACAAGAACTTCTGCCACGCCCACCCAGGCAAGCTCATCAGCTGTAATTTTCTGGTGCTGGGGCCAACCGAAGGCTTCCTGACCCGGCTGAAGATAGCCTCGTACATCGGTATTGCGCTTGCCGCACCGGTTTGGTTGTGGGAGATATGGCGTTTTATAACCCCAGGCCTCACTAAAAACGAGAAGAAGTATGCGATCCCGTTTGTTGGCTCGGCGCTGGTGCTGTTTTCGATGGGGGTCGGGACGGCGGTCCTGGTGTGGCCCAAGGCCCTCACTTGGTTGATCGACGTCGCCGGGCCAATGTCACGACGGGCTACTCGCTCACCTCGTACGTCTCGTTGTACCTGCTCGTCTGCCTTGTATTTGGCGGGGTTTTCCTCTACCCGATAATCGTCGTGTTCTTGATGATCGCGGGCGTTGTACCGTCCAAGACGTGGCGGAAGTGGCGCCGGGCGGCCATAGTAGTGATATGCGTTGTCGCCGCTGTGGTGACACCGAGCAACGACCCGTTCACGTTCCTCGGGTTGGCGGTGCCGATGATGGTTTTCTACGAGGCCTCTATCATCCTCGGCCGCATCCTGAAGAAATAACCAAGGCCCGCCGCTAACAGTGGCAAAACTGCGGGCCTTGCGCGCGCTCGGCAAGACCCTGGCCGTGGTAGCGATCGCGCTTTTTTCGCTCTCGCTTGGTTTGTTCCAGCTGCTGCGTGCAGGCGGGCTTCACGCCATCTTGGAGTACGACGACGGGGTGTGGTTCGGCTCCACGCTGCGCCTCGTGGACGGGGCCCTGCCGTACCGTGACTTCGTCATGGACCAGCCGCCGTTGGTCCCGTTGCTGCTTTCGCCGGTGGGCCTGCTGTCTCATTTCATAGGCGCGGCGGGCGCCTTCGGCGCCGCCAGGATCGTGACCGTCGCCGTGGAGGCGGTAAACGTAGTGCTGGTCGGCCTGCTGCTGCGCCACCGCTCGGTCCTGTGCATCGTCGTGTCATGCACGGTGCTGGCCGTGTTCCCGGCCGCAGTGGTCACGTCGCGCACGGTCCTGCTCGAGCCTTATTGCGACCTGTTTTGCCTGCTCGGCCTCGTGATTGCTTTCGACGGGGGACGGCTCACGCGCGACCGCAAGCGGATCGCCCTTGCCGGGGCGGCCTTCGGTGCCGGTTGTGCCTGCAAGGCGTTCGCCCTCCTTCCGCTTGTGGTCCTGGCCGGCCAGTTCTGGGCGGTCCAAGGAGCCCTGCCGACCCCGAAGCACCTGAAGGACGCGGCTCGCTTGTTAGCGGGGGCCGCGGCGTCGTTTTGTTTTATTTGCAGCCCCTTTTTGGTGATCGCGCCGGGCGCGTTTGTGCGCCAGGTCGTGCTAACCCAGCTCGTGCGCGGTGCGCGCGCCATGTCGGACCACTGGTCACGGGTGGCCGAGCTGGTCGGCGTGCCTCCGGCCCCCAACGGCGGGGTGCTACCCGACTCCTTCGAGCGCATCGTGATCGTGGCGGTCGTCGCGTTGGTGTGTGCCGCGCTGGTCGCGACCTGGAGGGCGGCCGAGCGGCCGGCCCGGGCGTCGCTCGAGCGCTACGGGGTGGTCTGCGTGGTCTTGACCGGCGCCGGCCTCGCCTGGCCGGCCGCCTTCTACTACCACTACGCGGCGTTCCTGGCCCCGTTCCTCGCGCTGCCCTTCGGAGTGGCCGCCGAGGCGCTGAGTAAAACAAAAGGTTGGGCCATTGCGCTCGCCAGCGCCTGTGCGCTCATCGTCGTAGGTTCGGCGCACGCCGTGCGGGCCGTGCAGACGGTGGACCAGCCCAACCTGGCCGACGTGGCATACGTCGACCGCACGATACCTGCGGGCTCATGTACGGTCAGCGACAACCCTGCGGTGTTGGTGCTCGCTGACCGCTTCAGCGTCCCCGCAGGATGCAGCGACCTCGTCGACGCCGACGGTTCGACCCTTGTGTGGTCAGGGGGCAAGCGCGGCGCGAATGCCCTGTCGACGCAGGCTGCCCTCGTCGACTGGGTCAGGGTCTTCGAGCAGGCCGACTATCTCCTGCTGACCGGCGGCCTCACGCCCGGGCGGATCCCCTGGGGCCCGACCCTGCTCGGCTACCTGCACGCCCACTTCCGCATGGCCGGCGACACCGGTGGGATCGTTGTGTGGGCTCGCGAGCCATAGCCACTACGTTGGCCTGGTGAGAGCGTCGTTCCTGGCCGGCTACCCGTTCGAACTGGACGGGTTCCAGTTGGAGGCCATGGATGCCCTCGACCGGGGGCACAACGTTGTCGTGGCCGCCCCGACCGGCTCGGGCAAGACGGTGGTGGCGGAGTATGCCGTGGCGAAGGCGATCGACGAAGGCGCCAAGGCGTTTTACACGACGCCGCTCAAGGCTCTTTCTAACCAGAAGTTCGCCGACTTCACCCGCAGGTACGGCAGCGCAAAGGTGGGGCTGCTCACCGGGGACAACTCGGTAAACGGGGACGCTCCCGTCGTCGTGATGACCACCGAGGTGCTCCGCAACATGATCTATGCCGGCTCGAGCACGCTCGCCGGGCTGCGTTACGTGGTGCTGGACGAGGTGCACTACCTCCAGGACCCCTACCGTGGGCCGGTCTGGGAGGAGGTCATCATCCACCTGCCGGCGGAGGTGGACCTCGTGTGCCTGTCGGCGACGGTCTCCAACGCCGAAGAGCTTGCCGACTGGGTCGGCACCGTTCGCGGATCGACCACCGCCGTCATCGAGGAACGCCGGCCCGTCCCGCTGCACAACCTTTTCCTGGTGGGCGAGCGCCGTAGCGAGCGGCTGCTGCTCCTTCCGACCTTCGTCGACGAGCGCCCGAACCCTCGTGGCATCGCCCTTACCTCCAACGTCGAAGCCGGCTGGCGGGCGCAGCGCCAGAGCGGCTTGTTCGCGCCCCGGCGCGTCGACACAGTGGAACTGCTGGGAGAAGAGGGCCTGCTACCGGCGATCTATTTCATCTTCAGCCGGGCGGGCTGCGACGAGGCGGTGCGCCAGTGCATGCGCGAGGGCGGCCGGCTCACCACCACCCAACAACGCCGCCAGATCCGTGAGATCGCCGAGGCGGCGGCGAGCAACCTGTCGGAGGCCGACCTCGTTGCGCTCGGTTACGGCAACTGGTTGGCAGGCCTCGAAGCCGGCTTCGCCGCACACCACGCCGGGCTAGTGCCGCCCTTCAAAGAAGCCGTCGAGCGCTGTTTCCTCGCCGGCCTGGTACGGGTCGTCTTTGCCACCGAGACGCTCTCGCTCGGCATCAACATGCCGGCGCGCTCGGTCGTGATCGAAAAGCTCTCCAAGTTCGGCGGCGAGCGGGTCGAGCCGCTCACCCCCGGCGAGTACACCCAGCTCACCGGTCGCGCCGGGCGCCGCGGCACCGACGAGGTGGGCTACGCCGTGGCGTTGTGGTCGCCCGGTGTCACTTTTGACCAGGTCGCCTCGCTGGCCGGGGCACGCAGCTACACGCTCACCTCGAGCTTCCGCCCGACCTACAACATGGCGACCAACCTGGTCCGGCGCACCACTCCTGAACAGGCGCACCATCTCCTCAACCTGTCCTTTGCGCAGTACCGCGCCGACGCCGACGTGGTCCGCCTCGAACGCTCCCTGGAACGCTCCCGCCAGGAGCTCGCCGTCGCGACCGAGGAGGCGACGTGTGAGCTCGGCGACGTGTCCGAGTACAGGCGGCGCGCCGAACCGTCCTCCGATGGCCGCGGCTCTCACGGCGAAGCCTCCCGCGCCCGCCCCTGGGCGATCGTTGCGGCCATGGAGGGCCTGCGCCCAGGCGACGTCGTGCTGGTGCCGGCCCGTAAGCCCGGCGGGGCGCGCACGAACGAAAAGGTGGCCGTGCTTTCTACGAGCCAGCGAAAAAAGGGCGACCTCAGCCTGCGCGCCATCACCGCCAGCCGCAGGCTGATCTCGCTCGGCGCCAAGAACTTCGAGTCGCCTCCACTCGTGGTGGCCCGCCTGGTGCTCCCGGAGCCCTTCGCCCCCAAGAACCGCGATTTCCAGCGCCGGGTTGCGTTGTCGCTGGCGGCCGCCGACGCCGGCCCACCCGGGCCGGCCAACCGGGCGGAACGGCGCGCTTTGCGCGCGGCAGAGGGCCTCGCCGTGGCCGCCTGCCCCGATCTCCGCCATCACCTGAGGGCCGATGCCCGTGCAGAGCGCCTAGCCCGCCAGGTCGAGCGCTTGGAGCGCCAGGTGAAGGGCAGGACCGATTCGCTGGCCCGCCAGTTCGACAAGGTGCTCCAGCTGCTCGAGCGATGGGGTTACGTGCGAGGGTGGTCCTTGACGCCTGCGGGCGCCCGCCTCGCTCGCATCTACCACCCCCAGGACCTCCTCGTCGCCGAGTCCGCCGAGCGGGGGATCCTGGACGGGCTGGCCCCGGCCGAGATCGCCGGGGTGGCCTCGGTGTTCACCTACGAGGCCCGCGGCCCGTTGGCCGCGGAGGCCGGTGCTCCCCGGCTCACCAACCGGCGCCTCGACGAGCGCTGGCACCGCACCGAGGCTGTCTCCCGCGAGCTCAACGCCGACGAGGAGGCGCTCGGGCTGCCCCTTACCAGGCCGCCCGACTCCGGCTTCGTGGCCCTCGCGCACGGCTGGGCCAGGGGCAAGGACCTGGCCGCGCTGCTGGCGCCGGCCGAGGAAGCGCCCGGGACGCGCTCGGTTGCCATCTCCGCCGGCGACTTTGTCCGCAACGTGAAACAGCTCACCGACCTGCTGCGCCAGCTTGGCGAGGTCCTCCCCGACGAGGGAGCCGCTGAGTCGGCCCGCCGGGCGGCAACGGCTCTTTTTCGTGGGGTGGTCGCAGCGTCGTCTGTCATCCCTACAGCCGATGCTCCCGTCGACGTCCCGGTCGATGCTTCTTTGGACTCTCCGGCCGATGGTCCTGTCGATGCTCCGGCCGAGGCGGGCGGCACCTCAACATCGCAATCGCAACCGTGAGCTGACTCCGCTCCCGCCTAGGGTTGGTGTTGGCGCCAGTCTTCATGCTCGAGCGATCTCGAAAAAACGAGCTTGGGCTTGGTGTTCATCCGGGTGGCGATCGCGGGGGGTTTACTAGGGCGAGCTCGGTCGGCCAGTAGGCGGCCGTGTGCTGAGTGGTGGGACGCGGGGGCTCGCCTAACCCCTTGGGCGGCAAGAGCTTGCCGGTCAGGTATGCGAAGGTGGGACGAGCCCAAAGGCGGCGTGGATATCGGCAAGTGCTTTGATCGTTACGGCAGCGGCGATCCCCTTGGTCGGGTCGCTCAGCTCCACCACGACGATGGCGACCGTCCCGTCGGCGCGGCGGGCCAAGTACCCGAGGGTGAGGACGCCGGTTTCGGAGCCGCCCTTGAACCACACGAGGGGCCAGGTCGAGCGGGAGAGCCCGATGCCGCCGTTGTTGTAGGACAGGGCCGTCGACACCGGCTGCAACGTTGCCGACGAGGCGTCGCCGTAGAGCTGTGCGTACAAGGCGCACAAGTCGGAAGGCGATGCGAACCACTCGATGTCGTCGATGTCGCGCGGCGCAGCGCTGGCGAGGGCGGTGAGGTCGACATCCGAGAGGGGTACCCGGTCAACCACGTCGTCGAGGTATGCCGTGCGCTTGGAGGCCGGGAGGTCGAGATAGGCGCGGGCGTAGTTGGGGTAGCCGTCCGCCTTCAGCACGAACAGTTCCCTGGTCCGCAAGAAAGGGGTGTCAAGGCTCGCGTGCGCCGAGGTCGTCGCCACCTGGGCCTCGATGGCGGTTCGTCCGACCAGGGCGGCAAGGCGGTCGGCGGCAGTGTTGTCGCTGTTTGGGACCATTATCTGTGCCAGCTGGCTGACGCTGAAGCGGGTACCGGGAGGCTCGACCTGCAGGAAACCGCTCGGCAAGCTTCGCAGGCTCGCCGTAAGCGGGACTTCCTGGTCCCACGAAAGTTGACCCGAACGCACCTCGCTCGCCAGGGTCGCCAGCACGTAGAGCTTGAACATCGACCCAAGAGGCCGGGGCGCCGCCGGAGCCAATGCGTTGAGCACGTGGCAAGCGCCGGATGGGCTCGCCGTTGCGCCGGTCCCGAGCGTTGCCGCCTCGAAGCTGACGTCGGGGGCGAGCGAACGCAACTGCGTGTCCAGGCCGGCCCATGTCGTGGGCGCGGCTGGCAGGGCCGGGGCGGGCGCTACCCGTAGCGTGCTGATCAAGCCCTTCCCGTCGACGCCGATCAGGAGGCTGAGCGCCGAGTTACCCCAGCTCAGGCCCGCACCGAGCAGAGACGTGCCCGACCCGAGACCCGCGGACGGCGGGCTGGGAGCTTCCAGCGAAGTCACGCTGAGCGGTGCCCGGAGCTTGAGGCCCACCAGGTCGTCGTTGAGCGTGGCCGGCGCGACGGCCGCCAAGAACTGGGCATCGAAGTGCGCCTTCAGCTCCGCCACCGGGACCGGGGCTTGGGTGGCCACCGAAAGCAGCCAAAGCAACTGGTGGCCGACGGGGTAGTCGGGGACGGCCCAGGCGAGCGAAAGGTTGCTCTGGGCCTGCGGCAGTGTGACCGGGGCGGCGGCAGCTGACGCCGCGGACGCCGCCGCCGCCCTACCCGCGCCGCCGCCGCCGCCGACCTCGCCGCTGCAGCCGACGCCGCCGCCGACCTCGCCCAGCCCCCGCCCCCGGCTGGCGTCGGGGCCACGGTCAAACCGAGAGCGAGCAGGCAGAACGCCCCGCCGAGCGCCCGGAGCCTCCGTCGGCTGGGCCGAGCAACCTTTCGGCGATGTCGGTTGCTCGAGCCCATGATCACCGCCACGTCCCTAACCTATGGTGGGCTGCGTGCAAACGTGGCTACTTGACGAGTCGCCGGGCTCGTACCGCTACGGGGAGGTGGACCTGCCCGAGCCTGGTCCGGGCGAGGTTTGGGTGAGCGTGGTCACGAGCGCCCTCAACCACCTCGATCTCTGGATGCGGGACGCGATGCCCAAGCCGCCGATGTTCCCGATGGTGCCGGGTTGCGACGGCGCCGGCACCGTCGCCGCTTTGGGGAAGGGTGTCACCCGCTGGCAGGTGGGCGACGAGGTTGTCATCAACCCGTCGTTCGCCTGCGGTAGGTGCCTGCAGTGCCTGAGCGACCGGTCGGTCTTCTGTCCCGACTTCGGGATCATGGGCGAGCACTACTGGGGCTCACACGGCGAGCTCGTGGTGGTCCGGGAGGCCAACCTCGTCGCCAAGCCGCCTGCGCTCAGCTGGGAGGACGCCGCCGCCTACGGGCTTTGCGGGCTGACCGTTTACCGGATGTTGCGCAGGGCCCGTCTTGCAGCCGGCGAGACGCTGCTCATCGTCGGCGCCGGCGGGGGAGTGGGGAGCGCCGCCCTGGCCATTGGCCAGCGGATGGGGGCGCAGCTCTACGTCACTTCGCGCGACCCGGCCAAACGGGCCCACGCTCTGGAGCTCGGTGCGCTCGATGCGTTCCCCTCCGACGAGAAAATCCCGGTCAAGGCGCACGTGGTGCTCGACACGGTCGGCAGCCCGACCTGGGCCTTCTCGATGGGGGCCCTGGTGCCGGGGGGCCGGCTCGTGACCTGCGGGGGGACCGGCGGTGGGCGCGTGGAGCTGAACCTGCCGAGGCTGTTTTTCGGGCAGTTCGAGATCATGGGCTCCACGATGGGCACCTTCCGCGAGTTCGACGAGCTCACCAGTCTTGTGGCCACCGGTCTGCCCATACACGTGGACAGCGTCTACCCGCTGGCCGAGTACCCCCTCGCCCTCGCCCGTCTGGAAGCGGGCGCCCAGTTCGGCAAGGTCGTCCTCCGCCACCCGTAGCGAGCCTCCCTGGGCCAGTGAGATAGCTAATTAGCTAAGTGTCTAGGTAGATCCTCTGGGACTCGGGATTTACAGTCGCCGCTCTAGGCCGCCATGGGGCCCTGGCCAGGGCGCGAGCGGCATCGTCGAGGGACGCGGTGGCCCGGCAAGTCGTCGCCGTTCGCCACGGTCACGGCCCGGGTTGGCCATCATGGCGCTTACCGCTAGGGCCCCGAACAGCACCGCCGTCACCGATGTGCTTTCGCTAGGCCCGCATCGGGCACCGAATGGGCCGTTTTTTTGCACCGGCCTCAGTGATGTGCGCCTCGTCGATCCACATCGGTGACGCCCGATGTCGGGCGTCGCGTTGCCGCGAAGGCCTGCTGGCGCCGGTCCCTGAGAGGTGGGGCGGCGGGCACTGGCCCCACGCTGGCTTCGGCAACATCACCGGCGGCTGGTAGAACTGGCCAATGGACGAACGACGCTGGAATGAGGTTGACAAGTATCTCGAGTCGCAGCTGCTCGGCGACGACGCGGTCCTGGACAGGGTGGTCCAGACGAGCCAGGAGGCCGGGCTCCCGCCGATAGCGGTATCGCCGCTGCAGGGGAAGTTCCTTTATATGCTCGCTCGCCTAATCGGGGCGCGCCGGGTGTTAGAGATAGGGACCCTCGGCGGCTACAGCGCGATCTGGGTCGGCCGGGCCCTGCCGCCGGCCCCGGAGGGCAGGCTTGTGAGCCTGGAGATGAACCCGATGCACGCCGAGATCGCCCAGGTCAACATCGCCGAGGCCGGGCTGGCCCAGACCGTTCAGGTGCGTATCGGGGCGGCGCTTGACTCGCTGCCCAAGGTCGCGGCCGAGTTCGGCGAGGATGCTTTCGATTTCACCTTCATCGACGCCGACAAACAGAACAATGCCGCCTACTTCTCCTGGGCGATGAAGCTGACCAGGCCATGTGGCGTGATCGTCGTCGACAACGTCGTCCGGCAGGGCCACGTGGTAGACGAGAAGAGCGATGACCCGTCCGTCTTGGGCACCCGCAAGCTTTTCGCGGAGATGGCGCAAGAGAAAGGGATGACCGCTACGGCGCTTCAGACCGTCGGCGTGAAGGGATACGACGGCTTCACCGTTTCCATCGTCGAGCCACGTACTGGGCCGTAAACACTCTCGATAAACACCGGCATACGGTGATCCTCCCCAAGGTTCGCGACCCCCGCTTCATCACGATCCGCCGGGGCGGGACGCTTACTGACTCCGATCATCGGCTCCTGGCTTTGTGGGCTGCCGGGTGCGCGGAGCACGTCCTGCACCTCTTCGAGTCGGAGCAGCCAGGGGACCTGCGGTCCAGGGAGGCGATCGAGCACGTCCGGGCGTGGGCGTTCGGCAAGGTCGGGATGTCTGAGTCTCGAGCGGCGGGTGGCCATGCCATGGCTGCGGCGAGAGAGTTGAACGGAGCCGCTCGGCACGCTGCCTATGCCGCCGGCCAGGCGGCAGTGGTGGCGCATGTGGCCGCACACGAGCTTGGTGCGGCGGCGTACGCGATCAAGGCAGTGCGTGCGGCCGCCCCAGGACCGCAGGGCGACAGCGCCGGCAGGGTGGAATGCCGTTGGCAGCGCGAGCAACTCCCGGACGCGGTCCGCGAGCTCGTCCTCGAGGACCAGCGGTTGCGGAACGAGATCTGCTGGTCGGTGTTCGATTGTTGAACGGGCGTGGGCCGGACGACCCGAGAACGTGCCCTCGGACGGCGGCTTCGGAGGATTATCGGTCGGCGGTTACGGGAACCAGCCCGGCCGGACAAGGCCGGTCTCGTAGGCGATGACGACGAGTTGGGCGCGGTCCCTTGCACCGAGCTTCGTCATCGTCCGGCTCACGTGGGTCCGGACGGTGGCCGGGCTGAGGTAGAGCTCTTGGGCGATCTCGTCGTTAGTGAGCCCGGCGGCGACCTTGCTCATGACCTCGCGTTCGCGGTCGGTGATGAGGTCCAGATCGCTGCTGGGCCGGGGTTGCTTGGCCCGGGCCGCGAACTCGACGACTAGGCGCCGGGTCATGCTGGGAGAGATCAGCGAGTCGCCTCGCGCTACGACGCGGATGGCCGTTGCGAGGTCTTCCGGCTCGGTGTCCTTCAGTAGGAAACCACTGGCGCCGCAACGCAGCGCTTCGAAGAGGTATTCGTCGAGCTCGAAGGTGGTGAGGATGACGATGCGGACCGCGCCGAGGTCCGGGTCGGCGGTGATCTGCCGGGTGGCCTCGAGCCCGTCGAGGCCCGGCATCCGGATGTCCATCAGCACGACGTCGGGACGGAGTGCCTTGGCTAGGGCGACAGCCTCGTTGCCATTGGCGGCTTCGCCGACGACGTCGAGGTCGTCCCTGGCGTCGAGGAGGGCACGGAACCCGCTGCGCACCAGGGCCTGGTCGTCAGCCACCGCAACGCGGATCATCCTGTGGCCACCAGGGGGAGCCGAGCAGCTACCCGGAAGCCTCCCTCGGATCGGGGGGTGGCCTCGAGATCGCCGCCGAGAGCCTTGGCCCGCTCTCGCATGCCGTCGATGCCCGTCCCGTTGACCACCTCCGCGTGATCGGCCGCCGCAACCGCCCAGAGGCTCGGGGACCCGCTGTCGACGATCTCGACGAGGACTTCGTCGGGCCGGTAGCCGATCCGTACCGTCACCGTTGCCCCGGGGGCGTGGCGGGTGACGTTGGTGAGGGCTTCTTGGACGATCCTGTAGGCCGTGAGGCCGGTCGCGGCGGGGACTCCGACCTGCGGCCCGGTCATTTCGAGGTTGACTTGGAGCCCGGTGGCCTGGCTGAGCGCGACCAGATCGCCGAGTTGACCGAGGCCGGGGGTGGGGGAGCGGGGGGCCTCGTCGCCATCTTCGCGGAGGGTGGCGAGCATGGTGCGCAGCTCGCCGAGGGCATCTTTAGAGACCGTCTTGATCGCAGCCAACGCGGCGCGGGCTTGCTCGGGTTGCGAGTCCATGAGCTCGAGCCCGACCTCCGCTTGGACGGTGATGAGCGAGATGTTGTGGCCGATCACGTCGTGGAGGTCCCGAGCCATCTGCAGTCGTTCTTCGCTGGCCCGCCGACGCGCCTCGACCTGGCGGGCGGCGCGGGATTCGGCGACGCGTTCCCTGCGCAGGCGTACCACCTCGGCCGCGACGACGAGCACCGCCAGCCATCCGCCGAGGGCTAGTGCGCCGTCCAGCGAGGCCAGGGGTTGGCCCCACACGAGCGGGGCGAGCCACAGCGACCCGACGTAGCCGACCACGATGACCGCCCAAGCGGCCAGGCGATGCCCGCTGATGGCGACCAGAAAGAAAGCGACGATCAAGCTCAGGTATCCAAAGCGCGGAGCGGCCGGCCCGACGGTGGCGAGGAAGGTGGCCCACATCACCAAAACCGGGTGCCGACGCCAGGCGAGGAATGCGAGCGGGCCGACCAGGAGCAGGGCCCACTCGGCCGGGTCGAGATGGGACTGGTTGCCGTGATGAGCTTCGGCGAGCGCGGACGAGCCCAGCTGCAGGACTAGCAGGACGGCGGCCAGCAACAGGTCGCTGCGGGTGACCCATCGCCCTGGCCCGGGTAAGCGGAGCGCCCAACGGCTTGTCACCGGCCGGGCGCGCTCGTCGACACCAGCCATTTCTCCAACGTACCGACGGAACCGAATGCCCACATCAGCTCCTAGTCGCGTCTTCGCCTACGCGTCCCGACGTAGTCGCGCCCCGCCACCTGCACCGCTCGACCTAGCCGGCAAACCCCAGCTCGCCCGACGACAACCGGCGCCCGGCCAGTCACCATTAGCTCCATGAACACCCACAGCAACGGGCAGATCGGCTGATGGCCACCATCGCGCTCGACAAGCTAAGTAAGCGCTTCGGCCCAGTCACGGCGGTCGACCAGGTGAGCTTCACCGTCGACCAGGGCAGCGTTGTGGGCTTCCTGGGCCCCAATGGGGCTGGCAAGACCACCACGCTTCGCATGCTCCTCAGCCTGGTTACACCCACCAGCGGCACGGCCACGATCAACGGGAGCCCCTACTGCGAGCTGTCCCATCCCCGCCACGTCGTAGGCGCCGTCCTCGAGGCGTCCAACCCCTACCCGGGGCGGACCGCGGCGGACCACCTCCGGATCGAAGCGCTGGCCGGCGAAGCCCCGCGCTCGCGCGTGGACGAGGTGCTCGACCTGGTGGACCTCACCGAGGCGGCCGGACGGAGGGTGGGGCAGTACTCCCTCGGCATGCGCCAACGGCTCGGCCTTGCCACCGCCTTGCTCTGCGACCCCGAGGTCCTGATCTTGGACGAACCGGCCAACGGCCTCGACCCCGAGGGGGTCCACTGGCTGCGCAGGCTCCTGCGCCAACTGGCTGGCGAGGGCCGGACAGTCCTGGTTTCGAGCCACATCCTGGCCGAGGTGGCCCAGACCGTCGACAGCGTGGTGATCATGGACCACGGGCGCCTCGTCACCCAGGCGAGGCTGGACGACCTCACCCAGCGGGCCACCCAGGTCATCCGGGTCCGCACCCCTCGACCCGAGCGGCTCGCAGCCCTCCTTGTCGACAACGGCGCCGCAGCCACCGTCACCGGCCCGGACCGCCTGGAGGTGACCGGCGCCTCGGGCGAGGTCATCGGCACCCTCGCCGTAGAGGCAGGCATCCCAATCTTCGAGACCACCACCGAGACCGTCGACCTGGAGGACGTCTTTCTCCAGCTCACCGGTGCCCCGGCCCAACAGGAGGTAAGCCGATGACCAGGCTCGTCCGAGTCGAGCTACTCAAGCTGCGCACCATGCGGGTGACGTACGGTCTGCTCGCCGCGGCGATTGCGGTAACCGCTCTGTTCACTTCCCTCGAATCATCCGGGGCGGGCCGGCAGCTCCCGCCGATCTCGACCGCGGCCGGGCTCAGCGACGTGACCACGGTCGGCGGTGTGGCGATGATCCTGGCGGCGGTGCTCGGCGTGATCGTCACCAGTGGCGAGTTCCGCCACACCAGCGCGACCTTGACCTACCTGGCTACGCCTAACCGGGGCCGGGTGCTCGGGGCCAAGGCCGTTGCAGCTGCGCTGGTCGGTGCTTGTTACGGCCTCGCGGCAGGGACCGTGGCCACTGCCGTCGGCCTTGCCTTCGTGGCCGGCCACGGCGACCATGTCACCCTTGGGACCGCCACGTTGATCGGCCACGTCGCAGGTGCCGGTGCCGGCGCCTCCCTGCTCTCCGTCCTGGGCGTGGGTGTCGGCTCGCTCATCCGGGCCCAGTTGGCCGGGATCATCGGCGTGTTCGTGTGGTGCATGGTGATCGAGTCCATACTGGGCGGGACCATCAGCGCTATCCGTCCATACCTGCCCTACACGGCGGCGACAACCCTGGGCGGGGCCAAGCTCGGGGCGGCCGCCTTCGGCCCGGGCTACAGCGCCTCGTCGCAACACGCGCTGCCGTTCCTCGCGGCTGCGGCGCTCCTTGTTGCCGTCGCCGGCGCCATATCGCTTGTGGCAGAGCGGACCACACTCCGTCACGACATCACCTGAGGGGGTACGCAGCAGACGGCCTGCAGAGCACCCTCCTAAACACGGCACCCCATAGGGCGCGACGTACTTTAGGGCAGGGTGATGGCGTTGGCGGGCGCGGTCGGGATCTTGGCGACCCCGAACTCGGAGAAGTTGAGCGTCCCCGCAGATCCGGGCGCTGATATACGCAGGAGGTAGGGCGTGCCTTGGGCGACGACGTACAGGTTGCCGCCTTGGCCATCGCTCAGGTCAACTGCAGCTTGCCCATTGACCTGCTTGGTGCCCGGTACCACCGACAGACCGCTATCGCCGGAGAACACTTGCGGGACAAAGTCCTTGGGTATCGTGAGATCCGCGAAATCACTGAAGTCTGAGCTGCTGGCGGGAGCCTTGATCCACTTATTTGCGACGGTTTTGGCCACGGAGGCATTTTGGGCCAACTTGTCCCAGCTTTGCTCGTTGGCCTTGATGTAGATGGTCTTGCCGACCACCACGACGTCCAGTTGCGCTCCGGGCTCCGAGATCGTGCCGCCACCCCCTCTAGCGGAAAGGTTTAGGTCGAGCGTCAGAGGCGAAGCCGTGCCCTCGAGGTGGAAGCTCTTCAGGTGAACCATGGCTGACTGAGAGGAGGCAAGTATCTCCTTGGCCGGTTCGCCTACCACCGAGCTGTCGGCAACTCTTACTGAGGCGTGGGCTGCCGTGGCTAGCGGAAGTGCAAGCAGGCCAACGAGGGCGCACGCGAGCCTGCGGCTCTCAGGGAACATCGCCTGAGGCTACCAGCGGCCCCCCCTCGAGGCTTTCGGAGCGCGTTCTGGGTGGCTTCCCAGCTACTGTCCAGCACGCCCTGAGCATCCGCCACCACTGTGGGGCGGGCTCGTAGGCTGACTGGTCGCATGAGCAATCACGCCCTCGATGCTCCTTACGCGCAAGAAAGTTGGAGCCCCGCGGAGGCCGACATCCTCCGGCGCTACTTCACGAACCTCGACGGCCCGGTCTTTGCTCTGGTCAACCTGCCAGAGGTGGTAAAAGGGGCCCTCTTCGCCCGCTACTCCCGCACCGCCAAAAGCCTGCGCCGTCTGTTCCTGGACGAGTTCGTGGGGGACCTCGACGTGAGCGGCGACCACAGCGTCGATGCGACGGTCGGGTTGATGAGGGCCGAGCAGCTCTACGAGAAGGTTTTCTTCGAGTACGGCGACGACTCGGTGGCACAGCTCGGCGGGGTCCATCTCGCCTGTGAGCAGGCGTCCAATTTGCTCACCAAAGTGCTCGAACGGGGCCGGCTCATGGCCTACATGGAAAAGTCGACCCGTTATGTCGCCTACGACACCCGGTTGCCGAACGGCCGCTACCGCTATTACAGGAGCCCCGAAGTACTTGCTTCTCCACTCGGGGCAAGATACGTCGGCGAAATGGACAGGCTTTTCGACGCGTACGCGAAATTGTTGCCCGTGCTGTATGAGTTCTTTGCCGCAAGGCATTCCAAGACCGAGGGGGAAAGCGATTTTGCGCTGCGCCAGGCGATAAAAGCCAAGGCGTTCGACACTTTGCGAGGGCTATTGCCGTCTTCGGCAACCTCCAACCTCGGCATGTACGGGTCCGGCCAGGGCTACGAAGCGATCCTTTTGCGGATGCGGGCGCACCCACTGCCCGAAGCGCGCGATTATGCCGACCTTATGCTGACCGAACTCCGCAAAGTTATCCCGTCGTGGGTGCGCCGCGTCGACGTGGCGGACCGGGGTACGGCCTGGTCCGAGTACATGGAAAAAAACAGTGCAGCGATGGCTGACCTCGCTTCCACGGTGTTCGGCTCGGACGGGGCCGACGAAGGTGCGGCCGGCGACCTTGGGGCCTCGACAAGCGACGAGCCGGACGTGACGCTTGTCGACTGGGACCCCGACGCAGAGGTCAAGGTCGTGACCGCCATGCTCTATCCATACACGCACCTTTCGGAGGAGGAGCTGGCCAGGCGCGTGTCGGAGATGTCCGTGCAACAACGCATGGAGGTGATGGACCGCTACGCAGGCGAGCGCGCCAACCGCAGGCACAGGCCGGGGCGGGCCCTTGAGCGCAGCTCTTACCGTTTCGACGTGGTGTCGGACTATGGGGCTTTCCGGGACCTGCAGCGCCACCGGCTCCTCACCATCGAATGGCAGAGCCTGACCCCCTACCACGGCTACACGATGCCCGAAGCGGTCACCGAGGCCGGCGGGGCCGCGGTGTACGAGGAAGCGATGGGCCGCTCGGCTTCGCTGTACGAGGCTCTCGAGGACCATTTCGGCGCCACCGTCGCCGCCTACGCCGTCACCTTGGCCCACCGCGTGCGCTACAGCGTGCAGATGAACGCCCGGGAGGCGATGCACATGCTCGAATTGCGCACGACGCCGCAGGGCCATCCCGAGTACCGCAAGGTCTGCCAGAAGATGCACCGGCTGATCGCCGACAAGGCCCGGCACCCCGCGATCGCCGGAATGATGAGCTTCGTAGACCACTCCGATTACGAAGACGACGGCCTCGGCCGCCTGCAGGCAGAACGCCGCGCGGAAGCTCGCCGGCAGGGCCAAGTCAGCTAGCCCTAGAGGACCCGGCGCTGCTGGCCGGAGAGCCCAGTGAGCAAGCTTCCCGGCCACCTGGAGCCCCGCTCCGGCAGGAAATTTGCACGTCGCTGAGCAGCTTCGACGTACAAAAGAGCTGCTAGGGGCCAAAGAACGGCATTTGATGGGAGCGGCGAGGTGCGCAATGATGACCCCAGGCCCTGCGGGGCGAAAGCCATGCAGCGCTACGGCCAGGAGGCCCGGGGAGCTAAGTAGACAACGACATCTGCACTGCCGGTAGACAACTATCGGGCGTGCGTTGGCGGCACCAAAGGCCCCCGGGCCGCCCTGCATGTGAGGTTTTCGACAGGTGGCCCCGGCCGGCTTCCGCTAGTCTCCGCTTTCCGTCTTCGCGCTCAGTCCGTTCCCGGGCGGGCGCCCGTCACGTCTTCGGTCACCGCTTTCGCAAGGCCATCTAGACGCCGACTGGTGCGTTGCCCCGGGTTCGCTTAGCATGCCCGCGCCGCTAAGGCGCGATACGTGCCATCCTGTGTGCTTGAAATGCTTGCTGAAGGAAATATGCCAATGCCTGACGATGACGACTTCGACGACGAGCTGCTCGAGGAGCCCGTCATGCCCGACGACCTCGATGAGGAAGACCTGGAGCTTGACGACGAGGAACTAGGCGAAGAGGACCTAGACGACGAGGGTGACATCGACGTCGGCGAGGCGGACGAGGCCGAAGTCGAAGAGGCCGACGTGGAGGGTGACACCCTGCTCGCCGGTGACGACGAAGAGGAGTTCGAGGACGAAGACGAGGAGGATGGCGACGACGTAGAGGCCAGCCTCGACGTCATCTTGAAGTCGCGCCTCGTCGTTTCGGAGACCGATGAGGACGAGGACGAGGAAGAAGAGGAGGAGGAAGAGGGGGCTGAAGGCGACGAACGTGGGGAAACGGCGACGCGCGTGTTGCCGAAACAACCTGGAGAGTTCGTTTGCCAGTCCTGCTTCCTCGTCAAGCACCAAAGCCAGCTGGCTGACAAGGAACGCCAGCTCTGCCGGGACTGCGTCTGAGCCTGTTGCAGTAGCTGGTCTCCTCAGGGGAGGCAGCTCCGACCGCCAGTGCGTGTCCGATTGGGGCCGTTCGGCGTATTTGCGCCGGTGGGCGCTACCTTGGGGGCATGAGCGAGCCCGATGCCGACAAGTCCACAGCCGAACGTGTCCTGGACCTGGCAATTTATGCCCCGCTGGGCTTAGCTCTCAGCGTCGTCGAGGCGGTGCCTGACCTGGCCCGCAAGGGCCGCTCCCGGCTTGGCCCCCAGATGGTGTTGGCCCGAACGGTAGGACAGCTGGCGGTGCGGCAGGGCTACCGCCAACTTGTCGGGATTGTGACGAAGCCGGGCACCAGCCCGTTCAGCCCGCGCCCGCCGGCTCCACCCTCTCCACCCGCTGACCAGGCCCCCGCCGCCACTGCGCACAGCGGGCTCCTCGAGTTGGAGGAGCTCGACGGCCTTGGCGGACCTGACGTGACTGACCCCTTCGGCACGCCTGTCTTTGACACGCCCGTCGGCGTGGTCGTCTCGTTGCCGCCTTCGCGTACCAACGGGGTGCGGCACCGCAACTCCCGGGCACCGCAAAAACATCTGGCATCGGAGCTGGCTATACACAGCTATGACTCGTTGTCGGCTCCGCAGGTGGTCCAGCGGCTCGCCGGGCTGTCCCGGGACGAGGTGGCGGCTGTGCGGGCGTACGAGGCCGCTACGAGAGGGCGCCGGACGATACTCGCCCGAGCCGAACAGCTCCTGGGTTGACGCCACTACCCGGAGCAGCGACGGCTTGCGCCCGCGTTGCCGTTGAAGGCGACCTCGAGCGCCTGGTCGAGCTCTACTCCGAGGCCGTCAATGAGTTGAGCGTGATGAGGGGCGGCCGCGTCCTGATCGGCCTGAACGGGCGTGTGGGGTCACTCGAGAGCTCGTTCCGCCGGCAGCTGGTCGCTGCGGGAGAGTTGGTCGTAGTGGGGTCGTTGGGTGGGGGAGCGGACGGAGCGGGTTCTGCGGGCTCCGGCGAGGTTGCGGCCGCAGATGCGGGCGCCGGCGCAGATGCCGTAGGTGGCGACGGCGGTCTTGTCGGCTACGGCACATGCCGGCTGCTGGAGCTGTCGGACGGCGAGCGCGTCGGGTCGGTCGAAGACCTATACGTCGACCCCCTTATGCGCCGGCGCGGGGTCGGCCGGGCGATGGCCGATCAGATGGTCAACTGGTGCGCCGAACAGGGCTGTATCGGTGTGGATGCCAACGCGCTCCCCGGGAGCCGGGCCGTGAAGAGCTTTTTCGAGGCCGGGCACTTCACAGCGCGTTTGCTCGTGATGCACCGGCCCCTGCCGCCGCCGGCGTGAGCTGTAACGCCCGCCTCGCGCGAAAACGGGTAAAAGGCGCGCCAGGTGGGCTCTCCACGAGCGCCGTCTGGTCCATCTGAGGACATGTGGCCCGCGTCTGGTCCCGTTGTGTACCAAAATCCGACCGAAACTGGTCACGGCGACGTCAGGTGCGCCGGTAAAACGCTCCGCTATCTCTTGGGGCGACCGCCTCGGCGCGGCAGGTCCGCCCTCAGGGCGAAATGCGGAACGCCTCCACGCCTCCCTGGGTCGGTACCAGTACCATGTCGTCCCCGACGCCTGGCGTGGCGAAGTGGTTGAGCGGTGCGGTCGAACGTTGCACCGCCGTGTGGCCCGTTCCCGGGTTCATGCCGTAGAGCTGGCCATTGTCCCAGTCGAGCGCCCATACCAGCCCTGCCGCCACAATCGGGGGCCCGTTGGGGGAGCCCTCCGAAGCCCACGCCCTCTTGAAGGACATTTTCGAGGCGTCGACCTGGAGCGCCACTGTCCCACCGCCGCAAGGGGAGTATATGAGGACGCGTGCATTGCCTCCGCTACCCAGTACGTCCGAGGCGTCGGCCCCGAAGACTCCGCCGCCGGTGCACACCTCCCCGGTGAAGGCGCCCTTGCCGATCCCCCCGAGGTGACCTTCTTGCATCAGGTACCCGTAGCTGGCGTTCTGCGCGGGCTTTCCCGCAACGAAGAGCAGGGACGTGCCCGGCACCTGGATCGGACCGCCCGATCCCAGGTCCCAGTCCTGATCGTTCAGCTGCACCCAGTTGCCGGGGGCCCAGGACCCGAGGCGTGCTAGCGATGGCGAGAGCTCGACCACCGAGTTCCCCTCGTCGTATTGGGAGATGTTGTTGGAGCTCCCGTTACCGGTTGCCACGTAAAGGTCGCCCTGTGGCGAGACAAGGGCGCCGTTCGTCTCCCATATGGCACCCTCGCGCTGAGTCGGGACCTGGTAGCTCTGCAGTGCGCCCTTGCCTGACTCGGGTAGGTCGACAAGATAACCGTGGTACTGCCCGCAGTCCCCGTCCAGTCCTCCGAACGGCACGTACAAGCGCCCGTTAAGGAGAGTGACCGCAGGGCGTTGCTGTTCTGCGGGGATGTAGTAGAAGTTGCTGTTGTTGCCGTGCGGAGGGTCGATGTCGCGATGCCAGAGCTCTCGGTGCGTGACGAGCGAGATCGCTACCAGCCAATGCTGGATTTGCTCCCAGTCCGGCGGGCCTCCGGTCTCGGTCTCCTCGGCGAGAAAGATCTCGTTGCTCGAGGGGTCGATCACCGGGGTCCCGGTAATCCCCAAGGGATTGATATCCCCGCAGCCGGAGCTCAAAGTGGGGGCGGAGTCCACCACGGAAATGTTGACAGCGCTTCCCACGTGTAGCTTCCAGAGCACGCGCCCAGTCGTGGCGGAGATGGCGTAAAGGGTGTCGTTCTCGGTGGCCACATAGACCGCAGGGCCGTAGACCAGTGGTTCCCCAAAGACGGCACCGTCGAGCGAGCCGTCGTCCCAGGCTGGCTCCGCCGACAGGGCCTTCATCGCCATGTGGGCCGGATCATTTCCGGATCGGAGGTTGTCGTAGTCGTAGGTCAGCAGGTCGCCGGCGGGGACGACCGCCGTCCCGCCAGTCGCGGCCGACGGGCGTTCCGAGGCGGCTGGGCGGGCTGAGGCGGAAAGAGGAGTCGGGGCGACGGTCGCTACCAAGCCAAGCGAAACTACGGCCCCCAGCAGGAAAGGTTGCCACCCACGTAGAGAACGGCCAGGTCGGCTAATCATTTCAGCGCCTCCTAATCAATCTCCAGGTAAGTCCGACTTGCCGCCTCAGTTGAGGCCTAACAGTTGGCTCAGAGAGCTGCTGGTTCGCCGGCGGGGGAGGGGTCCACCTCGTCCAGCCTGGCCAGGTCCGCCGCATCGTACGCATCGTCGCTCACTTCGGGCCCGCCAGGATCCATTTCGCCCGTCTCGTCGTCGCTCACGTCGAGCGCAGGCGCGTCGGCGACCTCAGCTTCCACGACTTCAGCCGAAGCGACATCGGCGTCCACGACCTCGGCGTCCGGGTTGGCCACCTCGGCATCGCCGTCGGCGGTGCCGGCGGCATCCTCGGCGGCAATTTCGAGTGCCGACGCCGCCTCGGTCGCTATCTGGTCGCCGAGGAGCTCGGCGGGCATCTCGCTGACCAGTACGTCGGCGACCGATTGCTCGACGGCTTCAATTGTCGCCTCGTTCGCTGCGGCTTCGGCTGCCGTTAGCTCGCCGGCGTCTTCTGTGGCCAATACCGTCGCCGTCGCCGTCGTGGCGGGCGGGGCCACTGATGCGGCCGTTGCGACCGTGGCTGTCGATCCCGAGTGGGCGGGCCGGCCGGCTGAAGCCGGGCGGGCGGGCTTCGGCGGACGAGGAGGACGGCGAGGAGGCGCCTTCAGAGGGACGCCGGGACGAACAGGCCCCGGAGGCGGGGGGACACTGATCCCGAGAAGGGGCGCCAAGCCAGGGACCTGGCCACAGTTCCGGCGGGCGGTTGCCAGGAGGTCGGGGCTCGCGTCAGCGGGAAGGCCGGCAGGCTTGACGGTGCGCCGGACAGGGCTCTCGATGACAGCCTGAAGGACTGCCAGCCACTGTTCAGGCGACGCCGTCGCGGACAAGGCGGCGCTCGCCGCGTCCCGCAGGCGCGTGGCGAGCTCGGCAGAGAAGCGTGTGGTGGCGTCAGGAGGGCGACTGGAGAGGCGCAGGGCGCGCACGACCTGACCCTGGTCGAGGTTCTTGGCGACGTCCTCGGCCCACGAGACTCGGTGTTCTTCTACGCGGCGCTCGAGCAGCTCGCGGAGGGTGACCACCAACTCGCGGGACGCTTCGTCGCGGGCGCCGTCGGAGACACTTACGAGCGACCGAAGGTCGCGCATCGCCAGGTCATCGCCGGCCTTGATCGCGGAATCAGCCTTGTCGCGCCATTCGGCAGCCTTGACGCGGGACACGAGCGACTCAGCCAGAGCCATGACGCCCTCGGTGCTCGGCTCGGGCCGCCCTTCCTCGCGCGCCCGTTCGCGCTCGAAGTGAAGAGCCGTCCGCACGGCAGGGATACCCCCGCGCAGGAGCTGCTGGGCGATCGCCTGTTCCTCGGCGGGCAGGCTCTCGAGCATGGCGTTGCGGTGAGCGTTGCCAGGGCTGAGGCGCTTCTGGCGGTGAGCGGCAGAGCTGCCATTGGCCCCACGCCCGACCCCGTCGGCGCGATCTCTTGGTTCGCGATGGCCAGACGCACCTGGACCGCTACCCGCGCCAACCGCTCCGCTTGCGTCGCGTGGCGGCCGCCCTGGCCCGCTCCGTCCCGCGCCGCCGATAGGCCGCGGGGGCCTTGCGGTCCTCTCGGAGCCATCGGCGTTGACTGGCGCCGGCCGGTCAGAACGCTCGGGCCGCTCAGTACGCGGCCGGTCCGGGCGATCAGGACGTCTCGGCCTGTCAGACGCGGGCCGATCGGTGCGCGCAGCCCCATCGCCCTCAGGGGAGCGGGGGCCGCTCCTGCCGGTGTCGTCGCCGTGCGAGGGAGCACCGGGGCGCTGGGGAGGGCGAGCTGGTCTGCGGGGGCCGCCTCGGTCGTCACGGCGCCCGTCGAAGCCGCGGTCGCCACGCTCTGGGCCGCCCCGGGAACGGCCGCCCGCCAGCTGGGTGGTGACCCCGGCAGTGACTGGCCGCTCGATGAGCTCGATGCGGTTGGCGTCCGAGGTCTTCTCGACAACACGCGGCGCCTCAACGGAAACCACGGTGATGCCTTCGATGCCGAACTCCGCCTCGGCACGCACTACGTCGCCTGCTTTTGCCCCGCCATAAAGCAAAGCAGCGTCGAGTGAGCCACGCGGGTTGAGAGCGCCGGCGGCACGCCAGGTCCAGGTGCCGTCGGGCCGCGCGCTTGTGAGCTCGATCTCTATGCGGCGGGCCACCGCACCAAAGTACAACTTCGGCGCCGCAGCGCAAATCATGGCGCTCCGAGCAGGGAGGATGCTATTTTGTCACAGTGACGAAACAACCATCCTGCGCCTGGTGCGGAAATCCCGTCGAGCAAGCCCCGGGCGCGGGCCGGCCGCGGAAGTATTGCCGGCGAAGCTGCCGCCAGCGCGACTTCGAAGCCCGCAAGCGCGCACGGGACCTCGGGCTGGCCGAGTCAGATCTGATCGTCGCTCGGAGGAACGTAGAAGGGTTGGACGATCTCTTGTTCGTTCTGAGTTGCGCGATAACCGATGTAGACGGCGACGTCGCCCTCGACACCTCGCCCGAACAGGTACGCCGGAGCCTCGATTGGTTGCTCGAAGCCGCCCGCCCGCTGTTGGGGGCGAGCGAGCGGTTACGGGCGGGGGCGTAAGCCTCGTCTAGGCGCGGGGCGGCAGGCCGTAAGGGAGCCCGGGTACCTCGGATTCGATGACGACCAGGCGGTTGTACTTGGCAACCCGTTCTCCACGGGCGGGCGCACCGGTCTTGATCTGACCGCACCCACTGGCGACCGCCAGGTCGGCGATGAAGCTGTCGGCCGTCTCACCCGAGCGGTGTGAGACGAACTGGGTGAAGCCGGCTTCCCGGCAAACTGCGATGGCCTCGAGGGTTTCGCTGACCGTGCCGATCTGGTTGAGCTTGATGAGCGCAGAGTTGGCGGCCTTGCGGCTGATCCCCTCGCGGATAATGGCGGGGTTGGTAACGAACAAGTCGTCGCCTACCAACTGGATGCGCTCGCCGAGGCGCGCGGTCAATTTTTCCCATCCGTCCCAGTCGTCTTCGCCCAAGCCGTCCTCGATCGACCAGATCGGGTAATTGGTCGTGAGCAGGTCGTAGCGCTCGATCATCTCGTCGGTGGTCTTGCGGGTGCCGGTCGAGTAGCGGTAAGCGCCGTCGGATTCGCGCATCTCGGACGAGGCCGGGTCGAGGGCGATGCCGATCCCGTCCCGTCCCGGGGTGTAGCCGGCGGCCGTGATGGCCTCCACGAGTAGGTCTAGGACCTCTTCAGGGGTGGAAAGGTCGGGGGCGAATCCGCCCTCGTCGCCGAGCCCCGTGGCGTACTTGCGGGAGTGGAGCAGGCTCTTCAGCGTCTGGTAGACCTCGGCGCCGGCCCGCAGCGCTTCAGCAAACGTCGGTGCCCCGAGGGGGGAGAGCATGAACTCTTGGAACTCGAGCTCGTTCTGCGCGTGTGCGCCGCCGTTGATGACGTTGAAACTGGGGACCGGTAGCCGCAGCAGGCTCTCATCGGGGGCAAGCCAGCGGTACAGCGGCTTGCCGTCCGCCTCAGCCATGGCCCGCGCCGCCGCCATGGAAACTCCGACCGTAGCGTTAGCCCCGAGACGGCTCTTGTTCTCGGTGCCGTCGAGCTCAATGACAGCCCTGTCCAGCTCGTCGAGGCTCTTCCAGGCCCGGCCGGAGAGGAGCTTGTTGATCTCACCGTTGACATTGGCTACCGCTTTGGTGACGCCCGCCCCCTTGAACCGCTTGGGGTCGCCGTCGCGCAACTCCACAGCTTCCCGGGTCCCGGTCGACGCTCCCGATGGGACACCTGCGATGCCGTGTGGGCCCGAAGCGAGTTGAAGAGAGACTTCGAGGGTCGGGCGGCCCCGGGAGTCGAGGATCTCAAGGGCATGTACGTGGGAGACCTCGTATGCCATTTTGGGTGATGCCTCTCTTTCTTGGCTTGTCAAATAGGGCCTGCGGACCACTTCTTTGTGGGCAAGGACCCTACCGTTACCCTAGCTCTCCAGGGTCCTGATGAGCCATAACATTACGAAAGCGCTACCAGGTTTTTGGGTTCACCCAACCTCCCCGGTCCTGTGGCGCAGCGTTGGACCGTCCCGCTGCGCTCGCCCTCATTCTGGGCGGCCCACTGACTACCGGTACCCGCGCGGCCAATTGATCGCTCTGTGAGGGGCCCGATTGATGCGTTGCGGGCGGGGGAGGGGAGTGGCTAGATGGCCCTGGTGAACAGGAGCACGGCGACCACCACGGCTGCTACGGCAATCAGGACGAAGTACATGGCCAACTTCGCTGCCTTCGCTGCCACCTTGACCCAGGCGTAAAGCAACAGAGCGATGGCCACGACCACGGCCACGGCTCCGGCCAGGTCGTGCTTGTTGATGGAGGCCAGGTCAGTCACGAGCGTTTAGCGTACTCCGCCGAGCGGGTGCGCGGCGGGCTGAGTGCGGGGTGGCGGGCAGGGGGGAGCGGTGTGGAGCGGTCTTCCCGCCGCCCGGTTTGGAGGAAATGGAGGCTTCCTGCGCCGAAAACCACAAACCCGGGCCGGAGTTGGCTGGATCGACTACCAAAACGTCAACTTTTTTGCACCAGAGGCAGTGATGTGCACTTTTCGGCGCCCTGATCGGTTACCGCCGTGAAAAAGTCGCCGACCTACAGGCAGAAATCGGGCATCAATTGCTCGGGCGAACATCAATTGGCAAGGACTTGAGCCTCCGCTGCGGTGCTCGCAGGCCATTGCCCGTCGCCCACGCGGATCGACGCCACGCGAAGGGCGAGCGGGCGCGCCCCGAGACGCTCCGAAATCGCACCCGCCTCGTCAAGCGCGGCGCCGGAGGCTTCCACTTGACCGCACGCGGCGAGGAAGCTCCCATAATCGGCGAGAGCCCTTCCTAGGTGCCACGGGCTGCCCGCGCGCCGGAACGCTCCGACGGCATCGGCGAACTCTGTATGCACAATTACCGAGCCTCCGTCGCTCGCCGTTGCAGCGAGATGTGCCTTTGTCAGCGCCAGCTCAGCGCGCAGCAGCGGTGGGAGGTGACCTATTGGATGGGCCTCGAAGAGGCCCAGTATCTCCGCCATTGTCTTGCGGTCGCCCAAAGCCTTAGCCGCGTCATTGGCGATTGGCCAAGCGAACACGAGGTGCTCGCAGTTCATCCCAAGCTTCTCGACCTGAGTCAGAGCAGCCCGAGCGTACGTTAGCGCATCAATCTGGATGGTCGCAGGCGAACTCCATCAGAGCTGTTGCTGTGGAGAGAAGAGCTCGGTCCTGTACGTTCTCACTCTTCGAAAACCCAATTAGTCCAGCGATGACGTCGGCTGCGCCTGGCCATGTCGCCTCGAAGTCCACGAAGGAAGCCTCGGACGTCAGGCCGAGATACGGCATAGGGGGTGGGCCGTCCAACTCCGTGGCGCCGCCTAGCCATCGGGCCGCTTCTTCCCACCGCCCCAGCAGCAAAAGGGCGAAGGCGAGATTGGTTGTCGCAAGCACGACTATGCGATAGTTACCGATTCTCCGAGCCAGGTCGACTGCTGCTGCCGGCGCTAGTTGCTGCTTCCTCTGGGTTGCGAGTGAGCTGACCACCCGAAAGATTGCCCAGCGCGTCGCGCGAGCATCCAGGTGTCCCCGGCTCGCTCGGCCAAATATGCAGCCTCTCTCAGGTTGGCGTCCCCTTCCACTGCCCGGTTGGTTATCCAGCAATCGATCCCATTGGCTACGAATAAATTAGACAGCATGGCATCGCCAACGTCGAGCCCCTGGGCCAGCTTGAGTGCTTCGGACAGGAGGCTTCCCTCCCTCATTCCCACCGCTCGAAAGCATCCAGTCCTGCCAGTTCGATCCAGGGCGCTTACGGTGTCGATGCCAGGCTCAGGCCGAAGCAGGGCAAGCTGCGGCCTCAAGGTGCTCCCGTGCCTCCCAGTAGCGGCCCTCCATTCGTAGTCCCTTTCCTGCCAGCGTTCGGGCTCGGGCAGCCGATCGGTGGTCGCCAGTCGTTCGTGGAGAAGTGAGCGTGTTCGGCCGCGCCGATTCCCGCCTGTTGGGTGGCCTCTGCCATCCATCCCTGCGCAGCCCGCTCCCATAAGTCAGCAGCCGCGGCTGTCTCACTCTGTCGCTGACGAGTTCGGCCGCTCGTTCATAGAGGGCAGCGGCATGGCCGGGCGCGCCGGCGCGCTCCGCCCGCCCTCCGGCTCGACGGCAGGCCTCGATCGCGAGCTCGGCATAGTTCTTCCGTCCCCACATCGGAGGGGACCGCTTCAAGCGCGTCGACGTAATGCCTGGCCACTATGTCCATAACCTCCTCTCCGTCGTCGGCGAATGTCGAGCGAAGGTACTCTGCAGCTGCCAAATGCCGTGCCTTCCGGTCCCTGCGTGCCAACGTTGCGTACGCGACTTGCCGGAGCATTTCTTGGGTGAAGCGGTGGTCGCCCCGCTGAGGACATAGTTTGTCGGCCGACACCTGAAGAACTTCGCGTCGGACCAGTTCCGCGAAGCCGGACTGCACCTCGGCTTCGGATCGTCCCGAGACTGCGACCAGCGCCTCGGCCGAAAATCTTGTACCGAGGATCGCCGCATCGGCGACAAGGAGCGCGCGTTCGTGGGTCTAACGCATCCAGGCGGGCAGCCAACAGACCCGTGCAAACTGTCGGGCACTACTAAGAGTCCCAAGCTCACCGGCCACCTTGTAGCCATTACCGGAGAGCCGGGACCAGCATGCCACGGTCAACCAGCGACCGGACGTCTCGACCGCGAACAACGGCAAACCCTGCGCTTGATCCGCGATTGCTGAGGCCACTGATGCCAGGTAAGCCCGGCACGAGGCCCTCCAACAGGTTGCCCATTGCGTCCGCATTTAGTGGGCTAGCGAAATCACGTTTCGGTTGCGGCCCGAACCCTAGTCGGTGCGCTTTACTTTAACTTGTCCCACGCTAGGACGACCACGAATAACGCGAACATCGGAGGCCCAGTCCACGAAGTGTCCAAGAAGTCCAGCAACGCTGGGTCGGCGTTGTGAGCATCTTCAACCAGCAGGACGACCGGGGCAACCTCAGCAAGATGCTCAAAGAAGACTCGCCACCCGCGAAAAGGTCGTCAGGGTGACAGCAGCATGCCCGGGTCGCCTTCAATCGGCATTCCCAGCAAACGGCCGAGGCGGATGCCGATGAAGTTCCGCTCCGATGGGTCGACCGTAAGGCGGGTCAAACCGTTTTCAAGCTTTTGCGCTGCGATCGTCGTTCGGGTCTTCCTCGGCGACGCCCAAACGGTGCCGGACCATCTCTCCCAGAGGCCGGAACGCCACTCCGTCCCCATAGGAGAGGCAGCCTCCACGATGCCACAGCACTTTGGCGGCCAGGCCGTCGACGTATTTCTCGAGTTCCCATCCAAGACGGGACTTACCCACCCCCTGCCGGGCCAGTGACCAGTACCAGGCGGGGTTGCATGGCGTCCGACACTGCCATGGAACAGCTCTTTTAGTGTCCGAAGTTCGGCATCACGCCCGCTGAGAGGTGCCTCGCAAGCGGCCATCGACCTTTGCGAGCCAGCGAGGCCCGAGACGACGCCGGCGGCTCGCCACAATTGAGCCGTTTCCGATTTGCCCTTCAAGGTTGTTTCCCGGCGTCGGAAAAAGCGATCGCAGAGGCCGTCAGCTGACGCGTTGCTTCGTCCACTAAGACACGACCCGGGTCAGCTTCCGCCTGAATCCTCGCTGCCGTGTTCACGGCGTCACCGGCCACCATCACATCCGCCGTCGGAAGCAAAGCTGACTGCGACCTCGCCGGTGACGACACCTGCACGAGCCCTTAACTCTTCCTCTATCCTCGCCAGAGCCCACCGTCTGCACAATGTCTAGTGCCGCTCGGACTGCACGCTCGGCATCCCGCTCATCGGCCCGTGGCGCTCCCCAAAGCGCAACCGCAGCATCTCCGATGAACTGCTCTACGACTCCGCCGTACCTGGATACGACCGTACGCACCGCATCGAAGTAGCGCAACAGAAGCTCACGGACGTCTTCCGGATCCCTGTCCTGGGATAAAGGAGTGAAGCCGACGAGGTCCACGAACAGTACCGAACAGACTCTGCGTTCCGTCCTGGGAGGCGCTGCAGAGTCCACATCAGGCCAAAGTTCGGGGCACCGCCGAAGGATCCTCCGTCTCTATGGCCAGGACGGCACTCCGCACGCGTCACAAAAGATGTAGTCCGAGTCCCACCTGCGAGTCCACAAACGCGGCAAATAAGCCCGAGCAAGGCGCCGCAGGCTGGGCAAAACCTAGCTCCGGCCCGCAGTCGAGTCCCGCAGTGCCAACAATCCACCGAGCGGACCCCCTCATCGACCACCGAGAGCGCGAAAATTTGGATAAAAAGACCCGCCACCTTGGCCAGCTCACAGAGCGGGGGAAACGTCACGAGGAGTTTGAATAGCCGCCGCCCCACAGTACGGGCGCACTAGTCCACCGTCAAAGAGCAGTAGCCACTACTATCCGAGACTCACGAAACGCCCCACTAACGGGCGCGACCAAAAATCCGACCCCTGAACTTCTGAGCCATCACCGGCTCACGCCGAAAACGCAAGAGCCTTGTCAGTGTCGACCACAACTAATCAATGTTGACCAGAATTAGGCAGCAAGCCAAACGCGACGCATATCCCACCCCCTCTCAAGGACCATCGCCCCGCGGGCACGCATGACGGACAAACGAGGCGCAGGCGGGACTGGACCCGTGACGACTCGTCCTGGAGGACTCGAGGTCAGATCGCCGATTCGCACATTTCCGATTCTGCCTGATTTGCGCGTGGCCGCGCCAGTGTTTCGCGCAGAACGCACAAGATGGGCGATCCGGGAGCCCTGCGAGCTACAGGCCGTGGCCCGGTTGGCCGAAATCTGGGTTGGCAGTTGCCCCCAGTCCTCGAAAGGCCACCCGATGAGCAGGGAAGCTGGCGAGCGCGCCAAACCGAGCGGCCAGACGACTCAGACGTCTACTACGCGCGCCCTTGTTGCAGTCGGTGCGGTTGCCGGGTCGGTCGCCCTCCTGTATTTTGGAGCTCGCGAGCCTTAAGCCGGCGGGAGGCGAACGGCTGGTCCTATTGCCGGTTGTAGCGCTGGGAGTCTGGGCCAGTAGTGCTCACTCGGTTAACGTCCGACCCGCAAGATCAGTATTGACATAACCCTCTCGAGATACCCGTCCTCCTGGCCATTGTGTTTCTTCGGCCTGCCTTGGCATTAGCGGCGGTGTGCGTTGGTCTGTCTGCTGCGCTCATCCATGCAGGCATCCTCCTGCTGAAGACCTTTGCGAATCTGGCGGGGTACTTGCTCTCCGTGGCAGCGGGATCTTCGCTGTACGACAATCTTCTGGGCAAGAACACGTCGCCGGTAGGGGAGCTCGGTTGGGTCGTGAGTCTCGTCACCGTGACATTCATCTGCTTGGCAGATTTGGTGCTGGTTTTAGCCATGATGGCGTTCGCCGACAAGCGCTGGCGACGACCGCCGCTTGTCCCCATGTTGGTTCAGGCGGGCCTGTACATCGCGGTTTGTACCGCGCTCGGGTTGGTGGCCGTCTTGATGGTGTGGGTCAACACGTGGGGGATCGCCCTATTTGCCGCCATCGCATTGGCGACGAACTTCGCATACCGAGCGACAGTCGTCTCTGGGCAGCGCTACGCGAACCTCGAGAAGCTCTACGACTTCACGCGGCGACTGAGCGGCCTTTCTGAGGGGCGCGACGTAATGAACACAGTCGTGGAGGAGGCCCGTACCCTGCTTTCGGCCGGGCGGGCTGAGCTGGTCATTCCCCTTGGCTCGCCCTTGGAACAGCTGGTCGTGCGCTGCTGTTTGAATAGGGAAGAGGCACCGAGGGTCGATGAGGGCGCCCCGATTTGCGCTCTCGATTCCCTGGCGGGCGAGCAGGGACCGCGCTGTTCAGCGCTCGGTCGGAAGACGCTGAAGTTGCAAGAGCGATGAGAGAACGTGGACTCCGAGAGGCTCTTGTTGCCCCCCTTCAGCGAGAAGACCCAAAGGCGGGCTACTTGTTGGTCGGGGACAGACCGTCCCAGCAGGATGGTTTCAGTCCGTCTGACCTGCGGTTCTTCGAGGCTCTGGCAGCTAATGCCGGCGTCGCCCTTCGAAGTAGCAACCTGCTGGAGCAGCTTCGCCGTGAAATTGAAGTCCGCCAGCACCAGGCTTACCACGACTCATTGACGGGCCTTCCCAACAGGGTGGCGTTCCGGGAACGCCTCGCAGATGCTCTTGAGACGAACACGGCGGGCGAGGTCGCGGTCCTCCTGATGGACCTAGACGGGTTCAAGGAGGTCAACGACACGCTGGGCCACGTCACGGGCGACGCGGTACTGCGGGAGGTGGGGAGGCGGCTGATGAGCTTCTCGGGCGCGCAGAGCCTTGTGGGGCGCCTTGGCGGCGACGAGTTCGCCGTCCTGCTGTGCTCGGCCAGTGACCACCTCGACGTTGAGGCGACGACGCACCAGGTCATGTCAAGTATTAACCAGCCGCTCGCCGTCGAGGGCCTGATGCTCGACATACGTGCGAGCATGGGCGTTGCGGTAGCTCCCCGCCACGGTCGGTCGCGTGAGGCCACCAACCTGTTGCGGCATGCGGACGTGGCCATGTACCTGGCGAAGGAGGGCGGCGGCGGGGTTCGCTACTACGACCCTGCCGAGGACCGCTCGACACTTCGAAGGCTCACTCTCGCCACCGAGCTGCGGCGGGCTCTGGACGAAGACGGCTTGGACCTCTGGTACCAGCCCGTGGTGGAGCTCGAAACGGGGGAGGTGCTCGGATGTGAAGCCTTGCTGCGCTGGAACCACGAGAAGTTCGGGCCGATCTCGCCGGTGGAGTTCATTCCGGTTGCGGAGAACGCCGGGCTCATCGACCCGTTGACGTGGTGGGTGCTCGAGACAGCCCTCAGCCAGCTCAAGAGTTGGCGGGAGCTCGTGCCTGGCCTAGGCGTCGCAGTGAACCTGTCCGCCAAGAGCCTCACGGGCACGAAGGTGTACGACCGGGTTGAGCGGTCGCTCCAGCGAGCAGGGATGAAGCCGGGGGCGCTCACCCTGGAGCTCACCGAGTCGTCCATGGCAATCGATCCAGAGAACGCCCAACGGGCGATGCAGAGCCTCCAAGAACTTGGTGTCCGCCTCTCGATCGACGACTACGGCACGGGCTTCTCCTCGCTCAGCCGGTTGAAACACCTGCCGTTCAAGGAGCTAAAGATCGACCGTTCTTTCGTCAAGGAGATGATCCGTGACAAGGGCGACGAGGCGATCGTCCGGTCGACTATCGAGCTCGCCCGCAGCCTTGGTCGTACGGTGACGGCCGAGGGTGTCGAGGACAAGGCCACTTTGGACCGCCTCGCCAGCCTCGGGTGCCACGCCGCGCAGGGTTACTACTTAGCCCGACCTTTGCCCGCCGCCGAATGCGAGACGTGGTTGCGCGAGTTCGTGCGCTGGCCGAGCACAGTCGGCCACATCGGGCAGGGATAGCGCTCGGCAGGCACTCGTCGATAGCGGGTTGCTGCTCTGGATGGCGGCTGCCTAAAGGGCTGGCCCCGCCGGTGGCGACCTCCGGTCACGGGTCTCAGGTCTCAGCTGGGCACCTCGGGTCTCGCGTATCAGCTGGGCGTCTTGATGCCCTGAGCCTCTGAGCCGCGGGCCTCCGGCCGCGTGCCGCGGTGCCTCCGGACGCGTGCCGCGGTGCCTCCGGCCGCGTGCCCTGAGGCGCTTTAGCCGGGGCCACCACCGGGGCTGAACCTCTGGCACGCCTTCTGGGCGGCCTGGAACTGGGGATTGTTGGGGTTGAGGTTGCTGCCCGGGGTGCTGTGGAGACTGATTTGGATGCCGCCCCCCGCTACTGACACTGGGTCTGGGAAGGAGGTGATGCCGTGCGAGCGCATGCACTCGGACATCTTGAGCGCCTGTGCCAGGGCCGCCGCTTGCTCGGCAGGTGTGGGTACCCCGCCATTAGGCAACAAATGCCGGCAGTTGTTGCTGGCGGCCTGGAAGGTCGAGGAGGCAGGGTTGAGCCCGGTCGCCTGAATCCCCCCTTGGGCGTTGGGGTCGGGGAAATTCGAGACGCCGTGGGCGCGCATGCACTCCGAAAAAGCGAGCGCGTCTTTCGCGTTGCCGCCGGGAATGGCGAAGACTCCGCGCGCCACCCGACCACCGCTGGGCCCCGAGCTACCTGCCTGCGGCCCGCCGCCGCCCGCACCGGAGCTATTGCTGGTGACTGGTGGCGAAACGCCCTGCGAGCTTGCCGAGGTGGTTGTCGTCGTAGCCCCGAGATTGGCCACCGAGGCTTTGTTCGGGCTGCTCCCACAGGCGGCTACAAGCATGGCGCCGCTCGCTATCAATACGGTGATCAGTGGAGCCCTTCGCCGTCTGAATTGGACTGCTGGGTTCGGCGTTTTGTCCATGAGTGTCGTTCTAACCAAAGCGCGGTTACAGGAGCGAAACACGGCCCGCCGCTTCAGGTAGCCCACTCGTTGATCCGGCCTGCCCTCTGCATCACGTCATCATCGGCATTGGGGAAGTCTCGAGGAGCCGTCTCAGTCCGGGCCACCGCCCTGGGGGTTGAACTTCTGACAGGCCTTTTGAGCAGCCTGGAACTGGGGGTTTGTAGGGTTAAGATTGTTGCCCTGACCAGCACGGATAGCGATGCGTATGCCGCCGCCCGCGACGGACTGAGGGTCGGGGAAGCCGGTAATTCCGTGTGAGCGCATGCACTCGGAGAACTTGAGCGCCTGTGCCAGCGCCTGCGCCTGCTGGGCGGGCGTGGGTTGGCCGCCGTTGGGCAGCAAGTGCCGGCAATCGTTTACGGCAGAGCGGAAAGCCGTCGAGCCGCTTTCAATCCCGTTTACAACAATCCCGCCCTGGGCGTTGGGATCGGGGAAACTCGGCACCCCGTGCGAACGCATACACTTCGCGAACGCCAGAGCGTCGGCGCCGTCACCGCCGGGGAGGTTGAAGCTTGACTGCGACTGCGGGCCGGCCCCCGGACCGCCGCCCGGACCGGCTGCTCCGCTTGGACCGGCTGCTCCGCTCGGACCGGCGGCTCCGCTCGGAGCAGAGCTACTGCTGGTGGCGGGCGGTGTGCCCTGTGAGCTCGCTGCGTTGGTCGTCGTCGTGCTCCCGAGATGCGCGACGGCCGCGTTGTTAGGGCTGCTCCCACAGGCGGTCGCGAGCAGGCCGCAGCTCGCTATCAACAGGAGGATCAGGGGAGCCCTTCGTCGTGCTAGCGGGACTGGCGAGCTCAGTGGTTTGTTCATGGGATTTGTTGTAGCGAAGGCGCTGTTACAGCAACGCAACAGGGCCGGCGGCCTCCCGGTTCGTTGACGGTCCTGCGCAGCACCCCGCCGCAAGAGCCGGGCCGCAGAAGTTGGCTCCCGGGCCCAGGTGATCCCCAGGATGCGTTAAGGCTTCCCTGAGGTTGCCTGAGCAGGATTGCGGCACGAGTGGCGCCGATGGGCCGATCAAAAAGGTCAGCGGGCCGTGCTAAAAGGGAGTCCACAATGCTGAGCAGGGTACGCAGGTTGCGCAAATGGGTGATCGCCGGGGTCGTTGTAGTCGTCGTGCTGGCGATCGGAGGCCCGTACGTCTTCATCCATTTCATCGAGGGCCCGGCGCCGGCCAAGCTCGTCCTACCTAAGGGCCAGGGCGCAGCCTCCGGGAGCGCCTCATCTGGTGGGACGGTCGAACTGAGCAAGCTCGCTGGCACGTGGAACGTAGGAGCGGGTTCAGTGGCCGGCTATCGCGTCCAGGAGGTCCTGATCGGCCAAAACTCGACAGCCGTCGGCCGCACGGCCGAGCTCTGGGGCTCCGTCAGCCTTGTCGGCAAAGCGGTGGCCAAGGCATCCTTCACCGTCAACATGGCGAGCGTCGTGAGCGACCAGAGCGAGAGGAACGCTCAGTTCGACGGGCGCATCATGGACGTGACCGATTACCCGACGGCGAAATTCGTCCTAACTGGGCCAATTTCCCTCGCCAGTGGCCTTGTAACTGGCGCCTCGAAGCAGTACACGGCAACCGGCACCCTTACGATGCACGGCGTAACGAAGTCGGTCACTTTCCCAGTCTCCGTGGAGGTAATTAGCGGCACAGCCGTGGACGTGTTGGCGGACGTCCCGATCGTGTTCGCCAACTGGGACATATCCAACCCGAGTGTCGGGGGCTTTGTCACAACGAAGAGCACGGGGACGCTCGAGGTGCTGCTCCATCTGGTCCGAGGGGCTGGTAACCCGGTGTCAACGGGGTCGTCGGCAGGCTCGGGCGGCGGTGGCTTTGGTGGGCAGGTGACGGTCCCGAGCACCACGGTGCCCCCGCTGACGGTGCCAACCGCCTCGTGAGCGACCTGCCCGCGCACGCGCACCCAGTGGCAGCTCTGGCCGGCGGTGAGCTGGCAGAGCGCCTGGCGCGGCTGAGCTCCCTGTTGCTTGCGGGCGCGGAAGTTGTCGATGCCTCGGACGCCATCCCGGCCGATCAACTGCACGCCCTGGCTGCCGCCGGGATGTACGGGATGTTCGCCCCGGTTGCCGAGGGTGGTCTTGGCCTCGGCTACCTAGAGATGTGCGCTGTTATGGAGGAGCTGGCGTCGTGCTGCCTCGCAACGACGTTCGTGCTGGCCCAGCATTTCCGGCTTCTTGGAGCGATGCTCGACCCCGCGACCCCTGCAAAGCTCCGCGAGGCGATGCTTGCGAGCACTGTCCGCGGCGAGACCAAGGGCGGTGTCGCCCTCACCGGCTTACTACCGGGGCCTTCCTCGCTGCTCGCCAAGCCCGCCCCGGGCGGCTGGTTGCTGGAGGGGACGGCTCCCTGGGTGAGCGGGTGGGGCATCGTCGACGTGATCTGCGTCTTTGCCCGCGGCCCGGCGGGACCGGAGGGCGAAACGGTGGTCACGCTGCTCCTGGACGCTCGCCCTCAGGACGCTCTCTCGGTCACGCCACTGCGCCTGTCTGCCCTCAACGCGACGCGCACGGTCCGCTTGGGCTTGGCGGGCCTGTTCGTCGGCGACGACAGGGTGATCGGCTCGCAGCCTTATGAAAGTGCGACCCGGGAGTCGGAAATGCGCCTCCGCCTGAACGGGTCCTTCGCGCTCGGGGTGGCCCGGCGATGCTGCGCCCTGCTCGGACCATCCCCGCTCGACGACGAACTAAATGAGTGCCGCGCCTACCTGGACGCTGCCGACGACACCAACATGGCGCTGGCTCGCGCCGCGGCATGCCAACTGGCAGCGCGAGCCGCACAGGTCCTTGTCGTAAGCCGGGGGAGCAGGGCAGCCCTCGCCGGCGACCCTGCCGAGCGCCTCAACCGGGAGGCGGCGTTCCTGCTCGTGTTCGGGAGCCGCCCCGCGATCAAGGACGCCTTGCTCAAAAGCCTCGAGGCAGCGCTCAACGCTTCGCTAACGGGCTGGGAGGCGATAGGCCTTGCAACGCTTGCACCACCAGCGGTAATTGAGCGGCCCCTTGCACCTCCCACACCTGTAGACGCCGACGCCGGCCAGGAGGAAATGGACAGCCGACAGCGACAGGCCGGACCACTTGTACCAACGACCACGCCGCATGCGATTTCTCCGTCTCGGGATTTCCATGGCGCCCTGACGCGCTTCGCTGGCATGTTAGGCAGCGGCGGGCGCTATCCATTTGCAGGTAGCGAACCGTCAGTGGCTAGCAAACCAGTCGAGGTGGCGCTCGAGGTAGTCGACCATCTGAGAGGGGTACCGCACGATGTGGAAACCGCCTGGGTAGCGGACCATTGCGACCTCACGGCCGAGCTTGCGCAGGGCTTGGAAGTACTCCTCGGACTGGCTGATCGGGCAGCGCATGTCTCCTTCCCAGTGGAAAAGCATCACGGGCGTCGTGACGTTGCCGACGTGGGTGATGGGCGAGTGCTTGGCGAACAGCTCCGGCCGCTTCCATGGAAGCGCACCGACCTCTCGCTCGACGAAGTTCGGGATGTCCGTGGTGCCCCAGATTGTCGCCAGGTCCGTGACCGGAGCGGCCACGCATGCCGCCGCGAACCGGTCGGTTTGGCCCACGGTCCAACTCGTCATGTAACCCCCGTACGAGTACCCCGTGACGTAGAGGTGGCTCGGGTCGGCGACCCCCGCGTCAACCAGTTTGTCGACCGCTCCCATGATGTCTTCGAAATCGGCGCCACCCCAGTCGCCGACGCAAGCGTGCGCGAACTCCTCGCCGTAGCCGTGGCTACCCCGTGGGTTTGTCAGCAACACGACGTAGCCGGCGGCAGCGAGCGCCTGGTAAAGGCCGAATAGTGCTGCCTGCGGGTGCCAGCTGTGCGGCCCACCATGGATGTCGAGGGCCAGCGGGACAGGGTTGCCTTTCACGTACCCGAGCGGGTACATAACGAACGATTCGATGCGCCGCCCGTCCGCAGCGACGTGGCTGGAGCGCCGCAGCGGCGCCAGCCGGAGCGCTCTCGCCTCAGCATTGGCGTTGCTCACGTGCCGCTCGGCGGTCCCGTCAACCTCGGCGCAGTAGATATCGGGCGGGCTGGACGGCCACAAGGAGGCGAAGGCGATCGTCGCCCCAGCCGTATGGACTGTGTTGATCTGGCGGTCGCCGCCGAGGATGCGCTCCGGTGCCGCTCCGCCCTCGAGCCCGCTGCGGTACAGCGAAATTGCGCCGTGGTCACCAGCAAGAAAGATCACGGCCGCGCCGTCCCCAGTCCACGCGTGCGTAGCCCCGGGCGCCCCGCTCAGCCCGAACACGGTCCGGTCCAACGGCCCGCTCAAAGATCGTGGCGGCTTGGCTTCGTCGGCTGCTATCGCGAGCAGATGCGTGTTGCGGTCAGAATGGCCGTCTTCGTTTTGGTGGCCGATGTAGGCGATGGTCGCCCCGTCCGGCGACCAGCGCGGTGAAGCGGCGGTCCCCGGGCCGCGAGTGAGGCGCTTCGGGCGGCGACGAGCGCCGACGGGAATCACCCAGACGTCTCGGTTTACCTCGTCGAAGCGGGTCGGCGACCGGTCGGAGACGAATGCAAGCTTGTCTCCGGCCGGCGACCATGCAGGGTCAGCGTCGTCCCAGTCCCCGTCGGTGAGCTGTTGCGGCTCGCCGCCCTCCAGCCCGATGACGAAGAGGTGGCTGCGCCGCAGGTCGAACCAACCGATCCCGTCGAAGTGCGAGTAAAGGCCCGTGATGACGCGCGGCGCGTTCTTTTCGACGGCATTTCGGTCCTCGGGCTTCTTCCATTCCCCGGTCTTAGCGACGAAGGCGAGGTGGTGGCTGTCGGGCGACCACGCCGGCTGCGAGGCCCCATATGGCATTTCTGTGAGCGCGGCCGCTTCGCCTCCGTCCAGCGGCACGAGGTGCAACTGAGCCCCGTGGCCGCGCTCGGCCACAAAAGCCAGCCATTTGCCATCGGGTGACCAGCGAGGAGCGCTGTCCTCAGGGCCGGCCGTGAACGGCTTCGCAGCCGAGGATCCGTCCGCCGGTGCCACCCAGATCCTGGTCGCCGGCTTGTCGGTCTCCTTGTCGGGAGTGCCGACGACGAAAGCCACCTTGGAACCGTCCGGGGACACCTGGGGGTCGCCAACAGTCCGCAGGTCCCAGAGATCTTCGGGAGTAAAACCTCGCTTCGGCGGCATCGACCGGCTCCTTGCTGCGTGGTCCATTGAGCGTTTTGTTGCGTTGCCCGGCCATTTTTGCCCTGTTGCTCGGCTGTGCGCACATCCTCGTGGGCGGCCCGGTCCCGTCTATCCCGATGCCCCAGTACCCAGGCGGGCCTGGAGGAGACGCCGCTCCGGTTCGGTTGGCGCTAGCGAAATGGCCATTTGCAGCTCCTCGGCAGCCTCGCCCTGCTGGCCGAGCCGGCTGAAAGCGTCGGCCAAGGCTGCGTGCCAGAGGTGCGAGCGCTCAAGGCCGGGAATGGCTTGCAGGGCGGCCAGCCCTGTTTTGGGGCCGTGCCGCTCGCCGACGGCGACGGCTCGGTTGAGCCTCACCACCGGGTTCGCGCTGATCGTCCCGAGCAGGTCGTACAGGCCGATGATCCGGTCCCAGTCGGTGTCCTGCCAGGTCGGGGCGGTGGAGTGGGCGGCCGCGAGGTGGGCCTGGAGTTGGTAGGGCCCTGCCGCCCCGCCTGACCAGGCGACGGCCTTGGACAACCACGATGACCCTTCGCCGATCGCCGCTGCGTCCCAGAGGCTGCGGTCTTGGTCAGGCAGCGTGACGGCCTCACCGTGGCAATCGGTGCGTGCTGGTGTGCGGGCCGAAGTGAACAGCAAGAGCGCCAGCAGAGAGAGCACTTCAGGTTCGTCAGGCATCAGTTCGGCCAGGAGGCGGGCCAAGCGGACGGCCTCTGCCTCGAGGTCCACTCGGGTGACCTGCTCGCCCTCGCTCGGCGCGTGTGCCTCGGTAGCGATCAGGTACACCACGGCCAGTACCCCGGCGAGGCGATCCGGGAGCTCTGCGTCGCCCGGGATGGCGTAGGGGATCCTGGCCGTGGCGATCTTGGACCTGGCGCGCACCAGGCGCTTGGCCATCGTGGCCTCTGGCACCAGGAAAGCCCGGGCGATCGCTGCCACCTCCAGGCGTGCCAGGGTACGCAGTGCCAAGGCAACCTGGGCCTCGCGGCTGAGCGCCGGATGACAGCAGGTGAAGGTCAGACGCAGCATGTCGTCTCGTAGTGTTCCTTCCGGTCCCATGGCCTCGATCACCTCCTCGAGCTCATCAACGGCGCCTTGGGTACCCCAGCCGAACGCCTCGCTCTCTTTGGCCCGCCGTGCCGATTCGCGGCGCAAGACATCGAGGGCTTTGCGCCGCGCAACGACCGTAAGCCATGCCCTCGGGTTGTCAGGGATCCCGTCTTGCTGCCAAGCTCGCATGGCGACGATGGCGGCCTCAGACAGAGCGTCCTCGGCGACGGCGAGGTCGCTGGTGCTGCGGGCCAGGGTGGCGAGCACCCGCGGGCCTTCGGTCCGCAGCACGTCGGCGAGCAGGTCGGTCGCGCTCACGCCGGTCGCGCTCACGCCGGTAGCGCTCTCGGGCCCGGGCGGCTCAAGCTAGGCCCGGACCACCGGGGCCACTGGACGAAGCTCAACCTTTCCCCGCCAGGCGGCAGGGATCTGTGCCGCCCACGCGATGGCTTCGTCCAGGTCGGCCGTTTCCAGCACGAAGTAACCCCCGAGGACCTCCTTCGCCTCGGCGTAGGGACCGTCGGTCAGCATCACGTCGCCGCCCTTGCCCCCCGAGACGGTGATGGTGGTCGACGTCGTGACCGGGTGCAACTTCTCACCGCCGACCATGACCCCCGCGTCGGTTGCCCGGCGGGCGAACGCGGTGTACTCGGGGGAGAGCTCGCTCTCTGGAGGCTCGTTCCAGTACTGGTCTCGGTCGTAGTACAGCAGGGCCACATAGAGCGCCATCTCGTCTCCTTCCAATATGCGGATTTCGTTCGGTCTCTGCTCGTCACACCTTGGGTGCCCACGCCTGAAGGACGCTTTGCCAGCCGAGCTCCCGGGGCACGGAGCCAGCCACCAGGGATCGCTGTGGCCTGTTCGTGCCCCGGGGACCGAACGTCAATTTAGAGGGCTGTTGTGGTACGCGGCGACGAACCAGTCGTCATCGCGTTTGGCCAACACCCAGGTTGCGCGCACCATCCGGTCGGACGGGCAAGTGGTCTCCCCCGGGAAGAGGATCCCGCCTTGGCTGACCACAATCGCGGTCTCGTCGTTCACGAAGCGGACGTCCTGGGGAGTGTCGGTGACACGTGACCCCTTCAGGGGGCCTCCGAACCCGGCCGCCATCGTGGTCCGGATCTCCTGGCGGTCCTTCTTGTAGATGCCCGGCTGCACGACGGTGGCGTCGTTGAGGTACACATCCACAAACTCGTCGGCGTCGTTGGCCTCCCAGGCCACGTAGACAGCCTCGATCACCGCCAGAACGGCCAGGCGGTCAGTATCGGTCTTGTTGCTCATGGGCCTCCTCGTTTCTATCCCACAGGCAGCGCTCGCCACCTGTGTAATGGACGCACGAGGTTGCCCCGAAAGGACACCCTTCAGGTGCACTGCGCAGCCCGGCGCGACAACTTTCACGGAGCAGGGGAGGTGAAAATACGTGTGCCGTTGCCGCTATTGCTGCACTTTTGCTGCGCGGTTTGGAAGATAGGCGAATTGGGGTCGACCCCGGAGGTTATCTTTTCTAAGATGCGCCCACCGGACATGAACTGCGGGTCGGGGAAGTTGGGCACGCCGTGTTTGCGCATGCAGGCCGCGAACGCCAGCGCTCTGGATTGGATCTGTGCCTGTTGCGCCGCCGATGGCGGCTGAACGGGGGAGTACTTCTGGCAGGCATTTTGCGCCGCCACGAAGGTGGCATTGCTGGGGTTGAGATCTCCGTTGGGACCGCCGCCCGAAATCTGGATCCCCCCGCCCGAGCTGGGGTCGGGGAAATCGGCGATGCCGTGGGCCCGCATGCAGTGGGTGAACTTGACCGCCTGTGCGTACTGCTTGGCAGCGACCACGGGGTTAGGTGGCGTCGTGACGTTGGCTCCGACTACGGGGACAGTGGTGCCCGTCGTCTTGCCGATGCGCGCAACAGAAGACGGCGACGTCCCTCCTCCGCACGCGGCGACCAGCAAGCTCAAGCCCGCCAAGGTGAGAGGGGCAACGAGGGCCAAACGCCGCCTCAGGCCCTGCTGCGGTGGTAACTGGTGCCGTGCCATGGCCCATGGTTTACGCCGGCGACGGTAACACAGCGATAACGGCCCCCTTTTCTCCTGGTGTTACCAGCGGGGGTCGTTGTGATGGGCATGCCAAAAGGGCAGGGGGACCGCTCGGCCCGAGCCGTAATTCAGTATTGCAGTAATGCCGTTGACGCGCTAGCCTTGTTCAGGTGGCTGACGAACGTGTGTTCATCGCAGTTCAGAGCCGTGGGCTTATCGCCATACCAACCTCGATCCGTCGCCAGCTGGGCTTGGACCAGCCGGGAGCGCAGGTGGAGGTCATCGAGAGGGGAGGCGAGATCATTCTCCGCCCCCATGTAGCTGTACCCTCCGACCAGGCGTGGTTCTGGTCGGAGCGGTGGCAACGACGTGAGCGGGAAGCCGACGACGCCATCGGTGCTGGCCGGGTAGCCGCCGCTGACGGGGTCGTGGAAATGCTGGCCGAGCTCGAGTCGTGAGGTTCGAGCTGGCAGAACCGTTCAAAGGTGACTATCAGCGGCTATCCCCAGAGGAACGCGACATGTTCCGCTTAGCCGTGGAGGCGTTTAACGAGGCGTCCGACCGGTGGGTCGAAGCAAAAGGTCCGGCGTCCTGGCCGGGTGACCTACGTGTGAAGGCGGTTATGAACGCGCCTGGCATCTTCGAGATGACGTGGCGCTTCACCGGGCCGGACGGCAGGGCGACCTGGGAGTGGGCATCGGTTATGGACCGCGACGGGAGCTCCCGTCCGGCCGTGCGCTGGCGGCGGCTCGGCTACCAAGGCGTGTTCCGGGAGCCCTAACGCTCCGACCTGCTCATTAGCTGGAGAGTGGGTCGACTTGTCGCTCGTCCCGGGGCTGGAGGACATCGTCCTGGCCCATCCAGCGAGTTTTATTCTCAACTTGACATAACGGGCATTATCGGCGGTTTGCAGTCAGGCGGCCCTTGGACGAGCCATTCCACGGTACAAGTCAGACCAACCCGAAAAAGCCGCTAGGACACGGAGGCCGAGGTCACTCAGCGGAACCGCCGGACCACGCCGCGAGTACAACGGGCGCGGGCGCCGAGGACGGGAACCTACGCTTTTTCATGCCCGTGATAAATCCTCCGTCTATCGACAAGCGGCTCGTAGCACTCACCCAGCAGAGATCTGGACAGCCGAGTCAGCAGACCCCTCAACAGACCCGTCAACCGGCCCGGTTCATAAGGTCCAAGGCCGTTCTTTTCCTAACTGCCGGCATCCTCGTCCTCACTGTCCTAATCGCCGTCGGGCGCTAGCACAGCAACCCCTTTTTCTCGTCCCCTCAGTCGAGGCCTATATCGTCACTGTGACGTAATCGGGGACCTCTGCCTCGGGTCCTCGCCAACCGCGTTCAGGATCTTGGCTTTGATCGTTGGCAGGTGGCCCTAAAGCAACCTGGTCGATGATCAGCTACGCGTGGTTCTCCGGACGATCACCTCGCACCCGAGCAAATGAAACAGCCTCAGCGTGTGCCCGAGCGCAGGCCCGAACCGCCCGTGTTCGAGCCGAGAGATGTAAGCCTGGTCCACTCCGGCCTGAGACGCAGCGTCTGTTTGCGAGACGTGTGCAGAGCGTCGAAAGTACCGAAGTGCGGAGCCGAGGTCAGCTGGGACCGTGACCACAAAGTCCCCTTCGCCGTGTATGTCCATAGAGACATACTAGCAACCACTATGTCCTTACTGACATAAACGCTGCGTTCCTCACGCCATTTCGCCGACCTCTCCCCCGCCATTGCCACACCTAGTCCCCGGTGGGGCCAACCGGACGAAGGCCCTGAAATGCCACTTCAACGCACAATGGGAAAAGGGCGCAGTACATGTTTACGCCTAGAAAAGGCGTCGTCTAGCTGTCATCATTGGCTCAGCACGCGCAGCGCCCAGCGGAGCACAAAGAGTGAAGCATGGCGTTATCAAAATCGTGAATCATTGGCCGCAAGGCCCTGACAGAAGAGGACCGGGAGTGAGGCAGGACAGGGTGCGGATCGCGGTCCTCTCACCCCTGCTCGCCGGGGCTTATTACGGCCAGGTATTGAAGGGTATTGCGCGCCAAACGGCGGCCTTGGGTGGGCGGGTCGTAGCCATCCAGACCCGTGACGGCCGGCTGGACGGAAGTTACCCATGGCTGCCAGCCCGAGCCGGCTCGCGTCTGGCATGGGAGCAGGCGGACGCTTTTATTACCGTCCTCGATGCTGCGGACGAGAGCTACCTCGAGGCGATCCGGGCCGAGGGTAAGCCGGTCGTGATGATCAGCTATCAGCTCCCCGGGTTCAAATGCCCCCAGGTGATGCCCGATAACCGCTCGGGTGTGTCCGAGGCCGTCGCTCACCTTATATCGCACGGGCACTCGCGGATCGCCTTTGCCGGCAACCTGGTCCGGGGGCGCTCCGACGACATCAGCGAGCGGTACGAGGCCTATAAGGAGACGCTTAGCAAGCACGGCCTCGAGCCCGACCCGAAGTTGGTCTTCGTTGGGCCTGAGGATGGAGGAGAGGCGATCGCCGGAGCGATGCTGCGGGCCGGCCTGCCCTGTACGGCAGTCGTCGTTGCCACCGACCTGATCGCATCAGGCATGATCAGTGCGCTCCACGAGGCTGGTGTGAACCTGCCTTCCCAGCTTGCGATGGTCGGTTTCGACGACAGGGATTTTGCCTCGCGGGTCTCGCCGCCGCTCGCGACCGTTCGGCAGGATTTCGGGCGTCTGGGAGAAATTGCAGCGCAACTTGTCATCGAGATGGTCAACGGCGAAGACGTACCTGCAGGCGAGTACATGGCAAAGACGACCTTCGTGCCTCGCGAGTCGTGCGGGTGCCCCGCGCCTGTGTTACTCCAGCGGCCGAGCGCGCCGGGCGAGAGCGCCGGTCAGCGGCTCTGCCGCGACCTGACGGCGCAGCTGGCGGGAAGCAACGCGACACCCCCGCAGGTACTTGTCATAGCGCAGTTCGCAGACGAGGTTGCTCGCTTTTGCCATCACCTGTCGGAGTCGCTGTCGCCGAATTCAACGAGCCTGCGCCAGGCCGCCGACTCGGTGTACGGGGCGTTCCCTCGCGGCGCCACGGTGCACACCGTCATGGAATGCGTCCAGCAGTACCGGCGTGACCTGCTGAGCCAGAGCGGCTACACCGAGGAGCGATTGATGGCGCTTGACCGCTGCGCCTTCGAGGTATCGACCACGGTGAACGGAGCGCTCGCGCGGAGCCAAGGTGTGCTGATCAGCAGCCTCGAGGAATCGCTTCGCGACGAGCACTATGTCAGCCTCGAGCTGGTCGGGATGGGCAGGGATGGCGCCGGGCCGAAGTCTCTGGCGTGGCTAAAGGGCACGCACGTGAAAAGCGCCTGCTTTGCAGTTTGGGGCGAAGGTGCTGACGAGAGCGGTCCTGAACCCTTGCGGGTGGCCGGGGTTTTCGGCGCCGGCATGGCCGAAAGGTTGCCCATAGGCAGCACCCTCGGCATCGCCGATTTCCCCCCGGTCGCTTCCCTGGTGGCCGAGGGTTCCGAACCGGACGACCTGGTCCTGGTGCTGCCGGTCCGCACGCCGGCGCGCCACTGGGGAGTCCTAGCTGTGAGCGGCCAAGTCGAGGCGGCTACCCAGACGGGTGGGGACATCTACTTCCAGTGGACAGCAATGCTGGGTCTGGCCCTCGACCACGATGCCTTGGTGGAAGGGACCAGAGCATCCGAGGAACGCTACGCCCTAGCGGCTCGGGCCGCGAACGACGGGTTATGGGACTGGGATGTCCCATCCGGCACGGTGTTCTATTCGCCCCGCTGGAAAGCAATGCTCGGTTACGCCGAAGATGAGGTCGGCAGCACAACATCTGAGTGGTTCTCGCGCGTGCACCCCGAGGACAGCGACGAGCTGAAAGACATGGTCGACCGCCAGCTTTTTGGCGACGAGGGCGCTCTCGAGTTCGAGCACCGCTTGATTGCCAAAGACGGGAATTATCGTTGGGGTTTATGTCGTGCGGTCGCGGTCCGGGGACCGGGAGGCAGGGCTGTGCGTCTAGTCGGTTCGCTGACAGACATCACCGAACGCAAAGAGCTGGAAAGCCGGCTACGCCAAGCAGCGCTATACGACTCGCTTACGGGGCTACCGAACCGGCTGCTCTTCATGGACCGCTTGGAACAGGCCTTTGCGAGAGTGAAACGCTCGCCCGAGTACCAGTTCTGCATCCTTTTCATGGATCTGGACGGCTTTAAGTCGGTCAACGACAATTACGGGCATGCCTTTGGTGACCTCCTCTTGGTGGCCGTGGCCGAAAGGATATCCGCTCACTTGCGTGGCAACGACACCGCCGTTCGTTTCGGGGGAGACGAGTTCGCAGTGTTGGTGGACAGTGTGAAGAGCATGGAGCATGTCCACACGATTGCCAAGCGATTACAGGCGAAATTGTCGGCACCTTACGGCATCGACGGCCACGAGGTCTCCGTGAGTGCCACGATTGGAATTGCGTCTAGCACGACCGGCTACCAAACGCGCGAAGACATGATCAGGGACGCGGATGCTGCGATGTACAGGGCGAAGCCGGGTGAACGGGGCTCACCCGTCAATTTTGCGAAACCGAAGCTCGATACTGCCGAAGCCACCGTCGCGATGTAGCAAGTCGGGGCGGTTGTGCCACGCCCATTTCGGCCTCTGGGCTCTCCACCGGAAACCCACAGGTTCTTCCCCTGGATGCTCACAGGCCGAGGGCCGTACCCTTGAACGTGAGGGAAAGGAGGCGCCATGAGCTACGAAGTGGTCCTGAGAGGCAATTTGGTGGAAGTGGTTGAGCGAGCCGACGCATACGTGGCCGAAGGGCCTCTGACGACGTTCTTTCAGGGTCGCGACGGCCGAGCGGTCCTGGACTCGTGGGCGAGGCGTTTGGCCAGTTTCCGCACAGCGGACATTGTCAGCGTCCGCTGGGTGCCGCCCGCCGACGACGTCACCGAGTTGCCCAGGCCCCGCGAAGGCCTAAGCCTTGCGCTTTGACGCTGTCGCTGGCGCTCCAGTGATGGGTGCACGGTGTCGATGGGGTCGGTATGTGGAGTCTGCGGCGCTGGCTCGGGCTTGCCACCTGCGCGGGCGCGTTCGTGGTCCTGACCGCATCGCTGACGGTCTCGTTCCAGGTGCAGCGTGACGCTGCAGTAAAGGCTGCGGGACGCACTGAGACCGCGGTCGCAGCGTTGACGGCGATGCTCGATCAGGAGACCGGCTTACGCGGCTTTCTTGACAACGGTCAAAAGGTGTTCCTACAGCCCTACATGAGCGGGCGGGCGGACTACAACCGTGCGCAGCACGAGGTTGACCAGGCCAGCGCCGGAGATCGCATCTCGGTGCGCTTGGCGTCCGAGGAAAACGCCGTGGCGCTCACCTGGCAGGGCTTCGCCGGTCGTAGCATCGCGACCCGCCTGCGCGGCACGATGTCGGGTTCGACCCAACTGCAGCAAGCGCTGTACGGCAAGAGCCTGATGGACCGCTTTCGCGCGAATTAACGCAGCTCTGGTCACTCGGTTCGACCAGCGTCGAGACGCTACGCTCGTCGCGATCAGCAGGGTCTCCACGGCGGCGCTGGTGCTACTGGCCTCCGTGTTCGCTCTGGTAGGCGCCGTCGGCCCGGCGCCGGGCTAATCAATTGTCCCAAGCCCGTGACCAGGCGAAGGAGGCGACACAGCGCGGCAACGAGTTGCAGCACTTGAATTGTCGAGCGGGAACAGCGCGACCTCGTGGTCAAGGCGCAATTGGCCTCGATCGTCGAATCGTCCGAAGATTCCATCACCGCAAGGTCCCTCGACGGGACCGTTTTGAGCTGGAACGCCGGCGCCGAGCGCCTCACCGGCTACAACGCCACCGAGATGATCGGGACCAACCTCTCGCTAATGACTGATCCCGGCCAATTCGACCACTTACCCGACTTCTTCCTGCGGGTCGGGGGCGGTGAGCGGTTCATCCATTTCGAGACACGTCGGGCTCACAAAAACGGCCGCCCTATCGACTGTTCCGTTACTCTGTCGCCGATCCGCGATCCCTCCGGGACGGTGACCGGGGTGTCGGCCATCTCCCGCGACATCACCGAGCGCAAACGGACTGAGGAGTTGGCTGCCCAGTTGGTCGCCATCGTGGAGTCTTCCGAAGACGCCATCTTCGGCAAAGACCTGACCGGCGTCGTCACGAGCTGGAACGCCGGCGCCGAGCGCCTGTACGGCTATAGCGCGCAAGAAATGATCGGGGCGAACATATCGCTGGCGGTCCCACCGGACCGCCCCGACGAGCTGCCGGGGCTCCTCCATCGGGTGGCCAACGGCGAACGAATCGCGCCGTTCGAGACCAGACGGCGCCGCAAAGACGGCAACGAAGTGGACGTGGCCATCACCCTGTCGCCCGTCCGGGGCGCCGCCGGGACGGTCACGGGAGTGTCAACGGTGGCGCGCGACATAACGGAGCGCAAACAAAGCGAGGCTGCCGCGGCTCAGTTGGCCGCCATCGTTGAGTCCTCCGACGACGCCATCGTGGGCTGGTCCCTGGCCAAGGTGATCACGAGCTGGAACCGTGGCGCGGAGCGTATTTACGGGTACCGCGGCGACGAGGTTATCGGGTCAGATGGCTCTTTGTTGGTGCCGGCTGATCGTTTGGGCAAACTTATGAACGACCTCCTGGCGCGGGCAGCGCGGGGTGAAAAGGTCCCTTCATACGAGGCAAAAGGGGTGCGCAAGGACCGGACCGAGATTGACGTATCGGTGACCCTTTCGTCGGTCCGCGACCCCTCCGGGAAAGTGACCGGTGTATCGGCCATCGCTCGTGACATTACCGAGCGCAAGAAGGTGGAAACTGCCGCAGCCAGCCTTGCCGCTATCGTCGAGTCGTCGGACGACGCCATCGTAGGGTGGTCGCTCGCAAACGCGATCACCAGTTGGAACAAAGGCGCCGAACGCCTACTGGGCTACCGCTCCGACGAGATGCTCGGGCGCGGGAACGCAGCGCTGCTGGCGGCCATGGTGCCAACCGAGCGCCCCGAAGGCTTGCTACAGGCGCCGCCGCCCGCCACCGAAGGAGCTACACGCTTCGAGGTGAAAAGGGCCCATAAAGACGGCCATATCGTTGAACTTTCGGCAACCGCCTCACCTGTTTACGACGCCCAGGGGGTGCTCATCGGGACCTCGATCGTGGCGCGTGATGTCACTGAGCGCAAACGTGACGAGGAGAGGCTGGCCTTTCAATCCGACGAGCTCCGAAGGTCGAACGCCGAACTGGCGCAATTCGCTTATATTGCGTCTCACGACCTTTCCGAGCCGCTCCGTACAATTTCTGGCTACGTCGAGCTGATTGCCCGTCGCTACCAAGGACAGATCGATGCCGACGCCGATCGTTTCATCAAACACACTGTCGAAGGTTGCCACCGGTTGCGGGCGTTGATCGAAGACCTCCTGTCCTACTCGCGCGCTGGGCGCTCCGATGAGGCCATGACATCGGTCGACTGTGACAACGTCGTCCATGATGTCCTTGCCAGCCTGGGCGCAACTCTGAGCGCGGCGGGGGCGCAAGTCGACCATGCGGGCCTTCCCACGGTCCACGGGGACCCGGCGCAGCTGGCACATCTGTTCCAGAACCTCATCGCCAATAGCCTCAAGTTCACCCGACCCGGCATCGCGCCGCACATTCGGGTGGCCGCCGAACGCGAGGGCGACCGGTGGGCATTTTCGGTGCAGGACAACGGGATCGGGATCGAGGCGGAGTACCGGGAGCGTATCTTCGTGATGTTCCAAAGGCTCCACAACCGGGAGGCCTACCCGGGCACCGGCATCGGCCTCGCCATCTGCACGCGGATCGTCGAAGCACACGGCGGGCGGATCTGGGCCGAGCAGAGCCCCGGGCCCGGCAGCCGTTTCTGCTTCACATTGGCCGCCACCCGCAGGGCTTCCCGAATTGGCGCCCCCGCTCCCCCGCTGAAGCTCTAGGCCGCGGCCGCAGTCAGAGGCTCGCTGGAGGACGCGAGGAGCTCTGCGAGGGCCGCGTCGTCCTCACGGTCGGCCAGAGATCGCCAACCGGCAACGCCGCTGATGGCCAGGGCGAGCCCACCGAGCCCAAAGGCCAGACGGGCCCGAGCGCTCCGCCGCCAAGGGTCGCAACGCCGCCCACGAGGAGGCTCGTGATCGGGAGCATGCCAGGAAGAGCCATCGTCCACACGCCCATCACACGCCCGCGCACTGCCGGGTCGCTCCGCAACTGCACGAGCGTGTTGGCCAACGCGAAGAACCAGATCGACAGGAAGCCGGCGAGCGCGAGCCCGACGAACAACATGCCCTCCCACGGCGAAAACGCCGCTAGGGACACCTCCAAGCCGGTGGCCAGGACTAGGGCCCGCACGCGCGGCCCGCTAGGCCACGACGGACCGGTACCTGCGAGGAGGGCTCCGAACAGCGCTCCCCCACCGAAGGACGCCATCATCGCCCCGTAGGCCTCGGGGCCGGCGTGGAACACGCGAGTGGCGATTAGGGGCAGGGTGCCGCCCATGTTGAACAGCATCCCGCCGGCGACGGCCATAAAAACACAACTGCGCAGTGCAGGCCTGCGCCAGACGTACACCAGCCCCTCCCAGGTATGCCCGCGCCGCCTTTCCCGTGGTGGAGCCTGAATACTGGACCACCCTCTCCTGTAGAGCAGCGCCGATACCACGGCGAGGGGCGGCAAGAACGTAGCGGCATTGACCACAAAACACGCCGCCACTCCGACCGTAGCCAGCAATGCCCCACCCACGGCAGGGCCAAGGACCCGTGAGGTATTGATCACGATCTCGTTCAGGCTGATGGCGTTGGCGGCGCGGTCCGGGCCGACCAGGTCAAGCACGAAGATTTGGCGTGCCGGCGCGTCGAGCGTGTTGACCAGCCCGATCGCAAAAGCGAACACGTAGACGACCCACACCCGGAGCCCCCCGACCGCGACAATTGTCCCGAAGGTCGCGCTCAAGACCATGAAGGCGGACTGTGTCCAAAAAAGGACTTGACGCCGCTCGAAGCGGTCTACAAGCGATCCCGCCCATGCGCCTCCGACCAGCGACGGGGCAAACATGACCGTAGCTGTCAGCGCGAGTAGGAGGGCGCTCCCGGTTAGCTTCAGCACCAGCCACGACATCGCGACGCCCTGCATCGTTGACCCCGATGCCGACAGGATCTGCGAGAAAAACCACCAACGGTACGTGCGCACGTGCATGGCTGAAACAAGAAGGGAGCGTCGCGAAGTCGGCGCCGCGGGGAGAGTTTGGGTGGACCCGGCCGATCCCGGCCCAACACCTCGCACGTTCTAAGCTTAGCAACTGCACATTCGGGGCGCGAATCAATTCTCCATTTGCCTTGAATTGATCTAATTCCGCTACCCTGGCAGCTGTGGACAACGCCTGGAAAAGCTCGACCGTTCGTCGGCCGGAGCGGCTTCGGCCGAGCCAACGCAAAGTGCTCGAGGCGCTGAGTTGGTCCACAAGCCTCACGCGTGCAGAGCTCGCGGACCAGTTGCGAGCACCCAAGGCCACCCTCGCCGGACTGGTGGACTCGCTCGTCGCGGCCGGCCTTGTGGTCGAAGCCGAGGCCACTGCGGACGGGCGCCGCCCCGGGCGGCCAGCAAAGGTCCTAATGCTCGCGGCCCGCGCCCGTTGGTCGGAGCGCTCGTGTTCTCGGGGGGCACGCTCACGGCGGCCGTGCTCACCTTCGCCGGCGAGGTGCTGAGTAGAGCATCAGCACCGGTCGCTGCCGGTGCACACGAGGAGGAAATGACTGGGCCTGGCCCAGGCCTGCTGGAAGGGGCGCTGCGAGATGCAGAAGCGGCGAAAGCACAATTGAGGCTTGTCGTTGTGGGTGTGCCGGCGCCCGTCATGCCCGGGGGCGGCCCGCCGTACACCTTGGGTGGTCAAGGCACGGATGCTCCCCGTCCTGATGGCCATAGCGACGTCCAGGGGCCGTCGCCCGACCTGGCGGGCGAGGTGGCGCGCCGTATTCAGGTGGCGACGGTGGTCGAAAACGATGCCAACCTTGGTGCCCTTGCCGAGGCCACATTTGGTGTAGGAAGGGGAACGAGCAGCTTTTTGTACCTGAGGCTCGCACGAGGGGTTGGGGCCGGGTTGGTGGTCGGAGGCAAGTTGCACCGCGGGGCGACCGGCTTCGCGGGAGAGCTCGGCCATGTCCAGGTGCGCGACGATGGACCGCTGTGCGCCTGTGGAGGCAGGGGGTGCCTGCACGGCATCCTTGGCGACGCGCTGGTCCGGGCAGTCCAACCGGCCTACGACAAGCCTCTTACTTTCCCCGACGTCCTTAACCTTGCTGCCAGCGGGGACAGCGGGCCGAGGCGTGTGCTCGAGGACTTGGGCCGCACTATCGGGCGGCCGCTCGCCGACTTCGCAACCCTGTTCAACCCTGGTGCCATCATCGTCGACAGCGCCTTTGCGCCGGCCGCTGAATACCTGGTAGCTGGCATTCGGGAGGCCCTCGACCGATATGCTGCGCCGGTGGCGGCCCGAGCCGTTTCGGTACTTGCGGGTGCGCTCGGCGACGACGCCGAGCTCATCGGCGCTGCCGCGTTGGCCCGGTCGCTTGACGGGGCTAGCCCGACGGCTGTCCCTTGACTTACCCCCGTCCCTGCCGAGCTTAAACAGTGTTGCGCCCGGGCGGTGGCTCGCCCGTCGCCGCTCGGGCGCACGACGGGGCGCGTTGAGTCTTGGATGTGCCGCACGTAAACTCGCCTCTTAAACAATGGCACATCATCAGCCTGTCGCCGGGCCGACGGCGACGCGCCGCTGGCGTCCAAGGCCCTGGCAGGCGGCCGTCCCGACAGCGCTGGCAGCAGTACTTGCTGCCGCTGGCGCAGCACCGACTTCGGGTGGCACCGCCCAGGCCCAAGCAGGCCCCGGCGCCGCGGCGAGATCGATAGCCGTATCGAGCACGGCGTGCGCTCCGGGCTGGCACGCTCCGCCTTCGGGCCGGACCGTGTTCACCATCGACAATGTCAGCGCCGGCACGGTTTATGAAGTCGACCTGGTGGGCGCAAGCCAGACGTCGGTGTACGGCGAAATCGAAATGCTTGCGCCGGGCACAACGGACACGATGGACGTCGTTTTGCCCCCCGGTCGTTACTTGTTTATTTGCAACGCTTTTTCGGGAGCCGTGCTGCGCTCCGCTGTTGAGCAAGTAGTTGGGCCACCTGTTAGTGGCACGTACTCGTATACACCGGTCGGCTCTCACGAACTGGAGCTCGCCACCTCCGTCTACCGGGCCAGTGTCACGCAACGGTTGCAGCGGCTCGGGAATGCCACTGACGCCCTGGAGTCGGCGGTCAAGTCGGGCGAATTAGCACGCGCCCGTCAACTGTGGCTCCCGGCCCACCTCGACTATGAGCGCCTCGGCGGCGCGTACGGCGCTTTTGCCGAGTTCAACGCCGAGATCGACGGTACACCGCTGAGCCTGCAGGGTGGCGTAACAAGCCCTTACTTCACGGGCTTTTTTGCCCTCGAGTACGGGCTTTGGGGGGGCCAGACCACCTCGCAGCTCTCCCCCACTGCTGCGGCCCTGGACCAGGCGGTCCATTCGCTCAGCGCTCAGTTCCCTCACCTTCCAATGGTGCCGGGCGACCTTGCGCTCGACACCTACCAGATCCTCGAGAACACCATGCAATACGAGATGACCGGGGAAACTGATGAGGGCAGCAACACAAATTTGGCTACCGCATGGGCCAATGTCGAAGGTACAGAGCTAGCCTTGAACGCTCTTGGCCCCGCGCTGCACCAGAGCAGCCCCGCGGTACTACCCCGCCTCCGGGCGGCTTTGGCGGCACTGGCGGCAGCCTTCAAGTCCTACGAGGCGCCCGACGGGACATGGGAACCTCTGCAGTCCTTGACGACCTTGCAACACGAGGCCCTTGACGGCCAACTGGGCGCCACGCTCGAGGAGCTCTCGGTGGTACCGGAGCTTCTCCAGCCACTTCAACCTGCAGCGAGCGGTTCATGAGCGCATTTTCGCAAGAACCCCGACAGGACGCCGGCTGCCCGTTTTCCATGAGCGTTGGCGATGCCGCCGCTGAGCCATCTGGCCCTGGTGGGGACATCGCGCGAGACGCGCCTGGCGGCTCGCGGAGCCCACAATTTTCCCGGCGCCGGGTTCTCAAGTTGGGGGCCGTGGGGAGCGGCTTGGTGACGGCTGCTGCCGGCTCCGGCCTGGCCCAACTGCCCCAAGCCTTCGCATCGCCGCCGAGCGGTCAGTCGGGCACGGATGGGCCCTCCTTTGCCGACGGGGCTTCTGAAGTAACGATGCAAGGTGCCCAACGGGCATCGTTCGAGGGCGAACACCAGCTTGCCGTGCTGAGCGAGCCAACGCCCTACACCTCGATGGTGGCGTTCGACGTCACAACCGAGACCCGGGCGGAGCTCCGCGAGTTATTGCAAACTCTGACGAGCCGGATGCGGCTTTTGTACAAAGGCGGTATACCGCAAAACGATGGGCCAACCGCACCGGCTGATGACAATGGGCTCCTCGGGCCGAGCGTCCCCTCGCGTGAGGTCGCCTTCATATTCGGTATCGGCGCCAGCCTGTTCGACGAACGTTTCGGCCTCATATCCTCCAAGCCCGCAACGCTGATCACGATGGAGAGTTTCCCGAATGACAACCTGGACGCGGCCCTGTGCCAGGGTGACTTCAGCGTCCAGATCTGTGCCAACGATGCCGACACCGTTGTTCACGCTTTGCGCGACATCACAAAGCACACCAGAGGTGCGATGCAGCCGCGCTGGCAGATGGACGGCTTCAAGAGCCCTCCCAGGCCGGCTGGGACGCCGCGCAATTTGATGGGCTTTATGGACGGTATCGCCAACCCCGATACGTCCCAAGCGTCTGCCATGGAGCAACTTGTCTGGGTCCCCCAAGGCGGCCCCGAATCGGCCTGGATGGCCGGAGGTACCTTTCAGGTGGTCCGCATAATCCGGATGCTCGTCGAGTTCTGGGACCGAGCTGCGACCTACGAGCAGGAGGGCATTATTGGTCGCCGCAAGGCCACCGGTGACCCGCTCGGCGGCACCGACGAGTTCTCTGTACCGGACTACCAATCTGACCCTCAGGGCCTCATCACCCCGCTTACGGCCCACATCCGTCTCGCTAACCCCCGCACAACGGCCAGCGCACCCAGCCGGATCCTCCGCCGCGGCTACAACTATGCGCAGGGGTTGGACGTCAACGGCGAACTGAACCAAGGTTTGCTGTTCACGTGCTACCAGCAGAACCTGCTCAATCAGTTCATCACGGTGCAGGGTCGTCTCATCAATGAGCCTCTCGTCGACTTCATCAGCCCCATTGGCGGTGGGTATTTCTTTTGCCCGCCCGGCCTCGGCGGCGACAGCTCGGCCTACTTTGGCCGGGGTTTGCTGTAGGAAGTGGACTTTCCGGGGGGAGCTGTGCGGCCTCGTAATACGGCCCGGCGGTTGGCTCTCGGCCCGGCAGCAGCAGCAGCGGTGTTAGCTGCAGTGGCCCTCTTGCCCGGCGGTCCCCAAAGCGCATTGTTCATTCCTCCCTCGAGCGCGGCGGCGGCCACCTTCGCAGGCTCGCTTGGCTCGGCCGAGCAACTGGGCGCGTCGGTGGCCCTGTCGGGCGACGGCCAGGTCGCCCTGATCGGTGCCCCAGCGGCAGCCGGAGGTGGCGCTGCCTATCTCTATGTCGAGTCAGGGGGGACCTGGCCGTCGGCACCAACGGCGACTTTTACCGGGCCGCCGAGCTCGCAAGGCGAGGTCGGCACTTCTGTAGCGCTATCGGCAAACGGCGAGGTGGCCCTGGTGGGTGGCCCTGGGGGAGGATATGCACCCTCCAATGACGGCGCTGCCTACTTGTACGCGGAGTCGGCGGGCACTTGGCCCTCCACGCCGACGGCCACGTTCGCCGGAGCCCCTGGCTCGGGCGGAAAGCTCGGCTCTGCGGTGGCCCTGTCTGCAGAAGGGACGGTTGCCCTGGTGGGCGCCCCTGTCGCGAGCTACGGAGCCGCATACCTCTACCTGGCCCAAGGGGGCGACTGGTCGTCCATGCCGGCCGCAACGTTCACCGGGCCACCCAGCACCGACGGGGGTGGCGAGTTCGGTTCATCGGTGGCCCTTTCCGCTAGCGGCCAGGTAGCGCTCGTGGGCGCGCCCGGCGCCGGCAGCTCCTACGACGGCGCTGGTTACCTGTACAGCGAGTCCGGTGCCACCTGGCCGTCTTCCCCGACCGCCTTTTTCCCTGGTCCTCCCGGTGCCGGCGCGGAGGACGGCAACTCGGTGGCCTTGTCCGCTAATGGGCAGGTCGCCCTGCTGGGCGCGCCAGAGGGGGGCCCGTTCCAGGATGGGGCGGCCTTCGTCTATACCGAGTCCGGTGGGACTTGGCCTGCAGCGCCTGTCGGGTCCTTCCTCGGCCCGACGGGGTCGGGTGCCTGGCTCGGTCAATCTGTGGCCCTGTCTGCCAACGGGCAGGTCGCTCTCCTGGGTGCACCCATCGGCGGCGACGGCGCGGCTTACATGTTCAGTGAGGCGGCGGGCACCTGGCCGACGGTCCCGGCGGCGGCTCTTAGCGGCCCCGCCGGGTCACCAGACGATCTCGGAGACGAGGTGGCCCTTTCGGCGAACGGCCAAGCAGCTCTGCTTGGCGACGCCCCATATACCGGCGCTGACGCGATCGATGGCGGCGCCTACCTTTTCAGCGCCCCGGCCGGTTCGAACCAAGCTCTCCAGACAGTCATGTTCAGCTCAGCCGGCCCGAGCCCCGCGCGCGCAGGTACCAGCTACAACCTCGCCGCAACGGCGAGCTCCGGTCTGCCCGTCACGTTCTCCCTCGACGGCGCCTCGACCCCCGCGGCGTGCTCACTGCGCGGGACAGTTGTCCGCTTCACCGGCGCCGGGAGCTGTCTAGTCGATGCCGACCAGGACGGCGACTCGGCCTGGGCGGCGTCGCCCCAGGTCCAGTTGGACATAATCGTCCAAGGGCTTCCTCCCCGGGTCGTAGTCGTTTCGTCGACGGCCACGGTTAATGGCAGGTATATCCCGGTCAAACTGTCCTGCAAGAACGCCCCATGTTTGGGCACAGCTGAGCTCCTAAAACGCGCCGCCATCCTCGCAAAGGCGCCTTACACGCTGGCTCTGGGCGCCAGCGCGACCGTCAAGCTGAGGCTCACCCAGGCGGGCTCGCAAACCTTCGCCGACGCGCAGCAACACCCGCTCAGCAAGAAATTGGTCGTTACAACCCGGGGTGGGCACACCACGACAAGGACCATCCGCGTATCCTGAGGTAGGTCGCTAACCTTAAGGACGTGGGACTTCGGCGTAGGTTCCTGGGCAGGCGCTGGGCAGCCTTGGCGGCCACCGCGGCGGCGGTGGTTGCAGTTGGCGGCGCGAGCGCTTCGAGCGCGTCCGCTTCGAGCGCCACCGGGCAGGCTCCTACCGAGAATTCTGCGCTCGTGCCCGCGACGGCGGAGCCGGCGGTAGCTCATCGCACCTCGACTACAAGCTTGGGCGGTCTCAGCGTCACCCTGACGGTGAGGCCGTGGCGGGCGGAGCGCGGGGCGGCTGTCCAGGTCAGCTTGAGCGTCTCGGACAGCCACGCCACGGGCGCGCTCGGGTACCTCCTCGCGTTCGGCGACGGATCCAGCGCTGCGCCCGCTTTACCTATGTACTGCCTCGCCGGACCGGGCCGAGCGGCGCACCAAACTTGGCAACTGTCGCATCGTTACGTGCGCGCTGGTCACTACAAGGTGATGGCCTCCGGCTTTGCCAACTGTGGACCTGGTCGGGTCACCGCAACGGTCCATATCGACGTCGTCTAGGTTGACCGCGGCGCTACGATCCGCGAATGTCATTTTCAGGATGGCCCGCCGAGGCGGTCGAGTTTTTCGAGGATCTCGAGGAAGACAACACCAAGGCTTTTTGGCAGGCCCACATCGAGACGTACACGGTCAGCGTCAAGCACCCGATGGAGTCCCTGCTTGCCGAGCTGGAGCCGGAGTTCGGCGCCGGGAGGTTGTTCCGGCCCTACCGCGACGTCAGGTTCAGTAAGGATAAGTCGCCCTATAAGACCAACATTGCCGCAGCCGTCGGGCCGTTTGGCTATGTGACTTTGTCGCCTGAGGGCCTCGGTGTTGGTGCGGGGATGCACGTGATGGCGCCGGACCAGCTTGAGCGGTACCGCAAAGCCGTCGACGGGGAAAAAAGCGGCACGTCGCTCGAGTTGATCGTCGAGGCAGTCAAAGACAAGGGCTACGCCTGCGCCCCCACCGCCCCTCTCAAGACGGCCCCCAGTGGCTACCCCAAGGACCACCCTCGCATAGCCCTCCTGAGAGGAAAAGGCATTACGGTGTGGAAATTGTGGGCGCCCGCCGACTGGCTCGGTACGAAAAAGGCAAAGGAGAGGGTCGTAGGCGTCCTTCGGGCCTCCGCACCCCTCAACGACTGGTTGGCCGCACACGTCGGAGAAAGTGAGCTGGCCGATCGTCCTGTGTGACCGAGCCCGGGCCACTTTTGAGCAACATCTAGCTGGCGATGGGCGGGCCCCGTAGGTGCTGATGTACCGGCTTTGCTAGCGGCGGCCCGCAACCGCTCCAGGTTTCCGGACAGCAGCTCGGACTATGACTGCCAGCGCAGCGTCGAACGCAACGACAAGGTACAGCTGCTGGGCGGGAAGCGCAGTTACCGCGAGCCAGGCTGCTACGGCCGCAAGCAAAACTGCCAACGATCGCTTGAGGGCCACGGACGTAGTGTCGCAGCCGGACGACGGAGGCAAGGCCCGCATCGGGCACGTTTCTTTGACGACTCTTTTGCGTAGCGGGCGGGGGTGGCAATGGACGCCGGGAGCGATGGATGGTCCACTCGCCGTGCGATTACGCGTGCGAGGTGGCGGCGTTAGGCGGGGTGGCGAAGTACGGCGTTGCGCCGCCCGGACGGTAGTAGTCGCTCCTGGAAATTCGGAGCGTCAGCCTCGGGCTAAGGCAGGTACCCCGCGTGACGCGGCGGGCTTAGTCTCTGAAGTGGTCGGGCGCACCCGAACAGAGCCCGCCTCGGGAGCCGGAAGGAGCGCGGGCTGCACAGCTTCTACCGCAACCTTGCGGAACAGGACGGTGATCCCGTGACGGTGAAAGAAGAGACCACCGGTCAGCGAGTACGTCTTGCGGAGGGCTGCCATGTCGAGCGCTTCCCAGCCGAACGAGGCATACCGGGCGATCGTTTCGTTCACATCACGTCCTAGGAGGTCCCTCTCGGCGACGGTCGTTCCTGGTGCCGCCTTGCGAAGGGCGCGCTTTGTCACGCGAGCTCCTCGGCGAGCTCGGGGCCCTGGTGGTCGGCGCCGGGGACGAGGACATCGCTGCCGCTCTCGCTGCCCCGTCTCCTGGCGTTCTCCACCTAGCGGTTGTCGGCGCCAGGCCGCCGTCGCTTTACGCTCCTTGGCACGAAGAGGGCCAACGGTGACCTGGTTGGTTCGTTACCTGCGTGCTACCTGCAAGAGTAAGGACAAGGGAATGTCGCCGCAATGGAAAACGAAGAAACCGGACGATTGTCAAGGCCTTCGGGGCCGTCGGTAATCGCCTGGTGACGCGCCCGTCGCGATTGCCTCGGCGGCTTCGCTGCTGTTACGCCGGCGTTACAGCGGAGGGAATATAAGGGGTTTATGGGTCGTACGACAGTCACTCCTCCGGCCAGGTCCTCATCGCCTGCGTCCACGAGAATCACGTCTCGGTCTTTATGGCGATGGGCCGTCCCGGTCGGGGTAGTCGTCTGCGTCTGTGCCCTCGCTACAGGTTGCGGCAACGGGCACGCCGCTCCCGGCGTCGCAAGCGTCGGTTCGCCGCGTACCTCCACAACCCAAGGTCCCGTGGCCGCGCCTGCGACCATGCTGCCAACACCCGCCTCAGCAGCCGCCGCAACCGGGATGGCAGCGTGTTTCCGCAGACAAGGGCTCACGAAGTTCCCCGACCCCCCATACGCTGACGGCGAGCTGAACAGGCTGGGCTTCACGAAACAAGTAGTCGAGAAGTATGAGAACGGAGCGTGCCGTAAGTATGCACTCGCTGCCGGCGTCGTACAGACGCCTTCAGAGGACCAGCAGCGTGTGGACCAAATGCTGGAGATTGCCAAGTGCATGCGAGCACACGGGATCGTGAACTTCCCCGACCCAAACTCTCAGGGTGAGGTCGCTATGCCTCAGGTGGTCGCGGACGAGCCGGGCTACTCGGCTGCCGCCAAAATCTGCGGAGGGTGAAGGCTCAAATCGGCCACTGCCCAAGGACGCCGGCCGACAAAGTGTTCCGACCGACCCCGTAGGCCTCCCCGGCTTCTCATCGGGGCGGAGCCGGCAGCAATGTCTCACATGTCTTCTGGGCCGTCTCGAACTGAGGGTTGTTAGGGTCGAGGTCGCTGCCCGGTGAGGCCTCGATTGAGATCCCTACGCGGCCATTGCTCGATTGCGGGTCGGGGAAGTCACTGATGCCATGGGCGCGCATGCAGTCGGCGTACTTGAGCAACTGAGCGAGCATCTTGGCTTGCTGCGCCGGTGAGGGTGGGGCCCTCCATTGGGCATGAACTTGCGGCACGCCTTCTGCGCAGCCTGGAACTGCGCTGAGCCGGGAACGGCTCCGCTGCTCGAGGTGAGGTGGAAGGTGCCGTTCGGGCCAGGGTCCGGGAAACCCGGCAAGCCGTTCGAGCGCAGGCACTCGGCGAACTTGAGATCCTGGGTGTAGCTGCCTCCTATTGCGAGCGTGGCGGACACGCCTCCACTGGAGGGGCTTGCGCCACCGCCTCCGGCCGGGGGCGATTGACCTGCGCCACCCAGGCTCTGGGCGCCAGGAGAGCCCGACTGGGCGGTGGTGGTCGTCTTGGCCTGCCCGAGACTGGCCACACCATTGTGCGCCGGCCCGCCCCCACAAGCGGCCGAGAAGAGGCTCAAGCTGGCCAGCATGGACATGAGGGCGAGGGGTCGGGCAACCAACTTGTGCATGTACCCAATATCGCGCTCTCGCGGTAACGGGAGCGCAACGGAGAGAAGGTGCCAGGGCCGTATTGCTGCTCTGATATTGGTGCTCTGATCCGGCGCCGTACCGGTGGTTCGAGCCGGCGCCGGACAGGGCTCTGGCGGCGCTTTAGCCGGTTGGGCCTGTCGCCAGTTTGACGGCCGCTTTGTACGAGTTCCCGTACTGGTCGACCCAGGTCACCGTGACCTTTTGACCTGGGTGGAGCTGCTCCATGATGTTTTGGAGGCTCGTCGGCGAGGTCACCGTATGACCACCCACCGCTGTGATTGTGACACCTGAGGCGAGACCAGCTTCATCTGCCGGCGAACCGGAGAGCACTCCCACAACGGCCGCGCCGGAGGCTGTGTTCCCGAAGGCGTAGTACCCCGAGGTCGAGGCAACTTCGACACCGAGAAAGGCGGAGTTGCCTATATGTACCGACGAGGACGATTTCCCAGCCTCGATCTGTCTGGCCAAGGAAAGCGCCTTGTTTATGGGGATTGCGTAGCCCTCGGTCCCAGAGGCGCCCTGAGGCTCGGCAAACTGGAACTGGTAGGTGGACGACGCCGCAGTGTCGATAGCGACAACCTCGCCGCTCGTGTTGACCAGCGGGCCGCCGGAATCACCGGGTTGGATGTCGGCGTCGGTCTGAACGAGGTTGGCCAGTTGCTCTGCCGAACCGGTTGATTCGTCAGAAGCCGTGATCGATTGGTCCAAGCCGGTGACCGTCCCGGGAGCCGCTGACGGCGTGCCGCCGGCCCCTCCCGCGTTGCCGATCGCCACGACGCTCTCGCCTACTGCCACGGTGCTGGAATTGCCGAGCGAGGCCGTTTGTAGCCCGGAGGCACCCTGGAGCTTTATAACCGCGACGTCCGAGGTGACGTCGTAGCCAACGACTGTGGCGCTGTAGCTCTTTCCGTTGCCGATATCGGTGACCTCGATGCTGGTCGCGCCTTCGACAACATGATTATTGGTCAGGACTTCGCCGGTAGATGTGAGCACGATGCCAGTGCCGGCGGCCTCCTCCTCCCCGTAGTCCAGCGTAGAAACCACGTCGACGAGGCCGGGGTCAACCTTCGCCTCGACCTGGGCAACCGACAGCGTGGCTGCAGTAGTGCTCGCGGTGTTGGCTGCCTTGGCACCCACCAAGACATGACCCGCGCCCAAACCCGCAAAAGCCGCCGCCAGGATCACCGCGGCAGCCGCCCGCCGATGGTGTCGGCGGCCCCGACGCACCCAGCGCGGGGCTTCGTCGCCTTCAGCGTCCGGCAAAGGGGGCGGGAAGGCCCCGGTCCGGGCCGCGCCCGTCGAAGCGTTTTGGGTGTTCTCGCGCTCGGCTGGGCTCTCGGGATAAGGGGTGCTGCCTTCTGGGACAATTGCGTTCATCGGGTACTCCTTTCGCTTCTGTCCCAATCGTCCCCCGCTGCGCTTAAAGGCGGCTGTGACTTGCCCTAAAGGTGCCCTACAAGTGGCTAATAGAATGCTGAGCCCTCGAACAGGCTCGACCCGTTTTGTGCGCAGCATCGAAGTCATTTACCTGAAGGAAGAAGGCGACCCGCCCGGCAGCTTGGGCTGGATCGGGCCTATCCAGCTCGCTGGCGGGCATTGGGGCTTTCTGCTTGTTCCGATCGTCCACGCGACAAACCCGGCGGCGTTTGACCGCGTGTGCCTCTTGGGAAGGTTCTTACCAAGGAGCGAGACGGCATGCCCAACGATCGAAGATCTGGCCGGATGGAGCCCAGGGCGGCGGCAGCAACGTTTACGGTCAGCCTTGTGGACCACGACCTTGTCCTCGTGTGGGACACCCAGGAGCCAGAAGATCAAGCCGACGTACTGGCGAGGCTCATGGCCTGGTTGCGGAACAAAACAACCCAGGTGGACGCTCTTTAGCCCCGCAGCACCCTGTGCCACTAAGTGGTTATTCGGGGGTGGTCCTGGCCGTTTGGGAACGGGAGCGGGGCTCTCGTCAAACCTGCTGCGGTCGGAGGCCCGCCTCAGCATTTCTTCGGGATCAAATCCCTGGACATGCCTTCAATTACCTCAAAACTACACTTGAAGGCCAGGTCCCGAGGTCTCCGGTCCTACCCGGGAGTGCCCTGGTTGCATCACTAGTTTTCGCTATCATGCCGAAAAATATGGTTATGCCACGCCCGCCGGCTTTCCGGGGCAGGGAGCCCGAGCTAGCCCGCTTAGGCCGGCTACTGGAGGGGGTCCGGGCCGGTGAGAGCGCGGTGTTAGTCGTGCGCGGTGAGGCCGGGATAGGCAAGACGGCACTGCTGGAGCGCTGCATCGAGCAGGACCATGGCTGTCGGGTACTGCGTCTGTCTGGGATCCAGTCAGAGATGGAGCTGCCTTTCGCGGCGCTGCACCAGCTGTGTACTCCGGTACTGGCCGAGATCGATGCGATTCCTGCCCCCCAGGAGAACGCGCTCCGGGTCGCGCTCGGCCTAACTTCGGGCAACCCCCCTGATCATTTTCTCGTGGCCTTGGCGACCCTCAGCCTGATTGCGCAAGCAGCTCTCAAGCGGCCGCTGGTCTGTCTTGTCGACGATGCGCAATGGCTCGATGCCGCGTCCGCTCAGGTGTTCGGGTTCATCGGACGACGGCTCCTTGCCGAGGCGGTGCTGCTGCTCTTTGCTGTTCGCGAACCAACGCAGGACCGCAACCTCGCGGGCTTGCCGGAGTTGACCCTGAAGGGACTGAGTGCGGACGATGCTCGAGACCTGCTCGTCGCGGCGATCCCTGGGCGGCTCGATCCCGGTGTCCGAGACCGTTTCGTCATCGAAACCGGTGGTAACCCGCTCGCGTTATTGGAACTCCCGAAGGGTAGGACCGCTGCAGAACTCGCGGGCGGCTTCGCAGTCCCACACGTGAGAGATCTCCCCGGACAGCTCGAAGAGAGCTTCCGGCGGCGGCTCGAAGGGCTTCCGGAGGCCACGCAGAGGTTCATGCTGATTGCTGCCGCGGATCCGACGGGGGACGTCGTTCTGTTGTGGGATGCGGCCCGGGTTCTTGGCCTCGGGCGGGAGGTGGCTGCAGCCGCGGCCGACGAGCAACTCCTCGAGATCGGGGCCGGCGTCCGATTTCGGCATCCTCTGGTCCGCTCCACGATCTATGCGGCCGCCTCATCGGAGCAGCGGCGGGCCGTCCACTCCGCCTTGGCTCAGGTGACTGACCCCCAAACGGATCCAGATCGTCGTGCCTGGCACCGGGCTCTGGCCGCGACTGGCCCGACGAGGAGGTGGCCTCGGACCTGGAGCGATCAGCGGGGCGAGCCCAGTCACGCGGGGGCCTGGCTGCGGCCGCGGCCTTCCTACAGCGCTCGCACGCGCTGACCCAGGACCGGCAGCGCCGAGCGGACCGCGCCCTGGCGGCGGCCCAGGCGAAGGTCCACGCGGGCGCCTTCGACGAGGCGCTTCGGCTGCTGTCCGCCGGGGAGATCGTCGCGACGAGCGAGCTCCAACACGCCCGGATCGACCTGCTGCGCGGACAGATCGCCTTGGCCGCCGGCCCGGTAACGGAGGCACCAGCGCAACTGCTCAAAGCTGCCAAACGGCTCGAGCCGATTGACCCCGGCCTGGCCCGGGAAACCTACCTCGATGCCTGGGGTGCCGGCATGTTCGCGGCCCAGCCCGGAGACATAAACCAACTGCGCGAAGTGTCGGATGCAGCCCGGGCGGCCCCGGCGCCGTCAGCACCGCCGCACCTGCCTGACCTGCTCCTGGACGGCCTGTCGCTGCTGGTCAGCGAGGGATTGGCGACCGCAACACCTTTGTTGCGTCGTGCCGCCGACGCGTTCGGCGTGGAGCAACTATCGGTGGAAAAGGGTCTCCAGTGGGGGGCCCTGGCTGCGGCCGCCGCCGGCACGATTTGGGACTTCGAGAGCATGGCTGCAGTAATACGTCATCAGTCAGAGCTCGCTCGCAACGCCGGCGCCCTCGTGCCGCTTTGTTTCACTCTCACCGGCGACGTCTTCATGACCGCGTGGCGCGGGGACCTGGACGCCGCAGCTTCGATGACCGCCGAGATGGACGTCTTGATCGACCTGATCGGCGTCCGCCAAGCTCCGATGGGCTCGCTCCTGCTCGCGGCCCTCAAAGGAGATCACCCGCGGAGTTCTAAATACATCGAAGCTGGGATCGATCTCGCCAACTCCCGAGGGGAGGGCACGGCGGCTCAGGTCGGGTATTGGGCGGCTGCCATCCACTCGAATGGTTTGGGCCGGTACCCGGAAGCGCTCTCTCAAGCACTCAGGGCGACCGCCGGGCCCACCGTTCATCTCGATGGTTGGGCACTCCCAGAGTTGATCGAGGCCGCTGCCCGGACCGGCAACAGCGCTATCGGCATTGACGCCCTCGGGCGGCTTGGTGAGAACACCCGCAATAGCGAGAGCGACTGGGGCTTGGGTGTCTATGCCCGCAGCCAGGCGTTGCTCGCCGACGACGAATCAGCCGAAGAACACTATCGCCAGGCTATAGAGCGCCTCGGTAGGACTTCGCTTCGACCCGAGCAGGCCCGTTCGCACCTGGTCTACGGCGAGTGGCTTCGTCGCCAGAACCGCCGCATCGACGCCCGAGACCAGCTCCGGCGCGCCCACAGCATGTTCAACGACGCCGGGATGTCGGGCTTCGGAGAGCGTGCCCTTCGCGAGCTGCGTGCAACGGGGGAAACCATCCGAAAACGACAAGAGGAGACACGCAACGACCTCACCCCGCAAGAGGAGCACATAGCGCGGCTCGCACTGGAGGGACGAACGAACCCTGAAATCGGCGCCCAGCTGTACATCAGCGCCCGCACAGTCGAATGGCATCTGCGTAAGGTATTCACGAAGCTCGGGATCACCTCACGCAGGGGCCTGCGCGACGCGTTATCCACTCGAGGTGGCGCAAGCCGATAGAGCAGGAAGGGTGCGGCGAACGACTGTTTGCGGTCTAGCGAGGCGCAACGAGGGTGGTCCGGTACACATTGACTGACAGTCGTGCTGACAGTTAGCGAAGTGCTTCTCGGCCCGCCAGCGGTCTTTCGAGCTAGCTGCGCCAAGTCCTCGAGCTGGTCGAGCGGTACGGTTTGGAACTGGAGGAGCGTGAATGAGCGACTACCACATCAACGTTTTTTATAGCGACAGCGACGAATCCTGGATCGCTGACGTGCCGGACCTTCAGTTCTGCTCGGCCCACGGCCCGACGGCCGAGGCCGCCCTGCACGAAGTCATGATTGCGAAGGAGCTCTGGCTCGAGAGCGCTCGGGAGCACGGGGACCCCATCCCCGAGCCCCGTTACCGGCCCGCCCTATACGCCGCCGGCTGACTCTCGTTACTTCCTGTCGGCGGCCACCAGAAACTGCCGAGTGACGGCCAGCCGGAGTGTCCGTCCTGGTGGCCACGTACCGTAGTGGCTTTCATTTGACCTCGCCCGAGCGTGACGGTGCCGAACGCCGAGCACGGCGTTAGTTCGTCCCTGGTTCCAACGGGCGATTCGAGCGCCGGGCAGATCGTTATGTGCCCTTGGTACGTCTTGCGGTAGTCGCAGAACCATCCGCTCGGGACCTCCCCGGCGATGGCGCGATTCGCTCCGCGAGCAGCGAAACTATCTGCTTGAGGACCCTACGCCTCGCGTAAGGAAACGGAACTTCCAGATTCCGCCATATCACCTGGCGAAAGTGAGTCCTTGAACCCGTTGCTGGTCGCCCGAGCTTGTGCAGGGGACCGAGCTGGGCCACGAGCTTCTCGCTGACATCATCGCGGTGTCGGCGTGCCAACGAGAAGAGTTGATCGTCGTCGTCGACGTCGAGTGCTCGACCTATACGAAGCGCCGCTCGAAACTCTTCGGCGCCCAAGACCATGAAATCAAGCCGGTCATGGACGTGCTGTACAGGAAGTTGCGATGCCCGGACCACCAGCGCATTCCAAGCTATGGGGTCCAATTCAGAGATCGGCAAGGCAGGCCGATTGCCCGTGCCGGCCGGTGGGTCGATACTCCAGTCCCGGCTTGGACGACGAAACATCACACGCACCCTACCGAGAAGACTCCGAAGGATCGCTATGCATTCGGCGAAACACCAAACGGGCCGCCGGCAAGCCGGGCCGATCGACGGCCTGCGCGTTAGCTTTGGACTGTGAGGGGCCCCCCGGTAACGGGCATTCTAGTAAGCCCCTCCTCCCTGACGCCCCGCAGTCGTCGCTTTCTCGGCACCTCCGCAGCCTTTCTGACTGGGCTGGCGGTCACCGCCTTGCTGGTCGCGCTCAACGGCAAGGCCAGCTCAGCCCGTGGGGCGGTCGCCGGCGTCGCCATCGGCGCAGCCATCTGCGCCGGTATGGTTGTCTTGTACCTGGCCAGGCGCCCGTACATACGTGTCGTGATGCACTCAGGCAGCATCACAAACGGGGGCTACGTGACCACAAGGACTTTCGCGGCCCATCGGGTTGCCGGCTTCGAGCCGGAAGACCACGTGGTCAGAGGCAGGTACTTCGTACGTGTCTCTATGGCGCTGACCGACGGTCGCCGCGTTGCGCTCCCAGCAACGACCAGCTTCGATGTCTCTCGAGTGCAGGACGCATCTGCTCGTCTGAACAGCTGGTTGGCTACGGCATGTCCAAGCGCGCCGGGGACTGCGACGCACGGCCAAGAGAGCGAGGACACGTCCGGGTAAGGGCTTCGGCAAGCAAGGCTGTACGGGACTAGCGACATGATGGCCGCCTGGTGCGAGCGATCGTGCAGCGCGACCCAGCCGAAGTCCGGTCGGGGCATTTTCAACGCGCGCAGAAGTGCGCCAAAAGTAATTGTCGCGGAGCGGACATCAAATTCAGGACCGCGTAAGTCGCGTCGCCAGAGCCGCGCGCATCGCGTAATTCTGTGGCTACCCCCGCAGGACCTGTGGCTACCCCTGTGGCTACCCGAGGCCCGATTCGGAGGTACCCTCCGGATAGATGTAGGCCGTAACCTGCTGTAATGCCGTCGGGCGGAAGAGATTTGAACTCTTGACCCCCAGACCCCCAGTCTGGTGCGCTACCAAACTGCGCCACCGCCCGTGCGTTGTGCGAGACATGAGGTTACCAGGCCGGCGGTACCCCTGCCTCAGCGGGACATCAGTGCCGGGAAAGCCACTCGAGTAAGACGGCGATGACCGCCTCCTTCCCGAGCTCGTTGAAAGGCTCGTGGTAGAGGCCGGGAAAGACCCGCAGTTCCTTGTCCTCGCTACCAAGGGCCGCAAAGTACTGCGGGCTCGAGCGCAGGGGAACTATCGGGTCAGCATCCCCGTGCAGGACAAGGGTGGGCAGGCGCATCTCGCCCGCCCCGGCAAGCGCAAGCCGCGCAGCCCGGTACAGCTCGACTGCGGTACGGGCAGGGAACCGGCCGTGCCACACGAGCGGGTCGCCAGCGAACTCGGCCACTACAGCAGCGTCGTGGCTCAATCCTCCCGGGTCGATCCTCGTTACCCCGGCTCGAGGTGCCGCCGCCGCCAAGGCTTGCACTGCCAAAGCCTGCCAGCGAGGGCTCGCGGCCAGGTGCAGCGCCGGAGCGGACAGCACGAGCGCGCTGAGGCGCCCCTGGTTGGCGTTTGCATAGGCAGCTGCGAAGGCGCCCCCCATGCTGTGGCCGAGCAGGACCGCTTTGGAGTTGCTCGTGGCTTCGCCGACAAGCCGGTCGATATCCGCCAGCGCCGCACTGACGCTCTCGACAACCGCACGCCTACCATCCGAACGGCCATGGCCGGCAAGATCGAACGCAAAGGTCGACCGGCCGGCCCCGGCAAGGGCCCGTGCCAGGTAGTCGTAGCGGCTCGCGTGCTCGCCGAAACCGTGCACAATCACGACCGGCGGCTTACGAGGCTCCGAAGCGGTCGCCGAAGGAGACCAACGCTCGAAGTGAAGGCGCCGGCCCCGCTCCCCCACCAGCTCCCCGCTGTCGTGGGCGGTCTCGCCGTCAGCTCGAGGCGCAACAGCGCGCTCGGGTGCGTCGGGACCATCAGTGGTGTCGGCAGCCCCGGCCAGACCGGCTGGCACAGGCTCTTCGCTAGGGCCTGTCGGACTGGGGTTCAAACGTGCTTCGGGAGCCACTCGATGAGCCAATAGATGCGGTAGATCATGTAAACGGTCACGCCGATGACCATGAGCTTGAAATGCCAGGGCGCGCCTTTCGCTCTCGCGATGCGGGCCCCGCCAGCTGCATCGCCCGCGGAGCCCATTGCCGGCTCTCCATCGACTGGCTCCCCGTCAGCGGGGCCGTCCACGGACGCACCTCCGGGTGTGCCGACGGACGCACCGACGGGTGTGGGCGCGGGCGCTTTTCTCTTGGCACGCGCAGTCAGGACCCGCCCGCAGGTGGGGCACTCGCCGTCGCTGGCAAGCTCCGGAGGGTTCCAGAACTTGCTGCAATCGTCACACCACGGCAATTGCGCCGGTCTCCATGCCCACCAGGGTAGGCCCAAGTTCCTCGGACGAAGCGTGCGCCCTTAGGGGTGCGCTGTCGCCCTGAGCGGGCGCTTGGACATATGGGGGCGAAGGGTCCGGCCGAGAGACGAGCTTCGTCCGATAGGCGAGCTCGTCTCCCGACGTGCGCTATCGGGCCATGGTCCGGCGCGCCAGTTTCCGACCATGCGCGATCCGCGCCTGCCGACCTCGTACGCTCGGGCAGATCGGACTGCACTCGCGGCCACGAAAGCGCTTGCTGCGCCTGCTTCCGGCAGGAGGGACCGCTACGGCTTTTGTCGTGGTGGCGCTTGTGGCGTTTGTCGTCGTCCACGACAACCCGGTCTCCCGGGCCGCTCCGGTGGGAGACGAGCGCACCAACCTCGTACGCGACGAAACCGCCGCTCCCGGTACGGTTTTGCCCTTCGGTGACGCCCGCTTCTTCGGGCCTGAAGGCAAGCAGGTCCACGAACCAATCGTCGCAATGGCGGCCACACCCGATGGTAAGGGGTACTGGCTTGTCGGTCCCGACGGCACCGTCCTCACCTTCGGCGACGCCCATCTTTATGGTTCAGCCGGGTCGCCCCGCATCAGCCCGATAGTCGCCATGGCCCCGACGCCCGATGGTCACGGCTACTGGCTGGTCGACTCGGAAGGAAGTGTGCTCGGCTTCGGCGACGCGCACTCCTACGCTTCGGCCACAAGAACCGCAGTCGGAGCGAGCGCAATGGCCGGAGAGACCGGGGGTTCGATCGTCGGGATAGCCACGACACCAGATGGCCTTGGGTACTGGCTGGTAGGCGCCGACGGCGGTGTGCTCAGTTTCGGCGACGCCCACTATTACGGCTCGACGGGCGGCAGACCACGCCATTCCCCCATTGTCGGTGTCGCACCGACCCCCGATGGCGCAGGGTACTGGCTGGTGGGCTCGGACGGCAGCGTGCTCAGTTTCGGCGATGCGCATTATTACGGCTCGACCGGCGGCAAGCCGCTCCACGCCCCCATCGTCGCAATGGCCCCTACCGTCGACGGCCGCGGCTACTGGCTCGTCAGCTCCGACGGGGCAGTCTTCAGCTTCGGCGACGCCCATTTCTTCGGCTCAGATGCTGGCAAACCTCTGGCAGAACCCGTCGTCGCCATATCGGCCAACCCTGAGGGCGGCGGCTACTGGCTAGTGGAGGGCGAGCGGCCGCCGAAGCCCGCCATCAGCCTTTTCACTCCGGCACTCGACGCGGCGCTGGGCAGGCGCACCGGAGTCATCTCGGCGGCGGTTCTCGACCTGCGAAATGGCAACTTCTATATGTACCGCCCGGGTGAGGAATTTATTACAGCGAGCGTCGTGAAGGTTCAGATCCTCGGAGCTCTGATGGTCCGGGCGCAGGATACGGGCCAGCCTTTGAGCGCGGCCGACCAGTCACTCGCGTCCGACATGATCGAGCTGAGCGACAACGATGACGCCTCCGCATTGTGGAACGAATTGGGCGGCGCGCCGACCGTGGCAGCCTTCGACCGCTCCGTCGGCATGCTGGCGACCACGCCGAACCTGTCGTGGGGGCTTACCACGACCACCGCTTCCGACCAGGTAAAGCTTCTCGAGCAGCTAGTAGAGCCCGGTGGAGTGCTCAGCGATGCGTCGCGGGCGTACATATTGCAACTGATGGAGCACGTCGCCCCCTTCGAGCAGTGGGGCGTGTCGGCATCGACATCAGCGGGCACGACCATCGCCCTCAAGAACGGGTGGCTCCCCTGGGACGGGAGTTGGGCGGTAAATAGCATCGGCTGGGTGGACGGGTCAGAGCGCGACTACTTGATCGCAGTGCTGACCTCCGGCTCGCCTAATGAGGCCTACGGCATCGCCTCAATTTCGCTGGTTGCCTCGGCGGCTTGGGCAGCGCTCGGCCCCTCGTCCTGACCGTTTCACTCGGTCTGCACTGTCACTTGATGCGGTATCCGACCGCAGGAAGCGTCTCGATAACTTGTGGCTCGCCTAGCTTGCGCCTCAATCTGCTTATGGTCACCTGGACGGTTTTGGTAAAAGGGTCAGCGTTTTCGTCCCAGACCTGGTCGAGCAGGGCCTCGGCCGAAAGGAAACCGGGCGACGCTTTCATCAGTGCCTCGAGGACGGCCAGTTCTTTCACCGAAAGTTCCAGTGGTGCGCCGTCGCGCAGTGCGCTTCGCCGCAACGGGTCGAGCTCGATCCCGGCCATCTTGAGCACCAATGGGTGGGTGTTGACCCTGCCGCCTGGCGAGGGAGCGCACTCTCAGCACAAGTTCTGGGAAATGGAAAGGTTTGCTCAGGTAATCGTCCGCTCCGAGGCCGAGGCCCGACACGCGGTCACCGGGCGTCCCAGAGGCCGTGAGCATCAGCACCATTACCGCGTTGTCACTCTCGGCGATGGTCCGGCATATCACGTCGCCATGTACTCCCGGCAGGTCGCGGTCCAAAATGACCACGTCATACGAATTGATCGCGAGTTTTGTCAATGCGTCCGGCCCGTCGTATGAGATATCGGCCGCGATCCCCTGGTCGCGCATGCCTTCGGCGATATCGTCAGCGAGGCGATGGACATCCTCGACGACGAGGACCCTCATAGGTGCCCCGCCACCGGAAGTTCGACAACCACTCGCAGCCCGCCCTCGGGACGCGCGGTTAATCGCAAGGCTCCACCATGGGCGGCGGCGATCGCACTGACAATCGAAAGGCCGAGGCCGGCGCCGTGGCCGCTCGCAAGTCGTTCGGCGCCGATCCGATGGAAGGGTTCCCCGAGCAATCGCACCGCGCTTTCCTCGAGGACCTCTCCGTCGTTCTCGACAACCAGGCGCGCCACGATTCCGTCGAAATCGTTGGAAATGTGGACCATACCGTCCTCGACGTTGTGCAGGACTGCGTTGTCGATGACGTTCGCGACCATTAGCGCGAGCAGGACCTCATTTCCCATTACCGTTGCCGGGACAAATTGGCTTTCCACGTTGAGGCGCCTCCGCGTCGATCTCCGCTTGATCGGCCGCGACCGCGTTTGCGACGAGGTCGGGGAGCGAGACTGCCGTCATATCGCCAAGGGTGCCGCGCTGTGCGCCGCGCCAGCAGGAGCAGGCCTTCCAGGATCCGGTCGGCCTCGTCGAGCCCTTCACCGACCTTGCCGGCCAGGACCCTCACCTCAGCGGCGGGCTGAGGTTTACCGACGGCTACGTCGACGGAGGTCCGCATCATCGTCAGAGGCGTGCGCAGCTCATGTGAAGCGTTGGCCACGAAGCGCTTTTGGGCCTCGAAGGCAGTCTCGAGCCGAGCAAGCAGGTCGTCGATCGTGTCGCCAAGGTCCTTGAGCTCATCGGAGGGACCTTGGACGCCGAGCCGTTCGTGCAGGTTTTCGGCGGAAATATGGCGGGCGTTAGATGTCATTACGCGGATGGGGCTGAGCGCCCGGCCGGCGACCACCCAACCGAGCCCGATCGAAACCACAGCCATGATGGCCAGGGCGATCCCGCACAGGATGAGGAGCGTGTGCAACTCGTTGGGGGTCGGAAGAGTTGCCTGGAAACTGACGAACTGTTGCCTAGGCAAGATAGGGCCGGCGGGGCCGAAGGTACCGCCGCGCTGGACACGCTGGACACGCTGGTCACGCTCGGCAAGCTGGTGGCACTCGTCGCACGCGCCACGCCGGTCACGCTCGGCAAGCTGGTGGCACTCGGCAAGCTGGTGGCACCCGGCAAAGTGGTCACACTTGTCGCGTTCGTCAGGCCGGTGCCGCTGTTGAGAGTCTCCCCGTTCGCGCTCGCGGACTGCCCCAGCAAACGCCTGAGGGCCGCCGCAGCGCCCGGAGGCAGGCCGCCCCTGAGCAAGACCTGAGCCTGAGGGCCGGCGGGGACGAGCCTAAAATCGCCTTTCACGGCCCCCGCTATGCGAAAGGCGGTGGTTATGCGTTGCCCGGCGACCAGAGCGTAAGTGATCGCCAGCAGCGCTGCTCCCGATAGGAGGAAGAGCCCCCCGTACAAGGCCGTGAGGCGTACGCGGACAGTGCGGCCCGGTAGGTGTAACCAACGACGTCTTGCCAATGGAGGGCCCTCCTTCTGCTACTCAGGGTGGCCGATGGCCGGTAACAGCAAAGTAACAGGGGCTGTTGGGGCCCTGTTACCTCGCTGCGAGTAGAACTGGGTCGATGACCACGGGACGGTGCAGGACGCGGATCTCGTACCCTGCATATGGGCAGAGGGCAGGAGTTATGTTGGCTGCGGTAATCGGCTGTTCGTTGCTGGCCTCCGCGTGCGCTGGCAGCTCGCCCTCGGCCAGCGTCGCCCGGCTTGGCACCACGACGACCTCACGGTCGCCAGGCGGTCCCAGCACCAACAACGGCAACGGGAGCCCGCTGGCCTACGCCCGGTGTATGCGGGCACACGGCGTGCCCGATTTCCCCGACCCCGGCTCCCAAGGCGGCTTCACCTTGCAAGGAGGTCAAGAGGGCGACCTCGGCCCCGACTCCTCTGTGTTCCAACAGGCCAACGAGGACTGCCAGAAGTTCACGCCAACCTCCGGTATCGGGCACGTCCCGAGCCCCGCCCAGATCGCCCAGCTTCAGGCGTCGGCGCTCAAGTTCTCCCAGTGCATGCGGTCCCACGGCATAGCGGACTTCCCCGACCCGGTCTTCCACAGTAGCGGCGGCGGGATCAGCGTTTCCATTAAGGGGGGGCCGGGCAGTGACCTCACTCCTAACTCCCCAACGTTCCAAGCGGCACAACAGGCATGCCAAAAAATCCTCCCGGGGCCGAAAGGCGGCACCCGCGTTATATCGAAGGGACCGGGTGGAGGGGTTTCGTCCGGAGCCGCAAGCAACGCGAACCAGCGTTCGGGAGGTTGATGTTAGTGATGCGTCGCTTCTGGCCCACGGGGATCACACTATTCGGTGTCGCCTGTTTTCTTGTCGTCCTGGTAACGGGTTGTGGGAGCGCGTCGGCACCACGGGTGGCAAGCATCGGGACGACGACGACCCCGCCGAAGGCCGCGGTCGCGGCTGACGGCGCTCCCACGCCTGGAGCTCTCGCTAAAGACGCCGAAAAGTTCGTGGCCTGTATGCGCTCGCACGGAGTGGCGGACTTTCCCGACCCGGTCATCGGCCCGGGCCACGTGAGCCTCCAGCTCAGCCCCAAGGTGGCCAGCTCACCGCATTTCACCTCCGCGCAAGCGACCTGCCAACACCTGTTGCCGGGCAAGGGGACGCCCGCCCAGTTCAGTGCACAACAGCAAGCCGACTACCTTAAAGCCGCCGCCTGCATGCGTTCGCACAACATTGTGGGCTTCCCCGACCCGGTGTTCCCCTCACCTGGCAACGTGCAGTTCCCGCTCCCGGCCGGGATGGACGCCAACTCGGCTCGCTTCGTGGCCGCGAGGGCGATTTGCCAAAAGCTCATCCCCCAGGGCCTGCCTTACAGCAACTAAGGAATTATGGAAGAGTCGAAAGGACCGGCGATGCAACTTTGCCAAGATTTCCCACGCAATGGCAGCGCGGGCGCTAAAGGGCGTAGCGCCCTATGACGGCGCCTCCGAGCACGCTCGGTACCGACACGGGAAGCCTCGAGATGCCGGAGGAGGCTTGGCGACCGCGCCGCCGCCGGCGGCGCCTCATCGGGCTCATTGTCGTCGTTTTGGTGATCGCGGCTGCAGCCTGGGTGGCGATTGCCAACCCGTTCGCGTCCAAGCCAAGCGCCAGCGGCAGCGGTGCCGTCGACAATGCCTATCCAACCTCGCTGCAGGCAGTCGAAAGGCAGACGCTCTCTTCGCAGACCGAAGTCTCCGGCACCCTCACTTACGCCGGCGCCACCGACATAGTCCTGCCGGCGGGCACCGCACCTTCCGAGCTAGTCCAGGCGCAAGATGCCGTTGCGATGGCCAACCAGGCCCTCGGGGCGGACCAGTCCGCCCTCGAAACGGCACAGGAGGGTAACGCCGACACCCTGCAACAGAGCAGGCAATCGGTCCCGGCGGCTCAGGCGACCCTGACCGCCGACCAAGCCAGCCTCAAGTCGACGGAGGTCGCCGACGCGCAAGCTCTCTCCCAGGCCGAGTCGTCGGTCCAAGCGGCTCAGGCGACACTGGCGTCCGACGAGGCGTCCTTGCAGTCCACGAACGTGGCCAACTCACAAGCTGTCGGCCAGGCCAGGGCGTCGGTGCCCGCCGCGCAGGCGACCCTGGCTTCTGACGAGGCCAGCTTGCACTCGACAGAAGTCTCCGACGCGCAAGCTCTCTCCCAGGCCGAGTCGTCGGTCCAAGCGGCTCAGGCTGCCCTTGCTTCCGACCAAGCCAGTTTGAAGTCGACCGAGGTTGCGAATTCGCAACTTGTCGACCAAGCCGAGTCGTCGGTCCAGGCCGCCCAAGCGGGCCTGGCTTCGGATGAGGCCAGCTTGAAGTCGGCACAAGTTGCCAACGCGCAGGCTCTCGCCCAGGCCGACCAGGAGCTCCAGTCGGCCCAAGCAGCGCTCGTGACGGACAGTTCGACCCTCAGCTCCGACACGGCAACCCTGTCGGCGGACGAGCAGAAAGAGGCCGTTGATTGCCGGGGTAACGGCGCCGCGATCGCTCGCGTACCGTCTGGCTCGTCCTCGCCTGCCTCGTCCTCTCCTGGCTCCCCCTCCGGGTCGCCTACGCCCTGCGCAGCCGACCAGGCGGCAGTAGCGTCCCAGCAGGCAGTTGTGGACGCCGACAAGCAGAAGGTGACCGCTGACAAGTCGGCGGTGACCTCGGCGCAAGCCAACGTCCCAGCCACAAAGACCAAGAACACCCAGACCGTCCAGCAGATCCAGTCGAAGCTGACCGTGGACCAGCAGGCCATCACCTCCGCTGAGGCCAATGTTGCGGCCACGAAGACCAAGAACACCCAAACCGTTCAGCAGGTCCAGGCCAAGTTGACCGCAGACCACCAGGCCGTAAGTGCCGCTCAGGCCAACGTCGCGGTTACAAAGACGAAGAACACACAGACCCTCCAGCAGGTGCAGGCAAAGGTGACCGCGGACGAGCAGGCCATAAGTGCCGCCGAGGGCAACGTCGCGTCCACCAAGACCAAGGACACCCAGACCCTCCAGCAGGTCCAGGCCAAGTTGACCGCAGACCACCAGGCCGTAAGTGCCGCTCAGGCCAACGTCGCGGTTACAAAGACGAAGAACACACAGACCCTCCAGCAGGTGCAGGCAAAGGTGACCGCAGACGAGCAGGCTCTAAGTGCGGCCGAGGGCAATGTCGGCGCAACCCAAGTCAAGGACACCCAGACGGCCCAGCAAGCGGCAGCCCAGCTCGCTGCTGCCAGGCTCACTCTGTCGCAAGACGAGGCCACCTTGTCGACCGACGAGCAGCAAGCCGATGTGGCTGGTGAGAGCTCGACCTACACGGAGCTCCCAACCGTTGGCCAGGTCGTGGGCCGGGGCAAAGAGCTGTTCGCGATCGGTGGCCAACCGGTCGTGCTGTTTTATGGGACGGTCACGCCCTGGCGTTCCTTCGCTCCCGGTATGACCCCGGGCGAGGATGTGGCCCAGCTCAACGCCAACCTTGATGCGCTCGGGTACGGCCACGGGCTATCGGGGGACGATTTCACCGCGGCAACCGAAGCTGCAGTGCTGCGGCTACAAGAGGCCGTGGGCCTTTCGCCGAGCGGCCAGCTCCCGGTGGGCTCTGTCGTTTTCCAGCCGGGTGCGCTTCGGGTCACGGGCGTGACTCCCAACCTCGGGGCAACCGTGGCGCCTGGGCAGGCCGTGATATCGGTGACACTTCTCGCCCGCCAGGTCCAGGTCGCCCTTGATTCCTCCTTGCAGTCCGACGTGAACGTGGGCGACCAGGTCAGCATCGTCATGCCCAACAACTCCACGCTCCCGGGCACCGTCACCTACGTAGGCACGGTTGCCACCGTGCCGTCGGCCAATAGCGGCGGTGGCAACCCCACGATCAACGTCGACATCGCCCCGAAGGACCCAGCCGCGACGGGCACGCTCGACCAGCTCCCCGTCGAGGTCTGGATAACGGAAGGTACAGCGAACAATGTCCTCGTGGTGCCTGTGGACGCGCTCCTTGCGCTGGCAGGTGGAGGCTACGCGGTTGAAGCGGTCGGGGCGGGCGGCGTGCACCACCTCGTGGGAGTAACCCTCGGCCTCTTCGACGACGCCGATGGGCTGGTCCAGGTCAGCGGCGCCGGGATTTCCGCCGGGCAGCAGGTCGTGGTCCCGAACGTATGACCGCGCCTCTCACTCGCCCCTCCCCTAGCCCAACCGCGCCTGTCGTGGGGGACCGGTTCGAGGGCGCCGACGGCCGGCCGGTAGTGCTCGAGCTGGACCAGGTGACCAAGACGTACCCTGCCGAGCCGCCCGTCGAGGCCCTTCGGGGCGTGAGTTTCACGGTCCATAAAGGGGAGCTGGTCGGCATTGTCGGGCCGTCCGGTTCGGGCAAGACGACGCTTCTCCATCTGATCGGGACGCTCGACCGGCCCGACCAGCGGCATTGTGCGGGTCACCGGTTTTGACATCTCGCAGCTCTCCGACAGGGAGCTCTCCGCGCTTCGGGCGGGCCGGATCGGCTTCGTGTTCCAACAGTTTTTCCTCGCCGAACACCAGTCCGTGCTCGACAACGTGGCCGACGGCCTCCTCTACGCCGGCGCCAGCTTTAGCGAGCGCCGCCGGGCTGCCGCCCATGCGCTCGCCCGGGTCGGCCTTTCGGACAAGCTCGCCGTGCTACCGACGAAGCTCTCCGGCGGGCAACGCCAGCGGGTGGCTGTCGCGCGCGCCCTCGTCGGCCGCCCCGCACTCCTGCTCGCCGATGAGCCAACGGGCAACCTTGACTCGAGCACCGGCCAGTCGGTGCTCGACCTCTTCGCCGAGCTGAACAACGAAGGGGCCACCATCATCGTCATCACCCATGACCATGGGGTTGCCCAACGCATGGGAAGGGTGATCGAGCTGCTCGACGGGCGCGTCCTCGCCGACAGCGGTGCCGACAGCAGGGCCGACAGCAGTGCCGACAGCAGTGCCGACAGCAGCGTCGACGGCATTGCCGACCGCAACGGTGCGCCGAGCACCGGCAGCGAGGCCCCGGCGTGGCCGTAAGACGCAAGAGCCAAGGAGGTGCCGAGGGGGGTGCAGGCCGGCCGCCCGTCGTCCTCGTCCCGGCGCGGCTGCGCCTGCGTGACCTGGCCCGACTCTCCAGCGTCGGTTTGCGGACCCGCAAGCTGCGAGCCGCCCTTTCGGCACTCGGCATCGCGATCGGGGTGGCCGCAATCGTCGCGGTCCTGGGGCTCTCGTCTTCCTCGTCGGCCGGGCTGATAGCCGAGATCAACAGCCTCGGGACCAACTTGCTTACGGTCACCAACGGCCAAACGCTCTTCGGGCAGACCGCGGAGCTGTCCGTCGATGCGCCCGGCATGATCGGCCGGATAGGCCCGGTCACCGACGTGCAATACGACGGGACTGTCAATAATGCCGGGGCCTTCCGGACTCCTCTTATACCCTCGATCGATACCAACGCCCTCAGCGTCGAAGCCGCAAGCCTCGGGTTGCTGTCGGCGGTCGGGACGACGGTCGCGCAGGGGTCCTGGCTGAACGCCGCAACTGCGAAGGAGCCCGTCGCGGTGCTCGGCGCCGCCGCGGCCCAACGCTTGGGCATCGACCGGATCTTCGAGGGAGAACGGATCTCGGGTTGGCAACATGTGGTTCTACGTCGCCGGTATCCTCAACCAGGCCGTATTGACCCCAGAGATCGATAGCTCGGTGTTCGTCGGTTTCCCTGCGGCCGAGACGTACCTCGACTTCGACGGCCACCCATCGGAGATTTACCTGCGCGCCGTCACCTCCCAGGTCAACTCCGTCTATTCGGTGCTGGCTGCCACGGCCAACCCAGAAGCGCCCAACGACGTCGACGTGTCCCAACCGTCGGCAGCGCTCACCGCCGAAGCGGACGCGCAGGGAGCCTTCAACGACCTGTTCCTCGGGTTGGGGGCCGTGGCGCTGCTGGTCGGCGCAGTTGGTGTCGCCAACATCATGGTTATCTCGGTACTCGAGCGGCGTTCCGAGATCGGGCTGCGCCGCGCCCTCGGGGCAACAAAGGGCCACATCCGATTGCAGTTCCTCTCCGAGGCGGTGCTGCTGTCGGTGATCGGCGGAGTGACGGGGATAGCTTTCGGGGCCATTTCGACGGCCGTGTACGCCTCCACGAAGGGTTGGGCGATCGTTGTGCCGCCCCTTGCCTGGGGTGGCGGCTTCGGCGCCGCGGTCCTGATAGGCGCGGTAGCCGGGCTCTTCCCAGCCCTTCGTGCCGCCCGCATGTCTCCGACCCAGGCGCTCTGGAGCATCTGAGCAGTAGCCTTTTGGGCATGCCGGTGCACGGGCCTTCCCTGTTGGCGCACCTTGTGCTCGCCGCCGGCGCGACGTCCGGGTTCCGCCACGTGCTGGCACAACCGTGGTTGGCCGCTGCGGGCATCGTGTGTGCCATGGCGTCGGTCGTGTGGTCGCGCGCTGCCGCCCGGCTCGCCAGGGCCATGCGCCGCATCGAAGATGAAACCCGTACCTCGGGCACGAGCTCGGAAGCCGCCAAATTGGCTAGGAGCGCTTTCAACAAGGATCTCCACGCCGCGATCCTCTACGCCGTGCTGGCGGGCGGTCTTGTCCTGGCTGCGTTCTCGACGTCGCCATGGTTCGAGGGCCTGCTTCTTGCGGTCACCATCCCAGCGGTTGTCTCGTTGCGCTATGCACCCCGCTTTCTTTCAGAGGCCCGGCTGGCCGAGCAGCGCTCCCGGCTCGAACGACGGGCCGAGGAGGTCCTAGCCCAGGACCAGTTGGCTCCCCGCCGGTGGGCAGCCCGCCTCGCCCCAGAAACCCTTCCGGCTTACGAAGGCTTCGACATTGGTTGGGTTTACGAACCCGGTAGCGGGATGATGGCAGGCGACTTTTACGACGTCTTCCCTACGGGCCCGAACCGGCTCGCAGTGGTGATCGGTGACGTCGCCGGCCATGGGATCGAGCCTTCCATAACGGCCTTCCAGGTAAAGCACGTCCTGCGCACTTTTTTGCGCCAGTACCGCGACCCGGCGCAGGCGCTCGAAGAGCTCAACAAGACCATGTCGACCCTGGGACGCCCCGAGGACATGGTGTCTGTCTGCACCGTGATCTTCGACACCGAAGCAAATACCATGCGCCATGCGTCTGCGGGCCACCCCCCCGCCTTCGTATGGCAGCACGGGGACATGCGGCCGCTGCGTGCGACCGGGCCCCTGCTGGCGCTCGACCCGGCGGCGGGTTATTTTTCCCGCGACCTCCCGCTCGAGGTTGGGGACCTCGTCGTGCTGTACACCGACGGGCTCACCGAAGCCCGCTCAGGCGGGCAGCTGTTCGGGGAGGAACGGGTTGCCCACATCGTGCGCCGCGACCCCGGCCAGGACACGACGGTACTTTGCAAGACCCTGCTGGAAGCGGCCAGGGACTTTTCCTCTCCCCTGCACGACGACGTAGCCATCCTGGCCATCCGCCGGGTCTGAGCCGGCTGCCCTGGTCAGAGCCGGTTGGCCCTAGCAGGCGGCGCTATCAGCTGGCGCCATCAGCTGGCGCGGCGGCGTGCCCGGAGCTTGAGGGGCGTCGGCCCGAAATCGAAGCGCTCCCGGATCGAGCGTTCCAGGTAGCGGATGTAGCTCGCCGGCAGCTCCTTAGAGGTGAACAGCGTGAAGGTCGGCGGGTCCGTAGCGCCTTGGGTTGCGTAGAGCACCCTCGCACCATGCGGGGCGGGGTGAGCTGCTTGCGCGGCCGCTAGCGCCTTGTTGAGCAGCGCTGTCGGGATCCGCCGGCGGTAGGCCTCGACCGCCTTGGAGAGCGCAGGGTAGAGCCGTTGCACCCCTCGACCGGTCTGGGCGCTGATCTCAAGGCTCGGGGCATACGAAACGAAGCCCAACATGTTGGCCACCTGTGCCCTGACCAGCTCCTTGGCTTCGTTGTCGAGCAGGTCCCACTTGTTGAGGACGATGACGACAGGGTTGCCGGCTGCATCGACGCGCTCGGCGAGCCTCTGGTCCTGCTTTGTGACCCCTTCGTTAGCGTCGATCACGACAAGAGCCAGGGTTGCGAGGTCGATGGCTTGCAACGCACGCACCATCGAGTAGTACTCGGCGCCTTCTGCCTCCTTGCCCCGCCGGCGCATACCGGCGGTGTCGATGAAACGGACCGGCCCGTCAGCGGTTTCCACAACCGTGTCGATCGTGTCCCTCGTCGTCCCCGGCAAGTCGTGGACGATTGCCCGCTCGTCGCCAATGAGCCTGTTGAAAAGGGTCGACTTACCGACATTGGGCCTTCCGACGATGGCGACCGAAATGGTCCCCGGGCCGGCGGCCTGGCCCGCTGCACCCTGGTCCATCGCGATCTGGCCCGCTGCGACCTGCCCAGAGGGCACTTCGCCCGTCGAGGCCTCGCCTTCCCCGCCCGGAGCCGGCTCCCCGCCCCCGGCCTGCGCCCAGCCCTCCGGGAGGGCCCCCACCCGGTCCTCGCCCTCGGGGGGGAGCACCTCGACTAGGGCATCGAGGAGGTCACCGGTCCCGCGGCCGTGGAGCGCCGACACGGGCCAGGGTTGCGCGAACCCGAGGCTCGCAAAGTCCCAGATGTCGAGCTCGCGGGCCGGGGTGTCGACCTTGTTGACGGCTAGGACGACCGGCCGGCCAGAGCGCACGAGCAGGCGCGCCACGTCGGCGTCCGCTTGCGTCGGCCCGACGGTAACGTCCACGACGAACAGCACGGCGTCAGCCTCTTCGATGGCTCGCTGAGCCTGCGCGGACACCAGCTTGTCGAGGACCATGCCCCCGACCTGCCAACCGCCCGTGTCGACGAGGGTGAAATCGCGCCCGACCCATTCGGCCTCGAGGGATTTACGGTCGCGGGTTACGCCGGGTCTTTCCTCGACGATCGTCTCGCGTCGGCCGAGTACCCGGTTCACAAGGGTGGACTTGCCGACGTTGGGCCTCCCGACGACCGCCACCACCGGGCGTTCGCTGCTCATTTGGCTAACGCGAGCGCTGGGTGCCCGGCGGCCAAAGCCTGGGCCGGCTCTAAGGCGCGCCGCAACGATGCCCCGTCGGCGGGCACTACTTCAACAGGGCGGGGCAGTTGCCCCAGCGACATCCCGTCCAGGAACTTGCCCCCTGAAACGCAGCTGTCAGGAATTAGGTAGCGGCGTCCCTCAGGCAGACCGGCAAGAACGGCCGAAAGGTCGGCCCCGGTGAGAAGGCCGGCCACGGCGATGTTCCCACCGAAGAACTCGTTGCGCACGGCGAGGACCTCGATGTCGCCAGGCAGGCCGGAAATTAGCGGCACAAGGACCCGAGCCCCGTACTCTCCTGTGAGCACCGTTACGCCGGCGCCTCGCGTCGGCAACAGCGTTACCGTACCTGGAGCGCGGGGTGCCCGGTAACCCAGGGCCGGAGCCCCCTCGAGCGAGCGGAAAAAGCCACTGGGCCCCTTTTCCCCAAGATCCTCCTCGAGGTCGCGCCCCTCGAAAGCGGCCTCGAAGGCGCGGGCCATGCCTATGCCGTTGTCGTGCTGGGCGACCGCCCCGTAAGTCTCGAGCTCCGGGAACGGGCGGCCGGCCACCAAGTAGTACTCGTCCCCGGCATACACGAGCCGCCTGCCGACACAGGCGAGGAAGATCTCCTGCCACTGCTCGACAAGGTCGACCACGACGGCCGCTTCGGCCGCGCCGTGGGGCCGCATCGCCTGCTCGTGGTTAAAGCGGCTTACCCCGAGAGGCACGCATGCGACGCTCGCAAGTTCGGGGTACTCGTCGAGGACGCCCGCAAGCGTCGCTTCCAATAAGTCGCCGTCGTTGACGCCCGGGCATACGACGACCTGTCCGTGCACCTCGATGCCACCGTCCAGGAGCGCCCGCAGCCAGCGCAGGCTCGTGGCGCCCCGGCGGTTGCGGAGCATGCGGGCGCGCACCTCGGGGTCCGTCGAGTGGATCGAGACGAACAGCGGCGAAAGCCCTTCGGTGAGCACCCGTTCGAGGTCCGATTCGGTGAAGCGGGTGAGTGTCGTGAAGTTCCCGTAAAGAAACGACAACCGGTAGTCGTCATCACGGACGTACAGGCTCTTGCGCATGCCTTTGGGCAGCTGGTGGATAAAACAAAACTCGCAGTGGTTGTCGCATGTGCGGACCCGGTCGAACAGGGCCGCGTCGACCTCCATGCCGAGCGGCTCGCCGCCGTCGCGCTCCACCTGGAGCGACAGCTCGATCCCCCCGCGGCTCACCTCCAGGCCAAGGCTCGCTTGGTCTGCCAATAGTTGGTACTCGATGATGTCTCTAGGGAGCTGGCCGTCCAGGGCGACTATCTCGTCGCCGGGTTGGACGCCGGCCCGGTCTGCGGGTGACCCGGGAGCCACCGCGACCACTCTCGGCAGGGCCATGGCGTTTACCAGGATAGACGTCCCGCCAGCTAGTTGGGGCCGGCCCTCTTCGTGGCCCTGAGCCACAAGCCGGTAGCTTGGGGTGGCGTGGAAGTCGAACAGGTGCTGCTGGCTTCGCCCCGCGGGTTCTGTGCCGGCGTGGAGATGGCGATAAAGGCGCTCGCCTGGATGGTACGGGTCTTCGAACCTCCGGTTTACTGCTACCACGAGATCGTCCACAACCAGATCGTGGTCGACCGCTTCCGCCAGCTCGGGGTCGTTTTCGTCGACGACATCGCCCTCGTGCCGCCCGGCCGGCCGGTCATGCTGTCCGCCCATGGCTCGGCGCCCGAGGTGGTCGAGGCCGCGCGCGTCCACGGGGGTGCCGTCGTCAACGCCGTGTGCCCGCTGGTGACCAAGGTCCACCACGAGGTCAAGCTGCGGGCGTCAAAGGGCTACTCCATCGTCTATGTCGGCCACGAAGGCCATGAAGAGGCGGTCGGGACGATGGCCGTAGCGCCCGAGGCAATCCACCGTGTCGAAAGCGTGGACGAGGTCCTCGCGATGCCCGAGCCCGAAGGGCCAGTAGCGTTCCTGGCCCAAACGACCCTTGCGCTCGACGAGTGGCGCAGCATCCTCGAAGCCGCCCAGGAGCGCTGGCCGGAGCTTTGGGTGCCCGGGCGCAGCGACCTGTGCTTCGCGACGACCAACCGCCAGAGCGCGCTACGCGCGATCGCGGGGCGCTGCGACGCGATGGTCGTGATCGGAAGCGCGAACTCCTCCAACACGTTGGCCCTTGCCCGCACCGCTGTCGCCGCTGGCTGCCCCCGCGTACTTCGTGTCAACACCGCCGCTGAGCTGCCCGATGACCTTGCCGGCGTAGTCGGGGTGATCGCCGGCGCCTCGGCTCCCGAGTCGCTCGTCGAAGGGGTGCTTGTCCGCCTTGCCCCAGCCAAGGGCACCGAGGAGGTGCGCGCCGTCCCTGAGGACGAGTACTTCCCCTTGCCCCGCGAGCTGCGCGAAGTGCTGCGAAGCGTCGCCGGGCTGCTCGCCACCGCTGCCTTTGCGCCCGGCGAGGCAGCAGGGGGGACGCCGGTGGAGCGCTTTGTGCTCGATGGACGGGACGTGCCGGCGGCCAAAGTCCTTGCAGCGTTGGGCTGAACCAGGATCATTGCCGCATTGGGCTGAGCGACGCGATAAACAGGGCGCATGGGTATCGCCAAGGCAACATTTGGACGCACAGGGCACGAGAGCACTCGAGCCATTTTCGGAGGAGCGGCCCTCGGTTCAGCGAGCGAAGCAGACGCTGACAGGGCCTTTGACGCCATCGTCAAGGCTGGTGTCAACCACATCGACGTCGCTGCCGGCTACGGCAAGGCCGAGGAACTTATCAAGCCATGGCTTGCCCGCATGCCCGGCGAGTTTTTCCTGGCCACCAAGACCGGCGAGCGCGAGGGCAAAAAGGCACGCCAGGAACTGGAGCGTTCCTTGGAACGCATGGGAGTCGACCACGTCGACCTGTGGCAGATGCACAACCTCGCCGACCCGATCGAGTGGGACGTCGCGCTGAGCCCTGGTGGAGCAGTCGAGGCCGCTGTGGCCGCCCGGGAGGAAGGCCTCGTCCGTTTCATCGGCGTGACCGGGCACGGGATCCAGATCGCCGCGACGCACCGGCGCTCACTGGAACGCTTCGATTTCGACACGGTGCTGTTGCCCTACAACTACGTGACCATGCAGAACGACTATTACGCCGAGAACTTCGAGGCTCTCGTCGCAACTTGCGGGCAACGTAACGTCGCCGTCCAGACGATAAAAGCGATCGCCGCGGCGCCTTGGGCCGGCCGGGAGCGAACCCGCAGCCCGTGGTACGAACCGTTCTCCGATAAGGCCGACATAGATCTCGCCGTGTCATGGACGCTCGGGCGTCCAGGCCTTTTCCTCAACACGGCCGCCGATATCGACCTCCTCCCGCTCGTCCTCGACGCCGCAGCACGAGCCGCCGAACGGCCGAGCGACGAGGAGATGCAGTCCCTCATGGACCGCCGGCACGTCGTCCCCCTTTTCGTATAGGTCCCTCTCGAGCACCTTCGTACAGATCGGCTTCGTCGCTCTGGGCGCTGCGCCGGCCGGGTTGTTGTCGCAGCTCGGTCGATCAGGGCCGAGTCATCAAGTGCGGGCGGTCAGGCCCGGCCGATCAGGCGCCGACGTGTGTGGCCCGGGCGATCAGGCGCCGGCGAGGGTGGCCCGGGCGATCAGGCGCCGGCGAGGGTGGCCCGGCGCATATGGGCGGGCGTTGCTACTGCGCCCCCGGGTCAGGCTCAAAGTCGTCGAGGTCGTCTTTGGTAGCCACGAAATTAGGCACGACGTTCATTTTCGGCTCGTAGCGGGAGGGCGCCCCCACCTCGGCCGACGGTTTGGCTCCCATAGTCTCTGTGAGCTGCACGCGACAGTCTTCGCAGGGCCCGTAAAAGCGCTCGGTAACTTCGTTGCCGCAGCGGGGGCAGGTAAAACAGCTCATGCCACCAGCCACTGCTCGAACGTCCGTCACCTGGCCCAGGCTAACCGCTCCGCCCTCACAAAGCCTTGAAGTAGCGAGCCATCGGGAATAGCTGGTACTCGGCCTTCTCGTAAACGTGACGTGCGGGAGCATGGCCGCGGTCGCCACCGGTCCCGATCATCGCCACTTTCATGCCCGACTCACGCAGCCACGCCGTCGCGTGGTGTGTGAGCGCCGTCCCTACCCCACCGCCCTGGTCCGGCGGGTCGACTGCAAGCATGACCACCTCGCCCAGGAGCCGTTGCTTGTCGCGAATGGTTGCCGCTACAAAACCTGTGACCTGGTCGTCCCTGTGTGCGACCCAGGCCCGGACCGCAAGGTCTGAAAGCGTGTCCCGCACCGACTTGGCTTGGTAGTCACGCCAGTCCGCACCATTTAGTCGGGTCGAGATCTCTGTGCCTAAGACCTCCTCCATCGAGGCAAAGACAGGAGCCCAGGCGCGAAGTGATAGTCGGACAACGGCCTCCTCGTCGGCTTGGCAGTATTCCCGGATATCGATGTCCACACCTCATTGTTGCGCCGGCGCGGCTTACCCCGCGGCTCGTTTGCCCGCAAGGTACGGTGGCTCGGATGGCCACGACTTCCGAGCCCGGACAAGAGGAGCCGACTGACCCTGCGTCGGACGACCAAATGGGGCCGCCTGGTCCAGAGCCTGGCCAGGTTGACACGGCAGAAGCGAGCGCGCCCGCAGGGCGAGACCCACAAGCGAGCTCGGCTGTAGCGCGAGACCCACACGCGAGCTCGCCCGCAGCGCGAGACCCACAAGCACCCGATCTCATTGTCCGACCACCCACGCGGCTCGAACTGGCCTGGTACAGGATTGTTTGGTCCATCGTTTGGCCGCCGGGGTGGCTCCTTTGGCATCCAACGGTTGTCGGCAGAGAGAACCTGCCGCAGACGACGCCTTACATCATCTCGCCCGTGCACCGCTCCAACATCGACACGTTCCTGACGGCGCGCATAACCGACCGGCGAATACGTTTCATGGCCAAAGAAGGGGTCTTTTCGGTCAACTGGATCGCTAGGGTCTTCAGTTCGCTCGGGAGTTTCCCGGTCCGGCGTGGGACTCCGGACCGTATCGCTCTTCAGATTTGTGAGCGGGCGCTCGCCGCGGGCGAACCCGTCGTCCTGTTCCCAGAGGGGACTCGCCGCTCGGGCTCTACGGTCCAAGAACTATTGCGGGGACCGGCGTTTGTCGCCCTTCGGGCCAACGTCCCGATCGTGCCGGTCGGCATCGGAGGTAGCGAACGCTCCATGCCGGTGGGCTCCTCCTGGGTCCGCCCCTCAAAGACAGCATTAGTGATCGGGAGACCGATTTGGCCGCCTCCTGCTTCGGGATCGGGCCGCGTTCCCAAACGTGCGATCGACGAACTGACCGAGCGGTTGCATTCCGAGCTCCAGGTCCTCTTCGACGAAGCCCAACGCTTGGCAGGCGCCGGCTGAGCTGAGCGTAGGGCGGGTACTCGGCGTGTTTTTGCCATCTTGGCCGTGTTGCCGTAACCCGGTGTGCCACAAGCCGGTACCTTCACCCGCCCACGCCCAGAATGCCCGAGCCACGCCCAGAAAGCCTGGACCACGCCCAGAAACGCCCGGGCCACGCCGAGAAACGCCGGGCCACGCCAGAAAGCCCGGGCCACGCCGAGAAGCCCCGCGGCGCTCGTACCAAGGCGGAGCGCCACTTCTGCCAAGCGCGCCTCAGCTCCATGAGCGCCACTCGGCAGGTTCTCCATGTAGCCATTGCGTAATTACTGATAGGGCGAGACGTGCGTCTGCGAGACGATCCTGGTTCCTTTAGGCGAGGTCGTCTTCAGACGTGCGGCCTCCGCCCTTTTTTGCTGGCCAGGCCACCGCCCTTTTGGCTGGCAGGCCTTCTACCTAGGCAATAGGTTTAGGCGAGGCCGGCCTTGGCAGCCAGCAGGAGCACGAGCTCCACGACTTCTTCGACCGTGCTGGTGGTGGTGTCGACGAGGACTGCGTCGGGTGCTACGGCGAGAGGTGCGAACTGGCGGGTTGAGTCGATGTGGTCGCGGCGGGCAATGTCGGCGGCGACCTCGTCGTAGTGCATGTCCAGCATCTCCTGGGTGCGGCGCTGGGCGCGCTCCTCGTCACTGGCTGTCATGTAGACCTTCACGGGGGCGTCGGGGAAGACGACGGTGCCGATGTCGCGTCCCTCGATAACCCCGCACCCTTTTTCCGCCGCCCACTCTCGCTGGCGGCGAACGAGCTCTTTGCGGACCTCGGGGTTGATGGCCACGACGCTCACGGCCCGAGTCACTTCGGGACTGCGGATCTCGATAGTTGCGTCCACGCCGTCCACGAGCACCCGCTCGTCGACCGAAAGCTGCATGTCCAGGGTCAGCCTTGCCACGACATCAGCGTCGTCAGGGTCGACGCCATTTCGCATGGCGGTAAAGGCTACGGCGCGGTACATCGCACCGGTGTCCAGGTAAGGCATCCCGAGCTTGGAGGCGACCGCCCGCGCAACGGTCGACTTACCCGACCCTGCAGGGCCATCGATGGCGATGACATTGTGGCTGGCGACATTGTGCGTCGGGACACTGGCGCTGGCCTGGCTCATCTCAGGCGGGGTCAACTCTGGTTCATCTCAGGTGGGGTCAACTGAGGCACTGGTGCATGTCCTCCTCGAAGCTCGGGTAGCTGGTCGCCGTTGCGTCCCATCCCTGAACCCTTACTGTCGCACGGGCTCCCAACGCGGCCACCGCTCCGGCCATCGCAATGCGGTGGTCGCCGTACGAGTTGACCGTACCACCGCCGAACAGGTTGCCCCCATTGCCCCGCACGCTCAAGCCGTCGGGCCCGGGCTCGGCCCCGATGCCGAGGGCCCCGAGGAGCTCGACCGTTGTCACGACCCGGTCGGTTTCTTTTACACGTAGCTCCGCTGCGTCCGAAAAACGGGTCGTGCCCTCAGCGAACGCCGCCGCCACCGCCAGAACGGGTATCTCGTCGATCAGCGACGCCACCTCGCTGCCAACAACGTCGGTGGCCACCAAGGGGCCGGCCTCGACGTGGATGTCGGCGGTGTGGCCGACGGGATCCTCGTTCACGAGCGAGATCCGCGCCCCCATTCGCACCAGGACATCAATGAAGCCGGCCCGGCCGCGCCCGACGTAGACGCGCTCCAGGACCAGGTCGCTCCCGGGCGTGATGCACGCAGCGACAACCCAGAACGCAGCTTGTGAAGGGTCAGCGGGGACATCGATATCGGTTGGGTGGAGCGCGCTCGGCCGTAAGACGACGCTGGAGCCGGCCCCGTCGGCTTGCACCTCGATGTCGGCGCCGGCGGCCGTGAGCATTTCCTCTGTGTGAGCACGCGTTGGCACCGGCTCATGCACCGTCGTCGGGCCTGTTGCCCCCAGACCAGCAAAAAGGATCGACGATTTCACCTGCGCACTCGGCACCGGGAGTGTGTACTCGATGCCACGAATATGGCCGCCTCGCACGGCCAACGGCGGGAAACGGCCCCCTTGGCGGCCGTCGACTTGTACCCCCATCAGCCTGAGAGGGACGGCTATGCGGTCCATCGGCCGCTGCGCGATCGACGAGTCCCCCTGCAACACGCAGAAGCCATCGATGGCAGACACAAACCCGGCCAGGAGGCGGATCCCGGTGCCGGAATTGCCAACGTCGACGAGAGCCTCCGGTTCGTGCAGGACGGCGGCACCCCCGTCCACGTAGAGGTCTGCGCCATTGCGCTCCGCCCCAGCGCCGAGCGCAACCACAGCCTCGAGCGTGTGGCGGACGTCCTGGCCGTTGGAAAGCCCCCGGATCCGTGAACGGCCCTCAGCCCTGGCGGCTATCAGCAGCGCCCGGTGCGAGATCGATTTGTCTCCCGGTGCCCTGAGCCGGCCCGTGAGCGCCCTGCCATCGGCGGGCGCGACGCTCAGTTCTTTCGGCACACCACCCGCGGCCGCCCGGTCATGGTTGCTCAACATCGACTCCGTTCATGGTTCGAGCCTTTGGACAGAAGCCTTATAGCCCCGCTCGGTGAGGGCTTTGCGGACGACCTCCTCGGTCCCGGCGTCCACTATCAGCACGAGCACCCCGCGGTCCCCCTCGACCGAGTGGGCTATCTCGACGTCGAAGATGTTGACCCCGAGCCCGCCGAGCAGCGTGCTCACCTCGGCGATCACCCCGGGGCGGTCCGGTACGGGCACGCGCACTTCGCAGGCGTGCCCGAGCGACGGTGCCCCGGAGGGGAGGTTGACTCGCGCCTCCCTGGCGCGCTCGGAGCAGCTCGAGGAGGCCTTCCCGGTCACCTCCGGCGACAATCGCCCGCACCTTGTCGAGGCTCGCCGACAGCTGGTCGAGCGCTGAGCAGATGGCGTCGCGGTTCTCGGCGACGACGTCGGGCCAGATGCCTGGGTGCCCGGCGGCGATCCTGGTCATGTCCCTGAAGCCGCCGGCGGCCAGTCGCAGGAGGGTGGCGTCGGACGTGGCGGCGTCAGCGGCCAGGTTCATGAGGGCCGCCGCAGTCAGGTGCGGGGTGTGCGAGACGAGAGCGACGAGCTCGTCGTGGCGCCTTGGGTCGACAGCGACGGGGTTGGCGCCCAGCAGCTTCACCAACCCCTGGACCTCGGAGTACGCCTCCCCCGATGTGTGCTGGCCCGGCGTGAGCACCCAGGTAGCCCCGAGGAACAGGTCGGGGCCGGCGCCGTCGACGCCCTCTTGCTCGGAGCCGGCCATGGGGTGGCCGCCGACAAAACGGGGGTGCCCTACCGCCGACACGATCGTCTCCTTGATACCGGCGACGTCGGTCACCACACCCGAGCGCCCTTCGGCGTCCTGTTGGGAAAGTACAGCCTTGGCGACATCAGCCACGGCCCCCGCAGGTACTGCGATGAAGGTGACGGAAGCGGAGGCGCCCATGCCAATCTCGTCGATCGCACCAAGTTCGAGAGCTCGCATTGCCCTCGAAGGATCCATATCGGTCCCGCTTACCCACCAACCCTGGCGACGCAGGGACATGCCGATGGAACCACCGATCAGCCCCGTCCCGATTATCGCCGCCCTGCGCTGGGCGCCGGAGGGGCTGCTATTCGGGGAGGTCATCTCTTAGCCCGCGGGCGCCTTCCAAGTAGATGTGGTGGAGCTCTTCGTTCGAGGTCTCGAGGTGCATCATGACCCGGATGCAGCGAGGTTGCGCACCATTAATGTCGAGTTCCCGGGCGCAAAGCAGCGGGACGTCCCCGAAACCCACCGCGCGTGCCGCAGTTGCGGGGAACATCGAATGGATGTCGTCGGTGGCAGTGAACAGCACCGAGATGACGGTCGCATGGTCGACCCCGTTGCGTTTGACCATTGCGGCCAACAAGGCCTGCGTGCGCTCTGTTACCTGCTCGATCGTGTCTTCGTCGACCGTTGTTGCTCCGCGCAGGGCTCGCACGCGGGACCTGGGGCCGTGGTCACCGCCGCCGTCTGGGCTGCCCGCGCCGCCATGCCGAGGCAGGCCAACGTTGTCCGCGTCAGGACCGGGAGAGGGGTTGGGAGGCATTGTTTCGATGTACCGCTCTAATGGCTAAGTGGCAGCCGAAATGCTAGTTGTTCGCACGGAGGGCAGCGGGCCCCGGGCTGCTTGCCAGAGATCCCGGACCTCGCGCACGCTCAGGTCGCGCCATTGCCCAGGGGCTAGTGCCGGGTCGGAGAGCGGCCCGATCCGCGTCCTGACCAGACGCCGCACGGGGTTGCCGACGGCTTCGCACATCCTGCGCACCTGGCGGTTGCGGCCCTCATGGATCGAAACCCGGGCGGAGTTCGGCGCCAGCACCGAAACCTTGGCAGGAGCCGTCACGCCGTCGTCCAATTGGACGCCGCGGCGCAGTTGGCCGACCGCCTCCTTGGAGAGTTTGCCTTCGACCTCCACGACGTACTCCTTCATGACGCCGAAGCTCGGGTGAGTCAGCTGGAAGGCCAGTTCCCCGTCGTTGGTCACCACGAGCAGCCCTTCGGAGGTGATGTCCAGGCGCCCAACCGGGAACACCCGCGGCACCTCCGGCAGCAGGTCGAGCACCGTCTGGCGTCCCTGTGGGTCCGCAGCGCTGCATACGACACCGACTGGCTTGTTGAGCAGGTAGTAGGCAAGCCCCTCGCGCACAGGCAGCGGGATCCCGTCCACTTCGATGCGGTCGTGTGCGACGTCTGCCCGCTGGCCGAGGCGGGCCGGAGCCCCGTTGACCTTCACGCGCCCTTCAGCGATCAGCAGCTCGCAGGTCCGGCGGCTCCCGAGGCCTGACTTGGCGAGCACCTTCTGGAGGCGTTCGCCTGTCTCGCGTTCGCCCGTCTCGCGTTCGCCTGTCTCGCCTGCGCCCGTCGGCGGGGTACCCGCTACCCAATCCTCCAGGCTCGGTGCGCCCACTGGGCCTAGTGCACTGTCTCCCGCACTCTCGCCCGCCACTTCTCCCATCTTAGTCCTGCTCGCGGGGCCAAACCCCAGGTCTCCGCGCGATACCGATATATCGCGATATAGTGAGGTCGTCGCCGGCAAGAGATGCCGGCAAGACAGGAGGAAGATATAGATGCACCGTCACGAACGTTTTGAAGAAGGGCCCGAGTGGGGACGGGGCCGACGCGGCCCCCGAGGCGGCGGTTGGTCCGGCCCACCGTGGGCCGGCCCAGGTGAAGGCCCCGGGAGCCCGGACGACCTCTCCGGCGGCCCGAACAGGATGTGGTTTTATGGTGGCCCGTTTGGGCCAGGAGCGCCTGGCGCACAAGGGGCGGGAATGGGCAGAGGCTGGGGACGGCCGGGCGTACGGCCCTGGGGCCGGGCACGGCGCGGCGATGTGCGCAGCGCGATCCTCGCCCTCCTAACCGAACGCCCGATGCATGGGTACGAGATCATTGGCGAGCTTTCTGACCGGACGGAGGGTCTTTGGAGGCCGAGCCCGGGTTCTATTTACCCGACTCTCCAGTTGCTCGAAGACGAGGGACTCGTGGTCGCCCAGGTCGACGACACGGCAGGTAAAAGGCGTTACAACCTGACAGAACAGGGCCAACGGGCCGCTGCAGAGGTTGCCAAAGGCCCGGCTCCATGGGAAGAAGTGGCAGCGGGTGCCCCAGCGGGAGCGCGTGGTCTTCGCCATGCGGTGGCCAAGCTGATGCCTGTAGTAGGACAGGTCGGGATGAGCGGAGGCCCGCGCGAATACGAGGAAGCGGCCAAGGTCCTCGACGATGCCCGCCGCCGGCTATACGCAATACTGGCGGGCGAACAGGCTGGGCATGTCGGCCCCGAGGCTGCCGGCGGCGTTGGCAATGCCGGGGCCGGTGACGGCGCCTCAGGTACTGATTCAACCGAGACCACCGGGGGCACTGAACCCGCCGGGCCCTAAGGGAGCTCCTGGCGCAGCCTGGTGACGAGAGCGGCAGGCCCCAGGACCTCGATGAAGCGGCGACAACGGGCACTTTCGCGCCGCCCATTAGGGATTTAGGCTCCGCCCGGGAGGACGAGCAGCTGGGAATTGGGTCGCCAACTGGGGGAACATCGCACCCTTGACTACCACTTCGTGGTCCAAAAATGTCCCACGCTCTCAGCCTGCGAGGCTAAGGGGTGAGGCAGTGGAAGTTCAGTGCTAGCTCGGACGCAGGCCCTGCTCCAGAGCATCCATAACCTCGGGGCCTGGCACGAAGTCCCCGAGAGGCGGTAGGTCCTCGATCTTGTCGAGGCCGAGCCGTTCGAGCAGCAATGTAGTCGTGCCGTAAAGGAGCGCTTGCCCGGGGCCCGGGTCACGCGCGACCTCCGTTACGTAGCCTCGTATGCACAGGGTCCGCAGCACGCCGTCGGAGTTGACCCCCCTGATCGCGGCAACCTGGGCCCGCGAGATCGGCTGTTTGTAGGCCACTATTGCGAGGCTTTCCAGCGCAGCACCCGACAAGCGCGCCGATTGGCCTTCGAGCACGAAGCGCTCGATATACGGTGCCATGTCGGGGTGGCTCTGGAAACGGTAGCCGCCAGCCACACGTGCTAGCTCGAAGCCCCGCTGGTCGTCGCGGTAAGACCGGGCCAGGTGGTCGCAGATCTGGTCCACGGTCGCCGGCGGTAGTTCGAGAAGCTGTGCAAGTATCGTCGGCTCGACGGGCGATTCAGCAACCATGAGGACCGCCTCGATGGCCCGCCGCTGTTCGACGTAACTCCGGACGTCATCAACCCCGCCGGCTCCGGTCCGCCTGCCTTCTATCGGCGTGTCTTCGAGCCGCGTATCTGCAAGCCGCGTGCCTTCGGTGCCGGATCCGTCCACGCGGTCCAGGTCGATCTCGCCTTCAGCGGGCCGATCATCATCCCCGTTGCCCACCGTGTCGCCCATTATCTCCAGTTCTCCCACTACCTCTAACCCTCGTACTCGTCCGGGCCGGGACCGCCTATAACAAGCACCGCTTCCCGCGTGGAGATGTCGCCGCTACCATCTCCAGCGCCTTCGTTGCCGTATTCCTCGTCCAAACCGAGCCAACTGATATGGAGCTCGCCGAGCCTGCTCGCCTGCTCGAGGTCCACGGCCCCGCGCTTATACAGCTCCAAAAGCGCCAGGAAATGCACGATTATGTCGAGCCTTACGCCGAGCCCAGCCGTCAGGTTCTTGAACGTGGTGCGGCCCACCATGGGTAGCCGCGCTACCAGGTCCGCCACTGTGTCGGCCACGCTCGCGTGGACCGGGGCGACGTGGTCAGTGTTGACCCGGATGACAGGCTTGGCGGCCAGCAGTTTGACAATTGCACCGTGAAGGTCTCCGGCGCTGACGCCTTCGAGGATGTCGGGGGCAAGGCCCACGAAGCGCTCTTCGAGGCCGGCGCGGCGCGCCACACTGAGGTCCGAGGTGTCCATGAGGCGGGCCATTGCCTGTGAGGCGTCCTTGAAGGTCTTGCACTCGAGCAGCCTCGCCAGCAGAAGGTCACGCTCTTCCCAAAGGGCCAGCTCCTCCTCGTCTTCGCCATCGGAGCTCTCAGGTAGCAACCTGCGGGCCTTCAGCTCTAACAGCACCGCGGCCGTCAACAGGAACTCCGTTGCCACCGAGAGGTCGAGCGCCTGCATTCTTTCGATGGTCGCCACGAACTCATCCACGATCGAGGAAAGCGAAAGCTCCCAGATGTCCACCTGTTGCCGGGTCACCAGGTGAAGCAGCAGGTCAAACGGGCCCTCGAAGACAGGCGTGCTCACCTGGTAACCCATTGCCGCGAGCCTACCGGCCTCCCCGCTCGCCCGAGGTGATAGCCCGGTGGGCCGGGCGCGACCGGCGGCCGGCCCTAAGTCTGCGGTGACCGAGCTGTGGGCAGAGTGTCTGGGCTGTCGGGGCTGTCTGGGCCGTCTGGGCTGTCAGGGCCGTCGGGCAGATTGGCGTGTGCGTTCTTCGCTCGAACCGACAGGTTCTTCCGCGAGCCACGCCTCCAACGCATACGGACACGCGAGGGTCACGTATTGTGGCTAGAGGAGCCGGTAACGTGGGAGATCAGGTTCCTTATCCCAGACGATGACGACGCCCCGAGACAGCGCGCTCTTCGATCTCGTTAGCCCGACCGGCCCGTCCCGATTTGGCTTGCCAAGCGCGGGCGAAAGGCGAGCTGCGAACTTCGGCGCCTTTGGCGCGGCCGTTGGCGTGCTCGTAAGTATCCTTCTGATCGGCGGGCTCGTGTGGTCGGCGGCCACCGGCCAAGCGCCGCCCTCCCGGCACCCGACGATCTTCGGCGGGTCGCTCGTGCTCGACGACTATCGCCCTCTCACGGTTATCGACCTGGCGACTGGCGCAGTGACAGTCCAGCTCGAGGGTGTGTACGCGCAGGTCGGGGCCACCAGTTACGGGCAGGTCGAGGCGGTGCCGACATCCACTGGAACGATGTTGGTCAACCGCGCAACCGGCAGCTTCAACATGCTGGCCAAAGACAACTATGTGCTGGGCCGACCACAAACGGGATCTCTCTCGGGCCGCTGACCCACGAAACCGGTGCGGCAGGCTTTGCCGATGGGGCAGCCACCTACATCGTGCGGTATGCGCCGGACAGCACGGTCTCGCTTGTAGACGCCTCTACTGTCGTGGCGGGGGCTGCGGCTTTAGCGGTGGGTTCGCGTCATTCTGTCCGGCCGCTCGGGTTCACAAAGTTGGGTTTGCCGGCCGCCGACCAGCCCGGTGCCGCTGCCGTCGCACGGGGAGCCCTGTGGCTCTTGGCCCCCCAAGGCGCAAAATGCGACCTGCTGCGCGTGCAGCCCTCTTCTCACGTCGGCCAGGGTCTGTCGGTGGGGAGCCGGGCCAGCTTGCCCGGCGGGTGTGCCGACGCCGCCCTGGAGTCCTCCCCCGCGACCTTAGGCCTCGCACTGCCGGGTGAGGTCGTGCTCCTACAAGGCGAGGGCCACTCGGAAACCGTCTCGGTCCCGGGGACGGTTCACGCAACCCAGTTCCTACCCGTGCAAGGGGCGCCGGGAGAACTCTGGTTCTTGGCGAGGATGTCGACGGGATGGTCCGTGTTCGGGGTGAGCAGTGGTGGGGCGATCACCGGCCCCCAGATCCTGAAGGCGCTCGGGCCTGGCGCTGACCCGGCTGTGGCGGCTTACTCTGATGGCGAGCTTTACACCCTCGACCAGTCTCAGCCCGGGCAACCCACGTTGTGGGTGGTAAAGCCTGGGTCGGGATCGATGAAGCCGGTGCCCGGAGCGCCCAGCTACCCTGCGGCGGGCGCCACCGAAAAGGCAAGCTTCCAAGGCGCAGAAGTGCTCGTCGACGGGCCGCGCGTTGTCTTCAACAACCCGGACAGCCTCCTTGCGGTGGTTGTGTTCACTGACCACAGCCACGCCCCCGTGATCGTCAACAAGTCGACCGCTGTGATCGTGAGCGCCGCAGGGCCTGGTGACGCGAACGTGAAGTCCGGAAAGAAAGACCAGACATCGAGCAAGAACCCTCCGGGCTCCCATTCAAAAACGCCGTCGACCACACCAACGACGCTGCCGGTGCAGCCCGCACAGCCCATACAGCCGGTGCAGCCGGTGCAGCCGGTCACCGAACAGGCGGATTGCGCCACAACCGCAGAGAAGCCTTACGAACCGCAGATCAGCACGATCTCCCCATCGGACGAGTCGGCACTGGTCGTGTGGACGTACCACCTGCTGACGGAACAAGACTGCCTGCCAAGCACATGGTCAGTCACCGTGACCGCTCTGGACGGCGGCCCCCAACCAGGGCATCCAGTCAAGGTAGTTAACGGCCAGCAGCAGCTCCTCGTCTCGGGGCTCGTCCCAGGAACGACCTACCAGGCGGTGGTCACCGCTTATATAGGTAACCGCTCGACATCGTCGAGCCCGGTCAGGTTCACCACGACCGCTATCGGGCCGGGCGCGCCGGCCTCAGTGACAGCCGTAGCTAACGGCGCCGGAGGTTGGCTGGTTTCCTGGACACCTTGCAACGGGACGAGCTGCGAGGTGCCGGCCAGTTCGTGGACGGTTACCGGTTCGTCGTGCGGGACGGGGTTCGTTGGCATACCGCCGCGCCTCGTTGTGCCAGGGTCAAGTGACAGCGTCACCGTCAACTCGGGTGACGACCAAGGCCTGCTCGGAGACTCGCTGTCGTTCAGCGTCCAGGGCGTCAGCAGGACAGGGCTTGTCGGGGGGCCTACATCCAGCCAAGGCTGCACCCAGTCGTGGCAGCCGCCAGATGCCTCCGATCTCCAGCTTTTTGCTGCCGGGGCCGCGGTTGGCCAATCCATCACCGCTTCCCTGACAGTCGTAGTGGCCGCGGGCAGGTCAAATGAACAGGCCTTCGGCGGCGACCAGGTAACGTTCACCTATGCCGTCGACGGCCATAGCGTCGGCCCGACATCTTCCCTCGGGGTTGATGTGCCTGGCCTGGGCCCGGCGAAGCTCTACCGGGCCACTGTCACCGTCACCCCGGTTGGCCACCCCTCCGCGGCAGTGACGATCACGAGCCCCCCGTTCGGAAAGACGCTGCCCTGGCCCACCCAGCTGCATATGCACGTTGCGGGCGCCGTTGACCCCGATCCCAGTTCTGGGACAGTTGTGGCCACCTTTCACGGGTTGCCACCCGGCTCGTTCCAAGCTCAAGGAAAAGTGACCTGCGCTTCGGAAGTCCTTCCCGTCAGCGGTGCGCTGAACGGGCACCAGTTCAGCTCCAATGTGGACCTCGATCAGATCGGGGGCCGCTGCAGCCTGACGTTGACGCTGCACAGCACGCTGTCCCCTAACCCCTACGGTGTGCCGTCACCCGCGCTGACCTCGGCGTTTTCTATTGGTGCGGTCCCGTCCTACCGCTTCAGCGTTAGCGTCAGCGAACCGTGCGGGCGTTACTGCGCAACCTTTGACCTCTTGGTCACCTACAACGGCAGCGGCGAACCACCCGGTACCGACTGGCAGGTCACGGCCGCGGGTGGGCCGATCTGCAATGCGGGTACACCTATCGAGGCTGCGGCCTCCTTCCCCGTCACCATAAGTTGGCCGACCACCTGTCCGACGCCTACGGTTACGGCTTCGTGGGTCTATCTCGGCCAGGCCGGGACCACGGTGGTCGGGGTGGCGAACCTACCCTCGCTCTCCGCACCTCCGCCTCCCACCTCTGCGCCGCTCCCATCTACGACTCTCGCCCCGCGGCTGCCGTCGACCACCCTCGCCCCGGCGCGGTCCACGACCACCACCAGGCCAACGACTTCCACCACAGTGGTAGCCCCCTCGACTACGTCTGCCACGGTGGTCCCGGCAACGACGGCGAGCCCGCCGCCCACGACCGCGGCAGCGACAACCACCACTACCGCGCCCATAGTTACCACGACTACCTGCACGTCGAGCGACTGCCTGACGACGACGCTGGCGCCGGCCACAACCCTCCCGACGACCACGACAACGCTCCCGACCGCCACCACGCTGCCGGTCACAACCCTACCGACGACCACGACGACTCTGCCGACCGCCACCACGCTGCCGGTCACAACTCTTCCGTCGTCGACGACGACGGCCGTGCCGACCACGGTCGGCCCTCCACCGACCAGCGCAGTGGTCGGTCCGGGGGCAGGCCCGCGAGGCCCGACGGGGCTGAGCCCTAAAAGCGCCCCAACGGCACTGCTCACGCAGGCCGCCGCTCGTACTGGCGGGATGTGGGCCACAGCGATGTGGGCCCTGATAGCTGCACTGCTGGTCGCTGTTCTCGCGGGCTCGCTCGGCTGGGGTGCGCGCGCCGCACTTGTGGCCCGTCGGCGGGCTTACCGGAGCAAGCGGACATACCCACTAATGGAGGCAACTACATGAGCACGACGACGCCCATGACGGGCCATTCCACCGCAGGTGCGGCTCAGGCCGTAGGTGGGACGGACCTCGCCAGGTTTGTGCAGATGTACAACGGCCTGGTTGTCAACGTGACAAAGGTGCTGCACGGAAAGGAAGCAGTTGTCCGGGCGGCTGTTGCGTGCGTGCTGGCTGAAGGGCATCTGCTGATCGAAGACGTGCCGGGCGTGGGCAAGACTTCGCTTGCCCGCGCGATTTGCAAGTCGGTCAACCTGACATGGAACCGCGTCCAGTTCACGCCGGACCTCTTGCCGAGCGATATCACCGGGGTCACTGTGTTCGACCAGGCAACGTCGAGCTTCAGTTTTCGCCCCGGGCCTGTGTTCGCCAATATCGTCCTCGGCGACGAGATCAACCGGGCATCGCCAAAAACACAGTCCGCGCTCCTCGAAGTAATGCAGGAGCACACGGTGTCCACCGATGCGGCGGTTTACCCTGTACCTCGGCCGTTCGTGGTAATCGCAACGCAAAACCCGATCGACCTCGAAGGCACCTACGTGCTTCCCGAGGCCCAACTCGACCGCTTCTTGATGCGCCTCTCGGTCGGCTACCCTTCGCCGGAGGCGGAAGCCGAGGTGCTAAGGACCGAACGCGACTCGCCCAGTGTCGATCAACTGGCTGCCGTCATGGACCGCGAGGACCTGCTCGGCATGATCGAATTCGTCAAGCGCGCCGTCGAAGTGTCATCGCCGATCGAGCATTACATCGTTGCCATATGCGCCCGCACCCGGGAGCTCCCGGAGGTCCGCCTCGGGGTTTCCCCCCGTGGCGGGCTGGCCCTACTGCGTGCGGCTCGGGTCGTTGCGGCTGCTGCGGGCCGGCCTTTCGTCACGCCCGACGATGTCCAGGCGATGGCCTTGGCAACGCTCTCCCACCGTGTGGTGTTGCGCCCGGACGCCGAAATCCAAGGCAGGACTGCGGCAGAGGTAATCACCCGCGCCGTACAGACAGTCCCGGTACCGCGAGCCGTGCTCCGCTAGTGCCAGAGCTGCGCTAATGACAGGGGAAGTTGCGCCGTGACCCGGCTGGGTTGGGGTGCCTGCATCACAGGGGCCGGCTTAACGATCGCCGGGATCGCGGCGAGATGGGCCCGCTGCTCGTAATGGGGGCGGGCCTGCTCGTCCTGGTGGGCGGTGCCTTGCTGTACGTCGCGCGCTCGCCGCGCCTCGCCCTCGAGCGCGCGGTCGAACCTCCGCGAGTCGAAAAAGGCCAGCCGGCAATCGCCGTGATCCGGGCCGTAAACCTCTCATGGCGCACGCTGAGCTCGCTCGTCATAGAGCAACGCCTCGGCGATGTGACCTTTCGCGCCGAGCTGCCGCGCCTGCGCAGGGGTGAAGCAGGTTTGCGAACTTATCGCCTGCCCACTTCGCGTCGCGGAACTTACAGTGTCGGGCCTGTCGAGATACCCAAGGCCGACCCGTTCGGCTTGTGCCGGCGGGTGAGGGCGCTCGGCGAACCCCAAGTGATCTCGGTCCATCCCCGGGCGCTGCGGCTGAGCGCCTTGCCAAGCGGGATGTCGCGCAACCTGGAGGGGCCGTCGAGCGACATGTCCCCGCAGGGAAGTGTCACGTTCCACCGGCTACGCGAGTACGTCATCGGAGATGACCTTCGCACGGTGCACTGGCTGTCGACGGCCCGCACCGGCAAGCTGGTGGTCCGCCATAACGTCGACACCTCACAGCCCTACACCGTGGTGCTCGTCGATATCCGACCGGAGGTTTACTCCTCTGAGACCTTCGAAGAGGCGATGGATGTCACGGCGTCTGTAGCGACCTCGCTGTCGGCTGGCAAAGCCCCTGTCCAGATCCGCACGACCGCAGGAGAGCGGGTCGGGGGCGCCGGGCAGCGCGACCCGGCTGGCCTCGTCGACTACCTGACAGAATCTCGCTCCAAGCAACGTCGGCTCGTTGTCGGCACAAATCATGCCCCTCCGGCGCGATCGCGGCGGGAGCGCGCTTGTTGTGGTGACCGGTGCGCTCGAGCTCGACACCCTCCCATCGATAGCGTCCCTCAAGCGTCGCTTCGACCACGTCATCGTGGTCTCGGTCGTCCCGCGACCGCGCCAGCCCCCGTTTACCCGGGAGTGAGGGTGCTCGTGGTCAGCACGGCAGACGAACTGGCCCAGGCTTGGGGAGAGCTGGTGACGAGATGACCCGCCTGAGCTTGCCAAGGTTCCTCGTTGGCGTCCTGCTTTCAGCCGCCGCTGCCGGGACGTTCATCGCATCGATGCCGTGGCTGCGCGCGTACCAGGTGAGCCTTGCGCCGTTGCTGTTGGCGCTGTCGGCAGGGGCCCCCGTGGTCATCAGCGTCATCGTGTCCCGGGCACTGCGCTTCGCGGCCGGTGTCTCATATGCCGCCTCCCTGACGGGCCTGGTGGCTCTTCTCGCCGTCAGCAACGAGTTCGATTTCAACTCCATCTGGAACGGCCTGGTGCACGTGCCCGCCCAACTGCTTACCGAAACCCTCCCGCTGGCCGGAGGGAGCTACTTGATGGCGGCGCCGATAGTGCTCACGTGGCTGTGCGCCGCCCTGTCGGCCGAACTGCTTCTACGCCCGGTTAGCCCCTCGGCGCTCGGGCCAGGAGTACCGGTACTTTTCTTCGTCATTGCTTTCGCCGCGACAACTTCGGCGCCGGCCGGGCCGACAATCGCCGAAGGCGCTGGTTTGTTCGGCGCCCTCGTTGTGGGGGCTCTGGCGCGCCAAGGAGTCATAGACGCTCAGGTCGCGCACGCCGAGGCCGGCAGGGAGGGGCTTTCGGAGAGCCGGTCGCGACGGCGCCACAGCTCGCTGCGGCGAGCGGTCTCGGGTACGGGCATGGCGGCAGTGCTCGTCGTCGCCCTGGCCGTTGGGGTGTCCCATGTGCCCGATCTAGCCGACAAACCCGCCGCTCTTACTCGCTCTACCAAGTTGCTGTCCGCCACCGTGGTCGACCCGTTGGACGCTCTCGCCTCACTGCGCAGGTCCGACCCGGGCGGCCCCCCGCACACGCTTTTCAAGGTGCAGGTCGAGCGGCCCTGGAGCGGCTACATGTCCCTGGCGGTCCTCGACAACTACGACGGGGACATCTGGACATCTTCGGCCACGTTCCGGCCGACGGGTGGGCGGGTCCCCTCTTCGTCCACTGCGAGCCCGAACGAGCCGGGGAGCCAGGTCGTAACCCAGCGCTATACGCTTCAACACGGCATCGGCCTGCCTTTCTTGCCGGTACTGGACCGCCCGGTGCAAGTGGACGGCTTGTCCGTCGATGCCGACCCCATTACAGGGATGCTCGCCGCCTCCCCCTCCTTACCGGCCTCCTACAGCGTTTCCTCGGAGGTCCCCTCAGCCACAGCGAGGGGGGTCGGGACCGCCAACCTGATCGCCTCGGGAGCCGCTGTCCCCGGCGGCGACATCGCCGAGTACACCGAGCTCCCGCCCGGTTCGGTGAGCGATGTCGCAGCTGCGGTCCGCTTTGCTGTGGGCCTGACGGGCTTGCAAGCGAGGCCCTCTCTCGGTTTCCTCGAGGACGTCGATTTTTCGCTCCGCGATCGCGAAAAGCGCGTCGTCCTCCGATCGACGGGGCTCTCGTCCAACCCGGCCGCCCTGGCAGGCACCTCGTTGGCGCAGGTCATGAACGCCGTTACCGTTGACCACGCAGCGACACCGGAACAGTTCGCCACCTTCTTCGCGGTCGTCGGGCGCTACCTCGGGGTCCCTGTCAGGGTGGTGACGGGGTTCCGGGCACCGAGCGCGGCTAACACCGCAGGACCGTTGCCGCCCGGCGATTACGAGCTGACCAACCGAGATGCCTGGACCTGGGACGAATTACCGGTAGCCGGCTACGGCTGGGTTGTCGTCGACCCCACTCCGGTTCTGACCACCGCAGACCCTTCGGCGCCAGCGGAACCCGTGAAAGCGGCCCCCCGCTCACAGGCTAAACAGGCCACGGCCCTCCCGGGGAACGGGGCGGCGCACGCGATCGCCAAGCCTGTCAACGTGAAGCTGACCCTGCCCCTACACCTCGACTGGACGTTGGTGTTCGGGGCCGGGCTGCCCGCCGCCATCATCCTGACCCTTCTCATCGGTGGTTTGGGGGTACCGGCACTCCGTCGGCGGTTGCGACGTTTGGCTCGCCATCGCCTTGACGACCCGGCGTTGTTAGCAACCGGCGCGTGGCTCGAGCTCCTTGACGGCCTCTCGAGGCTCGGGGTCGAAGTGCCGTCCTCGGCGACCAGCACCGACGTTACCGCCCAGGTGACTGACCTCTTCGGTGAAGACCTAGGTCCGGCTGTCCAACTCGTCGGGACGCTCGCGGACCAGGCCCTTTACTCGACGGAGTTGCCGGTTGACCCCGAGGCGGCCCGGCTCGCCTGGGAGTCGCAGCGCCGGCTCTACCGCTCCGTGCGGCACTCCCTCCCGGGCAGGGACAGGGCGCACGCGCTGCTGCTCGTCGGCACGTCTCCGGGTCGCCCCGAGGACGGGGCGAGCAGATGAGAGCTCCGAAATGAGAGGGCGCAAGAACGCGGGCCAAAACGCGAACGCAAACGCCAGCGCCGCGTTCCCTGGCTACGCAAACGTCACGGAACTGGCGAGCGGGGCGTTCGCCACGGTTTACAGGGCGGTCGAGCTCGGGACCGGTCGCTCCGTTGCCCTGAAGGTCTTGCGCGTGGCGGACACGTCGCCGCACCTCGTCGAGGTTTTTGAAAAGGAGCTAGGTGCGCTCGCCCTGCTCAGCAACCATCCCAACGTGACGACCTTGTACGGGACGTTCTCCACGCCAGAGGGGCGCCCGGTCCTTGTGCTCGAGCTCTGCCGGGAATCCCTCGCCCACCGAGTCCGTCAAAATGGACCGCTACTGGCCGGCGAGGTTGTCCAGGTTGGTATCAAGATCGCCGGGGCGCTCGAGACGGCGCATCGCTCCGGTCTGCTGCACAGGGACATGAAGCCGCAGAACATTCTCGTGTCTCAGTTCGACGAGCCCGTCCTGGCTGACTTTGGGGTCGCAACGCTCCAGGCTCAGGCGCAGTCGACCGAGGGGGTGTTCGGGTTCACGACCTTGCACGCCCCACCAGAAGCTCTCGAGGGCCTGCCCCTTTCTCCCTCAGCGGACATCTACGGCTTGGCGTCGTCGATGTACCAGCTCCTTGTCGGGCGGGGGCCGTTTTCCTCGTACGAGGGAGAGGCTCCGGCCTCGGTCATATTGCGCATCCTGCGAGACCCAGCTCCCCGGGCGCCTGCCAACAACGTGCCGGTCGCCCTCGCCGACCTCATGGAGAACGCCCTGGCCAAAGAGCCCTCCAAACGTCCCCAGACCGCCGGCGACTTCGCGGAAGCGCTCCGCGAGATCGAGGCTCTCGCCGGCTGGGCACAGACCTCATACGTGGTGTGGGGCGCCAGTCAAGCTGTGCAGGCCCCCGCGGCGGACCGCTCGGCCTCCCCCAAGCCCACTACGGCTGCAGCTGTGCGGCTGGCTCAACTGCTACAGGCACAAAGGGACAACCTCGACCGCTTGCCCGACCCAGCCGTTGAGGTGGCAGCGGTAACGCTCGCGCCTGTCGCAGAGGCCACCGCGTCGGAGAGCCCGGTCCTGGTCACCGAAGCTGCTGCCGAGCCGCCGGCCACGAAAGTCGCAATGGCCCCGAAGGCAGCGCCAGCCCAGAAAGTCGCGCCAGCCCAGAAGGTCCCAACGGCCGCGAAGGTCCCAACGGCCGCGAAGGCAGCGCCGGCCGCGAAGGCAGCGCCGGCCGCGAAGGCAGCGCCAGCCCAGAAAGTCGCCCCAGCCCCGAAGGTCCCAACGGCCAAGAAGGTCCCGCCGCCCGCGCCGCCCGCGCCTCTCACGCCGGTCACGAAGGTCCCGCGACCGCCGCCGCCGTCGGGGCCGGCCAAGGCACGGCCGTCATCGGCGCGCTCGCCGCGCCCGCCGAAAAAGGCGTCTGCCGAACCAGGCCCGCCCGGGACCAGGGCCGTCGTCGCCCCTCCGCCCCAACAGCGAAACGTCCTGGCCCCTCTGCCGACGACTGCACAGGTCCGCGTCGTTGCCCCGCCCCAACCGGTAAACCCTGTGTCGTCTTGGCTGACCCCGGTGCCCGGTGCGCAAGGAGCGGCCCTGGAACGGCAATGGCCCCTATCCCCCCTGGCTGCCCAAACGAACAGGCCGAACGGTCCCCGGGCCAGTGCGACCGGGCGCTTTCGCAGCTCCGCGCCCGGCCTACATGCCGCGCCCGGCTCCTCGCGCAGGAAACAGGCCCTGGTGCTCGTCGGCGCTTTGTCCGGGGCGGTGGTGCTGGTCGGGGGCATCGCCTTGGCGGCAGTAACCCACTTGTTGTAGCGGCGTCCGTCTATTGGAACGGCCTGGCACCCCGGGCGCGGGTACCCTGCTTTGTCGTGAAGACCGCCAAGACCACCAAGACGGTGCTCTCCGGGATCCAACCCACCGGCGCACCCCACCTCGGGAACTATCTGGGTGCGTTGCGGTGGTGGGTCGATTTCCAGGACCGCTACGACGCCTTCTATTGCGTCGTGGACCTACACGCACTGACGGTTCCCGGCGACCCCGAGGAGCTCTCTAGGGCCACTCTCACCATGGCCACGTTCTTGCTCGCCTGTGGCCTCGACCCGCAGCGCTGCACCCTGTTCGTCCAGAGCCATGTCCACGAGCACGCCGAGCTGGCCTGGCTGCTCGAGTGCAGCGCCAGCATGGGCGAGCTGGCCCGGATGACGCAGTTCAAGGACAAGACCAGCAAGGGTGGAGAGGAGGCGGCCCGGCTGGGTTTCTTCGCGTACCCGGTGCTCATGGCGGCTGACATCCTCCTCTACGATGCAGATCTGGTCCCTGTGGGCGATGACCAACGCCAGCACCTCGAGCTCACACGGGACCTGGCTCAGCGATGGAACGCCCGCTACGGGGAGACCTTTACAGTCCCGGAGGCTGCCATAGCCCCGGCCGGAGGCGGGGCGCGCATCATGGACCTCCAAGATCCCGTCCACAAGATGTCCAAGTCCTCAGGTTCGGACGCAGGGATCATATTCCTGCTGGACGACCCGAAGGTCATTGAGCGAAAGGTAAAGCGCGCGGTCACAGACCTCGACCCGCCTGGCCCAGGCGCCGTTCGCTGGGGCCCGAAGGACAAGCCCGGGGTCTCCAATCTGCTGGAACTGCTAGCAGCCTTGCGGGGCGGGAAACCTGCGGAGATTGCCGCCGGCTACGAGAACTACGGACAGCTCAAGTCTGATGCGGCAGAAGCGGCTATCGAGACCCTCCGCCCGCTCCAGGAGCGTTACCGGGAGCTGGCCCAGGACCCTGCCGCTGTCCACGCGGTCCTCGCTGATGGCGCGGCGCGGGCTTCCGAGGTTGCTTCCAGGACCCTGGGGCGTGCACGCGCCGCCGTCGGCCTGCTGCCGCGTTGACTGCCTGGTGACCCCTCCGTCGTCGCTGGACGAGCTCAGCGACCTTACGTCGCTCGGCGGTCCCTAGCGCCGCTTGGCGGCGCAGGTGATGCAAAAGCGAGCCGCCGGCATGGCCTCGAGCCGAGCGGTGGCTATCTCGCCTTGGCACGATTCGCAGGTGCCGTAGGTGCCGGCCTCGATCTTTTCGAGCGCATGTTCTACATCGACCAAGTTGGCTGTGAGCGTCATCCCGAGCGCCTCGGTCTCGCCGCGCTCAGCCGTCACTTGGCTCGAATCGGCGAAGTTCGGGTCGTATGACAGGCCCTCGCTGCCATAACCCAGTTCTCCTAGCTCGAGGCGGAGCGAAGCGCGCTGAACTTCGAGCTCCTCCCGCAACACGCTGGGCGTATTGGCCTCCATTGGGGGGCAGTGTAGCCCTTGCGGGGGTGCCTGCGACGGGCAGCCGTCAAGTTCGCGCCGGACCAGCCACCCGAGCCCGAGGGTGCGCCGACTCGTATGCGGAGCGGAGCCGTTCCGCGGAAACCTTCGTGTACACCTGAGTGGTGGCTATCGAAGCATGCCCGAGCAGTTCTTGGACGACCCGGATATCGGCGCCGTGGTCAAGCAGGTGGGTAGCACAGCTGTGGCGCAGGACGTGCGGGCTGAGCCGCCCCTCCAGGCCAACCCGCTGCCCGTAGAGCCGCACGATCCCCCAAGCGCCCTGGCGAGAGAGGCGACCCCCGCGTACGTTTAGGAACAGCGCGTCCGAGTCTGATCGGCGCGCCCACTTCGCCGGGACCATGACGGGGCGCCCGCCGGCCCCATCCAGGCGGCCAACGATTCACGCGCATAACGCCCCAAAGGGACCATGCGCTCTTTGCTGCCTTTGCCGAGAACACGCACGAGCTGGTCCTCGACCGCCAGGTCGGATAGCGATAGGCCGGTCAGCTCGGAGATCCGCATGCCCGTGCCGTAGAGAAACTCGAGGACGGCGCGGTCGCGCAGTTGCGCCGGACCGCCCCCGGTAACCGCCGCCAGCAGGCTACTGACTTCGTCCTCGCTCAGTGCTTTGGGGAGCCCTTGGGGGACGGGCGGCGGTTTCAGGTCGAGCGTCGGATCCACCACGGTGGTCCCCTCTTGCACCAGGAACCTGTGCAGCGAGCGCACCGACACCATCGAGCGAGCGATCGAAGCGGGCGCCAAGCCGGCGCCGCGAAGATGGGCCACGTACTGGGCCACCGTCGCCTCGCTAACGGTCGCCCCGCTACCGGACGCCCCGTCGACGCTGGCGCCAGGCGATTGGGCTCGAGCGCGCAGCCAGGCCTCGTAGGCAACCAGGTCTCGTCGATATGCGGCCAAGGTGTTGGCACTGCGGCCCTTTTCGACGGCGAGCCAGCTGAGGAGTTCCTCACCTGGAATGCTCAAAGCCAAGCTCACCCGATGGCTGCCTGCGACAGCCCGAGTGACCGCCGCGACGCCCCCCATTTCTCCTTAGTCCCGCCTCAGAAGTTCTGCCGTGAGCACTACGCGAGCTCCGCCTGAGCCAGGAAGAGCGCAACGATGGTCTTGGCATCGGTGATCCGCCCATCCCGCACGAGCTCGCCCACATCGCCGATCGGGTAGCGCTCCACCGTCATGTGCTGCTCTTCGATCCCATGGCGGGCGTCGGCGACCTTCTTCAGGTCCCTAGCCAGGAAGCACCACGACTCCTCGTCGGAAAAGCCGGGCGAATTGTAAAACCGCCCGATCAGGTCGAGGCGGCCCGCCTCGAGGCCTGTCTCCTCGATCAGCTCGCGGGCGGCGGTTCGCTCGGGGGGCTCCCCCGGGACGTCGCGCCTACCCGCAGGGACCTCCAACAGTTCGCTGTCCAGGGGCGCCCGGTACTGCCGGACGAAAACAACCTCTCCGGTACGCTCGTCGACTGGGACGGTCACCACGGCGCCGGGGTGGTGGACCAGGTCTCGTTCGAAGCGCTCGCCCCCCGGGCCCTCGAAGGTCCCCTGAGCAACGTGGAGCAGGCTTCCCTGATAGACGGTGCGCTCGCTTAGCTTGCGGAAGTTATCGGAGGGCAACGCCGGCCTCTTCGGCGGGGCCTCGCGGCGCCAGGGGCACACCGCGCAGTTGATCGGGATCGATCAGGTGCGGTTGGCGCCCTTCGGCTCGCTCGAGCGCCGCTCCGACCAACGCCTTGAAGAGGGGGTGCGGGCGGTCCGGGCGGCTCTTGAACTCGGGGTGTGCTTGGGTCCCGACCCACAGAGGGTGGGTTGGCAGTTCGATCATCTCGACCAACCGACCGTCCGGCGACTCACCGGAGCAGACAAGGCCAGCCTGCTCGAGGCGGCGGCGGTACCGGGGGTTGAACTCGTAGCGATGACGGTGACGCTCGAATATGAGCATTTCCGGCGAGCCGTAGATCTCGGCCATCTGCGTCCCGGGCCGGAGCTTGGCCGGGTACGTCCCGAGCCGCATCGTCCCTCCATAGTTGGACTGGCTGACGATCTCTCGCTGCTCGTCCATCAGGTCGATGACGAGGTGCGGGTCACTAGGCGAGAACTCACGGGAGTTGGCGCGCTCCAACCCGGCGACATTGCGGGCGAACTCGATGACCATTACCTGGAGGCCGAGGCAAAGACCGAGGCAGGGGATCTGGCCCTCGCGGGCGTAGCCCACGGCGGCGATCATGCCTTCGATCCCCCGTTCGCCGAAGCCTCCCGGGACGATCATTCCGTCGAGGTCGCGCAGGCGGCCCTCGGCCATCAGGCCTTCGACCTCTTCGGCCTGGACCCAGTCGAGCTGGACCTTCGCGCCATGGGCGTAACCGCCGTGGCGGAGCGCTTCGACAACGGACAAGTAGGCATCGGGGAGATTGACGTACTTGCCGATCAGGCCGATGCGGACCGGCTTGGAGGCCGACTCCACGCTGCGCACCAGGGACTGCCAGTGCGACAGGTCGAGACGCCCCGACCGCGCTTCGTCACCTTCGGGCGCCCCGTCGAGGCGCAGGAGATGGCACACGTAGTCGTCGAGGCCCTCGTCGTGAAGAGAAAGCGGGATCTCGTACAGGTTGGGTGCGTCCACGTTGGAGATGACGGCTTCTTCAGGCACGTCGCACAGCAAAGAGATCTTGGTCTTCATGTTGTCTGGCACGGTGCGGTCGCTGCGCAGGATTATCACGTCGGGTTGCACCCCTCGGGAGCGGAGCTCGGTCACCGAGTGCTGCGTGGGCTTGGTCTTTTGCTCGCCTGAAGGCCCGAGGTACGGCACAAGGGTCACGTGCACGTAGCAGACGTTGTCGCGCCCTACGTCCTTGCGGAACTGACGGATCGCCTCGAGGAACGGGAGGATCTCGATGTCGCCGACCGTCCCACCGATCTCAGTGATCACCACGTCGACGTCTTCTGTACCGAGGCGGCGGATACGCAGTTTGATCTCGTTGGTGATGTGAGGGATCACCTGGACGGTCTTGCCCAGGTACTCGCCCCGTCGTTCCTTGGCGATGACGGACTGGTAGATGGAACCGGTGGTGGCATTGGAGTCGCGCGAAAGTGCCTCGTCGATGAAGCGCTCATAGTGGCCCAGGTCAAGGTCGGTCTCCCCGCCATCTTCTGTGACGAAGACCTCACCGTGCTCGAAGGGGTTCATAGTGCCAGGGTCGACGTTGATGTAGGGGTCCAGCTTCTGCATAGTCACGCGCAGGCCTCGGCTCTTTAGGAGCCGGCCCAGTGACGCGGCCGTAAGGCCTTTTCCGAGGGAGCTCGCCACTCCCCCGGTCACGAAGATGTGCTTCGCCAAAATCTCCTCCATGCTCGGCTGACGGTGGTGGCCGGCGGAGGCTCGTCTTGCCTCGAGCAGTGCCTCGAGAGGACGGTCCCTGGTGGCCACACCACCCTACCCCAGCCCGCCGGAAAAGTTGGTGGACCTAAACCGCTGGTGGTTCTTCCGAGGCCTCTTCGACTGTGAGTTCCGCCGCGGGGTCGGCCTCGAGCCGCGCATCAGGGATCGGCAGGCCGCTTTTGACAGACCGGCCATAGGTGCCGGCGCGCAGGCGGGCCTCGGCTCTCTCGATCGCCTCCAGGCGCTCACGCAACCCGGCCGCGACAGCGTCATCGAGCCCCTCGGCGGTGAGCCTCTGGGCAGGGTCCGCCATGTCGCCTTGTGCGTTGGCCTCGTCCCGGTCCTGCTCCCCCGCCACTACGGTGTCCCCGAGAAGCCCCTCGACACGCCGCCGCTCTGCCCCGAGGGCCTTCTTCGCCCGTTCGTTGTCCAACCTGGCCTCCTTTAAGGCTTCAAGGACGGTTCAAGGTCCGCGCCTTGTCCATGAGCCGGCGCGTTCTGCCGCAAGGGTACTCCGATGCGGCGCAGGTGACCTCTCTCACCCTGCTGTTGCTAAAGACCCAGGGAAGGGGGCCGATCCGATAGGCATGGGCATAATCTCCGCACCGTCGGCAGCTCGCGCCAAGACGCAGTGGACGGCGACCGGCTCATCGGCGAACCCCGACGCCTTTAGTGCCGGGGGCGAGGTGGCCTCAGCAGCCCTTTCGGCCGACGACGGCAAGCTTCTCGTCGTATTTTCGTCCGAGACCTACGACCTGCCCAACCTGCTCGCCGGTGTCCACGAGGCGGCCGGTGAAGTCCCGGTGATCGGCTGCACGACTGCCGGCGAGATAGCCGCAGCGGGGCCGGGGACCGCAGGCGTGGTCGCGATGGCGATCGGGGGGCGCGGGTTTGACGTGCGGACTGCTTCGGCCAGCGCCGAGGCGGGGCTCCGCGAGGCCAGCGCCGAGGTGGCAATGAGCGCCGCCCGGCTCGGACCGAGCGCCCACCAGGTGTTGTTGGTCCTGAGCGACGGCTTGAGCGGGGACCAGCAAGAAGTGGTCCGGGGCGCCTACAGCGTATTGGGGGCGCAGGTCCCCCTCGTCGGCGGCTGCGCCGGCGACAGTTTGAAGATGAAGTCGACCTGGCAGTTCTACGGTCAACGCGTCCTGCGTAACAGCGTTGTCGGGGCGGCCATCGGGTCCCAAGGGCCCATCGGCATCGGTGTGGAGCACGGTTGGCGCGCGGTGGGGGATCCGATGGTCGTCACGGCGAGCCAAGGCAACCGTGTCTTGGCCCTCGACGACCAGGCCGCCCTTTCGGCTTATCTCAAGCGCCTCGGGGCGCCTCTGGCTGTCCACGACGACGCCGAAGCTTTCACCCACTTCGCAATGACTCATCCCCTCGGGCTTAGCCGCCGCGGTGGCGACGAGGTCCGCTTCGTCGCCGGCGCGGACTTTTCGGACGGCTCGCTGACCTGCATTGCCGCCGTCCCCCAGGGGAGCATGGTCAGGATCATGGAGGGAGACAGCCGCTCGGTGCTCGAGGCCACCAACATCGCTTGCGAAAGCGCCCTTGCGGGCCTCGAAGGACGCCGTCCGCTCGGGGTCCTCGCTTTTGACTGCATCGCCCGAAAGGGCGTACTGGGCGACGACGGCATCGTTGCAGAGGTTGAGCGGATCGCCACCTATGCCGCCGGAGCCCCGGTGGCTGGGTTTTATACGTACGGGGAGTTCGCTCGTACCCACGGTTTGAACGGCTTCCACAACCAAACTCTCGTTGTGGTTGCTTTCGCATAAAGGATGGGATGACGTCTTCGGACTGGGCGACGCAACAGCTCGCGGAGTTCCTCGCGGTCCTTACTACCGCGGCGGACGAGAACACCGCGGTCACTAACGCGCTCGAGCGGCTCGCTGAATCGTTCGACGCCGAGGGAGGCGCCTTCGTGAGGGGTCGTCACGTCATGTCGTCGCTCGGGTGGTCGACCGGGCACGCACACGAGGCAGAGATCCTCGCAGTCGCCCTTGGGCACCGTACCAACGTCGAAATCCCCGGTGCCGGCCTATGCGAGACGATTGTCATCCCGGTCGACCGAGACGAGGGCTCCAAGGTCGTCTTGGCGCGCTCTTGCTACCGCTTCAGCGCCGAGGAGGGAGCACTACTGCGCGGGATGGGCAGGGTGCTCGCGCTCGCGCTCCGGCTGTTGTGCACGGTTGCCGTGGAACGCAGGCAAGCCGCCGAAAACGCCAAGCTCGTGGCGTCGCTGCGCGACCGGCAGGCGCTACTGGAGCGCCTCTCTTCGATCCAGCGGCAGATCAGCTCGAGGGCGCTGCTCCCCGAGGTCCTGAACGCGGTCACGGCCGGTGTTGCCGAGTTCTTGGGTGACGATTTCGTTCTCATGCAGCTGGTCGACGAATCCGATCCCGGCTTCACCCTGACAGCTTCGTTTGCCGGGGCCGCGGCTAATCCCGACATGGCGGACAACCGCGAACGCTCGGGTGAAGGTGTCGCTGGCCGGGCGGTAGTAGAGGACCGGTTGTGCGTTGCCGAAAACGAACAGGACTTGCCGAGCCTTGCCTTGGTGGACGGGCGGCAACTGCTCCGCTCGGCTATGGCCGTACCGGTCCGCCTAGAGGGCCGGCCCGCGGGCAGCCTGGTCGTGGCCTCGCAAGACCCAGAGCGCAGGTACGGCCAGCATGAGCGCGACATCCTTACGTCGTTCGCTGAGCACGCAGGCCTGGCGTTGAACGACGCGAACACGGTGCAGGCGATGAGAAAGACCCTTGACGATGCGAGACATCAAGCAATGCACGACGAGCTAACCGGCCTACCTAATCGCGCCTGCTTCTACGACCGTACCGACCAAGCATTGCGTCTTGCCTCCCGCGACGGCACCTGTACGGCCGTGTTGCTGTTCGACCTGAACAGGTTCAAGGAGATCAACGACACCCTTGGTCACAAGTTCGGTGACAGGGTGTTGCGCGAAGTCGGGCCGCGCCTGCGCCGGGGGCTTCGGGATTCCGACACCTTGGCCCGCTTGGGAGGCGACGAGTTCTGCGTGCTCCTACCGCGCGTCGAGGGTGTGGGCGACGCACTAGTGGTTGCAAGGCGCGTTATAGAACTACTCGAGGAGCCCTTCGATATCGACGGGATGGCCATGCCAGTAGAGGCCAGCTGCGGGGTCGCTATTGCCCCGGTCGACGGCGACAGTGCCGATCTCCTGCTACAGCGGGCCGATGTCGCAATGTACGTGGCCAAGGACTCGCACGCAAGCATCGTCACCTACGACGACGAGCTCAATGTAAACACCCCTGCGCGTTTGGCGCTCCTGAGCGAGCTGAGAGCCGCTGTTTCCGGTGGGCAATTCGTCTTGTACTACCAGCCTAAAGCGGCCCTGGGGGCCAGGAGCGTGCACGGCGTCGAGGCCCTCGTACGCTGGCAGCACCCCACGTACGGCCTCGTCCCACCAAACGACTTCATCCCGCTCGCAGAGCACACGGGCCTCATCAAACCCCTGACGAGCTGGGTGCTGAACAAGGCGCTCGAACAACTCAGCCGTTGGCGGGAGATGACCGGTAGCCCTGTCCTGGGAAACCTGTCAGTAGCTGTCAACGTATCGACCCGGAGCCTGCTGGACGACGACTTCCCGTCAGAAGTCGCCGATGCCCTCGAGCGCTGGGACGTGCCTCCCCACCTCCTGGCGCTCGAGATCACCGAAAGCACGATCATGGCCGACCCCTCGCGGGCGCACCGTCTTCTGAGCGAACTCGCCGCCACCGGCGTGCAGGTATCGATCGACGACTTCGGCACCGGCTACTCGTCGCTCTCCTACCTGAAGAACCTCCCTGTCAACGAGCTCAAGATCGACCGTTCCTTCGTCTACCACATGCACCGCAACCCGAACGACGCCGTCATTGTCCAGTCCGTGATCGACCTCGGCCGCAACCTCGGCCTGCACACGGTGGCGGAGGGGATCGAGGACGACGAAACCTGGGAGCACCTCCGCCGCCTCGGCTGCGACAGTGGCCAGGGCTACCTCCTCGCGAGGCCCATGCCCGCCGAGAAACTCGTCGGTTGGCTCACCGAAACGGAAGCCCGCACTGCCTAGCGCCTGGGACCAGCCGAAGAAGGAGCTTTGGTCCCGGGCGCGTCGGACGATGATAGACGTACCACGGGCGTGCCCCGGTTAGGAGCGACGGACCAGATGGCCAACGGGGGGAAAGTCGTCGAGAAGGGACAGCGGGCGTGGAGCCTGCGACGCGAATGGGCCCGGGCGTTCAACATAATGGTCGTGCTGCTGCTCATCGCCGCTTCGATTGCGATCGTCGGCGTGTGGGGTGTGGTCGACCAGGTGGCGGGTAGCGCTCGCGAGCTCCGCCACGAGTCCGCGCTCATCGCCATCCTGCAAACTGACATCGTCAACCATGAGGAGGTCGGCCACAAGTTGCTCAGCGACGAAGCGGTCGACCGCTCGGCTTACATCAGCGCGCAGCAGGAAATCTCCCGAAGGTTTGCTCAAGCTGTCGCCCTCTTCCCGACCACGGACGGTATGAAAGCCACAGTCGGCGATGCTGAGCGGTCTTGGCAGAGCGGCCTCAAGACCTTCGGGTTGTGGAGCACCGAGGTGCGGTCCCTTCACGGTAACCACGAAGTTGAAAACCCGATCTATGGCGCTTCGTCCGACAACAGCGTGGCGATGGTCGACGGCCTGCAGGCGCCGTCTCTGCTGGCCCTCGACCGGGGGCTCAGCCAGGGCAGCGACCTCGAAAAGATACTGATCGGGGCGCTTAGCGGCCTATTCGGGTTGGCTTTGGCGGTCACCGCTTACTTTCGTCGCAGGATGGTCAAAGACCTCCTGCAACCAGTGGCCAAGATGCGCCACGGAGTGTCGAAACTGCAGGCCGGCCAGTACGACCATCACATCGACGTGGCCCGGCGCGACGAGCTCGGCGAGCTGACCGATGCGTTCAACGAAATGGCCGGCGCCCTCCGCGAGAGCCACGTGACGCTCAGTCAGCGGGCGGCCAACGACTCGCTCACCGGTTTAGCCAACAGGGCGTCTCTCACCGAACGACTGGTGTCTTCGTTCGGCCCGGGCGCTGACCGCAGGGCGCGGCAAGAAAGCGTCCTTTTCATCGACGTCGACGACTTTAAAGTGGTCAACGACTCCCTGGGCCACGAGGGAGGCGACGCGCTGCTTGTCCAGTTGGCCTCACGCCTGAGATGTTGCGTCCGCCCTGCAGACCTTGTCGCCAGGCTCGGAGGTGACGAGTTCGCCGTAGTCGTGGCCGAGGACCAAGGCGGCCAAATAGCCGCCGAGATCGCAGAGCGGATCCTTGCGACGCTGCGCACGCCGTTCAGCATCAACAGCACCAACCTGGTGGTCTCGGTGAGCATCGGGGGGGCCCAGAGGCACCCCGAGACGGCCGACGCCGCGGAACTGTTGCGGCGTGCCGACTTCGCCATGTACATGGCAAAAGGCAGTGGCAAAGGGCGCTACCAGATCTTCGATGCCCAGGTCCACGACAACATGGTCGGACGTTCTGCCCTCAAGACGGACCTCGCCCAGGCGACGATGCGGGGAGAGCTTCGTGTCGAGTACCAACCCGTCGCCAACCTTCGCACCGGGGAGATCCTGGGCGTGGAGGCACTTGTACGGTGGCAACACCCCACCCTTGGCCTCCTCGCACCGGTCGAGTTCATCGGGCTGGCCGAAGAGACCGGTGACATCGATGCCATCGGCTGCTGGGTCTTGAGCACGGCCATCGACCAGTTGGCCCGGTGGCGTCAGGCCTTGGAGCACTGCGCCAACTTGTGGATGTCGGTCAACCTCTCACCGTTCCAGCTCCGCAACCCTCACGCCATGGCCGGCATCCAGGAGATCCTGAGCGGCTCGGCGGTAGAGGCCGGCCATGTCGTCCTCGAAGTCACCGAAACGGCGTTGGCCGTTGACGGCGAGCACGCGAGCGCCTCGTTGGCCACACTGAAAAAAGCGGGCGTCCGCATCGCGGTCGACGACTTCGGCAGTGGGTTTTCCACCCTCAGCACACTCGCCACGCTCCCCGTTGACATTTTGAAGATCGACCGCTCATTCGTGTCCGGCCAAGCAATGGCCGCGTCGTGGGCACCAATGTTGGACGGCATCTTGAGCCTCGCCGGGAAACTCTGTCTCGAAGTGATTGCCGAAGGCATCGAAACCCCCGAGCAACTGGAGCTGCTCTGCAGCCTCGGCTGCCCCATGGGACAGGGATATTTTCTAGGCCGGCCGATGCCAGCCGACCAGCTGGGGGCACGCTTGGCGCGCGGCGGGATGCTCGAGGCGGCCAAGAGCGCCAACTGAGCGCGTTGGCCGAGGACCGTTCAGCGCTCGGCATAGTCGGGCCCGGTGAACGGCCACGCTGCAGCAATCCACTCGAGCACGAAGTCGTGAAGCGGCTTGTCGAGATCGGCGTGCTCCGCTGTGACCCAGGAACGGACATCGACGTCGTAGCCGTCGCGGCGCGGCGGGTAGAGGTACACACAGCCGATCACTTCACCGAAGGACCGGTCCCGAACGGTATAAGCAAAGCCGGTCCTTCTTGCAAAGTCGTCTGCGTGGCGCACCAAGTCCGTCTCGTTCTCCTCGAGCGAAAACGGGCGGTCCGGCCACGGGCGACCAGCGAAACCGGGGGTCGCCTTGATGTGGGCAATGCTCGACGTCCAGGCCGCAAGGTCTGCGGCGTTGTGCTCAGGGCGCAGTGGTTCCAAGACGAAGAGGGCTCCCACAGCCCCAGTCGGGACCTCGAAGTCGCCTGGTACAAAAGGCATCGACTGCAAGTCTGCCCTTTGACGGCGGCCCGCACACAAGCAATCCGGCCGGGTCACCGGTTTTGTTGATCAGCCGACGTCGTGCAGGTGGTGCACGATGTCGTGGAGCATGTAGCGCGAGAGGCTGTCCACCGTGAAGCTCGCGCCGTCGCTGCGTCGCCCCGGGCGGGACCAGTCGTCCGTCACCACCTGGTCGAGGCGGTCGGCCAGGGCGGCGCCCGCCGCCTCGAGCTCGTCGGCGACCCGTCCGGGGACCTGTTCGCCGTACCGGCCCGCTCGAGCAGTCTCGTCCTGGTCCCAGTTCTCGAAAAGGGGGTTGTCTTCTTGGAGCATTCGCACGACCCGTCCGTTGAAGGTCTTGAACACGTCCCGCACGTGGCAGCCGTACTCGAGCGTCGACCAAGTGGCCGGGGCCGGGCGGGTTAGCGCGTCCTGTCGCATGAGGAGGGGCCGCCATGCCCCAATGCTCATGCGCAGCTCCCCGGCGACGCTGCGGCAGGGGAAGGTCGAAGCGTCAAAACCGCATTCTGGGCACGGCCGTAAGAGGACCCACGTCCAGTCCTTCGTGTCGGGGGTGATCGTCATCGCGCCGATGCTAGGTTCCCCCGCTGCCAGGTGCAGCCATATAATTCGGCCGTGGTTAGGCTGCGTAGCGGGCAAGAGGAGCTGCGTAGCGGGCAAGAGGAGCTGCGTAGCGGGCAAGAGGAGAGGTCATGACAACTGGTCCAAACGCGGGCAGCGCAAAGGCACGCGTGCTTGCGGACAGCAACAAGCTACCGCTGCTCGGGTTGGGCGTCTGGCAGGTGCCTGATGGCCCCGAGTGCGTCAACACCGTTCGTTGGGCACTGGATCTCGGGTACAACCACATCGACACGGCTCAGGCTTACGGCAACGAGCAAAGTGTCGGGCGCGCGCTGAGGGAAAGCGGCGTCGCCCGTGATCATGTCTTTGTGACCACGAAGTTCAACCCCGGCGGGAAAAAGCCCGACGTCGAAGCTGAGCGGAGCCTCAAACGGCTCGGCCTCGATTACGTAGACCTTTACATCATCCACTGGCCCCAAGGCGGCCCGACGTGGGCGTGGCCGGGAATGGAACGCGCCCGCGAGCTGGGGTACGCACGCTCCATCGGGGTTTCGAACTTCAGCGTGGACGAGCTCGAGAAGCTATTCGCGGTGGCGACCGTTTATCCGGTCGTGGACCAGGTCAAGTTCAGTGTCTTCGAGTACCGCCGGCGCCTGCTCGACTCGGCCGAGGCTCGCAATGTCGCCCTAGAGGCTTATAGCCCGCTAGGCACGGGGCGCTACCTCTCAGATGAAACGGTGCGCCGGGTTGCTCAGCGCAATGGGCGCACGCCGGCGCAGGTCCTGCTCCGCTGGTGCGTCCAACACGGCCTTCCGGTCCTGGCTAAATCGACACATCGTGAGCGCCTGGCCGAGAACGCGCAGATTTTCGACTTCACCCTTTCGCAAGCGGACATGTCCGATCTTGACGCTCTTGATACAACGGGCGGGACCAGCCGGGCCGTCGAAGCTGCGTGGTGGTCATAGGCGCATCGCCGACGGGCTACACCCTGGTAGTTATCATAGGCCCGGTCAGGCTGGACCGCAGCCTCCTGGAGGGAGTTCGATCAATGTTGAAGGGCTTTCGAGAGTTCATAATGCGAGGCAACGTCGTTGACCTCGCGATTGCAGTCGTGATCGGCACTGCGTTTACAGCACTCGTAAAGGCATTTGTGGCCGACATCCTGACGCCGGTCGTTGCCGCCATCTTCGGTCAACCAAACTTTGGCGACCTCACCTTGACTATCAACCACAGCCAGTTCCTCTACGGAGACCTCATCAACGAAGCCATCACGTTCCTGTCAGTCGCCGCCGCCATTTACTTTTTTGTGGTTGTCCCGCTCAACAAGATCGCGGCGCGGCGCGCCAAAGGCCAGGTGCCGGCGGACGAAATTCCCCCGGATATCGCGTTGCTCACCGAGATCCGCGATCTCCTTGCCAGCCGCGACGGCACGACGCCGGGCGCCTGAACTTGGCCTGGTTGGGTCAGGGCCAACCTTCACCGCTCGGCCCTCCTGCACGACCATCGCGACGCTGCCAAGGGCGGCGAGGCCGTCCAGCGGGTTGTCGTCCAAAACAATGAGGTCGGCGCGAAAGCCAGGGCTTACCTGGCCGATCTGGTCCGTCGCTCCCATCAGCCGGGCCGGGTTGATGGTCGCCGTCTGGAGAGCAGACAGGCGCGACAAACCGGCCGACTCGAGCAGCATCAGCTCGACTACCGTCGCTGGCAGCCCGCCGACGTCATCGGCAGGCGGCAGGTCGGTCCCGCACAACAGGGGGACACCAGCCGCGATGGCGTTCTTTATGCTCTGGAGATGGCCTTCTGCGACGGCGTGGGCCTTAGCGATGTTCGCTTCTGCGAAACCATTGGCACGCATCCAGGGCTCGCACCGTGTAACGATTAATGTGGGTGTCAGGAAGGCGCCTTCGCCGGCCAGAAGGGCCGCGGTGGCGGTGTCGAGCTCGTAGGCATGTTCGAAGCAACGAACGCCGCCGGTCAAGGCTTGGCGGATGGCCTGCGACGCGCCCGAGTGGGCTACGACATAGGTGTCGTGCTGGCGTGCAGCCCTCACCGCGCCGGCAAGTTCGCCGTCTGTCATCTCCGAGTGCGACAGGTCCTCACCGTCGCGCGCCAAGCCCCCGTTGATGAAAATCTTAATATGGTCGGCGCCGGCCTCCAGTTCTTCGTTCGCCGCGAGGTAAAAGCCCTCCTCCCCTTCTGCGGTTACGCACGCGGCTCCGGCGCCGTGGCCCGTGGGAGTGGTGATCGCGCGGCCAGCTCCGATGAGCCGGGGTGCTTCGGCCCAACCACGCTGCTTGGCATCCCGCAACCACAGGTCGGCGCGGTTTTGTTCGTGGACACAGCGAAGCGTGGTGATACCAGCATTGAGTGCCTCCCGAGCCCGTTTAGCCGCCCGTAGGACCGTGGCCGCAGGGCTCTCCGACTCGTCGGTCGCTGACATCGGGAAAACTATCGACAGGTGCGTGTGGCAGGACACGAGGCCCGGCAGGACGAAGCGGCCCCCGGCATCCAAGACGTTGTGCTGGCCCGGCGGCAACGTCGTGGAAACCGCGCGGATGGCGCCGTCCACGATTTCGACGCTGCGCTTGCGCAGCACGCTGCCATCGGTCACATCCACCACCTGGGCGTTGGCCAGCCATCCCGTGTGCTTGTCCGACATCGCCACCACAATGCCAAGATTTGCCGCCCACCACCACCGCTGCGCCAACGCGGGGTGTTGACGTGTCGCCCGGGCCAAGCCAGCCGACTAGACCTGGACCTGCGAACACGGAGGTGCCGAGGTTATGGATCTGTGGGACCTTCGGGTCACGGTGGAGTCGATAGAGGGCAGGTCGGTTTGCGGGCTGTCGGTGGGCGACTATTTCGAGTTGACGCGTTCCAGTCACCTGACAATGCCGCCGGGCCGCCATTTCTGCCTATTTGCCCTGGCGGCGGTGTTGCCACTACTGCCTGCCAAGCAGCGCGCCCTGGCTCCTGACGACTGGATGGAGACCGAGTCCCGGGTGTGCTGCCCGGACCCCGGAGAACGCCTGGTAATGCGTATCGAGCGCCTTGGCCTCGTCCATCTGGACGCCCAAGAGCTCACATGAGGCCCACCAGCGCACGCTTTGGCCTCGGTTTCCAGTCGGACAAGAAAGCCTCGGACTACGAACGCCTCGCGGCGGCGGCCGAACACTACGGCTTCGACGTCATCAGCGTTTTCGGGGACCTGTACTTCCAGCACCCTTTGCCCGCCCTGCTGGCGATGGCCCGGGCGACGTCTTCGGTGGCGATCGGCCCGCCTGCCTGAACCCCTTCACGCTCCATCCCGTAGAGATCGCCGCGCAGATTGCCGCCCTAGATGTCGCTAGCCAGGGAAGGGCGTTCCTCGGGCTCGCGCGGGGCAGCTGGCTGGGCGACCTTGGTATCGACCAGGACAATGCTCCCCAAGCCGTCGTTGAGGCGGCCGCGGTTGTGGCGGCGCTGCTCAAAGGGGACCGATCGGGGGTACAGGGGCACCGCTTCAGCCTCCCCGAGGGCGCCGCACTGCGCCAGCGCCCCCTGCGCGAGGCGGTCCCGCTTCTCATCGGCACCTGGGGCCCGCGCCTGGCCGCCCTGGCAGGCGCCATTGCCGACGAAGTAAAGATCGGCGGGTCCGCCAATGCCGACATGGTGCCGTTGATGCGGGAATGGACCGGCCACGCGGGGTCGGCGAGGGGCTTGAGGGATCCGGTGGGAATCGTGGTCGGGGCAGTAACTGTTGTCGACGAAGACGCCCGGTTGGCCCGCTCTCGGGCGCGCCGCGAGGTGGCCCTCTACCTCGATGTCGTGGGCCGTCTCGACCCGACTGTGCAGATCCCCGCTGAGGTGCTCGCAGATCTGGGCCGGGCGCTGCGCGGAGGTGGGGAGGATGCGGCTGCCAAAGCAGTACCTGACGAAATCCTCGACCGCTTCGCTTTTGCGGGAGCTCCTGAAGTCGTTGCGGAGCACGCGATCGCGGTGTTCGAGGCCGGCGCCGACCGCGTGGAGTTCGGCACGCCCCACGGGCTGACCGACGCCAGGGGTGTAGAACTGCTCGGGTCCCGGGTGCTGCCGGCAGTTCGCGAGCACTTCATGGGTCGCTGAGGCTCTCTGGCGGCGCTGGGGCCGGTCGCGGCTTGGTGAGCAGGCAAAGCGACTGCCAGCCAGGTACCACCTCGACGGGCGGGGGGTCCTCGGTCCGGCAGCGGTCAATGACATCGGGACAACGCGGGTGGAAGCGGCAGCCAGACGGCGGCCGCGCCGGGTTTGGCACGTCGCCCCGAAGCTCCGTTGCCAGGCCCGACCGGGCGCCCGGTACGGGGACAGCGGCGATGAGGGCGCGTGTGTAAGGGTGGGCTGGGGCGGACCAGATCGGCTCGGTTGGCCCCGTTTCGACGATGCGGCCGAGGTACATGACCACAGTGCGGTGGGCGATCTTGCGCACGACAGAAAGATCGTGAGAAATGAAGAGCATCCCTAGGCCGGAATCGGCCACGATCCCCGCCAGCAGGTTGGCGATCTGAGCCTGCGCCGACGCGTCCAGGGAACTGATTGGTTCATCGGCCACGACGCAGGATGGATCGGTGGCGAGCACCCGCGCGATCGCTATGCGTTGGCACTGCCCGCCAGAAAACTCATGCGGGTAGCGGTGGGCGATATTGGCAGACAAACCCACGCGTTCGAGCAGACCGGCCACTCGGGCCTGAGCTTCTGCGTCGTCCAGCTTTGCCCTCGTGCCGAGACGGATCGCATCTGCGACCTGCCGACCGATGCGCCGTCGCGGGTTGAGCGAAGCATATGGATCCTGGAACACCATCTGAAGCGACCGCAGCCGCGGAGGCCGGGTGGCCCTACCCATAGCCTCGACCACCTCACCCCGGTAGCGGACCTCGCCGGCGCTGGGGGCTACCAGCCCGACCGCAGCCCGGCCGAGCGTCGATTTCCCACACCCTGACTCGCCAACCAGCCCGACGATCTCCCCCGCTGCCACCGTGATGCTGGCTCCGATCACCGCACGGACGGGAGCCTGACCACGGCGCGCATAGGCGACGTCGACGTCGTCAACAGCTAGCAGCGGCGCGCCGGAACTCGGCCGAACGCTCATCTCTCGCCAACTTCTGCCAAGTCGGGCTCGTGCCCGTGGAGCGGGTCGATATCGCATGCCAACCAGCGCCCGCCCTCGACAGGCCGAAGAGTGGGGACGATCAGACGGCAACTTTCAACCGCCCAATTGCAGCGGGGATGGAACGCGCAACCTCCGGGGATATTGTCCAGGCTGGGCGGCGCACCCTGGATAGGCACCATCGGAGACCCGGCTTGCGAGGCTCCGGGCAGCGAACGCATAAGGCCCTCTGTATAGGGGTGCCTGGGGTGGCCGAGCACCGACGCCGTGGCGCCGTACTCGGCGACCTTGCCTCCGTAAAGGACGCAGATCCGGTCCGAAATCGTCGACATCACGCCCAGGTCGTGGGTGATGATCATGACCGACACCCCGCGTTCTCGACGGAGCTGGTCCAAGAGGCGCAGGATCCCGGCTTGCACGGTGACATCGAGGGCCGTTGTCGGCTCGTCCGCCACGAGCAGGCGTGGCTCGCAGGCCAGAGCCATGGCAATTGCTATGCGTTGGCGCATCCCCCCTGAGAATTGGTGCGGGTGGGACAAAAGGGCCGACTCCGGGTCGGGGATACGCACCGCGTCAAGCATTTCGACGGCTCGTTGTCGAGCCTGTTCCTTCGAAAAACCGAGATGGGCCCGTACGTGTTCGGTCATCTGGACGTCGATCCGTAGCAACGGGTGCAGGGATGTAGCCGGGTCCTGCGAGACGAGCGCCACCTGAGCGCCCCTCACGGCGCGCAGCTGTTTGCGGCTGATCCCGAGTAGCTCGCGACCTTGGAAACGCACGCTTCCCCCCGTGCGTGCCCCGATGGGAAGCAGGCCGAGAAGTGAAAGCGCAGTAATGGTTTTCCCCGACCCGCTCTCGCCCGCGATACCAAGGATCTCGCCCTCGCCGATGGAGAACGACACGCCGTCCACCGCCCTGCGCATACCTCGGGCCGTGCGCAGCGCCACGGTAAGGTTCTCGACTTCCAGGACCGGTGCCCCGCTCATTTGCGGATCATCCGGGCCGTCCGCGGGTCGAGCATGTCTCGCAAGGCATCGCCGATGAAGTTGAAGGCAAGCACGATGGTAAGGATGGCAAGCCCCGGGAACAGGCCGACCCACCAGAGGTTGAAGTTCTGCACGCCTTCGGAGACCATGGCCCCCCACTCGGCGGTTGGTGGCTTGGCGCCGAGGCCGAGGTACGACAGGCCCGAGAGCAACAGGACCGCGTTGCCGACGTCCAGGGCGGCAAGAACGAATATTGGCCCGGCAATGTTCGGCCTGAGCTCCACCCAGATAGTGCGCCATGAGGAACTGCCAAGGAGGCGGGCCGAGGTCACGTACTCCGAGGAACGTGCCGACAGGACCAGTGCTCTCGTGAGCCGGGCGTACGAAGGCCACGACACGACGATGACGGCGAGTACGGCATTGCTCAACGAGGCACCCAGGGCGGCGGCGACCGCCAAGGCCAGGATGATGCCCGGGAAGGCAAACACGAGGTCGGCAATGCGCATTATCACGGCGTCGACGGCGCGGCCAAAAAAGCCCGCCATAGCGCCAAGCGCCGAACCGATGGTCATGGCTATGAGCACCAGGAGGATTGCCAAGGGCATCGATAAGCGCGCGCCGTAAATGATGCGGGAGAAAACGTCGCGGCCGAGCTCGTCGGTACCGAACAGGTACAGGTGAGACGGCGCCACCCCTAGCGGGGCGAACTGGTTGTCCGGTGCGAAGGGCGCCAGCTCGGGCGCGAAAATGGCCACAGGGCCCAGGCCGAGATGGTGACCATGCCGATGACGGCCAGCGGTTGGCGCCAGGGTGGCCGAAGCGCCGCCCTGTCCTTGCGAGTGAGGCGGTCCTGGCTCGGGCCGCTCCCCGGCCCAGGCGGGCCGGCATCGGGGACGAGGGAGCCGGCGGCGATCAACGGAGCTCGATCCGGGGGTCGAGGATGCTGTAGAGCAGGTCGACGAGCAGGTTGATCACGATGTAGACAATGGCGACGACGATGCTGACGCCCGTAATGGCGGGCAGGTCCAGGTTCGTGGCACTTTGATAGGCGTACTGGCCGATACCGGGCCAGCTGAAGATGTTCTCGACCAGCACCGTGCCCGAGAGCAGGTTCCCGAAAGCCAGGCCGGCCACCGTGGCGATCGAGAGCAACGCCGGCCGCATCACGTGGCGACGGATGACCGTCCACTCCGAGAGCCCTTTGGCACGGGCGGCCCGCACATAGTCGTTGTTTATGACCTCGAGCACCGAGGCGCGGGTGAAGCGCAGCACGGTGCCGACCGTGAAGAGGCCGAGCACCATCCCGGGCATGACCAGGTGCTCGAGGGCATTGAGGAAAAGTGAAAACTGCCCATGCAAAAGAGAATCAACGGTGTAGAAGCCGGTGATGCTCGGGGGCGGGTTTAGGCCCGGGCTGAGCCTCCCCCCGGAGGGGAGCCAGCCCAGGCGGTAGTAGAACAGGTAGAACACCAACAGGGCAACCCAGAAAGTCGGCATCGATACACCGAGCAAGCTGACTACCCGGAGCCCCCCATCGATAGGCCGGCCCCGGCGGACTGCAGCGAGAACGCCGAAGCCGACGCCCAAGATGGTCGAGACGACAATCGCGAAGAGGGCCAGTTCCATCGTCGCGGGGAAGTACTGGCTGAGGTCGGTGGCCACCGGGCGATGGCTCTGTTCGGAAATACCCAGGTTCAGGTGGACCAGCTTCCACAGGTAGATGAGGTATTGCTCGGGCACGGGTTTGTCAAGGCCGTACTCGTGGTTGAAGGCTTTCACGATCGCTGGGTCCCCAAGGGCCGTCTGGCTCAGGTTGGCAGCAGCCGGGTCACCGGGCACTAGATGGGTGAGGATGAACGCAACCAGGGTGATCCCGATCACGAGGAGCACGCCGATCCCGAGGCGCCGGGCCAAGAACCGGCCGAGCCCGGCGGGTGTGGCCCGCCGGGCTCGGTGCCGGTTGATATCGGTGATGGTGGGGGCGGCCAATTAAGGCCGCTCCCCCGAACGCCGCCAACTCTGGCGGCGGCTCGGCCAGCCCGGGCTATTGGCCCACGATGGCGACAGGCAGGCCGACGTCAACTAGTGATCGCAGCAATTAGCCGAGGTTGCGCAGGTCGACCAGCCATAGGCCGTTGGACTGGAGGTTCTTGATCCCCTTGGTTCCCACGACGACCTCCGCAGGCTGGAGCAACGGGATGAACGGGCCACTCGCGTTCATCGCAAGCTGGAACTTTTCGAAAATCGCCTGCCGTGCCGCGATACCAGTGGTGATTGCCGCCTGTTTGGCCAGAGCGGCGACGGTCGGGTCTTCAGCGGCCGTCCATCCGGCGCGGAGGCCAACCAAGGCTCCCGGGCCGAAGTTGAGGTAATCGCTCGGGTCCGGGAAGTCAGGGCCCCAGAACCACAACCCAAGCGCCTCCGTGCCCGCCCGGTAGGTGCCCAGCCCAACCGAGATCGACTGAGGCTGGAGCTTGACCGTTATGCCGATCTGGTCCAGGTACTGCTGCAGGCGAGCGGCCAGGTCGTCGAAGGAGAGACCGTTTTCTGTGAGGTCCGTCGGGTAGGTGAGGTTGAGCGTTGGGTTGCCGACGCCGGACTTGGCCAGGTAGGCCTTGGCCTGGGCCAAGTCGTACTTGGCGTCGTCAGAGGCGGGCAGGGCGCCCAGGAACGCTGACGGGACGATGCCAGGGTCCTGGATCGAACCGGCTCCGGCCAGCTGGAGCAACCCGGCGTAGTCGATGCCATAACGCAGCGCCAACTGGAAGTCGTGGTTGGGCGTGACCTTGGAGATCTTGGGGTTGTCGTTGGCGAACATGAAAAACACGTTGGGCGACGCGCCCTCGAGGACCTGCACACCGCTCATCCCGCTCGCCTGGCTCGGGTCGAGGTCGAGGGCGATCTCGTTGGTCCCGCGCAGCACATCGAGGCGCTCTACGGCAGCGGTCGCTGTATTGCGCAGCACGACGGTCGAGTAGGCCGGCGCAGGCCCCCAGTAGTTGGGGTTGGCATCGAGGACGACCTGAGTCGTGGTGCTGAAGGACTTGAGGATGTAGGGCCCCGACCCAGCAGAGGTCGTGTCCAGCCAGTTTTCAGCCGTGTCCTTGGTGGAGGCGTTGGCCGCGTCAGTGCCGCCATGGGCCTCGACGACCTTGGAGTTCAAAATGCCGGTCGCCGGGTTGGGCAAGATGTACGGCAACCCCGGGTTGGGTTGGGCGGACGTCATGACCACGGTCTCGGGGCCGTCGGCGGTTACCGTCTCGCCGGCAAGCAGGAACGCCGGGTTGCCCTTAAGGTTGATAAGGCGGGTCAGCGACCACACGACATCAGCCGAGGTCACGGGGGTCCCGTCTGAGAACTTGGCCTTCGGGTTGAGGTGGAAGACGTACTTCCGGGCGCCGTCCAGCACCTGCCACGAGGTCGCCAGGTCGGGCACGACCTTCTTGAAATTGCCACCGTAGAAGGTGACGAGGGTGTCGTAGAGGGCGTTCACAACCAGCTCGCCGGTCGGCTCGAACATGTGACCGGGGTCGGCGGTGACGAGAACGAAAGAGTTATCGATGACGAGGGTTCGCCCGGTCGCGTCAGGCACCCGGGTCGTGGCAGACGCCGAAGTGGCAACGACGCCGAACATGAGAGCCGACGTCGACAACGCAACCGCGAGCCCTCTTGTAGCTGTTTTTTTCAAAAGTCCTCCTAGCTTGGATGACTGATTCTGCTCTGTCGGGGCGCGTCCCCGCAATCCACGCCCTCGGCCGATTGACTGCTACAGCTCGCCTATGTCCTCGGCCCACAGTTCCGCGTTGTCAGCGATGAAGCCCTGAAGCATCTGGGTGCACTCTTGCATTTCGAGGTCGACGACCTCGACGCCATGTGCCTCCATGAACTCCCGCCCGCCCGGGAAGGTGAAGGACTCCCCCGCCACGACCCTCGGTACTCGGAACTGGACTATTGTCCCGGCGCACATGTAGCACGGCATCAGCGTCGAGTAAATTGTTGTGCCTCTGTAGGTACCTAAACGGCCGACATTTTGTAGGCAGTCCATTTCTCCGTGGAGGATTGGGTTCAGGGACTGCACGCGCCGGTTATGACCTCTACCCAACAGGTCCGGCCCCCTGAACAATGCTGCCCCAATGGGTATCCCTCCCTCGCTGAGCGATAGCCGCGCTTGGTCGAGCGCGACAGCCATGTGTTCGTAGTCGCGCCCAGCGCCTGTGCTCATTTACCTTTGATAAAGCATCTTTATCGGACCGGGTTTAACCCTCATGCGATCATCCGGTCAGCCGAGCAGCTCTTTGACGACCCCGGTCCATAGCTCGGTCGACAGCCCGAGCGAAGCGATGTCGACGCGCTCGTCGTTGCCGTGGAACCGTCCGGCGAAGGTCTCGAAGGTCACCTCGGGCGAGTACAGCGCAGCGCCCATGGCGACCGAGCCCTTGTCCCGGAAGAAGCGCGCATCGGTTGCCCCGACGAGGATCGCCGGTGAGAGCTGCGCACCGGGGTAGACGGCATCCACCTGGTGGCCTAGCGCCTCCCACAGCCGGTTGTCTGTGCCCGAACGCGTGGAGCTGTACTGCTGCAAGGAGCTGATTTCGACGCGATTTGCCAGGTCGCCGAGCGCGGTGCGGAGATGACCATCGACCTCTTCGGGAGTCTGGCCCGCAAGAGTGCGGACGTCGACTTCGAGCACGACGTGGTCGGGGATGGTGTTCGTTTTTTCCCCGCCGTGAGCCACGTTCGGGGAAAACGTCGTGTGCGTGACGGCGTGACAACCCCGTGCCAGCGCTGCGGGTAACTCGGCCAGGGCATCGTCCAGAGTGGCCGGGTCCGACAGCGCTCGTTTTGTGCTCTCCGGCAGGTCGAGCCCGGCAAGTTGCTCGAGCCAGAGGTCGCCTACCCAGGGCGCCGGCCTGTAGTCGCTGATGCGTTTCACCACTTCGGCGGCGGTCACGAGGGCGTTGTCGGTGCGGTAGGGCATCGAACCGTGCCCGGGTGTGCCTTTCACGGTCAGGCGTCTCCAGGCCAGCCCTTTTTCGGCGACGTTGACCACTATGCGCCGGCTCCCGTCCCCCGGCAGATCGGACCATCCACCAATCTCGGTCAGGACGTAGTCGCTTGCCACAGCGTCCCAATGGTTGTCGACCATCCATTCGGCACCGAGACGCCCGCCGGCTTCTTCGTCTGCGACCGCAAAATAAGTAAGCGAACCACGTGGCCGGAAGCCTGAATGCACGAGGCGTTTGAAGGCGACGGCCATCGTGGCGGTGATGTTAAGCATGTCGATGGCCCCGCGACCCCACACCTCCCCGTTGATCAGCTCACCGCCGAAAGGGTCCTCGTGCCAGCCTGCGGGGTTGACCGGTACCACGTCGGTGTGACCCATCAGGCACAGGCTCGGAGCCGTCGGGTCGCTCCCGTCGATACGCGCCACCAGAGATTCGCGCCCCGGTGCGCTTTCGAACCGCTCGAGCTCGATGCCCGCCCCGATGAGGTAATGCGCAAGCAGTTCCGAGTTGCGGACCTCGCCTCCCGAGGCGGCCGTCCCGTCGTTAACGCAATGGTTCTGGATCAGCCGCTGCAACAGCTCAGTTGCCTCACCTATCACTGCCTCGTCTGCGGTCATGCCCACGAGCCTCCTCGACATTGGCGGACGTTGCCCCGCCGACGCCGCGAGCCTAACCGTCGTGGACCGGTAGGTTTGGCGCCAATGAACCAGCGCCAGGCGCGCGAGATCTTGGAGGCTGAGCGTGCCCAAACGGTGGAACGCCTAGGCGCTTTGGTCGACGAGTTCAATGGCATTGTCGCCGCCTCGCAAGATGCCAACGCCGACGACGAGCACGACCCCGAAGGCGCAACGATCGCATTCGAAAGACAGCGGTCGGCTGCATTTCGCGCACAGGCCATTGCCCACTTGGGTGACCTCGACCAAGCGCTGACGCGCGTGGCGAACAAGACCTACGGCACCTGCCTTATTTGCGGCGACCCAATCGCCGTCGAACGGCTAAAGGCCCTGCCGGTTGCCCAGTCCTGCACAGCCTGCGCCGGCCACCAGCGCTCACCGCTCATCTCGCCCCAGACGCGCGGTCCCGACCCGATCCGGCCGTGCGGAGAAGCTCGGCTGCGTGGCGGCGGGCGGTAACGCTGTCTGGTTGGCCGGAGAGCATCCGGGACAGCTCTATAACGCGGTCTCGGCCCGACACCGTTGCTGCCGTCGCGACGCTGCGCCCCTCTCGCTCGATCTTGGACACAGCGATCTGAGCGTCGGCAAAAGCCGCGACCTGGGCCAGGTGGGTCACGACGATCACCTGGTAGCGCCGGCCCAGCTCGGCGAGCGACCTGCCGACAGCAAGCGCCGCCTCGCCCCCAATGCCGGCGTCGACCTCGTCGAACACGAGAGTCAGAGGTCCTTGCACCTCGCCGGCAGCCCCAGCACCGGCAGCCCCACCACCATGGCGGTTAGGCCCGGCAACGAGCACCAAGCGCAGCGCCAGCATCGCCCGCGCCAGCTCTCCGCCAGAGGCCACCTTCGACAGAGGCATCAACGGCTCCCCCGGGTTCGCCGCCAGCAGGAAGGTCACCTCCTCACCAGAGAGCGCCCGCAGGTCGGCTTCTTCGTCGGCGTCTTTGCTGCCTTCGTCTTGAGGAGGGCCGCCGACCCTCACCTCGAAGCGAGCTCTGGGGATGGCCAGGCGTCGCAGCCCAGCCTGGGCTCCTTCCCCTAACGCCGCCGACGCTGCTCGCCGGGCGTCTCCCAGCTCCCTTGCCGCCAAACGAAGCTCGCTGAGCGCGCGAACGCGCATGTCGGCAAGGCGCGCGGAAAGCCCCTCCAGGCCCTCGAGCTCTTCCAATCGCTTGTTCGCATCCTCCTGAAATGTCAGCAGATCCGCGAGGTTGCCGCCCGGACCGGCGTACTTCCGGCGAAGATCACGCAACATAGCCCGCCGCGACGCCACTTCGGCCAGTCGCTCAGGGTCCTCTTCGAGCCCCTCGGCCAATGCCCGTGCCTCGCTCGCAACATCCGCCAGGTCCGCTGCGGCTCCTTTCAGCCGGTCATGCAGGACCTCGAGGGGAGCGTGCCCGGCGATCCTCGCCACTGCCTTGCCCACCAGGTCCAGCACCTGCTCGTCGCCTGCCAGGTCCTCGTAAACCGCCTCCGCCGCCGCCCTGTGCGCGGCCGCCCTGCTGAGCCGTTCCTCCTCGACCTCGAGCTCGCTGTCTTCTGCGGGGCCCGCAATGCCGGCGGCCGACAGCTCTTCCAGCTGGTAGCGGAGCAATTCCATTTCACCGCTGCGGCCCGCCCCGTCGCGCCCTGCTCTTACAAGGGCTTCATCTATCTCGCGCAAAGCGGCACGCGCCTGCTCGCGAGGTCGGCGGTCCGCTCCGGCGTACAAATCGAGTGCGTCACGTTGGGCGGCGCCCGAGAGAAGCGATTGGTGGGCGTGCTGGCCATGGAGGTCGACGAGGCGCTCCCCTAGCTCAGCAAGGGCTCCAACGCTCGCCATCCTGCCGTCTAGGTAAGCCCTCGACCGCCCGTCAGCGGGGACGGCTCGGCTCAGCACCACCTCAGTCGCCTCCGTAGCGCCGGGCACGCCTTCCGGGGAGGTCCCAGGCACCCCGGCACCTGTTGGCAACACGAACCGACCCTCGACAAGTGCCTCGGCCGCTCCCGGGCGCACCAGCACTCCTTCGGCCCTTCCGCCGAGCAATAATTCGATCGCCTCGACCACAAGTGTCTTGCCGGCGCCGGTCTCGCCGGTGAGCGCCGTCATCCCCGGGCCTAGCACGACCGTCAGATCCTCGATGACGCCCAGCTGGCTCACCCTGAGCTCGCTCAGCATGGCGCGAGCGTACCGGGCTTGCCGTTCGCCGCGCGCTAGCGGTCGGCGAGGTGGAACTTGTTCTTGAGCACGGTCCCGAAGTCACGGTCCCCGAAGCTGACCAGCAACGCATCGCTGGTACCGGCGCTGCACACGAGCTTGCCTCCAACCTCGAGCTGACCGCGAGGGACACCGTCCACGATCAAGTCTGCGTCAAAGCGACCGTCCAGCTCCATCGAAACCGTGGCCGCACTGTCGAGCACTAGGCTCCGATCGAACAGCATGTGCGGGGAAACCGGTGTGAGCACCAGACAGCGCAGCGTCGGCGAAATGATAGGGCCTCTGGCTGACAGGTTGTAACCCGTTGTGCCGGTCGGGGTCGAAACAATCAACGCATCGGCGGCATACCTGAGGAACCGCTCGCCAGAAATTGCCACGCTCGCATTGATTGTGTGGGTGCCGGAGGGCCGCGCGAGAACGACGTCGTTGAGGCCACTCGCGCTCAGGCGAGGAGACTCGGCGCCATCGGACAGGACGTTCACATCGACAGTCATCCGCCGGTGGAGGTGATAGTCCCCGGCGATGAACCTCTCAATGGCATTGCGGAGCCCGGCGGGTTCGACAGCGGTCAAGTAGCCAAAGTGCCCGAAATTTACCCCCAGCACGGGTACCTCGGTGCCGAGAGCGATACCGACGGTCCGCAGCATCGTCCCGTCGCCACCCAGGCTTACAAGAAGATCAAGTTTCCCGAGGGAGTCGGACCGTGCCTCGCGCAGCAGGGCGAGCTCGGGTAGCAAGACGGCCTCGTGGCCTTTCTCCTCGAGCCAGACCGCTGTCGATTTGGCGAGCTCGACCGCGTTAAGGCGCCCCGCGTGGGAAGCGAAACCGATGACCGCCATCTCAGGCCTGCCCGTCTTGGCTGACTTGAGCCGCCGTCACGGCGGCGCCGCTCGACGGGCGAATCGACGGCGCGGCTGACATTGCGATTGAGTCTAGGGAAAGGGTGAGCCCGGCCGCACGCTGTTTGTTGCCGGTGCGCATGTGCAGGAAGAATTCTACATTCCCTTCAGCGCCCAGCAGCGGAGACGCCATTCCACCGGCAACCTCGGCACCGCTCGCTTCGAAAGCGCCGGCCACGTCGCATAACACGCTTGCCCAGACCTTGGGGTCGCGAACGATGCCTCTGCCCTTCGACACGATTGCTCGGCCCGCCTCAAACTGTGGTTTCACCAAGACGACGAGATCTGCGGCGGGTTTCGCGAGGCCAAGCAGAGCCCTTGCGACCATCATCAAGGAAATGAAAGATAAATCCGCCACGACAACGTCGAAACGGCGGTCACCGACATCTTGTGGGACGAGATATCGCACATTTGCACGCTCCATTACCTCCACGCGGGGGTCCAACCGGATCCGTTGGAGCAACTGACCGTGGCCAACGTCGACGGCGACCACGGTCGCCGCCCCCCGTTGAAGAAGGCAATCGGTGAAGCCACCCGTGGAAGCGCCAGCGTCCAACGCGTCCTTGCCGGTAACATCCAGAGCGAAATGTTCCAATGCGGCATCCAATTTCTCCCCACCCCGGCTGGCGAAACGCGCTGGAGGTCCCGACACCACGAGGGGTTCGCCGGGGCTCACCTGGCGCGAGGTCTTAGTGGCGACGGCACCCCCGACGAGCACGCGCCCGGCCGCCACGAGTGCGCCGGCCTCTGTTCGGTTCGTCGCCAACCCGCGGTTTACCAGTTCGGTGTCAAGACGTTTCCTCGCGGCCAGCTCAGTTCGTTCCCTCGCGCGAGCGGCCCGCGGGCCCCGGCGACTTACGGGCTCCCCCTGCTTTGCCGGGCCCAGCGGCCTTGGCCGCCGCCCCCGCCTTTTTCGCAGGTACAGCCTTTTTCGCCGGTACAGCTTTTTTCGCAGGTACAGCTTTTTTCGCAGGTACAGCCTTTTTCGCAGGTACAGCCTTTTTCGCGGGGGCGACTTTGGTGACCGGTGCCGCCTTTTTCGCTGTCGTGGTCTTCTCAGATGGCGGAGCAGCCTTGGCCGGAGCTGACTTCTTCGTCGGTGCCGCCTTTTTTGTCGCCGCAGCCTTGTTGGCCCCAGCGGGCTCGGCGCCCGAGTCCCCGCCCCTGTGTTGATTGTCACGAAGGTTCTTTTCGAGCTTCTGCAGATCGTGCAGGATTACCGACGTTTCGCGCCGTAGGGCGCTGATCACCTCCGCGGCGGCGTGGCGGCCTTCTTCGACGAGGTTCTCGGCTTTATGCTTGGCGCCGCTGCGAGCCTTCTCGCGGGAGCCAAGCAATTGCTCGGCCGCTTCCTTCGCCCGTGCTGCAGCCACTGCGGCCAACGCCGCAGCGGCTTGGCCCAGGCGCTTCAGGTCATCTTCTGTTCCCATATGCAGAGCATACGGCCGCTCCCGGTCGGGGGCGCAGAAGAAGCGCTCCCAGGCGGCTGCTGCGGCTACTGGTAACGTCACACGGGTGAGCGGCGCGCGGTGGGGGCTCGTTGTCTTCGACAACGACGGCGTAATCGTCGACAGCGAAGCTCTCGCCGAGCGGGCGATGTCCGAGACCCTGACGGCTCTTGGCTACCCGATCACGCCGGAAGAGTGCGGGGAAGCGTTCCGCGGGATGACCTTGGCGAGCACGCGCCGCCTCGTAGAACAGGACAGCGGCCGCCCGCTCCCCCCGTCTTTCGAAGAGATGATGAGAGCGAACATATTCGACCTCATCTCTAGGTTCCTGCTGCCCGTCCCGGGGATCGAGAAGGTCTTGGACTGCCTGGACGCTGCCGGAACGCCTTTTTGCCTGGCTTCGTCGGGGCGTCGCGACCGCATACGGTTCGCCTTGGAGACGGCCGGGCTGTTCGAGCGCTTCGGAGATCGGTGGTGGGGGGCCGAAGACGTTGCGCAGGGAAAGCCCGCCCCGGACCTTTTTCTGCTTGCCGCACGGGAGATGGGTTTCCCGCCTTCCAGTTGCGTCGTAGTTGAGGACGCAGCGGTCGGTGTGCAAGCGGCCCGTGCGGCCGGCATGGCGGTCCTTGGCTTCGCGGCCCGAACGCCGGCCGAGCTGCTGGCCGGAGCGGACCACATCTTCTACGACATGGCTGAGCTGCCGGCCCTCCTGTTCGACGAAGCGCCTTAACGACCGAGGTACTTCTTGACCAGCTCGGCCAGGTCCCGGGCTACCAGGTCCGGCGTCGGATCCACTGGGAGATCGGACGGCTGCGTAACCCCTGAGAAGACGAGGCCGAAGCGCGAACCGGTGCGCTGGGCAAAAAGGCCGTCCGTCTCGGGCCGGTCACCTGCCACCACGCTTAGGGTGCCGTAGCGCGACTTCACGAGGGCCGCCATCGGATCTTCCGGCTTGCCCGCGACTTCGGGCTTGCGGCCTGCTGCTGTTGCGATAAAAGCCACAAGGGCCCCGCTCCCGGGAGCAGCCCGTCACCTGTCGGGAAGGTTGAGTCCGTATTGGTGGCGATGAACCTCGCCCCGTCGCGTACTGCACCGGCGGCGCCGGCGAGCGCCCAATAGTCCAGTTCCAGGCTGCGCCCGACGACTACAGCCTCCGGGTTTTCTTTTGCGCTCACAACCTTCACACCCTGCGCGTCCAGTGCCTCGAGGATCCCCTTGTCACCGACAACGGCAACCCGGCTCCCCGGGCTCAGCATCGACGCAGCTGCCTGGGCCGAGGTGGCGACATCTTCCGGCGCGCAATTCACCCCGACCTTGGCGAGTGCCTCGACGTGGCCCTCAACTAGAGGGCCGGAGTTGTTCGTGAGGAACACGACCCGCTCGCCCGCAGAACGCAGCTCGCTGACCGCTTGTGCAGAACCTGGTATTGCGCGCCCGGCGAGCCACACCACCCCGTCGAGGTCGAGGGCCCATGTCATTGCCCGTCACTCGCCCGCGCCGAGCCGGTCACGCTGCGATGCGCCTCAGGCGATCGGTTACCACTTGAAGCTGCGAGCCACATATGTGGCGTGCGAACCGTAGACCGTCGCAGCAACCAGGGCGAGGTACATGACCCCAATGGTGAGGCGCTGTTGGGGCACTAACGCGTAGTAAAGGCGCGAGGCCGGGCTATTGCGGTACCTCCACCTCCGCCAAAGCTCGTACCCACCGAGGATGAGGATTATCGGTATCACCGGGCTCGGGTAAATGACCTCCCAGGCGATCAGGCCGACCAGGCCGGCGAGCCAGATCGCCGGGTGCAGCGCCGCGGCAGCCCTCCCGCCGTCGAGGGGCAGCATCGGCAAAAGGTTGAACATGTTCATGAAAAACCCGACAAAGGCTAACGCCATGAGGAATTGTGACCCGGTCGCGTTCGCCCAAAAAGCCACAACCACCGAGGCTGCCGTGCCGAACAACGGGCCGGCCAGCCCGGAAAGAGCCTCCTGATAGGCGCTCCGCGGGCTCCCTTTCATCCCCACGAAAGCACCTAGGAACGGGATAAATAGTGGCGCGGTCGCCGGGACCCCCTGCCGACGCAGCTCTATTACGTGGCCCATTTCGTGCACGAAGATCAGCAGCACGAAACAGGCGGCGAAAGTCCATCCAAAAAACAGCGCGTACGCCGCGACGGAAACAAGCATGGACAGCACAAGCCCGAGGTATTTCAGCTTGATCAGCAGGGCGCCGAACTTGGCCAGGAAGGCACCGATCGCGGCGAGAGCCCCGACGAGGCGCTCCCACACCCGCCTCAGCGTGCTCTTCGGCTTGCCGTTCGTGCCCGGACGAACTGGCCCGTTCCTCGCCGACTGGGGCACGGGTGGGGCCGTCCGTCCGGTCGGCCAGGGCCCGCGGGGTGGCCGTTCGGCTGCTCTGGCCACCAGTCCGCTCCAGGGTGTCCTTGCGTCGTAGCCGGCGGGGCCTCCTGGGAAGGGGCGGCAGCCGACGGCCAGCCAGGCTGGTCATCTTCGGGGGACGTCCCCCATATCGGGCCGCTCAGTTCCAATGTGCACCCGTTCGGGTAGCTGCTGGTTTCACCCCCCCACGATACCGACCACCACCTGCGAGACGTGTCGGCGGTACCCCCGAGGCGCGCGTCGACGCCAGCTGCGAGGCGCGTCAAGGGCACCTGCGAGGCCAGTTGAGGCGGGTGCGCGTCGTAGAGTTGCCGGGCGGGGCTGGTACTGCTAGTCAGGAGCCATGCCACAGCTACTGCCTTTCGCCGGCTTGCGCCCCGGCCTGGCGGTCGTCGGCTCGGTGGACGCTGTGATCTGCCCGCCTTACGACATAATCACCGAGGAACAGCGGGTAGCCCTAATGGCGCGCAGCCCTTACAACGTCGTCCGGGTCGAGCTTCCCAACGGGCAATATGGCGAAGCAGCCCGCCTTTTCCAGGGGTGGCAGATGAGCCGAGCACTCGTTCGCGAAGAAAGTCCGGCCCTCTACGGCTACCGCATGAGCTACGTGGCGCCCAACGGTGAGCCACGGCACACCCTGGGCGTGATGGGCGCACTCGTGCTCGAACCGCCAGGGAGAGGCATCCTCCCCCATGAGAACACGACTCCCAAGGCCAAGAGCGACCGCCTCGAGCTGATCCGGGCGACCCACGCCAATACCTCGCCGATCTGGTGCCTGTCCTGCGAGACGGGGCTTGCCGACGCGCTCGGCCCGGTCCCGGCCGGGGAGGCCGAAGGCGGCCAGCGGGTGACAAGTGCGCGCGACGACGACGGGGCCCTTCACGAGATTTGGGCGCTTACTGACCCTGCAACGCACCACGCCGTCGCAAAGGTGGTCGCTGCCAGCCCGCTGTTGGTCGCCGATGGGCACCACCGCTACGAGACGGCGCTCGCATACCAGGCCGAACGGCGAGCCAAAGCCTCGGGAGCCGACGCGCAAGGCGCTGCGCTTGGCGACCAAGGCGGTGAGCGGGGCGAGGCCGGTGGCGAGCGCCCGGGCACCGTCAAGGCCGGATATGACGCGGTTCTCGCTTTGGTGGTTGAGCTCTCCGAACAACAGCTCCAAGTCCAGGCCATCCACCGGGTGGTATCGGCTCTGCCAGCCGGCTTTGACATTGTCGGCGCCCTTGGCGCCAGCTTCGAACTGGAGCCCACCACGGCCGAAGGGCCCAAGCTGCTCTTTGAAATGGATCACGTGGGCGCCCTCGCCCTCATAACCGCTTCCGGGTGCTGGCTCGCTACACCGCGGGCGACGGGACCTGCCGCCGGCTATGAGCTCGACTCGAGCCGCATCGATGCGGCTCTCGCGGCTTTGCCCCCCCACAACCTGGCGTACGAGCACGACATCGCGCAAGCCTTGATCGCAATTAGGACTGGGGAGGCGAACGCAGCGGTCTTCTGCCGTCCGGCGACCGTTTCCCAGATCGCCCGCACAGCGCACGGGGGCGACCGGATGCCGCCGAAGACGACATTTTTTTGGCCGAAGCCACGTACCGGCATGGTGATGAGGGACTTCTGACCCTCTCGGCGGGCGCCCGGCCACCTGGCGAGTGAAAAGGGTTGCGTGGTTGGGCCCATATCGGGGTCGCCCGGACCATCTCGGCGGGTAGCGCGCAAACAGCTTTCGACCCGCGTACGCCGAGAAATGCCTGGTCACGCCCGGAAGCCGCTGCGCACCTGAAGGCCCCATCGGGCAGGTGGCCCCAAGCCTCAGGTTGCGCTCATGTTCCTTTCATGTCGGAGCGGCATCCTCTGAAGTGCGTGCCGTGGCCCTACTATGCCCCGGGAGCAAGGAGATGAGCTCAAGATGAGCAATGACAACAAGGATGCCGACCTCTATCAGTTCACCCCTCCCCCGCCGCCTCCTGGTTCAGGGGCCCGCAAGCCCCGGCGGTCGCGTCTGACCAAGACGGCTGCCGGCCTCGCCGTGATCCTTGGCGCAGGTGCAGGTGCGGCGGCGGTTGCTTCCGCAACGACCTCGACCCCCGCGAGCCCGGCAGCGACCAGCTCGTCTACGGCTACGACAACACCTTCTGCGACGCCTAGCCGAGGGCACCGTGGCTTCTTCGGTGGCCCTGTCGGCCAGGGCGGCCCGGCGGCGTTCGGTTCGTTCGCCGGCAAGGGAGGCGGCCCCGGCGGGGGCGGCGGGTTCGGGGGGCCGGGTGGCTTTGGCGGCATGAGCACCCTTGGTGGCCTGTTCGGCCCTGATGGCGTCATTCACGGGTCGTACACGCTAAAGGGCCCCAACGGCGACTACGAGACGATCGACACCCAGTACGGAACGGCCGGCGCGGTAAGCGCGGGTTCGATCACCGTCACGAGCGCCGACGGGTTCAGCCAGACCTACGTCGTCGACTCGTCCACGATCGTCAACGCCGATTCGAGCGGGATCACTGCTGTGAACAATGGCGATACCGTCACTGTCACCGCGACTGCGAGCGGCGGTACCGTAACAGCTCAGACCGTCACCGACCTGACCCAGGTACAGGCCAACCGCAAACCCTGGGCTCCCCGCTTCACCAAAGGGCCGGGCACGCCTCCGGGAGCCCCGACCACAACGACAAGCACCACGACCACCACAGACCCGCCTGCCGCTTAGCCTGCCCCGGCATCGTCAACCGCCTGGTCGAGCTCGGGCTCATGTGACCGGGCGGTTGACGAGCGCATCTAGCACTGCCCTTTGCCCTGTTCGGGTAAATGGGCGTCTGAGGCGAAACCGGCCGGGACAGCACGACCAGCGAGATGGGTGAGGCTCACCGGCGGCGGCCTTGCGCGATGACCTGGACCGGGTAAAAAACGGCCACGAACAAGCCTGATCGCGCCGCGATAGCCTCGGGTACATGAGCCACGACATGAACGCTGAAACGATCACCATCGCCGGCCACGGAGGCGACCAGATCGAGGCCTACCTGGCGCAACCCATGGGGCAGGGGCCGTTCGGGGGGGTCGTCGTCATCCACCATATGCCCGGTTATGACCGCAGCAGCAAAGAGATCGTCCGCCGTTTTGCGGACGAAGGATATATCGCCCTGATGCCCAACCTCTACAGCCGTGAGGCGCCAGGGGCGAGCCCGGACGATGCGGCTGCGACAGCACGAGCCCAGGGCGGCGTACCGGACGAACGCCTGGTTGGCGACGTGGACGGTGCCAGCAAGCACATAAAGTCCCTCGCCTCCTCAAACGGCAAGGTGGGCACAATCGGTTACTGCTCGGGCGGGCGCCAGAGCTTTCTCGCCGCAATCTCTTTGCGGCTCGATGCGGCCGTCGACTGCTACGGAGCCGCCGTCGTCAACCCTATGCCTGAGGGCTTCCCCATCAAGATGGGCCCGTTGGTCGGAAGGGTCAAGGACCTGTCCTGCCCGTTGCTTGGCCTCTTCGGCGAAGAGGACCAGCACCCATCACCCGAAGAAGTGGCCGTTTTGGAAAAGAGCCTTGCGGAGCATGCCAAGACCTACGAGTTCCACTCTTACCCAGGGGCAGGGCACGCGTTTTTCTGTGTGGACCGCCCCTCTTTCCGCCCTGAGGCTGCTAAAGACGGATGGGAACGGATCGACAACTTCTTCGGCCGCTACCTGGCATCCTGAGGAACGCCCATGTGCACTTACGAAACTGAGCATGTCGCGATCAGCGGCAGCGGCAAAGGCCCTTCCGGATGGTTCCCTCTTTCGTCCGCGACCGTCTACTTCGACCACCCTGTGCATGCGCCGGCCGAGCACACCGTGAACGTGGACTTCTTGAACCCTGACCGAGGCCCGTCTGCTCGAGTGGCAGTCGAGCTCGACCCTGTATCGGCACTCGCGCTCGCGCGGGCACTCCTCGCCGCGGTCGGCACGGCCGAAGCGTTCAGCGGGGCAGCCGTCCGCTAAGGCCCAGGCGCGGTGGTCTCTTAGGAGAAGCTCAGGTCTCCCTCAGCGCAGGCTGAGGCAGGCGCGCAATATTAATAAGCGGACAAAGCAGTACTCTTCGGGCGAACTTCGAAACGGCTGGCCGGTTTCCTCCTCAACTACCTCGGGTCACTGCCGACAGAGAATGCCAGAGGGGAATGCTTTTTCCCCCAGTCTCCCTAAGAGCCAGCCAGAGCCACCCCCCTCTCTGGGCTCTCAAGGTGAGAATGGGCCGCCTGCCAGCGGGCCCCTCGCCCGCAGGCAGGCGGTCTTTATGCTAAAGCCAGCCGAACCGCTTCAACCTGGCGATGACGGCCTTTGCAAGCAGGTCGCCGCCGGCACGTGTGATGTGGACCCCATCGGGCGCCCTTAGGGCCACTTCGTCGTCCACCCCGGTCTGCGACTCCCTGTACTGTCCGTGTGGTCCGCCCAGCAATCTCCAAGACGCCAGGTAGCTCACGTCCGGTCGGTGGGCGATCGCCTCCGTCCGGTAGACGGCGTTCAGCGTGGCCATGTCGGATGAAAAACTCTGGCTTTCCATCGGAGGCATGCCAACCCAGAGCACCTTCGCGCCCGTGCTGGTTGCTTCGTCCATCATCTGGGCGACCCGCTTGCCGTACAGCGCAGCCCAGCCTGGCGACCCGAACGGTAGAAAACGGTCGGTGGTGTAGAAGCCCTCCACGTCGTTGGCACCGAGGAACACGACCACGGTCGCCGGGTGGTACAGGCGGAGCTCGACGGCCAGTTGCGCCGGCCAGTCGTAGTAAGACGGCTCGGCCAAGCCGGTGTCCCCCACGGCAGCAGCGATGAGACGGTGCTTGATGCCGGTTAGCTCGTCGGCCAGTCCCCAGCCGAGATCGATGCCCAGGGAATCGCCGACTTCAAGGACAGGGCCTGCCGATGGCGGCGCCGTAGTCGTAGTCGGCCGCGGCCGCGGCCCCGGATGCTTGCGGTCGCCGCAGCGGGTTGGGACCCGAGCGGTGTTGAGACTTCGCTCGGGGCGGCCCCGCAAGAGCCCAGCGCCAGGCCCGTCAACGCAAGCGCAGCGAGGCCACCCAGGGTTCTCCGGGAGGAACTCCCGCCCGCGGGCGACCGTGACGAGGACATCGCTCTGCTTAAACGAAAAGGTCCCAAAGCGGTTGCGGGGAGGCCTTCCCAGCGACTAGCCTGTTCATGGAAGCGCTTACAAGTGTTTACCGAGTTGCAACATACCTGTTGCATTCGTGAAACCTTGGGGCGGTAATTTACAGGTGTCCCGCAGGATGCGGGGCAAGCCACCAGGGAACCCTCGCCCCTGGATCGGGCCGGTCACGAGCCCTCGCCCCCCTTCCGGGGCTCGTGACCGGTGCCGGGCACCTGCGCCGGGGGCGCCGAAACCTTTTGCCCTTCCCCGGCTACGCCCGGTCCTCCAGCTGGCCGTGGTGCGCGCCAGTCCGCGGAAAGCCGCAGGAAGCGCACGGCCATTACGACCCCACCGACCCCGCTGATTAGCAGCGTCGGCACCACGACCGAGGCACATGCAAGCAGCAGGAGCCCGACCAGCACGTGTTGGGTAAGGACGTACACCGCCGCCCCGACTGCTGCCGCACCAACGGCTGCCACCACCGATGAACCCGCTGCGGCAACGAACACAGGCCAGCTCTTGTAGAACTGGTACGGGTGAAGATCCTCGGGCCCACCGACGACGTGTGCCCGGAGCCGGCCAAGTGGGGTGGCCCTACTCACCGACTCCAGGTACTCAGGCGTGATCGCGACGATCACCCTTTCCTCGCCCGTCAGGTCCACCGTGGCCGCCGAGGGCGCAAACCCGCGCCCGCTCACCCGGATCTCGTGGCGGCCGGTTGCCATGATTACGACATGGCGCGTTGCTGTCCTAACTGAGAACTCGAGGTTTTGGTCGACATCGACCTGCACGCGTTCCCAGGTCGCCCGGAATGACTTCAGGGGCAAACCAAACCCACAGCGGGCCCACCGCTCGCGCGTGGTGACACCCTCCCTGTACAGCACCACTGCAGGCACGGGCTCATGATAGGGCTGCGTGTTCGGTGTAGCTGCGCCACACCTCGCGGCTGGCTTCTTGCGGCTCCTGGAGCGGATGGAGCCGCTGTCTGAGCACGAGCATCAGGCGGCGGTAGACCTCATCGACCTTGGCGGGCCGGTCCGAGCGGCCCAATGCGTGCATCCAGAGCCGGAACAGTTCCTCTCTTGTCGGCTCGAGCTGGAGCCCTTTTCCGACCGCCCAAAGGACGGTGTCGAAGTCTCCGACGTCGAGCGCAAGCTCAGCGAGCTCTTCGGCCGTGTCCACCGCCCGTGCCGTCAGCGTAAGGTCCAAGTGCTCGCTGGCCACCCATTCGAAGAACTGGCTCGAGAGCGCTCCGGCGAACGGTTCTCCTCTGACGAGCTCGACCGCAGAGCGAAGGATGCTGATCGCATCGGGAGGCGAAGCCAGGCGCGCCCTGGTCACAAGGGTTTCGAAACGGGCCCAGTCCGAAGTCACCTCCGGTGTGAGCCTGTAACCCTGCGCCGAATAGGCCAGCCGTTCCTGGCCGCGCACGCCGTAGCCGAGCACCAGGCGGGCGCGAGAGATCACGTTCATGACGGTCTTTCGCTGGGGGCCCCCAAGATTTTCCTTCGTGGCGTCGAGCGGCCAGAGCGCCCCAGCGAGCTCGTCGGCGTTGACGGGCCTGTCGTGTGCGGCCATATAAGCAAGCACCGCAAGGGCGGCCGTCCTGCGCGAGGGTTCGAGCGCGCTCATGTCACCTCCGGCCACCTCGACTGCTCCTAGCAAGCAGATTTCTACCTCGCCGCGCTCTGGCGGGGGGCTGCCCGACCTGATGTCGATGACGCGCTCGGCCAGCGCGGGGTCGTCAGGGCGTTCCTCGGCGGGGCGGCCCACCCGTTCAACGGTTGCTCCCAGAGCCTCACTCAACAAGCCCACCTCCTCGGGGTCACACTCCAGCTTCAAATCGAACGACACCGGGCGCTGACCCAATGGGCCGCTAAGCGACGCGACCCCGTCCGCCCCGATGACCAGGTTCCACCTCGCGCCGGTGAACGGGCCGGCTCCGGCCACCGTTACCCCGCTGCGCTCAGGGATAGCTGCCTCGGCTAGGCAACGCAGCGGCTCTGGACTGGCCCCTGGGAAGGCGATGGCAACATAGGGCGGTGCTTCACAAGCGACGGCCCGCAATACCGAGAGCGAGAGAGGCCCTGCCAGCTCCTGGCGAGCCGCTGATACCCGGTCCAGCATCTCTGCCAGGTCCATCGCCTCGTCGCTAGGAACCCTGTGCGCGCCTCTGAGGCGTTCATCGAGTGTGCACTCCCCGATCAAGTACAGCCCGGCGAGCATTTCGTCCGACCATGGTTGGCTCGAAAGTTCCAATGCGATGCGCGCCAGCGTGCCCTCGACTTGCTTCGCCGGCCCTTCTACCGAGAGCGACCCAGCATGCTCGAGGTTGAACAGCAAGGCCCCGCCTGCATCATTTCCGAGGCTTACCAGGGCGGGCCACGCCGGCCACTGGTCGGCCGCGAGAGCCTTGAGGTCTTCGAGCGTTATCTCCGCGTCGAGGAGCAACCGCGTCCCGTCTTCGCTCGCCTCGAACCATCCAAAGGGGCCTTTGACACCTGGCGTGACGAGCACCTCGAGACCTCGTTTACCGGCCTGGACCAAGACCAGCGACGGGACCAGCGCCATCTTGGCGAGCGACTGTTGTTCGACCAGGCCGCTCAGGTAGCGCACCGCTAGGTCAACCCAACGCATTGCCTCTTCGCTGGCAATCGCTCGCGCCCGGCGCTCAACCGCTTGCACCGCGGGCCGGTTCGCCACGATGAGGCGACCCCTCCGGCGAGCGTGCAACTGTTCTCGCCGTGACCAGTCCAGCCGCCATATGATCCCGGCTGCCGCGATCGCGGCCACGCCAGCGACAGCGACCAGGTCGCGATGGCCGGGGCCGGCAGCACTTCCGTCCCGTCCGGGATGAACTTCGCTCGTAGACGCATCGTGCTGGGCCGGAGCGGCGGGGAGACGATCGGTGGGCCCCGCACGCTCGACTGGAGCTGGGTGTTCGGCCAGCACCGGGTGCTCGGGGAACGCAGCGTGATGGGACAACCCTGGCGCCGCGACCGGAACCGCCAAAGGAGCCGCTTCACCCCGGACTGGCGGGCGCTCTCCGACTGGCGGGCCCTCTCCGGCTGGCGGGCCCTCTCCGGCTGGCGGGCGCTCTCCGGCAGCCCGGCGCTCTCCGGCTGGCGGGCGCTCTCGGGCATCCCGGCCCACAACCGGGGCCTCGGTCGCGACCCTTGCCTCGCCCACGACGCTCGCCCCGTCCACGACGCTCGCCCCGCCCACGACCTGAGCCCCGACGGCGTCGGGCGGCATCACGAGCACCCAGCCCGGGTAAATCCAGTGGTCGTTCACGAGTGCACGCCCGTCCGGCTGCAAGCGGCCGGAATTGAGGGCCTCGATTTCACTGTCCAGGCGCCAGTCGCCGAGGTGCCGCTCCGCCAAAACCGACAGGCAGTCACCGGGTTCCACGACGACGACCTTGGTGCCTCTCGGTAGCCCGGCGAAACCGTTCGCTTGGCTCGGGACCTCTCTCCGCGTGGCCCCCTGTACTGGCTTCCCGGGAAGCTCGTGGTCGAGGGCACCCGGGTGTGGGAAATGACGGCCCACAGCCGAACTGGCGACCGTCGGATGTACCGCTCGGTCCCGTGGTGCCCGGGAGACCGCCTGTACCACGGGTCGGGGCGCCCTCAGGGGTTGGACCGCGACGACCGGGTGCGGCGGTACCGATGCACCGGCCAGGGCCGCGGCGCTGCCAACCGAGGATGCCGCCACAGACGCCGCCGCCATGGCGTCAAGGAGCCGCCGCAGCACGGGAAGTGTTACCGGACGGGCCTGTTCGACGAGCCCCCGGCTGCCGCTCAGCGCCGCAGCTCCGTAGCAAACGGTGCTGAGCAGCAACCAGGCGGAAGCGGCGGTGCCCAGCAGGCGGAGCCACGCTGTGACAACCAGCTGCGGGCTTGTCGCCCTAAGCCAGGTTGCAAGGTGGGAGAGGTCGACCGTGCCAAGCACCGACCCGGCCTTTAGCAAGATGGCCAGCAGTACAACTTCGCAAATGAGGACGCCCAGCGCGTCGACATAGCCGCGCTGCCTAGTGGACAACCGCACCCAACCTCCCGACGTGGCCGACCTTTCCGCGTATTACCGGCCCGCACGGGCCTTAGCTTGAAAAGCTACTTCGGCGCGAACGCTCGACCACGGGCCTGTGCCGCATTTCACTTCCAGGCCATGGGTTTTTACTGTTTTTCAAGCAGAGGTGTGTACAGCTCTAGGTAGCGGCGCGCCAGCGCGCCGAGGGAGTGCTCGGCAGCCCGTTCGTATGCCGACTCTGTCATCGCCTTGATGGCAGGCCCTCCAGCGAGCGCTTCGCGCAGGCCCACAGCCAAGGCTCCAGCGTCCCCGGGCGGCACCAGGATCGCGTCCTTGGACGGACGGGCCACATTTGCGTAGCCCGGGATGTCACTCGCAACGACGGCAGTGCAGGCCGCCATGGCCTCGAGCAGCACGACGCCAAAGCTCTCCCCATGTAGCGAAGGTGCGGCCAGGACGTCGGCGCCACGCAGCCGGCGCAACTTCTCGTCTTCACCGATCACACCGAGCCACTCGAACCGGGAATCGCCCAGGGTGGCCTCTTTCAGCAACGCCGTCTGCGGCCCTTCGCCGGCAACCCAGAATCTTCGCCTCGACCCCGTGGCGCACTACCGCCTCGACCAGCACGGCCAAGCCCTTGCGCGGCTCATGGCGGCCGAGGAACAGGACCGTCGGGCCCGAAGTCGGCCAAGGCTCCACCGCCGACACGAGCCCGATGTCGATGCCGTTCCAGACGAGCTCGTACTCGCCTCCCAAGGTCTGGCGAGCAGTCTCCAACGCCAACGCAGACACCGCACAGCGCAATGCCAACCGCCGGGTCGCCCAGCGCCCGGGGCCACGCATCACGGTGTGCCAGGCGATCGCCCCCGCGCGGTGGAAGGTCCCTACCAACGGGCCGTCGCTGAACAGCAGGGCGGTAAGGGTCGGCCCGGGGACCAGCGGCTCGTGAAGGTGGACGATGTCGAAGCGCTCGTCGCGCAACACCCGGATGGTGCGCAACGAAGCAGCTGGGTCCGGCGCGATCGGCGCAACGGACCCGTTGGCCGCCGCGGGGACCGAATTGCCGAGCGGGGAAACCCAAGGGTCAGGTGGCGGCCCGTCACAAGGTGCCAGCACCCGGGCCTCTACTCCCATCGAGCGCAGCGCCCTGGCGATGCCGAGGACCTGGCCCTGCACCCCGCCGGGGATGCTGAGGCTGTAGGGGCAAACCAGGCCTACCCGGAGCACGCCAGCCTCGCGGTCCCGCCTCTGCCGCGGGTCATTCGGCGACCTGCGGCGCTAGGACTGCCCGGGCCTGTCGTCGGGCCCAGGCCGAGGGCTTGTACAGCGGGGGGTCCGCCGGCCAGTTCGGCTGCACGAGGTGCCACTGGGTGGGCGCTTGCCTGATCAGGTGCTCGAACTCCCTGGCTATGGCCTGGGTGCCTACGTGGACGGCTTTGCGGAAACCCAACCCGCTCGGGAACTCGATCGGCGGGCGAAAGACGACGCGGTGCGAACTGGCCGCCTTGCCGAAGTAAATAGCCCCGGGGACAAGCGGCGCCCCAGATCGCAATGCCAGCGTCGCCGGCCCTGCCGGCAACCTAGCGGGCTCGCCAAAGAAGGAGACTTCGGTTCCTGACGCCTCCCCGACGAGACGGTCCGAAAGCAGGCACACCAAATGTTTTTCCTTGAGGGCCCGCAGTAGCGATGTGGCAGCGCCCGGCCCCACCGCGACGACCTGGAAACCAAGCTGTTCGCGGAAACGCACGAACCACTCGAAAAGGTCGGGCGGTTCGACCGCCTCCACGGCGACAGTCACGGAGAGCCCGGTGCCCAGGAGGTAACGCCCGCCCCACTCCCAGCCCCCGAGGTGGGGTGTGACAATGATCACTCCACGACCAAGAGCCGCAGCAGCTTCGAGGTGGTCTTCTCCGGATACGGAAACGCCCGCCTCCACCTGAGCCTGGGGAACCGAGGCGAGGCGCAGGCTCTCTGCCCAGTACCGGCTGTAGTAACCGTAAACCTCGGCGACGATGCGCCGTCGCTCCGGTCGGCCTAACTCGCGGCCCAGCACTCGAGCCATGTGGGAAGCGACGACCGCACGCCGCCCGTCGTAATCGGGTAGCCGGCCCAGGAAGGCGCCTAGGCCCTGAGCCATCCCACTGGCCACATCACCGGGCAGCGCCGATGCAACTGCGGCCCCGACGCGGTACACCGCGAGCTGCTTGCTCAGCACCGCGAGCCAACCTAGGTCAAAGCCTCTGTGGCGGCCAGTCCTTCGCCTACCGCTACCCCTTCGCCTACCGCTACCCCTTGGGCTCGCTCCGGCGCCGGGCCCTTGCCTCATCGTGGATTTCTGAGCGGCGTTGCTCCGCGCCGTGCTCCTGCCCGTTCGCCCCGACAGCACCACTGCCGACATTGGCGTCGTCCGAGAAGCGCTCGCGGCGGGCCAAACGTCGCTCGTGCCAACGGCTCCCGGCGGCACCCGAACCCGGGCGCCTGCTGCCGGACAGGAAAGGCAAACCTCCGTTCGCCGACGACCCTGGCCCCCTTGGCGCCCGAGCCCACCAGGTCGCCTCGCGGCCGGCCCTTTCTTCGCGCCAAGCCCTCCAGCGAAGGACAACGGCCGTGGGCTCGACCGGCAAAGGTGCAGGCGGCCGGTCAGCCTGGCGCCAGACCTTTACGAAGCGCTGCGCCGCTGTGAGGAACGACAGCACGACGATCACCCAAAGCAGCCACAACATGTCAGCAGGGAACTTCAGGGCGAAGCACAGCACGAGCACCCGCTCGCCTCGCTCCATCAGGCCGCCCTTGGCGTCTATGCCGAGCGTCTCAGCCTTTGCTCGCACGTAGGACACCAGCTGGGAAACGCCCAGCACCGCCAGAGGTATGAGCGCAGCGTGGTGGCCGAACCGGTCCTGCGCGTACCACGCAAACCCCGCCAAAATCGCTGTGTCGCTGACGCGGTCGCCCACCGAGTCGAAGAAGGCCCCCCTCGCACTTGAGCGCCCGCTCGCCTTGGCGAGGCTCCCATCGAACAGGTCCGGGAGAGCCGACCCGATGAGCAGGAGCATCCCGATAATCAGGCGGCCGGTCGCGATCGCCCAGGCAGCGGGTATGGACATCAAGATGCCCGTCGCTGTCAAGTGGTCAGGGGACAGACCAGTACGTCGGAGGGCCTGCCCGGCCGGCCTTACAGCTTTGTCTACCGCCGTCCGGAAGCGTGCGTCGAACAACTACCTGCTCCTATGGGCCGATGGGCGTAGCTCAGGTTACCACCCGAAGCCGCAAGACAATGCTTTTGCTCCGAGGGGCGCCAGCCATGGCAGATCTCGATCTTGGCCCCGACCAGCGGAGAAGGTAGCTTAACTGGAACGGCCTGGACCGGTCCGTGAAGGGGAACACCGACGGGGCGACCCGCGGGGGAAAGATGAGGTGCTCGGATGAAACCGTACCCACCAGCAAAGGTCCGCAATGTGGCGCTCGTCGGCCACGGGGGCTCCGGCAAGACCATGCTGACCGAGGCCCTGCTGCTTTGCAGCGGCGCAACGAACAGGGCTGGCCGGGTGGAAGACGGGACGACCGTCTCTGACTTCGAGCCGGAGGAACACTCCCATCACATGTCCACCAGCCTCTCCCTGGCCGCCCTCGAATGGCGTGGCTACAAGGTCAACATCCTGGACTGCCCGGGGTATGCGGACTTCGTACCAGAAACGCTGGCGGCGCTGTCTGTAGCTGACCTTGCAGTGCTCGTCGTAAGCGCTGTCGACGGCGTCGAGGTACAGACCGAGATTTTCTGGAAGGCGGCGGCCGAACTCGGGATCCCGCGTCTTGTCTTCATGAACAAGCTCGACAGGGAACGGGCAAACTTCACCAACGTGCTCCAGCAGTTGCACCAGTCCTTCGGCGCAGGTGTGGCCCCCCTCGAGCTGCCCATCGGTGAAGAACACGACTTCCACGGGATCGCCGACCTGCTTTCGGACTCTGCATTTATTTATGAGCCGGGTAAATGCACAGCGTCCAAAACAGCGATACCTGAAAACATGGCCGCCCAGGAGCACTCGGTGCGCGATGCGCTCGTCGAGGGGATAGTGGTTGCCGACGACGACCTAATGGCCCGCTATCTCGAGGGCGATGAAATCTCCGCTGACGAGCTCGCAAAAACCCTTGCCCGCGGGGTCGTGTCCTCGCAAGTTTTCCCGGTGATCTGCGGCTCAGCGACCAAATTGGTCGGCATCGACCGGCTTCTCGATTGCATCTGCGACGTGGCCCCCTCACCGCTCGAACGCCCGCCGACCCTGGTGCGCGCCCCGGAAATGCCGGCGCGGAGGCAGTCGAGATCGCCTGCGACTCGACCGGCCAGCCGTTGGCGTGGGTCTTCAAGACCATCGCCGACCCCTACGTCGGGAAAATATCGCTCTTCAAAGTTGCCTCTGGGACATTGCGCCCGGACATTGTGATGTTCAACCCCAGGTCGAAAGGCGAGGAGCGCCTCCACGCGCTTTTCACCCTACGCGGCAAAGAACAGGTCCCTCTCACCGAGGTTGCTGCGGGCGATATCGGAGCGGTCGCAAAGCTCGCCGCCACGAACACCGGCGATACCCTCACGCCTCGCAACATGCCGGTGACGATGCTGCCGCCCGGTTCGGCGGGGAACTGGTTGGCTGAGGCCGCTCTGCCGGTGCTGTCCGTCGCCATCCACCCCAAGAGCAAGGCCGACGAAGACAAGCTGATGACAGCCCTCCACCGTCTCCAGGAAGAAGATCCCACGCTCTTCGTGCGCCGCGACGACGAGACCCATCAGACCGTGCTGTCCGGTACCGGTGAGGCCCATCTCGGCATCGCCATGGAGAGGCTTTCGCGCAAGTTCGGGGTCGGTGTGGAATCTGAGGATCTCATCATCCCCTATCGCGAGACGGTGAGCAGCAATGCCGAAGCCGAAGGGAAGTACAAAAAACAGACCGGCGGCCACGGCCAGTTCGGAGTGGCGTTCCTGCGGGTCGAACCGATGGAGCGCGGAGCGGGCTTCGAGTTCGTCGACAACATCGTCGGCGGCGTGATCCCCCGCCAGTACATCCCCGCTGTGCAAAAGGGGGCTGAGGAAGCAATGACCGACGGCGGGCATTTCGGTTGGCCGGTCGTGGACGTGCGGGTTACATGTTTCGACGGCAAGCACCACCCGGTCGACTCGTCCGAAATGTCGTTCAAGATGGCCGGCGCACTCGGTCTCCGGGAGGCTCTCGCCAAGGCAGGCCCTGTCATGCTCGAGCCGCTCTCGTTGCTCGAGGTAACCGTCCCGACCGCCTACCAGGGCGACGTGCTGGGGGACCTCAACAGTCGGCGCGGGCGGGTCCAGGGCACCGAGACCGGCCAGCCGGGCGAGTCGATCATCATTGCGCTGGTACCAACGGCCGAGCTCGCCCGCTACGCAATCGACCTGCGCAGCCTCACCGGTGGGCGCGGCCGCTTCAAGGCCCACCACGACCGGTACGAACTGATGCCTGCGAACTTCTGGGACAAGGTCAAGCGCGAACGGGCCAATGTCGAGAAGTAGCAGCCCCGGGCGTTGATGCAGGCCGAGCTCACGCGAGGACGACGGCAGGCTTCGAATGGGCTGCCCCGTGCGCTTGGTAGACCGCGAGAAGCTCGCCGTCGTCAGCCAGCACTGCCCAAGGGCCTGGCCCGGTCCCGCCCGCAGCACGAAGCGCGTCGGCTGGCAATACTTTCCCGTTGCGTACCGCTGTGGCCACCTCATGGTTGACCACGGCCCTAGCCATCCCGGGTAGGGCGTGGACCGGCGCGAGAACCGAACCGAGCTTCGTCGGCGGGCCCTCCAGCTCCTCCAGGCTGATTGCCGCGTCCACCGAGAAGTCCCCCACCGCCGTGCGGCGCAGCCTGCGTAAGTGGGCCCCGCCACCCAGGAGCGTCCCGAGGTCCGCGGCCAGGCTGCGGACGTAGGTACCGGAGCTGCATTCCACGTCTATGGCCAGAACTTGCCCGGGCGCGCCGAGCTCCGCCCAGTCAAGGTCGAAGCGCCGCACCGTTACCGGCCGTGCGGCCCGTTCCACTTCCACACCTTCCCGGGCGAGCTCATGGAGCCGCCTGCCCCCCACTTTCAGCGCAGAGACCATGGGCGGGATCTGGGTAATTTCCCCGGTGAGGCTCGCCGCACAGGCCCGCGCCTGGTCGAGGGTGACCGCGCTCATGTCCCAGGTGCCCGTCGCCTGCCCTCCCGCATCGAGCGTGCTGGTAGCTACCCCGAGCACCACTTCGCCCGTGTAATGCTTCGGAAGCCCGGTGAGCCACTGGAGCAGCCTGGTTGCCCGGCCCAGGCCGACCAACAACACGCCCGTCGCATCGGGGTCGAGCGTGCCCGCGTGGCCAACCTTTTTCTGGCCGAAAATACGCCGGCAACGGGCGACGACGTCGTGGCTGGTACAGCCGGCCGGCTTGTCAATGACGACCAGGCCGTCGACCTGGCCGTCGACCTGGCTCACTCCGGAGGCTCTTGCTCGCCACCTGGCGCTGGGCCGCGTGCCTCATCCTCGAGCTGGATGGCCCGCAGGATTTCCTCGACCTGAGCCCCGGCGACAATGGCCGGGTCCTCGGCAAAGCTCAGCTGAGGGGTCCGCTTGAGCTTTGCCTGTTGCGCCACCGCCTTTTGGAGGCGTGGCCTGGCTTCGCCCAGAGCGGCGAGAGCAGCATCGGGCAACGATGCCAGCAAGACCTTGGCATGGCGAAGGTCGGGCTCACACGCGACCGCTGTCACCGTCACGAGCTCGAGGCGGCTGTCCGCGGCGGCAACCAGTTCGATCTCCTCCGCCAGGACCTCGCGCAGCAGCTCGTTCACCCGCGCCATGCGCGGGTAGTGCCGCTGCGTCGGCCACGAGGGCCGACGGCGTTGACGGCTCATCAGGGCCCCCACCAGTGTCGCTCGCACGTGACGACCTCCACCTCAGGGAACGACCACACAAAGCGCTCCACCGAGTCCAGCACGTCTGCCACGTGGCGGGGGCTGGAGCCCACGGCCGCGAAAGCAAGCTCCGCTGCTTGCCAGAGGTCTTGCTTGCCCACCTCTGCCGCGGCAACGCCAAAACGGTGCCGGGATCCCTCGACTATCGGCTTCACCAGAGCTCGCTTGTCCTTCAGGGAGCGCACCTGCGGCAGGTGCAACTCCACGCTCAGCGCGGCGGCATGCATCGCTCAGCGCCCGCCGCCTTCTGGCGTAAGTACTCCTGCAGCGATCGTTCAGGTGCGGGGGATCTCCCGCTCCTCGTAGGTCTCGACGATGTCGCTCGGGCGCAGGTCCTGGTTGTTCGACAGTCCGATACCGCACTCGAAACCCTCGTGGACCTCACGTACGTCCTCCTTGAAGCGCCGCAACGAGGTGATCGCACCTTTCCAGATGATGACCCCGTCACGCAGGAACCGCACCTTCGAACCACGCGTGATCACGCCACTGCGGACGTAACAGCCCGCCACGGCCCCGATCTTGGGGACCCGGAAAATCTCGCGCACCTCAGCCTCACCGGTGAGCACCTCTTCGTACTCAGGAGCGAGCATCCCGACCATGGCGGCCTGGATGTCCTCGATGAGCTTGTAGATGATCTCGTAGGTCCGGATCTCGACACCCTGGGCTACCGCCATCGACCGGGCCTCCCGGCCGGGCCTGACGTTGAACCCGATGATTGTGGCGTTGGACGCTGCCGCGAGGGCAACATCGTTCTCGGTGATCCCGCCCACTGCGCGGTGGACGAAGGCCAACTTCACGTCCTCGCGTTCCAGCTTGCGCAGGCTTTCCGTAACGGCCTCCAGCGAGCCCTGGACATCCGCCTTGACCACGAGGTTGAGAGTTGCCGCCTCACCGCGCTGTATCTGTTCGAAAATGTCCTCGAGTTTTGCTCCTCCGCTGGTCGCAGATGCGCTCCGGCGCAGGTCTGCGCTGCGGAAGCGGAGCTCGCGCTGTTCTGCGACGTCGCGTGCGGTCCGGCCGCTGGCCACGCCTCGGAGTTCGTCGCCCGCAGCTGGCAACGAGTCAAAGCCGAGGACCTGGGCCGGGAACGACGGCGGAGCCTCTTTGATGTTGTCACCCTTGTCGTCGATCAAGGCCTTGACGCGGCCCCAGGCCGCACCAGCGACGACGTGATCGCCGACGCGAAGAGTGCCGTTCAGGACGATCACAGTGGCCACCGGGCCCTTCCCCGGATCAAGGTTGGCTTCGAGCACGATGCCGCGAGGGCGAGCCTCGGGGTTGGCGCGCAGCTCCTCGACTTCCGCCACGACCATCAACTGCTCCAAAAGGTCGTCGACGCCAAGGTTCTGCTGAGCCGAGACCTCGACCATGATCGTGTCGCCACCCCACTGCTCAGGGACCAGTCCCAGCTCGGAGAGCTGTTGCATGACGCGCTCGGGGTTCGCGTCTGCGCGGTCGATCTTGTTGATGGCGACGATGATCGGTACATCCGCCGCTTTGGCGTGGTTGAGGGCCTCGACCGTCTGAGGCATGACCCCGTCGTCGGCGGCCACCACGAGCACGACGATGTCTGTGACCTCGGCGCCCCGTGCGCGCATGGCCGTGAACGCCTCGTGGCCCGGCGTGTCGATGAAGGTTATGACAGGCCCCGTAGCAGTCACGACCTGGTAAGCGCCGATGTGCTGGGTGATACCGCCGGTCTCGCCCGAAGCTACGTCAGATTCACGGATCCGGTCGAGCAACGTCGTCTTGCCATGGTCGACATGGCCCATGACGGTGACCACGGGCGGCCGGGGCCGCAGGAGCTCTTCTTGATCGTCGTCGTCGTCTTGTTCGCCGAAGTAACGAGCCTGAAGCTCGGCCTCTTTTTGTTCACCGGCATCTACGAGGCGTACGGTGGCACCGATCTCGGCGGCAAAAAGCTCGATCATGTCGTCGGAAAGCGACATCGTCGCCGTAACCATTTCGCCTTGTGTCAGCAGGAAGCGCACCACATCGGCGGCGCTTCGGTTCAGGCGCGGCGCCAGCTCTTGGGCCGTGGCACCCCGCTCGACGATGACTTCGCCCTCCGGTACGGGGGCATGGGACGCCACATATGTCGATGGCGCCTGGGCCTGAAGCTCTTCACGGTTGGCGCGCGAACGCCTACGGCGGCTCGGGCTGCGCCCGCCGCCGCGCCCGCCAGGTCCTCCGCCAAGACCACCACCGGGGCGCCCTCCGCCTCGCGGCGGTGCACCGGCGCCCGGAGCTCCGCGGTACGGGGAGCTGCCCGGGGGGGCAGCGCGGTAGGTGGCGTCGGGGCCACGAGAAAGCGGGCCAGTGCGCGGACCTCCAAGGGGACGCGCGCCACCGCCTGGCCGCATCCCAGGGCCGCCTGGACCTCCAGGGGGGCCGGATCGCTGTCCGGGGCCACCAGCGCCAAAACCTGGCCGCGGGCCACCGGTACCGCCCGGTGCGCCGGGGCGTGACATCGGCCCGCCCGGCCCGGAAGGACCGCTGCGCGGGGCCATCGGGCGACCACCAGGAGCAGGCGGGCGACCTTGCCCGGGCCTCTCCCCCGGCCGGCCGGGGGCGCCGCCTGGTGCGTAAGGTGCGCCGCCCGAGCGAGCATATGGCGAGCCACCCCCGCCCGACGGGCGTTGGCCCTGGCCCGATTGCCAGTTCGGGTCCCCACCGGCGCCTGGGGCGGGGCGCGCCGGAGGCGGGATCGGCTTGCCGGTCATCGGCGAGAGCGGGCCACGGAAACCGGGAGGCGGTGGGATCGGCTTGCCGGTCATCGGTGAGACCGCCGCACCGCGGCTTTGTGGCCCTTGGGCTGGGCTGGGCGCAGACGGTTGGGCTGGTCGCGCGCCGGGTTGCCCGCTACCTGTCGCCCTTGCTTGTGGGGAGGGAGCCGAGTGCGCCGAGCCAGGTGCCGGAGCCGTCAACCCTGGCTCTGATGGCGCGTCGACCCTGGCTTGCGGCGTAGCCGGCGCGCTATGCGTGCTGGCGGTGTGGGCCGGCGCGCCAAGCTGCGCATGGGCTACGCCCCCTGCAGCCACCGAGGGGCCCGCCGAGGGTGCTGAAGGCGTCGGACCTGATGTTCTCAAGCCGGGCGGTGCCGGCACTGGCCGAACATGGGTGGGAGCTGCGGGAGCCGCAGGCGCCGAAGAACCAAGCCCCGGCGCCGAGCCATGGCCGACAGCGCCCGGATCGGGGCGGGCGTCCGCGGGCGGGCGCGATCCCGGAGCCGCCGTCGCTGGAGCAGGCCGGCGGGCCGATTGCGCCGCATCGTGGAGGACCGGGCCTTCACGGGGGGCGAGCACGCCCGGAGGCGGCGCCGTGGCGATAGCGCCTTCGGAGCGTACGACCTGGTGGGATCTCGCGGGCGGGGCGTCGAGCGTGTCTCGTGCCGTGGATGCGCCGGACCGCACGGGCGGTGCCGAGGAGCTCGCTTCGGGCGTCCCGCTTTGCGGCTCCGGGGGTTGTTGCGAGCGCTTGAGGCCCTCACGTTCCGCCTTACGGCGCACCCGGTCAGCTTGCGCGTCCTCGATGCTGGAGGAATGGCTCGAGACGCCGATCCCCATCGCCAAGCAGAGATCCAGGCCCTCCTTATTGGTCAGGCCAAGTTCGCGTGCCAGCTCGTAAACCCGGATCTTTTTGGCCAAGTTGCTCGTCAGTCCTTTTCTTCGTGTCCTTTGGGACGCCCTTTGGCAGCGGCGCCGTTCGTACTTTCTATCCTCGCATGTTCCGAGGCCATCGCGAGCAGCACCTCGACGTCTGTCCTACTGACCTCGGCACGTAACGCCCGACTAAAGGCACCGCGACGCTCAGCCTTTTCGATGCAATCGGGTCGGGCCAGCTCAGGTTCTCCTAGCTTGCAAAGCCAGGCACCACGTCCCGGGCCTTTACGGTCGACGACCAGCCGCCCGTTAGCGCCCAAAACTACTCGCACCAGTGTACCGGTGGCCGTGCGGGCGCGGCACCCAATGCAGGTGCGGACCGGGGACGACGTCTACCCCGCTCCTTCCACGGCGCTAGCCGCGCCGTCCGCCCCCTCTGCAACCGTCTCAACTGCGACCGTACCTGCGTCGTCAGCCAGGACAACTTCGAACTCCCCTTCGGGAGCGCCGTTGCTGCCCGCGGTCGTCGCCTCCCATTCCTCAGCCGAGAGTGCTTCACCGCCGCCAGCCGGCTGCCAGACCATCTCGCCGCCCTCGTTCTGGACCCACTCGCCCTCGGCCCACTCCTGAGCGGCGTAAGCCTCCTCCTCGGCGAGCTGGCTCTCGCTCTTGATGTCGATACGCCAGCCCGTAAGGCGGGCGGCGAGGCGCGCGTTTTGGCCCTCCTTACCGATGGCCAAGGACAGCTGGTAATCGTTCACTATTACCGTTGCGGTCCCCGACTCCTCGTCCAAGACGACGTCTTTGACCTTTGCTGGTTGCAGCGCCCGCATCACAAACTCGCGCGAGTCATCGGAGTAGGGGACGATGTCCACCTTCTCGCCGCGAAGCTCGGTGGTCACCATGCGCACCCGAGCTCCTCGCGCTCCAACACAAGCCCCTACCGGGTCCACGTTGGGGTCGTTGGACCAAACGGCGATCTTGGTCCGGTGGCCCGGCTCTCGCGCGGCGGCCTTGATTTCTACGATCCCGTTGGCGATCTCCGGCACTTCGAGTTCGAACAGCCGTTTGATCAGGCCAGGGTGGGTGCGGGAAACGACGATCTGTGGGCCTTTGCTGGTCTTGCGCACCTCGACGATGTAGGCCTTCAGCCTCGCGTTGTGCTCGTAATGCTCGAAGGGCACCTGCTCCGCCTGCGGCAACAGCGCCTCGACCTTGCCCAGGTCCAAGAGCGTGTACCGGTTGTCGCTCTGCTGGATGATGCCGGTGACTATGTCGCCTTCCCGGCCGGCGTACTCCTCGTACTTGAGGTCGCGCTCGGCTTCACGGATCCTCTGGAAAATGACCTGCTTGGCGGTCTGTGCCGCTATCCGGCCGAAATCCTTGGGGGTGTCGTCCCATTCCCGGATGACGGCTCCCTCTTCGTCCAGTTCCTGGCCGTAGACCCGTATCTCGCCGGAGTCGGCCTCGATCGTGACTACAGCTTCCTCCGCCGCACCCGGCATCCGCTTGTACGCGGCGACGAGCGCGTTGGCGAGCGCGTCGAGGAGCACATCGACACTGATGCCCTTGTCCTTGGCAATCTGTTGTAATGCATCGAGAAATGCGAGGTTATCTTTCATCCAGCCTCCCCAGAGGCTTCCGCCATCGGTCCGTTGTCCGGAGCTCCAACCCGCGTGCCAACCTTGGCGGCCCTCTTGCGGCTAGGGACGGTCTTGGTGCCCTTCGGCGCTGCGCCCCATGTGAAGACCGTGTTGGCGCGCTCGATAGAACCCAAGGGAATGTGCACCTCGGCGGCCTCACCGGTCGCGAGATCGGTTAGGACGGTAACTTCGTCAGCCGTTGCTCCCTTAAGGGTGCCCCGCACTCTGCGAGCGCCGTTGACAGCTTCCGTCGTCTTGATAACGACATCCTCACCCACGTAACGGGCGAAGTGCTCCGGGTAGCGCAACCGTCGCTCGAGGCCCGGGCTGGACACCTCGAGCATGTACCTGCCTGCCGGCGCGAGGTCCTCCCGCTGGTCCAAAATGGCTGACACCGCAGAAGTGACTTGAGCAATCGAATCGAGGTCGACGCCGCCAGGGCGCTCCACCAAGACGCGCAAGGTGGCACCGGAGCGCTCCACGTCCCAGATCTCCAAGCCAGCGGTCTGCACCGCGGGCGTCAATGCCTCAGTGATCTGCTCTTCGGCGCCCATCTCACCTCCAGTTCGCTCAAGGTTCCTCATACAAAAGCGTGGGCATCCTGCCAGGCAGGCAAGCCCACGCCCAACATCACCCCTTGGTGACAACGAGCATTATAGCCCAGGTAGGTCATACTGCACCCTGGGCGTTCAGCTTGCCGCGTTCGCCGGAAAGCCCTCTTGCGGCCGCCATGTCCGGGCCTGGCCAGCACTTCTGGCCGTCATTTCCAGCGAAAGTAGACGAACACTCGGCCGAAATTGTCCGAGTCCTTCTCGATGCGGTGATAGAGCGGGCGGATGTCTTTTTGGTCGAGGAAACGTAACACTCGCTTCTTTAGCTGCCCGGAGCCCTTACCGGGGATGATCTCCACGGAGCTGGCCTTGATCCGCACCGCCTCGGCGAGCACCTCCCGAAGGGCGTGGTCGATCTGGTCACCCCGGTTGTAGATGTCGTGCAGGTCCAGCTTCAGCTTGCTCACGACCTGGGCTCTGTCAAGGCTCGGCCACTCTCACGACCCGGAGGCTAGGGCGTCAATGCCGCGTTGCGCGGCTGCGCGTAGGCGGCAACCAGTTCTTCGCCGAGGCGCGCAAGCTCCTCACGTGCTTCGGCGGGCCCACTACCTCGACGTGGCGGCCAAAGCCGGCCAGCTGGGCGACGATCATCTCGATGCGGGAGCCGCCGATGCGCACAAGGGTGCGCCCGTCGCCTTGGACCTCCTCCAAGACCGCGCGACGCTCGAATATCCAGCGCAGCGCTTGGACCACGTCCGGGCCGGCCAGGACGGTGACCTCGGCCGGGCTACGCAGCTGGTCCACGCGGTGCACGACATCGTCCCAAGCCCGCGCCAGGTCGAAGCCCTCGGGCCGCTCGACCAGTTTGCCGGTCTCTTCGACGGAGCTCACACGGCCGACCCGGAAGGTCCTCAAACCCTCCTCCGTCCCTGCGAGCAGGTACCAGGTGGTCCCTTTCAGGACCAGGCCGAGGGGGCTGACAGTTCGCACGCTCGGCTTGCCGGCGCGGTCTGCATAGCCGAGGCGGATCTCACGACCGTCCGCGGTGGCTGCTTGGAGCGCCTCGAGATGGTCCGGCCGACGTACCGTACGCGTCTCGCCCCATCGTCCGGCATCGATCACCACCGAACCCGCTGCCCCCTCGGCGCCCGCCCGGAACGGCTCGGGCAAGGCCCTCACGAGCTTTCGCAGCGCCGCTTTCAGTTCGGGAGTCGCTGCCGAAGCGGGCCCAGCGACGAGGAACAGGGCACGGGCCTCCGGGGCTGTCAGCCCTGACAGGTCCGTCCTGGCCCCGCCCAAGAGCCGCCATCCTCCCGCCCGGCCCCGCTCGGAGTAAACGGGCAGGCCAGCCATGCTCAATGCCTCCAGGTCGCGCCGGGCCGTCCGCTCCGAGACCTCCAGTTCTTCGGCGGCCTCGGCGGCGGTCACCCGCTGGCGCTGTTGCAGCATCAACAGGAGGGCCACGAGGCGGTCGGCACGCATATCTAAGAGCTCATCTTCGCGTGGAATTAGGACAGAAGGTGGCCAGTTAGGACCCGCAGGCCCGACAGCGCCGAGTGCTCTCGCATGCCGCCTACCGGCTGTCCGTGCAATCGTTGGCCCAAAAGCGCGAATGTGCCTTTCGGAGAGCCACGTCACTGACGCCCATGCAAAGAAATGGCGATTTTGGTGACCGATGTCGGGCCCGCCACAACACATTGGCGGTTTTCACGACGGCCCAGCCGTCCGGGTTACTTTGCCAACCCGGCCTGCAGCCTTCGCAGGCCGTCTGTAAGGCCGTCATCGGCGATAGCCAGTGCTTCATCGAGGGTAAACCAACGCACCTGCTGGCTCTCCCCCGCCGCCGGGGCCGGTTCGGCATCGGCACTGGCAAGAAGGTACCGCAGGTCCAGGTGGACATGGCCTTCTGCGGCGAGGTGCACGTCCAGGTGAATAAAGGCTGGGCCGCCGGCCGGGTGTCGGACCGGCAGCCCAGTCTCCTCGCAAGCCTCCCGAAGGGCCGCGTCCCAGGGAGCCTCGCCTGGGTCAAGGTGGCCGCCGGGCTGCAGCCAGAGACCGAGTTTTTTGTGCAAGTGGAGCACTGTGCCACGCGGGCCACTCACAATCGCCGACCCTGTCACGTGGACGAGGTCGGCGTACCTATCGAAGGGGTCAGCCAGCCGGTCGAGCTCTGTTAGAAAACGCCCCCGGGAAGCCACCTCTCGTGGCGTCGCCGCGTCGAACTCGGTCACCGCACGGCGCACGGCGTCCGATAGGACGGGTTTGGGCGCTATGAGCCGCTGCCAGCGGCCAGGCGCCGGCTGATCAGCTCGACGCGCGCCTCGCTGCTGTTCACGTCAGAGCCGCGCGCATCCAACAGGGCGAGCCGGTCTGCTTCTGCCTCACCGGCGGCCGACTTGTCAGCGGCTGCGAGGCGCGCCTCAAAGCCCTCCTTCACAAGCTTTTCGGCCTCCTCGACGAGGGCGGCCACCATCTGGTCCTCGGGCACTACGCGGATTATCTCGCCCCTGATAAACAGGTGACCCCTGTGCTTGCCGGCCGCTATCCCGAGGTCCGCCGAGCGCGCTTCGCCGGGGCCGTTGACCACACAGCCCATGACGGCAACCTGAAGCGGGATCTCGCGCGACTCCAAGGCCGCCTGGGCCTCCTGTGCCACCTTGTACACGTCGATCTCTGCCCGGCCGCACGAGGGGCAGGCGATCAGGTCGACATTGCGCCGCTCCCGCAGCCCGAGGGACTCGAGCAGGGTCCGGCCGGCCTTCGCCTCGACGACAGGGTCCGTCGTTAGCGAGTAGCGGATCGTGTCCCCGATGCCCTCCATGAGCAGCGTGCCGATCCCAGCCGTCCCTTTGACGATGCCGGCAGGCGGGGGGCCTGCCTCGGTGAGCCCCAGGTGCAACGGGTGGTCCACCTGCTCGGAGAGCTGACGGTAAGCCTCCACCATCAGAGGGACATTGGACGCCTTCACCGATATCTTCACGTTGTCGAAGCCGACCTCGGCGAACAGTGCAAGCTCGTGCTGAGCGGACTCCACCATTGCCTCGGGCGTGGCTCCCCCGTACTTGTCGTAGAGGCGCTTGTCCAAGGAGCCCGCATTGACACCGATACGGACAGGGATCCCCCGGTCCTTGCACTCCTTAGCCACGAGCTTGATCTCTTCGGGCTTGCGAAGGTTGCCCGGGTTGAGACGCAGGCAGTCGACGCCGGCCTCGATGGCCGCCAACGCCATTTCGACGTGGAAATGGATGTCTGCCACGATCGGCACCGGGCTGCGCGGCACGATCCGGGCAAGCCCCTCGGCGGCCTCCTGCTCGTTACAGGTGCAACGCACGATGTCTGCTCCGGCCGCCTTGAGGGCATAAATCTGAGAGAGGGTGCCCTCGACGTCGGCGGTCTTCGTCGTTGTCATCGACTGGACAGTTATCGGCGTGTCCCCTCCGACCGGGACAGCCCCCACCATGATCTGGCGCGTCTTCTTGCGGGGATAACGCTGCACGGCCACTTTTCCTCCGTTGGTCTCGTCAGCCACGTTACAACCTGGTGCCCAGATCGCCGACGAAGACGTTGCTCAGGTGAGCAGGTCGCGCAGGTCGAGGAACAGCGAGGACACACCGTAGAACAGGATCAGGGCAACCATCGCGTACGCGATCGGCATGATCTTGTTGATGTCGGCGTGGTAGGGCCGCTTCGTGCGCAAGCTGCGCACCTTTTCGTAGAGGGCGATGGCCACGTGGCCTCCGTCAAGGGGGGGCAGTGGGACGAGGTTGAAGAGCCCGACGAAGATGTTGATGACTATCAGCAGGTACAACACTTCGGACCAGCCGACCTGGGTCGCGTCGTTCGCCAGGACGACGACTCCCACAGGCGATAGGAAGCGCACCGCTTTCGGGCTGTCGGCCGCCTTTTTGTTCCCGATCATGTTGACGTAGCTGCCAACGTCAGCGATCCTGCTGCCGAGGCGGCTAAGAGCCGTTACCGAAGTGGACCCGAACGTCGTCCCCGCGTGCTCGAAAGAACCGATCAGGCCAAAACGTACGGGGCCAGCCTCGATCCCGAGGAGCCCGGTCGGCTTGGTATAGACAGGTTTTTTGTCACCCGCCACCAGGACCTTCGCACCGTTGGCGAGGACGGTTGAGGTCACCAAGGTCCGCCCGCCTCTGTCCACCGTCAGGGTGACTCGTTGTCCTGGGCGCACCCGCAGGTAGTCGACCAGGCCGTCCCAGCTGGAAAAACGGTGCCCATTAACCGCGACGATGCGGTCCCCTGCGTGCAACCCGGCGAGCTGTGCAGGCGTTTTCCCATGGGCAAAGTTGTAAAGGGTGACTTGGTCGTTGGAGGGCGGGACCGCGATGAAATTGCCGATATCGCCCGGGCCAACGAACAGGATGACCAGCATGGTGAACGCCAGCAGAAAATGGACGAACGAACCCGCCAAAGCGACGCTCAGGCGCCTCCAGGTCGGTTGGTTACGGTAGGCACGTGGTTCGTCGGCGGGGTCCACCTTCTCCGCATTGGTCATCCCGATGATCTTGCAGTAACCGCCCAACGGCAACGCCTTGACGCCATAGGTCGTCTCGCCACGCTGGATTGACCACACCCGCGGCCCGAAGCCGACAAAGAACTCGGTCACCTTCATCCCGGCGCGCTTTGCCGTGACGAAATGGCCGAACTCGTGGAGCACGATCATCAGGATCAGGCCGAGCACGACGAGAACCGTGTCCAAGGCCCCAGACACGGCAGCCACCACTAGGCCGGCCACTACGACGACGATGAGGCGGACCAGCGCGGCCCGCTGCTCGCTCTTGTCCATCTCGGGCGCGGCGCCAGGCGCGGCGGCCGGCTCGCTGGCGACGGACGGGTCGGTCGCGACGGCCGAGGTGGTCGGCCAGATCGGCTCAGCCAAGAGCGCTGCTCCCGCGTGGGTGGAGACGCCTTAGCCCTTCACGCTGAGCAAGTACCTGCCCCGCGAGAGCTCTCGCCGCGGCGTCGGCCTCGAGGACGTCCGTGACGTCGCGAGGTTCGCTGGCTTGGAACCGCTCGATGACATCTTCGATCACCGAAGGAATATCGACCCATCCGAGCCTGCCGTTTAGGAAGGCCTCAACGGCGACCTCGTTAGCGGCGCTGAGGCAGGCCGGAGCCGTGCCGCCTTGGCGGCCAGCTTCGTATGCGAGCGGCAAGCAACGGAACGTCGCAGTATCGGGGACCTCGAAGCCCAGGGGCCGAGCGTGGCCCAGTCGATCGCACCGAAGGGGGTCGCCATACGTTCAGGGTACGAGAGGGCGTAGCCAATGGGCAGGCGCATGTCCGGCATCGACAGCTGAGCGATCGTTGCCCCGTCTGTCGTCTCCACCATCGAGTGGACGACCGACTGCGGGTGGACCACTACATCGATCTGGTCGTAACCGGCGCCGAAGAGGAAGTGGGCTTCGATTACCTCGAGGCCTTTGTTCATGAGGGTCGAGCTGTCGACGGTGATCTTGGGCCCCATCTTCCAGGTCGGATGAGCGAGCGCGTCAGCAACCGTAACTTCGCCCAGCTCCCGCAGCGTCTTGCCACGGAAGGGGCCGCCCGATGCCGTGAGGACGATCCGGCGCACCGCAGTGCTCACCCATCGTTCTCCCTCGCGAGCAGGTGTTCCCCCCTGGCCTGGTATGCCCCGCAGGCACTGGTGCACCGCACAGTGTTCCGAGTCGACCGGTACGATCTCAGCGCCAGGCGTCATGCGCGCCCGCTGCACCAGCGGTCCGGCGGCAATCAGGGACTCCTTGTTCGCGAGAGCCAGGCGCTTTCCCGAGTGCAAAGCTGCCAGGGTCACGGGAAGGCCTGCGAACCCGACGACACCGTTGAGGACAATGTCGGCGTCCTCGGCGATCGCGGCAAGCGCCCCCTCACCAGCAAGGACCTCGATGCTCGAGGGGATCAGCGCTACTAGCTCGCCCGCTTTGGCAGCGTCCGCGATCGCCACCTTCTTCGGGCGCATCTCGCGCGCTTGTTCGGCCAGAAGGGCCACCGACGACCGGCCCCGAGCGCCGTCACTTCGAACAGGCCTGGGTTGGCACGCACTACCTCCAAGGCCTGAGTGCCGATCGAGCCGGTGCTGCCAGCGATCGAAACCGACCTGCTGGCGGTCACCAAAGGACCACCTCAGGCAGGCCGTTAGACAAGATGCAGGACTGTCGCCAGGAAGTAGGTAGCCGGCAAGGCCAGTAGCAGCGAGTCGAAGCGGTCCAACAGCCCGCCGTGGCCCGGTAGCAGCGAGCTCGAGTCCTTCAAACGCAGATCCCGCTTGATCATCGACTGGACCAAGTCGCCAACGGGCGCCACGACTGCAATCACTAGGCCGAGCTCGAGCCCGTGGCGCACGCCGCCCCAGGGCGAAACCTGGCTGCCAATCGCTGCTCCCGCCACCAAGGCAGCGATCCCGCCTGCCGCGAAGCCCTCCCACGTCTTGCTCGGGCTGATGGCGGGTGCCAACGGATGAGAGCCGAACCGGCTGCCCCCAAACCACGCTGCCAGGTCCGCTACGACTGTCGGGATGACGGCGCCGAGGAAGAGGTGCTCTCCTCGAGGCGCAGCGAGCATCAGCCCAGCGAAAGACCCCAGGATCCCCACCCAGGCGAAACCGAACACCGTGACCGCGACGTTCACGACCGGACGGGCCTCGACGACGCGTACCAGGTACCAAACCAGGCTTGCACAGACGACGACAACTAATACGACAGGCAACGCCGCCGAGCCTCGCCAGTAGGCAGCCACCACCGCACCGCCCGACCCGAGCGCGCCCAACAGGGTCGCCGGCCTGAACCCGGCTCGTTGGAACATGGCGAAGGCTTCCAGTGCACAACCCAGGATGACGACTGCCGAGAGAGCCAATAGCGCAGCGGGTGCCACCAGGTAACAGATAACGAACAGGGCAAGAAGGCCGGCTCCAGTGGCGACCGCCGCTCCGATGTCGCGCCCGCCTCCGCCTGTGGCCCTGTCGGCCCCCAGGTCGTAGGGGCGTTTCGCATGCCTCGCGGCGGCCGCCGCGGCGATCGTCCCCGACGAGGCGGTCGCCGCCGCACCCCCTGGCCTGCGCAAGCTCCGGCCCACGACCCCGCGCTGGCGTCGGGGCGAGGCACCCGGTGGGGCCATCGGCGGCACAGCGCTCATGGCTGCAACACCTGCCGGCAAGGGCGGCGCCTGCGGTTTGCCCATATCGGGCACCTCACCCTGAGACATGGCGCCGGCGCCGTCACCGATGAGCGTCGGGTCGTCGTCGCCTGAAGGCACGCTGCCAGAGCTGGGCGGAACATATCCCTCGACGGTACCTTCGATCGCGGGCTCTCCGCTCGCTGCTTCGGACCGTTCAGCCCGCTCGGTCCGCTCCCGCTCCAAGCGTTCGAAGTCGTTGTCGAACGAAAAGGGCCGATCGGGGGCGTCATGCTCTGCAAGCCCGTGCTCATCGTCGTTGTCGACGAGGTCCTCCATGCCGGGCCCGTCGGACCAGTCGTTCACGTCATCGCGCCAATGCAGACCTCGCGAGCCGAGCAACCTCCATGCCTGGAGCTCGTCCTCTTGGGCTTTCGAGCCACTGACCGCCCGAGGGACCTCGCCTGTGGGCGGGTCCGCCCAATGAGGAAGTTCTGTACCCTCTCCTGAGCTCATTGTGATGACCAACTCCGCTGGTGGTACGACCTCCTGAGGGTACTCCATCTTTTGGCCGGCCTCCGCAATTGTGCCTCCCTGGACATCGCGCGGCGCGCTCGGTGCTGCTGGCCTTTCCCCGACATGTGCGCCCTCAAGGCCGTCGTCCAGCCGATCGGCCCCCTCGACAGCTGCCCCGCCACGGGCCACCTCCTCGAGGGCCACGTCGTCGAGGGCCTTCTCATCGAGGACCTCCTCGCCGGCTGCTTGTTCGCCGGCTGCTTGTTCGCCGGCTGCTTGTTCGCCGGCTAGCTCGCCGGCCCGAGCCTCTTCGGCCCGCTGGTGCACCTCAGCCAATTCGGCGAGCTCCAAGGGGCCGGTCGGGGCTCCCGGGTCATAGCCGTCGGGCTGGCCCGGCTCACCCCAAAGGCTAAGGGTGGTGTTCGGGCCCGGGCTCTTGCGCTCGGCCCGGCCGCCACGGCGCGCCGCGCGCGGGCTCAACGGCCCTGGTCCCTCAAGCTGGGGGGCGCGGCCAAGGTTCGCGGCTCGCCTAGCTTTCCAGTCAACCTTGCTTGGAGACTCAGCCGTGGACCTCCCTTTGGTCGCCAAACTCACCAGCCACACGGCGGCGCCGTCAACTGTTGAGTAGTTCGTTTTCCTTATGAGCAAGCACGCGGTCTATCTCGGCTGTGTAGTCGTGGGTGAGCTTGTCCAGTTCCTTTTCCGACCTGTCGAGCTCGTCGGAGGAAATGTCCCCGTCCTTTTCCAATGCCTCGAGGTCCTTCCTCGTGGCACGGCGCAGGTTGCGCACTGCCACCCTCCCGTCTTCCGCCTTTTGGTGCACCACCTTCACGAGGTCCTTACGCCTCTCTGCGGTGAGCATCGGGAAAACCAACCGGATCACGGAGCCATCGTTGCTCGGCGTGATGCCGAGATCCGATGACTGGACGGCCTTTTCAATCGCCTTGATGCTCGCCGGCCCCTTTTCGTAGGGTGTTATTACCAGCACCCTCGCTTCGGGCACATGCAGCCCAGCCAGCTGCTGGAGCGGCACTTCGGCACCGTAGTACTCGACCTTCAATTTCTCGATCAGCGCCGGGGTGGCCCTGCCGGTGCGGATGCTCGCGAACTCACCCTTAGTGTGCTCGACCGCGCGCGCCATGCGGTCCTTACAATCCTCAATGGCTATGTCAACCAGGCTGTCAGGCATCAGTGGATAAGCGTACCTATCTGCTCACCCGCCAGCGCGCTACGCAGGTTCCCCTCCTCCATGATGCTGAAGTACAGGATGGGCAGGAGGTTCTCCCTGCAAAGCGTTATCGCTGTCAGGTCCATGGCGCGTAGGTCCTTACCGATGACCTCGTCGAAGCTGATCTCGCTGATCTGTTCGGCCTTCGGGTCTAGGCGGGGGTCTGCCGTGTAGACCGCGTCGACACCGCCATGAGTGCCTTTCAACAGGATCTCTGCGCCGATCTCGACAGCCCGCAGAGCGCCGGCGGTGTCCGTTGTGAAAAACGGGTTACCCGTCCCAGCGGCGAAGATCACAACGCGGCCCTTTTCGAGGTGCCTTATCGCGCGGAGCCGGATATACGGCTCCGCCAGCTCGGACATGCCGATCGCTGTCTGGACGCGAGTCGGTTGGCCCTCGCGCTCAAGGGCGTCCCGCAGTGCCAAGGCGTTGATCACGGTGGCCAACATGCCCATATAGTCTGCGGTTGCCCTGTCCATCCCGGTCGCTGAGCCGGTGGCACCTCTCCAGATGTTGCCGCCGCCGATCACGACGGCGATCTCAGTGCCAAATTCGTTACGGGCCTGGGCGATCTCCTTGGCGAGGCGTTCGACAATCCGGCCGTCGATAACCTCATCGGCCGCCTCGCTTGCCAAGGCCTCACCCGAGACCTTCAAGACGACGCGCCTCCAAGGCGCTCCCGGCCGGCCCATCAACCGCCGATCACAACCTGGGCGTAGCGCACGATCCGTGCGTCACCCAGCGTTTGCAAAACGGTCTTGCTGTCGTCCTTGGCGAAGGGTTGCTCCAGCAACACGCCCCCGGGCACGCGCTTGAACCAACCACCCAGCTTGCCATCCACGATCTTCGGTACCTGCGCTTCGGGCTTGCCGTCGCGGCGCGTCTCAGCCTCCAACGTCGCGCGTTCCGCGTCGACCTCTTCGGCGGGGACGTCCTCGCGGCGTAGGTACTTGGGCCTCCCGAAGGCGATATGAACGGCGATGTCGTGGGCAAGCTGCTGGCTGCCCCCAGCCAGTTCGATGATCACAGCGTTAACCCCGCGGTCGTTTTGCACGTGGAGGTAGGAGTCGAGCAGGTCCCCCGGCGCGGCATCGAAACGGATAACCTCTCCGAGCTGCACGTTTTCCTTGATAACGATGTTGAGGTCCTCGATGGCGGCCTTACGCTGCTGGACCGCGTCCTCGCCTTCACTGGCGACAAGTGCGGCCAGCTCGTTGACGAGGTTGACAAAGTCCGGGCTCTTAGCGCCGAAGTCTGTCTCCGAGCGAAGCTGGACCAGCGCTATCGCATTCGCCTCTTTGTCATACGAAACGGCGACGGCGCCTTCTTGAGTCTCGCGTCCCGCGCGCTCGGCGGCTTTGCCGAGGCCACGTTCGCGGAGCCATTTCATAGCTCCCTGGGTATCCCCGTCGGATTCAGTCAATGCACGCTTCGCGTCCATCATCCCGGCCCCGGTCGCGTTGCGAAGGGCCTGTACGTCCTTGGCGGTGAACTCTGCCATGGTTCGCGCTCCTAACTCTATTGCTCTGGTGCTGCAGCGCCTGTAGCTGCAGGCGTCAAGGTTTCTTCGTCCGCGGCGCCGCCAGGCCCCGGTTCAATTGCGTCAACTGCGACAGATGGGCTTTCGCCCTCCTCGGTGGCTACGTGTGTCGCTGGTACATCGGCCGTCGCTGGTACATCGGCCGTCGCCGGTACATCGGCTGTCGCTGCCTCGGCGGCGTCGCTCGTCGCGACGTCGGTGGCCGCTGGGGCGACGGCGGCATGGTCGGGCCGCGGCGGCCGTGGCCTGGCGGGCGCCGGGGCGGGCGGAGCCACCGGCGCAGCTGCAGGCGCGGCCTGGAGCGGCTGTACGGCATGAGCCATGGCGCTGCGCTTCGAAGCCACGAAACGGCCCTCGGCGACGGCTTCGGAGATCACCCGGCACATGAGAGTGCCGCTACGGATGGCGTCGTCGTTGCCCGGGATCGGGAACTGGACCTGGTCCGGGTCGCAATTGGTGTCGACCACGGCAACGATCGGGATGCCCATTTTGTTGGCTTCCGACACGGCGATGTGCTCTTTTTTGATGTCGATGATGAACACAGCGTCGGGCAGGCGTGTCATGTCCCGGATACCGCCGAGGTTGCGCTCGAGCTTTTCCAGTTCCCTGCTCAGGATAAGGGCTTCCTTCTTCGGCATCGCTTCGAAATCACCGGCCGAACGCATGCGCTCGTACTCCTGCATTTTCTTTACGCGCTGTGCGATAGTTGTGAAGTTGGTGAGCATCCCGCCAAGCCACCGTTCATTTACGTACGGCATACCGCACAGCTCCGCCGCACGCGCTATGGGATCCTGCGATTGCTTCTTTGTGCCAACGAATAGGACGCTGCCTCCGTTGGCCACCATGTCCCGCACAAACGAATATGCCAAATCGACCCGGTGCAGCGTCTGAGTCAGGTCGATGATGTAAATACCGTTGCGCTCTCCGAAAATAAAGCGCTTCATCTTCGGGTTCCAGCGCCTGGTCTGGTGCCCGAAGTGGACTCCCGCCTCTAAAAGCTGCCTCATGGTGACGACGGCCATTACCACTCCTCTCCATCGGTTGTTGTCCCACAAGCGCTAGCGCCGCGTAGCCCCTCGCTCGGGGCCAGCGGCGACCGTGGAGGCGCCCTGGGCGTAGGTTTGTCGGGCCGCTACTTGCGGAGGCCCGGGGCCCAGCCTACACGCGGTGCGTCAGGCTGTCTCTTTGTCGGCGACGAGCATACGCGCACGCAGCTGCAGCACGGCCTTGGTATGGATCTGGCACACGCGGCTCTCGGTCACGCCGAGCACCTGGCCGATCTCTGCAAGAGTAAGGCCCTCGTAGTAGTACAGCGACAGGACGATCTTTTCCCGGTCGCCGAGGCGGTTGATCGCCCCAGCCAGGATCTGCTTCATCTCCTCGATCTCGAACGCGGCCATCGGCCCGTCGTGGCGGTCGGCCAGCGTGTCACCGAGGGTCGTGGACTCGCCCCGGTCTCCGCCCGATAGCACCTCGTCGAGGGCGACAATGCCGACGAAAGAGATTCTGAGAGAACTGGGCCTGGAGCTCGTCCTCGGTCAGGCCAAGCTCCGTGGCCACCTCGAGGTCGCTCGGCGTCCGCAACAGCTGCGCCTCGAGCTTGGCGTAGGCCTTCTCGATCGCCCTCGCCTTGGCCCGCACCGACCGAGGCACCCAGTCGATGCTGCGCAGCTCGTCGATGATGGCCCCTTTGATGCGGGTTATGGCGTAGGTCTCGAACTTGATCGCGCGTTCGTTGTCGAACTTCTCGATCGCGTCAATGAGCCCGAAGATCCCGTAGCTCACGAGGTCGCACTGTTCGATCGTGTGAGGCAGGCCCACCGATACTCGGCCCGCCACGTACTTGACCAGCGGCGAGTAGCGCACGATCAGTTTGTCGCGCAGTTCGCGCGCGCCACTGCTCTTGTAGTCCGCCCAGAGTTCGTCGGTTGAAAATAAGACTTCTTCGGTTTCCATCAGGCCCTCGGGTGCGTCGTGTCGTATACGGCGAGCAGGCGCTCCTTGCTCACGTGAGTGTAGACCTGGGTGGTCCTCACGCTTGCATGACCCAAGAGCTCCTGTACCACTCTAAGGTCTGCACCGCCGTCCAGTAGATGAGTCGCAAAACTATGCCGCAAAGCGTGCGGGTGCGTTGGTGACGGCGACCGCCTGTCCAGTATACGGCGCACGTCACGGGGGCCCAGACGTAGCCCCCTGGCGTTGAGGAAGAGTGCTTCCGCCGGCGACTCCGCCCTGGCCATTGCTGGGCGGCCCTCGTCGGCCCACCTTCGTACTGCGCGGGCCGCATTCTCGGAGATGGGCACTCTCCTCTGCTTGGAGCCTTTTCCCCAAACCGTCGCCCAACGGCCCACTAGGTCGAGGTCTCCCATCGACAGCCCGCACAGCTCGCTTACGCGTAAACCGCTCCCGTACAGCAGCTCGAGGGCTGCATCGTCACGGAGACGCACCTCGACGCAGACCTCGTTCGCACGGGCCGGCGGGTTGTCGAGGATGACCCCCAGCTCCGAGCGCGACAGCGGTCGCGGCAGGCGGGCCCCACCGGTGCGCGCCGACAGGGCGGCCGTCGGATCTCCCGCGAGAATGCCTTTTCGGCCCAGCCAACCGAAGTAGCGGCGCAGCGCTGACACCCGCTGCGCTACCGTTTGACGGGCAAACTTCCTGGTAGTCATGTATGCGAGGTACCTGCGCAAGAGCAGCCGCGTTACGTTTTGCGGATTGCCCACTCCAGCCCGCTCGGCCCAAGTGATGAACGAGCGCACACCGTTGTCGTAGGCGCGCGTGCTGGCAGGAGACAGGTCAGTGAGCGACAGCAACCACTCTGCGAGAGCCCAAGGGGAGGCGGTATCGTCCGTGACGACCTCTACCGACCCGCGGCCCTTGACAGTCCCTGCGCGGCGGCTGGTGCCAAGATAGACCTCCATCTCAGCCACCTTATGCCCACTTTGCGTGCTGCTGGGGAAGCCCACAGTGGTAAATGGTAGCCGTCAGCGCGCCTTTATGCTCGGACCGGAAGTCCTTTCCCAAATGGCCTAATGCCTAAACTGCCCAAAAGCAGACAATCCCGGCCGACGACGAGGGTCTTCCCTGCAACCTCGCCAGGTCGGGCGCCTCGGCTCGTTTCGGTTTTGGCGCGTTTTTCGTCTTTTTCCGCAGTGCCGCCTCAAAGCGGGGTCGGCGTCCAGCCGGCGACGACCTCGTCGAGGGCCTGCCATGTCGTGGCGGGGAGCCCCGCGCCAACACGCTGAGCGGCCAGCGTACTGTGCTCAGCCGAGCCGGCGCCCACGACTACGGACGCAACTGCCGGGTGGCGGAGCCCGAAACAGGCGGCCGCCTCCGGCAGCGTCGTGCCGAGATCGTCGCAAATCCGGGCCAGCGCGCGAGCCCGCGCGAGGACTTCTGCGGGTGCCGGCGCGTAGTCGAACCGCGCCCCGTCCCGGGGCCAGGACCTGGCTAATAACCCGGAATTGAACACTGCCGCGGCAACCACCGATACGCCCCGCTCCAGGCATTCGGCGAGCAGCGGTTCGCCCGATCGGTCGAGCAGGGTCCAGCGACCAGCCAGCATCACCACATCGACGTCGCTCTCCTTGACGATGCGCAACAAAGGCCGCCAGTAGTTCATACCGGCGCCGATCGCCCCGACGACCCCGCCGTCGCGCAGCTCGACAAGCGCGGGCAGAGCGCCGGCTAGGGCCTCGTCAAGGTGTTCTTCGGGGTCGTGCACGTAGACGATGTCGACGCGGTCCAGGCCGAGGCGGCCCAGGCTGGACTCCAGGCTGCGCAACACCCCGTCGCGTGAGTAGTCCCGGGCGCGGGTCAGCTCGTCGGGTACTGCGAAGCCGTTGTCGAGGTCCGAACCGCTCGGAGAAGGGTTCGGTACGAGCAGACGGCCCACCTTGGTGGACACGACGAACTCGTCTCTTTGCAAACCGGCCAGCGCGGCTCCCAGGCGTTGCTCGGACAAGCCCAACCCGTAGTGGGGGGCCGTGTCGAAGTAACGAACGCCCGCCTCCCATGCCGCCCCCACCGCGCACGCCGCCACTTCGTCGTCGACCGGTAAGTAAAGGTTCCCGATCGATGAACCGCCGAAGCCCATCTCGCTCAGCTCAAGCCGTGTGCGGCCCACCCGCCTACGCTTCACTCGGTCCTCTGCGTGGCGCTCGGCTCCGTGAGGGGCCGCAAGCTCAACCCTGTGGGCGAAGCCGGAGGTTCGCCATCCCGCCGTCGACGAAAAGCCACATGCCTGTCGTCGAACTCGCGGTCGGCGATGCCAGGTAGGCGATCGCGTCGGCTACCTCGGCGACCGATACCAACCTTCCGTGGGGTTGCCTGGCGTTCAGCGCGGTACGCTCCGCCTGCGGGTCGGGGGCACGGTCCAGGAGCCTGCCCACCCAGGGGGTATCCGTGGTGCCCGGGCTGACCGCATTGACACGGATGCCCTCGCGAACCAGGTCGGCAGCCATTCCGAGGGTCAGCGACAGTACGGCACCCTTCGTGGCTCCGTAAAGGGCACGCTCAGGCAGACCGGTCAGTGCCGCGATGGAAGCGACGTTTACTATGGCCGCCGGGGCGGACGCACGCAGGGCCGGCAGGCATGCCCGGCTGACGCGCACCATGCCGACGACGTTGACATCGAACACGCGGTGCCACTCGGCGTCGTCGTTGTCCTCGACACGGCCCTGCGCGCCGATACCGGCGCAGTTGACCAGGACCTCGAGGCCACCAAGCACCTCGAGCGCCCGCGCCACCGCCTCCCGCACCGCCGCGTCGTCAGTCACGTCAGCGGCGAAGTACTCGAGCCCTCCCGTCGCCCCGGAAGGGACGTCCCGGTCGAGCACGGCGACCCGCGCTCCCTCGGCTGCAAGTAACTCGGCAGTACCGAGCCCGATGCCCGATGCGCCCCCGGTAACCAAAGCCCGTTTCCCGTCGAAACGACCCATGTCAGTTCCTCCCTCTCTCGTTGGCAGCCTCGGACAGGTCCTGCCAAACGGGCCCACCAGGGAACCCGAATTCCTTGACCGACTCCGCCTTTAGCTCGGTTCCGGCCCCCGGGCTCGCCGGCGCGAGGTAGCGAGCGTTCACGACCCGTACCGGGTCGACGAAATGCTCGTGCAGGTGGTCGACATACTCGATCCAGCGCCCGTCGCAACTCCCGCTAACAGCCACGAAGTCGAACATAGACAAGTGCTGTACGATCTCACAAAGCCCCACGCCCCCGGCGTGAGGGCAGACCGGCACCCCGAATTTCGCCGCCAGGAGCAGGATGGCCAGGTTCTCGTTCACGCCCGCGACCCTGCAGGCATCGATCTGGCAGATGCCGATCCCCCTGCTCGCGAGCAGCTGCTTGAACATCACCCGGTTTGCTACGTGCTCACCCGTGGCCACCTGGACCGGCGCCACCGCGCGCGAGATCGCGACGTGACCAAGGATGTCGTCTGGGCTCGTGGGTTCCTCGACCCAGTACAGGTCGAACTGTGACAGTCGGCCCACATTGGCGATCGCGTCGGCGACATCCCAACGTTGGTTCGCGTCCACTGACAGCTTGATGCTCGGGCCGACAGCGTCACGCACCAGCTTCACACGCCTTATGTCGTCGTCGATGTCCGCTCCCACCTTCAACTTGATATGGGTGAAGCCATTGTCAAGCGCGGCCCTCACCAGGGCGAGGACCTTGTCGTCCGAGTACCCCAGCCAGCCAGCAGAGGTGGTGTATGCCGGGTAGCCCTCGCTCAACAACCGCTGTTCCCGCTCATGTTTCCCGGGCGCTGCTCGGCTGAGCAGATCGAGAGCCTCTTCGGCCGTCAGCACATCGGTGAGGTGGCGAAAATCGATCAGGTCGACAATCTCGGCTGGAGTGAGATCCGCGAGTACTTTCCAAAGCGGGCGGCCCTGCCTCTTCGCGTATAGGTCCCACACAGCATTGACCACAGCGCCAATAGCCATGTGCATGACGCCCTTTTCGGGGCCCAGCCAGCGCAATTGGCTGTCATGGGTGAGCCGGCGCCAGAAACCGCCCATGTCGGAAAGAACTTCGTCAACGTTAAGCCCGTAGACGAGATGCTCGACGGCACGGATGCCCGCCACAGCCACCTCGTTGCCGCGGCCGATGGTGAACACGAAGCCGTGGCCAACTTCCCCACCTGACGTGTGGACGACAACGTACGCAGCCGAGTAATCAGGGTCGGGGTTCATTGCGTCCGACCCGTCCAAGAACCGGGAGGTCGGGAACCGGACATCGCTCACGTCGAACCGGTCGAACCGGTCCGCATGGGTCGGCCTCGCCAATGTCGTGCTCACCGTCGGCCGCCTGGACCGCCGATGCCTATTGTGGGCGTGAATACAGCGCTCGCCAACCTGCGCTTGGGTACCAAACCGGGGTCGATACTCATAAACCACCTCTCAGAACTTGGAGCTCGGCTCGGAGGAAAGGCACGCCGACCTGCTCCTCCACGGCACCAACGGCCACCGCGGCCCCGCATTTTCAGCAAACGTTATCACGCAACGTAGACGCTGGCAGGCGACATGACAAATGTCGTGACGCGGGCCCTTCTACGGGTGGGACAATTAGAAGCCGGCGAGGGCCTCTTCTTGAGAAATCGTTTGCTGGAGCCTGCGCTGCAATCTCGTGCTCAAATAGAATGGTCAGGCCATGGCGACCACCATCTTCGACGTGGCCCGAAAGTCCGGGGTGTCTACGGCCACTGTGTCGCGGGTACTGAACGGTAACATGCATGTTGCCCCTGAACTCGCCGCCAAAGTGATGGGAGCCGCTCGCGAGCTGAACTACCGTCCCAATCGTGTGGCGCGGAGCCTGCGGCTGCGGCATAACCGTGTCTTGGCGCTGGTTATCTCGGATGTGCGCACCGGCCCGTTCTTTGCCGACGTGGTGCGGGGAGTGGAAGATGGTGCCCACGCGGCGGGTTACCCCATGTTCCTCTGCAACGCCGACGAGGACCCCGAAAAGGAAGCCGGGTACCTGCACCTCGCGATTGCCGAGAACGTGGCTGGGGTGATCCTGACGCCGTCCGGGCCAGGCACAGATCTGCGCCCCTTATTTGACGCCGGTATCCAGGTTGTCCTTGCTGACCGGAAGTTACCCGGCAACCAGGCCGACACCGTAGTCGGGGACAACCTCTCCGGCGCGACCGAGGCCGTCAGCCACCTCATTGCCAACGGTTACCGTCGCATCGCTTGCATAACAGGCCCCCTAGCAGCAACAACCAGCGCCGAGCGGCTCTTGGGCTATCGGATGGCCTTACAGCAGGCGGGAATAACTCTGGACGACTCCTTGGTCTGCGTCGCCGACTTTCGTGAGGCGGGGGGGCACCAGGCCATGCAAGAACTACTCAGGCAAAAACGCCCCCCTGAGGCGGTTTTCATCGCCAACAACAGGATGGCTGCCGGAGCCCTACAGGCCATCGATGAGGCGCAAAAGACAATCCCAGACGACATCGCTGTCGTCGGCTTCGACGAGATGTCCTGGGCCCCCTGCTCCGCACCGCGTTGACGACGGTAAGTCAACCCGCATACGACCTCGGCTATGAAAGCGCGATTATGCTGCTCAACCGCCTCAACGGCTATTCGGGCTCGGTGAAGACAGTGGTACTGCCCACGCAATTGAACGTAAGGGCAAGCTCAGCGCCCAGGAGTGGCCCACCGCCCAAGGGTGGCTCGGCCGCAGGTCCCCGGCCGGCCCGCGAGCTCGCGCACCCTCCCATCCGCCCGGACCGAAGCGCTCGCAAGAGGTCCTGAGGGGCACAAAGCTCAGGCCAGGCACGAGGGCTCGAGGGCTCGGAAGTACTTGTAGCCCAGCTGGAACTCTTGGTGTCCGAGCGCTTCAGAGCGGGTCGGCTGACCCGCCGCCGTAGCTAACACGAGCTTGAAGATCTCCAGGCCCACATCGTCTAGCGATGCCGCGCCCAGGAGCACCCGGCCGGCATCCACGTCCATGTCGTCGGCCATCCGGCGGTAGGTTTCGGGATTGGCGCACACCTTTATTACTGGTGCTATGGCGGATCCCACGACCGACCCACGCCCGGTGGTGAAAAGGATGACTTGAGAGCCGCAAGCGATCAGCTCGACTACCTCGACCGTGTCGTTGATGTTTGGATAGCCGAATTGAGGTGAACCGTCGGGAACGACATCGAGCAGGTAAAGGCCGCCTTCCGAGGGCAGGTCGCCGGGCTCGATGATCCCATTGATTGTGGAGCTACCGCTTTTGGCGTATGCGCCTATCGACTTTTCCTCGATTGTGGTGAGCCCACCCGCCAGGTTGCCGGGAGCAATGCTCGCATGGCCCATCTCTTCGTAGTAGCGAGCGGCTTTTGTGATGCGGCCGGCAAGTTCAACGCCCAGCTCTGGGGTCGACGCCCGCTCTCGGAGGTGGTCCTCGCAGCCGATGAGCTCGCCTGTCTCCTCGAAGATGCACCGGGCCCAGCTGCGACGAGGCGGTCAAAGGCCCGACCCACGCCGGGATTGGCAGTAAGAGTGCTGGTGCTGTCAGACCCGCCGCAGATCGTGCCAACGACCAGTTCGGACACGTCCATCGGGGCGCGCTCGACGTCGGCGATCGCCTCGAGGCCGGTCTTGACAAGCTCGCGCCCGCGCGCCACGGTGCGCAGAGTGCCGCCCTCCTTCTGGATGACGAGGCTTTCCACCCACCTACCGCTCGAGCGCACCGCCTTGCTAAGTGCCCGGCGGTCGAAGCTCTCGCAGCCAAGCGATACGAGCAGGCAACCTCCCACGTTGGGATGGGTACAGAGCGCGGTCAAGACTCTTTGGGCGTAGTCGTTGGGGTAGCAGCCCGGGAACCCGACCACCTGGACACTGGTGCCTTCGCGCGCTGCTACACCTGGGCCCATGGCGATTTCCCGGGCCACGTGGTGAGCACATTCGACGAGGTACACGACAAGCAGGTGGTTCCGGATGCCCTTGCGGCCATCGCTTCGCAGGTAGCCGGTGAACGGGGCCGCTTCGAACGCGGCCCGGCCGTCCTGAGCCTCGGGGGGCCCCGCCAAAGCGCTCGTGCGAAGTACGGCCGGGCCGCCCGACCCGGCCGGCGCGTCGGTCGGGGCTTGCTCACCGTTGGCCGACCGAGCGCGAGCTGCAACGGCCACCACGCGCTCCCCTGCGTCGGCGCCTCCGACAAGGTGCGCAGGCAGGTAGTCGCTGCGCAGGTTGTGAAGGTGCAGGTGCTCGCCAGCGCCCACGTCGACCGTGGTGCGGCCAATGATGGCCCCGCATTTGCGGACCGGTTGGCCCTCGCCCAAAGCATGCGCGGCGATCTTGTGCCCGACCGGTAAGTCCGCCTCGAGCTTGACGGGCGTACCTTCGACGTCAACTTCCTCGCCGGCGCGTAGCGAGATGGCAGCTACCAGACAGTCATCGTCGGGGTGCAGGCGAAGAAGGCGGCGCTCGCTCGGAGTTCGGATTACCTCGGTCATACTCAAAACCCTAGAACTTCCCGTAGCGTAGGTAAGCAGTCTCCGGGTCGACGCCAGCAAGGATCGCCGTACGGACCTTGTTCTCGACGCCCGCGGCCTCTTCCGCGGCCTCGATTACCTCGGTCGCCCGCGCACCCGGGATGACGACAATGCCGTCCTGGTCAGCCAAAAGGTAGTCCCCTGTAAAAACGTTTACAGGACCGATCGTCACGGACCCCCCAAGTTCGTCTGTGAGCCATCGCCCGACGACGTCGCGGGGCGTTTTGAATCGGCAGTAAACGGGGAAACCCAACCGCCGGATGAACGAAGTGTCCCGACAACCCCCGTCGACGACATAGCCGCGTACGCCTCGGCTCTTCAACGCCTCCGCCGACAGCTCGCCCATCAGTGCGATCTCATGGTTCTCGGGTTGGGTAACGACCACGCACCCGGCAGGGGCTCTGGAAAGCAACCTTGTCCAGTCCAGCAGGGTATCGTGGCCGTCGGCCCCGTCGACCAACTTGCCGTGGACCGTCCAGACCGGGCCGGCCAATCTCAAGCCCGCGTCCAAGGCAGTTATACCCGGAGGTAACACGCCTGAAGGCAGTCCCAACGCGCGCATGACGTCGAAAATGATGCCGGTGTACAAGCGCTCAAGGCGGCCGGCCAGGCCAGCTCCCTCCGGGGGCGTTTCAGGCCCGCTCACAGGGGGACCACCGGCGGTGGGAGCTTGAGGCCGTAAACAGCTGAGGCAGTGTTCCCCATCACGGCTGCCCGATCTGTGGGACTGAGCTCGTCGAAGATGGAAAACAGCGCCTTGGCGACCACGTCGTAACCCCCCGCCACTTCACAGATTGGCCAGTCGCTGCCGAACATAAGTCGCTGCGCTCCGAAGATCTCGAATGCGTACTCGACAATAGGGCGCAGGTCCTCAATCGTCCACGGGTCGCGGTCGTTGCTCGATGGATAGAGGCCGGAAACCTTGGCATAGACGTTGGGGTAGCGCGCCGCCCGAGCGATCAAGGTCCTCCACGGCTCGCTGCCTGCGGCTCCGATCGGGGGCTTGGACAAGTGGTCGATGACGATCGTGAGCTCAGGATGGCCCTCACAGATGGCCGGTACGTGTTCAAGGTGACGGGGCAGCACCGAAACGAGGTCGAACGGGATATGGGCCGCCTCCAGCGCACTAAGGCTGGCGCTCACATCGTCGCGAAGGACCCAATCAGGGTCGGCACGCGTATGGATGAGGTTCCTGACACCGACCAGGTGGCCGCGGGCGGACAGCTGCTCCAGCGAGGCGCCTACCCGGGCTGGTTCGTCCAGAGGCAACCAAGCCACAATCCCGGCTATTTCGGGATGCTGGTCGGCAATCTCCCACATAGCTTCGTTATCTCCGGTGCTGTCGGCGGATTGCACCAGCACTGTGACGTCAACCCCATTCGCCCTTAGGTGTGGAGAAAGGTCGTCAAATCCGATCAATCGGTCCAGTTCCGGGTAGTAGGGAGCGAGCCAGGAGTAGGAGACGCGGCTAGGGTCCCAGAAATGCTGATGTGCATCGACGACGACCACTTGCGCTACCTCCGATCGGGGTACTAGGGCCGGGATGGTGGGGCCTTGACACGCTGATAATAGGACCGTCCGAGCGGCTGGTCAGTCAAGATGGAAAAGTTCTTCCATTGGCACCCACCAGTCTTGGTCCGGCGAGGAACGCATCGTGCGCTGCATTGGCATCATGACTGCCCACCAATTTTGCGTGGCTGGGTCGGCAGCGATCTGCGCCATGTCGGCTTCGAAATCCCGCCCGCGGTACTCCATATAGCTGAAGAGCAAATCACCATGACGAAAGATGGTGTAATTCGTGACGTTCGCCCGGGTCAGCGTCTCCAGGACTTCAGGCCACACCGCTGAGTGAAGTCGGGCGTACTCCTGAGCGCTCTCGCCAACGAGCCCTATGAGCGAACCAATGCGTCGGACCGTTACATGGTTTGACGGGACTGAGCCCATCGTTTGTACCTCCCATCCGCCGTCCCGCGGGTCGGGCCGACCAAGCAAGGATGGTATAACGTTTACTGACCACCCGTTGTCGGTGTGAACATTGAGCCCGACCGTCCTGCAGCCCTGGTAAGCGACATCGCCACGACAGACTGGCAACGCCGGCCGGTGAGTGGTGGCAACGAAGGGAGAAGCCAATGATCGACCTGTTCCGGCCCATCGCCGAAGCCTGTTCGGTCCAGGTACCGCCGGAGCATCGTCGGCGCATCGCCCTGGTTGGTGCCGGGGCCATTGCCGATGTGGCCCACCTGCCCGCCTACCGCCGCGGTGGTCTCGAGGTCGTCGGCATCACCGACCTTGACCTGGACCGGGCGCGAGCGGTTGCAGGCCGGCACGGCATCGAACGCGTGTATCAGGACCTCGACGCGCTTCTGGCTGACGAGGCTGTCGAGGTGGTGGACGTGGCGGTCACAGCCAGTGCTCAGCCCGCGATCGCCCGCCGCGTAGTGACCTCCGCGCGCCACATGCTTGGCCAAAAACCGTTTGCCCCGAGCTCCGGGATCGCCAAGGAACTTGCCGACCTTGCTGACGCTAACGGGGTGGTCCTGGCGGTCAACCAGCAGATGCGGTACGACGAGGGTATGGCGGCCGCCCACCGCATGATGGAGCTCGGCTGGCTCGGGGAGGTCACCAGCCTGACCATTAACGTGAACATTTGGACCGAGTGGTCGGCATGGCCCTGGCTCTGTGAGCTCGACGAGGTCGAGCTGTGGTCCCATTCCATCCACTACCACGACCTGGTCCGCTTCTTCCTGGGCGAGCCCGAGTGCGTCTACGGCGTCGCCGGCCGCACGCCGGGGCAACTACCGCGGGGGGAGACCAGGACGATCACCACGTACACCTTCGCCGGCGGTGCACGGGCCCTCGTGGCTGCCAACCACGAGAACTCCTGGGGCGACCAGTCCGCCACCTTCCGCCTCGAGGGGAGCCACGGTGCCGTCCGTGGCACGCTGGGCCTGCTCTACGATTACCCTGCGGGACGGCCCGACACTCTAGAGGTTGTGAGCGACCGGGTACCCACCGACGGCTGGGTCCCGTACCCTGTCACAACGCGCTGGATCCCCGACGCTTTCCTCGGGCCGATGGCTTCTGTGCTCGCCGCGGTCAGCGGGGGGCCACCTCCGCTCACCTCCGCTCGCGACAACATCGCCACGCTCGCCCTGATCGAAGCCATCTACCGGTCGATGAGCACTGGACGGGCGGAGGTACCGACCCCCCGGCCGCAATCTTGACCAGAACGGGCCAGGTACGGAGTACCCGCCGAGGTGATTTGTATGTCTCGACGCAGTAGAAAACGTTTACTTGCTTTCCGGCGGCCCGCGGGCTACCTTAAACGGCACCATGGGTCCGACTTCGGTACCACTGGTTTTCCAGAGTGGAGGGGCATGACTTCAAAAACAAAGAAACTGGCACGAGACCGCCGACCGAAGGTTCTCGCACTTACGGCACTCGCAGCGGGGGCGCTCGTCGTCGCCAACACTGCACCGGCCCTGGCCTCCCAAGCGAGGCCAAATGCTCATTTACTAGCTATGGACACCGTTTCCAAATCAAACCCACTGCTGCTGTGGGTGGACCCCCCGAGAATCCCGGCAGTCAAGGCCTTCGAGAAGGCCTACCCGAACATCCCGATCGAGTACTCGACCCTTAACTCGAGCGCCAGCAACGCCGGCCTAGAGGAAAAGTTCGTGCTGTTCAACCGCGTCGGCAGTGGTTGGCCCGATGCCATCTTCTGGCCAGGCAACTCCGCCATGGCCTGGGCTACGAGCCCCCAGATCAATTACGCCGCAAACCTGGCCAAGGTCATTCCCAAGAACGTCCAGGCCGGCTACAACCCTGTGGTCGCGGCACAGTGCCTGCTCAATGGAGGGCTGTACTGCCTTCGTAATGACGACGCACCGGATGTGCTGTGGTACAACGCAACCCTGATGAAGCAGTGGGGCTACACCGTCCCCAAGACCTGGCCGCAGTATGAAGCGCTTGGCGTCGAGATCGGCAAGCAGCACCCGGGTTATTACGTGGGTGAACTCGGCGATACCTACGCTGTCGAGCGCTACCTGTGGGGCAGCGGTTGCCCGACCAATGACCTTACCGGCCCGAACAAGGTTTATATCAACCTCAACGACCCGACGTGCACCCGGGCTGAGAACATGATCGACACTCTGCAAACCGCCAAGGTCCTGTCGCCGGCTGGCATCTTCGACAGCGCCGGGGCTATTGCCGGAGCCAAGTTAGTCATGAGCCCCGGCGCAGCCTGGTGGGGCGTTTATCTGTTCGAAGACACCTTCAAGGTGCCCAAAGGACAGATCACAGCAACCGACCCGCTTCAGTGGCCCGGGTCCCCTCCAGGGACCGGCGACGAAGGCGGTGGCCTGTGGTCGATGTCGAGCCATATCAGTGGCCAGCGCGAAGCTGACACGGTCAAGTTCATGGACTTCATGGCCACCGCCCCAGCCTGGCAAGTCGACCTCAGCACCGGGTTGCCTGCGTACGCTCCTGACCAAAATGCCTGGATCCAAAAGAACATCGTCCAGTCTGGCTACTTCGCCGACCCCAGCCAGATCGGGCCGGCCATGAAATACGCCGGGACGATCGTCCGTCCGCATCACGGCTACCTGCTGTACGACGAGGGCGCTCTATGGACCCAGGTTATTACGCCAGTGCTTGCCGAAGGCAAGCTCATTAGCACCGCGTGGTCCGCGTACCAAAGCGCACTGGTTGACAACGCGAAGGTGAACGGGTACTCCGTAACCACTTGATCAAAGCCGGACCGGCCATGACGAAAGGTCCCGGCCGGACGTGAACCTCGAGGCACCACCCGGCCTGGACGTCTCAGGCCGGGTGGTGCCTCTTCGATGAATCGTGCCTCGGGCGAAAAGCGTATATTGTCCAGCCTGGGGGAACAACGGGTTGTCAAAGGAGAACACTTTGACCTACAAGTCGTGGCAGTAGCCCCGAAGAGACGTCGAGGGCCCAGGCGACGAAATATCTCGGGCCTCCAGGGCCGCAGTGGCCTGGTGCTTGTGGCGCCGTATGTCGTGCTGCTCCTGGTGGTTGGGGTGATCCCGGCCGGCTACGCTATCTACCAGAGCTTTCTAGCGCGTACTGGTAGCGGGTTCGGCGGTATCAGCGGTTACAAAGATGCGGTCACGGAGTTCCAGTTCGCCAGTTCCTTTGCTCACATAGGCCTCGTCCTAGTCGTGTGGCTGCCCTTCATGATCATCGGGGTGATCGGGTTGTCTTTGTTGCTGCACGGCCGACGCAGCCGGTTGGTCGGAGGGCTCAGGTTCATTTACTACCTCCCGGGGGCGCTCGCTGGCATGGGCAATTTTGTCCTATGGCTGTTCATCCTTGACCCGACGGACAGCCCGGTGAAGTTCCTTCTGTCCTGGCTCGGTTACTCATCCCTCGAGCAGGTTGCCGAGCCGGCGCACCTACCTGTGATCATTGCATTGATGCTCTTTTTCCAGGGAGCAGGCACCTGGATCCTCGTCATCTACGGAGGGCTCAACGGGATACCCCAAGACGTCAGTGAAGCTGCGATCATCGACGGCTGCAGCCCCTGGCAGGAGACCCGGCGTATCAAGCTACCCCTCATCCGCCCGTGGATCGCCTACTTCATCCTGATCAATATCGCCTATGCCTCTCAGCTTTTCCTCGAACCTGAAGTCCTCGGCCTGGCCACAGAAGGAGCCGTCTCACCGCAGTGGACACCGAACCAGCTGAGCTATACGTTCGCGTTCCAGCTGTTCGATGTGCCCGCCGCGGCAGCGTTGTCGGTGATCCTGCTCTTGATCAGCCTGTTCATAGGGGTCATCATTACGACTCGCACCGGCCTGTTCCGAAACGCGGAGTAAGGGGGGGAATTGTCTTTTCCCGATGTTTTAGAGCGGCCGGTGGCAAGTGGGCGGGGTACCGCGGACAACGGAGCACCGCCCCGGCGGCCGGGCTTCCGCATCAGAGAGATCACGCCTATGGGCTTCCTGCTGCTCGTGGCGGCCATCTACTTGTTCATTATGCTGACCTTCGTCCTCGCTACCCTGCGGACAGAGTCGAGCCTGATCCATCAGGGCGCTTTCGGGTCGCTAAAACTGAGCCGGCTCGGCTACGACTGGGACCAACTCGATGGGTTTAGCAGTGGCGCATATTGGACTTGGTTGGAAAACTCCGCGATCGTGTCGTTCGGCGGAGCCGCGCTCGCCGTCCTTGTCGGTGTTCCCGCGGGTTACTGCCTAGCCATGCTGCGGTTCCGGGGCCGCCGTTTGATCCTGTTCCTCACGATCCTTACTATGGTCATGCCCAACACGGTACTTGTGATCCCACTTTTCCTTGAAGTGTCGGCTGTGCACCAGGTGGACAAACTTTGGCCAGTAGCGGTCATGTTCGGTTTCTTCCCCTTCGGCACTTACCTATCGTTCGTCCACTACCGCACGAGCCTTCCCATGGAGCTGCTAGAGGCAGGAAGGATCGATGGAGCCTCTGAGGTCGGACTGTTCGGGAAAGTGGCGGTGCCGATCGCCAAGCAGGCCGTGGCCCTCGTATTCTTCTTTGCATTCGTGGCCGACTGGACCAATTACTTCCTTCCTCTGGTGATGCTCCCGTCCACTACCGCTCAGACTGTGTCGGTCGGCCTACAGTTGCTTATCACCTCTAGCCAGCTGTTCAACCCCAGTGCCGGTGGCCTCAACGTCCAGCTGTACATGCCTGAGCTGGCGCTCGCCGCCGTGCTGCAAATGCTCCCGGTCCTGCTTGTATTTATCGGCGCTCAGCGGTACCTGCAACGGGGAGCGCTCCTCGGCGCGATCAAGGGCTGATTACTTTGAACACAGGATGTGCCCAAAGTGGCGTAACCGGTGCCGGCGAGGGACCTAACGTAAAAGCGCGCCCGGCGCCGCTGGCCGGGATCACCGTGCTCGATTTCAGCCAGTTCCTGGCCGGACCTGTCGCCGCGTTGCGGCTGGCCGACCTCGGGGCCCGCGTCATCAAGATCGAACGCCCGCCGGGCGGGGACATCGGGCGCCAGCTCGCCTTTGCCGGAGCCTCGAAAGACGGCGACACCATCTCCTTCCACGCCATGAACCGCAACAAAGAAAGCCTCGCCGCGGATCTTAAAGACGACGAGGACCTCTCCGTCGTGCGACGCATGATCTCTTCGGCCGACGTCATGATCGAGAATTTCCGGCCCGGCGTCATGAAACGGCTAGGCCTCGACTACGACTCGTCTCGGGAGCTGAACCCCCGGATCATCTACGGGAGCATCAGCGGCTACGGGCCGGAAGGCCCCTGGGCTGCTAAGCCGGGCCAGGATCTGCTGGCCCAAGCCGTCTCAGGTCTCCCGTGGGCCAGCGGGAGCGCCAGCGGTCCTCCAGTGGCGGTGGGGCTGTCGATCGCCGACCACCTGGCATCTTGTCAACTGGCTCTTGGCATTGCTGCGCTCCTGGTGAGAAGAGAACGCACCGGCGAGGGCGGGATCGTCGAGACCAGCCTCCTCGAAGGTGTCCTCGACTTGCAGTTCGAGCTGCTCACTGCTTTCTTCACGATGCCGGGCTTCCTAACGCGTCGTGGTGGTGCATATGCAGCGAATGCCTATCTCGGAGCCCCATATGGCGTCTACCCGACTTCCGACGGCTACCTTGCACTCGCCATGGGCTCGGTGCCAAAGATCGGTGCTCTCGTAGGGCTCGAAGCGTTGAAGAGCTTCTCCGACCCGGAGTCCTGGACGGCGCAGCGAGAAACGATCGCTGGCCTGTTGGGGAGCCATCTGTCACGTGAGACCACCCAGCATTGGCTAGACCTGCTGGAGCCGGCCGACATCTGGTGCGCCCCCGTGCTAACCCTAAATGCCTTGGCCGAATCAGAGGCCTTCGCCGCCCTTTCCATGACCCAGGATGTCTCCCGCCCCCCGGCCGAGGGGGCGGGGCCTCCGGTTATCGTGCGAACGGTGAGGAGCCCTCTGCGGGTCGACGGTGGCTTACTGACGGCGCCAACCGGCGCTCCTCGAGTGGGTGAGCACAGCGCCGCGATCCGGGCCGAGTTCTCTCATTTGGAGCCCGAGACTGTGGCTACCCAACCCACGGGAAGTCTGCCCTGACAACGCTGAGAGGGTTGACGTGGGACCATCCGCGCGGGCTTGCGCCGCTCGTAACCCTAAGTACACAGCCTGGGGGCCCTCCTGGCATCACAGTGCGCTGGTCGGCGCGTTCCCTGCAGGCGTTCGCAGACCACCCGCTGGATGACCTCGCAGAAGACTTCGACTTGCTAGTCATCGACCACCCCCACGTCCCACTGGTCGCTGGCGACGACTTACTAGTCCGTTTGGACGGGTGCGGCCACGATGAAGAGCTGGCGGTCCTCGCCAAACAATCGGTGGGCAGCTCCCACGCAAGCTACCGCTATGGCGGCCACCAGTACGGCCTCGCTATCGATGCCGCGGCACAAGTGTCGGTGCACCGTCCGGACCTCCTCGGAGGGAGCCCACCTCGAAGCTGGCCAGAAGTGCTGGACCTGGCGCGAGAAGGAAAGGTGTTGTGGCCGGGCAAACCGGTGGATGCCATGTCCAGCTTCCTAACGCTCTCAGCCCAGATGGGAGAAGAGGTCTGTTCGCATGAGGGCCTGTTTGTGACCAACGAGACGGGCCTTGCCGTGCTCGACCTGCTGCACCGGCTCGTCGACCGGGTTGGTCCCGACTGTCTGGCCTACAACCCGATCGACGTGGCAGAACGGCTCTCCACGACAGACGAGCATTTTTACGTCCCGCTGGCCTTCGGTTACGTAAATTACAGCCGGCCGGGTTTCCGGCCCCACCGGTTGGCCTACCGGGATATGCCGACCGGCAATAGGGGGACCGCTGGGTCATGTCTCGGGGGCGCCGGCATCGCCGTGCCCATGGGCTGCGTGGACAAGCAGGCAGCCGTGACATACGCCTTTTGGCTGGCAGCCGGCACCCTCCAACGTGACCGGTATTATTGGGGCGGTGGCCAGCCGGCCAATGCGCTCGCGTGGCAGGACGCTGCCATAAACGACGATTCTCTGTCATTTTTTGCCGCAACTCGCTCAACCCTTGAGGGCGCGTCGGTCCGCCCCCGGCACCCTGGCTGGATCACGCTTCAGGAGAGGGTCGGCGACCTCGTCCACGCGGCCTTATCGGGGACCATGGGGGACGAGGCTTGCCTGAAAGCGCTCGACGCTGAACGCCGACGGCATATGGGTAGGGAAGGCGGAAATGGCGACCATTTCTGAAATGTTCTTTGAGGACTATGTCGTCGGGAGTTCGCGTCGCAGCACCGGCAGGACGCTCACGGAAGCGGACATCGTCCTGCACGCCGGTCAAACAGGCGACTTTTTCCCCCACCACATGGACCGGGAGTGGTGTGCCACCCAGCCTTTTGGGCGCAGGATAGCGCACGGCACGTTGGTGCTTTCGGTCGCTGTTGGCCTCACCTCAGGCTCGGTTAACCCGTATGCGATGAGCTACGGCTACGACAAAATCCGCTTTGTCCGTCCGGTGTTCATCGACGACACGCTCACGGTCACGGCCGAGATCACGGCGATGCGCGACCATGACCGCTCCCCCGATCGTTATGGCCGTGTGGATGAGCTGGTAACCGCGGTCAACCAGCATGGCGAGGTTGTGCTTTCTCTCGTCCACCTCTACCTCGTTGAGAAACGTAGCGGGCAGGCCCAACCAAGCGCCCTCTGAACAGGGAACGGCGACCTGGCGATCTCCATTTGTCAAGCCAGGCGCCACGCGGTCGTTTAGCGGACCGATTGGTAGTCTTCAGCCTTCAATTTCACCGGCGACGCCCGTTGGCGGGCGTGTGGTCGACGACCCATGTAGCCCGAGTCGAAGATTTGCTACGCCGCACGCTCGGCACCAGGTAGCGTTCGATGCGTAATGGGCAGGCTGGACCAGGTCGACCTCTCGCTCAAGCTGACGCGCTCAGACAGTGAACAACGCCTGGTCGCGTTGCAACACCGGCTCCTGCATCTTCGCCTGATCGCCGGCGGCTTGATCGGCGATGGCCGGCTGGGCCCGGCGTTGGCTGTCGTGTTCGAAGGCTGGGACGCGTCCGGCAAAGGGGGTGCCATCAAGCGCCTGGTAGCCGGGCTCGACCCCCGCCACGTCCGGGTCGAGTCGTATGCGGCGCCTACTCCCCGTGAAAAGCGCCACCATTTCCTTTGGCGCTTCACGCCCAACCTCCCCGGCAACGGAGGCATGGCGATTTTCGACCGCTCGTGGTACGGCCGCGTCCTCGTCGAGCGCGTCGAGGGCTTCGCGACCAAGGCCGAATGGAAGCGCGCATACGGCGAGATCACCGGGTTCGAAAAGAGCCTCGCCGCAGAGGGCATGACCCTCGTGAAGTTCTGGCTCCACATTTCCGCCAAGGAGCAGCTGGCCCGGTTCGAAAGGCGGCGCGACGACCCCCTACGGAGTTGGAAGCTCACCGACGAGGACTGGCGAAACCGGGACAAGAGAGCGGCTTATGTCCAGGCGGTGGAGGAGATGCTCGACCGCACAGACAATTCGGCCGCCCCCTGGGAGCTGGTGCCGGCGGAGAACAAGAACTACGCCCGGGTGCGGGTCCTCGAGGTAGTCATCAAACGCCTTGAAAAGGGCCTGACCGGCTTCGGCATTGACGTGCCACCCTCGACAGGCGCCGATTTCGGGGCGGACTGAGTTCCGCACTATTTCTTGCGCTCGGCCGAGCGCCACAGGTACCAGCTTGCGACCGACCTGTAAGGCGCCCAAAGCTCGCCGTGCTCCAACAGCTCCTGCGGGGTAGGCAGCTCGGCCATGCCGAAGGCGAGCTGGAACCCACGGCGGAGGCCCTGGTCACCACCCGAAAGTACGTCAGGCCTGCCCAGGCTGAAGATCAGGAACATTTCGGCAGTCCAGCGCCCGACGCCGCGCACCTGGCCCAACGCCGCGATGACGGCCTCGTCGTCCATCTCGGCCAGTTCGGCCATCGCCGGCAGTGAGCCGTCCAGCGAGCGCTGCGCCATGTCCCTGAGGGAGCGCTCTTTCGCAGCCGACATGCCGACTGCACGGAGGGCGCCCGCGGGGCTGGCCACGATCACCTCCGGTGCTGGGCAATGCGTGCCGGTCGTGCCCGGCCGCCCGAGAGCACAGAGGCGGGCGAATATTGCGGCGGCGGCCTTGCCACTCAACTGCTGGTACACGACCGAGCGAGCCAGCGCGGCGAAGGTGTCCGGGGCAACGCGCAGCTCGAGGTTGCAAGCCCCCACATCATCGATCAGCTCGCCAAGGACCGGGTCGGCGGAGATCAGGTAACTCTCCGCAGCCTCGAGACCGGGCCAGGCGCTACGTGCCCCGGCGGTGCCGGCGAGCGTCACTGCCAGCCCTCTATGGCCAGCATCCGTTCCTTGGTCGAGGTGCCCCCGTGAGCCGAGAAACCACCGAGCCGGCCGCCGGCCCCGACCACCCTGTGGCAGGGTACGACAACGGGGAAAGGGTTGCGCCCGAGGGCTTGGCCAACGGCGCGAGCCGCTCGGGGCGCTCCGGTTCGTCTGGCGACCTCCCCATAGGTAAGCGTCCCCCCAGCCGGGATGGCACGGGCAACCTCGTAGACCCTCTGATGAAATGGCGGCAGACCTTCCATGTCCAGGCGGACCCAGCCAAGATCCAGCTCCTTGCCGCTCAGTTGGCCCACGACAGCATCGATCACCAGCTGGACCTCTGGCGGCGGTAGCGTCTCGGTCGCTCCGGGAGCTCTCATGCAAACCCGGTCGCGCGTTTCGGCCTCGGTTTCCTCGGGGAGTTGCAGCGCCCGGATCCCGCCGGCCCCCAGGCCAGCGCGCAACACCCGATCGGGGTGCCGAACAGCGCGAAACCGGCAGCGTTTGCGGTAGCCATCTAAGCCACCGCTTTCGCTATAAGAAGGCCAACCGACCGGCGCCTCTGCTGCACAGCCTCGTCGCTATCTTCGTCATTATCTTCGTCGCTATTTTCGTCGAAGGAGCTCTCGGCGGCGCTCATCCCGAGATCCTGCCAGCCGGTGCTCGCGAGGAGCTCGATGGCCTCGGAGAGCTCGAGGGTCAGTCGGGCAGGCTCGCCGATTGAGGCGACAGCTTCCCGGAACCTGGACCGCGCCTCGGGGTCGTGCGAGTCGCTGTCAATTGACATGCTGATCACTAAGCGGCTTGCCGGGCCTGCCGCCTGACGGAACTGGCGTAACGCTCGCTCCAGTACGCCCCGCTCCAGGTAAACAGCGACTCCTTCCAGCAAGAACAGGCATGAGCTCGAAGCGCTCAGCCCGGCGGCGAGCAACCGCTCCGTCACAGGGTCGGACGCAAAATCTGCCTCGACGAAACGAACATGGCCCGTGCCGATCTGGAGGCGCCGGAGGCGTGCAACCTTGTCCTGCTGAGTCGAAGGAAGGTCCACCTCGAACCAGGTCACACCGGGTTTTGCATACCTGAGAGCTCGACCGTCATAGCCGGCAGCCCCGATTACCACCTGGGTGAAGCCCTTCTCGAGAGCACCCACCACGGCGCGGTCGAAAAAGGCCGTCCGAACACGAAGGTAATCGTGCATCGTCCCCGACGACATCCCGTGCTGGGGCCAACCGGCGACGTCGGTGGCCAGGGCCATATCCGCAGCCGCGTTGCCGTAGTTCGTCGCCACGCGTTCAAACCCAAGGCGGTGGGCGGCGACCCTCTGCGCCGTCACCGACGGCCTGCCCTCCATCATGGCGCCCTCAACCGTGTCCCAGCAGGCTTTTCATGCCCAACACTAATGCCGCCCGACGGGCGGGTAGGCGGGTTTCAAGGTTCATTGCGGCTCGCCCTCAGCTCCTCGCCGGCCGGCGGGCGCGCGCCCACCACCCGGCTTCGCATAGGAGCGCACCCTGCTCTTCGAGCCGCTCCAGCGCAACTACCACGGCCGTGACCGGCAAGCCGCTGCGCTCCACGATCTCCTCCAGACAGAGCGGACGGGCGCTCAGCGCGGCGAGGACCCTGCCGTCGAGTGGGTTCGCCGGCTCGGCTTTGCGCACCACAGGGGCCTTGCCGGCGATCCCTTCAGCTTCTGCGCGAACCACACCCACCTCAGTCACCTTTCCCACGCGGGGGCTGGGCTCACCTTCTGCCCCGAGCACGTCGCGGCCTCGCTGCGGCCGGGCTCGCCAGATGGACCAGAGCCCCGCTGCGGTGGACCCGGCGGGTCGAAAATACCCAAGGCGTCGAGGACGTCCTGGGCGCCGCGAACCGGCGTGGCGCCCTCATGCAACAGCGTGTTGGTACCGACGGACGCCGGGCTTTGCACCGAACCCGGTACGGCGCCAACCTCGACACCCCGGCGGGTGGCCGCCTCAACGGTGTGCCAGGAACCGCCGCTCGCGTGGCATTCCACGACCACCACCATTTGCGCTAAACCCGCGATGATGCGGTTGCGGGACGGGAACCGCCAAGCCTGGGCCGGCGCTCCGGGCGGGGTCTCCGACACGATGGCCCCGAACCGGGCCACTTCGCCCCACAGTGCGGCGTGCTGTCGCGGGTAGGCGACGTCGACCCCGCTGGCAGCAACTCCCACCGTGGAGCCCAAAGCGCTCGGGCCGCCCTTCGCCTCGGCGTCGCGAGCTGCGGCCAGCGCTCCAGCGTGGGCGGCGCCGTCGATGCCGAGCGCCAGCCCCGACACGACAATGGTCCCTGCGCCGCAAAGGTCGTAACCGAGCCGGTACGCTACCTGCCTGCCTTCGGGAGTGCACCTGCGGGTCCCGACCAGTGCAACACAGGGACGCCGTTCGAGTAGCCCGAGGTCGCCGCGAGAAAAGAGCACCCCAGCCGGGGCCGGGCCGGAGTGCAACGCGCTTGGGTAACCCGGAGCCCCGGGCCACGTGACCGCTATGCCCCGTTGCTGGCAGTACGCCCACAGAGCCCCGACGTCCAGGCGCCGGGCAGCCTCGGACCAGTCGGGCCCTGCGGGCGACAGGCGGCTCCGTGCCGGCCGGGCAAGCTCACCCGAGCGGACCAGCTCCCAAGCTGTCTTTGGCGAGTGCTGGGCCAGCACCTCGACGAGCCAACCCGGTCCTACTGCAGGCAAGCAAGCCAACGCGGCCGCGTAACCAGCCGGCGGCGTCTCCCGCTCAGCGCCTGGCGGAGGGCTTACATTGGCGCCCATTAACGGCCCGCTTCGAAAGTGGACATCGTGCTGGCCGCGCCCGTTGCCATCGCGCTATCGGCCATCGCGCTATCGGCCATCGCTCCCTCGGCGCCGAGCGCGCCCGGAGCTCGTAGCGCAAGCGCGAGCAGGACATCTTCCGCGCTCGAGCGGGCCCTGCCTTCCGGCTAGATCCGAAACAGTCAGCGCGACCCGCCTCACGCGGTCGAGCCCTCGTGCGGACAGTTGGCCTTCCCGCAGGCGCTTTTCCAAGAGCCGTCTCCCGCCGGGGCTCAGCGGTGCCAGCTTGTCCAGGTCCCAAGAGGGAAGCCCGGCGTTGCAGCGCACGCCCCTGTCCCGTGCCAGGCTCCGGGCCGCCGCAACTCGAGCAGCGACGACCGACGATGGCTCGCCGGCCGTTCGGGCCATCGCACCGTCGTTCGGGCTGAGTAGGTCCTCCACGTCGGGGCGGCGGACCCGCACTCTGAGGTCGAACCGGTCGAGCAGGGGCCCGGAGACCCGCGCAAGGTAACGAGCACGTGAGCTCTCGGGGCAGCGGCAAGAGCCCGGGGAACCGTCTGCACCGCACCGGCAAGCATTCATCGCGGCGACAAGCATGAAGCGAGCCGGGAACGCGACCGCCGCGCTGGCGCGGCACACGACGACGCGACCCTCTTCTAGTGGTTGGCGGAGGTTGTCGAGCACGGAAGCGGGGAACTCGGCCAGCTCGTCGAGGAAAAGCACTCCCAGGTGCGCGCAGCTGATCTCCCCGGGCCTTATCCTTGCGCCGCCCCCACCTATGAGCGACACAGCCGAGGCGCTGTGGTGGGGCGACCTGAAGGGTGGGCGCAGCGACAGGCCACCGTTGACGAGCTCTGTGCCAGCGGCCGAATGGACCTTGGCAACCTCCAGGGCCTCATCGGGCGAGAGCAGGGGCAACAGACCCGGCAGGCGGGTCGCCAACATCGTTTTGCCAGAACCCGCTGGGCCGACCATCAGCAGGTGGTGGCCGCCTGCCGCCGCGACCTCGAGCGCTTGGCGTCCGAAGGCCTGACCACGGACCTCGGCCAAGTCGGGTGAGGGCGGTCCTTCGAACGCATCGTTAGGTGGCGGCAACTCGGGCCACCTCGTCGCACCTCGCAGGACCTCCACTAGCCACTTGAGGTTCGCGGCCGTGCGGACGACGGCCCGCCGCACCAAACAGGCCTCGCGTGCGCACCCGGGTGGGACGACGACGTGTGGCTCAATGACGGCCGCAACCAGTGGGAGGATGCCCGGGACGCGGCGGAGCGACCCGTCCAGGCCCAGCTCGCCCACGAATGCAAAGCCTTTCAACGCGCTCGGAGCGACCTGGCCGTCCGCAACCAAGACACCGAGCGCCATGGCCAGGTCCAGGCCTGAGCCCGCCTTTCGCAGTCCCGACGGCGCGAGGTTGACGGTCAGCCGCTGTTGCGGCCACCGCAGCCCGCTCGACAGGACGGCCGCGCGCACCCGGTCCCGCGACTCTCGGCACGAAGCGTCGGGAAGGCCCACGACCCGGAAACCTGGCAAACCGTTGCTTGCGTGGACCTCCACCGAAACGGGATGACCGTCCACACCTACGAGAGTTACTGAAGAGACCGTGGCCAACATGGGGCACCCCCTGGGAGGCATGGGACCGCACCTGCGGAGAGGCCGACTGCCGGCCACGAGCGAAGCTCGCAAGCTAACAGCCGCCTGTGACACTTATGCTCCAACGGGGACAGCAGCCAGAGTGGCTAACTTGTGTGGCGTGGCCCGCCCCGCGCCGAGACGCCGTGGGCGGCGCCAAAAGCCCGAACGTTCACCGCTCAAGTTGGAACAGCTCCAAGAGATCGCCGACCTGGCCGCCACCGGCGAAGCCCTCGGCCTCGACGTCCGGCGCATCCATCCCTCCCAAGCGCGCAAGGCCTACGTCTGCCCAGGCTGCCAGCAGCCGGTCGCCATCGGGACCGGCCATGTGGTCGTGGTGCCCCGGGATGCCCCCGACCTGCGCCGTCACTGGCACACGTCGTGTTGGCTGCTCAGAGACCGGCGGCGTCCCGGCAACTAGGAAAGGCCCGCGTACGAACGCTCGAGCCTCCCGAATGAGCGGGACCGTAGGGAGCCCTGAGCCGGCCCGGCCCGGACCGTCTGGCCCCTCGGCAGTCGAAAAACGACCGAAAGTCGCGCCCAGCGTTCCCTCGCCGCACAAAAGTCGCGCCAGACGGCCCTCCGGGAACGTGCGCCGCGACCATTTGGCGCTATTACGTCCGCTAGAAGGCGCCCTCGATGACTTCCACCACGGAGTCGAGGACGCTTGCAACGTCGAAGCGAACCGGCCCACCCGTCCATGCCCCCGCACCTACACGAGAGACGTCGGCAAACCAGAGCGCGGCGAGCCGACGCACCCGCGCCCGCTTGAGCGGCCCGACGGCCTCCGCCGGCAGGCCAAACGCACTTGAAGAACGGGCCTTCACCTCACAGAAGACGCGGAGCCGACCTCGCCGGAGGACGATGTCAAGTTCGCCGGCCCGGCACGTCCAGTTGCGGGCAACCACGTCGTAGCCCCGAGCCTCGTACCACGCCACTGCCAAGTCCTCGCCGGTCTTGCCGAGGGCCCTTTTGGCTGAAGCGCCAGGTTTGCCACCAACCTTGCCCCCCACCGACCTCGTCACCCTGCCGATGCTCTCAGGTGTCGGTGACGGTGGCCTCAGATCTCCTTGTCGGGGAGCTCCTCGACGTTCACGTCCTTGAACGTGACCACCCGCACGCTCGAAACAAAGCGCGCCGGCCGGTACATGTCCCACACCCAGGCGTCGGCGAGCTTTACTTCGAAGTACGTACGGGGAGCCTCGCCATGGGCTTCCATCTGCACATCGTTCGCCAAGTAAAAACGTCGCTCGGTCTCTACGACGTAGCGGAACATCGGCAAGACGGCCCGGTACTCCTGAAAGAGCGCCAGCTCGATCTCGGTCTCATAACGCTCGAGGTCCTCAGCGCTCATTGAACTCCTCCCCGACGCTCGACCAGAAACACCCTCATATCAGCATGGTACGGCCTGTTTGGCCCACAGTTAATTCACCTGGGGCTCACGCCAAAGCGGGCCCGGCCCAGCCACTTAGTGAGCGACGCGCTTCTCTTTGATCTTTGCCGCTTTGCCGATCCGGTCGCGCAGGTAATAGAGCTTGGCTCGCCGGACGTCGCCCAAGGTGACAACTTCGACACGAGCGATCGAAGGCGAGTGGACCGGCCAGGTCCGTTCGACTCCCACGCCCGAGCTCACCTTGCGAACGGTGAAGGTCTCCCGGACCCCTGAGCCCTTACGGGCGATCACTGCACCCTGGAACGCCTGTACTCGTTCCCGGTTGCCCTCCACCACCCTTACGTGCACCCTTATCGTGTCACCGGGGGAAAAGTCGGGGACATCGTCGCGTAAATTTTCACGGTCGATGAGATCGGTCGGGACCATAACTGTTAGAGGTTAGAGCATCGAACCCCCACTGCGCGAGCAGTGCCTCCTCTTCTGGAGAAATTCCCCCCGCGCGGCTATCAAATCCGGCCGGCGCTCCAGTGTTCGGGCGAGCGCGGCAGCCTTCCTCCAATCGGCGACACGGGAGTGGTGGCCGGACAGGAGCACTTCGGGGACGGCCCAGCCGCGGAACTCAGCGGGCCGGGTGTACTGCGGGTACTCGAGAAGCCCTTCGGTGAAGCTCTCCTCGTCGGTCGAGGCCAGGTTGCCCATCACCCCCGGCACCAAACGAGCCACGGCTTCGACCACCACAGCCGCCGCCGCCTCGCCGCCTGCCAGCACAAAATCGCCAATTGACAGCTCTGCGTCCACGAGGTGCCCGGCGACTCGCTCGTCGACGCCTTCGTAACGTCCGCACAGCAGCGAGAAACCCGGGCCGGCAGCGAGCTCGCGGGCCATCGCCTGGTCGAAGCGCCGGCCACCGGGGCCGAGCAGGTAAAGCGGCCTTACGGGTTGCACCGCCTCCACCGCCGCGAAAAGCGGTTCAGGCGCCAAGACCATGCCGGCTCCCCCGCCGAAAGGGCTGTCGTCGACGCTGCGGCGCGGGTCGTTGGCGCCGGAGCGCAGGTCATGGACCACGATGTCGATCGCCCCGCTCCGCCAGGCTTTCCCGATCAGGCTCGCCCCCGCCCAGGTGGACACGAGCTCGGGGAAGATCGTGAAAATCTCGGCTCTCATAAGTCGAACAGGCCCTCCGGCACGTCCACTGTCACTTTGCCCGCCTCTGCCGAGACGACGAAGCGCAGCGGGACGAGCGCCCCGCTATCCAAGACGAGCAGGTCGCTGGCCGGGTTCGCCTCGACGGCGGTAACCGTGCCGTGGCTCTCACCGCCGGCACCGATTACCTCAGCACCGATCAGTTCGTGGACCCAGAGGTCTTCGGCGCCGGCCTCGGGGAGCGCCTCGGCCCGCAACGTCGCGCCGGCGAGCGCTTCGGCAGCATCGCGAGCCCCTACGCCTTCGAAGCGGACCAACCATTGGCCGCCCCGGGGCCCGACCCTGCCAGGCAGGACTTGTGACCGTTCGACGACGAGCTCGCGGCCCTTGCAATCGAACGTACTACCCGGTGCCAGCCGCCCCTCTACGGAGGTGACCAGGACTACAACTACTTCACCCTTGAGACCGTGAGGCCGGGTGATGTGGCCTATTTCGAGCAGCACTGAAGCCCGCTCAGTCCACGATGTCTACGAAGACCTCTTCACCATCCCTGGCGGCAGCGGCGCGCGTCACAGCGCGCAGCGCCTGCGCGGTCCGCCCGCGCCGTCCGATGACCCTGCCTACGTCACCGGGGCCGACCTTCAGGCTGAGCCGCACCGCTTGGCCACTGGGACCGCCCCCGGTTTCGACCTCAACTGCGTCCGGTTCGTCTACGAGATGGCGCGCCAGGTACTCGAGCACGGCCCGCGCCGTCCCCCCGGGCACACGGTTGTAGGGGTCGCTCACTTGGCCTTTTTGGCCGGCTCTGCGGCGGCGCTCACCGAGGCTACGCGCACCGGAGCGCCCTCCATGATCCCGGCAGTAACCAGCAACCGCCGGACCCTGTCGGTAGGCTGCGCGCCCTCGCCAAGCCAGTGAGCCACGCGCTCGGCCTTCAGTACGACCTTGTTCTCCTCTTGGCGGGGCGCGTAGCTTCCGACGATCTCGATAAAACGCCCGTCGCGCGGCGAGCGGCTGTCTGCCGCGACGACACGGTAGGTCGGTTGCTTGGTCTTGCCCATCCGCATCAGGCGGAGCTTTACCATATTCTCTGCTTTCGTTCCGTGTTGGACCTGCTAAGTGTAGGCGCTATGGAGGGGCCCTACAGCCCAGCCCCTGCGACTTGGGGTTCAACGGCGCTTCTTTTTCTTGGCGGCGGCCTTTTTTCCGGCGCTCCGCCGCTGGATCGCCCCGAGACCGGGGACCTGGCGCATGTAAGCCTGGACCTGCTTGAAGCGATCGAGGAGTTCGTTCACTTCCTGGACGCTCGTGCCCGAGCCGTTGGCAATGCGGGTGCGCCGGGAGCCGTTGATCAGCGACGGGTCGGCCCTTTCGTCCGGCGTCATCGAGCGGATGACCGCCTCCACCGGCTTTAGCATCGCGTCGTCGAGCTGCATATTGCGGACTTCCTTGGGTACAGGCAGCATCCCCATAAGGCCCGACAGTGGCCCCATCTTCTTGACAGCCTGCAGTTGCTCCAAGAAATCGTCGAGCGTGAAACGCCCGGCCTGGATTTTGGCAACCGCCTTTTCGGCATCCTCACGGTTGAGGGCCTGCTCGGCGCGGTCTATCAGAGTGAGCACATCGCCCATCCCGAGGATCCGCCCGGCCATGCGGTCCGGGTGAAAAAGCTCGAAATCCTCTAGCTTTTCACCGGTCGACGAAAATGCTATCGGCTTGCCGACGACTTCTTTTACCGATAATGCCGCGCCGCCTCGGGCGTCGCCATCGACCTTGGTCAGTATTACGCCGTCGAGCTCGAGCGTTTTATGGAACGCCTCGGCCGTAGTCACCGCGTCCTGGCCAGTCATGGCGTCGATAACAAGGAACGTGTAACGCGGTTGCACGGTCGCCGAAATCTGGCGCACCTGCTCCATCAGCTCCGAATCAATGGACAACCGTCCGGCGGTGTCGACTATCAGCACGTCACGCCCGACCCGGATGGCTTCGGCGAGGCCCTTTTTGGCGACGGTCACGGGGTCCGACGGCTCCGAGAACACCGGGACGTTGACCTGGCGGCCGAGCACCCGAAGCTGCTCGACAGCGGCAGGCCGTTGCAGGTCGGTGCCTACCAGGAGGGGGTTGCGACCTTGCTGCTTGAACCACCGTGCGAGCTTGGCGGCGGTGGTCGTCTTGCCGGCACCCTGCAGCCCCGCCAGGAGCACGACTGTCGGGGGCCGTGACGCGTAGGTGATCTTGAGTGCGGTGCCCCCCAGGATCCTTACCAGCTCGTTGTTGACGGCCTTGATCACCATCTGGCCCGGCGACAGGCTGCGTGAGAGCTCTGCGCCTACCAGCTCCTCCCGCAATCGCCCGACGACGTCGCGCACCACCAGCAGGTTTACGTCCGCCTGCAGGAGCGCCATGCGGATCTCCCGCAGCGCCTCGTCCACGTCCTCCTGGTTCAGCCGGCCTCGGCCGCGCAGGCGCGTGAAAATCCCTTCGAACCGGTCAGAAAGTGCCTCGAACATTTAGCGGGCCATGCTACCGTGCCCGCCGGACCAGACCTGGTGAGCGTCGGGCTGTTTGTGGTGTAGTTTCATGTCATTCTGCAGCAGGGCATTTTCGACCAGCAATTCGGGGTAGCCGGCTACGACCAGCTCCGCGACCAGGGGCTCAGCCGTCACCGGATCGCGGTAGCTGTGGACGGCGGTTGGCTCGTGCGCCAGGGCCGTTGGCTGGTCCTCAGTTCGCATTGGGCTCCAGGGGGCACCGGGCCAGAACAGCACGACGCGAAGTGGCACCACGACCTGTACGCAGCCATTTACTCTTTTTCGCCGCGGGTGCGGGCGACCGTTGTCTGCTTCCGCCGCACTGCAGCGGCGATTTGGGGCCTCGACGGTACCGGGCCCGGGCCGGTCGAACTCGCCGCCACGTCCGGGCGCGCGAGCTCGGGCCGCCTGTACCGCCCCCGGGGCTTCGAGCCGGCCGAGATCGCTCAGGTCGATGGCTTCCGCGTGACCTCGGTCACACGGACCCTCCTCGACCTTGGCCAAGTTGTCGGCCCCGCAGTAATCGAGCGGGCGCTCGAGTCGGCCCTGCGCAAGAGGTACGTCTCACTTGATGCTCTTGCTGAGGCTGTTGCCGGAGCCCCCCGGCTGCGAGGGGCGGGCGCGCTCCGCTCGGTTCTTGCTGGTCGCCCCTCGGGCGCACCGCCGACGGAAAGCGACGCCGAGACTCTGTTCCTCCAGCTCGCTCGCCGGTCGGGTTTGCCCGAACCGCAACGCCAGTTTGCGTTGCCCACTAGTGAAGGGGTGTTCCGGCTCGATTTTGCCTGGCCGCTCCGTCGCATTGCGGTGGAGATCGACGGAGCGGCCACCCACGCTTCCCGCGAGGCGCTCAGCCGGGACCTCCGGCGGCAAAACCGGCTGCTCATATCGATGGTCCCAGCGGGCTGGCCCTTCTACGCTTCACCTGGGACGACCTGGTCGACCCGCGTTTTGCCGACCAAATGGTCGATAAGTTGCGCGAGGCATGGGTCATCGGCCTCAACGCGCCCCCTCCACTTCCCCGTCGCTAAGCGAATCTTCATGGCTGTGACCGATGTGGTTTCAGAAGACCCACACTCGGCGTGCCCGTCGGGCCAAATCTTCATAGCGGTGACCGATGTGGTTTCAGAAGACCCACACTCGGCGTGCCCGTCGGGCCAAATCTTCATGGCGGTGACCGATGCGGCTGCCGAAAAACCCACATCACTGAGACTGGTGAAAAGAAATCGCCCTTTTTGTCATCGACCCGCCCCTTCCCGATGCGGGTTTGTGGTTTTCGGCGCCGGGCGCCTCCATTTTCCTCCCACGGGGCCCCCTTGGCCTTTGGCTTGGCCGCAAAGCACCCAGCTGACCTAACCTGCCCGCATGAGCCCGGCCGTGGTGGGACCCGAGGAACTGGCAGCCAAGGTCGGCTCCCACCTGGGCTACAGCGGCTGGCACACGGTCACCCAGGAGCAGGTCGACCTGTTCGCCGAAGTCACAGGTGACAGGCAATGGATCCATGTCGACGCCGAGCGTGCAAAGTCCGGGCCGTTCGGCACAACCGTCGCCCACGGTTACCTCACGCTCTCACTCCTTCTCCCGCTGCTGGACGAGATCCTCGAAGTCAAAGGGCCTCGTTTCATCGTCAACTACGGCATCGACCGTCTCCGGTTCCCCGCGCCGGTACCGGTTGGCTCCAGGCTCCGGCTGGGCGCGACCCTCGCTTCGCTCGATGCCTTCGACGGGGGAAATCAAGCCCAGCTGAACTGCGTGTTCGAAGTTGACGGGTCGACCAAGCCATCTTGTGTAGCTGATGTCGTCTTCCGCTACTACGAGTGAGCCACCGGCGGGGGGAGCCCCGCCGGTGACCGCGCCTCAACTGCCTACCGGCGCCGCAAAGGTTAAGGCCGTCCGACAGATGTTCGACGCCATCGCTGGGCGCTACGAGCTTGTCAACGGCATCGTGTCGCTCGGGATGGACCGGGGCTGGCGCAATCGCTGCATCGAAGCTCTCGAGCTACCGGTTGGTTCGCTCGTCCTGGACGTCGCTTGCGGAACGGGGGACCTCAGCCGTGAGCTAGACCGCCGCCTGCTGCGCCCGGTCGGGGTGGACCTGTCCTCAGGCATGCTCGCGCACGCCCGCTCGCCCGGGCCGCTGGTCCATGCCGATGCGCTCTTCAGCCCGTTGCGCTCCGCGGCCTTCGACGGCGCCGTGAGCGGCTTCGCGCTGCGCAACGTCACCGACCTCGGGCTGCTTTTCGTCGAACTTGCCCGCGTCACCCGTCCTGGCGGGCGCATCTGCCTCCTGGACCTCGCCGAACCCGAGGCTCATCTTTTGCGGCTGGGCCACCGCCTCTGGACGAACTACGCGGTGCCCCTCGTCGGCTCTGCGCTTTCCGACGCGGCTGCCTACCGTTACCTGCCCCGCAGCTTTGCGTACCTGCCGCCGGCTTCCCGGGTTGTCGAGCTTCTGGAACAAGCGGGCTTCTGCGCCGTCCAACACGAGCTTCTGTCCGGTGGCATCAGCCAGCTCTACATAGCGACCCGCCAGCACGAGGCCTCCACACCGTGACGCTGGCTGACCGCGACCAAGGTGGCGGCTCTGCTCGGCGCACGCGCGCGCTCCAGGCAGCCGGGCGGCTTGTGGCCACGACGATCGAGGTCGGCGCGAAGCTGTTGCCTGGGCCTGTCCGGGCAGGGGGCTACGACGGGAGGCGCCTCTGGAGCCGAGCCGATGCCAGCCTGCTTGCGATAGGCGAAGCCCTCCGCCTGCCCGTGCCCGCCGGCTGGGCCGCTCCAGAGCGCACAGCGATCGTCAGCGATGTCCTGGCGGCCGTCACGGCTCACGACGAGCTGGGCCTTCCCGGTTGCGGCCCGGTCGCTATAGGGGCGCTCCCCTACGACCCTGCCGCTGGTGGGCACCTCGTGCTCCCCCGCCTCATGCTCGGCCGGCAAGGCGCGAGGAGCTGGGCGACGCTCGTCGGGCCTCCCGGCGGCACTGCTCCCGAGTTGCGCCACGCCGTTGAGGACGAACTTGCCGAACTACGCCACGAGCCTCCCCTTGAGGCCCTCCCCGATGGCTTCGAGCTGACCGCCTGCATCCCCCATGACGAGTGGAAACAGCTCGTCGCCAAGGCCGTTGGAGAAATGGCCGGCGGCTCACTCTCCAAGGTCGTCCTGGCGCGCCAAGTCGAGGTGCTTGCGAACCGGCCGTTCGTCCTACCCGAGACGCTCGCCCGCTTGGCCTCGTTGTACCCGTCCTGCACCGTCTTCCACGTCGAAGGCTTCATCGGGGCCAGCCCTGAGGTACTTGTGCGACGGATAGGCGCCCAGATCCTGAGCCACCCTCTTGCAGGCACCGTGGCCAGGAGCGGCGACCCGGCCACAGACGAGGCGCTCCTTGCTGCCCTGATGGGGTCGCGCAAGGACCGCCACGAACATCAGCTGGTCGTAGATGCCATAGCCGCCAAACTGCAGCCTTTCTGCGCTTCCCTCGACGTCCCGAAGGCTCCCACGGTCATGCCGCTTCGCAACGTCTCCCACCTCGGGACCGAAATCCGCGGAGCCCTGGCCCGCAGCGACGCGCCATTGCCCACCAGTCTCGAGCTCGCCGCCCTCCTTCAGCCGACTCCGGCCGTCGGCGGCCTGCCGGTAGATGCTGCCTTACGCTGGCAGCGCGATAACGAGGGCTTCGACAGGGGATGTTATGCCGGCCCAGTCGGCTGGGTCGACAGCCGGGGGGACGGCGAGTGGGCCCTCGGGCTGCGCAGCGCGACCGTCTCGGGCCGCCGCGCCGTCCTTTACGCTGGCAACGGCATCGTCGTCGGTTCAGACCCCGACGCAGAGCTGGCAGAGACCCAGCTCAAGCTGCAAGCGCTCCTGGCAGCCCTCGTCCGGCCCTGACCCTCTGGCGGGCGACCTACGAGAAGGCTGCCTCGACCGCCGCGCCCACTGCCGCATGGAGCCGCCGGTGGACCGCCACATTGCTGGCACGGTCAGTCTTCGCAACAAAAACGCGAAAGCCTCCGCCCTTACCAGCGCCCGCAACCGCATCAGCCAGGCGGCCCAGGTCAGGCACCTCCTCGACTGCGGCCCCACAACCTCTCGCGACCGTAACCAGGTCAGCGCCGTGCGGCGTGCCCCATAGGCGCTCGAAGCGTTCCGCGGGCTGGGCACCCGCCTGCGGGAGGAAATTGAAAATCCCACCTCCGTCGTTGTCGACAACCACCACGTCGAGGTCGGCACCCGCCCTGACGGCTGCCAAAAGTGCCCCGATGTCGTAAAGGAAGGCGAGGTCGCCGATCAACGCGGTGACGGGGCCTGCGTGGCGCGACGTTGCAAAACCCAGTGCGGTTGACAGCACCCCGTCGATCCCGTTGACCCCCCGATTGGCCACCACCGCTACGCCGCCGCGTGGCCGGCCCCACCATTCCACGTCGCGGATAGGCATCGATGACGCGGCAACTAGCGTCCCTCCCGCCGGCATTGCATCGAGCAAGGTCCGAGCGATGGCCGGCTCGGTGAGGTCGACTTCGGCGGCCAGCGCCGCGTCGATTGCCTCCTGAGCAGCTGATTCCGCGAGTGCCCAGCGGCGAGCCCAAGGGCTCCTCGCGCCCTCGTCCCCTCCAGGCTGCTCCATGACCGCCGTGGTGACGGCCCGGCACAGCGCCTCCGGGCTGGTGACTACCACCTCGCCAGGGACATGGTCCGGAGCGGCCCAGACGCCCCAGGGGTCGACCAGTACCTGCGTGCAGGGAAGGCGCTCCAACCACTCGTTGACGACACGAGATGCCCAAGGAGAACCAAGGCGCAGGACGACGTCGGGGTGCCACCCTTGGACAACCGAAGTCCGCAACAAGGCATCGGCGGCCCCGATCGCGCCGGGCAGGCGGCAGCCGCTGAGTGGCGAGGCGATAACGGGCCACCCCGTGGCTGCCGACATTTGCGCTATCGCTGCAGGGCCGGTCGCTCCCCGGCCCGGTGCGCCCCCGCCGGCGACGACAACGCCGCGCTCGCCTACCCCGGCCAGTAGCCGGACGATATCGGCAGGCGCCACCTCGTCATCCCGGGCTCGCAACCGGTGCCAAGGAGCACCGCCGGGCCGGCCATCTCGCACGACGGTAAGGTCCGGCGCAGCGCCGAGATAAGGGGCCGGCGCTGGGCCGAGCACGAGGTCCGCCGACCCGAGCAAAGGCTCGCGAAATGCCAGGTTCAAGTGCACCGGCCCAGCCCGGAGCGCACCACCACGGGCCGCCAGCACCGAACGCGAGGCGAGCGAGCGCCACGAGCCAGCGGCCGCCAACTCGGGGACACCGGGACTGGCTTCCCAACGCACAGCATCCCCGAAAAGACCGACCTGGTGAACCGTCTGGGGAGCGCCCGAGTCCTGCAGTTCGGGCGGGCGGTCGGCGGTCACGGCTAGCAGGGGCACCCCCGAGTGATGCGCTTCGAGCACGGCGGGGTGCAGTTCGGCCGATGCGGTGCCGCTTGTCGTAACGACAACGGCCGGCAGGCCCGACGGCGACGCCAAAGCAAGGCCGAGCGCGAAGAAACCAGCCGAACGCTCGTCGAGCAGCATGTGGAGCCGGAGCGCACCCCGCTCGGCCGCCTCGGCTAGGGCGACGAGCACGGGGGTCGACCTCGAGCCAGGGCACGCCACAGCGTCCGTGACGCCTGCGCGCACCCACTCGTCCACTAAGACACGAGCGAAGGCGGCCTGGACATCGTTGGCCGCAAAGGAGGTCATTGGGGCAAGATCGCTGTGTGGCCGAAGATCGCCGTGTAGCCGAAGATCGGCGTGTGGCCCAAGCCCAAGATCACCGTGTGGCTCAAGCCCAAGATCACCGTGTGAGACAGTACACGTCCCTCTCGGCAAGCTATAGCGGCCCGGCCTGGGGCTCGAAGGCCCTGCCACTCGTATTGCTGCACGGCTTTACGCAGACGGGGGCATCGTGGGCCCCGGTTGTTGCCGAGCTACAGGGCCGTTTCCCGATAATCCTTCCCGACGCTCCCGGCCACGGGGGGTCGTCCCAGGTGAGAACGGACCTATGGGGCACTGCTGACCTGCTCGTCGCCACGGTAGGCAGGCCGGCATTGTGGGTGGGATATTCGATGGGCGGGCGCATGGCCCTTCACGTCGCCCTCGCCCACCCCGACCAGGTCGAGGGGCTTGTGCTTATCAGCACGACAGGTGGTATCGATGCCCCAGAAGAACGCGACGCCCGCCGCGCAGCCGACGATGCGCTCGCAGCGCGCATCCAGGCCGGCGGCACCGAGGCCTTCCTCGATTTTTGGCTGGCCCAACCCCTCTTCAGCACCCTGCCGCCCGGGAGCGCCGGCCGCGAGGCACGCCTGGCAAACACTCCGGACGGCCTGGCATCGAGCCTGCGCCTGGCCGGCACCGGTACTCAGGAACCCCTTTGGGACCGGCTCGCCCGGTTTCGCACGCGCCCCATGCCAGTCCTTCTGGTCGCCGGTGCGCTCGACTCCAAGTACCGCGACCAGGCGGAGCGGATGGCGACATCCATCGGCCCGAGCGCCCGCGTCCTGATCGTGCCCGACGCCGGCCACGCGTGCCATCTCGAACAGCCGCAGGTCGTTTCCGCGGCGATCAGCGCCCTAGCAGCGGGGACCGGCTCCTCCTCGCCTGGCCACGAGGCCAGATCATGGACCGGCTCAGAGGGCGAGCCCAATAGCGAGCAGTACCCCGAGGGCTAGCTGGGCGCGTCCGGTCGCGCCCAGTACGGGGATGAGCGCCGGCCCCTGCGCTCCCTGTGCGACCGCTCTAACCGGCACGGCAGCCAGGGGCACCGCGGCCAGGCCCAACAGGGCCCAGGGCCTTGTGAGCGCGATGGGAACTAACGCTACGAGAGCCCCGACGACGCAACCCTCGTAGAACCGGCGCGTCGCGGCCGGCCCCAAACGCACAGCGAGCGTCCGCTTGCCTGCTGCGGTATCGCCCGGGATGTCCCGCAGGTTGTTCACCACCAGCAACGACACAGCAAGCAGGCCGACCGGGAGCGCCGTGAGCAGCTCCAGGCCCGTCACCCTCTCCGTCTGGACGTAGGCAGTCCCCACGGTCGCCACCACGCCGAAGAAGGCGAACACAGAAACCTCGCCGAGCCCCGCATAACCGTACGGGCGCGGCCCTCCGGTGTAAAACCAAGCAGCCGCCACGCAAGCGATACCAACAGCCACCAGCCACCACCCCGCCACGGCCGCCAACGCCAAGCCGGCAACGCCTGCCACAACGAACGCAATGAGAGCCGCCCTCTTCACCGCCCCAGGCGTAGCCGTCCCGGACGCCACGAGCCTGAGCGGGCCTACTCGGACGGCGTCGGTCCCCCTGACCCCGTCGCTGTAGTCGTTGGCGTAGTTGACGCCCACCTGGAGCGAAACGGCCACCGCACCAGCGAGGAGCGCGCGCCACCAGATGGCATGGCCGTAGGCAGCCGCCGCGCCCGTACCGACAAGGACCGGGACCGCCGAGGCCGGTAAGGTCCGCGGGCGGGCGCCGAGGAACCACGGGTGCCGCACAGAGCTCTTGTCGATCATCCTCGCGGGCCTTCCTTGTCGGCGTCACAACACCAGCTCGCCCTCACCGGAGCACTGGCGGCAAACTAGCCAATGTGGCCGACCTCGTCGCAATAGACCTGCCAGGGGGCCCACAGTTCGTGCGGCAGCTGCAAACCGCCTGGGACGACGGCAACGCGGTTGCGCCGGTCGACCAGCGCCTCGCTCCGCCCGCCAGGGAGCGCCTCCTCGACATGCTCCGCCCTGCCTGGGTCGTAACGCCTCGCGGACGGCTGTCCCGGCCAGCTGCGCTGGCGCTCGACGACGGCGACGCGCTCGTCGTGGCGACGGGTGGCAGCACGGGCGAAGCGAAGGCGGCGGTCCTAACCCACGCCGCCATCGGCGCTTCGGCGATGGCCACGTCCGAGCGGCTCGAAGTCGACCCAACGCGGCACCGCTGGCTCGCCTGCCTCCCCCTCAGCCACATCGGCGGCCTGTCCGTCGTCACGCGGTCACTTCTGACCGGGTGCCCGCTCAGCGTGCTCGCAGACTTCGACGCCGCAACCGTCGCCGCTGCTGGCGGTCCAGAGGTCCTCGTGTCGCTCGTGCCGACCGCGCTCGCTCGCATAGACCCCGCCCTGTTTTACAGGGTCCTCCTCGGAGGTTCCGAGCCGCCCTCCTCGGTGGCACCCAACGTCGTGACGACGTACGGAATGACCGAAACTGGCAGCGGGGTCGTCTACGACGGTGTGCCGCTGCGTGGGGTCGAAATATCCATATCGGCCACTGGCGAAGTGGCACTGCGATGCCCGATGCTCATGCGTGCCTATCGGGACGGGACTGTCCCTTTTGACGCGGCAGGTTGGTTCCCCACCGGCGACGTCGGCGAGCTCGACGTGCAAAACCGGCTGCAAATCCGGGGGCGGCTCTCCGACATGATCATTACGGGCGGGGAAAATGTATGGCCAAGCGCCGTCGAACGCATCCTGCGCCAGCACCCTGGCGTCGGCGAGGTAGCCGTGTCCAGCCGGCCCGACCCGGAATGGGGTGAGCGGGTCGTTGCCGTCGTCGTGCCGGCCAGCACCGCAACCCCACCTTCCCTTGAACAGCTCCGCGCGCTTGTCCGTGCGGAGCTTGCGGCTTACGCCGCGCCCAAGGAGCTTGTGCTGCTGGCTTCGCTGCCAAAGACTTCGATCGGGAAACTGCGCCGCAGCGCTCTACGCGAGCAACTGCGCTGAGCCCCTGGTTTTATTGCTTCGCAAGCGTTACGGCGCGACCGTTGCTGGTTCGCGGGCGTTATTGGCTCGCAACAGGGCCGGAGCCCGGGTCTTGGACGCCGGCGTTGAGGCTGGCCGCGAACACGTCGGCCGCTTTCCCATTGCCCTTCCGTACGATCTCCAGGATCGAGGTCGCCTGGGCGGCGAGCCCGGCCACGAGATCGCCCAAGCCGGCAGACCCGTTCAGGATCGTCACGTTTGCCTGGCGGAGCTCGCCTGCGGCGGCACCAAGGATCTCCGGCATTTTCTCGACGAGCATGCGCTCGAGCACGACGCCGCCCGAAGAGGCGGTCGCCTCGGCCTGAAGACGGATCGCGTCTGCGTTGGCCTTTGCGAGAGTCCGTACCTTTTCTGCCTCGGCCTCAGCGGGGCGGACGACCTCGGCGACGAGCTGCTGGCGCCGCAGTTCAGCTTGCGCCTGGGCAACCTTGGCTTGCTCGGAAAGGACGTCCTGCTGGGCCTTCGCCTGGGCCAGCGGGCCGGCTTGAGCGGCAGTCTGCTGAGCCCTGTCGATTTGAGCCTGGTACTCGGCCTTGGCAACAGCCGTCTGCTGCTGGTAATCGGCTTGGTTGCGGTCCGACTCCTGGCGGACCTTCGACGAGGCTTGGTCTGCCTGGGCCTGGGCGATATTGGCGTTCTGGTTGACAGCCGCAATGTGGGGCTGCGACAGCGCCTTTATGTAACCGGCCTGGCCGTCGTCGATCGACTCGATCTGGAAAGCGTCGACGACGAAGCCTAATTTCGCCATTTCTGGCTTCGATGCGTCAAGGACCTCGGCGGCGAGCTTCTGGCGCTCCCGGATGATGTCCTCGACAGTCATCGAACCCACGACGGAGCGCAAGTGGCCGGCGAAAATACGGCCAACCAACTCGGGCATGGAGTCCTGGTCGTCAAGAAAGCGGCGTCCAGCATTCGCTATCGACTCGTTGTCGTCACCCACTTTGAATGCGATAACGGCCCGTACTTGGAGGGTTATACCCTGCTGGGTGACGCACGGCTCGGCGACTTCGGCCTCCTGCATCGCAAGCGTAAGAAAATAGGTCTTGTTACGTATGGGCACGGCAAACGCGCCGTGGCCCACGATTATGCGGAAGGGGGCGTCGCCATGGCGCCGGCCGCCGGAAATAAGCATCGCTTCGTTGGGGGAGGGGACATGCCAGGCAAACATACGGGTGCTTCTTTCTACTGGGTTGCTAGGGGTTGTTTCATAACGGCTCAACGAACAGCGTGCGCGCTCCCCGGTCGGCCACCACGACGACTTGCGCTCCTAATTCGACCGGTTGGTCGGCAAAGGCGATATAGGACTCGGTCCCTCCGCTTACGCGGATGATCACCTCACCCGCCTTGGTCCCCCCGGGGATGGCTACGGTGACGTAAGCCGACCTGCCGATCACGGTCGCTGGCTCCGGGTAGTAGCTCATCACCACGACCTTACGGCATTGCAGGCGGTGGTTGATTTCCGGGCCGCGGCAGTACCCCGGGGCGCAACTGCCTACCGGCAGTGGCCAAGGCGAGCCAGACGTGCCCGCCAGTCGCCGCGGTGCTCCTCGAATTGCGCACCGGTAAATTGGCCCCGTGGCGCCCAACCGCTTGGCCGAAGAGCCAAGCCCCTACCTGCGCCAGCACTCCGAAAACCCCGTTGACTGGTGGCCATGGTCCGATGAAGCCTTCGCCGCGGGCGCGCCTACGCGACGTGCCAGTGCTCATATCCGTTGGCTATTCGGCGTGCCACTGGTGCCACGTCATGGCCCATGAGAGCTTCGAGGACGCGGGTGTGGCCGAAGTACTCAACGCCGGCTACGTCGCCATCAAGGTAGACCGCGAAGAACGTCCCGACGTCGACGCGGTCTACATGGAAGCGGTGCAACTTGCGGGCGCCGGCGGCGGCTGGCCCATGACAGTTATCGCCCTGGCGGACGGGCGACCGTTTTGGACCGGCACGTACCTTCCAAAAGACCGCTTGCTCGCCCTGTTGCGCCGAGTAGGCGAACTATGGGCGTCGCAGCGGGCGGACCTCGAAACCGAAGCGGGACGCTTGGCAGGTGCTGTCCGACAGGCGGCCGAACTCCCGGGCTGGTCAAAAGGGCCAAGCCAGGAGGAAGACACCGAGGTGGGGCAGCTGGTCAAGGACCTGCTGGGGAGCGGGACGGCCTTCGACAGCGCTGGGCCGGGCGAGTGGGGGGGCCATACGCGGCCCGGATCCGGTGCCGTTGCCCGTGCCGCCGGGGCGCTCCTCGAACGCTACGACGCGCAGTGGGGCGGTTTCGGGGGCGCCCCCAAGTTCCCTCAGCCCACAACCCTCGAAGTCCTGGCGCAGAACTCCTGGCGCTCCGGCGACACAGCCTCGCTCGACGCGCTGCGCGGCACGCTCGACGCTATGAGCTCGGGGGGTATCTACGACCACCTGGCAGGAGGTTTCGCCCGGTACAGCACCGACCGCCAGTGGCTCGTGCCCCATTTCGAAAAGATGCTCTACGACAACGCTTTACTCGTCCTGGCGTACACTCACGCCTGGCAGTTGACTGTTTCGCCACGTTATCGCCAGGTGGTCGAAGAAACTGTCAACTACCTCCTTAGCCCACCTCTTCGTATGGCAGAAGGCGCCTGGGCCGCAGCCGAGGACGCCGACAGCGAAGGCGAAGAGGGGCGCTTTTACACCTGGGACATCTCAGAACTGCGGGAGGTCGCCGGGAGGGCGGCCAGTGAATGGTACGGCGCGTCGCCGGAGGGCAATTGGGAAGGCAAGAACATACTGTGGCGGGCCGGCATCGGCGCCATCGCCAGGCCACCCGAAATAGAGCATGCGAGGCTCGCCCTGCTCGAGCGCCGCTCCAAGCGAGCGCGTCCAGGCCTCGATGTCAAGGTCCTGACCGAATGGAACGCAATGGCGATCGCCGCCCTCGCCTACGCAGGATCTGCATTCGAGCAGCCCACGTGGGTAGCTGCTGCGGTCGCGACAGCCGATCTGCTTGTCACCCAGTTGCGCCGCCAAGATGGCCGCTGGCTCCGCTCGTGGCGCCCTGGGACGCAGGCCGGTGCCGCTGCGGGAGGACGGCACCTCGCGTGCGTCGGGGATTACGCGTGGCTCGTCGAAGCCTTTACCCGCCTCAGTGAGGCGACGGGCCAAGCCAAGTGGGCCGCCGCCGCCCGAGAAACGGCCGGCTCGATGCTCAAACTGTTCTGGGACGGGCAAAACGGCGGCTTTTTCACTTCCGGCAACGACGCCGAGCCGCTGATCGCTCGACTGAAGGATGTGTACGACGGAGCGGTCCCTTCTGCGAACGCGACGGCGGTGCTGAGCCTGGCTCGTCTCGGCGAGCTCACCGGGGAAAGTCATTTCACCGAGGTTGCTCACCAGGCCATCGGCTCCATGGGACCGGCCATGGCACGTAGCCCCATCGCCTTTCCCGGGATGGCCCTCGCCGCCGGCTATCTCATGTCGCCCAAGCGTCAGGTGGTCATCACCACCTCGGACTCGCGGTTGGTACGGCCTGTGTGGGAGCGTTACCTGCCCGACACCGTGCTCACTTGGGCCGAACCCTACCCTTCGCCGCTCTGGGAGGGCCGCCACGGGCCAAGCACATCTGGCCGCGCATATGTGTGCCAGAACTTCACCTGCAAGCTGCCGGTCAGCGAACCGGGAGAGCTCGAAGCTCTCCTCGACGAGGTCCCGGCGTGACCGCTGAAAATCGTGCCGGGCCACGACCATCCACCTATGGCAGCCCCCGACCGGCCATTATTAGCCGTGGTGCTTCTTAGTCCCACGCTCAAGGTGCCTGTCAAGATGACGCGGCGGCTTCACGACTCGCCAGGAACAACCCTCGAGCTCCTGGTCGTCGCCACCGGCGAGCGGCACTGCGCCGGCATTGACCTCGCGTCGGGCGCCCTCATAAGAGGTTGGTCGCCGACCGAGGTCGACCAACGCCTGCGGCCTTACGACGTTGTCCAGGTCACGGTCGCAGACAACCCCGACCTGCTCCCGGACCCAACGGAGCCCGACGCCATCGTGATCGACGGTCCTCCCCGCCTCGCGGGCCACATGGCGGGCGGGGCGGCGCGACGTCTGATCCGCCCACTTCTCCACCCCGAGAACGTCCCTTTGCTGGGCTTCCAGGGCCCCACCGTGCCGTTCTGGGAGCGTCGGCCCGACCATCCATCGGTTGCCCTGGCAGAGCCGTCCGTGCCCCTGGTCGTCACCGCCGAGGCGGGCCCGCTGTGGTGCCACTTCGCGTGGGGAGGCCGGCCCCAGGTGCTGCCGTGCCAGGACCCCCGTTTGGCAGCGTCCCTGGAGCGCAGCGGGCGCCGCTACGCCGAACTACGGCCTGGGACCAGGATCGTCGTCGCTCTCGAGCCGCCGGTGAGCGGCTATTGCCACAAGGTCGTCGAGGCAGTCGTACCCCGCCGCTAGTGCCGACGGCCAGCGCCTGATCGAGCGAACAAGCGCCTGATCGAGCGAGTTACGACTTGAAGCCGGAGGCCAGCTCCTCTGACATCGCCCAGCCGAACGCGATGAGCACGTCACGTCGCTCGCCGTCCATTATCGCCATCAGCCCAGCGACGTCTTCGTCGATCTCGGTCGGGTCCTCAGGCTCGTAGTCGAAAACCGGGCACGGCGACCCGTCGCCACGCACCACGAAACTGCGGTCATCGACGCGCCCCTCCGCCCCGAAACGCTTTGCAAGGCGCCGTGACCAGGCGCGCTCCTCGCCGGAGACCTTATATCCGGGTCGAGGGCAGATGTCCTCGAGCTGAGCGAGAGCGGTAAAGCCGCCCGGCTCACGGAGCCGGGTAGCAACCAAGACGTCTTCGTCGGGGAAGGCGAGGACGGCTTTGCGGAACTGGTCGGCCCGGAGGGCGTCCAGGATTGCTTCCCTCTCTGCGCAGCGTTTCACCGACACAAGGCCCCAAAGGATGCACGGCGTGCCCCCGATGCGCTCCAGAGTGCAGAAAGAGAAGCCCATAAGGTGGCCCGCGACACGGACCTGGGTAATGAGTACCCACTCGTCTCGCTGCTTTGAAAGCACCCCGATATCCAACCCCGCAGGCCCGTCGGCAACGATGTCAGCCATGTCGGCCAGCTCGCCATCCGAAAGCGCCGTGCAGTCCTTGGTCTCGACATCGAACGTCATGTCGGCGATCACTCCTCACTAGCTGGGGACCGCGTTTAAGTTTAGCCGCTCGCGGCGGCAGCGTTCCACAAACAGGCAGGTCCAAGCAGTACACGTAACTCGGCCAAAAGCCCAGGGCTGCGAGACACGCTGAGCTCGGCCGGTAGACGGACCACTTTGGAGCCAACATGCAGGTAGACGGGCGAGGGCCCAGGGTGTTCTTGGAGCAGTTCGCGCAACCGTTGGACCCGTGTGTCATCGAGAGCATTGACGGGCAGGACCACCTTCAGTGGCTCCTCACCTTCCAGCGTGAGCTGGGGCCTCTTCAGTTCGGAGCACACCAGCTTGGGCACCTCGTCACGTAGGTCGAGCCTGCCCTTGACGCATATGACGGCATCGTCAGCGAGCAGGTAGCCCACCTCGGTCATGGTGCGGGGGAACACGAATACCTCGATCGATGACTCCAGGTCCTCCAAGAAGAAGGTCGCCATCAGCTCGCCCTTCCTGGTGTACTTGCGCGCAAGGCCGGTCACCACGCCGCCCACCCAACGGTCAGCGACCCGCGTGCCACCTCCGTACCCCCCGCTGCCGCCGTAGCCGCCCCCGCCGCCGTAACTGCTGGCAGAGCCTGCTGTTATGTTCCCGTTCCCGCTTGCCGACCCGTTCGCGTTGGCCTCGGCGGCAGCGGCGCTCGCGCTGGCGTCCCGCCCGGAAATATCCTCACGCAAGTCGAGGATCGTGCAGTCGACATGCCTGCGGAGGGCGGCTTCAGCCCCTACGAGTGGGTGGTCGCTCACGTAGAGCCCCAGCATCTCTTTCTCGAACGCGAGCTTGCTATGCTTGTCGAACTCTTGTTCGGGGACAGGCACTCTCGTGTCGTCAAAGACCTGGCCGCCGGCACCGGGCTCGCCGAAGAGGCTCAGGACCCCTTGGTCAGCTTCCTTGCGCCTCGCCAGCGTTGCGTCAACGACCTGTTCGAAGACTAGGCACAGGCCCTGGCGTGGGTGGCTCAACGAATCGAAGGCGCCGGCCTTGATCAGCGACTCGACCGTGCGCTTGTTGAGCACCACCGGGTCGACCCTGTTGCAAAAGTCGTAAAAGTCCTTGAAGGGCCCGGCGGCCTCACGCTCGCTCACGATCCGCTCGACCAGGCCCTCACCCACGTTGCGGATGGCCGACAGCCCGAATGGGATCACCCCGTTACCCTTTATCTCCAATTGGCCCGCGGCCGCCTGTCCCGGCCGGACGGCGGTGAAATCCGAAGCCGCCAAGTTGATGTCGGGCACCAGGACCTCGATGCCCATCGACCTGCACTCGGCCAGGTAGACGGCCATCTTGTCCTTGTCGTCCTTAACGCTGGTGAGCAAGCAGGCGAGGTACTCGACGGGGTGATTGGCCTTCAACCAGGCCGTCCAATAAGCGACCAACCCGTACCCGTATGCGTGGCTTTTGCCGAACGCATAGTCGGCGAAAGGTTCGATTATGTCGAACAGAGCCGTACCTATTGCCGTCCCGTACCCTGTCGCCTCGCAACCGGCCACAAACTTTTCCCGTTCCTTGGCCATTATCTCGCGGACTTTTTTGCCGGCTGCCTTTCGCAAGGTTTCGGCTTCGATCAGGCTGTAGCCGGCAAAACGCTGTGCAACACGCAGCATCGACTCCTGGTAGATCATCAGCCCGTACGTATCGCTCAGCACCTCTGCCAGGTCGGGGTGCAGGTAAGTGATCGGCTTACGCCCATTTTTGCGGTCGGCGTAATCGTTGTGCATGTTCGCGGCCATTGGCCCCGGCCGGTAGAGCGCCACTAGGGCGGCCACGTCCCCCAGGGTTGTTGGCAGAAGGGAGCGGACCAAGGTACGAAGATTGGAGCCTTCAAGCTGGAAAACACCCACCGTGTCGCCCCGCTGCAGCAGACCGAACGTCGCCTGGTCGTCGAGGTCGACGTTGTCGATATCTGGCCGGTTGCCAGTGTTCAGCTCGACCATGTCCAGCGTGCGCTCGATCACGCTCAAGTTGCGCAGGCCAAGGAAGTCCATCTTCAGCAGGCCCAGCTCGTCGACAGCGTGCATCTCGTACTGGGTGACGATCGGGGCGTCTTCAGGCCGCCCGCCCGGCTCCGGCTTGCGCTGAACAGGCAAGTGCTCAGTCAATGGGTCGCTCGAGATCACGACCGCTGCAGCATGGATCCCGTCCTGGCGGCGGAGCCCTTCGAGGCCTTTGGCAACGTCGACCACGCGCTTCACGTCGGGGTCGGCCGCGTACATCTCGCGTAGTTCGGTCGCGACCTTGTAACCGTCAGCATGTTTTGGGTCCTCTTGGAAACACGCCCAAAGTGGGGTGTCCCGGCCCATCACCAAGGGTGGCATTGCCTTGGCTATGCGGTCGCCAACGCCGTAGGGGTACCCGAGGACGCGGGCTGCATCGCGTACAGCGGCCCGCGCCTTGATGGTCGAGAAAGTGACTATCTGAGCGACATGGTCAGAGCCCCACCGCTCGGACGCGTAGCGGATCATCTCGCCGCGGTAACGCTCGTCGAAGTCCATGTCGATATCGGGCATCTGCTTGCGCCCAGGGTTCAAGAACCTCTCGAACAGCAAGTCGTAGCGGATCGGGTCGACGTCGACTATGCGCAAGCAGTAGGCGACGCAACAACCCGCCGCGCTCCCCCGCCCCGGCCCGACCCGTATCCTCTGTTCGCGGGCGTGGCGGATCAGGTCCCAACAAACCAGGAAATAATCCGAAAACCCCATCGAAGCTATGACGCCGAGCTCGAAATCAAGGCGCTCGACCACATTGGCCGGCACCGGCGACCCGTAGCGGGCCTCGGCTTCGTTGAAGCTGAGGAACCGAAGGTACTCGTCGGAGCTAGTAAAACCTACGGGGAGAGGGAAGGCGGGCAACTTCGGCTTGCCTAGTTCGATGGTGACATCTGCGCGCTCTGCTACCCATAGCGTGTTGTCGCAGGCTTCAGGCAGTTCGGAAAAAAGTGCCCGCATTTCAGCGGACGTCTTCATGTAGTGCTCCGAACCCTCGAAGCGGAACCGCTTCGGGTCGTCCATCGCTGAGCCAGTCTGGACGCACAGCAGGGCGTCGTGCGCGAGGTGGTCTTCGCGGGTGGTGTAGTGGCTGTCGTTGGTCGCCAGCAAAGGCGCCCCGATCGTCTTGGCGATCTCTACGAGCTGCGGGTTGGTCTTGCGCTGCTTTTCCAGACCGTGGTCCTGCAGTTCCACGAACAGGCTGTCCCGTCCGAATATCTCCTGCAGCCTGGCGGCATGAGCGGTGGCTTGTTCCACGTCGCCTCGCAGCAACGCCTGGTTTACCAGGCCGCCGAGGCAACCGGTAGTGGCTATAACGCCCTCGTGGTACTTGTCAAGCAGTTCCCAGTCGCAGCGCGGTTTATACCAGTAACCGGAGAGATAGGCCTCCGATGACAGCTTGAGGAGGTTCTTGTACCCCTTGTCGCTCTCTGCCAGAAGCGTCAGGTGGTAATAAAGTTTGTCGCCTTCGTCGGCGTCGCCGCCGGTGTCGTCGAGGCGGCCGCGTCTGAGCGGGCGCTCGAGCCGGCTCCCGCCCGCCATGTAAGCCTCGATCCCGATGATCGGCTTTACGCCGGCAGAACGTGCCGCTTTGTAGAAGTCCAGGACCCCGTACATGTTGCCGTGGTCGGTGATCGCGATCCCGGGCTGGCCGTCTTCGGCGGCCCGCTTCACGACCTGTTCAACCCGCGCCGCCCCGTCGAGCATGGAGAACTCAGTGTGGAGGTGGAGGTGTGCAAACGACTTGCCCATTTGCCCTCCTACCTCCTTCTGCTCATGCCAGTTCGTTCCGTCAACAGGGTTCTGTGAGTATCCTGTGGACGAGATTACAGCCGTGTTGTTCCGTCAAAGTTAGCGCGCTCCGGTGACCGGCACCGCTGCGTGGCCACTGACCAGCCTGTGCGCCGCTACGGTCCAGGTGTCCCCCGCAGTTCGCGGGCGCATCGCCGCCCGGGTACCTACCGCGTTGCTCTTTGGGCCGGGTAACTCCGCCTTATGCCAGCGCCTTCAGCCACCCGATGAGCCCTCGGAAGTACGTCTCCTGGTCGTCGTACATGGCCATATGGCCGCCGTTCGGGCAGTGAAGGTATGTCCCTTGCGGTAAGCGACGGGCAACCTGTCGCATATGCGCTGGGTCCATCGTGTCGTGGGCAGCCCCGATCACCAGCGCAGGTACCTGTATTCGGCCCAGATCTGCGAAGCGGGACCACCCTGCGAGCGTGGCCGAGGGAGCAATGCCCATCTCGCTCGGCCCTTGCATCTTGACGTAGATGGCCGAGTTCAGATGGTCGAAACCGCGCCGAGCCGGGTCTGGCCAATCGTTGCCAGGCATCCGCAGGATGTGCTGCACGTAGTAGTGCTCCATCAGCAGTTCCATGAACCGCGGGGCCTCGTAGTCGCCGGAGGCCTCGAGCGCCTGTATCTCGGCCAGTGCTTGTTGGTCCATCGCCGGCATCAGGACATCGCGGGCGTATGCGTTGTAGGCCTGGACGTCCATCATCATGTTGGAGATAACAAGCCCTTTTAGGTGCTCACCGTGCGCTAGTGCGTACTCTGCAGCGAGGATCCCTCCCCAGGAGTGCCCGAGCAGCACGAAGCTGTCCCGTTCGAGCCCCAAGGCGGCCCGCACCTGCTCGACCTCGTCAACGAACCGGTCGAGTTCCCACAACGACTCGTCGACGGGGACATCGCTCCATCCCGAACCCAACTGGTCGTAGTAGTAGTACTCGACCCCGGCCTCGGGAAGCCATCCGTCCGCCGCCTCGAAGTACTCGTGCGTGGAGCCAGGGCCGCCGTGGAGGAGAAGCAGGCGCAGAGTCGGGTTATTGCCTGTCCGCTTGGTCCATACTTCGAAGCGACCGGACGGGGTGTCGATTGGGATCCGGCGCGACCCGCCACTGAGCCGGTCTTCTCGTGAGGAGGAGTCCAGGTAGGAGGGGCTCATTTTCCCGTCTCTACAGGTAATTCCCCGGCATTGGCACTTCGCCACGCTCGAGTTGCCCCGGGGGCAGCCCCCGGCGGCGAGCCTCTTCGATCTGCGCCCGCTGAGCCATTTGCTGGGCGAAGAGCGTCGCCTGGAGCCCGTGGAAGACACCTTCGAGCCAACCGACGAGTTGTGCCTGCGCAATCCGCAGCTCGGCATCTGTCGGGACTTTCTCAGGGTGGAACGGCGGTGCCATCCGAGCCAGCTCGGCCCGCAGGTCGGGCGAAAGGCCCCCTTGTAACTCCTCCAACGACGCGTCGTAAATCTCCCGAAGACGTACCCGGCTGGCCTCGTCAAGGGGCGCCTGGCGCACCTCCTCCAGGAGCTGGCGGATCATCGAACCGATCCGCATGACCTTGCCCGGTTTCTCCAAGGTCTCTCCGTCGGCTTCTCCGACCTGTAAGCCGTCGCCGCCTACCTCGGAGGATGAAGGCTCCGATTGGACGACGACCAGCTGCGGCTTGTCGTCGCCCGGGCTGTTCATCATGTTCGTCACAGTTCCATCTTGGCCCATCGCCGGAGTTGAGGGCACGGCCAGGCCGGGAGCCCTACGAAGGGACTTCGGGGGTCACCGTGGGTACGAGCAACCCGCGTGCCTCCCAGCAGCCCAGGTGACCAGGCGCTATCGCGAAGGTGACTCGCGTGCCGACGGCAATATTGCGGGAACCGTCCGCGATCTCCGTGCAGTGGAACGGGTAAAGCCGCCCGTCTTGCCCACGCACCTCCCCCAGTCCCACATCTCTGTCAAAGCTTTCGACACTGCCGGCATACGCCTGTTGATCCCTGCCCACTGCTCGCCTCAGGGCACTATCTTGCTGATCGGAAGTTCGATTATGTCTGTGGCGCCAGCATCTTTCAGCTCGGGTATCAACTTGTTTATCGTCTCTTTGGGCACAACGGTTTCAACCGCGTAACTCCCGCCACCGAAAAGTTCTGAAACCGTGGGGCTGCGCATCGCGGGCAGCAGCTTGATCACGCGGTCGAGATCGTTTGCCTCAACGTTGAGCTTTACCAGGACGCGGCCGCGGGCTTTCAGAGCGCCTTGCAGCAAAGTGTTGATGTCCTCCATGGCTTTGCGCCGTTCGGGGTCTTCAGCTGAGGTCGGGTTCGCGATGAGCTCGGTATAAGAAATTAGGACCGTCTCTATGACCCGCAGGCCCGCCGCCTTCAAGGCCCTGCCCGTTTCAGTGATCTCCACGACCGCATCCGCGATCTCTGGCACCTTGGCCTCGGTCGCTCCATAAGAAAGCACTACGTCTGCTTTCACGCCTCTTTCGGCGAAAAAACGCTCCGTCAACAACGGGTACTCCGTCGAGACCTTTACCCCGTCGGGCATGTCCCTGGCCGACGACCAAGGCGAGCCGGCGGCCACAGCAAGCACGACCTGGATCGGGTTGGAGGTCGCCTTGGAGTACGCCAGTTCTCCGAGAGATACGACCTTGGCTCCGGTTTCCTCGACCCAGTCGCGGCCGGTGATCCCGATGTCGAACAGGCCATCCGCCACGTAACGGGGAATTTCCTGGGGGCGCAGCACCCGGACCTCTGAAATCCGGTGGTCCTTGATGGTCGCCCTATAGTCCACGTCCGAACTGCGGATCACGGAGAGGTCCGCCGCCTCGAACAGTTCTATCGTGGCGCGCTCCAGCGATCCCTTGGGCAGTACGAGGCGTAGCACGGGCCCGACGCTAGTGCCCCCGGTGCGCTAGCACCTGTTGGGCGGCTAGTGCGCCTGCTCACCCGCCAACACGCTGATGGCGTGCGGCAGGAGGTCGATTATCGCTGCGAGGCACTCCAGCGCGCCTTTAGGAGACCCCGGTAAGTTGATCACCAGCGCGTGCCCGCGCACCCCGGCGATGCCGCGCGACAAAGGCGCTATCTCGCTCGACCTGCGCATCGCCTCACCTAGTCCCGGGGCGTGACGGTCGAGGACCTCGGCAGTGCCCTCTGGGGTCAAGTCTCTCGGCCCGAAGCCGGTCCCTCCGGTCGTGACTAGAAGACCCGTGAACCCCGAAGCCATCCGGGTCAGGTCCCCTGCCACCGATGCGGCACCGTCAGGGACGCTGGACTGCTCGACCACCTCGAAACCCGCCTCATGAAGCGCACGGGCGACAGCGGGACCGCTCTCGTCCTGGCGTTCGCCCCTCATCACCGAGTCCGAGACGGTTAGGACTTTGGCTTCATAGCTCATTAGCGCGTGCCCTCCGGTGGCACAGTCGCAAGCGCAGCCTGCGCAGCTTCCCTAATGCGATGAGCCGCCGCCGCCGGGTCGGGTTGGGCGAACACAGCACTCCCCGCGACGAGCAGCCTCGCCCCGGCCTCGGTGACGATGGGAGCCGTGACCACATCTATCCCACCGTCCACTTCCAGCTCGACCGAGAGGCCTGCCGAGTCGATGGCGTGGCGTGCCTGGGCAATCTTAGGGACGATCTCACTCATGAAACCCTGCCCACCGAAGCCAGGGTGGACGGTCATTATGAGCAGCAGGTCGAGTTGGTCCAACCAGGGTTCGCAGTCCGCGAACGGCGTCTCGGGGTTGACGGCGAGGCCGACGTGGAGGCCCAGGTCGCGCATTTGGGCGATCAGCCCCGTCGTGCCGCCTATTTCGATATGGACAGTGCAGCCGTCCGCACCCGCGTCGCGGAAGGCCTCCAGAAATTTTGCTGGGTTGTCCATCATTAGGTGGCAATCGAGGTAGAGGTCGGAGTGCCTGCGGATCCACGTCACCACGGGTGGCCCGATGGTGAGGTTGGGCACGAAATGGCCGTCCATCACGTCCACGTGCAAAACGTCTGCCTCCGGACGGGCCCGACTTATCTCCTCCCCCAACTGCGCGAAGTCGGCCGACAAGATCGATGGGGCAATTCGGACGGAGGGTTGGGCCTGTCGTGCCGGGCCGTGAGATCCTTCCTGTGCCATCGGCGCCGAACCTAGTACGCGTGGGGCAGCTCTACGGGACCATAAGCCCAATTGGCCCTAAGCGGCCTGGCGCCGGTACGCCGATAGGTACATGCCGTCGGTACCCGCCGCTTGAGGGAGCAGGAGCGCCCCCCGGCCATGAGGCTCCCAGGGCGGCCCCGGTGCCCCCAATACCTCCCAGCCGGAGCCGAGTTCCTCGGCCAACCAGCTGTCGACGTCCACAGTCTCGGCTCGTGTGAGCGTGCAGACGCTGTACACGAGCACTCCCCCGGGAGCAACAAGGCGCTCCGCCGAGCCCAAGAGCCTGCGCTGCAGGGCCGCCAACCGGCCGACATCCTCGGGCCTAACGCGCCAACGTGCGTCAGGCCGGCGGCGCAGCGCACCCAGGCCGCTGCAGGGTGCGTCGACGAGGACACCGGCAAATTGGCCCGCCCGAAACGGTGGATCGACCCCGTCTGCGACCACAACAGGCAGGTTGCGCAGCCCGAGCCGCCCGGCATTTTCAGCGACCTGCTTCGCCCTTGCCGGTGCCACATCTGCGCCGACAACGAACGGCGAGCTCCCGGCCAGCAACGTCGCCTTGCCCCCAGGGGCAGCGCAAATGTCAAGGACCGCCCCGGGGTGCGCGCTCAGCAGGTCGGCCATGTGCTCGGCAACGGCTTGGCTGCCCGCGTCCTGGGTGTAGCCGTCAGCCCGAACAGTCTGCGAAGCCGCAACGTTCATCTGGTCGAGCGCCCCCATGGCACGCTCCGGGCCCAGGTCCTCGCCCAGGCGCCTTATCACCCAGTCCGGGTAGCTAAGCCTGGTTCCGAGGTCTGGCCACACAAGCGGGCCTGCCTCCACGAGCGCAGCGACCCGCCGGAGCACCGCGTTGAGCAGCGACCTCGCCCGCGGGGGCACTTCGGAAACGGTCGCCGAAACGGCGGCGTAGGCCGGGACGCGCATGAAAGCCAGCTGGTAGGCGCCTGCCCGGGCGGCCGCACGTACCACCGGCTCGAGCTCCCCACGTGCGAACTGGCCGACCAGCCAGTCGCATGCCCGGCACATTCGCAGGGTGCCATAGGCGAGCTCGGTCACGAAACCCCGGTCCCGTTCGTCAAGGCCTGACCCCGACAGCAGACGCGGCACGACTAGGTTTGCACGCTCCCCCTCCTCGGCTGCTACCAGGGCTGTGATTGCCAGGCCCCGCGCGGTGACCTTGGGACCTTTCACTCGCGCTGTCATCTCGGGCGGTTTCACTCGCCCAGGCGCTCGCCGGGCGCAAGACGGGCGCCCCTCGCCCAGGCAGCCGCGTCCATCGGTGGCTTGCCTTCGGGCTGGACGACAAGCAGTTCGAGGGCTCCCCGCGCGGTCCCCACTCTGTTGCCCTGGATCTGCCCCGCAGAAAGCTCCGGCTGCTCGCCGAGCACCCGTGCCCTGTGAACGAGCAGGCGTTTTGCTCTCCAGATGGTCCAGGCCCTTCCCACCCGCACGACCCGGTTGCAGATCTCGGCCGGCTGGTCGAAGTCGAGGCGCAGCTCGTCGGGGCTGATCTTGGCAGCGTATGTCGGCTCGCCGAGCTGCGGCACCGGCACGCCGAGGCCAACGGCGAGGTTTTTCAGGAGCAGCTCGGTGCCCATTTGGCCAAGGCGGTCGCGGAGCTCGTCGGCGGTCTCGTCGCGCCCGATCGGGGTTACCGTGCGGGCGTAGACCGGGCCGGTGTCAAGGCCCTCTTCCAGTTCCATCAGGCACACGCCGGTTTCAGGGTCTCCCGCCAGGACCGCCCGTTCTACGGGAGCGGCACCCCTCCAGCGCGGCAGAAGGGAAAAATGGACGTTGACCATCGGGACCGCCGCCAGTACATCAGGCTTGACGAGCCTCCCGTATGCAACTACGACCCCGAGATCGGCGCCTGAGGGTACGACGTCCGCCGGCTTGTGGGTGACCGGGAGGCCCAGTTGCTCCGCCGCGAGCTTCACCGCGCTCGGTGTCACCTCGGGACCGCGACCCCGTCGGGTATCGGGGCGGGTTACCACGATACGGATGTCGTGGCCGGCGCCGGCCAGCGCCCGCAGCGTCTCCGCCGCGACCTCGGGGGTACCGAGGAAGGCCAGCCTCACAACTCTGACGGGGCCCGCTGACCTCCGTTTGTCTCGGCGCGCTGGCGCAGCTCGCGCATTGCGGCCTTGCGCTGGTCGTCGTCCAAGAGCTCGAGCAGCAAACGCCCGTCCAGATGGTCGAGCTCGTGCTGGTAAAGCCTGGCCTCCAGGTCAACGGCCTCGATTGAGACCTCCCGGCCGTCGAGGTCATAGCCCGTGATGTGCACCTGCTTGGGACGGGTGATCCGGAAATACAGCCCGGGCACGGACAGACAGCCCTCTTCGTACTCCCACTCACCGTCGAAATCGCTGACTACCGGGTTCACGATGGTCCGGGGCCCGCTGTCGCCTATTTCGTAGACAAACAAGCGGCGCCCGACGCCCACCTGGGGGGCAGCCAAGCCCAGCCCGTTTGCAACTTTCAAGGTGGCATGCATGTCTTCGGCAAGACGGGCGATCCGGCCATCGATCTCGGTGACCTCCTCGGCGCGCCGCTTCAGCACGGGGTCACCAAAGGTCCTGATCCTGTACGGAGCGGTGTCAGCCATGGGACTGCATTCTATGAAAAACGGGCCCGTTGCCGCAGGTAACCTCGTGGCGCAGTGGCCGACCATTACTTCACCGCCAACCCGTCGGCGCCCTCGCGCCCTGAGCCGGTCGAGCTGCACCTGCCTGACATGCAGTTGACGCTTATGGCAGACCGAGGCGTCTTTTCGGGCAGCAGGGTGGACCCGGGGACCCTTGCTCTGCTGAAGGAGTCCCCCCACCCCCCGCCTGCCGGTGACTTGCTCGACCTGGGTTGCGGCTACGGCCCGATCGCCTGCGCGCTCGCCCGGCGCTCCCCGGCGGCAACGGTGTGGGCGATCGACGTCAACTCGCGAGCCCTCGAGCTGACCGCTGCGAACGCGGCGGCCCTCGGCATGTCAAACCTGAGGACCGCAGGCCCTCAGGAGGTCCCAGCGGGTGTCGTTTTCAAGGGCATCTGGTCCAACCCCCCGATAAAGGTCGGCAAAGAAGCCCTGCACGAGCTGCTCTCGACCTGGTTGGACAGGTTGGACGCGCGAGCAAGTGCGTGGCTCGTCGTGAACCGCCACCTCGGTTCGGACTCTCTTGCACAGTGGCTGGGTGGAAATGGCTGGACCGTGCGGCGGGCTGCGTCCAAGTCCGGGTACCGGGTGCTCGAGGTGGCGCGATGAGGCAGCTCGGGCCAACCGACCTGAAGAGGCTGCACCGTGACTGGGGCAAACGGACGACCGGGCGCCTCGCGTTACTGCTGGACGGGGTCAGCTCGCCGTTCAACGTGGGCACCATCGTGCGCACGGCGGCTGCCTTCCGGGTCGAGCACCTATATCTAGCGGGCGGCGCGACGTCGCCCGCTTCTGCCAAGGCCGGCAAGACGGCGCTCGGCACCGAGCGCTTCCTATCGTGGTCTGTCTTCGACCGTGGGCCCGACGCCGCCGACGCCGCCCGGGAGGACGGCTTCACCGTTGTCGGCCTCGAGCTCGCCGATCATGCTGTCCCCCTGTTCCAGCTTTCGGTCGGCCCCGACGTATGCATTGCGATCGGCCACGAGGACCATGGCCTAACGGTGGGCACCCTTGCGGCATGTGACGCTGTCGCGTTCATCCCTCAGCTCGGGCGCGTTGGGAGCCTCAATGTTGCCACCGCGGCCGCCGTGGCCATTTACGAACTTCGCCGGCGCGACTGGTCAGGTCCCTCGCTCCAATAACTTCCACACGAAGCGGGCCCAATTTCCAGACGGTGCGGGCCCGAGGGGCTCGATCTGGTATAAACAGCTTCGGTCCTCCTCAATAGGAGTGAACGACTGCATAAGGAGTGAACGACTGTGAAATGGAGATCGCTATTCGCTGAAGCGCTGGGCACGGCGCTACTTGTATTTTTTGCCGTTGGCACTGCGACGCTGACTTTTGGCTTCAAGGTGACTGGGTCAAGCGAGTCCGCCGGCGTCGTAATGACGGCGCTCGCTTTCGGGCTCGTATTGCTCGTCCTCGTTTACTCGATTGGGCCGATCTCGGGGTGCCACATAAACCCAGCAGTTACTATTGGGTTTTTGGTGGCGCGGCGCATAACGCTTACGGATGCCGCCGGCTACTGGGTCGCACAGGTTGTCGGAGGGATCGCTGGGGCCGCGGCATTGTTCGGCATCTTCCACACGACGCCGGGCTACCGCACTGGGACGATCGGGCTTGGCACCGACGGGTACGGGGCCCATTCGATTATCCACGCGAACGCAGCCGGGGCGTTCGTGGCCGAAGTCGTCCTCACCTTTTTATTCGTGTTCGTGATCCTCGCGGTAACGAGGCGCGCGAGCAACGCACTGGTGGCGGGCCTCGTCATCGGCTTGGCTCTCACGCTTGTCCACCTCATCGGGATCCCGATCGACGGCACCTCGGTAAACCCGGCAAGGAGCATCGGGCCGGCCTTGTTCGTCGGAGGCGATGCTCTCAAACAACTGTGGGTCTTCATCGTCGCCCCTCTCGTTGGTGGTGCGGTGGCCGCTCTCGTTTACGCCGTCCTATACCCAGAGGGTGAGAAGGAGGCGTCCGTGGCGCCTGCACCGGAGGAACAGGCTGCCTAGAGTCGGCGCAATGAAATCCCCGCGGCGCCGCCGACACCTCGGCCGACACCTTCGCCCACACCTCGGCCGAGGCCTTCGCCGAGGCCTTCGCCGACACCTTGGCCGAGGTCTGCACTCCGTCGCCCAATGTGGCTTGCTGGCAGCTGCGCTGGTTTCCGGCATGCTCTGTTGGCCAGCAGCCGCGAGCCTTGCCGCGGCCCCTGTGCCCGCCCCGGGGGCGGTCAACGTGATCGGGTGGAGCTTCGAGGACCCCGCTGCAATGGTCGTGGCCGGCCCGGACCTTTTCGTCGCAGACCTCAACGACAGCACCGTGATCGAGCTCGACGTCGCGACGGGGGGCCTCGTCAGGGAGCTCTTCGGGTCGCAGTACGGCTTCAACCGGCCAGGGGCGATGGTGGTGGACGGTCCCGACCTTTTTGTCGCCAACGCCGACGCCCCGACCATCGACGAGGTCGACATCGCGACTGGCTCGTTGGTGCGCGTGATCGCCGGTGCCAAGTACGTGCTCAACCCGCCAGGGCCGATGGCGGTGGCGGGGCCAGATCTGTTCGTGGTGGACAACGGCGGCAACTCTGTTACCGAGCTAGACATCGCGACAGGAGCCCTCGTCAGGGTAATCTCAGCGGCGCGGTTCGGCTTCAACAACCCTGACGACCTCGCCGTCGACGGCCGGGACCTCTACGTGGCGAACGGCGGCGTCCCCCTCTCGCCGCCTGACAGCGCCACTCACCTCGGGTCGGTTACCCAGCTCAACACCGTAACCGGGGCGCTCGTGAGGGTCATCCCCGCCTCGCTATCGGGGATCGACCAACCGGACGCCATCGCTGCGGCCGGCCCTGACGTGTACGTGGCGAACTACGGCGGAATCCGGTGGGCTCGGCTCGCTAACTGAACTTGAAGCATCGACGGGGATCGTGCTCAGCCAATTGTCCGAGCCAGTGTCGACCATCATCCGGCCCGATGCGATGACCTTCGACGGCACCAACCTGTTTGTCGCCGACAAGACCAATCGGTCGGTCACCGAGCTTGACGCCTCTAACGCGACCATGCGGACGGTGCTTGCCGGTTCGCATTACAAGTTCGTACAACCGGCTGCCCTGACCGTGGCCGGGCCCGACCTGTTCGTGGCGAGCGCAGGCACCGGAGGCGGTCGCGGCTCTGTCACTGAGGTCGACATCGCGACGGGCGGTCTCGTGACGGTGCTGTCGGGTTCCAGCTACAAGTTCAACGGGCCGGGGCAGATGGCAATATCGGGACCAGACCTATTTGTGGCCAACAACTTCGGCCAGTCGCTTACTGAGCTCGATGCATCGACGGGTGCACTGGTGGGGGTCCTTTCGAGCTCTCAGTACGGCTTCGGCGACCCGGCCGCTATCGCGGTCGTCGGGATAGACCTGTTTATCGCGAGCGGCGACGGCGGTCCCCTCGTCGAGATCGACACCTCCACGGGCAAGCTCGTTAAGGATTTCTCTAGCAGCGAGTACCAGTTCGACGGGCCGGCAGCGATGGTGACCGACGGGGCCGACCTTTTCGTGACGACCCCGGGTGCCGACGGCACGGGCGGTTCGGTCGTCGAACTGGACGGGACTACGGGGGCCGTGGTCAGGGTGCTTTCGGCAGCGAGCTACGGCTTTGAGGAGCCGGTCGCCGCGGCGGTATCCGGCCCCAACCTGTTCGTGGCGAACTACGACGGCAGTTCGGTAACCGAGCTCGATACCTCCACTGGGGCGCTGGTGAGAGTGTTCTCCGCGCCGAAATACGACTTCGTCAGCCCCGATGCCATGGCGTTCGACGGGGGCGACCTTTTCGTCGCTGACAGCGGTGACAACTCTGTTACCGAACTGGACGTCGCGACGGGCAACCTTGTCAGGTCGGTCCCTGCGTCCGGCGACAGCTCGGACGAACCGCTCGCCATAGCTGCCGCCGGGCCCGACCTGTTCGTGGCGAACGCCGACGTGGCGCTCGATGGCTCAGGTACCGCGTACGAGGGCAGTTCGGTTACCGAGTTCAACGCTTCGACCGGCGCCCTAGTAAACACGCTCTCATCACCGGAGTACATGTTCGATGAGCCGGACGCCCTAGAGGTGTCCGGGCCCGAGCTGTTCGTGGCAAACCTGTTGAACGGCTCTGTGACCGAGCTTCCTGCATAGCCCGGCTAGACACGCCCAGCTAGGTACACCCAGCTAGGTACACCCAGCCAGACACGCCGGCCCCGGGACTAACGTCGGGTCAAGCGCCGGGGCACTTCGATCTCGGCGTGGTTCTCACATCTTGGCCGTGTTGCCCTATCTCGGCGTGCCAGAAGCCCAAAAGTCGCTCCGCTGGCGCCGAGGAACCGGTCACCACACCGAGAAACCCTGGGCGCACCGAGCGATTCCGACCAGGTCAGAACACAGACGCCCGCCATTGCAACATCCGCCCAATGCGGATCGTCTTGAGGAGCGCTCTCAAGGCGCTATTACTACATACGAGGGAGAGTTCATCCCAGTCCGTGGCCCAACAATTGTCCGAAGCGGGGTGGGTGAGCCCGAATTAGAGAGCTGGTCCCTACCAAACTCGACCGTGGTGTTGTTGTCGAAGTTCTCAACCCACAAGTCACCGGAGGAGTCGAATGCGAGCGAGTAGGGGCCGTACAGTGACCCAGCGGCGCCATCGTTCGTTGAACCGATCGTGACGGCAGGCGTAGGGGATCCCGATGCCGAGAGCTGGGCCTGGGTGAGCTCCACCACCTTGTTGGTACAGGGAGTGCCAAAGCAGTCCGGACCGCCGCCGGTGACCATCCACAGGTCTCCAGACTGATCGAAGACGAGTTGGCGCCCCCGCTCGACGAAACAGTGACCGTCGGCTCCGGTTTCGCCTTGGCCAGCTCGGCCTTGGAGAACTCGACGACGCTCTTGACCGTCGACACCCAGAGGTCACCGGAGGAGTCAAATGCGACACCGAAAATGGGGGTGCTCGGGAAATCCGAAATGGTGGTGTGGGGCGTCGGGCCACCGGACATGGCCAATTGGCTCTTTGCGTACTCGTAGACCCGGTTCGAGTTGTTACCGACCACCCAGAGGTTGCCCGAGTCGTCGAAAGCCATACCGAAGGGGTTGGCCAATGCCCCGGATTCCGCAAAGATGGTCACGGCAGGCACAGGGTTGGGTGTGCCCAGCTGGGCCTTGGTGAACTCGAAAAGGTCGCTCGTATTTTCGTTGCCGACCCACAAGTCGCCGGATTGGTCGAAGACCATGGTGGTTGGGCCGTACATGCCGTTGGTGAAGCTGGCCTCCGGTGCGACGTCACCATTGGCGTTGGAACGGTAGACGTCCACATCCCCATTGAGTTCGACGCCGGCCCCAGTATTGGTGCCTCCGAAGATCGTGCCACCCTGGGAGACGACGACGCTCCCGGGTGCGAAAAGGCCTAGGCCGCTGGCGGAGGCCGCGCTTTGTGGGAGGAGGGACGAGCCTGCCAAGCCGACAACCGCACACAGGGCCCGGGCTCTCTTGGCCTTGTGGACCATAGGCGGTTTAGTCACATGAAGTCGAGCATTTGGCGCATACATCGGGCTCTGAGCCGAGCCATCGCGCTTTTGTGATCGGGGCGTCATTTGTTGCTCCTTTTTGTATGTTCGGTCTTTGGATCGCGGAGAGTTGCATCGGCGTCTCAAGGGACCACCCGTCGACCACGACGTGCCTTCGCCAAGAAGGCAACGGCTGAAAGGCGTTTCATAGGCCATGGTGATCTCGCAAAGTGTAAAGAGGGACCTTTCCGAAACCTTTCCGCAGTCCGTGAAGGGCCGTCCATGGTGGGCCTGGGGACCTACCGCCTAAGGGCAGCACAACTGAAGGTCTCCTGCACCGGAGCCCGCTCGGGCATGAGATAATGGCCGGTGGCCGTCGCCGCGCTTGGTGACACTGAAGGTTTGGGCGATCCCCGCCTGCGAGTGACCCTCCTCGGCGCGTTCAACATAAAACTCGGGGAGACCAGCGCCGGTCCCTGGTACCGCCCTCCAGCCAAGCGCCTCTGCGAGCTCGTCATGGTCAGCCCCGGCCTTCGAGTCGGACGGGAGGTGGCCCGGGAACTGCTCTTTGCCGACCTGGGGCCCGCCTCCTCCGCCAATGCCTTGTCGAGGGCGTTGTCCCTGGCTCGGGAGGCCCTTTCAACGCTCGGCGAAGATGTGGCCGGGCGCCTGCGAGCTGACCGGGCCAACATTTGGTTCTCGGCCGACGCTCCCCTTGACGTCGACTTGGTGGCCCATGAAGAGGCCCTCCGGTCCGCCTTGGCCATGGAGCCTGGCGCCACTCGCGACACATCGCTCTCCAACGCCCTGGCCGAAGACGGCGTCGTGCTCGAAGACGAGCCCTATTGCGACTGGGCCCTGCGGCCCCGAGAAGCTGTCGAACTGCTCCGCCAGAGAGCCCGGCTCGAGCTCGCCCGGGACCGCGCTCGGGGCCGTGGGCGCTCAGGTCCCGACGCGGTCATCGAAGCTTGGCAGGGCTGCCTTGCGCGCGACCCCACATGCGAAGAGGCGGCCTCGTCACTCATGCGTGTCTACTCAGCCCAGGGCCATCACCTGGCGGTTTCAGCAACCTACGAGCGCTGCCGGGCGGCTCTCGAGGCTTTCGGGCTACGGGCGTCGCCTGCGTTGGAAGAGGTCCGGCGGGCCACGATGCCACCAGCTCCCAAGTTGGCCCCAGCGGACGATGTGCCCCGCCCGCGCCGCCGCACGCTCGAGGATGAGCGGAGGCTGGCGAGCGTGCTATTCGCAGAAGTCTCCGGTCCGGTCGGCATGGGCCGCAGGTTGGACCCCGAGGAACTGCGACTGGTAGTAGGCAGGGCATTGACCGGGATGATCGCCGAGGTGGAGGGGCTCGGCGGGACCGTCACAGCAGTATCGGGTGCCGGCCTAGTCGCCATTTTTGGCGCTCCCGAAGCCCATGAGGACGACCCCGAGCGGGCAGTCCGCGCTGGGGGGCGAATACTGTCCGCGATCGGATCCGGCAGCCAAGCCCCTGTGCCCGGTGCGCTGTCTGTCCGGGCCGGCATCGAGACCGGGCCGGCGGTGATCGGCTCACTCGGGGCTGGGTACGGGGCCGTCGGAGAGGTCGTGGGCGCCGCCGCCGGGCTCCAGTCGGCGGCCAAAGCAGGCTCGGTGCTGGTCGGCCCGGTCACTCGTGCTGCCACCGAGGGAGCTTTCGAGTGGGGCCAAAGCGAAGAGGTGGTCCTCAGGCCCGGCACCAAGCCCCTAGTCGCTTCTTACCTGGAACGGCCCAAGGCACGACCTTTGGGCTACCGAGGGAGGGGACGCTGGGCCGGCGCTGCCGCATTGGTGGGCCGCGAAAAGGAACTGGCGATGCTCGATGAGATAGTGCGGGCGACTACGTCCGGAACGGGTTCGGTCTTGTTCATCGTGGGCGAGCCTGGCCTGGGCAAGACCCGCCTCGTGGAGGAAAGCCGTAAGCGCTTCATGGCCTGGGTGGGCGCCGGCACCGGCAGGTTGCCGCTGTGGTTGGAAGGGCGCTGTGCCTCTTATGCATCCTCCACCCCCTACGGCCTATACCAGCAGCTCCTTTCCGCTTGGGTAGGGGCCGCTCCCGAGGAGGGCGAGGAGGTGGTCCGCTCCGCCCTGGAGCGGGCCATGAAGGCAATATTTGGCGGCCATGTAGACCATTCGGCCCTACTAGCCCAGATGATGGGGCTACGCCCGGGCCCAGGCGAGGAGTACCTGGCACGGCTCAGCCCTGAAGGCCTCCAGCGAGCGACCTTCGCCGCTGTCCGGGCCCTCGTGGCACAACTCGTTGGCAGGGGCCCGACCGTTTTGGTCCTGGAGGACCTTCACTGGGCCGACCCCACATCGCTCCGGCTCACAGAGGAACTAGCGACAGTGGCCAGCGAAGGCCCGCTGTTCCTGCTGGCTACCAGGCGTCCCGAGCCCGACGCGGGGGTGCCCGTTCTCGAGAGAGCATTGGAGGCAGGCACCAGCTGCCACCTGCGCCGAATAGAGCTCTCCCCTTTGCCTGAAGAAGCCGAGCGAGACTTGGCCCGCTCTCTCGTGGGCCCTGGTACAAGCGAGGCGGTCATCGCAACCATGTGCGAAGGCGTCGCGGGCAACCCGCTGTTCTTGGAGGAGCGGCTCTCCTCGCTGGTGGAGACCGGCGCCCTGGTCAGGGACAAGACTGTTTGGCAGCTCAGCGACAGCGCCGACACAGAGATCCCTGAGGTGTTAGAACGCCTCATCCGGTCCCGCGTGGACCGGCTCAGACCTGGGCCCGAGAAATCATCACCTCCGCGTCGGTCCTCGGGCCGGAGTTCGGCCTGAGCGCCCTAGCTGCCGTCGTTGAGCTTGAAGGGGGCTTGGCGGCGGAGCTGGCCGAACTGTCCGCCGCGGGATTGTTGACCGAGGTACGCCGAGCACCCGAACCGGCCTACCGGTTCCGCCACGCCCTCATCCAGGAAGCCATCTACGGGGGTATGGTCCGCGACCGGCGCCGACACCTGCATGCCCGAGCCGCCTGGGGTCTGGAGGCCGCCTCGTCCGAGCGCCTGGAAGAAGTGGCCGCCGTGCTAGGCCACCACTACGCTGCCGCCGGGGAGACCGCCCGGGCCGTCAATTACTTCGAGCTTGCCGGCGACCACGCCGTGTCGGTGTTCGCCAGCGACGAGGCCATCTCGTCGTACCGCTCGGCCCTGGCCGTCATCGGCCCCGGGCGTGCCTCAGACAAGCTCATGACCGAGGCCGGCGTGCACTTGCGGGCCAAGGTGGCCAACGTGCTCCGCTGGATGTCCGGTCGCAACGTCGAGGGGAGAGAGGTGCTCCACGAGGCGATCGGGCTTGTCGATGAGCAGAGTTCCTTTCTCGCCGCGCGCCTCCAGACCCTGTTGGGTCGGGCAGAGATCGAAAACCACAACTACGCGGCCGCCCTGGCCGCCTTCGACGCCGCGGAGGCCCACCTCGGGGATGATCCCCGGGACAAAGATCGAGACGTTATCGGCCTTTGGGTCGAGATACAGCTGGAGGGTAGGGCGCTGCTCTACCATTTCAACAACGAGCCCGCCAAACTGGCAGCCGTTCTTGCTGAAGTCCGCCCAGTGGTGGATGCTCGGGGAGGGCTACCAGAGAAGCAGCTGTATCTCACTGCCCTGCACCGTTGTCAGCTCCTCCAGAGACGCCACCGAGTGGACGACGAGATCATCGGCACCGCTCGGGCAGCCTTGGCAGCAGCCGAAAGGGGAGGCCACGAACCCTTGGTCATACCCCTGCCGGAGCCTCAGCGGGGAGCCCACGAGGTCGGCTGGAAGCAGTACAACCTCGGCCGTTGTCTGGTCTTGCATGGTGACCTGGACGAGGCCGAAGAGACGCTGAGCGCGGCATTGGCCACAGCTGACCGCATTGGCGAACAAGTGCTCCGGGTACGGGTCTTGAGCCTCCTGGCCCTGACGGCACTTCGCCGCCACGACACCATGGCCGTGGCGTCCCTGGTGGCCCAGGTCTCAGAAGGCGCAACACCGACCCAGGGGCTTGAGTACTTGGCGATGGCCAAGGCCAGTCTCGCTTGGCTGGCCTGGCAAGAGGGCCGCCTCGAGGAGGTGGGCCCACGGGCCGAAGAGGCACTGGCCCTGTGGGCCGAGACCACGGGTTGGCAACCCCTCCACTGGATCTGCCTTTGGCCTCTAATAGCGGTCCGGCTCGGGACTGGGAATGTCAGCGAAGCGGTTGATGCCAGCCGCCGGCTTTTGGAGCCCTCCCAACAGCGCCTTGCCGACGAGCTCGAGCCGCTCGTGATAGCAGCGTGCGAGGCGTGGGACAGCGGCGACCAAGAGCTCGCCGGGGCGAAGCTGGCCGAGGCCGTCGACCTGGCACACGACCTCCACTTCTGCTGACCCGCTCCCTGAGCAAAGGACCTTCAGCCGAACCCGTGCTAAAAACCTTTTGGGCGCTCAACCCAGGCACGGCCAGTCATTTCGTCACAGTGACGTAATTACGCTGACGTAACTCGGAGCACCCGCGTGGCAGGTATTTATCAATCCTGAAACGGAGCAGGTCGGAGCCCTAAAAACTTTGGTGGGCGCGGAGGGACTTGAACCCTCACGGCCTCGCGGCCAATGGATTTTGAGTCCACCGTGTCTGCCATTCCACCACGCGCCCGTTTGCGGCTGACCTGCTTGTTTGTGGCCCCCTCGTTGGCGTGACATCTCCTTGAACTACTCCTGAACCACAGCCGAGGCGACAAAGGCGATCGGAGCGTCCAGCAGTACCGCGGAGGCACACCTTGAAGGGCACGATCAAAGAGCGTAGCCCAGGGGTGTGGTGGCTCCGAACCTACGCCGGGGCGCATCTCGACGCGTAAGTCGGTCGACGTTTCGCCGACGGTCGGCGACTGCAGCGCCTCGCACAGGGCGAGGCGGGGAGGGCTGACCCGCCAGCCAAGCGGGGACCCCATCGCCATCTGGCTCCCTATCCTCCTCCTTTTGGGGGGATGGGCAACTTGATCTTTATTGCGGTCCTCCGACGTCATGTCGATGATGGACGCGGCCGAGGCGCATGAGCTGGCCGGGCTCGCGGAGGCAGGTCGGGCCGCGGCGCGGATGCACCAGCCCGGCGCGGAGAAACTAGTCGAGGAGCCCTACCCCGTGTTCGGGCGCGGCGGCGTCAGCGCTGCAAGCGGCGGCGGCGAGTGGCCCCCCGACGAGCTTGAGCAGTACAAGGAAACCGACACGGCGCTCGGTCACGCGCTCCCGCCAGACGAGCTCAACCACGCCCGGGCCCAGGGGGCCGCGATGTCGCGCAAGCAGGCCGTCGCATTCGCCCTGTCGTAGGTGCAGCCAACCGCGCAACTTCCCTGACCGAGAGGACTGAGATGCCAAGGCAGATCATTGCCACCCCCGACGCGCCGAGCTCGCCGCTATATAGCCAGGGAGTAAAGGCCGGATCACAGCTGTTCGTCGCAGGGACAACCGGCATCGACCCAAGCACCGGCGACCTGGCGGGAAATACCATCCAACTCCAGACGCGCCAGGCGCTGACCAACTGCAAGGCCATTTTGCAGGCTGGCGGCGCCAGCCTCGATGACGTAGTCGAAGTGGGCATACTGCTCGCCGATCCCGGCGACTTCGCAGGCATGAATGAGGAGTACGCCCGCTGGTTCCCTCTGGGCCCACCAACTCGCTATGCGGCGAAGCTCGGGGTTGAGGTTCCGGGACTGCTGGTGTCGGTTCGCATGACCGCGGTGGTCACCTAATCCGTTCTCGGTGACGGTAGCCACGGCGTCAAGCGCCTGGCTCGACGCTTGTTGGGGACCGACTTTGCGACGCCGCTACGAGCCTCTAGGTGCCCGAACCGATTGTTTCTCGACGCGCGCGGGCGGCCTTTTTGGCTTCGTACATGGCTGCGTCCGCTTGGCTGACGAGAAGCATGGGATCGGTGTCCTGGTCGCACCTTGTGAGGGCGACGCCGACGCTCGCCTCCAGGGGTACCTCGGCTCCGTTTGCGGAGATGCGGCACTCCGCCACGGAGGTGCTGATCCTCTTGGCCACGTTGTCCCCGTCGCCGCTGTGGTCGTGGCACAGCACGACCAAGAACTCGTCGCCGCCCAGGCGTCCGACCACGTCACAGGCGTGAGTTGCGCGGGTTAGGGCCATGGCGGTGGCGGCGATCGCGGCGTCGCCGGCCTCGTGCCCATGGACGTCGTTGAGCGCCTTGAGGCCGTCAAGGTCTATAAACAGTACGGCTACCGTCTCACCGGCCTCGCGGCGTCGGCTTACGTCATTCGCGAGATAGTCGAACACGGCACGCCGGTTGAGCAATCCCGTGAGCACGTCATGGGTGGCCACTTCGTAGAGCAGCTGCCGTTGCACCTCACGCTCCTGAATCCGCTCACTGAGGGCGTTGATAGACGCTTGGAGAGCCTGACCGGTCCGGCCGGGCAGCGCTTTGCGCAGTTCAGGGTCGGAAAGGTTCTCGGCGGCGAGGGCGACCGTCTTGTTCTCCACGGCTTTCAGGGTCGAAACCATGTCGTTGAACGCGGCGATGGTGGTCACGACCTCTCTGGGGCCCTTGCCTACGAGGGATTCCAAGTCGAAATCGCCGTTGCTTATTTGCTTGGCGCCGACCGCCAGCGTTTCCAGCGGCTTGGTTAGAGCGCGACCAGCGGCGAGCACGCCAGCGAGACATATGAGCGCCAGGAGGGAGAGGAAAACGATCTCGTCGGTGAACTGGCGCATGGCGGCAGAAGCTTGCGCCGCGGCCGTGTCGTGGAGATCCTGGGAAGCTGAGGTCACAAGGCTGTTCAGGTCGGCCAGGTATTTGAGCGCCGGCGCTATGGAGGCGCTGGTCAGGGCCAGGTTATGGGCGAGCGGAGGTTTACCGCCGTTGAGCGCGATAGTGACTGCCTCTTGGATGGTGGCCGCGAAACCCACGTCGGCGGGGGCAGTCTGCAGGTGTTGCCACGCGTGCTGAGCCTTGGGGCCTAACTGACCGGCGAACTCGCTCTCGGAAGTCTGGTACTCGCCGGCGGCTTGGATCAGTTGCTGCTTGGCGTAGGCGGGACCGATGCCCTCGAGGACGAATGAGGCATCGCCCAACTCGGTACCACCGGCCCGGTACGCCTTGTAGGTCTGGACGAGTGCCGCCATGTGCGCCTCGAACGATGCTGGCGGCCGCCAGGACCCGATGACGGCCTGGAGCCGGGCGTAGTTGTCAAACCACATGGTGTCGATGTCAGCGTTAATCTTGACGACGAAAGCTTCGACCCTCGCAAACGAGATCGTCCCGGCCACGACTTCAGGGATCATGGCTCGCAACTCGGACATATCGGCCCGAGTCGTCGGCGTCGACGAGAAGGTGGGATTGCGAGCGATCAGGCTGGCACCGGCAGCGAGCTGGACTTGAAAGGGAACGGCCGGGTGCAGCAGCTCGTCCAGCAATGGCACGCTGATGCCCAGCTGGGCGGCGTACGACACGGCGGCGAGTGGCACCTCGAAGGCGCTCACCTTCGCGCTGGCCGAGGCGACCACCGCCAGGCGGGTGGCATCTCTGGCCGCGGCCGTAGCATCGCCGCGATCCCTCCAGGCCGAGGTGGCCGAGGCCACAACGACGGTGCATGTCGCCATCAGCGGTAGTAGCAGCACTGAGATGAGCAGGAACCGGACACCAAGGTGACGTCGCCTGCGGGTCGGCTTGGCGCCGAAGTCCAGGGCGGTGTTGCCACTAGGGGGCGGCTTATCCGGGCTTGGTTCGTTGCCAGCACCGGACCGGTTGTGGGCTAATGCCGCAACGGCTCTAGCGCTTGTCGGCACGAGGGGCCCTCCGCTCGCGGGACGCGACGAATTCCTGTCCCCGCGATAGCTCGGTCAACGGCTCGGAGGCACGGCCAATTCGGAGGCCGGTGCAAACGGCGTTACGAGGGACCCCGAGACGGCAAGCCGGGGCGCCCATATGTCGTTGCATAAGTAGTCATCGGTACGAGCGGCTCCCGGCTTGATGGCATGACAACGCCTGTTGTGACACCAATGCTGGCGTTGCGGAGACTACCTTCAAGCCGGGACCACGGGACAGTCGGCAATGCGTTCCAAGCTCTGCGGGCCACACCAGGCAAGGGCTTTGGCGTCATGGAGCCCTATCGCCAGGCTCCGGGCACCATGTTGCGGCACTGATAACGACCGCAGATACTGGGAACCTTCGACCTCGACACTCGCTCTACGAGCCCGAGCTCGACCCGCCACCCGTACTGGCCGGGCCGGCCAGCTCGGCGGCCATCTCCGGCAACCACTGTTGGCCATTGATAACCCGCGAGACCAAAGTTCCCAATGCTTTGTAGGAGAATTGTTGCCGGTTTGGCATCGAACACATGTACTATGAAGAGGTGGGTGGGGCGGGCAGCGTCAAAGAACTGGCGGACGCAATTGCCTGTTTGCAGGTGGCACCCGTCGCAGCAGAGATCGAGGAACTGCTGGCGCAGCGTGACCTTCTCGACGCAAAGATCTCGGAGTCCTTGGCCGCCTTCGAAGCCGAGCTTGGCTGGGCCGAAGACGGCTCGCTGTCTCTTACGGCTTGGCTGATTTGCCACGCCCGGCGCTCGCGCAAAGAGGCTTCCCGCGAAGCTCTCTGCGCCAAGCGCCTTGCCCAGCTCCCCGCTACTGCGGCGGCTTGGGCATCGGGGGCTCTTTCTTCGTCCCAGGTGGCCGCCGTGGTGGTCAACGTCTCAGCCGAGCACGCTCAGCTCTACGGTTCCCATGAGGACGAGCTGACCCCGGTGCTCTCGACCTTGTCGGTGCGCGACACCGCCGCTGCTATGAGGGCCTGGCGGCTGCGGGCGGATGCGACCACAGACGGCCCCGAGGCGCCTTGTCGTCCCTCGGAGCTTCATCTCTCAGAGACCATGGAAGGCCGAGGCGAGCTCTCGGCGCACCTTTGCCCCGAAGACAGGGCCGTCGTCGAAGCGGCCATTGCCGCAGCCATGCCCCCATTCGACTCGAGCCGAGTTCCCCCTGCCGAGCGCGGCGGAGCGCCGGGCTGCGGCTTTGGTGGACCTCTGCCGGTGGTTCTTGGACAACTCGGGCTCTACTTCTTCGGGCAGCCGCACCAGGCCGCATGTCTCTGTGGTGGTCGAGCTGAAAGAGCTTGCCAGCGGGGGGCCAGGAGAACTGGTGAACGGGACGCCACTTCCCGCCAAGGCCGTCGAGTGGCTGTCTTGTGACTCCGAGCTGCACCGCATCGTGATGTCGGGGCGCTCTACGGTGCTTGACTACGGGTCGGCTTCTCGGACCATAAGCCAGGCTCTTTGGGCGGCGCTCGTCGTTCGCGACCGGCAATGCCGCCACCCAGGGTGTGAGCGCCCTCCATCTTGGTGTGAAGCTCACCACGTCGTTCATTTCTCCAAGGGTGGGCCGACTCGCTTGGACAACCTCGTGCTCGGCTGTACCCGCCATCACCACCTATGGCACGACCAAGGTTGGCAGCTCGAGCTGGCCGCCGACGGCACCCTCGCCTTGGTGTCGCCTCATGGGCTAGTGCTGACGAGCTCGCCGGCCGCGAGGGAACTGGTCGGGGCAAGCCTGTTCTGAGGGCCTCGCGCCGTCCCCTCGGGAGCGCGAGCTAGGCAAGGCGACACGGTGAAACCTCCTATCTGCGCCGCATCTGGCGGGCGAGTGACCTTGCCAACAGCACTAGGGGAACACAGGCGACAAACACGAACAGCAGAGGCACTATCCAAGCCGAGCTGCCCACTACTGGGAACCCCCGGAACTCCGCGTAGGCCGGATCCGCAGGGTCGACGAGGACATCCACGAGCTGTCCGACTCCAACCAGGTTGGTCCCGACAGAGAAAGACCCGCCCGGATCTTCGTAACTGCTCCGATAGTGCAATGTGGTCGAGCGGCGGCCAAAGACGGGAGAGCCGAGTTCGACGAATGACTCCGATGTCGAGTAGAAGTAATTCGGACTTCGTGGACCGGTCCGACCGAACTGGTCGATATAGACGATCTTCACCACCGTCCCTTCGCGGAGGGCACCGTGGTGCTGGGTGTCCGTTGAGTGCTCAGAATCGTGGTAACCCGAAACAACGCCAGGCACCATTAGGGCGATGAACACGGCGTACACCGCCATTACAAGCGCTGTGCTGGCTGGGCCGTGGCGCTGCCGCCGCCGGAAACTCCGCGAGGTTGGAGGTCGCCTTACAGGTGACTGCCGGTGACGAAGGAGGTGCTCGCATTGCACACCCCACGACCCGCTTAGCAGAGTAAGCAGGATCCCCACTGCGCCAAGCAAGACGTTGCCTTCCACGTCGAGCCCAGTCGAAATGATGTCGGTGTGAGCCACGTCGCTCACCGCGGCCACGCTCAAGGTGCCCCCGCAGAGTGCAAGCACAGCAGCCGCGATGAGCCCTGCCCAAAGCAGCCGCCTGTTCGTGTGGCGTTCGCGCGACGACCTACATACTCCTAGGTGGTTGGGACAAAGGTGAAACGGGTTGAGGAGAGCAAAATGCTGGTCCTCGAAGAGCACTCAATACCTGAGCTGGCGGTAGGCGCGAACCGGTGGGTCGGATGGGCTACAGGGGCCTCCTAAACGAAAGGGAGAGGGACCGCGCCTGCCAGTCCCCCAGCTGGGGCTGAGGAGGCTTCGCCACCACCACACCTGCCAGCGCGATCGTGACCAAGCTCGCGACGAAACGCCCGTTGCTGGAAGCGAACCAGTGTGCGGCACCCAGATGGCCGAAGTCCACCGCTACCGGCTGAAAAAGCTCTTCAGAAAGGATCGTCCCATAGATAAGTGCCCAAAGCCACAGGATGAACCATAAGCCGGTGCTGGACACCACAAACCCAAGGGCGCCGTTCAACAAACGGCTCTGCCAGATGTGGTCTCCACCCGGCGCGAGGCATGGTCACGATAAGGCCGGCGTAGGTGACGACGAGAAACGACACCCACAGCCGGGAAATCAGCACAGACGTGAGGAGTTGGCCGCGCGGGATGAAAGAACTGTCGGCGAACTCCACCATGCCTAGGGTCACGAAGTTGGTGGACAAGACGGCGTATACCGCACCGTCACGGACCGCCCAGCTGCGGACGAGGCCTGTCGCGGTCGCCCGCGCAGGGACGGTCGCCCGAGAAGGGAGGTTCACCCGAGCAGGGCGCTTACCCGAGCAGGAACGGCGCCGGGAGCCGCAATGCAATGTTCCGGTCGCCGGGTTTGCCAGGCGCCAGGTGCCGCCCCCCGGCAAACGGGTCGTTGGAAGCGAGTTCCCGGTGGAGAGCGGCCAGCCGCTCAGAGCCTTCAGCCCGATCGGGGTCAGCAGGTACTCCGCCGTCGAGCATTGTGCAGAGGATGCTGATCTCCTTATCGGAGGTCCTGACCAATTCCACCAGACGCGACTGGCATGGCCAGTCCGCAATAGCAGCGGTCGAGACTTCCCAGAAGCCACCTGTACGACCGCTCGGGTCTGGTCGCGGTTGCACATCGTTGCGGTGCCGGTGCCCGTTGAGCCACAGCACGACGTTCCCGAAGCGGTGCAGGAAGGCCTCGAGGGCGCCGGCTGTGATACGGGGGTGGTCTTGTTCGCGCCCGCTCGGGCTCTGCCGGTCGTTGACCATGGCGACAAGGCCGTGGTGAGAAGCCAGGACAACTAGCCGGTCCGCGGCCCCGGTCGTGACCATGCGACCCTCGCCGTCGAAGTGACGTGAGTGGACCTCGCTCAGGCGAGCCTCCAGCCACCGGAGCTGCGCAGCCCCGATGCTGCCTTCGTAGTAGCCGTCCATGTTGGTCGTGTCGAGCAGGACCACACGGACCGGGACCGGCCCGTCGAGGTCGTAAACCCCATACGCTGTCTCAGTTTCCACGTTCCAGCGGCCAAAGCCGTGCCCCGCTGGGTTCCCACCCGCATATAGGTGGGCCGCGACAAAGTCCCGCCGGCCGACGCTGCGCCGGCCGGGGTCGGGGACTACGTCCCGGGCCGGTCCCGACAAGAATTGGGCTGGTTCCTCCGTGAACGCGTCGACCCGGGACAGTGGGTCGGCTCCTGGGGGCAGGTCCACCGGCTTGTGAGCGCCTAAAAGCACCTGCTCGTAAGACGGGGTGGGCAGTGCTGTGCCCAGGGCGAGCCCGTCGTGGTTGCCAAAGCACGACAGCCAAGGCACCGCTAAGCCAGGCGAACGGAACTCCTCGAGCGCCTGGGCCAGCAAGCCTGGGTGGACCGGGAAACCGAACCGCTCCTTGAACGGGTCCGGGGCCGGGTCGGGTCGCCAATAGAGCGATGGTTCCCAGTCCGCCGCCTGCACGCCTTGGTAGGTAGGCCCGCCGGAGTTTGCCGCTACGGTCCCCCCGCCGAGTAGCGACAGGAACCACTGCAGCTCGTTCAGCTGCGCGTTGTCCAGGCTGTCCCCCGTCGACACGCACAGCCCGAGCCCCACCCCGGTTTCGGGGCTAGTGGCGAGGCGGTTGATCGTTTTGACCATCGCCGCGACGGCGTGGGTGACCAGAGCCTCTTGGGGCCGGCAGGCCGGGACGTAGGACCCCGCTCCCTGCAGGCCCCTCAGCCGCTCGAAGAACTCGAAGCGGGCCGGGGACTGGACATCCGCGATCTGCATATCGGTGAGGTGGCCGAGTTGGACGAGCGAGACCAGCTCACGGCTCAGAGCGCGGCTCTCGCCAGCCAGGTCGTCGCGCACCAACCTGGGCTCGCCGGGACCGTAGACGAGCCTGCGGTACTCACCGTCACGGCCCCTGCTCCGGGCCGGACCTGCTTGCAATGTCCGCTGCAGCGTGGTCGGCGCCCCGTCGCTCGGCATTTCTGCTGGGTTCGTCATGACTGCATAGCTGCTTAGTTGGAGCCGTGCTGTGCCGTCAATCCCCGCCCGCAACAGCCAGTTCACCGGATTGTTACCTTCGCGGGCACAACTAGGTCAGAATGTTGCAAGACCGAAGGAGGGCCGAGGGTTGCCGGCGTTCGTTTTCCCTGGACAAGGGTCGCAAAGACCGGGCATGGGGCTGCCCTGGCGCGACCATCCCTCCTGGGAGCTCGTGCAGGATGCCAGCAGCATCGCCGGGCGCGACGTGGAGCACCTGTTGCTCAACGCAGGGGTCGAAGAGCTCACCGAGACACGCAATGCCCAGCTGGCCACCTTCGTCATAGGGCTCGTCGTCCTTGACGCCGTAGAGCGGCTCGGCATCGAGCCCACGGCCTGCGCCGGGCACAGCCTCGGCGAGTACACGGCTCTGGTCGCTGCTGGCGGCGTCGGTTTTGAAGATGCAGTGAGGCTGGTCGCCGAGAGAGGCGAAGCGATGCAGGAGGCATCGGAGGACAACCTCGGGATCATGTTGGCGATCTCGGGGATTGACGACGAACGAGCACGCATCGCCTGCCGCCGAGCAGACGGCGACGTGTGGCTCGCCAATTCCAATGCCCCCGGCGACTGCGTGATCGCTGGGCGGCCTGCCGAAACCTACCGTGCAGCCGAGGTGGCGAAGGAACTGGGCGCCACACAGGTCAGGGAGGTCGTCGTCGGAGGGGCGTTCCACACGGCGCTGATGGCGGCCGCCCAGCCGCGGCTGCGTAAAGCCCTCGAAAGCACGACTTTTTACGACCTAGCGGTGCCCGTCGTCGCCAACGTGGACGCCCTTCCCCATGAAGGGGGCGGCGAGTGGGCGGCGCTACTTTCTGCTCAGCTACGAAGCCCTGTGCGTTGGCGGCAGAGCGTCCTCGCCCTGGCTGCGCTCATGCGTACCGACGAGTGGGACGGCGACAACCTGTTCTGTGAGCTAGGACCGCGGGGCCCGCTATCGGCTTTCGTCAGAGCGACGCTTCCGGAGGCGGCAACGGTCCCGATAACAGGGCCCGACGACCTGGACACCCTGGTCGCGAACCTGACCGGCGACACGGCTCTGCAGGGCATCGCCGAAGGGCACCAGGGCGAGCGGCTATACGTATCCGAGCGCCTCGTGATCAGCCCGTGCGCGGGCATTTTCGAGCTCCCGCCGTCGGCGCCGACAGCCACCGAGCCATCGGTGCCGCCAGCCACCCCGACAGCCGCCCCGGACGCCAACCCGCCCGCCACTGCCGGCGGCGCCGCAGGACCGGCCCCCGCCGCGACAACCGAGGGTACGCCCGTCGAGATAGGTGACCTGCTTGGCACCGTGTCGGGCACCGAAGTGCGGAGCCCCTTTGCCGGCGAACTGATGGGCGTGCTCGCCCATCCTGGTGAACGGGTCCAGGCCGGCCAACCCGTTGCATGGCTACGGGCTAGATAGCGTGGGGACGATGTCCGGCACAGGCTGCGCAATAACCGGCTGGGCGAGCGCCCTTCCACCGAGGGTAGTCACCAACCAAGACATCATGACCCTGTTCGACACGAGCGACCAGTGGATAGTCGAGCGCACCGGGATCAGGGAGCGTCGGGCTGCGGACGGCCCGTTTGTCCACCCCAAGCCTGAGGCCAGCCCACCCGGCGGGATGGGTACTACGGCCCAACTCGCAGCGCAAGCAGGGCGCGGCGCGCTCGAAATGGCAGGCCTCGCCGGCGCCGACATCGACCTGTTGGTCCTTTGCACGACCAGCCCCGACCAGATGGTCCCCGCAACCTCTTCTCCGCTGGCAAACGCACTCTCCATAAAAGGCGGCGGCATGGACATTAACGCCGCCTGCGCGGGGTTCACATACGGGCTGGTTGCCGCGGCGGGTTTCATTACAACCGGGGCAGAACGAGTCCTACTAATCGGTGCCGAGACACTTACTCGGATAACGGACTGGTCGGACCGCTCAAATGCGTTCCTATTCGGCGATGGCGCCGGCGCAGTCGTAGTTGAGGCCGTAGCAGGCGATCCCGCCCTCTTGGGTTGGGATATTGGCGTCGACGGGTCGTTACAGCCCCTTTTCTACGCGGATTTCGGAGCCGGGATGAAGATGCGCGGCCAAGAGGTCTTCCGGAAGGCCGTTCGTGTAACGGTTGACTCGGCCACGAAGAGCCTGGAACATGCAAAACTCGGCGCAGACGACGTCGCCCTTTTTGTGCCTCATCAGGCGAACGTGCGGATTATGGACGCCGTCGCTGAACGCCTTGGCATCCCGTCGGACCGCATCGCCTCAGTGATCGAGCATGCGGGCAATACCTCTTCGGCGTCGATCCCGATCGCACTGACCGAGGCAGCCAACGCCGGGAGGCTCAAGGACGGGGACATAGTCCTATTCGCCGGCTTTGGCGCCGGCATGACATGGGCATCGGCCGTTTGGCGCTGGGGAGCCGACCCCGCACGCTGAGCACCCGCCAAAGGCTGATCAGGCAGAGCTCAGGCACTAGATTGTGAAAGTTCCGCTCACGAGCACATGGAGGAAGCATGGGAGGACAAATCGGCGCCGAAGAGTCTTACGACCTTTTCAAACAATGCGCTGTCGAGGTCCTGCAGGTCGAGCCGTCCAAGATCGTCCCCGAGGCTCGTTTCGCCGACGACCTCGACGCTGACAGCCTCGACCTGGTAGAGCTCGTGATGGCCCTCGAGGAACGGTTCGGGATCGACGTCCCCGAATCCGAGCTCGAGGGTGTGCAAACCGTAGGCCAGGCTTACGAGCTGGTGGCGTCCAAACTCTGATGCTTGCTGTCTTGGGCGCGCCCGACGGCACGGGGGCCGTCGCCGGACGACGTGTGGTCGTCACCGGCCTCGGCGTCGCAACGTCGTGTGGCATCGGGGTCGAGCAGTTTTGGCGAGGCTTGCTCAGCCCTGCTCCGGTTGGCAGGGTGCGACCTGTCCAGGGCCTTGACGTGAGCGGCCTGTTCGGGCCCAAGGAGGTGCGCCGGGCGGACCGCTTTGTCCAACTGGCGGCGGTTGCTGCCGACGAGGCGGTGAGTGACGCCGGTGGGATAGAGGCGGTGCGCGGCGACCCCGACAGGGCGGGGACGTTGGTCGGGACAGGCGTCGGCGGCCTCGACACGCTCTGCGAGCAGGACAGGGTCCTGACAACAAAAGGCGCGGACAGGGTGAGCCCGTTCCTGGTCCCGATGATGATGTGCAACCGCTCGGCCGCAGACATTTCCATGCGGTACGGCCTGCGCGGTCCCTGCGAGACGACCGTCACCGCCTGCGCCGCGGGTACCCAGAGCATCGCGAACGCCGGACGGCTCATCGCCATGGGCCGGTGCGACGTTATGGTTGCCGGCGGCACCGAAGCACCTCTGGCAGACCTCGGTGTGGCTGGTTTCGCCAACATGACCGCACTTTCTCGCTCCGGTGTTTCCATGCCCTTCGACATGCGTCGCGACGGTTTCGTCATCGGCGAAGGAGCGGGCGTCGTCGTGCTGGAAGAGCGTTCTCGCGCCTTGGCCAGAGGTGCGCACATCTATGCCGAGCTCGCCGGTGGCGCCAGCACTGCAGATGCGCACCACATCACTGCCCCGTCTCCCGACGGCAGCGGGGCGGCCCGCTGTATGGAGCTCGCAATGGCCGATGCGCGGCTGTCTCCTTCGGACATTACCCACGTCAACAGCCATGGCACCTCGACTCCACCTGGCGATGCCGCTGAAGCGGAGGCGATTTACAAGGTTTTCGGCGCGCCCGGGCCAGCCGTCACCTCGATCAAGGGAGTGATCGGCCACACCCTGGCCGCCGCGGGGGCCATCGAGGCGGTCGCCGTCGCGCTCAGTTTTGCGCACCGCCAGATCCCCCCCACCACAGGGACCACCGAAGTCGACCCCGCGTTCCAGCTCGATGTTGTCATAGGCGGACCGAGGGACTGGCAACCGGGGCCGGTCGTTTCCAACTCGTTCGGCTTCGGGGGCCACAACGGCTCCCTTGTATTCGTCCCAGCTGCCTAAGACCGAGCCGTCACTCCCCCGCCGAAAAATGGCGAAGACCTACGTGGCCAGAGCCTTGAGCAGGTTATCTGCGGTCGCCGCTGGTTTCACCTTGTACCACACTTGTCCGAGGGCCCCGTCTTCGTTTACAAGGAAGGCCGATCGCTCGATCCCCATGTAGGTGCGCCCGTACATGCTCCGCTCAACCCAGACGCCATAGGACTCGGCGACCGTGTGCGACACGTCGGACAGCAACGGGAAGCCGAGGGAGAACTTGGCGTCGAAGGCAGCCTGTCGCTTGGGCGGGTCCGGGCTGACCCCGATCACCGCGGTCGTACCGACCTCGCCGAGTACATCGCGCAGGGCGCACGCTTGCGTGGTGCACCCTGGCGTGTCGGCCTTGGGGTAGAAGTAGACCAGCACCTTGCGCCCCCGAAAACTCGCCAACGAGACCTCGTGACCGGACTGGTCAGGCAAGTTGAACGACGGTGCTGGGTCGCCTGGCTTTAGCCGCTCGCTCATCGCCTGAGCATAAGCCGGTGGCCGTGCCCTGGTCCAGGGCCCACCGCCAGGGCCCACCGCCAGGCCCGACGCGGTCCTCGTCGACAAGTCGTCCAGCGCCATGCGACGCGGACCTTCGTCCGGCAACATCCCGCCGGGCTACTAGGGTCAGCAGGGATCTCCTGATGACTGCAGCTGGCGAACCCGCTCGTCCCTCCGGGCTCGGCGCGCCCGCCGGCGCCGATGCCGCCGCGCGTCGCGAGATCGATGGCCCGCCCGACCTTGCAATAGGGGCGTTCAGTGATAATCCGCCATGGGACCTGACGGGCAAGGCATTACCGTGGCGAGCCGACGTAACGCAGCTGCGTGCGGCGACGGCAGCCCAGGTCCCTGAGCTGTTGCGCCGGCGCCGCATCCCCCCCGGATGGAGGGTGCTCGTCACGGGCGTCAGGCTCGGCTGGGCGATCCTCATGTGGCGCCTGGTCGAAAAGCGCAGGGCCAACAAAACCGGCCGCCGGGAAATCTCCCGGGCCGGCCTGTCCCACCGCCTGCGCAAGGCCTTCGAGCGGCTCGGGCCGACCTACATCAAGCTTGGCCAGATCCTGTCCTCAGGCGAGGGCGTCTTCCCGCCTGAGCTCGTCGGCGAGTTCCGGTTGCTGCGCGACCACGTGCCGCCTGAGACGTTCCGCGATGTCAGAGCGGTCGTCGAAGCAGACCTGGGACGACCACTGCACGAGGTCTTCGAACACTTCGACACGGTCCCGATCGCCGCGGCATCGATCGCACAGGTCCATGCGGCACGATTGCGAAGCGGCGAGGACGTCGTCGTGAAGGTGCAGCGCCCCAAGGTCGCAGGCTTGGTCGAGCGCGACATCGCCGCCATGAGCTGGCTGGCCCCCCACCTGATCGGCCGCATCCCGGTTGCTACGCTCGCCAACCCCCCGGCTCTGGTCGAGCTGTTCGCCGAAACGATCGTCGAGGAGCTCGATTTCCGCCTCGAGGCGGACAACATGATGGACATCGCAAGTGTGATAGCGCAAACGAACCAGCGGGCCGTCGTCGTGCCCCGTCCCCATCCCGAGCTGGTGACCCGCCGGGTGCTTGTCATGGAACGCCTGGACGGCTTTGCCTGGGACGACGTCGAGGGCATGAAACGCGCCGGCATCGACACCTCGGCGGTCGTGAGGGCATTGCTGATCGCGTTCCTGGAAGGGGCCACCTTGTTCGGTGTCTTTCACGGGGATCTGCACGGCGGCAACCTGTTCGTGCAGGCTGACGGAAGGGTTGCATTGCTCGACTACGGCATCACGGGCCGTCTCGACGAGGTGCGCAGGCTCGCCTTCTTGCGCCTGCTCATGGGTGGGTCTCTCAACGACCCCCGTCTCCAGCTGTCAGCGCTGCGCGACATGGGCGCTGTCCCGCCGGACACGGACCTCGACGCCCTTGTGAGCGACCTTGGGCTCGACAAACCGCTCGTAGATCCCACGACCTTGGCACCCGAGGAGCTCCTCAGCCAAGTGCGCGACCTGACGCGACGGCTCCTCGAATACGGGGCCAAGTTCCCGAAGATCCTGATGTTGTTCGTGAAGGACCTTCTTTTTGTGGACGGTTCCCTGGCGACGCTGGCACCCGACGTCGACCTGTTCACAGAGGTGACCGAGATAGCAACGTACTTCGCGAACCGTTACGGGGACCGCATCGCCCACGACATCGGCATCGACCCTCGGGAACGCCCGCTGGAGATCGCAGGGGTAAGGGCGGCCGTTGGCGTGAGCGAGGACGTGGACAGCCTCACCTACCGGGACCTTCAGGCTCGCCGCGAGCTGATCCGCAGGCGAATGGAGGAACACCACCGGCGCACCGAACAGCCCCGGAGGCTGTTCCGGCGGCGGAGGCAGGGCCCGTAAGCGGCGGCCGCGCAGATAAGGGCGCCCGGGCCTGCCAAGCGGCGGCAGGGCCACCAAGGTTTGCACCAGGTCTGCACCACTACCGGTAGGTCAGCCACCAGGGATTATCTGACCATGGACCCGGCAGGTCGGTGCCAGCCGGTACCCTGGGTGTCGAGCCTTGGTGAGCGCCCGCCCGCCGGCTCCCCCTGAATGGCACCTGAACTGACACTGACGCGACGCGCAGACATCCGCAACGTGGCCATAATCGCCCACGTTGACCACGGCAAGACGACCCTGGTGGACGGGATGCTCCGCCAGTCCGGGGTATTCCGCGCCAATGAAGAGGTCGCCGAGCGCGTGATGGACTCGACCGACCTCGAGCGCGAAAAAGGGATCACGATCCTCGCTAAGAACACGGCGGTCCATTACGGCAACCTCACGATCAATATCGTCGACACGCCCGGGCACGCCGACTTCGGAGGCGAAGTGGAGCGTGCCCTCACGATGGTCGACGGGGTGCTCCTGCTCGTGGACGCCAGCGAGGGCCCGCTCCCGCAGACCCGCTTCGTACTTCGCAAGGCGCTCGAGGCCCAACTTCCCGTCGTGCTTGTGGTCAACAAGGTAGACCGGCCCGATGCCCGCCCGGCAGAGGTCCTGGACGATGTCTATGACCTTTTCATCGACCTGGGAGCCGACGATGAGCACATCGCGTTCCCGGTTGTCTATTGCAACGCTCGTAGTGGGCAGGCAGCGTTGACTCCCGAGGAGGTCGCTGATGCACCCGACCTCAAGATCCTCTTCGAGTTGCTCGTGGAGTACATCCCGGCGCCTGCGTATATAGAGGGCCACCCGTTCCAGGCGCTCGTGTGCAACCTCGATGCCTCGCCGTACGTGGGCCGCCTGGCAATCTGCCGGGTCCATCAAGGTTGGGTGAAAAAAGGTGAAACTGTCGCCTGGGTACGCCAGGGCGACGAGGGCCCTGCGCAGCGGGTTCGTGTCGCGGAGCTTTACATGACCGACGGGCTCCATCGTGTCGACGCCGGGCCCAGGGGCGCAGGCCCGGGAGACATCATCGCCATTGCCGGCATCCCTGAGATCATGATCGGCGACACCCTTGCCGATGCCAATGACCCCCGCCCGCTGCCGGGGGTGACCGTGGACGAGCCGGCCATCTCGATGACCATCGGCATCAACACCGGGCCTCTTGCAGGCAAGGAGGGCACCAAGCTCACTGCCCGGCTCCTGAAGGGCCGCCTCGACAGCGAGCTTGTGGGCAACGTCTCCATCCGGGTGCTGCCGACGGCGCGTCCCGACACCTGGGAAGTTCAAGGGCGCGGCGAGCTCGCGCTTGCGGTGCTCGTCGAGCTCATGCGCCGGGAAGGCTTCGAGCTCACCGCCGGTAAGCCTCAGGTGCTCACAAAGACCATCGACGGCAAGGTCTACGAGCCCGTGGAGCGAGTTTCGCTGGACATCCCCGAGGAACTGCTCGGTACGGTTATGCAGCTTTTGGCGGGCCGCAAGGGCCGGATGCAGCATGTGACCTCGCATGGGAGTGGCTGGGCTCGCACGGACTGGCTGGTCCCGTCGCGGGCGCTGATCGGCCTGCGCTCGCAGCTCCTGACCGAGACCAAGGGCACTGCGCAGCTCCACCACGTCCTGGATGGCTGGGAACCGTGGTTCGGCGAAATCCGTACCCGCCAAAATGGCTCGCTCGTCGCAGACCGCCGCGGGAAAACTGCCCAATACGCCCTGATGAACCTTCAAGAGCGCGGCACGATGTTTGTCGGGCCCGGCGTTGAGGTCTACGAGGGGATGATCGTTGGCGAAAACGCCCGCCGCGAGGACATGGACGTGAACCCGACCAAGGAGCGCAAGCTCACCAACATGCGCTCGTCCACCTCCGAGGAGCTGGTCCGTTTGACCCCCGCGGTGGACCTGTCGCTGGAGCAAGCGCTCGAGTTCCTCCGCGAGGACGAATGCGCCGAGGTGACCCCGGTCGGCGTACGGCTCCGCAAAGTCGTCCTGGCTGCCGCCGACCGCGGCCGCCAAAGGGGGCGCTCCCGTGACCAGGAAGCCCCTCCCCCACCGCCAGACGAGTGAGCGTGACTGTCCTGCGGGCTAATTGAGCGTGGGGTCCAGCGGGGAGGCGGCGGCAATTGCCAGCACCCCGCCTTGGCGCCGCAACACCCGCTTCCAGAGCTCCTCCGGGTCCGCGCTGAAGACGTCGCCCGGCTCGGCTTCGATGGCCCACCAAGCGCCCAGCTCCATCTCCTCCTCCAGTTGCCCAGGCCCCCAACCGGCGTAGCCGGCGAAGATGCGCAACTGCTCGATCCACGGCGCAACGAAAACGGGGTCGGTCTCGAGGTCGACGGTGCCCAGGTCCCCTTGCAGCGCCAGGTAACCGAGCCCGGGGACCGATACCTCTGACTTCACCCTGGCCAGGCAGATTGTCCCCTCGCTCACCGGGCCACCCACAAAGATCACCGCAGGCGTTGACGCAACGTCGGTCCATTCAGGCAATGGCGAAGAAAGCGACGTGACAGTTGGCCGGTTGAGCACCAGGCCGAGGGCTCCGTGCTCGCCGTGAGCAAGCAGGAAGACCACGGTGCGGGCAAAGTTAGGGTCGAGCAGGCTGGGCCCAGCGACGAGCAACTTGCCCTGGAGCGCCCCCGGGATGTCAGCCATGGCTTACATCATTCCTCGTGTACGGTTCTAGCATGCGCGCCGTCACCGTCATCCCACTAAAGGCGAACACCCTCGAGCTGACCGACCTCCCCGAACCGCCCCTTGAGGACGGCCCGGTCCTAGTCAAGACCCGGGCGATCGGGGTCTGCGGTACCGATATCGAGATCATTTCAGGAGAGTACGGCTGGGCGCCGCCCGGCGAGGAGCGGCTGGCGCTTGGCCATGAATCCCTCGGTGAAGTCCTAGAAGCGCCCGCGGGCTCGGGTTTCGCAGTTGGTGACCTCGTAGTCGGCATAGTGCGCCGACCGGATCCTTTGCCGTGCATCAACTGCGCTATCGGCGAATGGGACATGTGCCGCAACGGGAATTACACCGAGTGGGGTATCAAGGGCCACCACGGCTACGCCCGTGAGCGTTACCGCATAACGCCCGATTTCCTTGTGAAAATTTCACCTTCGCTGGGCGACGTCGGAGTCCTTTTAGAACCGACGACCGTCGTGGCGAAAGCCTGGGACCATATCGGCCGGATCGGCGCGCGAGCCAGATGGGAGCCTCGCACGGTCCTGGTAACGGGGGCAGGCCCGATCGGCCTTCTCGCGGCCTTGCTTGGCGTGCAGCGCGGCCTGGAGGTCCACGTTTTGGACCAGGTGACCTCGGGCCTCAAGCCAGACCTGGTTGCAGCGATAGGCGCTACCTATCACCACGGCGACATAGCCTCGACCGGCTTGACACCCGACATCGTGCTCGAGTGCACGGGAGTGGCCCAGCTCGTCTTCGACGCCATGGACGACATCGGGCCCAACGGGATCCTCTGCCTGACAGGGGTCTCGTCCAAGGGCCGCTCGCTCGGCATAGACGCCGGCGAGCTGAACCGGCACATGGTGCTCGCAAACGACGTCGTATTCGGATCGGTAAATGCCAACATGCGCCATTACCAAGCGGGCGCCGAGGCGCTCGCAAAAGCTGACCCCGCATGGCTCGGCCGAGTCGTGTCGAGGCGCGTTACCCTCGATCATTGGCAGGACGCCTATCAGCGCCAACCCGGCGATGTAAAGGTCGTGCTCCAGTTCAGCTGAGACAACCGAGAGCGGCAATACGGCGCCAATTAGCGGGTGCCCTTGAAGTTGAACATAACCGGCCTTGCAATATCGAGCGCCTTCAAGAAGTCCTGGGCCGAGGCCTCGAGGTACACCATGTACAAGCTGGGGCCATCGTTGGCGTAGAGATAATAATCACTGCTCCCCGCCCCGAAGCCAACGGGCTTGGTCCACTCCACGGCGGGGGAACCGTTTGATAATGAAGTCAGGTCGGCGTCATCACCATCGGACTGCAACTGCTGGGCTACGGCGGAAAAATATTGCCTTGCCGTCTCACCTGACGGCAGTTGCCGGCTGGTCCTAATCACCGCCATATAAGGCCCCGGGCCCCTGAAGCTTGCCCCTTGGACCTTCCAGGTCCCCACAACCTTGCCGTCGCTGAAATTCAAGTCGGTCGCGTTGACGCTAGGCCAGCCTGCCACCCCACCGTTGAACCAAGCGGTCCCCGACGAAGCCGCCTTGACGCTAAGGAACGTCGGGATAGCGACGGCAGCCAAGATCGCCAGCATGAGCAGGGCGCCGGCGCCGGCCGCGGCAACAATGAGAGCTCTCTTGACGATGCTCCGCGGTGCCGTCTCGGTCGGGTTGAAGCTCAGCCCGTATGTGGGGTACACGGGCGCCTCGTACGCAGGAGCCTCGTTATCGGGCGTTGCAGAGCCCTGCGTGGCCGCAGCCGGGGTTTGCTGGCGGCCGCCGGGTGAAGCCATTGCCGCACTTGCGTTCTCGGGGGTCGACGGGTCCTGCATTGTGTTTAATAACGGGCGCCGGCCGGGCCGGCTGTAGTCAAGGCCGGGGCTGGGCGCTAGGGGGCGAACGTGTACCGGTCGGCCGGGGACAGCGAACTTTTTCTGATCTGACCACCCACGACGACGTCCACCGTCCCCGGTGCGTGCACCGGCGAAAGTGCCCTCACCTCGTGAGCGGACACGACGTCGACCCGTTGCGCCAGCACGCTGCCGAAGTGCACCTCTGTTACCCCACCGAGACCTTTTCCGGTGACAACGACCCAGGTGGCGCCCGTGGGAGGGCCGCTACGTGGGCTGACCCCAACAACCGCGGGCGGGACGAGGACGAAGGGAAGGGTGGACGCGTTTTGCCCTCCAGCCCGTACGGCTCCCAACCCCGAGGGGACGTGTTGTGCCGTTTTCGCCACCGTCGCACCGCTGCGGCCAAAGCTCGGGAGCGCGGCGTGCGCCGCCCGCGGTGAAGCGGAGGGGTGCCGCGCCGGCAGGGCCACGTTATTGACGGAGGTGCTAGCCGGAGACTTGTGGACCAGGCCGGGTAGCACGAGCGCAGCCACAACGACGATGGCTGCGGCCGCCGCCAGGCCGGGCGCCATTACGGCCCATTTTCTACGGGGTCGCGGAGGGCGCAGGCTGCTCTCGAGCCGCCCGCGGACCTCGGCCGACAGCGGCCTGGCGCGTTGGTCGGTGAGGGCGTCCTCCAGCCGGGCACGCAGCGCAAGCGGCAGCGGGCGCGCCCTGTCCGCCCCTACCAGCAGGTCTTCTGGGTACCGGTAATTGTTTTCCTGGTCAGCCACCATGTGCTCCCAACTGCCGCCGCAAGCCCTCTCTGCCCCGCTGGAGCAGCGACTGGACCTGCACCCGGCTACGGCTCACCTGGCCGGCGATGTCCTCCACTGACAGCTCCTCCAGGTACTTGAGTACGAGGACCTGGCGCTGCAACGCCGGCAGACGGCCCAACGCCCTCACGACTTCGTCCTGGCGCTCCACGAGGTCGGCGCCCAGCCCGGCCGCCACATGTGTGTCGACAAGACGGAGCGACCCACGCGCCACTTCGGCGCGCCTTTCGGTCTCGTAGTAGCGGGCCAACCGGCGCCTGGCTATGGTGCACAACCAGGTGGAAACCGCCGACTCGCCCCGGAAAGTAGCGGCACTCCGCACGGCTTCGAGAAGCGTCTCCTGCAGCAGGTCCTCGGCGGTGGCCTCGTCCCCACCGACGCGTGCGAAAACAAACCCGTACACGATCGGCGCGACATCGTCGAGGAGCCATCGCAACGCCTCGTGCTTGCCGGCCGCTGCCGCCGCCAGGAGCTCTGCCTCGCTCGCCCTGGCTCGCGCTTCGCTCGCCTCGTTCGGGTCGTCAAATTCCTCAGCAACGCCAGCTTGCCCACCCTGGCCCTCGGCCCTTCGCCACTTCGTGGGCCATTTGCGGGGGCCGGCCGGCCGAGGGATCACGACGACGCGTTCTGGTAGGGCAACCAGGCGAGCTGGGACAGCGAGCTCATGTCGTTCACCATCAGGCCCTGCTCGGACAGGGTGTAAATCTCGTTGCCGACGATCACGGCGCGTTCGATCTCGGGGTAGCCGCTCTCGCTGCTTCCTGGTTGAGCGAGGGTTCCCACCTGGTCCAGAGTGCCAGACGAGCTCACGGTCCAGACGTCGGCTGCACTCGACGGCTCGGAGCCCGAGTAGTCGTCGACCGGCAACACGAGCAGGTCGGACTGCGGCCACCACAGGAGCGCGTGCGGGTCGTACTCGGCTGCCGAAGAGGCCCCACCGCCAAGTTGTTGTTGCGAAACCAAAGATGGGGTTGCCGGGTCGGACACGTTGAAGACCTCGACCTGGAGACCTTGCGGCGCCAAGGTCTGGTCGACCGCCTGGCCGACGCCGAGAAGCAGGCCGGCGCTAAGGGGTTGAAGGAACGACGAATAACCGGATAGCGACACCTGGCCGGCTAGGACGGGTTGGCGAGGGTTGCTCAGGTCGACAACATAGAGCGGGTCGACCTGGTTGAACGTGACCACATAAGCAAGGTCGCCTTCGAAGCGGACGGAATAGATCTTCTCGCCCGAACCGAGCCCGTCAAGGGCCCCAACGGTAACCAGGGCACCGTTGTCAGGTTGGAGCACGTTTACCGTGTTGTCGGACAACTGGGCCGGCGCCGAGCCACCGTCGACGGGAGCCGGTGTCGGCTCGCCAACCGTCGTCGCCACACGGAGGTAACCTTCGAACTCGGACATCGAGTATTGCCCGATCAACGAGCCGGGCACAGAACCAGAGCCGATGTACTGCGGGTCGGACGGGTCAGAGATGTCGAAGCCATAGATGTCCGTAGAGACAGCGTCGCTCACCGGGTAGCTCGGTAGGTCGGCCGGCTCCATCGGGCAGGCTGCGAGCGGGCTCGGGGGGCACGTCCAGCCGCTCTGGAACCGCCAATCGGTCGTCGCGACATAGAGCTGGGTGGCACTGACGTACACGTTCTCGGCATTGCCGATGACGGTCAGTTCGTTGCCGGGAGCATCCGAGGTCGGGTCGAGCGACACGACCGAGACCGTGCCCAGGCCGGAACCAATCGCTGTGTGGTACGTGCCGGCGCATGCCGCAGCCCTGGTAAGGGTCTTTTTAGACTTACCGCGTCCGATTGTCACCGTGGTTGATGGAAGCCAATCTGAAGCCTCGGAGGACTCGATTACCGACCGGTTTGCAGCGGTTGCGGCCTTTTGCGCTGCCGGGGCCCCACCGCTGGCGTAGACCCAGGGCAGACGCGGCTGGTTCGTAAGCGCCAGGACAACTTGGCCATTGATAAGGCGGGCGGCCTGTTCTTGGCCCTGGAAGGAGAACGTGCTCACGATGCTCGGGGCCTGCGGGTCGGCGAGGCTCACCACCACGACATCGGTGGACGACGACCCGCTGCCAACCGGCAGCAGGACCGACCGGGCGACGCCAGAGGCGGGGATCATCGGCCCACCCGGGTTCACCGGCCCTGCCGGTGAGTACGGCGAGGAGACCGCTCCTCCCGTAGAGCCGTAGATCCCTGGCTGCGATTGGTTTTCGACGCTGCCGATCACGACGGCGTCCTGGCCGACGAGGAACATGCCGTCCAGTTGGGCGAACTGCGGGAAGCCCAAGAAGCCGTCGAGCACCGGAGTGCTCCCGTTTACATCGACCACCTGCAGGCCCTGGGGTTGCTGGCGCAGCACCACCATCAGCTCGCCGTTCGTCTTGACCATGTCGGGCTCGTCGACTCCCGCTTCCTGGTCGTTGGTCGTCGAGTAGTCCTGGGCCTGGGCGGACGCGTCGCTGGAAGTACTGTCCGTGCTGCCGTTACCAAACGTACCGTCCGTGGCGGCCGCCGCGGCCGGTACGGCGGCTCCCGCCATCAATGGGAGGTCCTGCCTTACGACCGGCCCCGGCCCGAAGGCGACAGGTCCATGAAAGACCTCGCCGTAAGGCACCGCACCGCCGGTCGCAGCCAGCCCGTACGGTCCGACCTCTTTCAAGGCCTGCGCCTTTACTTGCTGGAGCATCTGTGAGCAGCTCGTGTAAGAAACCAACGCAGCTCCGGTCAGCTTGACCGCAGGCTTGGCCTGATTGACCGCAATGGCTGAAGATTTGTGCGCACCGGTAGCCTCCACGCCGATACCAACCAGGCACAGTGCGGCAAGTAAGCCAATTACGGCGGACTGTAACTTCGGCTGCTTGATCATCGGCTCCTCCTTACCTCTCGAAGCGTTAGTGGCGCCCGGAGGTGTAGATCAACCGCACCCGCGCACCTTTTCGTGGCGTCAGTTGTAGTGCTGGAGGAACTTGACCACGTCGACAGTGATCCAACCGGTGCGGATGTAGCCGTTGGCAAAGTACGGGCAGCCCGTTGCCGCTACCCAGATGTCCACGTCGGAGCCGCTCTTGTAGGAAAACGCCAGTATCGCGGCCGTCCCTAGGCCGGCAGGGCAACTCGTTACACCGCCGTCGACGTGGCTCAGAGCCAGCGCGCTAACTGCGGCCGCGAGACGCCCCGCTGCGGGCGCCCCGAGGCGGTCCTGGTGGGCCAATCTCATCGCGAGCGATAGCTGGGGCAGCTCGGGCGACGACCCGTTGTAACCGTTGTAGTCGCAAACCAGCGCCGCGGTCGGCTCGCCGAGGGGCAACAACCGCGTCTTCAAAAACAACCGCGTCTTCAAATCAGCGCCGGGATTGCTGACGCCGACCAGTTTCGCGTCCGTGGCGGGGCAGCCCGCCGCAACGAGGATGTGGACGCGCGGGCCCGAAACATTGTCCGGCCACGGTCGTGGGTCGAGCCACACCACCTGTGCCTCCAGACAGATAGCTGTGGTCGAGGGACCGAGATAGGCCGCGCCCACCCCCAGTTGCGCCGACTGCCACTTAGCGCTCCCATGGTCGTTGTAGCCCCAAGGCCCGCCGCTCCCCGCGGCCGCACCCATCCAGGTCGTCAACTGCAGCCCCGCTGGTGGGTGCGCGTACAACCAGGATTCGACGCTGCCGAGCGAGCCATGCACCCGCCACGACTTCTGCGCTTCTACGATGCTGCTCACGGCCGGCGTGCCCAGGTCCCCGTCCACCGTCTCGCACGCAGATGTGCTGCTCGCCAGCGTCGCCCCAGCAGGGGCTCGTCCCAAGGACAGCAGACGTTGAGCCTCCCGCTTGGCCGCCAGTATGTTGCCCTGGGCGGTCGGGTGCCGGCGGTCGGGGTGCCCTGGGCGGTCGGGGTGCCCTGGGCGGTCGGGGTGCCCTGGGCGGTCGGGGTGCCCTGGGCGGTCGGGGCCACTGCCCTAACGTCGACCACCGCAGCACGCACCTCGGATACCTGCGGACCGTACCCGCCGATGCCCAGGCACACGACGGTGGCCGCCATCACCAGACCACGAACTTGCACCGAACCTCCTTTGATCAGTGTTTTGTGGCGGTTTCGGAGCGAGATCAACCGGTTGCGGCCTCGGTTCCCGGGGAATGGTCGCCTGGTCCACCCGCCAAGGAGGCGCACGGAATAGGACATCATGGTATTTCATTGTCTTCGGCGCCAGACCTCGATGCGTTCTCGGCGTGGCCCGTGGGCTCTCGGGTTGTGGGAGTGGACCTTTGGGCTTGTGGCACGCCGAGGTGGGGCAACACGGCCGAGAACGTGTGGTTCACCGAGAGCGTGTGGTTCACCGAGAGCGTGTGGTTCACCGAGATCGTCACCGAGATCGTCCAAAATAACGCCCGGTTAGAGCGAACACGCTGCCTGACGCTGGCGCCGCTACGCCTTGACGATATGGAACTGCCGGCCCGGAGCATACGGCGTGCCGCCCGCTGTATAAGCGAACCCGACTCCGAGCCACGCGCCGGAGGACCCGTCGGTGATATTGAACCCGCAATCCCCGTGCCAGTTCTCGATTGAGATGTTCTCGCCGTAGAAGGTTGCGTTCGGGGCGTCAATGTGGATGGCGTGCTGGCCCGACTGCGACACGCGTACGTTGCTCGCCTGGATCTTGGCGTAAGAGGCCGTGTCCCGTACCCAAATGCCGTGGCCTGACGGTGCCCCGGGTGCTCCCGATGCCTGAATGGTCACATTTGTCATTTGGATGCTCGCGAGGTTTCCGGCCTGGCCCGGGGAGTCGATATAAATACCCGTCACGCACCCGTCGAAATCGGCATTGACGAGGCGGACTTTATGCGGGATACTGCCCGGTCCCGGGCTGGAAGACAGGGCGAGCCCTATGTTGTACCCGAGAGCGAAGACATTGCTTATATGTGGGTTATCGCAACGAAGCAGCACTATGGCGGCGCCATTAGCAAGCTGGTAAGCGCCGACCGCGCTCCCCATGGGTTGCCAATAGGGCCAGAAATGGACGCTGTCAATGTAATTGCTGTCCTGCGATTGGTCGATCATGATCCCGTAACGGACCGGTTGGCCAAAGACCCGCCGGAGCACTGCTTGTGCCGCCGTATTGTTTATGTAGATACCGGCGTAAGGGTTGTACAGGCAGACGTCCTCGATGAGGGCATTGTTGGCCCCCCGTCCGCTGATCAGTATCATCGGTTCGGCGCTGGCTGGTTGCTCTGTTGTGCTCTGGTTATAGACGTTGAAGCCCAGGTTCCTGACGGCTCCGCCGTTGCCCGCGATCGCAACAGGACTGAAGGAAGCACCCGCCTCCACGAAGATCCAGCTGCCAAGGAACGGGTGACCCGCTCCCGGAGTGTTCCAGCCGCAGCCCTGGATCGTCACGGCAGCGGGCACCGTCAGCGTGGAGCCGACCAGGTAGTTCCCGGCAGGCAGGAACACAATGTTCCCAGAGGGGTTCGACGACGATGGCGCGGCTGCTGCAATTGCTGCCCGAATTGCGTCGGAGTCGTCTGCCGCCCCGTCCCCCTTGGCGCCGAACGGAGGGTCTGTAACGTTTATGAACGGGCTTACGGGTGGCAAAAAGGGCTCCTTTCACCGGTCTTGCGCACTTTGGCCGGTCCCTGCCTTCGGCGGGGCAAATAAGGTTTGTGCCAGGCAGCGTGCCGTCCCTCGTTCTAGCCTGCCTGGCGTACCTCGGCGTCGCCTTGCCCGCTTCGACCCTGGGCCTGCTGTGGCCCTCGATGAGGCTCGGCTTCCATCAGCCAATCAGCCCATCAGCCCATTGCGGCCGACGCAGACCACCTTAATTATGCCAGCCGCATCACTGCCGCCAGCCGCCGCCCCCCGGGGCCTTTAGCACCCAGGAGGCAGCGGCCTGTTCATCCGCCTAGCCCTTCACCAACTTTCCTACGATTGGTTCCAGGTGTAGATCTGCTTGATGGTGAAGGTGTCCGACGTGTAGTTGAAGCTGAGCGAGCTCCAGTTTGTGTTGGCCGTCAGGTCGAACCACATGTTGCCTGTGTCACAAAGACCGGGGGCGAGCGTACTGAAGTTCCCGAAGGCAGTTGAGACAGTAGGGGCGCTGCTAACCGGGTCGAGCGTCGCCGTTGCACCACTTGCAGCTGTCAAGGTGAAGTCAGTAAGCCCTTTCGAAACCCCGTTCACCGGTCCCTGGCCGGCGCACATGGTGATGTTCACCTGGTCAATCTGCTGGGCCGAAGTGGCAGCACACCCACCATTCTGCGAATTGGGGCACTGTACGGCGGGCGTCACGCTGTTCAGCTCGACCGAGACGAAGCCGTTGTAGTCGGGGGCCGGGAATGTGAACGTGCATGAGCCGACACAGCTAGTACCCGAGTTCGCGCCCGTTGTCGTGGTTGGAGCCGGCGCCGCTGTGGTCGGTGGAGTACTTGTCGAACCCTTAGCAGCCTCTGTGACTTTAACGGTTGCCTTAGGCGCGGTCCCGCCCTTCCCCTTCACCAACAGGGTCAGGACGATTGTCCTCGTTTTCGCTGTCTTATTGGGCCCGAGTTTGTCCTTAATCTTCGCCGTGCCACTGGTGCAGCTGACCGTATCCGTGCCGTGGCCACCAAAGGTGCAGGTAGTGGCACCGCTCACCTTCGCGGTAAGCGTGACGAAGCCGCCTCCCGCCGAGAGATGAGACGGCGAAGCCTTAAAGGAGATGACGGTGGGCTTTGACAGGGCCGGCGCCAACGAGGCATTGGCAATCGCCGGAGCGCTAACCGTCAGTAAACCAACGCACGCAGCGGCAAGGCTCAGCTTCCTAAGCGTCCGCCATCCCGCCGTTCGAGAGTTCACGATCTTCACTTCGTTTCCTCCTGGTCTGGGGTATCTGGTGGAACTTTAGCTGCACCGAGCCACGGCGTCGATCTCGCCCCGTCAAATGGCTCACGGGCGCCACCGTCTGCAGGGGGGGACAAACCGTCCGAATTCCTACCTTTCTACCCGTATCACCCTTGCGCGGGGAGGCGAGCGGAATATATTGAATAACCGTCGATATAGCGGCTGACCGCGGTCGCGATCGCGGTTGCGGCGATCATCGGGACGAGCAGCTGGAAACCGCTTCTCGTCAGCTCGAGCACGAGCACCAGGCCAGCCAGGGGAGCCTGCATGGCGGCCCCAATCATCGCCGCAGCCCCCACCATGGCGTAGGCGCCCACAGGAGAGCCCGGCCACAGGTGCGACCACGCCAGGCCTACGAACGCTCCGAATGCAGCACCCGTACTGAGAGTGGGAGTAAAAACCCCGCCCGCGGCGCCACTTTCGAGGCACAAGGCGGTTACCAGGGGTTTCAGGATGAACAGCGCGAGAAGCACGAGCAGGGTGCCCTGGCCGGTCAGGGCGTCGTTCGCCATGTCTTTGCCGTTGCCAAACAGCTGCGGGTATGCGAACCCTAGGAGCCCAAGGAGCCCGAACGCAGACAGCATTGCGGGGATCATTCTGAGGCCGGAGACGCGATTGTGAGAGACCCAACCGATGAGCCGGATATAGCCAGAAGAAAGCACACCTATGACCGGTCCCATCAAGATCGCGCACACCATGATCGTCCCGGTGAAGCGGTACGCAGGGATGTCCACATAGGTCGCATGCGTGGGCAGGTACGCCCATGCCGTCAAGGTCGCGATGCCCGAACAGATGAGCGCCGGCAGGGCCGCCGGCAGGACGGTCGAGCCGAGCAGCACCTCGACGGTGAACAGAGCACCGCCGAGCGGCACGTTGTAGACCGCGGCCAGCCCCGCCCCGGCCCCGCATGCCACGAGGACTTTGCGTTGTCCCGCGGTGAGCCCCAGCCACCCCGATACGACGCTGCCGGACGCGGCGCCCATCAGCTTTGGAGCCTGCTCGCGGCCAAGCGACGCACCCATTCCCGTGACGATGTCGGCGATAATCCCGGTCCCCAGGCACCTGCGGAACGAAAGGCGACCGTCCCCCCTCCAGATGGAGTCGTCCACCTCTGATTTCTCGCCCTTGGTATAGCGGCGCAGCAGGTACCAAGCGGGGGCGCCGAAGGCTCCCGCGATCAGCAGCACTAAGAGGCGCCTGACATCGCTCGATTTCTTGACAGCCTCTTCGAACGGACCGGAGCTGTATCCGAATGCCAGGTGTTGCACCGTATAGAGCAGGAGCAGTGTCAGAGCACCGAACACGCCTGCAGCGACGCCGGTGATCACGAGCGCCAGCCAGAAGCGAGAGTTCAACGAGGCGTCCCCGTCGCCTGTTGCGTTCGGCTGTTCCGTGGCACCGCGGCCAGAAGGCACTCGCCGCTTCAACAACGGCATCGGAACCCGGACGCGCTCTTTGTCAGGCCGGGCCGGGCCCTTGGGTACCTTGGCCATCTAATTCGCTAACTTACTTCCGCCTGGTTACCGGCTTAACATCCGACGCCCGGCAAAGCCGCGCACCTTCGGCGGGTTAACCCCAGGTGACGTGGGAGTGGTCCCTCCAGCTGGAAAGCAGGTCTTGGCGGCCCACCACTTCGAGGTCGTTGTGCGAGCGCCCGTCGCAGCTGAGGCGGTTCCAAAGGAGAAGGTAAATGTCGCTGGCCGTGCCCCGCACCGACAGGTCGCTCTCGCCCACTCCGGTTTTCGTCTGGATGCCGTCTGGCGCGAACCGAACGGTCCAGGCGTGGGCAGCATCTGTCGCTTCGAGGCCTATCGTCCCGGGGCTGACATCTGGCGCTGCGCCTCGGTGCGGCCGAGCGAAGAGGCCGAGCAGCACCTCGTCTGTCCCGTCGACTGCGAACGCGGGTTCAAAGGGGGTCGGCGGGACGCCGGCCGCCAGTTCGGCATCCACGCGATGCACCGCCGTCTCGTGAGCTTGCCGGCGTGCCCAAAACGCGAGGGGGGACGGGGCGCGGAGGAAGGTCCAGCACTGGACATCGGGAGGGGCCGACGAAAGAACCTCCACTAGAGCGGCGTGCCCATCTGCGGCCCACGAGAGGATCTCGTCGTCCGGCGGTGCTGCTGCCAGGAGCGGCGCTTCGCCGGGCTCTTCGACCATCTCGGTCAAACCCTCCGCAACGTAACGAGCGGCCCATCGATGGATGAAACCGATGTGGCCCAACAAATCCCGCACCTCCCAACCCGGGCAGCTCGGGACACCGGCGTGCACGCCGGCTGAACTCGCGGCGGCCACCAGCAATTTGCCTTCGCTGTCGAGGGCCTTCACGTAATCGACAGTGGTCACTGTGCGAGCAGTGTAATAAGCGGTGTCGCGCCTCGGCCCGGGATTACTTGGGCAGGACCTGGGCACAACCGTTGAGGCAGGCACCGGCGCGGAGGCCGAGCGCGGCGCACCGGCCAGGCCTAGGCTCGTCGCTCGATGACCACCGAGACGCCGGGTGACACCTCCCAGCCCAACCGCTTCGCACGCCAGCTCTTCGACGGCCTTCCTGGTCGTTACGACAGTCTCGCCGAGGTCCTCTCGTTCGGTCAGAACCGCAGATGGCGAAGGGCGATGGTCGACGCGGTGGTCGACTGCTCCCCCACTTCGGTCCTTGATGTGGCGACCGGGCCGGCGGGGGTTGCCATCGAGATTGCGGCGCGAACGGGCGCCCAGGTGACCGGTGTGGACCTGACGCCCGAGATGCTGCGTGCAGGTGCCGCGAACGTAGCCGGGAGCCCCCACGCCGGCCAGGTGCACCTTGGGGTCGCCCGGGCCGAGGAGCTTCCCTTCGCCGACGCCACATTCGACGCTCTCACCTTCACCTACCTGCTCCGATATGTCGCCGACCCTGCGGCGACGGTCAAAGAGCTGGCACGCGTCGTCAAGCCCGGAGGCGTAATCGCCAACCTGGAGTTCCACACCCCGACCGGGCCGGCGTGGCGCCCACTATGGGTGTTGTACACCAGGGTAGGGTTGCCCGCGGCGGGGTTCGCGCTAGGCGGCCGTGAGTGGTTCCGCGTGGGCAGGTTCCTCGGGCCGTCGATCTCGGGGCATTATCGCCATTATCCCCTCTCATGGCACCTGGAAGCGTGGGCTGGCGCAGGTATCGACGATGTCAAGGTGAGCCTCATGAGCCTCGGTGGTGGGCTCGTGATGTGGGGACGCAAGAAGCTGGGCTCGCCAGACGCTCACGACGGGAGCCCCCGAGACCGAGCGGATGTGTTGGCCACCGGTGGCTAAGGCTCGCAACCGTCACGGCCAACCCGCGGCTTCGGCCTCGGCCCAGTCAGCTCATCGTCCAGCCTGGTACGCAGCCTCCCCGGGGAAGTGGCGCGACTGGCTCACGGTCCTGCACCCGCCTTACACGGCCTGGCACCTCAGCTATGTCCTCATCGGAGCGGCTATTGCACCGCGGTTTCACCTGGACCGGCTAGTTGCGACGTTGATCGCCTTCGGCCTAGCGGTAGGCGTCGGGGCTCATGGGCTTGACGAACTCCGTGGTCGCCCCCTCGGGACCAGGATCTCCTCAGCGGTGCTCGTCAGCATTTCCGTCGCCGCCATCTGTGGCGCGGTTGCGCTCGGGGGCCTCGGGATAGACCGGGTCGGATGGGGCCTGTCCGTTTTCATCCTGATAGGCGTCTTCCTGGTCATCGCCTACAACCTGGAACTGTGGCACGGTCGTTTCCACAACGACACAACCTTTGCCCTGGCTTGGGGGTCGTTCCCGGTGCTCACCGCCTACTACGCCCAGGCGGCGACGGTGCGGCTCGCCGCGATCGTGCTGGCGGCGTTCGCCTATGGCCTTTCACGAGCCCAGCGCTTGCTCAGTGCGGAGGCCCGAGACATCCGGCGCCGTGTGGTGTCCGTCGAGGGCCACCGGACCTACGCGGACGGGTCTACGCGTGCCATCTCGGCCGGCTCCATGCTGGCACCCCTCGAACGCGTCCTGGTCGCGCTTTCCTGGTCCACCTGTGCCCTCGGCGTCGGCCTGGTCGCCGCACGCACGGGTTACTGAGCGCCCATGACTTCCTGGGTAAGAGTGCAGGCTCCGGTGCGGATCCTCGACGTCGGCGGCTGGTCCGATACTTGGTTCGCGGGCCACGGGAAGGTGTGCCAGCTGGGGGTGCCCCGGGACCGAAGTCGAGGTCCGCCTGACCTCGCTGGGCCATATTGGTGCCTCCTCGGTGCAACTTCACTTGCCTGACTTCGAGGACCACTACAGCTTTTCCATCTACCGGCCGCCTGGTCGCCATCCAATGCTGGAGGCTGCGCTACGCAGGTGGGCGCCGGCCGCCGCCCGCCTGGACATCACGGTGTCGTCGCCCGTCCCCACGGGCTCGGGCCTCGGCACGTCGGCTTCGGTCCTGGTCGCCCTCATCGCCGCACTGCAAGAGCTGGACGGCTCCCTGCAAGGCCCCGACGACCTCGCTAGCGCCGCACACAACGTGGAAACTGTCGACCTCGCGCGCCAGAGCGGTGTCCAGGACCAGGTCGCAGCTGCGCGCGGTGGGGCAAACTTCATCAAGATCGCTCCATATCCCCGCTACGAGGTGCAGCCGCTCCAGCTCGCACCCGCCACGTGGCTAGCGCTCACCCAGCGTGTTTCGACCGTCTACCTTGGTGTGCGCCACGACTCCAGTGCGGTACATGACGCTGTCATCAGCCAGATCGCCGGGGACAGCACCGAGAGGTTCATGGCGCCGTTGCGCGCAGCGGCTGATGCCGCAGCGGACGCACTACTGTCGGGCGACCTCGGCCGCTACGGCGACGCGATGATCGCCAGCAACGAGGCCCAAGCGGCACTTCACCGAAGCGTTGTGAGCCCATTGGCTTGGGAAGCGATCGATATAGCCCGCCGCAAGGGGGCGGTCGGCTGGAAGGTCAATGGGGCGGGAGGAGACGGGGGAACGGTAAGTTTCCTTGGCCCCGACGACCCGGGCGAAATGTTGGCCGCACTGGACGGCCTCGGTTTGCTCACGATCTTGGACCTACAACCGGCGCAGCAGGGCGCGCACGTCGTTGACAGAAGTTGAGGGGCGCTTAGCCAGGCAACGCCTGGCGAGGCCGTGACGGCCGAAGCGCGAACACAACACGGAACAGAGTGCAATCCCTACGCTCGAACATGGCCCGCGATATCCGCAGGTACCGGAGGTACCGGCGGTAGGTTTCGTGGCCGACCAAATCGTCGGCTTGGGCCTTGTTAGCTTCAAGGCGCTGTTGCCAGATCCTGAGAGTTCGCGCGTAGTGATCGGCGTCGCTGCGAAAGGCGATCACGCGGAACTTTTCCTCAGAGGCCTCGATGATGTCGCTCAGTTGCGGCAAAGCCGAATCGGGGAATATCTCATCTTTGAAGAACGAAGTCCCTTCCTCTTTCCCAGGGTCAAAATCCTCCCAACCGATGGTCTGAAGCGACAAACGCCCACCGTCATTGAGCCAGCCGGCGCAACGGTCGAAGAAACTGCGATAAATGGCGCGGCGTTCGGACCTCGCAAGATCAGGACGGCTGAAATGCTCGAAGGCCCCAATCGAGACGATTGCGTCGTAGGGGCCGGCCGGTTCGTGGTCCCGCCAATCTTCGAGCCTCACCTCTACCCGGTCCGAGGGAGCAGTGGCATTCGCCTGGTCCGAGCTCAAGGTGAGCCCGGTGACGTGGCCTACATGTCGTTCCCCCGTCAGATAGGCGATCATGGCTCCCCAACCGCACCCGATATCGAGAACTCGCGCCGCGCCATCGGCCCTGGCACCTGTCGCGTGCCATTCGAGCTTTGCCGTTTGAGCAGCTTCCAAATCGTCGTCGACCTCACCGGCCCATAGCGCGCAGGAGTACACGAGCCGCTCCCCAAGCCATAGCCGGTAGAAGTCGCGCCCGACGTCATAGTGGTACTCGATCGCCGGCTGCGCGGCTCCTCCGGTGGATGTCGACATGTAGCCTTCGGCGGTCAGGACTTTGCTGTCAGCTCGACAACAGGGATCAATCGCTTGGTCTTTTCTTGGTACTCAGCGAACTGAGGGAACTGGCGGGACTGCTCCGCGTAAATGCGGTCCCGTTCTGGTCCCTCTACCGGTTTCGCCGTGACCTCCTGCTTGTCGGTACCGACCTCCACAGTGGCGCCCGGGTTGGCAACCAAGTTGTAGTACCAATCCGGCGCGCTGTCAGCACCGGCCTTGGATGCGAACACGTAGCGGTGGCCGTCCAGGTCCAGGTACATCAAAGGGTTGACGTGTTCCTTGCCGGTACGCGCCCCCGACGCTATGCAGCAGCAGGAGCGGCTTGCCCTCGAACATGCCACCAACTATGCCGTCGTTACTTCTGAACTCCTCGATTATGGTGTGGTTCCAGTCGCTCACGAGCGAACCTCCTTTTTCTCTGGAGCACTCTATGGCGTTCCAGCCACCCAACGTGCCAGAGGTCCTCAGATCGACTAGGTTCCCGTGCTCGGAGGGAAGCACGTGGCTCGTCACGACCCGGTCAACGCGGTCACCCGCAGTGGTTTTCGGCAATGGGCTGTAGGTACCATCGCCGGTGCTATTGCGCTGGTTGCGCTCGTGGCAGGGTCGGAGTTTGGCAGCGTCACCCACGGGGCGCCCCTGCACCTGAGGGTCATCGCCTGGTCCAGTGCGGTCGTGCTGCTGGTCTCGGGCATCATCGCCACGCACAGGATCTCATCGGTCCTCGGACGCGTCATCGAACGACGAGCGGCTCCAGGGGCTGGGGGAGCCGTCCGGGTCCTGTCGACAATCGTTGGCTACCTCTTCGTTGTGCTGGCCGTGCTCGCAGTGCTCGAGGTGCAGTCGAACACGCTTGTAGGAGCGGGCGTGGCCGGCGTCGTGCTCGGCATCGCTGCACAACAGAGCCTGGGCAACGTCTTCGCCGGGCTGGTCCTGTTGGTGGCGAGGCCGTTCGTGATAGGAGACCACATCCGCATCCGCTCTGGGGCGCTCGGGGGTATCTTCGAGGCCTCTGTCAGCGAGATGAGCCTGACCTACGTCACCCTTCGTACCGACGACGGAGTGCTCAAAATCCCAAACTCCGCAATGCTGGCCGCGGGGGTTGGTCACCCCACACCCACTGCGACAGCCCAACACCCCGCGGCGACCGGTGGCCCGGGCAGCACGACGACCGCTGCAGCTCCAACCTCGGTGGCGCAGGGCGGGGCGCCCTCAGGGGAGCAACCCGGTCCCTGAACCCGGTCGGCAAAGCGCGGCGAACGCCTTTTCCTGTTATCCCGTCACTGTCTTCATGAAGTTGTGGTCGTCGGGGGGTTAGTCGTTGTAGTGGGCGGGTGAGTGGTTGTGGTGGGCGGCGACGTAGTCGTCGTTGGCGCCGTTGTGGTGGTTGCGGGGCGGGTTGTGGTTGTCGTTGGCGCCGTTGTGGTGGTTGCGGGGCGGGTTGTGGTTGTCGTTGGCGCCGTTGTGGTGGTTGGGGGCCGAGTTGTGGTCGTAGCGCGAGTCGTGGTCGTTGCGTGAACCGTCGTTGTGGTGGCCGGAGCCGTGGTGGTAGTGGTCGCGTTGGTCGTCGACGGTGGCGGCGGTGGCTCGCTCCTGTAAGGCGGCAGGGTGGACGAGGTTGTGGTTACTGGCAGCGTCGTGGCCACGGGCAGCGTTGTCGTGGGGTAGCTAGTCGTTGTGGTCGGTGACGCGGTCGACGTGGTCGGCAACGTCGTGGTCGTCGGGGCCCTGTTCGACGAGGACTCGCCGCTCTTTCGGTGCGTCCGTCTCTTGGGCTTGAGCGTCGTCGTGGTAGCCGCGTTGGCCGGCCTGGTCGAGGTCGCTCCAGTAGGTATGTGCCGGGTCGTGTGTGGCCGCGTCGTTGTCGTCGGGACAGAGGTCTCACGTGGCGGCGCGAGCTTCGTGGTAGTCGTCCGCGGCGACGTCCGGCTGTCCGACTTCTTCCGGTCGGTCCTGGTCGTGGTAGTCGTCCGCGGCGACGTCCGGCTGTCCGACTTCTTCCGGTCTTTCCTGGTCGTGGTGGTCGAATTTTTCGCTAGACCTGTAGTCGCCTCGCCCGTCGCAGATGTGCCGGCGCGGTGCGCCAGCCTGCGTTGTTCTTGCCGTCTGCCTGAGCGCTGCGGTTTATCCCGGGAATACGGTCTCGCTGCGGCGTGCCGCTTCGTGGAGGTGCCCGAGGCGATGGACGTTGAGGTACCCGGGGCCAAGGCCAGCGATGTGCCCGGCGCCGTGGATGTCGGCCTCGTGGTCGGAACCGCCGTCGTTGGTGGGCCCCTGGCCCGGTTGCGCGGCGCTGGTTGGCTGGGGCACCCCGCTTGGGCCCGTGCTGCGTCGGGCGAGCCGTAGTAGTCGACCCCAAAACGAGGCTCGAACTGGTTGGCGCGCTTGGCGCCGGGGTGGCGGGTCTGGGCACCTTGGTGCCCAGTGACACGGCCAGAGTTCCGAGCGCCGTCCTTATGGATGCCACCTCGCTCGTCCCGGCAATCCGTTGGGTCAATAGAATCCTCGAAAAAGGTATCGGCGAACCGGTCGAACTGCTCCCGTTGAGCCGCGAGGCTGTCGGGTTGCACAGAACCGAGCAGCGGCCTGAGATCGGCCACCAGGGCTCGGCCGCACTGGACCGTGATGTCGCCATGGCGGACACCATCGACAACCGCCCACGCCACCGTCCGTGCGTCTTTTTCCGACACGGAATGCCCTTGGTCGGCGCTACTGAGGACGTCGTCCGAAAGGGATGCGGCCGCTTGGTCCCGAGTTGTGCCCGAGCTGGCGATCGCTCCGGAGAGTGCGACGCCGAGGAAAACTGCCACCGCGGCGAGGGCGGCTGCGGTCCCTAGAAGCGGGCCTCGACCTGCTGGGACCTTCATTTGCAAGATCTCAGGGACAGACGGCCGGAGGGGTCACGCTGCAAAGCAATCGGGGCGCGACCAGGCTCAGACGGGGGGCGCTCACCATCCACCGTGCAACCCACTCCTGCGTCGCGTTCCGGTAGCACCGTGCTACTGGTCACTGCCATGTCGGCACAGCGGCCGCCAACTTGAGGGCCCGGCAAGGCCCACGGGCCATCAATCGGCCTAGGCAACCCTCAAAGCATCGAAGGAGCTCTGGCGAAGGTATTCAAAAATGCTCCAGCCTCGTCTGGCACTGATCGCTGGGTAGTCAAACACGCTGGCGAACTGAGCGACCGCCTCTTCTGGCAACCAGCAGGCCGGAAAGCGCGCCTGCGCGAGGTACTCCGATTGCACCGTAAGTGACTGGACTAGCGGGCCCCGTCCAGGAGGGCCCGGGCGAGGTCGATGCGGAACCCATCGGCTTCCAGCCAGGAATGGGGCTCGGTCCCGAAGTAACCGCTCACCGCCGTGGCAGCAACGCCGAACTCGGACAGGACAGAGGCGACGATCGTCGAGGTGCCGACGTAGGCGTCCAGCCGGTCGGGCGCAATCTGCTCTATAAGTGAGACGGCTGTCCTGGCGATCGCCGCGAGTTCACGGTAAGTCTGGGTGGTCTCGGGCGATCGGGTCATCGTAATCAGTAATCGGCACCCGGCCCCGCGTTATTAGCCCCGCCGGGGTGCGACAACGTGGACATTGTCGCCGATGGTGTACTTTTAGGGCGGGTCAACTATGCACTACGAAGACAGCCAGGCCGAGATCCACCGTTTAGTGGTCGGCCCTTTGGACAACAATGTCTTCGTCCTGCGCTGCAAACAGACTGGCGAAGCCTTGTTGATCGACGCCGCAAACGAACACGGGAAGTTGCTGGACCTGTGCAAAACCCTAAACGTGCGTCAGGTGCTGGAAACTCACGGGCACTGGGACCACATCCAGGCCGTACCCGCCGTACGCGACGCAGGCTATGAGGTCGGGGTCACCTCCGCCGACGCGCACATGCTGCCGTCGTATGACTTCTTGATTGACGACGGTGCAGTAATCGGCGTCGGCCGGCTGCGCCTGCTGACCGTCGCCACTCCCGGGCACACTCCCGGGTCCATGTGCTTCCGCGTCGAAGGCTCCCCTGTCCTGTTCAGCGGCGACACATTGTTCCCCGGTGGGCCCGGAGCGACCACCTCACCCGGAGCCGACTTCCCCACGATCATCAGGTCCATTGAGGAAAGGCTTTTCTCAGCTCTGCCGGCAGAAACTCTCGTAATGCCCGGCCACGGCGCCGATACCACGATCGGGACGGAGCGGCCCCACCTCCAAGAGTGGGCCGACCGGGGCTGGTAAGCGCGTAAGGGGGAAAGACTTTGTGGGACAAGACTGACTCGTATAAACAGCCGCCTTTGTTGAGGTCGTCGCCGCCACAAACCAAAGGTCCCTATTCGGAGGAGCTTTGGAAATAGTTCTTTTCGAGGTCGTCGATGAGAGCGGGATGCGTCGGCTCCCAACCCAGCATTTCTCGGGTAAGCGCGCTCGAGGCAGGGCTGTCGAGCCCGAGGAACCCCGCCAGCCAAGTGAAGTGCTCGCCGGCGTCCGCCGCTGGAACGGAGACCACCGGGACCTCGAGGTGCCTTCCGATCACCTCGGCGATGTCGCGTACCGGCACACCCTCGTCCGCCACACCGTGCAGGGTGGACCCCGCGGGCGCGCTCTCCAACGCCAGGCGGAAAAGCTGGGCCGCATCGAGCCGGTGAACGGCAGGCCAGCGGTTGGACCCATCGCCGATGTAGCCCGAGACGCCCCTGTCGCGGGCGATGCCGATCAGGCTCGCAACGAAGCCGTGTTCGCCTTCGCCGTGAACCGTGGGCGGAAGCCGCAAAACTGACGAGCGGACCCCGTGCGATGCGAGAGCGAGCGTCATCTCCGCCGTAGCCCAACGGGTCTGGGGGCCACCACCTATGTGCGCCAGGGGTGACACGGGCCCATGCCCATCTTGTTCGCTCGACACACGGCCGACTGCGAGCCCCAGGGTGCCGGAGGCGATCACGAGCGGTCGGTCGGAGCCCGCGAGGACCTCGCCAAAGGTCTCGACGGCGCGACGGTCAGCGTCGGCTGCCTCTTGGAAGCCGCCGGAGAAAGCGACGTCGTGTTTGAACGCGAGGTGAACGACCCCGTCCGAGCTGGCGGCTCCGGCGCGCAGTATAGCGAGCTCATCGATGGTCCCCCGTTGGACCTCCGCCCCGAGGGCGGCGAGCGCAGCGGCCGAGGCATCCGAGCGAACGAGCCCGAGGACCTGGTGGCCCGCACCAATCAGCTCGACAACGGTGGCCGAGCCGATCCACCCGGACGCACCAGTGACGAATACCCGCATAAGACAACCTCCAGTTAGAAGGACCGCCGTCGCACGGGACTAGCCCGACAAGGACGACCTGATGTCAGTTACTGCCATCACCCTACCATAGATGTCAGCCACTGTCATCAATCCACTACCATGGGTTGGTGCGATGGGAACCGGACAGCCGCGGCAGGCTCGAAAGAGCAGCTCTCGAGCTCTACGGCGAGCGCGGGTTCGAAAACACCACCGTCGCAGAAATCGCTGCACGCGCGGGTTTGACGGAGCGAACCTTCTTCCGGCACTACACCGACAAGCGTGAGGTCCTCTTCTGGGGCGCTGGAGCGCTGCAGGAGCTGCTCGTGAACGCCGTCGCTGATGCGCCGGACGCCGCCACGCCCTTCGAGGCCGTCGCCGGCGCCCTCGAGGCGGCCGGTGCCGTGCTTCAGGAGAGGCGCGAATACGCGCGGCAACGCCAGGCGGTAATTACTGCGAACGCCGAGCTACGCGAACGCGAGCTGATCAAGCTCGCATCACTCGCCTCCGCGATCGCGCTCACCCTGCGCAGGCGCGGCGTCAAGGATCCGGCTGCGAGCCTAACCGCTGAAGCAGGGATCGCTGTGTTCAAGGTCGCGTTTGAACTCTGGGTAAACGAGATCGACGGGCGCGACTTGCCGCGCCTGGTCCGAGAGTCGCTCGAGGAGCTGCGGGCCGTCACTGCGCGCTAGTGCCACATCCGCGCGATGCGCAAATGCCCAATAGATATATATGTAAACGCGTGAGCGTGTAGGCACACCTCGACTGGTCGCGGGCCGGCTAGAGCGTGTATGCTCCGGGCGGGGGCGGCTCGCTACGACAAGGATTCGCTACGACAACGGAAAGGACCACCAAGGATGACAGCTGATCCGAAAAAAGTGGCCGAGATCATCGAACAGGACCGGCACACGATCCGCACAACCACGCTCCGCCAGGAGTACGAGGACAGCGTTAGGGCTAGTTTTGACAGCGCCTGGGCGATTGCGAACGATGACCCCTGGGTGGCCGTGTCAATGTACTTCGATAAAGGCGAGCACGGCCCCGAGATGCACCTGGCCCTTGGGCTAGCGCTCCAGTGGCGAGCAGCACTAGAGGCGGCCCTGGCAGAAGCCCGCCGGACAGCCGACGAGTTGCAGGCGGCGGTCGACGAAACCAGGCGACATTCCCACGAAGGCGGCGAGTTCGGCTCCTGAACGCGTCGTCCCAGTCTCGTGGGTCTCGAGCCTCGGGGCATCAGCTGCGGGCAAAGACCTCGATCTCGCTGGCTCCTGTGTTCCCACCGCTCGAGGTGACGACATCGAAGCGAAGCCGGCGGCCCGTAAACGACACTCGCGCGACGCGCGGGTCTACGAGGTTGCCGGCGGGGAAAGGCCCATAACGTCTACGTCCGTCAACTACTACGGCGAAGGTGCGCGTGATGGCAGAACCGTCCGACATCTCGCGTGTGATGAAAGAAATGCCGGCGACCTCGCGTTCTCGTCCGAGGTCGATGGTGATGAAGGCTCGATTCCCATCGCCGGCCGTCGCCCACTGCGTCGCGGGGTTGCCGTCAACGGCGTTTGCGGCCTTGTAGGCGCTGCTCCATTGCGAACTGACAGCGACCACCTTGGCGCCGATGGCAATATCCGGCCCCAGGGCCCCCACATTGCGCGGTGTGGTAAACGTCGCGAGTTCTCGGGTCTGGAACACCAAACCCTGGGCGTCTGTAGCCGTAAGGCGGAAGCGATAGGTTACGCCTGGGGCTAACCCAGCCAGGACCACGGTGTGGCGGGAAATCGCAGTCCCGCCCATGTCGGGGTCATCTGCGATCGACCCCAACGCCGCGGTTGTGCCGTAAGCGATGGCGCACACCGTCGGCGGGTTGGTCATGAGTTGCACGATCGCCGACCTCCCGTCAGCGGCGACCTGCACGCGCGTCTTGCCAACTTCAACCAGGGCGAAAGGGCGGATGCTTGCTGGTTTGCCGGCCCCCACAGCCCCACCACACGCGCTCAGCCCGAGGCACAACGCGCCGACGACGAGCAGGGTGCGACAGCTCAGGCGCTGCCCCCTGCACCACTGCTGTTTGCCCCGCGACCTTTTTGGATTTCGAACCACGTCGACAGCACGCTACATCGCGATCAGAGGCTGGCACCGCCGGTGGCGAATTGGGCCACGGCGGCGACGGCCATGATCGTCGTCGGAGGCCCCGCGGACGAGTCCCGGCCCGATGGCCCTTAGGTACTGGCGCCAAAGCTGCCCCGACCGCGCCTTGGTGACGGCCAGCTCCGAGGCGTGCGCAGGGGGCGCACCGTTATGCCCAATGGCCGGCCTGTTCAACCGAAGAACAGGGGGGTATAAGAGCAGACGCGTAGGGGACCTTAGTTGCGCACATCCCAAGGAGGGACCAGCGATGGCAACATCCGACAAGGCGAAAAACACCGCCCAGCAGACCAAGGGAAAGATCAAGGAGGCCGCCGGCGCGCTCAGCGGCAATGACAAGCTCCGTGCCGAGGGCATGGCGGACCAAACAAAGGGCAACCTGAAGCAGGCCGGCGAGAAGGTAAAGGACGCCTTTGGCAAGTGATCCCGGCTGGTAAGGGACCGCGGTGTACGGGCGATCTCCTTATCCTCTTCGGAGCCAAGTCGTAGGCACGGTTAGCCGTCACCGACGCTCCAAGCCTCAAGTGTCGCGTGTGACGTTGCTGTGACGCTTCCGTGCTATGACTTGGCCAAGCCGGAACGGGTGACCACCATCCGCCCGCCACGAGAGGAGACCGCCACATGCTACCCACAACGACTCCTGCCAAACCCGTGCCCAGCCCGTCGCATCTTCGAGTAACTGGGCTCGGCCGGCACCTGGTCTCAGTAGCCTTACTTTGGCTGGGGCTCGTCCCGGCAACCGGGGCGCTCGTCGTCCTTAGCGGGGTCGGCGTGGCGGGCGCTGTGACGGCTCCCTGCCAACCTCACATCGCCCATGTCGGAAGCTTCGCCGCAGGCAAGGCGCCAGATGTGACGATCACCGGCAGTTGCTTTGGGGCCGCTGGCGCCTTTAATGGCGACAGCGATCACTTCCGCATTACCGACCTGGGGCCCCACGGGACTATTTCGGAGTTGGAAAACGCCGGCAAAATCCCTCAGACTTGGTGGAACGCGTGCGCTGGGTCCACGGACGCGATCAACGGCTACTCACCTAACGATGTCACTTGCGACGTCCCGTCATGGACCAACACTTCCGTCACCCTTCGCTCCTTCGGCTCCTATTACGGAGAAGATGGCTGGGTTGTCAACGCCGGCGACAAAATTGTCGTGCAGGTCTGGCATGCCAGCTCACCGACGGACGCCTCGTGGTGCTTGGTCGACGCCGTGGCGGCGAGCGCCCCGGGTGGTGGCACGGCTTGCTCGTCGGTAGTCGTCGTCGGCGACCCCGTAATTGGCGGGGGGTCTAAAGAACTTATCGCCGGTCCCGACCATTTCAGCGCTAACCACAAGCTTCTCCCAGCACCCCTCAGCGAGGGGCAATGCCAGTACCAGGAGTTCACGGATAATTCTTACCAGGCCCAAATCTCAGTCTTTGAAGCTAATTGCACCCAGGCCGACGCCGTTGGGATAGGGGCATTTCAAGCGAGAGGGGGCGCTTACCACGGCGACGGGTTCGCCTGCACAGCCACCGCTGCAGGCGCCGGGTCCGAATGGGCGTCGACCTGGGTGGGCACCTATTACATCTACAACTGCAAAGCGGGCGCGGTACAGATCGCGTTCAACTGGGGACCGCATTACGACGCTAGTGGCCCGAGTACGAGCAGCAATGGCGGCAGCGGAGGTGGCACCGTGATAGCGGGAGGTGGCGGAGGCAGTCCCAGCGGCGGTACGGACCATTTCGGGCCTGGCCACAAGCTTCTGCCAGCCCCTGCTGGTTATGGGCAGTGCGAGTACCAGGAGTTCAGCGACGGCTCCTACCAGGCTCAAATTGCGGTCGACGATGCGAATTGCACCCAGGCCGACTCCGTCGGGATAGGGGCAGACAAAGCTAAGGGCGCGGCGTACTCGGCAGACGGGTTCGCTTGCAAAGCCGTCTCGGAAGGCGCCGGTTCTGAATGGGCATCACGCTGGACCGGCACTTATTACGCGTATGACTGCACGGCCGGCTCCGAGCAGGTCGCGTTCAACTGGGGCCCGCACTACTCCTAGTGATAAACCGGCCTACTCGTAACGGCATATCAGTGCACACCGGGTCGATGCGACCCGCGACTTCAGGAGCGACTATGACCTCTCCGACCCAGGGCATCAAGACCGTCCTGCACCCCGTGTCCGACCTCGCGGCATCCAAGGCGGTGTACACCGCCCTGATCGGCTTCCCGCCCCAGGCCGACTCGCCGTACTACGTCGGCTTCGATGCCGAAGGCCAGCACATCGGGCTGGTGCCGGGCCGAGGGGCGCAGGGTATGTCGGCGCCAGTCGCCTACTGGCACGTGGCGGACATCGAGGCGAAGCTGGCAGAAGTGACGGCCGCCGGTGCCACCCTCAAGGAACCCGCTCGCGACGTAGGCAACGGCCGCCTGGTCGCCACGTTCACCGATCCAGACGGCAACGTCCTGGGACTGCTACAGGACCCGTGATTACCCCCTGGGCGGGGGCCTCGGTTGTCCAGGCTCTCTCGCCGGGCGGGGGCCTCGGTTGTCCAGGCTCTCGCCGGGCGGGGCCCGGAGCCGGGCTCGGTCGCCCTCGCAGCGTCGAGCCAGCCAGTCGTTGTCAACCATTCGTCACACTCCTGGCGGCCCGTTCGTCATATTCACTGACGAGCGGCAGAGGTTGGCTCTGACCGCTCCGCCACAGGAAAGGGAGCTCAACATGGGAACGGTAATCAAGACCATCATCTGTCCGGTATCCGACGTGGCTCGGGCCACGCGGCTGTACAGCAGCCTGCTGGGTGTGGGGCCGTACGTGGACACGCCCTACTACGTCGGTTTTCGGGTCGGCGACCAGGAGGTTGGCCTCGACCCCCACGGCCACCGGGGTGCCGGCGCGGTCGCCTACTACGAGGTCGCTGACATCAAGCAATCGCTACAGGAGCTGCTCGACGCCGGGGCCGAGACGTTGCAGGAGGTCAACGACGTCGGTGGTGGCAAGCTGGTGGCCTCGGTCAAAGACGCTGACGGCAATGCCATTGGGCTTATGCAAAACACCTAGCGGTCGCCCCGCTGAGCCACGTCGGAGACCTAAGCAGCGGCGGCCCCGCATTACAGATGGAGACTCGATGAGCAAAGCCACCAGGGCGGGCAGTCAGTCATCGGCGCGGCAGCCCGGCGACAGCCACGACTTAATACGCGTCCACGGCGCCCGCGAAAACAACCTCAAAGACGTCAACGTCGAGATCCCGAAACGCCGGCTGACAGTGTTCACCGGCGTTTCGGGTTCGGGCAAGAGCTCTTTGGTTTTCAACACGATTGCTGCGGAATCACAACGGCTGATCAACGAGACTTATAGCGCCTTCGTGCAGGGCTTCATGCCGACACTGGCTCGGCCCGACGTCGACGTCCTCGAAGGGCTGACAACCGCGATCGTGGTCGACCAGGAGAGGATGGGCGCCAACTCCCGCTCCACCGTCGGCACGGCCACCGACGCCAACGCAATGCTGCGCATCCTGTTCAGCCGGCTCGGCAAACCGCACATCGGCTCGCCCAATGCCTACTCGTTCAACGTCCCGTCGGTCCGAGCGAGCGGTGCGATCACGGTTGAACGCGGCGGCAAGAAGACAGTGCGGAAGACCTTCACGCGCACTGGAGGTATGTGCCCGCGCTGCGAGGGATTGGGCAGGGTTTCCGATATCGACCTGGCTCAGCTCTTCGACGACTCCAAGTCGCTGGCCGAGGGGGCGATCACCATCCCCGGCTACACCGTGGACAGCTTCTGGACCGTGCGGCCCTTCATCGAGTCCGGCTTCCTGGACCCGGACAAGCCGATCCGGAGGTACACCAAGAAAGAGATGCACGACTTCCTCCATGGGGAAGCGACCAAGGTAAAGGTCAACGGCGTCAACGTGACCTACGAAGGTCTGATCCCCAAGATCGAGAAATCGTTCCTCTCAAAGGACCGCGACGCGCTTCAGCCGCATATCCGAGCGTTCGTAGACCGCGCCGTCACCTTCACCAGCTGTCCCGACTGTGGTGGCACACGCCTCAGCGAGGCAGCCCGGTCGTCGCGGATCGGGAAGGTCAACATCGCCGACGCGTGCGAGATGCAGATCAGCGACCTCGCCCAATGGGCCCGCGGCCTCGACGAGCCATCCGTGGCGCCCCTTTTGGCCAGCCTGCTGCGGGCTCTCGATTCGTTCGTGGAGGTGGGGCTCGGCTACCTCTCGCTCGACCGGCCGTCGGGCACGTTGTCGGGCGGAGAAGCGCAGCGCGTCAGAGATCCTCCACCTCGGGTCCTCCCTCACCGACGTCACCTACGTCCTCGACGAGCCCACCACGGGCCTGCACCCCCATGACATCAAACGGATGAACGACCTGCTTTTGCGGCTGCGGGACAGGGGCAACACGGTGCTCGTCGTGGAGCACGAGCCGGAGACGATCGCCATCGCCGACCACGTCGTCGACCTCGGCCCCGGGGCCGGTGCCGCAGGAGGCACAGTCTGCTTTGAGGGCACCGTCGAGGGGCTCCGGGCCAGCGGTACCCTGACCGGTCGTCATCTCGATGACCGGGCTGCGCTCAAGAAGACGGTGCGGACGCCGACCGGAAAGATGTCGATACGCGGCGCGAGGACGCACAACCTGCGCAACGTCGACGTCGACATCCCGCTCGGGGTCCTCGTCGTGGTCACTGGCGTGGCCGGGTCCGGTAAGAGCTCGCTCGTGCACGGCTCTGTCCCCGCCGGCGCAGGCGTGGTCTCGGTCGACCAGGGGGTGATCAGAGGCTCGCGCAGGAGCAACCCGGCCACTTACACCGGGCTTCTCGACCCGGTCCGCAAGGCGTTCGCTAAGGCCAACGGCGTGGACGCCGCCCTGTTCAGTGCCAACTCTGAGGGGGCCTGCCCCAACTGCAACGGCACCGGTGTCATCTATACAGACCTGGCGATGATGGCCGGCGTGGCCAGCATCTGCGAGGAGTGCGAGGGGAAGAGGTACCAGCCGTCCGTACTGAAGTACCACCTTGGCGGCCGTGACATCAGTGAAGTGCTCGCTATGTCTGTGAGCGAGGCGCAGGAGTTCTTCGGCTCGGGAGAGGCGCGTACTCCAGCCGCCCACGCCATCGCCGAGCGCCTCGCCGACGTCGGGCTCGGCTACCTCCGTCTCGGCCAGCCCTTCACCACCCTGTCCGGCGGCGAACGTCAGCGCCTGAAGCTAGCCAGCCACATGGCGGACAAGGGCGGCATCTACGTCCTGGACGAGCCCACCACGGGCTTGCACCTCGCCGACGTCGAACACCTGCTCGGGCTGCTCGACCGGCTCGTCGCCTCAGGCAAGTCGGTCATCGTCATCGAACACCATCAGGCGGTCATGGCTCATGCTGACTGGATCATCGATCTTGGCCCAGGAGCCGGGCACGAGGGTGGCCGGGTTGTTTTCGAGGGCACGCCCGCCGACCTTGTCGCCGCTCGCTCAACCCTCACCGGCGAGCATCTCGCGGCCTACGTCGGCGCTCGGCGGAAGGCGCCGGGCGCACGGTGAGACGAGCTTTCTCACCTTTGTCGACCCTACTTTGACAGGCGGATAATGGCCGTGGCCGTGCGAGCTGCGACCGACGCTGGCACGTCCCGGCTCAGTTCCGAGTTGGCCCTCGACTAAATTTGGGTGGGTGTGGCAGCTGCCACCTAAGAAGGGACCCCATGACAACCAACCCCCGTCTCGGCGCGCATGCCCGCGCTGCCTACCGATGTGCCCGGGCCTCAGCCATACTCCTGGGCTTCGCCACCGCAGCGAGCTTGGCGAGCGCCCCGGTTGCCGGCGCCTCGGCCGTTGCGGGCTCGGCCGCAGCGATTTGCGCCAAGGTAAGCGCTGTATCCGTGTCGGCCGTCGTCGGCTACAAGTTGCCTGCGCCCAGCGCGAACACCCTCACCCTGCCCGCCACGAAGAAAAACGATGAGATCTCGTCCGTGGTGACGTCGTGCACCTACGGGGCGCAAACGCTCGCCGCCCTGCCCAAGGACGTGATCATCGACTATGCCGTCACCTCAAGAGCCCTAACGGCAGCCGATGTAAAAAAGGGCCTCGCGCAGGCAAACCAGATCAAGATCACGATCGTGCCCTATCACGGCCTTGGCGTCACGGCCTACTACTACTCCTTCAGCGAATCGGGGATCGCGATCCAAGGTTTGACCGGGTTCGAAGGAACCAAGGAGTACGGAGGCTCCACCTACTCCAAGACCACGTCGAAGTCGCAACTCGCTGCGCTGGTCCGGCTAGCGGAAAAACTTTGAGCCTGCCAGAGGCAAGCCCCCTCAGCTAACACTCGTTAACTGATCGACACCTCGTTCACAGCGGGGACGGCAGATGTACGGTGGCAATAGTGAGGGATGGGCGCGGACAGCTCGAGCAGTTGCCTGCCATCGGCCCTTCCGACAACGGGGCGCCCGGGGTGGAGCCTTCCCCGGGGCGCACCTCACGGCCCAGACGGTCCCTGCGCTCGGCCGTCGCATTGGCCCTCGTGTTCGTCCTGGCCGTTGGCATCGCCCTGTACACGACCAACCTGCGCATTTCCCGGCGGCCATCGGTCAGCACGAACGACATAAATGCCATCGTCAACGCGAAGGTCAGTGCGGCGGTGTCGCAATTGGAGTCTCAGCCGCCGGCCGCAGTTACGGCCTATGACGCCGTCCGAGCTGCGCTGGTGGTCATTGTGGCCCAACGGGGAGCGGCCTCTGGGTCGCAAGACCTGGGCACGGGCGTGATCGTCGACACGCAGGGCGACATCTTGACGGCCCTTCACGTCGTGCAGGGCGCGTCCGGGATAAAGGTCACCTTCGCCGACGGGACCACTTCGAGCGCCTCCATCGCGGCTTCGGACCCCGCTCACGACATCGCCGTGCTGGCGGCAGGGCGGCTGCCGGCGGTGATCGTGCCAGCCGTGCTCGGACCTGGCCCGCAGGTCGGCGATGAGACATTTGCAGTCGGCAACCCGCTCGGCCTCGTCGGCTCTCTGTCCGCTGGGGTGATCTCGGGGCTGGACAGGACCTTTAAGGTCGCGAACGGGCGAACACTCTCCGGCATGATCCAGTTCGACGCTGCAGTCAACCCGGGCAGCTCCGGCGGCCCATTACTCAATACAAAAGGTCAGGTGATCGGGATCGTGACAGGCCTCGCCAACCCGGCAGGGACCGACAACTTTGCCGGGATCGGTTTCGCCGTGCCCATCGCTACGGCCGGCCAAGCAGCGGGCGCCCCCGCCAAATGAGCATCGCACCGGGAGGGGCAGCAGACAGGTCAGAGGTGTCCATCGAGGATGTGCTCTACCACGTAAAACGGGTGATCGTTGGCCAGGACGCGCTCTTGGAGAAGATGGTGGTAGCGCTCGTCGCCAGGGGCCATCTACTCGTCGAGGGTGTCCCAGGACTGGCCAAAACGCTGGCGGTAAAGACCTTCGCGGACGCGCTTGGCGTCGAGTTCCAGCGGATCCAGTTCACGCCCGACCTTGTGCCAGCCGACATCGTCGGTACCCGGATCTATAACCAGAAGCACGGCGAGTTCGAGGTGTCGCTCGGCCCGATCTTCGCCAACCTGGTCCTGGCCGACGAGATCAACCGCGCCCCGGCCAAGGTGCAGAGCGCTTTGCTCGAAGCGATGCAGGAGCGCCAGGTCACCATCGGCCGAGAAACCTACCCGCTGCCAGACCCTTTCCTGGTCATGGCGACGCAAAACCCGATCGAGTCGGATGGGACCTATCCCCTCCCCGAGGCGCAGGTCGACAGGTTCATGCTGAAGGTTATCGTCGACTACCCGAGCGCCACCGAGGAGTTCGTCATCGTCGAGCGGATGATCGCAGGCCTTGAGCACGTGGGCAAAGTCATGGGCGCGGAACGCTTGAGAACATTGCAGAAGGCGGTCCGGACCGTCTTTGTCGACCCCGCTCTTATCGAGTACGCCGTGCGCGTCGCGTCGGCCACGCGGGCCCCGTCGTCAGCCGGGCTCCAGGACCTGGCCCGCTACATCACCTATGGCGTGAGCCCACGGGCGTCGATCTACATGGTCATGGCCGCCCAGGCTCTGGCACTGGTGCGGGGACGCCAGTACGTGCTGCCCGAAGACATCCGCACGATCGCGCCGGATGTGCTGCGCCACCGACTTGTCCTTTCCTACGAGGCACTTGGCGACGACGTGGGTGTGCAGCAAATAGTCGACGCCATTTTGAGGACCGTCCCTGTCCCCGACGTCGTGTTACGGGACGTGAACCGCTAGTGGCTCAGGCCCGGCGGAACCAGCACGCAGCGAGAGACGTGTGGACGCGGCCCCTCTGCTAACCCCCGAGCGGGTTTTGCGACGTCTCCAGTGGCACGTTGTCCGCCGCCTCGACGGGCGCCTCCAGGGCGATTACCGCACACTGCTGCGTGGGAACGGCACCGATTTCCTCAACCTGCGCAGCTACGAGTGGGGAGACGACGTCCGCCACATCGATTGGAACGTCACCGCCCGCATGGACGAGCTTTTCGTCAGGGACTTCATGGAAGACCGCGAGCTCACCGCGTGGCTCCTGCTCGATCGTTCCCGGTCTATGGCGTTCGGCGCCGCCGAGCGGACCAAGGAGCGCGTGCTGTGCGAACTCGCAGCGACCTTCGCTCAGTTGGTTGTCCGCAGCGGCAACCGGGTGGGTGCGATCATTTACGACGGCAAAGAAGTATGGACAATCCCACCCCGCCAAGGGCGCCGTCAGGTGCTCACGTTGGTGCGCGAGCTCCTACGCCCGGTGCAGGGGGGCAACGTGACCGACCTCAGCAGGCTGCTCGCCACCGCGGCGCGCGTCGTAAGGCGCCGGTCACTTGTCGTGCTGATCTCCGACTTCATCACCGAGCCGGGATGGGAGCGCCCGCTGTTGCGCCTTAGCGAACCGCACGAGGTCGTCGCAGTTCGCCTAGTGGATCCCCGTGAGTACGAGCTCCCTGATGCCGGGCTTTTGTTCGTCGAAGACGCCGAGACAGGCGAGCAAATCCTCGTCGATTCGAGCGACCCGGAGCTCCGCCGCCGTCTCCTGGCCCTGACCCAAGAGCAGGACGAGGTGATACAGCACGGCGTCGCAGGGGCTCGCGCTGTCCTTCACGTCGTGTCGACCGAGGACGATCTCGTCAGCGCCTTCGTGCGAATGGCCGAAAGCGGCCGGAAGTACCGGCGATGAGCTTCGCCTCGCCGGGATGGCTCATCGGGTTCGTGCTCCTCCCGGTGGTTGTCGCTGCCTATGTGCTGGGCCGGCGCAAACGACGGCAACGAGCTGCCGCTCTTGCCGCTCAGGGCTTCTCAACCGGTGGCCTCGCGCGTCAGCGCACTTGGCGCTTGCACGCGCCGTTCGCGCTGTTCCTGGCTGCGCTCGCCCTCCTGGTCATTGCCTCCGCGCGACCGATGACTACGGTCAAAACGCCGCGGCGCGAAGCAACGGTGGTCCTCGCTATCGACGTCTCCAACAGCATGGCCGCCGCCGACATCAAGCCCTCCCGCATTGCTGCCGCGAAGCTCGCAGCGGAGGACTTCGTACGCGAACAGCCATCGGGGGTCCGCATCGGCGTTGTTGCCTTCGGCCCGAGTGCCGTGATCGTACAACCACCGACCTTCGACCACGCTGTCGTGCTGCAAGCCGTTGGTCACCTGTCCCTGGGAGGTGGTACCTCTTTGGCCGCGGGCATCCTCACTGCGCTCGACGCGATCGCCGGCAAGACCTTGATCGTCAACAAGGCGGCTCTCAGCCAGGACAACTCGGCCGAGGTTAACATCGGTTATTACGGAGGGGCGACGATCGTGCTCATCTCCGACGGCGAAGACACGACCCAAGCGGGCCCGGTGACGATGGCGCGATTGGCATCATCAGCGGGTGTGCGGATCCAGACCATCGGGGTCGGCACCGTCGCCGGCACGACGGTGCAGATCGACGGCTTCAGCGTGGCAACCGCGATGGACCCGCAAACCCTCGAGGCCGTGGCCTCGGTTACAAACGGTTCGTACCATCAAGCCAGCGACCAGGCCGGTCTGGAAGCCATTTCCAAGACGATCAACCTGCATTTCACTGTGGTGACGAAATACACCGAGGTCACAGCCCTGTTCGCCGCGGCTGGCGTGCTTTTCCTCGTGGTTGGTGCCCTCGTGTCGGTGATGTGGTTCGGCCGGGTCGTCTGATATGAGTTTCACCTGGCCGGCTGCCCTGCTTGTCGGCCTCGCCGTGCCACTTGTGCTCGCCACCTACATCCTGGCGGCAAGGCGCCGGCGTCGCCATGCCGTCACCTATTCGAGCCTCGCCCTCCTGCGAAAAGCACTCCCCCGGAGGTCCCGCTGGCGGCGACACATCCCAGTCGCCTTGTTGCTCAGCGCCCTGGCCCTGCTGGCGGTGGCCTCGGCTCGCCCCCAATTGACATCGGACGTGCCCGTCGCGAAGACGACGATCATTCTCGCCCTCGACGAGTCCGGGTCGATGTGCCTCACAGATGTGCTCCCAAACCGCCTGACGGTAGCCCAGCACGCCGCGCGTGAGTTCGTCGACGCACAGCCGAAAGGGACCCAAATGGGCCTCGTCGTGTTCGCAGGGTACGCAGAGCTGGCAGTGCCACCGACGACCGACCGAAACGCACTGGACAAGGCTCTCGATAACCTAAGTACCAGCCCGGGCACGGCCATCGGCGCCGCGATCCTGAAGTCGCTCGACGCCATCGCCGAGGTCGACCCCGATGTGCAACCGATCGGCAACGCAGTGTCGAGTGCCGCGCTCGCCCAGCCGACAGCCCCTGGAGGGCCCGCTAACCCGGGCGGCACCTCTGTTGGTGGGTCAGCCGCTCCCGCAAAGGCCCCCAAGGGCGGCTACGTGCCCGACATAATCGTCCTACTGACCGACGGTGCCAACAACCGCGGCATCACCCCGCTCCAGGCCGTCCCTTACGCCGTGGCTCGCCGCGTCCGGATATATACGATCGGCTTCGGTACCACCCACATCGCTCCGTTCAAATGCACACCCCAGCAGCAGGGCGGCATTGCCTCCAATGGCGGGTTCGGCCCAGGTGGAGGTTTCGGCGGTGGCGGCTATGGTGGCGGCCCATACGGCGGCGGAGGTTTCGGCATACCCGGCGGGGGCTCACCTCTTGTGGCCGACCTACCCCCGCTACGACAGGTCTCCCAGCTGACCGGCGGCGTCAGCTTCTCGGCCAAGGACGCACCAGAACTGAGCAAGGTGTTCGCCAACCTGCCCAAGCACGTCGCCGTCCAGAAGCAACGCCACGAGGTCAGCTCCACCTTCGCCCTCATCGGCGGGATTCTGGCCCTCCTCGCGCTCGGGGCGTCAATCCGGTGGGGCGCCTACCCTTAGGGAGCCTGCCGGGCCTCGTTCGACGTCGAAGGCGCGCGTTGCAAAGCTGCCGGGGCCGAGGGCTCGCGCGACGGCCTGGCTCCGGCTCGTGACCCCGAGCTTGCGAAAGACACCCTTCAGATGGGTACGGACCGTGTTCTCGCTAACAAGCATCGCTTCGGCGATGGCGCGGTTCGCCAGTCCTTGCGCCAGCAGGGCCAGAGTTTCGCTCTCCCTGGCCGTGAGGCCCCAGTTCGAGCCGGGCCACTGGCCAGCAAACACCGCGCTCTCAAACACCTGCCCGCTAGCGACAACACGCAGAGCCCTGACAAGCTCTTCCGGACCAAGCGTCTTTGCAATCAGGCCTCGGGCGCCGGCATCGAGCGCGGCCTGCCGGCTGGCCGCGCTGAGGCTCCATGTGTAAACGGCCACTGCCCTCACTCCTTCGCGTGCAACCAGCGACCGGATGCGAGGGATGCCCAGCCCGGGGTGCCCGTAACTGTCGAACAACGCCACGTCCACGCTATTAACCGGGCCTCGCTGCACGTCCAGCTCCACGACGTTGACGCGGTACTGCTGCGGTGCGAGCATCGCCATAAGGCCCGCCACAATCACCTGGTAATCATTGACGATTGCGACCCTTAGCTGGCCGACGTCGCGTTTTAGTGGACCTGTAGGATTGTTCGGACCGGCTCGAGACATCCCCGTACCGATACCCGGGCAGTTCCATTAAGCAACAAAGTGGTGTTCTCACCACGCTCTGCGCCGCTAATAACCAACGCGCCGAGCCTGATAATTATGTTTGGGCGTGGGTATAGCGCACATATGCTGATACTATTGTTGCTCCTATTGGTCCTGATATTTGCCGGGGTTGGGATAGCAGTGCATTTTCTGTGGATCCTGGCCGTGATCTTTTTCGTCTTTTGGTTGGCTGGTGTCGCACTGGGCCGTGGCGAAAGTGCCGGACGTCATCGGTTCTACCGCTGGTAGCACCAGGGTGGCACCCCAGATAGCGTAGGGTGCTCCGAAGAGGCTCTCCAGCGCGGTGCCCCCGTACTCCCCATGAGGTGGGTGCGGGGGCACCGGCGCGTCTTGGGGCCGCCTCTGCCATTTCAACTGGAAGACATCCCGATAGGACGTGGGACCTCCTAAGCGGGCAAGAAATGCTTCAGCGCAGGTTCTGGCGGGGGAACGCTACTTCTTCCAGGAGCAACTGGGCAGTGGCAGCCATTGGTATGGCGACAAGGGCCCCGATGAGACCCAAAAGTGTGCCGCCGATCAGCGTGGCTATTATCGTGAGGCCTGGGCTCACCTTTACCGTGTGCTTCATAACCCGCGGGTTCAACAGATAGTCCTCCGCGAAACGGTAAACGACATAGAAGATGCCCGTGGCGGCTCCCACCGGGAAACCCTTGCTAAGAGCTACCGCCGTGACGACGAGGCCCGCAATCGTTGACCCGATCATCGGGATAAGGTCGAACAAGGCCACAAAAAGCGCGAGCAGTAGAGCGTACGGCACTCCGAACGCGGCAAGCCAAACAAACGAGCCCACCCCTGCGACAAGCGAGGTGAGCAAGTTGCCGAGCATGAAGCCACCGACCCGGTCGAACACTTCATTGGTCAACAGCCCTACTCGTTCACGCCGGCTAAGCGGGATCACCAAGAGCCAAAGCCTTTTCACCCCGGGCAAGGCAATCAGAAAATAGAGGGTCATCACAATGACGCTTATGGTCGCCACCCCGAGTGTGAGAACGGTCTTACCGACACCAAGTACACCGCCCGCCACCGACAGTTTCAATTGCGATTTCCCTGTGAAATAGCTTGTGAGGTGGAGCTTTTTCACTAACTGCCCGGACCAGCCCTTGCCTGTTGCGAGGTCGGCCCGGTAACGGGGATAGTCGGTGACCAGGTTCTGCACTTCGTGCGAGATGGGGGCGACGGCGGCGAGCACGAAACCGACGATGACGACCAGGAACCCGAACGTGACAATAGCGACGGCCGCTCCGCGGGAAAGACCGCGTCGGACCAACATCGCCACGATCGGGTTGAGGCCTATTGCGATAAACAACGCGAGCCCGATCAGGACCAACACGCTGGCAATATCGCCGATACCAACGGCGATCACGTAGGCGACCGCGACCCCCAGGGCACCGGTCAGGCCGACGAAAAACGGGGCCCGTCGGTCAAAAGGCCTGCCCATCACCCCGAGCGGGTTGCCCGCGTCGGTTGGCGTAACTATCGGCAGCACCAAGACGTCAGCAGCCGCCTCGTCCAGCTTTTCAGCGGCGGCCTCGTCGACAACCGCTACTACCGCGACTTCTCGCGAGCCGTCGTTATCCATTGCCTCGTCTCAAGTCAGTTCGCTACGCGCCTAGTCCTTTCATGCCCGGTCGGCGGGCACGAGTTATCGCTAGGTACCCTGGGCGCGCTTGCACCAAACCCAATACGGCGGTGGCCACGACCCTGAACGCGCTGACGACTACTGCAGGGCGGCAGAGGGTGCTGCGGGCCGGCGGAGCGAACCAGAAACGACGAACGCGACAATAAAAAGCGCGACGATGAGCCACAGAGCGTTGAGAAGGCCTACTGCTGCGGCAAGCAGACCGATGGCTGGTGGCCCGGCGAGGTTGGCGAAATAGCCGATGGAGGCTACGACACTGACACGTGCCGCCCGGTCCGGCCCGCTCTGTGCTGCAGCAGACATGCCGAGAGGGAAACCCATTGAGACCCCGACCGCCCAGCACAGGACACCGACGAGTACCGTCCAAAGGTCGCTGCCAAGGATAAACAGGATCACCCCCATCACGCCAAGGGCAGTGGTGTAGCGGATGGTGTTCACGGGCCCGAGCCGGTCGACCACTGGGCCGCCGAAGATCCGCGAGACAGCTTCACCGGTGGCGAACGCAGCGAAGAAAACAGCGGCGATGGCAGCCGTCTGGCCATGGTCGTCGCGAACAGCGAGGGTGAGCCAGTTGTTGGCAGACCCCTCCCCCAGTTCGACCCCGAGCATGACAACCCCGATCAGGAGCAGGCGCCAGTCCGTCCAACCGCGCAACCACTGCCGCAGCTTGTCGGCACGAGCCTTCCCTGGCAGTACGTCGTGCTTGCGCTCCCCGGCTGGGATGGCAGGGGTCATGACCAGGGAAACCACAGCGATAAGGACCGCTTCGCCAACGAACTGTGCCGCGGGAGTGACCCCGAGTGCAGCGCAAGCGGCACCGGTCCCTGACCCGACTGCTGCACCGATCGACCACGCCCCGTGCATCAAAGGCATGAGAGAGCGGCCGGCCGCCTGCTCGATTGCCGACCCTTCCACATTTATAACAACGTCGAGAGTTCCGATCCCCAGGCCTATGACGAGGAAGTCCAAGCCGACTAGTGGGACGGACCGCAAGGCTAGGGCTACGCCCATGACGGCCATCCCTGCGGCCACAGTAAGCAAGGAAACAGTCACGCCACCCCGGCTCCCGAGGCGGTGGAGAAGCGGTGTCGAAACGACGAGGCCGGCGATAGCCCCCATCGTCACCCCAGCAGCGAGCAGGCCGATCGTAGCGGTGCCGATGCCGAGTTCCGCCTTGACTGCCGGGAGCCGGGGCCCCAGGCTGAGACGGTTATCCCGCCGAGGCCGAAACCGGCCATGATGGCTCTTCGCCACCGCAACGCAGCGGCTTGCTCAACGATCACCGCTGCGTCGGCCATACCCCAGTCAACGTTGCCCACCGCCGGGGGCGCAACCGCTTCGGTGCGGGGCGGCGCGGCCGGTCACGCGAAGACAAGCCAGGGCGGGCGTCCCCGAGCGCAACAGGCCCGAGAGGGTGGCTCCTGGCCCTACAGGGCGGCGAGCGAGAGTGGGAACCCGAAGGACGCGAGCACGGTGTTATCAAAGCGAGTCATGGCGCAGATACGGTCGCCTGCCAGCGTTAGCACGTACAAGCCCACGCCGTGTCTAAGCCCGCCCGGAGTGCGCAAGTACGCGGCGAACGCCGGCTGACGGTTCCCCCGGGTCGCCACGAGGTCGAACCTTCGCCCCGCGTCGAGAAGCACAGAACAGAAGCGGGCCGCGGCATCCCTTCCCTCGTACTCGAACGGCATTGGTGGCATCGAAATGACCACGTCGTCGGTCAGAAGGTCCACCAGGGCTTCGAGATCGGCAGATTCCCACGCACGCGCAAACTTCGCCGCGATCGCCCTCTCGGCGGCTGAGCTCACCGAAGGGGGTGGTTCTCGGTCGGCCGCTTCGGGAAAGCGTCGCTGGAGAGTGGCGCGCGCTCTTTTGAGGGCGCTGTTGACCGAGCCGGCACTTGACTCGAGCATGCCGGCGACCTCATCGGCATGGAACCCCAGGACGTCGCGCAAGATGAGCACCGCGAGCTGGCGCGGTGGCAAGACCTGGAGCGCTGCCACGAACGCCAGAGAGATCGATTCGGCCTGCTCGTAGCGCGTTTCCGGGCCAACCGGCAGGTCGGTTGGCCCATCGAGCAACGCGTCGGGGTAGGGCTCGAGCCACACCACTTCACCGAGGCGCGTCGGATCTGGCCGATCGACCCCGGGCACATCCCACTCCTTTGCCGGTCGTCGGCTCGCCGAACGACGCGCGTCTAGACAACGGTTTGTCGCGACCCGGTAGAGCCAGGTGCGAAGCGACGATCGCCCCTCAAACCTCGCAAAGCCCTGCCAGGCGGCAAGCAGAGCCTCTTGAAAGGCGTCCTCGGCATCCTGGCGAGACCCCAGCATCCGGTAACAGTGCACCTGGAGCTCTCGCCCGTACGGTTCGGTCAGGGCTCGGAACGCGTCGGCGTCGCCTCCGCGCGCCCGCGAGACCAGATCGGTGGCCATCTCGCGCATCGTAGCGACTCCTTCCTGGGCTTTTCGTAGGCCTACCCCTATATGGACGCCGAGAAAGTGCCAAAACGGGCGCTCCTTGAGCGCCCAATTTGGCGATGTTGCGGCGCCTACATGAGTGACGAGGCCATCACCGAGGAAAGGAACCCGAAAATGGGAAAACTTGTCATAAGTACCAACATCTCGCTCGATGGGGTCGCTCAAGACCCGACGGGTGAGGAGGACTTCAGGCTCGGGGGCTGGTTCTACCAGTTTGGAGGCACTGACCTCGAGCAGTGGGCCACCGTCCTGAGCGAAGAGGCGCTGGGCGCCGATGCGATCGTGCTGGGGCGCAAGAGCGACGAGTGGTTCGCGACGCGATGGCTGGGCCGGACCGGTGAATGGGCCGACAGGTTGAACGGCCTTCCCAAGTACGTGTTGTCCTCCACCTTGAAGGAGCCCAAGTGGTCAAACGCGACGGTGCTCAGGGGCGACGTGGTCAAAGAAGTCTCCACGCTAAAGCAGGAGATCGGCGGTGAAATCCTTGTCTACGCCAGCTATCAGCTCGTTCACACACTGATCGAGCACGATCTGGTCGACGAGCTCCGCCTCGTCGTCTTCCCGGTACTTCTCGGGGCCGGCAACCGTCTCTTCGCCGAAACCAGCGACAAGAAACCGCTGCGGCTCGTGAGCACCAAGACCATCGGGCACGGCCTCGTCCTGGTTTCCTACGAAATCGTCCAAGCCGCCTAGCCACGGCTACGCCGGCCCTGGCACGCCGGAAAGAGAGAGATAGGTAAATCCACGGAGCTCAGTGGACCGTACCCTTTAGTGGCCCCTGCTGACTCGGGACGACCGAAGGCGACGCGTCGTGGTATGCGACGGCCGCTAACTTCGATATCGACAGGCAGGTGCGTCGGTTCACCCGAGAAAGACGCGGAGCAAAGAACATGACGAGTACCGCCCCGAAGGCCCGCCTGTTTCGTGGCTGAGCTCCTCGCCATCGCGTTCCTGGGTGGGCTCATCACCGCTATTTCGCCCTGCATCGTCCCCGTGCTGCCGGCCGTGGTGGCCGGCGGCACGGCGGGGACCAGGCGGGCGCGGCCCTACCTCATAGTTGCCGGCCTGGTGGTGAGCTTCAGCCTGGCCACGCTCCTCGGGAGCACGGTGCTGAGCGCGCTCGGGCTCCCCCAGGATTTTCTCCGCTGGCTGGGCATAGCTGTGTTGCTGCTCTTGGCCCTGGGCCTCCTGGTCCCAACGATCGGTTATTGGACCGAACGGCCCTTCAGTCGCCTCGGTACATCGCGCCGGGCGGGCTGGGGCGGGGGGTTCGGCCTCGGCCTTAGCCTCGGGCTCGTCTTTGTTCCCTGCGCCGGCCCCGTGTTGTCCGCGATCGCAGTGGCCGGGGCCAACCACCGCGTGGGCGCTTCGTCGCTGTTGGTCGCGCTTTTCTACTCGGCGGGCGCGGCCCTGCCGCTACTCGTGTTATCCATTGCTGCCCAGCGAGCAGCGACTGGGTGGCAACTGCTTAGAAAACACCTGCCAAGGGTTCGTCGCCTGGCTGGTGCCGTGCTGGCACTGACCACGCTCGCCATCGCCTTCGGGTTCTTCGACCCGTTACAGCGTGCCGTCCCTGGCTACACTTCGGCCCTCCAAAACCAAGTCGAGAAGGGCTCGTCGATCGGCTCGCAGCTCGAAAAGCTGGAAGGCGAACATGCCAACAGTTACGGCCAGAAGCAGGCCGCCGCGGCCGCCCATAAAGCCCCGGGAGCGGCGAAGAAATCCCCGTCGTCCAACACGGTGCGGTTGCCCGATCTCGGCCGAGCGGCGAACTTCACCGGGATCGTGGCGTGGCTAAACACACCCGGCGACCGGCCTCTAAGTCTCGCCCAGCTGAGGGGCAAGGTGGTCCTGGTCGACTTCTGGACCTACTCCTGCATCAACTGCCAGAGGGCGCTCCCCCATGTCGAAGCCTGGTACAACGACTACAAGGACGACGGGTTCGTGGTGGTGGGAGTCCATACGCCCGAGTTCGCCTTTGAACACGTCGTTTCCAACGTGCGCAGCGCGGTACGTAGCCTGGGCGTCGATTATCCGGTGGCGGTAGACAGCAACTATGCCACCTGGGACGCCTATAACAACGAGTATTGGCCGGCGGACTACCTGATCGACCCGCGTGGGCAAGTGCGGGTCTACGACTACGGCGAAGGTGGGTACGGCGCGCTGGAGACCGATATCAGAGAGCTGCTGACAGCTAATGGTGTCGCCCACCTGCCGCCACGGACAGACGTTGCCGATAAAACCCCGGCGCAGCCGATAACCCAAGAAAGCTACCTGGGTTACAGCGAAGAGCAGTTCGTCGCCGGCGAAACTGTTGTTAATGACAAGCCTGTTGATTATCGTGGCCCGTCCAACGTCCCCAACGACTCGTTCGCGTTCAACGGGACATGGACAGACCACAGCCAGGAGGCGACGGCGGGCCCGAACGCTGAGATCACATTGCACTTCTACGCGAACGACGTCTACCTCGTCATGGCGGGCGCCGGTAAGGTCTCGGTCTCATTGGACGGCCAGCACCTGACGAGCGTCGACGTCAAGGGGGTCCCCCGCCTGTACACCCTGTTCTCGGGTGAGTCGATAGCGACCGGCGACCTGGAGGTCAACTTTGCGCCCGGCGTACAGGCCTATGACTTCACCTTCGGCTGAGGTTTGCTCGCCACGTGGGCCGCCAGCTCTATCCCGCAGCGGTAGTGGACGTAGTGGTTACGGCGGCTGACGTGGTCGTTGCCCCAGCCGGGGAAGTGGTGGTCACAGCAGCGGAAGTGGTCGTTTGAGCAACCGAAGTGCTCGTTACCGAAGCCGGGGAAGTGCTCGTTACGGCGTGGAGCTGGTACACCTGGCTCAGCAGGTCCCAGGTCATCACGGAGCCATCCACCGACGTGGCGTTGTCCGAGACGATCTGGCCTGGCAAATTGAAAGAAACGCTGATTTTCATCCCGATCTGCGCCAGGTCAGCTCGGGTGATCCCCCTTGACTCGCTTTTTTTCGCTTTACCGGACTCGAGAGTGACGAGGTCGGTTATCCCGGTAACATCCACCTTCGCGTCGAGGGCCCATTGGCTCCCGCTTTGTGTGATCGAAAACGACGTGAACATGCCGGTCCCGGTCGATTCACCCCCGAGGGCAACCTCAGCGGCGTTCAGCGCGCTCAATGAGCGGAACGAACAGCGCACCTGTATGCCTTTCCAGCCTTCGGAGTCGGTGTAGACCTTGACTGAATCCTCGCCTGGTAGATGTGCCTTTGACGCTTCCATGGCGAGCTTTGCCGGGGTTATATCGCCCAAAGCTCCGGCAGAGTCATAAACCACGGGAGAGATGGTTTCAGTCAGGACCATTTCGGCGGTCCCGTTACTGCCGACGACCGTGTTCAGACCTTCATGTACGCACCCCGACACCAAAACACTAAAGGCGACGGCAGCTGCTACCGCCGAGGCTCGACCCAACCTGTTCATTCGTCCTCCTAATTTGCGGTCGGTCATCTCTCGGTCCCGACCATAGCGACAGCGTCCATTGGGACGACCAACCTTGCTCCGACCAGAACGACGCCCGGCTCGGAGGCGGCCAGCACGCTCGTGCCGGGCACCGTCGCGAAGGTCGCCGGCGCGGCCCCGAGGTTGACGAGGATATCGATGTCGGCACGGTGTACCACTAAAGTGCCGGCAGGCTCATCGACATCCACTTCGACGCTGGACAGTCTCGGGTCGGCGAGCGCTCCTAAGCGCTTGCGCAACCGCATCAGCTGCCGGTACCAGGCGAGCAATCCCTCGTGGCGGCCTGTCGCGACCTCGTCCCAACGGAGCTTGGACGCCTCGAAGGTGGCCTCGGCCTGCGGGTCAGGCACCTGGTCCGGATCCCAGCCGAAGGACACGAACTCACTGCGGCGCCCATCGCTAACCGCCCGGCCAAGGTCGGCGTCTCGGTGGTCGGTGAAGTACTGGAAGGGCGACGTTGCCCCCCATTCCTCGCCCTGGAAAACCATGGGCGTGAACGGCCCGGTCAGCAACAAGGCGGCGGCTATCCGCAAGCGTCCTTCGCTCATGAGGGCGCTACTGCGGTCGCCGTCGGCGCGGTTACCGACCTGGTCATGATTTTGGGTGAACACGACGAACTGGTTCCCTCGCAGCCCGACCGGCGGGCGACCCTGGATACGCTGACGGTACGTTTGCCACTGACCGTCGTACACCCACGCCTGGCGGAGCGCCTTGGCCAACAACTCGAGGGAGCCGAAGTCCTCGTAGTAGCCGGAGCGGTCGCCGCTGAGCGCGGCGTGCAATGCGTGGTGCCAGTCGTCGGCCCACGCGGCGTCCATCCCTAGGCCGCCGAGCTCAGGGGGACGCACTAAGCGAGGGTCGTTGAGGTCGCTTTCCGCCACGAGGAACAACGGGCGGCCGACCCCGGCTGCTAAGACGTCGACCTCATCGGCCAGCTGTTCGAGGATGTGGCGTGCGGACTCGTCGAAGATCGCATGCACCGCGTCGAGACGGAGCCCGTCGCAGTGGTAGTCGCCCAGCCACATCAGCGCGTTGTCGACGATAAGGCGCCGGACCTCGAGGCTGCCCGGCCCGTCGAAGTTCACTGCCGCACCCCAGTTGGTCCGGTAGCGCTCTGAGAAATATGGCCCGTACTCGGCGAGATAGTTGCCGGCCGGCCCCAGGTGGTTGTAGACAACGTCCAGCACGACGGCGAGACCGGCGCCGTGGCAAGCGTCGACGAAGGCCTTGAACCCCTCAGGGCCGCCATAGGTGTGGTGTGGGGCGAACAGGTCGGCGCCGTCATAGCCCCACCCCCGGTCGCCGGAGAACTCGGCGACCGGCATCACCTCTACGGCGTCGACCCCGAGGCTCACCAAATGCTCGAGCCGATCGATGGCCGCCTTGAAGGTGCCCTCCTCCGTGAACGTCCCGACATGGAGCTCGTAAAGCACGGCGCCAGGCAGTGGCACCCCCCGCCACCCCCGGTCGCGCCAACGGTAGGCGCCCTGGTCCACGACCTCGGAGAGGCCGTCGATGCCGTCGGGCTGGGACAACGAGCGCGGATCCGGCCTAGTCGGACCACCGTCCAGCGAGAACCCATAGCGCGTGCCCGGGCCGGCCTCGTCGACGGTAGCCTCCCACCAGCCACCGCCTGAGCGGCTCATAGGGAGGCGGAGCGTTCCTATGACCAACTCGACGCGGTCGGGCCGCGGCGCCCACACCGAGAAACGATGGTTCATCAAAACGCCCGGGAGACGATCGCGACCGGCAGTTCGGCGAACAGTTCTGCCAACTTCCGCGCTCCCCCGGTGACAGTGTGGCCAGTGAGGACATCGCACCCACCGGCCGCGGGAAGCTCGACGGTGCTATCCCCCCAGTCGTCATCGCCCCGGCAGGGCACCACGACTGCCAAACCGCCTCGCCGGAAGGCGACGACGTCGTCCCGTCGGCACCCCTTCGCGACGAGCGGCTCGTACCCCGCGGGTTCGTAGCACCCAGGGTCAGCCTGGCGGTGCGCCAGCAACCGGTGGACGACGAGCAGCTTGGCGCTTCCCAGTTCGTCCGAGACGGGCCAGCCAGTGCCTCCCGCCATCAGCGCGCCGAGCAGCCTCCGCCGCTTGTCGTAGTCAACCGGCCTGCGGTTGTCGGGGTCAACGAGGCTGAAGTCCCAGAGTTCGCTGCCCTGGTAGAGGTCGGGCGACCCCGGGCACGTCAGGAGCAGTACCGTCTGGGCCAGGGAGTTCCGGTGCCCTCGCTCGACCAGGCGCTGATCGGCCATCCAGGACGCGAGGTCGGCAACGAACGCACCGTCGGCGAGCACGGCCCGCACATACTCCTCCATGGCAACGTCGTAGGCCGCTACCGGGTCAGTCCACGACGTGTGGACCTTCGCCTCCTTCGTTGCCTTGGCCATGAAAGCGACCGCACGGTCCACGTCGATCGGCCACGCACCCAACAATGTCTGGAACAACAGGTAGCTGGCGTTGCTGTCGGGTAGCCCGTCACGGCGGTGCGGCTCTGTCACCTCCATCCAACGCTCCGCCGCCAGGCGCCAAGCGTCCGGCAGCTCCGAGAGCACGTTGATCCTGGCTCGAACGTCCGCGCTGCGCTTGGTGTCATGCGTCGACAGGGTCAACATCGCCTCCGGCCAATGCTCGGCCGTGGCCGCCCTCGCTTGATGGAACTCGGCTACCGGACGCCCAAACACGCTCGGGTCGCCCCCTACCTCGTTGAGCGAGACCAACCGGTTGTACCGGTAAAACGCGGTGTCCTCGACCCCTTTGGCCATGACCGGCGCGCTCAGCTGGGCCAGACGCTGCGCAAACTCGGCCTCACAGGCACCAGGATGTTCCCCCAGGGCCAGCTCACCGAGAAAGCACAGCAACTCCGCATCTAGCTCCGGGCGGGCGGCGCGAGCGGCCTGCACTGCAACTCTGACCTGCCGACGGTCATCGTCGCTCGCGGGCAGTCCAAGGCGCACATACGTGCGGTACACCTCGAAGCGGGCGACAAGTTCGCGTAACGCGTCACGCAGCTCGCGCCGGGTGTGGTCGCGATGACGACGGTAACCGTCGGAAAGATCCGCCACGATCCCCACGAGACGCTCGACCTCAGCCGCAAGCTCACTGGCCATAACTTGCTGTTTGGAGATCTGCACTATTTCCGCGTAGCTCGCCGTTTCCCCGGTGACGGCTTCGTAGGTCGCCGTCATGGCCGGCTCGCTTCGGTAGTCGACGAACAAGTTGTTGACGCTTATGAGAAAGTCATAGCCCGACGTTCCGGCCACCGGCCACGACCGCCGTAGCGACTCCCCTGGCTCGAGGATCTTCTCCACCACCGTGTACACACCGCCGGTGGCCAAGGCCAAGTCGCCCAGGTATTTCTCCGGGTCCCGCAGGCCATCGACATGGTCGACCCGGAGCCCATCGACGGTACCCTCCTTCACCAACTCCACGATGAGCCGATGCGTCCGGGCGAAGACCTCGGGATCCTCAACCCGCACGCCGATCAGCGACTCGATGTTGAAGAACCGCCGGTAGTCGAGCTCCTCGCTCGCCGTGCGCCAATGGGCCAGCCGGTAGTTCTGGCGGCGCAACAACGCGTCCAGCCGCTCGGGGTCGGCGTTGAGCGCGTCAATCTCGTCATCCAACGCGGCAGCGACCGGCTCTTCTGCTGCGAGCAGCTCCTCCAACTGCGCCCGCAAGGCCAAGCTTTGCTCCTGCCGCTCGTTCACGGCAGCCTGATCGGTCAGTCTCGAAGTCGGTAGCGCCCCGTAACCTTCGGCCAGCCGGCCGAGGGCCTCCGAGCCGGCCCGGCGCGCCGCCGCGGCGAGCAGCTCGTCCAGGCTGCGAGGGGACACGGGTAGCACAATGTCGTGATAGCGCACCGTCACTTCGGCCCCGGAGCGCGCCAGGACCAGTTCGCCGGCTTCGATCACCCGACCGTAGTGATCGCCCAACACCGGGACCAGGACCGTGTGGGCTGCGGACCGGTCGCCGCCTTCCCAATCGATATCGAACACCGCCGCATATGGGCTAGCCGGCCCGTTCTCCAACACCTCCCACCACCATCGGTTGGTGGCGTCGGTGGCCATATGGTTCGGGACAATGTCGAGAACCTGTCCCAGCCCGGCCGCCCGCAACGCCCCCACCATCCCCGCGTAGGCGGGACCGCCGCCCAGCTCGTCGTTTAGCCGCTCAGGGTCGACGACGTCGTAGCCGTGGGTGCTACCCGGAGCAGCCTGCAGGTACGGCGAGCAGTACAAATGGCTCACGCCGAGCTCGGCCAGGTAGCCGGCGATAGCCGCCGCGTCGGCAAACCCGAACTCTTTCGACAGCTGCACCCTGTACGTCGATCGCAAGACCACGAACCTAGCCTTACCCCGGCGCGACGCTGTCGTACTCCCCGGCGCCTAGGCATGCGCCCGGCGCCGCCCGTTACCCACCAGCCGGGACCCCGCCCGTTACCCACCAGCCGGGACCCCGCCCGTTACCCACCAGCCGGCCAGCACCGAGCCGCTTTCATCTAGCCGGGTATCTTCGAACAGTCGCGGCCGACGCGCCGAAGACCGCTCGCTAGGCGGCCTCTGAAAGAGGCCGATTCTCGGCGTAACCCGGCTGTTCTTGGCGTTGCCGCGGCGACGTTTGGGCTTGTGGCAGACCGAGGTGCATCTGCACGGCCGAGATGGGCAAGCACGGCCGAGATGGGTAAGCACGGCCGAGATGGGTAAGCACGGCCGAGATGGGTAACGCCGACGAGTCGCGAACTAAGTGCTTGCGGCGAGCAGCGAAGGACCCTGGTGGCTAAGCGGGGTGCAGAGCTTCCTCCAGCTTGCGCAGCGCGGCCGCCGCACCAAAGATCCGGAACATCTCGGTGCCCGTCGCCGTCTCCACTCCCAGCCACAATTTCCCGCGCAGTACTACCCCAGTTACGTCGCCTGCAGCACACTCCCAGTAGGTGTCGGCGCGCCGACGCTCCAATCGGTTGGGCGTGAAACGCAAGTTGCCGCCACCGGCAACCAAACGACCGCCGGCCAGGCGCCATCTGTACCGGCGAGCAGCCCTGATGGAGATCACACCGGAGTGATCGGTTGCCCGGTGCCGGCGCTGTAGGCACACGAAAGAGCCGAACCGCGCTTACACGGGTCAACTCGGGGCCCGCCCACGGCCCCTGTGCTGAGCGCATCGCGTCGTGCGAGGCAAGCACCCCCACCTAGGGTGAAGCGCGGCATCCCCGGAAGGAGCGCGATGGCCACCGAGATACCGATCGAGGACAACTCCGGGACACCTGGGATTTCGCGTGGTCTGGTGTTGCTCCTAGCGGTCGCGTGCGGGACCTCGGTCGCCAACCTCTACTACGCCCAGCCGCTCCTCCATACGATCTCAGTGGCTTTCCACAGCAGCTCGGGGACAACGGGCCTGATCGTCACCGGGTGCCAGATCGGCTTTGCCGTCGGCTTGGCATTGCTCGTACCCCTCGGAGACCTTGTGGCCCGCAAGCGGCTCGTACCAGCCGTCCTCGGGGTGACCGTCGTCGGCCTGGTGCTCTCTGCCTGCGCAGGCCGGGTGAGCGAGCTCATAATCGTGGCGCTCTTTGTCGGCCTCGGGTCCGTCGGCGCGCAAATGCTCGTCCCGCTCGCAGCGTCGCTCGCAACGGAAGAGTCGCGCGGACGGGTCGTCGGGTCGGTGATGAGCGGGCTCTTGCTCGGGATCCTCCTTGCGAGGACGCTCTCGGGCATCGTCGCTGGCCTTGCCGGCTGGCGGACCGTGTACTGGGTCGCCGCCGTATTGGTGTTGCTGCTCGCGGCCGTGCTCGGCTGGCAGCTGCCGAACGAAACGGGGCGACCGAACGCAACATACGCTGGGCTGCTCGCATCGGTGCTCCATTTGTTCGCAACTTCGCGGACATTGCGCCAACGAGGGCTCTACGGAGGGCTCGGCTTCGCAGCCTTCAGCGTGTTTTGGACCACGATGGCGTTCGTTCTCGCAGGGCCACCTTTCCGTTACGGCGAGACCATAATCGGCTTGTTCGGCCTCGTCGGTGCGGCGGGCGCGATCTGCGCGACCGTGGCCGGGCGCCTCGCTGACCGCGGGAAGGTGCGTTCCCTGACACTGCTATTCGCGGTCTTGGTGCTTGCGAGCTTCGGCCTGCTTTACCTAGGCCGCAATTCGCTCACAGGGATGATCGTGGGCATCGTCGTCCTCGACCTCGGCGTCCAAGGGCTCCAGGTGACCAACCAGCACGTCATTTACGGCCTCGCACCTGCAGCACGCAGCCGAGTGAACGCGGCTTACATGGTTTGCTACTTCGCAGGCGGAGCGCTCGGTTCGGCGCTCGCCGGCATCGTCTACGGGCACTTTCACTGGACGGGCATCTGCGTGCTCGGCGCCTCGATCGGGGTGCTGGCGCTCGCGTCGGCGGCCCTGTTCACCCCCGGTGAACGAGTTCGGGCCGACGCGCCGACCTTGGAGGCCGAGGGCACCGTTCTTGTCGCACCAGGAGCACGGCGGGGGCCATCACGTCCGCGGACCTAAGCGCAGCACCGGACGGGCGGCCAACGTTCGACCTCCTGGTCCACGGAGGAGAGCTCGTGGACCCGGGGACGGGCCGGACCGGTTTTTACGACGTGGCTGTGAAAAAAGGGCTAGTGGCGTCCGTCGCGCCCCATATATCGCCCATTCTTGCCGCTGAAGCTATCGACGCCCGAGGGTGCATCGTCGTCCCCGGGCTAGTCGACTTGCATACCCATCTTTTTTTCGGGGGCACGTTCTGGGGGGTGGACCCGACGCCCGTTGCTTGGCGAACAGGGGTGACGAGCTGGGTGGACGCCGGCTCGGCTGGCGCGTACAACCTCGCGGCGTTGCGCCGGCTCGGCGTCGGCCTCGCCCCTTTGCACACACGAGCATTTGTGAACATCAGCTCGATCGGGCTTGTGGCGGAGACCGGTGAGGCCCGCCGGCTGGAATTGTGCGACCCCGGCCTGTGCGCGGCGGCAGCGGCGGAGCACAATGGTTTCGTTGTCGGCGTCAAATGCCGCCTCGACCGCTTCACCACCGGTGAGATGGGCCTGGCGCCCTTGCACCTGGCTGTCCAAGCCGCCGCAGTGGCCGGTTTACCCGTAATGGCCCATATTGGAGGGGGGCCACCCGTTATCGACGATGTGCTCGACCTGTTGCGACCTGGCGACCTGGTCACCCACTGCGCCACGGGCCAGGACATGTCACTGGTAAAAGGAAAGGACAGCCTCCGCCCTAGCGCGATGCGTGCCCGGGAACGAGGAGTGCTCTTCGATGTTGGCCATGGTTCCGGCGGCTTTTCGTTCACCGTGGCCGAGTCCATGCTGGCGGCAGGGGCGCCCCCCGATGTCATCTCATCGGACCTGCACCAAAGGAGCCTATGGGGGCCGGGTTTCGACCTTCCTACGTGCATGTCGAAGTTCCTCGCCCTCGGGATGTCCCTCGAAGACGTCGTAAGGTCGGCAACCGCCAACCCGGCTCGCGTTGTCAGAGGGGGGCCTGGTGGGCCAGCAGGCTCCCTGGCCGTGGGCGAGCCGGCGGACCTCGCCATTTTTGAGCTCGAGGTTGGTGATTTTGCCCTTTACGACAGTTATCTCGAGTGTCGTCGAGCCGACCGTTTTTTCGTGAACCGCGCTACGGTGCTCGCCGGCGCGCGTTTGCCTGCGGTGGCCTCGGCCCCGCCCGCACACTGGACCGAGCTAACCCCAGCGCAGCGGGCACTGTTCGAGCGCGGCGCCGCCGGGGCCAGACGCCCTTGGGCAACAATCCTCACCGAGCCCGACGATTTCACGCGCCTGGCGATCGGGGGCCCGCCGCACGTGCCGGGAGACTGAAGGCCGGCCAGCGATCAGTTCTTAGGATGTCCCGCCGTCGCCCGGGCCGAGCGGCAAACCGGGCCGATGGGGCGCGGCTGGGGGCTCGTTGCGCAACGGTCGGGAACCGACGCTGACCACCCGCCAGCGGCCGGCATTGACGGTCTGTACACGCCGTGCGAGCCGGTGGCCGACCGTGCGGATGAGCAGGTGGCGCACCGGGCCGATCATGAGGAGCAGGCCGAGGGCGTCGCCGATGAACCCCGGTACGCAGATCATGACCCCGCCTATGAGGATGACCAGCCCGTCGAGAAGCTCCCGCGTTGGTAGCTCACCGCGCCTAAGCCTCTCCTGGGTATGGGCCAGGACACCCAGGCCGACCCGCCGCACGACGAAGGGGCCCAGGGCGCTCACGACGATGAGGAGCAGGAGTGCCAAGAGGAAGCCGATGGCGTGGGCAACGACCACGAAGACGACTATCTCGGCGGCAAAAAAAAGAAGTGCACCCAGAAAGATCACACCTAAGGCTAACTGTTCTCGCCGCTAATCCATGGGGCAGTGCGCCCGGACGTCCCGCGAGCTGTCCGGAGCCTCCATCCGTGGAGGCAGGCTCGTCTCGATCAGGGGCTTAGGAAGCCCCCCGATTGGTGCTCCCACAGCCTTCGATAGGTACCGATAGTCCCCGCCAGCAGGAGTTCGCGATGAGTCCCCGTCTCGACCACGCGGCCGGCGTCGATGACGATAATGCGGTCGAGGTGGGCAATGGTGGACAGGCGGTGGGCCACCACCAGGGCGGTCGAGGCGGACATCAGCCTCCACAACGCCTCCTGTACGTAATGCTCCGACTCGGAGTCGAGCGAGCTAGTCGCTTCGTCGAGGATCAGCACCGGGGCACCCTTAAGCATTGCTTGGGCGATGGCCACCCGCTGGCGCTGGCCTCCGGACAACTTGAGGCCTCGTTCGCCCACGACCGTCTCGTAGCCGTCCGGCAGCTCCCGCACGAACTCGTCCACGTGGGCCGCAGCCGCCACCCGCCTTACCTGGTCGATGTCGACGACGCCGGGCTGCCCGTACCAGATGTTCTCGGCGATGCTGCGGTGGAGCATCTGAGGGTCCTGGGGGACGTAGGAAACGGCGCGTCGCACGCTGGTTTGGGTGCAACTGGCGATGTCCTGCCCATCGACCAGGATCCGCCCGCCGTCGACGTCCATCAGGCGCAGTACCAGACGGGTGATCGTGGACTTGCCACCGCCTGACGGGCCGACGATGCCCACATGCTCGCCCGGCCGGAGCTCCAGGTTGAAGTCAGCGAGCAGAGGGTGCCCGGGCCGGTAGGAAAAGCTGACCGCTTCGAACCGAACCACGCCGGCGGTCACGACGAGCTCGCCGGCGCCGGGAGCGTCCACTACCTCGGGAGAGGTGCTGACAAGGGCGACGAGCTTGGAGGCGCGGCCCAGCCCCCGTGACAGGTTGCGCACCTGCATGAAGCTTTCAATGAGCTGGGCCGAGACTTGCGAGGCATAGAACAGGACCAGGTAGACGACACCTGCGTGGATGTCGCCGCGGACGGCCAGCACAACCCCGACGAACAGCGAGGCCCACGTCATGAGGCCGACTGTCCCGCTCATCCACACCCGGGTGATCATGAACACGCGCCGGCCGCGCAAATCGGCGCGCACCGAGGAGTCAAGGAGGTCGTGCAGCTTGACTGATTCGGCTTGCTCGCCGGCCGCGACGAGGACGGTGGAGACATTGCGGATCACGTCGGACGCGGTGCCTTCGGCCTGCGAATGCGCTTTGGAAAACCTGCGAGATGCCTCCGTGACCGGTCCCGACCGCTTGACCACCACCAGCACGAAAACAACCGTGAGCACGATGAGCACTACCGCCACCGGCCAGGCGTAGAAAGCCAGGACCGCAATGGCGCACAGGACCACGACGACGATGCGAAGTATGCCCCAGTGCAGGTTGTCGAGGCCGTCCATGAAGGCCCACGAGAACGAGCTCAGCGACGACGCGACCTCGCCTGAGGAGTGGTCGACGTGCCACCGGTAGCCAAGGGCCAGGAGACGTTCGAAACTGCGGTGGATACCGTTGGCGAAGCTGCGCAGGGAACCCTCCCACTGCAGCCACCCGCTGAAGCGGAAGAACACTTGGCCCACAACGATCAACAAGCCATAGGCGACGATAAGGGCACCAAAGCGCGGCCATAGACGCGTACCGGGGCCGAGGACCGCGATGCGGTCGAGCACCTCGGCGAAAACCAACGGCGTCGCCACGTCGGTGATGATCACGCCCAGCACCAGGAACGCCGCACCCGTCAAGAGGAAGTGACCGTAAGGCCGCGCAAGCTGGACGCAATAGCGGAGGGTTTCGCGAGTCGACGCCGACTCCCCCTCGAACTCGTCCATCCCAGTCCTCCACTTCCCGGCAACCCTCTGCTGGCCGGGGCACAAGCAGGGACAGTCAGCCGGGAGCGGGCCGCCTCTGCCGGACCAGTCTGCCCCCTCTTGGCCTATGCGGCCAGCGATTTAACCCTTGGCGCCGGGGTGCGACCAGTCGAGGGGGGTACCCAGGTCAGCCATCAGGCGCGACTGCGCCGCGCAACAGCCTCAGCCCGTCACCTTGGACAAGGGGATTGTCGACCCGGCGGGGGCGCGCTCACGAGCACCTGCTCGCCCCACTTGGAGAGGACCACCGTCTGCTTGCCCGCTCCCGAGGCCGTCGTGATCTCTTCGACCGGGAGGGTAGCGCCGACAGCCGAGAGCGTGAGCGAACTGACTAACGCCGGCGCCGAGCTGGTCGCGGCGGTGTCCCATTTCAGGGTGTAAACCTTCTTGGCCGCCGGCGCGGGGGTGAATACCCGCGTGCCCTTGGCCGGAGGGAGGATGCTGCCAACGGAAGAAACACTTATGGAAGTGGCAAGGGTCTTGTACTGGCTGGTCCCGGATTTGAGAGTCACCCAGTCGCGGCCAACCTTTTTTGCTTCAGCCGCGGTCAACCCCAAAATCTTGGTTAGGCCGGAAGAGTCGCCCGATAAGTAGGCGGAGGTTGGCGTCACCTTTATTACGACAGTCCCAGTGCCTTCCGAGATGGTCTCAATACCGCTGGTCTTCGCGAGGTCGGCTCGTAGCTCCTCCTCAACCGATCCGGAACCCGAGCTGGACCGCACTTCCAGGTGGACGCTGGACTGCTTTCCGATGGCGCTTTTGGCTGCGCTCAGTACCGAGCTCGCTGTCGGAGCCGCAACACCTGCTGCCTCAGCCGTGGCTGAGAGCACTACCACGCTGGACAGTACAACTGCAGACGCAAGGACCAGGCGCGCGGCACCACTGACCCTCGATGCCGCCATGTGCTCACCTTACCGCCCTGCCCAGCCTTTCGCTAGCGCCCTCGTCTGAGCCACGACCAGCGCGTCCCTGCTTTGCACCATTGCGGTCGTCTGCACTGTTGGCCGACGCCGCGCGGCGTCACTAAGGTGACGTCCCATGTGGGTCAAACGCTCGAGGCGTGCCGGCCGGTTGCTGGCCTCCAGCGTGCTCGTGATGGGTGGGTGCTTCGCCTCGACGTCTTTGGGGGCCTGGCCCAGCCGGCGTCGGCATCGAGCAGGACCGTGGGACTGGGTACAGGCGGGTGCACGGATCCGGTGGTCCACGACAGCTACGACGGTTTTCATATCGGCGTTCCCGCGGGCTGGTACCTGTCTAGCATTAGCGGTTTAATCGTTGTGTTCAAGGACTACTCGGGTACAACCGAGGGTGTCGTCCAGACTGCGTTCGTCAATAAGAACGAGTCGCAGCAGGCGTTTTTGTCGAGCGTTCTAGCGTCGCTATCGAAAAACGCCAAGAGCGCCGGGAACCTTCTGGCATTCCGGCTCCTCTCCCCGACGACGGCTGTCGCATCGGGCCATGTGGGAAATGTCGCGATCGCCGGCGAGGCGAGGGTGTCGTTCATACCAACCTCGACCGCGCACGGTTCGGAACTCGGCGTCGTAAGCGGCTACTGGGCTCCTATTTCTCAGCTCGGCGCAGAGCGCACCGAGCTGGCCTCGATCGGGGGCTGCTTCGGTCTCCAATCCGGGACGCTCTCCCGCTTTGTCAAGGACCAGTGGTTCGGGTACACGCTCCCACTCGGCTGGACCGTTGGCACCGAAGGCCCCGATGAACTGTTCCTCGAGGCAGGACCGAACGCATCAGCGAACTTCCTCCTCGCTGGGCCGTTCCTCGCCGGCTCCACCGGGATCACCAACGCAATAAGCTTTCAGCAGTACTGCTTTCAAAGGCTCGGACTGACCATCGGCACGGTCCTCTCCAGGGCGGTCTTCCCCAGCCAGGCGACAGCTTCAGGCGGCACCGAGCAGGAGATCATCACCGAGTTCCTCGGGACCGACGGCTCCAAGCGGGTCCACGGTCTCGTCCGCACGATCGCCAGCACCGGCGGAGGGGTCACGTCCGGGGTCTTGAGGATCGCGCTCGCCACCCCGCCCCTGTGGGACTCCCTGAACAGCGCACTGATCTGGGACACCTACAGCATCGAGCACAATTTCACGCAGGACCTCGCGGCGATCCAGCAGCAGCAGGAGCAGCTCGCAGGCTTCTCCCAACAGGTCGCCGGATTCGACCAAGCCCTGAACAGCACCGACTTGGTCGAAGATCCAGCCACCGGGCAGGAGTTCGAAGCCCCTTACACCGCCTACAGCCAGAGCGGCCCCGACGGCCCTGGCTACTACACGGGCTCACCAGGCGACGAGACCAAGCTCGAGATCATCACGCCGTAGTGAACCCGTAGAGCAGCTTCCGGCACAGGTTCAGTCGGCTGGCGCCGCGAAAGCGAACGCCTGGGTGAGGCTTATCAGGTTGCCCGAGTCGTCACGCAACGTCGCTTCGATGCCGTACGGACGCTCGGCCGGCTCCGATAGGAACGTCACCCCTTTGGCCAAGAGCTCCTTGTAGGTGCGGTGGCAATCGTCGGTCGCCAACACACCCACACCCATTGCGCCGCTGGCCACCAGCTCGCGCAGCTGCGCAGCAGCCTCCGGGGAGCGCCCCATGTCACAAGAGGACAGGATCAGCTGGAGGTCGGGCTGGTCCTTGGCGCCCACTGTGAGCCAGCGGAAGCCCGCGCCGGCGCCTTCGAACTCATCGCCCATGGTGATGTCGAAACGCAGCTCGAAACCGAGCTTGTCGGTGTAAAAGGCCTTTGCTGAGTCCTGGTCGAGGACGAAGACGCTCGTGTGTGACAGATGGCTGATCATGGATCCTGTCCCTTTCTTTCCCCTGAGATCGTTGGTCTTTGTCACGGTAAAGCAGCCCTGGTGGCTCAGGCTTCTCCAGGATTGCTCTCTTGGACGTTGCCCAGCTTCGGCCGAGGACGGCTCCAATCCATCAGGAAGCAACCGGGAATGGGCGGTGGCCCGCCCCGGGCGGCCGACGCGCGCTGGAAGGCGCTCGGCGACATGCCGACCAGCTCGGAAAAACGAGCGCTGAACGAGCCCAGGCTGGAGAAGCCCACCAGCATGCAAACTTCGGTGACCGTCAAGTTGGCCGACCGCAAGAGGTCCTTCGCCCGCTCCATGCGCCGTCGGGTCAGGTAACGGGCGGGCGTCTCACCGTAGGCATCTTTGAAGGCCCGGGCGAAATGGAACTTCGAGAACCCGGCCCGCGCCGCCATCTGGTCGAGGTCAAGCGCTTCGGCGTAGCGCAGGTCCATGAGGTCACGGGCGCTGCGGAGGTACGAGACCCGCTCGACACTGCTCACCCGATGCACGGTACCGCCCGCGCTTCCGGCCGAGCGGAGGTTTGTTCGGCGCGGCGACCTACTGGCCATAGCGCACTCCGCAAGCGGGCCTTGGGTCACCTTGGCCCCGAACACCTGGACCGAGCTCACAGTAAGCGGGATCAAGCCGACCTCCACCGAGGTCTACGCCGGAGTGGAGCCGGACTTTCAAAAAGCAGTGAAGGGGACCGTCATCTACTGGGACGATATGGACCTGACCTCCTGATGGTCCAGGTCCTCAGATCACTCGGACCTCCGACGTCAGCCGCGTGAGTCTGATCCACGGCCTTCGCTCGGTTCTCATCGCGCTAACGGTGGCTTCAGCGCTACGATGGGCACCATCGGAATTATGCAAACGCTCGAAAAAGCAGGATGGTTCGCGCTCTAAGCGAGGATCACTCCCGAACAGTCGTCAACCTATGCAGCCCTTGTTCCGATGAACCGACTGGCGATCACAGAAGGAACCGGGTGTTATTTACACGAGAGGCCCCAAGAACGCTCCGAGGGAACGTCGACCTGCAGTTCCTGAGCCGGATGCTGGACCATTTGCCAACCAACGTAATGGCAGCCGATGCCGACTTGAAGTTGGTCTTCCTTAACAAACAGGCGACCAAGACACTTCAGGGCCTGGACTCTGAGATCCGGAAGATGTTCCGGATCGGTAGCGCGGAGCTCCTGGGCGGTTCTATCCACCGCATGCACAGTGACCCGGCCAGAGTCGAACGCATCCTGCGTGATCCCAAGTCCTTTCCTCACCATGCCGCCTTACGTTTCGGTACCGTTGTCTTACGGGCAACTTTTGACATTATCCCTGATGAGGACGGCAAGATCGCAGGGTACTCGGTGATCTGGGAGAGCGTGGCTGAACGAGAGGCCGAAGCGAAGGTAGCGACCGCAGACTTGGCGGAGGCGGCCAGCGCCGTTGCCGCCGCGGCAGTCGAATTGGCTGCTTCGTCCGCGTCGACATCCGGTCAGGTGGCGACGGTTGCCGCGGGTGCCGAACAGATGTCTGCCAGTATCAACGAAATCTCTCGGAACGTCTCCACTGTCACCTCGAGCGCGTCCCGAGGTGTGAGGGTCGCCGACCAGGTCAAGGCCAGTGTCGCCGATCTCGGTGAAAGCAGCAAAGAGATCGGGGAATTCGTCGGCATCATCGCGTCCATAGCCAACCAAACAAACCTCCTTGCCCTCAACGCCACCATCGAGGCGGCCCGGGCCGGGGACGCCGGTAAGGGTTTTGCAGTAGTGGCGGGCGAGGTAAAGACGCTAGCGCTACGGGCGGCGTCGGCTACTGGGGACATCAAGGCCCACGTTGACTCGATCCAGGGCAACGTGTCATCCGCGTCGGCCTCCCTCGCGGAGATGGTCGAAGTCGTCAACGAGATCAGCGAGCTCCAGAGCGGGATCGGTATGGCGGTCGAGGAACAAACCGCCGCTGCGGCCGAGATAGCGCGCAGTATCCAACTCGTGGCGGGTGCGGCCCAAAACATCAGCGAGGTTGCGGACAGCTTCACCGAGATGGCCGCGCTCGTCGATCGTCGTACTGGCGAGGTCAGAGAGCTCCTCAAATAGGCGCTCAAGCGGTGGCATTTCCAGCGAGGGCTACTTGGCGGGAACGCACTGCCGCGCAGCGACTACGAGCGGCGAGCTCGAGGCCGCATCCGGCGCATGCTTGTCCCGTCACCAGGAAATGGCCCGAGAACGAAGCTCGCCCGTCTCCCTAAGCTTAACCGCGCGCACGCGCGCGGTTTCCAGCTGGACTTTTTTGTTTAACGGTCCCAGGGCGACCATGTGACCGCTGCCGGCGACGAGGGTGAGCGACTCGCCAGGCGACGTTCTTCCCACAAGGTTTGAGCGCCTGCTTAGCACCATCGCCGGGCAGGGGTGCTGGACTGGTCAGGGAAGCTGCACTCCGCAGGTCTTGGCTGCCTGCGTGAACGCCGGTGACCCGACCCCGATCGAGCCGTGGGTAGGAAAGTACATCCCCTGGCCAAGTGTTAACTCGGTCTGGTCGGGATCAGGTGCGGACGCTAGCGGTTCCGGGAACTGCGGGAACCCGTGCTTGTGCATGCATTGGGCAAACGCGAGCGCGAAGCGCAGCTGGGCGACTGTCGGCGCGGGGGGACCGATACCGCCTTTCGGCCCGTCCTTCCGGCAAGCCGCGTATGCCCTCAGGAATGCGGGCGAGTTCGGATCGATCTGGTTGAGTGATTGCGGGCGTCCACTGATGCTCGGATCGGGATAATCGGTTACGCCGTTCGAACGCATGCAGTTGGCGTACTTGAGCGCTGCGGCGAGAGGGGTCTGCGCCGCTGAGCTGGCACTCGTTGTCGTTGTTGAGCCGATAGCCGCGACGCCGTTCGAGGGCGACCCGCCGCAGGCGGTCAGCGACACGGCGGTGACTACGAGCGCCGCGACCGGGGAACTGGCTGCTCGCCACTGCAAAACGGCTCGCGTCCTCCGCACGGGTGGGCGCCCCTTACTCATCGTCCAGCAACTCTCCTTCGTCGTCGCGGCCTCTGCGAAGGAAAACTTACAGTGGCGTCGGTAACAAGCCGGTAAAACGCGACTGCTGGGCGGGCGGCCGGTGGAGCGTCATCTTGCTCGCTCACATCGCGTCGCCGTGCCCTTGACCGCTCGACTTCGAGCCATTGAGTCCTCCATAACATTCAAACCGCAGCGGCCACACGTGAGGACGGGCCGCGCCCGATTCGGCGATACGAATGCCCGACCGCTTCGTGTTTGACCCGACGCTAAGCCCGACCGGGGATGCTGCCACCGCTTCGTCTGCGGCAGCGAGGACGGGTACCTAGCCTTTGTAGATCAACAGCACTGAGGAAGAACCTGACCACCCCAGTGCGAAGCACGCCTTGGAGCTGGGACATGAAACGGCTCCGACTCCCTCAACGCTTGACGGCAGCTGGTCGACCTGCCAGCTGTCACCCCCATTCGTGGTGGAAGCGACCAGGCCGCCGGCCGGCGCACCGGAAGCCACTTCGTACATGCTGATCTGCAAGTCCGCTGAGGCCCAACAGTCCGAGCTAGTCGGGCACGAGAGGCTCGTCACGACTTTACCGGGCGGCAGTTTGGGTCCAGTGAGCCTCAACCATGACCGGCCACCGTCTTTTGAGACAAGCATGGTACCCACAGTGCTTTTTGCCTCGATCGGCGGGAAAAGGACGGCCGTGCAGCTCGACGCGTCGCTGCACGATAGCGAGCCCAGGTAGCCGCGCAGGGCAGGTATGCGCGCCGAGGCCCAAGTGATCCCTCCGTCGGTGCTGTACAGGGCCCTGACGGCTGCGGCTATGTCACTAGTGGCGATGCAGCTCCCCCAAGCGAAGCACTGGACCTGCGCCGCCAGAAAGCGAGAGGGCAAGCTCACTCTGTTCCAGGTGTGGCCCCTGTTTTTCGTGACGAATTCCACGGAGCGGGCGGGGACATTCGGTGGGCCTGAGCCTGCTGATAGCGCCGGTAGGCCTGCTGGTAGCGCTGGCGGGCTCGAAGCGACGATGACACAGGAACTTGCTGTCATGCACGAAAGGCTCATCGGGCCGATGCTGAAGTCGCCACACACGCTGCCGTCGGTGGCACAGTTCCAGGCCCGCTGGGCGATGGACAGTGCATCTGGTGCAGGGAGCGCGGTCCAGTCACGGCCGCCATTGGTCGTCCAGGAAAAAAAGAAGCGGGCCGGGCTGCTGGTTGTGGCCTCCACCAGCGCACAGGTGCTCGCGCTGACGCAAGCCAGGCTGGGGAGCAGTCGGTTGTAGAGCGGCATCTGGTCCCAGGTCTTGCCGCCGTTGTGGGTGACCTCTACCCCATTTGGGAGACCGATCACGTAGCAGGTGGCGAGGCTCGGGCACGTAAGAGAGGCGCCGGAGTCGACGCCCAAGGACCCGGTGGCCTCCTGCCAGTAGGGGCTCACCTCGCCGGCCAGCTCCCATTTCGGCGTCATGACTGCACCACGGGGAAGGACAAGCACCATGGCAAGGATCACCGCCGCTGCCGCAAGCGCCGCCGTCACCGAGCGCAATGCAAGGGTCCGCCCTCGTGGGCTACGCCACGCCGCACCAAGGCCTCGGTCGTCTGAAGGGTCCACCGTTGGAGCCCCTGGCGCACTCGTCGCGGAAAGCTCCGCCTGCCGCTCGAGAAGCTCGTCGAGGACCGCAAGCTGGTAGGGGGGGAGTCGGTCGTTTGGGGCGTCGGTCATGGGGACGGTTCCTCCTGCGATGCGAGCGCCACCATCTGGTGGGCTCGGTGGTGGCCGTTGAGTGCTCGGCGCAAGGCGCGGCGTGCCCGGTGCAAGCGCACGCGGAAGGTCACGATAGAGACGCCCAGCACCTGGGCAGCCTCCTCGGCGCTCAAGGCGTCCTGGGAGGTAAGCCAGATGACCTCACGTTCGGCAAAAGGCATGCCGGCTAGCGCAGCTTCTACTGCCTTCAGGTCTTTTGCTGCGTCGATCGCCTCCTCCAGCCGGACGAAGTCCTCACCCTCGACTTTGCTCTGGCCACCGAGGCGAGCGGCCAGCACGTTCTGGCGCTCGCGTTCGGCATAGGAGCGTGTGAGTAGATGGTGGGCGACCCCGAGTAGCCACGGCAGCGCCGGCCCGCGGCGCTCGTCGAACGACGGCGTTTGGTCCAAGACGATGAGGAAAGTGGCGGCCACCAAGTCGGCCACGTCCTCTGGCTGTGCGCAACGCCGGACGGCGTAACGCTCAACGGCAGCCACGTGCCGGCGATAGAAGAGGGCGAGCGACTCGGGGTCGTCACGCAAGCGTGCGAGCAGTTCGGTGTCGCTTGGCTCAACCACTGCATATGTATTGCACGTTTCGGCTGCCCGCATTACAAAGAATGTGCCGTCCCACCCCGCTCTAACCTCCCCTCTTATGGACTACGCAGGGGCACGGTCGGCTGAGCGAGGCCGATGCCACCGCTTCGTCTCCGACCGCGACGGCAAGGCCCGACTACTGCCCAGAGCCCACCGTCACCTCGGGCTGGCGCCAGGACTACCAGGGTCGCTGATACGTCGTCGACGCCTGCGCCAGCCACGCCTCCCAGCTCGTGAAGCGGCCGAGGCCGCGGGCCGAACGGCTCGCGGGTCGGGGTGACGTGAAAACATAACCGTCGTTCGGCGCTAACTCTCCTTCGAAAACGGCGGTTCTGCAAGCCACGCATATTTGGGTGTTATGGCACCCTAGGAGGTTGCGCGCCGGACGTTGCGAACACTATCTGCTCGGCCCCTGTGGCTGTCCTCGGGCCCGGGCCTGGTCGGTGGGCGGGGGACGAAGCGGTCGGCGGCCGCTTTGAGGTCGTCGTCGAAGATGGCTAAGCGAAGGGCCGTGTCGGTGGCGTCGATCTGATCGGGGGTGAGCCGAGCGAGGTAATCGGCGTTGAGCTTGTCGATAGCGGCGCTGACAGCGGAGGCGTAGGCCCGCCCCGCTGGGGTTAGCACCACGTTGACCTGTCGGCCATCCGCAGGGTCGCGATAGGTACTGGCCAGGCCGCGGGCCTCGAGGGCGGTAACGATCTTGCGCGCCGTCTGGCGCGTCACACCGTGCGCTGTTGCCAGCTGGCCGATGGCGAACGACCCGTGCTGGAGCCGCCGCATCACGGCCGCGTCGCTCGCGCGGTAGCCGGGTAGCCGCTGTCCTTGAGCCGGCGAGCCATCTCCCTGACCCAGCTCTGACGAGCCAAGGCCAAGAGGTCGCCGACGTAGTACGGCGGGCGTGGCATACCTGGCACGACGGTTAACTATACCGATAGGCAGCTAGGCTGCCTATCGACGCTGGGAAGCGCTGAGCCGAAGCACCTACCGACCAAAGGAGCAGACGGATGGCAACCAAGCAAACCCGCGCAGGCGCAGGGCTCGGCGCGCAAGGGCTGGCCCGGGTTGCGCTCCTGGGGATCGGCCTGTACGTGGCGGTCGACGTCGTCCTCCGCTTCCTCCGGCCTCAGTACAGCCTGGTCTACAACGCCGAAAGCGACTACGGCCGAGGCCCCTGGTTCTGGGTCATGGACCTCAACTTCCTTCTCCGCTGTGCCTTGTCGATCGCGCTCGCCGCCGCCCTGTACAAGACGCTCCGCATGAGCAGGCAGGTCCGGGTCGGGCTCGGCCTGCTCGTGGTGTGGGCAGTGGGATCGGGCATCCTGGCGTTTTTCGCCGACGATGTGGAAGGCACGCCAACGCATGGGAGCGGGACCGTCCATCTCGCAGTCGCCGTCGTCTCTTTCATCGCGATGGCCGCGGGCGGCCTCGTCATCTCGGTCAAGCTGCGGTCCGATCCGGCGTGGCGTCCGGCCGCGTCGGGCCTGCTCGTCGTCTCGGTGCTCGGTGTCGTCGCTTTACTCATCGAGGGCCGCCTGACTGGCCACCATGCCCCCGGCGGGCTATTCGAACGGATTTTCCTCGGGCTGGAGCTGGTGTGGATGGGGTTGGTGGCGGCGTTCATCGCGAGGCGACGTCCCAGCCGGGACGTGCCAACCGGCTCTGTCTCGGCCGGCCCTTGACGAGCCGCCGGCAGCGGCGGTTGGCAACCCAACCCGGACGCCAACTAGGCGGCCCAGGGCCTTTCTCCGCTCGCTCGTTCTTGGGCTAGTTGCCACCGACGACAGCAGGGCCCGTGAAACGCTCAACCTCGGCGAGCGTCGAGCATTATGAGCGGCTATCCCTATGGTCGCCCCAACGAAATATCCGTCGATATGAGCGGATTTGCCTTGTAGTTCCAGGGCTTTGTGAGCCGCTGATATTTATAGATATTCCGCGCTCTAAGGCGCGGCAGCACGCGGCCCCGGTAGCTATGAGGAACCGCCCAGTGGTGCCTGCGAGCGTGCCCATCGGCGGGAGACTAACAGCGTGCGTCGTGCCGTCGAGGCACCTTCCGCCCCCAGGAGCGAGTTAGACGGCGCTCGCAAACAGGAGCAGGATTGCCGCCGAGGTCAACAGGACTGGGCAGATTTTGAACCAGAGCACGATGGTGCGGGCGCCCGTCATGCTGGTGAGGACAGCCAGCGCCAAAAGGAGCCCCGCTGAGACGCGATAGGCCCAGGCGGTGACCGATGAGGCGCTCGCCACTGCCGTCACGGCTACCACGAGCGCAGCTACACCCCACATGGTGAATGCCTCGGCCAACCACTCCTGGAGCAGGACCCGGCGGTTGTCAGCCGTGATGGGCTGAAAGCCAGCGAGGACCTGGGCGGTGGGGACGGCGTGAGCGACCCCCCAAAGCGCGATCAAAGCGGCGGCAATGTAGGCAGGGTGGAGTTGATCGGCTCAACCGCCGAGCGCCGCCCGGATGGCGGCCAGACGCTCAGGATCGACTCGCCACCACATCCATCGGCCCCGTTTCTCCCCGATGATCAAACCGGCTTCGGCGAGCACCTTGGTGTGGTGCGAGATGGTGGGTTGGCTCTTGGCGAGCGGAGCCTCGAGGTCGCACGAGCAGACCTCTCGCTGTGCTCCGACGAGCGAAAGAGCCGCAGCCTGACCGGATCGGCCAGGGCAGAGAGGACGTGAGCCAGCTGTGCAGCATCGGCGCGGCTGAGCGGCGACTCCGACGACAGAGGCACAGCACAGCTCGTTGTCGGTGTCCGGTTCGGTAGCAGTGGCCTCGGCATACGACCTCCAACATATTGACAACTGTCGATTCATCGCCCATACTCGGATCGACGCACATGAATCTACCAGGAGGGTCCGATCGTGTCCCGTGTCCAGCTTGCTTTGAATGTCGCCGATCTTGACGAGGCGATCGTCTTCTACTCGAAACTGTTCGCCACCGAGCCGGCCAAGGTCCGCCCGGGCTACGCCAATTTCGCCGTCGTCGACCCTCCGTTGAAGCTCGTGCTCATCGAGGACGCCCAGCAGGTCCCCGGCACCTTGAACCATCTCGGCGTCGAGGTCGTCCACACCGAGGAGGTCAGGCCGCCCAAGCGCGCCTGGCGGGCGAGGGACTCGCCACCGTGAGCGAGGAACAGACGACCTGCTGCTACGCCGTGCAGGACAAGGTGTGGGTCGACGGTCCGGGCGGAGAGCCCTGGGAGTTCTACACCGTGCTCGCCGATGCCGAGATGCCCGCGGCAGCTCCGTTCGGAGGCGGCCGGCGAGGCAGCGTGCTGTGCCACGCGGCCGGCAGCCTCGGGGGCGTGCGCCGGCAGCCCAACCCTGTTGCCCAGCGGGAGGCGACCGCCGGCGGGTGACGGTCCTGACCGAGTCGCCACCGGCGAGCGTCAGCGACGCTCGAGCGGACGCAGCCGTCATCGCTCGGCTGTCGTTCCTCGACCGGTTCCTGCCGGTATGGATCCTCCTGGCCATGGCCTGTCGGCTCGGCCTCGGCCGGGCCGTCCCGAGCCTGAACGCTCACCTGGACGCCATCCAGGTCACGAGCGGGCACGTCGCTGCCGATCTTCGTCGGCCTGCTCGTCATGATGTACCCGGTCCTCGCCAAGGTCCGCTACGACCAGCTCGGATCGGTCACCCGGGACCGGCGGATGCTGGTCTCGTCCCTCGTGCTCAACTGGGTGGTCGGGCCGGCCGTCATGTTCGCCCTCGCCTGGCTGCTGCTGGGCGACCTGCCGGCCTACCGCACCGGGCTCATCATCGTGGGCCTGGCCCGTTGCATCGCCATGGTCCTCATCTGGAACGACCTCTCGGGCGGCGACCGGGAGGCGGCAGCCGTGCTCGTGGCCATCAATTCGGTCTTCCAGGTGGTCGCCTTCGCCCTGCTCGGCTACTTCTACCTCGAAGTGCTGCCCGGCTGGCTCGGGCTGGCACCGTCGGCCTGCACGTGTCGGTGTGGCGGATCGCCGAGACGGTCGGCGATCTTCCTCGGCGTGCCCCTCGTGGCCGGCTCCTCACGCGCACCCTTGGCGAGCGAGCCCGAGGGCCGAGAGTGGTACGAGACCAAGCTCCTGCCCCGTCTCGGTCCCTTCGCCCTCTACGGGCTGCTGTACACGATCGTGATCCTGTTCGCCCTCCAGGGCCACACCATCACGTCCCGTCCCGCCGACGTCGCCCGCATCGCCCTGCCCTTGCTGGGCTACTTCGCCGTCATGTGGTTCGGGTCGTTCCTCGCTCGGCCGGCCCTCGGCCTGCCCTACGAGCGCACCGCCACGCTTGCCTTCACCGCCGCCGGCAACAACTTCGAGCTCGCCATCGCCGTGGCCATCGGCGTGTTCGGCGTCACCAGCGGCGAGGCCCTCGCCGGCGTCGTCGGCCCTCTCATCGAGGTCCCCGTGCTGGTGGGCCTCGTCTATGTGGCCCTGTGGGCGCGGCGCCGCTTTTACCGACTCCGTCACCTCCCGTGGCCGTTGCCGCTCAGACCGGAGGCGTGAGATGAAAGGACCGCCCGTAGTCCTTTCATGTGCGTACACAATGCCGGGCGTTCCCAGCTGGCGGCCGCTCCTGCTCGAGCGTCACGCCGCCGGGCGGGTAGTCGTGCGCTCCGCCGGCTCTGCCCCTGCCCAGAGCTCAACCCAGCCGTCGTGGCGGCCATGGCCGAGGTCGGCTCGACATATCCAGAGAAGTGCCGAAGCCACTCACAGACGAGGATGCCCGCGCCGCCGACGTTGTCGTCACCATGGGCTGTGGGGACGCCTGCACCTTCTACCCGGGCAAGCGCTACTTGGACTGGGCGCTCGACGACCCGGCGGGCAAGACGGTCGAAGAGGTCCGCCCCATTCGCGACGAGGTCGACCGGCGCATCCGTGCCCTGCTGGCCGAGCTGGTCCCCGCGACGGGCACCGGCCAGGACGCATAGTCCCCAAGTAGCAAGACCCCAGTTGACAAGGAAGGACAACAGGAATGGCTCCAGATCCCGATATCCGTGAAGCAGTTCGCCGGCGGTACGCGGAAGCGGCCACCCGGTTCGCCGCCCGCCCCGGAGGAGCGTGCTGTGGCCCCGCTGCTGCCACCGACCAGGACGAAAGTGAGACCTTCGGCGCCGCCTTGTACGCAGGCGAAGCGGACGAGGCGCTCCGGGCCGCCGTCGAGGCATCGCTCGGCTGTGGCGTGCCTACCGCCGTCGCCGACCTCCACCCGGGCGAAGTCGTCCTTGACCTCGGATCGGGGGCGGGGGCCGACGTCCTTATCGCGGCGCGCCGGGTCAGCCCCGGCGGCCGAGCCATCGGATTGGACATGACCACCGAGATGCTCGAGCTGGCGCGGAAGAACGCGGTTGAAGCCGGGGTCGGCAACGTCGAGTTCATCGAGGGCTACCTGGAGGACATCCCCCTGCCCGATGCCAGCGTCGACGTCGTGCTGTCGAACTGCGTCATCAACCTGGCCGCCGACAAGCAGGTGGTCCTGCGTGAGGCAGCCCGGGTGCTCCGGCCCGGCGGGCGCTTCGCCGTGTCGGACATAATCGCCTTCCCGGGGATGGACGAGGCCATGCGGGCCGACGTGGCTAAGTGGACCGGGTGCCTCGTGGGCGCGCTCACCGAGGCCGAGTACCGAGCCGCGCTCGCTGAGGCCGGCTTCGCCGACATCGAGGTCATCGAGACGAACCGCTTCGACCAGCACGCCGCGTCTGCGATCATTCGCGCCAGGAAGCTTGAGTAGCCGACCACAGCCGAAGATAGCTGAACGCCAGGCCTCGAAGACGCCGGCTAGTGGGTGTTATGTCGCCTCGGGACAAACGCCCTACCCGTCGATCTGTACTGGTTCCCATTGAAACTCAAGTGTTTCTCAGCCATACATATTCGGGTTATCTGGCGCGGATAGCCGTGGTACCGAGCTCTCCCACCCCTGAGCGCCCCGAGCCCCGGCGCGCTCCTGTGCATTAACGTGTTGCGGTGCCAAGCGAACCGGTCTCGTTCGTCCTGCTGCCCGCGGTGGATGTGGCCGACGGTCAGGCGGTGCGGCTGGTCCAAGGTAAGGCCGGGTCCGAGACGAGGTATGGTACGCCGCTCGACGCCGCGCTGGCCTGGCAGGCCGGTGGGGCGCGGTGGGTGCACCTGGTCGACCTCGACGCCGCGTTCGGCCGCGGCTCGAACCGCGAACTGATCGCCGAGGTGGTCGGCAGGCTCGACGTCGCTGTCGAACTGTCGGGCGGAATCCGTGACGACGGGTCGCTCGACCGCGGCACTGGCGACCGGATCGCGCGGGTCAACATCAGCACGGCGGCACTGGAACGGCCCGACTGGGTGCGTGCTGCGATCGCCCGGCACGGCGAGCGGGTCGCGGTCGGGCTCGACGTCCGCGGCACAACCCTGTCTGCCCGCGGCTGGACAGGTGACGGCGGGGGGCTGTTCGATGTACTGGCCCGGCTCGACGCGGATGGCTGTGCCCGCTACGTCGTCACCGACGTCAGCCGTGACGGCACGCTGAGCGGACCGAACGTCTACCTGCTGCGGGCGGTGTGCGCGGCGACAGACCGACCGGTGATCGCCAGTGGCGGAGTCAGCAGCCTTGACGACCTGCGCACGCTGGCCGCACTCGCAGGTGTCGGCGTCGAGGGCGCCATCGTCGGAAGAGCGCTATACGCCGGAGCGTTCACTTTGCCCGAGGCACTTGCCGCCATCCGTGAGTAGCCGGGAGGGCGGCAGGCCCCCCTCCCGGCCGAGGACGGCAATCTGGGGCGCTTGTTCGGTATCGGCTTGACCAGGAGATTGCCGGCGCCGGGCGACGCCAGTCGTTATCTGCGTGAATTCCTGTCCGGCTCAGCCTGTTATTCGGTATGACCTTCTGTACTTACCGACTGCCCCTGTACTCCCTCATGGGCGTGTGGATAAGTCCTCGCCCTTTTGTGCCTCGGTGGCGGTCCAGCTGGCCAGCAGCTTCAAAGCGTCCTCGCTCGTTGAACCGGGTTGCGCGGTGTAGACGACAAGCCTCAGATCACCATCGGTCGAGACGTTGAAGACCTCGTAGGTGAGCTCGAGGTCCCCCACCGCCTGGTGCCGGACACGCTTGGTGCCCGTGAAGTGCTGTCGGACGTTGTGAGCGGCCCAACGGGCCCGGAACTCTTCACTCTGGGTGGAAAGCTCTCCGACGAGATCGGATAAGGCCTTGTTATGGGGATCTTGTCCGGCTTGGGTGCGCAGGATGGCAACGGTGTCGTCGGCGGCCTTCGACCAGTCCCGGTAGAAGGTCGTGGCACGTGGGTCGAGGAATACGAACCGGGCGTTGTTCACCGGTCTCCGTGGAGTCGAGGCGAACATCTCCGAGAAGAGGGCACGGGCAAGAGTGTTCGCGGCCACCATGTCACCCCGTCCGTTGTTGATCACCGCCGGCGCGGTGGTGATGGCGTCGAGGGTGGCCTGGAGGCTCTGGCGGATGGGCTCGGCCTGAGCCCGCCTCCGTGGCAATGGCCTCGAGGCAGCAGCCCGGGCGAGGTCGTGAAGGTGGCCCCTTCCGCCTCGTCTAGCTCAAGGGCGCGACAGAGAGACTCGAGCACGTCTTCAGACACGCCAGCCAAGTTGCCGCGCTCCAGCCGGGAGTAGTACTCGACGCTCATCCCGGCCAACGAAGCCACCTCGGTTCGGCGCAGTCCGGGGACGCGGCGGTTGCGTCCGGCGGGAACGCCGGCCTGTTGGGGAGTGATCTTCGCTCGCCGGGACGTGAGGAACTCCCTGACGTCGTTGCGGAGCTCAGGCGTGTCCACAACATCACCGTACCGTCCGCCCCTCATGGCTGAGGTGCTCTGCCAGTACACCTTTCATCGGGGACTTCTCCGAGTGAACTCGCGGGTGTTCGATGGGATGCACATCAACTACGAGTGGAGCTACCAATGAAGCACATCTCTTTGGGAGGGCTCGACGTCTCCCGCATCGGCCTCGGCTCTATGACCATGGCCGGCATCTACACCTCAGGTGGAGGACTCGACGACGACGAGTCGATCCGCACTATCCACCGAGCACTCGAGCTCGGCGTCACCCACATCGACACCGCCGAGGTCTATGGCCCATTCCACAGCGAGGAGCTGGTGGGTCGGGCCATCAAGGGTCGACGGGACGAGGTCGTGGTGGCGACGAAGTTCGGCGTCCTCTCTCATTCGGGCCGAGGTGCCGGCGTCCCTGACAGCAGCCCACAGAGCGTCCGTACCGCAGTGGAGGGCTCGCTCCAACGGCTTGGGACCGACCACATCGATCTCTACTACCAACACCGGGTGGACCCGAGTACCCCGATAGAGGAAACCGCCGGCGTTCTCGCTGAGCTGGTCACCGAGGGCAAAGTCCGCTTCATCGGTCTGTCCGAGGCCGGCCCGGACACGATCCGGCGAGCCCATGCCGTGCACCCAGTCGCGGCGCTGCAGACCGAGTACTCCTTGTGGACCAGGGATCCGGAGGACCGGCTGCTCCCGTTACTGCGCGAGCTCGGTATCGGCTTCGTGCCCTATTCGCCGCTCGGCCACGGTTTCCTCACCGGTCAGATTCGCACAGTGGACGACATTCCTGACGACGACTGGCGCAAGACCAACCCACGGTTCGTTGGCGAGAATTTCGAGCGCAATCTCCGGATCGTCGACGAGGTCGGAGCAGTCGCCGCCGAGGTCGGAGCCACCGCTGCGCAGATCGCACTGGCCTGGCTCCTTGCTCAGGGGGACGACATTGCCCCCATCCCAGGTACCCGGCGGGTGGCACGCGTCGAGGAGAACACGGCGGCCGACGGGATCGAGCTCAGTCCCGAGCAGATTGACCGGTTGAACAGTCTCACTCCCGCCGCCGGCGACCGGCACGACGAGGCGAACATGGCCAGAATTGAAAGCTGAGGTTCCAACTTCACCTGCCCCAGCACGCCGGGACCCGGCGGTACAGAACGTCCCGCCTAACGGCCTCTGGACCAATGTCCCGACAAGCGCTGGAGTCGGCGATCACGAACGTGCCGCCACGACAGCTCTGGTCGGGTGAAGCGAGTACAGAACGTTCGGCTGCTCTTGGCGCACATTATGTATTGGCCGGCCCGCCGAACGCAGGACAAATAGCCGTCGCTCTGGCGCGAACGGGCTGGTCAGACAGGCTCTGGCTGCCAGCACGAGATTGGTTGATCTGTGCCGGACGAACTGTCAAGTGTCGGTCACTTAGGGCCGCACGAGACATTGCGCTTCCCTCCGTGTCAAGATCTAGTGAGGCAGTTGGCAGCAGCTAATCATTGAGCTAGAGGGCGGGGAAAGGCACTCCCCACATGACCACCGAGACCATCACCCACTCCATCGACGCGCCCGAGAAGGCTTTGGGCATGGACCACGACCCTGACCCCGAGATCCCGGCCAAGGCCCGCCGGCGCCAGTACTCGGCCCGGTACAAGGCCGAGACGCTAGCCGCCTACGACAAGCTGTCCAAGAACGAGCGCGGGGCCTTCCTGCGCCGTGAGGGCCTCTACAGCTCGAACATCACCGAGTGGCGCCACCAGCGTGACCGGGGCGCCCTGGCAGCCCTGGCCAAGCCGGCCGGTCGGCCCAGCACTGACCCCAAGGACCGTGAAGTCGCTGCCTTGCGCAAAGAGAACGACCGCCTGTGCCGCGAACTGGACAAGGCCCGCAAGGTCATCGAGATCCAGGGGAAACTCTCGGCGCTGTTGGAGCAGCTCGCCACCGACAGCGCCGAGCCGACCGGCGAGACGAGATGACCGACATGGCCATCGCTACCTTGGCCCCGGTGGTGGGCACCCGCTCGGCCTGTGCCGCCCTGGGTGAGCCGAGAGCGCGCTATTACCGCCGCCACCGCCAAAGCCCAGCGCCCGAACGGCCGCAGACCATTAGGAAGCCACAACCTCGAGCGCTGAGCGACGACGAGCGCCGGGCCGTGCTCGACGTGCTGCACCACTCCGCCACGTCGACGAGGCGCCCGCCAAGGTCTACGCCACGCTCTTAGACGAAGGGACCTACCTGGCCAGCACCTCGACCATGTACCGGATCCTGAGGGCCAGCGCCGAAGTGCGCGAACGCCGCCGTCAGGCCACCCACCCGGCCGCCGTAAAACCCGAGCTCATCGCCACGGCCCCGAACATGTGCTGGTCATGGGACATCACCAAGCTGCTCGGCCCCGAAAAGTGGAACTACTTCTACCTCTACGTGGTCATCGACATCTACAGCCGCTACGTGGTGGGCTGGATGCTGGCCCGGACCGAGCGGGCCAAGCTGGCCGAGGCCCTGCTGGCCGACTCCATCGCCAACCAGGGCGTCAGCGCCGGCCAGCTCACCATCCACGCCGACCGGGGGACCTCCATGGCCTCCAAGCCCGTCGCCTTCCTGCTGGCCGACCTGGGCGTCACCAAGAGCCACAACCGGCCCCATTGCTCCAACGACAACCCCTACTCGGAATCGCACTTCCGCACCCTCAAGTACCGGCCGGCCTTCCCGGCCCGCTTCGGCTGCTTCGAGGACGCCCTTGCCTTCTGCCGACGTTTTTTCCGCTGGTACAACACCGACCATCGTCATTCAGGTATTGGGTTCCATACCCCCGCCGATGTGCACTACGGCCGGGCCGAGCTCGTCCGTGCCCAGCGTGGCTTAGTCCTTGACGCCGCCTATGCCGCCCATCCCGAGCGCTTCGTGCGCAAGCCGCCCGCGCCGCCGGCCTTGCCCACGGTGGCGTGGATCAACAAGCCGGACGACGACCCGGCCGACACAGTATTTCTATGAAGAAGTTGCCTCATAAAGCTTGACACGCGCCGCTTTCCTGGCCCAGCTCCGGTTGGCGCGGTCGCACGCGCGCTTGTCGGGACATAAACGATGGTCTCGCTCTGAGGGCTGCCACGGGTCGGCTGACCACGTGGACGCTCAACAGGCAAAAAAGTGGCCCTTGCGGCGTTGGCAGAGGTTCGCTCAAGGTCGCCGTGTCGTCCCATTTGCTAGCAGGGGCTGCACATTCAAGGACGCACGTGTTCCAGGTGTAAGTGTCTCGGGCGGAAGCCTCCTGCCTCCCCCAGCTCGCCCAGCGGAGCCTGACGAGCCCGCCGTTGCCGTCGCCGCACATGACCAGTAACGACTTGGGACGGACCAGGCACGTGACGGACGACCCGGTCCACCCGCACTCGTCCACAGCGGGTAGTTGCGCCTTTCGTCGCGCTCGGACCGGTCCGGCCGGCGCTCACCTCCGCGACGGGGATCTGGCCGTCGCAGTAGCCGGAACGCAGCAGGAAGGCCCTGCCCCTCTGCGCACTTGAGCTCCCCTTTGGCCTCCAGCTGCTGGAGGGGCCCGCCACATCCGGCGGCCCTGCCCAAGCTCGCACTCCACAGCCGCCCACCATGCCAACGTTCCCTCCAACCCCGGAGCACGGCCCGGTGACCCCATCGCCGGCGCGGCCTCGGCCCAGGCCTTTGCAGCTTCTGCCCGTAGAAGGGCCGGGTAGCGGGCGGTGACATCGACGAGGCCTTTGTTGCCAAGGCGGAACAGGCGTGTCGGGGCCGGCGTGGACATGCAGTACCAGTTCGTCGAGCCCTGCCGGGCCGGACGGTGCTCACACGGTCCCGTTGACAACGAAGCCGGTAATAACTCCGTGCTCAAAGGTGCGAATTCCGTCGACGGGAGATTCCGGGTTGCCCCCGTACGCGTTCTGTGCCGAGGTCCCGAGATCAGACACGATGGTCCTGATGTGAAACGAGGGAGGCACCACCCACGGAGTAGTGCCCACCGGCGCTGATTGCACGGTCAGCGGGCCAGGGCCGGCGCCAGCAGCTATGACCAGGACGTCAAGAAGCCAAGCAGGGGCCGTGATCAAGACGTAGCTCTTGTCAGCTGCAGTGGCGCCATCGACGACGATCGGCATGGTGCCGGGCAATACCTGCGAAGCGCAGGTCGGCCCGACACCGTTGGGTCCTACGGCGTGGACCGCCACCGGCAAGCCCTCACCCAGGCGAGCGGACCAGGTCGGTCCCCCAACCTGGGCCAGCGCCTCATAGGTCCCTGTGAGCGGCGTCTGCGGGCACAGGGCAAGCCTTGGCCCGCTGGCCTTTACGGACTTGCCCCATTTGGGTGGGGAGGAGGTGAACGAGTTGTCCCTGGCGTCTACGAAATGCGATGCGGAGGCGTCCAGGACCAGTACATGTCAAGCGGGAACTGGGCCCCCGTAGCGGTGCTGAAGTACGGGTTTAGGCTTGTCGTTTCCAGTTGGCCGCTCGAGAACTGCTCGTTGAAATATATGCCGGGCGTGGTGTTGTCCGTCGAGCGGCCCCCGGTCGGCACGAGGACGTTGCCTGGCTGCCAGGCGATCGTCCCCCAACCTCGCGGGCCATTGCCGAAGGCCAGGGCCTGACCGGTGCTGTCACCGGTGAACAGCCCTGTGGCGATGAAGGTCGCATCCGGCATCCCCTTGAGCTGGCGGCCGACGACCCTGACAAAGGGAGGTTGGCCGGGCAGGGTTGGGTAGGTGGACCTGCCCACTTCAGCCCACCTGGCTCCCGAAAATTCCCAGAAATCGATGTGGGCTGCTTTGTCGAAGCAGCTGCCTCGTCGCGCCCCCCGCTGACCGGCACGAGGTCGTGAGCCATCCCAGGCGTAGCCGCGGTGAGGGCCGCCCCAACCTGCGCAGCGGTAGTCCCCCCCCTTCGGTTTCAGGACAGTGCGTCCCCATGGGCCCCTACCGCCGGGGAACCATAACCCGGCCAAAGGGGGCGGGATGCTGCAAATGTCGAAGGTGCCGTAGGAGAAATCGCCGACCGGGCCGGTCCGGTGGAAGACCTGGAAAGCGCCCATGTCCTCACACCCAGTGGGGGAACGAAAGCATATGTCGGCGACCACCCAGTACGAGTTGGTTTGAGCCGAACGCCCATAGATGACACCGGCGTTATCAATGGCGACAGGGCCTTCAACGTCGCTTTCGTGAAGGCCGCGCGGGACATTGAAGATGCCCTTTGGCTTAGGGTCGCGGCGGTAGGCGGCGTAATAGCTGGCCCGGATCGGCGCGTCGAGACCGCTATATGTCCATCGGCCCGAGGCTGTGCCCGCAGGGCCGCTGGCCGGCACCTGAGGGGCGCGGACGATTGTAGCGACGGGCACGGCCGTAGGATGGAGGGTGCCGAGCAAGGCGGCGGGGGCGGGGAGAAGCCCGAGTGCCGCGCAGGCAACACCCGTCAAACCAAACAACGTCCTTAGCGACATGCGCCCTCCTGTTGCGGTCCGTCTTAGGTTACTTGGCGGTTACTTGGCCCTGAAACATTCAGGTAGGGACAACTAAGACTAAGGCGGAGCTCTCCCGGTCGGTGACTGTCACCTTCATGCCTCCCGCCGGTGGCGCCGCTCCTGCCTACGGCTGCAAGAGCACGTCGCTTTATTTTATGGGGAGACCAGATCGGAGGACATCGCTCCGCGGCCGCAGGTTGGACCCTGTTAGTGCAGGTTTTCCTAGGTGGTTGTGCCGAAGCCACCGCGGTGGGTCAGATTGCCCTCCAACATGCCCCCGGTAACGATCGCCTGAGGTCGGCCGTGTCGATAGAACCGCCACCGGACGGCTGGTTGGCGCGGACATCTCACGGGCTGGCCAGGCTCGAACAGCTCCAAGGTGCGCAGCTGGCCCGGGTCAAAATACGTTGGCTAACCGGGTGCGCCTCGCCACTTCCTGCTGAAGAGCTCAACCTAGATCTAAATGGACGGACCCTGGTGGAAGCTCGCCGATCGGGCATGACCGGAGTCGTGTGGGGCTGCCAACTAGGGCAACGGCCCCCGGAGGTGGCCTCCCTTATGGCGTTTCCGAGCCGGCTGAGCAAAGGGTTACTGGTCCTGGCGGGCGGTATGGTACCCATCCGTCGACTGGGCCACGATGCCGTCGTGCGCGGCTCCGCCCACGGCGGTGCACACGCCCCCGGGCGAACAAGCCACCGCCTTCAGCGCCGCAGCGCCGTCCCCCTGCGGGGTCCCAGCTTGGTCGCCGTTCCCCACGTGCCTGCGCCCTGGTCGACGTACATGGGTGCGTCCTGGCTCGAGCCGTCCTGGTAGGAGCCTACGGCCACGCAGTTGGGCACCAGTGAGGGGGTCCAGCCCAGCGGTACTCCGGCACCACACGCCGTTGAGGACACTGATGGCGCCGGCCAGCGGCGTTTGCACCGCCGCCGGCGCCCTCCAGGTCCCGTTGACGTCGGATGCCGCCCAGGCCGTGGCCAGGTAGGTCGAAACGGGGTGATATGACCCACGGCGGTGCAGGTGGTGGGTGCAGTGCAAGAAACGCCGTAGAGCAGGGTGGCGATGCCCCAGGACCCCTCCGGCGCCTTGACTTCGAACGTGGCGCCGAAGGCACCCCTCACCACGGCCACCGCTATGGCCAGGGGGCTGTCGCCCGTGATGACGCCGCTGCCCACGGCCAGGCAATCAGAAGAGGAGCAGGAGATGGCGTTGAGCTGCGCCGTCAAGCCGAAGTCGACCTTGCTGGCCGTCCACTTCGGCCCGCCTGCTCGGCGGCCAGGCCCTGGTTGCCACCACCAACGGCGGCGTAGTACCCGACGGCCGTGCAGTGCCCGGCGGACGGACAGCTGACCCCGGTCAGGGCCCGTTGGGGACGATGTAGGAGTCGGCGGGCAGGGCCATCGTGGCCGGGCTTTGCCAGACCGAGCCGACCTCGGTCTCAACCAGGGGGAAGGTGCCTTGGGGATCCTCGTAGGAGCCCACCGCGGTGCAGTCGCCTGGCCCCCAGCAGGAGACGGCATTCAGGCTGTCGTCCCCCCAGGCCTGCGGCGTGGACGGGACGGCCGCCACCGAAGCCTTCCAGCCGGTGGGCGTCTGGGACACAACCAGGGTGCCGTTGTCACCGGCGGCCCCAACTTGGTGGCCCACGGCGGTACAGCTGCCGCTTAGGGGACGGAGACGCCGTTGAGGACCACGGTGGAACTGCCCGGCACACCGACATTTTCGGCCGCGGCCAAGCCGGAGGAGCTGCCTGGCCGCGGGGCGGTGGGCACCCTGAGGACCGAAACGGGTGCCCGGGTGGAGTAAATGGGCTGGCCGCCGCCATCGGAACCCACCGCCGTGCAGATGGCGCCAGTACAGCTCACGGCGTGGAAGTAACCCTTGCCACCGGCCGAACCGGTCACCACCAAGGCGTCGCCCCAGTTGCCGCCGACCTCGATGGCGTAGATGGGCTGGGCGCCCGGCCCGTAACCGACAGCCGTACAGTTCCCCACCCCGGTGCAACTAACGCCCTGGAAACCGTTGTACTGGCCGGGGCCGGGGCTCGTGCCCAGCAGTGCCGTGGACGCCAGCCTCCCGGCGCCAAGGTGGCATAGACCGGCCGCCGACGCTGCCATCGCCGGCCGCCGTGCATTCGCCGGCGCGGCGCAGCTCACCGCGAACCAGGCGGCGCCGGCGTGGGCCGCGCTCGGGTCGCCCCAGACGCCGCCGGCCTCGGTGGCGGCGAACGACGTGAAGCCGCCGGCGGAACCGACAGCAGTGCAGTCGCCGGCACCGGCGCAGCTAACTGAGTACAGGAGCTCGGGCGCGGTGCCATGGAGGCGGGCCGACGGGCCCAGGTGCCGGCAGTGTCGGTGGCGTACATGGGGCCTGCCGGGCTGCTGGCCCATCCGACGGCGGTGCAGTCACCGGCCCCGGTGCAGCTGACGCCTTTGAAACCACCGCCGCCGGTGATGTTGACCTCGGTGGCGCCCCCCCAGGTGCCCCCCGCCTCGGTGGCGTATATGGGCTCGTTCCTGGAGTCGTAGCCGACGGCGGTGCAGTCACCGGGCGCCGTGCAGCTCACGGCCCTGAACTCGCCGCCGGCAACCGGGGTGTTGACCGCGGTGGCCTTTCCCCAGGTGCCGGCGGCCTCGGTGGCATAGATCGGCTGGTCCCGGCCGTCGGCACCGACGGCCGTGCAGTCACCGGCGGCCGTGCAGCTCACACCGTAGAAGGCGCCCCCGCCGGCCGCCCCGCTCACCTCGGTAGGTGCACTCCAGGCCGACAGGGCCACCGCCAGCGGAGCCGTCCCCACCGCCAAGGCGGCGGTCAGGGCCATGACGGCACCGACCAGGGCCGTCCCGGCGATAAGCCGGGGGCCTTTCGCGGGTGCTGGTGGACCCGCGACGGCGTTCCTCGGCGGCACGGCCCTATCCCTTCTCGGCACCCGTGGTAGCTTGCCCGGGACGGCAGCGAAGGGTCCTGCTGCGCAGCATCCCAGAGCCCCGGCACGCTGTCAAGAGGCGAGCGCCCCGGTACACACCGGTGCGGACGGCGTGGCTCCCCGCGGGTGACGTTCTGGCGCTGTCGAGTGGGGCGGGAGTGTTTGCGGAGACGCCGTTCAGGCGGCCGCTCGACCCTCTAGGCCGTTGGGCGACCACGCCGATGTGGGAGCGCGGCGGAGGCACCGAGTCGGCCCGTGAAGGCATCTCTGCAGAGGCGTCGACAAGGCCTACACAAGGTAGAGCAAGAACCTCCTGAGAGGATGATGATGGGATACCTTCGGCAGGGTTGAGCCCGGGCCTTCTTGGCCATCGTGGGTCCTTTGGTGCACCCACCCTGCAAGGTGAGGCTCAGGCGTTGCCATGGACAGCTAGAACCGTCCCTTCCATGAAGCGACCTCATGGACCAGTTCGCAGACGGGACTCAAGGCCCGGTGCCGAAATGCTGGGCGAAGAGCGCTCGGATTAGCGCCTCTGACCGCTCTGCGTTGGCGTCCCAGCCAACCCCTACGTCGACTTCGAACCCGTCCTTCACGGCCAAAATGATGATCGCTGCTGGGTCCGACGCCGGGCCGGTTATTTCGTAAGCGGCATCACCGCCCACCAGGCTCGGCGGGATCGACATCTCACTGGCGCAGGGGCCGTGGGCGGCGCAGAACGAGTTCTCAGTCAACGACTGGGGCGAAGAACCGGTGTACTCGGTGACCTGAACGAATTGGCAGCCACCTGGAGTCTGGTTGATGAAGTTCTCATCTCCATTAGGGCATACCGAACCCCCCCCGGGCACGGTGGTCTCGTCCGCCGGCGCTTGGTAGTAGCACATCACCAATATTGGCGCCTGCTCCCCGACCGAGCCCACGACAGAATAGGAGAGCTGGAGGTGGTACGCCACCAGCGCCGCACCTGGGCAGGCCAGCGCCTTGGCTGCGGGCTGGTAGTGGTAGTGGGAGCCGGTGGTAGTGGTGCAGTGGCTGGCGCCCGGGGCCGGGTAGGTGACGGTGACATGGCCGGTGCCGATCACGTTGGTGAGCCTTTCCAGGGCGCCCAGGGCCTGGTCCAGGAGGGGCTCGAGCAGGGACTGGAGCACGGGGCTGACGATGCTGCCCGCCACCCCGAAGCCGTTGGCGACCATGTTGGTGACCACCGACTTGAGCTTGTCGGTCCGGGGCGGGTGACGGTGATGGTGGCCGAGCCGGTCTGGGGCGCTGGCCGGGCCGGCCGTCGAGCAACCGCTCGCCGCGCGGTGCCGTCGTGGCGAAGTCCAGCTGGCCCTGGCCCAGGGCGGAGAGCTTGATGGTGGTGGGCGAGGTGGCCGAGACGGCCCCGGCCACCGACCAGGTGGCGTCGGCATGGGCGGCGTCGAGCGGCGGCAGCTCGACGCCTGCGGGCAGGCAGTCGACCAGGGCGGGGGGCCAGGCGGAAATGCCGTTGCCAGTGTCGACCTTGGCGCTGAACATGCCGATGCCGCCGGCTACTACGGGGTTGGGTATGCCGCGTCACCTTCACCGACCACGGGTTCAGGTAGGCGACGATGTTGGCGACGATGACCGCCGCCCCGGCGGCCAGGCGGATCTTGGACACGATGTACTGCGAGACCTTGTTGATGAGGCCCTGCACCACCTGCTGGGCCAGGGCCACCACGCCGTTCCACAGGGTGACAAAGAAGTTGCCGATGGCCGCCGCCGCGCCGCTGCCCGTGGCCGGCGTGAGCTGTCAGGGCGTTGAACACCGACACGAGCGTGCTCTGCACGAAATTGGACACCGTCGAACAGGGGGCGTCGAAAAAGCCCATGGCCTGCTCAGCCAGCGGCGCCCGCGGCTTTGGCCGGGGCGCCGGCGCGGGGCCGGGGTATGGGCGATGACGTCGGCCACGAACAGGGGCAGGGCGATGGTGGGGAAGATAAGCGACGGGGCCCGGCGCCAGTCCTGTGGCCCCATGACGGCGCGCACCGCCTCGGCCCCCGGCGTTGCCTCGTTGGCCACCCACGACGCCAGCACGTAGCTGAAGGGGGCCAGGCCCTTGGCCGGCGGGCGACCGCGTCGAGGGCCGAGCCCCAGACGCCGCCCCCGTCGGCGGCCGACAGGGCCATGGCTTGGACCTGGGCCCGGTGAAGCTGATCCGCGACCGGGCCGGTGACAGCCACCAGCGCCACCTTGGATTTCTCGTCGGCCACCGTGGCCACCCCGCTATGGGCCAGCACCACCTCGGCCGAGCGCACCGACGCCGCCGTGAACGGCCCGCCCAGTTCCCCGGCAGGTATGGCGGGCCGCCCCCCGCTCGCAAGCTGCACTGGGGCCTTGGCCGGGGCGGCATAAACCACCGAAGGGCCGAGCGTGGACGCCACCAGGGCTACGCCAACGGCCACCGCCACCAGGGGCGCCCGCAAACAGCCGCTGCCGCCACAATGCATAAGCTTGCCCCTCGGGCCGTCGCTCATGGGCCATCATTGCTTGGTCCTTGGCAAAAGTCAAGGACCGCTACTTTGTGGCGTCGCCTGTTGGCGCCTTGCCGACCAGCGCCCAATAACGGATAATCTGCACCTCAAAGCGGGCTTACGGTTTATGTAGCGCGGAAGAAAATAATCGGCGTTATGAGTGGCTTTTTCGGCCGAGTTGGCGGTCGCCCCTTTCCGGGGTCCGAGCTAATCCCCAAGGGAGGAGCCGAGGTCTTCCACCGCTACGGGATACTTGTGTACCCCCACGGCACCTCCCAGCGTAAGCCCTGGTAGGGACGCCGCAGCCCTGGAGCGGCCCCTCTGCGGCCCACACGGCGGGGACGGCCGCCACGAAGCCTCGGCCCGGCGCCGCTTCGGCGGCGGGGCCACTCTCCGTAGCTATAATCCCACTGGGAACGTTTGGGGCCGCTTCCGGGGGCTGCCCCCTCCCGGCGCCCCCGAACGTTGGTGGGCGCTAGAGGACTCGAACCTCCGACCTCAGCCGTGTGAAGGCTGCGCTCTAACCACCTGAGCCAAGCGCCCTACTTTGCTACCCTGACCTGCTCGCTTGCCGCTGATGCATGCGATTCCGCCCGCGCACAGCGCTCCAACAGCGTATAGCCCTTCGTGCGTCTACTCAGGCAGGTTCGGTGTTGACTATTAGCACGCTACAGGGACAATGGTGAGACACCTTGTTGGGGACACTTCCGAGCACGAAGCGCGTGACGCCGCTCATTCCGCGGTTGCCTACTACAACGAGGTCGGCATCGACCTCCTCGGCGATCTTGATGAGCGCATCCGCCGCGTCATTGCTGCCGGGAGTGTGAAATTCGACAGGCACACCCAGCCGCTCGCCCTCGGCGACGGTCCGCTCCTTGATGGCTCCAACGTCCTGTCGCAGGGTGTCGATTTCGATCTGAGTCGACATGGCATCATGGAACCCGGCCGCGACGGCCGGGTGAATGGCATGAACGGCATGCAAGGTGGCGCCGGTCAGCCTCGCCAGGGCGAAAGCCTCGTTGACGGCCACCGTTGCCCGGTCCGAACCATCTGTGCCAACGACAATCGCCTTGTACGGCATCGTCACTCGCCCCCTAATCCGAAAGTCTCGTGTGTGAGCAATGTACCTACCTATTCGACCCGCCGCAACGTTGGGAAGTCCACCCGACGGGGGGTCGCACCACAGGTCAGAACTCCTCCCGGCTGAGAACCGGGCGGGCGGAATGTGGGAGCGGAGTTCGCGGTCGCGCGGAAAACGAGCGATCCGGCCCCCTCTCTGGTAGAGGCGGCCCTGAGGACCTTGACCAGGTCCCCTGCGGTAGCAACCTTTTCGTCGTGGTCGCCTTGGCCGCGATCGGTGTGCTCTTCCTCGCGGGCCGCCCCGGCTCGTGTTCGTAGGTGTGGTCGCCGGGACGGTCCTGTGCCTCGCCGACTGGGTGCTGGTTCAGGACCTCGGTTTCATGGGGGCGTAGGCACCGAACCCAACAGCATGATCCCGATGGCGGTGCGGTAGGCGTCATCCTTTTGGGTGCGGTCCCCATGGCGGCGGCGTGATTGAACCCCCGCGCCGACCCGGTCCTCGCCGAAGCGACCGATGGTACGCCGGCTGCCTTCGATAAGCCTGCTTCTGGTTTCAGCCTGGTCGACCAGTACGGCAGGCCCGTCCTCGCTCAGCAGCCTGCGCGGTACGCACTAACCGACGAAGCGATACGCCGCGGGACGCTGCGTTGGCCACCCTGAAACCATGGTCGCAGCTGTGAGTGGTTACCCTTAACATCTCTGCTGAAGCGTTGGTTTTCCCCACGAGCACTGCTGTTGCACCTCGCCGTGGTCATTGTGGCCCCCGCATGCGTGCTAGCCGGCTGGTGGCAAGCCACTCGGGCTTTAGCCGGCAACGGCCTCAGTTGGGTCTATTCCGTCGAGTGGCCCATCTTTGCCCTCATCGCCATCGCCGCCTGGTGGCAGCTCATCCACGAGGACCCCGAGGCCTACAGGGAGCGGAAATCCCGCCCTAGCGGTGCCGCCGTCAACAGGACCGCGAGGCCCACCGACGCGGCCGGCTTGCTCCACCGCGACCGGACATCGTGGTTGCGCGGCCCACAGCCCGCCTGGCGACATTTTTTGCGGTCCTGGTTGGGGTCGAGTTCGTGTTGGGGATTATGACGCTGGCCTCGGTATCCGTGGGCCGTCCAAGCGGCGGGGTGCCCACCAAGGGCGAGATCGTCTTCCTGGTCCACGCCGTCTTCGGTTTCATGCTCGCATTGGCATCCACGGCGCTGGCCATTCGCCTGAGGGCGGCGACGCGGGCTGCACGAATAGCCGCCTGGATGGGCTTTAGCGGCGTGGCCATCGCCGGCGTCGGCGGCCTGCTTACCGACGCCCGATCGCTGGTCAGGTTCACGGGTATGGCACTTATGTTTGTCGGCGCCATACTTGCCGGTTTCGGTTACCTGGTGCCGCTACTTCTCGGCTCCCTTCGTCCGGTCCCCTCACCTAACGGGGGCGACCTGTCGAGCGCCGTCCCGGTCAGCGGTACCGGATAAGCACGTCAGCCATGACGGCGGCGAACAAAAGTGTCAAGTAGACAATCGAGTAGCGGAAAAGGGCCATTGCCGACGACGCCGACTGTTCACGCCAAAAGCCCACGGCATAACTTATGAACACCCCCCCTAGGACTGTCGCAGCCGTGATGTAAAAGACGCCCATATGCCCGACATATGCGAAAGCGAGCGACGTCGCGAACAACGCCACGCTGTACCCGAAGATCTGGTGCGCCGTCTTGGCCAACGTGGTCACCGCCGGGAGCATCGGCACATTCACGGCGCGGTAATCCTCCCGGTACCGCACGGCCAGTGCCCAAAAGTGCGGGGGCGTCCAGAGAAATATAATTGCGAACAGCGACAGCGCCGGCCAGCCCACCTTGCCCGTGACCGCGGCCCAACCGACGAGTACGGGTACTGCACCGGCGGCGCCCCCAATTACAATGTTCTGCTTAGAGTTACGCTTCAACCACAGAGTGTAAACAAGGACGTAAAAAAGGGCTGCCGACAATGCGAGCACAGCTGACAGCGGGTTTACCGTGCCCCAAAGCTCACCGAAGCCGAGCAGTTCCAGGACAAGGGCAAAAACAGCCGCCGCACCAGGAGAAATCTCTCCGGTAACGAGTGGACGGCGGCGTGTACGGTGCATCAGCCGGTCGATATCGCGATCGGCGACCATGTTCAAGGCGTTAGCGCCGCCCGCAACGAGTGCACCGCCAGCCACCGTGGCAACCACGAGCGCTACGGATGGGAGGCCTCTGCGGGCTGCGAACATGGTCGGAACGGTCGTGATAAGCAGCTGCTCCACTATCCGAGGTTTGGTAAGGGCGATGTAACCGCGCGCTCGGGTTGCGCCTTTTTGGACTACGCGAGCAGTCAAACGGCTGACGGGAGGCGACGTCAGGGCCATGGTGCGGTGAGCGTACTTGTGCGCGCGTGGCCATACAAGGTTCTTTAGATCGCTCAAGCATGTGTTTGTATGGGGACCGGATGGCAGCGGAGCACGAGTTCCCCGCAGGTGAGGGCCAGGCCCGTGACGCGCAGGCCAGCGAGGGCCGCGACGAGGCGGGCCGGGACGAGGCGGGCCGGGCCGAGGTAAACGAACACCCGCCCCCCCGCAGACGGAAAAGATGGCGCCTCGCGGTCACGGCCGTGACTGTCTCAGCGCTAGCCCTCGGAGCCATTGTCACCGACCTGTCGCACTCGGGCACGGGGGTCGTGTACCCCCTTATCGACAGGACTGACCGGCCGGCCCCGGCCTTCTCTCTGCCCGAGGTACTGGTGCCCAGCCGCCAGCTGACCCTGGCCGACTTTCGGGGCAGACCGCTTGTCCTCAACTTCTGGGCCTCGTGGTGCTACCCGTGCCAGACGGAGATGCCGCTGCTCGAGTCGGCCTTCCGTTCGGCCCGGGGCGCCGTGCAGTTCATAGGCGTGGACACCGACGACCGCCGCAAGGCGGCGGCCGCCTTTCTGGCTCGCACGCACGTCAGCTACGTGTCGCTGTTCATGCCACGGCCCGGGCCCGTGTCGACTGCGTACCAGCTCGTCGGCTTGCCCATCACGGTGTTCATCTCGGCACGCGGCCGAGTGCTCGGCCGCCACGTCGGCCAGCTCAACGCGGCCACTCTGAAAGCGGCCTTGAAGCTGGCCTTCGGGGAGAAAGGCGCCCCCTAGCGCCCGCCAGTGCGCTCTTGGTCCCGCGACGGCTCGGGACGCCCAGGGCTCGGAGGATTAGCATCGGCGCGGTGAGGGCGACAGCTCCCGCCGCGGCACTGGGCGATCCGGTACGAGCGCACGCAACGCAACGTCGACGGGCGTTTGGGCGCCGCTGTCCCTGTCGGCGACCATGACTCCCTCCTGGCGCGTCCTATCTGTCGACCACCGGGACCCGGTTGCTCCTTTCGAGGAGGTAGTCCGGCTGATCGACCTTGCCGGGTCGGCAACGGCAGCCGCCTATGGGAGATCGGACGTGGTCGAAGCCCTTCACGAGCACCAGCCCTCCTCAGTGGCCCTGTCGGCGAGCGGAGCCCTCGTCGGGGTTGCCGTTGCTCGGGTTTGCGGCCCCGACGCCCACTTGCTCGTCCTCGCCCTCCACCCCGAATGGCGCAACCAGGGGATCGGGTCGGCTCTTCTGAAGGCCCTTGACCAGGAGATCGTCCATCACGGAGGTCGTCGACTGCTGGCGGTTATGCACCCCGGTCAGGTGGGCGAGGCGGCGCTGGCCAACCAGGGCTTTGCGCCGCGAACCGGCTCTTGACCTGTACGTCAGGGCGGTTTCCATGGTCCCCGAGGAGCTCGCCATTCTCGAGCGCTACGGCGGGTTCGTGCCCGGCCCGGCCCTATGGGAGGCCATGAAGGGGTTCTCGTCGACTAGGGACCTAATCGAGCGTCGGGTCCTCGCCCCGCTTGCCCGCCAAGAGCTTGCGGAGATGGTCGGGCTCGTGCCTCCTTCGACGGTGCTCCTGTTCGGGCCGCCCGGGACGGGCAAGACGTCGTTTGCCAGGGCGATTGCATCCCGCCTGTCCTGGGCCTTCGTCGAGCTCCACCCTTCCCTTCTAGGCAGCGGGATGGACGGCGCGGCCGCGATCCGCCAGGCATTGGCCGACCTTGCCGCTGTGGACCGCTTGGTCTGCTTCATAGACGAGGCCGACGAGATCGTTGCCGACCGCATTGAGCGGCCCGAGAACCAGGCCATAGTGAACGAGCTGCTCAAGTCGATGCCTGTCTTCAAGTCCAGACCGGAACGCCTGATGATCATGGCCACAAATTCTGTGGCCGCCATAGATGCCGCGATGCTCCGACCGGGCCGGTTCGACCTCATCATCCCCGTCGGCGCACCCGACGAGGCCGGGCGAGCGGAGCTAGCGGCAGACATCCTGCCCGCCAGCGACCCGGGCGAAGTCGCCGCCCGGACGGCCGGCTTCACGCCAGCGGATTTCGCCCTGGTGGCCCAGCGGAGCGCCCAATTAGCTTTCGACCGCGCGGTTGGTGGTGGTGACCCGAAGGTGGCAGGGACAGATGTCCTGACCGCGGTGGCTTCGACCAAGCCCTCGGTGAGCAATGAGGCCACGGAACGCTTCGAAATGGAGGCCCGGCAGTTCGCCCGTTTGTGACCCCGCAAGTTTGCCCGTTTGAGCAGTCTCCCGGGGACAAAAAAAACGTTTTCTCATCGCAGGGTGCTTGACTCCGGCGGTACAAACTTCCTAGTGTCTGTCGATAGCGGGTAAGCACTGACTAGTCGGTCACTGGCTTAGACGCTAGGCAGAGGGGGGGGTTGTACATGGGCAGGCGGATCGCCGTGTTAGCCACGCTCTTCTGCATTTCGGTGGGCCTTGTGATCTTCACCGCCATGGACTACCTGCGCTCCGATCCCCCGACCATCAACTTCACCGCCGGGCACAAGCCGGGCCAGCCGGTTGACCTCACGCTACAAACGGTGGGCTCGATCGGCTTCGGGACGCACCCGACCTGGGTGTCCTACCTCACCCAGGCCCCCGACGGCAAGTGGGTGCACACCACGTTGTGGGACGTGCCCGCCCATACGCTGATCCACGTCACGATCTTCCAGTACGACAGCGGGAGCCCACTGCGCAACCAGTTCCTCGGCCACGTGTTGGGCACAGTCGGTGGGACCATGACCCTCAACGGCAAGACCATCTCGCTGGTCAACTCCAACGATGGCAACGGCGTTGCCCACACGTTCACGATCCCGACATTGGGGATCGACGTCCCCCTGTGGGGGAACTCCTCCACTTCCAACAACCTGTGTAGCGTCGCCCCCTGCACGACCAAGTACGCCCACAACGTCGTCACCTTCTCCTTCATTACCCCCGGAGTGGGTCAGTACCCCTGGCAATGCTTCATACCCTGCGGCCTGGGGTATTTCTACGGCAACGGGGGCCCGATGCAGAGCATTGGGTACATGGACGGGTTTTTGAAGGTGGTGTAAACGATGACTGACGCCCTCACACCGCCACCGTCCAACCCCGGAGCAGTTCGCGCGCCCGGCGTTCCGGACGGGCACCACCACTTCCGATCGATGATGGGGATTTGGCTCGTCCTAATGGCCGTGGGCGAGCCCATCATTTATTTCGTCGTTGGTCCCCACGCGCCGCCCGGGACGATGACATCTGAGGCCCGCGGCGCTCAGTTCGACTTCTACGTGCTGTTTATGATCGCCCTGCCCATAATCCTGGGCGTATGGATCTTCATGGGCTACGCCATTTGGACATGGCGCGCATCGCGCGGCGGGCCAGAGCCTGTGGTGGGGCCCTACTCGTGGGGCCACCTGGGCATCCAGGTCGGTTGGATACTGAGCACCACAGCGATCGTGCTCGGCTTGTTCAGCTTCGGGACCTACGAGCTCGCCGACGCCGGGGCAGGTGGCGGCCAGGGCCCCAACCCGTTGTTCACGCCGTCCGCGCACAAGATCCTCCCGGTGCAGGTGATCGCCCAGCAATGGTTGTTCACCTACCGGTACCCGACCTTCGGCGGCTTCGAGACTAACCAGCTGGTCATCCCGGCCAACACCGAGATCGCTTTCCACGTGACATCTCTGGACGTCGTCCACGATTTCTGGGCATACCAGTTGGGTGTAAAAGCTGACGCCAACCCCGACTACGACAACATCGCGTACACCCATACCACTAACCAGCTCGGCGACTTCAGCGTACGTTGCGACGAGCTCTGCGGGATCTGGCACGGGGCGATGTACGGCACCGGCCAGGTCATGAGCGTGCCCGACTTCAGGAATTGGGCCACGTCGAACGAGTCGGAGCTGGCCGCCGCCACGAAACTGCTACCCCCGTTCGCGTGGACTTACACCCCCGACGCCAACGGGGCCGACGGCGGTTACTACCCTGACAACCTCGACCCATACAGCAACGTGGAAACCTACGGCGCTCAGGCGGTCAAGCTGTGAGCACCCTGCGGAAGCCGGCTCTCGAGGTGCACGTCCCGACCGCTAGTGAGGGAAGGTTGACGATGCCAAGATGACGATAGACAGCGAGCCCCGTGTTGCCGCACCGAGGGCCGATGTGCTCAGGGCCGCCGAGACCGGGAGCGGCCGACCCTCTAGGCCTTTAGCGCCCAGCCTGCGGCCGGGGAGGCCCGCGTGGCTCCAGCAGAGCGTGCTGACTGCGGTGGCCGGGGGGATTGTCGGCTACCTCGTCGGCCACTGGCTGGGCAACCTAATTGCGAGCAATTACGCCAACGTCCAGGGTAGCGGCCAGAACGACGTCGCCATAAGCCTGGCCCTCTCATTCATGGTCCTGGGCTGGCTGGCGGGCGTCGGAGCGCTTAATTACCCTCTGGTCAAGATCCTCGGCCGGGAACCGCTCCCCGACATCCCCAAGCAGAGCTGGACTCGCTACTTCCGCTTCACCCTGGACCACAAGGTTGTGGGCGTCCAGTACCTGGTGGCCGTTTTCACCTTCTTGTTCACCGGCGGGTTGCTGGCCATGGGCATCCGCACCGAACTTCTTACACCCGCCAGCCACTTCTTCGGGCCGGGGACCTATATCGACATCGTTGGTGAGCACGGCACCATCATGATGATGATGGCCTCGTCGGTGGTCGTCGGCCCGCTCGGCAACTATCTCGTCCCACTCATGATCGGGAGCCGCCGCACCGCGTTCCCCCGGGTCGAGGCCGCCTCGCTCTGGGTGTTCTGTGCCGGGTATTTTGTAATCCTGACCGCTCTGCCCTTTGGCGGGTTCCCGACGGGATGGACCGGTTACGCGCCGCTACAGACCGAAGGCTCCGGGGGCATGGACTCGTACCTGATCGGCTTCGGGGTGATCGGGCTCGGCATGATCCTGGCCGGCTTCAACCTCCTGGCCACCATCATCCATTACCGGGCGCCCGGCATGAGCTGGGGCCGGCTGCCCATTTTCGTGTGGTCCATCCTGGCCACCTCAGCGCTGCTTACCCTGGCAACACCGACCCTGGTGGCCGCCGGCCTGTTCGGCATCCTGGACCGGACCGCCCAAACCGCCTTCTTCGTGAACGAGCACGGCGGCAGCAGCTTCTTGTGGGAAAACCTGTTCTGGTTCTTCGGCCATCCCGAGGTCTACATCATGGCGCTGCCCGGTTTCGGCATCGTGGCCGAGTTGCTCCCCGTGTTCTGCCGCAAGCCCCTTTTCGGGTACCGGGTGGCTGCGGCCGGCATGCTCGGTGTCGCCCTGCTGTCGTTCTTCGTCTGGCAGCACCACTTGTTCCAGAGCGGCATCGACCCCGACATGCGCCCCCTTTTCATGCTGACGACCGAGCTGATCTCTATCCCGACCGGGTTCATCTACCTCGTCGGCCTGGGGACCCTATGGAAAGCGAAGATCCGCATGGATGTCCCGATGCTGTTCTGCCTAGGGATGTTCTTCAACTTCCTCATCGGCGGCGTCACGGGTGTGTTCCTTTCCGACGTCCCTGTTGATGTCACTGTGCACGGGAGCTTTTTCGTAATGGCCCACTTCCATTACACGATCATGGGTGGTGGGGTCTTCGCCTTCTTTGCAGGCGTCTATTACTGGACTCCCAAGATCACTGGACGGATCATGGACCACCGTTGGGGCAAGATCCACTTTTGGACCATGTTGGTGTTCTTCAACCTGACCTTTTTCCCGTTGTTCATCGTGGGCCTGCTCGGCCAACCCCGGCGGGTCTTCGAGTACGCCAGCAACCTGCAGGTCTGGAACGACTTCTCCTCCGTCAACGCGTTCCTTCTGGGGGCGTCGTTCTTGATCTTCGTCGGCAACTTCCTCTGGACCATAATCATCAACCCGCGGCCCTCACCTGCCAACCCCTGGGAGTCCCTTGGGCTCGAGTGGCAGACCGCGACGCCCGTACCGTTCTACAATTTCGAGCGCATTCCCATCATCCTCGACAACCCGTACCACTACGGCGAAGCCGAGCCGGTGGCGATGGCCGACCTGGACGGTGGCTTGGCCGGAGCCGGTCTTACGCACGGCACCGCGCAGCCGCCCGCGTCCCTCGACCCTAGGCCTCCGTTGTGAGCGACCGCACCCAGGCCCAAGCCACGCCTCGTCTGGTTGAGACTCCCGAGGAGATCGAGTACGAGCTGCGCGCCGCCGAGGGTGCGACGTGGACAGGCACCCGGCTGCTCATCGGCGTCGTGGGCTTCGCCTTCGCCTCGCTGGCTTTTGCCTACTTCTACTTGAGGTCTTCCAACAGTGAGGGCCTGTGGCGCCTCCACGGCGAGAGCGCTCCGATGGCCCTGGGGAGCGCCGTATTTGCCCTTACGGTCGGAGCCGCAGCCTTGTTGTACCTGGGCAACCTCCGCCGTCGTCAGGGGACCAACCTCGACTGGCAGGTGGCGGGCTGGACAGTGGTCGTCCTCGGGCTGCTGACCGTGGCCCTCCAGGTGCTGGAGCTCACCCGCCTGAGCTTCTACCCTGGGTCGAGCGGCTACGCCTCCTGCTTCATCGCCTGGGCGGTCATGAACATAGTGTTGCTGTTGGCTTGCGTCTACTGGATCGAGACCCTCCTGGCTCGGTTAGCCCGCCTGCGCCGGGCCATGGCCGATGAAGGAGTTGCCCCGGGCGGCCTTCCCGCAGACCGCATCCACAATGCCAGCGCCGAGGGTTGCGTGCTGTTCTGGGGCTTTGCTGCCTTCATCTCCACGCTATTCTGGGTCTTCTTCTACGTCATGTAAGGAGTAGCTGTGCCCGTTGCGGACGCCTACATCGATGCCCAGGTCATGACGCTGGCGATACCCCTGGGTACCTTTTGTATAGCTCTCATCCTGGGGTTCTTCGTACGGTACCGCCAGAGCTGATAAAGCGCCGCCCGCCGACCTGGGCCAGGCCGGCGTTGTCGGTGCTGGGCCTGGTCGTTGGTGTCGTGGTCGTGGTGCCCCCCTTGTCGGCCAGCGCGCACCGCTACGACTGGGCCGAGGCGCTCCAGTTCATGGTCCTGGCTTTGGTGGCCCCCGGGCTGGTCGTTGCCGGAGCACCGTGGGACCTCCTGGGCCTGGGCCCGGTGGTCGAGAAATTGGCCGCCGCCCGCAAGCGCCACCATGAGCGCGTACGCACGGCGGCGGTGGCGGTGCCGGCCCTCGCTTGCATGGTCGCCTGGCGCACGCCGGCGGCTGTCAACGCCTTGAAACCCGGGGGCTGGCTCCTGGCCCTCGAGGCTGTCAGCCTCGAGCTCTCCGGGGCAGCGCTGTGGCTCGAGTGCATCAGCTCGGGAGCGTTGGTTCCTCGCGGCCCAAGACCGCAGCGGATCGCAGTCGCCGCCGTAAGCATGTGGACGATATGGGTGCTCGCCTATCTCTTGGCGATGTCCGGTGCCGGCTGGTACAGCAGTTACCTCCATATCCCAGGCCATGGCATCAGCCAGGCCATCGACCAGCAAGCGGCGTCTGGTCTCATGTGGGCCGTGGCCACTGCGTGTTTTGTCCCGCTCATCTTCTGGCAACTGGCGCAGTGGCTCCACGCAGACGAGGACGCCGACCACGAGTTACACCGCGTGGTTCGCGAAGAGCGCCGTCGCGCCCTGTCGCCCGCGCGGCCCGCTGACCGGCCGTAGCGCAGCCGCACTGGCCGCGGAGCACATGCGAAGCGGGGGCCGCCCTAGCGGAGCGAGGTGATGGCCGGCGGCTGGGCCAGGTGCAGGATGGCAAGATGCGTACCCAATAGCTGGTCGACGGCTTGCACTTCGGCGAATGCCTGAGCGCGGTCATGGTCCAGCACCCGGACATCTTGCGCCAGGTTTTGGCGAGCCTTGAGGTCTGACGGCGTGGTGTCAAGGACCTGGATCTCCTCGATAGCGGCCAGAGCGTCCGAAGTCGCCCACAGGGTAACCACGCTCACCATTTGGCCCAGGTCGTTGCCGTAGGTCCCACCCGGGACATCCATGGTGGAAAGGTTGTAAATGCTGTTGTCGGTAAACGAGCACGCGCTCTGGTCGTCATTCAGCAGGCTGGGCACCTGGCTCTGCTCGGACGGTGACAAAGAACCAGCTACGAGGTCGTCATAGATCGTGAAGGACTCCGATAAGGCAAAACTGCACGAACCGACGTTCTCATTGACTTGCGACACCACGCTGGCGCTACTCGAGATCTCGGCGGCGCGGGAATTGGACTGCGGAAGGTCGCTCACCACTATCGCCGCCACGATCACGGCCGAGACGGCCGGGACCAAGAACGACTTGCGCCGGTACCACGGCCCCGCCTGGCCGGCCGGCCAACGCCTGGCTCGAGCCGGGCTGGTCCAGGGAGAGGGTGGGCCCGGTAGTCGTCACCGTTCGCTGCCCAGGAGGTCACGGGCCTGATCGGCGATCCCGGCCGCCCACCTTGTTTCGGTCGGTAGCGCAAGGCTGTACGCGCCGCGCTGGGTCTCGTTGGCAAACGGGGTAGCCCGGTCGCGAACCCGGCCCAACGCGTCGATGAAATACATGACTTCGTTGTGCGAAACCGTCCGCGTGGACGTCTGGACCTCGACGGCCACACCGTAGGACCTCCACACCGAGTTCAGCTGGTCGAGCGACCCAGTGAGGAACTGCCACGTCGGCACGGCCCGTAGGATCCCCTTTTCGGTTGGCCCGCCTCCCCCACGCTTAAGCCAAGCGGGTCGGTGTTGACGGTCACGAAGCTCACACGTGCCGCGTCGACGCCCAAGTCGGCGTACGCCCGCGAGAGCTCGGCTTCCATAACAGGGCAAATATCGTCGCACGCCGAATCAAAAAAAGTTAGCACCACGACCCGGCCCCGAAGATCCGCCAGGGACATCGGCCTGCCCTGTTTGTCCACGAGCACAAAGCCAGGAGCCGACATAACTGTTAGCTTTTGCAAGCCCATGAGGGCGGGCCCGAGGCCGCCAATTGACCGGGGCTCGACCTGCTTGGACGGTCGCCAACCCCGATTGGGGCACCGGCAAACGGGGGAGGGTAGGCGCCGATCGTGGTAACGACGTCGGCGGCCGCTGCGCCCCCGGCCGTGCCTGGGAAGGCGCGATCGAGCGCTGCTCCTCCCAGACCCAGCAGCGCGACGCATGCCAGTGCGACCAAGATGAACGCTCGCGGCACCTTGGTCGGGCCAGCGGCGAGGGCGGCGGCCCGGTCGGGCCGCTCTGGCGCCAGTGCGGGCTCCCCTGGGCCAGGTCCCGCGACCCCCTGCTCCCCCACTCCGTTGGGCGGGACTGGAGGGGTGGCGGCCCCTTTAGTCACCCGCTGGCCGGCCCACCGCTCCGCCCACATGGAGCACCCGGTCCACCAGCCGTCCGGCCCCTCCCTCCTCGGCCATGGCTCGACGAATGAGGACTACGAGCGCTGGATAGGCCCAGAAGTCGCCGCACACCCACAAGATGGCGGCGCCGAGCTGTTGGCTGGCAAAAGGTGACATCTGGATGCCGGCCAAGTGGTCGTAGACCGGGTACAGCGAATGGTTGGTGAACAGGCTCAAGGACATGGCCAGCATGATCATGACGACGTTGGTACCCAGGATCGCCCCGATCTGCGAACCTGTCGCGAGCTTGGGTTTCAGCGGGTACGACGGGATGATCTGCGCCCAGAAAAGCAGGCCGGTGACGAAAAAACTTGAATGCATCAGCCAGATGTGGACCATCTGGTTCCTTTCGGCCAGGTCGAACAGGGCCGGCACGTGCCATATGACCATGGCGACGTTGAACAGCACTACGGCCACCCACCCGCCGGTCAGGGCCCGGCCAAAGCCCGCAGCGGCTGGCCCAGCCGCCCAGGAGGACGCTTCTCATTGCCCGGCGTCTTATCCCTACCGGCAGGCCGTGCAGCAACGGCAGCCAGGGGGCGCCGGCCACGATAAGGGCGGGGGCAAAGAACATGATCAAGATGTGCTCGATCATGTGGACGAAGAAGTAGTAGTCGGCCCAATAATCGATGGGAGAGTCGACCGCCAACAACAAGACTGCCAACCCACCGTAGAAAAACAGCGAACGGCGCCGGCGGGCCGAGTGCGCTCGGGCCGGGAGCGTCGAGCCAGGTTGTGCAGCCCAAGTTCATGGAGCAGGACGACCGCGAATGCCAACAGCAAGAACGGGTCGTACGACCAGTTGCTGGTGACATATGACAAGGCGTGTCCCCCTTTGTCCCGTGCCAGGCTCCAACGGGTAGGCGAGCCCCCCGTCGCTTGACATTAGGCCAACGGTCTTCAACTTGCTAGCAGCGTGTGCCGGGCCGGCCCACTGCTGGCCCACTGCGGGCAGCCTCCTGCGGCGCCACGAAGGCACAAGCCCGGAGGCCTCGCCGAAGCGCTACCGTGGAGGGGTGCCCGAGCACGACCCAGAAGACATGTTGCCCGAAACCGAGGCGAGCGGTACACATGGTGCCGCGAGCCAAAAGGACGAGGTGGTCGCCGAAGAGGACTACTTCGACGATGAGGGCCTGGATGATGGCGAGCCCGAGGAGTACGTCGACGAACTCGGTCGCCGCCACGTCCGCCGAGCGGCTCCGGAGGGGACCGAAGAGCTCCTGGAGAACGAGGCACCGAGGCGCACCGGTCTCCCCGACAGCGTGGAGCGCTGGCGGCAGCGCAGTGCCACCGGCGCGGTCCTGACTGCGTTCGCTTTTGGCCTCCAGCAGGCTCTGGAAACCGAGAAGAAGGAACCGGCCATCATCATGGTGACCTCCGGCGAACCGCCGACGGATCTCCCGGTTGAGGCCCAGCTCGAACAGCTGGGGCCGCGCCAGAGCTCGGTGAAGGTCCGGACATGGCTCTTGCCCGGCGCAGGTACTGGCCAGAGCGAAGAGGCTGGCCACGCGTCGACCGAGGACAGCCCGGATGGCGAGGCGGGCCAGGAGTGAGCCTCCTGCGGCGAGGGTCTCCCCCGCCGGACAGTGACGAAGACACGGGCGACGAGGATTACGAGGACGAGGCCACGTCGCTCGATGTGAGCTCGCGCACCGAGCCGCGCTGCCACCTCCGCCACCTCGGCCAAAGAAATAGAGCGCAAGCAGAAAGAGCTCATTCGCAAACAAAAAGCTGCCGACCGCGCTTCGTACCAGGAGCTGCGCCGGGAAGCCGCCAAGGCTACTTCAGCGCTTAGAGGATCCCGAGCCGCGCAGAGCCCTCTACGTGGCGGCCGCCATGGTCGGGCTGGCGGTTTTTTCGTACTTCGGGAGCGACGTTTACCCGAAAGTCACGACGGTGCATGGCAAATCTTCCACCCACTGGTTGCCCATCACCCACCCCGAAACCGCGATCATCGTGTTCCTGGTCACCGTGGCAGCCGCGGTAAGCATCTACTGGAAGCGCCGCTACGTCACTGGCATTGCGTTTTTCGTCGCAGGGGTGCTGGGGATCGACACGCCGTTCCCCACAGGCTTGACCGACCTGGAGTACCTGATTTTTGCGGCGGGGGCCGGTTATTTCATTTGGGTGGTCATGTTCCGGATGAACAAGCAAAAAAAGCAGTGGATATCCGACCACTCGCCTAAGGCAAGCCGCAGCACCTCATCGAGCAGCTCGAGCGGCGGGAACAGCAGGCAATCTCAGCGCAAACGGCCTGCGGGCGGCCAGGCTGCGGCTCAAGCGGCGCGCTCGCGCAAGGCAAAACCCGACGCGCCGGTCGTAACTGCAACAGGGCGGGCTTTGCCCGCAAGCAACTCTCGCTACACCAGGCCACAGAGCAAATCGCGCTCCTCGCGCCGCAGTTCCTGACTCGCCTGGCCCACCGCCGGCCGCCAGGTGACGAAACAGCCCCGGTACCTGAACGCCCAGGGCCTACGTGGTAAACACGGAGGATGCTCCGAGAGGCACTTGCGGGCCGGCGGATCGCGATCACCGGCGCAACAGGGTTCCTCGGCACGGCACTGACAGAGCGTGTGTTGCGGTGCCTCCCGGATACGGAGGTGGTCCTTCTCGTCCGGCCGGGCCGGCGTGGGGCCAGGGACCGGGTCGAACGCGATGTCCTGCGTAATGACTGTTTCCAGCGCCTGCGGCGCGAGCTCGGAGAGGCCTTCGACGAGGAGACCTCTCGGCGCATCATCCCGATCGCCGGCGACGTCACCGTGGACGGCCTCGGCCTTGACGACGCCGGCCGAGAGGTGCTGTCGACCTGTTCGACGGTCGTGCACTCGGCGGCCACCGTCAGTTTCGATGCGCCGCTCGACGCCGCGGTAGAAGTCAACCTGCTGGGCCCGTCGCGGGTGGCGGCGGTGCTCCAGCAAGCATCCCTCCCCCACTTGGTAGCCGTTTCCACGGCCTACGTGGCAGGTGGTAGGCGCGGGCCGGCCCCGGAGGCACTGCTCTCCGAGACGCCCTTTTCATCCAGGGTCCCCTGGCGCGATGAGGTCGATGCAGCCAGGCGTGCCCGATCGGACGCGGAGGCCGCTAGCCGCGACCCCAAACAGCTTGCCCGTCTTCGCTCTGCCGCCCGCGCCGAACTCGGTGCGGCCGGGGTGCCCCTCCTCGCCGATCGGACCGAGAAACTTCGCGTCGACTGGGCCGAGGACCGCATGGTCGAACTCGGCAAGGCGCGGGCGCAGGCCCTCGGTTGGCCCGATGCCTATGCATATTCGAAAGCCCTCGGTGAATGGGCTCTTCTCGAGGGCCGCGGCGACCTGCCGGTGACGGTGGTGCGGCCATCCATCATCGAGGCCGCCCTTTCCGAGCCTCATCCGGGCTGGATAAGGGGCTTTCGAATGGCCGACCCGGTCATCATCAGCTATGCCCGCGGCCTGCTCAGGGAGTTCCCCGGCGTCCCCGAGGGGATCATCGACGTCATTCCCGTCGACCTCGTGGTGGCCGCCATCCTCGCCGTCGCCGCCCGCGGGCCGCTCGAGAGCCCTGACGTGGTCCACGCAGCCTCGGGCGCCCGTAACCCGCTCCATTACGGCCAGCTAGTCAACCTGGTGCGCGAATGGTTCTCGGAGCACCCGCTCGCGGACGACAAGGGCCAACCGATCGAGGTCCCCGAGTGGTCGTTCCCCGGGCGGCGCCGGGTACAAAACCAGCTTCGCCAGGCCACGCGAGCCTTGCGGGGCGCCGAGCGCGCCCTTCAGACGCTGCCGCTACGCGGTGGCGCCGCCGACCTCGCGGCCCGCATCGAGGAACGGCGCGAAGAGGCCGAGCGAGCTCTCGGCTACGTCGAACTGTACGGGTCGTACACCGAGACCGAGGCTGTGTTCCAGGTTGACCGTCTCCTTGAGCTCAACAACTTGCTGCCTCCCGCAGAGCAGCGGGAGTTTTGCTTCGACCCCGCCGTCTTGGAGTGGCCCCGCTACTGCCACGACGTCTACCTGCCTGCGGTGGTGGCCCACGCCAGGGTCCGCTTGGCCGGGCCGCGCCGCCAACGCCAGGGCCTGGGTGCCTTATCGCGTGAGGAGCGTGGCCGGCGGGCCGTGCTCTCGCCCGACCGCCAGCTCGCCGTCTTCGACCTGGAGAACACCCTCGTAGCGACCAACGTTGTCGACTCCTACGCTTGGCTCGCCACGAGGCACATGGACCTTCCCGAGCGTGCCCGCTTCACGGTGCGAACCCTGCTCGAGGCGCCTCGGATGCTTTCTCTCGACATGGTCGACAGGGGCGACTTCCTGCGATGGTTCTACCGCCGCTACCAAAACGCCGACATCGAAGAGCTCCGCGGGGAGGCATCCGAGCTCACGAGCGACCTGCTCTTGGAGAAGTCCTTCCCTGCGGGGATAAGGCGCGTGCGCGAGCACCGCGAGCTCGGTCACCGCACGCTTTTGATCACGGGGGCGCTGGACTTCGTGCTGGAGCCGTTCCGGCCGTTGTTCGACGACGTCGTCTGCGCCCACATGAACGCGATCGATGGGGAACTGACCGGCGAGCTCCGCGAGGCTCCTCCCACCGGCGAGGCGCGGGCGCTCATCATGGCGGACTACGCCGGGCAGCACGGCCTTGACCTGGCCGAATGCGTCGCCTATGCCGACTCGACGAGCGACCTACCGATGCTCGAGGCCGCAGGGTTCCCGGTAGCAGTCAACCCCGAGACCAAGCTCGCAGCGATCGCCCGCAAGCGCGGTTGGCACGTCGAACATTGGCCCCGCGCCCCCGGTTACAAGCGCGCGCTGTTGCCCTTCGGGCCTGAAATGAGCCAAAACAAGTCTCGCAGCGGTCTAAGAGAGCCATGAAGGCCCTTCAGGTCGAACGCTCGGTGCCGCGCTTCGCCATGGCGCGCATCGCCTCCGAGTGGAAAGCGGGAGCCGGTGGCCGCTACGGCCCGCTCCGCCTGGTGGACATAGCTGCCCCGGAGCTGCCTGGCCCAGGCTGGCACAGGCTCTTGCCGAGGATGTCGGGCATCTGTGGGAGCGACCTGGCGACGGTGGACGGGCGCTCGTCGCGGTGGTTTGAGCCCATAGTGAGCTTCCCGTTCGTGCCTGGCCACGAGGTGGTGGCGGACACCGAGGAGGGCCAACGGGTCGTCATTGAGCCGGTCCTTGGCTGCGAGGCGCGCGGCATCAAGCCGCTTTGCCCGGCTTGCGCGGCGGGCCGCCGGCGCCACTGCGTGAACCTGACCGGTGGCCACATATCACCTGGGTTGCAAACGGGCTACTGCAAAGAGACCGGCGGCGGGTGGTCGCTCGCGTTCGTTGCCCATCAGAGCCAGCTGCACCCTGTACCCGAGAACCTGCCCGACGAGGCAGCGGTCCTCGTCGAACCGGCAGCGTGTGCCGTCCACGCCGCTCTCAGCCGCCTCCCCGGCCGGAGCGCGCAGGCCTCAGAGGTGACGGCCGTAGTCGTAGGCGCCGGTACCCTAGGCCTCTGCGTCGTGGCCGCCCTCTCGCGCTTCCGGGAGGACGTCACGCGGGTCATCGCCGTCGCCAAGTACCCCCACCAGCGAGAACTGGCTGCTCGCCTCGGAGCGACCTCGGTTGCAGAGCCGGCGGAACTGCGCCGAGCCGTGAGGCGCGCGACGGGCTCCTGGGCGCTGGCGTCCGGCCAGCTCTCGGGCGGCGCCCCACTCGTGATCGACTGCGTCGGCAGCGCCAGCTCGATCGCCGACTGCCTCGCGGTGACCGAGCCAGGAGGGGCCCTGGTGCTCGCCGGTATGCCTGCGCCGGCCCATATCGACCTCACGCCGCTCTGGCAGCGAGAAGTGTCCCTAGTCGGCTCGTATACCTACGGCCCCGAACCTGCCATGGGTGGGCGCCACAGTTTCGACCTAGCACTTGAACTGGCCGAGGCAGTTCGGCTGGAGCGACTGCTTTCAGCGACTTACACGCTCGACCGCGCAGCCGAGGCGATCGAGCACGCCGCCGCCGCCGGCCGCCGGGGGTCCGTAAAAGTCGCTTTCGACATGCGCCGAGAAAAGAAGAGATCGTTCGGATAATGCCTCGTCCAGGGTTCGTCCTCGAAGTCGACCGCTCCACGCCTCCCGTACTCATCTGGCACGGAGAGGGGTTCAGGCTGGAACGTCTGCCAGCCGATCGGAGCCGCGTCATTTACGCGCCCGAACCCTTGGCCCCGCTCGTCGACCCAGACGCGGCCATTCGCCAAGCGCTCCTCGAGCCGATGGGCGACAGCGCCCCGCTGCCAGAGCTGCTCCACGCAGGCATGCGCCTGACGATCGCTTTTGACGACCTGTCCCTGCCGCTGCCGCCGATGCGCAGGCCGGACAACCGCCAGCGCGTGATCGAAGCAGTGCTCGAAATGGCCGCAGCCGCTGGAGTGGACGATGTCGTCCTGATAGCGGCGTTAGGGCTGCACCGGCGCATGACCGATGCCGAGCTGCGCCATGCGCTGGGCGACCGCATCTTCGACTCGTTCGCACCCCACGGCGCTCTCCTCCAGCACGATGCCGAGGACCCCTCCGAGCTCGTCATGGTCGGCAAAACCGAAAAGGGCGAGGACGTCGAAGTAAGCCGCAGGGTTGCGGAATCGGACTTGCTCGTCTACGTGAACATAAACCTCGTCGCGATGGACGGCGGCCACAAGTCGACCTCGACGGGCCTCATGAGCTATCGCAGCGTCCGCCACCACCACAACGTGAAAACCCTTCAGCACAGCCGCTCGCTGATGGACCGTCCCAATTCCGAACTGCACTCGTCGGCATGGCGGATCGGTCGGTTCCTTGGCAAGCACGTGAAGGTTTTCCAGATCGAGACCACCCTCAACAACGACGCTTTCCCTTCCCAGATGGCGTTCCTGCAAAAGCGGGAATGGGAGTGGGACGTGCGGGACAGGGCCACGTTCCTGGCGACCAGCCGCGGCCTCGATATGCTCTCGCCCGCTGCAAAAAGGTCCGTGTTCAATTCGATCCTGGCGCCCCAGGCGATGACGAGCGTCCAGGCGGGCGAGGTAGAGGCAGTCCACGCGTCCACGATCGAGGCTCTCCACCGTCAGCAGATCGTCGACGTCGACGGCCAAAGCGACGTCGTCATATTCGGGCTCCCCCACGTCGGCCCTTACAACGTCAACTCGATAATGAACCCGCTGCTCGTAATGTGCATGAGCCTCGGGTACTTTTTCAATTTCTACATCGGCAAGCCCCTTGTGCGTCCCGGCGGCGTCGTGATCGTCTCGCACCCGACACCGTGGGCGTTCCACCCCGTGCACCACCCGTCGTATATCGACTTCTTCGAAGAGGTCCTCTCGGCGACCACCGACCCGCTCCAGATAGAAAAGGTCTACGAGGAACGCTTTGCCACCGACGAGTGGTACCGTCACCTCTACCGGACCAGCTATGCGTACCACGGGGTCCACCCGTTTTATATGTGGTACTGGGGAGCGCACGCTCTCGAACACGCGGCCGCCACAATAATCGTGGGCGGCAACCGAAAAGCCGTACGGCGGATGGGCTTCAAACCTGCGACGACCCTCGCCGATGCCCTCGAGATGGCTGAGGACCAGGTCGGGCGGGACCCGACGATCACATATTTCCGTTGTCCCCCGGTGATGCTTGCAAATGTCCATTAGCGAAGTTCGCGACCGGCTCGGGAACCTCCGCCGCCTGCCCTCCTTGCGGGAGCTCCCGTTCCCACTGAGCGCGCCTACGTGGCCGACATCGGTCCCGCTGCCACCGAAGACCTCTGCGCTCGGCGTGAACTATGACACCGAGTGGGCGCGGCGCTACCCGGTCCGCCTTGCACGGGCGGCATGGACCGACCTGCTGACCCGGCCCCTCGTGAACGCTGTTGCGCAACCTTCGGTTGAAGGACTTGACCGTTTCGAGGAGGTGGAGGGACCTGTGATATTTGCTGCCAACCATTCGAGCCACCTCGATACGCCCCTGTTGCTGTCCGTCCTTCCAGAGCCCTGGCGCCACAAGGTCGTAACGCTGGCCGCAGCCGATTATTTCTTCGACACGCGTTTGAAAGCCACCTACTTTGCCTTCGCGCTCAACGCGGTACCGCTCGAACGCATAAAAGTAAGCCGTGATTCGGTCAGCCGGGCGGCCTCGCTACTCGCCGAAGGCTGGAACCTGCTCGTGTTCCCCGAGGGTGGCCGGAGCCCCGACGGTTGGAGCCAGTCCCACAACCCGGGCACGGCCTGGCTTGCCACGCGCAGCGGCCGTCCGATCGTGCCGGTCCACATCAAAGGAACAGGCCGGCTCCTGCCCCGCGGGGCCAAGCGCCTTTACACGGGCGAGACGAAGGTCACCTTTGGGGCCCCGATAATCCCAGACCTACCAGCTCGCCAACTTGTCAACCACGTCGAAGAAGCCATTGCGGCTCTCGGGGACGAGGCAACCACGGACTGGTGGTCCGCCCGGCGTCGCGCTGCCGCGGGTACTACTCCCCCCCTTACCGGCCCCGACGCTTCAGCCTGGCGCCGGGCTTGGGCGCTCGGGCCATCGCCCAAGGACAAAGCCCGGCGCCGTTCGCCTGCAAACGAAAAACGCTGGCCGCCCAAGCCCTGACGTCTCGGCGCCCCTCAGTGGTGCTCGTAAACGTACGGGCCCGTGGCCTCTTCTGCGCTGGCCGATGTGGCCGCGACCGGGACCATCCGGTTGCTGGTAGTGACTGGGGCACCGGCCGGGACGGTGGAGGTACCAGGGACCATTGACGGCGCTGCTGTCGTGCGCGCAACCACTGGTTCATTTACCGTCGCCTCCCGCAGGTCGAGGTAGGGCTCGTCGATGCTACGCGCGATGGTGCCCCCGATCATGCCACCGATGAGACCGGCGCCCAAACCGATGAGCAGAGCCCAAAAAGCGGCCCAGTAGCTCAGGTAATTGATCGAATAGACCGTACCGCTGACGGTGACCGTGTTGGGGATGTGGCCTATCGCAAATGTCGGCACGACGACCACTCCAACTGCTATCACAACCAGGCCCCAAGTCGTAAGGCCGCTCACGCTTCCAGCGCCGAGGCCACGTGCCCCCGAGCTCACGGCAGCGATGAGGCCTGCCAGAAAGATGCAAAAAATTGCAGTTCCTGCGATCCACCATGACAGGTTGCTGTACACGACGGAGTCGCGGCTACCGAACGACAAGGCCAGCCACAGCGCGTCCAGCAAGGCGAACGTTGCCAACCCGATGACGGTCCCCGAAAAGACGCTGCCCCAACGAACAAGTTGAGGGCGTTGCGGGGCCACCAAACTTGCTTCCGCGACAGCCAGATGCTTAGACATCTCCTACCTCCTTCGGGCCTCGGCCGAGCCGCGCCCGCCAACGCGCCATGCCTACGGCCATGTTGGGTGTGTTGTGTTCTGCATGACAGAAATTACCCAACGAGCCCCCGGCTCAACCTCATCGCCTCCCGCAGGGTTTTTTGGCTCCAGGTTTGCCGGCTAAGGGTCATTGACCGCGATACTGGCGTCGTGGACCTGCGCCAACTGGCCGCCCTCGTGGCGATCGCTGACCATGGCAGCTTCTCGGGCGCGGCCAGTGCGCTCCATACGGTTCAGTCCAACGTCTCGGGCCACATAAAGCGCCTCGAGCGCGAGCTCGGGGTCGAGCTGGTCGACCGGCAAACAGGCTTGCTCACAGAGGAGGGCCGGGCCGTGGAGGCGCGCGCACGGGAGGTACAGGCCGAACTGGACGCCGTAACAGCAGACCTGGCCTCTCTCCGCCAGGAGGTCGTCGGTAGCGTCCGCCTCGGGATGATCGCGACGACCGGTCGTTGGCTCGTGCTGCCGTTATTGGACCGTCTCGCGCTCACCCACCCCAGGGTGAGGTTGGTAACAACCGAGGCAACCTCGTCAGCGCTTGGCGTGCTGCTGGCAAGTGGGGGCCTCGACTGCGCAGTGGTAAACCTTCCCCTCGCCAACCCCGACCTGCGGGTCGAGCCCCTCTTCGACGAGGACATAGTCCTGCTCATCGCCGAGGCCCACCCGCTCAGCCGTGCGGAAATGGTGCATATTGGCGATCTCGAAGGCGTCGAGCTCATATTGCCCGCCCCACATACCGGGTTCCGCGAGGAGCTGGACGAGGCTGCCCGCCACGCAGGCACGACGCTGTCCTCCAAGGCCGACATCGACGGGCTCCGCCTGCTGGCCGCCTTGACGTTGCGCGGCTACGGGCCGGCGCTGGTGCCTGCCACGACTGTCCCCGAACTTCCGGAGGGCTTCCGCACGGTCAGCGTGGACGGCCTGCCACTGCGCCACGTGGGCATGGCGCTGCGAAAACGGGGCCGCCCGAGCGCCCCCACGCTGGCTCTCATCGCTGTGGTCGAAGATGTGGTCTCGGCCAACTTGTCGTCGGAGCGGCACCTGTACAAAGCCGGCCCCTGAGCTGGTGCCGGCCCGATCGCCGCCTTGCCCGAGTTAGTGGGCCTGCCGTTGGAGCAGGTGGCGCAGCACGTAGTGCAGGATGCCCCCGTGGCGGTAGTACTCCGCCTCGACTGGGGTATCGAGGCGGAGTACCACGTCGAACGCCTTGTCACCCGCCGAAACGGTCAACTGTGCCGGGAGAGGCGCCGGCGAGGGGGCGGCCGCTTCGAGGCCCGTGATGTCGAACACCTCTTCGCCGGAGAGGCCAAGGGACTCGGCCGAGTCGCCTGGCAGGTACTGCAACGGCAGCACTCCCATCCCGATCAGGTTGGAACGGTGGATCCGTTCGAAGCTCTCGGCCAGCACAGCTCGCACGCCCAGCAACGTGGTCCCCTTCGCCGCCCAGTCGCGCGACGACCCCGAACCGTACTCCTTACCGGCGAGCACGACGAGAGGCGTGCCCTCGATCGGCATAACGCATGGCTGCGTCGTAGATCGTGGTCACTTCCCCGGTGGGGAAGAAGGTGGTGAAGCCGCCCTCGGTCCCTGGGGCCAGCTGGTTACGGAGCCGGACGTTGGCGAAGGTGCCTCGCATCATCACCTCGTGGTTGCCGCGTCGGGACCCGTAGGAGTTGAAGTCAACAGGCGCCACACCGTGCTCTACCAGCCAAGAACCTGCCGGGCCATCCTTTTTTATGTTGCCGGCGGGCGAGATGTGGTCCGTCGTGACGGACCCCCCGAGCTTGGCGAGGGCCCGGGCGCCATGTATGTCGCGAAGGGGCGCAGGCTGTTGCGTCATCCCGTCGAAAAACGGGGGCTGGCGGACATAGGTCGAGGTGGTCCCCCACTCGTAACGTTCCCCAAGCGGCACATCGAGCGCCGCCCAGCGCTCGTCGCCGGCGAAGACCTCCGCGTAGCTCTTTTCGAACATGTCGGCCGCGATGGCTTCTCCTATCACCTCGGCTACCTCCTCGGTGGTCGGCCAGATGTCGCGCAGGTACACCGGCCGGCCGTCGCTGCCGGCACCGAGCGGCTCGACCATGATGTCGAAGTCCATCGAACCGGCGATCGCGTACGCAACAACCAAGGGCGGAGAAGCCAGGTAGTTCATACGCACGTCGGGTTGTATCCGGCCCTCGAAATTGCGGTTACCCGACAGCACGGCGGCGACAGCGAGGCCGCCCCTGGCGACCGCTTCGGAAACGCCCGGGAGCAGCGGCCCGCTGTTGCCGATGCAGGTCGTGCAGCCATAGCCGACGAGCTCGAAACCCAGCTTGTCGAGATAGGGCGTCAACCCGGCACGTTCGTAGTAGTCCGTGACAACTTTGGACCCCGGCGCCAGGGAGGTCTTCACCCATGGCTTGACCGAAAGCCCATGTTCCACTGCATGTTTTGCCACAAGGCCGGCCGCGATCATCACATCGGGATTGGAAGTGTTCGTGCAGCTCGTTATGGCGGCGATCACCACGTCGCCGTGACCGAGGTCGTAACCCATGGCCCCCTCGGCGGTCACCGGGACCCGCCTGGGTGGGCCCTCGGCCGTCTCTTTCCCCAGGATTTTCGGGAGTGACTCATGGAAAGCAACCTTCGAACGGCGTAGGGGAACCCGGTCCTGCGGCCTCGCCGGCCCTGCCAGGCTCGGTTCCACTGTGGAGAGGTCGAGCTCGACACGCTGGGAGTACACCGGCTCATTGCTCGGGTCGTGCCAGAGCCCCTGCTCTTTGGCGTAGGCCTCCACAAGCTGGACGTGGTCCTCGGAACGTCCTGTAAAACGCAGGTAGCGCAGCGTCTCTTGGTCTATTGGGAATATGGCGCAGGTCGAGCCGTACTCAGGCGACATATTGCCGATCGTGGCCCGGTTGTAGAGAGCCACCTTGGGCACCCCGTCGCCGTAGAACTCCACGAACTTGCCGACGACGCCGTGCTTGCGCAGCAGCTCGGTGACAGTCAGCACGAGATCGGTTGCCGTCGAACCCTCGGGCAGTTCGCCAGTCAATTTGAACCCGACGACATCGGGGATCAGCATCGTCACCGGCTCACCGAGCATCGCGGCCTCCGCCTCGATACCGCCTACCCCCCAGCCGAGCACACCGAGCCCATTGACCATCGTCGTGTGCGAATCTGTGCCGAGGAGGGTGTCAGGGTAAGCCTCACCTTCTTCGGTGCGGAAGACCACCTTTGCGAGGTGCTCCAGGTTGACTTGGTGGCATATCCCGGTGTTCGGCGGGACGACTTTGAGCGTGCCGAAAGCCTGCTGGCCCCACCGCAGGAACCTGTAGCGCTCCTCGTTGCGCTGGAACTCCAGCTCCGAGTTGCGTGAAAACGCGTCAGCGCGGCCTGAGACATCTGCGATCACCGAGTGGTCGATCACGAGCTCTGCGGGCACCAGGGGCTGTACGGCCTCGGCGGCCCCGCCAAGGGAAACCATCGCGTCGCGCATAGCGGCCAGGTCTGCCACGACCGGTACCCCTGTGAAGTCCTGCAAGAGGATCCTGGCCGGCGAGAATGCTATCTGGGCGCGCTGTGACCCGGGGGCACTGGTGCCCGAGGTCGCCCACGATGCCAGAGCCTCGATGCTCTCGGCCGTGACGTTGAGGCCGTCTTCGTGACGCAGCAGGTTTTCAAGCAGGATCTTCAGGGAGAACGGGAGACGCGCGATGTCGAAGCGTTCGTCGCGCGCGACCGTAGCGAGCCTGTAGACCCCGACGGCATGGCCGGCCAGGTCCAGGCGCCCCCGGGCACCGAAGCTGTTCTTTGATGTCGCCATAGCTGCGTCTCCTGTGGTCCGTTTCCCGGGTTACAAGCCTACGCCGTCACTGGGCTCGGCTAGGAAGGGTAACCTCATTGCCGACATGGCCGATATACCCACCCCCGAGCCCTTCGCCGCAAACCGCTACCGGTCCAGCCGTTGCGGGCAGCTCCGCCCCGGCGACATCGGCAAGCAGGTCCGGCTGGCCGGATGGGTAGCCGCCAAACGCGACCATGGTGGGTTGCTCTTCGTGGACCTGCGTGACCCGGCCGGGCCGCAGGCCGATCTCGCGAGCGATGCGGACGCGCCCAGCGACGGGCAGGGGTACCTCCTCGGGGACCACCGCGCCCGAGTCGTCCAGATCGTCTCGCACCCCAACGACGCCGCCTTCGAGACCCTCTCCCACCTCCGCCTAGAGAGCTCGGTCAGCGTGACCGGCAAGGTGGTGGCGAGGCCGCCGGCGACCGTGAACGCCAAACTGGCTACCGGTTCGGTGGAGGTCGAGGTGGCAAGTGTCGAGGTCCTGTCTTCGTCGGACGTGCTCCCCTTCCCGATCGAACGGGACAATGAAGTGGGCGAAGAAGCTCGCCTCACATACCGTTACCTGGACATGCGACGAGGGCCGCTCGTCGAACGCCTGGCCAAACGAGCCCGCTTCTGCCAGGCCGTACGGTCCCACCTGACTGAGCGCGGCTTCCTCGAGGTGCAGACACCCATCCTTACAGTCTCGTCCCCAGAGGGCGCCCGCGACTACCTCGTGCCGAGCCGGCTGTATGCCGGAGAGTTCTATGCGCTGCCTCAAGCGCCCCAGCAGTTCAAGCAGCTGCTCATGGTCGGTGGGGTCGAGCGCTATTTCCAGATTGCACCCTGCTTCAGGGACGAGGCCTCCCGGGCGGACCGCAGCCCCGGCGAGTTCTACCAGATCGACCTCGAAATGGCCTTCGCCACGCAGGAGGACGTCTTCACCGAAGTCGAACTGCTCTTTGGCAAGCTCGTATCCTCGCTGTCCTCCAAGCGGGCACCCGCGCCCTTCCCGCGCCTTTCGTACGCCGACGCGCTGGCCCGCTATGGCAGCGACAAGCCCGACCTCCGCTTTGGGCTCGAGATCGTGGACGTCACCGGGGAGCTCGGGGGCCAGACGGAGTTGCCGATGTTCGCCGAGGCGCCGTCGCGGGGCAACGTGGTCCGCGCTTTGCTGGCTCCGGGCTCAGCCGAGAGGCCCCGGAGCTGGTTCGATGCCTTCGGGGACGCCGCCAAGGGCGTAGCGACAATAGGCAGCTGGTTACAGCTACCTGCCGACGGGAGCGAGCCCAAGGGGCCGCTGTCCCGGAAGCTCACGCCCGAAGAAATGGCCACCCTGGTCGCGGCCACAGCCGCCTCCCCCGGTGACGCCGTGCTGACCTGCGTCGGGCCGCCTCCATCGGCCAGCATCGCTCTCGGCCAGGCCCGTGCCGGGCTCGGGCGCGAGCTTGGCCTGGCGGATCCCGACCTGCTCGCATTCTGCTGGATAGTCGATTTCCCGATGTTCGAGCGCAGCGCCGAGACAGGCGAGTGGGAGTTCTCGCACAACCCGTTCTCGATGCCGCAAGGTGGTCTGGAGGCACTGGAAAGCAAGGAGCCAGGCGACATTTTGGCTTTCCAGTACGACGTCGTATGCAACGGGGTCGAACTTTCTTCGGGCGCTGTCCGCAACCATCTGCCCGAGGTGATGGAAAAAGCCTTCGCCATCGCCGGCTACTCGCGGGACCGCCTCGAGTCCTCGTTCCCCGCCTTATGGAATGCTTTCCGCTATGGGCCACCCCCCCACGCCGGTATCGCCCCTGGTGTGGACCGGCTCCTCATGATGCTCGAAGACCAGCCCAACATCAGAGAAGTCATCGCGTTCCCGCTCAACCAGATGGCCCGCGACCTGTTGATGGGTGCCCCCGCCGCAGTCACACCGGCGCAACTCGCCGAACTACACCTGCAGGTCGTACCGCCCAAGAAAACTTAGCCTGGCGGCCTCGCCCTGCGCCCGGCGCGACTTTTGGTCGAATTCCGACCGCAATTGGGCCAGACTTCATGGTGCAGCCAACCAATGGGTGACGGTAGTCGGGTGGGCCGGGTCGGTCATCGAGCGAGCTTGGTCGAAGCGGGACTGGTCGCGCACGGTAATGCGTTCGTGCTGGCGGAGGTGCTCCTCCCAGGAAACAACGACGAACTGCTCAAGGATACGAGATGGCTCCGCACTGTCGCGCCAGAGCCTCCAAGCGCTCGCGCCCGTACGCCTCCGGCTAAACCTCGTGCCCTCGAGAGCGGCCATTAGCTCGTCCTCGCGCCCACCGAGCGCGAAATACTCAATAGTTACTTGGACCGGGCCGCCGGGTGCTGCCGGGCCCGCCAGCACAGGTTGTGGCCAGTCCCCAATCGGAAGGAGTTCTTCGGGGCTGATCCTGCGCAGGCGGTAGCGCAGGCCGGCGACCGGGCCGACCAGCAGGCCCCCGGCGACGATGGCCAAAGTCGCCGATAGCCCGGCGTGCTCAGCCAGTACGCCGAACAGCGCGCTCCCGGCCGCCGTTCCACCTTGGAACACGACGAGATAAAACGACATCCCCCGAGTCTTGACCCATTGCGGGAGCATCAATTGGTACAGCGAGTTCAGCGTGGAGAGCGCAAGGATCCACGCGGCACCACCGAACGCAAGCGCCAACGCCGCTACCGCGATCACGTCCACGTACCCGAGCAGGAGCGCCACGATCGCAAGGATGGCAGAACCCGCCAGCAGCAGTACTGCCGGCGCGAAACTCTTGCGGAGGCGAGGCAATACGCTTGCGCCGACCACCGCACCAATGCCGACACAGCCCAGCAGCAGCCCGTAACCACCGGACCCGAGGCGGAACGTTTTTTCTGCCACCAACGGCAGGACCGCCCAAATCGCCGATGCGAAAAAGGAGAACAGACCGGTCCGCAGCAGCACTACACGCAACGCCGGGCTAGCTCTGACGTAGCGACCGCCCGCGCGAACGGCTTCCCTTACGTGCTCGCGCGGGAGAGCAGAGGGGGGCCGCTTGGTCCGCCACCGCGCGATAACGCCGATGAGCGGTCCAAATGTTGCCGCATTTATAAGGAACAAGACGCCGGCGCTCGTGGCCGCCAGCACCGCCCCACCGATCGCCGGCCCGACTGCGCGGGCGAGGTTCTGGTTGACCGACCCCAAAGAGATCGCCTGGGCCTTTTCATCTGGGTCGACTAATTCTGGTTGCAGGGTCTGCCATGTCGGGGCGGTTAGCGCCTGGCCGATCCCCACACCGAATATCAGCGCGAGCAGGGACCACGGCGATACCATCTTGAGGATCGTCAAGACGCCGAGTGCGGCCGCTACCAGGAACATATAGGTCTGTGCGGCGATCAGAAAACGCCGCCTGTCAACTAGATCTCCGATCGTCCCGGCCAGCACGGCGAAAAGGAAGATCGGCACGCTGGCGGCGCTCTGCACCAAAGCCACGTAGGCAGCGGAGCCGGTTAGCGTAAGCATCAGCCACTGCGCGCCGACGGTTTGCATCCAGCTGCCGATGTTGCTTACAAAGGCTGCGCCGGCCATTGCCGCGAACATCCGGTGACGAAACGGCGCCCACGCCGAGTTCATAGCCGGTCTGTCCCTCTCAACGACGGGACCCCTTGTTCGTCGCGCCTATCGGCCCGGGCACCGTTGCCTATGGGTGCGAGGGCGCCGGCGGCGCTCCATCGACGTCGAACGCCAGCTGCTCCGCGTAGCACCACCACCAGTCCTCACGGGGTTCGTACGACCGGACCACCGGATGGTCATCGTGCGCAGCCCAATGCGCTGTCGCGTGCCGGTTCGGCGAAGAATCACAGCACCCGACGTGCCCGCAGTGCATGCACAAACGCAAGTGCAGCCATCGGCCCCCGTTGCGGAGGCAGTCCTGGCAACCGCCGCTCGACGGCGTCACGTTGACGTCGACCGTCCCGAGGTGTGCGCAAGTTCCCATTGCCGCTCCTTTCATTGGCAGGAAGCCCCCGGCAGCGTCGGACCTCTCCCTGGCGACCATCACCGAGCCATCAAGACAATTGCATATCTTCTTCACATGACGGGCGCAACATGAACTCATGAACCTACACCCCAAAACAGCAACTGCAATAGCCCTAATTGCTGCGGCAGCCATGGTCCCCGCCTTCGCCCCTGCGGTACAGGCGCAAACCCTCCAGACTCCCAGCACCGCCCAGTTCCAGCATGCCCAGCAGGCCCTGGAACACGAGATAATCGCCCGCCAGGTCCAGCTGGTCCTGCTCGGCACAGAAGTCGCCAATGCCGCCAACGTCACCACGTCGGACCGCTCAGCATTGGTCACGATCATTACTAACGAACAGAGTGCCCTCGTCACCGACGCCACCAACGCCGCCGCCGCCACTACCGACGCCGAGCTAGCAACGGTGCACAGTGCCGTTATCGGCGACGAGAGGGTCTACGCAGTAGTCACCGGCCAAGTTGGCCTGGTCGTGGCGGCTGATAACGAGACGGTTACCGAAGCTGGGTACACCACCCTTATCACAGAGCTCACGCCGTTCGTGACAGAGTTGGGCAAGACGCATGCGACGACGCTGCTCTCCGACGTCACCTCTCAGGTCGCGGCGGCGACAGCTCTCACCAGTCCCGTCTCGGCTGAGGCGCTCGCCCTCACCCCGGCTGGCTATCCCGGGAACGCGAGCGAGATCAAGACCTGGACCGTCAATACCGGCGAAGCCGCTCACGACCTTGGAATAGCCAAGAACGACATCAAGGCGATCGAGAAAGTCGCCTTGGGCCTTCAAAAGCTCCCCGTTTTGCACGCAATCTGAGTGTTTGAGAGAACTTCGTCACAACCTCCCCGCAAGAAATTGATGCCCCTCACCGGCCCACGGCGGGGGGCATCGACGTGCGGCGGGCTAAACGGGGGGCGGGCTAAATCCGCGGTGGGTTAATTGCGCGGGGCAGCCCCGTTCACCCTCGAAGGCGGGGGTCGCCCCTCGACGCGAGGCCCGGTGAGCAGCAGGGCCAAGCCGGCTAGAGCCAGGGTGCCGACCACCGCGAACCCGGCGACAGTCAGCGGCCTGTGCCCGTCTTTGCTCGGAGCGAGCAGCAGCAGAGCCACTACGGCCAGCAACTGGGTTGGGACCTGGGCCACGAGGAACCGCCGCATCGGGGCCACGAAAACCCGCGCCTGCACCCAGCTCCGCAAGGGCAGTTCGAGCGCCAGCATGGCGAGGACGTGGAGGAGGTGGAGGCCCAGCAGCAAGACCAAGAACTGCCAGTTCAGCTCGGCTGGGTGGGCTAACCGGCCCGCCGCCAGGAACAGGACCAGCACCCACCCGAGCAAGTACTGGGGCGAGCACGCTGCCCAGACACTGAGCACGATCCCGACCGCTAGCCAGCCCGAAGGCCCGTAGTCGACCAGGGACAGCAGCACCCCTGCGACCGTAAGGACCGCCCGTACTGCTACGGCGGGGACCGGCGTCCCGGCGAAGTGGAGGTCGGGCGGCCTCATCGCTCTGGGCAACTTCATCGATGTCCTCCCACCGACCCAGCGGCCCGGGCCGGCCGGCTCAACACCCGCAAGCGAGCCTGGCGCGGCAGCGACGCTCCTTCCTCTTGCCACCGTAGGAGCTCGACGCCGCGCGCCTGTAGGGTACGGATTCGGTCGTCGCGCTCCATCATCACGATGCGGTACGCGATGCGCTCGTAGCGGGTCGTCCGCGCGAACCGCGGGGCCGGCAAGACGTCCACTGCGATCACCCGGTGACCGTTGCCTCGCCAGCGCAGCGCCATTCGGACGGCCTCGTCGTCCAGCAAGCTGGACAACAGGTACACCAGTGCCCCAGGCGGCACGATCGGGGGCCGCTGACGGCGGAACTGCACGGCTGACGGCTGGGTGACCTCGATCGCCCTCAGCAGCCGCCACAGGTGCCGGCTCCCGCCTGCGTGGGCGATCATCCGGCTGCGGCTGGAGAGATCCTGAAAGCCGACGCGGTCACCGCTACGGATGTACGCGGCCGCGATCGAGCTCGCCGCTTCACGGGCTACGTCGAGGGCGCTGAGCCCCTTGAGTGCTGCGGTGTTACGGTTCCACTCCGCCACCTGCTCACCTACGTCGTCGCGGCTGTCGAGGACGATCAGGACGGTCGCGTCGGCCAGCGCCGCCGTGCGCCGGACATAGAGGTCGCCGGCGTTCTGGCCGCGGCGTGCCGTGGCCTTCCAGTCGATGCGACGCAGCCGGTCCCCGGCGGTGAAGGGATGGACGTCGCGGAAGTCGCCCCCGTCGCCCGCCCTGGCGGACTCGTGTGAGCCAGTAAGGCCCTGTAGCCGCCGGGGCAGCGGCAGCCATTTCATTGCCGCTCGCGGGGCGCGACCACCCGGCTCGCGACTAGCGGGCCCTGCGCGACGCTGTACGCCCCTGCGTCGGCGCCGAAGAAGCGGTACTCGACGCGGACCAGTTCCTGCGGGCCCGAGTGCACGAGCGGGACTCGCCCGACCAGGTCGCCGGACAGCGGCCCGGCTACCACGACCTCGTGTGCTTCTCCGGCTAGCAGCGTGTACCTCAAGGAGATGGCCTCGGCTCGAGCGGGCGCTTGGATGTCGATCACGAAGTCGACTTCGGTCCCGCCGGGCTCGGTCAAGGTTAAGGTCCCTCTGCCGGGTTCGGACTGGTCCGGGCGTTGGTCCCAGGTCCAGGCGAGGGCCACGACCAGGGGGACCGCGAGCAGCGCCAGGTCTACCCGGGACAGCAATAGCCCTGCCGCTGCGAGCACGACCGCGGCCGTCCCGCCGGCGGTGAGGCCGGCCGAGCGCGCCCAACTCGGTACGGCCGTCGAGCTGAGCGGAGCCGAGCGTCCTGCCGGCTGCGGAACAGGCTCGCTCATTGTGCCGTGGCCGCCGACCGCCGACCGACGGCGGGCGGCCCCGCGACGGTGGCGACGATGCCGTCCACCACCTCGGCCGCACGCGTGCCGTCGGCCCAAGCTTGCGTGGTCAACGAGAGCCGGTGGGCCAACACAGGTACGGCCGCCTGTTTGACGTCATCGGGGGTGACGAAGTCGCGCCCGTCGATCACGGCCCGGGCGCGGCCAAGCAACATCAAACCCTGAGAGCCGCGCGGCGAGGCGCCGACCTCGATCGCCCGGTGCCGGCGCGTCGCTGCCGCGAGGTCGACGCAGTAGTTCGCAATGTCCGGCTCGACGTAGACGCGTTCGATGCCGGCCTGCATCGCCCTGAGCGTGGCGGCATCGATGACCGGCTCGACCGAGGCGACCTCGTGGCGGCGCTCGACACGGTTCAGCAGGATCTGCGCCTCGCCAGCCCGCTCGGGGTAACCGACGGCCAGGCGGACCATGAACCGGTCGAGCTGGGCCTCGGGAAGAGCGTAGGTCCCCTCATATTCGATCGGGTTGGACGTTGCGATGACGTGGAACGGTGACGGCAGCCGGAAGCTGTTCCCCTCGACGGTCACCTGCCCCTCGGCCATCGCCTCCAGCAGCGCCGACTGGGTCTTGGGCGATGTCCGGTTGATCTCGTCGGCAAGGAACAGCCCGGTGAACACGGGCCAGGCCGGAAGACGAACTCGGTCGTTGCAGGGGCGTAAACGAACGAGCCCGTGATGTCGGCAGGCAGGAGGTCCGGCGTGCACTGCAGACGACGGAACTCAAGGCCGAGCGCAGATGCGAGGCAGCGTGCCGCCAGTGTCTTGCCGAGCCCGGGGACGTCTTCGAAGAGCACATGCCCGCCGGCCAGGATGCTCGCCAGGGCGACCCCGACGGCGTCGCTCATCCCGACCACCACGGTGGCGACGCGCTCGAGGACCGCGGCGCTTAGCCGCGCGATTTCCTCGACCGGCATGTACTCGGGCGGCTCCGCTACCGCAACGCGCAGCGCATCGGGCGCATCCGGCACCCCCACGGGGTCAACGTTCACGGGCTCTCCTCAGACGAATTGTTACGGCGGTGGGGCCCGCCGTCTCTGATTCGACCGTGGCGCCGTGGGCATCGTAGGGCCTGGTGCATCCATGGCGTCGAGTGCGTCGAGGCAGTGCAGCAACGAGCGCAGCCGCGGGCGGCGTTGGCTCCGGACGAGGATGCCGTAGGCGCTCGGGCCGATCAGCAGCTCGACCCGGGGACGGTCGGCCGGGTCGTTCAGGTCGAGGTGGTGCAGTGCCAGCCGGCGCCGGGCGAGCTGGCGGACCCGCGATACCGCCTTGATATCGACGCGGCCGTAACTCGTGCGCAGCGACCAGGACAGGTCGGCGACCTCGCCGCGGGCACCTTCCCGGTTGGTACCAGGGCCGTCTCGCCACTCGGTGGTACCGATATCTCGTTCGGGTAGGCCGACAAAGCTGAGCAGTCCCACCGTGGTGAGCACGCCGCCGAGCAGGACCGAGTGCCAGACGTCCACGCCCAAGTACCAGCAGGCCGCGGCCACGAACACCGCCACCACTAGAGCCCATATCGTCACGCGCCGCTCGGGGAGTTGGACGAGCCCGAGGGGGCTCCGCCCGCCCTTGCTCCGCAGGCGCCCCGCCGTTTCGTCGGAGGGCAGGCTGCTGTTCGCCACCTCAGCGTCGCCCGGCCCCGGCCGGGACCTCGGGCGCGGGCCAAGTCAGGACCAGCTCCTGGAGAGCGGCCCGAACGACCGCGACGTCGTCACTGGTCACAGGATGATCACCAAACCTCGTTCGCAGATAGAGACGAAGAAGTGTTCGGACCGCCCGGTCATCTGCGAAGGCGCGGCTCAGGATCCGGGACGTGAACTCGGTCGGGGTTTCGGCCGCCCGACGAACGATGCCGGACTGCGCGGCCGTCTCCTGCAACCCCAGCCAAGCCCGCACGATTGCATCGGCGGGCTCGCGCTGCTCGTCGAGCGCCTGCAGAGCGAGCTCGATGCCGGTGCGCAACGCGGGCGCGTCTGGTTCGGGGTCCGGCTGCGGCTCGACTGGGACCTCCGAGATCGTCTCCGTGACGGCTGTGTTACGGGTGGTCGCCGCCCGGGACGGCCGCGCGGCCCACAACCGCCAGACCAGCAGAGCGACTCCCACGGCAGCGATCGCGATGATGACCGCGAGCACTATGGCGAGCGGGAACTTACCCGCGCTGTGCGCTGAGATGCGCAGCAGAGGCGACGGAGATTGGGTGGGGAGCTTATGTAGCGGCTGCCTGGGAGGAGTGATCTTCCAGTCCGGCACCCAGCGAGGGCCGGCGAACTTCGTGGTGCCGGCGGTACCGGCGGCCAGGACCAGGACCAGCGCGAGCGCCACGCTCCACACCAGGGCGCGATGCGACCTCATCCGAGCCTGGGTTTGCAGGAGACATCCCCCAGGTCGGCTCGCACGCCTCCACCGTACTGAAGCGGCCCCGTTCGCGACTGGCAAGGTCATCCGGCAGGCGCAAAGGATTATCCCGGAGTTGACTAGGTAGGTGTTCCAAGCTGAAGAGTGGACCGACGCGTTTGCTTCCGAGCTTTCGAGGGCCAGCGAGCCGGGCGCATACCGAGACCGTGCAACGTTCTTGGCATCGCTGCCTCCGGGTTACCGAGAGGGTACCTCTCCGCAGGAGGCGGCGAGGGACTGGGTGCAGATCCGCCGTTTAGCGTCCGACGAGGGCCCCTTTTCGGCGGCCCCGCGACCCGCGCCAATGCTCAGTGGCCAGGATGGTGCACCGGGGCCGTCCCTGGCGCAACAGGTAGGGGATCTCGCTCTCAGCCCCCCCACACCCGGGCCCGCCGGAGACTTCCGGCTTCGCCGCAGGGGCCGCCGCCGGGTCGAGCTGTCGTCGCTGTTGCCGGTGCTTGAAAGCTTCGGGTTGGCTGTCGTCGAAGCAATTCCTTGGCATTTCGTGTTGGGGGACAGCGGCACGCACGCCTACGTGGACGATATCGGGCTGAGGGTAGGCACAGCGACGACAGGGACAAGCAAGCAGGATCCGGGGTTCGCCGGCCGCCTTGTCGACGCTATCGGCGTAGTGCTCGACGGCAGGGCGGAGCTGAGCAGCCTGAACCGCTTGGTCGTGGGGGCAGCTCTTGATTGGCGCCAGGTGAACCTTCTGTCTGCCTACCGGGCCTATCGCCGGCTTACAGGAGGTACTCGATCGGCCGGACGGGCCGAGGCGATGGACGAGGCTCTCGCGGCTTTTCCCGCCGTCGCGGCCGCAATAGTCGGGCTTTTCAACACTCGTCTAGTCATAGGAGACGGGAACGTCGAGGCCGGCCGACAACTAGGGGACGCTCTGGCCGGGGTGGCCGACCTCGATCAGTACGAGGTCCTTAGTGAAGTCGTCTCACTCGTCCTCGCCACCACCCGCAGCAACTGGGCGCTTGGGCTCGATACCATCGCGCTCAAGTTCGCTAGCGGACAGGTCCCGTTCCTCCCCTTACCCAAGCCAGCGGTCGAGATCTTTGTCTGGTCGCCGTCGTTCGAAGGGCTACACCTACGGTTCGGGCCGATCGCCCGAGGTGGGATCCGCTGGAGCGACCGGCATGAAGACCTGCGGTCCGAGGTGCTCGGCCTAGCACGCGTGCAAGCGAAGAAAAACTCCCTTATCATCCCGACGGGCGCCAAAGGGGGCTTCGTGCTACGCGACGAGGCGTCGCGCCAACTGCGAGGACGTGAGGCCTACAAAGCCTTTATCGACGCGTTGCTGGACGTCACTGACAACCGCGAGGACGGAGGCGTCGTGCACCCGCAAGGTGTAGTCTGCTTGGACGGGGACGACCCATATCTGGTCGTAGCGCCCGACAAGGGCACAGCCGCTTTCTCCGACCTGGCCAACGAACAGAGCATGGAGCGCCATTTCTGGCTCGGAGATGCATTCGCATCCGGTGGCAGCCGGGGGTACGACCACAAGGCGCTTGCAATCACAGCTCGAGGAACCTGGCTAGCCGTCGGGCGGCATTTTCGGGCCTTGGGGATGGATGCCCAGCGCGACGAGCTGCGAGTGGCGGGAGTGGGCGACATGTCGGGTGACGTGTTCGGCAACGGGATGCTGCAGAGCCAGGCCATCCGTCTCATAGCAGCATTTGACCACCGCCATATTTTCGTCGACCCCGACCCGAGCCCCAAGGCATCGTTCCAGGAAAGGGCCCGCCTGAGCCGGCTCCCCTCTTCCTCCTGGGCTGACTACGACCTCACCACCGCGGCGCCAGGAGCCGCTGTGTTCTCGCGGAATACCAAATCTGTCGAACTTTCCAAGCAGGCGGCAGACGCTCTGGGTGCACAGCCGGGAACCCTCACGCCACCCCAGCTCGTCAAGATGATCCTGCAAGCACCTGTCGACCTACTTTTCTTTGGTGGCGTCGGGACCTTTGTCCGAGCTAAGACGGAAAGCGACCTCGATGTCGACGACCCGGGCAACGACGGTGTGCGGATAGACGCCGACCAATTGAGGGCCCGCGTGGTCGCCGAGGGAGCCAACCTCGCGCTTACGCAGCTGGCTCGGATCTCTTATTCGCGGCGGGGAGGAAGGCTGAACACCGATTTCGTGGACAATGCCGCAGGCGTGGCCATGTCCGACCGGGAAGTCAACCTCAAGATACTCTTGCAATTGGCTATTTCTGCTGGACGTTTGGCTCCCACCAAACGCGATGGCTTGTTGTCGGACACCCGGGATGCCGCAGCGGCAGCGGTGTTAGCTCAAGTCGACGCGGGCGTAGTGGCGCTCGACCGTGGTGCCGCTACGAGCGGGCGCGACCTCCCGGTCTATGAATCGCTCATCGAGTACCTGGAAGCCGATGGGGCATTTGAACGAGAAGGCGAATGGCTGCCGGGCGCTGAGGAACTCGCTCGTCGGCGTCAAAGCGGCGCGGGGCTTACGCGGCCGGAACTTGCCGTAATAACCGCTTACGCCCGAAGCAGCCTGGCCCGTTCCATCGAGAGTTCCCCCCTGCCCATGACGCCAGAGGTGGCCAATTATGCTCGCGACTACTTCCCACCGGCGGTCCTGGTCGGTTATTCGGACCTGGTAACGACTCACCCGCTGTTCGCACAGTTAATCGCCTCACAACTGGCTAATGATGTCATCGCGGAGATGGGCACCGTTTGGGCCCACGAACTCGCCAGCGAGCTAGGACTCGCCCTTTGGGAGGCAGCAGGCGCGTTCTTCGCCGCCGGCCAAGCACTTGGGGCCAGCAAGGTGGCACAAGAGGTCGCTCGGACAGCTAGTTCGCTGCCCCTCGACGGCGAGTTGGCCCTACGTTCTGTCATGGCTTCCGGCCTTGGCCGCCTTGCGCGCTGGCACCTCCGACATCCGCTGGACAACTTTGCCGTCGAGCACTTGGCCGCGTACGCCGAACTAATCGAGCGTGCCGGGCCACCTCCATTGCGAGAGCTGGCGGAGCTGACGGGGCTCGGGGTACCGGAGGATTTGGCAATTCGGGCCGTCCGCCAGTACATCTTGGCATCTTTGGGCGAGGTCACCGAGGTTGCCAGGAGTTCCGGGCGGTCGCTCCAGGTGTCCTTCGATGCTTGGCGGCGGGCTGACGCCGAGCTCTCTCTAGGGCTGCTATCCGCCACCCTGGATGCTTGGCCGTCGCCTAACCGGTGGCAGCGCTGGCAACTCCACCTCCTCGGCGACGAGGTTGCCGACATCCGCGCCGGCGTGGCGAGCCAGGCCATGGCCGCGTTTGCGAGCGACGGGGGCGACAAGGCGGTTGAGATGTGGCTACAGGCGAGGCGGGGGCCGCTCGAGCGAGCCCTGTCCCTGGTCTTTCGCATGGAGCGTGGCGAGACCCCGTCCGGCGGCAGCAGCGCCCGCCCCTCCGACGCCTCCCCGGATATTGCTCTGGCTACCATCGCAGTCCGGGCACTTCGGGCGCTGCTCGATCGGCCCAACGGTGGTGATGCTGAGGGCGCAAAGTAGCGCCAATCAGGCTGCGCTAACGCAGGTGCCGCGTGGACGCTCGTGCCACGCCAAAGCGCCTGCCTCCTTTCCCCTCGAGTGAGCCCCGGGACCACATTGGGGGGCGTACGGTGCTGGGAACGACCACATCTAATCGGGGACGACGACGGATGACCGAAGGGGCCAGCGCTTCTAATACTCGCAACGGGGTGGTCCTTTCGCTGGTTGTAGCGGCCGTCGAGGCGCTCGGGCTGGGTGTTGCCGCCTGGCTCAGCGGATTCTGTGGCGCTGGGAGCCCAAACGGCGGACAGCACCGCCGACGTTGCCGTTGAAGTGTTCCTACTCATCGGTGTACTCAGCAGTGCGCGGCCCCCCAGCGACTCCCATCCGCTCGGCTACGGCAGGGAACGTTTCTTCTGGTCTCTGTTGGCCGCCCTGGGCATTTTCGTGGGGGGCGGGGGGATCAGCCTGGAAGAAGCCGTGCGATCGGTATTGCACCCAGCCGTTGTCGATCACTACTTGCTTGGGTACTCGGTATTGGCAGCCACGATTGCGTTGGACACTTTCGCTCTGGTAGTCACGTTACGGCCGGTGCGCAACAAGGCGACGACGCGTGGTGTCTCGCTCCGGAGCCAGCTGCTACGCAGCACGGACCCGGCGTCGAGCACCGTCGTGCTAGCCGGAGGCACCGAAGTGATCGGGGGTTTGGTCGCCACAGCGGGGCTACTGGCAAGTCAATTGACCGGGAGCTCAGCGCCCGACGCCGCTGCCAGCGCCGTAATCGGGGGGTTGCTCCTAGTCGTATCGGTCCTGTTGCTGCGCAGTAACCAAGAGCTCCTCACCGGTCGCGGCATCCCACCCGACCTCCTCGACGCAGTTCGCGGTGTGATCGCGTCGCAACCGGGGGTCATCGATGTACCCGACGTGTTCGGCGTGGTTGTGGGGCCGCAAAGCTTCATCGTCGACGGCGACGTGACCTTTGACGACAAGATGGACGTGCCTGCGGTGGAACGGGCTATTGCAGCCACCGCGGCGGCCCTACGAGAGCGCTGGCCATCGATCCAGTACCTGTACCTGACCCCGGTGCCGAGCCCGCGGCCGCGCCGTATCCCAAGGTCGAAGCACAGTTCGGTTGTCGGCAAAAACGCCTAGGCAGGTATACGTTGGATGCCCCTAAACGATTTTCGGGAGCAGCTCAGTCGGCGCACCCAGGCCCGCTCCGCCCGAGCCGCTCGCTACCGGCTCGGCGACCGTCCAACCGCGGCGACGGGAGCCGCGTTTAGCTCATCGCCCCTAAGCTGAGCGATGAAGGCTGCCGCCTCGTCGCGGGTGAACTTGCCCGCAGCCTGACGCTGGGTGAACCCCATCGGGTGCGCGGCGTGTTGCCAAACGAGTAGGCACCGAACTCGAAGTTCATGGGAGGCGCTCGGCGATTCTGCCCAGGTATTCCAGGGTCGGGCGGAAGGGCCACCTGCCGCGAATTATACCGGCGGTACTAAATCGGCCCGCAGAGATCCCCGGGTGTTTCAGGGGCGCGATCGACCGGCTTGCCTGCCAGCCTGGCGCTTGCCACAAACAAGGAGCTGCCATGCAAGCCATCACCGTTCGAGACCGCGATGCCGGCGTAGCTGGGCTCTCCCTGTCGGAAATGCCGTACCCCCACGCCGCCGAGAACGATGTCATCGTAAGAGTCCATGCCGCAGGGTTCACCCCCGGCGAGCTGGGCTGGTCGTCAACCTGGGTCGACCGGGCCGGGCGGGACCGGACGCCGAGCGTGCCCGGCCACGAGCTGTCGGGGGTCGTCGTCGAGTTGGGGTACGGGACTACCGGCCTCACCGTCGGCCAGAGGGTGTTCGGGCTGGCCGACTGGGCCCGCAATGGCTCCCTGGCCGAGTACTGCGCGGTGGAGGCCCGTAATCTCGCTCCTCTCCCGGCTGAGCTCGACCACACCGTGGCCGCTGCTCTGCCGATCTCGGGGCTGACCGCATCGCAGGCGCTCATCGACCACGCTCGCCTCGCGACGGGCCAGACCGTCCTGGTCCACGGCGCCGCGGGCGGTGTCGGCTCGATCGCCGTGCAGCTCGCCCGCGAGGTAGGAGCCGTCGTGATCGGCACCGGCCGCGCGGCGGACCGCGACACGGCTCTCGCCTTGGGAGTGCACGCGTTCTTGGACCTCGAGACCGACAAGCTGGAAGACGCCGGCGAGGTTGACGTGGTCCTCGACGTGATCGGAGGCGACATACTCGACCGCTCGGCTGCGCTGGTGCGCGCCGGCGGTACGCTCGTCACCACCATCAGGGTGCCCACGGTCCAACCCAAGGATGGGCGCGCTGTCTTCTTCGTCGTCGAAGCCGACCGTTCCCGGCTGACAGAGCTCCCGCAAAGGCTGCGGGACGGACGGCTCAAGCCGATCGTCGGGGCCGTACGGCCGCTCGCCGAAGCGCCTGCAGCGTTCGCCGCCGACCGGCGCACACCCGGCAAGACGATAATCCGGGTCACAGAAGGCGGATAGGCAGGTCGGCCCGGCTCACAGCCGGGTGGGCGTAGAGGGAGTCGAACCCCCGACCTCATGCGCGTCATGCAATTCAGAGCCTCTTTTTGGGCCTGCTCAGGGCGGATGTTTACCCTTACTAGCTGGTCTTTTATGTCCGGCCACGTCCATCGGGGTCCGCACAAATCCGCGCAACATGGCATCCAAATGGCATCCAAACGGCGCTTCGCCCGCTAGTCTGATGACCGTGCGCGACCAGGATCTTCCCTCGGGCCCCGACCTCATGCGTGCCGTACATGAGGTCCCCGCTCCCCCGCCGGGGACGCCAGCCCGGACCCGTGGGCGCAGGACGCAGCGCCGCGGCTGGGGTGAGGGCGCCCTCCGTTGGGACGAACAGCGCCAGAGCTGGCTCGCCATGGTGGAGGCCGGTTCGGACCCGGTCACGGGCAAGCGACGCCGTCTGGTTGTCCGGGGCAAGACAAAGACGGACGCACTCGGCAAGCTGCGAACTGCTCGGGAGCGTGCCGAGGCGGGAGTCCCTTCCCGGGAGGGTTCGGTCAATTTGGCCAAGTGGCTCGACCACTGGCTGAACACAGTGATCGACGGCCGGGTCGGGTCCGACAACACCAGGGCCAACTACGCCCAAGCGGTGCATGTCCACATCGTCCCGGCCCTAGGAAAGACACGCCTCGACAAGCTGACGGCAGAGGACATCGACCGCTTCCTTGCCGCCAAGGCCGAGGCGGGTTTGTCCCGTACCTACGTCGCCCGGCTCCGAACCCTTCTCGCCGACGCCCTCCGCCACGCCGAGCGCCGAGGTTTCGTCAACCGCAATGCCGCCGCTCTTTCTGTCATGCCTCGCACTAAGCCCGCCACGCCGCGGCGTTCGCTAAGCCCCTCCGAGGCTCGGGCTTTCCTCGAGGCCGCGAAGGGCGAGCGGTTGGAGGCACTGATCTCTCTAGGCATGACGCTGGGCCTCCGCCCGGGCGAGCTGACCGGTCTACTTTGGTCCGACCTCGACCTCGGTGCCGAGCCGCCTACGCTCACCGTCTCCGGTTCCATGAAACGCAATCCTGACGGGAGCGTTTACCGGGGAGAAGTTAAGCGGTCGCGGTCGGGCCTGCGAACTATCGCACTGCCGCCGTTAGCTCTGGAAGCGGTCCGTTCCCATCGCAAACGCCAGGCTGAGGAGCGCCTCCGCGCTGGCGAGGAGTGGAGCGACAACGGCCTCATGTTCGCTTCCGAGAACAGTACCCCGCTCGACCCGAGCGACCTGCGCCGGACGTTTGCCCGGGTGGCCAAAAAAGCGTGCGTAGACGTCAGCTTTCCTTACCTCCTGCGCCATACCGCGGTGTCGCTCCTAATCGACGCCGGCAAGAGCATCGAGACCGTCGCCGACATGTTGGGTGACGACCCCCGGACTCTTTACCGCCATTATCGGCACCGCGTGCGCCCAGTGGCCGACGCCAGCTTGGCCATGCAAGCAATTCTCGCAGGAGCGGAAGCAGCTACCTCAACACCCTGATGGCGCAACTATACGGTCCCGGCGGACCAAGGCGTTTGGCGCTGCCGTCTAAGCGTGAGCGGCTACGAACACGTGCACAGCAAGCACAAGGGAGCCGTCGTCCTCAACACTTCGAATCGTGGCCTCGTACGGGCCCGCCCCTGCGTCGGCAACCAAAACGACCTCGCCCACGACGGGAGGGCGATCTTCTTCCCAGCAGCCCGGCGGGACAATGGCGCGACCGCCCCGCACCGGGGTGAAGGTCAGGTCGGCAACAACTTCGGGCAAGTCTCCCACCTCTCTATCCTACCTGTTAGGCCTCGGGCCCGATCGAGCGTCGAGGGTCGAAAGCTCCTAAGACAGCGGAGAACTGGCCCAATAGCCCGTCCCTCATTCGAGCACGGTCCGTCTTGTTCAGCAATGCGTAATCGGCCCACCCCGAAGGATACGGGCAAACGACGACGTCCAAGTGGCGGTCGGACAAGGGCATCAGGTCCTCTCCGTCGAACACGTCGGTAGCGATCAGGTCGCAGCCCAGCCTGCGCAGCTCGCCGGCAGTCGTCAGCCCGTAAGACGACCAGCGAGAGCCGCGCACGACGATTTGAGCCTCAAGCTCGTCGGCGACGGCAAAGCACGACACGGTCAACGCACCCGTCTCCCCGAACCCTGGGACCACTCGGTATGCGGGCGCAAAAGCAAGGGCGAGCTTCAGCGCGTTCGCTATGTCCCGATCGTCGTTCATGCGCAGCAACAGTTGCTGATCGTCCCGCGTGCGGTGGTCGTCGCGCAGGACCACTCGTCGTGTCATGGTGCCCTCCGGCGCTCACCGATGACCATCAGCCTCCTCTAGGTACCCGTCATCGTCTAATCGGGCCGGCCCCGCGACTCCGATCGAACGATCGTAGGCCGGCGATCCCGACCCCTTTGCAATGTTCTGGCGATTACGGCCCATCAGTGATTAGCCAGCGTACTTTCACTTGCTCGTCTGCAGCTTAGTTTCCACTGGTGTCCATTACCGTCCACAATTACACGTAATCCGTTCGCTAATGTCTGCTGAAGTCCGTGATCATCCGCTTCAGGTTTCCTCCACTTCTAAAACCCTGGGCACTTAGAGGCGCAAATTGCTGTGCGGCCCATACGACTCCCAATTTCTTCGCTCCGCCTTCCCAAAACTACTTTACATTGGGCGCCACAACCTGTATAAAAGACAATGATCGGAACACGATTACAACGTCCCGTTGTGAAAGTTCTATTGACACCGCGATTGAGTGGAGAAGGTGCTTGGCGCTGGCGTGGATGCGGATGATGGGCGCCGACTCGGTCGGCTACCACGAGCGCACGGTGCTTGGCCGAGAGGACGACGCGGTCGGCAACGCCCTCGAGTATTACGCGTCCCGGGGTGAGACGCCGATGGCCTGGGGCGGTGCTGGCGCTGCCTGGCTCTGTCTTGATGGCGAGGTGGACATCGCCGAGTGGAGGGCCGTGTTCGGTACCGGTGGTGCACGCCATCCGCTCTCCTCGGAGCGCCTCGTGCACTGCATGAGACCGGGAATTGAGCTCGTTGTCAGCCCCCACAAATCGATAGCAGAGCTGGGCGTGATTGGCCGCGCCGAAGACATGCACGTGATCCTGGACGCCGAACGTGACGCCACAATGGCTTACCTCGACAGCGTCGTACGGGACCAGGGCGGCAGGCGCGGGCGCGCACAGCTGCGCACACCAACAAAAGGCCTCACCTGGGCCGTGTCCCGCCATGCGACAACGAGAGCCGGTGACCCCCAAGTCCACGATCACGTCCTGGTCGCAAATTTGGTCCGCATGGGCGACGAAAGAGGTGGCTGGAAAGCGCTCGACACGGGGCTCCTGCGAGACCACCTCCACGCCGCCACCGCTGTCGGCCGCATGGCCGCTGCCGCCAAGGCCGTCGAGCTCGGCTACGGCATCGAGCCGGACCCCGGGCGATCCGGGCGCCTCGGCGGTTGGGCCATCTCGGGCATCCCCAAAGAGGCCTGGGAAGTGCACGCCAACCGCTCGGCCCAGATCGAAGCGGCCGTCGGCCCGGACGCCTCCTACCGCTCCCGGTCCGTTGCGGCGCGCGCCACGCGGGACCGCAAAAGCCATGAGAGCGTCGAGGATCTCGTGCCGCGCTGGAGGCAGGAGCTGGCCGACGCCGGCTACCCGGCACGGGAGCTGTCCGCCGACGTCGAGCGCGCGGGCCTCGCCTATGAGCCGCCAAGCAGGGAGGTCCTCGATGGCCTCGCCGCCGATCTGCTCGGCCCTGGCGGGCGGCTCGCTTCAGAGAAGACCTTCAGCCGCGCCGACGCCATCGTCGCTATCGCACCTCACCTGCATGGTTTACCCGTCTCGTTGTTGGGCACTGCAGTCGACAAGGTACTTACGCACGAGGACGCGATCGCGCTCCCGCTCGTTTCCCGCGCTAGGGAGCCAGTTTGGGCGGCAGCGTGTGTGGTCGAAGACGAGCGCCGTATCGCAGATCTGGCCCGCAGCCTGGCGGAACGGCCCGGGCCCGCGGTCAGTCCTCAGGAGGCGGCAGCGGCCGTCCGTCGGACAGAGCTTGCCCGAGGGTTCCGTCTCACCGAGAGACAAGGCGAAGTCGCAAAGGGGCTTCTCACTTCGGGACATTCCTTGGACCTGGTGGTCGGCGTCGCCGGTTCGGGCAAGACCAGCACCCTTTCGGCCGTGCGGGAAGGCTTCGAGGCCGCCGGTTACAAGGTCCTCGGCACAGCGACTTCTGGCCAAGCAGCAAAGGCGCTCGGAGAAGGCGCCGGTGTCGCCTCCCGGACGGTGGCGTCGCTCAGCTGGCGCATCGAGCACGGCCAGGAAGTGCTCAGCCCGCGCCATGTCCTGGTCCTGGACGAAGGCTCGATGACCTCAGACTCAGACGTTGGCAGGCTTCTCGCGGCCGTCGAGTCCTCGGGGGCCAAATTGGTCGCCGTAGGCGATTACCGTCAGCTTGGCTCGGTCGGCCCGGGTGGTGCGCTCGAGGCCCTCGTCTCCCGCCACCCCGACCACCTCTGGACGCTCACGGACAACTTGAGACAGCGTGACCCGGCCGAGCGCCATGCCCTCGACCACCTCCGCGCCGGTCGCGTCCCCAGTGCCGTGAACTGGTACCGGGAGCATGAGCGAGTGCACGCTGCGCCGAGCAGGGAAATGGCCATGTACGAAATGGTCCGAGCCTGGTCGTACGACATTGCCGAGGGAAGGGACGCACTCTTAGTTGCCTACCACCGTGAAAGCGTCGAAGCTCTAAACCGAGCTGCTCGGGAAGCGTGGGAAAGGCTCGGCGACCTTTCAGGCCCTGAGCTGGTGGCACCCGGTGGCCGGCGGTACCGGGCCGGGGACCAGGTCATCACCTTGGCACCTGGGCAGGGGGCCGCATGGGTCACCTCGCAGCGAGCGACGGTCACCTCCGTCGACCCGGGGAGGCAGTATCTCGTTGCTCTCACCCCTGAAGGTGCTGTGCTACATATGGGTCCCGAGGAGATCGGGAGCGACAAGCTTGCGCATGCCTACGCCATCACCGCTCACCGCTCCCAAGGTGCCACGGTGGACGTCACCTACGCGCTCGAAGATGGAGGAGGACGCGAGCTGGCCTACGTGGCCATGAGCCGTGCCCGAGGCGAGAGCCATGTCCACGTCGTCGCGCCGGACCTATCCCAGGCAGCTTCCCGCCTCGCCTGGGCATGGGGTAACGAGTGCCGCCAGTCCTGGGCCATCGGCAACGAAGCGGAGAAGGCTCTTGTCGAGCTTTACGCCGAGCGCATGCAACTGTCGCGCTCGGTGCCCCCAGACCACTCCCACCAGCTCGACCACGTACGACGCCAAAACCTCGCTGTGGAGCGAGATATTGCGGAGCTTTACAACGGTACGGGCCGCTGGGCGCACACCGGTGCCGGGCTGGCAGCTCGAGCCGTACGGAAGGCCGCTGTCGAGCACCAAAGGGCGGAACAGTTGTTAGACGACCCAGAGCTCGCCTGGTGGGCCCGGCGCAAAGCCCGTAGAGCGCTCGCCGAGGCGGGTCACCGCTTCGACGAGGCTCTCGTCGCTTGGGAGAGCACCGGCCAGTCGTACTCCACACGCCTCGAGGCCCAGCGGAAGCGGCTGGGTGCCGAGACGGCTCTGCTCGAGCAAGCTCGTGCTACCCGAGAGGAGTTCTTCGCCGACCACCCCGAGGTCCCGAGCCGCCTCGCTGAACTCGACCGGGCCATCGCTCGCGAGCAAGACTATGAGCGTCGGCGCAGCTGGGAGCTGCTCAAGGAGCGCGAGCACGCACGCTACCTCGGCATTTCTAACGAGCTCGACCAGGGCTACGGCATCGAGCTGTGACGCCCTGCGTACAGCTGGTCGGGAGACCGGTCCTCTGGTCACTCCTGTCCAACACCGGTCCCGAAACGGGCTTGGGGCAACCAGCCCCCCTGGGCGGGGGGCTGCCCAACAATGCCCGGTGGCGCTCGTCCACCCGTCAAGTCGCTGACCCTCGGCCTCCACCATCCATAGCTCCGGCCGAGGCCGCGCCATCCTTGGCGCGGGCAACTCGACCGGCTCGGGGTGCCGGCTACCTGGAAAACAAAGCGTTCGCCCTCACTGCCCTACGGGGAATCCGTGGAGCGCGTCAAGGGTATTATGCGTTCGTATTCCTGACCGTCCGACGCACCCCCCTGATCAGCGCTTAACGCCGATTATGGCCATCCTTACTGGGTTCTTTCCGATCTAGAGGATCGACACAATAAAATCTATTATGGCGCAGCCGGGTCGGCGGAGGCCGATCTACTGGGCCCGTTTCAGAGGCGACAGCGCCACCGGGCCACCACGAGGTGACCTTTAACGGGTAGCTACTTGTTGGGAGGGCGCAGGTCCGAGAACGCGAGCGCACCAGCCCGTAGAGGCGGTCGTTCCACCAGGGGCCAAATCCATACGTCGCCTTGACGCGTGCAGGCACCCTGTAGCGGAAGCATCATGGCAACGCTCGGCCACCTTTCACCAGGGATGTGGACAGGAACAGACTGCGCCCGGCCGGGCTCTGAGCCGTCGCCAAGCATTCGAGCTCGGCCGTGCAAGCGGCCGCCGTCACCAGCGACACGGCTCGGGGCAGGACCATGGTGGACCAGGTCCTGCCAGAGTCGCCGGAGACCAGTGCCAGTCCCTCAGTCCCGTACCAGATGTCGCCGCCGAGGGCGATACAGACGCCTTGAGCGGCGCATTCCAGCGCCCCGAACTGCCAGGTTGACTCGACGTACTGGGTAGGCGGGGAAACAACATTCGCGACCTGCCACGCCCGGCCACCGTCGCTGCTCCAGAATAGTTCTGGCGGGGCCCCCTGATTGGTGTCGTCGGCGGCGCAACTGTTCCTGTTGGCGCAGGCGACCCGGGTCGTGGGGAAATATCCGAGCGGGTTGCTGAGGTCGTCCCAGGTCGCCCCGCCATCGGCTGAAGACAGGAAGGTGCCGTAGGAGGGGCCGACGGCACAGAAGAGATCGGGCAGGCACGCTACTGAGAAGAAATACGGGAGGGACCTGGCCGGCGTAGCGGAACTGGTCCGGCTAACCCAAGACTTGCCTCCGTCGCTCGAGGTAATGAGGGCACCGAGGGAGCCCTCGATGTCGCCGATGCCGACGTGGCCGCCAGAGGGGACGGTGACACGAACGGCAAGGCTGCCAACGGCAACGCACAGCTGGCCGTTCGAGCAAGAGACCGACGCCAGCGAGGCAAGGCCCTTGGGTAACGCCGAGGCGTGCCATCTCGCACCGCCGTCGTTGCTCGTGAGCGCGATGGCAGTGCCATTGGTCGTGCTACCGACCGCGATGCATAGCGATAGCGACGGGCAGGTGACTGAGTTGAGGATCTGCGCCGGCGCCTGGACAGGGGCCCGCTCCCACGCCCGGCCGAAGTCGGTCGTGGTCCAGGCGCCCCCGGTCCCGGCGTTGGTCGTGCCCACGGCGACGCACCTCCGAGCACCTGGACAAGCCATGGCGTCGATCGACCAGCCTGGTGGCGGTGGCCGCTTCACCCAATGGGCGCCACCATCTGAACTGGTCGCCACCGTCGGGTAGGCGAATGGCATCGTGTAGGCACCGTTGGAAGGCCCGTCGGTCCCCCCCACGGCCGTACAGGTGGTGCTGGTCGAGCAAGCGATCGAGGTCACGTCTGCGCCGAAGCCGTCCGAGCGTGGTGCCAGTTGCCAGGTGGCACCGAAGTCCTGGCTGAGCCTGGGAGCCGGGGCGCCGGCCGCCAGGCACTTGCCGTCGGCAGAACAAAAAACGGTCCCCATATAATCGCCACCTGGCGGCTGCGGACGTTCTGTCCAGTTCTGGCCGCCGTCGTTGCTGGTCATCTCTACCGGCACCGGCGCCGCCGGCTCGGCAGTGTTGGGCGGTTGGTCCGTCCCCGTGGCCACGCACTGGCGCGCCGTTGCGCACGTGACGGCGTCGAGGGCGACGTCTTGGCCGGGGACGTTCGCCATTCGCCAACGGGACCCGCCGTCAGAGGTTAGAAGGGCCAGGGCTCCCCCAGGACCGTTCGTAGTCGAGCTGGTCCCAACGGCTACACAGGCTCTGACGGTGGGGCACGAGAGGGCATTTAGCTGGAGCTGGCTGCCCGGGAGCGCAACGCTGGCCATGTCCGGCCGTGGTTGGCCGTCACTAGGACGAACGACCCAGCGATCACCCCATTCAGGCCGGCGTTACCCACAGCGACGCAGTGCGAGGTGCTGGCGCAGCTGACTGCTCCCAGGGTGCCGACCACCGGGGTGCTTTGGCGTGCCCACGACCGGCCGCCGTCGTCGGTTGCGACCACCACGCCGAGCCTGGTGTCGGTCGGCCCTGGCTGCAAGAGCTCGCCAACCGCGACGCAGTCAAGACGGGAGGTGCACGAGACCGACTCCAGAGAGGAGACCTTGGCTGGGATAGGTGGGTTAGCCCAGGACATGCCACCGTCCTGGCTGACGGCAAGAGAAAGGTTGTCGATGAAACCAACGGCCACGCACGTGGAAGAGGCGCAGCTCACGTCGCCCAAGCCGCCTGAGCTCTGAGGGAACGTGGACACCTCAGCCCACCCGGGCCTTGAAGCGGCGCGGTTACCTACGACCTCGTTCGTCGTGGTCTCGGACGCGGTAGCCAGGGCGAGGACAGGAATTACGACAGCCAGCCCGGTCACCAAGGCAACCAGGCCCATAGGCCTCGCTCGCGTTCGCCCAAGGTGCATGGTTGAAATACCCCGAGCGGTCATGGGACGTTCCCGGTCCCTAGCGGCGTACCCGGGCACATGGGAAGATCACACCGTGCGAGCCCTTGGGGTCGTTGCTATTGCCGTGCTCATCGCTACCGGAGCCGGGCCGCAGAGCGCCCAAGCCGCGCCTGCGGGTGTAACGGCGCCAGGTACCTTGGGCCCGACGTGTGACGCCGGCGGCCCCGGTTTCGACCCCTCCTATGGCTTCGACACCCTGCTTGACGCCGAGCTGCCGAACGGTACCGACGTCATCGGCACTTCTCATATCAAGGGCCACACAGTCGACATCGTGCTGCACGCACTTACCGCGGGCTGCAAACCGGTAAGGAGCTTTGGCACCAACGGCACCGACACCGTCTCATTGGACGCCTCGTCATCTTGGCAGGGCCAGTTCGGAGAGATCGACACGATGGCACCAACCCCGAGCGGCGGCCTCCTGCTCGGCGGCACCGACGGGCCCGACGAGGTCGTGGGGCGGCTGCTGGCCACCGGGCGGGTCGACCCGAGCTTCGGGACCTCGGGCTGGGCCAGGTTTTCCCCGCGGGAGAAGGCGCTCGGCCCGGAGCCACCGGTCCCGATAGCCACGTCCATAACCGAATCCCCGGCGGGGACGATCTACGTGGGCGGGAACGACAGCGAGGCCCACTGCTGCGTACAAGACTTCGCCGCCGCTCTGACCCCGAACGGACAGCTAAAGGGCTCATTCGGCCAAGGAGGTTGGGTCAAGCTCACGTTTTTCGAAGGCTCGTTCATCACCGACGTCTTCGCCTGGGGCGGTGACGGGGTGCTCGTCCAGGGCTTTGTCTCGTTCACTGGCTGCGGCGGCCCGGTGATCGTCCGGCTGGACAGCCGGGGTGTGCTCGACCAGCGTTTCGACCGGAACGTGGCGAGGTCCATAGCGGCCGTCAGGCCCGACCACGCGTTGTTCTTTGCCCCGGCCCTGTTCCTCCGCCACAACGGTGCCTTCGTCCTGGTGGGTGACGTCAACGACTTCGCCTGCATAGCCCCATTGCCGGGCCGTCAGGTAGGGCGCGGGCTGGCTGTCGGGCTTACACCTGATGGACAAATTGACGCGTCGTACGGCAAGGCGGGGCGTACGTACTTCGCGTACGACGACGCCTTGGGAGTTTGGGCAGCACCCGGTCGGGCGGGCTCGACGGTAGTGATCATGGAAGCCGCCGGGAGCAGCCCGTCAGGCTTGCCACAGGACTTGAAGATCCGCGAGTTGTCCGCGGGCGGTCTGGTCGACCCGACCTTCGGGCGCGACGGTACGGCTACCGTAGCCCTGCCCGCCGAAGCCGCTGACGACGCAGGCGTTGCGATCGGCGCTGTCCACGGGCCAGATGACGACGTCCTCGTCGGGTTGGGTTCCGAAAAGCGGATCTCGATCGTCCGTCTGCAGAGCTGAGGCTGGGGCGCGAGAGCACCCGAGCGCGAGAATCTAGGGGTCGCTGCTGGTCGGCTGGCTCCCTTTCCTGGCCACCTCCTCAAACAGCCAGGGAAGCCCGTAAAGCTCGACATTCTCCAGCACATCGGTGGTCAGAGCATGAAGATCCGTGCTCGCCTCTATTGGCCACCAGTGGTCGGCACGCCGGGGCCCGAACGCGCCGATCCGCTTAAAGGGAAACGACACACCTCTTCGGTGAGAGAAATAGTCGGCGGGGTACTGTCCGGGCGGGGTTGGCCCGTCGAGGTCGGCCCACTGCATAACGTTCGGGGTGGGGCGCTCGGACAGTTGGGGGAAGGCCGCACGGGCCTCGTTCCAAAGTTCCTTGCTGACGACTTTGAGGTTGATCGTGAACTCCACCCGGGCCTTGGTGCTGAACTTCGATTTTTGGAGGCCGAGCAAGACCCAGCATGTGTCGCTCGGCATCTCGTAGCGGCCTGCCGAGCCAGCGAACCCCAAGGCTCGCAAGCCGGGACTGAAGAACTGGTTGACGAACACCTTGTACATCTCCAGAGCGTTGTGGGTTTCATCGCTCACTTCGCTCCTGACCATGTCGACCAACGCTTCGCGCCCCCTCGGCGTACCTGGTGGCAGGTCGGCCGAGCGAGCCGGCAGGTCGCCAGGCAACGGCCCCGGTATGGGTGTGGCTGAGGCCGGCGCTCTACCAGCCGTCCCAGCGGCCGTCTTGGCTTTTTCCCATTGGGCCTTTGCTGCGGACTGGATGAGCGTGTACATCTCCATGGCGCCGCCGCCCGAAGAGTGGTCGACCACCTTGCCCCATTCGAAAGGCCAGAACTCGGGGGGCTCTGTTGGCCCTTCGATCAGGTAGCGGCGAGGTACGACGCGCTGGTCGAACTGCTGCAACAACTCCGAAGGCGCCTGGGGGATCCGCTCTCGGGGAGCACTTGGCCAGTCGTCGCCCGAAAAGATAAGCAAGCCGTCGCGCTCCTTGGCCGTTGTCGGGCGCGGCCAACGCTCTACGTAGTGGGGTCCTACGACCATCGCCAAGGGTCGGGCGTGGGGGAAACCGCGCCAGCAGCTCCGCCCGATTGGGTGGATGGTCGTGGCCGCTAGACCAAAACTACGGTCACAAATCCCACCCGGGCGTAGGCGCGCCTCGGCGTAAAAGGGTTGAGCTACGACCGACAGCTCCTCGAAGGCGCGTGCCAGCTGCTTGGGCCAGCCAGGCTCACCCAGGAGCCCCCCGTCGATGGCTATCTGCACCCAGTTCGCCTGGAAGCCGTCATTGGGGTGCGCCCCCCAATGCCAGCCGTGGAAGTCAAGGGTCAAGATCGGCGCCGTGGGTGCCAGGACGACCACCTGGTCCCGGATGGCGTCAAGGACATTGGGTAAGCCTTCGGCGTTGTCACCGGCGGGACGGCCGGAAGCCTCGAACTCGTCCCAACGTGCAGGCATTGCCTCGGGCAACCACTTCTGTAGCACCTCGAAGAACCGCCGGGCACCTGTTGGTGTCACCAATGGGCCGCCCGCTGCCCACCACGAAAGCGTGAGGAGGTCGAAGCCGTTACGGGGCAGGCGGTGCTCCTTGACCCGGTGCACCCCCCTGGGTGCCCAGGTCTTGCTCACGTCTTCCGGTGAGACGGCGCCGTGGCCGTGGCGCGCCAGGGCATTGGTGGCTGCTATGACCGCTTCTTCTCCTGCTGGGCTCGCTCCCTGGAACGTGAACTCGACCGCGTAGGAAATCCCGGCCAGCAGGGCCTGTGCCTGTTCGGGAGCGTCGTCCATGGCCACGGGGCGAGGACGGCTGGCGAGCGCCGACCACGAACGCCCCGCTCGCTCAAAGTGGTCGCCACGGTCCGACCACCCCAGCGGGCCCAGCACGCCGGCCAGGTCGGGAGCCGTCGCCAGCCACACGGTTAGGGCCTGGTCAGCGCCGACGAGGCGGCCCCCGCCGCCCTGGTCTCCCTCGTCGCTGTGTGGACCGCCCAAAGACCGCTGACGGGTCTGGGGATGACGCCGGGCCACACGTGGAAGCATGCCAGATGGGACACCGGTCCCGGTGCAGCCTAGCGTCGTGGTCGTGGTCGAGGTAGAGAGGTGTAAGCGGAACCAGCCGGCGTCGCCTCACGTCGTGTTCGAGGCGCTGACAGAACCCGACCGCGAGCGGGCCTCGGACCGCCCGCGCAGATTGTTCACATCGGTACCGGCTGGGCCACGGCGGTCTTGGCGCCGACATTCCCAGGCACCGGCGCTAAACGACGGATTTGGCGTTGAAAAGCTTGGGAATTCTGGTGCGAGGGTGCTCCAGAACCAACGCCCATATTATCGAGGAGCAGTCTGACCATCGGCGTCGAAGCCCAAACGCTGTCAGCCCTTGGGCTCGGCGTCCGGGATCGCCGATTATCGCCACACTCAAATCCTGAGCATCCGCTTTAGCTTTAGCCTCATATCAACCTTTCTCGGGCCAGAGACCCTCGCTGATCAGCGTTGGCTTATAAGGACCAAGAGGCAGCGTCACGGATCTGCTGGCTTTGCTCGTTGTGTCCCCAAAGGAGCACACGGTCGGCACCCAAGAAACGATGGCCAAGTCTCTCTCGCCATCCGGGTGCTAGTTGGGCCGCAACTGGCCCGGACGATGGACCCAGCGGCCTGGGCGGAGGGGACCTGGTCGACATGGCATATGAAGACGTAGCGAAGCTCCGGGGTCGTCGGGTCGGTCCAGCGGAACTCGACTATGACCAGCTCGTCGAGATAGGCAAGATCGACTAACTGGAACCACCGCCAGGTCTCTGCGCTGTAGTAAGGCCGGCCGATGCTCGACTGCTCACGAAGGCTTGGCGTAGTCGAGTGCCAGCCCGCCGAGTCGGACGGGTCACCGCCCGCGACACCGGCGACCGGGTCGTCGACCCGCTCCACCTCCCTTGCGATCGAGGCTCGCACGGCCTCGAGAACGGCAGGACCGTCAGGCCGCACGTAAGGCGCAGGATCAGGCTCGCCCGTGCGGCCGGGCCTGACGATGCTCTCCCAAGGACGGACATGAACAGGTGGCGTCCGCTTTTCAATTGGTACCCGGGCGGTCGCCTCGGCGACCACGCGCTCGTACTCGGCTCGGTCGAAGGCCAATGGTGGCGGGGCCGGAGGGTCCGGGCCGTCCTCATTTTCTGGGGGAAGATCGACTTTCCAGTCCGTCCAGCGGACGACTGGCCCGTCGGTCCAGATCACGGCGCTGGCCGAACTGTCCAGGCTGCCGCAACTGCAGCGTCGAAGGACCACACGGTGGGGCAAGTCAGACGTCAGTGGCGAAGGGTCGCACAGGACTTCATCGGCGTACAGAGCGGTTCCCGCCCAGTCCGAGAACAAGGGCTTGCCGTCGACGAAGGGGACGACGCCGAAGCTGTCTTCGGGGTCAAAGACAGAGCCGTCCGGGTCAAAGACAAGGGCGAGGGTGTTGAGCTCGGGGCACATAGTTTTGGTGACTTGGGGTGCAGCCTACGGCCCCTCCCGGTACGAGAGCCTCAGTGGTTGGCTATGGTTCGGTTGTGCGGCAGCGGCATCGTGAGGGTTGCCCGGACCGGCTCTCGGGCCGCTCTGGGTGGCTCTGGGGTTACCCCAGGGACGTTGTTCTAGCTCGGCATTTCATCGCATGCGCACTTGGTGTCCGCTCCACGGACCTCTGCGCACGCACCACGAGACCGGTCGCGACCCGCTGCTGCACGGTTGTCTGACCCCGTTCTCACCGTAGCCAGCGCCATGGCCGGTGCTTTCCTGGCCGGCGACTGGGACCCCCCGGCCATGGCCCGACGGGGCCAACGGGCGGTCGGCCAGCGCCGCACCTGGCTAAGGGACCTGGCCTTAGCCGCTCGTCATGCGTACCCGGTGGCTCCCCTCGACCGCCCCCACGAGTTGGCCGAGTTCTTGGCTGCCTCGCCAGCGCTGCGGGGAGCCTTCGCCAGGGCCTACCAGCGCTCCGAGCCCGTGCCAACGGTCAGGCACTTGTTCCTGGTGCCCACAGCCATGGGCCACGCCCCCTGGCCGGTGGTCCCCTTGGAGACGGTCAAGGACCTGCAGCACCTCCTCGGCCTCAGCAGTTCAGACCTGTTGTGGTTCGCCGACCCTCGCGCCCTGGAGCGCACCGCTTCTGACGAGCGCTTGCGCCATTACCGCTACCGCTGGGCGCTGAAGGCATCGGGCGGCCTGCGGCTCATCGAAGAGCCCAAGACGATGCTCAAGCACTTTCAACGGGTGGTGCTCCGAGAGATCCTCGACCAAGTGCCCCCGCACCCCGCCGCCCATGGCTTTAGGGCCGGGCGCTCATCGCTGAGCTACGCGACGGTGCATGTGGGCCAGGCTGTGGTCGTCCACTTGGACCTGGAGGACTTCTTTGGCAGCATCAACGCCGGCCGTAACTATGGCATCTTCCGGCGTTGTGGCTACCCCGAACCGGTCGCCCACCTGTTGACGGCGCTGGTGACCAATTCGGTCCCCCGTCCGGTATTGGCGAGCTGTGCCAGCCCCGGCACCCCCCACCTTATGGCCGCGCACCGGCGCTTGGGCCAGCACCTGGCCGGCCCACACCTACCGCAAGGGGCGCCGACCTCTCCGGCCTTGGCCAACCTGGCTGCGTATGGCTTGGACATCCGCCTGGCTGGCTTTTCTCAAGCCAGCGGTCTGAGCTACAGCCGCTACGCGGATGACCTCGCCCTGTCATCGCCAGAACACCTCGGTCGCCACGAGGTGGCTCGCATGGTCGAATTCGTAGCTCGTATCGCCGGCGAGGAAGGGTTCCGGGTGAACCAGGCCAAGACCTCTGTGCGCCGCTCCGGACAGCGCCAACGCCTGGCCGGCATCGTTGTCAACGCCCGTCCCAATGTTGAGCGCCGGGAGTACGAAGTGCTGAAGGCCACGGTCCACAACGCCGTGCGCCATGGCCCCGCCGGCCAGAACCGAGGTGGCCATCCTCGGTACCAAGCCCATCTCCTCGGCCGGGTCTCCCGGGTAGCCGAGCTCAACCCAGCTCGAGGTCGCCGCTTGCTCGCCGCCTTTGCTCAGATCGACTGGTCAGACAAATAGAGGGCGATCGCGCCTTCGCTTTGGGGCCAAGGTCACCGGAGTGGCGAACTTGACGACGAGGATTTATCTCGAAGGGCGATGACGTTATGTACACCCACTACTCCGCCTCGGCAAGGCCCCCGGCCAGTAACTTGCCGTTTCTGCAGCGGCGCGTTGTATTCCCCGGCTACCGCACCTCGATGGCTGACTCAGAGCATCCCTGAACGCCGACACGGTGCGATGTCGCAGCCACGTAGCCTTTCCCCAGCTCGCCGATCCGGAGCTTCACAGCGGGATCGTCTCGGCACTTCCAGACGGCAGCGCCGCCCACGAGCGTGGGATCGAGCGAGTGTTCGTGGGCCGGGCACCGAGGCCAGGTGCGGGCTTCACGGACGCGGCCGCTGTCCGCCAAGGTCTCACACACCCACTCGCTAACACAGTCGGCCAAATCGACTGTGAACTCCTCAAGGTCCTCACCGGGGAAGTAAAAGGCCATCGGGCCGTTGCCGGCGAAGTACCTGCCCTCCTCGTCAGGGCCGGTGACGAAGTACTCAGCCGTCAGGCCTGTGGTTGTGGCGATGTCCCGCTCTAAGCGATCGGTAGCGGCCCTGATGACCGCGAGAGGGTCCGCCAGGTCTCTTTGTGACGCGACGTCGTTGTGTGTCAACCTTACCGCCCCCTTTGCCACCGTCCGGTCAGGGTCCTCGACCTCCCCGAACGCGTTGAGGGCGTTGTTAGCCCAGAACCCCAGCGAGTGGCCGTGCTCGACGACACCGGCGCCCACCTGCCGCACGTGCTCGATGGCCCTCCGCGCCCTTGCCTCCCTCGGAGCATCGGCGTCTGGCGCATCGAAGGTGGCGCTGGGGACCGCTTGCAGGGCCGCGGCGATCTCGTCGTAACGCGACGGGTCGCCGTCATAGGACTCCAGGACGTCCACCACTGGGTAGAACACCCCCCGGTCGGCGTGCTCGCCGAACACCCCGAGCACATTGGCGTTCAGCCGCCCGTCATGTAAGACGTGCAAGCGCAGACGCCGTTTGGCCTCCTCAAGCTCGGCAGGCGTCGGCAGGAAATAGGCCAGCTCAGGGACGATAGCTTCGACCATGAGGTCAGGCGACAGACGCTGCGCCGGCTGGCTTTTCCATCGTTCCGGTGATTCCACCTCGAGGCCTTGGCAGTAGTCGAGAAGATGAAATAGTGCCTGGGAACGATCGCGCTCGCCGGCGAGCGCGCTTTCGATCAACTGGTCCAGTTCTGCCCTCACGACAGCACCTCGGTCACCATGGTGGCCGAAAAGAGGTCGACGCGCAGCACGGCCAAGGGATGGCGGCTGAACCGGCCGAGCCGCTCGTAGGTGCTGACCAGCTCCAGGCATGATTCGTGGTTCGGGAGGACCGGGCCTTGGTCTCTCCACCGGGCGTCGCGAGGTGCAGCAGGCAAAGCGCGATCTCCTGTTAGTTTTCGCCTGCTCGTGACCCAATGAGTAGGTGGAGGTCCACACCCGTCCTAGCGAGCACGTACCCGACCAAGCGCCCGAGCCGTAGCTAACCCGGCCATGCTCGACAACAAGATCCCCGAAAAAGGGTGTTGCGTTTTTCGCCTCTCAGGGACCGGAGAGTAGGTGGAAGTTCCTCCCCGTCCAAAGGAGCCCAGAGATGTCCAAGTCGTTCGCCGTCGACAAGCTGCTCTACACACCCCTTGAGGCCGCCCATGCCCTTGGTGTCGGCCGCTCGACCATCTACGTCCTCATGGCCAACGGGGAGTTACCCTCCGTGCGCATTGGCTCGTCCCGGCGCATCCCGGCCGAGGGCCTAAGGCGCTACATACTGTCGCTCAGCCCGACCGGGCGGATGAACGCCACGGCCGGCCATAGCCCGAAGCAGCAACACCTGTGGGACTAGACATGCCGGAAAGAGGTACGGCTCTCCAGGGCACGACGGCTACCGCCCAGGGTCGTGGTGGGGTGTCAGCGGTTCGGTGCGCAGGCGTGCGAATGCTGTCCGGCATCGATTGTGAGGGCCGTTTTAGAGGTCGAGCACGTTCGGGACCGTCCGTGGGTGTCCGCCCTGAAAGATGGCATCCACTTTGGCATCCAACGCCTCTCTTGGGGTTGCAGGGACACCGGGAACGCCCTAAAAGAGCTGGTCAGATGAGGTGGGCGTAGAGGGAGTCGAACCCCCGACCTCATGCGCGTCATGCATGCGCTCTAACCAGCTGAGCTATACGCCCGAAGCAGCCGCCTAGGCTACCAGGCCTCCGCCGCCACCCGCATTTCAATCAAGACGTGCCCCAACCTCGCGGCAGCGTCAGGATGCGTCGGCGTCGAACGGCGGCAAATCGAGGACCTCCTGATGGGAAAGGCTGAGAGGGATATCGCTTTCAAAGCCGACCACCGCACTTATCGGGATGGCCACAACCTTGTGGCCCCACAGGTGCCCGACCTGGAACAGCAAGGCGGTTACGTCATAGCTGTGAGTGTCCACAAGCAGTCCGTGCAGGTGCCCGATCTCGCCGTCGCTAACGCGGGCGCGCTCGTTCTCCTCCACTTCCTTCTCGCCCGGAGGGACTATCTCCTCGGCAACTGCCCGCGGAAAGATCGTGCCTCCCCCGTACCCGAAGAAGCTCATGCCCATGTCGGGTGCCAGCCCCACGGCGTCGGCCGGTTCAAGCTTTTCGAACTCAGCGATATCACACCTGAGCGAGAGGTCCCCCCCTGTCGAACGATCGAGGTCGACAAGGCTGAGAGGGACCAACCGGCCCAGGCCGACTCGTCCGCGGGGCTCGACCATCAGGTTGGTGACCTTTCGCGCGCGAGGGTCGATCAGGATGCGCACGAGCACGCCGCAAACCCCATCGGTACAATTCGCCTCGGACCCGAGCTTGAACTGGGTTGTCCCCATGATTACCTCCGCTTCGCCTCCGACCATAGCTTGCCGTTCGGATCGCACCCTGGCGGTACCCCCGACGCAACTAGGGTGGCCGGAGCGTGATCGGCTACATCCCAAGCCCAACTTCCAGCAGCCTGAGCATCGGGCCTCTCCAGCTGCACTTTTACGGCCTCATAATCGCCGTCGCAGTCCTGGTTGCGGCCTGGGTGATGCAACGCCGGTGGGCCAGGTTGGGCGGGTTCGCCGGCACGATCGTGCCGATCGGGTTCTGGGCTGTGGTCGCCGGCCTGGTCGGCGCGCGCTTGTACTCGGTCGCCACGAGTTGGCAACAGGACACTGGTGGCAACTTCGTCCAGATCTTTGAGATCTGGAACGGCGGCCTCGGCATCTGGGGCGGCGTGTCCGGCGGGGTCCTTGGCGGGTGGCTCCGGGCGCGCCGCATGCACGTCCCTCTCCCCCCGCTGCTCGACGTCGTGGCCCCTGCCCTTGCTCTCGCCCAGGCGATCGGGCGGTGGGGCAATTACTTCAATCAGGAGCTGTTCGGTCTCCCGTCAAAGCTGCCCTGGGCGGTACGGATAACCAACCAGGCGCAACTCGCCAACATCCCCCACAAGTACCAACCACACCTGAGTGCCGCCGGGAAGTACTTGCCTGGGACCTTCCAGCCCACGTTCCTTTACGAGAGCATCTGGGACCTGGCCGTTTTCGGGCTTCTTCTCCTGATCGAGCGGAAAGTCAAGCTGCGCCGTGGCTACCTGTTCGGCGCATACGTGTCCCTCTACACCTTTGGAAGGTTCTGGACCGAGTACCTGCGCATTGACCCGGCACACCGCTATTTAGGCCTAAGGCTCAACGACTGGACCAGCGTCGGCCTGTTCGCTGTCTCCTCGGCCGCGTTGTTGTGGAAAGGCCGGGCGAAGCCGGGTGACGACCTGGCCGGCGACGAACTGCCGCCTCAGGTCTTGGCCGAGGAGCGTGCCCGAGCCGCGAAGGCCTCAAGGACCGCAGGGCCGGAGGCTGCCGGGGAGCCGCCCGAGGGCCCAGCAGCAGGGTCCTCGGCGGGGGTGACCGAGGTGGCGGAGGTGCCGAGGTGGCCGAGGTGCCGAGGTGACCGAGGTCGCCGAGGTCGACAACGTCACCGCACCGAGCGGGCAGGAGGACGAGCCTGTAGCCGTCACCCCTCCCCCGCCCGCAGAAGGTGGAAGTTCCTAGGCCAGCGCCAGCCATGACTCAGAGCCGAGGCCTCCCATGCGTTGCGTTCGTGCCAGCAGGGACTGCCGGGGAGGTACTGGCGTACCGCTCGAGTGAGGCAGGCACCCTGGCGTGCCCCGCCTGTTTGGGCCAAAGTCGTGCCGTGGGCTCGTACCAATCGCCGGAGGAACGGTGACCGAGCCGGGGTACCCGCTCGGAGAAAGCGGGTGGGGCGGCGCCGCACTTCGGATTGCCCGGTACCGGTTCAAGACCACTTTCCGGCACCGCTGGTGGGATTACGGCGTCCTGGTACTGCTTATCGGGCTGATCGGCGGGGTAGCCATGGGATCGGTACAGGCTGGGCGGCGCACCCAGTCGTCATACCCGGCGTTCCTGGCCAAGACCAACGCTTCAGACCTGACACTGTCGACCTACGGCGTCGGCGGCCCGGGCACCGCGGCGGCAACCTATTATTCGCCGAAAACGGCCGCCGCTATAGCCCGTCTTCCCGCCGTGAAAACAGTGGAGAGCTGGGTCGGCGCCTTCGCTATACCGCTGGAGCGCGACGGTGCTCCCAACTTCTCGAACTCCAACGAGATCAATTTTGCAGCAAGTAAGGGCCTCTATTTCGACGAGGACCGCGTCACCCTGATACAAGGCCACATACCCAACCCGAACCGTGCAAACGAGTTCATGACCACAGCGCTCGGGGCGACCCTTTTGGGAGCCCACTTGGGCCAGGTCCTACCCATTGGCCTATATACGCTTGCGCAAGCCGAGCTGCCAGGTTTCGGGACACCCCGAGTGCGACCGCTGTTGCGGGTCAACATGACCCTGACCGGGATCGTCGAGTTCAACAACCAAGTGATCGAGGACGACACGGACCGTCTCCCGACCAACGTGGTGTACACCCCGGCGTTTACCCGTCTCGTGCCGGATCGGGCGACCGAGGGTACGTGGTACGGCATCCAGCTCGTCCGCGGCGACCACGACATTGCCGCTGCGGAACAAGCTCTCTTGCGCGTCCTGCCGCGTGGGGCGGCGGGTAACTTCAGCGTCACCGCTATCACCGAGGCCAAAGTGGAGAGGGCCGTCAAGCCGGAGTCCATTGCGCTCGCAATGTTCGGGTTGATCTCGGCCGCTGCGGCGCTTGGGATCGCGCTGGCCGTGATCGCACGCCGAATCCGCTCGACCGACGAAGAGCGCCAGGTGCTCCGCGCGATGGGAGCTGGCCCGGCAGCTGCGCTTGCCGACGCTCTGCTCGGCATTGTTGTCGCGATCGCCGCGGGGTCCGTGTTGGCCTGTGCCGTCGCGGTGGCGATCTCACCGCTGTCCCCGCTCGGGCCGGTCCGGGCCGTCTACCACCCTGGTATCGCCTTCGATTGGACTGTGCTCGGTGCCGGCCTGCTCTGGTTGTTGGGAGGCCTTGTACTCGGGGCAACGGTCATCGCGCTGAGAGCAGCGCCGCAGCGCGTTGCGAGGCGGGCCCGCCTCGCCGCTGCACGCCCCTCTAAGGTCGCCCAAGCGGCAGGGGCCATCGGTTTGCCGCTGCCAGGGGTCGTCGGCCTGCAGTTCGCGCTCGAGCCAGGAGCCGGGCGCACCACAGTGCCGGCCCGCTGGGTGTTGGCCGGAGCGGTCATCGCCGTGACCCTGGTTACCGCCACCCTTACCTTCAGCAGCAGCCTGAACACATTGGTGACACATCCCAAGCTCTACGGATGGAACTGGGACTACGCCCTGCAGACCGAGGACGACATCCCGCCTCAGGCAATCGCCGCTCTCGAGCACGACCCCAAAGTCGCCGCCTGGTCCGGGTACTCGGACCCCGACCTTCAAATCGACGGTCAAACTGTCCCGGCATTGACAACGCGAGGTGCCCCGACGGTCGGCCCGCCCATCCTCTCCGGGCACGGCGTACAGCCAGGCCAGAAGGAGGTCGTGCTCGGTGCAGCCACGCTTGCTTCTCTAAAGGTGCACATCGGTAGCGAAGTAACAATCAGTTACGGCTCGCCGAACACTGCGCCGCTCTACCTGCCTCCGACGCCCGCCAAAGTCGTCGGCACTGCCACCTTCCCCGCTATCGCCGGCTCCAGCACCTTTGCCGAGGACACCTCCATGGGCACCGGTGTGCTGCTAACTGACAACGACCTCCCGCCCAATTTTCTAAGGTCTACCGAATCGCCGGACCCAACCCTGGACGGCCCTGCGCTTGTCTTCGTGCGCATGCACGCCAACATCGGCCCTTCCGAAGGGCGCAGGGACATGGAGCGCATTATCGCCGTCGCCGCTGCAGCTTTTGCTCGTGACCCGAACGCCAGCGGCAACAGCGTAATTATCCTTCCTGTCCAGCGACCGGCGGAGATCGTCAATTACCAGTCCACAGGAGGTACCCCGGTCGTACTTGCTTCGGGTCTTGCCACCGGTGCAGTCATCGCTCTTGCTGTAGCCCTCGTCGCAACCGTGCGAAAGCGACGGCAAGACCTAGCACTTTTGAAGACCTTAGGCTTCACCCGGGGCCAATTGGCCATAACCCTGACCTGGCAGGCCACCGTCACCGCGCTCGTCGGCATAGTCGTTGGCGTACCGGTCGGGATCGCCGCCGGCCGCCAGTTATGGGTCATTTTCGCCCGAAGCATCGATGCGGTCCCCGAACCATCGGTCCCGCTGTCGATCATCCTTGTCGCAGCCGGTGCCCTGGTACTCGCCAACCTGGTGGCTGCCGTGCCCGGACGGGTGGCCGCCTCAACACCGGCAGCCGTCATCCTGCGGGGGGAATGAACTGGCCGAGCAAGGCGCGGGTCACGTAGATTCCCGCAATGCTTGAGGGCGAGATATCCATCGACGACCCGCAGGCCGCCGATGTCCGCGCGTTGCTGGGACGCCATCTCGCATTTGCCAATTTGCACAGCCCTCCGCAAGATGTCCACGCGCTCGACGTTGCAGGCCTTCTCGATCCTGCAATTACCTTTTACAGTTTTCGAGCCAACGGTGAGCTCCTCGGCGTCGGTGCGCTGAAGCGGCTCGACGGCGAGCACGCCGAGCTGAAGTCGATGCACACGGCCGAGGCGGCGCGAGGGCGTGGGATCGGCCGTGCAATGCTCGTCCATCTACTCGGCGTCGCGCGCCAAGAAGGCTTTAGCCGGGTGAGCCTCGAGACGGGGTCAATGGCCGCATTTGCGCCTGCGCGCTCCATGTACGCAAAGGCAGGGTTCAGCGAATGCGCACCGTTCGGAGATTACATATGGAGCCCCAACAGTGTTTGCATGACGCTCTCGCTCGACAGCAAGGCTCACGGGGGCCCCTCAGGACCGCCGCTCACCCGATAGCCGACACCGGGGATCGTTTGTATTACTGGCGGGTCACCCAGTCTCCGGCGCAACCGGCTGATGGTGACGCCGACCGTCCTGGTGAACGGGTCGGCATACTCGTCCCAGACTTGTTCGAGGAGGTCCTCAGCGCTGAGGACGCCTGGCTGAGCGCGCATAAGCGCTTCGAGCACTGCGAACTCCTTGGCCGAGAGCTCCAGGGGACGCCCATCTCGCGAACGCGCTGTGGCGGAGCGGGTCGAGCTCTATGCCGCGGGCCCGGAAGACCCGGGTGCTGGCACCGGGCCGGCGGCGCGCCAGGGCGCGGACCCTGAGGACCAGCTCCGGGAAATGGAACGGTTTAGCCAAGTAGTCATCTGCACCGAGACTGAGACCGCTGACGCGCTCCCCGGGGGATCCGGAGGCCGTCAGCATAAGGACCATCGGCGACACGGCGGACTCAGTGATCATCCGGCAGATCGTGTCGCCATGCAACCCGGGAAGGTCGCGGTCCAGGACGACCACGTCATAGACGCTGACGGCGAGCTTGGTTGCAGCCTCCAACCCGTCGAACGCGACGTCGACGGCCATCCCCTGGTCCCGGAGCCCTTCGGCAACAACTTCGGCGAGCGCAACCGCGTCCTCGACAACCAGCACTTTCATTGAGGAGTTCCGACCTCTGTCAACCCGGCGCGGGCCAACGTTACGACAACCCTGAGCCCTCCGTCGCTCCGGGCGTGGAGGTCGAGCACACCATCGTGGGCTTCGGCTATGGCCTGGACGATCGAAAGCCCGAGGCCATTGCCCCGTTCGGAGCCGGTCCGCTCCGCGCCGAGCCGCTTAAAAGGTCGGGCCAGCTCCTTGACATCCTCAGGTCGCAGGACCGCCCCGCCGTTCTCGACTACCAAGCGCACGACTTGCCCGTCGACGGCGGTTTGTAACTGCAGCCAGCCCCCCTGCTCGTTGTGCTTAACCGCATTTTCGACCATGTTGTCCACCATTCGGGAAAGCAAGGTCTCGCTTCCAAGCGCCCATGCGTCGGGGCATCGTTGTTGGTCAACGCGCAGTGCCATCTGCGAGATCGCACCCAACCGCTGCTCCACGGCGGCGCTGGCGAGCGCGTCGAGCGAGACCGTGCCCTGGTCGGCCGACGGTGCTCTTTGGGCCTGGGCGAGAGTAAGGAGGCTTGCGAGCAAACGGTCGACGTGGTCGAGCTCGCGCCGCAACCGGTCAGCGAGGACCGCCGTTTGCGGGGGCACCGGGCCGGGCTTAGCAATAGCGACATCGAGCGAGGCCCGCATCGTGGCGAGGGGCGTTCGCAGTTCGTGCGAGGCGTTCGCAACGAAACGCCGCTCGGCCTCGAAGGAGCGTTCGAGACGCTCGAGCAGTGCGTCGAAGGTGTCGCCGAGCTCTTTGATCTCGTCTTCGGGGCCGTTCAACCTAAGGCGCTCATGCAGGTTGGTGGAAGAGATTTCCCTAGTCGCGGTCGTGATCAGGTGCAGTGGCTGGAGGAAGCGCCCTGCGGCCAGCCAACCGAAGGCAATCGAAAGAACCGCCAGCAACACGAGGGCGGTCCCGGCGGCTATCAGCAGGTGGTGCAGGTCCGAACTGTGTTGAGCGATTTGAGGCGGGACGCTGCCTGGCAGAGCCAAGTGGCCAGCGGCCGGCCCCGGCGCGCGGGCGACCGACGCGGTGCTCCCGCCCGCCCACAGACCGACCGTCGCCGCCAGCAGGGTGATCCCGGAGACCACAAAGGCCGCGAAATAGAACAGGGCAAGTCGTACCCGGATCGTTCGCCTCGGCCAGCGCGGGCGAACGCCGAGCCGGCTGGGCACGGGCACAGGCGCAGGCGCAGCTGCTGCCTCAGGGCCCACGGCCGTCATTCGTGAGGCCTTCTACTGGCGGACCAGCACACGATGTGGTCCTCTGCGCCGTTGATCACCCAAGGATGCCGCATTTCCTGCAACAGGGGGGCAACAGGCTCCGTTGCCCCCCTGTTGCCGGGCACGGCGTACTCAAGGTGCATGCGCAGTCACGGCATCTTGGACTTTCCCGATCCCACTCCGAACCCGGGCGGCCCCGGCGGCAGCTTCGGCTGGAGCGGCACTGGTGTGAACCACGACCTCGACCCGAGCAACCCCAGGTACCGGGCTGCCAACAAGGACTGCCAAGCGTTACTTCCCGACGGGGGACAACTACCGCCGATCTCTCGGCCAAGCAGCTCGCCGCGGCAGTACGGATGGCTGCCTGTATGCGAAGCCACGGCGTACCCGATTTCCCGGGCCCCGACGATACTGACGGTGCGTTTCATCTCGGCAACGTCAATCGGACCTCGGCTCAATACCGCTCGGCGTTCGCCACTTGCGTCTCGTTGACCGGGTTTATAGGGCCGATGCGGGTCGACATCTCCCACGGAGGGCCGTGAACGCGGAAAAAGCGCGCCAGGCTCCTCTCTTTAATGCCGTCGCGTCCTTCTAGCTACATTCGACGATCGCCTGGCGCGAGTTCCGGTCGTTTTTCGGTATCCGGCGGGACCAGGCGTTCGCTCCCGGCTGTGCGGGCCCGCCCTAGAGCTGCGGCCAGACGGCAACGATGGTGCGGTCGTCCTGGCAGCCCCGCCGGCTGAAATCGGCCGCGTCAGCGAGAGCCAACGGCGTCAGCGCTCCGGAGCGTCCCCGGCTCAGCACCTCTGCAAGGGCGGGCGCCACCGTGCCCGGGCCGTCACGCAAAGGGTCGGCGACGCCGTCGGTGAGCAAGACCAAGGCAGCGCCAGCGGGCAACGCCACCGAAGCAGTCTCGATGGCGTCATCGCCGCCGCGGCTGCCGAGCGGCAATACCCCTATCACGCTGCCCCGCAGCTCCTCCTCGGCGCGCCCGGGGAAAAGTTCGTCCCACTCCGCGCCAGCGAGGACAAAGGCACTGCTGTCACCTACCCGCGGAGATGGGCCCAGGGGCCTGCGTCGGACTGCGAGATGAGGGCGACCACGAGCGTCGTGAAAAGCTCTACGGGCGAACCCCCACCCGCAGCAGCGGACACTGCTTCGCTAGCGGCTCGCAGCGCCGCCAAGCATTCGGTCTCTCCCCAGGCGTGGGACTCAAGCAGGTGCTCGCATGCTGCGCTCACTGCGATGTCAGCCCCTTCACCGCCGCGCCCGGCGGTGCTCACGCCGTCAGCCACGATCACCGCCAACCGTCCTGGGACCGGCGCGACCCAGGCGAACGCGTCCTCGCAACGGCGGCCTGCCAAGCGATGGGCTACGCCGGCGACCGAAGCCGCCAGCACCACGAACTCCGCCGACCGGCCTCCGTCTGCCCGGTAGCAGGCTTGCGCGGAGACGGCCTGCCTGCGCAGAGGTACCGCGGCCTCAGTGGCGGCGGAAGGCTCGCCCCAAACCGGGCCAGCCCACCCGGTGCTCATTCCAGCTCGTCCACCGGGATCGGTTGCATGTTCGGCAGCTGGGGAGGCACAAGCTGGGGGGAGCCGGTGTACGCGCTAGCCGAGGAGCTCACGATGGACTGCACGAGGCCCGCCATCAGTTCGGGGACCACTGCCGATGGGGTCGCGCCCGCGGCGGCGACATAGGCCCGGTTGGGCTTGTTCTCGGCCACCGTGGCCAGGATTTCCGGCACGGCTTCACCGAAGCCGAAAGCGAGGATGTTGGGGTGGCGGCGCCAGGCGGGGTCGGTGAGACGCCGGTGCGCTTCCAGCCAACGTTCCTCCGGGTCGGTAGGCCGACCGTCCGACACGAACAACACAGCCGGTCGGTACCAGCGCTCCCCCGCCAGCCTTCCGGCGTGGTAGTCGGTCTCGATGACGCGCCGGAGGTGGTCGAACGCGGCCGAGTACGACGTCTTGCCCTCGACCTCCACGATTGGCATCGACTCGACCAGGGCGAGGTCGACGAGCGGCAGGACCGTCCGGGCTCCCTCTGAAAAGGTCACGACCCCGAAACGGATGACTTCAGCGACCGCCGGGTCCTGGCCCACGCTGGAACGGATCTGGGGTAGCTCGGCATTGACCTGTGCGATCGGGTCGCCGCTCATCGACTGGGAGACGTCCAGGCAGAGGTAGAAGGGGAAGACGGCGTACCGTTCTTCGGTGCCCAGGTGTTGGCTCGCCATGGCCAGCCCGACGCTACCGGAGGCCCTGAGTGAAGACAATACGGGCTGCTCGGCCGCCAAGAGCTGCCGCTAGAGCCCGATCCAAGGGCTGACAAGCATGGCGAATATGAAAAACACAACGCACGCAGCTGCCACGTCGACGACCAGTGCCCCGGCGAGGCGACGCAGGCCGAGCGCACGGCGGCCAGGAGTACCGGCCCAGCCCACCGCCAGGAGGTGAGCCCCTCCCCAAGCAGCCAGCGTCCGCCTCACCATCTGGCGCGACGTGAGGGGCGCCCCCGTCGCGGTACCCGGGCCCGCCCACCAGCTTGCACCGCCCGCAGGCCGGCCTCCTCCGACGACTTCACCCCCCGCTCCGAGGGACGGGCCGGACGAGCCGATCAACTGCCAGGTGGAAGGGGCTCGGCGGCGCAGGACGGGTCGGACAGTGACATCAGGTACGGCCACCACGGTCCCGGCCACCACGGTCCCGGCCACCACGGTCTGGGCCACCACCGTCCCGGCCAGCCGTTTGCTTTCTCCACCGCCGGCGTGACGGGCGGGCCCCTCCGCGGGACGAGGGTCGCCCTGAGCCTCGCGTACGGCTGCACCCAACGCCGGAGCAGACAGCACCTCGAGGACGTGTTCCAGCTCAGCGGCCCACTCCCCCGGGCTGGGGCGGTCGTCGAGATCAGCTAGCGAGAGAGACCGCTCGCACAGCTCCCACAGCACCGGCAAATCCGGCAACTTGCGCCAGGAGCGAGGGAGCTCGAGATCCACGTTGACGTGTTCTGCCGATCGCTGGGGCCCCTGGAGAGGGAAGTGGGCCGCGCCCACCACTCTCAGGAAGGTGATGCCCAGCATGTAACGGTCCGAGGCTCGGGTCGGTGGGGCGCCTGGAGCTAGAGCGGGGTCGTCCCAGTTGGGCGTGGTGGCGCGTGGTCGGCGGTCTGCATTGTCAGGCAACTCGCCGCCTATCTCGTCGGGGCCGTACCGCACCGTGGCGCCGTCGCAATCGAGGACGTACACCGCCGGTGCGGGTTGCAGCGACCAGAGCACGTTCTTGGCCGACAGGTCGCCGTGCACTACGCGCGGCAGCGGCGGTCCGCTCTGCCAGGCCTCGAGGAGGCGGGCCAACGCGTATACGAGGGCTACGCGCTCCGGGGCGCCGGGCGGTGGCATCAGCACCCCGTAGGCAACCGCTATCCGCTCGGGGTCGGTTGCCAGGTAACTGAGCGTCGCCAGGCGCTTCGTCCCGTCCCGGTGCCGCAGCCAGTATTCCGCCGGTGCGCGCGGCATCAGCGTGCCGAGAGCTATGGAAGGGTCGTCTCCCACAACGCTCGACACCGGCCACGCCGCGCCAGACATTGCCCTTGCAGCGAGTTGCGACCCCTGAGCAGCTAGCAACGAGGGGAAGGCTACGAGCGAACTGAGCTCGCCCAGCGGCCGAGGAAAGCGCAACTGCTTGTAAACCAGGCTCGCCGCGAGCCCTGGCGGGCCTGCTAAGACTTCAAAGACCCGGCCCTCCCCGCCCTCGGCTACCAGCTGGCCGAGGCGCAGCGCCGAGACCGGGACCTCGGTCAATACCCGGCCGCAGTGTCGACGGTGCCGACCAGGGGCATCCCGGCGACGAAACGCGCGACGTTTTCCTTGATGCGAGCGGCGAGGAACGGTGGCGCCGTCTTTTCCGTGTTGGCGACGTGCGGCGTGATCAGGCAGTTGGGCAACGACCAGAGAGGGTGGCCGTCGGGCAATGGCTCAGGGTCGGTCACGTCGAGTGCGGCACCCCCGATCCGGCGCTCCGTCAGGTACGTGACGAGCGCATCGGTGTCCACATGACGGCCTCGGGCGACATTGACCAGCCACGTGGCCGGGCCCATCAGGGCCAGCTCGGGGCCGGAGATGACGTGCTCTGTCTCGGGGGTGAGCGCAAGCGCAAGGAACACAACCAGAGCGCCTGGGAGGACCGAATGCAGCTCCCCCGGCCCGACGGTTCGCTCGGCGCCCTCCACCGGGCGCGAGGTCTTGCGGACCACGGTCGCATGCACCCTGAACGGGGCGAGGAGACGTAACAGCTCTTCGGTTATCCCTCCGCCGCCGAGCACGGTCACGGGCTGGTCGTACAGGGAGGTCCCAGCCTGGCCGCCCCAGGACTTGGCTCGCGCGCGCTCAGGGAGCTCGCGGAGGCCCGCTATCGCAAAGCCGAGGGCCAGCTCGGCAACCTGCTGGGCGTAGGTGCCTTTGGCGCAGGTCCACACGACGTCGTCCGAACTTGGCGCCGAAAGGATGCCGGATTCGACGAAGTGTTCGATACCCGCCACTGGCAGCTGCACCCAGCGTATGCCTGGATGGTCGACAATGGTCTCACGCAGGCCTTTGCTGTTGAAAGTAGCCCAGACGAGCGCATCGGCCGCCTCGCCGTAGCCAGCGAGTTCTCCGCCGCCCTGGCGAACGGCATCGACCGCGAAGGCCTGACCGTGCGGCGCGACAAGCACCCGGGGAGGTCGCCCGGCCGGCGCTCGGGGTGGTTGATGAGGTGTTGGTCCCACCGGGCCAGTCTATGAGGACTGCCGCAGCGGTTCAGTGGCTCAGGGGCGGGCGGGACCGAAGCCGAACGGCCGGTGCGGGCCTGCCCCGGACGGACCGCTCGGGCCGCCCGGACTGCCCGGACTGCCCGGAGTGCCCGGAGTGCCCGGAGTGCCCGGAGTGCCCGGAGTGCCCGGAGTGCCCGGGCCGCCCAAGCGAGAGCCGGGCCTTCGCGCCGGCGCCCAGATCTCGTCCACTATCCCGTAGCGCAGTGCCTCCTCGGCATCGAGCCAGCGGCCGAGTGACAGGTCTGCCTCCAGGTGCTCCGCCGGCCGGCCGGTTGCTCCCGCCAGCCGTTGCACGAACCGTTCGAGCTCGACGCGGTGGTGTTCCGCCCAAGCCGCCAATTGGCTGGCGTTGCCGCTGACCGACACCTCAGGCTCGCTCAGGTGGAACTGGGCATGGGGCGCGGCCACCCTGCGAGCACCGGCGGCGACCACGCCCACCGCGGCACCTTCCGCCCGCCCCAGGCAGGTCACCTGCACCGGCACACCGAGCAGGTCCATCGTGTCGATCAGGGACATCGCCGCGTGCACGGGGCCGCCGGTCGAGCCAACGTAGAGCTGCACCGGGTCGTCGCCGGTCGCATCGAGCGCCATCATCTCGGCGCACGCCTTCGCGACGGTCGCATCGTCGAGCGGGCCCAGAGCCTGACCACGCGCCTATCCAGGAGCTGGGCGTCCAGCGGCTGGGGACCTAAGTACGGTCGCAGCCCTTGGTCACCGGGCTCCCACGGTTGTGCATGTTCTTCACCGGGCAGGGGCATCTCTCAGTCCTCCAGAGACCTCAACGAAAGCTTCCAGTCGAGACGTTGGCCGAGGGCGGCTGCGTAGCGCTCCAGCGTGGAGAGCCGCAGGTCTGCGTCGCCAGACTCCAACCTGGCGACCGCGGATTGGGACGTGCCCATTCGCGCCGCCACCTCTGTCTGTGAAAGGCCCAGCTCGAGCCGCCTTGCCGAGAGAGCAGCCGCGAGCGACCTGCGTTCCTGGGCCATCTCCCTGAAGCCAGGGAATACCGGTTCGTGCCTGCGTTCGCTCATCCCACCCGCACTATATTAGGAATAGTATCGTATATTCGAGATACCAGATACTGTATAGCCGGACCTTAGTCGGACAAGGGCCACCAATCATCTACCCAGTTCCCCCACCGAGACGGAGGACTTTTTCAATGTCTGTAATACCCACGGTGCTCGACCAGTCAGCCAGGGGCGAGCGGGCCTTCGATATCTACTCGCTCCTGCTACGCGAACGGATCGTGTTCCTCGGCCAAGAGGTCGACGACCAGATCGCCAACCTGCTGGTGGCAGAGATCCTCTACCTGGACAGCACCGACCCCGGCAAGGACATTTTCTTGTACATCAACTCGCCAGGCGGGTTGTCTTACGCCGGGATGGCGATTTATGACGTGATGCAGCACGTCAGCTCCGAGGTCTCCACGGTCTGCGTTGGCATGGGGATGTCGGCGGCCGCCATGATCCTTTGTGGCGGGGCCACCGGCAAACGTCTTGCGACCCCTAACGCGAAGATCATGATCCACCAAGGCAGCGCGGGTGCCCGCGGCGCCCCTCGCGACATGGAGATCCATCTTCGCGAGGTGCTCGCTACCACCAAGCGGATGGCCCAGATCATCTCCTACCACTCCGGAAGGCCGCTCGAACAGGTGGAGCATGACATCGACCGCGACTTTTTCATGACGGCCGAAGAAGCCAAGGAGTACGGCCTCATCGACGAGGTGATCACCCCACGGCGTGGCATCTCGGCGGAACTGCTCGCTGCAGCTGACCGCGCCGCCGAGGAAGTGGCCGCCGGCGTCTAAGGCAGCAGCGCGGCCCGCTCGAGCAGTAGTTGCTGCTCGCGCCCGTTGCGCGTCAGCGAGGCCGCCCGTTCCAAATCGGCACGGGCTTCCTCGAAACGCCCGAGCTTGGCTAGGAGGTCGCCCCGAACGCTCGGCAAGAGGTAGTAACCAGCGAGCAACGGGTCGGGCGCGAGGGACTCGACGACCTCGAGGCCAGCCTCCGGCCCGTAGGCCATGGACAGCGCCACGGCCCTGTTCAACTCCACCACCGGAGAGGGTGCGACCTGGGCGAGCGCTTCGTAAAGGGCACAGATGCGAACCCAGTCGGTGGCAGCGAGCGTTATGGCCCGCGCGTGGCATGCCGCAATCGCTGCCTGAAGGCCGTACGGCCCGAGCCCCTTCCCGCTGCCCGGGAAGCTCGCGAGCTCGCTCGCTCGGCCCAAGGCTGCGAGGCCGCGCCCCACCAGCAGGGGGTCCCAGCGCGAACGGTCCTGGTCTGCCAGCAGCACCGGTGCCCCTCCAGGCCCCACCCTGGCTCGCAGCCGCGACGCCTGCAGCTCCAACAGGGCGACAAGGCCGTGCACCTCGGGTTCAGCCGGTAGAAGCTCCGCAATAATGCGGCCGAGCCGAAGTGCTTCGTGGCAAAGCTCGGGCCTTGCCCACTGCTCGCCGGCGGTTGCCGCGTAGCCTTCGTTGAACACCAGGTAAACGACCTCCAAGACCGCGTCCAAGCGCTCCTCGAGCTGGTTGGCAGGCGGCAGCTCGAAAGGAACGCGCGCTTCGCTCAGCGACCGCTTGGCCCGCACCACCCTCTGGGCCACGGTTGCCTCCCGGACGAGGTAGGCGCGGGCAATCTCCTCTGTGGTCAGGCCGGCCACCAGGCGTAGTGTCAGCGCAACCCGGGCTTCTCGTGACAGGACGGGGTGGCAGGCGGTGAAAATGAGCCGCAGCCTGTCGTCGCCGACCTCTTCCTCGACATCATCGAAGTCGGTCACGGTCAATTGTTGGCGCACTTCGGCTTGCCGGCTGAGTTCGGGCTGTTTGCCGTCGAGGGCCCCTTTTCGCCGAAGCGTGTCGAACCAACGCCGCTTGCCCACGGTCAAAAGCCACGCGCCCGGGCGCTGCGGCACACCCGAGGGGGGCCATTGCTCCAAGGCCGAGACGAAGGCGTCGTGGGCAAGGTCCTCAGCCAGCCCGACATCCCCGGTGCGCCGTGCCAATGCCGCTATGACACGGGCCGACTCGATCCGCCAAACAGCGTCGTACGGGCGGTTGGTGGGGATGCCGGGCTGGCTCATCTCGGGCACTTATTTCTGCGAGTAGCCAGCGGCCGCCTGGAGGTCGGGCGGGAAATCCGACATCTCGAACACCTGGCGCAGTTCTAGCTCTGCTGCGCCCTCTCCCAGGGGGCAACGTTTGGCCCACTCGATGGCCTCGTCCTGCGACTTGACGTCTATTATCCAGAACCCGCCGATCATCTCCTTGGCCTCGGTGAACGGCCCGTCCTTTACAACCGGGGCCTTGCCGCTCGGGAACGCCACCCGGACAGCCTCGTCAGGCGAGTGCAGGCCGTCCAGGGAAAGGAGCACCCCTGCCTTGGCAAGCTCGTCGTTGTACCGCGACATTGCGGCGACGGCTTCGGCGGGCGGTAACCAGGCCTCGCCCGCGGTCGCGCCGCGCTGGCTCTCCAGCTTCGGGTAAATGACCATCATGAACCGCATCGGAACTCCCATTCTGTCGTTGCGGGCTGGGGTGGAGCTGCCCCGCTGAGCCCGCTGTGCGTCACGCTCCACCTGTACGTCGAACGGGCACGCTCCAGATCGACATGCCCAACAAGATTTTCCCACTCTCCGGTGCCCTACTTGACATGTGACCTTTTAGTCACCTATTCTGAAAAGGTGACCGATGACGACGACCGGGTGTTCAAGGCGCTCGCCGACACGACGCGACGCTCCTTGCTCGACCGGCTGTTCGCCAGCGACGGCTTGACGCTGACAGAGCTCGAGCACGGTCTCGAAATGACTCGTTTCGGCGTGATGAAACACCTACGCGTGCTGGAGGACGCCGGCCTCGTGGTCACCCGCCGATCGGGCCGAGAGAAGTTGCATTTCCTCAACCCGGTCCCGATCAGGCTGGTCCATGACCGGTGGATAGACAAGTACACCGAGAGGCGTGTGTCAGCCCTCGTGGATCTCAAATTGCAACTCGAAAAGGAGACAGGAGCATGAGCACCATGACATCGGCAGCTACCAAGACGACCCAAGTGTTCAGGGTCTACATCAAAGCGAGCCCGCAAGCTGTATGGGACGCAATAACCAAGCGGGAGTGGACCGAACGCTACGGCTACGGCGGCGGCCCGGAACACGACCTCAACAAGACCGGCCCTTACCGTTTGCTCACCTCGGAGAAAATCAAGGCGGACAGCACCGCAATGGGCTACACGCCGCCCGAAGTCGCAGTCGACGGCGAAGTCCTCGAAGCCGACGAGCCGCATAAACTCGTGCTCACGTGGCGGATGCTCATGGACGACAACCTGGCCGCTGAAGGCTTTACGCGGCTTACTTACGAAATAGACGCCATGCCCAGCGGGGTCACCAAATTGACGGTCGTCCACGAACTGGAAGGCGCACCGCAACTTGCCCTGCTGGTCGCTGGGGAATGGGAGGGCAAGGGTGCCGGCGGTGGCTGGAGCTGGGTACTGAGCGGTCTCAAGACCTTGCTCGAAACCGGTGCCGAAATGACCCACGACTTCTAAATAGTTTGACGATCTGGCGGTCTGCTAATTGTTGGCGAGACCGGCCAGGTAGGCGTCCCGGCGTTGATCGGGCGGGGTGAGGCTGCAGTCGCCGCAACGTACTCCTTTCGGCAACCGGTCGTTAAGGCAGCAGTTGCGGCGCTCCCAGTACCAGCCCGATCTGCCGGCGTGCTCGACCGCCAAGAAATTGCCCTGCCCTTGCAGTTCGCTCGGGACAATTTCAAAAAAACGCTCGCCGATCGGTTTGACCCAATCCCCGAGTGTTCCCTCCATCGTCCGGAAAGCGACAGCCGACGACGCCGCCACGTTGCCCCAAAGCAGACGGCGGCCGACCCGGATGCGCGAGCAGATGGCGTCCACCAGGAGCCGCAGATGGCCGTCGACGGCGTCGTCAACGATGAACGAGAGCGCCTCGCCGACGAGCTCTCGGTCCGCAAAGGCCGCCGGCCCCGGGGTAAGCCCCGGGGCAAGCCCTGGTGCTAGGACGAGTGCTCGAGGCTTGCAGTAGGAGACCAACGCCGGGCGGCCTGACGACATCGCCACCGCGAACGCCTGGGGGCTCGAGCTCGGGATAGTCCCGCTCATGAGAATGCACGAAACAGCGAGCGTGACGACACGGTACGAGTAGCCGAGGACGAAAAGCGATGCCGCCACCGCAGCAGAACCCGTGCCTAGCCGGCCCCCTGAACTGCGGACCGTCGCCTCCAACCAGACCGGGCTGGCGAGCAGCTCATCGCATTTCATCCACTGGCCATCTTCAGCCACGCTTCCCGGCCTCGCCGCCCCAGCGACCGGTCCGGTGGCCGCTCGCAGGTAGGAAAGGGCGCCGCCGACGCGGCACAGGGCCTCGACCACGGACCTCTCCGCCTCCGGGCCCTCAAGGGCAACCCAGCGTGCCACCCGGTCCTCCCACCGCTCCCACCGCTCCCACCGCTCGAACCGCTCCAACCGCTCCGACCGCTCCGACCTACTTCTTGCCTAAGTGACCCTCCTGGGCCTAGAGTCCGTTTAGCAACCTACTGGTCAGCGAAGTCCGGTGAGAGACCGGCGCTGTCCCGCAACTGTCGTCCCTGCGCCGTTGGCGAAAGGGCTAGCCAGGTCGCCTGCCAGTGGGAAGTGACCAAGCACGTCGCGGTAACGAGCTGGTCGCAGGGTAGCCCCGGGCCCCGGCACAACCCTCGACCTCAAGGAGGAGTGCCATGAACAGACCCCGGGCGGCAATGGCTTTTCTAGTTGGCTGTTCCCTGTTCGTGACGTGTGGTGTGAGCTATGCCTCGCCTTCACGCCACGGCGCCGTGGACAGCCCCGCCGTGACGAGGCCGGCTTTTCCGGTGTCGGTGCAAAGTGGGGACGGGACGGTACGGATCCCCGCTCGCCCAGAGCGGATCCTGTCCCTATCCCCTAGCGCGACTCAAATGCTTTACGAAATAGGTGCAGGGAGCCAAGTGGCCGGCGTCGACGAGTACTCCACGTGGCCGGCCAACGCCCCTCGGACGAAGTTCACCGGCGACGAATCGAGCGCCGAAGACTACCTTTCCCTAAGGCCGGACCTCGTCATTTTCGCGTTCCCGAGCGGAACGCTCATTCAACAATTGCAGAAGCTACAAATACCCGTGCTCCTTCTACCCTCGGCAACGACGATCGCCAGTGTCGACAGCCAGCTCGCCGAGCTGGGCACCGCCACTGGGCACCAAACCGGGGCAAAGACCGTTGAGTCTTCCTTTGCGGGCGATATCGCCTCCGCCGTCCACAGCGCCGACGGTGCCGGCCGGGGAGCGACCTACTACATCGAGCTCGACCCAACCAATTATTACACCGCGACATCAAGCACCTTTATTGGGGCTGAATTTTCGCTCTTCGGGATGCGTGACATCGCCGATGCTGCGGGCCATGGCTCCCAGTACCCGCAAATTTCTCCCGAGTACATCTTGAAAGAGAACCCCGACTACGTGTTCCTGGCCGACACCGTCTGTTGCGGCGTAAATTCTCAGAACTTCGGGCGCCGCCCCGGCTTCAGCGTGCTTAAGGCGGTCCAGGACCATCACGTCGTCGGAGTCAACGATTCGGTCGCCTCGCAGTGGGGCCCTCACACGATGGAAGCTTTCGTGAGCCTATTGGCGCGGGTGCTCAGGCAAGGCTCAGCGAGCTCATGACGCTTGCCGCCGCGCAAGAGGCGTCACCTCCCCTGTTCGACACCGCTCCGGCAGGGGCGCCTCCGATTTACCCGACCCGGCTGCGGACTTCGCACGTGCTCATCGGGGTCGCCTTCCTGCTCGCTGCGGCCACGGCAAGCATCCTTATCGGGCCGGCCGACCTACCCGCTGGGCAGGTCATAGAAAATGTCCTGAGCAAGCTGCCCTTTGTGCACCTCCACTCGGGGCTTTCGGCGACCGGCTCCATCGTCGTCTGGCAATTGCGGATGCCGCGCATGGTCCTTGGAGGGATCGTCGGCGCGATGCTGGCGGTGGCCGGGGCTTCCTACCAGGGAGTGTTCTCCAACCCGTTGGCAGATCCCTACTTGCTCGGCATCGCCTCTGGCGCTGGGGCAGGAGCAACCATCGTGATCGTTGAGGGCCCGGCCCTCGGCCACCTCCCCTCGAGCGCCCTCCCGCCGGCGGCATTCCTCGGCGGCGTGGTGGCTGTCCTGGCTACCTTCGCGCTGGGACGCCCCCGCGCCGATGAACGGTCGGCCGCCTCGATGTTGCTCGCCGGAGTAGCGGTTTCCGCCTTTTTCGTGGCGGTCCAGACGTTCCTTATGCAACGCAGCAGCCCCGGGGACCTTACCTTGGTCTACGGCTGGATCCTAGGTGGGCTGTCGACGGCCGGGTGGGGGCAGGTCGACCTTGTCCTGCCGTACGTGGCAGTCGCCGCAGCCGCGCTCTTCGCCTGCCGCCGGCTGCTCGACGTGCTCACCATCGGTGACGAGGAGGCGACAAGCGTCGGGGTGAGAGCCTCACGTGTGCGTCTCATCGTGATAGTCGCGGCGACTCTCGGCACTGCAGCTGCGGTATCAGTGAGCGGCTTGATCGGCTTCGTCGGCATCATCGTGCCGCACACGATCCGCCTTATCGCCGGGCCGAGCTACCGCCGGATCATCCCGCTTTCCCTGCTGTTCGGTGCCGGCTTTCTTATCCTTGCGGACATTCTTGCGCGGACCGTACTGTCACCGGGCGAGGTCCCGCTCGGGGTCGTGACGGCTTTCCTCGGTGCGCCGTTCTTCCTCGTGGTGCTGCGACAAGCACGGAGGTTGGGCTGAATGCTCGACATCCAGCGGGTCAGCGTCGTGCTGGGCGGGGTAACGGTCCTGTCGAGCGTATCGGCGCGAGTCGAGCGCGGCGGATGGCTCGGTGTCATCGGCCCGAACGGGGCCGGGAAGTCCACGCTTGTCCGTGCCGTCACCGGGCTCCTGTCATACGAGGGCGAGATCCGCATTGCCGGTGAGGCCTTCGCCAGGACCGACCAGCGGCGCCGCGCGCGCTCGGTCGCATACGTGCCGCAGCGACCGGTGCTTCCTCGCTCCATGAGCGTCACGGACTACGTCTTGTTGGGACGCTCGGCGCACCACCCTTACCTGGGGGCCGAGACAGCCCGGGACAGGCGTGTCACAGCAACGGTGCTCGAAAGGCTCCAGCTCGGCCCGTTTGCCAAACGGCTGCTCGGAGATCTTTCGGGAGGTGAGTCACAGCGGGTCGTGCTCGCCCGTGCACTCGTACAGGAAGCGCCTGTGCTGGTGATGGACGAGCCGACCACTTCTCTTGACCTCGGGCACAGCCAGCTCGTGCTCGAGCTCGCTGACGAACTTCGCCGGGAAAATGGGCTCTGCGTCCTGTGCGCAATCCACGACCTCACCTTGGCAGCCCAGTACTCAGAACGCCTGCTCGTGCTCTCCCGCGGCCGTGCCGTGCTATCGGGGCTCCCAGCCGAAATGCTCACCGAAGCGAACATCAGACGATTTTTCGAAGCCGACGTCGAGGTCCTTGAAGGGGCTTCCGGGCCGGCTGTGTCACCCGTACGGCGCCACGCCGTTGTGCCACGCCACGAAAGCAAAGTGAGGACCTAACAGTGACTACGCCCACCCCGAAGTCCGACCCGCCTACCACCGCCCCGCCCCGAGCCACCAAGCGCGCCGCTTCGATCGTGCTCGTTGCGACCGGCGACGGCAAAGGCAAGACGACCGCCGCCATGGGCACGGCGCTGCGGGCTCTGGCACGCGGCTGGGGCGTGTGTGTCGTCCAGTTCGTGAAGTCCGGTAAATGGGGTTCGGGCGAGGTCCGCCTCCTGAGCGACCTGGGCGCGCAGTGCCACACGATGGGCGACGGCTTCACCTGGGACAGCGACGACCTCGAGCGATCGGCGGAAATGGCCCGAGCTGCTTGGGAACTTGCGAGGGAGGCGATCGCCTCCGGGCGCTACGAGCTAGTGGTCCTCGACGAGGTCACGTACCCGGTCAACTGGGGTTGGGTCGACGGGGACGACATCGTCGCTGCTATTTCCTCCCGGCCAGAAAAAGTCAACATTTTCCTTACCGGAAGAGATGCCCCGCCGGCTCTCGTCGATGCTGCGGATACCGTCACCGACATGCGCAACGTGAAACACGCCTACGAGGCTGGGGTACTGGCCGCAAAAGGGATCGATTTCTGATGCTGACGGTGCTCCTTGGGGGGGCGAGGAGCGGGAAGTCCGCGTTGGCACTGCAGTTGGCGGCCGGTGGCGCGGCGCCTGTTATTTTCTTTGCAACAGGCCAAGCATCCGACGACGAGATGGCGGGACGGATCGCCCTCCACCGCTCGCAACGGCCAGCATCCTGGAGCACGGTAGAAGAACCGGTCAAGCTCGAAAAGGCTCTCCGCGATGTCGCCGAGGCCACGACGGTCGTGGTCGACTGCATCACGCTGTGGGTCGCCAACCTGCTCGCGGCGGGCTACGAAGACGAAGCAGCAGTCGCGGCCGCCAGTGCCGTCGCGGCTCTGTGCGCCGGACGGCCGGGCACGGTCATCGTCGTGTCGAACGAGGTCGGCTCCGGCATCGTCCCGACCGACCATGTGCTCTCCAGGCGCTACCGCGACCTGCTCGGGCGGGTGAACATGGTCTTCGCAGAACGTGCCGGCAACGCCTTCCTCGTCGTTGCAGGGCGCCTCCTTCCACTGCTGCCAGCCAAAGGCGCTTTCCAATGAACCAGCCTGGGCACCCAGGTTCGGCGCCGGGCGACCTGCGCGCGGCCGTCGCATTCCTCACACCTTTCGGCAACGGGCGCGCAGCTCGGCCAGGACCGGCGACCATGGCCTACTTCCCTGTCGTCGGCGCCGCGCTCGGGACGCTGATCGGCCTGTCCTGGGGCGCGGCGCGACGACGTCTCCCGCCCCTACCCGCAGCGGCGCTCGTGGTTGCAATGGACGCCTTGATGACGGGCGCACTGCACCTCGACGGGCTGGCTGACACCGCGGACGGCCTCTGCGCCCACGTGCCAGCAAAGACCCGGCTCGAGATCATGGCCGAGCCCCAGGTTGGGACCTTCGCGGTCGTGGCCCTTGGGATCGTGCTCAGCTCCCGAACGGCCGCGCTCGCGGCCCTCGAGCCGTCACCCGCTCTGCTGGCTGCCCTCTACTGCTCTTCGCGATCGGTCATGGTCATAGGCAGCCGGGCCTTGCCATACGTTCGCCAAGAGGGGCTGGCAACGGCCTTCTTGCCCGCTCCCGGCAGCCCCGACAACGCCCTTGCTGCGGGTCTCGCCGGGGCGGGTGCGGCCTTGTTGCTAGGGGTGCTCGTTGCTGGGCGGCGCGGCGCAAGAGCCGTCGTGAGCGGTTGGTTTTCAGGGGCGCTCGTCCTGGCCCTCGCGCGGCGTCGCTTCGGAGGGTTCACCGGCGACGTCCTCGGCGCTGCCGGAGCCGTCTGCGAGACGGCAGGCCTAGTCGTGGCCTCGGCGAAATGACGAGCTGGGCGCGGCCGGTGCCTCTCGTCGGCGACAAGACCTCCGCGGCACAACGTGCTGGCGACCCGCGCGGGTGGCGCTTCGACGAGGAACGCCGGCGTGCGGTCTATGACGTCATCGCCGCCCGGCGCGACATCCGGCGTTTTCGCCCCGACCAGCTCGACCCTGCTCTCGTGCGCCGGCTACTAGGCGCCGCCCACGCGGCGCCCTCGGTCGGCCACTGCCAGCCGTGGAGGTTCGTCATTGTCACCGACGCGCCTGCCCGCGAGCGCGCCGCCTTGATCGCCGAACGGGAACGCCAGCGCCAGGCAAGCCTGCTCAGCGAGGATGCACGCCGGCGGATGCTCGACCTTCAACTGGACGGGATCGCCGAAGCGCCACTCGGGATCGTCGTCTGCTGCGACCGCCGGGCGGCGCCGGCAGGGGTCCTCGGACGGGCGACCTTTCCCGACACCGACATGTGGTCCTGTGCTTGCGCCATCGAGAACTTTTGGCTGGCCGCGCGCGCCGAAGGACTGGGCGTCGGCTGGGTCACGCTCTTCCCGCCCGACGACCTGGCCGCGCTGGTGGGGCTACCGCCAGGGGTCGAGACTCTCGGTTGGCTGTGCATCGGCTGGCCCGACGAGCGCCCACCCAGCCCGGGGCTCGAGCGGGCCGGCTGGTCACGGCGCACGCCTCTCGAAGCCGTCGTCGTGCACGAGCGATGGGACGGCCCAGGACCGGCCGCCCCATCGTCGGCGTTGCGTGCTCCCGACCAACTGGCAGTGGTAGAGGCTCACGACCAGGCTGACCTGCTCCTCACGCCCCCCAGGTCGCTCGGCGTCCTGGATAAGGCGCTCGACCGCCTCGTCGCTCTCGGGATGAGGTCCGTAGAAAAGGCCAGCCTGGTGCTCGTAGCCGCTGACCACCCGGTCACACGGTACGCGGTGTCGACCTACCCATCCACGGTGACACGCGAGGTGCTGGAAGCGACGATCGCCGGCGAATCACTCGGCGCTGCTGCAGCACTCTCGGCCGGGCTGGAGGTGATCGCCGTCGACGCCGGTACCGACGGCGCAGCGTTAGCCGGTGCAGTCGACCTCCGACCGCTCTGCACACGCGGCGACCTCGTAGCGACCGACGCCCTCTCGGCGGACGACGTCGAACGCCTGTGGGACGGCGGACGGCGGCTCGGCGCAGCCATGGAAGACCAACTCGTTGCGCTCGGGGAGGTCGGCGTGGGCAACACGACCGTGGCCTCGGCATTGAGCGCGGTGTTGCTCGGGCTCGGCACGTCCGAGGCCGTTGGCCTCGGTGCTGGAGGCGATAGCGAGACTCTCGAACGCAAGCGCTGGGTGGTCGAGGCGGCTCTGGCGCGGGTCTTGGCCCGCCCCCGAGGCCTCCATGGCCCGTTGGACGCCCTCGCTGTGCTCGGCGGGCCGAATTCGTGGTCCTTGCGGGCCTGGTCCTAGGTGTAGCCGAGCGCGGCGGCGCAATCGTGCTGGACGGCCTCGCAACATCGGTGGCGGCACTATGCGCCGTGCGCGCAGAACCCGGCGTAGCTGCCCACCTGGTCGCCGGGCAACGCAGCCGGGAAAAGGCCCACGCGGCCGTGTTGGAAGAGCTCGGCCTCGAACCGCTCCTGGACCTAAGGATGCGGGCCGGCGAAGGAGTCGGCGCCGTGCTGTCTTCGCAAATGCTGACCAGCGGGTTGCGCCTGCGCACGCTGACCGGGAAAGTCGGCCGCTAGGACGGTGCTGGGCGGCGACTTTATGATGGTACGACCTGAAGCTTGTAGCCGTCGCCGCGCCGTGCTCGCTCGAGCACTTCTGCGTAATCCTTGAGCGGGTACTGACCGCTCACAAGCGCATGAAGGCGCAGATCAACCTCGGTAGTGAGGTCGCAGGCCCGGTCGTAGCTCTTCAACACCGCCATAGAGCCGATCACGGTTATCTCTTCGTTATAAATCTTGAAGGGCGAGACCGCGGCGGTCGCACTGTGGGAAGCGACACCAAACTGGAGGAAGGTCCCGCCTGGGCGGGCCCGCCGCAAACCGTCCTCGATTGCCGCAATAACGCCTGTGGCGTCCATCACGACGTCAAAGCGCGTGCCCCCGTCGAGGTGCTCAGCACTTGCCAACACTTCCGTCGCCCCAAGTTCCGCCGCCTTCTTGCGCCTTGCCTCGTTCGGCTCGATAACCGTTACCGAAACGGCGCCGGCTCGTTCAGCCAAAAGCAGGAGCATCAGTCCCATGGTCCCGGCCCCGTAGATGATGAAACGGTCACCCAACTTGGTCCTTATCAGGTCATATGCGTGCACGGCGCACGACAGAGGCTCGATAAGCGCCCCGAGCGACATGTCGAACCCGGCCGGCAAACGGTGGGCGTTCCAACTAGGCACGGCAACCAGCTCGGCGCACCCACCTCCGACGGTGACCCCTATGGCGCCCCATCGCTCGCACAGGTTCTCGTGGCCCAACCGGCAGGGCCGGCAGCTGCCGCAAAACAAGGTCGGATCGACAGCTACGAAATCCCCGGGCCGGAGCCGCTGCTCCTCGGGCTCGAGGGCGAGACCTCTGACCGTCGGCACCGGGCTCCCCACGGCTACGACCTCGCCTGCGAACTCGTGGCCGGGGACGAGGGGGTACCTGGCGCTGGCCAGGTCGCCATCGGCGATATGGATGTCGGTACCGCATATCCCGCATGCCCGTACCGCCACCACTATTTCCCCTGGCCCTGGTGTCGGGTCGGGTAGCTCGCCCACGCTGATGTCCCCCGGGCCCTCGATCACCACTGCTTGCATATGCTCTCCTTCCAACTCACTTCAAAGCGCCGAAAGACAACCCGCGCACTAGTTGCTTCTGCGCAACCCACCCGGCCAGTATTACCGGCAGGCTCGCCACCGTCGACGCTGCAGCCAGGTGAGCCCAGTAGAGGCCCTCGCTCTGGATGGACGACACGAGGAACACTGACATAGTGGGGTTGGTGGTCGTAAGGCTCTGAGCGAAGAAAAACTCGTTCCACGCGAAAATGGAGCAGATCAGGGCGGTCGCGGCGATGCCTGGAAGCGTAATGGGCATGATCACGCGCGTGATCTCCACCCAAAGCCCGGCGCCATCGATCCTGGCCGCCTCCAGAAGCCCCTTGGGCACCTCGACCAGGAACGACCGGATCATCCAAATCGCTAACGGCAGGTTCATCGACGTGTAGAGGATCACCAAGGACCACTCGTTGTTAAGCAAGTGCAGGTCCTTGGCCACGATAAATATGGGGATGACGGCAGCAACGTACGGCAGCATCTTTGTCGTGAGGAAGAAAAACAGAACGTTGCGCCACTTTTTTACGGGGTTGATCGAAAGGCTGTAGGCCGCCGGAATGGCAAGTACCAGCACCATGGCCGTGGAGAACAAGGTCACGAAAATTGAATGTTCGAACGGCTTGGTGAAACTCTGAACGCCAGAGAACACCGAGTCATACTCCGACAGCGTTGGGTGGAAGATGAACCGGGGAGGGTACGTGTAGGCGGCACCCTCCGTTTTGAACGACGTGAGGACCATCCAGAAAACCGGGAAAAAAAGAAAGATAGCAACTATCCAGGCTACGAAGGACCAGAAATAACCCCAAGCGTTCTGGTGCCCCCAGCGGCGCGAGGCCCTGGCTGGCGGGAGCGCAACTGGTGTGGCAGCCATGTCAGCCCGCCCCCGCCGAGGCGACCAGCAGCCCCGAAAGCAGCCGCAAAGCGAAAGATGCCACGATCTCGGTGAGGATGAGCACGATGATCCCGGCCGCGGCGCCAACTCCGACCGTGAAGTTGTTAAAGACCTGCTCGTACAGGTAATAAGGCAGGTTGGTCGTGGCCGTCCCTGGCCCTCCCGCTGTCATGGTAAAGACTTCACCGAAGGTCTGAACGATGAATATCGACCCCAGCAGGACGCCTAGCTCCATATACCGCCTGATGTTCGGGAAAGTTATGTAGACAAATGTCTTGATGGTGCTGGCCCCGTCTACGTGGGCCGCCTCGAGCGCCTCTAGGTCCTCGCCTTGCAGGCCGGCAAGGACGATGAGCATCATGAACGGCGCCCACTCCCAGACCAGGACGACGACAATCGACCCAACGGCATGTGTGCCGAGCCAGTTCACCTGGCCCACTCCGAACGGTTTCAAGACGTAGTCGAGGAAGCCGAAGACCGGGTCGTAAATGGTGGTCTTGAACAAAAGGTCGGTAGCCACCGGCATGATCAAGAAGGGGGTTATCAAAAGGGTACGGACAATACCGCGCCCGAAAAACTTGCGGTTGACGAGCAAAGCCATGCCAGTACCCATAAGCATGGCGAGGATAACGGCCGATGCCGTCATCTCTACCGTGCGGACGGCGGCCTGACGGAACGCCGGGTCGTCGAATGCGGCGCGGTACTCCTGTAACCCGGCGAACTTGTTCGACCCTGGGATGAGGAGGTTCCAGCGGCGGAAGCTGTACCAAAGGGTGACCGCAAACGGGGCCTGGGTCACGATGATGACGTAAATGAGTGCCGGCATTAGAGGCAGCCGCCGCTTCCACGCTTCAGCCCTGGCGGTCAGGGCTCGACGTGGTGCTTGCCCGTTGACCGAGCCGAGAGCTCGGTCAACGGGCAGCTGCCCCAGGGACGTAGGCGTTGTAGTCATCGGGGCCCGACAGCCTGGATATTCCTCGGTTATCTAATCTACTCGCCGTTTCCGGAGGCTATGTCTTCGGCATCCTGCTGGCTATTGGCCAAGGCTGTTTTCACGGATTCTGTCCCAGCGATTGCGGCCGATATTTGGTCGGACACGATGGTGCCGAGGTCGATGAACCACGGGACGTCGACGAACTGGATGCCCACGTAGGGAACAGGGTTCTTAGTCGGGTGGTCAGGGTTGGCGGCATCGATCGAGTCCAGCGTGATCCCGGAGAAGGCGCCTGCCGCCTTCAGGTAGTCCGGGTTCTTGTACAGCGACGTGCGGGTACCGGGGTTAACTCCGGCCCAGCCGTACTTGGCTGCCTGCTCAGGGATGATCTGGGGACCGGTGGCCCACGACAGGTACTTCCAGGCAGCAGACTCATTGGGTGTGCCAGAGGGTATGGAAAGTGACCAGGTGTAGAGCCAACCCGAGGCGATGCCGGCAGGGCCGGTCGGCGCATAGGCGTAGCCGGTATTGGCGAAGGTCTTCGGCGCGTTGGTGGAAATGAGACCAGCGGCCACCGTGGCGTCATACCACATGGCCGCCTTACCGGCGTCGAAGTCGTTCAGGCACTCCGTAAAGCCGTCGTTGGAGGCCCCTGGTTCACCGTACTTGCGCACTAGGTTGACGTAGAAGTTGGTGGCTGCCGCGTCCGGGCCGGAGGTCAACTGCGGTACCCATTTATCGTTGAACCAAGAACCACCGTAGGTGTTGATCACCGTGTCGAGGGCGGCAAGGTTCTCGCCCCAGCCGGGTTCGCCACGCAGGCAGATACCGGCGACCCCCTTGGACGGGTCGTTCAGCTTCTGTGCGAAAGAGGCTACCTGGGCCCAGGTCGGGTGGGTGGGCATAGTGAGCCCGGCCGCCTTGAACAAATCGGTCCGGTAATACACCATCGACGACTCGGCGTAGAACGGCACGGAGTACAACTTGCCACCGACCGAGAGGGCCGACCGCAGCGGAGGCAGCAGGTCACTGACGTCATAACCAGGATCCGTCGCCGTGTACGCGGACAGGTTGGCAAGCCACCCGTTCTTTGACCAGATCGGGGTCTCGTAGTTGGAGATCATCACGACGTTGAACTCGTTGGCATGGGTGGTGACATCTGTCTCGACCAGCTGGCGCTCGCTGTTCTCGGGGAGCGTGTCGTACTCGATGTTGATACCGGGGTTCTCTTTTTCGAATATGGGTGTGAGGGCCTCGAGTTCTTCCATGTTGCCGTTGGACACTACGGCGACCTTGATCGTGACGCTCGAGCCATCCGAGTGTAATTTGGCCGCCGAGGCGTTCGTGGTGATGCCGATGGTTGCGATCATCCCAAGCGTCGTCGCCGCGGCACCCAGTTTGGTTGTAGAGCGGCGTCGGTGCCGTCTTGCACTTACAGTCATTGTCATTGTTTGTGTCTCCCCTCCTCATTTCCATTGAGCGAGTTAGTCAGGACGCGCGTGTCAATCTGCCAGCGACACGCGATTATTGTCGAAGCACGTCAGTCATTCCCGTACTCGGCGATCAGCACCTCGCACGGCATGTCGTCAGAAATTGTGGGTCGATATGCGCCGAGGGATACGGCTCCTTTCCTTGTTCTCCCTGAATCGAAGTTTAAGTGCGCCATTAGATCAAAGGCAACGGGCCACTGGATTCGGTTTGTGCCCGGTTTTGTGGGATTGCGCCACCAACACAACCTGCCTGAGCAGGGGTTTCGTTTGCGAGGATGCCCGATCAGGGTTCGCGAGGTGCCCGGTCGGAGACCGGCCTATTTTGCGGCCAGTCACAGGCACGTGGGCTTTGCCGTCACGGCGTAAATCATTTGTCGAAGTGGAAAGGCCGCTAACTGACCGGGCACTGTAACCCCATCCGAGTGCCGGTCGGGTTGTGCTAGCAGCGCACCACCTCGGGGCCTACAGCCGAGTACTGTCGCGCCATCCCTGCCGAAAATCGGGAGTCGGTGATAATCATTTCGAGATCGCTGACGTGTGCGAAACGACAGAAACTCGACGTCCCGAACTTCTCGTAAGTCCCGATAAATATCTTGCGGCGAGCGGAACGCACGACGGCTGCCTTGACCTCGGCGACGCGGCGGGTCAGGCGTCGTCAGACCTTCCGCCAGGGAGATCCCATTCGCGCCCACGTAAGCCAGGTCGATCACGAACTCAGCCAACATCCTAGTGGCCCAATGCTCGACCGTGGCCAGGGTTCGCCCTCGGACCAGGCCTCCAAGCAATAGCACCGTATAATTAGGCCTTGCAGCCAGGAGAGCGGCGACCGGGAGCGAAGCGGTCACCACCGTAAGGCTCCGCTCAGGCGGTAAGGACTGCGCCAACAGCTGCGGGAGATAGCCTTCATCCACGAACACGGCTTCCGCCTCGTCCAGGTGCCTTGCCGCTTCCTCTGCGATGCGGAGCTTTTCAACGTGGTGGTTGGTCTCCCGGCTCGCCAGGTCGGTCTCGAAAACTGACCGTACGACCGGGTAGGCGCTACCGTAACTGCGCCGGATGAGCCCGTTGCGTTCCAATGTCTTCATGTCCCGGCGGATCGTCTCTGCCGCTACCCCGAAGCGGTCTGCGGCAGAAGTTACGTCGACTCGGCCACTTTCCCTTGCGACGGCCAAGATCTCCCGCTGGCGTTCGCGGGCGCCGAGTACCTCATTCATGGCTGCGCGTCTCCGAGGAATTCATAGCTGCGCGTCTGCGAGGAGGCTCGCCAACTAACCGCTTCGGAGCCTCGGCCGGTGCCTTAGCACGGCGGTCGCCTCGCTCACCCCGTTCGCCCAATGCTCGCATCAAGCACTCCCCTTGCGCCTCCCATCGCATTATTGCAGCGCCCCGCCGCCTCCTGGGCGCGCCATTTCCCGGGCCTGCGCGGACGGCTGCGTTTGCGCCCGGCTCTATGCCACGAGCCGCGGCGTGTGCGCCCGTGCCCATGCCGCCCGGCAGCTTCCCGTGCTGTCGTGCGGTGGCAACCGGGTATCTCCCTAACAGTTTGGGTAAAACGCAAGGTATGAACACAGCTCAGAAGAACCATCTCGCCGACAGCTCCTTCGCGTTCCCAAAGGAACGCAAGGAGCCCCTGAATGATGCTGCCCACGTACGGGACGCCATCGCGCGCTTCGACCAGGTCGAAGGCGTAAGTGATTCGGAGCGCGACCAAGCCTGGAAACGGATCCTCGCCGCAGCGAAGAAGTTCGGTGTCGAGGTATCCGAGACCAATTGGCGAGAGCTGTTCCAGGACAGCAAAGCCAAAAAATACTGAGAGGACAGCAAAAGGCCTGGCATTTGCGCCGGCGTTGCTCGACGCCGGCCCTCATGCTCGATGGGCCCCGTGCCGGACGCGAAGCCGGGGCGGCTTTGCGCAGCCAGGTAGCCGCCCTAGCCGGAGACGGCCACTTCGTACCATAGGCCGCCGTTCAGGTTGACGCGGTTGCCCGAAGCCTGGCCCGGGGCGGAGTCGCCGATGTAGGTGTACAGCGGGTGGCGGTCGTAGGTTGCCTGTAAAGAGCCGTCCGAGCGCTTGATCGTGCCGAGCGTGCCGGTGACGCCCGGTCCGGCCCTCGGTGCCCCGGTGAGCGGGGGCCAGTAGACCGCGCATGTCCCATAGCAGCGTGACTTCGACGGGCTGTCCGGCGCGAACCAGTAGAGCGTGAAGCCGGCGGCATTGGTGACCACGGCCTTGCCGGCAATCTGCCTCGTTAGCAACTCGGGCCGGGCGCCGCTGACTGCGGCGCGAGGCCCGGCCCCGGTTGCGACAGCCACCACTAACAGGGCCGTGGCAACCAGCGCTGCCGCACCCACGAGCCCCTCGAGACGCCCGGCCCGAGCGCGCTGGTGTTCGTCGAGAGGGCGGGCCGGGTAAAGGCGCCCCGGGCTGGCCGGACGGCGCAACGGCCAGAAAGCCCAAGATGGCGAAGGCGCTCACCTCGACCACGCCGGCCACGGCTCCCGCTGTGGTGGGCACCTCCTTGAACCCGAAGAGGCCGACCCAAAGCGAGAGGACATACCCTCCGAGGGTCGAGAGGGCGAGGCCGGCGCCTGCAGCCGAAACGAGGCGGCTGCTGGTCACCACGACCACGCAGGCGAGGCCGAAGCAGGCAATGACTTGGAGCAGGAAGAGCCAACCGATCGTCGGGATCGTCCGATAGCCGGTGAGGTAAAGGTCGAGGTGGATGCCTCCGGTCGCGAAGATGAGCCCGGCTCCTAATAACCGCGCCAGGAACTGCCAACGGTGAGCTAGCCCGTCCGCATGGTTCATGCCGTCCCCCTTCTCATCACCAGGTCCCTCTCTTCATCACTGCGCCTCCCGGTCGATATGGCTCTGATCACCTCGGCTCCTGATGGCCTCGGCTCCTGATGGCCTCGGTAGAGGTTGTACGTCCGAACCTTGTGAATGGATCATGACAGCCGGGCGAGCTCTTGCTAAGGAGGTCCCATCCGCTGGCTCCTAAGGAGATCCCTGCCGCTGGGCCGGCTCCATCGGGCCCAAGTAAGCTCTCGGTGGAAATCCTTTCGTCGGGCTCGTCCGTAATGCATGCCAGGAGCACACGTGTACGTGGGGACGAGACCGCGGGCCAGGGGCCTTGAGGTTGAGGTCCGCCGTACCCCCAATGACCGAGAGCATGAGGAGACGAAACAGATGGAACACTCCAAGCAACACCACAACACTCCCCACCGGGCGCCCGTCGGACGGATGGCTGCTGCCGTCGTCGCCCTTGGTGGGCTGTCCGCTTCGCTCATGCCAGCGGGTACAGCGGCGGCGTCGACTGTCCATGCCGCGACGAACGCACCAAAGCGCGTCGTAATCTCGACCCTCAAGACTAAGAAGTACGGCACGATCCTCGTGGACGGCAACACTCTCTACACCCTGAAGCCGTCAAAGACGGCCTGTGGGGCCGCGTGCCACCAGTACTGGCCCCAGGTCCTACTGCCCAAGGGCGTAAGCAAAGCTACGGCCGGGACCGGCGTGAACGCGGCCAAGCTCGGCACCGTCAAGGTCGAGGGTGGGGCTCTCCAGGTGACCTACTCGGGCCTGGCTCTGTACTGGTTCATCGGGGACAAAGCCCCCGGACAGGTGAACGGGAACGTGACAGACACTTTCGGTAAATGGTCCGACGTCGCCACGGTAAAGCCCACGAGCCCTCCAAGTACCGGCGGAGTTTCGTTCTAACTCGCCAGCCTCGAATATGCGAATAGAGAGGTCGCCATGTCGGTCATAACCAGGCCCGTTCGCTCTCTTGCTCCCGCAGGACCTGAACGCACAGTCGTCAGGGCGAACGAGCTCAGGGCCGCAGTGTCTTCGCGGGTCTACTTGCCCGCGTGCTCGATAGTGGCTGTCGCCGCCGCCCTAGTCGGGATCGGTTGGGCCAATGGCTGGGGTGGCGCAGACTTTGCCAGCGCGATGACAAGCCTGCGCGTCGTCGTCATCGGCCCGCTCACTCTGGTGATCCTCGGCGTCTTTCTCATTGTCGAGCGCGTGCACCCTGCCCAGCGGCGTCCGCTCTTCGCTCGCGGCTACCGCCAGGACCTCCTCTACACCGTGATGAACGCAACCCTCACCGTGCCGCTGGTCACGGCGCTAACTCTCTCTTTCGCCGACGTGGTGGACAGGTCCCTGCCCTGGCTCGTCCTGGCAAGGATCGGCACCGTGCCGAGCTGGGCCGCAATTGCGGTGATCTTCGTTGCTATGGACGGGTGCAATTGGTTTGCCCACCTGGCGAACCACCGTGTTCGTATGCTCTGGCGCTTCCACGAGGTCCACCATTCGCAAGAGGATATGAACGTACTGACGGTATTTCGCACGCATCCGTTCATTCATGTTTCCTACCTCATTGCCCTGGTCCCGGGGATAGTGCTCGTCGCCAACGGCGCGTTGCCGACGGCGCTTCTTGTCGCCTACGGGGGTGTCGTGGCGTTCGCGCACTCGAACACGAACCTGGGGTTCGGGCCCTGGAACGCGTCTTCGTCAGCCCGAACTTCCACCGCATCCACCACCAATTGGACGGGCCCCAGGACGTTAACCTTGGCTTCGCGCTGACGATCTGGGACCAGATGTTCAAGCGAGCCGTGTTCCCGACGCCGGAGACGATCAGGGCCGACACCGGGCTGCCAGGTCGCCCGCTCACTGTCGAGCAGGCAGGACAGCGACCTCGTCATCTCGCGGTCTTTGCTGCTCAGCTCGTCGGGCCGTTCCGTCCCTTACACGACTTGAGGCAGCCTCCCGTCGACCTTCGTGCGCCAGAAGCCGCCGAGGTGCCCGGGGAAAGGACGTGACGGCATCGCCGGCGCCCTACCGTGGGCGCGGTCGTGAACTTCTGGCAACCCTGCTTGGTACCCGGACAGGGCCTCTGCCAGCCGACCTCGCCCTTGTCGCGGCGCGCACCGCTCTGGCGTGGATATTCATCTACCACGGTTCCGGCAAGCTCTTCGGGTGGTTCAACGGGCCCGGGCTCCACCGCACAGCGGTCTACTTCGCGAACACAGCGCACCTGCACCCAGGTGAGTTCTTTGCCGTCCTCGGCGGTGTTATCGAGTTCGGCAGCGGGGTCGCGCTCGCTCTCGGGCTCGCCTCGCGCCTTGCCGGGTTCTCCCTGTTCGGGGACATGGTGATGGCAATGATCACCGTCAGCTGGGCGAACGGGATCAACTCGGAGACGCCGACTCCGGGCTACGAGCTGAACATGGCCCTCGGTGTCCTCGCGCTGGTCGTCGCGTTCTTCGGTGCCGGCCGGTTCAGTCTCGATGCTCTTATCGCACGGCGGGTCGACACGAGGGTTCCTTCGCCGGCTTCTCATCTCCTTCCCCAATAGGCGTGGCAGAGTTAGCCCATGGAAAGACTGACCAACCAGCAGGTCCTCGATGCGTCACTCGTCGATTGGCGCAAGCTGGCCCAGGCCCTGCACGCGCGCTACTTGGTCCCTGATTACAAGGTGGCGGCGGCCTTCGTCGCTGCCGTGGCAGAGGTCGCCGAAGACGACGGGCACCACCCAGACCTGAAGCTGACCTACGGCGCGATCGACGTTTCGCTGTGCACCCACGAGGACGGCCTGTGGGTTACTCAAAAGGACATTGCCATGGCCAGGAAGATCAGTGAGATCGCCCGCGGGATAGGGCTCGCCCCTGAGCCCGCCTCGGTGACCCAGCTCGAGATCGCACTCGATACCGCGGACGACGACCGCGTCACCCCGTTTTGGTCCGCGCTTCTCACCGGTAGCCCCGACAACAGGATCTACGACACGATCTTCGACCCGACTGGCCGTGTCCCGAGCCTATGGTTCCAAGGCACCGACGATCACCAACCTCCCCGCCAGCGCTGGCACTTCGACCTGTGGCTCGCACCCGAGACTGTCGACCAAAGGATCGCTGCAGCTGTGGCCGCCGGAGGATCGGTCGTCAACAGCTCCGAAGCGCCAACCTTCACCGTTCTCGCCGACCCCGATGGGAACCGGGTCTGCATATGTTGCGCGACGGGACGCTGACCGGGCCAACTGATGACAAGACATTTCGGCTACGCCATCGACAAGCGCTACCTACCAGTACTGGTGCCGTTTGGCCTGCGACCCGCAAGGGACGGCGTCACGCTCACCGATGACGGCTCGTTTGTGGCAACCTTCGGCTTCTTCAAGCTCGCAACACCGCTTGCCAACATCAACGGCGCGCATATCACTCGGAAATACCGCTGGTGGACAGCGTTCGGTGTGCGCGCGTCAGGTGTTGACGACGGGCTGAGCTTTGGGACGAACCACGACGCAGGCGTGTGCGTGCACTTCACCGAGAAGGTACCGTCGAAACTTCGACGAAGCGGCCACTCCGCGCTCACCGTGACCGTCGCCGACCTGGAGGGGCTAACTGCAGCCCTAGGCGGTGACCAGACCGAGCCACGCGCTGCGACCTAGTCGCCGAGTTGCTGCAGGCGCCAGTCGCCATGGTTGCGGCCCGATCACTGGATCTAAGTCCGGCCTCCAGATCTGTGGTCAGGGCCAAATGCACTAGGCAACCTCCCTGCGCGAGACCAGGAAGTTACACGGGCCCGATGAACCGCCTGACACGCGATTATTGCAAGAGCGTTACCGTCACGTCCGCGCTGCACCTTCAGCCGCAGAGATGAGCGTGATGACGGCGCCGGACCTTCCGAGAAGGCATATCCGACGAAAAGGAGAAAATGTCATGAGCATCATCGACGGGGCGCTGAGCGCCAACACAACCATCGCCGAGGATTTCGACCCCAAACGCGGCGAGCCGCCCGCGCCTCGGATCGCTATCGTCACGTGTGCAGACCCCCGGCTAAGCAACATCTTGGTGATGCTGGGCCTCGCCGATAAGGACGTGGACATGATCAGGAACTTTGGGACCGTAATCGATGAGGACGCCGTCCGGTCGCTTGTCCTGTCGACCAGGTTGCTGGGCACCCGGGAGATAATGATCATCAACCATACGGACTGCGGGATGCTCAGGTTCGTCGACAACGAGTTCGAGGCCAGCCTCCGCAAGGAGACAGGGCAGGCGGCGATTGCCCCGGCCAAGTTCTACAGTTTCACCGACGCCGAAGCGAACACGAGGGAACAGGTCCAAAAGGCGAGGTCGCACCCATGGATTTCGCAAGAGGTTCCCATCAGGGGGTTCGTGTACGACGTCAAGACCGGGCGACTGAGCGAAGTGTTTGCGGACGCAGTCAGCCTGGTTGGTTAGTGACGGCGTCGCCTACTTCGCCTGCTCCTGGAGGTCCGGGGCCGAAATTGATGTGCGAGCTGCGCCAGAGGAAATGCTGACATGCCCAGCGAGGCAATGCTGGACTTGATAACCGCCCTAAAGCGTGGTCAGAAGGCCAGTGCCAGCCAGGTCCCTCTGACGCTAGAGGAGCGCCGAGCTTCCTTCGCCCCTGGGGGCCGCATTCACCCGGTGCCTGAAGACGTCCAGGTAACCAGGGTGACCGCTGGGAGGGCACCGGCGTACTGGCTCGCAGCCCCGGGGGTGGTCCCCGGGCGGGTGCTGCTGTTCTTGCACGGCGGGGGTTACGAGCTCGGGTCGCTTCGCAGCGATGGCGAGCTCGCCGCTCGGCTGGGACGAGCCGGCAGGATACAAGTGCTGTTCGTTGAATATCGCTTGGCCCCCGAACATCCCTTCCCCGCCGCCATAGACGACGTCGTGGCCGCTTGGCGTTGGCTCCGTACCGACCAAGGGCTGAACGCAAGATCAATAGCGGTGGCTGGCGACTCGGCCGGCGGAGGGCTCGCCGCTGCCCTGCTCGTAGCCACCCGTGACGCAGGGGAGGAGTTACCTGCGGGGGCCGTTTTGATGTCCCCGACGGTGGATCTAACCAGCTCGGGGGCGTCGATGACCGAGCGCGCCGATCAGGACCCGATCTCGACCCCCGCCACGCTGCGTCAGTTCGCCTCCGACTACCTGGCCGGGGCCGACCCCAAGACGCCTCTAGCGTCGCCATTGTTCGCCTCATTATCCGGGCTCCCACCGCTACTAATACAGGTAGGCACGGCCGACCTGTTGCTGAGCGATTCCGAACGCCTGGCCGCAGCAGCAGCCGAAGCCGGGGTCGACGTCACCCTGCACATCGGCGAGGGCCTGCCCCACGTATTCCAGATCATGCTTGGCACTCCAGAGGCAGCCGAGGCCACCGAACAGATCGGGGGGTTCCTGCGGGCCCGGGTTCACTAACTCGGTACGAGGAGCCGGTTGCACCTTCCGCACCACCGGCTCCGGCTTGCCCGGACAACGCGTCGCGCAGTTCTCTGCGCGAGGTGATTCCAAGGGTTGGCGAACACCTTGCGCAGGTGCAACTCGACCACGCGTGAGCGGGCTGAGGAAGATCTGAACGTGCCTCGGGCCTCGCCCTAACTACCCATTTTGGATTGGCTAAACGTCCTTGAACTGCGCTCTGGCCCATACTCTGCATACAAGAGCTCGGCTCGGCGCATAGTGAGCAGCTCGTAAAGCATTTGCATGTCATTGTCGAGCCGGCCACCGGCGCGCAAGAACTCCAGGTGCTTGAGCTGATCGGAGAGACAGGTCAGTTCAAACTGGACGTCGCTCACGCCCACTATGCTCGCCAATTTGCAGCCGAGAGATACAGGGCCGATAGGCAGTTCCGGGGCGGGACTTATGACCCGGGCGCGGAGGCCACAAGACCCTCGTCGATGGTGAGCAGGGGGCCGCCAGCCCACCTAAGGCGGTTATCGCACTATCAGGTTGCGACCTCACTCTTTCCGCACACGCCGACCAATCCAAAAGTACGCGCGCGCTACTGGTAGGTGCCGGGGCCTACGGAGAAGCCGCGTGCACGCCCGGCACCCCCCGGACCGGAGGATGCAACTGCACGCTCGAAGCGTTAGCTCGGAATTGGCCGGTGGGGACTAGTGCTTGCGACGGGTGCGATGGGCCATTTCAGAGCGAGAAAATTTGACCCACGGGCCGTCGTCTCGGCTGTCTGGGCCCGATAGAGAACGCGGAACAAATAAGCAATTTTCCGTTGGTGCAACCGGGAACGCGAAGGACCAGCAGTGACAAGGCATCCAGCAGAGAGGACACAATCGTGAGCAACGTGGCAGACGACCTAATTAAGGTCCTTGTGGACGCCGGAGTCACACGCATCTACGGGTTGGTCGGCGACAGCCTCAACGCCATCAGCGACGCAGTCCGGCGTAGCGGCGGCGCAGCCAGGGGCGGCATCGACTGGGTGCACGTTTACAACGAGGAAGGCGCCGCCTTCGCAGCCTCGGCCGAAGCTCAGCTCACTGGCCGGTTGGCAGTATGCGCCGGGAGTTGCGGACCCGGCAATACCCACCTAATCCAGGGGATTATGGACGCTAACCGGTCCGGTGCCCCGGTCCTTGCCCTGGCCACCCAGATCGAGAGCCGTCAGATCGGCACCGGCTACTTCCAAGAGACCAAGCCCGAAGTACTCTTCGGGCAAGCCAGCCACTACGCCGAGACCGTTGCTCATCCCAACCAGGTTGTGCGCCTCGCCCGCTGCGCGATCCAAAACGCAGTCGGCAAGGGTGGCGCGGCTGTGCTCGTGCTCCCCGGTGACACCCTCTACGAGCGCTCCGACGGCCCCGTCCCAGACTGCGCTGTGGTCACCGACCGGCCCCGCCCGACCCCGCCCGAAGCGACAATCGCCGAGTTGGCCCGCCGGATCGGGGACGCTGAAAAGATTGCGATCTTCGCCGGCATTGGCTGTACGGGCGCACGCGACGAGGTCCTCGAGGTAGCAGCCCGGCTGAACGCCCCGGTAGGGCACACCCTGCGAGGCAAGGACCTGATGGGGTACGAGAACCCGTTCGATGTTGGCATGACGGGTTTGCTCGGTTACGGCGCCTGCTACGAGGCGCTACACAAGGCCGACCTCGTGCTGCTCTTGGGGACAGATTTCCCCTACGACGATTTCCTGCCCACGAAAAATAACATCCAGGTCGACATCGACCCAGCCCGCCTCGGTCGCCGGGCGCCGGTTGCCCAAGGCGTCGCCGCTGACATGAGCGAGACCCTCCGGGCGCTGTTGCCGCGCTTGGCGCAACGCGTGGACCGGAAGTTCCTAGACGAAATGCTCAAGAGCCACGAGCGCAAGCTGTCTCACAGCGTTGAAACCTACAACGTCCACCATCCCAACCATACGCCAATCCATCCCGAACATCTCGCTGCCGTCATCGACCGGCATGCGGCGGCTGACGCGATCTTCACCGCCGACACGGGTATGTGCTGCACCTGGATGGCCCGCTACCTCACCCCGAACGGGCAGCGTCGTCTCATCGGGTCGTTCAACCACGGTTCGATGGCCAACGCCCTACCGATGGCGATCGGCGCCCAGGTGTCCCACCCCGGACGCCAGGTTGTCTCGGTATCGGGCGATGGCGGGCTTTCGATGTTGCTCGGGGAGCTGCTCACCGTGAAAACCCATCACCTTCCGGTCAAGATCGTGGTGTATAACAACGCCAGTCTCGATATGGTCCGCTTAGAGATGTTGGTTGCCGGCGATCCTCCCTTCGAGACCGAACACGACCCAGTCGACTACGCCGCTATCGCCTCAGCAGCCGGCTTCCTTACTCGCCGAGTGGTTGAACCAGGTGACCTTGACGCAGCGGCGGCCGCAGTGTTCGCTCACGATGGACCGGCCTTGCTGGACGTGGTGACCACGCCGGACGCTCTCGAGGTGCCCAGTCACATCACGGTCGCGGAGTCGAAAGGTTTCGCTCTATCGCTCACTAAGATCGCGCTCGAAGGTGGGATCGGCGAACTAGTCAACATGGCTCGCCTAAACCTACGCAACATCCCACGACCATGAGATGACATGACCAGCAACACGATCTCAGGAACGGTCCAAGGTCTCGTCACATAAGGAGCCAACTCTGATGTCTGAAATAACCCTGAGTTTCGAGCGCGACATCAAGCCCCTATTCCGGGCGAGTGATCGCGCCGCCATGAAAAGAGCGTTCGACCTGTGGTCCGCTACCGACGTGGCGGAACACGGTGAGGCCATAGCCGCTCGGCTCCGCGACGGGTCGATGCCCTGCGACGGGCCGTGGCCCGCAAAAGATGTTCAGACCTTCACGAGTTGGCTTGACGGCGGGGCCAAATCGTAATCTGACTGGGGCAGGGACCGACCTTCGACATTAGGTTCGTCGAGCGAAATGAGCCTCGCCGTCCGACAGCGAATGAGCCTCGTCGTCCGAAGCGAATGAGCCTCGTTGGACATGAGCGTCGTCGCGCGAGAAGCGGGCCGCCAAGATCACTTCAGTGGCCTGTACTTGTCAGCGCCTTGTACTTGTCGACGGGACCTTAAGACGAGAAATGCTAAGGCACCTGGGCGAAAAATGCTGAAGCGCCTGGGCATCCGGCTCGCCGCCGGGGCCCGGGCGATTCTTGCATGAGAAATCCGATCTTGCCCGTTTGCGACGGCGGTGACACAAACACGACGATTTGGCAGCTAGGGCCCTCAATCGCCGATAAAAATGTCCTCGGGAAGGAAGGCTGAGACGAGCATGTTGGGGATGTCCACGACTTGGCTGATTTTGAGGTCGACAGCTACGCTGCAAATAGCGTTGGCCTGCTGAGGGGTCCAGCCACGTTCGCCCAGGCAGTCGATCATATTGAGGAGCGCGTTCCGGGCCGCCAGCGAGATGTCTTCTGACCGGTCGACCCCATCTCGGATCACCGATGTACCGGTGGTTGCGGTGCCATAGAACGCTAGGACGTGCTACGAACTCGGTTCGGGCACACCCCTGACCTGGCCGAACGTTTGAGGCGGCGAGCGGAATCGAACCGCTGTAGAGGGCTTTGCAGGCCCTTGCCTGGACCACTCGGCCACGCCGCCCGGGCTATGCCGGAAACTCACTGTACAACGTGGCGCCGGACGTCGCTGTAACGTCGGCGCAGGTCGACGACATGCCCAGCACTACCGACGCCCTTGGGACCTCGCAGCGCCTGGCATTCGCCGGCGCCGGCATCTTCACGGCCGCGTCCGGGTTGACAGCTGTCGCGAGCGCCCCGGATGTAGCCCGGTTCATAGTCTCAGCGTGCGCCCTCGCGTTCCTCGCAGCGCTGGTCGGCCAGTCGATCGAGCAGATCGGGGAGCGTCTACTGCCGGCCCGACGGGTCTGCTGCAATCGAGCATCGGCAACTTGCCCGAGCTGCTCGTCGCCATTTTCGCGCTCCGTGCGGGTCTCACGACAGTGGTCCAGGCCGCCCTGGTCGGCTCAGTACTTGGCACCCTGCTTCTTGTGCTCGGCGCCGCCTTCCTAACCGGAGGGGCGCGCCACGGTGACCAGCTCTTCCGGCCTGAGGCCCCTCGCATGCTCGTCACCTTGCTCACGCTCGCTGTGGGCGCCGCGCTAGTGCCGACCCTCGCAGCCCGGCTGGACACGCCTGCAGTTCACCACGTAGCCGCGCTGTCTGACGTCACTGCGGTCGTCCTGCTGATCGTCTACGCCGCCAGCATCCCATTCTGGCTGCGCGGAGGGCCCGACCAGTTCCAAACCGATGCTCAGCCGAGCACGCCCCCGGGCGATGCTGGTCGGGTTACGAGCACTGAGCCACGCCCGCTCCCCGCTCCACCTACCGGGCCGACGGCGGGGTGTTGGTCGCTCCGTAGGGCCATCACCGTGCTGGCGGCGGCCGGCATCGCATCGGGATTTGTCTCGGATTGGTTCGTTTCGTCTCTGATCCCCGCCACCCGCTCCCTTGGCATCTCGCCCGTCTTCACGGGCCTAGTGATCGTGGCGATCGCTTCGAACGCTGTCGAGAACGCCGCCGGTATCCGCTTCGCCTGGAAAGCCAGACCGGATCTCGCGATAAGCACGATCCTCACCAGCCCCCTACAAATAACGCTCTTCCTTATACCGGTGCTCGTACTGGTGAGCCCGGTCATCGGGCCGGCACACCTCACCCTCGTTTTCCCACCCTTGCTCGTTGCAGCGTTGGCGCTCGGAGTTGTCGTTGTGGGCGTGGTCGTTTACGACGGCGAGTACTCCTGGTTAGAGGGCGTCGCTCTCATCGCCCTTTACGTGATCGTGGCGACGGCGTTCTGGTGGGGTTGAGCAAGAAAGTTGCATGGGGGCGGCCGATCGCGAGCGCTCAAACGGCAATTTGTACTTTCCGTGCAGCTTGCGCCGTCCGTACTGGCTGGCAACGCCGATATGGCCGCATGACTGAGTGGATCGTGTGGGCGAGGCCTAGATTTCTCGGCGTTACCTAAGGTTCTCGCCGTGATCGGGCGTCTCTCGGCTTGATCGGGCGTTTCTCGGCGCGACCCTAGGTTTCTAGGCGTGGCCACGCGGTTCTCGGTCTGGGCGGACGCAGTTTTGGGCCGGAGCGCCGATGCACGCCGAGGTTGGGCAACACGGCCGAGATGGGGGGACCACGCCCAGAAGGGCCGCGCCGGGTCTAGCCGGCGCCGACCGGGACGCCCACGCCGGCGCCGACCGGGACGCCGACAGTGACGCCGGCGCCGTCAGCGTCGCAAAAACTGGCTAGAGAGCAGGACCGCATGGCGGCATGCCACAGCCCTGCCCCCGCGCCCGGCTCGCTACGAAACGCGCCCGGGCGTCCCGGCCAAGCCGCAGAACTCCGCAATGCTGCCGGCCGCCAACTGGAGGACCAGGTCTTTGCGTCCAGCGGAGTCGTTCACCCAGACCTGCTTGCCAGAGTTCAATTGGAGTACCTGCCCCTCCAGCGCCTCAGGCCCTGGCAAGCCCTCGGTCCCCCATCGTGCGGCGAGCGAGGCCAGCACCTTCCCGCCGGCCGTACCTAAAGACAACCAGAGCGAGCCCGATGGCGACCCGGGCGCGAGACCGAACCGGACGGAGGACGGGAACTCGCGGTGAAGGATGCTCGCAGTAGTAACCGCCCACTCGCAGACGCCCGGCCCTTTCGGCCAACCGAGCGAGGCTCCCGCTTCCGGACCCTGGCCGGCGGGACCAAACCCGCTGAAACCGTGCCCGCTGAAACCGTGCCCGCTGAGACCGTGCCCGCTGAGACCGTGCCCGCTGAAACCTGGCCCTGTGAGGGCTTGGCCATCGGCGAGGCCGAGGCCAGAGGCCGCAACCGGCGGGACCGTCGACCACTTCACGCCGAAAGTGCTCAACAAATGGAAGGTGCCACCGAACAGGTGGCGTTTATCGGTGATGTCCAGCCAGGTCTCGTCGTTGAGGATCTCCGTAGGTGCCATCAGTGCAGGGCTCGGCCTCGGCAGGAGTCGGTCGCGATAAAGGCGCGCGAGCATCCGAGGAGTGAGGTAACCGGATGCGAAACCGCTGGCCCAAATGGGGTAATTATCGACAGCCTTCGCCATCTGAGCGGAGCTCTGCAAGAGCGCTGCGCTGGTAATGATCTGGTTTTCGATACCGCGTACGTACGCGGTGCGAGCCCGGACAAATTTGATACCGGCGAACGTGTTGCTGAGCGTCGCAAGGAGCACGACGGCTACCACGGCTAGCCGGAGGTACGGCCATAACCGGACGCCTAAGCCGGCGCTACCGCGATCGGCGCCAGCCAGGCGATCGGCGCCAGCCGGGCCACCGTCACCACCGTCACCACCGTCATGAGCGTGGCCGGCAACAGGGCGGCCCCGGCGCCGGTCGACGAGGCCGCGCAGGGCCGTGAGGATCAAGGCAAAGGTCGGCAACATGAAGGCGATCCCGACGTAGGCGTAGCGCGACGGCGACTCGGTGGCGCTGATACGGTCACGCCCGACAGCAGCGAGCGTATAAAAAGTGACGGCCGCAACGGCCCCGCCCAGCACTGCAGGGTGCTTCCTGAAGAGCCCCCGCGTCCCCGGCGAGCGCCAAAGCACCCAAGCCAGCACAGCGACGGCCAGGATATGCCCGCCTCTGGTCCACCCAGCGGTCCTGCCGATATCGGCTGCCAAGTTGGACGCGACAAAGGTCGGGACCTTCGTGAACACGGACATGCCCAGGTAGTCCCCCGTCGCTTTGAGCCCGCTGTGCCCGGCGAGGGCGAACCAGATCAGGAAAACGCCTGCCGGGATCGCCAGGGCGCGCAGGGCGCGCTGCCAGCCGAAACGGCCGAGGAGAAGAACTCCGAGGGCGACCCCGGCGGCGACCCCGACCATGGAGCACATGAGGGCAGCCACCAGCAGGAGGCTGGCGGCTATGTCTCGCCAAGCGACCGGGCCCTGGAAGGTGGCCAAGGGAAAGGGTGCGTCCCCGGCAGACGTCGGGCCTTCCGCGACCTCCATCGAGAGAAGCCCGAAAAGCACCGAGGAAACGAAGCCGATCTGAAAGGCCCAAGCGAGGTCCTCGGAGCCGGCGCCGAGCAAGGCGAACAACAGGGCTAGTGCGGTAGCCACCCACGGGTCGGCCCCTTCGCGCAAGCACCGTCGCCAGAGAAGGTGGACCACCAAAACATGGGCCAATAAAAGGGGGACCAAATAGGGCCAGTAGCTCGAAAGGTGCTCTAACGAATAGATACCTCGCCACAACAAGATCGGAAGGACCGACCAATGCTCGTTGTGCGGTGCCCAAATACTGAAATAGGCGCCGTGCAAGCCTCGCCTCGTCAGAAAGTCCCATTCGTCGCCAAAAAACCATAAATTGCGGTCCAAGTAAGCCCACGCTCCGAACGCAGCAGCGAGCGTTAGCGTGTGAACAACGACAATGGGACGGGCCAACCGAGGAGCCGGCGCCGGGGACTGCGCTTGCAGCCCCAAGTCAGCCAGGCACGTCTCGTCCGTGGGCCTTATCCGGGAGAGCGTGCTTGCCACGGCGCCAAGCTTAACAACCGGCGGTACATGTAGCCTGACCCCTCATGCCGAACCTCATCACCCCGGGCGAGCCGTACCCGCTGGGTGCCTCGTGGGACGGCGCCGGGACGAACTTCGCCGTGTTCTCGCAGAGCGCCGAGTCGGTAGATCTTTGCTTGTTCGACGAGGTCGGCAACGAGACGGTCTTCGAACTGCCAGAGGTCGACGCTTACGTGTGGCACGGCTACCTCGAGGACGCCGAACCTGGACAGCTCTACGGCTACAGGGTGCGCGGGACATACGACCCAGGGCGCGGGCTGCGGGCCAACCACGCCAAGCTCCTGCTCGACCCCTACGCCAAGGCCGTTTCGGGTGAGGTCATCTGGGGCCCCGCCGTATACGGTTACAAGTACCCCAACGCCGACGACGCGACGATGGACGAGACCGATTCGGCGAGTTTTATGCCGAAGTCGGTGGTCGTCGACACTGCCTTCGAGTGGTCAGATGACCGCAAGCCCCGCACGCCTTGGCACGACACGACCATTTACGAGACCCACGTACGCGGCCTGACGATGCGCCACCCAGACGTCCCGCCTGCACATCGTGGCACTTACTCCGGGCTCGCTCACCCGGCGATCATCGAGCATTTCCAGCGTCTCGGGATCACTGCCGTCGAGCTGATGCCCGTCCACCAGTTCGTCCACGACCACCGTTTGGCAAAACGGGGATTGCGTAATTACTGGGGGTATAACTCGATTGGTTTTTTCGCCCCCCATAACGGCTATGCGTTCCGGGCGGGGCAGCGCGTTGTAAACGAGTTCAAGACGATGGTGCGCGCACTGCATGCCGCCGGCATAGAGGTCATCCTCGATGTTGTCTATAACCACACCGGCGAGGGGGACCACACAGGTCCCACGCTGTCGTTCCGCGGCCTCGACAACCCGAGCTACTACCGTCTCGACCCCCAAAACCCGCGCCTGTACTCGGACACGACGGGCACTGGGAACAGCCTCAACGTCGGCAGCGCGAACGTCCTGCAGTTGCTCATGGACTCACTTCGATATTGGGTCCTGGAAATGCACGTCGATGGCTTCCGTTTCGACCTCGCGGCGAGCCTCGCCAGGCAGTTCCATGAGGTCGACAAGCTTTCGGCTTTCTTCGACCTAATACACCAGGACCCTGTGATCAGCCAGATCAAGCTGATCGCAGAACCGTGGGACCTGGGCTCGGGCGGTTACCAGGTGGGGAACTTCCCCGTGCTTTGGTCGGAGTGGAACGGCCGCTACCGCGACTCCGTGCGGGACTACTGGCGACAGCAGGGCAAGTCCATCGGGGAGCTCGCCCACCGCTTGACCGGTAGCCCGGACCTCTACGAGGCAACCGGCCGGCGCCCCTGGGCCAGCGTCAACTTCGTGACCGCCCACGACGGCTTCACTATGGCCGACCTGGTCAGCTACAACGCCAAGCACAACGAGGCGAACGGCGAGAACAACCAGGACGGCACCGACGATAACCGCAGCTGGAACTGCGGTGCCGAAGGCAAGACCGAAGACCCGGCCATCACCTCGCTGCGCAAACGCCAAGTCCGTAACCTCCTTACGACGTTGGTCCTGTCGCTCGGAGTACCGATGCTCCTCGGCGGAGACGAGATCGGTCGCACCCAGCTCGGCAACAACAACGCCTACTGCCAGGACAACGAGGTCTCCTGGTACGACTGGGACAATGCCAGTGCCGACGTCCTGGCATGGGCGTGTGCCCTGCTCCAGTTGCGGCGGGTGCACCCCGTGTTCCGGCGCCGGCGGTTTTTCCAGGACAGGTCCTTGCGCCGGGTCGACGCCGCCCCGGCGCAGGCTGAGGTCGGTTGGTTCCGCCCGGACGGCCGCCCGATGAGCGACGCAGACTGGGCGGCGGGGTACGCGCAGTCGCTGGCGATGCTCCTGAACGGCTCGTCGCCCTCAGAACCTGACCTCCATGGCCGCTTCGTCGCCGACGCCTCTTTCTACCTGGCCCTCAATGCCTGGGAGCAGCCGCTTGGGTTCCGCCTCCCAGACCAGAAATGGGGCGGGCCTTGGCACGTTGTCCTCGACACTTGCGACGACCGGCCGGCGTACAAGCCCGAGATCATCGAGGCCAGCAGCATTGTGCCGCTGGCGGGGCACCATTTCGTGGTGCTGCAGCAGACCACCGAGGTCTGATCCCTCAGCTGGGTCGAGTGGCCGGCGCGCCGTGTTGTGGCGGCGAAGGCCGCCGCAGGGAAAACGCGGAACGTCAACCGGCTGGCCACGATCACTATCACTACTTTGCGTAGCGACTTTTGGCTACTCTTCGTGTTGACACCCAAAGCGCTCCCACGGGAGCCGCAACCAGAGGATGGAAGCAAACGATGAGCATCACGGAGGAGATGACCCCGGCCTACGCACGTCACGTTGGCGAACGGCTCCGGAACATTCGCCGCCAGCAAGGGCTGTCACTCCAAGCTGTCGAAGAGCAGTCGGACCGCGAGTTCAAGGCATCGGTGCTTGGGGCATACGAGCGGGGCGAAAGGATCATCTCTGTCCTGCGCCTGCAACGCCTTGCCCGCCTGTACGCCGTCCCTGTTGACCAACTCCTGCCCAAGCTGTCAAGTGACCCTGAGTTCGGTCTCGAAAGCCGTGCACCAGCAGCTCCCGGGGGAGGTCCGATCACCATCGACCTGTCCCGCCTCGAGCGCTTGGACGCTCCTGAGCGCGAGGTGCTGCGCCGCTACATCGGGATGATCCAGATCCAGCGAGGCGACTTCAACGGCCGCCTTATAACCATACGTTCGGAGGACGTGCGAGCCCTCGCGCGGGTTTTCGAGCGGGACGAACATGCGATGCGCAGCCGCATCGACGAGCTCGGCATCCGGACCTGATCGCCCCTCGACGGGTGCGCTCGGGAAACTGGACCGAGGGCGCCGACCAAGTGCCCGGCTTCTGCAGAGTTCCCACTGTTCCCCAAATCACCACTAATCGTGGCTGTGACTTGACTGAGCGAGCATATTTGATTGCCTCGCACGCAAATTTTTATGACCTCGTCTGAACAGCTTCGTGCGGCCTTCTCGACCGGCCTGACACGGCCCCTTGAGTGGCGCCGCGAGCAGCTGGGCGGCCTGGTGCGGCTACTTCGCGAGGATGCCGGCACCCTCACCGATGCGATGGCGGCTGACCTGGGCAAGCCAGAGCTCGAAGGATGGCTGACGGATGTTGCCGCCGTTCGCCACGACATCGAAGGCATCCTCCGCCACGTCGGCTCATGGGCGGCGCCACGCCCGGTGCGAGTGCCCTGGCGGCTCTGGCCTTCCCGAGCCGAGATAATGCCGGAGCCACTAGGTGCAGTCCTGGTCATAGGGCCTTGGAACTACCCGGTCCGCTGCGTCGTCCTCCCGCTTGCTTTCGCGCTTGCGGCAGGCAACACGGCAGCCGTGAAGCCGTCCGAGCTGGCGCCCGCCACATCGGCGGCCCTCGCCAAGCTCCTCCCCGCCTACCTCGATGAACGAGCCATGCGCGTCGCCGAAGGCGGCCCCAAGGTCGCCGAGGACCTCCTGCGGCAGCGATGGGACCATATTTTCTTTACCGGCAGTGCCAAAGTAGGCCGGCTGGTCATGGCAGCAGCAGCCCGTTACGTCACTCCCGTAACCCTCGAGCTCGGAGGAAAGAACCCGGCGATCGTCGACCACGGCGTCGACGTGGAGGTTGTGGCCCGCCGCATCATTTGGGCGAAGTTCTTGAACGCAGGCCAGACCTGCGTGGCGCCTGACTACGTGCTCGTCGACCGCCGCATCGAAGGGCCGCTGCTGGCAGCGATGGCGAAAACGCTGACCAGGTTTTATGGCAACGACCCCCACAACAGCACCGCATTCGGGCGTGTGGTCAACGATGCCCACATGGGACGCCTGCTCAAGATGCTCCAGTCCACGAGGGCTCGCGTGGTCACCGGAGGCAACTCGGCAGCGAGCGACCGTTACCTGGCCCCAACCGTGCTGGCGGGCGTCGACTGGGACGACGCCGTCATGGAAGAAGAGATATTCGGGCCCGTCCTGCCTGTGCTGAGCTACGGCCAGCTCGACGACGCGCTCGCGGAGGTGAACGGGCGAGAAAAGCCGCTCGCTTTGTACGTGTACTCCGCTGACGCGGAGCTGATAGACCGAGTCATCTCGCAGACATCTTCAGGGTCGGTCTGCGTGAACCACAACGCTGTCCAACTCGCGGTGCCGGGGCTACCTTTCGGAGGAGTCGGGGCAAGCGGGATCGGCGCGTACCACGGCCGGGCGGGCTTCGACACCTTCAGCCACGCCAAGGGGGTCCTCCGCAAACCCCAGCACGGCGAGCTGGCGCTGATGTACCCCCCCTACACGCGCGTGAAGCGCTGGCTTCTGCGCAAGTTCGTGTAGTTGAATCAGATCAGGACTTGACCACCGGGGGCCGCTCCGAATGCCTCGAGCACGACAACCAAGCGGCGGGCACGCAACGGAGCTGAGCCTCCGGGCACTGGTATCACTCTCGGGTGTGCCAGCGAGCACGGTCCACCATTACCGCCGCCTTGGCCTGTTACCGGCACCTGCTGCACTGCGTCCTGGTCGCTTCGCTTACTCCGAACAGCACCTGCGTGCGTTGCAGCTCATCCGTGAGCTCCGCGAGGAGCGCGCGATGCCGCTGTGCCAGATCAAGGACGTCCTCCCCGCTCTCCTTGAAGGCAAACGGCCCGTCCCTGCGGGCGTCCTCGACAGCGCCGGCGAACCCCAGCGACGCTTGGTCGGCGCGGCCTTCAAGCTTTTCTCGGAACCGAAAGGCTACGCCGCGGTAACAGTGAGCGAGATCGCCGCCGCCGCCGGTGTCGCCAAAGGCTCCGTTTACCGCCACTTTCCCTCAAAGGAGGCCCTCTTCACGGCGGTGGTCGAAAGCCTGTGCCAGGACACCGCGGCTCGCTTCGCGCAAGCGGTTGCCGAGCTAGGCGGCCCCGAGGGCCTTGCCAACGACCCCGCCAAGACGGCGGCGGTCTTCGCCCGCTTGATCGCAAGGGCCATGCCGATCCTGCTGGAACTCGGGGCGCGGGCGGCGCGAGGCGACTTCGCAAGCCAGAATCCTTGCTGCCCGAGTACTCAGGACCCTCGCCGAGGCGGCCGGGAGGCCGCTGTCCGACAACCCGGTCCCGGCGGGGCTTGAGGTCATAGAAACGGCCTTTGCCACCGTGTTGCAGTGGGCCGTCGCACCCGATTGGGGCCTCCTGCAAAGCTCGGCGCAAACCGGCTGATCCGCTCGGGGACCGGCTCGCCGCACGCTGCTCGCGTCTCGAGCCGAACCCAAACCAGGGATAAGCACTTGCGCGAACCCCGCTTTTGGTGTCTAAAATGACCAGCGGGTCAGGTAGTTTGCACCATCATCCCAGCTCGTAGTTGGGGCCCGAGCAGCAGAGGGGACTTTGCGATGACGGCAGCGGCGACGCGGGCACCGTCCCGGGAGGACAGGGCAAAAATCGAGTTGCCGCCCGATTACCTGGTCCTAGGGCGGGCTGGTAGCGAGAACTTCCCAGTCGCGTCCCGACTGCTGCCTGCCGCCCTTCGCTCAGACCTGATGGCCCTCTACGGCTGGGCTCGCCTAGTGGACCAGTTGGGTGACGACTATGCGGGCAACCGCCTGGCGGCGCTCGATGAGGTGGAGCGCCAGCTCCGCCTGGAGCTCAGCCCCCACGGCCCGAGCGCCGACGAGGAGATCCACCCGCTTGTCGAGCGCGATCGCCGAGACGGTGCGCAGGCTCACGCTGGGCCCGGCCCGCTCTTCGACCTGGTGCAGGCGAACCGCCAGGACCAGTTCGTCTCCCGGTACGAAACCTTCGCGGACCTTGTTGGCTACTGCAAGCTGTCCGCCAACCCGGTAGGACGGATGGTGCTCGCGATCTTCGGGGTCGCGACACCTGAGCGGCTTGCCTGGTCGGACAGCATCTGCACTGCGCTCCAACTCGTGGAGCACTGGCAAGACGTTGCCGAGGACGCCATCGTCGGCAGGGTTTACCTCCCCATGGAAGACCTGCGGCGCTTCGGGGTAACCGTCGAGGAGCTCGTCCCCCCGCCTGCCGATTACGTCGACCGCAGGCGCCGGGACGCCCCCGGCGGAGCTTCGGCGCAGTCGCGGGCGTTGCTCGCGTTCGAGGCTGCCCGGGCGCGCAGGATGCTCGATGAGGGCACGCCGCTGATAGCCAGCCTTGACGGTCGCTTGAGGTTCGCCGTCGCGAGCTTTGTGGCGGGCGGGCATGCGGCCCTGGACGGCCTCGCCGCGCTCGATTTCGACGTCTACGCGGACCCGGCACGCCCGGCCCCTCTGCGGGTCGCCTCCCATCTCGGGCGTCTGCTCGGCAGTGCCTACTTGGGCAACTCGGCCTACCCGCGGAACTCGTCCTCCAGCAAGGGGCGAAAGCGATGAACGAAGCGGCCGTTGCCCTCGCCTACAAGCACTGCGAGGAGATCACGCGCTCGCGGGCGCGCAACTTCTACTACGGGATCCGGCTGCTCCCCCCGAGCAAACGCTCTGCGATGTGCGCTCTTTACGCCATGGCGCGCCGGATCGACGACGTAGGCGACGGCATCGCCGGGCCGCCGACGCCCGGCTCCCCCCACCGGCCGCCCAAAGTGGAAGACGACGACAAGCTGGCGTCTTTAAGGGCGGTGCGGGCTTCTCTTTCCCTGCTGTCGGGAGCTGCTAGCGGCTTGCCGGTGGCTGCAGTACCGCCCGGCGACCCCGTGCTGATCGCGCTCGCCGATGCCACTCGTGAATTCGCCCTGCCGGTCGACGCCTTGCTGGAGCTCGTCGAGGGGTGCGAGTGGGATATCGCGGGGCGCCGTTACGCCACCTTCGACGAGCTTGTCGAGTATTGCCGGCGGGTCGCCGGCAGCGTTGGCCGCCTGTCCCTGTCCATCTATGGCAGCAGCGACCCGGCAGCTGCAGGACCGCTGGCAGATGCCCTCGGGGTCGCGCTCCAGTTGACCAATATCCTGCGTGACCTGCTCGAAGACCGTGACGTGATGGGCAGGGTGTACGTTCCCGCCGAAGACCTGGACCGCTTCGGCGTAGGCCCCGACCTGGACGGCAAGCCGGACGACGTGATGGCGCTGATCTGCTTCGAAACTGGCCGCGCCAGCGCTTGGTACGAGCAGGGCTTGGCCTTGCTGCCACTGCTCGATGGCCGAAGCCGCGCCTGCACCGCTGCGATGGTGGGCATCTACCGACGTTTGCTCGACAAGATCCGCCTCGACCCGGAAAGCGTCCTGCGGGGCCGGGTCGGCCTTTCGACAGGCCAGAAAGCAGCCGTGGCGGCCATGGCCCTAGCCAGGAACGTGGCATGACTGACATCGCCCGCACATCGGCCGGCGGCCCGCAGGTTGCCGTCGTCGGCGGCGGCCTCGCAGGCATCTCGGCGGCATTGGCCTGTGCGGACGCGGGCGCCGCGGTGACCCTTTTCGAAAAGCGCAAGCACCTCGGCGGCCTCACGTGGTCTTTTTCCCACGACGGGCTGTCGATGGACAACGGCCAGCACGTCTTCCTGCGGTGCTGCACCGCATACCTCGACTTTCTGGGACGGATCGGTTCGGCAGGCGACGTCGAGCTGCAGGAGCGCCTGGACGTCACGGTCCTACGGCCCGGCCCTGGGCGACGGGCCGGCACAGCCCAGGCGTCGCTGCGCCGGGACCGGCTACGCGCCCCACTCCACCTCGCGCGTTCGCTCCTTGGCTACGCCGTCATCCCCTTCAGCGCCCGGGCCCACTTTGCCGGCGCAGCTCTCGCTCTTGCGCGTCTCGACCTGGACGACCCTGCCCTCGATGAGGAAACCTTCGAGGCCTGGCTCGTCAGGCACGGCCAAGGACCGGAGGCTATTGCAGGGCTCTGGGACTTGATCTGTTTACCTACGGTCAACCTGCCGGCGAGCGAAGCCTCCTTGGCTATGGCGGCGAAGGTCTTCCAAACCGGCCTTCTCACCCAGAGCAGTGCCGGCGATATCGGCTGGAGCCGGGTGCCTCTCGGCTTGCTGCACGGGGAGCGAGCAGCGACAGCGCTGCGCAAGGCCGGCGTTAGCGTGCGCCTCGGCGAGGATGTCGAGCAGGTGCGGCGCGCCGAGGGTGACGAGCAGGTAAGGCGCGGCCACGGCTCGTTCATCGTGCGAACGGCAACTGGCGAGGCGCGGGCAGACGGCGTCGTGGTCGCCCTCCCCCATTACTGCACTGAAAACGTGCTTCCCCCACGGACCTTGCCTGGACATGTCCGACCGTCGGAACTTGCGAGCTCCCCCATAGTCAATATCCACGTCCACTTCGACCGGAGCGTTACAGAACTGCCGTTGGTGGCCGGCATCGGGACGGTCGCGCAATGGGTTTTCGACCGGACGGCCTCTTCGGGCGCCACCACGGGCCAATTCCTTGCGGTATCGATGTCGGCCGCAGACGACCACGTCGGGGCCCGCCCCGCCGACCTGGCGGCTCAGACTACCGAAGCACTGCGGGATCTTTTTCCTCGTGCCAGAGACGCCAAGGTTCTCGGCACCTTCGTTACCAAAGAGATGCACGCAACCTTCCGTGCGTCCCCGGGTTCCTCAGCGCACCGGGCGCCCACACGGACGCTGCTGCCTGGGCTTGTCCTAGCGGGAGCATGGACGGCCACAGGTTGGCCACCCACCATGGAAAGTGCCGTGCGAAGTGGGCTAAGCGCGGCTCGCGCCGTGCTCGTGGCCGCCGGGCAGCGCTCCGGCCTGCCGCCGCTTACTTCGGACAGTTTGGAGCCAGGGAAACTTCAGGAGGTCATGTGACACCCACCAACTCGGTCGCCGAGGTGCTCGAACGGGCACGCGCGCTGACCACTCCGCCTATGCGGGAAGCAGTAGAGCGCCTCGCGCCCGGTATCCGTGACGTCGTCAGTTACCATCTCGGTTGGACGGACGCCGACGGCAACCCGGCCACCGTAAAAGGCGGCAAGGGGATCCGCGCGGCCCTGCCCGTCTTGTCAGCGGAGGCGGCCTGGGCCGACGGCGCGGTGGGCGCGGCCGGTGGCGTTGCGGTCGAACTGGTACACAACTTCTCCCTGATCCATGACGACCTGATGGACGGGGACCTCGAGCGCCGGCACCGGCCCACCGTATGGGCACTTTGGGGGCCGGCGGTCGCTCTCATCGCTGGCGACGCTCTTTCCACCCTGGCAACGTCTGTGTTGCTCGGTTGCGACAACCAGGCAGGGCCGTCGGCGGCGCGGGCGCTCGGCGAGGCCACGGCCGAGATGATCGCCGGTCAAGCCATGGACCTGGCCTTCGAGAAGCGCCAGTCGGTGAGCGTCGAAGAATGTATGGCCATGTCAACGGCCAAGACAGGCGCCCTCCTAGGCTGTGCCGCCTCGATCGGAGCGGTGCTTGCCGGCGCCCCCCCGACGACGGTGCAGGCGCTCCGCGACTTCGGCCGGCACCTCGGAGTTGCGTTCCAGGCGGTCGACGACCTGCTCGGGATATGGGGCGACCCGGCCACCACGGGCAAGCCGGCCGGCAACGATATCCGTCAACGCAAGAAGTCGATGCCGATAGTGGCGGCGCTCGCGGCCGGTGACGACGAGGCAAACGAACTGAGGGCCCTCCTTTTCGAACCAAGCTCTACACCGGCCAATGGGAAGGTGCACAAGCCCGCCGCGGGAGCGCCCAGTTGGGCCTCGCCGCCCGCCAAGGTCCTTACACCCGAGGAGGTGGCGCGGGCTACCTGGCTGGTCGAGGCCAGCGGCGGCCGGGAGTGGACGGCCGCACGGGCAAAGGCCCATCTCGACGCCGGTCTCGGCTCGCTAGAACGTGCCCGCCTGTCCGCCATACCGCGCCGGGAGCTCGCAGACCTCGCGGTATACGCAGTGGAGCGTGAGTCATGACACTGCTTGCCGACGACCCCGAAATCGCAGGCCGATCAGGCACGGCCGTCGCAGCCAAGCGCGACATTGAGGTCACGGGCTCCGGCCCCGAGATCATCGAACGGGACGCCGCCGAAGCCCTGCAGCTCGCGTGCGAGCACCTGAAGGCCCGCCAGGAACCGGAGGGGTGGTGGAAGGGCGAGCTCGAGACCAACGTGACCATGGACGCGGAGGACATTTTGCTCCGGCACTTCCTTGGCATCTTGGACCAAAAGACGCTGACCGGCGCCGCAAACCGGATCCGTTCCCAGCAACGCCCGGACGGGCCTTGGGCAACGTTCCACGGCGGCCCGGGTGAACTTTCGGCAACCGTGGAGGCCTACGTCGCCCTACGCCTAGCCGGCGACGAACCCGGCGACGAGCATATGTCCACCGCTGCGGCGTGGGTGCGTGAGCATGGCGGGGTCGAGTCGACGAGGGTCTTCACCCACGTTTGGCTGGCAATGGTGGGCCGATGGGACTGGGACAAGCTTCCGGCCGTGCCTCCAGAGCTCATTTTCCTGCCACCGAAATGGCCCCTTTCTATTTGGACGTTCGCTTGCTGGGCCCGCCAGACCATCGTGGCGCTGTCGGTCATAACCGCACACAGGCCGTCGCGCCCGCTCCCCTTCGAGATCGACGAGCTTCGCTCTGGGAAGCAACCGCGCCGGCGCCACTTGAGCCCGCTCGGCTGGGCCCTCGTCGCTCTGGACAGAGCCCTCCATCGCTACGAAGCGGTGGCAGCCGGTTCCTGGCCAAAGCGCACGGTCCGGGGAGCGGCTCTCCGGGAAGCCGAACGCTGGATCGTTGCCCGCCAGGAAGCCGACGGCAGTTGGGGTGGGATCCAGCCGCCCATGGTCTACTCGACCATCGCCCTCGTGCTGCAGGGCTACCCCCTCGACCACCCCGTTGTCGCCGCAGCGATCGCGGGGCTGGATGCCTTTGCTCTCGAGGACGAACACGGGCGCCGGATTGAGGCATGCCAGTCGCCCGTCTGGGACACCGCCCTCGCGGCGATCGCTTTGGTGGATGCGGGTACAAGGCCCGACGACCCAGCCTTGAAGGCTGCCCGGGACTGGTTGCTCGATGAAGAGGTGACGGTCGTGGGCGACTGGGCGGTCCGCCGGCCAAAGCTTGCCCCGGGGGGTTGGGCGTTCGAGTTCCAAAACGTCCACTACCCCGACATCGACGACACCGCGGAAGTCGTCCTGGCCCTTCGCCGCGCCGCCGCCGACCCCGCCAGCGACGCGGCGTGCGACCGCGCGCTCAATTGGCTCGTTGGCATGCAATCCGCCGACGGTGGTTGGGGCGCGTTCGACGCCGACAACACCTCGACGTTGCCCATGCAACTGCCTTTTTTCGATTTCGGAGCCGTCACCGACCCGCCGAGTGCCGACGTCACCGCGCATGTCGTCGAAATGCTGGCGTGCGAGCCGCACCCTCTCACCCCGGCCCGACAGGACGCCCTGCAGCGGGGCCTCGATTGGCTCGCCGCCCACCAGGAGCGCGACGGGTCGTATTGGGGCCGCTGGGGCGTCAACTACGTCTACGGGACGGGCGCTGTGCTGCCGGCCCTCATAGCCGCCGGCGTACCCGCCAAGGACCCGACCGTGGCCGACGGCGTCCGGTGGCTCCTGGAGCACCAAAACCTCGACGGCGGCTGGGGTGAGGACCTGCGTTCCTATGTCGAACCCGGCTGGGCCGGGCGGGGCGCCTCCACTGCCTCGCAAACAGCGTGGGCGCTGATCGGTCTCATCGCCGCCGGCGAGAAGGAGAACCCTGCGACCCTAAATGGCATCGGTTGGCTCGTGCGGGCACAGACCGAAGATGGCACCTGGGACGAGCCATGGTTCACCGGGACCGGGTTCCCTTGGGACTTCTCGTTGAACTACCACCTCTACAGGCACGTCTTCCCGCTCACGGCTCTGGGTAGGTACCTGCTCGGGACCGGGCCGCGGCCCAAGACTTCTCGGGCGAAAAAGCCGGAGCAGGACGCGTAAACCGTGCAGGGCCCCCGGCTGCTTGTCCTTGCACCTCTTCGCATCGAGGCCATGGCGCTCGGGCCGGGGACGACCTCGCGCTTCGGGCCAGCGACAATCGAGGTCGAACGCATCGGGATGGGCCTCACGAAGGCAAGCGAGGCCGTACGCCGTCTGGGGACAGTCGGCCTCAGGACGCCTCCCTACACAGCTGTCGCAGTCACAGGTTTGGGCGGTGGGCTGGGCAATGACCTCGTACCGGGCGACGTGGTTGTAGCCGACCGCCTGATCGACCCTGACGGGAGGGAGGTCGCCCGGCTCGCCTCGGCACCAATGCTCTCGGCGGAGTTGCTCCGGCTCGGCTTGCGAGCCAGGACGGGCACCATCGTCAGCACCGACCACATTGTCACCGGGGACGAAAGAGCGGCATTGGCGGCCCTCGGCGCGACGGCGGTCGACATGGAGTCGACCGCAGTGGCCGCGCAGGGCTGGGGGGTGCCGCTGGCGGTCCTGCGGGCCATATCTGACACTCCCGGTGAAGAGCTCTTCTCGCCGGCCGGCGTGCGGGGAGCCTGGGCTGGGCTCCGGGCTTTGCGGGCGTCGCGCCAAGCGCTTGCAAATTGGGCCGCAGCGGTTGGCCAACGAGAGATTTTTCTAGCCGAACCTCGTTCGTTTTGCGCCGGGGTGCGGCGCGCCATCGAGACCGTTGAGCGCGCCCTCGACCGGTACGGGTCGCCCGTTTACGTGCGCCGTCAGATCGTGCACAACGCTCACGTCGTCTCTCGGCTGGAGGGCGCCGGAGCCATCTTCGTCGAGGAACTGGCGGAGGTCCCTGATGGTTCCTATGTCGTGTTTTCGGCCCACGGCGTCGGGACCGCCGTCCACGAAGAAGCAGCCGCCCGCCATATGTTCACGATCGACGCGACTTGCCCTCTGGTGAGCAAGGTCCACAGCGAAGCACGCCGTTTTGCCGGGAGTGGCCGTCAGCTGGTCCTTGTCGGGCACGCCGGTCACGACGAAGTTGTGGGCACGCTCGGCACGGTGCCCGGCACCGCTTTGGTCAGCACGGTCGAAGACGTGTCGGTGATCGACCTCGACCCGGACAAGCCGACAGCGTTCATAACCCAGACGACCCTGGCCACAGACGAGGTCGCCGGGGTGCTGACCGCCCTAGGACAACGCTTTTCCGACCTTGCCCGGCCAGCGGCTTCGGATATCTGTTACGCCAGCCAAAACCGCCAGGAGGCGGTGCGCCAGATGGCCCCCGATTGCGACGTTGTGCTGGTTGTGGGATCGCCAAATTCGTCCAATTCCAACCGGCTGGTTGAGGTCGCTCGTCGCTGCGGCGCCAGAGCTTATCTTGTCGACAGCAAGCTCGACCTACGCCTGTCCTGGCTGGTCGGGGCCAGGCGCGTGGGCGTGACCGCCGGCGCCAGCGCCCCCGAAGAACTCGTCCGCGAGGTCGTGGACTGCGTGGCCGCACTCGGTTGTGCCTCCATCGAGGAACGCTCGACCGGCAACGAACACGTTTCTTTCCCCCTTCCAATGGAGGTCCGTTAAGTGTTGGAGATCAGTTAGATGGGCGTGCCCTTGCGCCAGAGCATCAAGGTCGGTACCTACGTTGCGCGCCAGAAACTCGCCAAGCGCGACAAGTACCCCCTCATCGTCGAGCTCGAACCACTGTTCAATTGCAACCTGGAATGCCACGGTTGCGGCAAAATCCAGTACCCGACCGAGATCCTTCGCAAGAAGCTCTCCGTGGACCAGGCGGTCGCTGCCATCGAGGAATGTGGGGCTCCAATGGTCTCTATAGCCGGCGGTGAACCACTGCTGCACCCCGAGATCGACAAGATGACGCAGGCATTGTTGGACAGCAAACGTTTCGTTTACCTGTGCACCAACGCGCTGCTGCTCGAACGGAAGCTCGACAAGTTCAAGCCCCACCCCGCGTTTTCCTGGGTGGTCCACATCGACGGCCTGAGGGAGCGCCACGACAAATCGGTCGACAGAGAGGGTACTTTTGACAAGGCTGTCGCAGCAATTAAAGCTGCGAAGGACAAGGGTTTTCGCGTTGCAACGAACACTACGTTCTTCAGCACCGACTCCCCACGGACCGTTCAGGAGGTCCTTGACTTCCTCAACGACGAGCTGGAAGTCGACACCATGATGATCTCGCCCGGGTACGCCTACGAAAAGGCGCCAGACCAGGTGCACTTCCTCGGTGTCAACCAATCGACCAAGCTCTTCAAGGAGGCTTTCGCCGGGAAGCGCAAGCACTGGCGCCTCAACCACAGCCCGATGTTCCTGGACTTCCTGGAGGGCAAGGTCGAGTTCGAGTGCACGCCTTGGGGGATCCCGTCGTACTCGGTGTTCGGTTGGCAACGTCCCTGCTACCTGCTCGCCGACGGCTACACCGAGACGTACAAGGAGCTCATCGAGACGACCGACTGGTCAAAGTACGGGCGGGGCCGGGACCCCCGCTGCCATAACTGCATGGCACACTGCGGCTTCGAGCCAAGCGCCGTACTGGCGACTGCGGGCAGCATCCGCGAGTCGCTGCGCGCCCTCGTCAACGCGCGTTGAATCCGGCGCCTTGTCAGGCCCCCGGTCCCTGGCCGGGCTCCGCGTCCTCGTGACGGGGGCGTCCAGCGGCATCGGCGCTGCCGTGAGCACGCTGCTGGCGGCTCGCGGCGCTCGCGTCGTGGGCACTGGCCGCTCCGCCGGGGCGCTTGAACTGGCCCCTGCTGGCGCTCTCGAAGCGGCCGTCGTGAGAGATCTGACCGAACCGGGAGCGCCTGCGGAGGTGGTGGCTGCCGCGGTCTCGGCTCTCGGCGGACTGGACATCGTCGTGTCCAACGCTGGCGCCGGATGGTCCGGGCCGTTCGAGACGATGTCGCCGGCGGACATCGATACCGTGCTCGACATAAACCTCCGCGCGCCCGTGCACCTTGCCCATGCCGCGGCTACGCATCTACTAAGCAGCGAGGCCGGCGGCCAGCTTGTCCTCGTAGGCTCGATCGTCGGCCTCGTAGGGGTGGCCGAAGAAGTGGCTTACGGTGCAGCGAAATACGGCTTACGGGGCCTCGCGGACGGGTTGCGCTCGGAGTGGGCACGCGACGCGGCAGGCCGGCGAGTGACGGTCACCCTGGTGAGCCCCGGCGTCGTCGACACCCCGTTTTTCGCCCGGCGCAACCGGGTATACCAGCGTTCTTGGCCAAAGCCAATGCCAGTCGGGAGAGTGGCCCGCTTAATCGTAAGCTCGATCGAGCAGCGGCGGGAGGACGTCGTAGTGCCGGCGTGGTTGCTCCTGGCGGCACGGCTCAACGGCGGCCTTCCGCGGTTCTACCGCTTGTTGGCTCAGATCCCGGACCGCACGAAACGATAATCCTGGCCGGGACGTTCGCAGCCAGAGGCGCGGGCCGCAAGCTCCGATCGCCCAAGTTATCCAAGGCGGCCTCTAGGCTACGCCTGGTGGAGCCCGACGAAGCCGACGAAACAACTGGTACTGCCGAGCCGATTGGTCCTGGCCTACCAACTGCGTCCGTGCTGGTGGTAATGCCGGCGTACAACGCCGACGCGGACACTGCGAGACACCTGGCGGGCGATCCCCGCAGACGTCGTGACCGAGGTCCTCCTGGTCGACGACCACAGCATCGATGCGACGCTGGAAGTGGCCTCACAACTGGCGATCCGCACCCTCGCTCTCCCCCACAACGTCGGCTACGGCGGCAACCAGAAAGCGTGCTACCTCGAGGCTCTCCGCATCCGCGCCAATATCGTCGTCATGCTGCACCCTGACGGCCAATATGACCCCAAGATGATCCCGCGCATGATCCAGCCGCTGTTGGACGCCGAAGCCGACATGGTGCTCGGTAGCCGGATGCTGAACCCCGGAGGCGCACGCCGCGGCAAGATGCCCCTCTACCGCTTTTATGCGAACCATGCTCTGACGTGGATCGAGAACAAGGTGATGGGTACGTCGTTCAGCGAACTCCATACGGGTTACCGGGCGTACAGCCGGCATTTCTTACAGACGGTGCCGTTCTTGCGTAACTCGAACGATTTCGTCTTCGATACTCAAGTCATCGCACAGGCGGTCGCTTTCCGCCAGCGCGTCGTAGAAGTGCCGATCGACACCCGCTATCACTCTGACGCCTCGTCCACCTCCATGAGGGCCAACATCAACTATGGGTTGGGCACTCTCGCCGTCATGGCCAGCTACGCCCTCCACAAGAGCCACATCTGGCGGTCCCGGCTCTTCAGCCCCTAGTTGCTCAGGCCCCTAGTGCTCAGGCCCGAGCGCGAGCCTACGGCCAGTTGTGGTCGTTGGCTGCACCCGGCTTCACCCGGTGCAGCACCAAGATACCGTCGTGGTAGAAAACCGGCTTGAACTCAGTCTTTTCGAGGTCCTGGTAGAGCACGGTCTGGGACCCGGTGATCGCGGTGTTGAGGACCAACCAGTCGACCAGGGCCGGGTTGGGCGGGTTGTCAGTGGCACCGCAGTGCGTGGAGGTTGGTGTCGCACATTGAAGGCCCCAGTATGAGACCACCCATGGGTTCGGGTACTCGTAGATCAACACCCTGTGTGTCATGTGGCTGTCGATGTCGTAGGTCGCCGAAACCGATGCGTTCTTCGGCACAAGCGCGATTGCCTGGTTGACGTACTGGTCCTTCGGCTGGGGGCCGGCCCATACCCCCGAGTGGAACTTGACGCCGATTGGCGAAGGTGACCAGGCCACGTTGCTGGCAAGGGCGACAGCAAAGATAAACGCGACCATCAGTAGCCTCCCGGTCTGCGTGCGACCTTGACGGCCGCAAGCCTCCACGGTGGCTAGGAATATCGCCGCGACGACGATCGACGTGTAGTAGTACTGGATGTTGTTCGTGTAACCCTCAGTCGACAGGGTGTTCACCAGCAGTTGCGGTACACCTATCAGTAGGACTGCGGGCTCGAGCAGCGCCAACATCCCGACGGGCCACAATAATTTCGCGTAATAAGTGAAATTCGTCGCAGAAAACAACGTCGGCACCCAGCGGGTGGGGTGGAAGAGCAACGTATCTATTATCTGGAAGACAGTTGTGCCGTAACTCGAGGGGAACAGGGCAACGTAGAAAGGTTGGCCGCCGCCATTGGCGGCCGGGATGATCAGCCTCGTACAAATGAGGAACCAGGCTGCACCCGCTACGGTCGTGAGCAAGCCCATAGCCCGCTGGCGCATCTTTAGCCAGAGCACTATGCCCAGAGCCAGCACGGCCAAGCCGGCATCCTCTTTGCACGAAAGCGCCAATGCGGTGGCGAACCAGAACCACCCCCATCGCCGCCTAGTGGCGAGCCAGTAGGCGAACATCAGTGGGGTGATGATGAGCGCGTCGGGGTGGAACATCCACTCGTTGATCCACTCCACGGAGGGGTACAGGAGGTAGGCGGCCGACAGGCCCAAGGGGATCCACGAGTTGTGGAGCTTGTCCCTGCCGAGCAGCCATATCGGGATAGCGCCAGCCGCCATCCATGCGGTCTCGATCGCAAAGAGAAAATGCGGCCCTGCGCCGAACCAGTAGGCGGGGACGAACAACAGGGTGACGATGTTCACGTGCTGCCCGAAATAGTTGAGGCCGCGGATCGTATCGAACGGGGTCTTGAAGTGGGCAAGCAGCCATATCGCCTGGTCGTAGATCCCCATGTCGAACCCGAACGTCCCGTAGTTGGACTGCTGCTGGTACGTAAGATCCCCCAATACGCCGATGTAGACGGCCATTAGGGCCACGAGGGCCGTCACCGGGCCGGCGACAGGCCTGCGCCAGTAGGCGACCCACGCGTTCTCGGGAGCGGCGCCCAAGGCCGCCCCGTCGGCCTGGTCAGCAGGGCTCTCCCCATCGTCGTCCCAGGAATGGATCTCGCTGCGCAGGTTGGCCCATTTGCCCACCGGCCAGAAGACCGCCGTCCCAACTCCCCGGAGCAGCCAGAGCACCGGCAGTTCAGCTGTCGCCAAAAGGTTGTCCAGCCCTCCTACGAGGGCGTGGAGCCGGCCAGCCCCATCGGCTTGGGTACCCTCAGGGGAACGACCTGCTGGGAAATTTTCCGTTGCTGCGGCAACGCCGAAGCCGGGCTCGGCACCCGTGGCTGAGCTCTCTGGCGTCCCGTCCTGGCCGTCAACCACTCCACGGCATGGTAACAAACAGCAAGCATCTTCCTGGATTACGACCCAGCAGAGCTAGCGCTTTTCGACAGGCTCCAGGTGCCTTTTCCCGCGGAGGTCCACTACGGATATCTCGACGGCGGCAGGGCGCGCCGCCCGGTCGGGCCGCCTACCCCGGCTTGCCCCCACAAGGCGAGCCAGGTGGCGGAAGAAGACGAGGCCCTCCCGTAGGTTCGCCTTCGACCTGCCAGCGTGGCGCTGCCCAAAGTTGAACCCCATGTTGGCCACCCTTGCCGGCCTTGCCCGCACGGTCACCTCCAGCAGGATCTTGTAACCCGCCGGCCGCAGCTGGGCCCCGTCGAGCAGCGAGCGGCGCAGGGCAAACAAGCCGCTCAAGGGATCCTGCAACGCCCTGCTGTCCGGGACCAGCAGGTGCACCAGCCCTCGGCAACCCCCCGAAACAAGGTGGCGCCATGGGCCGGACAAACCTGCATCCGCGCCCGCCCAGCCGTACCGGCTGCCAGCAACGAGGTCGGCTTCACCCGACAACACCGGCGCAATGAGCGCCGGTAGGACCTCTGGCGGGTGCTGCAGGTCGGCGTCCATCACTGCAACCACCCGGCCCTTGGCCATGGCAAAACCCTCACGGACCGCACCACCCAGGCCGCCTGAACGCTCGCCGCTTGGCCGGTGCAACAACCGCAGCGCCCCACCCACACCGACTTCCTCAGCCAGGCGCTCGAGTACCTCGAGCGTCGTGTCATCGGAGTCGTCAACGAATATCACTTCCCAACCGCCCGCAGTATGGGAGAGAGCCGACCGGAGCCGGGCCACCAGAGGGGCGACGTTCAAAGCCTCGTTGCGGGTGGGGACCACGACCGACAGCGTGCACGGCCGCGCGCCAGCCTCGCCGAAACCGGCACCATCATTATCGTGAACCTTCACGGCGTTGCGTGGACCTCCTACGGGCCTCGCAGAGGCCCAGCCCCCTCAGTAGATACGCACCAATCGCAGCGTATCCGTGACGGGCTCAGGGTCACCCAACGAACCTGCAAGCACCACGACGACGTCGCCCGGCTTCGCATAACCGCCTCGGCGCACCGATTCGACCGCCTGAGTCACGGCCTCGTCGGTGGTCTTGGCTTCCGGTACCAGCACAGTGTCGACCCCCCAACTGGTTGTGAGCTGGCGGGCCGTGAACGCGAACGGGGTCGCCGCCACGATCGGCGCAGCAGGCCTCCAGCGCGCGATGGCGCGAGCAGTTGCGCCCGTGTTGGTACAGGCAATAATCACGGCTGCGTTCTCCTCTACCGAGGCGCGCCAGGCTGCGGCGCCTATAGCGGCGGTGATCCGGGCACCGGTTGGGCCCTCCGAGGCGAAGTTCTGGGCCGGTAGGTTACGCCCCCAGCCGTAGCTGTCGAACTCGAGGTCGGCGCGGCGCGCTATGCGGGCCATCGTGGCGACCGCGTTGACCGGGTCGATACCGACCGCTGACTCGCCCGAGAGCATCACAGCGCTCGTCCCGTCGAAGACTGCGTTGGCAACGTCGGTCACCTCTGCCCTAGTGGGCACCGGCGAGTTGATCATGGACTCGAGCATCTGGGTGGCCGTTATGACCGGGCGCCCCCATGCGACCGAGGAGCGGATCAATTTCTTTTGGATATGCGGGACTTCCTCGAGAGCAACGCGCACCCCGAGGTCTCCCCGGGCAACCATGAGGGAGTCGGCTGCCTGCAAGATGTTGTCTATGTCCTCGAGCGCCTCGGGGGTCTCCATCTTGGCGCAAACCATGATGCCCCTTCCGGTCAGCGCCCTAACATCTACCAGGTCTGAAGCCGTCCGCACGAACGAGACGGCCACACTCTCGATGCCCTCTTCCAGGAGCACCTCGAGGCGCTCCAAGTCGTCAGGAGTAGGTGTCTTGAGCGCCAGCCTGGAGGCGGGGGCCGTAACGCCGGGGCGGCCCTGGACCTTGCCGCCGGCGACGACCCTGGATTTCATCGACTGCCCTTGACGTTTTTCGGCAACGAGGGACACCCCACCGTCGCCGAGGGCGATCTTGTCGCCCTCCTGCAACGACTCCACCAGCTCGGAGACCGAGACGCCGATGTTGGTCGCGCTGCTATGCGGCGTGAGTTCCTGGGGGCTTAGGACCACCTCGCTCCCCGTCGCCAGCAGCACGCCGCCTTCGGGGAAGGGGGTGGTGCGGATCTCGGCCCCGGTAGGTCGACCAGTATGCCGACATCGGGGGCCGCTTCGCGGACGCGGCGCAGCCTCGCTACCGCGTCATCGATCGTCCCGTGCGCGAGGGGAAGGCGGGCCACATCCATCCCGGCGTCCTGCATGGCAGCCAGGGTTGCCGGTGCGTCGGACGCTGGTCCGATCGTGGCAACGACTCGAGTGCGACGTTTCTCATCGCCCAGGCAATGACGGGTCGGGCCGGCTTTGCGTCCCGATTGGCCAGACGAGCCCTGAGCAGGGCCTGCGTCATCACTGGGCCGGGTGTTTGCGGCTGCTTCGGCGTGGGTCACCCCACCAGCATTGCCGATGCGGCGGCCCAAGCACATGCAGGGCCCGCTCGGCCTCGGCAATCAGCCGACGGGCAGCTCCGCGGCGAGGAAGTTGCCCAGTGCAGCGCGGCCCTCACGGTCGAGGGCTCCGCCCGTAGCGAGCCACTCGGGCAGCTGGTTGACAGCTCCCAACCACAACCCGTCGAGCGTCATGCCCTCGAGCACCAGCGGGGGTTTCTGCATCGTTCCCATGAGAGGTGCAGAACATGCGGCACCGAACACGGGCACGTGGCCCCAAGGGGTCCCGTCCAGCCAGGAACTTAGAGCATTGCCACGGCGCAGGATCTCTCTTACAAGACCAGTGCGCCGGTCCCCAAACCCTGAGATCGCCGGACGGCTGGCGCCGTCGAGGCCCTCCCTGCCTTGCCAGGTCCTGCCCCGCTGACCGGGGCCAGCGCGCAACGGCTGGCCAAGGTCAGAACAAACCACTACAAGGCCTCTCGGCACTATCGTCACGTGGTCCAGCGACAACGCCATGTTTGGCACCCTACGGCCGTGCATCACTACCGACCCCGCCGGGCAAATCTCGTCAAGCAGGCGGCCGAAGCCGGGGCCGCGGTCAAATGCGGCTACTGGGTGCTGAGAGGGGATGTCGCCGAGGGATGCGAGGAGGTGGCTGAGCCGCGCGCGTACGACTCCCTCCCGGCCGGGTATCGCCTCCGCAAGTGGCTCCGGGCTCGCAGGCCTACCCTCTCCTACCACGGAGGACAGTAAGCGAACGTCGGCACCTCGCGTTGCTTTTGTAATTCGCTTATTGCTGTCCACCGGCATTTCAGGGGAATCGGCACCCGGCGACTTGAGCCTGAGGAAGCGCCCTTAAAAGGCACCGATTTCGTCGCAGTTAAGCACGGGGTACCGAGGTTTCTTTAATTTCCACCACGTTGGGCGCGGTAGGCCTCGGCAACTGCAGGGTGGACGACCTGGTGGTCTCGCACGTTGACCCCCTTCGCAAAACCGGGATCTTTCTCGCAGAACCCGTCCAGGCCGAGGTCCGCAAGCCGGTGCAGGTAGGGCAGTGTCGCATTCGTGAGCGCTCGCGTCGAGGTAACAGGGACGGCTCCAGGCATGTTGGTGACGCAGTAGTGCAAGACGTCGTCCACTACGTAGGTCGGGGCCTCGTGAGTCGTCGGGCGCGAGGTTTCGGTGCAGCCACCCTGGTCTATTGCGACGTCTACTATCACCGCGCGCCGGGGCATCTTCGACAACATCGCCCTGGAGATGAGCCTGGGCGCGGCCGCCCCGTGTACCAGCACCGCACCTATCACGGCATCATTGACCGCAAGCTGCTCAAGAACGCTGTGAGCGTCGGACATCAAACAGCGCACTGAACCCTCGAAGCGGTCGTCCAGGTAACGGAGCCGGTCGTCGGAACGCTCAAGGACCGTGACATCGGCGCCGAGGCCCTTAGCCACACGTGCAGCGTAAACGCCGACCACTCCTCCGCCCAGGACGAGCACCCTGGCCGGCGCCACGCCAGGGGCGCCTCCCGCCAGGATGCCCCTGCCGCCCATGGGCGATTGCAGGTAGTGCGCCACGACCTGGCCGGCGAGCCGACCGGCGATCTCGCTCATGGGCGCCAGCAGCGGCAAGCGGCCAGAAGCGTCCTCGACGGTCTCGTAAGCGACCGCCGTCGCGCCCGAGACTACGAGAGCAGCGGTGAGCTCCGGAGCAGCCGCCAGGTGCAGGTAGGTAAAAATGACCAGTCCTTCGCGGAAGTAGCCGAGCTCAGGCCCAACCGGCTCTTTAACCTTGACGAGCAGGTCCACCTCCGCCCACGTCTTCTCGGCCCCGTCGACCAGGTCCGCGCCCGCCCTCTTGTAGGCGTCGTCCGTGAAACCCGACCCCTCCCCCGCGCCTTGCTGCACCAGCACCCTATGGCCGGCCGCTACAAGCTCCTCGGTACCCGCTGGCGTAAGAGCTACCCGACGCTCGTCCGATTTGGTCTCGGTCACCACCCCGATGCGCACTTCAGCTCACTCCCGGTGCTACCACCATTAACAGGTCACCTCCATCGACCGACGCCACCTTAGGCACAGCGAGACGTTCGACCGTACCGGCGAGCGATGTCGTGATCGGGGCCTCCATCTTCATCGCTTCGATCGTCGCTACCGTCTGCCCAGCTTCGACCCGGTCACCAACTCCGACTGTAAGCGAAACCGCACCGGCAAAAGGCGCAGCAACATGGGCGGGATTATCGCTTTGCGCCCGCTCGCCTCTCGGGCGCGTGTCCTTTACAGACCGGTCGCGCACGGTGACCACGCGTGGCTGACCGTTGAGCCGGCAAAAGACCGAACGAAAGCCGCTCTCGTCCGCTTCACCAATCGCGTCGAGCGCCAGGTACAAAGACACGCCGGCTTCGAGTGCGACCTCGACTTCGTCGCCGGGAACAAGCCCGTTGAAAAACGCTGAAGTCGGCAGCACAGACAGGTCCCCGTACTGGCGGACCGCCTCCTCGAAGTCGCGAGCAGGCCCGGGGAACAGCAGCGCGTCCAGCACCTGGCGCAGCCTCTGCGGGCTTACGTCGGGGCTGACGAGCACCGCTTCTGTCTCGACGGGCAACTCGACATTGCGCGACGGCAGTTTTTTGCCCGCAAGTGCCTTCGTGCGAAAAGGCTCGGGCCATCCGGCAGGTGGCACACCCAGCTCACCCGACAAGAAACCTATGACGCTGTCGGGGAGATCGAAGCTTGCCGGGTCCCGCTCGAACTCGTTTATGTCAGCGTTCGCACCGCAAAGGTACAGGGCCAAATCACCCACGACCTTGGAGCTAGGCGTCACTTTTACGATATTGCCCAAAATGCGGTTCGCCTCGGCGTAGAGGTCCTCCACCATCTCGTACCGCTCGCCGAGGCCCAACGCGATTGCCTGCTGGCGCAGGTTGGATATCTGGCCACCCGGCATCTCGTGGCGGTAAACCCGTGTTGTCGGCGCCCCCGAGCCGATATCGAAGGCACGGTAGAGGCCCCGTACCGCCTCCCAGTAGGGCTCGAAGGCCTCTATCGCGTCCAGCGAAAGGCCCGTTTCCCGCTCGGTGTTGTCCGTCGCGGCAACGATCGCCCCGATGGAGGGCTGGCTCGTGGTGCCGGCCAGTGGTCCCATGGCCCCGTCGACAGCATCGGCGCCCGCCTCGATGGCAGCCAAATAGGTTGCAAGCTGGCCACCGGCTGTGTCGTGGGTATGCAAGTGGACCGGTAAGTCAAAATTATCCCTGAGAGCCCCGACCAGCGTCCGCGCGGCGGGAGCCCGCAGCAATCCGGCCATATCTTTTATGCAAAGTATGTGCACACCCGCCGCAACGAGCTGTTCGGCTTTGCGCAGGTAGTAATCAAGGGTGTAGAGGCGCTCGGCCGGGCTGGCAAGGTTCCCGGTGTAACAAACCGCTCCTTCGGCAACCTTGCCAGTTGCAAGGACCGCCTTAATGGCCGGGACCATCTGGTCGACGTCGTTAAGAGCATCGAAGATCCGGAATATATCGACGCCCGTGCGCGCCGCTTCCTTGACGAAGGCGACCGCCACCTCATCGGGATAAGGGGTGTAACCGACCGTATTGCGGCCCCTTATCAGCATTTGCAAGCAGATGTTCGGGACGGCGTCACTAAGGGCGGCGAGGCGCTCCCACGGGTCCTCTTTCAAAAACCGTAAGGAGACATCGAACGTTGCCCCACCCCAGGCCTCCAGTGACAACAGGCCCGGCAGCATCCGAGAGAAATACGGTGCCCCGTGGAGCATGTCTGTCGTGCGGAGCCTCGTGGCGAGCAAGGACTGGTGAGCGTCGCGCAACGTCGTGTCGGTAACTGCGACGGGGACCTGGTCTCGGAGCCACCCGGCGAAACCTTGCGCGCCGAGGCGGTTGAGCACCTGACGGCTACCCGAGGATGCCCCGCCAGTCGCCCCGTTAGGCCCTCTGCGTGCAACTGCGGCGAGAGGCGGGAGCTTTTCTCTCGGGTCTGGGGCATCAGGGGTGGCGCCCGCTGGGCGGTTGACGGTGACGTCCGCCAGGTAATTGAGCAAGCGCGTGCCCCGGTCCGCACCGCTGCGACGGCTCAAAAGGCCGGGTCGGTCATCGATGAACGAGGTCGTGAGGTTGCCCGCCATGAAGTCCGGCTCGTCCAGCAAGCCCTGCAAGAACGGGATATTTGTCGCCACCCCGCGGATCCTGAACTCCGCAACCGCACGCCGCGCCCTGGCGACGGCCTCTGGGAACGTCCTGCCCCGGCAAGTCAGCTTTACAAGCAGCGAATCGAAATGGGGGGATACATCTGCGCCGACGTACGCGCAGCCATCTAGGCGGACACCGTGGCCGCCCGGAGAACGGTAGGCCGTGATCTGCCCCGTGTCAGGCCGGAAACCGTGTGCGGGGTCCTCCGTCGTGATCCTGCACTGAAGTGCCGTGCCGTTCACCGAGATCGAGCCCTGGGATATGCCGAGATCGGCCAGCGTGGCACCATCCGCGACCCGCAGTTGGGACTGTACGAGGTCGACGGAGGTGACTTCCTCGGTCACGGTGTGCTCGACCTGGATGCGGGGGTTCATTTCGATGAACACGTAGCGCCCGTCAGGGTCAACAAGGAACTCGACGGTGCCGGCATTGAGGTAACCAACGGCTCGCGCAAAGCTGACGGCGTCGGCCAGCAATTTGGCCCGGATCCCGCCGTCGAGGTTGGGCGCGGGCGCTATCTCCACGACCTTTTGGTGCCGGCGCTGGACCGAGCAGTCCCGCTCGTAGAGGTGAACCACGTCTCCGGCACCGTCCGCCAGCACCTGGACCTCGATGTGACGGGCGCGCTGAACGGCCTCCTCCAAGAACACGGTCGGGTCGCCGAACGCCGTCTCGGCCTCGCGGACGGCCGCATCGGCGGCGGCCCTCAGTTCTTCGGCGCGCTCCACCCGCCGCAGGCCGCGGCCACCCCCGCCCGCCGCCGCCTTTACGAACAACGGGAAACCGACCTCATCAGCGGCGGCTACAAGTTCTCCGACCCCCGACCAGGGCCCCGCGCTGCGAAGCACAGGGATGCCGGCCGTCACCGCCTCCTCCTTCGCCCTCACCTTGTTGCCGGCCAGCGCCAGGACGTCGGCCGGGGGACCGACAAAAGTGATACCTGCCTCATGGCAGGCTCTAGCCAGTTCGGGGTTCTCAGACAGAAAGCCGTAGCCCGGGTAAATGGCGTCAGCGCCCGAGCTCTGGGCGACATCTATCAGGCCCGCAATGTCGAGATAGGCGCGCAGGGGGTGGCCGCGCTCGCCTATCTCGTAGCTCTCATCGGCTTTCTGGCGATGGAGCGAGTAACGGTCCTCATACGGGAAGACGGCGACCGAGGTGTACCCGAGCTCGTTGATAGCCCGGAAAGCCCTGATGGCGATCTCGCCTCGGTTCGCAACCAGCACCTTGCGCACAGGCGTTGAGCGTAGCGTGCTGGACGGATTGGCCCACCGGGCGCGCCCCATCCGGCCCGGCGTGGGCGCAGCGTGCGGGGTGGGTGCAGCGTGCGGGGTGGGCGCAGCGTGCGGCGTGGGGGCGCGTGCGGGTGGGCGCAGCGTGCGGGGTGGGCGCAGCGTGCGGGGTGGCCCCCCCATCTCGGCGTGGTTCCTCCCATCTCGGCCGTGTTGCCCAACCCCGGCGTGCCACAAGCCCGGAGGTCTATCCGGAGGCGCCGAGAAGCGCTCCAATACGCCGAGAACCCCGGTCTTCAGGCTCGTTCACCACGCGAGACGGTATGAAAAGCCATGAGATATGCTCCAAGAGTGCAGGCGCTCGTGACCCGAGAACTCGGTCGTCGCTTTCGTGACCAGTTCGGGGTGATCAGTCGTTCGCAGCTGTACGCCATCGGGGTCAGCAACCACGTCCTGAGGCATCGGGTGGCCACGGGAGAGTGGGAACAGCTCGGTCCCAAGACTTTTCGCCTCGTGGGCTCGGGCCAGTGCTCTGAACAGCTCCTCATCGCAGCGCTACTGGCGACAGGTCCCGCCGCAGTCGCCTCCCACCAGTCGGCCGCGTGGCTGTGGCGAATGGCCGATGCTCCTGGAAGGCACGCAATCACGGTCCCCCGAGCGATCTCGTCGCGTCCGGCCGGATGTGAGGTCCACCGGCCGACCGAATTCCCGGCCCAAATCGTCATGGTCCGGAAGATCCCGTGTACCGATCCGTTGCGGACACTCATTGACGTAGCCGCTGTCATGCCCCCAATGGTGGTCGAAGAGGCGGTCGACAGAGCACTTGCGAGCAAACTTGTGAATCTGGTCGCCGTCGAATCCGAGCTTGCGAGGGTGGCGCGAAGGGGGCGGCCCGGCCTGAGCGCACTCAGGGCAGCTTTGCATCGGCGCAAGGTGCCCGGCTCCGGTCAACCAAGCGTCCTGGAAAGCCGCGTGATACGGCTCCTCAGGCAGGCAGCCATCAGGCCGATGGCGGCGGAAGTCAAGGCGGGCCCCGACTTGAGCTACCGAGTAGACCTCCTGATCGCTCCTGGGCTCGCTGTCGAGGTAGACGGGTACACGCACCACAGCGGCCCCGAGCAGATGGCCGAAGACGCACGACGTCGCAACCGACTGAACCTGAGTGGGGTGCAAACGCTCGTGTACACCTGGAAAGACGTCGTCTATGACGGTCATCGGGTGGTGGCAGAGGTCCGCCACGCGATGGACCGCTTGTCACGAAGCGGCTAGCGCCTGCTCAGGCCGCGGCTAGCGCCTTCTCATGCCGCGACCACTTGACTAAGCCCCTCGACAACCCACTCGACGCTCTGCTTCGTGGCAAGGCCGGGGTCGCTGCGGCAGTCAGGCTGCGCTACGCGCCGGCCTTCCCTGACAACGGCCTCCCAAGTGCCGAAAAGCTCGGTTTCAAGCTGGACCATCCCGCCACCCAGGTCAACCGCCCGGCGCCACGAACTCAGTAAAGGCCATCCCACTTCGGACAGGACTGCTTTCTCCACTGCCTGCTGGGCCGCCGAACCGAGGGATGCGCAGCCTCTATAGCGGGAGAGCGACGAGCCCAGAGGACCTTGGGCATCGACAACCTCCGACAGCAGCGCCGCGTCGGCCCACGCCCACAGGGTCGCTGAGGGCAGCGCAATCGCAGTTGGGGCGAAGCGGTGACCCCCGGTGTGGCTCGTCCGCCACGCCCGCACGCCCGGTTGACCGAACATTGGGGAGCCGGTTAGGGCGGCGAGGAGCTCCATCCCGCGAGCCCCGCAGCAAGCGTCTCGCCGCCCATGAGTGCAAACGAGCACGTCAGCAGCGGTATCGCCCAACCTTGCGCGAGGGACGGGTGCTGCCCCTTCCACCAGGGCGTGTACCGCCTCGCCGAGCAACTCCGGCTCCACCAGCCGTTCTGAGCGAGCCATCGGGCCAGCCCACCCCGGGCGCGTCGAGCGGTAACAGATCACCGTGCGAAGCTGCCCACTCGAGTCAACCTTCCCAACCGGGGCCACAGCTTGCAGGCGCAGCCGTGCCCCGTACGCCACCTTCGCCACCTCGGCCAACTCGGGCATCTCGGAGACATCCTCCGGCCACGGCAAAGGCTGCTCGACGAGAAGGAAGCCGTCGTAATAGCCCGCGCTGCCGATGGGATCGAGGCTCTGGCTTTTTGCCCAATCGCTGCACGGGGGTGGCCAGGGGACCCGCGACGGGCTGGCCATGGCCTCGTTTTCAGAGTTACCGCCGGCGCCAGGGCCGCGGCTGTCTTCAGTGGCAGGGCTGGTAGGGCTGGTAGGGCTGGTGGTGCTGGTGTTGGTAGGGCTGGTAGGGCTGGTAACGGTGGTAGGGATGTCGTCCGGCATTGGAAGACGAGACTAGGACCAGCCGGGTTCATAGACCGCAGGCGGCCCTCACGGCACAGCAAAGCCGTAGATGGGCATGCCGTTTGCGAAATATGACTGCGAGGGCAGGTACGGGCCGTTTACGAGCACCGACGTCCAGCCGTCGGGCCCAGGACCGGCGTCACCTTCGACAGTGTCGATTGCTCCGTCGGGCCATACCTGTGCCACAACGCCCATGTGGGGCGATGTGTAGGCGTTCTGCGGCCCGCTCCCGTACAGGACGAGGTCTCCGGGGACGGGCTTGGCAGTTACCGGGAGGACCCTTGTATGGCGCTTGGCCCAGTAGTAAACGCTCCCGACGAACGGGTAGCGCGGGATATCTATGCCCGCGCTCTCCCAGACCCAGGTCGCAAACAGCGCGCACCACTCCTCGCAGGGACCGTAAGGGCTGCAGTAGTTCCCTCCGCGGCGACTCGGGCCGAGCTGGCTTACGGCGATCCTGACGATGTCCCGGTGCGCGCCTGGCCCGGGGTGATCGAGGCTGACAGGGAACGCCTCCGGGTCGAGCAGCCAGTAACCCGGGCCCGCCAGGTCGGCAACTATCGCTGAAATTGGTGGCCTTGGTACCGACGAATTGTTACCGCCGAAGTTGTGCGCGTCACCGAAGGCGTCTACTTCTCCGTTGCCGCATACAAGCCAGTACCCCAGGCCGTCAGCGGTGACGGCTATCCCCGCAACTGGAGGGTGGCCGCGCATCCCGCCAAGGCGCGGCGCATCGCCGAACGGGATCACCTCTCCCCCACCCTGCACGAGCCAGTACCCGTGACCGTCCTGGGAAGAAGCGATCGCGACAACAGGCAGGTTGTGCAGGTTTGTCGCGCCGAGCGAGCCGTAGTACTTCGCATCGCCAAACGCGTATACCTCCCCGTGGCTGGCCACAAGCCAGTAACCCTCCCCGTCGGGGGTCGCCGCAAACCCGACAACCGGCTCGGGGACGTGCGCGGGACCACCGTAATAGTGGGCATCGCCAAAGGTAAAAACACCGCCGTCCGCCCCGACGAGCCAGTAACCGCCTCCATCCGGGGTGGCGGCCATCGCAACAATCGGTGCGTAGAGGGCCGGCCTCCAGCGCCGCCGAAGTACCTGGCGTCGCCGTAAGTCAGCACACCGCCGTCCGCCCCGACGAGCCAGTAACCGCCTCCATCCGGGGTGGCGGCCATCGCGACTATCGGGGCAGCGAGGTGCATTTGCGTCGGGCTGCCGAAGAACTGGGCCGCTCCATAACGAAGAACCCCGCCGTCTCCAAACAACCCCGTGGTCGCCGCGGCTCCGGCGCCGGTGACCACCGCGGTCGCAGGTCCTTTCGCGTCGCCCCGTTGCTGTGCGGTTGAGGGTTGAGCAGCCATCAAAACCATCAAGGCCATCGCAACGAGGCTCAAGCAAGCGGATCTCGCCACGCGGCCCACCGCACTGGCCCGCATGGCCCCTTGTTTACCATGGCTGGCCAGCACCCTCAGGGATGCGGCTGGGTGGTCGCCGCGGAGCCTCGCCGATCTGGGTATCGTTGCCTGGCGTGCCCCAGGACAGCTCGTCGAAAGCCTGCCAATGATCGAGCACGAGGTGAGGGCCCACAAGAGCACCGAGTCCTTCCCTCGCGAAGAACAACTGGCCTGGAAACTGGCCATGGTGGCAACCGACCCCGTGCCAGTGGAGGCGGAGGTTGCCGAGATGGTGGTCAACCGGCTCATCGACGATGCCGGCGTTGCTGCTGCCGCCCTCAGGCGTCGCCCCGTCGCCAACGCCCGCGCCCAAGCCTTACGCCACGCTCTCCCGGGTGGCGGGGACAGTGCGGTCAGGGCGATCGGGGCGGTCCGGCCGGGGGGAGCGACGGTTCTCGGCTGTCCGTCGGGGATGCATGTACAACCCGAATGGGCTGCCTGGGCCAACTGCGTCGCGGTGCGGGAGCTCGATTTCCACGATACGTTCCTGGCCGCCGAGTACTCCCACCCAGGTGACAACATCCCGCCTTTGCTCGCTGTCGCCCAGCACATCGGCTGCAATGGGCGTGACCTCGTAAGAGCAATAGCGACCTCCTACGAGGTCCAGGTAGACCTCTGTAGAGGGATCTCCCCTGCACGCTCATCGCATCGACCACGTCGCCCACCTCGGGCCGTCGGTAGCGGCGGGGACCGGCACGCTCCTCGGGCTACCAACCGAGGTCGTCTACCAGGCGATCGGTCAAGCCCTCCACACGACGACCGCTACCCGCCAGTCCCGCAAGGGTGCGATATCTACATGGAAGGCATACGCACCCGCCTTTGCCGGAAAGGTTGCCATCGAGGCTGTCGACCGAGCGATGCGCGGGGAAACCTCGCCGGCACCGATTTACGAGGGTGAAGATGGCGTCATAGCCTGGCTGCTGGACGGGCCTGACGCCGTCTATGTGGTGCCTCTTCCCGCGCCGGGCGAACCCAAGCGTGCGATCCTGCGGACCTACACAAAGGAGTACTCGGCGGAGTACCAGGCCCAAGCCTTTATAGACCTTGCGAAGCGACTGCGCGAGGACGGGCGCCTGAAAGACCTGGCCGACGTGAGCTCTGTGCGCATATATACGAGCCATCACACGCACAACGTCATCGGGACAGGCTCCGGCGACCCGGAAAAATTCGACCCTGACGCTTCCCGTGAGACGCTCGACCACTCTCTGCCTTACATTTTCGCAGTAGCGCTGCAAGACGGGACCTGGGACCACGAGATGTCCTACTCGTCCGAACGGGCACATAGGCCCAGCACGGTCGCCCTCTGGCACAAGATCAGCACCGAAGAGGACCCTGTTTGGACCAAGCGCTACCTCTCCGGAGAGGCCTTCGGCGGGCGAGCGGTAATCCAACTGGCCGACGGCACGACCGTCGAAGCACAGATCGTGGTCGCTGACGCCCACCCCCTGGGCGCAAGGCCCTTCGGGCGGGCTCAGTACATAGACAAGTTCCGCAGGCTGGCCCACGGGACGATACCCGAAGCCGAACAGGACCGTTTCCTGGCACTCGCTGACCGCCTCCTTGAGCTGGGCCCTGGACAGGTCCGCCTGCTGAGCCTGATCGCGCCCGGGCTAGAAACTGACACGCCCAAAGGTGGCCTGTTCTGATGTTCCACACCAAAACCCCGGCCAGCGAGCGACGCCAAGCGCTCCACGAAGGGCTCTCCTCCGGACGGTTGATGAGGTTCCCGGGCGCTTTCAACCCGCTGTCGGCGTTGCTCGTCGAGCGGCTCGGGTTCGAAGGGGTGTACGTATCCGGCGCTGCCCTCTCAGCATCGCTGGCGCTCCCGGACATTGGCCTCACAACGCTTCCCGAAGTGGCCGCTCGCAGCTACGAGATCGCCCGCACTACGGGGTTGCCGACGCTCGTCGATGCCGACACCGGGTTCGGCGAGCCTCTCAATATTGCCCGGACGGTCAACGTGCTGGAGGACCTTGGGCTATCCGGTTGTCACATCGAGGACCAGGTCAACCCGAAGCGCTGCGGCCATCTTGACGGCAAGGAAATAGTGACCGCGACGGAGGCACGCCGGCGCATCAAGGCAGCCGTCGGGGCGCGGCGCGACCCTGGCTTTGCCATATGCGCACGGACGGACGCACGGGCGGTAGAAGGGCTCTCCGGGGCGATCGAGCGGGCCAAATCGTACCTGGACGAAGGGGCTGACATCGTCTTTCCTGACGCCCTCGAAGGTGCCAGCGAGCTGGAGAAGTTCAAAGAGGCCGTCAACGCCCCTGTCCTTGCCAACATGACCGAGTTCGGGAAGACTGAGCTGCTCGATGTGCGCACGCTCGCCTCCATCGGCGTGAACATCGTCATCTACCCGGTTACGCTGTTACGCCTGGCAATGGGCGCAGCAGAGCGTGGCTTACGGGCGCTCGCGTCTGAGGGTACGCAAAAGGGGTTATTGGGACAGATGCAATCTCGGGCTGAATTGTACGAACTTTTGGGGTACGACGACTACACCGCGTTCGACGCGTCGTTGGGAGAGATATGAGCGAAGGATCAAACGAGGTCAAGCGCGGCCTCGCTGGAGTAATAGCTGACACGACCGCTGTCTCGGTCATAGATGAGGGGACTGGGACGCTGCTCTACCGCGGTTACCCTGTCCCAGACCTGGCCACCTCCTGCAGCTTCGAGGAAGTCGCATATCTCATCTGGTACGGAGAACTGCCCAACACGACGCAACTCCAGGCTTTCACAGCAGCAGAGCGCTCACACCGCGAAATAGGAAGTGACCTCCTGAAGCTGGTGGCAGGGCTCCCCACAGCGTGCCATCCGATGGATGTCCTACGAACGGCGGTGAGCTACCTCGGCGCGTGCGATCCCACCGAAGACGACCCGTCCGCAGACGCGGAGCTCGAGAAATCGGTGGTCCTATGGGCAAAACTTCCAACGGTGGTCGCAGTCGACCAGCGACGCCGGCACAACCTGCCCCCCATCCCACCCGACCCAGGACTGTCGTTTGCCGAGAACTTCTTCCATATGTGCTCCGGGACGGTCCCAGACGAGGCAATGGTCCGCGGCTTCGAGATTTCTCTTATCCTTTATGCCGAGCACGGTTTCAATGCGTCGACGTTCACGGCCCGCGTCATCACGTCGACCCTGGCCGACCTGTACTCGGCGATCACGGGTGCAATCGGGGCGCTGAAAGGGCCCTTGCATGGAGGGGCCAACGAAGCGGTGATGGGCCTCTTCGGTGAGGTAAAGAACCCGGCCGAGGTGGACAATTGGCTTTCAGGCACCCTCGGTTCGGGGCAAAAGGTGATGGGTTTCGGGCACCGCGTCTACAAGCATGGCGACAGCCGGGTGCCGACAATGCGGGTTGCCCTAGAGCGTTTGGCCGACCGGACCGAAGAGGGCCGCCAGTTGATGGCTGTATACGCTCATCTTGAACGGTCCATGAAGGACACCAAAGGCCTCTACCCCAACCTTGATTACGCCACGGGACCGGCCTATTACCTTATGGGTTTCGACATCCCTACGTTCACACCTATTTTCGTAATGAGCCGGGTAACAGGTTGGAGTGCTCACGTCATCGAGCAGAGAGCCCAGAACGCGCTCGATAAGGCCGCTCTCGTCCTATGTTGGCCAGGCTCTGCGCGCCTTGCCGGAGACTCGGTAGAAGGGCCTTGAACACTGAGCCGCAGGCTCCTATTACGGGAGAGGTGCCCACTGCTCCCACCACAGGAGAAGTCTCCGCGGTTGCCATAACCGATAACGCCGACGAGGTTGGCCAGCCGCCTGAGTTGAGCTTGTCAGCCTTGTACAGCCCGGCGCATTCCGTGGCGGCACCCCCTCGACGAGGCCGAGCAGGCCGGCGCGAGCTGCTCGTCGTTATACCTCTATCGTTTCTCCTGGCAGCAGCCTTGTGGCACAACGCCTGGGTCAACCCTTTCGCTACGCAACTGGGAGGGCTCGGCGACGCTGACGAGTACGCCTGGTTCCTCGCCTGGATGCCGTACGCGCTCGGCCACGGGTTGGACCCACTCATCAGCCATTACGCCAACTTCCCAAGCGGCGTGAACTTGATGTGGAACACCTCGGTGATCCTGCCGAGCTTCATCATGTCGCCGGTCACAGTCATTTTCGGGGCGGCATTCTCCTACAACATCTTGATGACCGCCGCACCGGCCCTAAGCGCAACTTTTGCATACGTGGCTTTCCGGCGCTGGACAGCACCGCTGCCCTCAGCCACGGGTGCGCTAATTTTTGGGTTTTCTCCCTACGTGATCTCGCAATCCTTCGGCCACGTCGCTCAGACGCTCATCTTGAGCGCCCCACTGATGCTGATCGTGCTGGACCGTCTCCTTGTGGTGCAAGCGACAACATCCTGGAAAGACGGCCTCCTTCTCGGAGTACTGGCATGGGCTCAGCTGCTCACAGGCGAAGAGGTCCTCGCTATGGAGGCTGTCACGGCCGCCATCGTCGTAGTCGTGATTTGCGCGCTCAACTGGTCCTGCGTCGTGGCCCGCGTGAGGTACTGCGTAAGCGGGCTGGTAACAGCGGCGGGGTCGTTCCTCGTGCTCTCAGCGCCGTTCCTAGGTGTGCAGTACCTCGGACCTGACAAGGTCCAAAACCCCCACCCTTACGACGTGTACGTAAGCGACCTGTTCAATTTCTTCGTCCCGACCGACATCACCAAACTGGCTCCCGCGTCGGCCTTGGCGGTCAGTTCGCATTTCACAGGCAACGGCTCAGAACAGGGAGCCTACGTTGGCGTCCCATTCCTCGTTTTTATCGCCATCACGATCTTTTTCACCCGGCGCCGCGGGGTTACCTGGGCGGCGTTTGCAGTGGTACTGGGCGCGGGTGTGATCTCGATGGGCCCGACACTTCACGTGGTGGGCGACATCACCTCCTTCCGGCTACCGGGTGACATCCTCCACCACCTGCCGGTCCTGCAAAACCTGCTCCCCGACCGATTCGCAGGCCCGATGTTCCTCGGTGTAGGGCTCCTGGTCGCCCTCGGGTTGGACGAGCTGAAAGGCCGGGCAGTCCCCTACAAGATCATCGGTTGGCCCTTGCAGGGCTCGGTCTCGCCTCCTTGTTCCCGATCACCGACTTCCCGGCGGCCACGAGCCCGCTCTACACCGCCTTCGACTCCGGCCTTGCCTGCCCGAGCGCTACGCCAGGCTCCGGCCACCCGCCCGTAGCACTGCTCTTGCCTGCAGTAAACGAATTGAACCTGCGTTGGCAGCCAGAGTCCAAGTTTTGCTTCGTCATGCCGAGCGACACGGGCATGACCGGGACCAACCAAGGCGACGTCGGCGCGCTCGGCTTGATGCTCACCCTGTCTCAACCCGGTGAGCTGCTGCCGCCGCTGACGCCAGCAACCCGGGCCGAGGCTGCTAACGAGATCACAGCCCTCGACGTCAAGGAGATCGTCATAGGCCCGGAATCACCCCAGGTGCCGACGTGGTCGCCCGACGGGCAGGCTCAGCTGGTGGTCTGGCTCGAATGGCTGCTGGGGCAAGCCCCGCTCCAAAGCCGCGACAATTACATCAGTTACATCTGGAAGGACCTGCCCCCTGCCAGCGACATCGCATCGGGCAACGTGGGAACAGTGCCAGGGGAAGCATAGTGCCCAACGGTTTTTCTTTTCTCCCAATCAGATAATGGTCGCACCCACTGCCGAGATAGTGCCGGCTACCGCTCGCGAGGCACCGGCCCTAAGAGGCCATGCGAGCCGGCTTGAACTCGCTGCGGTACTTGTCCTGTCGGTCGCACTCGCAATAGCCATGTGGCACACTGCTTGGGAGCACCCCTTTACAACCCAATTGGGCGCCCCGGGCGATTCTGATGAGTATTCCTGGTTCCTCGCCTGGGCCCCGTATTCGATCGGTCACGGGCTAGACCCGCTCATCAGCCATTACGTCAACTTCCCCAACGGGGTCAACTTGATGTGGAACACATCTGTGATCCTGCCGAGCTTCGTCATGTCCCCGGTAACGCTGATCTTCGACGCCGCGTTTTCCTACAACATCTTGATCACGGCCGCCCCCGCGCTCGGCGCGACATTTGCCTACATTGCGTTGCGGCGCTGGGCTTCTCCGTTGCCTTCGCTCGCAGGCAGCCTCATTTACGGTTTTTCGCCTTATATGGTCTCGCAATCGGTTGGCCATCTTGCCCAGACCCTGATGATGAGCGCCCCGCTCATGCTTATCTTGCTCGACCGCCTGCTCGTGGTACAGGCGAAGGCGCCTTGGCGCGACGGGCTGCTATTTGGGCTGCTTGCCTGGGCGCAGTTGCTCACAGCGGAGGAAACGCTCGCGCTGGAAGTTGTCACGGCCGCCATTGCGGTTGTGGTGCTCTGCGCCCTCAACTGGGCGGCCGTAGGATTGCACCTTCGCTACGCGGCAAGGGGCTTTGGGACCGCGGCTATTTTGTTCGTCCCGCTCTCGTTGCCGTTCGTGGCGGTCCAGTACCTCGGCCCGTACAGAGTCCAGGACGTCCACCCGTCAAACGTCTATGTGAGCGACCTTTTCAACTTCTTCGTCCCGACGAACATCACTAAGTTTGCCCCGCATTCCGCCCTTGTAGTGGCCGCCCGTTTCACAGGCAACGGTTCGGAACAAGGTGCCTATATCGGGCTGCCGTTGCTCGTTTTCATCGCCTTGACGTTGTGGTTCGCCCGCCGCCGCGGGGTTACCTGGGTAGCGCTCGCGATGGGCGCCGGCGCGGGCATCCTTTCTCTTGGCCCGACGCTGCATGTCCTCGGCCACGTGAGCAAGCTGCCGATGCCCGACGACATCCTCAAGCATTTCCCAACCCTGCACAACCTGTTACCTGACCGCTTCGCCGGGACGATGTGGTTGGGGGTAGCTCTCCTCGTCGCCATCGGTCTGGACCAGTTGAAACACCTGGCGGTCCCCTACAAAGCGCTCGGGTGGGCCTTGGGGGCTCTCGGCTTGGTGACGTTGTTCCCGATCACGAATTACCCGGCTGGGGCAAGCCCGCTTTACAGCGCCTACGACACAGGGCTCGCCTGCCCCAAGACGTCTGGCCTGAGCTCGGGCCACCCGCCCGTTGCTCTGCTGCTGCCGCCGGTAAATGAGCTGAACCTGCGCTGGCAGCCGGAGTCCAAGTTTTGCTTCGTTATGCCGACCGACACCGGCATGACCGGTACCAACCAGGGCGACAGGGGTCCGCTACGGCTGATGCTGAGCCTCGATAACCCCGGCACAACCTTGCCGCCATTAACGGCTCAAACGAGGGGGGAAGCGGCCGGGGACATTGCCACGCTGCAAATCAAAGAGATCGTCATAGGCCCCGAGTTCCCCCAGAGCCCGGACTGGAACCCCAAGAGCCAAGCCAAGCTTGTTTCCTGGGTCGAATGGCTGCTCGGCCAGACTCCGCTCCAGAGCCACGATGCCTTCATCAGTTACATCTGGAAGGATCTCCCACCCACGATCGACATCGCCTCGGGCCACGTCGGCACCGTTCCGGGGGCCTATTAAACCTGCCAGGACCCTATTAAAACCGTCAGGCGGTGCGTTTCGCCGTCCGGGGCGAGATCTCGACGCGGTTCCTGCCTCTCTTCTTTGCAAGGTAGAGCGCGCGGTCGGCGGCGGCAAGGACCGACTGCCAACTTTCGGGCGGGCCGCAGGCCACGCCGATGCTGATCGTCACCTCGAGGAGCGTCTCGAGGCCCTCCCATGGGTAAGAGCTCACCTTGAGGCGGATGCGCTCGGCGAAGTCCCTTGCCGCGTCCAGCTCGACCGAGGGTAAGGCGAACACGAACTCCTCGCCGCCGTAGCGCACGACAACTTGGCCGGTGCGGGCATCAGTTGCCAGGATGTGGCCGAGAGCACGTAGGACGTGATCTCCTACCTCGTGGCCGAAGGTGTCGTTGATCTCCTTGAAGTGGTCGATGTCGGCCATCAGCAGGGCGATCTGGTCCTGTTCGTCGGTGACATTGCCCAGGACCCTCTCGAGAAGGCGGCGGTTGCCGATCCGCGTCAGCGCATCCTCCTCGGCGGAGGCGATCGCGGCGGCGGTCTGGGCCTCAAGCGACCGGCGCTGTTGCTCGAGCTGGGCACGTGCCCAAACCTCCTCCACCAATTGCGCCGTTTGGCGGCGATGGAGGTTCCACATCTGGCGCTTGAGCTCGACGGCATGAGCTATGGCCGCATCGAGGTCTCCAGCGTCGCGTTCGGCGACAACGAGCTCGTCGAGGATCAACATCAGCTCGTGATGGTCGTCGCTCGGCTCTGCGAGCTCCGCTGCTCTGTTCGCGGCGGCCACAGCTTCCTGCGACCGGCCGAGGGCCCGCAGGCATCTCGCCTCCACCAGTGCCAAGCTCGACCGGCCAGCGGCCCAGACGATCGCCCCCGCATCGCCTGCGCTCTGCCTGATGATCTCGAGCGCCTCGGCAGGGCGGCCCTGCTCGATCAGCAGAGCTGCCTGGAGCCGTTGCGTCCCGAGCCTGGCCTTCACCTCAGCTGGGCATTCGTCGAGCAAGCGGTTGAGCGCATGCTCGGCTTCCTCCAGCCTGTCGGCTCCGAAACGGTCGTAGCGACCGTCCTCCTCGCCCGAAGCCCGGTCCTGGTGGACCGCGAGCAGCAGCGCGTCGGCGATGTTGTGAAGCTGGCGATAGGTCTTCCAGGCGTCACCGGCGCGCTCCGCCGCAGCTAGCGCTACCTCGAACTGTTCGATGGCCCGGTCGTAGTCGAGGAAGGAGTAGCAAAAGATCCCCAGCCGGTTGGCCACCTCGGCGACGAGGCTGTCGTCCAGCGAGCCCATCCCGGGGATGCACATGGCGGCAAGCTCAGCTGCAAGCGAAATCTCCCCAAGGCGAGAAGCGAAACCGGCACCGAGGCTCGCGGCCTCAAGGGCCCGTCCAGGTTCCCCGGCCTCCTCGAACAACGACATGGCAGCCAGGGCGTCCTGGAGCACCTCCCTGGTGTGCCACTGGTTAGAACGGACCCGGGTACGGCACATCAAAAGGCGCGCCCGGTCGCCCGGCTCGTCCACCAGCTCCAAGGCCGCCTCGATGTCCCTCAGGCAGCTCGTACGCTCCTGCGCGGAGGCCGCGGTTTCGGCGCGGCCATAGAGCGCGTCTAAGTCCGCGCGCGTCCTTACGGCACCCACAGGACCTTATCGGCGCTTTGCCGCAGAGAAGTTGAGCACGTGTTCTTGCCTTTCATTCGTTCTCAGGCCAATTTCAGGCTCACGCCTTGGTTCACGACTTGGCGTCTGCCCAACTCGCCCCCCACGAAAGGTTCACTTCCAAGCCGACGCTTAACTCGGCCGCGCCTTGCATCGCCTCAAGGGTCACCTTCGCCGCTACTTCTGCCTCCTCGGGAGGCACTTCTAGGAGGACCTCGTCATGAACCTGCAAGATAAGACGGCTGCGCAGGCTCTCTTCCGACAGCAACGCGTCCAGGCGCACCAGTGCCACCTTGAAAATGTCAGCCGCAAGGCCCTGGATCCCTGCGTTCATTGCTTGGCGCTCACCCGCCATACGTTCCTGGTAGCGCGACGAGGAGAGCTCCGGGATCATCCTGCGCCTTCCAAAAAGTGTTTCCGTATAACCCTTGTCGCGTGCCTCAGCTACCACCGTGTCCATGTATGCCCGCACACGGGGAAAATTCTCGAAATACGCGTTCAAGATTTGCGCGGCCTCGTCCACCTCGATACCGAGGCGCTGAGCCAGGCCATAGGACTCCATGCCATAGGCCAAACCGTAGGACACCATTTTTGCCTTCGAACGCATGCCGATCGTGACTTCGCTCGGTTCCACACCGAATATACGAGCCGCCGTCATACGGTGGATGTCCTCCCCCGTCCTGAAGGCCTCGACAAGGCCCGGGTCCTGAGCAAGGTGGGCGATGACCCGCAGCTCGATCTGGTTATAGTCGGCGACGAGTAGGCGCATCCCGTCGGCGGGGACGAAGACCCGCCGCAATTGGCGGCCCTCTTCGGTGCGGATCGGGATGTTGTGGAGGTTTGGCGCATCCGAGGAAAGCCTGCCCGTGCGTGCAACGGTCTGGTTGAAGGTGGCATGGATCCGCCCATCGGCCCCGACCTCTGCAAGGAGCGCATCGGTGTAGGTAGACCGGAGCTTCTCAACCTCCCGATAGCGCAGGATGGCCGGAATTATGGGATGTTCCTCACGGAGCTTCTCGAGGGTCTGGTTGTCGGTTGAGTAGCCGGTCTTCGTCTTTTTCCCGGGCTTCAAAGCGAGCTTGTTGTAAAGGACGTCGCGGACTTGCTGCACCGAGTTGACCAGGAACGGGGCGCCCGCTAGCTCGTGGACCTGTCTTTCGAGGCTGCGAGCCTCGTCGGCGAGGAGGCGGCCGAGGCGGGCCAGCTCGGCAGAGTCGACGCGGATGCCGACAAGTTCCATTCGTGCAAGGACGCGTACCAGGGGCCGCTCGACTTCGTCGTAGAGCTTTGACAGGCCCCTTGAACCGAGAGCAGCCGATAAAGGCCCGACAAGCCGAGCGACGGCACCCGCCCGTTCAGCTGCCAGTTGCGCCGGCTCGGCGCTTCCCGACAAGTCGAGCTGGCCGGCCGCTGTCGTCCCGGGGGGCGCGAGCGCAATGCCCGCGTAACGCGCCGCAAGCTGTTCTAGCAAGTACTGGTCGCCCGCCGGGTCAACCAGGTAGGCGGCGACCGATATGTCGAGCTGCAGGTTGGCCAGGTCCACCCCGAAAGCCGCCAAGCCTCTCATCAGCGCCTTTGCGTTGTGGGCCGAGACGGCCACGCCCCCAGGGCCGAGCAGCGACTCCAACGCTTCTTTCACGCCCGGCTCGGAAAGGATTTCCCGAGCCAGCCACCAGGCGTGCACCGGATCTGAGCCGCCCACCAGCTCTCGGGACTGTTCCCCGGTCGGGCCCCCGGGGAGCTCACCGGGGGGGCTCCCCACCTCGACAAAAGCCAGGCCGACAAGCGGAGAACGGCCTTCGGGGCCTTCCCATGAAGGGGCAATTGCGAGCTCCGGCCGTTCGTGCTCCCAGTTGTTGAGGAGCCGGGCCGCGTCGGCGGCGCCTGTCAGCGCCTCGACCGAGAGGGCCAGCTGTTCGCCGGGAACGGCGCTTGCCTCGCTGGCGTCCGGTTTGCCGACTCCCGTGGCGGCGACAAAGCGGTCCCAGAGCGCAGGGCCGAACTCGAGGAACGCGAAGAGCCTGCGCAGTTCGGCTTCGTCCCATCCACCGAGCGGAGCCGCGGCGAGGTCTATTGAAATAGGCAGGTCACGCACTAATGGTGTCGCCATGGCGTTGCTGCGCACGGACGGCTCGGCTCCAATCAGGGACTCGCGAAGCTTCGGCGTGAGGTCGTCCAGGTGCGCGTAGACCGTATCGAGGTCCCCGTACGTGTTGATCAGCTTCGCCGCCGTTTTCTCCCCCACGCCGGGCACCCCCGGCAGGTTGTCCGACGGGTCGCCGCGCAGCGCCGCGAACTCGGGGTACTGCCGCGGGGTCACGCCGGTCCGTTCGGCTATCTTCGCCTCGTCGTACAAGACGTACTCCGACACGCCCCGGAGCACGTACAGCACCTTGATGTGCGGGTCTTCGACAAGCTGGTAGGCATCGCGGTCGCCCGTCACGACGATCACGTCGTCGCCGGCGGCGGCGGCCTTGGTCGCCAGCGTCGCCAGGACGTCGTCGGCTTCGAAACCGGGAGCTTCGACGACCGGGATCTGCATCGTCTCGACGAGCTGGCGGACCAGGCCCATCTGCTGGCGCAGGATATCGGGGGCTTCCGACCGGGTGGCTTTGTAGCTCGGGATCATCTCGTGGCGGAAGGTGGGCTCCGGCCTGTCGAACGCCACGACCAATTGGTCGGGCTGGCGCTCCTTGATGAGGTTCACGAGCATCGACGTGAAGCCGTAGACGGCGTTGGTCACCTGCCCCGAGGCGGTGGCCATGGTCGTTGGAAGAGCAAAAAAAGCGCGGTAAGTAAGGGAGTTCCCGTCAAGCAGCATCAACAGAGCCACTATCTAACCCCCTTGGGGGAGCTCGGCGAGTACTTTCGCACGCTCCCGGCAAACCACACCTGGAGAGTCTGCCACCACCCGGAAGGCATCCGACGGGCCAATCGCAATCGCCGACGATTTCCACATAGATCTGTTGATGTTCTGTTGATGACTTGTTGATAACCGACGGCATTAGGGTCTTCCGGCCTTATCGGCGAGTAGCACCGGCCCTGCTCTGGCCCCCAGGCGGCAGTACTCTCGCGGTATGCCAAGCAATGCTGCCGCGCCCGGCGTCCACCCCCCCAACGAGCAGTACCTCGAGGCGATCCTTTACCTCGAGGAGGAGGGGAGCCAGGTCATACAGGCCCGGCTCGCGGAGCACGTCGGCCACTCGGCGCCGACGGTTTCCGAAATGGTGCACCGTCTCAAGGAAGCGGGCTACGTCGAGGTCAAAGGACGGTCGATCCTCCTGACCGTGACTGGTCGGAAGCTCGCCACCAGCGTTATCCGCAAGCATCGCCTGGCGGAGCGGCTCCTGACCGACGTCATCGGGCTCCCGTGGCACAAAGTCCACGCCGAAGCCGACCGATGGGAGCACGTGATCTCAGACGACGTCGAGGCCCGCCTCGTGGAGATCCTTGGCAACCCTAAGACCTGCCCCCACGGCAGTCCTATCCCTGGCTCGGGGGGTAAACCGGAGCCGGCGACCGTTCTGGCCGATGCACAGCCGGGAGACCGGGTACGGCTCTCGCGCGTGACCGAGCTCGTCGAGTTCGACCAGGAAGCCCTGATATACCTGGACACGCACGGTTTTATACCCGGCGCCGAGGCGACCGTAGCCGCTCGTGGCCCAGACGGCACCTTGGTGTTGGAGGTCGGCGAGGGCACCGTGGTGCTGGGCGCACCACTGGCGAAGCAGCTTTACATCATGCCGGTGCCGACGTCGCCGGCTCGCCCGACGAAGGGCCGTTCGGCCAAGCTCCAGCTGTTGCGCTGACCCTCTTGCGGCGGGTGCCTTAAGGGCGCAGGCTGCCGTCGAGCACCCTTTGGGCGACATCCCTCATGGACGTCCTTTCGTCCATTGCCCGCCGCTGGACCCAGCGGAACGCGTCGTTCTCTTTCATGTCGAGCTCGTCCATCAGTTTGCCCTTCGCCCGATCGACAACTTTGCGGGTCTCCAAGCGCTCTTCTAAGTCCTTGTTCTCCTCTTCGAGCGCCTTCATCTCCTCGAAGCGCCCGATGGCAAGCTCCATGGCAGGGACGAGGTCGTTGCGCTGGAAAGGCTTCACCAGGTAGGCCAACGCGCCCGCTTCACGGGCACGGTCGATGAGCTCGCGCTGGCTGAAGGCCGTCAGCACGAGGACCGCCGCCAAGCGGGCGGACGTTATCTCGGCAGCGGCAGTGAGCCCGTCGCCGCCAGGCATCTTAATGTCGAGGATCGCCAGGTCCGGACGATGCTCGCGCACCAGGTCCACGACTTCGTCCCCGCGACTGGTCTCGGCGACAACCTCGTAACCCTCTTCCTCGAGAGTTTCCCGAAGGTCGAGGCGTATGAGGGCCTCATCCTCGGCTATCACGACTCTTGCGCCCACTCGCCTACCTTTGTCCCTTCTCCCCGCTGTCGCACGCCCGCGGCCTCTGGCTGTCCTGGTGACGCCAAAGACTAGTTGGTAGTCGTTGCCGCCAGCTAAGTACGACCGGCGCGGTGACTAGTCAGCGCTACCGGGGACAAGCTTGTCAAGCAGCTCGTCGAGCTCGGCTTCAAGGCGCTTCACTTGGGAAGCGAGGCTGTCGCGGGCACCACCCATCGCCTCTGCGTGGCGCTGGGCTTCGTGGCTCTCCCGAGCCGCCAGGGGGGTCTCAGACACCAGGGACCGGATCCGAGCTTCGTCTGCCACTTCGGCAAGGGCGTTGAACTGCTCGTCCGCGACAGCGAGCTCTTCGCGTGCCTTGCGCAGACGCTTGGACACGTCCATCAGTTTGCGCTCGACGAGGTACTGAGCCATGGCTCCAAGTTAGCTTGACCCAGGTTCGCGCAACGGCGCTTGAGCCTTGTTCCGATCCTGTGTTCAGCACGTTCTCAGATCCGGGAGGCAAACTAGGGGGATGCGTGTCCTGGTCGTAGACGATGAGCCGGCAGTACGGCAGGCGTTAGAGCGTGCACTGCGCTTCGAGGGTTTTACGGCGGAGCTGGCCGAAGACGGTATGGCTGGCCTGGCGGCGCATGCAGAGCGCCCTGCAGACGCAATAGTGCTCGACATCGCGATGCCTCGCCTGGACGGGCTCGAAATGTGCCGGCGCCTTCGCGCCGCCGGTGACCGGACGCCGGTGCTCATGCTCACCGCCAAGTCGGCGGTCACAGAGCGAGTGGACGGCCTCGACGCGGGTGCTGACGACTACCTGGTGAAGCCCTTCGCCCTGGAGGAGCTCCTCGCTCGGATGCGTGCCCTCCTTCGGCGGACCGCGCCTAGTGCCGACAACGAAGTCCTTCGTTTCGGCGACCTGTCGCTCGACCCGGGCACCCGTGAGGTACGTCGCGGGCAAAGGCCGATCGAGCTGACACGGACCGAGTTCTTGCTGCTCGAGCTGTTCCTTCGCAACCCCAGGCAGGTCCTGCCGCGCGAGGTCATTTTCGACCGGGTCTGGGGGTACGACTTCGGCCTCAATTCCAACAGCCTGGAGGTCTATATCGGCTACTTGAGACGCAAGACCGAGCAGGGTGGCGAACCGAGGCTTATCCATACAGTGCGCGGAGTCGGATATGTAATGCGCCTGCCAGCAGAGGCCAGGGGGTGAAAGGGGTGCACTTTTCCCTGCTATGGAACTGAACTGGGCTCCCCAGAGCCCCTGGTCAGACGACAGCGCCGGCGTCGCTCCCCAGCGGCCTCCTTGGCCGGTTTACCCACCAGATAAACCCGCACCATTCGGGCCTGCGGTGGGGGCGCCCCTGCCCGGTCCCGCCGACGGGACAACCCCGCCCTGGCCTCCCGTTATGACTGCTGACGTTGCAGCCGGGCCGACCGAAGAGCCAGGCGAGCCGGAGCCGGCCGAGCTGGACAACCCCAAGCATGGCGGAAAAACTAGGGAACCTGCTCTGGCGTGGTTGCGACAAGTCAGCTTTCGCGGCCGGATCAGCATCCTGGTCGGGGCGGCGGTCGGGATCGCGGTCGCGCTGGCCGCGCTCGTGTCATACGTGGCCGTCGGCCGCCAGTTGGAACGCCAGGCGACAACGAACCTGGACACCGCTATCGGCTCGGCAAGCGGGCTCGTGGTCTCCATCCCGGGCATCGGCGACGTCGAGGTCGTGCCGCAGAGGGTGTTCAACTTCCAGAACCAGACGGGCGACTCGGTCCAGGTAATAACCAAGACCGAGGTCTACTCGGTGCAGTCCGGTCAGTTCTCAAAAAGCCGCCTGTTCCCCATGTCGACCGGTGCAGCACACGTTCTTGCCGGCGGCCCTGGCGGCAACGCGGTCATCGAGACGCTCAACGCCACCAACGGGTCGCCTTACCGCGTCGCCAGCGTTCCGACCGCGTTCGCCGGGGTCGTCGTCCAGATTGGCTACCCGCTGACGACCGTCGACAATACCCTTGCATTCCTTCGCCTGATGCTGGTGCTGGTGGCTCTCGGTGGGGTTGCTGTCGCGACCGGGCTCGGATGGGCGGTCGGCCGCGCAAGCATGCGCCCGGTAGAAGACCTGACCCTCGCAGCTGAACATGTGGCTGCAACTCAGGATCTTTCCGCCACAATCGACGACGAAGGCAACGACGAGCTCGCCAGGCTCGCGCGCAGCTTCAACGCCATGCTCGCCGCCCTGGCATTCTCGAGACGCCAGCAGACACAGCTCGTTTCTGATGCCGGGCACGAACTACGCACGCCCCTAACGAGCCTGCGGACCAACATAGAGGTCCTGATGAAAACCAAGGACCTCCCCCCAGCTGACCGCGACGAGCTCCTGTCGGACGTGGATGCCCAACTGAAGGAACTGACAGCGCTCGTAGGCGACCTGGTCGACATGGCAAGAGAAGACGAGCGGCCCGACGTAGAACCCGAGCCGGTCCCGTTCAACGAGATCGTCGAACGCGCTGTAGAGCGCGCCCACCGGCGCGCCCAGTCGCTGCATTTCGACGTCTCGCTCCAACCTGGCGATGTGCGCGCCCAGCCCGCCCTGTTGGAACGAGCGGTGATGAACGTCCTCGACAATGCGGCAAAGTGGAGCCCGCCCGGAGGTCATGTCGGGGTCACCCTCGAAGCCAACAGCTCCTGGCACCTCACAGTCACCGACCAGGGGCCTGGGATCGCACCGGAAGACCTGCCCCACATTTTCGAACGCTTCTATCGCGCCGAGTCTGCCCGCTCGATGCCGGGCTCAGGCCTGGGCCTGGCGATCGTCCGCAACGTGGTGACCTCACACGGTGGGAGCATCGACGTCACTTCTCCTTCAGCCGGTGGCGGCACACGGGTCGATATCGTGCTGCCGTACGAGGCATTCTTGGCCGACGGCAACGGGGAACGGGACGAGCTGTAGGCACGCCGGCTTAGACAGGTAAATCCCTAGGGCACTGCACGCCAATAGATAATTGCGTCGCGGCCCGGCGCGATGCCATCTGGCACCTTGCCGACAACTTGCCAACCGAGACCTTCGTACAGGGCACGAGCCGGGTTGTCCGCGAAAACGAAATTGAACTGGATGGCGTCGAAACCTGCGAGTGGTGCCCGGGAGATCGAGTCCTCTATGAGCAAGCGACCAAACCCGAGCCCGCGGTAGCGCCGGTCGACTACATACCCCGCGTTGGCTATATGCGAGCCCATGCCCGGCAGGTTTGGCTTAAGGTAATAGGCGCCAACCAGCGCGCCCTGCCGCGTCGCCCCGGCAACGAGGGTGACTGGCCGCACCCAAACGTCGTCGAACACCGAACGCGTTAGGGGTGGCTGTTGAGGGAAGCCCTCGCCTCGAACAACGATGTCCGCAAAGATCGTGAAAAGTTGGCCCATTTGAGACCCGCCGATCAGGCCGATCTCCGCTGTCCCGCCGTCGCCGGCCTCAACCTGAGATATGTCGTCGATCATGTCCACGCTGGAACATTATTGTCTGGCCGTCCAGCGCCAGGACGCGCTGACCCGTGGGCCCGCTGACGCCACCTTCGGCACTGCGTGCTCGAAAAACTTTTGGCAAGCTCCTCCCATGACCAGCAGGTCACCTGAACCAGGCCGAAAATCGCGCGAATGGCCGCCACCCAGGGGCCGCACCAGGAACGGCCTGGTAGCCCCGAGGGTAACGATCGCCACAATCGTGTTGTCCAGGTAGCGAAGTTCCCGGTCGGCGTGAAAAGCCACGCTGTCGCGACCGTCGCGGTAATAGTTGAGGCCCGGGCCAACGAGTGTCACCCCGAAGAGCTGCGCCAATTGCTCGCCCACCATCTCCAAGGCAGCGCACGGAAGTTCGTCGCCTTCGCCGTACCTCTTGCTGAGACGGGGTTCGTCGACGATGCGCTCGTACATGAGGCGACGGTTGTGACGCCACGGCACGCAACCGACCAGCTCCTCGCAGAGCGTGTCAGCGCCGAGAAGCCAGCCCCTACTGACATCCACCCAGGCTCCATGCGCGAGCTCGGTGCGTTCGCTCTCCGCGCTGCGGTCGACGTTCGCCTCCCCTACTCCGAAGAAACCCAGCTGCATTACCGTCACAGCCTCATAATAGTCTGCGTCGTACATATGTTCGACCCTTTTGGTGGTTAGTTGCACGTCCTCTCTAAGCCGGACTGGCAAGGCCTCCCCGTGGCGGTGCGTGCGCGGGCTGGCCGGTTGGGGCTAGTCTGCGCCGCATGTGCCAAGCGGTCGGCGACCACCCTGCCCGCAGCGCCCTTCACCGGACGGACAAGGGCGCCGCCCTGTGACGCCGTTCTACTTTGCCGGCGCCTGCCTGGTGGTGGCCCAGATCCTCGGCATTTACGCATTGATCACCAGGAAGGCGGACTTTACGTTCGTCCTTATCATGGGGATACTGGTCGTGGTGGCGCTCGCATCTGGCGCCGAAGGCGTCTACCGCCAGCTGCACTGACGCGGTTAGGGCCGGCTGCACTGACGCGGCTACAGCCAGCTGCACTGACGCGGCTACAGCCAGCTGTGCTGAAGCCGCGCAAAGAGTGGCACCGCTTTTACACAGCCCTACTTGAGGGCTCCGATAGCGACGCCCCCGATCCCCGCCAGGGCGATGCCTATCAGAGCGACCCTGGCGGCCTGCGAACCCGGCTTTGGCACCTTGAAAACGAATATGCCGACCGAGACGTTGACGAGCAGGCTCAGCTGAGCAATCGTGAAACCCACCCCGGTGCCGACTCGGGTGACGAGCGCGAGCAGCGAGACGTTGCCGATCCCAAATAGCAGCCCGGCCGCCAGTTGGACAGCCGTGGCTCGCGGGCTGAGGCGGGCCGGCCCTCCTTTGGTCATCACCAACGCCGTACCCGCCACGACGATCCCGAGGGCGAGCGGGAAGTTGCCTACCTGTGCCGGCACCTTGGCCCACTGTGCCGGGACGAAGTAGCTACCCCAGAGCAAACCCGCTGCGCAAGCGAAGAGAAGGCCAACGCGGTGCCTGGAACGCACCGCCGCCAGACCGCGCTGGCTGAGATGCGACGCAGCGGGAGCAGGCGGGCCCCCATAATGGGGCACCCCAACAGTTGCGGACGCCGCTGCGAGCGGGAGTTGAGCCGGGACCTCGCGCGAACGGACAATAAACCAAACGCCGACCAGCACGAGGACCAACCCGGCGCCGAGGACCACGAAACGGGCAGCGCTCAGACCGTCGAGCTCGCCGAACAGCAAGGCACCCCAGACGAACGCAGTGATTATGTTCAAGGGCGTCCACGTCCCGCTCGCCCGTGCCAAACCGATGCTCTCAGAGGCCCGGAAGGCGGTGTAGTTGCCGGCGGTCCAAACCAAGCCGCCGGCAAACGGTAGCCAGAAGGTCTTCCACCCGAACGAGAGATGCCCACCCCCGACGACCAAGGCGATCGCCGCGAAAACCGTATTGCCAAGGGTCGCGTAGAATGTCCGAGAACGCTGAGGGACGCCCGGGACAATCTGGGCGACCGGTATCCACAGCCCCCAAGCCAGCACCGTCGCCATCGCGAGCAGGACAGTCACGGCCGAAGCTCCGGTGGGTGGCTCGGCTCACAGGACATCTGCCCGGCCCCGGTGCGCTCTGCGATGTCGAGTTTGGTCGCCGCGGGCCCCATAACCTGGCAGCTTGCCATGTCGTCGCCCTTTGTCGAGCCCGTGCCAGTACCTCGGGGGCTACCCGAGCCCTTAGGGGCGCCCCGCGCTGCTGCTGGCACACCTGGCCCGGGGCTCGCTATATCGGGTGTTTCACGGACCTATCAGACCGACGACGGCCCCGTCGCCGCCCTTGGCCCGTTCGACCTAGATGTGCCACAGGGCCGGTTCGTGACACTAATAGGACCGAGCGGTTGCGGTAAGTCCACCTTGATACGGGTCCTGGCCGGTATCGAGCGGGCTGACGAGGGCACCATTTCAATTTTCGGTGAGAGCGTCGAGCACGCCCGCCGGGCCAAGTTGATCGGCTTTGTCCCCCAGGCGCTGGCACTGCTGCCTTGGCGCACCGTGCTCGAGAACACTCGACTTCCTCTCGAGCTCAACCGCTCTGACGGGGCGGGCCGAAGCAAACCGGGCCGGGACCCGAGCGAAGTACTTCGAGCGCTCGGTCTCGGGGGCGTCCTTGACCGCAGGCCCGCCGAGCTGTCGGGTGGGATGCGACAACGTGTTGCTATCGCGCGTGCCTTCATCTCGGAGCCGGCGCTTTTGCTGATGGACGAGCCTTTCTCGGCTCTCGACGAGCTAACGAGCGAGGTACTGCGCCGCGAGCTCCTTCAGCTATGGCATTCCACGCGCACGACCGTGTTGTTCGTCAGCCACTCGGTCTCTGAGGCGGTGCTGCTCTCTGACCACGTTGTCGTCATGACCCAGGCCCCCGGCAAGGTCGCGACCGTTATCAATGTCACGTTGGAGCGCCCACGCGGCGACCTCGTCGAGGTGACCGACGCGTTCCGGGACTGCGAGCGCGAGGTCCGCCTCGCCCTGCGCGGTGCTTATGTCCCTGACCAGCAGGCCCCGTGACGACCCAAGGACCGCCAGTGCACAGCAGAAGGCGGCGGCGAGCCGCCCGCCTCGCCGTGCAGGTGCTGCCCGGTGCAGCGCTGCTCGGCCTGCTTGCGCTCACCTGGCAGCTGGTCGCAGTCCATAACACCTACCTGGTCCCGAGGATCGGCGCCATCTGGGACCAGCTCGTCGACAACCCCGGCGAGTTCCTGGACGCTGCCGGCAACACCCTGCAAGAAAGCGCGGTCGGCCTCGGGGCGAGCTTTGCGGTCGCGTTCAGCCTGGCCATCGTGATGAGCCACATCAGGGTCGTCGAGCGCGCGGTAATGCCCGTCGCAGTGATCATCAACGTCACCCCGGTCGTGAGCCTCGCACCCGGCCTTGCCGTCGCGCTTGGCTTCGGGATGGCGCCTCGGTACCTCGTGACGGGCATCATTGTTTTCTTCCCGATGCTCATCAACTCGCTGATCGGCCTCCGGTCGGTGGACCCCGAGGCTCTCCAGTACTTCGCATCGCTCGATGCCTCGAAGCTTGAAGTGCTGCTGCACCTGCGGATCCCTTCGAGCCTGCCTTTCTTGTTCGCCGCAGCCCGTATTTGCTTCCCGCTGTCGATAATCGGCGCCGTAGTGGCGGAGTTCTCGACTGCAGGCAATTCAAACGGGCTCGGCTCGCTGATAGAACTGGCGGCGGAGGATGAGGGGACGTCCAAGAGCCTGCCCGAGGTCTATGCCGCGATCTTCTGCCTGGCCTTGCTTGGGTTGTTCTTCACCCTGGCGGTCACGGTCCTTGAGCGGCGCTTGCTGTCCTGGCACCCCGCGCGTGCAGGGCAGCCTCAGGCCTGAGGGCCACCGGGTGAGGGGCCCGTCGGGGCACTGGCCGTCGACCGGCTAGCGTTTCGGAGGACTGGTACGCAGCGCCGCCTGAGGCTCTGTACCGCCGCAGCACCACACCCGGCGAGCGACGAACGAGGAGGCCCGGTCTTGCAGGATAGTAAGCGTCGGAGCTGGCGCACGTTGGCGGTGCTCGTCGCCCTAGGGCCGGTTTTCCTCTGCTCGGTGGCGCCATCGGCGGCAGCTGGCGTTCCCGAGGTCACTGCTCAGCTCGCCCCCGCGGCCCTCGCGCCGGGGTCGCAGGAGTGCCACTCGAACAAAGCCGCCGGGACCGTACGGTTCGCCTCGCCCTTTGGCTACGACGCCTCGGCCGGGATCATTGACGTCTACGCGGCGCTCAAGCTCGGGTACTTCGCCGACCTCTGCCTCAATGTGGACTTCGTCTACGTCCCTTTCACCGAGTCGGCTGCTTCCCTCGTCTCGGCTGGGACCGCCCAGTTCACCGGAGAGGGTAGCGCAGCCGACGCCATCGTCCAGGAGTCCGAGGGCTCGAACTTCGTCGCTGTCTCTACCTATGGGGACACGTCGGACTATGCCCTGCTGACGAGGTCAAGCATCACGAAGCTCACCGAGCTGGAGGGCAAGGTCCTCGGGTACCACCCGATGTTCCCAGTTGTGCTCAGGGAAATGCTCGTGAAGGCGGGCGTCGACCTCTCGAAGGTCCACATTGTCGTCGATCCGAGCTACAACCCCCTCCTACTGGTCCACGGGCCCTTTTCTGCGATCCAGGGGTACGAGTCGAATGAGCCGATCACGCTGCGGGCGGCCCACGAGCCGTTCAACATATGGACACCCGCCCAGTTCAGCATCCCCGGCACCTTCAACGTCCAGGTCGTGAACCGGAAGTTCCTCTCCTCGCACCCGAAGGCTACTGCCGACTTCCTTCGAGCCGAGTTCCTTGCGTTCAACTACTGCGCCCGCAACCCGGTGCCTTGTGTGGATTTGCTCGCCAAGGCCCAGGGGCCCACCTTCGACGTCGCGCACGGCGAGGCCGAGTGGCGGGTCGAGAGCACACTCGCGCTCGACCACCACCTGGCCGGCAAAGGCATTGGGGTGCAGACAGCCGCGGAATGGGCCCCGAAGCCGAGGCTGTCGTCCAGTACAAGCTGCTCGACAAGCCCGTTGACCTGGCCGCGGTCGAGGACACAACGATCGGGGCGTCCCTATACCATGGCACTCAGCTGATCTGGCCCTAGCCCCTGGTCATAGCGCAAGTCTCGGACGACTGGTGAGGGCTCGAGATGTCACTGTCAGTAGGCGTGGGCAACATGGGCTAGCCAGAGGGTGGTCGGAGCGGCTAACGTCTCGCCGTCGTGGCGTGCCACCAGCCCGAAGGGCCAGCTGGGGCGCTGCGGGTTGCCGGGCGTCTCTCCGTAGCGCTGGTTGGCCTAGCGGCAGGCTTCGCTAGCGTGGCCGCGCCTGCTGGGCCCTCATCAGCCGATCCCCTTGGTCCTGCCAGGGCCAACGCTAGTGCGCTGTCCCTACGAGCCCTGCAAGAAGCCCAGCTGGTGCACCAACGGACCGTGCGGTACCAGGTCGACGCGGCACGAGCCGTCCTACTGCGCGAGGAGCTTGCCAATAGCGAGGCGACCGGTCGGGCCCTGCGGTCGCGTGCGGGCCAAACCGAGTCACTTTTGCGTCAGGAAGCCCTCCTTTCCTATGCAGACGCGGTACCCGAAGTGAGTGCGGGAGGCCAGTCAACGGGCGATCTAGTGGAGGTGACCGACCAAACCACCTACCTCGCGCTCACAGTTGGGGACATTTCCGGCACTCTCAAGCTTCTCCAGACCGAGCAATCCCAGCTGGCCGGGACGGTCGCCGCGTCCCGGCGAGAGCTAGAGAACGCCCTGAAGGCGGAGGGCTCCGCAGATGCTGCTCGCCAGCTAGCCCTGCGTGAGGCCGGCTCCCTCCAGGTGCTGCTATCGAGGGCTCAGTCCCAAGTAGCTGCGCTTACCGCCGAGCGACCACCCACTGGGCCGCCGGTCGGAGACGGGATCGTAAAGGCGGTAGCCCAGGAACTCGGGGCTGCACCAGCCACTCAACTCCGCGCGGACAACGCGGCCTCGCCTGCGCGGGCGCCCACAGGGGCAGTGACAAGGCCCAAGACCGTCGTCGTGCTCAAGACCGGCCTAGCCCGCACGGCGGCCCCCGTGCGGACGGTTGCCGACCTGGCCAAGACCAGGGCAGGTGCCCCGACGACGCTGGCGCTATCGCCTACCACTAGCCCGCGGACCACGACGCCTCGGCCGCCGGCTACCACAGCCGGCACTACATCCAGCACGGTCACCGGGAAGAGCCCGACTTCGGCGACGACCACATCGACGGCTGCAGCTGATGCAGGAGGGACGGCGGGCGGCACCCCGACGACTTCTCCAACGAACCCGTCTGCTGCGGCGTCGTCGACGACGACGTCTTCGGCAACCACGGCGACCACGGCAACAACGGCTGTGAAGACCGGAGCGGCGACGACCACTTCGGGCCCTGCGCCGCCTACCACCCCGACGCCGACCACGACCCCGCCTACCACGAACCCGCCTACCACCACGACGCCGACCACGACGCCGACCACCACGACGCCCCCGACCACATCACCCCCCACAAGCACTGCCACCGCAGCGGACGTGCACCCACCGCCGGCTGGGGGCCTCTGGCTCGAGCTACGCGACTGCGAGTCCGGAGACAACTACCAGGCGGACACCGGCAACGGTTACTACGGCGCCTACCAGTTCTCGTGGCCTACGTGGGTTGACCTTGGCTACCCCGGCCGGCCTGACCAAGAGCCCTACTGGATGCAGGACCAGGCAGCTCAGCGGCTCGAGGCGATGGACGGCTGGAGCCAGTGGCCATCTTGTAGCGCGGCCTTAGGCGTCTAAGCGGGCCCTGGGCGTCCAATCGGTGCCGCGAGGGCTAGACGCTCGCCTCAATCCTTGCCTGGCGAGAAGCCTCCACCGAGGACCGTCCGAGGACGGCTACCTGTTCGGGAGGAAGGGGTCGAGCCAGCAAATAGCCTTGACCGGCGTCGCACCCGAGCGCCGTCAGCTCTCCGAGCTGGCACGTTGTCTCGATCCCCTCGCCCACTACCGACATCCCTAGCGCGTGGGCCATCGCGGTGATGGCGGCGATGATCTCTCTGTCGCGGTCGCTCCCGCCGATCTGCTCGACGAAGCTGCGGTCGATCTTCAAAATATCCACGTTCAGGCGCTGCACATGGGCAAGCGTCGAATAGCCGGTCCCGAAGTCATCTAGGGCGATCCTCACCCCCAGCTTCGAAAGATCTGCCAGCGTCGTCATCGCCTCGCCGAGCTCACCGATGAGGGCCGTTTCGGTGATCTCGAGGCAGAGCTGGCGTGCAGCAACGCCGTGGCTCTTTATCGATGAAGCGACTCGCTCCACCAGTTGGGGATCGGAGAGCTGGCGTCCCGACAGGTTCACCGCCATGGTGAAGTCATCGGGTAGTGCCCCATCTGCCACCCATACTGCAAGCTGACGGCATGCCTCGTCGAACACGAAGGTGTCGATGCTGGCGATCAGCCCGCGTTCCTCGGCGAGCGGGATGAAGTCTCCCGGCAGGACGAGGCCTCGTTCGGGGTGCTGCCAGCGGACAAGCGCCTCGGCCCCGCGCAAGGACTGGTCCTCGAGCGAGAAGAGCGGCTGATAAAGCAGGAACAGTTCCTTCTTGTCGATCGCTTTGCGCAACGTGGCGTCGAAGTCGTGGTTCGCCATCGCCCTTACCCGGAGCTTGCTGTCGTAGAGGCGGAAAGCGTCGCGCCCGGCGCTCTTTGCTTCGTACATGGCGATGTCAGCCTGTTGCAGGAGCGTCCCGGGGTCCGAGGACGGGTCGCCGGTCACGATGACGCCGACGCTCGCAGTGACGGTGAGGTCGTCACCCTCTGAGGAAAATCTCTTGCCGATAGCCCGTACGGCCCTGCTAGCGATCAAGCGGACGTCTTCGTCGGCGCGCAATGCGCACAGCAGCACGAACTCGTCCCCGCCGAAGCGCGCGACGGTGTCGCTCCGCCGGCAAATTCGCCCGAGGCGCCGGCCAACCTCCACGAGAACTCGGTCGCCGGCCTCATGGCCGAGAGAGTCATTTATGGTCTTAAAATTGTCGAGGTCGATGAAGAACAGGGCCACCTGGCCGTGGGTCCGGTCGAGGGACACCAGGGCCTGCGAGAGGCGGTCCATCAGTGCCAGCCGGTTAGGCAGCCCTGTGACCGCGTCGTGAAGGGCCTGGTGGGCAAGGGCCTGCTCCGCCATGACCTGCGCGGTGACGTCACGCGAGACGCCGAAGGTGCCAACAATCGACCCGTCGGGCCCCGGAGAGGCAGCTTGGTGGTCGACACCCACGCATCATCACGGTCGTGAAAGGTCTCCCGCTCGATTTTCGCCACCATCGGCTTGCCGGTCTGGATGATCCGCTGCTCGTCTTCGTACGCCGCTAGCGCATGCTCGTCGCTGAAGACGTCGAAATCGGTCTTCCCGATCAGTTCCTCGACGCTGAAACCGTGCGATTGGTCGCCGGCGAGGCTCTCACTGACCAGGAGGAACCGGCTTTGGAGGTCCTTGAAGAAGAGCCGCTCGCCCGGCGTGGCTAGGAGGTTGCGAAAGCACAGCAGCTCCAGGTCCTCTCGCGTCAAGGACATGTTTGAGCTGGCTGGCTCGTGCGCGTCGGCCACGGCACCTCCTTTTATGACCAAAAGGACTATCGGCGGACGGCTGAGGGACATTAGACCGAGCGTCCGGCCTGGTAGGCGCCATGTTGGGCCCGACGTGTGACACTTGGGGGGAGGCTGGGTAGGTCTAGTAGATGCATGCTCCCGGTACCGGCGGTGCCACGACCGCTGGCTCAAGGGGCGCGGCCGAGTACCCGAGCCAGCGTGCGGCTCGCTGGTTGACCCTCGGCGTTGCCGGCTCCCTGGGCGCGGTTTACGTGCTGCTCGCTTTGGGGCGCAGTTCCATGGCGCTCGGTGCCGGCGCGCTGTGTGCCGCGCTCGCAATCTCATGGGGTGTGCTGTTCTCGGCATCCTTGCGGGCCCCCAGCCTCCCCGCACCGGTCGGGACCAAAATCCGCCCCGCCACAAGGAACTTCGGCCAGGGTGGCCCGGGGCGCTATCTCGACATCGACGCCGTGGAGGTGGAGGCGGTCTACGTCCTCGGCGATGAGGTCTTTACGCACCTGACCGGTGGTGTTGGCAGTGTGTTCGACCCCCTCAGCGGCGACGAGCGGCACATTGAAACGAGCGACGTCTCGTTGACGTGGCGCTGCCAGGGACGGCGCTCGGCAGCCAAGTTTGCCGACCGGCTCAACGAATGGGAGGCCAGCGGAGCTCACCTGCGCCTGACGGCCGCCCGCGGCCGCTGCGCGTTGCTGATAGAAGACGACGACCACTGGGTTGCCCTTCCCGAGCTTCGCCTTAGTGCCTAACCGGACTGCGCGCCGACCCACTTGCCGGCATAAATGGCGTACTTGACAGGTTGCTAGCTAACTGGCTAAATAGCTAGGTGGCTGTAGAGGTGGACGAAGTGGCGGTCGCGTCGGTCTTCAGGGCGCTGGCTGACCCTACAAGGCGCGAGATCCTCCATTGCCTCCGCAACGGCGAGCTGGCCGCCGGCGACATTGCCTCGCGTTTCCCTATCTCGGGCCCATCGGTCTCGCGCCACCTTGCAGTGTTGAAAGCCGCCGGTCTGGTAACCGAACGGCGCGAGGCGAACCGGGTCATGTACTCCCTGGTCGCCCACCACCTGGCACTTTGTGTCGGCTCGTTCCTGTCAGCGGTATGCCCGGAGCAGGGCCTAGGCCGGCATCAGGGAAAAAAGAAGGCCAAGGTGCCCGAGAAGGGCTCGGCCAAGGCAGAGCCGCCCCGTAAGTCCAGCGAGAAGCTTTCCGCCAAGGACAAGCGCCGCCGCGACGCTGCCAAGGCGGCCCCGGGCAAGTCGGCCCCGGGCAAGTCTGCCCTGGACAAGGCGGGCCGGCGGCCGGGCAAGTCGGCCCGGACAAAGCGGCGCCCGACGAACCCGCCTCAGCGCCCAGCGATGTGGCCGCCGACCAGCTCAGCGCCACGGTTTGAGTATGGGGGCGTCGAAGCCCCCGACTTGGGAAGCGCGACCGGTCACCCACGCGAGCAGCTCGCCGACGGTCCCGGAGACCTCTAGGGAACTCCCACTGCCGGCGACCCAGTGCTGCCCCGTACCTGAAGCAGTGAGCACCACGGCTATGTCGGCCGGCAAGCGGGCCGGAAGGTCGAGCATCGCCCGGTCCATCTCCTCGAGGGCCCATGCGAACGGCCAATCGTCAGGCTCGTAGCCGTAGGCAAGGTCGACATGGTGCACCTCGACCTCGCGCAGCCTTCCCACAACCAGTCCGGTGCCGATGGGCACTTCGCCAGAAATACCGATGGCCGGTAAACCCCACACCTCGTCGGGAGCAGCTTCCAGAGCGGACCACAGCTGCTCGCAGGAAGCGCCCAGACGCGCCTGCAGCTCCCGGGCCGGCATGGCCCGGCCTGCTTCGATCTCGCCGTCGCGTGCAGGTTTGCCCCCCGGGTAGACCTCTGCGGTGTCACCCCGTGTCGCCGCCTCGACCGCGCGTCTGACCCCGTCGGCGTTGGCAGACAGATGGACAACCACCATCGAGCGGTCCCAATCCGGCAAGAGGCTCGCTCCAGAGGCGGCTTCGTCGTCCAGGCGTGAGACCGTATCGGCCAGCTTTCTTGTCGCCGCGTCAATGCGAGGCAGGTAGCGGTTGTTCACGCTCGAAGCCTACGAAGCTCGTTCAGCTACCTGCGGTGATACCAAGCCAAGGGCAGCCTGCGCGTCGGCGAGCGTGATGAGCTCGGAGCCGCTTGCTGATGACCATGCCGCAAACCCGAGACGCTGGACCTCCAGCGGGGACCCAGCGGCCGCGGCGCACAGGAGCTCGAGCGCCTCTTCGTCGAAGTCAACACCGCGCTCGGCGGCAGGCACGATGAGTGCCTCGCGGGCCTCGCCGTCGTCAAAGAACTCGAGGCTCGTCGGCCACACGCAACCCGTGAAGTTCCCCGCTCGCGCAAACCTTTCGGCAAGTTGCGGCCCGCCACTCAGGAGCAGGGCGACCGGTATGCCGTCCCTCGACAGCGCACGGGCCAGGTGGCCGACAGACTCGACCTCGCCTGTACCCAAGCGCTCCAAGTCGTCGAATATTACGAGCACACCTCGAGACAGGCTCCGGGCGAACAGGCCAGCCAATTTACAGAACTGTTTCAGCGTCGCCCACGAGTTCTCGCCTTCCCGGCCGAGAAAGTGGGGCACGGCCACAGCTTTGGAGGGGTGGGCGTGCGCACCCGCAGGTAGGGCCGGCATTGCTCGGTAGCCAAAAGCAAGGACTTCGCTCGCTAAAGCCCCGGCGTGCGCTGGCCACCGCCTCAACATGGCCGACTCGATCTCCGCTGCAAGAGCGCCCAGCGCGCGTTCTTTGGGCTGGCAGCTATGAAAACTCACGGCCCAGCCCAGCCGCCGCGCCGCTTCGTGACCAATTTCGCGCAGCAGTGCCGTCCTGCCCATGGCGGGGCCAGACGTAACGAGGCGGTGAAAACGCGGGTCGCATGGCCCGGCCGCGAAGGCTGCGATACTGCCTGCCACTATGCAGTTCGCACCGATGTCTTCCCCTTCAGCGCGGTCCACAAAATGAGGTGGCTCGGCGCCGCGCAAGGGCCGGTAGGGAGGCGGGAAATTGGTCATTTGTCGGCCTTCTTTCTAAGAACTTCAGTTGATGGGGGACGGCCCGGGGAGGTCTAGGGGCCAGGAGCGGCCCACCCGGGAAGGCGGCGACATCGGGGAACATCTCGCCGTAATAACCAGGTCGTTTGCGGCGACCAGCCGCGGCGCGGGCGCGGTCATTGGCCAGCCGGGCCTGTTCCTCCTCTTCGCGGACTTGCTGCCAGTCAGGCTGCTCAGAAAGCAAGGGCAAATGGACCAGCACCGGTGGCAACCTGCTCCAAAGCAGCAGTGCCATACCGGCCTGGAGAGTGCGGATCTGGTCGGCTCGCAAGACGGCCTCGCTTTCCCAACTGATGGTCCGGGAATGATCTCGGCCGTTGCGCCCCCCGCTCCCGCGATGGGTGGAAACCCGGCGCACCCGCCGCTGGCCGCAAATCTTTTCCAGGTCGGCAAGGTCGCTCGGCGAAGTGAGCCCACCGAGCACAGCCGTTATGGACGTCGCGTTGCCCATCGTCTCGGCTCGCTGCGCACCCCAACGAGTCACCGCCTGGGAAAAAGATTGCATCGCGTAAACGATGACGATCCCTCTCCCACGCCCGTCGGCGAGCAGTTCGGGCAGGCTCGGGACCGGGACGATGCTCGGTGCCTCGTCCAGCAAACCGAGCAAGGGTGGGTCGAGGCGGCGACTTGGCATCGTTGCCGCCAACCTCTCTGCGCAGTCGAACACTTCGTCGGCAAAGGCGGTGATCAGTGGCGCCACCGCACCGAGGCGGGAACCTTTCCCGAGTAGGTAAATGGTGCCGTTGTCATTCAGGAACTGTTCGATGTCGAGGGCCTCGCCGGGCTCAGGGCAGCACGCCTCGATCACCGCCTCGTGGCTGAAACAGGCGAGCGCCCTTGCCACATATCGCAGGACACCCGAGGTCGTCTCCGGCGCCCCGCTCGTATGCAGGCCCACCAGGTCGCCCCAGCCTTCGGCTGCCGCCGGCGAGGAGAGCAGCACCTCGGCCGGAGCGGGGTCCTCGGGCCGGCGAGACCAATCGAGCACAGCGCGGATATCAAGTCCCTCCAGGGCCGCCGCATGAAGATAAGCCTTGAGCAGGTCGCGGGCCGAGTCTCGGAAAAAAGCCCCGTTTTGGGCATCCCTGTCGTCGCCGGTTGCGGCTACCAGAGCCGCGGCCCTGCGCTCGGCCACCTCGCTTTGCTCACAGCCTGTGACAGGTGACCAACGAGCGGGCTCGGCGGCCGGGGCCAAAAGGTCAGGGTCGAGAGCGAACACGGGGCCTCGCCGCCTACGAGCGACAGCGCTCAGCTCGTAGAGGTCGGCCTTGGTAGAGGTGGCGATAGCCGGGCCGGGGTGCTTGCGCAGGACAGGTACGAGCGCCCGAAACGTTTTGCCCTCGCCAGGGGGCGCCACGAGGCGCAGCGAGGCCTCCCAGCTTGGCCACAGCGGCATACCTCCGGGATGGGCACGGCCCAACGGGTACCCGAACTCTTCAGGACGCAAGCGGCGCTTGTTCACACGCAGTGACGGGCGCGTCTGAGCCGCCCGCTTCCGCGCGGCCGCCATTGAGGCCTCTTGGCGGAGTTGGCGCGAACTGGCAAAGCCGTGGCGGTCCCTCCGGTCCACAAGGGGCGACCGTTTTATTAGGGTGCCCGATCGGAAAAGGCCGCCCCATGGCCCTCGCGCCCGAGACGTCCGGCGCTTGGAGCGCCTCTGCGCGGCCCTGGCTTGCACGTTGCGAGAGGACCGCCTCGGGTACGGGCGTGGGGCGTAAGCCGGCGACGGGCGCGTGGGGTGACCCGGGAAGGAGCCGCTGCGTCGAGCGTGCCCGCGTCCTGGCACCGGCCTAGTGCCCGGGTCTCTCCAATGGCCCTCCCCCGCCGCCGGCTCCCCGGTGCTCACAGCGCGCCAGGCCCCGCACGCCAGGCCCACCACGACCACCGCAGTCACTGCGACCACGAAGCCGGCGGTCATGTGGCGCTCGAGTCCTGAGTAATCTCCACGGCCCCGAGGTTGGCGCACGGCCTTCCCCGGAAAGTTCCCCAATGTGTTCCCCCGAGAGCGAGGTAGCTGGGGAACTTATGCCCGACGACTTGTCGTCCGGCTCGAGAGCGCCCCGCAGCAGCGCTTAGGGGTCAATACAAGCCCCTTCCGTCAGCGCGACGGCTTTGGCGCAGCGAGGCCCCTCAGAGCCGTCAGGGCAGGTCAGAGAGCATAATGGATGACTGCGTACTTGTCGGCCCTGGACTCGAGCAGACCGATCAGTCGCTTCTCCATGGCAGGCGCTGGAGCCACGAGGGCGCCGGGCGAGAATTGGCTCGACGACAGCCCGACCTCGGTCTGGCCGACGAGGAACCCGTACTGGTCACTGACCAGTTCCTCGGTGACGGTGGCGCCCGAAGCGGCCTTCGCCGAAATAGCGCCGGTGACCCGGTAGCCGAAGGAGTCCGGTGGCAGCCACGAGGGAGCTAAGACACTTATCTTAAACCCTGACGTCGTGGCGCCCTTCGGGAGTTGCGTCTTCAAGTATGGGACCAGGATCTTTTGCAGGCAGGGCAATAACTTTTCGCCCTTCATCCCGGCGAGGTCCTGCAGGGCGTCGCTCCGGTCCCGGACCACCGTCACGTCGCTGGTCACCTCGGCGTTGCCCTGGTCGAAGTACGGGGAGTTGACATCTACAACGTCGATCTTCGGCGGGTCTTGAGCCCCAGAGCACAGGGCGAGCTGGTTGCTCGCGGCCTCATCGGAACTGCTGTTGACGTTGGGAGATGGTGCCCAGCCCGGCAGGTCGCTGCGGACCAGGTTGATCTTGGCGGCCTCCACGCGTGCCTCTGCTGCTGTCGGACCGGGGGCCGAAGCTGCGATCGCCGGCCCGGCTACCGCAACAGTGCAGGCTATGGCTAGCACCGAGATCGCCGTACCCACCGGGCTGGTAGCCCTCAACTTAGGAACCTCCTTTGCGCAGACGAGCGCGACCACAACTGTCGGCCCGAAGCCCGCTTACTTTTAGCACGCAAGCGCACATCCAGGCAGTAGGGCAAGGTGACTAGCTGACGGCCTTCTTCAGCAGCGCCACCAGTTGCTTCTTGTCGGCAGCGGTCAGTTTGGTAACTGCATAGGCGCTCGGCCAGAAGTTGCCCTCGTCGAGTTTCGCGGCCTCCTGAAAACCGATGGTGGCGTACCGTACCTTGAACTTGGCGGCGCTCTGGAAGAACACCACTACCTTGCCATCAGCGTTTGTGTAGGCCGGCATCCCGTACCACGTCTTTGCGGCGAGAGTGGTGTTCTTTTTGACCAGCTCGTGGAACGTTTCTGCTAGCTCCTTGTCCGAACCGGACATCTCAGAAATCGCGGCAAGGCAAGCTGCCTCGAGATCGGCGCCCGCCTTTGCGGCCTTGGCTTCGGCCACGGCCGCCCTCATCGCAGCTCTTTCCTCTTTGCCAAACGTGGCGTTCATCGAATTCCCCGTTCATTTGAGCCGTTCTCCTGCGCGAAGTGTAGTGCGCGGCGACTGGGTCAGCCGCGGTCAAGAGCGGACCGGATCGCGCCAACGAGCTCGCCCAGCTCACCCGGCGAGGCACCCCCCAGCGCAGCGCGCATCAAGGCAGAGGCGACTACGACACCATCGGCGTGCTCTGCTGCGGCGACGGCTTGGTCCGGGCCGGTGATGCCAAAACCCATGACGACGGGTTTATCGGTGACGGCTTTCAGCCGCTTGGCGAGCACCGAAGAGCTTGTTGACAGGCTGTTACGCTCCCCCGTCACGCCCATCAGGTTGACCCCGTAGATGAAGCCGTGGGAGTGCTCGCAGATGACGGCCAGGCGGTCGTCGGGCGTAACCGGGGCGGCTAACAGGACCGTTTCGACCCCTTCATCGGCGGCGTCCGCCTCCCATTCCGCAGATTCCTCGAGGGGAAGGTCGGGCAGTATCGCGCCCCTCACACCGGCACCGGCAAGTTCGCTCGCGAAGCGCTTCGTGCCCGCTCGCAGGACCAGGTTGCAGTAGGTCATAACGACCAGAGGCACGGGTGCGTCCAGGGAACGCAGTTCGGCCAGCACAGAGGTGGGCGTGGTGCCTCGTTGCAACGCCCGCAGGGATGCCTCCTGGATCGTTGGCCCGTCCACCATGGGGTCGGAGAACGGTAGCCCCACCTCGATGGCGTCGGCCCCGGCATCGGCCATCGAACTGAGGATCGTCACCCAATCGTCGCGCAGACCGCCCGTCACGTAAGGCACGAGGAGCTTGCGCCCCCCGTCGCGGGCGGCACGAAGCGCCGTTTCGACCGGCACGCCCTTCATGAGGCGCCAGCCGCCAGCAGCTTCATCACGTGCTCGGCGTCCTTGTCGCCCCGCCCGGACATCGTCAGCAGGACGGTCGACCCGGGCGGCACCTCTCCGTCCCTGGCCGCCCGCACCAGCCAAGCGAGCGCGTGCGCCGGCTCCAAGGCGGGGATTATCCCCTCGGTGCGAGCCAGCAGCTGGAGCGCTTCCAGGACCTCAGAATCAGTCGCCGACCCGTAGCGCGCCCGGCCAACCTCGCCGAGGTGAGCGTGCTCGGGCCCGATGCCTGGGTAATCGAGACCCGCCGAGATCGATTCGGCCTCGAGGATCTGGCCGAACTCGTCCTGGAGAAGGTTCGACCTCATGCCATGGAGGACCCCCGGGACTCCTCTCGGCCCCATCGCGGCCCCACCGGCCGCTTCGACACCAACAAGGCGCGCCGACGTGCCGACAAATCCTGCGAAAGTGCCCGCCGCGTTGCTGCCCCCCCCGACGCAAGCGACCACAAAGTCAGGGGCGCCCCCCAGCAACTGCTCGCATTGCAGGCGGGCCTCCTCGCCGATCACGGCCTGGAACTCGCGCACCATCCAAGGGAAAGGGTGCGGCCCCATCACAGACCCGATGCAGTAATGCGTGGAACCGACGGTTGCCACCCAGTCGCGCAAGGCCTCATTGACGGCATCTTTCAGGGTGCGGCTACCGGAGCGGACCCCGCGTACCTCAGCGCCGAGCAGCCTCATCCGGAACACGTTGAGCTCCTGGCGTTCCATATCGACTTCGCCCATGTAAACAACGCATTCCAAGCCAAAAAGGGCGGCGGCTGTGGCCGTCGCCACACCGTGTTGGCCGGCGCCGGTTTCGGCGACGAGGCGCGTTTTGCCCATTTCGAGTGTGAGGAGACCCTGGCCAATAACGTTGTTTATCTTGTGGCTCCCGGTGTGGTTGAGATCCTCGCGCTTGAGCAGCAAGCGGATACCTAGACGTTCCGAGAGGTTCTCGCATTCGGTCAACGCGCTAGGCCGTCCGGCGTAATCACGCAGGACCGTGTTGTAGCGTTCCTTGAAGCCATCGTTTGACCAGGAGGCGCGAAAATCCCGTTCAAGGTCCTGGCAAGCTGGCACTAGCGCTTCAGGGACGAAACGGCCTCCAAAGTTGCCGAACCGACCGGTCGAGTCGGGTTCCCCCATGAGCCGGGTGGGAGCGCCGGCGTCAGGCGCGTCAGGCGCGTCAGGCGCCAATTTCACTCGTCCTCGGCCCAGTTGTAGGGGTCGCCGAGGGCGCTTTCAGAGGGCTCGCCTTTCGCCTCCTCGAGAGCGGCTTCGGCGCGCCGGGCTGCCTCGACGAACGCTTTTACTTTCATAGGGTCTTTCAACCCCGGTGCTGCCTCTACGCCCGAAACGGCGTCCACGCCCCATGGCTTCATCCTCGCTATGGCAGAGCCGACATTGTCAGCGTCCAAGCCTCCCGCGACCAGCAGGCGCTGGCCCTCCGGCAGGTCGCCGGCGAGCTCCCAGTCAAAAACCTGCCCAGAACCTGGGTTTGGCGCATCCAGCATGATGACATCTGCACCAAAGTCGCCAGCGCGGCTTACCCGAAGGTCTCCGGCGGGAAACACCTTGATGACCATCGGGACCCGCTCGCGCACCCATTTCACGTCGTCGGGGGACTCCCTCCCGTGCAGCTGGGCCGCCTGCAGGCCGGCCGCGTAAACAACTTCGACGACCCTGCGCGGGGCGTCGTCGCGGAACACGCCGACGGTCAAGATGTCTTCGCGGGGAAGGCGTTTTACGATGTCGGCCACCCGCTGGACCGATACCTGGCGCGGCGACGGGGCAAAGATGAACCCGATGGCGTTGGCCCCCATGGCAACCGCCAACAGGGCGTCGTCCTCCGACGTCGTCCCACAAATCTTTATGATCACGCCTTGGCGCCCCTCAACTAAATGGCCATCTCGGTCAACGAGGCGAGCGCCGCCCCTGGGTCAGCTGAGGTTACAAGGGCTTCGCCCACCAGGACGGCGTCGAAGCCGGCCGCGGCCAGTCGCCGGACATCGTCACTGGTACGGATGCCTGACTCGGCCACGCGCACGACGGTGCCGGGCAGGCTGGCGCTCACCCGGACGGCGCGGTCGGTGTCAACAGAAAAGGTCACAAGGTCACGCTGGTTCACCCCGACCATTTCAGCTCCAGCGGACAGGGCCAGCTCCGCTTCGGCCTCGTCGTGTACTTCGACCAGGGCGTCGAGGTGGAGGTGGCGGGCCAACTGCAGAAGCTCTGAAAGTTGGGCCGTTGAGAGCGCTCCGACGATCAGGAGCAGGGCGTCGGCGCCCATCAGCCGGGCGTCACAGACATCGGCCGGGCTGACCGTGAAGTCCTTGCGTAGCACCGGTAGCTCGACAGCTGCTCGGGCCTCGGCCAGGTCTTCCGCCGAACCGCCGAAGAATTCCTGGTCGGTAAGGACCGACAGGCAGGCGGCTCCTGCCCCCGCGTACGACTTGGCGAGCACACCCGCCACCAGGTCCGGGGCGAGCGGGCCTTTGGACGGGCTCCGGCGCTTTATTTCAGCGATTACCGCTGGGCCGCCACCCCCGTGGGGGGGGCCACTGCGAAGGGCCGCCGCAAAACCTCGCGCCGGCGAGCAGCTCTCCGCCTCGGCCAAGAGCACCGAGACGTCACGTTTGTCGGCAAGCGCCGCCTCCCGGTGCCGTGCGAGGATCTTGTCAAGGTACGTGGCCATCTCGCCCATCAGCGTAGCCCGACGTTGTTGCGGCGCCGGGCCTTAGGAGGCTGCGTCGCACACTCGCCGTGCCCGATAAGGCATGCTTGGCTACATGGGCACTGACCTGGGGACGATCGTGGTCGTGGAAGATGACACCAACATCTCCGATCTCGTCGACCTGTACCTGCGACGTGAGGGGTTCAGGGTCATCCAGGCCGCCTCGGGGGAGGCCGGGCTGGCCGCGATAGAACGCGAGCACCCAAGGATGGCCATCTTGGATGTCGGGTTGTCGGGCGCCATGGACGGGCTGGAGGTTTGCCGGCGCGTCCGTGCCAGCCGTTCATTGCCCGTACTGATGCTGACCGCAAGGGATAGCGAGGTGGACCGGGTACTTGGCCTCGAGATGGGCGCCGACGACTACGTCACCAAGCCGTTCTCGCCGCGCGAGCTTGTGGCGAGGGTCAAAGCGATCCTTCGCCGTTCGGACGGGGGGACGCAGGAGCGCAGCGAAGTTCTCGTCGCCGGGCGCGTCGAGGTAGACGTGCTGCGACGGGAGGCCCGGGTGGACGGGGAAGTTGTACAACTCGCATCGAAGGAGTTCCAGCTGTTGCAGTTCCTGGCCGAGCGGCCAGGAAGGGCCTTGTCACGCCAGCAACTGCTCGACGGGGTTTGGGGCCAAGGCTGGTACGGCGATGACCGAACGGTGGACGCCCACGTCCGCCAGCTCCGCAAGAAGCTTGGTGACGCCTTGCCGCTCAGTACGGTTTGGGGCATGGGCTACCGGCTCGGGTAGGCAGACAACTCGATGAGGCGGCGGCTGAGCCTGACCATGGTGGCCATGGTCGTGGCAGCGTTGGTATTCGCCGGCCTGGCCACTCTCGGCCTGACGGTGCTCAACAGCGTCCACCAGACACAGGCCGAGCTCGTCGTGTTGTCAAAGAAGCTGGCCGTGGGGTTCAACACCGACGTTGCAACGGACAGGCACCACGATTCTTTGCAAGTCCTGCGCGGAGAGCTCAGCCTGCTGAACACCCCTCTCAAGCTGCAGGGTGAGGCGGTCCTTGCGGTCAGGCCCGATGGCTCGTTGGTCAACCTGTTCTCGTCCAGCCCGACGCTGACGTTGCCAAGCGGGCTGTCGGCAAACCTGCTGCAGAACAATGCTCAGCTGTACATAGGCATCCAGCCGGTGAGCGGTCATCTGGGGCGCCTTGCCTGGGCGGCCTACCTTTTTTCGCCGCCCTTTCCCGTGGCGGGGCTCCAGAACTTCGTCGTGGTGCTGACTCGTGAGTCGCCCGCAGGCGTTGGCACGGCGGCCGAATGGTTTGGCCTCGCATCGCTGCTCACCGTGATCGTTGCACTCGTCGCGGCCAACCGCTTGGGCCACCGCATTGCGCGGCCGCTTCAGAGGACCGAGGCGGTGACGCGCCAGATTGCGACCGGCGACCTGGAGGCGAGGGTGCCGGTCACCGCGCAAGAGTGGCCGGAGCTCGTTTCGCTCGCGAACTCGGTCAACCAGATGGCCGCGAGCCTGGCCCGGGCACAGGGCACCCAGCGCCAGTTCCTTATGTCGGTGTCGCATGACCTGCGCACCCCGCTCACATCGATCCGCGGCTTTGCCGAGGCGCTCTCCGATGGGGCCACCACCGACGTCAGCTACGCGGCAGGCATCATCGGGTCCTCGGCCCGCCGACTGGAACGTCTCGTCACGGATCTGCTGGAGCTCGCCAAGCTCGAGTCAGGAGCGTTCAGCCTGCACTCTGTCACGCTCGACCTTTCTGACGTCGTGAGCCAGGCCGCGCAGGCGCTGGAACCGGCCGCCAACAGCCTGGGCCTGGCCATCGAGCTGGAGACGGAGGGAGAGGCGCTTTGCGTCGCCGACCCTGACCGGGTGGGCCAGGTAGTGGCGAACCTCGTCGAAAACGCCCTGAAATACGCCACCTCGCGCGTAACTGTGGGGACACGGCGATTGGGCGAAGGCTGGCTGGAAGCCTTCGTCGAAGACGACGGCCCAGGCATCCCCTGGGCGGACCTGGAAAGGGTCTTCGAACGGCTCTACCAGTCCCGCCTGTCGGCGGGGCGCGAGCTCGGTTCCGGCTTGGGACTGGCCATCGTGGACGAACTTGTCAAAGCGATGGGCGGTAAAGTCCGTGCCGAGTCGCCGACGGGGCCTCACGGCGGTACGCGCGTGGTCCTTGTCCTGCCGGCCGCCGTAACTGTTGCCGGGTAGGCGGCCCCGTCGCCGCCCTTGGCCCTACGCGTTCCCGGGTAAGGCCGTCCCCGCCCCTCGCCGACGGATCACGGGCACCATCGGGCGGCTCTGAGGGCGGCGATGGGGCGGGAGCGTTTCGGTACCCGCACCCTCCACGACAAAGCCGGCGTCAGCGATCATCTCGAGGTCGGCCGAACCCGGCGCGCCCTCGGCAGTGAGGTAATCCCCGAGGAAAATCGAGTTTGCAATGTGCAGCCCGAGCGGCTGGAGGCTCCGGAGGTGCATCTCACGCCCGCCAGCGATGCGCACCTCGACATCTGGGAAGACAAAGCGGAACATCGCTAGCACGCGCAGGCATTGTGGCGGCGTCAGCTCGACGTGCCCCGCAAGCGGCGTCCCCTCAAAAGGAAACAGGAAATTGACGGGCACGGAGGCCGGCCGGAGCTCGCGCAAAGCGAAGGCCACGTCGACGAGCGACGTGTCAGGCTCACCCATTCCCACGATTACCCCCGAGCACGGCGAAAGGCCGGCGCCGGCCGCTTCGCGCACCGTGCTCACCCTGTCTTCAAAGGTGTGCGTGGTGCAGATGTCCCCGTAAAACGAGGCTGCGGTGTTGAGGTTGTGGTTGTAGGCGTACGCCCCCGCCTCTTTGATCCGGGCAGCCTGCCCGGGGCCCAGGATGCCGAGGCATACGCAGACCTCGAGCTCGGGGTGCCCGGAGCGGATCGCGCCGATCGTGTCGGCGATCCGGTCGATGTCGCGTTCGCTTGGCCCACGCCCGCTCGCCACCAGGCAGACCCTTTTGGCGCCGCGGGCGGCGGCAAGTTCGGCGGCAGCGGCAGCGTCGGCGGGCTTGACCCAGTTGTACGTAAGGACCCCGGCCTCAGACCCCCTCCGCTGCGAGCAGTACGAACAGTCCTCGCCACAAAGGCCGCTCTTCATGTTCACGAGGTAGTTGAGCTTGACGCGGTTAGCAAAAAAGGCCCGGCGCACCCGCGCCGCCGCTGCAACAACGTCCATCAGCTCATCGTCGCCCGAACGCAGGACGGCCAAGGCCTGCTCGGCCGTCGGGCATTGCAGGGCCAGAGAGCCCTCGGCGATCTCGTCGAGCCACCCGGGCCCGAGCTCCTTCGCCCGGAGAGTGCTGTCGTGCATCGCGACGACCTTAGGCGCTCGGGCTCCGCCTACGCTCCCCTCTCCCGTAAACGATACGAGCTACCGTAAAGGGGTGACACCGACCTCCATAGCCGGGCCCTGATGCGCGCTGGTCAGCTTTTCGAGATAAAAGGTGGCGACCGTCAAGCGGTGGTGACGGAGCAGGGTGCGACACTGCACCGGGTGGTCTGGGACGGCACCGACCTGCTCAACTTCGCCAGCGACGACGGCTACGCAGCTCACGGCGGCTATGGCCAGTTGCTGGCCCCCTGGCCTGGGCGGATCCGCAATGCCGTCTACGAGTTCGAAGGCGAACGCTTCGAACTGGCGGTCACCGACCGCAAGGAGACCGCGGCGATCCACGGCTGGGTCCGCTGGTTGACTTGGCAGCCGCGCGAGCACGCGGCGGACCGGGTTACGTTGCGCTGCCGCGTGCTCGCAATGCCGGGGTACCCGTTCCCGCTCGAGTTCGAGCAAAGCTATGCGTGGCAAAACTACGGGCTGGAAAACGTCACGACCGTAACGAACCTGGGTGACCGGACGGCACCGTTCGGCTGGGGTGTCCATCCCTATTTCATGGCCGGCGGCCAGGGGATCGACGACTGCCTGCTCCATGTCCCCGCCAGCAAGTACTTCGGCTCGAACGCCGACCTGAGCCCGGTGCTCCCGGCCGTGCCCGTGGACGGTACCGAGTTCGACTACCGGGAGCCGAGGGCGATCGGGACGAGCAAGCTCGACGTCACCCTCACCGACCTTGCCCGCGACGGCGACGGCAGGATCGTCGTCAGCCTGCGGGCGCCCGACGGCAGCATTTCGGTCACCTGCAAATACGACGAACCCATAAATTACGTCCAGCTGTTCACGGGTGACACGCTCGGGGAGCACCAACGCGAAGGTGTGGCGATCGAGCCCTACACCTGTGCCCCCGATGCCTTCAACAACGGCCTCGGCCTGCTCCGGCTCGCTCCAGGCTCCTCCCTGCGGGTGCGCTGGACAATCAGCGCAGATTAGCCGGCGGCGGTATGCCGGCGGTGAAGGCGACCACGACGCTCGCCAGCTGTTGAGCGGTCACCGTCACCACCATGGCGTCTCGCTCGGCTAACCACCGGCGGTTACGTTCGTGCAGTTCCTGAGTGGGGTCGAAGCGGTTGAGGTGCGCTATCAGGGGCTGCGCCCCGAGCGCCCTGGCTGCGAGGCGCACGTCGCTCAAGATGCCGAGCCCCGCACCCGTTACCAGCACGACCAGGTCGGGACGGACCAGCTCGACCAGGTCGGTACCGTCCCCGTCGTGCGCCAAGGGGGAACCGGGCCCACCGGCGAGTTCCACGATCCCGACATCGCTGCCGGACCGCCAGTGCAGCTCGGAGACCAGGTCGGCCAAGGTGAACGGCGGCAGACCCAGGCGCTCGGCGGCCATGGGCGGGGCCATGGCCACGGGGTACCAACGGTGTTCCGGGCAAACCTCTGTCACGGGTTCTCCTGTGGCCTCTGCCAACACGTCGGCATCGGTGAGGCCTTGTGCAGGGTCAAAGGACTGAACGGGTTTGCGCGCGGCGACCCGAAGGCCCTGGGCGCGCAGCTCCGTCGCCAACTGGCAGCCGACCCAGGTCTTGCCGATATCGGTGCCGGTGCCCGCGATGACTACGAGCAGCTCTGGGCGTCCTGTCATGCGCTGGCGGCGAGGGCGGCGGTGCGCTCCGGAGCGACCGTAGGGGCGACGCGTTCAAGTGCGAACGAACCAATGATCAGCAGCACGGCGACCACCATGAGCGCAGGCCCGAACTCCTTCAGGCCAAAGTGCTGGAATACGACCCCGAACAGGGCCGAGATCCCTGCAGCGCCTAGTCCTGCCGCCCCTATCTGCCATCCGATCACGTGGCCGGCCATGTCTTGGCCGACCCTCTCAGGGGTCAGCGCAACCAAGGCCGGGAACACCCCGGCGAGCGCGCCGCCGATGATGACGAGCCCAAAAAGGGCAACCACAGTGGCCGGCCTCCACCACACCAGAGCGGCTCCCGAAACAGCGATCGCGCAACCCCAGCGCACCACTGACAACGGCGCAATTCTCCGCTTCGGCGCGGCCAGCCCAAAGCGGACGAGGGTCAGCGCTCCCCAGTACCCGAAGGTCGATAAACCTGCCGCTCCGGCGCCGAGGTGGAGCAGGCCCCGATCGAAGCTCGTCGCCCACTGCCCCGCCGCGACCTCGAAGCCGGTGTACACCATGAACACAATCAGGCCCAGCGCAACGACCGTGACGAGGCGGGCCCTTGTGAGACGGGGCGGGACGGTTGGCACATGGAGGGCTCCCTCAGCCGTTGCTGGTACGCCGGGAGCTACGGCAGCGGCGAGCGGAGCGGCCGGGGCTACGGCAGCGGCGACCGGGACAACGACGCTCGGCGAAGGACTGGCGTCGATGTCGCGCCCGGCCCACCGCCACCCCGCGACAAGGGCGATCTCGGCGACGAAGAGGAACGCGTAAGCAGGGCGCCAGGAGATGGCCAGCACAGCTGCGGTCACTACCAACGGTCCGACCGTTGTGCCGATCCCATAAGAGCCGTGCACGAGGTTGAGAAGCCGGTTGCGCCCCGCGAGCGCGATCGCGGAATTTATCGAACTGTCGATCAACGCGGCCGCAACCGCGATCGCCGTCCCGGCGAGCACGAAGGTCCAAAAAGCTGGCGACACGATGAACCCGATCGCACCCAGGGCGGCCACCGCTCCACCGAGCATGACGGTCCTTGCAATGCCGACCCGAGCGATCACGATCCCCACCACCGATGAGACGGCGACAGCCCCGAAGGTGCCTGCGATCAGCACCACCCCGAGGTCCTCGAGCGGGACGTGGAAGCTACGACGGACGGAGGGCCATGCCGTGCCCAACATCCCGTCCGGGAGCCCGAGAGCTACGAAGGCGTACATCGCCAGGGCGTCAACAGACCTGCGCCGGTGTGCGGTGGCGAGGTCGACCCGCCTGCGACGGGGGCTCTCTATTTGGTCGCCTGGGGCTCCGTCCACTTCCTTGGTGGGCGCGTCAGCGTCCGCTGAGCGGGAGGAGCTGCACCTGCGCTTGCACTTCGCCGCCCTGGCCTTCGCCGTCCCTTACCGCGAGCGTGACCTCCAGGCCGACCGACCGGCCGACATAGCCGAGCCCAACCCATCCAAGGCGCGGAGAAACCGCCACGCTGGTCACCCGCCCGACCTCTTTGCCGGCGCTCCCAAGCGCGTCCGCCTCGCCCGGAGCGCCCGGCGCCCCGGCCCCGGTCAGGTCGACAAGGCGCGCGCCAGCTTCTACCGGCCCTGACAGCAGCAGGCCGCGCAGGTGGCGGGGCACGTTGCTGCCGCGTGAGTCGATCCGCGCCACGAGCTCCTGGCCGGTGTAGCAGCCCTTGGTGAAACTCACCGACGCCTCGACGAGCCCGGCCTCGGCAGGTATCGTGCGTTCGTCCAGCTCGTGACCGTGGCGCGGGAAGCCGGCCTCGACACGGACCGCCTCGTACGCAGCCGCGTCTACCGCGGTGGCCCCGGCCGGGATGTCGACCGTAGGGCCAAACAGGTCGTAGCCGGCGAGGCTGCCCCATTCAAAAGGCACGACAACCGGTGAACCGCCCGCAGTTGCGCCGCCCAGGGCCGCGCCACCCTCGCCGAGCGAGGCGGGAAGCTCGGGAAGCTCCGGCCGGGCCGGCCGGCCCGCCCCGCGCACCGCCACAACCTGCCAATCGAGCTGGTCGATCTCCACCTTCGTCCGAAGCTTGAAGCGGCCGAGCCTGGCCACGAGAGGCGGGCCCATACCGGCGTCGGTGTCCAAGAGGAACTCCTCAGGCCCACGCCGCGAGACGCGGACGAAGGCGTCGAGTTTGCCCTGTGGTTGCAACACCAGCGCCCACGCCCAGCCCCCGTCGTCCAGCTTGGCAACGTCTTGGCTCGTTTGGCCCTGCAAGTAGCTTTGCGCGTCCGGCCCGGCGACCCTGACGATGTCGCGCTCGATGCGCAGCGCCGCGAAACCTTCGCGCAGCGCGGAGTAACCCTCGTCCGGGCCCACGGTGCCGCTCACGCCTGGCTCACTCGCTGCTCAGGCATGCCCATTGCCGGGCGACTGGGAGCTCTCCGCCCGGGCGGCCGCGATCCGGCGCGCCCCACCGACCGCGGCGAGCAGAGCAGCCGCTTTGTTGCGGCATTCGAGGTCCTCGTCTTGCGCAACGCTGTCGGCGACAATCCCAGCGCCGGCCTCGACGCTGGCCCGCCCGTTGGCCCCCACCAGCATGGTGCGGATAGCGATGGCGGTGTCTACGTTGCCTGAAAAGTCGATATATCCCACCACCCCGGCATACGGCCCACGCCGCGCAGGTTCCAGTTCGTCGATTATTTGCATCGCCCTCACCTTGGGCGCGCCCGAGACGGTACCGGCGGGCAGGGTCGCCCTGAGCACGTCTACCGGGCCGAGACCGGGCCGAAGGCGCCCCGACACCTGCGAGGTGAGGTGCATGACGTGGCTGTAGCGCTCCAGGGTCATCAGTTCGTCGACGGTCTCGGAACCGAACTCGACCACCTTGCCGACATCGTTGCGAGCGAGGTCAACGAGCATCACGTGCTCGGCCCGTTCCTTAGGGTGCTCGGACAGCTCAGCGGCCAGACGGCGGTCATCAGCCTCCGTCGTGCCCCGCCGCCGTGTGCCGGCGATCGGGCGCGAGATCACCCGCCCGTCGCGAACCCGCACCATTGGCTCAGGAGAGGACCCGACGATGGCCAGCTCGGGGTACTGCAGCAGGTACATGTACGGGCTCGGGTTGACCTGGCGCAGTGAGCGGTAAAGGTCGAGAGGCCGAGCACCGAGCTCCAGGTCGAAGCGCTGTGCGAGCACAACCTGGAAGATATCGCCGGCGAAAATGTACTCGCGGGCTGCCTCGACGGCAGCGGCGTAAAGCTGGGGCGAGGTCCGCCGTTCGACAATAGGGACCTCGTCGTCGCGCTCAGGGGGATCGATCACCGGTTCTTCGATGGGTTTGGCACCCTCGGCTGCGAAGCTTTCCAGGCGCCGGACCGCCCGGTCGTACATTTCATGGGCCTCGGCGGTGGTGGTCCCAACCGGGACAGGGACCGCCTCGACGAGGGTCACCCGTTGGCGCCAGGCGTCATAGGCCGCGATCTGGCCGACGACCCCGACGATCGCGTCGGGATAACCGAGCTCGTCGGGTGGAGCATCGGGTAGGCGTTCTACTTCGCGGACAACGTCGTAGCCGAGGTAGCCGACGAGCCCCCCGTGCAGCGGGGGCAACCCGGGCAGGGACGGGGCCCGGTAATGAGAAAGCACGGCTTCTATGGCCACCAGGATCCCCCGGTCGGTCGGGACGCCGTCGGGGAGCATGCCCTCCACCGACACCCTCCCGTGGCGCAATGTCATTGTCGCCGACGGGCGGCGGCCAATGAAGGACCAGCGGCCCCAGGTCCCTGCGTGCTCGACCGACTCCAGGAGGAAGCCGGGTTCGTCCTGGACCAAGCGGGCATAGGCGCCGACCGGTGTCGTCATGTCGGCGAGCAGCTCCCGCCAGACCGGGACGATGCTCCAATCGCGCGCCAAGGAGACGAACTCGTCCCTGCTCGGGCGGACGCCCCCGCTCACCGGTCGCCCATCACTGGGCCCATTACAGGTCGCCCATTACAGCTTGTCAGGCTGCGCAACTCCGTCTGGCCCGAAAGGGCTGTAGAAGCAACTGCGTGCCCCGGTGTGGCAGGCGCCCGAACCCTCCTGTTCGACCACGAACAGCAAGGTGTCCCCGTCGCAGTCGTAGTAGGCAGCACGCACGAACTGGCGGTCGCCCGACGTATCGCCCTTGCGCCAGCGGGCCTGGCGGCTTCGCGACCAGAACACGGTGCGGCCCGATTCAAGGGTTTCGCGCAAGGTGAGCTCGTTCATCCAAGCCATCATCAGCACCTCGCCCGTGCCGTGCTCTTGGACGATCGCAGGCACAAGGCCATCTGCGTTGTAGGTGACTGCAGCTAGCTGTTCGGGCGTGGGAGCGATAGGGGTGGCAACCGGCATCCGCCCATGCTAACCGCCGGCCATCGCACCGACTACCACGAAAGCGTCGGCACCGCTGGCTATCGCGTCGGGTAGCAACGCGTCGGGAGCCTCGTTGGACAGGTCCGCCTCGCCGGCAAAAAACCTGATAAACGGCCGGCGTTTTGAGGTCGTGCGGTCGCGGATGGTCCCGAGCAGCACCGGGTAATGCTGCTCCAACGCGCTCAGCACCGAGCCCTGCGTCACGGGCCCGGCTACCTCCACCACGACATCGCTGCCCACCCGCGCCAGGATGCGCAGCTGCGCTGGCAGGCGGACGTGGACGTGCGAGCTCACGGCAAGGTTTGGGCCTCGACCGACAGCACGGCAGGGAGGTCCCGAACGGCGGCCGCCCAGCTGTCCCCGGCGTCAGGGGAGGCATAGACCTGGCCTCCCGTGGTACCGAAATAGACGCCACAAGGGTCGAGGCAGTCAACAGCCATCGCGTCGCGGTACACGTTCACATAGCAGTTTTCCTGGGGCAGCCCGTTGGTAAGAGGCTCCCACTCGTGGCCGCCGGTACGGCTGCGATAAACCCGGAGCTTGCCTTCAGGTGGGTAGTGCAGCGAGTCGCTGGTTATCGGTACGACATAGACGGTGTCGGGCTCGTGGGCGTGGACATCTATACAGAAGCCGAAGTCCGAAGGAAGCCCCTCGCCCACGTCATGCCATGAAACGCCGGCGTCGTCGCTGCGCATGACGTCCCAGTGTTTTTGCATGTACACGACGTCCGGGCGCGACGGGTGAATGGCTATGCGGTGCACGCAGTGCCCGACATCGGCGTCCGGGTCTGGGAGGACCCCTTCTGAGCTCAGCCCGTGGTTGGCGGGCCGCCAGGTCTCGCCGGCATCGACGCTGCGGAACACGCCCGCGGCAGAGATCGCGACGAACATCCTCGAGGGGTCGTCAGGTCCGATGATGATGGTGTGGAGGCATAGGCCACCAGCGCCCGGTTGCCACGACGGAGCCGTCGGGTGGCCACGCAAGCCCACCATTTCCTGCCATGTCAGCCCGCTGTCGGTCGAGCGGAAAAGTGCCGCGTCCTGGGCGCCTGCGTACACGGTCCCCGGGTCGTGCAGAGACGGCTCCAGGTGCCAGATGCGGGTGAACTCCCAGGGCCTCAGGGTGCCGTCGTACCAGGGGTGCGACCCTGCCTCGCCCTGGTAAGCGAAATCGTGGCCCACTGGTTCCCATGTCTTGCCGCCGTCGTCGGAGCGCTGCACGAGCTGGCCGAACCACCCGCTGGACTGGGAAGCGTAAATCCGCTGCGGGTCGGCCGGGGACCCTTTCAGGTGGTAGACCTCCCACCCCGCGAAATGAGGCCCCTCCACCTGCCAGCTCTTCCGAGCACCGTCAGAGGTCAGTACGAAGGCACCTTTCCTCGTCCCCACCAACAGCCGCACTCCGCTCATCGCATTACCCCCCGCTAGTCCTCAGAGGTCCATCCTCAGAGGTATAGCCCCGTGCTATCCGTTACCCTCTCAGCCGCCACGGCATGGATGTCGCGCTCGCGCAGGATCAGGTAGTTGTCGCCCTGCACCTCAACCTCGAAGCGGTCCTCGGGGTTGAACAAAACGTGGTCGCCCGGTTTGATCGCCCGCACGTGGGGGCCTGTCGCGACGACCTCGGCCCAACTGAGGCGCCGGGGGATCTCCGCCGTAGCGGGGATAAGGATGCCCGACTTGCTCCGCCGCTCCCCCTCCGACTTCGGGACCTGTACGAGGACCCGATCGGTGAGCATCTGGATCGCTTGCTTTGGCTCGACGTGCTCGCCGTTGGGGGTCACCTCCGGCAAGCTAGCGCGCTACTGGTCGGACGGTCACACCGGCCGCTGCGAGCGCCGCTTTGGCGTCGGAAATAGTCGCTTCGCCGAAGTGGAAAATTGACGCCGCCAACACGGCGTCGGCGAAACCTTTAACCGCGCCGTCCACCAGGTCAGCGAGGGTGCCGACGCCGCCGCTTGCAACGACAGGGATCCCGGTCGCCTCGACCACCTTGCGGGTCAGCTCGAGGTCGTAGCCCTGCCGGGTCCCGTCCCGGTCCATCGAATTGAGCACGAGCTCCCCTGCGCCGAGCTTCTCGCATTTGGCCACCCATTCCATGACATCAACCCCGGTCGGCACGCGCCCACCGTGGATGTAAACCTCCCAGGCGGCTTCTGGGCCTGGCTTGCGGCGCATGTCCACGCCCACCACGGCGCACTGGGCACCGAAGGTGTCAGAGATCTCGCGAACAAGGTCGGGTCGTGCGACGGCTGCGGAGTTGATGCTCACCTTGTCTGCACCAAGACGCAAAAGCCGCCGCGCATCCTCGAGCGTACGGACACCACCACCGACAGTCAGCGGTATGAAGACCTGCTCCGCGGTGCGCGAGACGACATCGAGCATCGTCTCGCGCCGCTCAGCGGAGGCCGTTATGTCGTAGAACACGATCTCGTCAGCACCTTCGGTGTCGTAGCGGGCTGCCAGCTCTACGGGGTCACCGGCGTCGCGGAGGCCCGCGAAGCGCACACCTTTGACAACCCTTCCGGCGTCCACGTCGAGGCAGGGGACGACTCGTACGGCTTTCATAGCACTCTCATATGGGAGCGCCCGCGCGGCGGCCACGGCGTCGGGGACGCTGAAGCGCCCCTCATAAATCGCGCGGCCCACGATCGCTCCGGCGAGACGCCGGCCGGCGGCCTGCAAGCGGGCCAGGCGGCGAAGGTCATCGAGCGACCCAGTCCCGCCGGATGCGATCAGGGGAACTTCGCAGGTCCGCAGCAATGCCCGGTACCCGGCCAGGTCAGGGCCGAGCATCAGGCCGTCGCGCGATATCTCGGTCACAATGACGGCGGCGGCACCCGCAGCTGCGAGCTCGCCTACGACGCCGGCTACGTCGCGCCCAGCACCTTCGGCCCAGCCTTTGACCCTTACCTCACCGTCGCGATGGTCGACACCTGCGGCGACCCGGCCCGGCCACCGCTGCGCGATCTCGGCCAGGAACCCCACCTGCAGCACGGCTGCCGTGCCGACCACGACCCTGGCAATCCCGCCTTCGAGGAGCTCGGCCGCATCGGCCAGGCTGCGCACTCCCCCGCCGGCCTGCACCGGGATGCTGACCGCCGCCGCGATCGCCGCCACCACGGGCCGGTTGGTCGCCACTCCCGTCCTTGCCGCGTCCAGGTCGACCACGTGGAGCCAACGGGCGCCGCTGGCCTCAAAGGCCTGCGCACGCGCGACGGGGTCGGCACCGTAAACGGTCTCGCGACCGAAATCGCCTTCCGCCAGGCGCACGCACCGCCCCGCCCTCAGGTCTATCGCTGGGAAGAGTTCCATGGCTACGAACAGGCGCGCACGAAATTGGCAATTATGCCAAGGCCGACCGTCGAGGATTTCTCGGGGTGGAACTGGGTGGCCCATACGCTCCCGCGTTCTGCGGCCGCCGCGACCGAGCCCCCGTAATCGCAAGTCGCTACGGTCTCCTCGCCAATTGGCGGCGCGTACGAGTGGACGAAATAGGCCCAGGCATCACGCTCGAAACCTGCGAGAAGGCCGCCCCCTGCGCGCACGTCAAGAAGGTTCCACTGCATCTGCGGGCGCCTCACTCCGGCCGGCAGCAGCGCGACCTCGCCTTCAAAGATATTTAGCCCTGGGACACCGGGCGATTCCTCTGACCCCTCGTACAGGAGCTGCATGCCAACGCAAATACCTAGGAACGGTCTTCCCGAAGTGGCTGCGTCGAGGGTCGCCCGCCAAAGCCCGCTGAACGAAAGAGCCTCGCTACAACGGCCAAAATTCCCGACTCCGGGCAGCACGACGCCAGCGGCCGCCGCAATCTCAGCCGAGCTGGTGACAAGGCGAGCATCGGCACCAACCTTGCAAAGAGCTTTTTCAGCCGAGCGCAGGTTGCCGATCCCATAATCGACTACCGCAACGAACGGCTTCACCCAAGAACGCCCTTCGTCGAAGGTACCCCGCCGCCCTCTACCCTGACCGCGTCGCGCAAGGCCCGAGCAACTGCCTTGAAGCTTGCCTCGAGGATGTGGTGAGTGTTGCGGCCACTGCGCATCCTGATATGGAGGGTTATCGCTGCCGAGGTGGAAAAGGCGCGCCAGAATTCTTCGGCAAGCTGGGGGTCAAAAGGAGGGTCGCCGATGGGATAGGCCTCTCCCCCGGCGCCCGGGTCCACCTCGTAAACCAAGAACGGGCGGCCAGAAAGGTCAAGAGCCACCTCGATCAACGCCTCGTCGAGCGGCACCGCGATCGACGCGAACCGCCTAACGCCGGCCTTGTCCCCGAGTGCGTCGTGGAGTGCCTCGCCCAAGACGATACCGACGTCCTCAACCGTGTGGTGGGCGTCGACCGCGAGGTCCCCGGTGGCGCTCAAGGAAAGGTCGAAGCCGGCGTGGCGCCCGAGCTGGGAGACCATGTGGTCAAAAAATGGCAGCCCTGTGGCGACTTCCACCTGTGCCGGGCCGTCGATACCGAGCCTCAAGGAGATCTGCGTCTCTTTGGTGGCGCGCTCTTTGGAGACAGACCGGCTCATGACCTCAGCACCCCGCTCATGCCAGCACCTCTCCTAAAGCAGACAAGAACTTGTCGTTTTCTTCTCTCGTGCCTACCGTGGTGCGCAAACATCCGCCCAGGCCAGGCCAGCTCGAGGTGTCACGCACCAGGACGGAACGCTGCACCAGGCCCTCCCAGGTTTCGGCGCCGCTGCGGTTTTCCGGGCGCCACAGCACGAAATTCGCCTGCGACGGCCAGACCCGTACGGGCATCTTGGAAAGCTCGCGGATCATCCTGTCGCGCTCGGCCACTACCGACGCCACGCGGCTTTCCATCTGTTCTGAAAATTGCAATGCCAGCCGGCCCGCAGCCTGTTTCAACGCGTCCAAATGGTAAGGCAGGGCTACGCGCTCCAACACCTTTACGACCTCCGAAGGAGCAATGACGTAGCCAAGCCGGAGCCCCGCCATCGACCAGGTCTTCGAGTACGTGCGGACAACGGCGAGCGGCACCCCCTCGCCGACCAACTCGAGAGCAGACCAGGCAGCAAACTGGCCGTACGCTTCGTCGACGACCACCAGCGCACTGGGCTCCTCGGCTAGCGCGGCCTCGAGGACCGTAGTCACCGTCGAGGCGTCTTCGGCCAACCCGGTCGGGTTGTTGGGGGAGCAAAGAAAAACAATTGAGGGGTGCTCGGTCCTTATCAGGTCGATGGCCACATCGGTGTCCAGGGTGAAATCGGGGCGGCGCTGCCCTTGCACCATCGCTGTCCCGGTGAGGTGGGCGATGTGGGAATGAAGGGCGTAAGTCGGCTCGAACATCACTGCTCGTCGCCCAGCACCCCCGTACGCCAGGCATATCGACTGGAGCACCTCATTTGACCCATTGGCGGCGAAGACCTGTTCCGCGTCCACGCCGTGCAGTTCGGCCAATGCCTCTCGGAGCCCCCGCGCGGAGCGGTCGGGGTACCGGTTATAGGCAATGTCACGGGCTTGGGCGACAAGAGCCTCCAGGAACTCGGCCGGCGGGGGGTACGGCGATTCGTTGGTATTGAGCCGCACCTCTACTGGGACCTGAGGGGAGTGGTAGCCCTCGCGCAGGCCCAGGTCGGCGCGCGGCTCGGGGAACGCACGAGCCGGGGTGGCTTGCCGGTTCACCGGGTCACCGGGTCACCGGGGTCAGAGGGGTCACAGGGCTCACAGGGGTGAGCTCGCTTGCCCGGGAAGATACCGATTCGCCATGCGCCGCAAGACCTTCGGCCTGCGCGATCGCGGCCACATACGGGGCGACGCGGCGAAGCGCTTGGCGGTCGAGCCTCACGACATGGACACGCTTCAAGAAGTCCTGGGTACCAAGCGCGCTCGAAAACCTCGCGCTGCGCGCTGTGGGGAGCACGTGGCTCGGGCCGGCTACATAGTCCCCGATGCTGGCCGGTGCCGAAGGGCCGCAGAAGACCGCGCCCGCCGCCTTTACCAGCGGGACGAGCGCGTCAGGGTCGGCGGTTATCAGTTCCAGGTGCTCGGGGGCCACGACGTTGCAGACGTCCATCGCCTGCGCAGGGCCGTCCACGAGCACCGACCAACCGCCTTGGGCGAGCGTCGCGGTCACCTCCTGGCGGCGCGGCGACTCGGCCACGAACCGTTCGACCGCCTGCTCGACTGTTCGCGCAACCTCTTCTGACCAGCTGACGAGCCAGGCCAGCCCGTCCGGCCCGTGCTCTGCCTGCACGACCAGGTCCAGCGCGGCGTAATCAGCGGGTGCGCTCCCGTCAGCGACCACCACCACCTCGGAGGGGCCGGCGAACGCCGAGGGCACCCCTACCGCACCTTCCTGGGCTACGAGCCGTTGCGCGGTTGCCACGTAGAGGTTGCCGGGGCCAACGATAACGTCGACCGGGCGCAGCGTAGCTGTGCCGTAAGCCATCGCAGCGATCGCCTGTGCCCCTCCTACCGCGTAGACCTCGTCGACGCCGGCAACGGCCGCCGCGGCCAACACAGCGGCGGACACGTGCCCGTCAGGCCCAGGGGGAGAGCAGACGACGACTTCTGGCACCCCGGCGACCTGCGCGAGCACGGCCGTCATGAGCACGGTCGAAGCGAGCGGCGCCCTCCCACCAGGGACGTAGCAACCGGCGCGGTCAACAGGCACAAGGAGCTCGCTCGTGACGATGCCGTCCGCCCCCACATGCTCGAAACCGTGGTGGGCGACGAGCTCTGCCTCGTGGAAATCACGTATGGCACGCGCCGCGGCCTCGAGGGCACTGAGCAGCGCGGGAGAGATCTGCTGGGCTGCGGCTGCTATTTCCTCGGTCGGTACACGCAACGAAGCCGGCACGACACCGTCAAAGCGCTGCGTCAGTTCGGCCACCGCCTGGTCCCCGCCCGCCTTCACGGCTGCCAGTACCTCTTTCACCACTTGGACGGGGCCCTCCGCCACGGCCTTGGGAGCGGGCAACAGGGCTCGCAGGTCCCCACTAACCCCGCGCAAGTCAAGCCTGGTGAGCAACGGTGCCATTAGGACGATGCTAGCGAGGGCAACGGACGCGGCCGGGGGCAATTGGCGCGGCGGGTCAATGCGCGCGTCCGCGCTACCCGTTGCTGGGCTAGGGGGCTATCGGCCCTCCGGGCGCCACGACCGTGTATGAGTAGGGAACGGCGGCCACTTCGTCGGCATCTGGCAGCACGTCACCGGTCGGCAGGAAGCTGTCGAGGGTGAAGTCGTCGATGTAGAGAGTTCCCTGGACATAGGTGCCTACCGGCGCCGTCGGTTTGATGTCTACCAGGATCGCCACGCTTTGGCCCGGGCTGAGGTAACGGAAGTGGGAGAAGCCGAAGCCCACCTGCCAAAGGTCGTCGGTGTCGGAACGTACCGCCGGGTCAAATGCCTGGGTGACGGCGCTGACGGTGGCCAGGGCAACTGTTTTGGGCGCCCCTCCGGCACGGTAAGGGCCAACCTCCCCTGGGTTCAATGCCCAGAGCCCCGGGCTCACCTCGGGGGAACTCAGGCTGACGCTTTGCGAATTGGTACCCGCCGAGCTGCTGACGCCGGAGGCTGTCACCAAGGGGGACACGTCAGGATCGCCGATGGTGTGGTTGAGGTCGAACGAAACCGTCCCCGCGCCGGCGAGGCGCTGCAACTTTGCGTTCAGCTGGGTCGTGCCCGTGGGGACCAGGTAGAGGGGGTAACTGAGCCCGGCTCCCAGCGGCAGCTCGATAAGGTCGGCGATGTTGCGCGGGTTGAGGTCGGGGAGCGTCATCGTGGTGGTCTTATCGAGCCTGGGGTCCACGAAATAGGCCTCCGGGGCTACCCCGTAGTTCGAGACGTCAACCTGGAAATACGTTTGCTGGCCCTGCGCCAAGGTCGCCGACGGGGAGCTTGGCAGGCTCTTTCCGCCCGCGTGGGCCTGGTTGAACTGGATGCTGCCTGAGAACGGTTCTGTGAGCTCGTTGCCGGTAACCGGGTTCGTCCATTGCAGGACCAGTTCCCATTGGCCGGCCTGCGGTGCCACCGCGTACATCTGCAAGTAGGGAGTGGCCCCTGGGACAAGGCCGTACGCAGCCTTGGGTTCGGCGCTGCTGCCCGAAGGGACGAAGGTGTAGTTGCCCGAATAAGCGAGTTGCTGGCCCCCGGGGGAAACCAGGAACCCGATCAGATGCTCGTTCGGGTCGCTGCCAAGCGCAATGGTGGCGTCGAGGTCGGTTTCGCCGGCGGGCACCTGGAAAAAGTACGTATTTGTCTCGGCTTCTGCACCGTCGCGACCGTTGCCGCCGGTGAGTACTCCCTTAAAAATACCGCCGCTGGCGCCGACGTCGATGGTCGTGCGCACGGTGACGGGCACGGTGGTCCTGCCACCGGGCGACGAGACGACAACGGACTCGCTGGTGTCGCCAGCCAGAGGGGGATCGGTTATCGAAACCGTGGCAGCCGCCGTCGCTCCGGGAGCGATGGTCAACGAAGAGGGGTTGACCGCTGCCGCGCCCTCATAACGCCAGGTGCTCGCGTCCCACTGCACCGTCCCGCTGGTCCCGGTCCCCCCCTTCAGGGCACCGTTCTGCTCGGTGAAGAACAGCGCTGTCCAGCGACCGGCTTGCGGGTTGGTCACTTCGACTTCGCCGTAGTCGCCCAGGCCTTGCGGGTCGGAGTAACCGGCGTAGGTGCCGCTCGGGTCGAAGAGGGCTACGTGCAGGACCGAGCTCTGGCCGGTGTCCTGGTAGTCCGCGTCGAAAATGAGGCGCGAACCGGTGGCCGCTGGGACCTCGAAGGTCTCGGTTTGGTACACCTCGCTTACGCCGCTCCAGATCGGGAAAGCCCCCAGGTTGGTCGTCGGGGTCATCGGGTCCATGGTGAACTCGCGCACCCCGGTGTCGTAGACCTTGTGCGAAAGCGCCCGAGTCGAAAGGCCGACGGTAATGGCCGCCGCGCCCGTGTTGGTCAGGGACACCTGCTGGGTGCTGGTGGCGCCCGGCGTCCCCACGACATTTACCTGACTCGGGCTGATAAGAAGATCGCCTGACGGAGGGAGCAACCCGGTTGCGTCAGGCCCGGTCGCATCGGGGCTCAGCCGCAGCGCAGGCGCCGCTGCCGTGGTCGTGGTGCTCGTGGTGCTCGTGGTGCTCGTGGTGGCGGTCGTCGTGCTCGTCGTTGCAGCCGGAGCCGTAGGCGCGGTCGTAGTGGTGGTCGTGGAGCCGGGGGTGACCTGTGCCGGCAACGACTCGGCCAACTTGACGGCGCCGAGGACGTTGAGCATGCCCGCGCCTTGTTCGTCGGCAGGGGAATCGATGTCAGTGGCCGTGCTGCACAGGATTTGCTTCACGAGCGCCGGCGAGGGATCGGTGCCGCCGTGGGTTTGGGAGTAAGCCTGTATGACGTCGGCGGCCGCCGCTGCAGTCAGGGGCGAAGCCTCGCTCGTCCCACCGAAGCTCTGTATGCCGATGTCTTTGCCACCGAAGGTGTCGGCGCAGCCCGTGTAGAGCTTGGCGTTGGTCGAGCACACGGCCCAGTTGGAGTCCCCCGGAGCGACGAGGTCGACTGTGCCGCCGGACTGGCTGTAACCGCCGGACGAGAAGGACGCCACGTTGTTGCTGAGCCAGGTGCCGTTGCCCACGACCGGGTTGTAAAAACCGCCCTCGTCGCTCTGTGCATAATCGCGGAAGTTGGTGGTGGCACCCACGCTGATGACGTTCGGGTCCGTCGCCGGCGACCCGATCGTGCTCGTGAGGCCGGCATCACCCGAGCTCGTGACGACCGTGACGCCCGCAGCGACTGCGGCTTCGTCAGCGTCGCGTACGACGTCGAGCGCTGTGTCGGGGAAGTCCCCGGAGCCGAGAGACTCGTTTATGACCTTCGCGCCGTGTTGCACGGCATACTGCACCGCTTGCACGATGCTCGAGGTCGATGCACCCTGGGCGTTGCCGATGACCTTCAGGACCAAAAGGGAAGCCCCTGGCGCCACACCTACGACCTTGACCCAGCACCCGCTCTTCGGGAACGCCGACGAAAGATCGGGGTTCACGTATTGGGCGAGGTTGTAAGCCTTGTTGCCCTGGGCCACGATCGAGCTCGCGTCCCCGAAGGCCTCGGCTCCGTCGGTCGGAGCTGGCGTACCGTCGCCGGAAAAGTCCAGGTATTGGGCGATCACGGGCGAGCCTGCCTGCCCATAAGCAGCGTTGCGCACGAAGTCCGGGTTCTTCGGGTCGAGCCCGTCCGCCAAGACGGCGACCGTCACTCCAGACCCGTCGATACCCATGGCCCGAGCCTTGTTGGCGTTGATGTCCTGGAGGCCTTCGGGATCCAGCTCGGGATGTGACCGGGTGCCACAGATCTGGCTTGCTGGTGCGACCGCGAGCGGGTGCAGCACGGGCGCTGCTTTCGGGCTGGAGCCTTTAGCTTGCGCGGCGACGTGAGAGGGCGCAGGTGCAGGAGCGCTGGGAGTGGCCGAGCCGACTGTCCCCAGACGGAGCGAAGCGTCCGGGACGACTTGGGAAATCGCTCGGGAGCTACCAAGAGCACTGGCCAGGGCGGGGCTGACGAGCGCGGTTATCGAGTCGACCAAGGTGGTGCTGGAGAGCACCTTCGCACCGGCCGCCTTGAGCTCGGCCAGGACTGCCGCCTGCGGCGGGCAGGCGACCCCGGCCATTGTCCTTGCCCGAGCGGGGCAAGCCGCCTTCAGCAGCAGGAGGACGTTTTCGGAGGCGCGGCCGCCGCCTTGCCGGGCGACCTGTTTGGCTTCACCGGAGGCCTTAGTGGAGGCTTGGCTGGACGCTTGGCTGGAGGCCTGCTTGGGGCTCCCCTGCTTTGCCGGTACGCGACCAGCCGCAGCGACGGTGCCAGCCGGCAGGGCGACTAACGACGTCGCCAGGATCAGTGCGGTGCCGGCGGCAAGTCGGGCCGCACGGTAGCTGGAGCGAGTTATGGATTGCAACGTTCCCCGTCCCCTAGTGGTGGTCCTGATGACCCGGCAAACCGACCCGATGGAACGGTGCGCTGGCTCGGCAAACAAACGTAATTTCGTAATCTACCCCCCAACTGGCCCAACTCGACCGCGTTGGGCCGATGCGGCTTTGGGAGGCCGCCGTGGCTCCCCATTTTGCGGCTCCCCATTTTGCGGCCCATTACTGCCAGGGGCCTGGCATGCTGGGGCCCATGAGCGCTGGGGCGGAACTTACCGCTGTCTCGAGCACCCTTGGGGAGCTCACCACTCGGGTCGGTCGCATCATCGCTGAGCTTTCCCCAAGCGAGGAGGAGCGCTACGGCAACGACCTGCTCGAGGTCGAACGGACGTTGGGCGTCGCCAACAGAAGGCTCGAGAGGCTCGTGACCGGGCGGCACTAGCCTTCGGCCCGCAGGAGCGCCCCTAGCTCTTAGCCGCGCGAGCCAGCGGCAGGAAGGCGGAGGGGCAGAAGTCTGCCAGAACGCACTCGTCACAGCGGGGGCGGCGGGCGATGCAGACACGCCGGCCGTGCAGGATCAGGCGCAAGCTCATGGGGCCCCACTCGCGGCTCGGGAGCATGGCACACAGGTCGGCCTCGACCTTGACGGGGTCTGTCTGCTCGGTCAGGCCGAGGAGGCGGCTAAGGCGGCCCACGTGGGTGTCGACGGGCAAGCCCGGTAAGTCGAAGCCCACGCTCAGCAAGACGTTTGCCGTCTTGCGCCCGACCCCCGGGAGAGACACCAGATCCTCCATGGCTGTCGGGACAACCCCACCGAACCTGGTGGACACCGCGCTTGCCAAGCCGATGATGTTCTTTGCTTTTACACGGAAAAACCCGGTCGGATGGATGAGCTCCTCCACGCGCTCAGGGCTGGCGACGGCCAGGTCCTCAGGGGCCGGGTACTGCCGGAAGAGAGCCGGGGTGACGGAGTTCACCTGTTCGTCGGTCGTCTGCGCAGACAACACCGTCGCCACCAGTAGCTCCCAGGGCGTGGAGAACTTCAGCGCGCAAAGGTCCTTTGCGCTGCCGGGGTACTCGACTGACAAACGGGCCGCGGCAAGCTTTGCGCGGCCGCCGGGAGTCCTCGGGCGAGCTGTTGGCACGCCAACGAGGCTAGCTTCGTGCACGTGCACGATATCCGGGTGATGCGTCACCTCGACGGTGAAGACCTTGCCGCTGTCACCGGCCTTCTGGACGCTGCGAGCGAGGCCGACGCGCACCCTGCGCTCGGCGAACATGCCTGGCTCGACCTGGTCCAAGGCGGCCGCGAAGGCTTCGCGGGCCTTGTCGCGTGGGAGCCCGGCCATGCCCACCCGGTTGGCTATGCCCAATTGAGCCTCGGCCCTGATGGCGGCGGCGACCGCCCGAGCTGGGCCCTCGAGGTAGTGGTCGACCCCCACCACCGCGTGCCCGGCAACACGGTCGCGATAGACCTCGTGCGAAGCGCCATCGACCTGATCTCCAAGGAGGGCGGCGGCCACCTGCACCTTTGGGTGAGCCAGCCGGCCCCCTACCACGAGAGGATGGCAGCAGATGCCGGCCTGTCGCACGGGCGATCGCTGTACCAGATGCGTAGGGCGCTCCCGACAGATGAACACTCGACGCTCCTCACAAGGCCGTTCAAACCGGGCCAGGACGAGCAGGCCTGGCTGGAGGTCAACAACAGGGCTTTTCGTTGGCACCCCGAACAGGGCGGATGGACGGACGAGACCCTGAAAGCCCGCGAGGCGCAGCCGTGGTTCGACCCGCGAGGCTTCCTTCTCTACGAACTGGAGGGCCGCCTCGCCGGGTTTTGCTGGACCAAGGTCCATGACCAGCACGGCCAGTCGTTCGGCGAGATTCTACGTGCTGGCCGTAGACCCCGACTTTGCAGGGCGCGGCCTCGGCCGCCAGCTCACCCTCGCCGGGCTCGACTACCTAGCTGGTCAAGGCACCACCGAGGCCAGGCTCTACGTGGACGCAAGCAACGTGAGGGCGGTCAAGCTCTACGTCGACCTCGGCTTCACGCTCAACCACATAGACCGCGCCTACACCGGCGACGTCCCGGCCTATGCCGGCGATATCTCGCCGGTTAGCCCCAACTAGTCGACCTCGAGACCGCTCTCAACCTTGAGGGCGCCGCCGTTGCCTTGTTGCGGCTCGGACAGGATGCTCATCTGCAGGTCAGGTGCTACTTCCATGCCCTTGCGCCATACAGAGCGGCTCACGATCTTCGAGGTGTCGACTCGGTCGCGGTACTTGCTGGCGATCAGGCGGACCTCCTCGAGCAGGCCCTCGGAAAGGGTCGTCGGGTTGAGCCCGAGCGACAGGAAACGCTCGTTTTGCACGACGAGGTCGTTCTCCGCAGCTTCCTTGCGGGGGTTCGGCAGCATCACGACTTCGACGCCCGTGAGCTTCGAGATCAGCGCCGCCAGGTCCTTCACCTTGTGGACTTCGGTGGTCTGGTTGAACACCGACACCCGTTCACCTATCGCGGGAGGGTTGTTGATCGCTATCTCGATACAGCGGACAGTGTCACGGATGTGGATGAACGCCCTCGTCTGGCCGCCTGTGCCGTGAACAGTCAAGGGATGACCGATCGCTGCCTGCATCAAGAACCGGTTGAGCACCGTGCCGTAATCGCCGTCGTAGTCGAAGCGGTTTACCAGGCGTTCGTCGAGCCCGGTCTCGTTGGTCTGAGTGCCCCACACGATCCCCTGGTGGAGGTCGGTGATCCGCACCCCGTCGTTCTTCGCATAGAACGCGAAGAGCAGCTGGTCGAGCGTCTTGGTCATGTGGTACACCGAGCCCGGGTTTGCCGGGTGCAGGATCTCGCGGACCAGCTCGCCATCGGGGGTCGGGACCTTTACGGCCAGATAGCCCTCGGGTATGGGCGCCGAGCCGGACCAACCGTAGCCGTACACGCCCATCGTGCCGAGGTGCACCACGGCGGCATCGAGCTCTGCGTCGGTGAGCGCGCAAAGCAGGTTGTGCGTGCCCCGCACATTGTTGTCGACCGTGTAGCGCTTCGCCTTTGGCGAACGCATCGAGTACGGCGCTGCCCGTTGTTCGGCGAAGTGGACGATGGCGTCGGGCCGGAACTCTTGGAGCAGGCTGAGCAGCTTGCTGTACTGGGTTGCCAGGTCCAAGTTGACGAAACTCATGTCCCGTCCCGTCACGGCCTTCCAAACCCGCAAGCGTTCGCCGATCGGCCTGATCGGGGTCAGCGACTCAACTTCGAGCTCGATATCGATAGACCTGCGCGAAAGGTTGTCGACAATGACGATGTCGTGGCCCTTCGCCGAGAGATGGAGCGAGGTCGGCCACCCGCAAAAGCCGTCCCCCCCCAGGATCATGATTTTCATTGGCTACCTACCCTAGTTGCCGGCTGTTCTTCAGGTAAAGCTAAGGTAAAGAAGGTTAACTATTCTTCAGCTTGCGCTACCTCTTCAGGTACGCACCTAGGCTGGCTTATTGTGCCGGGGCCTTTCGACGTCAGCAAGGACGAGCTAGCAAACCTACTTCCTGACCAGCCACGTTACCGTACGGAGCAGGTCTGGAGGGGGCTTTGGGAAAAGGGCCTGCGCCCTGGCGACATGACCGACCTGCCCAAGGACCTTCGCGAGCGGCTCGAAGGGCTGCTCGTACCCGCCCTCCACGAGGCCGCACGCTCGGTCTCCTCCGACGGCCAGACGACTAAATGGCTTTGGGATTCTCGCCGACGGCCGCCGCATAGAGACCGTCCTGATGCTGTACCCGGGCCGTGCCACCGTGTGCGTGTCGAGCCAGGCCGGCTGTGCGATGGGCTGCGGTTTTTGCGCGACGGGGCAAGCCGGCTTCGATCGCCAACTCTCCGCCGGGGAGATCGTCGAACAGGTCGTGCAGGCACGCCGCCAAGCGCTCCCCCGCCGCCTCAGCAACGTCGTGTTCATGGGCATGGGCGAGCCTCTGGCTAACTACGACCGGACCTGGTCGGCGGTGGAACTGCTCTATTCCAACCTGGGCATCTCGGCGCGCCATATCACCGTGTCAACCGTGGGCGTCGTCCCCGGCATCCGCCGGATCGCAAAGGAGGCCCTTCCTGTCAACCTGGCGGTTTCCCTCCACGCCGCCCGCGACGAGCTGCGCGACGAGATTGTCCCGCTCAACCGCCGGTACCCTCTAGCGCTGCTCATGGATGCCTGCGGGGACTACCTGGCGGCCAAAGGTCGGCGGCTTTCGTTTGAGTGGGCGCTGATCGACGGCGTCAACGACACCCGGCGGGACGCGGCCGAGCTTGCCGATCTCGCGTTCCCGCTCGCGGCCCATGTGAACCTGATCCCACTCAACCCGACCCCGGGCTACGCCACGTTGGGGACGGCGCCGGACGCGGTGGCGACGTTTCGCGACTGGTTGCGGGGCCTCGGCGTCAACGCCACGGTCCGAGCCAACCGCGGCACCGACATCGCCGCCGCATGCGGCCAGCTGGCTGCCCGGGAGCAGCCAGTCAAGCTCCGAGCGACCACTGCCACACTGAACGGCCGCAGCGGTGCCACACTGAGTAGTAATGGCTAACACACAGTGGCTCGACAAGAGCCATCCCCAGACGCTGCTGTCGGCCAACATGTTGCTCTACTTCTTCGCCGGTTTGTGGATCCTCGAGGTGTTGGTCGGAGTGGGGATCCCGTTTTTCGGGCTGCTCGCGATCCCCGCGATCTTCGCTGGGCTCGGCATTGCCAACGAGAAGAAGCTCGGCTACTGGGGCGGAGTGGCCGTTGCCGTGGTAGATGTCTTGTTTTGGCTTGTGTTTTTCACGGCATCGGTCAGCATCATCATCAACCTGATATTCGCGGCTGCACTCGTTGCCCTCTTGCTGCACCCGATGAGCCGGAGCTACGAGCGCATCTGGTTCAAGCCAATGAAGGCACGCGGCCCTAAGCGACGCCGTTAGCCGCTCAACTTCTCAGCCTCTCAGCGAGTAAGTCACTCAGCTGGGAGGAGCGCTTCCACGAACTCGCGGGCGTCGAAGGGCACGAGGTCCTCCGGCCCTTCGCCCAGCCCAACGAGCTTGATGGGGATGCCCAGCTCGCTCGTGATGGCGACGGCGATCCCGCCCTTCGCCGTCCCGTCCAGCTTGGTCAGGACGATACCGGTGACCGCGACCGCCTCAGTGAACGTCCGCGCTTGGACGAGGCCATTTTGCCCCGTCGTCGCATCGAGCACCAACAACACCTCGGTGACAGAGCCGGGCGGCCGGTCAGCCACCCGGCGGACCTTTTTGAGCTCCTCCATCAGGTTGACCTTGTTGTGCAACCTGCCGGCGGTGTCGGCCAGCACGAGCGAGATTTCCCGGGCATTGGCGTGCTGCACGGCGTCGAAGACAACCGCACCCGGGTCGCCGCCCTCGTTGCCCCGCACGAAACCGGCGCCAGCTCGCTCGGCCCAGAGTTCCAACTGGTCGGCCGCAGCCGCCCGGAACGTGTCACCGGCCGCAAGCACCACCCGCCTTCCCTCGCTCTCCTCGCGCATCGCCACCTTGCCGATGGTGGTCGTCTTGCCCACCCCGTTGACCCCGACGAAGAGCCACACCGTCGCCGTCCCCGCCGGTGCCCTGTGCAGCTCACGTTCGCCTTCCAGGCGCCTGACCAGCTCCTCGCGCAAAGCTGCGACCAGTTGCTCGGGGGTTGACAGCCCGTCGCGCCGGGCGCCCTCCTTGAGGCCCTTGAGCAACTCGTCGGTCGTCACGATGCCGACGTCGGCCAGCACGAGGGCCTCCTCGAGCTCGTCCCAGGCCTGCTTGTCGATCTTGCCCCGCCTGCGCACCCCTGCCAGCTGGTCCGCCAGCAACGACCTCGCCTTGCCGAGACGGTCGCGGAACCTCGGCCGTTCGAGTACCTGGGGGGCCAGCTCGGCCACCGTTGCCTGCTCGAGCGCCAAATCCGGTTAACCCTTGGTGTTGGTCCAGCCGATGGGTGCTCGCCCACCAGGTTCTGGCCGGCCGGGTGCTGGCTCGCCGGGTGGGGGCCGGCAGGACGTTGGGCGGCGGCCTCTTGTCCCGCAGGGCCCTGGCCCGGCGGTTGCTGGGCCGGCGGGGGTACCGCCGGGCGCGACGGGCTGAGGGGCGGCGCCGTGAGAGCGCGGCGTTCGCGCCTCCTGGCGATCACGGTGTAGCCGCCCATCCCGGAGAGCGCCACGAACGCGACGCAGGCGACGACGATGATGGCGAGCAGCATGACGGGTCGAGACTACCGGTGGTGCGCACACTGGGCCAAGAGCTGGGCGGCACGTGTGCTAAGCAGTGCGGCGAGGCAAGAGGCGAATTGACGGCACACCGACGCGGAGACGCCCTTGGGCTGGCGTGGCTTGTCCTAGTGCTCGGGGCTTACCTGTCGCCCGCGCTGAAGGACGGTTTTTCGTTCGGCCCAGCCGATATCGGGCGGCAGCTTTCGTACCTGACCTACGTCCCGCACCTCGCCGTGCACAACGGGGTCAATGGCGACATCATCACCCAGGAGGTGCCCTGGAACACCCTCGACTGGTTGGCTGTACACCACGGCCAGCTGCCGCTGTGGAACAACTTTTCGGGCGACGGCATGCCGCTCATGTTCAACTTCGAGTCCAAGCCGTTCGCGCTCCCGACGATGATCGGTTACCTTTTCCCGCTCTCGGCGTCCTTCCTGGCAAGCGTCGCGGCCCTCTTGTTGATCGCCGGGAGCGGGACTTACGTCGCTGCGCGGCTGATAGGCGCAGGCCCGCTCGGCGCAGCCCTGGCCGGCACCACGTTCATGCTTTCGGGCTCGCTCAGCGGCTGGGCGGGCTGGGCCGTGAGCGGGCCGCTCGTGTGGGCGGGTTGGGCTATCGCCGGCGCGGTGCTGTGCTGGAGGCCCGGGCGATGGCGTTCGGGCGGGGTCGTCCTAGTAGCTCTGTCGGCGGCGTTCGCGCTCTACGGAGGTTTCCCGGAGACACTTGTCCTCGGCGCGCTCGCAGTCGCCGCGGTCGTGGTCATAGCCGGGGCCTGCGGAGCGCTCCAGGGCAAGGTAGGCCTGGCGGGGCCTGCCCGGCTCGTTGCCGGCGTCGCGGCTGGTGCAGCCCTTTCTGCACCGCTGTGGCTTCCCGGCCTCCCCGTGCTGAGCCAGTCCTCGCGCGCCGGCGAGAACGGGACGGGAGGCTTACCGGTACGCGCCCTGTCGCTGCTGTTCGCGCAGGGCTACGACGGGCTCCCCACGAAGGGCAACGTCTGGTTCGGGCCTGTCGACTACTACGAAGCGACCGCCTACGTGGGGACCGTTGCAATCGTCCTCGCAATCCTCGCCGTCCTGGTCTGGTGGCGCCGGCCGGTCGTGGCCGGCCTCGTCGGCGCGGCCCTCATATCGCTAGGCGTCGTCTACGACCCGACGGCGCAGCGCCTGTTCACCGACCTGGGGGCCGGCTCGGTCGCAACTCAGCGCATGCTCCCCATGCTGGCCTTTGCGCTCGCCATCCTTGCTGGGCTGGGGGCAGAGGGCCTCTGGCGCGGCTGGAGAGACATCACCGTTCGGGTCAAGCTTGCGGCAAGCACCGGAGCTTGTGCTTTGGTCCTGGTGTACCTTCTGCTCGACGCCGGCAGCGCCGGCGTCACGGTGGCGGAACTATCGGTCCGCCGCCACGCCCTCATATGGCCGGCGCTCACCCTCGCTGCGATAGCCGCCGGGCTCCTCGCCGCATCCTTGCGGCTCCGGCACACCAAGTTCGTACCCAGCACGCACCGCGACGGCCGGGCGGTGCGCGCCACCTTCCTGGTCCTTTTGGCCGCCCAATCGGCCTACCTGGTGTGGGCCGGGATCGGGCTGAACAGCTATTCGTCGAACGTGTTCCCGGTCACTAGGTCCGTCGCCGAACTGCAACGGCTCGTCGGCAACAAGCTACTTGCCCTGGACGGGCCGAACCCCAAAGACGTCACCAAGTGGACAGGAGCGGGCATCTACCCCGAAGTCAACATCGGGTACCAGATCCGTGAGCTGGCCGTCCACGACCCGGTGACCCCTCCCGCATACTTCACGACCTGGCCGCACCCCGCGGCGACGGCCAATGCCGGGCTCGGGAACAACGTTTTCGCCCCGTCGGTCACATCGGCAGCGACCGCACGCTTTTACGGGGCGTCGTACGTGCTAGCCACCTACAAACGCGTCCCTAGGGGCACCACGCTCGTCGCCACGCTGGCGGTGCCGATCGGCGGGACGGTCAAGCTTTACCGGGTCCCGGGTGCCGCACAGTTCAGCTTCGACCCGGACAGCACCGCCCGGGTGGTATCGGCACGCCAGACTGGCAACGCCACATGGCGGCTCGCCGTACGGGCGCCTGTTCGCTCCACGCTGACGTTGCGCCTCACTTACCTGCCCGGATGGCACGTCGACGCTGACGGGCACGCGGTGGCTACCCACAAGCTCGACGGGCTCTTCTTGGGCGCGACGATCCCGGCCGGCACCAGCACCGTTGTTGTGGACTACTGGCCGAGCGACCTGACTGCGGGCTTCGCCCTCGCGCTCGCTGCGGTCGCGCTGCTTTCGGCGGTGTCGGCCGCCGAGCTCGTGGCGCTACGGCGCAGTGGGGCCGGGCGCGGGGGTCAGGGTGCGACTGTCACTTCGGGTGCCACCGCGGGTGCTACGTCCACAGACGGCGCCTCGGGCACCGGCGAGGCCCCCGCCGACGACGAAGCGTCGCGCACCGACAGCACCCGTTCGATCTTCTCGCTGACCACGAGCGAAGAACCCCCAGGGGGCATGCTCACGCCGTAGAGACAGTCGGCTGCTTCCATCGTGCGCTTTTGGTGGCTCACCACCAGTAATTGCGCCTCCATGCGGAACTCGTTCAAAAGGTCCAGGAACCGGTGCAAATTGACGTCGTCGAGCGCGGGCTCCACTTCGTCCATCATGTAAAAGGGGGAAGGCCGGCTGCGGAAAACAGCAAACAAGAACGCCAACGCCACCAGGCTGCGCTCGCCCCCTGAAAGTAGCGAGAGCCTGCGGATGTTCTTGCCAGCAGGCCGAACTTCGAGGTCGACACCGGACTCCAGGATGTTGGAGGGGTCTGACAGGAACAAAGTGCCCTGGCCGCCGGGGAACAGCATTGTCACGAGTTTGGTGAAGTTTTCTGCGACATCGTCAAATGCAGCCTTGAAAACGGTGATTATTTCGGCGTCCACCGCCCTTATGACCTTGCTCAGCTCTCGCCTGGCACCCGATACGTCATGGAGCTGGCCCTCGAGGAACTTGTGCCGTTCTTCGAGCGCCGCGTACTCCTCGAGGGCGAGGGGGTTGACCGGGCCCATCAGGCGGATCTCGCGCTCCAGCTCGCGTGCTCGGGTCGGGGCGCTCGAACCGGCAGGCAGCGGGGGGCACTGGGCACCGTCCAGCGCCTCCGGCTCGCAATCGAGCTCGCGGCGCACCGTCTCGGTCAACGCCTCGAGGCGCCCCTTGACCTGAGCAGCTTCCAGCTCGTTGCGCGAAACCTGGTCCCGGACCGTGGAAAGTTGTCGTTCTACGCCGGAACGCTCCCGCCGCAGCGCCTCGAGTTGGTCCGCGGCAAAGCGCAGCGACTCGGCCTCCGCTTGGCGCATCTCGCGCAAAGCGCTGAGGGTGGCCTCGAGCGTGGCAAGCCTGGCGCTGACGACAAGGCTGAGGCGGGCGATCGCGCTGGCCATTTCGTCGAGGCGGACGCGGCGCCCGGCAGCCTCTTCTCGTTCGGCGACGTGACCCGCCAAGCGTTGCTCGACCTCGGCGAGACGTCTACGCAGCAGGGCCCGGCGTTCCTCGACAGCGGTGGCGCGCACCTCGAGATCCCTGCGCAACGTGGCCACGGCGCTAGTTCGCTCGGCCAAACGGCTGCGGGCCGCGCGTTCTGCCAGAGCGCGCTGGCTTTGCTCGGCTGCGGCCGCCTCCAGCTCGGGCAGTAGAGCCATCAGTTCGGTGGCGCGTTCGAGGTCCCGCGCCCGCCGGGCAGCCACTTGCGACTGCAGGCCGGACAGGGCCTCAGCCTCGGTGGTGGCTTCTGCAAGGTCGGAGCCGGCCCGCCGGAACACCTCGTGTGCGGCCTGCAGCGCGGAGGCGCGTTCGGCCGCGGACCTGTGCACTTCCGATGCGGTGGCGCGAGCCTGCCCCAGTGCGGTCTTGCATTGGGCTTCGGCCGACGCCGCCTGCGCGGCGGCTTCGGTAGCGTCGCGCAGCGCTGCGCGGGCCTCTTCCAGCGCAGCTCCCGTGGCACCAGTCCCATGCGCACCGGTGCGCCAGATCCCACCGGCGCAGCGATCGCCGGCCAGAGTGACAACCACGAGCTCGGGGTGGTCGACAGCGAGGTCTACGGCGGCTTGCCAGCCTCCCTCCACGACCACGGCCCGCACAAGGAGCCGGTCGAGGAGTTCGGTCACGGCCGGGTGGCGAGAACGCGCATGCAGGCGGAGCCAGGCGGCGCCTTGTCTGGGAGCCTCGGGCCCGGTGGGCGAGCCGGGCGAGGTGGGCGAGCCGGGCGAGGTGGGCGAGGCGCCCAAGCCTGCCGAGGCCAGCGCAATAACGGCCCCGGAGGCTCCCTGGCCCTCGAGGTCAGCCAGGCCCTCGCGGGCCGCCTGCTCGTCTGCCATCAGCACCGCGGAAAGCGCCTCACCTGCCGCTGCCTCGAACGCTGCCTCGTAACCCTCGTCGACGTGGACGAGCTCTACAAGCGCCCCGAGCATGCCGGCAACCGACGACAGCCGGCGCGCGCCCGCGCGGGCTCGCGCCTCGTCAAGCGCCTGAGAGAGGGCCTCGGCCCTTGCCGACCACTTGTGAGCTTCGCCGTCTGCAGCCCGGCGCTCGTCTTCCGCAGATGCCAGGGCTCGTTCCGCCAACGCCTGGTGGGCATCGGCTTGCTCGACCGAGGCGACGACCGCCGGTTCGGCCGCTTCGGCCTCGCGTATTACCGCTTCGGATTTCGATGCTTCTTCGCGAAGGCGCTCGGAACGGGCGGCCAGCGCGATGGAGCGCTCGCTGGCGCGCTGGAGCTCCGCGTCAGCCTGCTCGGCCGCCCTCGTGAGAGCGGAGAGCTCGGCGCGCACTTCACCGGCCCGTTGGCCAGCATCTCCGGCCGAAAGGTCGGGAGCATCCCCGCGCCCTTCCTCATGCAAGGGCGCGTGCCCACCGGACAGCGCTTCGAGGTGCCCTGTCGAAAGGGCGTCCACTTCGGCCATGTCCCTGTTCAGGGCCTCCTCGGCGACGGTCAGCTCCGCCTCGAGCGGCAGCAGCTCCTCGGCTTCGCGCGAGTTGTTCCGGAGCTGGTCTTCCAACGATGTCGCCTCGGCTTCCAGGGAGGACACCACGTCGCTGTCGACGCCCGCAGCCCTGGCGCGCTCAATGCCCCGCGTGCGCTCCGCCAGGAGCGCCACAAGCCCTCCGGCTCGTGCCCTCAAGCCTTCGGCCGCCGGCAGGAGCTCTCCAAGATCTGCGACGTCCGCGTCGCGCCTGGCCGAGTCCAGACCCGTTTCGGCTGCGACGACAGACGCGTCCAACCGCGCCAGGGAAGACAGCGCCTCGTCTTCAGAATCTGCCAAGTTCCGCCCTCGCCGCCGCGACCGCTCCCAAACGAGCAGCAAGCAAGCCGAGCTCTCGGCCGTGGAGATAGCGTCGCAGAGCCACCAGCTCGGCCATGACATCAGCATGACGGCGCGCGGCGTCGGCCTGGCGCTCCAATGGCCGAAGTTGACGGCGCACTTCCTTCAGCAAGTCCTGCGCCCGCAGCAACGCTCCCTCGGTCGCCTCCAGGCGACGCTCGGCCTTTTCCTTCCGGCGGCGATGCTTGGAGACGCCAGCGGCTTCCTCGATCACCGAGCGCCTATCCTCCGGACGGGCCGCCAAGATCGCGTCGAGCTGGGCCTGGGAGACGATCGTGTGCTGCTGGCGCCCGACGCCGGTATCCGAAAGGAGCTCCTGGATGTCGAGCAGGCGGCACGGCGCGCCGTTTATCTCGTACTCGGACTCGCCGCTACGCCAGAGCGACCTCGTTATGCGCACCTCCGAAAGGTCGATCGGGAGGAGACCGGCCGAGTTATCGATCGTCAGTGAGACCTCGGCTCGGCCGAGGCCCGCTCGCTTGGAAGTGCCGGCAAAGATGACATCTTCCATCTTCGAGGAGCGCAAAGTCCGGGGGCCTTGCGCGCCGAGGACCCAAGCGACAGCGTCGACGATGTTCGACTTGCCGGACCCGTTTGGGCCGACGACAACCGTGACACCAGGCTCGAACTCGAGGGTGGCGGTGTCTGCAAAGGACTTGAAGCCCTTCAGAGTGAGCGACTTCAGGAACACGCTCCGCCAAACCTAGCGGGGATGAGCCACGGATGGAACGAACCTAACGATCGTTGCCCAGCGTTCAGGGAGGAACCTCACCATGTACCGCGGGGTCATGCAGGTGAGGGCGCGCCCCCGTGCAAGCGGGTCCAGGGGTACTCGAGGCCGTCGGCTACCACCTCAGCCAGGCTTTCCCCGAAGTAGCGCGAGACGAGCCAGAGGCCAAGGTCGATCCCACTCGTCACCCCCCCGCTCGTCACGACGCTGCCCTCGTCGACGACCCGCTCCGCCATGACAACCGCACCCAGGAGCGCAAGGTCGGCCTGCGCGTCGTGGTGGGTTGTTGCCCGGCGTGCGCCGATCACGCCTGCATGGGCGAGCAGCATCGCACCCGTGCAGACCCCCGCCATCACCGAACCGTCCCGGGCGGCCTCCGCAAGCAAAGGGAGCCAGTCGCCCCGCTTCACCTCGGCCCAGGCGCCCATATCGTCCTTAGCGACCCACCCGCCACCGGGCACGACGACCACGTCTGCCGCCCCGGGTACAAAGGTCGCGTCGGGCTTGAAGTTCACACCGAAGGCCCCGCTAACCCACTCGACCTGCTCCCGGCTGCAAATCCTGACGGCTACCTCTGCTCCGACCGACGCCGCACGCCTGAAAACCTCGAGGGGGCCGATGACGTCGAGCTCGTCGACACCATCGAAAACGATCAAATCGACGAGCAAACTGAAGCCTCCCTCTCCGGGACCGGTTGCGCCCGAGCTGGATGCCCAGAGCCGTTCGCGCGATACCGTAGCAGCCCGGCGGCTGGCTCAGCCGTGATGAGCCTTGATGCGCCGCAGGGGCGGCAGCGTCGGCGGCGGCTGGCGTCGTGGGGGAAGCTCGCCTAGCAGCTCGGCCGTCGCTTCGGAGACCCGGCGGACGGCTCGTTCGAAGGCATCTTCCGAAATGGCCGACACCGAGGCCACCCCGCTCACCTTGCGGACGAACTGGCGAGCGGCGGCCTCCACTTCTGCAGGTGTGGCCGGGGGCTCGAGACCCCTCAAGGTAGTTATGTTGCGGCACATATCCGCACCCAGGCTACCGCTGGCACGAGCGGCAGAAGTAGGCGCTCTTTGCCCCGAAATGCGCGCGTTCTATCGGCCGCCCGCAAGAAACGCAGGGCTGCCCGAGCCGGCCGTAGACCTTGTGCTCCAACTGGTAGCGGCCCCCCTCGCCCTGCAGGTCCCGGTACTGCTGGTCACCCAGAGAGGAACCCCTGCCGACGATGGCCGACTGGAGCACCGACCGCGTCGCCGCAGCCAGCCGCTTGAGCTCGACCCCCTTCAACGAGCCCCCGGGCCGGTCAGGGCGCAGCCGCGCCTCGAACAAGATCTCGTCGGCGTAAATGTTGCCGATCCCGGCTAAGACTGTCTGGTCCACAAGAAGGGACTTGACCCGGGCTTGGCGGCCGGCGAATGCCGCCCGGAGCTGAGACGCGTCGATGTCGAGCGCGTCGGGACCGAGGTGGTCGAGCTCATCGGGCCCGCCAAGAAGAACTCCCCGAAGGTGCGCGGGTCCACGAAGCGCAGTTCGCCCGCACCCTTGAAAGTCATCACGGCGTGGGTATGCGGGGCCAAGGGCGCCCCGGGTTTCGCAGCGAGCATTTGCCCGCTCATACGCAGGTGAGCGAACATGACCTGGCCGTCGTCCCATTTGAACAGCAGGTACTTGCCGTGGCGCGCGACCCCCGTCAGTGTCCTCCCCTCGAGCGCCTTGAGCAGTTCCGGCGGGTGGCGCCGGACGGTCCGGCGACCCGTAACGGTGACGCGTTCCAGCGTGCGGCCGACATACTTGCTCGCGACGTCGCCGCGAACGGTTTCGACCTCGGGTAACTCTGGCATGGCTTAGCAGGGGCCTGGCGGGCGGGCAGCGCCTCGGCGCTTACCCTTCCGGTCGCTCCGCTACCGCGTCGGCCTCGGCGATTTCTGCGCGCCGGGCTATATCGGCGGGCGGGGCTATATCGGCCGGCGGGACTACGTCGGCGGGCGGGGCGATGCTCGTGGGCAGGACAGCCCGGTCTGCCTGGTCTGCCTTGATCGTGTACCAGGCGTGCCTGGCAGCCACCTGCTCGGCTTGCTTCTTCGAGCGGCCCTGCCCAATCCCCCTGGAGCGCCCGGCGACGATGACTTGGGCTTCGAAGACCTTCGCGTGGTCGGGCCGCTGTCGGTGACGCGGTAAAACGGCAGCTCGTCGAAGCTTTGGGCACAGAGCTCCTGGAGGCGCGTCTTGTAATCGTCGTCGCCGGGGCCTTTCGCCGCTTCCCGAAGTCGTTCCTCGAGGAGCCGCAGGACAATGGTGTCCGCTGCGCCGTAGCCCACGTCCAGGTATATCGCCCCGATCAGCGCTTCCATCGCGTCGGCAAGGATCGACGGCTTCAGCCGTCCGCCCGACGAGTCCTCCCCCTTGCCCAACAACAAGGCGTTGCCAACTCGCAGCTCACGCGCGGTGCCGGCGAGCGAGGCCGAGTTGACGACCGCTGCCCGCGCCTTGGCGAGCTCGCCCTCGGGCAGGTCTGGATAAGACCGGTAGAGGTAGTCAGTTACGATCTGGCCGAGGACCGCGTCCCCGAGGAACTCCAGTCGTTCGTTTGGCTCGTGGCGGGGGTGTTCTGCGCACCAAGAACGGTGCGCCAACGCCTGCGCGAAAAGATCCTGGTCGTTGACTTGCCAGCCGAGGCGCTCGGCGAGCCCGGCGCGTTCGGCCGCGGCGTCGTCGCGGACCTCAGGCTCTAGCAGCACCGCTGCCTCAGGAGGCGTTGCCCAGCTTGGCGACGACGTAGTCAACGGCGTCGCGCACCGTCTTCAGGTCCTCGAGGTCATCGTCATCGATCCTGAACCCGGCGAACTGCTCGCCGAGCTCCTTTTCGAGCGCCTCTACCAGTTCGATGAGCGCAAGGGAGTCGGCTCCCAGGTCCCCGAACGACGCGCCCTCGGCAATGCGGTCCGGGCTGACCTCGAGGATGTCCGCGAGCGAACCACGGACCAATTCGAGTACTTGCACGCGGCCGAAGTCATTCCCTTGCGTGCTGCTGTCCAAGGGCACGAAGAACCAGGTTAGCACCGGGTCGTCTTGTCGCCCTGGCGGCCGTGCGGCCTGGCGGCCCGGCGGCCGGACAACCGGGCAGCCGCGCAGCCGGGCAGCCGGGCAACCGGCGAAACGGCGTTAGTCCCGCCCGGAGCCTATGACCGATTCGATCCGGGCGACGAGCTTGTCAGCGACAGCGTGATGGGCCACCTTCACGGCGTTCAGGATCGCTCGCGCCCCTGAAGAGCCATGGCTTATGACGCACACGCCGTTCACGCCGAGCAGGACCGCCCCCCCGTAGGTGTCCGGGTCGAACTCGGTGGCGAGCGGCGCGAGAGCCGGCATGACGGCCTTGGCCGCCTGTTTTACCTCATCAGTGCTCGAAAGAGCGCCGAGCACAGCCCCTACCACGGCCGTCACGGCGCCCTCCAGCGTTTTCAAGACGACGTTGCCTGTGAAGCCGTCCGTAACCACCACGTCGACGCGGTCGCTCATGACGTCGCGACCTTCGACGTTGCCGATGAAGCGGACCTCGGGGCCGGCTTTTCCTTCCGCAAGAAGGGCGTGGGCTTCCTTTACCAGGGCGTTGCCCTTCGTGGGCTCCTCACCAATGGAAAGGATCCCGACGCGGGGGTCGGCTATAGCGAAGCGCTCCATGGCCAGTGCCCAGCCCATCTGGGCGAACTGCACAAGCATCTGGGCGTTGCAATCGACGTTGGCGCCGGAGTCGATCAGCACCGTCGGCGTAGAGCCAGGGACCGGGATCACCGCGGCGATAGCGGGGCGTTGCACACCTGGCAGGCGGCCCATCCTCAACAATGCACTGGCCATCGTCGCGCCCGTGTTCCCCGCGCTCACCATTGCCGACGCCCGGCCTTGGCGCACGGCCTCCGCGCAACGCACCAGCGAGGAGTCTCGCTTCACGCGGACCGCTTTGCCCGGGTCCTCGTCCATCTCGATCACTTCGGTCGTGGCCAGGATCTCGACGCCGGGATGAGGCCCGAAGCGTCCGAGGTAGGCCCCGTCGCCCACCAGCAGTACAGGTATGCCCAGCTCCTGGGCAGCTTGCAGCGCGCCAGCCACTACCTCGGAGGGCGCCCGGTCGCCCCCCATAGCATCAACAGCTATGGGCAGACCATCAAGAACATGGGCCATCAGGTGCCATCAAAGTGGCTGTCTACCGTACTTCGACAGCCTGGCGGCCCTTGTACCAGCCGCAGTTCGAGCAGACCGTGTGGGGTACCTTGGCTTGACGGCACTGGGGGCAGATGCTGCGCGCGGGCAGGGCCATCGTCCATGCGCTGGCCCGCTTGGTGCGGGTATGGGATTTTGAGGTCTTCTTCTTGGGAACGGCCACGAGTTGGCGATCTTACACGCTCGACCAGCCCTGGCGTTCCCGCCGGCCACGGTCAGTCCACGCGGGCCCGCAGGCCGCCTAGCGAGCGACGTCCGAAGCGCCCGGCTCGATCATGTCATCTGGGCCGCTGACCAGCACCTCGAGCGCCGACCAGCGGGGATCGAGATGGACTTCCTCACAACCACAGGGTGCGCCGTTGAGGTCAGCGCCACACCTCGGGCATATCCCGCGACAGTCCTCGCGGCATAGCGGCAACAACGGCAACGCAGCGAACAGCGCGTCACTGACCATGTCACGGATGTTGACGTGGTCGGCGGCCATTGGGTAGGTACCTTCGTCTTCCCCTCCGCCACGACGGAACAGCTCGCGCACGTCTGTGACAAGCTCCCCGTCCAGAGGGACCATGCAGCGCCGGCACTCGCCCTCCCAAACCGAAGAAAGCTTGCCCGTTACCGCGACACCTCCATCGAACGATTCGATGACGACATCTGCGACGATTTCGGCTCCAGCCGGGACACGGCTGTCCAGGTCCGCCACGAGGGCCTCCCGCAGCGTGGCGCGGCGGAGCACTGGGCGGGACCCACGCAGGTCCCGCAGGTCCCCCAGCGCCACATCGAACGGGTCCGCAGCCAAGCGCCCAGCCTCCAAGCTCAGCCCATGAGGTCCTGGTCGAAGAACTGCTCATCGCCGCCCGTTTCGGGGCCCTCTGGGCCGCCATGGGCGCTCCCGTTACTGGCCTGGGGCCCCCCGGTACGTCCGGAGGGGCCTCCACCGGCGCCGGCCGGGCGTGCACCGGCGCTGGCCGGACGGGCGCTCGCGCTGGTCGGACGTGCGCTCACGGTCCCAGGGCTCGTAGGCCGGCGTGCACCGAGACCGCCCAGCCGCCTCTTATCCCCGCTGGCCGGGCTGGCACTACCGCCACTACCGCCACTGGTTGTCGCGGCATGGCCGTCGAACGTCCCGGGCCCGTGAATAGGCGTGTCATCGTCCTTGTCCGGGATCCCGGACAGCTTCTGGCGCCCGGCTGCCACCGTCTTCAGGGTCCGCTCCAGGATTATCTCGAACTGGGCCAGCCTCTGGTCGGCATAGTCCTCAGCCTCGAGGCGCATGCGGCGAGCCTCCTCGCGAGCGGTCTCGACCGTCCGGCGAGCCTGGGTTTGTGCCTCTTTAACGATCTCCGTGCGCTGCACCATGCGCTGCGCCTCGGAACGAGCCGCCTCCACGAGTTCCTCAGCCTTGCGCTGGGTCGACGCCAGGAACTCCTCGCGCTCCTTGAGCATCCAGCGCGCTTGGCGGAGTTCTTCGGGGAGGCGCTCCATAGCCTCACGGAGCAGCTCGAGTATCTCGTCCTTGTTATCCAGCTTCACCGAGGAGGAAAGCGGCAGCGCCCGGGCGCTGCCGATCATGCCGGCCACGCGCTGGATCAGCGCATCGGTCTCGGGTAAAGAGCCAGGACCAGCCGTGCTGCTCATAGAGCGAACTTCTCCTTCATTACGGCAAACACTGGCGCCGGGACCATCGCGCCCACCCGGTCTGCTGCTCCATAGCTCATAAAATCACGGAGCCATTTTGACGCTATGAAGGAATAGGCAGAGGAGCAAGGGACAAATATAGTTTCAATTCCAGACACGGCTTTGTTGATCTGGGCCTGCTGGAGTTCCGCCTCTGCATCAGATGCTACGCGCAGCCCCTTCACGATGACGTCCGCGCCGACAGCCCGAGCGACGTCGACGACAAGCACGGGGGTGTCGGTAACCGGGACTTCGACGTTGTCGAGGTGCGCCACCGAGGCGGCGATCATCGAACGTCGCTCCTCGATGCTGAAAAGTGGCGCCGCCTTTTGCCGGTTGCGGACCGGCGCTATCACGATGCGCTCGAACACGCGGCTGGCAGTCTCGACGATCTCCAAGTGCCCGTTGTGGAACGGGTCGAAGGTCCCGGGGAACAGGGCTGTCCTCATTGGTGCTCGCTGAAACGTGCCAAGGTTACAACGGTACCCCCGTAACGCTTGGCCCGCAGAGACTGCCACCCAGGGGGCAGGACGAGCTCCTCACCGGTTTCGGCCAGCACCAGCGGCCCCAGGGGCGCCAGCCGAGCCAACAGCAGGTCCCACCCCTGCCAAACGTACGGCGGGTCCGCCATGACAACGTCCACCTGCGCCTGCTCCTGCCCAGCCCAATTGAGCACGTCAGTGCCCACGACGGTAGAGCGCTCCGGCCCATAGGCGAGCGCGGCCAGGTTGGCCCGCACCGCCGCGACAGCTGCACGGGCCTGGTCGACGAAGGTCGCGTGGGCTGCACCACGCGAGAGCGCTTCGATCCCCATTGCGCCGCTGCCGGCAAATAGGTCCCACACCCGGGCCCCCTCCAAGGTGGCATCGATACCTGTCATGGAGCTCTCGAGCATCGAAAAGGTGGCCTCACGCACCCGGTCGCTCGTGGGACGGGTTGCTCGGCCGGGTGGTGCGACCAGCCGCCTGCCGCCCCTCTCGCCGGCGATCACACGCATGAGAGCCCTTCTTGGTGCGCCTGGCCGGGCGCGCCGCGGCCCTCAGTTCTTGAACAGGTACTCACGGTCATCGTCGTCGACCAGCGCCCGTAACTCCTGGGCCAAGCCCGGGTGGAGCTCGAGAGCAGGATCGGCTCCGACGATGTCGAAGGCCACCTCCCGGGCCAACGCCACATACTTACGGTGCCGCCGCAACGAGGCCAGCTTGAGGTCGTTGACACCTTTTTGGCGAGTCCCAAGTATCGTGCCCTCACCACGCAGGTCCAGGTCCACTTCGGCCAGTGCGAAGCCGTCGTTGGTCCGTTCGAGTGCACCGAGCCTTTCGACGCCTTCGGGCGTCGGCGCTTCGGCAAGCAGGTAACACCACGAAACAGCAGCCCCTCGGCCGACCCGCCCCCGCAGCTGGTGCAACTGCGCGATGCCGAAGTGATCGGCGTCCTCGACCACCATCACCGTCGCGTTGGGCACGTCTACGCCGACTTCGATAACCGTCGTCGCCACCAGCACCTGCAACTCACCCGACCGGAACTCGCCCATAACTGCTTGCTTTTCTCGGGCAGGGAGCTGACCGTGGAGCAGGCCGAGACGAAGCCCGGCGAGCGGGCCTTCAGCAAGGCGCGCCATTTCCTCGCTGGCCGACTTGGCTTGGACACGTTCCGACTCTTCTACGAGAGGGCAAACCACGTATGCCTGATGACCTTTCCCAATTTCGTCACGAACTGTCGCCCAGGCAGACTCCACCTCCATAGGGCCCGCGCCCAGACCGTCTTTACCGGCGTCCGCCCTGGCGGTAGCTCGTCGAGCACGGTTGTGTCCAGATCCCCATAGACGGTCATGGCCGCCGTCCGCGGTATCGGGGTAGCCGTCATCACGAGCACGTCGGGCACCGGGCCCCCGATTTTTCCCGCAAGGCTGCTCTTTGTTCCACCCCGAAGCGGTGCTGCTCGTCGATGACCACCATCCCGAGACCCGCGAAACGTACCGGCTCGGTAAGCAGCGCATGGGTGCCTACCACGATGTTGACCTCGCCGTTGCCTAGGCCCGCGAGCAGTTTTGCCCGTTCGGTTGCGGTGGTGCGGTTTGTGAGAAGTTCGACTCTGACTCCCCTCTCGCCCCAAAGCGAGGCGCTGTCAGGCACCACCAAGCCCGCGAGCATTGCGGTAAGGGTCATGTAATGCTGTTCGGCGAGCACCTCGGTCGGCGCCATGAGCGCACCTTGGTGGCCGCCAGCGACGGCAGTGAGAAGGGACCACAACGCCACGAGCGTCTTGCCCGAACCGACGTCGCCCTGCAACAGCCTGTGCATAGGGACCGCCTTGGCGAGGTCGGCCTCGATCTCCTCAATGGCGCGTTCTTGCGCTCGCGTCAGGGAAAATGGAAGGCTCTCGCGAAAGCGCCCGAGCAGGTCTGACCCGACGTTGTGAGCGATGCCCTCGGAACCTCGTTCGACGGCTCGCTTGCGCATCACCAGCACGAGCTGCAGGCGCAGGAGCTCGTCGAAACCGAGCCGCCGTCGTGCCGCCTCCTTGTCCGCAATGGACCCGGGCTGGTGGACGTTCCACATCGACCAGCCTCGTGCGGCGAAATTATGAGCCTTCAAGGCCGCCGACGGGACGGGGTCCTCAAGGGTGCCGGCCCACTGGAGGGCCTCGAGCGCGCAGGCCCCGATCTCCATCGACGTGATCCCCGCTTTTTCCGACTGCGGGTATATCGGTACCACCCGTCCCATCCATTCCCCTTCGACTACCTCGACGGTGGGGTTGGACATCTGCCGCCGGCCGCGAAAGGTCGAGACCTTGCCTGATATTGCCACCTCCATCCCCTCCCGCAAGTAGTTCGCACGCCAGGGCTGGTTAAAAAACGACAGGCTCAGGTAGCTGCGTTGGTCCCAGACATCGATCATCACGACCGGCTTGGAACCACGCCGGCCCGGGATACGTTTGACTTTGCGGATGGACGCGATAACGGTGGCATCGTCGCCCTCTTTCAATTCGGAGATGGGTACCTGAGTCGTCCTGTCCAGGTAACGGCGCGGGTAATGGGTCAGCAGGTCGAGGACCGAAAGAACGCCCATTTCTTCGAGAGCTTCGGCACGGCTCCTCGCCTCGCGTTTTCCTCCTGGTAGCCGCAGCGGGCGTTTGACTGATTGCAGCACGCTGAGCGGAGCTCCGGAAAGCTCTGCGAAGCTCCTCACCTGGTCGCCTTCATTCGGTCCGCCTCATTCAATGCTGAAAAGATAAGGGTAAAGCGGCTGGCCCCCATGGTGGACCTCGGCACTTACGTCTGGGTGGTGTTCCGAGAGCCATTCGACGATGCGACGGGTATCCGCGGCGCGTGCCCCTTCACCTTCGATGATGGTCACTATCTCGTGGTCCCCGACGATCAGAGTGCCGAGCAACGCGATGCCCGCGTCTGCCGCCGAGGCGGGCTGCGGGGCCACAACTTCGATGCTGCCGCGGGAAAGACCCAACCAATCGCCTTGTTTCACCGCCCCCGCTTCGCTGACGGCGTCGCGCGAAGCTTGCACCACCTCGCCTGAGACGACGCGGGCGGCGGCGGCGGCCATGTTGTCCGCATTAGTGCCAACATGGGCTTCGGGGTCGTACGCCAAGAGCGCCGCAAAACCTTCCGGGGTACCGGCCGTCGGCACCACACGCACTTTCTTCGGCGAATGGGCTGCGGCCTGCTCCGCCACCGCGATCACGTTGGGGTTGTTCGGAAGAACTATGACTTCCTCCGCCGGTGCAGCGGAAATCGCGTCAAGGATCTCGGCCGTCGATGGGTTGGACGACTGCCCACCCGCAACGATCTGGCGAGCACCGAGGGAACGGAAGATCCGCTTGACGCCTTCGCCCGCGGCCACCGCCACGACCGCGCAAGTGACCGGCTCGGGCGGCGCCTCGTGCTGGTCGCCCGCTGCCGCCGCCTCCCGCACCCAACGCTCCTCCTCCACCTGATCGTAAAGATCGGTGACCCGGATCTGGCGGGGCTGGCCGATCTCGATAGCCGCCTCGATGGCAGCGCCGACGTCGTCGGTGTGGATGTGGCAGTTGTACAGGCCGTCACCGCCAACGATCACGATCGAACCGCCGACGCCCTCCCAGACCGCACGGAACGCCGGGATGGCCTCGTCCGACGCCTCAAGGAAGAACATGACCTCATAGCGGAGGTCGCCAACATCACCCGGGCCGGCCAAAGCGTCCCCGGCGCCAGCGCGCCCTTCCCCGATGTCCAGCAACCGTCCCTCCTGGCCGGCGGGTGCCGGTGGGGCTTCGATCTCGCGGCCGTCCACGACCTGCGAGAAGCTGGCGAACAGCAACAGCAGGCCCGCCCCCCCGGCGTCTACCACTCCGGCGGCGCGCAATGCGGGAAGCTGCTCGGTTGTGCCGGCAAGCGCCTCGGCGGCGGAACTGCGGGCGGCTTCGACGACGTCCGCCAAGGCGGCGCTCTCGTCCTCGTCGCTCGTACCGCCCCGCAGGACCTCCTCGGCGCCGCGGGCCCCGGCCCTGGCTACGGTGAGGATTGTGCCTTCGACAGGGTTGCTGACTGCGACATATGCGCTGTCGCTCGCCCGGGAGAATGCGTCGGCCAGGTCAGCTGGCCCGAGCGTGCCGGAGCCACCGGGTCGCGAGCCGGCGTCGCGAAAAGCGTTCGCCATGCCGCGCAGCACTTGAGAAAGGATCACGCCGGAGTTGCCGCGTGCCCCCATGAGGGAACCGTGGCTCAAGCACCCCGTGACCTCCTCCATGTCGAGGTCGCGGCCACCCGCCTTGGCCTGTGCCTCGTCGATCTCTTTGTTGACAGCCTCGACCGTGAGCGCCATGTTGGTCCCGGTATCGCCATCGGGGACCGGGTATACGTTGAGGCGGTTGAGAGCGAGGCGGTGCTGTTTCAGGGCGTCGCCGTAAACGCGCACCACGCGAGCGAGGTCAGCGGCGGACAGGCTCTCGTCTGTTCGCATTTGTCGTGCTCCCACGTGCCCCATCCCACGCTCGTTCATCGCTGTCCTGGTCAGAGTACTGGCTGGGCCCCGTCGGGACGATGCTTAGCGCCGACTGCTAGAGTGCGTAGCTCTATGGCAGCGGTTTGCGAAGTCTGTGGTCGGCACTCGTCGGTCGGCATGAGCATAAGTCACTCACACCGCCGTACGAAGAGGCGTTGGTACCCGAACATCCAGCGGGTGCGCGCCATCGTCGGCGGCAGTACCCGCCGTGTGCACGTTTGCACCTCCTGCATCCGCGCCGGCAAGATAACCAAGGCTTCCCGCTAGCGAGCGAAATCTTTGCCGACCGTGAGTTGACCGGCCGGCGGCCTTAGAGGCCTTGGGGGCGCCTGAGGGAGTTCGCCTCGAGCAAAGACATGACGTCCTCGCTGCGGAAGCGCAGGTGCCCACCGACCGTACGCAGGCACGCCAACTTGCCGGAAGCGGCCCAGTTGATGACGGTCCGCTCGGTCACATCGAACAGTGCTGCCACTTCGTGGCTGCGCAAAAGCGTGTGGCCGTCGGCAGTCTGCTTGACGCCGTTGGGGTGCTCAGCTGGGGACGCAGGTCCCGAAAGCTGGTCCGCGCCCCTGTGCGCAGACAACGCGCCGGCAATGAGCCTGCCGATCGCGACCATCGCGGCGCGTTCACGCCGGGACAACTCCCGGGGCTCGGTGTCCAGCACAGCAAAAATTGCGTTCACCTCACCGGTGGGGCCGAGCAGCGGGACTCCGAGGAGCCAACGGATACCCAGGTTGGACCGGGCGAGGCGGCTGTGCGCCAGCGCGGGGTTGCTGGCGGGGTCCGTCACCTCGACGGGCTCCCTCCGGCCGGAGATGATGGCGAAGAGCTCGGGGTCCTCCAGGGCCTCGCGTTCAGCGCCGAACGACAGCGTGCTCCACGACCCACCCTTGACAACCGTGACCAGAGCAAGGGGGCAACGTGACGCCGTGGAAGCGACGAGCAACAGGTCGGCAAAGACCTGTCCCGCTTGGCTTACGTTGTTCCCATCATCGCGGCGCGCAGTCGTCGGATCCTGGCCACCCAGGTTCACCACGCCAGGTCCCAGGGGCCGGCGCGCTGCAGCGAGAGCTGAGGGCCGCGCAAGCGTCCGTTCTCCCCGCGCTCGGCTGGCATGGGGTTGGACTGCAACACAGTATTGCTCCCGTCGCGCACGTTGACCGGTCTCCTCCTTGTTCCCGGGAATCCCCGAAAAGGCTCAATCCAAACGTCGGTCAGTCACCTAACCCGCTTGAGGTAAGGACGGAGAAACCGGAAGAACGTTACGCATCCCCCGGAGTGCTGCACTCGGCGCTCACTCCGCCGCGTAGCGCACTAATGGGCCCGGGCTACTCTACAAGGAGTGCTCCCAACCTCCGACGTCGAGCGTTTCACCAGCTACACGCCGTAGTCGGGGATCGGCGGCACACTCGCCGATCAAGTAGGGCGCCGGGGCGCCGGCGGCCAGGAACGCCTTTACCACGTCCACCGGCCCTGGCGTCGTGAAAACGAGGACGTAATCATCCCCCCCGGCCAGCGCTTCTTCAATTGCGGCACCGTCCGCCGCGGGGACGCTGGCGAGCTCGAAGCCCACCCCGGACCGTGTTGCTAGTTGGTCGAGGTCGGCCGCCAGGCCGTCGGACACATCGATCATGGCTGTAGCACCTGCCAAACGGGCAATAACCCCCTCGACGACTGCAGGACGCGGGCGGGCGTGTGCTGCGACGAGCGCCTGTTCGGTTGGCCCCCAGGCATGAGGACCGGGGCCGGACTGCCGCAGGAGCCGCAGCCCCGCGGCGGAGGCCCCGAGTGGACCGGTTACCCGAATCCGGTCGCCCGGGCGTGCCCCGCTGCGCAGGACTGGCTCACCGTCGACCCATCCCGTGACGGCCACGCTCACGACCACCTCACTGCCTGCGCTCAGATCGCCGCCGACCACGTCGCAACCGAACTCCCTCGCAGCGTCTGCGATGCCTTCGTACAAATCCTCAAGCTCATCTGGCCCCAGTCCCACGACGCTCACGAGCGCGTGGGCCGGCCGCCCCCCATGGCCGCGATGTCGCTCAGGTTGACAGCCATCGCTTTCCAGCCGAAGTCCGACAAGGTCGTGAGCGACAGGTCGGCGTCGACACCGACGACCACGGTGTCCGTGGCCAGCAGCAGCAGCGGCGCCTGGCCACCTGACGCAACGGGCACCCTGACAACGGCGGCGTCGTCGCCGGACCACACCTCGCCCTCCGGCGGGCCAGGCAGAAGGCTGCTCAACCGGGCGAGCGCCTCGTGCTCCCCGCGTCCGCTACCTGCTACATGCGCGACAGCAGCTCCGCCTTCTTGGCCGCGAACTCCCGCCGGCTGATGACTCCTCTCTTGCGCAGGTCGTCCAGCTGGCTCAGCTGGTCAGCAACGCTCGGTTCGCGCGGCCCGGCGGGCGGGTCTGTGGCGGCTACACCCGCAAAAGGTGCAGGGCTGGACGAGCCCCCCTGCGCATTTGCACCGCCGGCGGAAGCACCGGCCGGGTCACCGACGGCTCCGGCACTGAGGGCGCCGGTATTGAAGGGGCCGGAACCGAAGGCGCCAGCACCAGAGGCGGCCGCGTCGCCTGTGCCGGCGACCCAAGCGCCGGGACGGCGCTGGTTGATCAGGCGGTATATCTCGTTTTGGATCCGAACGGGGTGGGGCAGGTCAGGGAAGACCTCCTGGCTGTCCCGGCCGGGCGATTCGAGAAGGATGTCACCGCAGCCCAGAATGCGGTCGAGGAGCGACTGGTTGTAGGTGATATCAGTCAAACGGTCCAGGAGGATCTCGCGCACAGTGTGGCGCAGGATGCCCTTCCGCAGGATCAACCTCTCGTTCGTCACGACGAACGAGGTCGTCACCCAGCGGGTGTAGCGGCCGAGCAGCCAGAGCAGGCACAAAACGAGGAGTACAGCCAGGGCAAGCTCGGCCCAATGTGGTACGTCCTCTACGAGCGCCACTACCGAACCGATGACCACGACGGCCACGGCAAAGATCGGGCCGGCGAGGTACTTCCAGTGTGGACGGACGTCTATTGCAATCTGCTCGCCCGGATTGAGGGACTTTTCGGGGTAACCCATGTTGGCGCCTCTGCTGTGCTTTCTGCGGCCCCAGGCCCGGCCTCAGGATACTCGGCAGTCCTTAACCGAGCTTATTGGCGATCGAGGCGGCAGAACGCAAAGCAAATCCGTCGGCCCCCATCGAGCTCCATTGGGCACTCGGGCGCCGTTTCGCCTCTTCGATCATGCCGGCCAGAAGCGCCTGGAACTCGACCGCAGCCTCGCCGACCCACAGGTACTTGGCGAGCGACCCAGGGATGGTGTTTACCTCGTTTACCCACCACGGGCCAGTGGTGCCGGCCACGAGAAAGTCGATGCGCCATACTCCGCGGGCACCCGCCAGGGCTGCGACAACCCCGGCCGCCTCGCGCAGTTCCTTCTCCAGGCCGGCCTCCAACCGAGCTGGCAGTTCCCTGGGCGAGCTCACGAGCCCGTCGCCGCCGAGGTACTTATCGTTGTACGAGAAGATCTGGCTCTTGCCGGGCGCCCGGAGCGGGCGGTCGAACAGCGACAAGGCGAGGGCTGGGTACGTCCGGACCGCAACGTTGACGTCGTAGGCGTCCGAACGGTAGGGCTCCGCGACAAGCCCTCGGGTGGTATGCGGCCCGCCGAGCTCGGCGTAACGCACCACGTCCGCCCACTCGGCGATCACTTCGATCCCGATCGAGGAACCGCCGAAGCGAGGTTTTACGATGTGGGGGCCGTCCCACTGCGGCGCCTCTGCGCCAGGGACAACGAGCTTGCGGGGCAGCGTCGGCAGGCCAGCCGCTTCGACGACCCCGCCAAAAGCCAACTTGTCCATGCAAAGCGCGGCACCGGAGGCGGCAGGGCCGGTATAGGGCAGGCCGGCGAGGTCGAGCGCTCCCTGAAGCGTGCCGTCTTCGCCTGGCCCACCGTGGCAGCACACGACGACGGCGTCCAGTTCCAGGCCCCGCTCCTTGCCCAGCACCCCGGCCTTGGCTTCGAAGAACCCGCCCCCAGGTTGGGCGACAAAGCGCAGCTCACGAGCACCCTTAGGCGCACCGTCCAGGAAGGCGGCCGCCTCGAGCGAGGGGCTGACCGCCACGAAGCGCTCGCCCTTGGTCCAATAGATCGCCTCTACACTGGCGCCCGCCGCCACGAGCGCCCTTGCCGCCTGGAGGCCGGTCAATATGCTCACGTCGTGCTCCGGCGACGGGCCACCGAAGATGACGCCGACTCTGCCTTCCATAACCGGGCCAGTACGCACGCTGCTTAAGGGTAGTGGTCGGGCAGGTCGTTCTCGTAAAGCACGGCGTCGCCCGGGCCGAGGTTGGCAGAAACCCAAGCGACCGCCGCCGACCGGTTGCGGACATAGCGCGCCGGCAAGCCGGCGGCCCTCGCTCCGCCGAGCAGCGCCCGCGCATTGGTGCGGCCCACGACGAGCAATTGCGTGGCTACGGCCCCGGCGCTGGCCGCAAAATTTGCGTTTTCTCTCGCTTGGACCGGGCCGAGCTCGACCATGCCCGGCGTGACCACTACTTTTTTCCCGTCCGGGGCAGCGGTTGTCGCGAGCAGCCCCAGCGCTGCTTTCGCTCCGGCGGGGTTGGAGTTGTACGTGTCGTCTATCACGCTCGCACCGTTGGACGCTCGCTGAGGGGTGCGGCGATTAGGAGCACCGGGAAGAGACCCGAGGCGGGAGGCCACTATTTCAGGCGGAACTCCGAGAGAAAGCGCAGCCGCCACGGCGCACGCAACGTTGCCGGGGTCGACCGTGGGCGATGCGGCAATGAGCTGGTCCATTTCAGCACTGAAATGCTTTACACGGAGCCGTAAACCGCCGTCTTCGGGCGTCACTGTCACGTCCGCTCGCGGGCCCTCGGACGAGCAGCGCCAAACGGTCTTGCCCTCTTCTTCGGCTTTTTGGGCGAGCTGCTCCAGAAGCGGGTAGTCCACGTTAACGATTGCAGCGCGGGCTTTTTCGAGGATCTCGGCTTTCGCCTCCGCGATGTTCTCCAGGGTCCTCATGCGCTCCAAATGAACAGGGCCGAGCGCCGTTATCACCGCCACCTCAGGCGGCGCCCACGCGCACATGGATGCAATTTCGCCAGGCCCGTACGTGCCCATTTCCGCCACGAACACCTGCGTCCCGGTCGCCAAATGATCGTTTATGGCGCGCGCCAGGCCTGCCGTATTATTGAAACTGGCGGGGCTGGCAACGACCGACATGGCGCCACCGACAAGGTGGGCGACGTAGCCCTTGGTCGTCGTCTTGCCGTACGAGCCCGTAATGGCAACTTCCCGTGGGCCGACCGAGCGGAGCCGTTGGCTTGCTTTGGCCACGTAGGGCGCGAGAAGCCGAGCTTCAGGCGCGCGAGTGACCCATAGTCCCAGGTCGACGAGGACCGGTGCCCCGAGAGCTGCGAGGGCGGCGGTTGAAGCGGCCCCGTGGAGCCCCGCCACGGCCCCTATCACGGCAATCGGCAGTGCCGCGATCACCGCGCTGACGGTGGTGAGGCGGCGTAACCTCGCCGTCCACGCGAGCTTCGATGTCCGGCCCCGCACACCCAGGCCGACAGGGCCGGCTGCCGCGGCGGCAATTGCCACGAAGATGCTCGGCGCCCACCAGACCGACACCACCGCTCCGGCGGCGCCGATGAAGCCCAGCAGCCTGTTGACCGTGCCACTCCCCCACCAACGGCGGGCGAAACGCACGGTCGAACCGGGCAGGTAATGCTCCCGCTGCGCAACCCGCAGCCAGCGCAGGTAGGCCAGCGCGAGCGAACCTATCGCGAGCACCAGGCCGAGCGCGTCCAGAGCCGTCCTGCTCATAGCGGGGCCGTGTTCATTGTGAGGCCGTGTTCATTGCTCGGGCCTGTGGCGCAAGATCGCAGCCCTCACTTCGCTCGCCAGTTGCGCCCCGATGAGGTGGCCCGCTCCGGGGACTACCGTCACACGCACCGAAGCGGTCCCGTCGAGGCCCTCCCTGACCCCGGCCAGAGATGCCTCCTTGTCGTTCTCGCCCCAGACCAGTTCGACCGCCTTGCCGGCTCCCGCCCAGGCCCGCAGGGGCGGCATGTACACGGCGTTGGCCGTCTCGTTCACGCTCTTTACGAGGACACCTCGCATGGTCGGGCTGGCGTTGCGGTAATCGCTCGAGCCGTGTTCGCGTCGCAGCTTTTCCATCCGCTCGTCCGAGACAAGGCGAGCCCCGTGAAGGGCCCGGGCCGCCCGATAGGCGAACGATGCCCGTGCGACGGCCTTGCCGGGAGGCGGGGCAAGCGGCGCCCCTGTCAGCACCAAGGCGCCCGTACGCCCCTGCCTGCCTGTCGCGCTCTCGGCCGCCGCGGCGAGCTGAACTCCAACCCTGCCCCCGAAACTATGCCCCACCACCACGATCGGGCCGTTGCCCAGCTCGTCCAGGACGGGTGCCACCCACTCGGCGTACTCGAGGGTCGACCATGGCTCGGGCGGCTCCGGGGCGACACCGTAGCCAGGCAGGTCCAGTGCAACTGCATCGAGGCCATCGAGGACCTGGTCGAAGTCGTGGTGGTCGCGGCGCCAGCCGTGCAGCGCGAGGACCCAGGGACCCCCGGTCCCGTACCTTGCGCCCCACAGGCGCCCACCGGCAAAAGTGCTGAGCGCCATGAGTTCCGGCCGACAGACTACTCGGCGGCCGGTCGCGATCCCGGGTACCGGCAGTGCACCGAGCGCGCCGCGGAAGCACGCCCGGTCGGGGCTGCAGTACTGCGTGCCGTGACTGCCAGTTGCTTGCCGGTTGCCTGCCGGTGGCGTGCCAGTTGCCCCCCAGTTGCCCCCCAGTTGCCCCCAACTTGCCTGCCAGTTTCCTGCCAGTTGCCCCGTGGCGCCGCCGGGACGTGGCCAGATGTGACTCTTTGACCAGCCAAAACTGGGTTAGCGTCACCTGGGCCTTGTAGGGTGAACTACATGGTTGTAACCCTGGCCCAGCCAACAGACCTGCTTGCCGACCTAACGCCTTCGCAGCACCTTGCGGTCACCACCCCGTCGCCGACGGTGTGTGTCCTCGCATCGGCGGGCGCCGGCAAGACGCGGGTGCTTACCCGCCGGGTCGGCTACCGGGTCGTCACGGGTACCGCCAGACCTGAACACGTGATCGCGATCACCTTCACCCGCAAGGCGGCGGGCGAACTGCGCGAGCGCCTGAACGGCCTGGCACCGGCCAAGGCGGTCACGGCCGGGACGTTCCACTCCCTGGCCCTCAGCCAGTTGCGCCGGTGGTGGGCTGACCGGCGAACACCCGAACCGGCTTTGCTCGAGCGCAAGGGCCGGCTCCTTGGAGAACTGGTCGCCGGGCGGCCCGGCTTGTCGGACGTCAGCATCGTCGAGCTTGCCGGCCAGATCGAGTGGGGCAAGGCCCGACTGGTGGAGCCCGCCGCGTTCGCCGCGGCGGCCACGGCGGCGCGCCGGGAACTGCCGGCCGACGCGGAGGCCATCGCTGCGCTCTACAGCCGTTACGAGGACGAAAAGCGCCGGCGCCGCCTCGTCGACTTCGACGACCTGTTGATGCGCTACGCAACAGCGCTCGAAACGGACAGCCGTTTTGCCGCGGCCCAGCGCTGGCGGTGGCGCCACGTCTTCGTCGACGAGCTTCAGGACGTCAACCCTCTCCAATGCCGCCTCTTGCTGGCACTTCTCGGGGACAACGAGGACCTGTTCGTCGTTGGCGACCCCAACCAGGCCATCTACGGCTGGAACGGGGCAGACCCGGGCTTCCTGGCCAGCGTCCCCCGCCGCTGGCCGGGAGCTGAGGTTGTGCACCTCGATGAGAACCACCGTTCGAGCCCCCAGGTCGTGGCTGCCGCAGCGGCGGTCCTCGGACGTCAGGCGCCCCCCGACGCCCGTTCGAGCCAACCGGACGGCCCGCTCCCCCAGCTGCGGTCCTTCGCCTCTGAGGAAACCGAGGCGGCTGGAGTCGCGGCTCAGCTACGAGAGGCGTCTTCGCGGGGTATCCCCTGGGAGCAGATGGCCGTACTGGCAAGGACCAACACCCAGGTGGGAGTGATCTGTCAGGTCCTGCGGCGCGCCGGCGTGCCTTTTCGCTCGGTCGCACCCGCTGACGACATCGAGCTTCCGGACGAGGAACGCGACCCCGGCCCGCACGCCGAGCGCGTGACGGTCTGCAGCTTCCATCGCGCAAAGGGCCTCCAATGGCAGGCGGTTTGGGTCTGCGGCCTGGAAGCGGGGCTCGTGCCGATTGCCTACGCCTCCAACAGTGCGGCGCTGGCCGAGGAGAGGCGCCTGCTGTACGTGGCGTTGACAAGGTCCGAGCGCGAGCTTTATTGCTCGTGGGCCCGGGAGAGGCGGTACACCAACGGCCCCCCCCAGCGGCGAGAACCGAGCCCGTGGCTCGGAGCGCTCTCGGCTCACTGCGCAGGCACCGGGGCTGAGGGCCAGCAACCAAAAGCCGCTCCTGATGCTGCCTTGCTCGATTTCTTCAGCTCCGCACGCCGGCGGCTCTCCCGCACCAAAGCGGCCACGACGGTGCCCGCCGAAGCGGCCGACCCGGCCCGCGACGCGTTGGCCGAGCGCCTCCGCGATTGGCGGCGGCGCCTGGCTCGGGCCTCAGGAGTCCCGCCGTTTGTCTTGCTGCACGACTCCACCGTGCAGGCGATCGCATCGCGCAAGCCCGTCACCACTGCAGAACTGCTGACGGTGCCCGGCCTCGGTCCCGTGAAGGTAGCTCGTTACGGCCCGGCCATCCTCGAACTGGTCCAGGCTTGCTAGCAGGAGTGCGGCGCCCAGCTGACGCCGGGAACCTCTAGCAAGCTCTTGCCTGGTCTCTTACCTGTAGCGCCGCTCGGTCAACTTACCTTGATGGTCAGGTCGTGCCTTATGGGTATGAAGCCTGACCCGGAAAGGACTGCCACGCCAGCGACGGTCTTTCCCGCCGCGGACGGTGGGAAGTGCAGTTTGAGCACCGCCTGCCCGCCCACGACGGCTCCGCTGCCAACGAGTTTTGTGACAACGGTAGGGGGCGCATAAGACAGCGTCTTCTGCTTCCAAGTGCCGTACAGCTGGACGGTCAGGCCGGGAGCGGTGAAGGCGTACCCGGTGGCCGTATGCACGACGGCGATCAGCGTGCTAGTGGGTGCCAAGGTAGTGCTGGTAGGCAGGTACAGCTTGGCGTCGCCTGAGAGTGAGACGTTACCGATGATCGACGCGTACCCCGTGGAAGTCTGGGTAGTGGCGTCAGCGAACTCCAGTGTCGTCTTGGAGGATGTGGCAGTCACGACTTCCTGGCGCAGCGCCCAGTGCATGTCGGCATCAGTGTTGGCTTCGGCGTTGAATGTGGGGGCCGCGACCAGCTTGCCTCCCCAAATGACGTGCACTGTTTTGGTCCAGTCGATGCTCTTGAACTCGGGGGGGCCGTAGTTGGGGTACCCCGACTCGTACCACTGCAGCAGGTAGGTCCAGCCGGCCGTGGTCTTGACGGTCTGGGTCACGCTGCCGCGCGCGAAGTAGGACATCTTGACCATCTCGTTGGCGCCTGGTGGCAGCTGGAGGCCCTGTGCGGCGGGGTAGACCTGGATGCCTCCCGAGGCATCCCCGACGGGTATTCCGCCGACCGCCCAGCCTGGTACCGAGCCTCCTGCAGCCACCGTGGCGGCCCCATCGTCCTTGGCCGGGAGCGAGAACGTGCCGTTGTTGAGGATGTTCGGCCCGGCAACCTTCGGTTGGGCCATCTGGGCCGCTTGGGCCACTTGGGACACTTGGGACACTTGGGACACTTGGGACGCGGTGGCGGTACCCGCGAAGGGCACGCACAAACTGCCTGCGCACGTGAGCGCAGCTCCGAAGTACCTCATCTTCATCGTCTGTCTACCTTTCTTACCTGTCTGAACTGCCCGACCACGCGTCTCAAGGTGCAAGCTTCCCACACACGAGCCCAGCCGTCGGCCGCCACCATAAGTGGTGAGAGCGGCGTGATGTCTGCCGGAGCGGGAAAATTGCGCCTGATATCGCTCAATCTGGACTCACTGAGCGTGACGCAGTACACTAAAAGACGCAATGTCTGAGTGGTACTCAATCGAGGTGTTCGACGGCGCCTCCTCCGCGGGTTTGTGGGCAGAAGCCCATGGCGATCCCATACTGGAGTCAGCTCTCTTGGCAGGTGCCAAGGACTGGTCCTGGCAGCACCACAGCTGGGGAGTGATCCTCGAGGTTGAGTTCGTGGACGCCAAGGGCTGGGACTCGTGGCGGGCTCTCCCCCACGTCCAGGCTGCTCTCGACGCGGTACCGGACCCCATCAGCGGCTTGATCGTCTACCGCGGGCGGGGTGGCAGCGCCGGGACCTCCCGTCGTCGCCGGCCACGGCCCATGGCAGGTGGCGGCTCGGCTGCATTGCCCTTGCCGTGGGAATGGGAGATCGAAGGTCCCGCCCGGCTACCACAGTGGGGCTTTCGTAGCTTGAGCTACCCCAGCGCATAAGCAGCCTTCGGCTCCGACTACCACACGTCGCGGCGCGGGTCAGGCGCTAAAGCTCTACGTCGACGAACAGAGGCGCATGGTCTGACGGCAGCTTGCCCTTGCGTGCGTTGCGGTCGACCAGAGCCCAGGTGATCTTGCCCGCCAAAGGCCGTGTTACAAGGATGAGGTCGATACGCATCCCCCGTCCTTCGTGGAAGTCGCCGGCGCGATAGTCCCAGTAAGTAAAAAGCTTTTCTTTCGGCCAGCGCTCACGGAACGAGTCGACGAGCCCCCAAGATTCGACCTGGGTAAGAGCCTCGCGCTCCTCAGGTGTCACGTGCGTTGCCCCGACGAATGCTGCGGGATCCCAGACGTCGATGTCCGCTGGTGCAATGTTGAAATCGCCGCACACCGCCACCAAATCTTCTGGCTTCGCGATAGCTGCGAGGTGGCGGCGCAGCCTCGCAAGCCAATCGAGCTTGTAGGCATAATGTTCCGAGCCGACGGTGCGCCCATTTGGGATATAAGCGCTGCAAACCCGCACCCCGCCGCAGGTTGCCGTTATCAGCCTCGTGTCCTGGTCCGGATCGGCCTCGGTGAAGCCCATCAGTGGGTCCTCCAGCCCGACCCTGGAGAGTATGGCGACCCCATTCCACTGGCCCGAGCCGTGGTGCACGGACTCGTACCCGAGCGCAGCAAACGCAAGGTGAGGAAAAGCAGCGTCTGCGAGCTTGGTTTCCTGCAGGCAGACCACGTCCGGTTGCGCGTAGGCCAGCCACTCGGGAACGCGCTCCATCCGGACCTTCAAGGAATTGACGTTCCAGGTTGCAATTCGCATCGTGTCGCCCGCCTATTGTCGAGTATCGCGGTCCTGGACGAGATCCATGCCCAGCGCCGATCAGGCCGACCCCGACGGCGGCATCTGCACTACCTGGAACAACTCGGCTAGAGACCCGTCTTCGAGGCCCGCAGCTCGCGCGTTGGCAGAAAGCCAGCCCCGTAGCCGCTCTTCCAAGTCACCCTCGTCGCCGACCTGGCTCTTGTGATGACGAAGTGCAGCGATCTTGCGGTCGAAGGTCGTCGTCACGTCGACGACGCGGTTGCTGTGCGGGGAGGCCATCAACCACAACTCCTTGACGGCGTGCGGCTCAAGGCCCTCCTCCAACAATTCGGGGTGGGCAAAGGGATTTCGCGCATCGGGGTAGGCAACGCACGTGGCCGCCTCGCCGGCAGCGAGGTGGTCGGGATGGCTGGCTCCAATGCGGTCCCAGTAGCGATCGGGGGACTGGCACACGAGACGGTCGGGACGGAACTGGCGGACTACCCTGGACACGTCGCGGCGCAGTTCAATGCTCGCGCTGAGCCGACCGTCGGGGTACCCAAGGAACGTGACCGCCGTTACGCCCACCTCGCTGGCCGCAGCGCGCTGCTCCTCCTGGCGCAGCTTGGCCATGTCCTGGCGTGAAATAGAGCGGTCCGACCCGCCCGCATCGCCGTCCGTGACTATGCAGTAGGCGACATCGATACCGGCCTTGACCCACCCCGCAACCGAACCTGCCGCCCCAAAGTCGACATCGTCCGGGTGAGCGGTAACGACGAGCACACGGTCGACCCCGGAAACGTCGTCAAGCGCGTAAAGGGAGCCCTGCTGAGTGTCGGCGATCCCGCAACTCTATCGAAGTTGGCCGAAAAGAACCCAACCAGAAAGCTTCTCGTGAATTTCGTGAGCTTCTCTGGGCCAGTTCTGGCAGGCGACCGGCACACGATCGGCCACGACCGCAACTCCAGCAATCCGGCAATCCAGGGAGAAGCAACCCGAGAGGGACGACGCTTGAATTAACGGGCCCCGGCCAAGAACGAGCGCGGGCCAGCGCGCCACTGGCCCGCTGCTCCTTACGCCGAGCCCCTCAGCTCGACAACAGCGCCCCCCTAAATGGCCACCGTTGCCGAGCACGCTCGGCGGTTGGCGGCTTTTCGCTTGTGCCAGACGTTATACCCAAGGGTCTCGGAGGAACAAGCAAGGGAACGGCTTTTTTTCCTCATTTACCTCCCCATTCGAAGCCCCTACCGACAATTCGCACTTAGCGCGGTCATCTCTACGCTCGATGCATTGCTTTTGCGCCGGGCTCAGGCAACAATCACTCACCGGCTTGCATACTTCGCATATACGAGGCTTTTGCTCACTCATTGCAGTCGAAAGCGCTCTGAGCGTGCTAACAAGCAGGTCGAATGCGGCGAGGGTTCCGCTAGCCCTAGCCAGCGCTGGGCTACCATGGTGCCCGACCTGGCCCTACACGGTCGGGCGCCAAGGGAGGTCTTGTGCTTGCTCGCTGGAAAGCCGCAGTCGTTTCCGCCGCTCTTGTAGCCGGGCCCATCACCGCCGTCGCTGCGACAGCCATCTCCGCGAGCACCGCTTCAGCAGGACCGCTGGCACAGGAGCTGCCCTCTTACGAGAGCTCCGCCTGCGGCGCCCCTGTGGCGGGCGCGGTGTCGTGCAATGCCATCGAGCTCAGCGCGCCCTCTACCTACTGGCGGCCCAGCGCCCCCTGGCGCGGGGACCGGTCGGGCAGTTCCGGTGGGCGCAGTGAGGGCGGGAATGGCACCGGCGTGGGCGGGAGCGCCACAGGCGTGAGCGAGCAAACCCCGGCGCCCCCGAACACGGGCTACTACCCCGCAGACCTGCTGAGCGCTTATAACCTTGCGAAGCCGGCGAGCAGCATGGCGCCGGGCAGCTCCGCACCAACGGTGGCGATCGTCGACGCATACGACGACCCCAACGCGGCGGCGGACCTGGCGGCTTACCGGGCGAGCATGAGCGGCTCAACTGACCCCAACACCGGTCTTTCGGACAGCACGATCCCCCCGCTGTGCAGCCCAACTATCACCTCGGGCTGCGTAACCTTCACCAAGCTCAGCCAAACCGGGGGGACAAAGTACCCGGCCGGGAACAGCGGTTGGGCAGAGGAGATCTCGCTCGACCTCGACATGGTCTCGGCCATTTGCCCTGACTGCAACATCCTTCTCGTCGAAGCCTCCTCCAGCAGCATCGCCAACCTCGCTACAGCGGAACAAGAAGCCGAGTCCTTCCACCCGGTCGCGATCGACAACAGCTACGGCGGCAGCGAGTTCAACGGGGAGACCTCCTACAACTCGATCTATTCGTCCATCGCCGCCAGCTCGTCGAACCTCGGCATGGCGATAACCGCTGCAACGGGCGACGACGGCTACGGGACCCTCTTTCCTGCGGTATCGCCGCTGGTCACGGCGGTGGGGGGTACTTCGCTCAGTTATACCGGCACCGGGAGCAGCCTGGTGTGGAGCGCTCAGACTGTGTGGTCCGATGCCGGCAGTGGATGTTCGTCTTACGAGGCGACGCCCACGTGGCAGGAAGACCAGGGTGTTTACAGGCTCTCTTCGGACTGTTCGGGCCGTGAGGTCGCCGACGTCTCCGCTGACGCCGACCCCGAGACCGGGGTCGCCACGTACGACAGCTACGGCGAAAGTGGCTGGCTGGTCTTCGGTGGGACGAGCGTGTCCACCCAGATCATCGGGGCAACTTACGGCCTCGCTGCCGGCACCGGCTCGTTCAAGCCCAGCCCGCAAACCCTCTACCCTGACTCGGGCGCTACGACCGGGCCTACGCCGGGCTTGGTGCCGGTGAGCTCGGGCGACAACACCACGAGCTGCGGGGACTACCTCTGCATCGCCGGCGATAGTCTCTCGAGCGGCTACAACGGGCCGACCGGGCTCGGTACCCCCGACGGTCTGACTGCTTTCTCCTCGGCGACAACTCCCCCGCCTCCACCCTCCGGTTCGCTCAGTTTCAGCCCCACGAGTGAGGACCTCACTGCCGGGGTGGCGTCTGGTGCGATCACCATCGACCTCAGCACGCCGGCTCCGAGCGCCGGGCTGACCGTTGCCCTTTCCACCAGCTCCAGCGGCGGAGGTTTCTCGAACTCACCCGCAGGTCCGTTCACCCAAACCCTGGTACTGCCGACGATCTCATCCGACAACAGCTCGAGCGGCTCGTTCTACTACGAGGACACCGTAGCGGGCGGCCCCACCATCACGGCGTCCGCATCGGGATGGGGCCCTGCCACCCTGCCCACTACAGTTTCAGCCGGGCCACTCCATGCGATCAAGGTGTCACCTTCGCCGGTGACCCTTGCCGAGGGCGGGACGCAGCTGTTCACCGCGTCCGGCGTGGACGGCTTCGGTAACTCCGTCACCATCAGCCCTTCATGGTCCACGACCGTTCCGGGCGGAAGCATGAGCCCGGGAAGCGGCACCTCGGCCACGTTGCAAACAACCACCAGCGGTAACGGTTCAGTGACCGCTACTCAAGGCAGCGTCTCGGGGAGTGCAACGGTAACGGTAACGGCGCAAGCAACGCTGAGCGTCACGGTCAAAGCTGGAGCGCTTTCGGGGTCGAGAGCGCGCTACGAGGTCCCCTTGACGGTTACCGCAGACAATGCCACGAGCAATGCCGCCGTGAACGGGGCGAGCGTCACCCTCGAGATCTTCGGTAACGCCGCTTGCACCGGGACTGCCACGGCCTCAGGCACCGGGACCACCGCAAGCAGCGGCCAGGTGACCTTCAACTTCACGACCCGCACTGCTGCCACCTGGTGCGCGTCAGCCACGGTGACCGCCACCGGCTACAGCCAGGGCGCCGGTCACACCTCGTTCAGCACTTAGCTTCGTCTGCTTGCCGGTGAGGGTTCCCGGGCCACGCCCGCCTCCCAGGAGGCCGGCCCCGAACAACCTGACTCGCCGGCCGACCAGCGTTGGTTTCGCCGGCGCCAGCCCGCCGGCGTCTTGGCAAACTCATGGCGGGTCGGGCTCATTTGGACCAGCCTGAGGCTCTCGCCGGTCGGGCTCATTCAATTCGGCCTGCGGGCCTGGTGCCTGGGGCCCATCCAGCCCAGCCTGAGGGCTCGGTGCCTGGTGCCCGTCCAGCCCAGCCTGAGCGTCTGGCGGCTTCGGCCCGTTCATGCCAACTTGAGGCGTGGGCGGGCCCAGCCCATTCGGGCCAGAGCGAGGATTTGGCGGGTTGGCCCGAGGAGCCCGGCTTGGCGGTCCCTTTCGGTCTTGGCTTTATGGTCTTGCCAGCAGAGCGCCCTGACATTGGAAAGCGACGTCTCGCCGTTGTTGGCTACAGGGTTTATATGGTCGTACTCGAGGCCGAAGCGCCTCCCGCAGTCAGCGCACTGCGCTCCTGTAAAGGCCGGCACGGGGCCGAGGTCCAAAGCGCTGCGTAGCTCTGCGCGCAGGTGACGCCCGAAGTGCTTGAGCGTGTGGACTGCCACCCCGTCGTGCAGGACAGCCTTCAAGAAGGCGTCCTTGCCAAGTTCTCGGGCGAGCTCTACTGGTATAGGGCCGCCTCCTATGACTTGGCACACCTCGCCGGGGTGGGCATGGCCCCGGCGCCAGGCGAACAGGTCACAGACGATGACGAGGTCAGCTCTTTGCGAACCGTTCGCCGGGCCTTGCCCGACGGCCATCGCGGCGAGGGCATCTGCCGCGTAGGCCTCGAAGCGTTCCAGCTGTCCCACCGGCCTGCTGCACGGCGCGACCGCGCGCGCTGTGCGGAAAGCTCGAGGCGGTTGACAAAAGGCACACCGGTCTCTGGGGCAAGAGCACCTGCAAAGCGGACCATGCCGAGCTCGTCGCGCCAGTGGCGCCAGTGCCGCGCGCGCAGCTGCTTTTGGTGCAGCTCGTTGACATCGGCCCTGGCTTGGCGCTGCTCGCGCGCGGCCTCGCGCAATTGGCCGAGGTCTGAGCGCTTTGCGAGCTCGACCAGCGAGGCTTCGCTGCCTGGTGCCTCTGACTCGGTCTTCGCGATTTCTGCAGCTTGGAGCAGGCTCAGCTCTCCGGCTAAAAGAGCGCTTTGGGTACTGGGACAACCGGCCAAACCGGCTGCGGTCTCCAAGCCTTGGCGGGCCTGGCCTGTCGTGCCACCTACCTGGCGGGCGACCCAGGCCGCCCCGTCGCTAAAGCCACGGCCCTTGTGAGCACCACAGCTAACCGCGCGCGCGCCAGCCAACAGACGCGCGCCGGCACAGGCCTTTTCGGTCGCAGCCAGCGCTTCGGCAAGTGCAGCGCAGTCGGTGCCGCTCAGCAGCGAGGGGTCGAAGCCGACCAGGGCCCGGCGCAAGGAGGCAGCAGCGGACAGCACAGCGCTCGACATGCCACCTCCTCCAAGGACAACAAGAACGAACTTCTAAAGGAGGAGACCGTCAAGGCCGGTCCCGAGCGCTTCAGCCACTATAGCGAACGTATGTTCGGGATGTCAAGGATCTTGAGATTATTTGGAGTTTCGGAGCTTTCGTCGAGATAGGCACTCGCAGCGATAAGCAGGAGCATCGCGCGCGAACTGCCGTCGGTGGTTATCGAAGCGGCCAAATCTCTTGGCCTACCCCAGGACGAACTGAGCCTCCTACCGGGAGCGGCAGGCCAGACGTGGAGCTTCGGAGAGCACATACTGCGGGTCAGGCCGGCGACAGGGATGAAAGTGGAGATGGCGGCGTGGGCTGCGGCGGCGAGTGTCGTCCCGACACCTGTAGTCATCGAGCTCGCCGAGCTCGGGACGATCTCAGCGGCGCTCGGGGCGATGTCAGCGGCGCTCGGGGCGATGTCAGCGGCGCTCGGGACGATGTCAGCGGCGCTCGGGACGATGTCAGCGGCGCTCGGGACGATGTCAGCGGCGCTCGGGGCGATGTCAGCGGCGCTCGTGAGCCGAATTCCGGGTACGGCTGCGGGCGATCTCGCCATGATCAGCCCGGAGCGGGCACGCAAGCGGGGCCGGGCGTGTGGGCGCATACATAGTTTGCTTTCGCAGGTCGTAGCGCCGAAGGTCGTCCCTCCGGGCCGGTGCCGGTCCCAACCAACTGGCCTAGCGCTACGCAGCAGCCGGGAGGCGACCGGCTGCTCCACCTGGACCTCCACCCATTCAATGTCCTGGTGGACGAGACAGACAGCGTTAGTGGCGTGGTCGACTGGGCGAATGCTGCGGCTGGTGATCCTGACTTGGACCGGGCACGGTCTGCCAGCATCCTTGCCCTCGACCCAAGGGCAATGGAAAGAGGGGTCGACCCGAAATGGGCGGCACTCACACGGGGTTGGACCGAGTCCGCCGAGCTGGACGACGTACCGGACGTCGCGATGGCGTGGGCGTGCCATTTTATGCTCGATGACCTCTCGAGCCGTTACGACCGCGACCAATTGGCGGGGGTATTCCAAGCCCTAAAGGACGCTGAGAGGCATGCTCCGGACAGCGACTAGCACGCAGGTCCTCCGGCCTAACGGATCAGCCCACGGCGCTTTGCGAGGGCGAGCGAGACGGCCTGGTCCTCGCGCTGGGCGGACCCGGCGGACCCGGCCGACCCGGCGGACCCGGCGGACCGGCCGACCCGGCCGACCTGGTCAAGCGGGCAAGCGGGCAAGCGGGCAAGCGGGCAAGCGACGAAGCGCCGAAGCGAGGAAGCGAGGAAGCGGTCAAGTCACGCCAACAACGAAACCGGTCTGGTCCGTCCGGTAGGTCCCCTTGGTCGAATCCAACACCACTAGGCGGTTACCGAACGGGTCCTCGACTACAGCAAGCCGTCCGATCGGGATATCGATGGGCTCCATCAGCACTTTGCCACCGCGAGCCCGGAAGACCTCCGCTATGGCATCTGCAGAGGCGACCTTCCAGTCCGGCTCATAAGGCTGCTGCGTGGTGAGCACGATCTCGGTGCTGGACTGAGGAGTGCTCAAACCCGCCTGCCCTAGGGCATCGTTTCGCCAAAGGAGGTGGTGGCCCAACACGCCGCAGTAAAAGGCCATGCCTTCATCGAGGTCGGGCACCGGTACTGTCACGGCGTCGAGGTACAGCAACAGCGGTTCCATATGAACAGATCCTGCCCCGGACCAGTGACCATATCCGCGTGCAGTCGACGACCGCAATGGCGGGATGCCCGTAGCTGAGCGACAATGGCGCAACGGCGAACAAGAACCCCGGTTATGCATCACCGCCGGTCACCGAGGATGGCCCGGCTTCCCGTCCTGCAGACGAAAATGCCAATCCGGCTCAAGGCCCAAGGGAGGACAAGCCGTGCAACTGCAAGAAAAAAACGCCATTGTTTACGGGGCAGCGGGCTCGATGGGATCAGCGGTGGCACGCGCTTTCGCTCGCGAGGGGCGAGGTGCCGGTCTTGGCTTTGATGGCGTCGCCTGGGCGAACTAAACCGCTGCAACCCCGACGACAGTGGGGTGTTTGCCGGCTAACGAGCCGGCAAACGCGGCGTCCCCGAAGTGGGATACAGCGCCCTTGGCGCTAACGAGCCAGTAACCTTCGCCGTCTGCGCTCGCCGCGATCCCCACGATGTCCGGAGACCCTTTTCCGCTAGCGAGTGAACCGTGATTGGCGGCATCGCCAAAGTGGTACACCGCACCGTTCTTCCCGACCAGCCAGTAGCCACGGCCGTTGGGAGTACGAGCGATGCCGACGATGTTGGACGCATGGGCACTAGCGGCCAGGGGACTGAGTTTCTTGGCATCGCCGAAAGGCGATACTGCGCCTTTGGAACTGACGAGCCAGTAACCTCGCCCATCCGGAGTCGAGGCAATAGCCACTATATTGTCTACGTTTTTGCTCAACAGCGAACCGTGGAACTTGGCTGTCCCAAAGGTGTAAACGTCCCCGTTCTGTCCCACCAAGAAATACCCGCTGCCTCCAGGGCCAGCGGCGATCCCGACGATGTCGTCGATCGCGGTCCCTTGGTTCGCCAGCGAGCCGTGCGATTTGGCGCTGCCGAAGCTGTACACCTTGCCGTTCCTGGCGGCGATCCAGTACCCGCCACCGCGTGGGGCAGGCGCGATCGCAACGATGTCGTCGACCCGAGAGCCTTTACCTGTGAGCGATCCGTGGTTACCCGCCAGCGACCCGTGATCGGCCGCGTCGCCGAACTGGTAAATGGCGCCGTTCGCGCCGGCTATCCAATAACCAGCGGACGACGAGCCTTTCGTTCTAATGGTGTTTTTGCCAGCCGTCGTGGTCGTAGTCGGCGCACTTGCTGCGGTGACCGGTTGAGCGGTCGTCGTGGTCAAGAGCGTCGTTGTCGTCGAACCGGTTGTAGTTGTAAGCGGAACGGTCGTTGTCGTCGCGGCCGTGGGGCCAAAAAACCCGCCCCCACCGCCGCCACCGCCACCACCGCCGCCGCCTCCGCCACCGCCGCCTCCGCCACCGGTCGTGGTGGTCGTTGTGCGTGCCGTCGTCGTGGTCGTGCTAGAAGGGGCGATGGTCGTCGTCGGCCTAGTCGTAGTCGTCGTGGGAGCAGTGGTCGTGGTGTGGTGGTGGGCCTTGTCGTAGTCGTCGTCGCAACAGTCGTGGTCGTCGTGGGAGCCGCTGTAGTCGTGGTGACGGTCGAGTACGTGAAGGTCCCCGTCACTGAACTCTGCCCGAGACCGCCTTCCGCGGTGACCGCCACCTCGCCACTACCAGCGGGCACCAGGACCGTTGCTCGGGTCGCAGTCTCGGATTCGACCGTGACGGGCGAGGAGCCGAACAGGATCGAGGCGTTCTCGAGCCCCAGCCCGTCGAGCGTTACCGCCTGTCCCGGCTCGCCGCTGTAGGAGCCCAGCACCTCGCTGCACGCCAGCCCGTTGGCGAGGGGCGAGCCGAGCCCCGTCACCAAGTTGTAGCCGGTGCCCGTTGGGTACTCACCGGAATTCGTCTGGGTGTAATCGTTGCTGCTCGCCGTCGGTGCGAACTCCGACGACGAGTAGTCGTACCCGTACTGAACCTCGTTGAAAACACCGGAGTAACTGCCGTTGTAGAGGGCGTACAGTTCCGCGTCGAAATCTCCGGCGGGAGACACACAGGTGGTGTCCTTGTCAGCCACCAACGCCGCCCACAAGGGGGTAGCGAGGCTGGTGCCGAGCCAGGGGCCCACCCCCCGTCGACGTAGAGCTCTACGTCCGCCCCGTAGTTGCTCCCGGACTCGGCGGAAACATCGGGCAATTCGCGATAACCCGCGCTCCCGCTCAGCACCGGTTGCCCGCTGGGAGCGCTCGCGAACAGCTGCGAGACGCCACCGCCACTGGCCCCATCAGACGATGAAGTCTCCCCCGCCGGGACAAAGTTCTCGGCACACGAGATGCTTGCTGTGCCGTTGCAGTCGTTCCAGGCAAGCTCGGTCCCATCGGCGAGGACGGTCCCACCGACTGCGGTCACCAGAGGGTCAGACGCAGGGTAGCTGGGGTCAAGACCCGTCCCCGAGGCCGCGTCAGTGGACGAAGAGTACTGAAAGCATGCCTCGGAACCCTGGTCGCCCGTCGCCACCATCACGGTCTGACCTTGAGAAGCCGCCTCCATGAGGATGTCATGCATGGACGTCGCGAACGACGGAGAGCCCTCTCCTGCGGCCGTCTCGCACTCGCCCAGGCTCATCGAGATCACCTTGGCGGTATTGGCGGTCACGATTTCGGTCATCGAATCGATCAGCCCCGAGTTGGTGGCCGGGCTCTCGTAGGCCACGATCGAGGCGTCTGGGGCCAGCGTGGCCGTCATCTCGATATCGAGGTCCGCCTCCCCGTTGTCGACCGACCCGGGCGCCGGGCCGCCGTCCACGTTGTCGACCGTAACCGGGTTGGAGAGCCCGAAGCAGGACTCGTACGTCGAGATATCAGTGGAGGAACTGGCATTTATCTCCGGGAGCGCAATTGTGACCCGGGATCCGTCCTGACCGTTCTGTTCCAAGTCGTTTAGCTCGTAGTTCGTCGCGAGCTGGTCTGGCGTATAGGCCCCAACACCGGCGGCCGCCGTCGACGCCGCCGAGCATGCTGCCGGTGGGCTGGCCGACGACGCAGGCACCCCGGTGGCGGCCCCAACAGGCACCCCGGTGGCGGCCCCAACAGGCACCCCGGCAGCGGCCGCCGCAGGCACGGAGTTGGGCGGGGCGCTCGGGCCGCCGGGTACAGGCCTCGCAGAAAAGTCCTGCGGCGCGTCCAGGGTATTCAGGCCCACAATGCCACTCACCTCGCCTCCAGCGAGCGCGGCTGGCAGCAGCGGGGAGCCCGAAGCGACGACACCGCTCACACCTGCGCTTGTCTCGTAGCGCCCGAACTGCATCCCGAAGGCCAGTGACGCTGCGCCCGTGGTACCCGAAGCCGAGATAACGAACGGCGACTCGGCATACACCGTGAGGCCATCCGACCGCAGCCAAGACTCGGCCTCTTCTATTGCCGATGATGGGGGCCCGAACTGGGCCACAAACTGCGCTTCATCGAGGTAGTGCTGGTAAACAGGCGAGGCCGGCGAGGACACCGAAGATACGAACTGAGCCAGCTGCGAAGCGTTTGAAGGAGCCAGCACCAGGTCCACTCGGAGCAAGGAGCCAGAAGGTTCCGGGCCGAGGTAGGTCGCCGACTGCGGCGCCCCGCCGTTGGACAAAGCGGGTGCTCGCACCATGCGCTCGGGAGCCACATCCGCGCTTCGCGCGCCGGAGGTGGTCCGCGCTCCGTGAAGGCTCCGCGCGCCGAGGGTGGTCCGCGCGCCGAGGGTGGTCCGCGCACCCAGAGTGGTTCGCGCACCGTGCGTTGTTCGTGCATCGCGCAGCGTTTGAGCCGAGCTGGGGCTGGGTGACGAAGCGCCGGCGAACTCGGTGCCGGCGAAGCTTGCGCCCACCAAAACCGTCACTGCGACCACAGAAATCGTTGTAAGTACTACATGAAGACGGCGCACGCGCCCCGCCGTCAGGCCCTTAGCGGGCATCGGGGACTTCTTCCTCTTGAGGGGTCGCTGGTTTCGGCGCCATTCTCGCAGCACCACGTTAGCCTTGCAGCAACACATTTTCGCGACATATGGGCAGCGGCGGCGCCTGAAAACTCCCGTCTAATGAGCCATTTGCAGTAGCGCGAGAAGCACCCACCGTGCTAATCGAGCTTCTTCGGCGCCACCCGAGCCGACGGCTCCGGCAAGGCGGTCCTCCGTCCTGTTGGACTAGACCCCGCAGTCCAGCCGGCCCAGCGGGTGCAGCCGGCCGCCCAACCTGCTCGCCCGCCGGGGAGCCACCCAGGGGGGCATTGAATTACTCGACGGTCCAGGTCGTCCCGGAATGCAGCAACTTTGTGAGATCTCCCGGCCCTTTGCGAGCGGCGGCGGCGACCAGTTGGTCCTGCACGAGGGACCCATAGTCCGCCCGGTCGACTGCCCTGAATACCCCTACTGGGGTAGGTGAATAGGGACCGTTCGCGAGACGAGAAAGCGCAAATGCCAGGCTGGGGTCGCGACGTGACTCGTCGTGGACCAACAGGCGCGCCTCGCCGACCTCCGACACGTCGACGATCACCGCGCTCCCGTTTTCATCGATGATCACACCCTTTTCCCCTTCTGGGCCGAAACGCACCGGCTTCCCATGCTCCAAGGGCACGAGCATCGCGGGCCGGTTATCCTTGGCCAGAATCGTCTCGAACGCACCATCGTTGAAAACGTTGCAGTTTTGGTAAACCTCGACGAATGAAGCTCCCTTGTGCGCGTAGGCGCGCCGGAAAATCTCAGTCATGTGCTTGCGGTCCATGTCGTGGGTGCGAGCCACGAAGGAAGCCTCGGCTCCAAGGGCTAGCGAGACCGGGTTATACGGAAAGTCGAGAGATCCGAAGGGCGTCGACTTCGTTACCTTCCCAGGCTCCGAAGTCGGGGAGTACTGGCCCTTGGTGAGACCGTAAATCTGGTTATTGAACAAGATGATCGTGAAGTTGACGTTCCGGCGGAGTGCATGCAGCAGATGGTTGCCCCCTATCGAAAGGGCGTCGCCGTCACCAGTTATCACCCACACGTGAAGCTCCGGGCGCGCCACCGCCAACCCCGTGGCAAGCGCCGGGGCGCGGCCGTGGATCGAATGGATGCCGTAAGTGTTCATGTAATAAGGGAAACGGCTGGAACAACCGATCCCCGATACAAAAACGGTGTCCTCCCGCTTGGCACCCAGGTCAGGCATCATCAATTGGACTGCGGTCAGGATCGAGTAGTCCCCGCAACCGGGGCACCAACGTACTTCCTGGTCGCTCGACCAGTCTTTCCTGGTTGTAACCGGGACTTCAAGGTCTGTCATAGTGCCTCCTCGGCTGCTCTCGAGGCGCCATTGCCCTTAGGGCTTCCCAAGGCGTCCAGGTGCGACACAATCCCAGCCTGCACGTCGATCCTGCGGAACGGCAAGCCGTCAACTTTGTTAAGCCCTACCGCATCGACTAGGAACTCGGCGCGAATGAGCTTTCTCAACTGGCCCAGGTTGACCTCGGGAACCAGGACCCTCTTATAAGCCTTGACGATTTCGCCCAGGTTTCGTGGGAACGGGTTCAGGTAACGGAGGTGCGCGTTTGCCACCCGCCGGCCGGTCGAGCGCACGGCGAGCGATGCCGCCTGAATGGCGCCATAGGTGGAGCCCCAGCCGAGCACTAGAAGATCCGCTCCTCCGAGCCCGTCCGGGTCGTCGAGCTCGACGAGCGGGATGTCGTTCGCGACGCCGGCTACCTTCTGGGCGCGCAGCCGGACCATCAGCTCGTGGTTGACGGGGTCGTAGGACACATTCCCGCTGCCGTCGGCCTTTTCGAGCCCTCCGATGCGGTGCATCAGGCCCGGGGTGCCGGGGAGCGCCCACGGCCTGGCGAGCGTCTCTGGATCTCGCAGGTACGGCCAAAAGGCGTCCGAGCCATCGGGCATGACCTTGTTAGGCTCGGTAGCGAACTCGAATTCCGCCGAGATGTCCGGCAGAGCCTCGACATCGGGGATCAGCCAAGGCTCGGCACCATTGGCGAGGTAACCATCAGAGAGCAGTATCACCGGGGTCCGGTACTTGAGGGCGATCCGGGCAGCTTCAATAGCCATGTAAAAACAGTCCCCTGGGGTGCACGGCGCAATAACCGGCAGAGGCGCCTCGCCGTGGCGGCCGTAAATCGCATGCAGCAAATCGGCCTGTTCGGTCTTTGTAGGCAAGCCCGTAGAGGCCCGCCCCGCTGGATATCGATAACGAGTAGGGGAAGCTCGAGCGAGATCGCCAGACCTATAGTCTCCGACTTGAGGTCGAGCCCAGGGCCGCTGGTCGTCGTCACTCCGAGCGAGCCCGCATAGGCGGCGCCCAGGGCCGCGCTTACGCCGGCTATTTCGTCTTCGGCCTGAAACGTACGCACCCCGAAGTTTTTGTGCTTGGAAAGCTCATGAAGGACGTCGGAGGCGGGAGTGATGGGGTAACTCCCAAGGAACACCGGGACTTTCGCGAGGTGCCCTGCGGCCACAAGGCCCCATGCAAGCGCAGTGTTGCCCGAAATGTTGGTGTAGGTGCCGGGGGGAAGGTGGGCCGGCTTTATCTCGTAGGAGGACCCGAAGACCTCTGCGGTCTCGCCGAAGTTCCAGCCAGCTTTGAACGCCAGGGTGTTGGCCTCGCGCACCATGTCGTTACCGGCAAAGCGCTTCGCCACCCATTCGATTGTCGGTTCGGGCGGACGGCTGTACATCCAACTGACCAGGCCGAGGGCGAAAAAGTTCTTCGAACGCTCGGCATCGCGCGCCTTGGTGCCGCTCGGCTTGACCGCTTCCATTGTGAGCGAGGTCATCGGCACCTCGTACACCGTGAACGCGTCGAGGCTTTGGTCTGCCCGGGGGTCCGCTGCATAACCTGCTTTCTGCAACGCTCGTTCGTCGAAGGCGTCGCTGTTCAGGATTATGGCGGCACCAGCCTCGAGGTCGCGCACATGGGCCTTGAGGGCCGCCGGGTTCATGGCGACGAGCACGTCGGGGTGGTCACCGGGAGTGAAGATGTCATGGTCCGAAATATGGACCTGGAATGCCGAGACTCCCGCCACGGTGCCCGCTGGGGCCCTTATCTCTGCGGGGAAGTCGGGCAGGGTCGACAGGTCGTTGCCGAAAATGGCCGAACTCGTCGTGAAACGGTCGCCGGTCAGCTGCATGCCGTCGCCGGAGTCCCCGGCAAAGCGGATGACGACACGGTCCAGAGTCTTCAACTCGTGCCTGGTCGTAACTGTGTCAGCCAAAGTTGTGCCCCCTGATGAGCCCTGCGCGGCTTGTCAGCTTATCCGCTGGGGCTCCTAGAGCCACGGCAAAGCCCCGAGGGCTGGGGCTTCGCAGAGCCCTGCTCGGTTCAGGCGATCGTAACGGCCGGGTCTGCGTAGACATCCTGCACGGCGTTGATCATCGCTATGCCTTCGTTCATCGGACGCTGGAAAGCCTTACGGCCCATGATGAGCCCTGCCCCTCCGGCTCGCTTGTTGATGACCGCCGTGCGCACCGCTGCGGCCATGTCGCCGGCGCCCGTAGACGCTCCGCCACTATTGATCAGCGGTATGCGGCCCATGTACGTGTTGACGAGCTGCCAGCGAGTGAGGTCGATCGGGTTGTCGGTCGTGTAGTCGCTGTAGACGAGCTTGGAGGTCACACCGAAGCCGATAGCGTTGTAGCCGCCGTTGTTTTCTGGCAGCTTCTGCTTGATGATGTCCGCATGGATCGTGACACCCAGGTGGTTGGCCTGTCCCGTGAGGTCAGCCGAAACCTCGTAGTTGACGCCATCTTTCTTGAAGGCGTTGTTGCGGACGTAGCACCACAGGACCGTGAACAACCCGAGCGAGTGCGCTTCCTCGAAGGCCTCGGAGACCTCCTGCATCTCACGGCGCGACTCGTCTGAGCCCCAGTAGACAGTCGCACCGACCCCGACGGCACCGAGCTCGAAAGCCTCCTGGACCGAACCGAACATCACCTGGTCGTATGTGTTGGGGTAGCTGAGCAGCTCGTTGTGGTTGAGCTTGGCGATGAAGGGGATCTTGTGGGCATAGCGGCGGGCCACCACGCCGAGTACTCCCAGAGTTGACGCGACAGCGTTGCAACCAGAATCGATCGCGAGTTCGACGATGTTCTTCGGGTCGAAGTAGATGGGGTTCGGAGAGAAGCTGGCCGCCGCCGAATGCTCGATACCCTGGTCGACTGGCAGTATCGAAATGTAGCCCGTGCCACCCAGCCGGCCAGTGTTGAGCAGTAGGCCGAGGTTGCGCAATACAGGGACGGACCGGTCGGTCCACGAGTAGACCCGGTCCACGAAGTCCGGGCCCGGCAGGACCAGGTCGTCGCGGCTGATGCCCTTGCATTCGTACGTCAGAAGAGGTTCGGTTTCGTCGCCAAGCATTTGATGAAGGTCCATCGGAGATCGCTCCTAACTCAGTGGTCCAGGTCGGGCGACGCTCCAGGTGAGGGATGCAGGAACGCACAGACCCGACCTCGTTCAGACCTAAGCTTAGTGCCCGCTGTGACGTCGCCGCCACGGCCGAAGGTCCCAGCTTCAGGGCCCCGCCGCTCGCGATCGACCTGGTCTCTCGTGTCGGCAGCGACGTACGGTAGCCTCAGGCAGGTGGTCAAAGCCGAGGGCGGTGCCGGGTTGGCTGCGGGACTACCCCCCGTCAGGCTGGTGGCAACAGACCTAGACGGCACATTGCTACGCCCAGACGGCACGGTCAGCGAACGCACGATCACTGCCGTCCGGGCCGCACGCGAAGCCGGGTTACACGTCATCCCGATCACCGGTCGGCCGCCCAGGATCACGTGGGCCGTCGCCCGAGAAGCAGGCCTCGGGCCGCTCGGCGTCTGCTCGAACGGGGCCGCCGTTGTCGACATTTCGTCGATGGAAGTTATCGAGATCGAAACGATCGGGGCGGAGGTGGCAACCGGTCTGGTGACCATGCTGCGCGAGATCTTCCCGGGCGCAGTCTTTGCCGTTGAAGAAATGGACAGTTTCACGCACGAAGCCGGGTTCGTCGACGCCGCGTGGGGTTGGGACGACCTCACCGAGACCGTCGACGACATCGTCCAAGCCGTTAGTTCGGCTTGTATAAAGCTGATAATGCGCCGGCCTGGCTGGCCCGCTGGCGCGCTGCTTGCCGATCTCAAGGAACAGGTTGCCGACAAAGGGCACGTGACATCCTCAGGGTTGGACTGGGTCGAGATTGCAGGCCCTGGGATCTCCAAAGCCTACGCAGCCGAGCGCGTGTGCAAGCGGCTGGGTGTTGCGGTCGGAGAGGTCATGGCAATCGGGGACAATCACAATGACCTGACAGTCCTTGCGTGGGCAGGGCGGGCCGCAGCTCCCGCGAACGCGATCGCCGAAGTCCTGGCGACGGTGCAAATGGTCCTGCCCCCCAATGCAGAAGACGGAGTGGCCCAGCTCTTGGAGGAGCTCGCTCGCAGCAACGGAAGGTGCACCTGAGCCACGCCTATTGCACGGTCCCGGCGGAATTGAGCTCGTCGACAATGCCCGCCAAAGCCGAACCGGCCCGCGCTAACGCTAAATCGGTGGCTTGAGCCTCATGGCCGACCACGGGAAGTGGTTGCGGCAAACATACCAAGGGGGTACAACTGCTAAAAGGTCGCTCGGTAACCGCTCAGTCGAGCGCGATTAGGCGCTGCTTTACGTCGTACGCATCAGGGTCCGCTGCCGCGATTTGAATGAAGAGGTCCCGTGCGCGTGGCAGCTCTCCGGCCCGTTCATAGAGGTCAGCCAGGGCGTACCACTGGCGGACGTGGTAGCCCTTCGGCTTTGAACGGCGGAGCGAAGCCTCGAGCAACTTGACCGCGCCACGTAGGTCCCCCTGGTCCGCCAGGGACCCTGCAGCAACCAAGCGGCCCTCGGCTACCACCTCGGGGCTCGGCGAAGCCTGTCGCAGCTCGGTCCATGTGGCGTCGGCTTCTTCATAGCGGCGCAGGGCCCTATAACAGTCGGCGATAACTGGGAACTGGTCGTAACTGCCGGACAACTGATGTTGGGCTTCGAGCTCACGCAAGGCAAGAGACCACTTGCCCAGCCGGTAAAGAGTGAGGCCAAGCAATTCCTTCACCGGAGACGAAGTCGGTGCCAGGGAGGACAATTTGCGCAACATCCGCAACGCATCGTTGTAGCGGTCAGCCGAATAGGCCCTAGTGGCATCTGCCAGCTTCGCGGTAACGAGCGGCTCAGGCGCCTCTTTGTCAACGGATAGAAGAGAGCCCGTACGCGCTGAGGGCCTTCTGGTCGCTGACCGTTCCCGCGTGGCGGGCGTAGCTATGGCATTAGTTCGCCCGGTCGCACGCGAATATGGGCGCGGGGCCGCTCCCGGTTGGGCGCGACCGCTGGGAGGTTCGCTGGGACGGCTGGGGGTTTTGGCCCGACGTTCGGGAGCAGGAACCCTTTCGACGATCGTCATCGACCAATCCTCGCGGCCACCTTCCTCGCCGCTCGCTTGCCTTTCCAGCTCTTGTTCCGGCGAAAGAGGTCCGGTAAGCGGTGTGACCGCTGGCCGAGGACGGGCAACCGGCGTACGGCGAGCCGGCACTCGGCGCGTTGGCTTGGAGGCGGCCGCTGCTCGGTCGGCCCAGGTGCGGCCGGTATCCCCGCGACCAGCTTTCCCACGTGACGACCCGCCGGCTCGGCTACCGCTCGCCGGCCGACCTCGCGTCGGCTGAGCGCTCGCCCGCACTTGTGACCAGATCTCGGACGCTGTCGGTTCTTCGTTATCCAGCTCCCCTATGCCGTGGCGGGCGACACTGCCCCAGCCGGTCGGCGTCGGCCGGCGCGGGGAAGCCGAAGCGGGCCTGGGCGGGCGGTCTGGACGGTCCGTCCCGAAGCTGCGTGGTGCTCCGTCCGTCCCGCGACTAAACCCGCCCGGCTCGCTGCGGGGCCCGCTCGCGTCGCGACGAGGGGCACCTGCTTCGCGGCGGGGGGCACCTGTCTCGCGCCGGGGACCGACGGTCCGCGGTGCGTCCCTGTCCCATGTCGCCCGGGCCGCTGGCGCTCCCCGGCTGTCGACCCGCTTCGGGAACGACGCCCGGCTCCCACCCGTTTGGGACCCGCCCGTTTGGGACCCACGAGGCGCTCGCTCAACAGACCCCCGTCCGGCCCGGTCATCCGACGGTCGGCTCGAGCGGTCAAATGACGGTCGGCTCCCGCGTTCATCCGACGGTCGGCTCCCGCGGTCAAACGACCGGGGTGGCGCATCAAACGACCTCGGCTGCACACTTCGTGGCCCGTCTCGTCGGCTTGCGGCTCCGGCCCTGCCATCCGCGGCTACGGGGCGGCCCCAGCGAGGCCCGTCTCCCGTCGACCGGTCGGAGAAATTTGACCGATCGCTTCTTGGGTCTTTTCCTTCTGCCCGCTCGGAGCTTCCGGACGTCCGCGCCGCCGCGCCAAAACCACGCCCACCAGCTCTCGAGGTACCCGGAGGGCCAGGCCGAGCCCATGCTCCGCCACTCGCTCCGTCTCTGGCTCCAGACCTTCCACGGCTACCGCTCCCCGCGCTTGTACCCGCAACGGAACTACGCCGAGGTCGGCCCTCATCTCCGGCGGAGCTGTCTCCCCGGAAGCTGCTCCTAGTTGCGCCCGAAGCGCCTCGGCCGGCACTGGAAATGGAACGAGCGGAGCTCGGTCCTGCTGCGTAGTCGTTTCGGCCGGTCGAACTGCGGACCTTGCCTGCGCTGCCTGCGGCGCGCGATCCGGCCCCGCCGCGCGAGGTGGTCGCCGAGCGTGAGCTTGCGGCTGAAGCTGATCGCGCCCCGGTCCCACTGCGGGAAGTCGTCGCCGAGCGTGAACCGGTCCCAGCGCGTGAACTGGCTCCCGAGCGCGAACTGGTGCCGCTCCGGCTTTTCGAGGTCGCGGCGCCTGCGGCCCGCTTTTTCGGGGCGCCCGCCTTAGCGCCTCGCGGGCCCGCTGCCCGCCCGCTACCCGAGGCCATGTCGTCCAGCATATCTCCACTCCTCCTCGGCTGTCCCGAACGCGCGAAGGCCCGTGCCGCCCACCACGGCACGGGCCCTTTGCAACAATTATCCCGGCGACGTCCTACTCTCCCAGGGAGCTGCCCCCCAAGTACCATCGGCGCTGGCGGTCTTAACTTCCGTGTTCGGGATGGGAACGGGTGTGGCCCCACCGCTATGGTCACCGGGAACCTTTGCTCTATTTTCAAACGGCCCTCGCGGGCCACCTTTTCCTTGAGCTTTCCATAGTGAGCACGAGCTGTTTGTTCTACAAGCCCTCGGCCGATTAGTACCGGTCGGCTGAACGCATTACTGCGCTTACACCTCCGGCCTATCAACCTGGTGGTCTACCAGGGGCCTTACCAGATTAAATCTGTGGGAGACTTCATCTTGGAACGAGCTTCGCGCTTATATGCTTTCAGCGCTTATCCCTTCCGCAGGTCGCAAACCAGCCGTGCCCTTGGCAGGACAACTGGCACACGAGAGCTGCGTCCGTCCCGGTCCTCTCGTACTAGGGACAGCCTTCCTCAGGTCTCCAACGGCTACACCAGATAGGGACCGAACTGTCTCGCGACGTTCTAAACCCAGCTCGCGTACCGCTTTAATGGGCGAACAGCCCAACCCTTGGGACGTACTTCCGCCCCAGGATGCGACGAGCCGACATCGAGGTGCCAAACCTTCCCGTCGATATGGACTCTTGGGGAAGATGAGCCTGTTATCCCCGGGGTACCTTTTATCCGTTGAGCGACGGCGCTTCCACACGCGACCGCCGGATCACTATGCCCTGCTTTCGCACCTGCTCCACTTGTAGGTGTCACAGTCAAGCTCCCTTGTGCCATTGCACTCGACGGCTGATTGCCAACCAGCCTGAGGGAACCTTTGGGCGCCTCCGTTACTCTTTAGGAGGCGACCGCCCCAGTCAAACTACCCACCTGACGCTGTTCCTCATCCGGATTACGGACGTAGGTTAGGTTCCCGTCACATGAAGGGTGGTATTTCAACGTTGACTCCACCCCGGCTGGCGCCGGAGCTTCCAAGTCTCCCACCTATCCTACACAACAAGCAACAAAAACCAACATCAAGCTATAGTAAAGGTCCACGGGGTCTTTCCGTCTTGGTGCAGCTAACGAGCATCTTTACTCGTACTTCAATTTCGCCGGGTCTGTGGTTGAGACAGTAGGGAAATCGTTACGCCATTCGTGCAGGTCGGAACTTACCCGACAAGGAATTTCGCTCTAGGACTCTTCATGTCGCCATGAAGCTAGGACCATATCTTCACCTGGAACGTCGATACCAGGTGGCTGGCGTATGGCCTCTGAGGATTCCGAAAGCTGCGACGACTTTCGTCGTGAGAAGCAGGAATTGCTCGATAAACGAGCCGACGACCCACTCCGCAGCTAACGGCCTTTCCTGCTGATTGCCCGCACCGGACGGATTTTCACTTTTCACGCACCAACCCTTGAGAGGTCAGTGACCGTGATGAGTACCACCGGATACTCGGGGTTTCCAGCATATAGCCAGCTGCACTTTCCAAGATCGCTCTCGGAAGGGGCAGTGCCCGGGCACGAAACCGGGACTTCTACCTTAGGCACGTTTGTTACCACTCAGAATTTTGCTCTAAGTGGGCCAGGTCATTTCTGCCTGGCTCTGCATGTCGCCATGCAGGTCGGACTATATCTTCATCGTCCCCTCGACAAGGACAACGCTTGGCGTGCAGTCTCTGAGGGTCCTGGCAGGCTCTACCGCCCTACCAGTTTCCTGCTGATTGTCCCCACCTGTCACATTTTCACTGCCCATGATCACAACCTATTCGGCGGATGTGACCATAAAGCGAGTAGTGCAGGATTCCGGGATGTTCCAGCATATAGCCAAGTTTTACAACAGCCAGGTTGACCGTTATAGTTCCCGTTACCCCCATATCGCTATGAGGCGTGGACCATATCTTCATCCCTCAAGCTTCATTGAGGGAGCTCTGCGTATGGCCTCTGAGGATCCCGAGTCAACAACGTGGCAATGAGTTCTTCATCGCTACGCTGGCGCTTGCCACCGCGGTTCATAGGGCCTCGCAAGACGAGGATTCCCATGAAACCACTTTGTGACAAGTGCCGACCTGCCTGGATGAGAGTAGTAATCCGTCTGAACACCTCGAGGTCGTGCCGCTTCGCTCCTCGGAGCGATAACGATCAAGAACGGGAAGACCCGTTCTGTCAAACCGCTTGCGGTTGTGACTTCGAAGTACCAAACTCCGTCGCCGCTCGGTCTCACCGTCCCTGTACCGAAGACTTCACGAAGGAGACGAGGCTCCTCCGGTCCAAATCTGCGACACATTGAACGACAGAGATATCCGATATGGCAACGCACCACTACGCAGCCGGCGGATTGGGATGTTGAAGCTCCCTTCTCCGTCGACAAACCCCGAAACCCAGTCGCCTAGGTCTGCGGGGATAGCATCCAGCCAAGTTGTACAACTCGGTCTTTCCTGCTGATTGACCGCACCGGACGGATTGTCACTGCTCATGGTCCTCCCACCCTCGGAACAGGGTGTGACCACCACGAACGAGTACCGCCGGATACTCGGTGTTTCCAGCATATAGCAGAGTTTGATCCAGTCAGTTACCTGTCTGGAGCCGCAACTTTGTTGTTTTACGGCCGCCGTTTACTGGGGCTTAGGTTCAGAGCTTCGCCCTTGCGGGCTAACCCCTCCCCGTAACCTTCCAGCACCGGGCAGGCGTCACAGCGTATACATCGTCTTAGGACTTCGCACGCTGCTGTGTTTTTAGTAAACAGTCGCTTCCCCCTGGTCTCTGCGGCCTCCTCAGGCTCGAGGCGCGAAGCCTTTCACCTTACTGAGGCCCTCCTTCTCCCGAAGTTACGGAGGTATTTTGCCGAGTTCCTTAACCACAGTTCTCCCGATCGCCTTGGTATTCTCTACCCGCCCACCTGTGTTGGTTTGGGGTACGGGCGCCGTGCCAACTCGCTAGACGCTTTTCTAGGCAGCATGGGATTAGTGACTATGCCTTTTACGGCTCGGTATCACGTCTCAGGCTTAATGAGGTCCGGATTTGCCTGGCCCTCGCCCTACTCGCTTACCCGTGGACAACCAACGCCACGGTTCACCTACCCTCCTGCGTCCCGCCTTCGCTGCCCGCCCCAGGACCTTTCGGTTCGCCCGAAGGCAGCCCCTTAGTACCCCTGGATTGGGATTGACGCGTGCACGACGGTACCGGAATATCAACCGGTTGTGCATCGACTACGCCTTTCGGCCTCGCCTTAGCTCCCGACTCACCCTGGGAGGATTAGCCTTCCCCAGGAAACCTTGGGCTTACGGCGGAGGGGTTTCTCACCCCTCTCTCGCTACTCATGCCAGCATTCTCACTCGAGCGGGCTCCACGCCGGTTCACACCGCCGCTTCGCTGCCCGTTCGACGCTCCCCTACCACCCCGCTTGCGCGAGGTCCGCGGCTTCGGCTCGGTGCTTGAGCCCCGTTACATTGTCCGCGCCGGACCACTCGACCAGTGAACTATTACGCACTCTTTAAAGGGTGGCTGTTTCTAAGCCAACCTCCTGGCTGTCTGTGCAGTCCGACATCGTTTCCCACTTAGCACCGAATTAGGGGCCTTAGCCGGCGATCTGGGCTGTTTCCCTCTCGACCACGAAGCTCATCCCTCGTAGTCTCACTGCCGGGTTCTAGAGCATCGGCATTCGGAGTTTGATTGGGGTCGGTAAGCTTGTAGGCCCCCTAACCCATTCAGTGCTCTACCTCCGACGCTGAACACCCGACGCTGCACCTAAATGCATTTCGGGGAGAACCAGCTATCACCGAGTTTGTTTGGCCTTTCACCCCTATCCACAGGTCATCCCCCATGTTTTCAACCATGGTGGGTTCGGCCCTCCACGGGGTCTTACCCCCGCTTCAGCCTGCCCATGGATAGATCACTCGGCTTCGGGTCTACCGCACGCGACTGGACGCCCATTTAAGACTCGCTTTCGCTCCGGCTCCCCCTCACGGGTTAACCTTGCCACGCACGGTAACTCGCTGGCTCATTCTTCAAAAGGCACGCCATCACGGCCAATCTCCGAAGAGACTGACGACGCTTTGACTGTTTGTAAGCCAACGGTTTCAGGTACTATTTCACTCCCCTCCCGGGGTACTTTTCACCTTTCCCTCACGGTACTAGTGCACTATCGGTCGCCTATTAGTACTTAGCCTTACGAAGTGGTCTTCGTTGGTTCACTCCAGGTTTCACGGGCCCGGAGCTACTCGGGTGCCAGATCGGAGGCTGCATGCGTTTCACGTACGGGGCTATTACCCTCTGTGGCGGGACTTTCCAAAACCCTTCTGCTACGCAGCAACTTTGTAACTCCGTGGAGAGGCTGGTGACTCTCCTATCTGGTCCCACGACCCCGTACCGGCAACGCCACCAGGCTTTAACACCGGCACGGTTTAGGCTCTTCCCGTTTCGCTCGCCGCTACTCAGGGAGTCGCTGTTGCTTTCCTTTCCTCAGGGTACTGAGATGTTTCAATTCCCCTGGTTCCCTCTACCGGCCCTATTTTATTCAGACCGGAGTAATACCGTTTTTCGCGGTATTGGGTTGCCCCATTCGGACATCCACGGATCAACGCTCGGTAGGCAGCTCCCCGTGGCTTTTCGCAGCCACCCACGTCCTTCATCGGCTTTAGGCGCCAAGGCATCCACCGTTGGCTTTTGTAGCTTGGAGAACAAGATGCTCGTGCTCACTATGCAATTCTCAAGGAGCGGTGAGAAAGCCCGGGCATAAAAACTCGCCGGGCTTCTCGTGCGGTAGGCGTCTTGGTCCCCAGGAAATCCCGGGCCAATTCGCGCCATCAGCTGGGCCACGAACCGTGAGCCCAGAAAACGGAACAGAGATCGCCCGGCTCCCACTGCCCACGGCCTAGAGGTGCAAGCACCTACGACAAGCCGAGGACCACATGGTCGCCGAATAGCTAGTAGTCAACTTCGGAGAATGGACCGAATATTATTTCGGCCTTCTGCTCCTTAGAAAGGAGGTGATCCAGCCGCACCTTCCGGTACGGCTACCTTGTTACGACTTCACCCCAATCACCGACCCCACCTTCGACGGCTCCCTCCTTACGGTTGGGCCACCGGCTTCGGGTGTTGCCGACTTTCGTGGTGTGACGGGCGGTGTGTACAAGGCCCGGGAACGTATTCACCCCGGCGTTGCTGATCCGGGATTACTAGCGACTCCGACTTCACGGAGTCGAGTTGCAGACTCCGATCCGAACTGAGACCGGCTTTTTGGGATTCGCTCATCCTCGCGGAATAGCAGCCCTTTGTACCGGCCATTGTAGCATGTGTGCAGCCCTGGACGTAAGGGGCATGATGACTTGACTTCGTCCCCACCTTCCTCCGAGTTGACCCCGGCAGTCTCCTGCGAGTCCCCGGCATTATCCGCTGGCAACACAGGACAAGGGTTGCGCTCGTTGCGGGACTTAACCCAACATCTCACGACACGAGCTGACGACAGCCATGCACCACCTATCGCAGGCCCTTTCGGACACCGTATCTCTACGGCTTTTCCTGCGTAGTTCAACCCAGGTAAGGTTCTTCGCGTCGCCTCGAATTAAGCCACATGCTCCGCCGCTTGTGCGGGCCCCCGTCAATTCCTTTGAGTTTTAGCCTTGCGGCCGTACTCCCCAGGCGGGGCACTTAATGCGTTAGCTACGGCACGGAACCCGTTGACAAGGTCCCACACCTAGTGCCCAACGTTTACGGCGTGGACTACCAGGGTATCTAATCCTGTTCGCTCCCCACGCTTTCGCTCCTCAGCGTCAGTACCGGCCCAGTCCACCGCCTTCGCCACTGGTGTTCCTCCTGATATCTGCGCATTTCACCGCTACACCAGGAATTCCGTGGACCCCTACCGGGCTCTAGCCACAGCAGTATCAGATGGCAGCCCCAGGTTGAGCCTGAGGATTTCACACCTGACTTACTGAGCCGCCTACGAGCTCTTTACGCCCAATGAATCCGGACAACGCTCGCTCCCTACGTATCACCGCGGCTGCTGGCACGTAGTTGGCCGGAGCTTCTTCTGCAGGTACCGTCACAATCGTCCCTGCTCGAAAGAGGTTTACAACCCGAAGACCTTCATCCCTCACGCGGCGTTGCTGCGTCAGGCTTTCGCCCATTGCGCAAGATTCCCCACTGCTGCCTCCCGTAGGAGTCTGGGCCGTGTCTCAGTCCCAGTGTGGCTGGTCGTCCTCTCAGACCAGCTACCCGTCGTAGCCTTGGTAGGCCGTTACCCCACCAACAAGCTGATAGGCCGCGAAGCCCTCCCGAAGCGGTAGGCCCATTTCCTCACCTGGCCATGCGGCCTGGTGGGGTCATCCGGTATTAGCAGCGGTTTCCCGCTGTTATCCCAGTCTTCGGGGCAGGTTCTTCACGTGTTACGCACCCGTTCGCCACTAGGCCTTCTCCGGTGTTACCACCGAATGAGCCCCGTTCGACTTGCATGTGTGAAGCACGCCGCCAGCGTTCGTCCTGAGCCAGGATCAAACTCTCCATCGAGATCTCCAGCACACCTTGCGGTATGCCTCGACCCATTTGTAGAGCGCCAGCCCGAGCCTTCGGGCTGGATGGCACAAAGACGGAAGTTGTTGTCCGTCTAATGCTTGACAAGATTGGCGCTCCGGCTCTCACCGGCGCGCCCGCACTAGCTTTTAACTTTCTCTGTTCCGTTTTCAAGGTCCACTGCTCGCGGGAGCACGCGTCTGCTTGGTAGCAGGCGGCGGTGCCAACCGCTAAGCGCCTCACTTGAAGGGTTCGAGGCCCTCCAGTGACGGCGTCGCTCGGAGATGATTGCTCACCTGAGCGGCTTTCTAGCTTAACCTACGCAATGGTACTTGTCAACGACACCCCACCGGCATCGCCGGCAGCCATTGGCTGCATCCACTGCACTCTCCCGGGGGAGAGCAGAGTCATGCTAGCCCAGATGTGAAGGCCATCGGGACCGTTTAACCCTTTCTTTGCCGGATTCCCTGGCCAGCTGCCCTAACTCTCCTGGTGGGCGGTCCGGCGGCCCCGGCGCCGCCAGTTGGGCCGTTGGCCACCCCCTGCGCACTGGCTACCGGTGCGGTCGGCACGACAGGCCGCGGGCCGGCCGAAGCCCAAGGACTTCCCTCTACCAGGAAGCGCAGGGGCAGGTCCGGGGCCTTCGAGGCCGACAGCCCGACGCGTGGGGTCGTTGCTATGAGGCCCCCAGGGCCGGCACCGTCGTCAGACAACCACAGTTCGGAGCCCTTGGCCGTCAGGTCCAGCCCGTTGTCGGCGCCCGTGATGCCGAATGCCTCAGCCAAGCGGCCCGGCCCACGGCAGAGGTCGCGCTCGCGCACCACGCGCCGGCCGTGGGTGCGGGCCTGCTCCATGGCTGCAATGCCTACGAGCGGTTGGGCGGCGCGCAGCAGGACGGCAGTGGCGGTCCCCTCCGGGCTACAGACGATGTTGGCACACCAGTGCATCCCGTAGGAGAAGTAAACGTACAACCGTCCGGGCGGGCCGAACATGATCGCAGCCCGCGGCGTCGGGCCTCTGTACGCGTGGCTGCCCGGGTCGTCGAGCCCGAGGTATGCCTCTACCTCTACGAGGCGGGCGCTGCGACCGTCGGAACGTACGAACAGCTTGCCGATCAGGTCGTGCGCCACCTCACGGGCGTCGCGCCGGAAAAAGTCGCTTTGGAGCCGGGTGCTCGGGCTCACTCAGCGGTTGCCGGACCAGACGAGCGAGAGGCCCCACAGGCACCCCGCCATCCGGTCCGGGGCCATCATGCTGTTGGCCCACCCCGTGGGAATGGCCCCGAGGCGGATGAGAAAAGGTACTTCCCACGCGGGGCATGCCCAAGCGCTCCGCATCGGCACGCACCACCGTGGCAAAGCGCTCCAACTGAACTGCCACCGGGATGGGGCCGGCCCCGCCTGGAGTTGTCCGGCGCGATACGGCGACCCCCGGCTCGAGGAGCGCCACGGCATCGGCCCCGAGGGCCGGGTGAGCGGCCACCAGCTCCGGTAGCGGGACGCGCCTTTGAACGGACTCACGCACGACCCCCCCGATGAGCTCGTGGGCCTGGCGGAACGGCATCCCTTTTTGCACCAGCCACTCGGCCAGGTCCGTCGCGGCCAAGGCCGGTGAGCCAGCCGCTCGAGCCATCGCCTGGGTATCGAAGGTCGCTGTCGCTAGTAGGCCAGCAAGCGCCGCAAGAGATCGCCCGACCTGGTCGACTGCGTCGAAGAGCGGCTCCTTGTCCTCCTGCAGGTCCCGGTTGTACGCGAGCGGGAGCCCCTTAAGGGTCGCCAGGAACCCGGTCAGGTGGCCGATCAGACGCCCCGCCTTGCCCCTTGCAAGTTCGGCGATGTCCGCGTTCTTCTTCTGGGGGAGCATGGAACTGCCGGTCGCATAGGCGTCGTCTAAGTGCAAGAAACCGAACTCTTCGGTCGACCAGAGCACTATTTCCTCGCCGAGGCGCGAGAGGTGGGTGCCCAGCAGCGCAAGGTCAAAGAGGGTCTCGGCCACGAAGTCACGGTCCGACACTGCGTCAAGCGAGTTCTCGAAGCGCGACGAAAAGCCCAGCTCCTGGGCAACCCAGTCAGGGTCGAGCGGGAGCGACGAGCCAGCTAGCGCACCGGCCCCTAGCGGCGAAACGTCCAGGCGGCGGCGAGTCGCGGTCATGCGGTCGACGTCCCTCGACAATGCCCAGCCGTGCGCGAGGAGATGGTGGGCCAGAAGCACCGGTTGGGCATGCTGGAGGTGGGTGTACCCGGGTAGGTAGGCGTCGCCGGCTTCCCCGGCACGCTGCAGCAGGACCTCCTGAAGCGCGACGACTCCCCTGCAGGTCTCGGCCAACGAACGCTTGGTGAACAGCCGCATGTCGGTAGCCACCTGGTCGTTGCGGCTGCGCCCAGTATGGAGCCGGCCACCGGCCGCGCCCGCGATCTCGGTGACACGGCGCTCCACGGCAGTGTGGACGTCCTCGTCACCCGGCTCGAAAACGAAGCTCCCGTCAGCGAGCTCCTGCTCGACCATGGCGAGGGCCGCCAGCAATGTGGCCGTCTCCTCCGTCGAAAGCAACCCGCTGCGCTCGAGGCCTAGCACGTGAGCCCGACTGCAGGTTATGTCGTCACCGGCGAGACGACGGTCAAAAGACAGGCTCTCAGTGAAGGCGAAGAGCTCCGCCGACTGCTTATGCCCCCCGAAGCGGCCCTGCCAGAGCGTCATCGGCGGTCACACTACCCTCTGCCGGACGGGTGTCTCCGAGGTTCCTGGGCCCCGGACCGGCTCTGTCGGGCGAATGCCGGGTATGTGCTCGATCCAGTAGCGGCGCTTGCATGGCCCACCATTGTCACCGGGCACGATGTTGTCGAGGACGCCGCCGCAGCGCTCGATGACCGCTGCAGAGCCGGCGTTATCTTCGTCACAGGTAAGGAGCACTTTGTCCAAACCGAGCGCCCACGCTATTTCGAGGGACTGGCGCAGGATTGTGGTCGCATGCCCCCGCCTCCGGAAGGCGGGGCGCACCGCGTAGCCAATGTGGCCACCCCAGAGCGCCAGCCATGGGTTCAGGGAGTGGCGAATTGAAGTACGGCCGACGAGGTCCCCCGCAACCTCCGCGACAAGGAACGTGGATGGTACCCAAACTTCCGGTCCACCGCTTCCAATACTGAGGAGCTCCAAACGGTCCAAGTAGGTGGACCATGGTTCGCCGTCGCGGAGGTGGTGGAGGAAGGTGAAGCCTTCCCCAGACAACTCCGACTGGGCGGCCCGGACCTGCAGCTCGTCTCCGGCCGTCATCGCCCTCAGGAGAAGAGCCGTGTGTTCACCCGCGCTCGGTGGTCCCACGCTCTCTTCCTCCACGGCTCATAACGGTGCCGTGTCCCGCACCAGCTCGCAACCGATATACCGATATACCGACATCCACAAGACATAAGTTCCTCACGGCTCGGTTAACCCCAGATTGCTGCCGGCCCGCTAGGCGACAGACGTCAGGGCACTCTGGCGAAGTCGACTTCCTTGGTCGGGACTGTCCCAGCCGTGCGACCTGGCGCCGTCTGGTAGGTCCAGTACAGGTTCGTGTGGGCGATAACCTCGTCCGGCGGCGGCGCGCCCCATTGCGTGTGGTCCTCCGTCGTGTGGGCATCGCTGACAAGGGTCGCGTCGTACCCCCTTGCGAACGCTCCGTGGAGCGTCGAGCGGATGCAGGCATCCGTCTGTGCGCCGGCGACGACGAGCCGCCCAGCTCCGAGGCCGGACAGGACGGTCTCGAGGTTGGTGCCTTCGAAGGCGTCTCCGTAGTTCTTCTCGACGAGCTGCTCGGCCTCGCCCGGGACCAGCTCGGGGACGATCCGCCAGTCGTCGCTCTCCCTCGCAAGCTGCTCGTCGGAGTGCTGGACCCAGACGACGGGCACCTGTTCGCGCCGCGCCCTGTCAACAAGGCTGGCGATGTTTGCGACAACCGCGTCGCGCTCGTATGCCCCCCTGACGACGCCGTTCTGCACGTCGATGACTACGAGTGCGGTGTTCGGCCGGTTATCGAGTGTGGTCATGGTTTCCCCTTGCTCACGCTTGGCTCCCTATTTCCAAGCAAAGGTTACCCAGACTTCGCCGCACCTCGACGGGAGCTCCAGCTGGGCTTCAGGCGCCCGCAATAGGATCGACAGACAAAGACCGTAGGAACTCCAAATGACCCCGGGACCGCTCGGCAGACCACCAGGCGCTCAGCTGGCGCCTGGCGTACATCCGGACGGCGGGGAGCCAGAATGCTTGTGCCAAGCCCGAAAACGCCGACGCGGGCAACTTGGCTTGCAAATAAGGCGTTACCTCGTCCCAACGGCGGGCCCACGCTATCTTGGACAACGCCGGCACCTGACGTAGCACCGCCGGCCCTGTCGTGCCCACCAAGGTGGGAAGGTGAGCAAGCGCTCCAGCCAGGCCGGAACGGACGATCCCGGGCCACGAGTAAAAGCGCCGAGTCGCCTCGAGAATTCCGAGTTGGAGGTCCAGCGGGGACATCCGGGCCGGCCTCATGACCACCTGGTGGCCGTCAAACAGCGACCAGTCGTCGGAGAGGAGCCGTCGCTCGGAGCTGACTCGTTCCCAGAGCTTTGTGCCGGGCAGCGGTGTTTCAGCCATCAACTGGAACGTGTCGATGCCGATGCGACGTGCAAAACGGGCGGTGGCGCCGGCACTGGCGGCGTCGTCGGTGTCGAGGCCTCCCACGAACATGCCGTGCACGGCGATCCCGTGCTTGTGCAGGGCGGTCACCGCTCGTTCCTCGGTCTCCACCGAAAGCCGTTTGCCCATGCTGGCCAGACCTTCATCTGTTATGGTCTCGAAGCCGATCATGAGCATCTCAGCGCCGGCACGGCGCATGAGCTCGAGGAAATGGTTGTCAACCTCCGGCCTTGCAGGCGAGCACAAGACCACATCGGCGCGGGCCTGTGCGAACCACGGCAGGCCCAGGTCGGCAGCCATCATTGCCTCGAGCAATCGCGTCGACCTCGCCTTGTTGACGACGAAGTTGTCGTCGTAGAAAAAGATCCGCTCCGCCCCCAGGGCGGCGATCTCCTGCACCACCTGCTCGGTGCCGCGGTGGCGGACCGAGCGCGAGAACATGGCTGTGACTGAACAAAACTCGCAGTCGAACGGGCAACCCCATTGGGTCATCACCGGCCTCGTTGCCATTTTCTCATGGCCCGCCACCAGTGTGAGGTCGGGCGCCGGCAAAGCCATGAACTCGGCCTGGCTCGTCATTGGTCGCGCGGGGTTGTGGTGCGCCTCGCCGGCCGCCCCGCGGAACGAGAGGCCTTGAATGTGGCGGAGGTCGTCACCTCTCGAGAGGCACGCGACCAGCTCGAGCATCGTGGCTTGTCCTTCGCCCCGCACCACGAACGGCGCGTGCTCGAGGCCCTCGTCGCTGCAGAAACTAGTGTGCGGGCCGCCCAATACGACAGGGACACCGCATGACCCCAACATGTCGGCTAAGCGGTATGCCGAGGGAGCAGTTGACGTCGTCGTGGATACGCCGACGATGTCCGCCGCCAGGACTTCGTCCAGGTCGACCGGAGCTATGAGCTCGCAGTAGACCTTGACGTCGTGGCCGGCCCGGGCCAGTAGGGCGCCGATCAACGGCAAGCCGAGGCGAGGCAGCAGCGCGTAGTCGTAGACAGTGTGACCGGGCGGGCGGGGCTCCACGAGGCATACGCGCACATCATTATTTGATCGCCCCTAGCACAGCGGCAACAGAGGCCAACGGCCCCAAAACCAGAGGCCAACCGTCCCGAAAATCTCCTCGCCCATATAGGCGTGCTGCCCTACGCTGAGGGCTCCTCGCTGTCGTCGAGCACGGCAGCATAGGACCCGCTGCCCATCAATGCGCCGGCCGGGACACGGCGGTCGCCGATAAGCAGATCCTCGAGGGCTCCAGTGTCGGTGTCGAAGGTCACGTCGTCGAGTTTGCCGAGCTCGGTGCCTCCTTCGCTGAGGGCTCGCTTACCGACGAGTTCGAGTTTCCCTTCGGCGGCGGCGTGCTCCCGGTCGTCCGCCGGCGCCCGAAGGGCCCCTTCGTCGACGACCATGACCGCGTCCGGGCCGAACCCGCTCAACTGCTCCCAATCGACCAGCTGCGCCTTCTTGCCCCGGCCGATGACAATGGCGGAGACCCGGCGCTGCTGGGCATCCACTAGCAAATGGTTTACCGAGCCCAGCTCCTTTGCGCTGGACCGGCTCAAGACCTTACGTCCAGCGGAACGCTTGAACGACTCCGTCACGACAACCCCAACCGTGCCCGGAACTCGTCCACCGAGGCACCAAGGCCGACGAGGTCGTCTTTAACGAACTCCTCGGTTATGTTCGGCACCACTAATGCAGTCCCTGAGACGGCCAGTTGCGCGGGAAGCGGGATGTAGCCTCGCCCGCCCCCGGCTTTTTCGATCTGATAGCCAACGACTTCACCGGTGCCCCCGACGAGCAGCACCAAGTCCGTGACCTTACCGAGGCTCGATCCTCCTTCGGTCAGGACATCGTTCCCAATCACATTGCGCTCGACGGCGGGGTGGGCGACATCGTCGGGCGCGTCCTGAGGGGCGACAAGGCTGGCCGCGTCGAGCACCATCACGGCGTCCTGCCCGATCGCATGGACCGCCTCGGCCGGTAGGACGTCGCGGCAACGACCAGCCAGAAAGCCGCGTTTGTTGAGGGTCACGCCCATCAGGTGGCCCGCTTCGGGGCTGAAGATCACGTCGCGAACCTCCGCCACGTCTTCCCCCCCGCGAACTGTGACGACAGGAAGCCCGCGGATCTGGGAGGCCGTCATGAGCAGCCTCATCCCTTCTCCTTTGCTGCAATCACGCGTCCGCCTCTCCTGCGTCGCCGGATGACCACAAACGTCGCAGATGCGAGCACGGCGACAATGACTAGCACGATCACCCAACCGATCACGCCCATAGACAGGATCCTAACCGCGGTGGCCACGGTCCAATCGTTTGCTCGCCAACGTGCCCTTAAAAACAGCAGCCAGAGGCCCTGTTTTCTTCGTGCGCGGCAGGGGACGTCAGGGTGGACAGTTGATGATCATCGTGTTCGCCGTCGGAGCCCTTTTCGCGGTAGTGGCCCTCATCTTTGGTCCCCTGGTTCGCCTGGCCCTCTCGCGCCGGCGCGAGTCGCTCGCCGATATAAGCGGCGTCGGGCTGACCCGTAACCCGGTTCCACCACCTTTTTGACACGCACCCCCCGATCGCCGAGCGCATCGCCGCTTTGGAGCAATTGTCCTACGCTCGAGCGGCATGAGTTCCCGACTTCGGGGCCAGGGTTAGTCGGCAGGGCCCTGCTTGCTCGCCCAGGTCTCGATGCCGAGCCCGAAGATGCGCACGAAACCTTCGGCGTCCTGGTGGCGGAAGCGGTCGGCGGCCGAGTAGGTGGCCAGGTCGTGGTCGTACAGGCCGACCGGGCTCCTCCTGCCCGCGACGAAGCAGCAGCCGAGGCCGCCGGGAGCGGCGCCCGGCTCACAACGAAGTCGGACCTCTCCGGTCACGTGGCGTTGCGACTCCGCAAAGAAGGCATCCAGCGAGGCCTTGAGCGGTGAATACCAGAGCCCGTCGTAGACGAGCTCGGCCCAGCGGGGTTCCAGCCGGAACTTCTCGTGGGCCACGTCCCGCTCGAGCGTCATGCCTTCGAGGTCCTGGTGGGCCATGATCAGCGCCAGGGCGCCAGGGCACTCGTAGATCTCCCGGCTCTTGATGCCGACCCGGCGGTTCTCGATCATGTCGATCCGACCAAAACCGTAGGGGCCGACCATGGTGTCGAGAGCAGGCAGGAGCTCGTGGAGGGAAAGCCGGCTCCCGTCGAGGGAAACCGGCAACCCGGCCTCGAAGCCCACTGTCACCTCTAGGGCTTCGCTGCCCGCTGCCTTCGGGACGGTCAGCTCATAGACATCGGCCGGCGGCATCACCCAGGGGTCCTCAAGGATGCCGCACTCGACAGTACGGCCCCAGAGGTTTTGGTCCACAGAGTAAGGGCTGGCCTTGGTGGCCGAGATCGGGATACCGAAGCGCTTGGCGTAGTCGATCGAGTCGTCACGCGTGAAGCCCCAAACGCGCACCGGCGCTATTACTTCCAGGTCGGGCGCCAGGGCGCGGCTCGAGACCTCGAAACGGACCTGGTCGTTGCCCTTCCCCGTGCAGCCGTGGGCGATCGCGTCGGCGCCGTGGTGGCGAGCCGCCGCAACGAGGTGCTTCACGATGACGGGCCGCGAAAGCGAGCTGATGAGCGGGTATTTGCCCTCGTAGAGTGCATTTGCCCGGATCGCGGGTGCGACGAAGTCGGTCCCGAACTCTTCCCTAGCGTCTACAATTACGACCTCGACAGCGCCCGCAGCCAAGGCTCGGTCGGTGACAGCGTCCCAGTCGCCCCCCTGGCCGAGGTCGGCGGCAAGCGCTATGACCTCGACGCCCATCTCCTCGGTCATCCAACGGACGGCGACGGACGTGTCCAGGCCTCCGCTATAGGCAAGCACGACCTTTTTTGCCATATCTTCTCTCTCTCCTTGTCAGCTCGGACGGCCGGCCATATGAGCCAGCTTGCGGGCAAGTACGGAACCTTTGACTCGTTCAGCGGCCACAACGAGAACGGTATCGTCACCTGCCACAGTGCCGATTACCTCGGGCATCCCCGACCTGTCGAGGGCCGAGGCGACAACATGCGCGCACCCAGGCGGTGTGCGTACCACGACCAGGTTCCCCGAGCTGGAGAGATCGGCGACCCACTCGCCAAGCACACGGCGCAGGTGCAATTCGGGGCTAGGCCGCTCGTTGGAACCCTCAGGAAGCGCGTACACGAGCACTCCCCCGGGCCGGCGCACCTTGACGGCGCCCAGCTCTTCGAGATCGCGCGACACCGTCACCTGCGTCGCCTCCACGCCGCGCTCGCCGAGAAGCCTGACCAGCTCGGCCTGGCTCCCGACAGCCTCTTTTTCGAGGATTTGGCTCACGCGGTGCTGGCGCTGGGTCTTGGTCAGCCTCATGCTGCCGACCCGGCACCGAACATCCACAACAGAAGGCCTCGCATCGCCCGCAGGCGGTTCGCGGCCTGCGGCCACACCAGGCTGGCAGGGCCGTCGATCACGTCCGCCGTCACCTCCTGCCCGCGGTGAGCCGGCAGGCAATGCAGGAAAACTGCACCCGGCGCGGCCAGGGCCATCAACTGAGAGGCCCACCTGGTAGGGCCTGAAGGCGTCCATACGTTCCACCGACTCGCCCTCTTGGCCCATCGATACCCAGACATCGGTACAGACCGCATCTGCCCCCTCCACCGCATCGGCCGGCGATTGCGACTGGGTAATCGTTCCCCCCAAGGACTTGACAGCGTCGACCGTGAGCTCATCGAGGCCGTGGCCGGCAGGGGCCGCCACAGATATTTCGGTACCCGCCATTGCGCAAGCCAAAGCCAGGCTTCGGGCCACGTTATTGCCGTCGCCCACCCAAGCGACGCGGCGCCCCGCAAGCTTGCCTCCCCAGTGAGAACGCAATGTCAACAGGTCCGCGACTGCCTGCAGCGGGTGAGAACGATCCGAGAGAAGGTTGACGACAGGGACACCCGCGACAGCGGCCATCCTCTCCAAGACGGCATGGTCGAGGACCCGGGCCCCGATCGCGCAGTGGTACTGGGCGAGGGTGCAGGCGACATCCTCGGCGGTCTCCCGCTCGTCGATGCCTACTTCGTCGCTCCTGATCGTCACCGGGTGACCCCCGAGCTGGAACACCGCAAGCTCTGAGGAATTTCGGGTCCGCGCAGAGGGCTTTTGGAACACAAGCGCGACGCCGCGGCCTGCCAGCACCCGGGGCGGGTACTCGTCCACTGCGAGGTCGAGCACGGCCGCGAACTCCTCGGGGGCGAGGTCGTCGATGTCGAGAAGATGCCGCGTCATGCGCTCTCCTCGCCGGCAACCGCCTCCAGGACATCCGCGAGAATGGCAACGCCCTCGTCTATTTCGGCCTCGCTCACGAGCAGAGGCGGCTCCATGCGCAGCGCCGTGGCGGTGACAGCGTTGAGGACCAGGCCCTGCTCGAGGCAGTTGGCAGCGATTTCACCAGCCCCGCCCCGGACCAGCTCGGCAGCAAGAAGCAAGCCAAGTCCCCGGACAGAACTAACACCTGGCAATTCGGCTAGCTTTTTCGCCAGGTATTGCCCGCGCGCCTCGGCCAAGGCAGGGACGTCGAGCTCTTCCATGACCGCCAAGGTGGCACGAGCCGCGGAGGCGGCCAGCGGCTGGCCGCCGAACGTCGAAGCATGGTCTCCCGGGACGAACGCCGCCGCCACGTCGTCGCGTGCCCAACACGCCCCAATGGGGACACCGTTGCCGAGGGCCTTGGCGACGGTCACGACGTCGGGCTGCACACCGTAGTGCTGGAAGCCCCACCAGCGTCCCGTACGGCCAAGGCCGGTCTGGATTTCGTCAACCATGAAAAGCGCTCCGCGCTCGTCGCACAGCTTCCGTACACCTCGGAAGTACTCCTCCCCGGCGGGCCACACGCCGCCCTCACCTTGGACCGGCTCGAGCAGCACCGCCGCCACGTCAGGCGTGATCGCATTTTCGAGCGCAGCCAGGTCCTGCCATGCGACGTGGCGGAAACCTTCCGGTAGGGGCTGAAAAGCTTCGTGCTTGGCCGGCTGGCCCGTGGCGTGAAGAGTTGCCAGGGTCCGGCCGTGGAACGACCCGTACGCGCTCAATACGACATAGCGGCCATGGCCAGCCCATTTCCGGGCCAGCTTGAGAGCACACTCGTTGGCCTCCGCACCGCTGTTGGCGAAAAATACCTTCCCGCCACCGCCCATCAACCTGTCCAGGGTCTCAGCCACTTCCCGGCCGGGCAATGTCCCAAAAAGGTTGGAGGTGTGGAGCAATGTCTGTGCTGCCTCGCCCACGGCGTCGGCGACGGCGGGATGGGCATGGCCGAGCGAGGTCACCGCAAGACCCGAGAGAAAATCTACGTAACGGCGTCCCTGGTCGTCCCAAAGATAGGAGCCTGCGCCCCGTACGAAAGTCACGCGCGGCGGGGCGTACGTGGACATCAAGCGCGTCGCCTGGACCTCGGCCTGTTGCGAAGTTTGTGTCATGGGGTCACCATTGTGCCTATCCCGCTGTGGGTAAAAATCTCGAGGAGAAGAGCGTGAGGCGCGCGCCCGTCGAGAATGTGCGCCTGCGCGACCCCCCCACCGACGGCGTCGCGCGCGGCCTGGGCCTTGGGGATCATGCCGGCGCCCACGGCTCCCTTTTCGATCAGTGCCGACAGGTCGCGGGCACTCAACTGGCTTAGGAGGCTGGCTGGGTCTTTCACGTCAGCCCTGATCCCCTCCACGTCTGTCAGGAAGACGAGCTTTTGCGCCTCGAGCGCAACGGCGATGGCCGCAGCTGCTGTATCTGCGTTGATGTTGTAGGCCTGGCCCGTTTCGTCGCTCCCGATTGTGGCGACCACAGGCACCAGGTCCTGAGCCAGCAAGCGGACCAACAACTCCGGCTTCACCTCGGAAATATCGCCGACGAAGCCGAGCTCTGGGTCCCGTTGTGCCGCCTGGATCAGGCCGGCATCCTCACCGGAAACGCCGACGGCGAGCGGGCCGTGCACATTGATGGCGGAGACGATGTCGCGGTTCACCTTGCCCACAAGGACCATCCGGGCAATGTCGAGCGTCTCGGCGTCGGTAACTCTCAGCCCATCTCGGAACTCCGGCTTTTTGCCGAGCCGTTCCATGAGCTCGCCGATCTGCGGCCCGCCGCCATGGACCACGACGGGACGCATGCCGACGGAGCGCATGAGCACGATGTCGGTGGCGAACCCAGCCAGCGTCGAGCCGCCCCCCAGGGCGTTCCCGCCGTATTTGACCACGACGACCTTGTCCCAGAACCTGCGGATATATGGGAGCGCCTCGACAAGGATCTCCGCCTTTACGGCGGGGCTGAGACCTGAGCCTGACGCACCCGCTGCGTCGGCCTGGTCGTGCCGGGTATTCGCGGCAACAGTACCCATGGGGACTGAGCATACACTACCGTGCATAATAATTCAATGATACGCCGGCTAGGGCGCCAGGCCAGCCAGCGGGAGGCCGGTGGTCTCGGGCCATCCCATTACGGCATTGGCACACTGGAGAGCTTGGCCCGATGCCCCCTTGACAAGGTTGTCGAGGGCGCAGATCGAGACCACCCAGCCCGTCCTTTCGTCGTAGAGAGCCGTCAGGTGAGCAGTGTTGCTCCCCAGGGCCGCTTTGGTCGACGGGCTGCGGCCGGACACAACCACGAAGGGCTCGCCGGCATAGGCGTCGGCAAGAACCTCGAGCGGGGCAAAGCCAGGCCGCGAGGTCGGACGGGCGTAGCAGGTCGCCAGGATCCCCCTGTTCATCGGGGCCAAGTGGGGCGTGAACAGCAGCTGCCCCCCGATCGCCTGCTCCATCTCCGGGGTGTGACGGTGCTTTAGGAGCCCGTACGCAGTGAAATCCTCGTCGACGGTGCAGAACTGTGACCCATCGGTCAGCTTGCGGCCCGCCCCGGACACCCCGCTGGCGGCGTCGACCACGATGCCCGACCCCTCGACGGCGCCGGCCTTCACAAGTGGTGCGAGGGCCAGTGTCGCTGCCGTTACGTAGCAGCCCGGGGCAGCCACGAGCCGGGCACCGGCAAGGCCCGAGCGGTCGAGCTCGGGCAAGCCGAACACTGCCTGTTCGAGAAGCTCTGGGCAGCTGTGCTCCTCGCCGTACCAGGTCGGGTAGGCGGTGGCGTCCTTCAAGCGAAAATCGGCAGCGAGGTCGACCACGTGGCCCACCTTCGACAACAGCCCGGGCATGAGCCGCTGCGAGGCCCCGTGCGGCAGGGCACAAAACACGAGGTCGGCACCGTCCGCGGCAGCCACCTCGGTCGCCGCGAACGATAGCGTCGGGTAAGCACCAGCGAGCGCCGGGTGTATGTCCGCCACGGCCATGCCTTCGCGGGAACCCGCCGTGGCCGCTACCACTTCGAAGTGCGGGTGTGACGCCAGGAGACGGAGCAGCTCCACCCCCGTGTAGCCCGAGGCGCCCAGGATGGCAACGGATTTTTTCTCTCCCATTGGCAGCATCATACACGTCAATGCATAATCATTCAGACGCAGCCGTTAGGTGGATGACCCAACTGGCGCCTGGCGCGCTGCCCGGAGCGAGATAAAGAGCCATGCACCATCTGGAGCCGGCACACGCAAGCAAGCTCGGCGCCCGGGCGCCGGTGCCGACCGGGCCTGTCACGGACCACGAACTTCCGTCGTACGCGTAGCCCGCCCAGCCGGGCCCATGCTGGTTGTCGAGGCCCATGCATAGCCCGGCCGTGCAGGTCATAGTCGAGCCAATCTCCGCATCTGCGTCCGGGAAACCATGCGTGCCGCCGGTGTCAGTGCCCCAGCGGCTCCCGTCCCAGACGGCCCAGTCCCCTCCCGCAGCGCCCTTGCCCGCACGGCCGCTGGCCGGGCGGAACGGGGCGATGCACGCGGTCGGGCTGGCGCAGGCCGCCCCCAGGGGCACGATTAAGCCGAACGGCCTTGCCAGCGGGCTCCAACGTCCCCCGGCGTAGGTCCCCAGGTAGCCCAACTGGTCAGCCACAGCACAAAAAGTGCTGCCCGACGCGCAGGCAACGTAGGCGGCGCCGCTCCCCATCGTGTTGGCGAGCGAGGGGTAGGCCACCTGTGGCTTCGAAAAAGCCTTGCCGTCCCAGGTGTACGACTGGCCCACCCCGTCGACGAAGAGGCACAACCTCTGCGACGCACAACCCATCGGGCCGCCACCGTTCGGGGTTGGCCCGTTCTTGGCCGCCCAGATGCCATCTTTATAAGTGATCAGTTGGGCCTCGGCGTCGGTGGCAATACACGTCTGGGCCGCGAAGCACTGCAGCCCTGTGATCGTGCCGAACCCGCCGACCGGGCCGGCGTGGGCATAAAAGTCCCATCTGCCTGCCTTATAAACCCAGGCTGCCGCGCCCTGCTGGTCCACGGCGACGCAGAAAACAATACTCCCACAGGAGAAAATGGCTGGCAGCTCGTTCGGGCCCTCGGCGGGGAGCGGCGGACCTGCCTCCCAAGTCCCAGCAAGCCGGCTCTGCTTTTCACCGGCCTTTGCACCGCCACCGCGGTGTGTCACCAAAAGCCCCGCCACCAACAGCACAGTTGCCAGCAGCATGACCGCCACAAGCGCGACCGCCAGGCGCGCCGCGGCGGCTTTAGGGGGTCGACCTGGCACGGCGGCTCGAGGCGCTGGTGGAGCTGTGAGAGCCGTCGGAGCTCTAAGTGCCGTCGGAGCCGGGGGCCTCGCTTGTCGGAGAACCGTACGTCGGAGCATCGCCCGTGGGCGGCGGTGCGGTGCTACCGCCTCCGTTCGCTGCGTCTCCCGCGGTGGTGTCCGCTTCTATGGGGCCGTTGGCCGCGAGGTGCTCGTCCAGAGCCGCCCATGCGGCGGTCACGGCATCGCTAGAGCCTCCTTCGCGCTGCTCCGCCCATAGTGCTGCACCAAGGTTGTGGAGCAACCCGTCCCATTGCCGCTTGGACTGCGCCTGGTCGATCTTTGCCTTGCCCTGGTTGACGCCTTGTTGCGCCTTGTTGAGAGCTGTCCCGGCACCCTGCTTCACTTTGTCCATCAGGCCCATGTCGGCCTCCTTTGTTTGCTGATCGGGATACTAGTGGCCTGATGCTCGAAGGCCTACCACACTTCGCGTGGCTGCACCACTACTCACTGTGGTATAGGCTTGAGCCTTAGGGGAGCTGCCCGGGAGGTCTCGAGATGCCCAAGCACATGGGACACTATGTCCGAGCCGGTGGGGCGACCTTGCCGCTATTTGCCCTATTGACTGCTTCGATAGCGGCACCCGCTCCCGCCGCTGCGGAGGTTTTACGGTTCGTCAGCAGCTGGTCAAAGCAAGTCCCCGACGGCAGCCCGATCAGCCTGTCTTCGCCGAACGTGGCCGTGCTCCACGACGCTGCCGCCATCGTGGTCGGCGACAACGGCGGAGACGTCAACGCCTTGTCCCTTTCCAACGGCACAACGGTGCCCGGCTGGCCGGCAAACACCGGTGGTATCGCTGTTAAGTCGACTCCGTCGGTGGCACCTCTCAACCCTCGCTCTCCCGACGACAGCGTCTTCGTGGGCGCCGGCACCCCTGCAGACCCCCACGAGGGTGGCTACGAGGCCTTCAACCCCAACGGCACACGACGCTGGTCCGTGGCCGTCCACAACCCCAACAAGCCCTACGTCTCAGGCATCGTTGCTTCGACTGCCGTGGGCGACCTGCAAGGCAAGCTTGCCGTGGTAGCGCCGTCCATGGGCGACCAAGAAGATGCGATCAACGCATCCAGCGGGGCCGTCCTACCCGGTTTCCCGTGGTTCACCGGGGATGGCGATTTCGCGACGCCGGCGCTGGCCAATTTCGCCACGGCTGCCGACGGCAAGCTCACCATCGCCCTCACGGGAACTGCAGCAGTCGACATCGTGAACGGAGGTGGGCAATTTCCCGGCATAGCCTTCGGCACGCGCTTCGCCCGGGGCGGCCATGTCGGGGTCTTGCGGCCGACGGGCAACGCAGGCACGGATAACCGCCACGGCGGGCTGATCTGCCAGTACAACCCCGATCAGTCTGTCGAATCGTCACCGGCTGTCGGCACGTTCCTGCCTGGAGGCGAGTGGGGCATCGCCGTAGGCACGGGCGATATCTTCCCCGGCGCCCGCGACAGTGGGGACGTCCTGGTCCTCGGGCCACATTGCCAACTGGTCTGGGCCAGGAAGCTGGACGGGCTCACGCAGTCCAGCCCGGCATTGGCCGACATCCTCGGCAACGGCACACTCTCTGTGATCGAGGGCACCGATAACCAGCGCGGCGGAGGCTCGGTTTGGGCACTCAATGCCCAAAACGGACATGTCCTGTGGCACACCCCTGTGCGCGGTGAGGTGATGGGGGGTTGCGTGACGGCTGATCTCGGCGGAGGCTACCAGGACGTGATCGTTGCCACGACGGGAGGGGCCTTTGTGCTGGACGGCCGCAGCGGGGCGTTGCTCGCCACGCTCGAGACCGGCGTAGGCCTGCAGAACTCCGCCCTGGTCACCGACGACCCCGACGGGTGGACAGGAGTGACCCTTGCGGGGTACAACGGCTTCAACCACGGAGTGGTGGAGCATTACGAGCTCATAGGCTCGAGGGGCTACCTGGCAGATGAACCAGGCTCGTGGCCGATGTTCCATCACGACTCCACGTTGAGCGGTAACGCTGACTTCGCTTCGGGGGGCGAGGTACCACCCGCCAAATAGCGGGCGCGACCGTCTGCGCCCGGCGCTCAGGCGCTGCGCAACTCGGCCCCGTGAGAAACTGAGGCCGCAGCAACGATCTTTGCGCTCACCTCAGCCACTTCCTGGCCCGTCAAGGTCCGATCGGGCGCCCGCAGCCGCACCCGGAACGCCAGGCTCCGGCGGCCTTCCCCGAGCGAAGCGTCCCTCCAGGCACTGAACAGGGCGACAGCTTCGGCCAGGTCGCCAGCGGCCTCCCTGATGGTGGCCTCCAGATGACTCGCAGGGACATCGTCGCGCAACACAAAAGCCAGATCGACATCGGCCGCCGGGTAACGGCTAGCCGACTGGGCGGTCCAGCTCCGCTGGGGGGCAGCAAGCAGGGGCGCGAGATCTACCAGGAGCAAAGCAACACGGCCGGCGAGGTCATAAGCGGCCGAAACCTCCGGCGCGAGCTCGCCGAGCAACCCTATCTCGCGCCCACCGGACACAACCAGGGCTCGGCGGCCGGGGTGGAGCGAAGCGGCAGCGGCCATGGCGCCGTAGGACGGTCTACGACTGTCCTCAGCTACAAATGCACTGTCCCCAGGTGCGAACGGCTCGAGCGAACTGGCTTCCAGGCGGAGCCCGCCCGCCAGCATCTCCCAGACGCGGGCCGCATAGGTGGCGTCGACGTCAGGCCCCACCGCAAGCACCCCGAGCTGCTCCCACTCTAAAACACTGCTAACAAGGCCCGTCTGTGGCGCTGCCCCCCGGTAGCTCGCTTGGCGCCCAGGTTGGCCATCCTTGGGTGGATGGCGGAAGACGCTGCCGATTTCGAAAAGGCTCAGAGCCCCGGCTTGGCGCTCGGTATTGAAGCGGGCGGCGCTCAGGAGGCCGGGGAGCAGCGAGGTACGGAGCAGGCCCTGGGCCTGGTCGAGCGGGTTCTCGAGCTCGAGGGCCTCGGCTGAGCTCAACGCTGCGCGGGCGAGGTCGGCAGCCGAGAGGAAACTGCTTGTCCAGGCCTCGTTCGCCCCCGAACCAGCGAGCAGTTCTCGTACCCGCCGGCGCCCCTTTTGATATTCGGTCAGGCCCGCGGCAGTAATAGGCCGGCGCGGGAGCGAGCGGGCAATGTTCTCGTAGCCGTAAATGCGCGCGATCTCTTCGATCAGATCGACCTCACGTTCGCAGTCAGGACGCCACGTCGGCACGGTCACCTCGTAAGTCGACGGCCCGTTGGCCACAGCTTCGAAGCCAAGCCGGCTCAAAAGCTCAGCGGGTTCTTGCGGGCTGAGCGAAGTCCCGAGCACCGCGTTGGCCCGCTCGGTGCGAAGCAATATCTTCACCCGGTCCGCGACGACGGGGCGAACGTCGGTTGTCTCGCCACGCCGGGCCCCGCCCCCAACAATTCGACAAATCGACTGATCGCGCTGCCGGCGACCTCGGGGTCCACCCCGCGCTCGAAACGGGTCCTGGCTTCAGACAGCAGCCCGAGCCGTTTGCCAGTTGCCGCAATGGCTTGCGCGTTGAAGTTGGCGGCCTCCAACAACACCGTGGTCGTCCCAGCCGAAATCTCTGCCGTCGCGCCGCCCATTATCCCCCCGACCCCGACGGCGACGCCCTCTCCGTCGGCGATCACGCAGTCCTCGGGCGTGAGGCTCCGAGCCGCACCGTCAAGGGTAACGACCACCTCGCCGGGGTTGGCCCGGCGCACGACCAGGGCGCGCCCGCCAAGGTGGTCGATGTCGTAGGGATGGTTCGGCTGGCCGAGCTCGAGCATCACGTAATTCGAAACGTCTACGACCGGGTTTATGGCACGCATACCGGCCAATGCGAGCCGGCGTCGCACAAACGCCGGCACCTCCACCTTGTCGACACCCTCTATGACGGTACCCGTGAAGCGCCCGCAAAGTTCCCTTGCGTTGTCGGATATTGCGACGCTCGCGGGCGGGACCCCTGCGGCAACCACGTACGGAGGGACCGGGATGCTAAAGGGGAGGCGCAAAGCGGCGGCCAGGTCACGAGCAACTCCGGCCATCGAGAAACAGTCCGAGCGGTTCGGGCTTATCTCTAGGTCGAAAACAACATCAGGGCCCAACCCGAGCGCTTCTGCTGCCGGCACACCTGTCTCGCTCGAACCGGGAGGCAAAATGTAAATAGCGGGCTCTGGCCCTTCGGGGCCAAGGCCGAGCTCTGGCGCCGAGCAGAGCATCCCATTGGACCATTCTCCGCGCAACTTGCGCCGGCCGATCGGCAGGCCGCTCGGCATGACGGTCCCGATCGTCGCCAGGGGCACGAGGTCGCCCGGCTTCATGTTGAACGCGCCACAGCAAATCTGGAGCGCCTCGCCGTCGCCAAGGTCGACATCCACCAGTTGGATCCGGTCCGCGGCCGGATGCGGCCGCGTCGCCAGCACCCGGGCGACAACGACCCCAGGCAGTGGGGCGTCGACAACCTCGGTCCCTTCCACCACCAAGCCAAGGAACGAAAGGGTACGAGCGATATCGGCCGGGGCCCCTCGACGGGCGTGAAGTCACGTAGCCAGGAAAGCGGTGCGCGCATTTATGAACCTCAGAATTGGCTAATGAAACGAAGGTCGTTGTCCAGCAGGTCGCGCATATCTGCAAGGCTCGTGCGAGCCATGGCAAGCCTGTCGATGCCGAAACCCCAGGCAAAGCCCGTGTAACGCTCGGGGTCTACCCCGACGGACGCGAAAACCGCGGGGTCGACCATGCCGCACCCGCCAAGCTCCACCCAGCCAGAGCCAGAGCACGTACGGCAATTGTCGTCGTGGCCGTCGCAGACCCAGCACGTGACATCGAACTCGGCTGACGGTTCGGTGAAGGGGAAGAAGCTGGGCCTGAGCCGGGCGTGGCGGCCCGGGCCGAAAAAGGCGTTCGTGAACGCGTCGAGCGCGCCCGCCAGGTGGCTCATGGAGATCCCTTCGTCTACGACAAGTGCCTCCAGCTGGTGGAAAACTGGCAAGTGGGTCGCATCTGGGGTGTCCCGGCGAAAGCAGCGCCCGGGAGCCACGGCGTAGATCGGGGGCTGGCGCGATTCCATGAGGCGCACCTGCACCGGAGAGGTGTGCGTCCGCAAAAGAACGCTTTGCGGTGGCCCGGCTTTCAGGTAAAAGGTGTCGAACATGCCTCGCGCCGGGTGGTGCGGGGGCATGTTGAGAGCTTCGAAATTATGCCAGTCGTCTTCGACCTCGGGGCCTTCCGCGACCTCAAAGCCCATCGAGACGAATATGTCCTCGAGTTCTTCGCGTACCTGGGTTACCAGGTGGAGATGGCCCCTCGGCACGGGCGGGGCGAGCCCGTCCGCGAGCGGGCCACCGCCTGCTGAAAACAGCGCCGCAGCCTCGCTCAGGTCCAACCTCTCCGACTCGGCGCGTTCCCTCGCAAGGGCGGCTTCGAGGAGGGCCCGGCGCCCCGAGTAGATCCGCTCGAGGTCCTCCCGGGCATCCTGGAGCGCTCTGCCCAGCTCCCGCCTTTCGTCGGGCGTGCGGTCCCGCAGCGTCGCTGTTATGGCCGCCAGTTCGCTCCTTTTCCCAAAAGCGTCAGCCTCGACGGAGCGCAGGGCCTCTAGCGAGCCGGCTTGCATGATAAGGGAGCGACCTGCCTCCAAAGCAGACTGGACGTCGTTCATGTCCCGGCTAGCTTGCCAGTTCTGGCATCTTCGTGGAGGGGAATTGTGAAGCTAACCGTTGTGCCGGTGCCGACTACGGAGGTGGCGAACAGCTTCCCTCCGTGCGCTTCCACGATCTCCTTACTTATCCACAGACCGAGGCCTAGCCCGCTGGATTTGCCCTCGCCACCCCTGTAAAACTTTTCCGTGATGTGCGGCAGGTCTTCGGCCGCTATGCCCTCTCCTGCGTCGGACACCGATATCGCCACCTCGCCACCACCTGGGTGGCGATTATGCGATGCGACTATGCGGATGCCTGCGGGAGAGCCGTACTTGCAAGCATTTTCCACGAGGTTTGCGAAGACTTGTTCAAGCTTGAAAGGGTCGACGATCATCGCCGGCAGCTGCGCGCCTATATCGACAGTTGCCTCGAGGTCCGGGTAGGAAAGCTTTAGGTTGTCGATCACCCGGGCGGCCACGGCGCCAACGTCGGTCGCCCTCTCGTGCAGCATCAGCTGGCCTGACTCCAAGCGGCTCACGTCGAGCAGTTCGTCGATCATGCGACCTACCCGCTTCGCGTCATGGAGCACCCCTTGCAACATCCGGACCTTGTCGTCATCGGTGAAATCTGCCCAATGCCCGAGCATCATCTCGGTGAGGCCTCTGATCGAAGCAAGTGGTTGGCGCAGCTCGTGGCTCACTGCCGCAATTAGCTCGCCCAGCGAGGCGCTCCCGTTAGATGACATGTCGTTCATTCTGCCGGGCCCTGGCCAAGGCGACGTGCCACCGGCGGGCCCGAGCTTCCCGGGGCACCAAAGCGCCGCTGGCGCGCTACCTCGAAACATACAACGGCGGCAGCCATGCCCACGTTGATGGACTCCGCACCGTGGGCCATCGGGATACTTACGACGCCGTCCAACTGAGCGCGAAGCTCTTCGAGCGGCAAGCCGGCGGCCTCGTTGCCAAAAACCAAAGCGACCGCGGCCGTGAGGTCTTCCGACGCATAATCGGCTCCCCCTGCGGACGCAGTCCCCAGCCTTTTTAGCCCCCAATCGCCGATCTCTCCGAGGACCTCTGTGGCCGGGCCCCCAAGGACGACCGGCAAATGGAACACCGCGCCGGCTGATGACCGCACGGCTTTGGGGTTCCAAAGGTCGACGGTGCCCTCGCAGCACACCACAGCGTCGGCCCCGGCCGCCCAGGCGGAGCGTGCGACGGTCCCCGCGTTGCCGGGGTCGCGCACGTCGACGCAGACGACGACAAGCTGCGGGCTCGTCGCCTTGAGGCCCGTAAGTTCGAACAAAGGAGTCTCCACGACTGCAATGACAGGTTGAGGTGTTACCGTGCCCGCCACACGGGCGAGGACCCCGGGCTCGAGCTCGAACACGGGAGCGCCGAGGTCGGAACATCGCTCGAGCAGCCTGCCGAGGCGGTCGTGGCGCCCTCTCGATGCTGGTCCTCGGCTGGGCTCGCCACTGGAGCCCTCCAGGCGCTCGGTGGGAGTAAGGCCCGCCGCCCAGTTCCCGTCCACGTACGCGGATTCGATGGTGGCGCCGGCAACGAGAGCCTCCTCCAACAAATTGACGCCCTCGATTACGAAGCGCCCCTCGTCCTGACGCGCACTGCGGCGCCCCACGAGGCGCCGCAGCCGTTGAACTCGTTGGTGCCGGTAGGAAAGACCGCTCACGGCGCCTCAGTACTCGCCCGGAAGGCGAGGCCGCACGCAGAGCACTTATGCCTCTGCAGCGACCTTTTCCGCCGCAGCGCCAGAAGGTGCGCCAGGCGCCGCCAAACCCAGCGCGTCGCGGGCGACCTGGACCAGCTGTGCGAAGGCGGCCTCATCGCGCACCGCCAGGTCCGCAAGTATCTTGCGGTCCATTTCCACTCCGGCCGCGTTCAGGCCGGCGATGAACCGGCTATAGCTAAACCCGTTGGCCCGACAGCCAGCGTTGATCCTCTGCACCCAGAGGCGCCGGAACTCCCCCTTACGGGCGCGCCTGTCACGGAACGCGTACCGCAGGGAATGCATGACCTGCTCGTGGGCCGCCCGATAGCTGCGGCTCTTGTTGCCGTAATACCCCTGCGCCTGCTCCAAGACGGCGCGGTGGTGCTTCCTGGCGTGTACGGCGCGCTTTACACGGGCCATCGATTTCTCCTTTCAGCCGCCGAAGCGACTAGATGCCGAGAAGGCGCTTGACCGCCCGGACGTCAGCGGGGGCAACTGCAGCGGGGCGGCCGAGACGGCGTACGCGGCTCGAGGACTTCTTTTCGAGCAGGTGAGAGCGGTTGGCCTGGCGACGCCGCAACTTGCCAGTCCCGGTCACCTTGAAGCGCTTGGCCGCGCCCCTGTCTGTTTTTTGCTTCGGCATCCGTTACCTCTCTGGTCCCACACGTCGGTCCCGCTCAGCAGCGCGTGGACACTGCCCAATAGGCTACCGGCCAAAATGGGCCCGAAGGGACAAGGTAGCAGAACGAGCGCCCACTGGGCACTTAGGTGCTCGTACTGGCCGCACCATCAGCAGGGGCGGCGGCGACGGCTGTTGCCGCCGGGCGGGCCCTGGTGGAGTGCCCGTCGCTGCGCCGTGCACCGTTGGCCGGCCCTGCCGGAGGGACGCGCTCCTCGACGATTTCTGAGGTGCTCGCCGCAACTGCAGCGGGGGCCGCTGCGGCAACCGGGACAGCCGAGGGAGCCGGGGCCACAGGGGCATGCGCACTTGCGGCCGCCGGGGCTGGCACGTCCTCCGGTGCGACCTCGGGGGCAGCAGTTGGTGCGGCGGTCGTCTGGGTGCCGGTCGTTTGGGTGCCGGTCGTTTGGGTGGCGGTCGTTTGGGTGGCGGTCGTCGGGCCGGCGGGGGCAGGCTTGCGAGCCGCCTTCGCCCTCCGGTCGGGCGCGAGCACCATGACCATGTTGCGGCCGTCCAGCTTGGGCGCCGCCTCCACTTTCGAAACCGCAGAAACCTGTTCGGCAAGGTCCTCCAAGATCTTCATCCCGAGCTCAGGATGGCTGACTTCCCGCCCGCGGAACATGATCGTGACCTTGACTTTGTGGCCTTCCTCCAGGAACCGTCCAACTTGGCGCGTCTTGGTGGTGAAGTCTCCGGTGCCGATCTTCGGCCGGTACTTCATCTCCTTGATGCTCGTGTTGGTCGCCTTTTTCCTTGACTCTTTTGCCCGTTGAGCCGTTTCGTACTTGAAACGGTTGTAATCCATGATCCGGCAAACCGGTGGGTTGGCATCAGGCGCGACCTCGACGAGGTCGAGGTCCAGTTGCCGCGCCACAGCTAGGGCTTCGGGGAGGGCTTTGACCCCGAGTTGTTGACCTTCTGCGTCGATCAGGCGGACTTCCCGCGCGCGGATCCGCTCGTTTACCCGGTAATCGGTCGTGTCACTTGCAGTGGCTATGCGCTGTTCTCCTTGCTGTGGCCTCGAGCTGGCTCCCCCAGCCAACATCATCCGAGGCAGTGAAAAATTGGGAAATTATCATTATCACGGTGCGATCATGCACCCAAGGCCAGGGCCCTGGACACCGCCAGGTGCCCAAGGCGCACGCTGATTGATGTTCACAGCGCGGCCCACGGGCTCCGCAGCGTTGGACGTGGTTGCCTGGTCACTTGCAACAGGTTGGGCACAAAAACCTAGTGACCGCAGCATGGGCGGGGCATGACCACACGTGTGGGTGGCTGTAAGCGTTGGCAGCGGCGCTCAGCTCGGGACAGTGGGCCGTCATCGCCCAACCGGCTGAGTGCGATCTCATAGTCGGCACACTACTTACCGTCTGTGACCATTATGCGCTACGGGGCTCCTTATGCCGCTTGCCTACCTACTGCATCCTAGAGTAGCGCAGTGAGCACGATTTGGACACCTAGCGGGGAACATCGCATCCCCAAAGAACCTGGCGACGGCGAGCCGGGCCCGGCCGGCGGGCAAGCTGGTGGGCCACAAAACGCGGAGACGGGCGGTGCGAGGAGACAGGGTGAACGAGGCCAAGCCTCCGCTCAATCCCTGGTCAGCGAGGGAGCACCCGAGGACGACTGGCAGCCAACGCCCGAGGAGGCGCGCCAGGCCAAGGAGGAGCTGGACGCCATGCGCCAGCAGCTCGTACAAGCGCCAGTGGAGCTCGTCGTCGCCAACCACGCCATGGGCCTTTGGGAGCTTGCCGCGCTCCATTTGTCCCACAAGCCCCCCCAACTGCCCCAGGCGCAGCTGGCGATCGACGCGCTCAGCGCCCTACTGGACGGGCTCCAGGGCCGCCTGGGCGACGATGAGCGGTCCCTCCGGGACGGCCTCGCGGAAATCCGCCTAGCGTTCGTCCAGATACACAACGCCGAACGTGCACGTCAGGGCGACCAAGGCGGCTAGCCCGACGGGCGAGGCGGTGTAGCCGGCACCCCCGTCAATGGGGCGGCCAGGCCGTTAGAGCAGGTCGTGCGCGTGCGCATAGCGCATCGCTGCAGCCCGGTCGGGGGATCCGGTCTTGGCGAAGATCCGGTTGATGTGGCTCTTGACTGTATGGGCGCTCAGGTAAAGCTCTGACGCGATGTCGGGGTTAGCCATTCCCCGCCCCATCATCGAAAGGATCTCCGCTTCTCTCCTGGTCAGCCCGTCGGGAAGGTCTTCAGGGAACTCTCGGGGGGCGTCAAGGAGAGGGGCACCCCGGGTCGCCGCTGCCACGAGGGCATCGCGGACCGCAGGATCGAGGACGGAAAGGCCGGTGGCGGCACCGCGAAGCGCCTGGGCGATGTCGGCTCGGTCGGCATCCTTGGTGAGGTAACTGCGCGCTCCGGCCTGCAGCGCGGCCAGGACCGACGAGTCGTCGGCATATGTCGTGAGCACCACGACGGCCACCTCGGGGTGCTGTGCGGTCAAGCGCCGCGTAGTCTCGGTCCCGTCCAAGAAGGGCATGTGCAGGTCGAGCAGGATCGCGTCGGGGTGCGTGCCCGCAACAAGCTCGAGCGCCTCTTGCCCGTTGGCCGCCGCGCCGACAACCTCGATATCTGGGAGGAGGCCAAGTAGCAGCACCAGGCCCTCGCGGACGCTGGCTTGGTCGTCCGCCACGACCACCCGCAGCGGAGCTGCACCGGCCCCGGCGGTCACTTCGGGACCCTGGCGACGACGACCCACTCCTCCCCGTCCTGCCCGGCGGAAAGTGTGCCATTTAGCAGGAGCAGGCGTTCTCGCATGCCGGCAAGCCCGTAGCCGCCGTTGGTAGTCTCGAACGACGAGCCGTTGCTGCCCTTCCGGTCCGCACCGTTGTGGTCGGCACCGTTGTGGTTGCCAGGGCCGTTGCCGTTTCCCGGGCCAACGCACAACCTGTTCACCACCGTGAGAGCGGTTGCCGCCTGGTCGTAGTCGAGCCTGATCTCCACAGGTTGGTACGGGGCGTACTTGGCACTGTTGACCAGCGCTTCCTGCGCCGTTCGGATCAGGGCCAACCCGGCTTCGGGTGGCAGCAGCCGCGGCGTTCCCGTCACTTCGAAGTTGACCGGTGCCCGGTGGCGGCCCTGGTGGGCGGTGCCGAGCTCGGCCACGCCCTGGTCGAGCGGGGGCGTATCGACGCGCAGCGCGTGCACCGCCCGGCGTGTCTCAACGAGCCCTTGGGTAACCATGCGCCGAGCTTGGGCAAGCAGCTCGACGGCCCGCTCAACGTCGGCCTGGTCGGTGAGCACGGCCTGTGCTGCCTGGATTTGGACCCCGAGGGCGCCCAGAGAGTGGGCAAGGACGTCGTGGATCTCGCGTGCGATCCGGTTGCGTTCGTCCAAGGTGGCGGCACGGTTCTGCTCCAGGTTGAGCTGCTCCGCCTTGGCGAGCAGGGCAGCCGCCTGTTCTGCCTGAACGCGAAAGCCGCGAAGGACCCGGCCGAAGACCAAGCCGAGGAGAAGGATGAGTGGGTAGCCGCCCACATCCCAGGCAGGGGCACCGAACGCCAGGGCGACCGACGCGATCACCGCCATCGAGGCCCCGGTTATGGAGCCGGCCAGCGCGAGGCTGCAATTCGCCCCCAGCCAGGTCGTGGACATCGCGCTAAAGATGCTGAACGGCCCACCGCTGGTTGTGAGCGAAGCCAGGCCGGAGGTCAGGGCGGTAGCCCCCGACGCGACCGTCAGCAGCAGGTCCGAGGTCCTCGCCCTGAACCGCGGAGAGCGCTCGCTCGCCGTCATGATCCCCATCGTCAGCGCCGCGATCGCGAAGGCTATGACCTCGGAGACGAGGTTGCGCGTCCTACCGTAAGGGATCGTCGAAGCTGCCAGGCCGACCACGAACAGGGCGATGACCCGGGGCACCCAGCCCCACTTGCGGAACACATTCCCATTATCCCGCCCACCCATGGCCGACGACCTGCTCCCCGGGTGGATCCCGGGTATGAAATTCCTGCGGGCGCCTCATACCAGGCCCATACCGGTGGGGCCGCGCAATCCAACCGGAAGGCTGACGACAACCCGGGCAGGACAGCTGACACTGGTGCATGGCCAAGCCTGCGATTTGACTTGAGCCGGCCAAAAGTGATATCACTTTGATAGATGCCGGGCCGAGCGCAGGACCAGAAACGCACAAGCACGGACCAGGCCCACACAGCATGGAAAGAGAAGGCGAGATGAAGAACATGACGCTCACATCGGGTACAGCGACAGAGGGCCGAGAGGCTCCGCCCGCCGCGCAGGCGATCGACCTGCACAAGACCTACGGGTCTGGACAGACCGCCGTACAGGCCCTTGCCGGTGTCAGCGTGACATTCGGGCACGGCCAGTTCACGGCCGTCATGGGACCGTCAGGCTCGGGGAAATCGACGCTCATGCACTGCATGGCCGGCCTGGACCAGCCCACGTCGGGACAGGCTTTCATAGGTGGCCTCGAGGTCGGGCGCCTCGATGATGCGGGGCTCACCGAACTGCGCCGCGACCACGTCGGCTTTGTGTTCCAGTCCTTCAACCTGGTCCCCATGCTCACCGCCGCCGAGAACATCACCCTGCCCGCCGACCTGGCCGGCAAGAAGGTGGACCGTCAGTGGTTCGACTACCTCGTCGCCCAGCTGGGGATCGGCGAGAGGCTTTCGCACCGCCCAAACGAGCTGTCGGGCGGCCAGCAACAACGGGTTGCTTGTGCAAGAGCATTGATCAACAAACCTGACCTCGTGTTTGCCGACGAGCCGACGGGCAACCTCGACTCGAACGCCTCAGCCGAGATGCTGGGCTTCCTTCGCAAGTCCGTGAACGAGCTCGGCCAGTCCGTCGTCATGGTCACCCACGACCCGACGAGTGCTTCGTACGCCGACCGAGTCCTGTTCCTCGCCGATGGGAAATTGGTGGGCGAGCTTGACGACCCGACCGCCAGCTCGGTCCTCGAGCGGATGAGCGGGCTCGGGGCCTGAGATGCGTAACGTGACGATCAAGGGCCTGCTGGCCCACAAGCTCCGGCTTGCGCTCACCTCGCTCGCCATCGTGCTCGGGGTGACCTTCATCTCGGGGAGCTTCGTGCTCACCGACACGCTGCACAGCCTTTTCGATGGTTTGGTCGGCAACGTCTACCAAAAGATCGACTTCCAGGTCCGCGGGGTGGCCCAGTTCCCCACGAGCGAAGCCGCCAACGCGGTGCGCAACCCTCTCCCCGAGTCGCTGCTCGCAACGGTTCGCCATGTACCGGGCGTCGGAGGAGCTTTCGGGGAGGTCTCGGGGTACGCCCAGTTCCTTTCGCACCAGGGCACGCCGATCGCGAGCGGGGGGTCGCCAACGATTGGCCTCGACTTCGACACCGACCAACAGATCTCAGAACTCCGCCTGGTCCAGGGGAAGCCCCCGACCGGCCCCGACGATGTTGTGATGGACGCCGGGACGGCCGGCAAGTACCACTTCGCCGTCGGCCAGACCGTGCGCGTCCTTTCGGCGGTGTTGGCCCCGCGGTCGTTCACGATCAGCGGCATCGCCAGGTTCGGCAATGTCAACAACCTGGCCGGCGTGACCTTCGCCGCCTGGGCTCTTCCCACAGCGCAACAAGAAGTGGGAGAAGTCGGCCAGCTGGACGATATCAACGTCGTGGCCGCGCAAGGAGCGGACAAGGCCGCGGTTCAGGCCGCCATCGCCCGCGTGCTGCCAAAGGGTGCCGAGGTCGTAACAGGCCAGACCGTGGTAAACGAACAGGAGAGCTCGATCAACCAGGCGCTCTCGTTTTTCTCGACTGCCCTGCTCGTTTTCGCCTTCATCTCGCTGTTCGTAGGCGCGTTCACTATCTTCAACACGTTCTCGATAACCGTGGGGCAAAGGACACGTGAACTGGCTCTGCTGCGCGTCGTCGGTGCCAGCCGGCGCCAGGTGTTCCGCTCGGTCCTTGGCGAAGCGGCAATCGTTGGGACAGTCTCATCGGCCGTCGGGGTCGGGCTAGGTGTGCTGGCCGCGCTCGGGTTGGAGGCCCTCCTGCGAGGGTTCGGGATCACGCTGCCTACCGGGCCGCTCGTGTTCGAGCCCCGTACCGTCGTGGTCGGCCTCGCCGTGGGGATCGGCGTCACGGTCATCTCGGCTGTGAGCCCGGCTCGGCGTGCGGTGCGGATCCCACCAGTTGCTGCTATCACCGACCGCCAGGGCGGAAATGAAGTACCCGCCCGCCGCCGCGCCGTCCGAGGCGGAGCAGTCTTCGGCGTCGGAGCCGTCCTGCTCGCCGTCGGGCTGTCGGTACCCATCGCAGCCCTCGTCGGCCTCGGCGCTCTCGCGATCTTCGTCGGTACTTCCATGGTCGCTCCTGCACTTGCCCGCCCGCTTGCGAGCGCGATCGGGCGGCCCGTCGCCCGCTTGGCCGGGATGCCAGGCCGGCTCGGGCGAGAAAACTCAATGCGCAGCCCACGCCGTACGGCGCAAACCGCTTCCGCCCTCATGGTCGGCATCGCCCTCGTATCTGCGATGTCGGTGTTCGGGGCGTCGATCTCGGCCTCCGCTACGTCCAGCGTGGACGGCGCTCTCAAGGCGAACTTGATCGTCACCGGGACCAACAGCGGTCCCGGCTCGTTCACCAGGTCTTTGGCGGACGAGCTTGCCACCCTGCCTGGCGTGAACGCGTCTTTGATCGCCTACGGCGGCCAGTTCGAGGTCCGCCAATCGGTGGAGTCGCTCAAGGGCGTCACTACTCAGGGACTGTCCCAAACGGTCAACTTGCACCTGATATCAGGCAATATCGGCTCCCTCAACCAAGGCGAGCTCCTCATGGACTCGAGCACCGCCAAGTCCGATCACGTCTCGGTCGGCGACAAGGTCCCCGTCAAGTTCGCCCTAACGGGCGCCTCGACGATGCGCATCGGCGGGATCTTCAAGGCGAACGCGCTCATCGGGAGCTACCTCGTCGGGCAAGACTTCTACCTTGCGCACTACACCCAACCCCTCCCCGGGGCGGTGCTGCTAAAGACCAACGCTGGAAATGTTGCCCAGAGCGTCGAAAATACGGTGGAACGCATCCTGAAGCCGTACCAGACCGTCCAGGTGCAGACGAAGTCCCAGTTCGAAAAGTCCCAAATTTCCGGCATCAACGCGCTCCTAGGGCTCGTCTATGCCCTGCTCGCCCTTGCGGTGTTCATCGCTCTGATCGGGATCGTCAACACGCTGATGCTCTCGGTGTTCGAACGCACCCGTGAAATAGGCCTGCTGCGAGCGGTCGGAATGAAGAGGCGTCAGGTCCGGGCCATGGTGCGCTCGGAGGCAGTCATCATCTCGGTGTTCGGCGCCGTCATCGGGATAGTCGTCGGTACCGGGCTCGGCCTTGCCCTCGTGTCGTCGCTCAAGCTGACCAACTCGTCCGTGCCGGTGCGAAGCCTGGTGGTGTTCCTGGTCCTTTCGGCGCTGCTCGGCCTCGTGGCAGCCACATGGCCGGCGCGGCGGGCCGCCAGGCTTGACGTGCTAGCCGCGATTGCGACCCAGTGATGGCCGAAATAACTTGGGGCCGTTGCCCAACGGGGCCTTCAGCGACCGGCGCCGAGCAGTGGGACCAACATTTCTTCGGAAGTCAAGCCTCCGTGGCGCGAAACGAGCTTGGCTTCGCCCGGGTCCGCGGGATCCAGGTAAGCATTGTCCCCGAGAGGTACCAGCAGCACATCTCCCAGGCGCGCCAAGGCTTCTTGGCTGGGGACGCCACCCAGGAGGCCCGAACTGACCACCTCGTCGCGGGTCGCCACCCAGGCCTCTGCGCCATAGCGCTCCACCGCACGGTCCATGAGGACGTCGGCCCGCCCGGGCCGGCCATGAAGCCAGCGAAACCGGGATTCGCCGCTCATCACGGGGCTTTCCGCAGCGACTTCAGGCGCGACCACAACGGCCCGGGGACCGATGTCCACTTGGCCATGGTCGGCAGTGATCGCGAGCGCGGCGCCTTCGGGCAGCGTGGACAAGATTTGGGAAACGAGCGTGTCGGCAAAGTTCAGCTCGGCACCGTAGAGCTCTCCCAGGCCCGTCGCATGGGCGATTTTGTCGACGCCCTCGTAGTAGGCGTACACGAATGGTTCGCCTGCCTTCAGCAGGCCGCTAACGAGTAAGGGGATGCTGGAGGGCAGGTACCAGCTGACCTCGCGCACACCCTGCTGGTGTGCCTGGCTGAAACCGGTACCCGAAAAGTCCGCCCTGCTGACCACTGGGACCTCCGTGCCGCCGAACGCCGGCCGTGGCTGGACCGCCGATGGCGGCAGGAATTTTCGCGCATCGCCTGAAATCGTGTTCCAACGCAGGACATTGAGCACTTCCCTACCGCTTGGGCCGTCCACAAGGAACTTGTAACCGAGGATCCCGTGCTCGGCTGGTGTCATCCCGAGTGCGAGCGAGGTCAGCGCTGTCGCGGTCGTTGTTGGGGCTACAGAAGTGATCGGCCCGCCTTCCAAGCCCGCCATGACGGGTGCGAGGTGAGGCCGTGACTGCAGCTGCAACCAACCCAAACCGTCCACAACGAGCAGCACAACCTGGCCGGCCTCCCGCAATGGGGCCGGCAGCCATTCCGGCCGCTCCTTGGGGGCGGCGAGCAGAGCCGGAGCTAGCGAGCTCAGGCAGGCCCCCCCGTAGGCAGGCATGATGAGCGGCCTGGGGAGCGACTTGGCCCCAAAAGGGGCGCCCTGTGCGCCATCGACCTCCAGGAGTGCGTGCGCTCCATACGAAAATTCTCCCACCGCCGGCTCGATACTCATCTTTTCGACGCTAATTGACGGCAGAAACAAAAACGTGGACGCCGAACTTCGGCCGAAGGAGGGGGGCCGACTTCGGCCGCAACGCGGCAGGACGCTAGTAGAGGGTTACGATGGGATCAGGAGGTCGCCAGGTCCATGACATCGCCAGCCCCGTGAGGTTGCCAGCACCGTGAGACCACCGCTGCAATGAGGGTATCGACGCGTGGTGACTACGCGTGTCGGGCGCTTTTGTCTCTCGCGCTGCACGGGGGGGACCAGCCGACCTCGGTACGCGACATCGCTGAGCGCACCGGGCTTCCCCAGCCCTACCTGGAGCAGATCCTCCTTGCCCTGAAAGGGGCGGGAATTGTGAGGTCAAAGCGCGGCGTCGGTGGCGGCTATGTTCTGGCCCGGCTCCCCGACAAGCTCACGCTTGGCCAGATAGTGGCTGCGGTCGACGGGCCGATCGTGGTCGGAGACTTTGGCGAGCCCCACGTCGGGGAGGCCTGCAACCACGAAGGTCAGTGCGCCCTTCTTTCTGTCTGGGCGGAGGTGGGCGACCACATGCGCCTCCACCTTGACTCCTTCACGATCGCCGACATGGTGGAGCGCGTCAGCGGCAGAGCGCTAACACCCGTCGCCGAACCCGCTACCCAGTAGCGGCGACGCCGGCCTCTACGTCGGGCCCGGCAACGCCAGCGTCCACTCCGGGTGCGGCAAGGTGAGACCGAGCGGGCCCAGGGTCTCGGCTAGGTCCGGCGGCAGCCCGCAGGAAAACTGCATGGGCCCGCCGGTCACCGGGTGCGTGAAACCCAGCCGAGCAGCGTGCAGCCAAGGGCGGCGAAGGCCAGGCAGGGCGGTCCGGGCAGCGACCAACTGACTGGGCTTGGAGTAGCGGTCGTCGCAGAGCACCGGGTGGCCAATGGCGGCGAAGTGCACCCGCACCTGGTGGGTGCGGCCGGTCCCGAGCCGGCAGGACACCAGGGTGACCGGGACCGGCGAGGAGGAACGACCTTCGGCGCGGTAGTGGGTGACGGCGTGGCGACCCCCTTGGACTACGGCCATTTTCACCCGGTGTGACTGGGAGCGGCCGAGGGGGGCGTCGACGGTACCCTCGTCTGCCTCGAGCTCGCCGTGGACGACCGCAAGGTACGCCCTTTCCACGGACCGAGCAGTCAGTTGAGCAACGAGGCCTTCCCGGGCGGCCGGCGTGCGCGCCACGACCATCAGCCCCGAAGTCCCCTTGTCGAGACGTTGGACGATACCCGGGCGTTCGTCTTGCGGTCCAACGGCGGATATCTCGGGGAAAAGGTCTACGAGCTGCTGCACGAGGGTGCCCTGCGGGTTGCCCGCCCCTGGGTGGACCACCAAGCCGGCCGGTTTGTCCACAACCACCAGGTCTTTGTCGGCAAAAACTATGGAAGCTACGAGCGGCGGGCCGTGGGTCGTGGGCGCAATCGCGGCCACGGCCGGCCCCTCCGGGGAGTGACCGGTGAGGTCCACGTCCAGCAGTTCGCCACTTCGCAGCCGTCGGCTACCGGACCGCGCGACCGGTCCAGCGATCCGCACCCTGCCCTCTTCGACCAGGCGCGAGGCCTGCGCCCGGCTCAGGCCGACGAGTAGCGCCACACCGCGGTCGACCCGCTCGCCGTCGAGCGCGGCGGGGACCGTAAGTTCCAGGCGCTCGCCCGGTACACCGACGTCATCGCTGGTCAAGGTGCGTCGCCTCCGGCCGAGAAAAAAATGCCAGGGTCACCGCCACTGTCACCGCGCCCGTTGTTATGGCGGCGTCGGCGACGTTGAACGTCGGCCACCAGCTGACAGCCTGGATGAAATCGACGACTGCGCCGTGGTGGTCCCCGAACAGCCGGTCGGCCAGGTTCGACAGTGCCCCGCCGGAGAGCAGCCCCAGCCCGATGACGACCACGGGGCTCGCGCCAACGCGCGCCGCCCGGCCAGAAAAAGCGATGACTGCGACGGCCAGCGCCGAGGCAAGGACCTCAATGACCGGGGATGCGCCGCTCCCGAGGGAAAACGCGGCACCACGGTTGAAACTGAGCACCAAGTAAACCGGCCCGAGCACGTGCCTGGGGCTTGTGGCACTGAGGTTGTGCAATGCCCACGATTTGGTCCATTGGTCCAGGGCGATGACGGTCGCGGCAATGGCCGCCAACGCTAAGGCACGCCGCATGAAACGTGAGGGCGTTCGCGAGACGCGGCCGTCCTTGCCCACAACGGCCTGGCCCAACGGCTGTGCGCCACCGGGCCGGTCGGCCAAGATCATTGACGACGGGCCGAGAGCCCCCCGCTCTTGCAAGACACGCAGAGCCGAGCATGAGGCAGGGCCTCCAACCGGGCCTTGGGGACCGGGTTCCCACAGCTCTCGCAGAAGCCGTACGTACCTTCCCCGATCTTCACGAGTGCGGCGTCAATCTCTTCTATCGCAGCGTGCGCCTGCGCAGAAAGGTGCAGGTCCAACTCCCTGTCAACATTGGCCGTACCGCCTTCGCCGCCTTCTTCGTCGAACTGGACGTCCCCCGGCTCGTGCTCAAGGGCGAGGGCTTCCGCTTGCGCCCGCAGCTCCTCTGCCTGGCGCGTGTAGTTGTTGCGTTCGGCGATCAGCAGGACGCGCTGGTGGTCGAGGAAGACCTCCCTCGGCTCGTCGTCCGACCCGTCCATGTCCTGGTGGGCCAACTGGCCCGCGGGCTTAGACGCCTTCTGGGCACTCACTGCCTTGACCGGCTTAGCCTTGTCGGCCTTGGCGCTCGGTTCGGCCTTGGCGCTCGTGGTCGCTCTTAGTCCGGCTTCAGTTTTGGGTGCGACGGCCGGAGCACCGTTAGCCTCCTTGCCCGCAGCGCGCTTGGCAACAGGCGTAGCGGCTTCAGATTTGCCGGCGGCAGCGGCCTGACCAGGGGTAACAACGTTACCGGGGCCATCGTGGGCCTTGGAGGGAGCCTTGTTCGTGGGCTTGCTCTCGGGCTTGTCTGTGCCCTTTGCAGCGGTAGCCGGCCCTTTGGCAGTACGGCTCGCACCGTTTGCTCGCGCATGAACCGCGCCATCCGCTTCTTGGGCCTCCACCGGATTCTTGTTGCTTGGCTCTAGGCATCTCGTGGCACCTTATCCTTCCGCGGAGCGGGGAAGCCTACCATGACTAGGGGCCAACGTCCCTCAGGAGCCCGCAATTCCCGGTCTGCGAAGCTAGGGCTCGGCCTCCAGCCACCGAACCACCCGCCGCGGGCAAGGTCGCGCCCTACTGGCGGCGCCTGAACCTGCTCGTGCTTCGCTGGTCGCCGAGATCCTGTTCGCTGAAGAAGCTGTCGAGCGCCCGCTCGTCGAACGCGATCGACTGGTCTTCGTCGGGAGGGCTTTGTCCGCCAGCACCCGCTGGGGCGTCAGTTCCCGCGGCGCCCATGGCCGCCCCAGCCTCAGCTCCACCCTGGGTGAGCTCGACCTCATTGTCCGCCGGACCGGCGGGAGGCGCTGGCAAGGCCTCACGGGCCCGAGGTCCCTCGAGGAAACGGGGGTCCGGGTGTTCATCGTCTTCGGCTACTGCGGGGACAGGCCCGGCCTCTGGGAACGGGCTGGCTAAGGAGTCGTCGACCGCGCCCGGCGGGATTGTGGCGTCTGCGGACTGGCCCTGCCAAATGTTCCCAGCCATGGCGCTCACCGCCGGTGGCTCGCTCAGGAGGCCTGCATTTTCGATGAGTGCCGAAGCGTTGCCGACCAGGCCCTCAGCATCCCGGAGCACGGCCAGCAGGTGCGCCCTGTTCGCGTCGACCCAACCTCGCAAAGCCTCCGCTTCCTGCTGAGCCTGTTGGAGAGCCGAACCGGCCATCTCGACGCTCGCACGGCCCTCGGCGAGGTGACCCTCGTAGGCGGCCCGCCCACGTTCCTCGGCGTCCGAGAGAAGCTCATCTGCTTTAGCACGTGCGTCAGAAACGAGACCCTCTGCCTGTGAACGGGCTTCCGAAACTAGGGCGTCGGCCTGTCCGCGAGAGTCCGACCCGAGGGCATCGGCTTGTGCGCGAGCCTTGGAGAGCAACCGTTCTGCGTCGTCGTTTGCCTCCTTGACCGCTTGGTCAACCGTGCGTTGCGCCAGCAGCAACATCCGCTTGAGCGTCTCGTCGCTGGTACTCGCCTCAGACGCAGCCTGTTCGGCACGCTGCGCCCGGTCGGTGGCCTGCTGGAGCCGCTCCATGAGGACCTCGACCCCGAGAGCCGCCTGCTCCAGGAACTCGTCGACGTCCTCAGGGTGGTAACCGCCACGCAACTTCTCACGGAACTGCACATCGCGGAAGGCCTTCGGGGTCACATCCATGGTGTCAATGGTAACAGCCCATGTTTTATGGGTCGCGTACCGCTCCGATTTATGGCCTGCGAACTGTCCCGCTTCGCATCACCAGAGCCGCCGAGCTACACCTTCACCAATGGGAACAGGTAGAACGTCAGTAGCAGGACCACCAGTACGGCGATCATGTAGGAGATGTCGAACATCCCTGCCGGCGGGATGACCTTACGGAAAGGGGCCACGTAGGGCTCGGTCAGCGTGTAGAGCCAGTGCGTGAAAGTGGACATCCCCGAGCTCCCCGATGCCGGGAACCACGACATCACGGCCCTGAGGAACAGGATGATCAGGTAGATGCAGCCCAACGTGTACAGCGGGTGCTGAAGGTAGGTCAACTAAGTGCCCGCCGACCTGTCACGTGCGGTACAGGCCCCTCTCTTGGAGGCGTCGCTTTTCTTCGGCTGAAACCTCAACGTTGCTGGGCGTCATTAGGAACACCTTGTCCGCCACCTTGTCCATGGACCCGCCCAGCGCGTACGCGACGCCACTGCAGAAATCGATCATCCGGTGCGCCAGCTCCCGGTACGCGTTGCCGAGATTGACTATGACTGGCTGGCCTGTGCGAAAGCGGTCAGCTATCTCCTGAGCGTCGGCGAACTCCGATGGAGCTGCCACATGTACCCTGGCCGAAAGAGCCGGGGCCGGCACCGTGCGCAACGGCGTGGGGGCCGCCCGCAAGTTGATCGTGGTCCCTTGGTCCTGCCCGTCACGGGGCAGCGTCCTTACGGCCGGGGAGGTCTGAGGGAATGCCTCCACCACCTCGCCGCCCCTGCGTGCGGTGGCCACCTGAGGCTGAGGGACCGGCACTTCTTCGTAAGGCTCATAGTCGTCGTATTCTTCGGCGTCGGCGAGGCCGAGCCACATAAGCATCTTCTTGCCTGTCCCCGGCATAACTCCTCCTTACCTCTAGCCTAGCCTGGCCGCGTCCCGACCAGGGACACCTGCTGCTGGACGCTGGCCGAAAAGAGCGCTTCCCAGACGGATAATCGTCGCGCCTTCCGCCACGGCCAGCTCGAAGTCGGCGCTCATGCCCATCGACAGTTCGTTAAGCCCAAGGGTGCTCGCAAGACTTGCGACATCGCGGAAACCCCTCCGGGTCTCTTCACGCGCTGCACGTGCTTGACCGACCGCCATGAGCCCCCGCACGTCTAAGCCAGCTGCCCGCGCCGAATCGACCAGGGCGGGCACCTCAGCCGCGCTGGCGCCATGGCGAGGGGCGCGTACCGGCCCGCTACCACCAGCCAAGTTGGCAGCGCTGGGCCCGTCGCTCCCGTTGGCTCCGGATGTACGCACCTGCACCAGGACGGCAGCCGCCGGCCGCCTACTGGCTAGGGCAAGGGCCCCGCAACGCTGTCGAGCCCGTGCCAAAGGTGGACGTGGGGGGCGAGGCGGGCAAGTTTGTTGCGTTGGAGACCTCCGAGAAAGTGCCAGCGGACGCCGGCCGGGGCTGTCGACGCCTTCGACAGAAGTTCCTGTGCGTAGTTTTCGCCGAGGTCAAGCAGGCCAGCTCCGACGGCGGCTGAGACGGCTTCTGGCCCGAAGCCCTTGGTGACTGCGACCACCCTGACCGAGCTCGGGCTCGCGCCAGCTTTGGATATTCGGTCCCTGACCTGAGCGAGCCTTTCTGCCACGAGCTCAGTGCCCACTAGGCCGAAACCTCGCCGGCACCGGGCACCCAGACCACGCTGGCTTGCCGGGCCTTGTCGCCGTTCGCCCGCCAGGACCAGTGGTCCGGCGAGCAGTGTGTGCAGATCTGGGCGTCGCCGGCGAGCGTTGCGCCGGCCCGGTCAAGCGATGCCCGCACCGCCGCCGGCAGGTCGAGCGCCGGGAAGCCACCCGAGTCGAGTGCCACCACACCTGGGCCGAAACGATCGGCGACAGGCTCGAGGTCGGGCGCCGAAAACCTGTAGGCGTGAGGTGCAATGCACGGCCCGAGAGCTGCGGACACCTCGCTCGCACCCAGCGATCGCATCGTCGTGACGGCCGCCTCTAAAACCCCCGCCATGAGGCCTCGCCAACCTGCGTGCGCTATGCCAAAAACCCCCTCGGGGCTCGCCAACCCGACCGGTGCGCAGTCAGCCGTCACCACTGCGAGCGCCGCTCCGGGACAAGCGCTGACGGCCGCGTCCGCTTCTTCGGCCCGGCAATCCCCCGGTTGCTCCACGACCACCACGCGGCGCCCATGCACCTGCCGGAGCCAGGTCCAGGGCGCGTCGGCGAGCGATCGCTGCGCCGCCAGGGCGCGCGGCTCGCGCGGGTCGGCGAAGTCACCCGCACGCCGGCCCCCCGCCCGCATCTCCGAGCCTCCGGCCAACGCGACCACCCAGGTGCCCCGCGGCAGCGCGGGCCGCTGGGGGCCCGCGGAAGAGCTACTTGAGGAACGGGGGGACGTCGAAATCGTCCTCGTCCCCAAAGCTGAGGCCGGCAGCCGCCATCTGGGCCTCGGCATCCACAAGGCCGAGCGCCCTGCGCGGAGCCGGTGCCGCACGCTCATCAGTCTGAGCGTTGCCAGGAGGCCCGTCGACGGGGTCGAAGCCAGCGGCGATCACCGTCACACGCACCTCGTCGCCCATGCCCTCATCGATTACCTGGCCGAAGATGATGTTGGCGTCAGGGTGGGCGGCTGCGTGGATTATCTCTGCGGCCTCGTTGACCTCGAACAGCCCCAGGTCAGGTCCGCCGGCGATGTTGAGCAGGATCCCGCGGCGCCCTTCGATCGACGCCTCGAGCAGCGGCGAAGTCACAGCCATCTTTGCGGCAGCCGTCGCTCGCCCGTCACCCGATGCGGAGCCGATGCCCATGATGGCCGTGCCTGCATTGCTCATGACCATCTTTACGTCGGCAAAATCGGTGTTTATCAGCCCGGGCGTCGTGATGAGCTCCGTGATGCCCTGGACCCCGTGCAGCAGGACCTCGTCGGCCATCTTGAAGGCGCCGACCATTGTCGTCTTGGCGTTGGAAACCACGATCAAGCGGTCGTTCGGTATGACGATCAAGGTGTCCACTTTTTCCTTGAGGCGTTGAATGCCCACGTCCGCCTGCACCGCGCGCTTGCGCCCTTCAAACGCGAACGGCCGGGTGACTACGCCGATGGTCAGGGCGCCTACCGACTTTGCGACCTCGGCGACGACCGGGGCGCCGCCCGTGCCGGTCCCGCCCCCCTTGCCGGCCGTGATGAACACCATGTCCGCGCCCTTGAGCACCTCTTCGATCTCGTCACGGTGCTCCTCGGCGGCGAGGCGGCCGACTTCTGGGTCGCTGCCGGCACCCAGCCCTCTGGTCAACTGCCGGCCAATGTCGAGCTTGACGTCCGCGTCGCTCATGAGCAGGGCCTGCGCGTCGGTGTTGATCGCGATGAACTCGACCCCCTTCAGCCCGGCGTCGATCATCCTGTTGACAGCGTTGACACCGCCGCCGCCGATGCCTACGACCTTGATAACCGCTATGTAGTTCTGCGCTGTGCCGGCCATCGCACCTTTCCTCAAACGGCTCTCTAAGTCCTGACGGCTCATTCGGCACAAAATACCTGTCCCGTGGCCTTGTGCCTTATACGACCCTGGACCTAAACTAAAGGGTTAGAGTTGCTCAAGCTCTACGTACAGTTGAACTACGTTAGCTCCGGTGTCACTTGGTGATCAAGTGGCGGGTTAGTTGTTGCCTGAATTCAGCAGCGGTGTTAGCGCAGGCCGTTCCGGGACGGTCAGGTCGACCTGGGCATACCCGGCGAGGCCAACCCGGCTTACGAGCTCCTCCAACACATCCAATTTCGTAGCCAAGCCCGACGCATCGCCGAGCACTACCAACGCTGAGCCTGCGCCAACGTGCGCTACAAGGCCTTTTTGGGGGGAATACGCCAACTGAAGCCTGCGCTCAGCCAGGGCGGGCGGGGTGGCCCCGGCTGCCCCTAAGAGCTGCTCCAGCTGCGGCCGGGCAAGGCCGGTCCCCGGGGAAACATCTGAACCTGGTTGCGCGCCCTGTGCGCCAAGTACCACCGGCAGTGCGGGCGGCGCTTCATGCGGCGGCACCACCTCGAGCACCCGCCCGGTGGCGTCCACCGCGTCGACCGAACCTCCCGAGACGATGAGGGCCACGGGCGAGCGCTCTTCAACAGTGATCACTACCGTCCAGGGCCAGTGCCTGCTGAAGGACGCCGTCGCCACCCAAGGCAGGGCTTCGACAGCCCTCTTGGCCCGCCCCGGGCCCGCGTCGACCATGAGGGTGGTATTACCCGGGCTTGCGAGCCCCGCCGCCGTCAACACCTCCGCTCGGGGCGTATGGGTGCTCCCGCGGACCACCACGTCCCTGACCCGGAACAGCGGCGTGTGAAGGAGACCTACGCACCCGGCGAAGGCTGTGACGACTGCCAGCAGGACGACGAGGGCACGCAGGCGGCGGCGCCCCTCGAGGCGGCGCGCCTCAGCCCATCTCCTCCTGAAGCGGGGGTCGACAGGGGGGACATCGCCCAGGAAATGCTGAGGCGGTCGGGGTGGACCGGGTGGCTGGGGTGGACGAGGCGGCAAGGTTACTTGGCTCACTGCGGTGCCCTCCCGAGCTCTGAGGCGCGTTGTAAAAGTTCGTCCGGCAGGGTCGTCAGGTCGCCGGCGCCCATTGTCAGGCACAGGTCACCAGGACCGAGCAGGCGCTCCAGGACTTCCACCAGTTCGCCGCGCGCGTCGGCGTACTCGACATGCTGAGCGGGGTGAGCCGCGCTTATGGCGTCAGCAAGGAGCCTGCCGTTGACTCCTGGCAGGGGAACCTCACCGGCCGAGTAAATACCGGTCACCACGACCAGGTCGGCGCCCTCGAACGCATCGGCAAAATCACGGAGCAGTGTTGCCGTCCGGGTGTAGCGGTGTGGTTGGAACACCGCCACCACTCGTCCCCAGTGCCCATCGCGAGCGGTCGCCAGAGTCGCGCGGACCTTGCCAGGGTTGTGCGCGTAGTCGTCGATGTAGGTAACCCCCCCGGCCTGCCCGCGAAGTTCGTACCGGCGCCCAACGCCTGAGTAGGCCGACAACGCAGCCCTGGCGGCATCGGGATTGGCACCTACCTCGAGCGCCATCGCGACCGCGGCCGTTGCGTTGAGCACGTTGTGAAGGCCCGGGACGCTGAGATCGAACCGGCCGAGGCTCCCGGCGGCGGCGCTCAACTCGAAGTTCGATCCCGATGCCGACAACTCGACGGCCGAGATCGTGTAGTTGGGATGAGCGTGGCTGCCATAGGTGGTGACCCCGGGGATAGACCGAGCGAGTGCCGCGGCACCCTGGTCGTCGCTGCATACAACCCGCGCGCCGGGTGCCCGCTCGACAAACTCGGCGAAGGCGCTGGCGATAGCGGCTTCGTCGCCGAAATAGTCCAGGTGGTCGACCTCTACGTTGGTAACGACGACGCCTTCTGCACCCAGGCGGAGAAAGGTGCCGTCGGACTCGTCGGCCTCGACCACGAACCACTCGCCGCTCCCCCACCTCGCGCCCCCGCGTCCACCGGGCAGCTCTCCCCCTACGAGGAAGCCCGGCTCAAAACCGGCCTCAACGAGCACCGCTGCGAGCATTGCTGTCGTCGTCGTCTTACCGTGCGTGCCACTCACCGCAAGAGTGCGGCGCGTGCGGCAGATGGCAGCCAGCACCTCCGCCCTGGTAAGCGTCGGGATCCCTGTCCGGCTGGCTTCGACGAGCTCGACGTTGGTCGCGCTGACAGCCGTCGAATAGGCGACGAAGTCAGCGTCGGCGACATGGGAGGCCTCATGGCCGGTAAAGGTCCGGATCCCGAGGCCTTCAAGGCGCTCGAGCACTGGGGAGGCTTGCAGGTCGCTCCCCGACACAATGTGGCCCATGGCGGCAAGCAGCGCCGCGATCCCGTTCATGGCGGCACCGCCCACCCCCACGATATGGAAGCGGAGCTGGCACCGGTCGAGGTCTGGCAGCTCCCGGCCAGCGCGCGCTTGGGGTGCCTCAGTCGCCACTGACATCGCCTCGCGCTCGGTTCGTCGTCGCATGCACGACCGGTACCGGGCGCGCATGCTCTTCAACAAGGCGCGCCACCTCCTCAGCTGCCTTCGGGCGCCCGAGCCCCTTGGCGGCTTCGCCCATCCTGGCTAGTCGGCCCGGGTCTGCGAGGAGGGCCTCCAGCTCCGTTGCCAGGCGGGCGCCGTCGACTTCCGCGTCGGGGACTATTACCGCGGCGCCCGCTGCAGCGAGCAACCTCGCATTTGCCCCCTGGTGGTCCCCCGGGGAACCGGGTAGCGGGACAAGCACCGCAGGCACTCCGGCCAACGCCAGCTCGGCGACAGTATTGGCCCCGGCCCGCAGCACCGCCACATCGGCGGCGGCATAAAGCGACACCATGTCCTGCTCGTATTCGACCTGCTGGTAGACCAGGCCTCCTGGCGGGCCTGGGGCCTCGTGGAACTCGTCCCAGTCGCGGCGGCCGACCACGTGCCGGATGGCAACATCTGTACGCCGCGCCCAGAGCCGCGCGAGCTCCAGCGCGGCCCGGTTAACCCGAAATGAGCCGAGCGAGCCACCCGAAACGGCTACGACTTGGGAGTGGGGCGGGAGCCCCAAGTGCGTGCGGGCGGCTTCCCTTGCGGAAGGGCCCCTGTCGATGGCAACCAGCCCCTCCCTCACCGGGACCCCAGTCACCACCGAGCGCGGAAGGTGGACCTCGGGCGAGCTCACCGCTGAGGCAGCGGCCACCCGAGCAGCCAAGCGGTTCGCGACACCGGGTACGGCATCCACGTTGACGACCACGATAGGGACGCGCCACAGCGACGCCGCCACCACACAAGCGAAGCTGGCGTAGCCGCCGAGCGAGATGACGACCGATGGCCGCCACTTCGAAAAGGAGAACACAGCTATAACCACCGCGGCACACAGGCCTGCCACCGCCTCCGAATTGGCAAGCAAGCTCTGCAGCGACAAGCGCCTGACAAGCCCCCGGCCCGGGAGCAGGGTGACCGGGAAACCGTCCAACGCTCGCGCCTTGGCCTCCAGACCCCGCCGGGCGCCGACGAAGCGGAGCGTCGCCGGGTCATGGCCATGTTGGACGAGAGCCTCCGCTACCGCGATGCCCGGGTAGAGGTGGCCCCCGGTCCCGCCGCCCGCGATCACCGCCCAGGTAGCTGGCTCGCTCGCCGGAGCCCTGTCGCTGCGCTCTCCGGCGCCGCTCATCGGCCTCGCTGGCGCTGGGAAGGCGGGACCTGGCGCGGGCGACCCGCCGCGCGGGAGCCGCTCGCCGCCGTGACGGTCTCGTCGCTCGGGCCTGCAACGGCACCCGGCCCGGAGCAACGCCTGGCGACGTTCGCCAAAAGGCCGGTCGCGAACAGGACAATTATGAGCGACGTCCCTCCATAGGAGATAAAGGGCAACGGCACCCCCGTGACGGGCAGGACGTCCACGACTGCACCGATGTTGATCATCGCCTGTGAGAGGAGCCAGGCCGTAATACCTGCGGCCAGGAGGCTCTCGAAAGTGGTCGGCGCGCGCCAGGCCACCTGGGCGCCGACAATACCGATCGCTGCAAATAGGCAAATGACCACCAGGCTGCCCGCAAAACCGGTTTCCTGGCCGATGACGGCGAAAATGAAATCGGTGTACTGGTTGGGGAGATAGCCCCAGCTCGCCACGCTTTGGCCGATCCCGGTACCGAACCAGTGCCCCCCACCGAGGGCTATGAGGGCCTGAGCTGACTGGTAGCCGGTGGTGCTCGCATGTGAGAACGGGTGAAGGAACGACATCAGCCGGGCGGCCCGGTAGCTGGCCGAACTGGCCACCAGAAAGCCGAGCACGCCTCCGAGCGCACCCAGGCCCATCAGGGGACCGGCAGGCATGCCACCCGTAAAAAGCACTGCGGCGCCACAACAGCAAAGCACGACCGCGGTCCCCATGTCAGGCTGCTTCATTATCAACAGCACAAAAGCGCCCATCCCCAGCAGCACCGGGGCCGCCCGGTAGACCCAGTCAGGGGCGCTCTCGCGCCGCGAGAGGACGTCCGCTGCGAACAGGACGAGGGCTAGTTTCGCCAGCTCCGACGGCTGGAACCCGAACGTCCCGGTGCCAAGCCACCGCGACGCCCCGCCCGCACTACGGCCTACGAACAACACAGCCAACAAGGCCGCCCCGGCGAGCACCATGAGAGGTCTCGCGATGCGCTGCCAAAAGGAAATCCTGATGCCCTGGGCGACAAAAAAGGCCACAGCCCCGAGGCAGAGGTACATGCCCTGGCGTTCGAAGTAGTACCAAGGGGTGCCGAACTCGCGGAGGCTGGCTACGGAGGAGGCCGATAGGACCATCACGAGCCCGACCACTGACAACACCGCCACAATTGCGATCAGGAACAGGTAACTTGACCGCCGAGCCACCGGCCGCGCGGGCGCGCGGACTGCTCGCGTGCCACCCAAGCTTGCTGTCATGGTCACTGTCGGTCACCCTCCGCTAGTTGTGCCCCGGTCAGTTCGGAGCCGAATTTATCCTTTACAAGCGCAGTGAAATGATCGCCGCGCTCTTTGTAGTTCGAATACCAGTCGAAGCTCGCGCAACCCGGCGACAGCACGACGACGTCGCCGGGGACCGCAAGTCTCAATGCGGCCTCGACAGCGTCGCTCATGGACTGCGCCTGTCGCACTGGGACCTGGCCGAAAAACGCCGCGGTCACCTCGTTGGAAGCCTCTCCGATCGCCACGACGGCCCGTACGGGGGGCACGGTGCTTGCGAGGTCCGAAAGGTCAAGGCCCTTGTTGCGTCCTCCGGCAATAAGTACCACCGAGTTGAAGCCACTGACTCCCGCAAGCACCGCTGCGGGCGTGGTCGCTTTGGAATCGTCATACCAGGCGACACCGCCGGATTGGCCCACGAGCTGCACCCGGTGCGCGGGAGGCAGGGTGCTCGCGGCAGCCTGGCGGCAGCCCTGCGCGTTTGCACCAGCGGCCATGGCGACCGCGATGGCTGCCGCCGTATTGGCAAGGTCGTGGGGCAACGCCCTTGGCAAGTCCCCGGCCGCAAGGAAGAAACCACCCGGGCCGGCGATCCCCTCGAGGCTCACGCGCCACGCCGGCTCGGGCGCCCCGGGAGCGTCGCTCTCTGCCGTTCGTACGCCCGCGCTAGTTATCTCGGCTCTGTCGACATCGAGCGCGAGCGGTGCGAGGCCGAAGGAGACGACTTCAACCCCGGCAGGTATGTTGACCGCCGCCCGGCGGACCGTGGAGTCGTCGGCATTGACCACCGCAACACAGCCAGGCCCCTGAGACGACCAGATCTTGGCTTTCGCCCTTGCGTAGTGTTCGAGGCTCGGGTGCCAGTCCAGGTGGTCCGGGGCAAAGTTGAGCCAGCAGCTGACATCGGGACGGAACTTCCTTGTGTACTCCAACTGGAACGACGACACCTCGGCCACCAGTGCCCCATCACTCCCAGGGGAAATGCTGCTGACAGCCGCGAGCAGAGGGTAGCCGACGTTGCCGGCGGCGACCGCCTCCTTGCCGGAAGCCGCAAGCATTGCCACCACCAGTTTTGTCACAGTCGTCTTGCCGTTTGTGCCGGTGATGGCCACAAGGCGGGGCCGCTCGCCCGGGCCGCCCATAGCATCAAGCGCGCGCCAAGCCAGCTCAATTTCGGACAGGACCTCGACGCCGAACGCCTTTGCCGCCACGAGCGCGGGGTGGCTGACCGGCACGCCGGGGCTGGGCACTACCAGGTCCGCGCTGCAAGCCAGCTTCTCCGCCCGCTCCGGCCCACGCCCGATTTGGACCGAAACTCCCCTCCCCTTGACTGGCTCCTGGGCGCCCCGCACCACCTTTGGGTCATCTTCGAGGACGACGACCTCAGAGCCGTTGCTTGCCAACCAGCGAGCAGCAGCGCGCCCCGAGAGGCCGTAACCGATTACCAGCGCGCGACCAGGGATGTTCACGACGTCCCCCCGTGGGCCAGGAAATCGGCATAGAAGACCCCGAGGGCAAGGGCCGTGAAGGCCCCAGCGAGGATCCAGAACCGGACTATTACCGTCGTCTCGGGCCAACCGAGCAGTTCGAAGTGGTGGTGGACCGGTGCCATCCGGAACACCCGCCTTCCAAAAGCGCGGTAGCTGGTCACCTGGGCGATCACCGACAGCGTCTCGATCACGTATAGACCACCGATGAGCGGCAGTAGGAGGTCGACGTTCTCGAGCAGCGCAAACACTGCAATAGCAGCGCCGATGCCGAGAGAACCAGTGTCCCCCATGAATATCTGAGCGGGTGCGGCGTTCCACCAGAGAAACCCGGCACAGGCGCCGATCATGGCGGCCGCCATAACGGCTTCATCGAGCGAGGCGGGGTTCCGGTACATCACCTCATGGCGCAACTGGTAAAAGCCGATCACCGTGAACGCGACGAAGGTAAACGCCGACGAGCCCGCCGCCAACCCGTCCAGGCCATCTGTGAGGTTGACGGCGTTTGTTGTCCCCACTATCAAAAGCACGGCCAGGACCACCCAGCCCACGTTGCCCAGTTGCAACCCGAGCGAGTTGAAGCGGGTGAAGGAAAGGTGCGTATCGACCTTCAACCAGGTCACCGACACGATCGCGAACGTGATGGCGACGATGAACTGACCAGCTATCTTCGCCCGTTTGTTGAGACCGAGGCTGCGCTGCCGGGTGACTTTCAGCCAGTCATCGCAAAAACCGACCAGCGCCATGGCGCAAATCGTCAACATCCCAACGAGGCCGCGTGTCGTAAAAGTGGCTGACACATGGGCGACGCTATAACCGACAACTGCAGACCCCATTATCGCCAGACCACCCATGGTTGGAGTGCCAGCCTTGGAAAAGTGGCCTGTAGGGCCGTCTTCACGAATTTGTTGCCCGATCCCCCGCGCCCGCAACTGGTTTATCAGCAACGGCGTGCCCAGGATCGCAACCAGGAGCGAGACACCGCCCGCTATGAGCAGAGCCTTCATCGAGCCCCCGGGCCATCGTCGCTTTGCCCGCCTGGGCAGTAGCGCCGCCGCAGGGCTTCACGCGCGACCAGGGCATCGTCGAATGGTTCCACGTGGCTCCCGAAGTCCTGGCCCGTCTCGTGGCCCTTGCCTGCTATCAAGACGACATCGCCAGCCTGCGCCGTCGCAAGCGCGACAGCGATTGCTCCGGCACGGTCGGGATCGATGAGCGGCTGGGCACCATGCGCACCGCCCGATACTTCCTGGATGATCGACAACGGTTTTTCGCTTCTTGGGTTGTCGGAGGTGATGACCACGACATCGGCAAGGTCGCTGGCGACGGCGCCCATGAGGGGCCGTTTGGACCGGTCCCTTTCGCCACCGGCACCGAATACCACGATCACACGGCCCGGGCCCTGGCCCGGGCCGTTGGCGAGGTCCCGCGCCGCTCCCAACGCTTCGGCAAGCGCTGCGGGAGTATGGGCGAAGTCGACCAGCACGGTGAAAGGCTGACCCTCGTCCACCTCCTCGAACCTGCCCCGCACCGGCTGGACGGATGCGAGCCCGGCTTTGATGGCGTCCCAGCTCGCCCCCAGTTCCCTAGCGGTCGTCGCGGCCGCTACCGCGTTGGCGACGTTAAACGTGCCCGTCATCTGCAGCTCAAGACGCCCACCCTGCCACGAGAACGACGAACTGCGACGGCCGAGAGCGATCTCAGTCGCGTCAGTTGGCGCAAAGGTCACGAGAGGGACTTGGCCGCCGGCCAACATTTCGACCAGGCGGGCGCCCCAGGGGCCCGACCGGTTGACAACCGCGAGGGATAGGTCACAACCCGTGAACAACAGCGTCTTGGAGGCGAAGTAGGCCTCCATGGTCCCGTGGTAGTCCAGGTGGTCCTGGCTCAAATTGGTGAAGATCCCGGCCGCAAAGTGAGTACCCCAGACCCGGTGCTGGTCCAGCGAGTGGGAGGACACCTCCATTGCTATCGCCGCCTTGCCGAGGTCGCGGATTTCGGCGAGGCGCCGCTGCAGCACTGGCGCCTCGGGCGTCGTCCGTTCGCCGCTAAGGGTCCCGATTACCCCTGTCGGCCAACCCTGCGCCTCAAAAATGCCAGCCAAGAGGGCACATGTCGTCGTCTTGCCGTTGGTCCCGGTCACGCCCACGACGCGCAAGGCCCGGGAGGGGTAATCCCAAAGGGCCGCCGATAGCGGTCCTAGCGATCTTCGCACAGACGGCACGACCACCTCGGGGACACCGGCACCGACGGGCCTTTCTGACAGGAGGGCAACCGCCCCTGCCTTGACGGCGTCACGCGCGTAGTCGTGCCCGTCGGACCGCAGACCCGGTACGCACCCGAACAGCGCTCCTGGCTCGACCTCTCGCGACGCGATCACAATGTCGTTGACCACAGGGTCGTTGACCACAGGGTCGTCAGCCACGATTTTGGCGGCGTCAAGATCAGCCGCTGCGAGTAAAGCTCCCAAGCGTACACTCGGCCTCGTCAAGCTCCCGACCCTACTGGCCCGACCCTACTGGCCGGTCGATGCTGAGACCGGAGGAGTCGTAGCCGGGCTATCAGATGTCGTGGTAGCGGGGCTGACCGACGTGGTGGACGTTGTGGTGGACGTTGTGGTGGACGTTGTGGTGGTCGAGGTCCCGCCGGTCGCCGTGCTCGTCGTGGTTGAGGCGGCCCCCCCCGACGACGGGCTGACCTGTACCTGCGGCGCCCCCGAAAGCCCCGGCAGTACAGGCCCGGCCGCTTCGCCCTCCTCATAGTAAGGAGTGGCTAGAGGCAGCCCGGGCACTGCGGGGGCCGGCTTGTGGGGCGGGACGCCAAGCTCTTGGAGCGCGTCACGCACGATCGTCGCGAACACCGGCGCCGACGCCACGGCCCCGTACTGGTGGGTGCCGTTCACAACCACCATTGCCGTTATAGCCGGGTCCTCGGCCGGCACAAAGCCGGCAAAACTAGACACGAAATCGTCATTGCTGTAACCGCCGCCCGGCAAGGGTAACAACGCAGTGCCCGTCTTGCCCGCCACGGTATACGGCTCGAGGTTGGCGGCCATTCCTGTGCCGACCCGGACCACCCCCTCGAGCATCGAGGTCATCTCCTTGGCTACCAGCGCGCTGACAACCCTGTGAGAGGGTTGGACGGGGAAGAGGTGCTCAGCCCCGCTCGCGTCTACATAGCCGTCGGCGAGACGGGGTGCAACATAGACGCCGCCATTTGCGATCGTGTTGTAGGCCGCAAGCATTTGCACCGCTGTGACCGCGATGCCCTGACCGATCGGGACGGTGGCGATGGAAGTTCCTGACCAATTCGATGGGCCGGGCACGATGCCGGCGGACTCCCCTGGGAAGTCGATATCGGTCCGTTGCCCTATGCCAAAAGCGTGGATGTACTTGACCAATTCCGGCATGCCCATGCGTTGGGCCACTTCTATGGTGCCGATATCTGATGAATGGGCAATGATGTTGGGGATGCTCCAGTACAGCGTCGGGTGCACCCAAGCGTCGGTGAACTGGGTGCCGGCGACGTAGTAGGGGTCAGGCACGTCGAAATACTGGTTGGGCTGCACGGCGTTGGTCGACAGTGCGGCGGAGACCGTGACGAGCTTTTCCACTGAACCGGGCTCATAAACCGTAGTGAACGCCGAGGCGGACGAAGCCTCCACGGGCTGATCGCTGATGACGCTTTTGCCGTGAGCAGGCACGCCCCCAGGCGGGACGAACCACACCGGGAGAGCTGGCGGCTCGCTCATCGTGGCGGGTTCCGATGGGTTGGGCATCGTTAGCTCGGCGACGGCCAGTAGCTCACCGGTGCGGCGGTTCATGATCATGGCGATCCCACTGTTGGCCTGCGCCGCGACAATGGCCCGCGCCAATGCCTGCTCAGCGTCGTACTGGAGCGGTTCGTCGATAGAAAGGACGAGGTCGTCGCCACGGACCGGGGCCTGGTACTCCTGGAGCCCTCCAGGGATCTGGCCGCCGGCTGGGTCCATGTCCTCCACGAGCTTGCCCGGCTTACCCTCGAGAAGGTTGTTGTACTCGTACTCGAGCCCGGAGAGGCCCGTTCCTTCGGTGCCCACCGCACCGACGAGAGGCGCGGCCAGCTGCCCGGCCGGGTCGAACCGCTTCGGCTCTTGCATCGTGTACACACCCGGCACCACACCCCGGCTGATCAATTTTTGGACCTTCGAGGCCGCCGCATTTGGGATTGTCCTGGCAAGGTAGACAAAGCCGCTTGGCTGGCTGAGATCCGCCTGCAAACTCGCCTCAGGCAAGCCGAGAGCGACGGACAGGGCCTCGCCTCCTGCCCCGGGTTGGTGACCTGATAAGGGTCTGCGAAAACGGTCGTCATGGGTACAGACATCGCGAGCTCGTTGCCGTTGCGGTCGAGGATCGCGCCCCGTTCCCCGAGAAAGGAAAATTCGTGCACGTACTCGGAGCGTGCGTCCGCCTGGTAGGTCGCGGCATTGATGCCCTGCACGAACACGAGACGGGCGAGGATACCGCCCAGCCCGGCGCTCATCAGGGCCAGTGAGGCACAGAAGCGCCAAATGCTGCGCGTCCTGTTACCGCGGACGCTGCCGTTCACGGGCTGCCGCTCAGGTACGGCTTTATCGAGGGCCAGTCCGCGTCGCCCTGAGGAGCCGTCACGGAACCGGCCGGAGCTGAGCCGGCCGGTTCTGGCCCGCCGGCTTTTGTCGCCAGCGAAGTAGTCGCGGGCAGATAGGTGACGGAGCCTGGCTGCACAAGGTCCAGCCGGCCTTCAGCGTCCGAGACGATACGCGCCGGAGCCTCCAGTTGGGCCACTTGCAAGCGCAGCTTCTCGTAGCTCGCCTGCTCGGTCGCCGCGGTCTGCGTGAGGCGGTCGAGGGTGAACTGGTTTTCGGCGATCAGGACGTGGAACGTGACGAGGCCGAGGCAAAAGATGCCAAGGAGGGCGATCCCGCCTGACACCAGCAAACGCCTCCCATTAGCGCGCCGCCTCGCCTGCTCGCGGACGAGACGCAGGTGCCGTCGACGTTCGTCCGGGCTCTCGGGAGCGGGCTCCGCGTAGTAGTCCTCTTGAGACAGGTCAGAGTCATGGAGGGGGCTGTCCGCCAGGAAGTCTGCGGCCTCGACCTCCCATCCGGGTTCGGCCGGGGTCACCGCGGCCTCCTTTCAGTCCAAGCAAGCGCCTCCGCTGCGCGCAGACGGGCGCTTGCAGCCCGCGGGTTAGCCGCCACCTCTTGGGCTGACGGCATACGAGCTCCCCGGTTGAGCAGGCGTACGGTGGGCACGGCGCCGCATACGCACGGCAACCCCTGGGGACAGTCGCAGCCGCCTGTAGCCGCGTACACGAGCCGTTGCTTCACCGCCCTGTCCTCTCCTGAGTGGTACGCCATGACGACGATCCGCCCACCGGGGGCCAACCGCTCGAGGGCGGCGTCGATGGCCGACGGAAGGACCTCCAGTTCTGAATTGACCGCCGCGCGGAGAGCTTGGAACACCCTTTTGGCCGGGTGGCCGCGGCGCCGCGCGGCCGCAGGTACCGCCGAGCTAACGACGTCGGCCAACTGATGGGTAGTTGTCAGTGGTCGGGCGCTGACGATGGCCCCCGCTATCCGGCGCGCGAAACTGGTTTCGCCGTGGAGGGCGAACAGCCTTGCAAGCTGCGCTTCGCCGGTCTCGTTGACGACACTGGCCGCCGTCACAAACTGTGAAGGGTCCATGCGCATGTCGAGCGGGCCGTCGAAGCGATAGCTGAACCCTCGCTCTGGCCTGTCGAGCTGTGGAGAGCTAACGCCGAGGTCGAAGATGGCACCTGAGAGCGCCTCGACACCCAGTTCGTCGAGGACCGTCGCCAGGCGGTCGAAGCGTGCCCTTACGACCAACGCCCTGGGCCCGAACGGCGCCAGTACAGAAGTGGCTGCGGCCACCGCCTCTGCGTCCTGGTCGAGCCCGACGATCCTCAACTGGGGAAACGAGCTCAGCAATGCCAGCGTGTGGCCGCCTCCGCCGACCGTCGCGTCGAGCACCACCCCCTCAGGAACGCCGGCGAATATGTCGATTACCTCTTCGAGCATGACCGGCAGGTGCCTAAACGTCGTGCCCGCAACGGGCGCGACCTGACTTTGGTCGCCCGAAGGTTTAATATCAGGCAGCTTTTTCGGGCTCATACGCAGCCCCTCGGCCAGCACTGCCCCGGGTTTTCTCTCCGGGAACATGGGACTGGGCAGGTGGAGAAGGGGACTCCCGTCCTGCTGGTCAAGGGGCTGCGTATAAGCCCGTACCGGGCTGGCGACGCTCATGGCGCCGCCGAGGTCCCGGCCGGTGAAAAAAGGCGACTGGTCCCGTTGGCAAGGCTCTCCATGCTGGGGGCCATGCGCTCCCGCCACAGTTCGGCTTTCCAAAGCTCGATGCGGTCGAGGACACCTACCACCATTACCGGGCTCTCGGTCCCAAGACCCGCCCACTCTCGGCAGGCGCTCGGGACCGTGATCCGCCACTGAGTGTCGATGTCGACCCGGGAGGAATGGGCCGCTATAGCGCGGGCCATCTGCCGGTGCTCGGGGTCCAGGTCTTGGACAGCCATCACCGTCTCCAGCCGGCGGTTGAACTCTGCGGGCGGCCACAGCGCGAGGCACTTCTCCTGGTAATAGGAGATGACCGCCGCGTTTTGCTCGCGTTCGAAACGGTGGCGCAGCGGTGCCGGGACAATGACTCGCCCCTTGCTGTCCAGGGAGTGCTCGAAACTCCCGTACAACGGCTCCACTGTGTGCTCCCGCTCTCAGAATTAGGGTAAGTGTCACCCCGGTCCTCCACTTCCATCCACTCTATCGCCCGCAGCCCCCACCAACAAGGGTATTGAGGCCAGAATTTGGACAAAAAAGAACCGGCCCGCCTGCCGTCGTTGTTCTTTCGGACCGGCCAGTCGCCCAGGCCGGGCGACTCAGGGTCGTTAGCTGATGCTTAGCGCCGTCTACCGGCGGCGCGGACCGACTGCTACGGCGCTGGGAGGGCGCGCTCGATGGCCCTGCTGATGCGTTCCTCGCTCACGGGTGCCCGCGTCCCGAGAGACTGGGCGAAGAGACTGACACGCAGTTCCTGGAGCATCCAAGCCACCTCGGCGAGTGCGTCACGGTCGGCACCAGCGACAGCCTCGGCCTGAGCCAGTTTTTGCTGGAGCGCCTGTGCTCTGCCGGTAAGCACCAGGTCGCGGCGAGGGTCGGTGGCCAGTTTGTCCAGCCGACGTTCGACGGCAACCAGGTACCGCTCCACGTCAGCCAGCCGGTCGATGCCTGCACGGCTCACGAACCGTGGCCCAGCGATGTCTGCCAACTGGACAGCGATGTCCTCCAAAGCGGAAGCAATGGGCGACCCGGCCACCGTCGCCCGCGCCGAGAGCTCGCCGGTGCGCCGGTCCAGCTCCTGCAACTTTGAAACGATGCGCCCCGCCGCTACCACGCCCCTTCTCGCAACCTGATCGACCTGTTGGCGCACCGCAGCGACGAGGGCGTCAAAGTCGGAGGCCCGCCAGGGCGGCCCGCCGCTGGCAGCTACGACCTGGTCGATGGCCGCAGCGAGCGTATCCTCGGCCATCTCCCTTGTCGAGCGGTACGGCGGGAGCGAGAGCGCCCCCAGGGCCAGCTTGGTGCGGTTGTCGAGCTGGCGCTCCAGGCTGTCCGCGAGCGCCCGGCGCGAGGGCAGGTTGAGCAGGAGCAAGCGACGGACGCCGCCTGCCATCGCCGCGCGTTGGTTGGCGGCGTCGGCGAAAACATGGACGGTCACCGCGTCGCCGTCGTCTACCAGAGCTGGGTAGCCGCGCAGTTGGTACCCGTTCCATTCGGGCTCGAATGTCTCGGGGAGATCGCCGAAGTCCCACGATGTCGACCGTTGTCCCGCGAAGGCAGCTCTCGCAGCCGCCTCTTGGAGCGCGCGGGCCAGTTGGGGCCGCAACTGCCTGTACAGGTCGGTGACCGCCTTGCCGCGGGCGAGGACTTGGCCGTCCTCGCCAAGGACCGCGAAGGTCGGCCGAAGGTACTCGGGGATCTTCTCCCAGTCAAAGTCGTCAGGGGATATGTGGACATCTGCAACGGCGCTCATCTGCTTGGCGAGCACCTGAAGGAGCGGGCCGTCGGACGGACCGGCCTTGGCGACGAAATTCCTGGCATGTTCGGCCACCGGGACCAGCTCTCGGCGCAGGTCCTTCGGGAGCGCTCGCAGCAGCGCCAGGACCAGCTCCTCGCGAAGGCCGGGCACTTGCCATTCGACGCCTTCGCCCGCCAACTTAGCAAGCTGCGCAAGGGGGACTTCGACGGACACGCCGTCGTCCTGCGCCCCTGGCTCCCACTCGTAACGAAGAGGGAGTGCCTCGATGCCGCCTGCTTCCCATACGTCGGGGAAACCTGCCCAGACATCGGCAAGCCCGACGACTTCGGTGCCTGATGTGGCCCATAGGTCTTCGGGTGCTGCGCGCAGGTCAGGACGGCGCTCGCGCTTAAACCACCCGTTGAAGCCCGGGCCGGAGGTGACCTCCGGGCCCACCCGTTGGGCGTAGAACTCGAACAGAGCCTGCTCTCCCACCATCAGGTCGTGCCGACGAGCGCGCTGCAACAGAGCGCGCAAGCGGTCCAACAGGTCACGGTTTTCGCCGACGAATGCTGGCGCGCCGTCCCATTCGCCTTCCACGAGGGCGTGGCGGATGAACATTTCACGCGCTCCTTCTGGGTCAAGACGAGCAAGGTCGACCCGCCTGGACGTGACGACGGCCAAGCCGTAAAGAGTCGCGCGGGCAGCAACGACAGCCGCTCCCCTGGCCGCGTCCCAGGCGGGCTCTCCGTAGGACCACTTGAGCAAGTGAGAGGCCGCAGCCTCGACCCACTGGGGCTGGACCGGAGCAACGACGCGCGCCCACAGCCGGCCGGTCTCGACAAGCTCCGCCGCCATGACCCAGCGGGGAGGCTTCTTCGCCAGCGCCGAGCCTGGCCAGATCGCGAAACGGGCGCCGCGCGGCGCCGAGTAGTCGGCGCGATCCCCCTCACGGGCTCCGACCTGGGTCACGAGCCCGGCCAGCAAGGCCCGGTGAACCTGCAAGCGACGGTCTGGCGGCCGACGGTCTTGCTCACGACGGTCTTGCTCACGGCGGTCTTGCTCGTGGCGGTCTTGGGGCTGGCGGCCGCGGCCCTGCCTTTCGTGACGCGGCACCAGGGCTAGCTGCCGGCAAATCTCGCTCAGCTGAGCGTGCACGTCCTGCCACTCGCGGGCTCTCTGGTAGGAGATCAGTTCCTTGCGGCAAAGCCTGCGGAACTGGCTCGAGGTCAGTTCCGCCTGGCGCTGTCCCAGGTAGTCCCACAGCTTGACGTACGCCATGAAGTCCGAAGTCTCATCGGCAAATCGGGCGTGCAGGGCTGCGGCGGCGTCGCGCTTTTCGGCCGGGCGCTCTCTCGGGTCCTGAACGGACAGTCCCGCCGTTATAACCAGGACTTCATCGAGGCAGTCGAGGCGCGCGGCTTCGAGCACCATGCGGCCGAGCCTCGGGTCGAGTGGCAACTGCGCCAGCTTGCGGCCGAGGCCGGTGAGGCGCGGGGCCGAGGTTTCCTCCTCTGCGGGGACCAAGGCGCCCAACTCCTCCAGGAGCGCTATTCCGTCTTTGATGTTGCGCCTGTCAGGTGGGTCGACGAAGGGGAAGTCTTCGATCGCTCCGAGGCCGATCGCCGCCATCTGCAACACCACGGACGCCAAATTTGTCCGCAATATCTCCGGCTCGGTGAAAGGGCGGCGCGCCGTGAAATCCTGCTCTGAGTAGAGCCGTACGCAGATGCCGGGGCCGAGCCGGCCGCAACGTCCCGCCCGCTGGTTGGCAGACGCCTGCGAAACGGGCTCGATGGGAAGCCGCTGGACCTTGGTCCGCCGGCTGTAACGAGAGATGCGAGCCGTCCCTAGATCGACGACGTAGCGGATCCCCGGGACGGTGAGAGAAGTCTCCGCGACGTTTGTCGATAGAACAGCTCGGCGCCCGGCGTGCGGTTCGAAGATCCGGTGCTGCTCGGCGGAGCTGAGCCGCCCGTACAGGGACAGGACTTCGAGGTCTCTCAAGTCCATCCTCTCCAGCGCGTCCGCGGTGTCCCGGATCTCCCTTTCCCCGGGCAGAAAAACCAAGATGTCCCCTGGTGCCTCCGTGTACAGCTCGCCTACGGCGTCGCAAACAGCCTGGACCTCGTCCGGCGCCTCCGGGTCGCCACCCTCATCGAGAGCGCCGTCGTCGTCTGTTGCCGCGTCCTGAGTCATCGGCTGGTACCTGAGCTCGACGGGGTAGACGCGGCCCGAGACCTCGATTATGGGGGCGCCATCGAAATGGTCCGAGAACCGCTCGGTATCGATGGTTGCCGAGGTGATTATGACCCGCAAGTCCGGGCGCGAGGGCAGGAGCCGCTTCAGGTAACCGAGGATGAAATCGATATTGAGGCTGCGCTCGTGAGCTTCGTCGACGATGATCGTGTCGTAGTTGTGCAACCCTGGGTCGCTGTGCAGCTCGGCCAGCAAAACCCCGTCGGTCATGACCTTCACCAGGGTGCCGTCGCCGACCCGATCGGTGAAGCGGACCTTGTAACCCACTAGAGCACCGAGAGCAACCCCGAGCTCGTCGGCCACTCGCTCGGCGATGCTGCGGGCTGCTATCCGACGAGGTTGGGTGTGGCCGATCATGCCGGCGCTCCCCCGGCCCGCCTCCAGGCACATCTTGGGAAGCTGCGTGCTCTTGCCCGATCCCGTCTCGCCGGCGACTATCACTACCTGGTTCGCAACCAGCGCAGCAAGGATGTCCTCCTTCCGGCCCGTGATCGGCAGATCGTCGGGGTACGGGAGCGGGCTCGGTAACAGGGCGCGCGCCTCCAGGCGCGCCGCTAAGCGAACTCCAGGACGCGAAGGCATTCCCCCAGCATTACCTCTGGGCGGACAAAAGTCGGTCCGCCCCACCGGCGTGTGAACCATTTCAGACCTGCACGCCGTATACCAAGCCCGTAACCTTGACCGGGAGGACTGAAATGTGGATCCGTGGGCTGCCTGGGCTGGTTATCTGCGCCCTTGGCGTGGTGTGGTTCCTGCAAGGGGTAAACGTGCTCCATGGCTCGGGAATGTCGGGCCACCACCAGTACGCGGTCCTTGGGCTGGTGGCAATTGTCCTGGGAGCGGCACTACTGGTATGGGCGGACCGCGCCAGGCGTCGCCGGGCGAGTACCCCGAGCTAATGGCGGCGGAGTTGTGCGCTTCAGCGGCGAAGTTCGCGGAGCCGACCTCAACGCACCGCTGTCCAGAGGGAAAAGGCCGATAGAGCCAACAGCACCGCCGCCGTGACCTTGCGGATGGTGGCGATATTGAGCACGCGCAGAAGTGCTTGCCCGCTGGCGACGGCTATCGCCGCCACGGCTAACAGCGCCACGAACGCCCCCACGCCCACCGACAACGGTGACCCGTACTTTGCCGCCAGGTTCGCGGTCAGGACCTGCGTGAGATCCCCCCATTCCGCCAGGAAAATCACTATGAAGGCCGTCACCACTACGCCATGTTTTGGCTGCGCCTCCACATCGTGCTCTTCGTGCCCCTTCGCCCCCTCCAGCCAAGCGTAAACGGCTCCGAACAGGAACATAGCGGCAACCACCCCGTCGATGGCCCGCCTCGGAAGTACCGCAAAAAGCGCCACACCCAGGGTCGTGGCGATGACGACGTGGACCGCAAACGCAGCGGCAGCTCCCAACCAGACTTGGGACGCGCGCCCCGCGTGGCCATCAAAAGATTGGCGAACATCGTCTTGTCCGGTAACTCGGCGAGAAAGATGAGCGGGAAGCAGATCGAGCGCGATGCGGATGCTCAGCGGGAGCCAGCCTGTTTGCTTTAGGCGTGAACGACGGGGATCGTCTCGGGACCTGCCGGGAGCGCACAACAGGTGGCGCCGGCTCCTTTGCGCCGTAGCTCATCAGCTACCGTCTGGGCGATGTCGTCCGCTGAGGCCAGCGAGGCGCGAGACAGTTCGTCGGGTGTGAGACCGTCGGCATGCACTGCGACCCGTGCGCCGCACAGCACCCGGGCGAGGATCTGTGCTTCCCATTGGTCCGGGACCGTCTCGCTGCGCTCGGAGAGCATATCGAGCAGTTGTTGCGGCGAGCGCATCGAATAGAGCATGTCCCGGAACTCCCCGTGGTCGGGGAAACCGTCACGGCACTCGGCCGCCACCACAATCAGGCCGCCGGGCGCTACAACCTCGAAGGCGGCCGACATCCCCTTCACGGCCTGGTAGAGGTTTTGGTCGAGCGGGAAGCCGGCATTGGACGTCACCACCACGTCGAAGCGGTGCGGTACGACCTGCATGGCCACCTTTCGCGCCTGCGCAGTGGCAGCGCGGTGCATGGCGAACAGTTCACCGGCGAACGCAGCCACAATCTCGTGATTGCGGTTGAGCACCACGTCGCAAGCGAAATCGACCCCGGTCGCACGAGCGATCGCGCGGACGTCGTCGTGCACCGGGTTGCCCTCGATCACCCCCCACGTAGCCAACGGGCTACCTATCCGCTTCGCGTCATGAAGGACCAAGGTTGTCTCGAGCCCGGCCAGGCCGGGAGCGACAAGCTTCGGGCCACCGGAGAAGCCCGCGAAGAAATGAGGCTCGACGAAGCCGGTCGTTATGCGTACGTCGGCGTCGACCCACTGCCTGTTCAGCTTGACCGGCACCCCGTCACCCATCGTCCCGAGGTCGACGAGGTTGGCCACGTCGCGAGCGTCGTGGTTAACGATGCGCACTTTGGCGAGAAGTTCCGGGCCGAACATGGCCTCGAGCTCGGCCGGCGTGTTGCCTCGGTGCGTGCCGGTGGCCACCAGGACAACGACGTCGTCCAGGTCGACCGTGCCGGCGATCTCCTCCAGGACGGCGCTGAGCATCGGACGGCGCGGCTGAGGTCTGGTGCCGTCGCACACGGCGATCGCGACCTTCGCCCCAGGCGCGACGACGTCACGAAGAGCTGGCCCCTCCACCGGGGACCGCAAGGCACCTCTCACGGCACCCAGCTCGTCGGGAACGCCGGGGCGGTCCTCCGGTGCGACGAGCGCGGTGCCCGCGGGAAGCTCGACGGTGAGCTGAGAACTCCCGTAGGCGAGGTCGACTAGCACAGGCATACAGTCTGGCAGCCGCGGAGCGCCGAGCGGGTAACTAGCCCTCAGGGAAGCTGGTGTTCGAGCGACGGGTCACTGTTGCGTGAGACCGATGAGACAAGCGGACGGAGCGTTGGGAAGCCTCACCGTCAGCTGGCCCGCCGACGCGTCCCAATCGGCCGCGGCGCCACCCCGCAAAGGGTAAAGGACCTGGGCAGCCGCCTGCTCCCCGGACATATGGGCAACCGGCAGGGCCATCTCCAAAGCGCCGGAGTGAGGCGAGGAGCCGTCTGTCCGCGCCCCGTCCCCCACATGACCGCGGCGCCAAACAACCACATAGCTGGCTGAGCCCGCCCGCATCCCGAGGGCGACCCAGTTGTCAGCCCAACCGGGCAGCCCGAGGGGCCAGAACGGTACCGCCGTCGCCAAGTCCAGCCTCACACGTTTGTAAATGCTGACGCCATCCGCGACAAGCCGCTGCTGAGCCGGGCTCATTTGGTCAACATGCCCCGAGAGGTGGACCCGGCCGAGCAGAGAGCTGCAAAGCGTGAAGGCGATCTGTGAGTCGTCCCAGTCCGGCTGTGGGTAGGCCCATACGGCCGCCTGTTCGGGCGCTACGGCCACCGGGGCCGCTGCAGCGATTGGGGGGTAACGTAAGAAGTCCTGTTGGTCGCTCGTGGAGTGGAGCTGGAAGCGCGACAACTGCGCATAGTCCGTCCTCATGCCACCCGAGGAACAGCTCTCGACTGTCAGCGTCGGGTGCCGCTCGAGGAGAGCGTCTACCCAGCCCAGGAATGCCCGGTTGTGCGCCAACAACCCGACGCCGGCAGCTACCGCGCCTGTCTCGGTCCCCGGGCCGATGTTTATGTTGTAGTCCATCTTCAGGTAGCCGACGCCGAGGTCCGCAACAAGGAAATCGACCACTTTGTCGAGGTGTTGGCGAGTTCGAGGGTGGCAAAAGTCGAGCTGGAACCGGCCTTGTTCCACGACCCTTTGTCCGTCACGCGTGAAGAAAGCCTCCAGCGGGAGCTCTTGCGCTACCGGGCTGCGCACCCCGACCACCTCGGGCTCGATCCATAACCCGGGGACCATGCCCTGGGCCCGGATATGGTCGAGAACCTCCGCGATCCCATTGGGGAACCTGCTCCTCGAAGGTGCCCAGGCGCCAACGGTGTCCCACCAGCTCTCACCTTGCTCGGCGTACCAGCCGGAATCGATGCAGAAGTACTCGGCACCCACACCTGCTGCCGCGGTAATTAGCGGGAGCAAGCGTTCCGTGGACGGGTCACCCATCAAAGTGTTCATGTAGTCGTTGAAAATGACCGGGAGGTACCGATGGTCCTGGTGGGGACGCCGGATGGCCCTGCGGTAGCTTGTAAGGCGGGCGACAGCGCCCTCCAAGCCGTCCTGGCTGAAGGCGAGAGCGACTGGAACGGTCTCGAACGATTCCCCCGGCTGGAGAGTGAGCCGCCATTGGTGCTCGGCGTCAGTCGGTCCTAAAAGCGCGAGGTAGGTCGCCCCCGGCCCGGCCCCGAGGTGCTCGCCAACCTGCCAGTGCCAAGCGCCGTTGTGCTCGATCTGCCAGAGCAAGGTATTGCCGCTCTTGCGATTAACAACCGCCCCCATGGGTAGGTAGGTACCTGACGACCAGCTCCCTACGCTCGTCAACGCAAAACGCCCACGGGAACGGCCACCGTGCATCGCCCGATTGAGGTCCGGAAGTGCGTCGCGAAGGCTCCGGACCTGCCAGCGTGCTTCGGCCAGCCAGTCATTTTCTGCCCAGAGCAGCTCGCCGTCCTCAAGGAGGCCATCGCGACCTACGAGGTCGCCGCCAAGGAAAGACGTAACCGATTCAAGGGTCAACGGCATTGGACCGCCGTTTGTCACCGTTACCCGGCTGCGTAATACACCCCCGCAACGGAGGACCTCGTATGTCACGGTCGCGCGGAGGGAGGTGGAAGTGTCCTCGAGCGAGACGGCGAGTTCGAACCATTGGTCGCTTTCTCGCTCGCTATGGCCGACGTAGCGCATACGGTTGCCCACGACCGATTCGCAGTAGCGCCTCCCGGACCAGTTTCGCCCGCTCCCAGCCACCACGACGTCCAGGAGGGGCAGGCCGATCGACCCAGGTTCGCTTGCCAGCAAGCTCTCAATCCCAACGCCGGCTTCAACTGCGCCGTTGGCAGTCGGGCCGTGCGCCGGGGCGCCGGCGGTCGCTGCAAGGTCGGCCAGCCGGGCGACTCCTTCTCGGTCAACCACCACGCGCAGCCCGAGAGCTTCGTCACGCCAACGGATCTCCAGCCCGGCGGCGGTCTCCTCGGCAACCATGTGGTTCCTCCTTGTAACTGGCCGGACAATCCTGGCCGAAGTGACTTGACACCATCAATGTGACCGATCACAATATAGGACTGTGACCGGTCACGCAATGCCAGCGCCTGCAGCATTGAATGAGAACGGTGACCGGTCACCTGCTGTGAGCATCCGCGATGTGGCCCGCGCTGCCGGGGTCTCATACCAGACCGTCTCGCGGGTCATAAACGAAAGCTCAAGCGTGAAAGGCTCCACGCGCGAGTCGGTCCTAGATGCGATCAGCGCGCCTAGGGTTCCGCCCCAACAGGGCCGCTCGCGCACTGGCTGGCGGGCCTGTGCAGTCGGTTACTGTGCTGACTTCCAACACCACCCTCTACGGGCAAGCCGCCGCGCTGGAAGGCATCGAGGAAGCAACCCGCGAAGCCGGGTTTGCGATGGGAGTGCGCGTGATCGAACACGGCGCGTTGGCGGACGTACGCGACGCCGTGCGGCGCGCCCTCGAGCCCGCGGGGCCCTGATAGTCATCGCCTTCGACCGCCCCGGCTTGGCAGCACTCGACTGCGTGCCAAGCGACGTACCAGTCGCGTCGATGATGCCGGCGCCGGCTAAAGGCGAAGTCCCATCGAAACCCGCGGTTTGGATCGACGAGTATGCGGCGGCAAAGGAGGCAACGGAGTACCTCTTGTCTCTGGGCCACCGGACGGTGCACCACCTGTCGATCCCGAGCTGGACCGGCAAAACCCCGCGCATGTCGGGGTGGCGCGCGCGCCCTGGAGCAGGCGGGGGTGGCAGTACCAAAACCGTTCCTAAGCGGGTGGAGCGCCGAATGGGGCTTCGAGGTGGGGCAAAAGCTAGCCCAAGACCCCAAGGTGACAGCTCTGCTGTGCGGCAACGACGATATAGCCCTCGGCGTCATGCGCGCCATGCACGAAGCAGGGCGTCCGGTCCCCGCTCAAGTCAGCATTGTCGGCTTTGACGACGTACCCTTCGCACGGTTTTACACGCCCGCGCTCACGACGGTCCGACAGGATTTCAAGACGTTGGGAAAGGTCTGTTTTGCCGAGCTTCTCTCGGTAGTTGGCACCAGCCGGCCGATAGAACGGCCGGGCTACCCGGAAGCTCAGCTGGTCATCCGCGAAAGTGCCGGCCCTCCCCCGAGCGCCAACCCAGGCGTCAGGGCCAAGAAACGACCAGGTCTCAGGGCGCCCATCGCGAAGGGAGCATGAGGCGTCAGGCAACACCTCTACAAACAAGTCTGCAGGCGCAGGACTAATGACAAGGGGGAAGCAAATTGCCCCAGACCAAACTCGGAAGGAGCAAGGTATGAACCATCGCGCAGGAGAGGCACCCGACGCAGTCGAGCACCCAATTGGTGCTCGACCCCACGCTAGGAAGTGGTTGAAACAGCGGCGGCTCGCCAAGGTCACGACGGCCATAGCCACGGCCGCCATCGTCAGCGCCGCCGGTATGGGCTCGGCGACCGTTGCGAGCGCTTCGGTGGTAAACCTCACCTGGTGGACCATGTGGTCCGGTTCGACGCTGCAGTTGCTCAACCAGATGACCACACAGTTCAACAAGACACACCCGGGCATCCACGTCACCGAGTCCAACATCCCAAGCGTTGCCACGACAAGCACCGCCAAGCTCCTGTCAGCGATCGCGGCCGGCGACCCGCCGGACATCTTCACTGAATGGTGGCCCGAGATCGGCGAGTTCGCCGCTGACGGCGACCTCGATTCCTTGACACCGTTCCTGACCGGGCAGTACCGCGGCTTCGAGAAGTGGGAGTACCCCGTCGCCGTCCAAGGTGGCACCTACCAGAACCAGCTGTATGCCGTCCCAATGGGGTTGAACTCGTGGGCGGTGTACTACAACAAGGACCTCATGGCCAAGGCCGGCATCACCTCGCCGCCCACGACTTTGGCGGAGCTGGACGCCGACTCGGCCAAAGAGTGGGTCATAACCGACGGGAAGCTTCAGCAATTGGGTCTTTACCCCGACACGGCCGGGAACGGTTTCCTGTTCTATGGCAGCTTCTTCAACGCGCTCAACTGCTTCAACGCCGCTGGGAAGTACGATTATGCGAACTGCAAGGGCGCCCAGACCTTGATGAACTGGATAGCGAGCTTCGACAAGTACCCCTACGCGCAAGTCCAGGCCCTCCAGACCGCGGTCGGCTCGGTTGCAGGTGGCCAGACCGACATGTTCACCGCAGGCAAACAGGGCTTCTTCCTGAGCGGCCCCTGGGAGGGAGCGCAGAACATCCCCCAGTCCGGTGGCAAGGGCCTCCAAGGGGCCTTCGGGGTAATCCCCTTCCCGGGCACGGTCGGCGTGCCGAGCACCATCGGGCAGGGCAACTTCAATATCGTCCCCAAAGGCTCGGCGCACCCGGCTCAAGCATTTGAGTTCATCTCATGGCTCGCCGGTTACGAAAACGAGGCCTTCATGGGGTCGATCGACCCCAAGGGTGGATGGGTCCCCGGAGGGCCGTCCGTCACCAAGCAGCCTGCTTACCAGGCCTGGTTGAAAGCCAACCCGTGGCTCGACCCGTTCCTGCCACAGATGACGAGCAAGTACACACAAGCCCCGGACTTGACCCCGACGCAGGCGCAGCTGTTCAACGCAATGAACACCGCCACGGCGAACGTGCTCCAGAAGATCCAGACCCCCGCCCAGGCGCTACAGTACATCGACCAGCAGGGCAACAGCTAAGAACTCCCCTCGGCAAGTAGGGGACAGCCTCGGTTGGCTATCCCCTACTTTGCCAGCGTGTAGGAGAACACTCCCCGAATGCAGGCAACAACCCCGCTCGCTGCACCCAACACGGTAGCGCGCACGCCGCCCCGGGGCTTCTCCCGGAAAATTCGCCGCCGTCGGACCAGGCTGGGCCTGCTGTTCATCGGCCCTGGGTAATCGGCTTTCTGGCCTTTTTCGTATACCCCTTTTTTGCGACCCTGTACTACAGCTTTACTAACTTCGACGGGGTCCAGGCACCGCACCTGATCGGGTTTACGAACTATGTGAACTTGTTCCACGACCCGCTGTTCAAGACTTCGCTGTTCAACACCTTCTACTACACGGCGTGCGAGCTCCCGCTTTCGACAGTTGTGGCGCTCGGCCTGGCGCTCCTGCTCAACATGGACGTCAAGGGGCGAGCCATTTACAGGACGATCTTCTACGTCCCATCGATCGTACCAACCGTGGCGTCGTGCCTCATCTTCGTCTGGATATTCAACCCGGCGTCTGGGATCGTGAACGACCTCCTTACCGGGGCCCACATCCCAGGGCCGAACTGGTTCTTCTCGATCGCGTGGTCAAAACCGTCGTTTATTCTGCTCGGCCTGTGGGGCCTCGGCCAGCCGATGGTCATCTACCTAGCGGGCCTGCAGAGCGTGCCCCGGGAGATGTACGAAGTGGTGAACCTGGACGGGGCGAAACCGTGGCAGCGGCTCAGGTATGTGACCTTGCCGATGCTCACCCCCGTAATCCTGTTCAACGTCATCCTGCAGCTTGTGCTCTGCGTCGCTTACTTCACCCAGGCGCAGGTCATCGAGAACGCCGACGTCGGTGGTCCGGGCACATCGACCTGGTTTTACGTCCAATACCTCTACGAGCAGGCCTTCGAGTACCTCAAGTTCGGCTACTCCTCCGCCATGGCCTTTTTCTTGTTCGTAATCAGCGCGCTGATAATGGTTGTCCTGTTCAAGTCGTCTTCGAGATGGGTTTACTATGCGAGCGAGCAGCAGTAACCTCCGGCGCAAGACACTGAGCAGCCTGTCCAAGCATGCGGTGCTCATCGTGGTGAGCGTGCTGCTTGGGTTCCCGTTGTTATGGATGGTCCTCACCTCCTTCAAGACCAACGCACAGTCCCTCGCCGTGCCAGTGGTCTGGTGGCCTCACCCTTTCAAATGGAGCAACTACCCGGAGTTCCTATCAGCGGTCCCTTTCTATAGGTACTTCCTCAATACCCTGCTCTACGCGGGCGTCACCATCGTCGGAGTGTGCGTATCGAGCAGCCTGGTCGCCTACGGTTTTTCCCGGATCCGCTGGAGGGGCCGCGACGTGCTGTTCCAGGTGATGGTAAGCACGCTGCTCATCCCGTTCTTCGCGACCCTCATCCCCCTGTTCGTCATTTATAAGGACCTCCACTGGGTCGGCTGGTACCTCCCGCTGATGATCCCGACATTCCTTGGGAGCTCAGTCTTCAGCACCTTTCTCCTCAGGCAGTTCTTTATGACGATCCCCGAGGCGCTCTCGGACGCCGCACGGGTCGACGGGGCGAACGAGTTTTACATCTATAGCCGCATCATCCTGCCGATGGCGAAGCCGGCAATGGCGACAGTCATCTTGTTCCAGTTCATATATTGCTGGAACGACTACATCGGCCCACTCATATACATCAACAACCAGGTCTGGTACCCGCTCTCGCTAGGCCTTTACCAGGTCCTCGGCACCTACACGACCAACTGGCCCTGGGTAATGGCTGCCGCGACGGCGGCCACCGTACCGATCGTCATCCTGTTCTTCTTCGCACAGCGCACATTCATCGAAGGCATCGCGGTCCAAGGGACTGGGGTGAAGGGCTGATGACGGTAGCAAGGGCAGGTGCCGGCCGGACCGGCCCGCAGCACAAGCAAGCATCGGGGGTACTGGCTCGCCTCGTCCAGGGACCGGTGATGGCCGCCCTGGGATCGGTTTTCAACTTCCTAGCCCTCAACCTTGCGGTGCTCGTGGTATCCCTCGCCGTAGTGACCGTTCCGGTCGCTCTTGTTGCGGCCACCATCGCGCTCGAGCGCTGGCGAACAGACGGGGAAGACAGGGTCGTCCGGGAGTTCTTCGTCGCACTTCGGTCACTGCCCGTTCTCTGGACGACCCTGGTCGCCGGGGCTCCCCTCCTCGTGGCGGCCATCGGAGCCGAGGAGGCCCACTACTTCGCGCACGGCGGGGAGCCGGTTGACTGGGTCTGCCTCGGTTTCGGGTCGGCCGCCCTTTTCCTTGCGGTAACGGCTCTTGGCTACGTGTTGGCCCTTGCGGGGCGCCATCGCGGTGCTCGCGCTGGCGACATCTGGTCCATCAGCACCCGGCTGGCCGTCCGCAACATGTTCACCACCGGGCCGCTCTTCGCGGCCGAGATCGCCGGTGCCACCCTGTTGGCCCTGCTCGACCCGCCGCTGCTGATGATCGGGCTGCCCCTGGCAGCCTTGTCATTGATAAGGCTCACGGCCGGGCCAAGCCTGCGTAAGACGGGCCTGGTCCGCCTCGCACCGCAGGCCGCCGAGCCCACCAGTTAGGCAGTGCCGCACCCAGGCAGTGCCGCACCGAGGCAGGACCGTGCACCCGTTAGCTCGAGGAGCGTGCCCAAAGGTTGATACCGGCATCCACCGCATAGCGATCGATCTCGCTCAGTTCTTGCTGAGTGAAATCGAGGTTTTGCAGCGCGCCCACGTTGTCCTCGAGCTGGGCGATGCTGCTGACGCCTATGAGCGCTGAGGTGACCCTCGGGTCGCGCAGTGACCATGCAAGGGCCAGCTGCGACAACTTTTGGCCTCGGCCTTGCGCTATCGCGGCCAGGGCACGCACCTTGGCCAGGTTTTCGTCGCTCAGCATTTCGGGACGCAACGACCCCTGCCCGCTCGCCCGAGAACCTTCGGGCACGCCACCCAGGTAACGGTCGGTAAGCAGGCCCTGGGCTAACGGGGAGAACGCTATGCACCCGATCCCTTCTTCGCCGAGCACGTCGAGCAGGTCAGGCTCGATCCAACGGTTGAAAAGAGAATATGAAGGTTGGTGGATCAAAAGCGGAGTGCCTAATTGCCGCAAGATCCCTGCTGCCTCGCGGGTTTTGATGGCCGAGTAGGAGGAGATCCCCACGTAAAGCGCCTTTCCTTGCCGCACAGCAGCGTCGAGGGCTCCCATGGTCTCCTCGAGTGGGGTGCTCGGGTCGAAACGGTGCGAGTAGAAGATGTCCACGTAGTCAAGGCCCATCCGGCCCAAGCTCTGGTCCAAGCTGGCGAGGAGGTACTTGCGCGAGCCGCCGCCTTGCCCGTATGGCCCGGGCCACATGTCGTAGCCGGCCTTGGTCGACACGACGATCTCGTCGCGCAGGCTCCGGAAATCGGTGGCCGCGATCCGCCCGAAAGTCTCCTCGGCCGAGCCATAGGGGGGGCCGTAGTTGTTGGCGAGGTCGAAGTGGGTAATGCCGAGGTCGAACGCACGGCGCAAAATGGCCCGGGACGACTCGATCGGTCGAGAACCACCGAAGTTCTGCCACAACCCGAGCGATATCGCGGGGAGCACCAGCCCACTGCGCCCACAGCGCCTGTAAACCATCTTTTCGTAACGTTCAGTGGCTGGGGCCCAGGTCATGTCGGCCCTCCTTTCGCGGTAGTCACACCCCATGGCGTGCCGATCTGGACCACAGTCTTCAGGCCCTCCCGGCGAGCCGCAACTCTGAAGGCCTCCGCGACGTCGGCGAGCGGGAACGACGAGGTGATGAGCCAGTCCAACTCGATCACCCCTCGTTCGACCGCGCTGATCGCGCGCGGGTAGGCATCTTTCATCCTGCGTACCACGGCGATCGTAAGGCCTTTGCGACGAGCTAGCGCCGCAGGGAAGCTCGTCTTGTCGTCGTCGGGGATCCCCGCAATTACAATGCGCCCGCCGGCCCTGACTAGGACCATGCTCGTAGCTATAGCCTCCTCGGTGCCGGCAACCTCAAAGGAGACATCGACCTGCAGGCCGCTGGCGTTGGCCTCGGTTGGGGAAAGCACTAGGTCGGCGCCGCAGCGCGCTGCCGCCGCTCGGCGATGGGCCAAAGGTTCGACCGCAACGATCGAAGCGGCGCCCGCAGACCGAGCGACCTGGATGACCATCAGGCCGATCGGGCCGCAGCCGACCACCGCGACGGCGCTGCCGTAGCGCACATGGCCCAGGTCGAAGCTGTGGAACGCTACCCCGAGCGGCTCGAGGAGCGCGACGGCACCATCGCTAAAGGTGTCAGGAACGCTGTGGAGCAGGTCTGTCGGCCACACGAGGTACTGCTGCAACCCGCCATCGGTGGCGCCGTGCCCGGCGAAACGCACCTGAGGGCACAGGTTGTTGTTGCCTTCCCGACAGCGCTCGCAGACGTCGCACGGGATCGCAGGGTCGACCGCTACACGCTGGCCGTCGAGGGGGCCGCCCTCTACAGTGCCGCCGAACTCGTGGCCGAGCACGAGCGGTCGGCTAAGGAGCGCGTCGCCGATCCCGCCCTGGCTGAACCAGTGGAGGTCGGACCCGCAAAGGCCAACGGCCGACACTCGCACCAAGGCCTCGCCGGGCCCAGGCGTGGGGTCGGGCTCATCGACGAGGTGGACCTCCCCCACCCCGGTCAGCCTGGCGGCCTTCATAGCTGCCTCAGTCCTGTTGGCCGGCGCCCTGGCCGTAGTAGGCGCCCGGGCCGTGCTTGCGCGAGAAATGACGGTCAACTAGGTGCGCCGACAGCGGGGCCACGTCCGGCGCTAGGAGAACTGTTGACCATGCCATTTTCGCGATCGCTTCAAGCGTAATGGCTGTAGCCACGGCACCGGCCGGGTCGGCTCCCCAGCAGAAAGGCCCATGCCCATCGACGAGCACCGCCGGCACGTCCCCGCCCGGCCTGCCAGAGACAGCAGCAAGGATCGCAACACCCGTTGCGAACTCGTAGTCCCCCCCAACCTCTTCGGGGCTCATCGGGGCAGTTACGGGGACTTCGTAAGGAGACATGTCGGCGTGAGTAGTGCCAAGAACAGGGATCGGGCGATGGGCCTGCGCCCAGGTGGTGGCCCAAGTCGAATGGGTGTGGACAACGGCACCGGCCCCCCGGACTCCTTGGTACAACGCCAAATGCGTCGAGGTGTCGGTCGAAGGACGGCGCTCGCCTTCTATTACCCTGCCGCTGTCGTCAACTACCACCATGTCTTGCTCGGTCATTTCTAAGTAGCGCATACCCGAGGGCTTGATAACGATCAATCCGGTCCCGGGATCCCTGCCCGAGACGTTGCCCCAGGTAAGGGTGACGAGCCCAGCACGGGGAAGTTCCAGGTTTGCTTCGAGGACCGCCGCCTTAAGCTCTTCTAGCATCGGTCCCCTGTGAACCAGCAGCCAGTCGTTTCTGGTGCTTCAGTTCATGAAGCCATGTTGCATGCGTACGCCCGAGCGAGTCGTGCAGGTCCCTCCAGATCCTGTACACCTCCCCATAGGTTGCAGTAGCCGCGGGAACGGGGGCGTACACCTGTTTCACATGTGGCTGAAGCGCTCTCGCCGCCTCGGTTATGGTGGCGAAGCCGCCGAGCTCCGGCCCGCCGCGACCGCACCGAACAGGGCTGACCCACGCGTGGGCACCTGAGAAGAGCCCGCCACTTTGACCGCCAGGCCCGAGACATCGGCGATCAGCTGCATGAGGAGCGGGCTCTTGTCGGCCAGGCCACCACAAGCAACGATCTCTCGCAGTTTTAGTCCCCCCTCGACGAAGTTGTCGAGGATCGCCTTGTTGCCAAACGCGGTCGACTCCAGCAGGGCCCTGTAGATATCGACGGCGGTGGTTTGTAAAGTTAGGCCGACAAGTACCCCTGACAGGTCGGCATCAGCGAGGACACTGCGGTTGCCGTTCCACCAGTCGAGAGCGACCAAGCCAGTTTGGCCAGGAGCCAGCGCGGCAGCGGCCCGCTCGAGCCCGGGGAGAAGGCTGGGGCCGCTGCCGCCCGCTGGGGCCAGGTTGTCGGCGAACCAGCCAAACATGTCGCCGACGGCGGGCTGGCCCGCCTCGTAGCCATAGAGACCTGCAAGGATCCCGTCCTTGGCAACTCCGGTTATGCCGGCAAGCAGGATTTCGTCCGGGTGCACCACCATGTCGCAGATGGAAGTCCCGATCACCATGACATAGGTATCGCTCCCCTCCGCGCCGGCGCCCGGAAAAGAGACGAAAGAATCCACGTTACCGACCGCAACGGCCACATTCGCCGGTAGGCCCAGCTTGTCGGCGAGTTCGCGGCGCATTGGCCCAGCGCTTGTCCCTAGTGGGAAGAAAACGTCACCCAACTTCGCCCCTGGGTCGGAAAATCCGGGGTACGCGGCTTGGAAAAACCCGTCGCCGGGCAGGCCGCCCGCCTCGGACCAAAGTGCCTTGTATGCCGCCGGGCAAGACGAGCGACGCTCGTGGCCACTCAACTGCCACACCACCCAATCCGTCACTTCAATAAAGCGGGCCGATGCATCGAATACTTCCCGGTCCTCCAGCCATATCTCTATGAGCTTGGGGAAATACCACTCCGAGGAAATGCGGCCGCCGTAACGCGCCAGGAAGGCCTCGTTGCGCTCGGCCGCCACTTGGTTGAGACGTGTCGCCACCGGTTGCGCGGCGTGGTGCTTCCACAGCTTGGCCCACGCATGGGGCCTGCCGCGCCACTGCGCCAGGTCGCACAACGGGACGCCGCCGCTCGTGACCGGCAAGACGGTACAGCACGTAGCGTCCACTCCGATCCCTATGACATGTTGGGCTGCACCCGGCGCCTCCGCCAGTACGCCGGCGATGCCTCTTTCCAACACCACCATGTAGTCAGCGGGCTCGTGAAGGGCCCAGTCAGATGGTAGGCGCTCGCCGGTGTCGGGTAATATGTCGGCGATCACACCGTGGGGATAGGCAAACTCAGCAACCGCAAGCTCGTCACCCGAGCGCAGGTCCAGCAGCAACGTCCGCGCGGAAGCGGTGCCAAAATCCACCCCTATTGCGTAGGCCTCCTGAACCACACCTCAGATGTTAGCGCTCTCAGCTGCTCAGCCGCCAAGAGAGAGCCCTCACATAGCGGACGTTCGGCCGCCGCCGGGAGAGGCGGCCGGCGCGGGACTGCATCGGGCCGCCGTGGATGACAGCCCGGCGTCTGCAACCACCCCACGCGGCGAGCGCCGGCCTTCGATCGCGGACGTAGCCAGCTTCGCCGGGGTTTCCCACCAGACGGTCTCGAGGGTCCTGAACGTGCATGCGAGCGTGAGCAAGCCCACGCGAGCGCGGGTGCTCGCCGCTATCGAGCAACTTGGCTATCGACCGAATACGGCCGCTCGTGCGCTGGCCAGCGGACGTTCCAAGACCCTTGGGGTCGTGGCGTTGGACACCACCCTCTACGGTCCGGTTTCGACGCTGTCCGCTCTCCAGCAAGCGGCCCAACTACACGGCTATTTCGTGTCTGTGATGGCTGTTCGCTCGATCGACCGCCAGTCGGTGCGTGAAGCCGTGCAACGCCTCACCAGCCAGGCCGTTGAAGGGCTCGCCATCATCGCTCCGTTCACCTCGGCCCACGATGCCCTGGCGTACCTGCCCACCGGCACGCCGGTCGTGGCGGTAGAAGGCAACCCTGAGGCGGACGTGGCTGTGGTCACCGTCGACCAGGTGGCAGGGGCGCGGCTGGCCACCCAACACCTGCTCGCTGCTGGGCACGAGACGGTCTTCCACGTAGCCGGACCTCCCGAGTGGGAGGAGGGCCGCGGCCGGGTAAACGGCTGGCGAGCGGCCCTCGAGGAGGCGGGCGCGGAGGTTACCCCGCCGGTTTTGGGTGATTGGAGCGCCCGCTCGGGTTACGAAGCGGGCCAGGTGCTCTCGCAGATATCGGACGCAACCGCCATTTTCGTCGCTAACGACCATATGGCGTTGGGTGCCTTAAGGGCACTACACGAACGCGGACGACGTGTCCCCGAGGACGTTGCTGTGGTCGGTTTCGACGACACGCCCGAGTCGGCGTACTTCATCCCTCCGCTAACCACCGTGCGCCAAGACTTCGAGAGGGTTGGCCGCGCAGCCGTACAACTATTGGTGGACCAGCTGTCGACTGGCACGCGAAGGCGGGACCGGGTTGTCATCGACCCGGAGCTCATCTGCCGTCAGTCCACGCTTGTAGGCGAACCTCGTCAACCGTGACCCGGCCGGCCAAATTGTGACCCGGCTGGCCAATTGTGCCACGGGTCACCCACCGTCAACCCTCTTGAAGAGGTGCCGACGGGGGTGGGACTTCGACACCCTCTTCGATCAGTACTTGGGTGACGACGCTGATGGCATTGAGTGCGCGGGGGAACCCCGCGTACTGAACAGTGTGGATAACGGTTTCTAAGATCTCGGTGGCGCTCAGGCCGGCCGTGAGAGCCGCCCGTGTATGGCCGCGGACCTGAGGCTCGAGCCCGCCGAGCGCGACCAGAGCAGCGATGCTGGCGATCTCGCGCTGCGCCAGCGTGAGGCCGGGTCGCGAATATATGTCGCCGAAATTGAACTCGACCCCGTAGCGTGCCAGGTCCTGGGCCAGGCCCACCTGGGAACCGATCAACCGTTCGGACCCACCCGGCCCGTACACCTCGTCAAAGGTACGCTTCCCTCGAGCCAGGCGGTCACTCATCGGTCTCCTTTGTCCTAGATCGAGTGCCCGCCGTCGAGCGGCAGGATCACTCCAGTTATGTTCACCGACTCGGGCGCGGCAAAGAAGACCACTGTTTGCGCCAGATCCTCAGGCCGGCCCAACAGGCGGGTTGGGATGAGGGAGAGCAGCGCCTCGCGTTGTTCGGGCGTGTCCCTTGCTCGTGGCGGCGTGTCCTGTGCTCCCGGAGCCAGGCAGTTGACCGTAATTCCTTGCTCCGCCACTTCGATCGCCAGGGCTTTCGTCAAACCGACCACGCCTGCTTTCGCCGTCGCGTATGCGGTCGCCCCTCTCACCAACCGCCCGCCGGCGATGGCAGCCACCGATGCAATGCTTATGATGCGACCGGACTGCTGGGCCAGCATAGAGGGCAACACCGCGCTGGTGACATTGAAAACCGAGTTGAGGTTGCGGTCTATCTGTGCCACCCAGGTCTCATAGGTCATCTCGTGGAAGAAACTGACGGTGCCTCCCCCGGCGCCGTTAACCAATATGTCGATACTGCCCCACTCAGAGCTGAGCCCACCCACGGCGGACTTCACCGCCTCGTGGTCCGTGAGGTCGACAACGGCCCTGTGAGCGCGCTGTCCGTGAGACTCGACGATGCGCATCATCGCGCCGAGCCCTTCTGCGTCGAGGTCCAACCCCGCGACGGACGCACCTTCGGCCGCAAGCGCCCCCGCAATGATGCGCCCCAGCGCGCCTGCAGCTCCGGTCACGACCGCATTTTTACCTTGCAACCTCATCGTTGTAATCTCATCGTTGCGTAGCCTCGTTTCCTCAGCGGGCCGGGAAATCGGGCGGTAGTGCCCGGGCCGGTACGAAGTGACCATCTCGCTGTTCACCCGAATTGTGCAAGTGCCCCGGCCGCCCTCCGCCGGGAAGTCCCGTCTCGACAAAGAAACCTTCAAGGCCCTCGTAGACCTCGATAACGTCATGAGTGTCTCCCGCCTGGGTTATCAACACGTCACCGGCTTGTACGTAGTGCTCCGCCCCTTCGGAAAAGACTTTCGCCTTGCCTTTGATGATCAGCCACAGTTCGTTGTAGTCGTGGTGGTGACGGTCGAAATAGCCCCCCTCCAAAGGAACACTGAAACGCCCGATTGCCGTAAGGTCGAGCCACTCTGGACGAGTCGTCGGGCCCACCCACCCGGACGTGAGGTCGAAAACCGGCGTCGCTCCTCCTCAATGTCCCAGGCCCAACCCCTGAAGGGCGCTCGTTGCAGCAATGCTAACCTACTATGCGCATAACCGCTACGAAAACAGGAGGTTCCCCGTGGGGCCAGTGCCCGACGCGCCCACCTTTGAACACCACCGTGAGGCGCTCGGCATCGGCGAGGCCCGACCGCGATTGTCATGGAAAACCAGGGCCGGTCCCAGCTGGTCCCAGGTCGCCTATGAGCTCGCTCTAACCCGGGGGCCGAGGAGTTCTCAACTGGCCGCGTGCCTTCCGCTCAGTCTGTTCTTGTACCCTGGCCGGGGCAACCCTTGAGCTCGCGAGAAATGGCACTGGTCCGCGTCAGGGTATGGGGTGACGATGCAGAGCCGTCGAAATGGAGCGCTCCGGCAACCGTAGAAGCCGGTCTTCTCCTCCATCACGACTGGAAAGCGCTCCCGGTTGGCCCCAATTGGCTTGAAGGGCTCGATCCTGATGTGCGCAGGCCGCCACTGTTGAGACGCGAGTTCTCGGTCAGCGGCACTCCGGTAAAAGCTCGGTTGTACGTGACGGCCCACGGGCTGTACGAGGTTGAACTAAACGGGGCCCGTGTGGGGAAAGAGACCATGTCGCCAGGCTGGACTGTTTACGGCTCGCGTCTGCGGTATTACACCTACGACGTCACCAACCTCATCAGCCAGGGTGACAACGCGATAGGTGCTTGGCTCGGCGACGGCTGGTACCGCGGACGTGTGGGGTGGGGCCGCGGCTCGCACAATCTCTACGGCAGCGATATTTCCCTGATCGCGCAACTCGAGATCGTCACGTCCGACGGCGCGACCATTACCGTGGCCACCGACTCACAATGGTGCGCCTCCGCTGGGCCGATAATGAGCAGTGGCATCTACGACGGCGAGGTCTACGACGCCCGGGAAGAGCAGGCCTTGTGGTCAACGGCTGGGTTCGACGGTTCGAACTGGAGCGCCGTGCGTGTCGGTGCACGGGATCCCTCCACACTGGTTGCGCCCACCGGCCCCCCAGTCCGCTGTACCCAGGAAGTGATGCCCGTCGGCGTTCTTACTACACCCAGTGGCAAAGAGGTGCTCGATCTTGGCCAGAACCTGGTCGGCAGGATGCGGCTCCGCGCTCACGGCGAGAGGGGCACAACAATCATCCTGTCAACCGCCGAAGTGCTGCAGGACGGGGAGATCTGCACGCGGCCGCTTCGGGCCGCGAAATCCACTGACACCTACGTGATGGCCGGGCGCCCGCTCGAGGAATGGGAGCCGCGCTTCACCCTGCACGGGTTCCGTTACGTGCAGGTTGACGGATGGCCGGGCGACCTCCGAGCTGCCGTGCGTAGCGGCGACCTCGTGGCACGCGTCTACCACACGGACATGGAACGTACTGGATGGTTCGAGTGCTCCGATCCCCTCGTCAACATCCTTCACGAAAACGTGGTGTGGGGGATGCGGGGGAACTTCGTAGACGTACCCACAGACTGCCCGCAACGGGACGAACGCCTCGGCTGGACGGGCGATATCCAGGTGTTCGCGCCGACAGCCACTTTCCTTTTCGATTGTTCGGGGATGCTGGTTTCCTGGTTGGCCGATGTTGCTCTGGAACAGCTCCCCGACGGGACCGTGCCGTTGTACGTACCAGTGGTGCCCGCCGAGCCGAACTGGGACGCGCTCCAGGCCTGCGCGGTATGGGGAGACGTAGCCGTTCTCACGCCATGGACGCTTTACGAGCGTTTCGGAGACGCCGAAATCCTGCGGCATCAGTTCGAAAGCGCCAAGGCCTGGGTCGACCTGGTCGACCGGTTGTCTGGGGAGGACCACCTCTGGGACGACGGTTTCCAACTTGGCGATTGGCTCGACCCCACGGCACCTCCCCAGGACCCAGCAGCTGGTGCGACCGACAAGTACTTAGTGGCGACCGCATATTTCGCCTGGTCGGCCACGCACCTGGCACTTTCAGCGGAGGCCCTCGGGCGCGAGGAAGAAGCGGCGCATTACCGGGCCTTGGCCCACCACGTGCGCCAAGCCTTTGCACGCCGCTACATTGGGCCGGCGGGACAACTGACCAGCGACAGCGAGACGGCTTACGCCCTTGCCATCCGCTTCGACCTCGTACCCTCCGACCAATTACCGGCAGCCGCCGCCCACCTGGTGGAGCTGGTGGCCCGTTCTGGCAGCCGGATCGGCACAGGGTTTGCAGGTACGCCCCTAATTGCAGATGCCCTTACGATGGCCGGGGCGACGAGCACGGCCTACGAACTGCTCCTCCAAAAACAGTGCCCGTCTTGGCTCTACGCCGTAACGATGGGTGCCACGACCGTCTGGGAACGCTGGGACTCCCTCTTGCCGGACGGCGCAATAAACCCGGGCCAGATGACGTCGTTCAACCACTATGCGTTCGGAGCCGTTGCCGATTGGGCCCACCGCGTAGTCGCGGGCCTCGCGCCCGTGGCACCGGGGTACAAGGAAATCCTGTTTCAGCCTCGCCCACGTAACGGGATCACCTACGCCTCCGCCCGTCACGAAAGTCCCTACGGGACGGTCGCGATATCTTGGCACTTGTCCGAGGGCCGAATCTTCGTGGACGTCACGGTCCCCACCGGGTCGACCGCCGTCCTCGACCTCGAGGGGGGCACCCGCGTCCCGCTCGGGCCGGGCTCGCAATCATTTGCGTTCGACTTCACCGCTCCGCACTAGTCCCACGGAGGGCCGACGCTCGAGGAGGTACCTCTCTGGGCGCGGACCGAGCTGCGGGCCTTAGGCGAGTGGCGAACCTCGTTCGCGCAGGACAGCCCCAACTGCTTCTAGGTTTTCCCACGTCATCTCGGAGTACTTTCGGGACAGGACCAAGCCGTCCGCTCCACCCTCGAGGGCCGCACCCACCGATGCACGGGCGTCCTGTGGCGTCGTTTTCTTAACTTCGGGTGGAGTAGGCACGTTGATGTCGATACCCGGGTAGATGCGCGCCTCCCCGGCTACGGCGTCAACAGCGCGCCGCGTCTCTCGTCTGACGTAATCGGTCGAGAGGCCGAGACCCGGAAGATCCTCAAACCGGACGTCCTCTTCGTAACCGAGAGACCCTCGGACCAAGTCGAACACCGTTTGCTCGCTGACCCCTTCGAAAATGGTCTCGGCGACCACCTGAACGTGATGGTGGAGGCGGTAACCCGCGCAGTTGTTGTAGAGCACCGGCTTGATAAAGTCCGAGAACAGCGACATTTCCGAGTAGCTCATTTGCGCTCGGTAGAGAGGGGAGAACGAGTTGTGGTGCCAGACGTGCCAGCCGACCTGGACATCTGGAGCCAAGAACTTTACCTCGCCATAGATCCGCCTCTGCAGGTCTTGGTAACCGTCATGCCACAACTGGTCCCACGCCAATATCTCTGGTCGCGCGAGGAGCAGACGTAAAAAGCGCACGAACTTGCTGTCATTGTCCGGGTTTGGGGCGGTCCCGCTCACCAGGACGTCGTGCAGGTCGCGAAACGCGCGCTGGGCGCGAAGGCCGTCGATCCGTCGCAGGTCCCCGGCCGCGAGGCAGTGTGAGCAGAAACAGTACGGGTTCGCGTTGCGCGCGAAACCACCGCCACCAAGTAGGTTACCTAAGGGCCCGTTGCGCTCCGAACCGAACATCAAGCCGTCCAGAGGATACGACTTTACCTGGTCCTCTACAACCGCTAACCACCAATTGATGTAGTCCGGGTTACGAACGCATGCATAACTGTCGGTCCGCCCCCACGCGTCGACCTGGAGCACCGTAGGCCAATTGGGGACCGCGCGGGCCAGCCCCGAATGAGTGTTCTCGAGCACAAACGAAAACACCCTCACGCCGCGGGACTTTGCCTCTGGGATCACTTGCTCGAGGACATCGAAGCCGACAACTTCCGCATCGGGGGCGCGGTACGGCCCGAGAGTCGTCGGTCCGTAAAACTCCGCGTGCTGCGTCACGTACGACCCGCCCCAATGGTCATCGGCGCCCCGTGGCCCGTGGCCCGGCCAGGGTTGCCCGTCTACCTGGCGTCCCTGAACCCCTCTGTCGAACGATTGAGTCGCAACAAACACGGCATTGGCACAGGCCTTTTCCTGAAGGATGTCGAGGACCCGGCCAACCCCCTCGTCTACGAAGGAGACGGCACCGACCTGCACTCCCACCAACAGGTCCCGCTTAGACGGTGTGGTCATCGGGTCAAGCGTTCCCACTCGTCGCTCGGTCTTCACGGGGCCAGTCGATACCGGCACCCGGACCACCCACTCGCTCGAAAACAGGGATGCGTGCCAGGGGCGCATCGACTTGATAGGAGCGCCCGCCGTCACGAAGCTCCCCCGTCCAGACGTCGCGCCACTGCGCGCCCTGCGGCAAATAGACATTGCGGTTGCGCGCCCCGTAGCGCGTTACCGGTGCCACCAGGAGCTCATCGCCGAACAGGTACTCGTCATCGATGTCCCAAACGGGCACCTCATCGGGAAAATCGACCAAAAGGGGCCGCATAGTAGGCAAGCCGGTCCGAGATGTCTTAGCCAACTCCGCCATGACGTAGGGACGTAACTTCTCCCGCAGCGCGAGCTGCTGCGACAATATCTCGTACACCTCAGGCCCGAATGACCACACCTCATTCGGACCGCCGGTCATAGCCGGGCCGGGCTCCATGCGCGGCTCGCGGTCGCCATGTAGTCGCGTTATCGGGCAGAAAACGCCGAACTGGAACCATCGCACCATAAGCTCTCGGAACTCCGGGTCGGACGGATCTCCGCCCTGGAAGCCACCGATGTCCGTCGTCCACCAGGGAATGCCGCTGATCGCCATCGATAAGCCAGCACGGACCTGCTCCGCTAACGAAGCGAAGTCTGTTCTGATATCGCCCGACCACACGGCCGCCCCGTAGCGCTGGCTCCCCGCCCACGCCGATCGGTTGAGGCTCAGGATCTCATCCTCGCCCTCCGCCCGCATCCCGTCCCAAACCATCCTGGCGTTCTCGCGGGGGTAAATGTTCCCCACTTCGAGGCCCGGCCCGGCATGGTACAAGACGTTGTCCGGCGTCGCCGGCTGGACCTCGGGCTCGCTCGCATCAAGCCAGAAGACCCGGATACCGTAGCGGAAATAGCCCTCGCGCAGCTGTTCCCAGATGAACTGGCGTGCCGACGGGTTGGTCGCGTCGTAGTACTGCATGTACGTGGTCCCGTCGACCCCCTTATCCGTCGCAGTGACGCCGACCTCGACACCTCGCTCGTTCCTTATGAAGTACCCTCTCTCCCTCATCATGTCAAAGTTGCGCGAAACCGCCGTGGTTGAGGGCCAAACGGAGACCATCAACTTGACCCCCATCGACGACAGCTCGTCGACCATTGCCTGGGGATCAGGCCAATCGACCGGGTCGAAGCGGTAGTCGCCTATGTGGGGCGCGTGGAAGAAGTCGCAAACGATGACCGACAGAGGTAGCTCGCGACGACGGTACTCGCGGGCCACCGCCATGAGCGCGTCCTGGGTCATGTACCGCAGCTTGGATTGCCAGAAACCCGACGCCCACGCGGGGAACTTGGGCGCCTTCCCCGTTACCTCGGCATATTGCTTCAGCACTTCGGACGGACGCCCTGCTGTAACCCAATAGTCGAGTTGGCGGGCACTATCGGCCACCCAGCGAGTTCCCGTGTTGCCAAGCTCCACACGGCCGATTGCAGGCGAGTTCCACAGGAAGCCGTAACCGAGGTTCGACAGGAGGAAGGGGACCGAGACTTCCCCGTTTCGTTGCAGCAGGTCGATAACACAACCTTTTTGGTCCAACAGGCCGTGCGTATGCTGCCCGAGGCCGCAGAAACGCTCGTTTTCCCGGGCCGCAAACCTTTGCTCGAGGCGGTGGTACCCGTTGCTTGTCGCGGCGAACAACCGCGCGCCGGGCCACCAGAAATGCGCCGCCTCCTCCTTAAGCAGAAGCGCCCCCGTCCGGCTGTCGGTGAAGGTGATCTCGCCCGCCATGGAAACCGATGCAACCATGGCCCCATTGGTGACGGTCGCACCACGGTCGCCAACGACGACCGTTACCTCGGGCTCAGCTATTGGCTCGAGGAGTGCGCCCGGTAAACCGTGCATGATCTCAGAGAGGGCGGCCTGTACGCGGACCGCGTCGCTGCCCCAACCGCGGACCAACACGACCTCGTGCCCGCCGCGCCATTCCACCCCGTCCCGCAAGGTACGCAGATGTCCAACTAAGGCCATAGTTCTACTCCTCTATCATGCGATCGCCCCACGCGAGCCAATCTCGTTTGCTACTTGTCAACCCGAGGGAGCGCGCTCGCGCGGGACCAAGGGGTAATGCGGTTGGTGCCCGGCGAGCACCCTGATTATCTCGTCAACCATGAGGTCAAAGAAGCGAGGTTCCGACCCGGCCGTGACGCCAGCTATGTGCGGGCTCAGGAACACGTTCGGCATTGCCCGTAGCGGCGAACTCACCGCCAGCGGCTCCGGCTCGACCACGTCGAGGCAGGCGATAATGTCGCCCACCCGCAACCGCTCGATGAGAGCGCCAGTGTCTACGACGGCTCCCCGCGATACGTTGACGAACACAGCTCCAGGCCGGAGCGCTTGCACTTGCCGGACGCCGATCATCCCTCGCGTAGTGTTCGTCAACGGGACGGTGCACACGACCACATCCGTGGCGCCCATCACGTTATCGAGCGACGTCAGCTCGATGCCGGCCATTGTGGCCAACGCCGTCGGTGCACCCGGGTCGTAGGCGAGCACAGTTACCTTGAAGGGCGCTAGGAGCTTGATTAGCCTCTGGCCGATGTTGCCGGCGCCGACCAGGCCGACAGTTTTCCCGGTCAGCTCACCTCTCAAGTAGCCCGGGTCGTCCAGGAACACTTCCCGGTCGGGCCAAAGAAGCTCTCCTGCGACCAAGCGCCTGAAGAGTGCTCCAGCGTTTCGGAGACCTATGAGGACCAGGCCCAGCGCCCATTCGGCTACCGGCCCCGAGGACCCGTTGGTCGTGTCCACAACGGCGATCCCCCGACCTGACGCTGCCGGTACGTCGACGCGCTCGGCGAAACGGTCACCGTGGGTGTCCCCGACCATAACCAGGTGCGGGGCACCCGCCATGATGGGACCGGTAACCCTGGGCGAGCCATAGCTCACGACCAGCACATCCAGATCCCTCACGAAGGCGGCCAACCGCTCGACCGAGGGGGCGTCGACCCGGTGGCGGCCCGGCGGTCCGGGAAGGCCCGCCGAACTCCAGCCACGATACCTCTGCGACCGCTTCCAAGCGGTCAAGGCAAGGACCTCCGAAGTAGCGTCGGCGAGCGGCGCCCGTGCACGAGATGCCAACCCTGGCCCGAGCGTTGCTCATCCCTTGACTGCGCCTGCGGAGATGCCCCTCATGATCTGCTTATTGAGCACCAAGTAGAGACCGAGCATCGCAAAGATCACCATGCTGATGGCTGCCAGAAGCGGACCATACGACACAGTGCCGTACTGCCCGTCGAAGTTCAACAGGCCCACTTGCACAGTTGACAACGATGGTTTCGTATTGAAGGTCAAGGCGACCAGCAAGTCGTTGAACACCGAGAAGAACATCAACATCCCCACCGTGAACAGCCCATTGCGGACCAGTGGGAGGCCAACGGAGAAAAAGCACCGGAACACTCCCCCGCCGTCCAAGGCGCAAGCCTCAAACAGTTCGTAGGGGACTGCGCGGAAGTAGGTAGCCAGCAGGAACACGGTAAGGGGTAGGCCTTCCCCGATATAGGTGATGATCATCGGGAAAAGCGTGTCGTTGAGCCCGACCTTGTAGTAGATCTCGAACAAGGGGAGCAGGATCAACTGGGCCGGGACCATCAGCCCACCCACAATGAACAGAAGGAACCCGCCTCTTCCCCTCCATACGAGCACGCCGAGGGCGAAGGCGGCACCCGAGCCGAGCGCGAGGATAACGGCGACCGAGCTCAACGTCACCGTCAGGCTATTGATCGCATCCGTCGGCAGCTGCGCGGTGGTCCAGGCGTCCGAGTAGTTCTGGAACGACAAAGAGGTGGGGAGATCCCACAAAGGCTTGGTCACAAAGGCGTTCTGGCTCTTGAAGGAGCTGGTCAGAAGCCAGAACAGCGGGTATATTTCGACGACCAGGATGATCCCGATGAGCGCGCGGGTCATTGTCGTTCGTGACAGCCGAGCCGCACGAGCTCGCCCAGGCCGCCCCTTTGGAGATCTCATTAGACGGTCGGGCACCACAACCCGGCTCTGGGCAGCTGTCATGGCAGTTCTCAGCCTCTCGTCAGGTCGCGCCGTAATGACCGGAACACCAACAGGGTCACAGCCAGGCACAAGGCGGTTATCAGGACCGCGATCGCCGCGCCATAGCCCCAGTTGTTGTAAAGGAACGACGTCTGGTACATGTACAGGTTCAACGGCGTCGTGTCGGTCCCCGGACCGCCGTTGTTGAGGGCCAGGATGGAATCGAAAACCTTTAAGTCAGCGTTGAGAGCAAAGATCAGCGACGCCATGAGGATCGGCCGCGACATCGGCAGCACGATCCTGCGGACGAGGCTCACACCGCTCGCACCATCCATACGAGCGGACTCAATGATCTCGTTCGGGACGTCAAGGAGCCCCACGAACAGGATCACTGCGAACAGGCCGACCGAGCGCCACAGGTCCATGATGATAATGACGGCAAAAGCCCTGTCCCCGGTGGCGAACCAGTCACCCGCTTGTACCCCCACGACGCCCAGGATCGAGTCGACGGGGCCGCGTTGAGGGGCGATGGCGAAAAGCTGAGCGAACAGAAGGCCCACCGCGACAGTCGGCAGGACCACAGGGAAGAAGACCAAGGTACGTATGAACGTCGACGCCCGCCGCAGGACGAAGAGGTAGAACAACGCCAGGCTGTAGCCGATGACTATTTGCCCGATGCTCATCACCAGGCCGTACTTGACGGTGACCCAGAGCGTCTGGCGGATGGTCGGGTCGTCGAAAAGCTCCCGGAAATTCTTCAGCCCAACAAACGAGAAGCCCGAAGCGGGGCTTCCGCTGAAAAGCGAATAGACAAAGGACCAGCCGACCGGCACGACGATCACGCCGATGTAAACGACCAGGGCGGGTGCGAGGAATATCACAACAGCCTTGCGACTGCCGAAGACCTGCCTCATTTAGCGCATTCTATCCAACAAGGGCCAGGGTAACGACGTGGCGGCACCGCCCAGGTAACGGTGCCGCCTCGTCGACCAGCATGAAATTGAGGGTGTGTTGCTCTTTACGGTTGGGACTGGTCAGCCTGCAGGATGCTCATGTACTGCGACGGGCTCATGGCACCGGTTACCAGCGCTGCTGCATTGCCCGAAGCGTCAGCATTTGCTTTCAGGCCGAACAGTGCTTCGAACCACAGGACGCTGCCCTTCGCGTTGTTGATAATCCCCTGAATGGACTTCGTGATCGGGGACAACCCCGTGACGGGTGTATTGGACCGGAAGCCAGAGAAAGTTCCCTGGTCCTTCAGCGAAGCGCTGCCGTAGTTCTGTGCAATGCACTTCAGCCAGGCAGCTGCGTGAGGGCCGTACAGGTGGGCGTTCAGGACGTTCGGTGAGCCCGTGTTGGCGGGGTACTGGCCAATCGAGCCCGAGCCACCGGTGACAGCGGGGAACGGCATGAACCCTATGCTGTTGCCCTGCGTGTTCGCCGAGGAGTTGATACCGGCCAGCAGCCAGGTACCCATGTAGATCATGGCCGAACCACCCGTAAGGAACTGCGCCGTTGCGGCGTTGTAGCTCAGGTTGGTGATGCCGGTCGAGAAGTAGCCGTCCTTACCCATCGTAGCTACTTGTTGTGCAGCCCATTCATACTTGGCGGCAGTCAGCTTTGCCTTCTTCTCGGCAATCAGCTTCATCGCGTTCGGCCCAAGCTCTCGGAACAAAAGGATCCCGATCCAGCGGCTGATCGTCCAACCCGAGGAGCCGGAGGCGCTTATGGGTGTGACTCCTGCTGCCTTCAGTTTGGCCGCATCGGCCATCAGCTGAGTGAACGTCGTGGGGACGCTGATGCCGTACTTGGCAAATATCTTCTTGTTGTAGAAAAGGCCCTCGATGTTCATCTGGAACGGTACGGAGGGTACGGTCCCGGCGAACTGCGCCTGGGTCGTCGTTGTCGCAATTGAGGTCATATCACTGGCAAGTCCGAGGCCCTGCAGCGCCTTTTCAATGTCGAGCACGTCGCCACGCTTGTAAAGGCTGCCCCCGGGCTCGATGTCGGGGTTATCAGCCGCGTACATCAGCGGTAGCGCGTTTTGTGAGGCAAGCAGCTGCACCTTGGCCTCAATGTTTTGGCTGGGCGTCTGCTGGAGGCTGATGGGCTGGGCCGCGGCCTCCGGAGCGCAGGCGCCCTTGGCCAGCGTGTCAAGCTCTTGCGGTGTCTGGGTGTCCTCGGTCGTCAGCAGTATCGAGAAATTGGACTGGTCCGTACCGGTGACCCCGTTGGCCTGCGCGACGCGCACTGCGGCCGTAGGCGACGCACTGCTGGTGCTTGTGAAGCCGGTCGCTAGTAGCGCCAAGGCGCTCAGGCTTGCGGTAGTGGCTAGTGTGGCGCGCCGGGCGCGCTTGTTCATTTTCCTTCTCACGCTGTACATCACCCTCTTCTCATGGCGCCGGAGCGCAACTTAAGGTTTCTCCCCGCTTGACTTGGGCATTTCGGAACTTACGCTCCTTGTTAGCTGTCCCCCTCTTGGGGAGGAGTGCCTCATGCCAACGGGAGTGCATAGATATTCACTCCCGAATCTTTGTTCAGACGGGCTGATGATAACTCGGCGATCGGGGCATGTCAAGCAGCCCTCGGGGGCACCTACACTCCCTTGACACCCCCCCACACCCGCATTACCATCTCTCTGTGAAGAACGATTCGAGGGCGAATATCTATGCATGAGCTCTTGGCACAGGCCCTGGCGCCAGCAGGGAGCAGCTTGGTCGCGAGGACCGGGTCGGGCGATTGAGCAGGCGTCCTGCTCGTTCACCAGGGAGGATGATCGCGTGACCAGCTTTAGCTTTTCAGCGGGTATTTGGATGTTCGGGCGGTTCGTGGACCGCTTCGCAACAGACGGCTATGGGCCCGAGGTGACGATGCCTGACGCCATCCGATCGGCTGGTTTGGTCGAGGGGATGACGGCGTTGGACCTAAATTATCCCTTCTGGGGACCGTCTGTTTCGGTGGCCCAGGTCAGCGACGCCCTGGCGGAAGCGGGCCTGCGGGCACAGGCGATAACACCTGACATCTATAGTCGCGAGTTCCGTGCTGGCGCCTTTACGAACCCTGACCCGAAGGTCCGCCGGCGCGCCCTCGACGTAATAGCCCGAGCCACTGAAGTCGGGCTCGAGCTCGGCATTGAGTACATGAAGATCTGGCCCGGTCAAGATGGCTTCGACTACCCGCTTCAGGCGGACCCGCGCCGGCTCTGGGACTTGTCTGTCGAGGGGATGCGTGCCGCGGCCGGTCCCCATCCGGCTCTACCGTTCGCAATCGAGTACAAGCCCAAGGAACCCCGCACGCACATGTTGTTTTCGACCGCGGCGCGAACGCTGTTGGCGATCGAAGACATCGGCTTGGACAACGTTGGGGTGCTGATCGATTTCGGGCATTCGATGTACGGCGGCGAGTCACCTGCGGCCGCCGTGGAGCTCTGCGTGGGAAGAAACCGGCTCATCGACGTCGACCTTAACGACAACTTCCGCAGCTGGGACGACGACATGACGGTAGGGTCTGTCCACATCGTTGAGACCCTCGAGTTCCTTTTGAGCTTGAAGCGGGCCGGTTGGGCCAAGCCATGGAAGCTTGACCAGTTCCCGTTCCGCGAGGACCCCGTCGAAGCAGCCCGGTCCAGTATCAGGATGTTGACCGCCCTGCTGGGCGTGGCAGAACGCATGGACACTTCAGAGCTTGCCGCAGCCAGGGAACGCCAAGACGCGCTTGGCGCACAAAAGATCCTTTACGACGTCTTGTTCGGCGAAGCGACCAAGGCGCGATGACCCTGGCGACTAGCCAGGCACTGCCTGTTGGGCGTATCCCCCGCACCCTGGCCCGCGAGGAACGCCTGAGGCTGCTCGTCGAAGCGTCGCGCCATGTCCGACGAAGGGAGCTGGAAATGGTCCGCTCCGCCGGGGTTGGCCACATCGGCGGCGACTTTTCAGCGACAGACATCGTCGTAGTACTACTCCTTTCGGTGTTGGACATAGACCCGACCCGGCCAAACTGGCCGGAAAGGGACCGCTTTGTCATGAGCAAGGGCCACAGTTCAGCGTCTCTCTACGCGACCCTGGCAGCATGCGGGTTTTTCGATCCCGCCCTTCTCGACGACTACATGAAACCTCTCTCGCCACTGAACGGCCATCCTGACGCCAAGAAGGTCCCAGGTGTGGAAGCGAACACCGGCCCCCTCGGGCATGGCTTACCCATCGCGGTTGGCATGGCCATCGCCGCCAAGCTGGACGGCTCCCCTCGCCGGACAGTCTGCTTGGTAGGCGACGGCGAGCTTCAAGAAGGCTCGAATTGGGAGGCGCTCATGGCCGGCGGCCATAGGAGCCTCGAGCAACTGACCGTGGTGGTTGACCGCAATGGCTTACAGCAGGGTGCTGCTACGGAAGACACCAGTCGTCTCGAGCCCCTTGGGGACAAGGCACGCGCATTTGGTTGGGCGGTCGTCGAAGTCGACGGCCACGACCACGGCGCCCTGGTGGACCTTTTCGAACAACTCCCGGCACAACTTGGGAAACCCACCTTCGTGATCGCGCATACCCACAAAGGTTTCCCTGTCTCGTTCATGCGAGACCGTGTCGAATGGCATCATCGCATACCTTCAGCCGAACAGGTCCAAGCCGCTACCCTGGAGCTCGGATGGCCGAGCTGACAGTAACGCCGGCACTGTACGACTGTCGGGATATCTTCGCCTCGACGGTCGAGGACATGGCCGACATCGATGAGCGCGTCGTCGTTGTATGCAGCGATTCGGTCGGTTCCAGCAAGCTTGTCGGCTTCAAATCCCGCTTCCCGGAACGGCTCGTGAACGTCGGGATCGCCGAACAGGCGATGGTTGGCGTTGCGGCTGGGTTGGCCAATGGGGGTAAGCGGCCCATCGTGTCAGGGGCAAGCTGTTTCATCACTGCGAGAGGTTTGGAACAGATCAAAGTAGACCTTGCCTACACGAACGCAAACGTGACCGTCTGCGGGATGAGCCCAGGCGTCGCTTACGGCGAGCTCGGCCCGACCCATCACTCGATCGAGGACATTGCATGGTTGAGGGCGATCGACAACCTCGTCCTGATCGTGCCTGCCGATCCCTTCGAGACTGGCCAGGCGCTCCGAGCCGCCCTCGAATATCCGGGCCCAGTCTTCGTTCGGATAAGTCGGATGGGTGTCCCGGCCGTCTACGGTCCCGACTACCACTTCGAGATCGGCAAGGCTTTCCGTGTTGGCGAAGGCACCGATGCGACCGTCATAGCCAATGGGACGATGCTTGCGCGCGCCGTCGAGGCCGCCGGCATCCTGGCTGGTCGTGGAATTAGCCTGCGCGTCGTGTCGATGCCAACGGTAAAACCGCTCGACCTTGACGAGATCGAGGCTGCAGCCGAGGAAACGCGCGCCATCGTGACAGTTGAGGAACATTCAGTTCGCGGTGGCCTCGGCGGCGCGGTAGCCGAAGCGGTGGTGAGCCTGCGACGGCCCGTCCCGATGCGTATTTTGGGCTTTCCCGGTTTTGCCCCCACGGCCGGCACCCTGGCTCCTCGAACATTTCGGCCTCAATGCTGCCGGCATCACCGACGCGGTGGTGGAAACCCTCGGGCGTAGCTAGGGGCGGCCATGGCAGTCCTGGCGATAGACCAGGGCACAACAGCGACGAAGGTCGCCATAGTGTCCCCTGAAGGAGAGACCCTCTCGTTTGCTTCGGTCGCGGTATCGCGCCAGTACCCGAGCCCCGGCCGAGTGGAACAGGATCCTCTAGAGCTGTGGGAGAGCGTGCTCAGTGCAGTCGGCCGCGTCAGCGTGGCTGAAGTCAACTGCCTGGCTGTCACGAACCAGCGCGAGTCGGTCGTGGTCTGGGACCGCCGAACAGGCCGGCCGCTCACACCGTGCGTTAGCTGGCAATGCAACCGCGGCGCTGATTTGTGCGATGCCCTCCGCTCTGCCGGGGCCGAGCCGTTGGTACGTGAGCTCACAGGTTTGCCACTGGGCCCGATGTTCTCGGCCTCCAAACTGCGTCATCTGTTGGACAACGACGAACCGCTAAGGCGGGCAGCGGCAAAGGGGGACGTTTGCGCCGGCACGATCGACAGCTGGCTGGTCTGGAACCTTTCGGGGGGTTCGCTCCACGTCACCGACGCCGGCAACGCTTCACGCACCCTCCTTTTCGATATCGACCGTCTCGACTGGAGCGAGACCCTCCTCGACCTGTTCGGGCTACCAGCCGACTTCCTTCCCCGCGTTGTGGCATCTAGCGGGATCTGCGGCGAGACAGTGCCCCGAGAGAACATCCCTGAGGTACCCATCGCCGGGGTGGCTGCAGATTCCCACGCCGCAACCTACGGGCTCGGATGTCTAAGACAGGGAGCCGCCAAGGCCACTTATGGCACAGGGACCTCGCTGGCCTCGCCCACGGGCTTGAGTTCGACGCGTTCGCGGAACGGTTTGGCAACCACCGTAGCCTGGCTTCAGGGCTCCCCAACCTACGCACTAGAGGGCAACGTGTATTCCAGCGGCGCGACAGTCGAATGGCTCGCGCAGGTTCTCGGGCTCGAAGGACCGAGCGCGGTTGAGCGCTTGGCCGGCACGGTTGCCGGAGCGGGTGGAGCCCATATCGTGCCCGGTTTTGCGGGCCTCGGCGCCCCTTACTGGCGGTCCCAAGCGAAAGGGCACATAACGGGGCTCACGTTCTCGACTGGCGCCGCGGAGCTTGCTCGAGCCGCCATCGAGTCGATCGCGTTCCAGGTAGCCGACCTTGTAAGCGCTTTAGAGAGCGATATCGGTGGCCCGGTGGACGAACTCCATGTGGACGGCGGCCCCACACGCAATGATGTTCTCATGCAGCTTCAAGCCGATCTTCTGGGCCGTCCGACCGTGCGCACGAGAGCTCCTGACGCCGCTGCGCTAGGCGTCGCCTTTTTGGCCGGGCTGGCGACCGGTTCTTTCGAAAGCGAGGCAGCCGTCGAGGAAATGGGGCGCCAGGGAGACCGGACCGAACCCTCGATGGCGAGTGAGGCCCGCGACGACCTCCTGGCGTCGTGGCACGAAGCTGTCTCGTGCGCGCTAGGCCCGCAGGGGGCCGAGGTCCGCGTCAATTGAACTCCATCGAGCGGCTAAGGCTTATTACCAAGGTCGCGCGGCTGTATTACGAGCAGGGTGTCCGCCAGCCCGAGATCGCCCGGCAACTGTCGCTGTCCCAAGCCATGGTGTCGCGTTTGCTGACGGCGGCCTACAAGGAGGGGATCGTCCGCACGACGGTCATGACGCCGAGCGGCGTGTACTCCGAACTCGAAGAGGCACTGGTCAGCCGGTACAAGCTGCAAGACGCCGTCGTGGCCGACTGCGCCGAGGACACCAGCGACGACGTGCTGCGTGCCATCGGAAGTGCGGCTGCTAGTTACCTCGAGGCGACCCTGGGGCCCAACGAGGTGATCGGGATCTCTTCTTGGAGCGAGACTCTCCTGCGCACCGTGGTTTCGATGCAACCACGCCGGCTGGCAGGCAAGAGCCACGTCGTGCAGATCCTGGGCGGGATCGGGAACCCGAGCGCAGAGGTGCACGCGATACGGCTGACGGAACGGTTGGCCTCGCTCCTAAAGGCGGAGCCGCACTTTCTCACCGCCCCCGGGGTAGCGGGGTCGGCGCAGGCAGCCGCCGCTTACCTCAGCGAACCGCAGGTCCGAGAGACGATGGGCTATTTCGAACAGCTCACGGTCGCTCTCGTCGGTATCGGGTCACTGCACCCGTCGCGCCTTCTAGGGGAGAGCGGCAACGTGTTCTCGCAGGACGAAATGGCCGAGCTCGAAAAGTTGGGAGCCGTCGGCGATCTGTGCGTGCGGTTCTTCGACAGGAACGGCCACAGCGTCACCAGCCCGTTCGACAACCGGGTGATCGGGATGTCGTTAGAGCAGTTGTGCCACGTACCGCGGCGCAGTAGGGATCGCCGGTGGCCGGGAGAAACTCAAGGCCATCCGGGGAGCCCTCGAAGGACGCCTAATCGGAGCCCTCATCACGGACCGCTTTACCGCCGAGAACCTCGTCTGCTAACGGGCTTCATCGCATCATTAGGGCCCCTCGGCCGTGGCGTACCAGGTGGAGGTGCTAATGGCCAAGGCGGCGGGCAGGTCGGTATCGTGGCCGAGTGTGCCGAGGCCTCTCGCCAGCGCAGCCAACGCGCTCCACACGCTCGGCAGGGTTGCCCGCTTCCCGGTGTGGTTGACCCGGAGAGCCTCGGTGGCCAGGCTCCCCGGAGCAGTGCTCAACGGGGCCAAAAGGTCTTCGGCGGCCGCCAACGCAGCCTGGACCAGCGCCGCTGCTCCTTCGGAGGGTGCGCGCACGACTGTCGCCACCGAGGCGGCTTCGCCGCTTTGGCGGGCCCAGGGCTCGAGGCCGAGGGGAGCGAGCGCGGCCCTAGTGGCCCGGGCGGCAGCGCGGTGGCGCGCCACCACCCGGTCCAGTCCCTCCGCTTGCACGCGGGCCATGGCGGCACCGAGCGCCTGGGTCTCCAGGTGGGCCGGGATCACCGGCAACACTGAGCGACCCGCACCACTCCAACGGTCTCGCCAGTCGAGCAGGGACAAGACTGAGTCCTCGTCGTGGCGAGGGGTGCGCAGCCAGTGCCGCCCACGCGCTTGGGCTGACCGTGATCATGCTGACGCCGGCCGGGCCCGCCAGGGCCTTCTGGGCACTGAGCACGACCAGGTCGAGCCCCCAATTCTCGATGGCCAGCGGCTCGGCCCCCACAGCGGCCACGGCATCCACCACCACGAGGGCGCCCCGTGAACGGGCTAGCCGGGCTATTGCTGGGAGGTTATTGACCACCCCATTCGCCGCTTCGGCGTGGACGAGGCTGACCACGTCAAAGGGGCCGTAGGTGGCGAGTGCCTCTTCGACCTCCTCGGGCTGCACGGCGCGGTCGAAGGGAACGACCAGGTCCTTTACCTCGGAGCCGGCCTCGGCGAGCCATTCGCCGAAGACCGCTCCGTAAGGCCCACTGACGAGGTTGAGGGCCCGTCCGCCAGGACGGCCCAGCCCCCGGGCAGCTGCTTCAAGGAACACGGTGGCCTCGCCTTGGACCACCAGCGTGGTCTGGCTCGTGCCCAGGACTTCGCCGCAAAGGTCTTCTATCTCGGCGTACTCCGCTGGGCCTACCGGGGCGACGTCGAGCAGCTCAGACCGGCTCATAATGCCTCATCCCGAAAATGGCAGGCGGCCAGGCGGCTGCTCCCGGCCGGCGCGGGAAGCAGCTCGGGCCGCTCGGCCGCACAGAGCGGCTCTGCTCGCGGGCAGCGGGGGTGGAACGCGCAACCGGTCGGGCGCGCCGTCGGGCTCGGGGGTTCGCCTCGCAGCCTGGCCGCCACACGGTCGGGGCCCGGTCGAAGGCGGGGCGCCGCGGTCAGGAGTGCCCGCGTGTAGGGGTGGCGGGGATCAGTGAATATCTCCTCCCTCTCCCCCACCTCGACTATCCGCCCCAGGTACATCACGGCGGCTCGGTCGCAGATATTTCGCACCACGGCCAGGTTGTGCGAGATGAGCACCATCCCGATACCGAGCCGGTCGCGGAGGTCGGCAAACAGCGCAAGGATGGCGGCCTGCACCGACACGTCGAGCGACGAGATTGGCTCATCGGCCACAATCACCTGCGGTTGGACTGCCAGGGCGCGCGCGATGGCAATTCGCTGGCGCTGGCCGCCCGAAAACGAGGACGGGTAACCGTCGAGAGCGTCCGCGGGCAGGCCGACCAGGGCCATCAGCTCCCGGCAACGGATTTCCAACGCGTCACCCTTGGCCAGGCCGTGGAAGGAGAGGAGCTCGGACAACACCGAGCGAACAGATAGGCGTGGGTTGAGAGAGGAGTACGGGTCCTGAAAAACCAACTGGACAGAGCGATGCTGCTCACTGCTGCGCCGGGCTCCCAGGACCTCGCCTCGTAACGAGACCGTTCCTACGTCGGGGCAGAGCAACCCGGCCAGGCAGCGCGCCACCGTGGACTTCCCGCACCCAGACTCCCCCACAATGCCCAGGGTCTCGCCTTCGGACACGCTCAAGCTGACGTCTTCGACCGCAGTCAGGCGCTGCCCTTTGCCGGCGGGGAAGGAGACCCAGAGGTTCTCGGCCACGAGCAAGGGCTGCACGGACCGGTCTCGCTCGGGCCGGCTGGCCGGCAGGGCGCCGGCCTGGTCGAAGCGGGGACCGGCTCCGTATAACTGGGGACCCACCCCGAGGCTCACCCTGCCATCACGCGTTCAGGGTACTTGCACGCCGTGCCCCGACCGAGGCCCCCCTCACCCAGGTAACGAAATCCGGGGTCGGAGAGGGCACAGTCCTCGCTTGCAAAGCGGCAACGCGGATGGAACGGGCACCCGCCCGGCACATGGGCCAGGTCGGGCAGGGCCCCTGGTATAGCCCGCGGGGGGTGCGCCGTGTCGTCCAGGTCAACCACCGCCTCCAACAGCCCCAAGGTGTAGGGGTGAGCGGGACGGCGCAGGACCTCGTTGGACGGCCCGGTCTCAACGACGCGCCCTGTGTACATGACAGCGAGTTCGTCGGCGACCTGGCGCACCACGGCCAGGTCGTGGCTCACGAACACCACCGCGACACCCAGGCGTCGGCGCAAGTCGTCCAGAAGTTCGAGCACCTGCGCCTGCACGGTGACGTCGAGGGCCGTGGTCGGCTCGTCGCAGAGGAGCACCTTCGGCTCGGACGCCAGGGCCATTGCGATGAGGACGCGCTGGCGCATGCCCCCCGAGAGCTGGTGCGGGAAGGAGTGGGCACGGCGTTCGGGATCGGGCATCCCGACCATGCGCAGCAGTTCTACGGCGCGCGCACGGCTTGCGCCAGCCGACGCCCCGAGCACACGACGAGGTACCTCGGCCACCTGGCTGCCCACCGTGTAAACAGGGTCGAGCCCGCTGAGGGGGTCCTGGAAAACCATGGCCAGCCGGCCTCTCCGCGCCCGCCGCGCACCGGGGCCGGCGAAAGGCAGTGGTTCGCCGTCCAGCTCGACGACGCCTCGTTCCGCGCGTACACCCCGAGGCAGCAGCGCCATGAGCGCCCGCAACGTCAAGCTCTTGCCCGAGCCGGACTCCCCCACCACGCCAAGCGACCCGCCTGCTGGGACCTCGAAGCTGACGTCGCGGACAGCCACATAGCGGCGCTCTCCCCGGCCAATGCTCACGGTCAGGTCGCGCACCTGCAGCACGGACGTGCTCACTGAGGACGCAGGACGTCGGCGAGGCCATCCCCGAGTAGTGACAAGCCCAGCCCCGTGATGAGCACGGCGATGCCGGGAAGCGTCGACAGGGCCCAGTAGGTCGTCAGGAACTCCTGGCCCTCGCTGATCATGGTCCCCCAGTCGGGGGTGGGCGGTTGCACCCCCAAGCCCAGGTAACCAAGGGTCACGACTGCAACGATAACCAGGACGATGTCGTTCGTCAGGTAGACCACGGCTTGGGTGACGGTGTTGGGCAGGACGTGGCGCAAAAGGATGCGCCAGTCCGGCAGGCCCCCGGTCCGGGCCGCGGCCACGTAATCCGACTCGCGCACCACCAGCGTGGTGGAACGCACGGCCCGTGCGTACACGACCCAGTCCACGACGGCAAAAGCCACATATATGCCGGTGGTCCCGGTCCCAACCACAAATATCAGGGCAATCACAAGCACATAGAAGGGAAAGGCTATGAGGACATCGACGGCCCGCATCACCAATGTGTCCAGCCAACCGCCTCGGTAGCCGGCGAGCGTGCCCACCACGGTCCCAAAACAAAAGGGAAAAATGACCGCGAGAACGCCGACGCGCAGGTCGGTCCGGGATGCCCAAATGAGGCGCGACAACTCGTCTCGTCCAAGTTCGTCTGTGCCGAGCAGGTGCTTGGGCGAAAAACCGCTCAGGATGTTGTAGAGGTCCTGATGGTCGGGAGAGTACGGGCTTATCAGCGGTGCCAGCACAGCTACGAGCACCAGCGTCAACGAGATGGCAGCACCGATTATGAACGTGGGGCTGTGGCGGGCGCGGTTCAACAAGACGTGGCGCGCCCGGTGGGCCCGCTCCGGGACCGGTACGGGCCTGGCGCCCCGGCAAGGGCGGTCACCGCAAGCGGATCCTGGGATCGAGGCGCGCGGCCACCAGGTCGGTTGCGAGGTTGAGCAAGACCACAGCAGTGCCGAGCACCAGCGTGATGGCCTGGACCACCGGGAAATCCCGGTTGAGTATCGAACTGAGCAGCAGCGATCCCAAGCCGTTCAGGTTGAAGACCTGCTCGACAATGACCGTGGAACCAATCAGGTAGGCGATGTTGAGGCCGAGCAGCGTGACCGTCGGCACCAGGGCGTTGCGGGCCACGTGGGCGAACAGGACCCGGGAATCACCGAGGCCCTTCGCCCGCGCCACGGCTACGAAGTCCGCGTCCATGACCTCTAGCATCCCTACTCTCAGGCTGCGCACGAGGATGGGCGCCATCGCGAACGAGGCGGTGAGGCCGGGCAGGACCAGGGCTTCGAGGTGACCGGCGAAGCCGCTGCCAGCACCGCCCACCGGCACAAGGTGCAAGTGGACAGCAAATACCTCGATGAGCACGATCCCGAACCAGAAGGCGGGCAGTGCCAGCCCGACGACTGAAGCCGTCCTGACAAGGTGGTCCGCCCACCCGTTCTGGCGCGACGCGGCCAGCGCGGCCAAGGGCACGGTAATAGCCACGGCAAAGACCGTGGCCACCGCCACCAGGGCCGCGGTCTCGCCAATATGCGAACCAATAAGCGAGGAGACGGGCACTCCGTAGATGTAGGACTGACCGAGGTCACCTCGCACCAATTGGGAGAGGAAATGGCCCAGTTGCGCCGGGAGCGAGCTGTTGAGGCCCCACTGCCTGCGCAGGGCGGCGACCGCAGTGGGGGTGGCATGGATCCCGAGCACCGCCCGGGCCGGGTCCCCTGGCTCCACGTGCATCAGCAGGAACGTGGCCAGAGTTACACCGAATACCACCAACACCGCAGCCGCCACGCGCCGGGCGGCATAACTCAACATCGAATCAGGTTAGCCAGACATCCTCGAGGCGGTAAGCGCCTCCCGGGTTGACGGCGAAGCCGTTGACATGGTCGGCCACCGCGTAGATGTAGGGCGGGTAGTCGAGGGCGACGAAAGGAGCGTCCTCGGCCACAATTTCCTGTATCTGCGCGTACAGTGCGGCCCTTTTGGCTGTGTCGTACTCGGCTTCGGCCTCGTGCACCAAATTGATGGCAGCCGGGTTGTCGTAGTTGGACCAGTAGGACTCCGAGCCGCCGTTTTTGACGTCGACTTCGAACGAGGCCATTTCGTCAGGGTCGCTGATGTCATTTATGGCGTAGTCAATGAACATGTCGTAGTCGTATTTCTGGAACGTGGCTTCGAAGTCGGAGTGGTCGAGGGGCGTTATGTCGACGTTGATCCCGATTACCTGCAACTGAGCCTTGATGATCGCGGCGAAGGTCACCCATTTCTGGACGCCGCCGTCAATGAGCAATTTTGTGGAGAAACCCTTGGGGAACTTCGACTGCGCCAGTTCGGCCTTGGCGTGGGCCAGATTGTACTCCAGGACCGGCGTGCTGGCCGAGTAATACTCGAGGCTGGGCGGGAAGAACGAGCCTCCTGGCTTGGCCGTGCCGAAGCTCGCTGCGTGCACTAGAGCGGGGCGGTTGATGGCGTAAGTTATGGCTCGCCGGACATGACGGTCGGCGAACTGAGGCAGGCGCTCGTTCATGACCAGCAGGTCGACCTGCCAGGCAGGGAACAGGTCGACGCTCAGCCCGCTGCTTGCCTTCAGCGAGGAAACGTTGGCGGGAGGCACGGTGTCGATAATGTCGACCTGACCCCCTTGGATCTGCAGCACCCGCTGATTGTCGTTGTCCACGTAGAGGAACTCGACCGCGTCCAGGTACGGCTTGCCAGCCTGCCAGTAATTCGGGTTGGCCTTCAAGGTCAACGAGTTGGCGTCGGGCGTGAACGACCCCTCGAGCGTGAACGGGCCGGTACCGATGGGAGAAGCGAAGAATTCCTTCTCGCTCTGGCCGCCGAAGTTGGCTGGGAGAATGGCGTTGGCGAACACCGAGATGTCCGAGAGGAACGGGGCCCACGGCTGCGACAACTGGAACACGACACTGCCCGTGCCCTTGGCCGAAATGTCCGTGATGGCATAGTCGAGAAAAGACAAGGGCCCGGCGGCGTCCTTGCGGGCGCGGTTTATGGAGAAAATGACGTCCTCAGCCACAAGTGGTTTGCCGTTGGAGAACTTGACACCCGGGCGGAGCGCGAAAGTGAACGTCTTATGGTTCGCGCTCACTTCGTACCCACTGGCCAACCAGGGCACCAGCTGACCCGCGGGGTTGGTCAGGTAGAGCGGCTCCAGGATTTTGTCGAGGGTATATATGTCCCCGGCAATGATGGTATTGGCGGGGTCGAGGGTGGTGGGGCCGATGCTGCGGGCGAAATGCAAGGTACCGCCGCGCTTGATGGCTGCCCTGTTGGTCGCCGCAGCTCGCAGGCGGCTGGGGCTGGCCGAAGCGCTACGCGCTGCCAACGGCCCCAACAAAACTGCAGCAGAGCCCGCGACGCCGTACTTGAGCAGGTCGCGACGAGTCACCAGACGGTGGCCTGGGATTGGCACTAATACTCCCTTCTCGGTCAGGGCCTCTGACCGCAGCCTCTAAATTAGGGCACGACCTTCATCTCCCGATGGCGGCTTGCCCCAGCTGCGCTCGATCGGGCCAGGTCGGATCATTTATACTATATCAATGGATCTTGTTGGACCAGAATTGGGGCGGGCCGATCGCAGAGAGGGGTCGGCAGAGAGGCCGGGAGGTAGGCCGTGAGCGATATCGCGTTGGCGCAAGGAACCGGAGGCCGTCCGTTGGCGGACCTGGCAGGTGCCGGCATAACAGTGCCGCTGGTGCAGGGCGGCCACGCCCGCTACGTGAACCTCGACTATGCAGCCAGCGCCCCGAGCCTGGCCCAGGTGGTCCGGCGTGTCACCGACGTGCTCCCCTGGTACGCCAGCGTCCACCGGGGCTCGGGGTACCTTTCCCTGGTCAGCACCGCGCTGTACGAGTCAGCCCGGGCAACCGTTCGCCAGTTCGTCGGCGCCGGCGACGATGACGTCGTCATCTTCACGCGCAATACCACCGACGCTCTCAACCTCCTGGTGCAAGCGGTTCCTGCCGGTACTGAGGTGGTCTACCTTGACATCGAGCACCACGCCGACATCCTGCCGTGGCAACGACATCTCAACCATTGCGTCCGAGCCGCTGCGACCTGGGCCGAAACCGCTGAGAGGTTGGAGCGGGCATTGGACGAGCGCCCGGGCGCTCTCCTGGCGATCACGGGCGCGTCCAACGTGACAGGCGAACTGGTCCCGCTTTCTGCAGTCGTGGAGCTGGCCCATGAACGCGGGGCGCGGGTCGCCGTCGATGCGGCGCAGCTGGCACCCCATCGCCCCATCGACCTCTCGCGTCTGGGTGCCGATTTCATCGCGTTTTCCGGGCACAAGTGCTATGCCCCTTTCGGGGTGGGCGTCCTGGTGGGCCGGCGCGACTGGCTCGACGACGCCGCCGCTTACCTCGCCGGGGGCGGGGCCGTCGAGAGCGTGACCATCGAAAAGACCAATTGGGCGCGGTCCCCCGAAAGGCACGAGGGCGGGACACCCAACTTCGTTGGCGCTGTCGCGTTGGCCGAAGCAAGCCTGGTACTGGCCGAGCTGTTCAGCAGCGGCGCTGTCGAGGCCCAGGAAACGGTGCTCCGCAAACGCCTTCTTGCCGGCCTCGAGCCGCTCGAAAGCGTACGGGCGCTCCAAATCTGGCCGGACGTGGCCGAGGCGGTCGGGATCGTGGCGTTCCAGGTGGAGGGCCACGAAGCAGGCCTGGTGGCCGCTTGCCTTTCGGGGGAGTACGCGGTGGGCCTACGCGATGGCAAGTTTTGCGCCCATCCGCTACTCGCGCGTTTGAACCACGGCGAGGGAGCACTACGGGCCAGCTTCGGGCTTGGCACCACGACCGACGATATCGACCGGCTCATCGAGGCGCTCACCCAATACCTGCGCCACGGGCCCCGTCACAACTACACGCGCCACGAAAGATGGTTCATCCCGGATAACGACGACCGGCTCCCCCCTTTCCCTGAAGTCGACCTGGCGGACCCGCGTCTGTCGCCTCCCTCCCTCAGTCGAAGAGCACACCCTTTGTGAGCAGGACGCAGCCGTACGGCCTTGCCTCGCTCGTCGCCACAACAGCAAAGGCCTCCTTGGCGTGAGCGTAAAACTCCTCCCGCCTGAGTGAACCCATCTCGAACTCTCGTCCTTCGCTCTCCTGGCAAAGGGCGAGGACCTCGGCCTGCACCTGGGGGACCTCGCTTGGCGCACCGACGACCTCCATGCGGGTTACAGGCCGATCGACGAAGGTGTCCAATGGCAGCACGCTCAGGACCGCTCGAGCGGCAGTAACCATGTCTGCGCCCGCCAATCGCACCAGCCGCCTGCTCATCGACGCCGCCGGGAAATTTCGGTCCACCAACGCCACTTGATCGCCGTGGCCCATGGCTGCGAGCACGTAGAGCACGTCCTCCCCTAGCAGGGGGTCCAATCCCTTCAACATCTCTCAGCTCCTTTGCGTCGTCTGCTCCCGCAAGTTACTCCAGCTCAGTCGCCTCCCTCGAACCGAGCGAGCTCCTCGACCAGAATGGGCGCCGCAGTGGTCGTTGCATGCATGCCGAGAACGCTGGCGATCTCCATAATCTCGAGGATCTCCTGCGCGGTCGCGCCGTAACCGATGGCGTTCTCGATATGCAGCTTCAAACCCTTCACATACAGGTGTGTCGCGGCTGTGTCAAAGGCAATATAAACGAATTCCTTGACCTTTGGCGAGAGCGTCCCCGAGCGCCATGGGACCGAAGAGAACTCCGTATAGGCAGCGAACAGCTCAGGGTCCAGTTCCAGCATCTCGTCCCAGAACTCGTGCCAGTAACCGCGGGTTTTGGTGAAGTCTGCTTTCACCTGTTCCTGGTACTCAGTGAGCGCGGCCGGGCCGGTCCGAAGGCCCTTTTCCGTCAGTACTTGGACCAGCACCGGGACGCCGATGTTCATCGCATGGATCCCTAGCGTGGAGGTCAGTTCGAGGACCTCCATGATCTCGTCCTTCGTCGCACCGGCTTTCAGGGCCGCCCGGATGTGCTCGCGTGCCCCTGGCACGTAGAGGTGGGTGGCCGCAGCGGCGACCGTGATGTACATCAGCTCCTTGGTCTTGTCGTCCAGGTGGTTTTTTTTCCACGGCACGGCCGAGAAGTTGAGGTAAGCACGCATGAACTCCGGGTCCAACTCGAGGATCGTCTCCCATTCGGGGCCCCAGGTCCCCCGGATCTTGATGAACTCGTCTTTGATCTCACGCTGTTGGGAAGTGAGCGACATTTTGCCTCCTTGTCGTCGATGGGACAGAAGTGCCGTGCCTGACGGGTCAGACAGAGCCGTAGCCGGGCCCGGGACTGGCCAGGAGAGCCGTTTCCTCGACCCCCTGCAGGCCGGCTAAAGCGGTCTGACAGGCGTTACGCACGTGCTCAGCACACAGCTGGGACGCCAAGACTGCGTCGCGCGCTGCGATGGCGGCGACAATGGCTTCGAGCTCGGCAACTGTCTGGGCCACTCGCCCGGGGTGAGACAGCGAAGTTGCACGCAGAGCGTGCACCCGGCCCTTGATCCCCTCGAGCTGCTGTTGCAGAGCATTGCTACGCGCACCACGGACCAGTACCTCGTAAAAGAACTCCTTTGCCCGAAGTAATTCGAGAATGTCTGTCGTGTGGGAAGAAACGCGCTTGAAGTTCCTGACTGCGGTCTTCAGTGAGCGGACTTCGCGATCTTCGGCGCGCTCGACAAAGCGTGTGACGACAAGGCATTCGAGCGCCGCGCGTACCTCGTACAGGTCGACAGCTTCGTCAAGTGACGGTGCGCTAACTCGTGCACCCTTCTGCGCAACCACCGTCAGCAGGCCCTCAGCCGCCAGTTCTCTGATCGCCTCCCGGAAGGTTGTCCTCGATACCCCGAGCCTTTCGATGAACTCCCGCTCGACGACACGCTGGCCGGGCTTCAGCTGGAAGTTGAGGATGAACTGCCGCAGCGTATCGATCGTCTGCTGGCGGACGGACAATTCGAACGACGGTCCTACCTCTGTGCGCCAGGTGGGAGGGGCGACAGCCCCCCGCGAGGCGCTCGGGCGGTGGTGGTCCAGGGAGGTCACTTCCCCGTGCGGCTGCGAGCTCACCTTGCGCCGGCGGGGCGCTGGGCGGTCACTTGCCACCGGAGCCCACCCCATTAGCCAGCCACCGAGCGATCTCTGTATGGTCGGCCGTCGCGGGCAGATCCTGGCTCGCGCGGTCCCACAAGTCGCGTGCGCATAACCCGAGGGCATCCGGTGCCCCCACTTGTTGGGCCAATTGGATCGCGATGTTCATATCCTTCAACATCAACCGTAACCCGAAACCGGAGTTGAAGGTACCTGGGATGATGAACTTGGGCCATTTGTTCTCGGTCGAGCCGCTGCGGCCGCTCGAACTGTTGAAGACCGACAGCATCACGTCGGGGTCGATGCCGAACCGCTCTCCTATGAGCATGGCTTCGCCGGTTGCCCAGAGATGGGTAGCGGAGAGAAGGTTGTTCAGGGCCTTGACGGCGTGACCGGAACCGATCGGGCCCACATGGACGACCCGGCCCAGCTCCGCGAGATAAGGAGCCGCCTCGACCAGATCGGATGCATCGCCACCCACCATTATGGTCAGCTTGCCCGCCTCTGCGCCCGCAACACCTCCCGAGACCGGAGCATCGAGCATCCTGATACCACGTTTTTCGAGAGTTCCTGCAAGCTCCCGGGTACGTAGCGGTTCGGACGAGCTCATGTCGACAACGATTGCGCCGGGCTCCAACCGGTCAAGGAGGGCGACGTCTTCGAGAACGCTTGCGACAACGTCCGAGGTTGGCAGCATCAAAATCACCACGCGCGCACCTTGGGCCACGCCGCCAAGGCCACCCCCATCGCGGCCCCCGGCTTCGGCCAGTCGTTGGCGAGCCGCTTCAGAGACGTCGTAACCGATTACCGTGTGGCCGGCGGCCACGAGCCGAGCCGACATGGGGGCTCCCATGCGGCCAAGGCCAATAAATCCCACGGTGGTCGCCGAGCTACTCACGTCCCTCGCTTTCCTTCAGGATCCCGTCAGCGATACGGAACGACTCAAGCGCCGCGGGCACCCCTACGTATATAGCCGTCTGAAGAAGCGTCTCTTGTATCTCTGCCACCGTGGCGCCATTGACAAGTGCGCCACGCACGTGGGTACCGAATTCGTGAGGCCGGTTGAGTGCCGTCAACATCGCCAGATTGAGCAAGCTGCGGGTCTTGCGCTCGAGGCCGTCGCGGCTCCAGACCATGCCCCAGCAGTACTCGGTGACAAGCTCCTGGATCGGCCGCGCGAAGTCGCTGGCTTGTTCCAGCGAACGGTCGACGTGGTCGGCACCGAGGACCTCCCGGCGCACCTTCAGGCCCTGCTGGTAAGTCTGCTCGTGCGTTTCGTCGGACGGCATTTTAGGTCTCCCTCGTTATCGAAGTCGCATGGAACTCGTCATCGCTGACCGGCTCAGCCCATGAGGTCACGCCCAACGAAATGGCGGTGTGGGTGACAAAGGATCCCGCCGAGGCCCCGTGCCAGTGCCGCTCGCCCGGGGGGGCCCATATCGTGTCCCCGGCGCGCATGACCCAGACCGGGCCGCCGTCAGACTGGATTAGGCCTTGACCGGCGAGCACGATCAGGATCTGGCCTCTTTCGTGGCTGTGCCAGTACGTCCGGGCGCATGGCGTGAAGCTGACGGTGTTGATCGTCACGCCGTCGGTGGACGGCATCGTCAAATAGGCGAAGACGTCACCGGTGAACTGGGAACCGGTTTTCCCAGCCGCACCGGCTTGCTTGCTGGGCGGGATTATTATCAAGAGGGCTCCAAGTTGTCGTAAAGCCGGACACCGCCGGAAACGTCGCCGATCGCGTCGACGACTCTATTGCTGATCTGGTCGGCATAACCGAGAGACCGGGCCAGGCCAAAACTGGCGAGAGGGCCGGAAGCATTGAGGCTTGCAACGCCAAGGCGGCTGACCATCTCGGTGTAGAGCACAACATCTTTCATCATCAGGGTGTTGGTCAGCCCGCCCTCCAGGTAATCGCCGGTAATGATCTTCGGGAACCTGTTGAGGGTGGCAAAATTGATGCCGGAGCTCTTGTTGAACACCTCGAGCAGGAGCGCAAGGTCGAGCCCGGCCTTCCTCCCAGCCACCATTACCTCCGCGGTTGCGGCGAGGGAAACCGCGTTGAGGAAATTGTTGAGCAGCTTTGTAGCGTGCCCCGCGCCGGGCCCTCCCACGTGGTAGAGGTTCGCCGTGAACGCCGCCAGCGTCGGGCGCACCTTGTCCAGCGCCGCCTCGTCCCCACCCACCATCAGCGTCAGCTTGCCTGCATCAGCCGCCGCCGCTCCGCCGGAGATGCCCGCATCGAGGTAGTCCGCCTGCTTGTCCGCCAGGAGCGCGCAAATCTTCTTGGTCGATTCGGGAGCCGATGTGCTCAAATCGACGACAACTTGGCCGGGGCGAGCATGCGATAACACACCGTCAGGGCCGAGCACGACCGCCTCGACTACGTGGCTGTCGGGCAAGGAAAGAAGCACGACGTCACAGGAACCCGCTACCTCCGAGACCGTGGCTGCGGGCCGCGCACCAGCCGCTGCGATCACATCAGCATTGGCGTCGTAACCGAGCACGGCCCCGCCGGCGCGGACAATGCACCTGCTCATTCGCCCGCCCATGTTGCCCAGGCCGATGAACCCAACTGCCTCTGGTGACCCACCCGCTCCTGAAGACATGCTCACATCACTCCTCTTTGTAAGGTGCCGTACATCGCGCTGTCCACAGGCCGGGTGTCCCACGCCCCCGCTCCGCCCGACGGCCTTACCGTGTTGACGATCGTTGCGCCGCCATCTGCGCTGAGGACTTGCCCCGTCACATAGGCGGATTCGTCGCTAAGCAGGAACGACACCACCGAGGCGATCTCATCCGCACGGCCCGCTCGTCGCAGCGGGGTCGTGGATGCCCGCCGCTCCATGTCGTTTTTGCCGCCTACAGATCCCGCCGATGAGGCGAAAAGCTCGGTGGGCACGATCCCCGGCGCTACTCCGTTGACCCGTATGCCGATAGGCCCTCCGTACATCGCCGCGCCCCGGATGAGACCGACCACGCCGTGTTTGGAGGTCTGGTACGCCAGGAGGTCCGCGCTACCCGCGAGGCTCGCGATCGATGCCGTTACCACGATCGCACCTGCGGTGCGCTGCGCTTTGTACTGGCGGAACGCAGCGCGAAGGCCGAGGAACTGGCCCCGGAGGTTCACGCGCATCACCTCGTCGAACTCCTCGACTTCGAGGTCCGGGAGCGGGGCGAAAGTACCGAAGATCCCGGCATTGAGGTGGTATAAGTCCACCCGGCCGAAGCTGTCGATGCCCGCGTCCATGTAGCGCTCTACGGTCGATGGTTCACCAATATCTCCCTCGACGGCGACGCCTGGTGTGGCCAGGTTAGCCACAACCTCACGAAGTGCGCCGCCGTTGAGGTCAACTGCAATGACATGTGCCCCCTCCCGGGCCAGTAGGGTTGCCGATGCTCTACCCAACCCGCTCGCAGCACCGGTCACCACCGCGATACGGCCCGCAAAACGCCCGTCCAGGCTCGGCCCTTCGTGCTCAGTCATCGAGGTGCCCTATCGTGGCGGCCAGGTGAGAGTACTTGCCCGACGCTTGGCGGAACCGGGAGAGCGTCCCCGGGTCGTGCCCTGCGACCAGGTGTTGCACCGCTCCGGACCCAAGCTGGCCGCGGATGTAGTCGAAGCACTCGTACATCTGGACCAGGTCGGCTACCGAGGTGAAAAGCATGTCGCGCTCGTACTCCTCGTAATAATGGACGGCGTCGCTGGCAAGCAGGACAGTGCCATCGGAAGTCCCCACCTTCACCACGCATTGACCCGGAGTATGCCCGCCAACCTCGATCACTTCGATACCAGGAGCAATCTTGGCGGTCCCCTCGAACAACCGCATCCTGCCTTCGGACTTTATGGTCCCCAGGCGTGACAGCCCCTCGTCGTCGACCGAATGATGGAACAGGGCGCGCTGGGAATGACGGCTGTTCCAAAAAGCGAGCTCGCGCTCGGCCATGACCACCTCTGAGGCTGGGAACATGCCAAGGTTGCCGGCGTGGTCGTAGTGGGCGTGGGTGAGCACCACCATTGGCGAAGTTGACGGGTCAACACCGAAATGTCCGAACAGGTCGCCAACATCGGCCAACAGGGCCCGGTTGCGCACCCTGCCGCCCTCGGGCGAGAAACCTGTGTCGACCACGACGGTGCGCTGCCGGTTACGCACGATCCAAAAGAAATAATCCATCTCGAGCGGGCCATCGCTCTCGTGGTAAAGGGGGAAATTTAGATAGACCTCACTTCTCGTCGTCGAGCGCGTGCCGTATTTCACGATCGTCACCTCATAGTGGTCCTCAGCCCCGCTCACGGCTCTACTCTCCATCCCCGATGCTCCGGTCTGCCATCTGGCCGGCCCCGCCCCGCTCCCCTACGCCAGTACCGTGGCGATGGCGCCGGCGGCGCCCGGGGCAGCAGGGTAGCGTTGCCTAGTCCGGCCGTCGTGGCCTGGGATGATCGTCGCTTGGCGCGCCTGCGCGAGATCGCCCATAAAACGCAACGCGTTTTTCATCTCCTCGAGGTCGGTGAAGGCGAAAAACGGCCACCCATGCTCCAACTGTTCGTAAAAGTGAGCAGCGTCGCTGGCCAGCAACAACGGCCGGTCCCTGGTTTCAAGCAACGAGACGACTTCGCCTGGACAGTGGCCGCCCACCTGGTAGACAGTGATCCCAGGCAACACTTCAGTTGGCTCTGAGATCAGGCGCAGGCGACCCTCCTTGTGGGCTTTGTCTACCGGCACGAGGTTTTCTTCTGTGGTGAACTCGCCCCCGAGGGCATTGGCATCGCGCTTGGCGAACCAGTAGTCGTACTCCTTTTGGCCCGACACGACCTGGGCCCGCTCGAACAAGCCGAGATAACCGATGTGGTCGTAATGAAAATGGCTAGTTATCACCATGTCCACATCCAGTGGGTCAATGCCGATAATCTTCAAAGCATCGGGCGTGGGCATCACGCTGATCTCTCCCAGCCAGTCGCGCGCCGCAATGTCGTAGCCCGTGTCCATTAGGACAAGCGCTCCGGCTGTCCTGATGACCCAGAAGTTGTAGTCCATGTGGAGGTCGCCGTCGGGCAACCCGTACTGGGCATAATCATGGAACACATCGCCCTTGTGGACGACTCGTTCCCCGTACCTGACCGACCAGACCGACTCAACGTTCCCAGTTGACATACCTAGCTCCTCGACGTAGTGGCTCCCGGTCGCCAACGTGCCGGCCGCACGGTCGCCCCGCTTGGCCTCGTGGCCCCTTGTGCTCGACTATAGGATTGTCGTACAAACACGCGCAACTGATTGTCATACAAATCTGCCCAGTTGGCGCAATGGTCATCGGGTTGTCATTAACCGAGGTAGGCATCGATAAGTGCTCTCTCATCACCGATTACCTCCTTTGTCTGCCTTTCGTCGATTACCCGTCCTTCGGCCAGGACATAAATCCTGTCGCACACTTGAAGCGCCAGGTCAACGCGCTGCTCGACAAGCAGGAGAGACCGTCCGCGCTGGCGCAATGTAACCAGTGCCCGCGCCATGTCCTGGATGGTCAGCGGGGCCAAGCCAAGAGAAGGCTCGTCCAGCAGCATCACCCGCGGGTCGTTCATCATCATCCGGCCAATGGCCACCATCTGTTGCTCGCCACCGCTCAGCGAGGACGCCTTACGCCGGCGGTACCGCTCTACCACCGGGAAAAGTTCGAATACGCCTGCGAGCAGTTCTTGTGTCTTTACTGGGTCCCGCCGGTGGCGCATGCCGCCAAGGCGTAGGTTGTCCTCAACCGTCAGGTTGAGGAACAAGCGCCGTCCTTCTGGCACCAACGCAGCATGGCCGCGCGCCACTCGGTGGGCGGGCATTTGCGAGACATCGGCTCCCTCGATGCGGATCTGGCCGCGTCGATGCCGCGCGAGGCCCATTATCGAACGCAGGACGGTCGTCTTGCCTGCCCCGTTCGGGCCGAGCAGCGCGACCGCCTCGCCCGAGGCAACATGCAGGGAAATGTCATGGACCACGTCGAAACGGCCGTAGCCAGCCGACAACCCCTGGACCTCCAAGGCCAACTCGGTGCCGCTCATAAGCCGAGGTACACCTCGCGCACACGGTCGTCAGCGCGGACCTCGGCGGCGCTCCCCGCCTTGACGAGCTCGCCGGCGGCGAGCACGGTTACGGCGTCGCAGACCTCGAATATGAAGCGTGTCTGGTGTTCGACCACGATGATCGTTACTCCCTGGGCCTTCAACCGCCTCGCTATCACGGCTACCTCGTCGACCTCCCCGGCCGAGAGCCCGGCGAGAGGCTCATCGAGGACCAGGATCGATGGCTGGCTGGCACATGCCGCGGCCAATTGGGTCAGTTGTTCGATCCCATGAGGGACATCCGCCAGCCGTGTGCTCGACCACGGTTCGCCAAGCCCCACTGCACCTAACGACGTCGACGCAACGGCGGTCATCCGGCGCGAATCACGCCGCGCGCTCGGCAGCATCGGCCAAACGACAGAGCGCGCCTCGATAAAGCGGAACCGGCTGAACAGGCCCAAGCCGACGTTGTCGCGAGTGGTCAGCTCCTTTACCATGCCTGCTGTCTGGAAGGTCCTCATCAGGCCCAGGCCAGGCCTTTGCCAGGCCGGCCTATCGTCGATGCGCTGGCCGTTGATGCAAATCGACCCCCGTTGAGGCGACAGCTCTCCCGAAAGCAAATTGACGAGGGTGCTCTTGCCTGACCCGTTCGGGCCGATTAGCCCGTGGATGCTCCCGCGCTCAACCACAAAGTCGACGTTGTCGAGCGCTTTTACGCCCTTGGTATAGCTAAAGGTAATGCCACGCGCCTCGAGGGCGACCCCCGCCGACTGCGGCACCGCCGTAGGACCATCAAGCTGCTCCTGCTTCGTCGCAGCGGCTTTGGCTCCTTCGGCCCCGTGGCGCACAGGCACCCAGCCGGTAGGGCTCTGAAGGGCCTCGGTCAAAGGAAGGGCCGCTGCATGCTGAAGCCGCCACTTAGCCCGCAACCGGCGCCCGGCTCGGGCCAGCAGGCCGACGAAACCCTCCGGGAAGAACACGATCACGATCAGGAAGACCGAACCGAACAGGATTTCCTGCCAAAGCGGGTTCATGCTGACGACCGTCGGGAACAAGCTGATGAACACGGCGCCGAATATCGGGCCGGTGCGGGTGTTCATCCCACCGAGGATCACCATTACCAGGATGTTGACCGCAGCAGTGGAGTCGAACTGACCGGGCGTGATGAAGCCGAGGAAGCTGAAGGTCCAGCCTGCGAGGCCGGCCAAGGCGGCAGACAGGCTGAAGACGGCAACTCGGGTGAGCGACGTGCGGACCCCGACCGAGGAGGCGAACGCCTCGCAGTCGCGTATCGCTAGCAGCGCCGGGTAGAGAGCCGAGCTGCGGATGCTCCAGATGAAGGTGACCGTGATCAACAAGGCACCGCACACGGCCCACGCCAACGAGGAACCCAGGAATGACAGCGCGTGGGGGAAGTTCGGGAACGGCGGGCTGGCAAGACCCGTGTAGCCGCCCGTGATGTTCAGGTCGCTGATCAGCACGTTGACAATGATCGTGAAGATAAGCGTCGTGATCGCGAAGTAGAGCCCGCTCACCCGCAGTGATAGCGCGCCGATCACGACCCCGACGAAGCCCACCGCCAACACGGTTACAGGTAGGGCCAAAAAGATGTTCCACCCGTAATGGGTGCTCAAGATCGTGGTGCCGTAAGCGCCGATGGCAAACAGCCCGGCGTGGCCGAGGGAGTACAGGCCCGTCGCACCAGCAACCAGGTCGAGGCTCAGCGCCAGTATGGAGTAGACGACCGCAACAAGCAACAGTCCCTGCTCGTAGCTCGAGCTGTGGGCGAGTAGGCCGGTCCCTACCAGGTAGGCGACCAGCGCCCCGCCCCAAAACGCGCTCCGAGCACGCCCACCGGTTCGCGCCCCTGCTCCAAGTCTCTCCAGCTGCACCGCCGCGGTCATACTGCCGAGCCCGGGGCCGTGACCGGCTTACGCCGCAACGTCTCTAGGCGTCGCTTCACAGCTCCACCTGACACAAAGATCCCGTTGGGGGTCACGAGCAGCACCGCCAGCACGACCACGAAAGGAAACCAGTCCGACGCTTGCGGGTTTATGTACGTGCTGGCCAGGGAGGCCAAGATTCCCAAGACAAAACCGCCGCCCATGGAAGCGGCAGGCCGTTCGATACCTCCTATCATCAAGGCGATGAACCCGTAGATGCCGTAGGTTTCCCCGAGGTACGGGTTGGCGAAGGAGATCGGCCCGACCAAGACCCCTGCACTCCCAGCCAGGAGGCCTCCGACCGCGAAGGCGAGCACGGCGTGACTCGTGACGTTGGCACCCAGCGCGGAGGCCATCTCGGGATCCGAGGAGATGGCCGTTCCCAACTTGCCGAACAGGGTCCTCCTGTGGACCACCTCGAAGGCGACCACAGTGCCAAGGGCAATGAGTATCGTAATGATCTGCTCCCAAGTCAGGGCCGCACCAAAGATGTCGACGTCCCTACCGTTGAGCAACTGCGGGAACGACAGCGATGACGTGCCCCAGATCAGGGCGGCCACGGACTCCAAAATGATGGCGACACCAAGCGTGCTTACCAGCCAGGCGAAGCTCAACCGGTTGAAGCGCAGGACGGGCCGGACCGCCAAGAAATAGATCACGACGCCGCCGACAGTCGACGTCAGCAGGCCGCCGGCGACAGCAACCGCGACTGGCGCGTGCCCCGCGGACAGTGCGGCTGTGACCATGATCGCGGCCATCAACAACTGCCCGGTGGCGAAGTTGATGACCCTCGTGACGTAAAAAACGACGGCGAAGCCCATGCCGACGAGGCCGTAGATGGCCCCGGTCGACAGTCCCGTGAGAACTACTTGCAGCATCGATCTCTCTTTATACGCCTAAGCGGTCGCCGCTGGACAACTTCACGCAGATCAGGGACAAAACGTCTGACGGCCCCCTCGCCAGGAGGAGGCCGTCAGCGACATGATTAGACAACAGAAGGTCAGTACGCCGCAGGAACCCAGGAGTGCGAAGCGGTGCTGTACCTGACCAACGTGAGTTGGGCAGCCTGGATCGTCACGTGGACCTGTGGGGTGAAGGTCAGGTTGCCCGTCAAGCCCGGGTAATTGCGGATGCTGTTCAGATGGGTCTGGATCGAGGTCGGTGACGTTGAGTGGCCCGCGTCGATCGCCTTGGCCAGCATGAAAACTGCGTCATAGCTCAGCTCGGCAAAGGGGGTGGTGACTACGTGGAACTCTTTCAGGTAAGCGGCGGCGAACGCCTTGACCTTGGCGTTGGGGGCATAAGCCGCGGTGAGCTCGGCAGAGAGCACACCGTTCGCATTCGCTCCCGCAAGACCTGCGAACGTCGTGTCGGACGAGGTCTCGTCGTTACCCAATACGGTGAAGTGGTCGCCGAGGCTGTGCATCTCGTTGACGAAAGCTGCCTCGTCCTGAGGGGTCAGCCAGACGTCCACGCAGGTGGCCCCTGACGACTTGATCGACGCGATCTCAGAGTCGAGCGACTGGGTTGCGCCGGATGACCAGTCCTCTGAAATGGAGTCGTCCAGCTTGAGGGCCTTGGTGTACGACTCTTGGATACCTGCAAGACCACCCAGGCCGTAAAACGTCGGGTCGTGCAGGACCGCAAGACCCGAGGGACAGCTCTTCATCGCGTATTCGCCGACCGCCTGTCCCCAGGCGTAAGTGTTCAGGCTATTGCTCCACGCCCATGGCGCGGGTGGCTTGGAGGGACCGTTGGCGTAAATGGCGGGCCCGCCGTCGTCTATTGCCCCCAGGTCGGGCAGGTGGGTCTCGTCCGCCAAGGCCACCGTTGTTGTAGCCGTGTCAGGTGACCCCAGCATGGCGACGGCGCCCTCGCTTGCGAACTTCTTGAAATCCAGAGCCGACGTTGTGGCACTTGCGCCGTCATTTCCCCATACGAGCTTCAACTGGCGCCCGAGCACTCCGCCCGAGGCATTGATCTTGTCCACAGCCATGATGGTGCCATTGATGACCGCGACGCCGGTCGACCCGTACGCCCCCGTAGTGCCGGCAATCGCGCCGATCACGATCGGGTTCGACGAAGCGCTGGCCGCGTTTGCTCCGAACGGAAGAGCCGTCGCAGTAAGACCTGCGACCAAAAGCAACCCAACTGATCTTGTTTTTTTCAAAGGTGCCCCCTCGGAGGTCGTTCGGTCGGCTTGCGACGCTCGGCAAGTCGACGTCTTCTGGATCAAACTGTCGGACAATCTACGACCACCTACCGACCCCTGTCAAGGCGCCCTACCTGGGAATCTCGCTGGTCGAGGCCTTTCAGATTGCCCGACAAGTTGCAGCTCTCCGCGATCCGCTGCCGGTTTCGCGGGACGGGGGGCGCAGCCCGACAACGGCCGCCCCACGGGTTTGTGGCTGGTACGCCGCCCCAGTATGTCGGGAGCTGCGGACGACGCCATCAGTCCCCGCTCAACCGCTGCTGTCAGGTGACGATAAAGCATTGGTCCAGCTGTATGGAGCCGAGAAAACTCGTGGTCAAAACTGCGCATCAAGATGCCGACGATGAGCGCTCCACTGAGCGCGCCAGGCACGTGGAACGCGTCTGCCTGCGCAACCTGCTGGACAGCACCAACGAAGCGATCTACTTCAAGGATCTCGACAACCGCTTCGTGCTGGTCAGCAAGGGCGTCATGCAACACCACATCGAACGCGAGCGGAAAAATGGGCAGATTGAGAAGCTCGATGTGGGACCGGAGTACTACATCGGGAAAACCGACCTGGACTTGTACGACGCCGACCTGGCCGCCGAGTGGATGGCCGAAGAGCAACGGATCATCGAGACTGCCGAGCCTATGGTCGACGTTTTGGAGCGCGACAGCTCTGACATCTTCGGCGGCTGGTTCCGGACCAGCAAGGCCCCCCTCCGCGACGACGATGGCACCATTATCGGTACCTTCGGGATCTCCCGCGACGTCACCGCCCAGGTGATAGCCGAGCAGGAGCTTGCCCGCCGCGAAGCACAGTTGCGGGCAGTTCTCGACAGCTCGCCCGACGTCATTGCCTGCTACAACCGAGACCTGCGCTACGAGATGGTGAACGCGAAGGCAGCCGTGCTACTAGGGACCACTCCGGACAAAGTCGTCGGCCGCACCGATGAAGAGCTGGGGCGCCCCACGGAAGTACTCGACTTGCTGTTGCCGGCATTGCAGCACGTCGTCGAAACCAAAGAGGCGAGTGAGGTCGAGTTCCCATCGCAGGCCGGAGCCCAAACCACCTGGTGGCACGCCCGGATGGTGCCGCAGCTTTCGGCCGACGGCGTGGTTATCGGTTTGGTCCTGGCTGCGCGGGACCTGACCCAGCTCAAAGCGGTCCAGACCGTGCTGGCGCACCAAGCGCTGCACGATCACCTGACCGGCCTGGCGAACCGATTGGCACTCATGGGACGTCTACGGGCCACCATGGCAAGCCTGCAAAGCAACCCTGGACGGATTGTCCTGCTGTTCATCGACCTGGACAATTTCAAGTTGATAAACGACGCGTATGGCCACGATGTGGGCGACGAGGTCCTCACCGAGGTGGCTCTGCGGCTCCGCGGGTCCGCACGTCACGCCGACATGGTGGCACGCCTCGGCGGCGACGAGTTTGTCATGCTCTTCGACGTCCTCGCGCCGGACAGGGATGCCCGCATGCTCGCCAACCGGGCTCTGCGGAGCCTGCGAAAGGGCTTCGTGCACGATGGTGAGACCTTGACGGTCACTGCAAGCATCGGAGCTGTTGTCATTTCCGATCCCGCTACCGACGTAGAAGACGTCTTGCGCGACGCCGATATAGCCATGTACAGCGCCAAGGCCAAGGGAAAAAACCAAATCGCTTTGTTCCAGCCCGTGATGGCCGGTACTCCTCAGCGCAACGCGGAGTTTGCCCCCAGCACACGCCGCCTCTGAGCTCGCCTCGGGCGTCGGCCCAGGTGGGCCGCCCACCGCCGGCGCGGAGGCCTGCCTCAATGCCCGGCGAGCACCTGCTGGACTCCTCGGACAATCTCGAGATCCTCGCGCGCCTCGACAACGAAGGTCCTCACCGGCGCGCCTGAGGCGCTGACCTCCTGGTCGGGTTTGGCAGACTCGTTTGCGGCCTCGTCGAGCGCGACCCCCAGGAACCCGAGCCCGTCTGCCGCACGCCGGCGCACCGGAGCCGAGTGCTCGCCTATCCCTGCAGTGAAGACAAGGGCGTCAAGGCCCCCTAGGGCGGCGACCATCGCGGCGATACCAGCCCGCAACCGGTGCAGGTAGACAGCCATGGCAAGTACAGCGTCCTGGTCGCCGGTCTGCTCGGCTGCAAGCACGGCACGCATGTCTGCGTTACCGGCAAGGCCGAGAAGGCCCGAACGGTGCAACAAGGCGTTGTTGATCTCCCTCGACGACAGGCCCTCATGATCCTCCAGCCATAGCAGCAGCCCGGCATCGACGGACCCGGACCGGGTCGCCATGACCAGCCCTTCGAGCGGGGTGAAGCCCATCGTGGTGTCGACGCAGAACCCGCCCCGAACGGCCGCGAGGGAGGCACCAGCGCCGAGATGACAGGTGACGACGCGGAGGGCGCCGCCCTCCATCATGGCTGCTGCGCGACGCGAGGCGTAGGAGTGCGAGAGACCGTGGAAACCGAAACGGCGCAGGTCCCAGCGCCTGCGCCACTCGGCAGGGAGCGCGTAGGTGGCAGCTGCCGGCGACATGGTGGCATGAAACGCCGTGTCGAAGCAGGCGACAGCGGGCACCCCCGGCAGGATCTGGCTCGTAAGGTCCAGTCCCCGCAGCGACATCGGCTGGTGCAGGGGCGCCAGGTCGACCAGGCCCTCGAGGGCGCGAACCACATCAGGGTCGATGAGGACAGGCGCCGTGAAGCGGCTCCCGCCGTGGACGAAACGGTGCCCGACAGCCTCTATTGGGCCGTGCCCTGCCACGACTTCCCGAAAAGCGCCCATGTCGACTTCGCCGTCAGGGGCCTCCACGAGCTCCGAGCTCAGCAAGTTGCCCTCGTCGAGCACCGACAGCTTGAGGGTGCTCGAACCCGCGTTGACTACGAGGACACGCACGTGTCAGGGAGCTCAGTACGGCCAGGCCCAGCTGGCGATCTCGGGGTCGTCTTCTCCAGCGACCCTCGTATAGGCGCGCGCCCGCGCCCTTTCGTCTTCCATGTTCTGGCGCAGCGAGGCGGCGTGGTACCCCAGCCAGGGCACCCGGTCGATCACGTCTATCACGAGGTGAAAACGGTCGAGGTCGTTCAGCATCACCATGTCGAACGGAGTGGTTGTCGTGCCCTCCTCCTTGTACCCGCGCACGTGCATGTTTGCATGGTTGTTACGCCGGTAGGTGAGGCGGTGCACCAGCCAGGGGTAGCCGTGGTAGGCGAATATCACCGGCCGCTCCGTCGTGAAGATGTTGTCGAACTCCTTGTCGGACAGGCCGTGAGGGTGCTCCGTCGCGGGCTGGAGGCGCATGAGGTCCACCACATTTACCACCCGGACCTTGAGCGATGGCAGCTCTTGGCGCAGGATGTCGACCGCAGCGAGCGTTTCCAGTGTCGGGACGTCCCCGCAACAGGCCATGACGACATCCGGGTCGCCGCCGTCGTTAGACGCCCAGTCCCAAATCCCGATCCCTCGGGTGCAGTGCAGGACAGCATCTTCCATCGACAGGTAATTGAGCGACGGTTGCTTGCCGGCGACGATCACGTTCACGTAGTGGCGGCTCCGTAGGCAATGGTCCGCTACCGAAAGCAGAGTGTTCGTGTCGGGTGGTAGGTAAACCCTTATAACTTCCGCCTTTTTGTTGACAACGTGGTCGATGAAACCCGGGTCCTGATGTGAGAACCCGTTGTGGTCCTGGCGCCAAACGTGCGAAGACAATAAGTAATTGAGCGATGCCACCGGCCTGCGCCAGGGAATGCCCTTTGTGACCTTGAGCCATTTGGCATGCTGGTTGAACATCGAGTCGATTATGTGGATGAACGCCTCATAGCTTGTGAAAAGACCGTGCCTCCCGGTTAACAGGTAGGCCTCGAGCCAACCCTGGCACTGGTGCTCCGAGAGCACCTCCATGACCCTGCCTTCGGGGGCGAGGTGGTCATCGCTCGCCAGTGTCTGGGCATCCCACTGGCGGTCGGTGACCTCGAAAACAGCCTGCAAGCGGTTGGAAGCGACCTCGTCAGGGCCGAACACCCTGAAGTTGGACGGGTTGGCGACCATCACGTCCCTGAGGAACATGCCAAGGGCCTTGGTCGCTTCTGACAGCGTCGTCCCGGGCCTTGACTCGGGGGCGGCATACTGGCGGAAATCCGGCAAGACTAGGTCGCGGAGCAACAATCCGCCGTTGGCATGTGGGTTCGCGCTCATCCGCTGCTCGTCCTTGGGCGGCAGGGCGGCTAGTTCCGGGATAACTGACCCGTTGTCGTCGAAAAGTTCCTCGGGGCGGTAGCTGCGCAGCCAGGACTCAAGTTGTGCCCGATGCTCAGGGTTGGTGTGGACCTCCGCCAACGGCACTTGATGAGACCGCCAGGTCCCCTCTGTCGCCAGGCCATCGACCATCTTCGGGCCCGTCCATCCCTTCGGCGACCGGAACACGATCATTGGCCAACGCGGCCTTGTGGAGTCTCCCATCTCCCGGGCCGAGCGCTGGATCGAGCCGATGCGCTCGACGACGCGGTCCATGGTCGCAGCCATCAATTGGTGCATCGTGGCAGGGTCGTCGCCGGACACCCAATGGACTTCGTAGCCGTAGCCCTCGAGCAAGGACGTCAGTTCGTCGTCGCCGATCCTCGCCAGCACGGTGGGGTTGGCGATCTTGTAGCCGTTCAGGTGCAGGATCGGGAGAACAGCGCCGTCGCCGACAGGGTTCAAGAACTTGTTCGAATGCCAACCAGTGGCGAGCGGGCCCGTTTCGGCCTCCCCATCACCCACGATGCAACAGACAAGCAGGTCCGGGTTGTCGAACGCGGCCCCGAAGGCATGAGAAAGCGCGTACCCAAGCTCTCCACCTTCGTGGATCGACCCGGGCGTTTCGGGTGCGACGTGGGACGGGATACCGCCGGGAAAGCTGAACTGGCGGAACAAAGCGCGCATGCCGTTCTCATCGGAGGTAATGCCCGGGTAGAACTCGCCGTAGGTCCCCTCGAGGTAAGCGTTTGCCACCGCCGCCGGGCCCCGTGCCCAGGGCCCATGACGTAGATCGCATCCAGGTCAAAGTTCCGGATGACCCGGTTCATGTGGGCGTAGATGAAGTTGAGCCCTGGCGTCGTCCCCCAATGCCCGAGGAGGCGCCGCTTCACGTGTTCGGCCTGGAGCGGCTCACGCAGCAGCGGGTTGTCGAGGAGATAGATTTGCCCCACGGACAGGTAGTTGGCCGCTCGCCAGTAGGCGTCTATCAGGAGGGCTTCGGTCTCGGAAAGAGGTTGCCCGGTTGCTATGGCGTCCTGTTCGCCGGAATGGTGGGGCGCTGTCGCCTGGGTCATCGTCGGGCCTTCTTTCCGTCCGCGTTTCTCAGTGGGGCGAACCCGGGCCTGTGAAGCGTGGCCTGGGGGTGGCTACAAGCGCACCTTAGCGACCGGCGGGCGCTAAGGTCGTGTGGGTCTACCAGGTCGTAGGGCCTTGTTGGCCACCCGTTCAACTGGGGCAAGCAACGGTGCCCGGGGACCGCCCCGGTATAGTCCTTCGCAGGATCATCACAAATTGACTACGGCCTGAACAACAACTGTGACGACACTGATGGTGCGGGGCCAAGCGGCCCAGCCAACAGGAGGACCACAATGAGGACCACTTCCGCAGCGACCGCCAGCGCCGCCAAAATCCTGCTCGGTGCTTGCGCGGTGGTTGTTGCGACGGGCTTGGCCGCTAGCCCCGCCTGGGCAAACCAGGCTGCTCAGCACCGGCATTTCCCGCCGCCGGTAGCAACGAGCACCACCACCACGACCGCCCCTGGCGCAACGACGACCACCAGCACAACGACGACGGTCGGCTTGCCCCCGCCTCAGGCACCGTCGGCTGCGCCGGAAGATAATTGCGTCCCCGGGGCGTGGCCCCAGGCCATCCAGGGCCGGCCCGCAACTTTCCAGGCCGGGGACGACGGCGTATACCTGTGGCACGACCCAGATGGGGGTTGGGCGCTGCGCGCCACCCATAGCGGGCCGCACGACAGGGTCATCATCGCCGGGACGTTGCATACCGACGGCAGGTTCGTGTTGGTCCACCGAACCCGCGACGAGGGCAACGACATCGTCGCGGTCAGCGCGAACCACCGCACGATCCTTTTCCGTTTCGTCAACTACGGCTGGGTGGACGGGCTCGACTTCGCCACCCATTGTTCGACAGGGTTCTCGGCCAGCTTCTACATATCAGGGACGCTCGCACCCACCGATGCGGTGCACCTTGGCGCCGGCGAGGTGAGCCCGACAAGCAACCCGTTCGACGTCGAGAGGAACCAGGTAATCGGTTCCGATGGAGGGGTCCCGAGCACCACACCCCCTACCACGCCCGGAAGAAGGATCATTACAGCCGTCGCCTAAGCTACCCGGCAGCGGTAAAAGAACGCCGGCGCCTCGAGAGCAGCGGCGTATGACGCGGCGCCCGGTCAAACCCGGCCCGGGCCTCCCCTCAGGCAAGCGTCGCGGTGCTCCCCTCAGGCAAGCGTCGCGGTGCTCCCCTCAGGCAAGCGTCGCGGTGCTCCCCTCAGGCAAGCGTCGCGGTGCTCCCCTCAGGCAAGCGTCGCGGTGCTCCCTCAGGCAAGCCCGCCTTCCAGAGTTCGTAACGCTCGTTGGCAGCCTCCGCCCAAGGCGGCCGTGGCGCTACCTCGGGCGACCACCTAGCCCACCGGCCGGCGTCGTCAAGGGAGCTCTCGGCGCCGAGGGCCATCCTTGCCAGGAAGGCGGAGCCGAGGGCCGCCCCGTCGGCAAAGGCCATCGGCACGACCGGTTGTCCCAACACGTCGGCAATGGCCTGCAGCCACGCGCCGTTGCGCACTCCCCCCCCGCTCAGCACAAAGCGCCGCGGGCTGGTCCCACCGTTGGCGGCCAACTCAACGATGTGGCGAACGACAAAACCGGTCGCTTCGAACGCTGCTCGCCGGAGAGCTGCGGGGCCATGTGAAATGTCAGCGCCTGCCAAGCCGACGCGGAGCGACCGGTCGTGCAAGGGCACCCTTTCGCCCTTGGCCCAGGGCCACCACAGCGGCACGTCCCTCGGCCCGATGGGCGTCTCGTCGTCAGGGCGCAGAGCCCGGTCGACCCAGTCAACCCACATCCCACCGGCGGTGCTCGCCCCTCCGACCAGCGCCTTGCCTGCTGCGAAATGTGGCACCCTCCACAGACCGGGCTCCTCTTCCGGCCAACCCGGGACGGTGAGCCATACGACGAGGGTCCCACCCAGCCCGACGAACACGTCACCGTCGCCCACCGCGCCGGAGACCAACTGCTCGCATAGCCCGTCCACCGACCCCGCCCCAAGGACGATCTCACTGCCCGAGGCGCCCGGCCCCCCGACGGCAACAGGGTCGACTTCCCCAATTCGCTCGCCGAAGAACGCCACCCTCGGCAGCTGCGCCGCTGAAAAGCCGGCGGCTTCGCACACCGATGCGTCCCAGCCTCCTTCACCGAAAAGTGTGCCGGTGGCAAAGGCCGACGCCAAATCGGTCACGCCGACCGCGCCTAGCGACGCATTGGCAACCGCCTGCGCCGGCCAGTAGCCTGCGGCGCCCGGGACCTCGGAGGCCGCCCACCCGGCGAGGCATGCCATTTCGTCGCTGGCAGTCGGGTCGCTGCCACCGCGCGAACCGGTCCCACCCGACTGGCCGTCGCCGCCTTGGACAGGGACCTGCCCCCGACTATCGCCGTAGAGCAGGCCGGGGCCGATCGGCCGGCCGGAGCCGTCCACTGCCGATACCGAGGGCATCATCGCCGAGACAGCGACCGCTTTCGGTTCACCGCGCCCCGACGCCCTCAATTGGTCAAGAGTTTCGCTCAGCAATGCCCGAGGGCCATCCCACCAGGTAGCCACCGCATCGTGCTCGAAGCGGCCATTCGGCGCGACGATGAGCTCGCTCGGGAGCCGGTGCCGCCCCACAATGTTGCCGGCTTCGTCGGCTACAACGACTTTGACCGATGTCGTCCCGATGTCGAGCCCGACGGCCAGCCCCCCGGACTGCGCGGATTGGGATGCGTCGGTCATGCTCGGACAGTATTGCAAGCGTGCCCCAAGCGAGCGGTCCTTTAGGTCAACGCGGCGGACGCCACCGCGCCTTTGTGACGGCGCCGATGCGCGGGCCCGGTCTCGACAAGCTCAAACAGCTGGCCGAAGTGGTCCACGAGCCATGGACGGACCAGGAACCGCTCAAGATCTACGACGGCGCCGGCCTAGCCGAGCGCCTGTCTGCCGAGGGCGCCGACATAGCAGTGATAGAGGCTGACTTCGTCGACGGGCCTGTTTTCGAGTTGCCCCTGGTCGCCGTCGCCGCCACCCGAGGCGACCCCAACAACGTCGCCGTCGCCCAGGCCACAGCGGCGGGGGTCCCGGTGCTTCGCACCCCTGGCCGTAACGCAGACGCGGTCGCCGAACTTGCCATCGGCCTGCTCATTGCCGTTGCCCGGGCTGTCCTGCCTGCCGACCGCGACGTACGGGAACTGGAAGTCTTCCGCGACGGCACCATTCCCTACCAGCGCTTCCGCGGATGGGAGCTGGCGGGCAGAAATGCTGCCATCGTCGGCTACGGGGCAGTCGGCCGAGCGCTCGAATGGAGGCTACGGGGCCTTGGGATGGAGGTCGTCGTCTACGACCCCTACGTGGCGGGCGCAGGCGACAACCTGGAGGAGGCGGTCAAGGGAGCGGACGTCGTGTCGCTGCACGCTGCGGTGACCGCGGAGACGCTGGGATTCTTCGGCGAGGAACAGTTCTCGTGGATGCGCCCGGGCTCGGTGTTCTTGAACACGGCCCGAGCCAAGTTGCACGACATGGACGCGCTTGTCGAGGCCCTCCGTTCGGGGCACCTCGCTGGCGCGGGGCTCGACCACTTTGACGGCGAAGTACTGCCAGCGGGGCACCCGCTCCTGGCCATGTCCAACGTCGTGCTCACGCCGCACATCGGCGGGGCTACCACCGACACCGAAGCTCGCGGCGCCCAGATGGTGGCGGACGACTTGGAACGCCTCCTGGCCGGCGACGTCCCGCTCAATATCGTCAACCCCGAAGTCTTGGACAGCCCCACGTTCCTGGAGAGAAAACGATGAGAAGTGTCCCCGAAGCCCATGAGGCGGTACTGGCGACCGCGAAGGAAATGCTGCGAAAGGGCCTTGTCGAAGGCACCTCGGGGAACATCTCCGCCCGTCTCCCTGACGGCAACGTGGTGTGCACGCCCTCCTCGGTCGACTATCAGGCGATGGTTCTCGAGGACATGGTCGTGGTCAACCCGGAGGGAGAGGTCGTCTCGCGGGCAGAGGGCCGCAGCCCTACGTCCGAATTGCTCCTGCACCTCGCGTGCTACCGCGCTTTCGACGACATCGGGTCGGTCATTCATGCTCACCCCGTGTGGGCCACGATGTTCGCATGCAGCCACGAGCCGCTGCCGGCTTGCGTGGATGAGTTCACGATCTACGTGGGTGGCGAGGTTCGTTGCGCGGACTACGCGATGTCCGGGTCGGCCGACGTAGGCAGCAGCGCAGTCAGGGCGCTGGAGGGCCGGGGGGCCGCCCTGCTCGCCAACCACGGCCTGGTCGCGGTCGGGCAGAGCCCTTCCAAGGTGCTCCAGATCGTAGCTATCGTCGAACGCACGGCCCAGATCGCTTGGGGAGCTCGCGCGCTAGGGGGCGTGATCCCTATTCCCGATAAGGCAAACAGCGATTTCGCGGGCGTTTACCAATTGATGCGCTCTCTTTAAGAGACTTTAAGGGAAAGCTCGCCCCCTGCGGCTGTGGGGTGCAGCTCCAAGGCTAAGGCCTGCGCCAGTATGGAACAGTGAGCTTGACCCCTCCATTGCCCACCGGCGCGCCGCCTGAGGCCGGCCCGCTGGCACCGAACTACCCGTCGGGGCCACCTTCGGTCGCGCCGCCTCCCGGGCCGAGCTACCCCGTGGGCCAACCGTCGGCCGCGCCCCCAACGGGCCGAGCTACCCGACCGAGCCCCCCTCCTCGCGCTACTCCGCTGACGAGCTGGCAGTCGCCGAGCCGTCGGAGCCTCCGCGACCGGCGTTCCCAGAGGTGGCCGTGGGCGGCGGGCTGTTGCTCATCTGCCTGGGCCTGCACATTGGGGCGATGTTCCCGCCCTACCCAGGCCTGCCGGCGAGCCCAGTTGTCTCCTCGTCGTGGGAGATAGCGGTCTATGTATGCCTGGAGATCGGCTGGGCGCTGGCGGCGGTCCTGGTCTTCAGCGCGCATCTCCGTGCGGGGCGGGGCGGCTCTTGGAGCCGGGCTGGGCGCTGTGGAACTGGGTCTCCTCGCCGTCGACATCACAAACGGTTTCCAAGTATCGGACGGGAGCGAAGCCGGTGCCTGGCTCGCCTTGGCCGGCCTCGGCTTCGGGGCGGCCGGCGTGTTAGTCACCGCCAGTACGGTCACTCTCGGCGCGCCCCGAGCACCTCGGCGCCGGTCGTCCCTGCTCATGATCCTCGCGACGTTCGCAGTCGTCCTGGCGTACCTGCCCAGCTGGGACAAGTGGACAGCCGTCGCACCATCTCTCCACGTGTCGGGCAGCGTGACCGAAGGAAACGCGTTCGCCCAGCCAGCCGTCGTGATGGCCTGTGTGCTCCTCACCGTGGTCGGGTTCGCCTTCGTGACAGTTCTCGGGTCCGTGTGGTCCCCCACCTCAGTCGGCGTCTGGGCCACGGCAGGTGCAGTCATTGCCATTTCCTCGCAGCTCATCTCCGCGGTCTTCCAGTTGAGCGAAGCCGTGCCGTCCACCGCTTTCGGGGTTAGCGCGACACAGGCGCGTTCGGTCGGGCTGAAGACCTCTACCAGCCTCACGGGGTGGTGGGAGGCCGACGTGGCGGCGACCGTCTTACTAGCCGCCTTGGCGCTCTCGGCAGCACTTCGCGCCCGAAAGGCTACGAGCAGCACCGCCATGCCTTCTCCACACTCCGGGCCTCTCCGGCAACGGTTCGAGCGCGACCGACGGTGCGTCCGGAAATTGGCCGACCTCACAGCATTGGCCTGGCTCCTGAGCGCTCCCGCCCATCCGACGCAACGTCTGCCCCATGGTCCCATCGTTGGCCGGCTTGGTTTCTGGGCGTGGTCCGTGCGTTCTCGGCGTGGTCCGTGCGTTCTCGGCGTGCTCCGTGCGTTCTGGGCGTGCGGGGATGAAGCCGCCGGCTTGTGACAGACCGGGGTGGATTAACACAGCCGAGATGGCCGGAACACAGCCGAGATGGCCGGAACGGCCCAGCCGAGATGGCCGGAACGGCCCAGCCGAGATGGCCGGAACGGCCCAGCCGAGATGGCCGACGATCAGGCGCGTTTGGACGCGAACCGGTCGATCGACAGCTCGCGGACCGCTTTGCGGAAGTTGCCCTCGACCGTTGCGCCGGCATCGTCGAACGAAGCCTTGACGAAGTAGCGGACCGTCTTTCCCTCGTCCTCAACGATTGTCTCGCACGAGACGGCGGAGGCGTGGAACGTGAAGTCCTGGCGGCTCAACCGGAGCTTGAGCTCCAGGCGTTCGCCGAGCAAATGCGCCTGACGGGCCATCAGTACGAGGTCACCCGGAGACAGCTCCTTAGCGAAGGCCTCGAGGAAGCGCTTTGCGCCGTGCGAACGGTACTCAAGGGGGACGATGGCTTGGACGCGCGGCATCAGGCGCCGCTGGTGGCGACCGACAAACTGGCTCAAGTGGCGTTCGGCGTCACTTGGCACCCTGACGAATTGCAACCCCGCCATGGTCGGGGGCTCTTCGAGTAAGGCGTCGATGCGCCCGGTGGCGGTCCGCTGCGATGGCGCTCCATCGAGAGGGTAGGGCCGGCAATGCCGGACCACAGCCGGCAGCACGACCTCGTTACCTGCGCCGAGCTCCACTTTCACCTCGACTTCGGCTCCCACCTCGATGGGCTTGGGCGGGCAGATCCTGATCCCGCCGACTGAGCAGTCCATCGAGTAGAGGGACCAGCTGCCGGAACCCGACTCGACGGTCACGCGGGCCGCAACCGGTATGCGGAACAGGTCCCTACGCTCGACGACGGTGATATTGGGCGGCGGGTCGCAGGCAACCGTGGTGCTTATCTGGTACGTCTTGCGGACCACAAATTGCGCCGGGCCACCGACCGCTAGCGTGCTTACGAGCAGCAGTTCGGGCAGGGCCTAGGGGGGACTCGATCTCGAAGCGCAGTACCTTTGGCCTCACCCACGAGAGGACGGCGCGGCACGCCTCCGAACGGTCCGGCAGCTCTTCGGCGTCGGCGGCGGCATCGTTTGACGCAGGCCACAACAGGGCCTCCGTACCTTCCACGAGGTCCGCGTCGGCCCAGGCAAGCCTGCGGGCCAGGCGTTGAGCCGTTTGGCCGATCATTTCACCTCGTCTACGTAGTACGTACCCCGGTAGCTGGTTATCGGCCGATGCGGCCTCCCAATTGAGCCTGCCGGCGGGCTCCTGCCCGGCGCGGCTAGCTTTTGCTGCGCGAGGCTCGGTGAACCTGCGCGGCGTGGTCGACCGCTGACTTTCCCGGCCCCCCGGACGTAGCAGGTTCGGGGCGGTAATTCCCGCCTAGCAGGGCTGCCAGGACGGCCCCCGAACTGTGACTGATCGCTCTGAGGTCGTAACCGCCCTCCAGGACCACGACAACCCGTCCCGGGGCTGGGGCAAAGCTCTTGGCTCGGGCGGCAAGGTCTGCGAAGTCCCCTGCGCTCAGCTCCAAATTGGCAAGAGGGTCTGAGGCGTGGGCGTCGAAACCTGACGAGATAAGCACCCAAGTCGGACGGAAATCCTCAACGGCTGGAGCGACTATTTCCTCGAACGCATACAGTAAGACGTCGCCCGTAGCGCCTGGGGGTAAAGGGATGTTCAAGTTGAGCGCAGGAGCATTTGCGCCTCCTGTCGCGCGGGGGTCACCGGTGCCTGGGTACAGCGGCGACTGATGGGTCGAGACGTAAAAAAGCCCGGGTTCGTCCCAGAAAATTGCCTCGGTCCCGTTCCCGTGATGCACGTCCCAGTCCAGGACAAGCACCCGCTCGCCGCGCTCCAGGAGAGCTGCGGCCGCGACAGCTACGTTGTTCAATAGGCAAAAACCCATGGCCTGATCGGCCGTCGCGTGGTGGCCCGGTGGTCGATGGGCCACAAATGCGACGCCGTCGCGAGCAGACATAAGCGCGTCCACGGCCGCCAGGGTGCCGCCGGCTGCAAGCAACGCGGTACCCCATGAACCCTGGCTGGCGATCGTATCGGGGTCGAGCGGGCCGCCCCCGCCTGCGCAAAAATCCTCGATCATCTGTAAGTAGCGGGGCGTGTGCACCCGCTCGAGCTCCTCTTTGGTTGCCTGCCTAGGAGGTAGCGCGACAACTGCGTCCGTCAGGCCTGCCTCTTCGATCCCCTCCAGCGCGGCGGTGACGCGCTCGGGCCGCTCGGGATGATAGGGGCCGGTGTGATGGTCGTCGAGGTTGGGCGAGGCGCTCACATAGAGCATGCAACGAGATTAGTTAGGCGCCGCCAACACCGTGACCTTAGGGGGCACAACCCGGGACGTTCGGCCCTACGAACCGCTGCGCCCTGGGACGGACACTGGACAAAGGCCGAAGGGCCTAACAGAGAAAGGAACCACAATGCGCAGGAAATCATTTGACGCCCTTGTTAGCTTTGGCGGCCTCTTGATGGTAGTAGTGCTGCTCGTCGCGGGCGGCCTCCTATTCTGGGGTTATAGCTACGCAAATAACTCGGTGAGCAGCCAGCTCTCCGCCCAAAAGATCAGCTTCCCGACCAAGGCCGAGTTGGCCGCCGCGGCGAACCCAGCACCGGGAGGGTTCTCCGAAGTCACCCCCGCGATGGTCCCCTACCTCAGCAAGTACGCCGGCCAAAACCTGACCACCGGTGCTCAGGCAGAGGCGTACGCGAACCATTTCATCGCCATCCACCTCAATGAGATGACCGGCGGGCAGACCTACTCCCAGGTGAGCGCCGCCGCTATGGCAGCGACCCCGGGCAGCGCCAAGGCCACAGCGCTAAACAACTTGGTTGCGACAGTGTTCAAGGGGACAACTCTTCGCAGCATGCTCCTGAACGCCTACGGGTGGTGGCAGATGGGCCAGATCGCCTTGATCAGCTCGGTCATCGCCTTCATCTTCGCCGGTATCACCCTGGTCCTGTCCGGCCTCGGCCTTTGGCACTTCCGCAAGGTCCCAGCCGACGAGGAAATCCCTCGGCTCGTCACCACCGGGTTCGCCCCGTCGGCGGGCAACGGCAAGACCGACACCAAGGTCGGCGAGCTCGCCCCTCTCGGGACGCTCTCCTCGTAAGAGCCCTATAGGTCAAGGTGGGCCGCCTCGGCCCTCCTGCGCACAGCAAGCCCCGGTCCTGGAGGCAACTCCTCGACCGGGGCCGCTGTGCGCGACGGGGGCACTCTCGAGCGGTGCCCCCTTTGCGACAGTGCCCAGGGATGCGGCGCCGGTAGTCGGAGGCGCTAACGTAAGGTTGGAGGCAAACAGTGACTATCAGGGTTTTCTTGCTCGATGACCACGAGATCGTGCGCCGTGGGCTGCGCGAGCTGTTCGAGGCCCAAGAGGACCTCGAAGTGGTCGGAGAGGCTTCTAATGCGGACGAAGCCATGGTGCGAGTGCCGCCTACTCGTCCAGATGTGGCGGTGCTCGACGTGCGCCTTCCCGGCTCGAGCGGCATTGAGGTCTGTCGCGAGCTGCGAGCCACGATGCCGGGCCTGTGCTGCCTGATGCTGACGTCGTTCGCCGACGACGATGCGCTGTTCTCAGCTATCCTCGCCGGCGCAAGCGGGTACCTGCTCAAGCAGATCCGTGGCCCTGAGCTCGTCTCGGCGGTGCGCCGGGTCGCAGCCGGCCAGTCGCTGATCGACCCGGCGCTTACCGCAGGGGTGATGGAACGCCTGCGCGGGAAACCCGAAGACGAGCGGATCGCCAAGCTATCCCCGCAGGAGCGGCGGATCCTCGATTTGATAGCTGAAGGTAAGACGAACCGTCAGATAGGCGCCGAGATGTACCTCGCCGAAAAGACCGTGAAGAACTATGTCTCCAACCTCCTGGCCAAGATGGGCTTTTCGAGGCGCACGGAAGCGGCCGTCTACGCGGCGCTGGCCAAGCCAGCCAAGCAAGACGACGAAGGCGAAAACGGGTGAGATAAATGTGCCTCGGGATCCCGGGCCAGGTGGTAGAGATCGACAACGCTCAGGACCATTTGGCGCGCGTCGACGTCTCGGGCGTAACTCGGGTCGTCAACGTGGCGTTGCTCGAAGACGAACACCTCCAACCTGGTGACTGGGTCTTGATCCACGTCGGCTTCGCCATGTCGAAGATCGACGAAGAAGAAGCGAGCCAGGCCTTAGCCTCGTTGCAGCTCATGGGCCAGGCCTATGGCGACGAAATGGAAGCTTTCCGGGCATCCAATGCGTTTCGTTGACGAATATCGCGACCCGGCCGCCGCCCGCGCGTTAGTCGCGCAGATAACTTCCCTTGCCGGTGACGACCATTTCAAGTTCATGGAAGTGTGCGGTGGTCATACTCACACCATTTATCGCCACGGGATCGAGCACGTACTGCCGCCGTCGGTCGAGCTAGTGCACGGGCCAGGGTGCCCTGTGTGCGTCATACCAATGGGCCGAGTGGACGATGCCATCTCGGTGGCCAAGGAGCCGGGCGTCATTTTCACCTCCTTTGGTGACATGATGAGGGTCCCAGGGGGCCAGGGCAACTTGCTGAAGGCCAAGGCCGAAGGGGCAGACGTCCGCTTTGTCTATTCGCCTTTGGACGCCTTGCGCGTAGCGGTCGACAACCCCGGACGCGAGGTGGTTTTCTTCGCCGTGGGTTTCGAAACCACCGCACCGTCCACGGCCGTTACCTTGCTGCAGGCCAGGGCGCGGGGGGTCAGCAACTTCCGGGTGTTCTCCAACCATGTGACGATCGTGCCGCCCCTGAAAGCCATCCTGGGCTCACCCGACTTGCGCCTGGACGGCTTCCTGGGCCCCGGGCACGTCTCCACTGTCATCGGCCAGCGGCCCTACCGTTTTGTCGCCGCTGAGTATGGCAAGCCGTTGGTTACCGCCGGCTTCGAGCCGCTGGACATCCTGCAGGCTATTGCGATGCTCCTGGCACAGATCCGACAAGGCCGTTGTGAGATCGAAAATCAGTACTCGCGCGTGGTGAGGGAGGAAGGAAACCCCCGGGCTCTGGCTGTTCTGGGCGAGGTGTTCGAGCTACGCCCGCACTTCGAATGGAGGGGCCTCGGGTTCATTTCCCAGAGCGCCTTGAAACTGCGCCAGGAATTCGCCGAATTCGATGCCGAACTGCACTACCGCCTTCCTGGGATCCGTGTAGCGGACCCCAAAGCATGCCAATGCGGTGAAGTGCTAAAAGGTGTCATCAAGCCGTGGGAATGTAAGGTCTTCGGGACCGCCTGCACCCCTGAGACGCCCATCGGGACCTGCATGGTCTCATCGGAAGGGGCGTGCGCGGCGTATTACAACTTCGGCCGGATGCATCGTGAGGCGGCGGTGACGCTGGGACGGATGAGCCGGGCGCCGGTATGACTGGGGTGGCGACGGCCAGGACCGCCGTCCGCCACCGGATCCGGGTGACCGGTGTGGTTCAGGGCGTGGGTTTCCGGCCGTTCGTCCACCGCCTGGCCACCGAGCTCGGCCTGGCCGGCCACGTGGGCAATGACACCGGAGGTGTCTTCGTCGAAGTCGAGGGCCAGCCATCTGACGTGGCCCGTTTCGAGCGCCGCCTCCTGGACGAGCCCCCTCCTATGGCCCACATCTCCGGGATGGAGGTCACCGAAGTGGGCACAACCGGCGAGCGCGAGTTCCGTATCGTTGAGAGCGACCGAGACGGCCGGGCGAGGACGTTCGTTTCTCCGGACGTGGCCGTATGTGACGATTGCCTAGCCGAGCTGTTCGACCCGGCTGATCGCCGCTATCGCTACCCCTTCATCAATTGCACAAATTGCGGGCCCCGCTTCACCATCACCCTCCGTCTGCCTTACGACCGGCCCAACACGACTATGAGGGGGTTCAAGCTGTGCCCGGCCTGCGCCGCGGAGTACGCGGACCCCGTTAATCGGCGCTTCCACGCCCAACCAGTGGCGTGCCCCGCCTGCGGGCCTGAGATTCTCGTTCACGACCGCCGAGGGGGGCAACCGCGCCGGTGGGACCGACCCCGCCATCGCTGCCACCCAGGCCGCCCTGGCCGCCGCTCAGGTTGTGGCGGTCAAGGGCTTGGGCGGCTACCACCTGGCGTGCGACGCAACCTCGGCCGCCGCGGTAGCGAAGCTACGTGCGCGCAAGGGCCGGGCCGACAAACCGTTCGCCGTAATGGTCCCCGACGTGACAACGGCCGAGCTCCTGGTCGACCTCAGCGCCGACGAGGTGTCCGCGTTGACCGGGACATGCCGGCCCATCGTGTTGATGGCCAGCCGGGCAGGGAGCCCCCTCTGCGACCTGGTGGCACCGGGCAACCCGTACGTCGGTGTGCTCCTGCCCTACACACCGTTGCACCATCTGCTTTTCCGTCCTGTTCCCGGCTCTCGCGCCCCGGTCCCCCAAATGCTGGTGATGACCAGCGGTAACCTGGCTGACGAGCCCATTTGCTACGAGGACGAGGATGCCAGGGGCAGGCTCGGCCACCTTGTCGATGCCTGGTTGGCCCACAACCGTCCCATCCATGTGCCCTGCGACGACTCCGTGGTCCGGCTCGAAGCCGGTGAGGAGCTGCCGATCCGGCGCTCCCGCGGGTATGCACCACTACCCGTGCGGCTGCCGTTCTCCGCCGCGCCCTTACTGGCTGTAGGAGGCGAGCTGAAGAACGCCTTCTGCCTGGCCTCCGGCAGGGACGCCTGGATGAGCCAGCACATCGGCGACATGGGAAGTGTCCCCACTCTCGCCGCCTTCAAGAGCTCGGTCGGCCAGTTCGCTGAGATGTACCGGGTTAGCCCGGAGGTGGTCGCGGCCGACTCCCACCCCGGCTACCAGACCCGCCGCTGGGCCGAGGACGACGCGGGGCCGCCGGTGGAGTTGGTCCAGCACCACCACGCCCACATAGCCGCGGTGATGGCCGAGCACGGCGTGCCGCTCGGTGAGCGGGTCATCGGCTTTGCCTTCGACGGCACCGGGTACGGGCCGACGGTGCGATATGGGGTGGCGAGGTACTTTTGGCCGGGTACGACGACTTCGAGAGGGCGGCCCATTTGCGTTATGTGCCCCTGCCCGGCGGGGACACCACCATCCGCAAGCCTTACCGCGCCGCCCTGGCCCACCTGTGGGCCGCAGGTATCGACTGGGACGAGGATCTTCCTCCTGTCCGGGCCGCCCCGCCGGCTGAACTGGCAGCACTGCAGCGACAGCTCGAACGGGGCATTCAGTGCGTGCCGACCTCGAGCATGGGCCGCTTGTTCGACGCAGTGAGCTCACTGCTCGGGGCCCGCCACGCCGTCTCCTACGAAGCCCAGGCTGCGATCGAGCTCGAAGTCCTGGCCGGTCCCCACTTGGCTGCGGCACTGCCGCCCTACCACTTCCAGGTTGCCGGGGACCAGATCGACCCGGGACCGCTTTTGCGGGAGATGGTCGACGACCTGCGTCGTGGGTGGGCCCTGGCGCGCTGGCTGCTCGGTTCCACATCGCGGTGGCCTCGCTTATCGCCGAACTGGCCGAGCGGCTCGGCCAGCGCACCGGGGTGGGCCGGGTAGCCTTGAGCGGTGGCGTGTTCCAAAACGTCCTTCTCCTGCGCTTAGCACGCGCTCAGCTCGACGGGCTCCAAATGCAGGTCTTGACGCACAGGTTGGTGCCCCCCAACGATGGCGGGTTGGCGCTCGGGCAAGCCGTAATTGCGGCGTCTCGTCGCCGGTCCGTGCCCAGCCAGGAGGCACGGCTATGAGCAGCGCAAACGAGGTCACCATGCCCGACATGGGCACCACCGACGACGTCGGCGTCGCCGAATGCCTGGCCGCAGCCGCCTTGTCGCTCGCCCGGCGCTTCGCCGCCGGTGCCACAATGTGGTGCGCTGCTCCCCAGTGGCGGTCCCACGGCCGCCACGTGGCCGTCGAGTTCGTCCACCCGGTCATCGTCGGCAAGCGCGCCCTGCCGGCGGTAGACCTGGAAGGGCATGATGTCGCCGCCGTCCTGCGTCTGTTGTCCAGCCCCGGCGACGTGCTGCTGGTCGTGAGCTCGGCTGATGACGTGGCCGCTCTGGATCTCCTGCGCCGCGCGGAAGCCTGGGGCCTCACTCGGATATGGCTGGGAGCCGGCCCCCGCCCAGCGGCGTCGGCAGCGGAGCACGTGGTGTGGTGGGGATCGCTCAGCGCCTCGTTCGCCGCTCAGTCTGGTGACATCGTGCTGCTTTATCATCTTTTGTGGGAGCTGAGCCACGTGGTGTTCGAGCATCCCGGCTTGCTCGCAGCCGCCACCGAAGCCGAAACCGGGTGCACCGACGACGTCTGCATCACGTGTTCAGATGAGGGCCGCGTGGCTGAAGTCAGGGCTGTCCACGACGACGGGAGGGCCGAGGTACTAGTAGCCGGCCGGATCGAAACTGTCGACGCAACCCTGGTGGACGCCGGGCCCGGCGACCTCCTGTTGGTCCACGCCGGCGTGGCTATCACCCTGCTTGGCGACCCTGGCCCCGGCACCTGCGCGCCCAACGCCGAGGAGCTTTGAACGTGACGAGCGAACCAACCGGGTTCCTGTACCCGTTCATAGAGGCTGAAGAGCGCAACGCAACAGCCCTCTTGGCGGACCTGGCCTCCTCGGCCCAAGCCAAGATGGCCGAGAGCCGTGCCATGCGGGCAACCACCATCGAACGCTGCGCCGGCATGGTTGCGGAGGCGGGCCGGGCGATGGCCCAGTGCTTTTCCGGAGGCGGCCGCCTGTTTGCTTTCGGCAACGGGGGCAGCTCCACGGACGCCGAAGGCGCAGTAGAGCTGTTCCGCAACCCTCCCAGCGGGCTCCCACTACCCGCCCTGTCCCTGGTGGACGACCGCGCTGTCCTGACGGCATTGGCCAATGACATCGGCTTCGACGTCGTCTTTTCCCGCCAGATCATCGCACACGGTCACCCTGGCGACATCGCCGTTGGGTTCTCTACGAGCGGCGATTCGCGCAACGTCCTGCGCGCCCTCGACGAAGCGTCCAAACGCGGGCTGCTGACCGTGGGACTGTCCGGCTACCAGGGCGGGGCTATGGCCGCCAGCGACGCCTTGGCGCACTGCCTGGTGGTGTGTTCCGACAGCGTCCACCGCATCCAGGAGTCCCAGGACACCCTGGTCCTGGAACTGTGGTTGGCCGTCCAACGCTTTTTGGGACAGGAGGTCACCGCGTGAGCGACGTCGCCCACGAGGCCACTGTCCCGGGCCGGGAAGCGGAGGTCTTCGACCGCATCGAGGCGTTCCGCCGTCGCCGGCCGCGGCTATCGGACTCCGTTGTCACCCTGGCTCACGGCGCCGGCGGCAAGGCCTCAGCGGCATTGATCGATGCCGTTTTCCTGGCCGCCTTTGCCCCCGGCACTGACACCCCTCAGACCGACGCCGCCGTCGTGGCCTTGCCGTCGGGTGAAAGATTGGCGTTCAGCACCGACTCGTTCGTTGTCAAGCCGCTGCGGTTCCCAGGTGGCTCGGCCGGCCACCTGGCAGTCCACGGCACCGTGAACGACCTGGCCATGATGGGGGCGCGTCCCCTGGCCCTATCGGCGGCTTTCGTGCTCGAAGAGGGCTTCCCGATCGAGACCTTGCGCCTGGTCGTGGCCGACATGGCCGAAGCGGCCGCCTCAGCCGGCGTCCCCATCGTGACGGGCGACACCAAGGTTGTCGACCACGGGGCTGCCGACGGAATGTACGTCACAACCTCGGGCATCGGCCTGGTCCCCGAAGGCCGGACGCTGTCAGCCGACCTGGTCAGGGAGGGTGACGTGGTCATCCTGTCCGGCACCATGGCGGACCACGGCATGGCCGTCATGCTCGCCCGCGGGGACCTCATGCTCGAGGCCGACATCGTCTCCGACACCGCGCCCCTCCACGACCTGATGGAGCGGTTGCTGGCCGCTGCGCCGTCAACGCGGTGGTTGCGCGACGCCACGCGGGGTGGCGTGGGTACCGTCTGCAACGAGCTGGCCCGGGACTGCAACCTGACCGTCGTGCTCGACGAGACCGCTCTGCCGGTCCGCCCGCAGGTAGCTGCAGCATGCGAGCTACTCGGTATCGACCCGTTGTACGTGGCCAATGAGGGCAAGTTCGTCGCGGTGCTGGCACCCGACGAAGCTGCGGCTGGGCTCGCCGCTCTGCGCGGCCATGCCCTGGGAGCTAATGCCGTCCGCATTGGCGAGATCCGCACGGACCCCCCGGGGATCGTGGTCCTGCTCACCCAGCTGGGTGGGACGCGCATCGTCGACATGCTCGTTGGGGACCCGTTGCCTCGGATTTGTTGACCCTTCGCGTGCCTCTAATCACCCCTTAGAGCACCGGCCAGCTCCGCCTCATGCAGCTCGACGTGCTCCATGACCCTGAAGGTGATCTCTCCGTTGTCCGCGTCGACGATGATCGTGTCGCCATCGCCAAACTCTTTCGAAAGAAGCTTTTCGGCGAGCGGGCTTTCCACCATCCGCTGTAGCGCGCGTCGCAGTGGCCGGGCACCCATCGTTGGGTCGTAACCTTTCTCGACGAGCAGGTACTTAGCGGCGTTGCTGAGCTCGATCCCGAGGCCTTGCGCCTCGAGCTGGCCACGGAGGCGCTGCACCATCAAGTCCACGATCTCGCCCACCTCGTCCCTGGAAAGCTCGTGGAACACGATTACTTCGTCGACGCGGTTCAAGAACTCGGGCGGGAAATGCTGCTTCAAGGCGTCATTGACCTTCGTGGTCACCAGGTCGTGGGTGACGTCCTTGTCGGCACTGGCAAACCCGATGGAAGAATTGTGCAGGCCGGCGGTTCCTAGGTTGGAAGTCATGATTATGACGGTGTTCTTGAAGTCGACAGTGCGACCCTGAGCGTCAGTGAGCCTGCCTTCCTCGAGGACCTGCAGCAATGTATTGAAGATATCTGGGTTGGCCTTTTCCACCTCGTCGAACAGGACCACAGAGAAGGGATTGCGCCGGACCGCCTCGGTGAGCTGACCACCCTCCTGGTAACCGACGTACCCCGGGGGTGAACCGACCAACCGGCTCACCGACTGCTTCTCCATGTACTCGGACATGTCCAGCTGAACCAACGCCGACTCGTCGCCGAAGAGGAACTCGGCCAGGGCCTTAGCCGTCTCCGTCTTACCGACTCCCGATGGGCCGAGAAAGATGAACGAACCACTGGGGCGTTTGGGGTCTTTCAAACCTGCTCTCGTGCGCCGGATAGCGAGTGAGACAGCTTTCAGGGCATCGTCCTGGCCAATAATTCGCTTGTGGAGCTCCTCTTCCATGCGGAGCAGCTTGGCGGCCTCTTGTTCTGTCAACTTGGAGACCGGGATACCCGTCCAGTTCCCGAGTACCTCGGCGATAACTTCCTCGTCCACCAGGTCGAACAACTCGACGCCCGCGGCGCGCCACTCTTGCTCGGTCACCGCCAAGCGCTGGAGGAGCTCTGCCTCCTTGTCTCGCAGGCGGTCAGCCAACACGCTGCCCGGCTCCTGTCCGGCGAGCGCTAAATCTTGCCTCACTTTGGCTATCTCAGCTTCGATGGCTCTGTAGCCGGGAGGTACCGTCATGCGTTGGATCCGTAGCCGCGCCCCGCTTCGTCGATGAGGTCGATCGCTTTGTCAGGAAGGAAGCGGTCGGCAATGTAGCGGTCGGCCAAGTTAGCGGCCGCCACAAGGGCCTGATCGGTGATGGTCACGCCGTGGTAAGCCTCGTAGCGCTCTCGCAGGCCCTTCAGGATTTCGATCGTGTCAACGACAGATGGCTCTTCCACCTTCACCGGCTGGAAACGGCGTGCCAGGGCGGCGTCTTTTTCGAGGTGCTTACGGTACTCGTCAAGGGTCGTGGCGCCGATCGCCTGGAGTTCACCGCGGGCAAGCAATGGTTTCAGGACCGACGCCGCGTCGATTGCCCCCTCTGCGGCACCCGCCCCAACCAGGGTGTGCAACTCATCGATAAACAAAATGATGTCGCCTCGAGCCCGGATCTCGTCGAGCACCTTTTTCAGGCGGGCTTCGAAATCACCCCGATAACGCGAACCCGCCACCAGGGCGCCGATGTCGAGGCTGTAGAGCTGCTTGCCGCGAACGCCTTCGGGGACCTCACCGGAGACAATCCGCTGTGCCAGCCCCTCGACGACTGCGGTCTTGCCGACGCCCGGCTCCCCGATCAGGACCGGGTTGGCTTTGGTGCGCCGGGACAACACCTGCATGACCCGCTCGATCTCGGCCCCCCGCCCTATCACGGGGTCGAGCTTGTGGTCCCTGGCCAGCTGGGTCAAGTTGCGCCCGAACTGGCTGAGGAGCGGTTTGCTGGCGGGCACATCGTGGCGGCTGGGGGCGAGCCCCACGGGCGCGTTCGCCCGCCCCGTTGCTCGAGGGCCAGCCAGCAATTCGATGACGCGGGTGTGCACCTGGGAGAGGTCGGCACCCAAGGCGACAAGCACCTCCGCCCCGCGTCCGTGTCCCTCCCGGACCAGGCCAAGCAGGATGTGCTCGGCTCCGATGTAGTCGTGGCCGAGCCGGAGAGCTTCACGCTGTGAAAGGTCGAGCACTTTCTTGGCCCTGGGGGTAAAGGGGGGTGACCCAACATTCGACGACGGCGGAGGGCCGAGCCTTTCCTCGACCTTTTCGTGCACAGCTTCAAGGTTGATCCCGAGCGACTCGAACGCTTCGCCAACTACGCCGTCGACCTCATGGACCAGCCCAAGCAAGATGTGCTCGGTGCCGGTGTGGTCGTGGCCCATCAGGCGCGCCTCATCCTGGGCCCGTTTCACAACGTTTCGCGCCTGGTCGTCGAACCGCTCAAACATCACTGACCACGTCGCTTCCACACGTTGTCCATTCTGGGCGAGACGTGGCCGGGCGAGCCAGGGGCCAACGTCACAAATCACCGGGTGGGACTGACATCGAGCCCTTCGGCCCCACCTGAGGGACGAATTGCCCTAACTCCGACATGGGCAAGAACGCTAGATATGGTCTAAGCGACTGAAGAGGAGTTCTGAGATGAACGTCAGGATCGAACAGGAGTATTGTACCGGCGACGGTCTCTGCCAGGATCTTTGCCCCGAGGTCTTCGAGATGCAAGACGACGGGCTTGCTCATGTAAAGCTAGCCGGCGAAGTGCCGACCAATCTGGAAGATCCAGTGCTGGAGGCCCAGGCCCAGTGTGCGGGAGAGTGCATTTACGTCGACCGCTAGGGCGGCGCTAAGAGACCTAGCGCACGTCGTCGCTACAAGAGACCTAGCGCGTCGCTACAAAAGACCCGAGGCGCCTCCGAGGGCGACATTGTTGGACAACAGGCAAGTCCTCAAGCTATTGCACTGTCGCCCAGGAATGCAGCGTCTTTAGATAGTTAGCTCGCTCGAACGCGCCGGCGTCTGCCGATGCAGTCTGGGATACTGCTCCGCGCAGTTCGGCCACCGAGCCGTACCCGTGCTCAGCGAGCCACTCGGCCAGCTGGGACTCGACGGTCCTGATGTGATCAAATCCGTAGTGCAGGATGGCCGAGGTCATCATGGCCACATCGGCGCCGACGGCAATGGCTTTTACGACATCGGTGCCGGAGTGGGCCCCCGATGAAGCCGCCAATGACGGCCCCGCCCCGAGCTGGGGCCGCAGTATGGCTATCCAGCGTAGAGGCAGGCGCAGCTCCCAAGCCCCGGACAACTCGACCTTGGGTACAACGTCCATGGTTTCCAAGTCCAGGTCCGGCTGGTAGAAGCGGTTGAAGAGGACGAGGCCGGCCGCTCCGGCGCTGACCACCCTGGCCGCAAAGTGGGCGAGAGACGAGTAATAAGGCGAAAGCTTCACCGCTACCGGCACCGGCACGCTGGCGCACACGCTGCCCACGAGAACCAGGTCCAACTGCTCCACCTGCGCCGCCGTCATTTGCGGGTCAGTAGGGACCCGGTAGACGTTCAACTCGATGGCATCGGCCCCCGCCTCGGCCAGCAACTTGGAATAGCGTGCCCAACCACCGATGGAGGTCGCGTTGAGGCTCGCGATTATGGGGACGTCCACGTCTTTTTTCGCTTGCCGAAGTAGCTCCAGGTACCTGTCGGCGGCGCTGGTGTACGCCGGCGTAGCGGGAAAGTAGCCGAGTGCTTCGGCAAAATTATCGCTTCCCGCTTCCAGGGCGCGTGACAGGCCGACTTCTTCGGCGACGATCTCCTCTTCGAAAAGCGATGGCAACACGATGGCACCGGCGCCGGCGTCGGCCAAGGACGCAATCGTGTGGAGATCGCGCCCCCAAGGCCCGGCCGAGACGACTACGGGCGATGACAACCGGATGCCCAGATAATTGGTCGTGAGGTCCACTCCAGCGGGGTAGTTCATGACTTGACCTCCTCATAATCCTGCCCATCCTCGACAGCGGAGCTCCCATCGAGCTCGACGTCGGCGACTTCAGGGACGGTACGCTGCATGCCGGCCAGCTGCTCGTAGTAACGCCAGCGTTCTGTGACGTCAGCTTGCGCTAGGGCGCCCAGCCGAGCGGCCTCGTGCGGGTGAGTACGGGCCAGGGTCGCGTAACGCGCCTCGCTGGCGGTGAAATCGGCCAGGGGTAGCGAAGGGGCCTTGGAATCGAGTGTGAACGGCTGCCCGGTCTCAACGTTGGACGGGTGGAAGCGGTACAAGGGCCAATAGCCCGAACGGACAGCGTCTTTTTGGTGGGTCATCGACTTGGACATGTCGATACCGTGCGCGATGCACGTCGAGTAGGCGATCACCAGCGAAGGTCCCGGGTAGGCTTCGGCCTCGAGGAGCGCCTTGGTGGCCTGCAAGTCGTTGGCACCCATTGAGATCTGAGCGACATAGACGTTGCCGTAGGCCCGAGCAACGGCGCCCAGGTCCTTTTTGGCGCTTTCCTTTCCCGCCGCCGCGAACTTGGCCATGGCCCCCCGCTGGGTCGCCTTGGACGCTTGGCCGCCGGTGTTGGAATAAACCTCGGTGTCGAGCACCAGGACGTTGATATTGCGCCCGGAGGAAAGGACATGGTCCAGGCCTCCAAAGCCGATATCGTAGGCCCACCCGTCGCCACCGACGATCCAGACGCCCTTGCGCACCAAGGCATCGGCAAGCACCGCGAGGTGGCGAGCAGCGCCAGCAGTGACCTGGTCGTCTCCCTCGGTCAGCCTGTCCAGTTCTTCCTTGAGCCGGGCCACCCGCGGACGTTGGGCAAAGACGCCTTCTTCTTGGTCCTGGTCCGCGCCCAGGACCGCGGTGGCCAGTTCGGTCCCGACGGCACCGGCCAGGCCGCGAAGTAGTGCTTGTGCGGCTCGTTCCTCGGCATCCAGGCCCATCCTGATCCCGAGGCCGAACTCGGCATTGTCCTCGAACAAGGAATTGGCCCAGGCCGGTCCCCGCCCTTCGCGGTTTGTGGCCCACGGGGTTGTCGGCAGGTTGCCGCCATAGATGGACGAGCATCCCGTGGCGTTGGCCACGAGCATGCGGTCCCCGAAGAGCTGGCTGACCAGTTTCAGGTAGGGGGTTTCCCCGCACCCGGCGCAAGCCCCTGAGAACTCGAACAGTGGCTCGAGCACCTGGGCTCCCTTGACGGAATCGTGGGGCAACAGCGAACGGTCCAGCTCCGGGATAGCCCTGAAGAAGTCCCAGTGAGCCCGCTCTTGTTCGCGATGGGCGGGCGCCGGCTCCATGTTGATCGACTTGTGCTTGACCTCGGTCTTGGACTTCGCCGGGCACACGTCCACGCAGACCCCGCAGCCGGTGCAGTCGTCCGGGGCGACCTGGATGGTCATGCGGTGGCCGGCCAGATCCTTGGACCGGAAGACCTTGGACAAGAACCCCTCGAGGCGCCCCGCCAGTGCCTCAGGGGCGAAGACCTTCATGCGGATGCATGAATGGGGGCACGCGCTCGCGCACTTACCGCAGTCAATGCAAATATCCGGGTCCCAGATAGGGATCTCCGCCGCGATAGACCTTTTTTCGTATTTCGCAGTCCCTGACGGGAAGCGGCCGTCCGCTGGTAATGCCGACACCGGCAGCAGGTCACCCTTGCCAGCCATGATCCGCGCCGTCACGTGGCGGACAAATTCGGGGGCGGAGCTGGGGACAATTTCGACGGCGGGGACAAACAGGACCGCCGCCTCTGGCACCGCGACCGGCGCCAGGTGCGCTAAAGCGGCATCGATGGCGGCGATGTTGCGCTCCACAATGGTGTTGCCTCGCTTGCCGTAGGCCTTCTCGACCGAAACCTTGACCCTGGTCACCGCTTCTTCCGTCGGCAACACCTTGGAAAGGGCAAAGAAGCAGGTCTGCATGACAGTATTGATCCGGTTCCCGAGCTGAGACTCAGCCGCGACGCGGTCGGCGTCGATGACCCACAGCTGGATGTGCTTTTCCTGCAGTTGGCGCTGGACGTTCCCCGGCAAGCGGTCCCACACTTCGCGGGGGCCGAAGGTGCTGTTGAGCAGGAAGGTGGCCCCGTCCCTGGCTACGTCTAGGACGTCCACCCGATTAAGCAGCCCGAAGTGGTGGCAGGCAACAAAATCTGCATCGCTCACGAGGTATGTCGAACTGATGGGCTGAGGCCCGAAGCGCAGGTGCGACACCGTCATCGCGCCCGACTTCTTTGAGTCGTACACGAAATAACCCTGAGCGAAAGCGCCGGTAGCGTCCACGATGATCTTGACACTGTTCTTGTTCGCGCCGACGGTCCCATCAGAACCAAGGCCAAAAAAGACGGCCTGGACTTCGCCGGGGGGCCTCGGCGGGCGGAAATCACGGTCCCAAGACAGGCTGAGCGAGGTGACGTCGTCGAAAATCCCAATCGTGAAATGGCGCTTGGGGTGGTCGGTGGCGAGCTCATCGAGCACAGCCTTGGCCATCGCCGGGGTGAACTCCTTGGACGACAAACCGTAGCGTCCCCCGATAACCCGAGGCGCGGCGCTGAACGGCGGCTCCGAACTGTCCATGGCTTCGTCCAATGCAGCGCGGACGTCAAGGTACAAGGGTTCGCCGACGGCGCCGGGTTCCTTGGTCCGGTCGAGCACCGCGATAGAGCGGACACTCGGGGGCAGAGCCGCCACCAGCTGCTCAGCCGGGAAGGGACGGTAAAGGCGAACGGTGGCCACGCCCACTCGCTCCCCCTGCTTGACAAGAGCATCGACGGCTTCGTGGGCCGCGCCCACCCCGGAGCCCATGAGCACCAGCACCCGCTCGGCGTCAGGAGCACCCTCGTACTCGACCAGTCGGTAGGACCGCCCGGTCCTTGCAGCGAGAGAGTCCATGGTCTCCTGCACGATGCCCGGGACAGCCAGGTGGTAGGGGTTCGACGCCTCGCGCCCTTGGAAGAACACATCGGGGTTTTGGGCTGTACCGCGAATATCGGGAGCATCCGGGCTCATGCCGCGACGGCGAATTTCGACGAGGGCATCGTCATCGATGAGCGCGGCCATGTCTTGCGGCGTAAGGACCGCAATTTTGGCCAGCTCATGCGACGTCCGGAAACCGTCGAAGAAGTGGAGGAACGGGACCCTTGAACGAAGAGCAGCAGCATGGGCCACAAGGGCGAAATCGTGTGCTTCTTGCACCGAACTGGCCGCCAGCATGGCCCAGCCGGTGGTGCGGGCATGCATCACGTCCGAGTGGTCGCCAAAGATGGAAAGGGCATGGGTGGCGATGGTTCGCGCGGCTACGTGGATCACCGCCGGCGTCAGTTCGCCGGCGATCTTGAACATGTTGGGCACCATTAGAAGAAGGCCTTGCGACGCCGTAAACGTCGTAGCCAAGGCACCTTTTTGCAGGGCACCGTGAAGGGTACCCGCGGCGCCCGCCTCGGATTGCATCTCGATGACGTCGGGTACCTGCCCCCAGAGGTTTGCTTTCCCCGCCGTGGCCCAATCGTCCGCCAGCTCGCCCATAGTAGAGGCCGGAGTTATCGGATAGATAGCGATCACTTCGGACAAGGCATAAGCCACACGGGCCGCGCCTTCGTTACCGTCCATACATAGCCATTGACGGGTGTCAGTGTTCCCTACCGAGCTCATCGCGCTGCGACCTTCCGGGTACCTTTCATCAGTGCTTCGGAAGAGGGGCCCGCGGGTGCGTCCCCACCGACGGCCGCGTCTTTGCCGTGGCGGATAACTACCACCGGGCAGCGGGCGTGCGTGACGCAGTATTCGCTCACCGAGCCGAGGAGAAGGCCTACGACCGCACCGTGGCCTCGGCTCCCGACAACCAACAGGTCAGCATTTTCGGCGACCGCTAGCAGTGCTCTCCCCGCCCATTCCTCCCGGGCTACGTTCGAGATCTCAACGGTCGGGAACTCGCGCCGAACTTGGCTGATAATGCGTTCAAGTTGCTCCTCCACCTGCGGCCCCATGTCATGTGCCAGCGGTGCGGGCGTCGTCAGGGGGAACGCGGCGGGAGAAACAGACCAGGCCATTACCGCCTCGACACGAGCTCGGGTCAGCTCTGCTTGGCGGGCCGCCCAACGTAGCGCATCCTTTGATGAAACAGAGCCGTCCACGCCCACGACAATCCGTCCTCTGGGCCCGTTGGCAGTTGTCCCTGTCATAACTCCTCCTCGGTCGTTCTCCACTTTCACAATGGGCCCCGCTGAGGGCCGACGAGCAGGGCCGACTGGCCCTGCTACGAAAGCCCTTGGTCCCAGGGATCAACGCGAAGCGCCCACCGCAGCAGCGAGCGTTTTGGGGAGGGATGCCCGGCCTGCTTCCAAACGGGCCACGGGGACCCGGAAAGGCGAGCACGACACATAATCCAAACCAATTTCGCTGAAGAAATGGATGCTTGCAGGGTCGCCTCCGTGCTCGCCGCACACCCCGAGCTCGATCCCGGGCTTGACAGTGCGAGCGGTGGCAGAAGCCATCCGCACAAGCGCTCCCACACCTTGCTGGTCCAGCGTCTCGAACGGAGAAGTGCCAAAGATCCCAAGTTCCATGTAGAGGGGGAAGAACGAGGCTTCGCAATCGTCACGGGAAAAACCCCAGGTGGTCTGGGTAAGGTCGTTGGTGCCGAAGGAAAAGAAGTCGGCCGCCCTGGCTATGTCGCCGGCGGTCAGGCACGCCCGGGGCAGTTCGATCATCGTCCCGATTACCTTTTCCAGGGGGGTGCCGGTCTCGGCTGCGACCCTGTCAATGACCGCTTCGGCTTGCTCACGAACGTGCTCGAACTCCTGGACGGCGCCCACTACGGGGACCATTATCTCTACGTGCGGGTCGCCCCCCTCCTGGCGGCGCCTGGCGGCAGCTTCGGCAATGGCGCGGACCTGCAGTTGCACCAGTCCCGGCACGGCCAGGCACAGCCTGACACCGCGGAGCCCCAGCATCGGGTTGGCCTCGTGCAGACGGCGGACCGCAGGCAGAAGCCTTTCCGCGTCCTCGTCCGGGTGGCCGGTGGCCCGAGCTACTGCGGCCTTTACCGAAAGCTCGGTCAGGTCGCTCAAGAACTCGTGAAGCGGCGGGTCGATCAGCCGGATAGTCACCGGCAGGCCGTCCATCTCCTTCAGTATCGCGACGAAATCCGCCCTCTGGAGCGGCAGGAGGGCGTCGAGCGCCGCTTGACGTTCGACGTCGTCATGGCCGGCAAGGATCAGCCGCTCGACCAAGGCCCGCCGTTCGCCTAGGAACATGTGCTCGGTGCGGCAGAGGCCTATCCCCTCTGCACCAAAGGCCCGCGCGCGTCGGGCGTCGTCGGGCATATCGGCGTTGGCCCGCACCGACAGGCGCCTCTGGGAGTCGGCGTGCTCGAGTATGCGCTGAACGGACCGGACCAGTTCGCTCGTTTCGGCGTCTGCAGAAGCGGCGTCAAAGGTACCCTCGAAGAACTTCACCAGGGGCGAAGCCATCACAGGCACGGCCCCGGGGTACACAGCACCTGTCTTGCCGTCTATTGAGATGACGTCGCCCTCGGAAACCACCGTTCCGTCGGGGCACGTGAAATGCCTGGCCTTGGTATCGATGACGATGTCCTGCGCGGCTACGACACAGGTCTTGCCCATGCCCCGGGCGACAACGGCCGCGTGGCTGGTCTTGCCGCCCCGGCGGGTCAGTATCCCTTTTGCCGCAACCATCCCCGGCAGGTCGTCCGGGTTGGTCTCGGTCCGGACCAGCACGACCGCCTCTCCCTTGGCAGCCCAGCTTACGGCCGTCGACGAGTCGAACACGGCCTTGCCGACCGCCGCCCCTGGGCTCGCACCCATGCCGGTGACCAGAGGTTTGGCCGCCGCCGACTGGTCGAAACGGGGGAACATGAGCTCGGCCAACCCGGCTCCGCTTACGCGTCCCAACGCCTCGTCCATCGAGATGACTCCCTCGTCGACGAGTTGGGTGGCAATGCGGAACGCAGCGGCGGCCGAACGTTTGCCGACGCGAGTCTGCAACATCCAAAGCTTGCCGTTCTCAATGGTGAACTCGATATCGCACAGGTCGCGGTAGTGGTGCTCGAGGGTCGCCATTATGCCGAGCAACTGCTTGTACACGTCCTCGTTCAGGTTCTCGAGTTCTTGGAGTGGCAGGGTGTTGCGTATCCCGGCGACGACGTCTTCACCTTGCGCGTCCTGGAGGTAATCACCATAAACGCCGCGGTTGCCCGTAGCTGGGTCGCGGGTGAACGCAACCCCGGTACCCGAGCTCAAGTTGAGGTTGCCGAAGACCATCGCTACCACCGTGACCGCCGTACCCAGGTCATCGGGGATGCGCTCTTGCCGGCGGTAAATACGGGCACGCTCACCGTTCCACGACCTGAAAACGGCCGCTATGGCGAGGTCGAGCTGCTGCCGGGGCGATACAGGGAAAGGACAGCCGGTTTCTTGGTACACGATGTCGCGGTAGGTCGACACGAGGTCTCTAAGGTCATCGACACCGAGGTCGAGGTCGCTGCTTGCTCCCTGGGCTTGCTTGAGCTCAGACAAAGCCGATTCGAACAGGCCGCCGTCAACGCCCATCACCGTCTTACCGAACATCTGGACCAGGCGACGGTAAGAGTCCCAGGCAAAACGTTCGTCTCCCAACTGTTTCGCCAAACCTTCTACCGAGGCGTCGTTCAGGCCGACGTCCAACACGGTGTCCATCATCCCGGGCATCGAGAACTTGCCCCCGCTGCGCACAGAGACGAGCAACGGGTCGTTTGGGTCGCCCAACCTCCTACCTATGTCCTGCTCAAGGCGCGCCAAGTGCTCACTTACTTCTTGGAGGAGGCTCGACGGTACCGACCCGGTGGTAAGAAAGGCCCGGCAGGCCTCTGTAGTTATCGTGAAGCCTGGTGGGACCGGCAAGCCCAGGTTCGACATTTCGGCCAGATTGGCGCCTTTGCCGCCGAGCAGGTCCAGCATCGAGCTGTTGCCTTCGGCGAAGTCATAAACGTGCTTTTCCATTAGCCCTCCTTCATTAGTGGCCTGGTTGGCCGCTGCGGCTATGGGGCACTCCGTGTCGCTCGCGTCAGTATCTCGCCTCAGGGGGAGACGGACTAGGGCCCAAAAGCCCTTCCTTCGGCGCCCTTGGTCCTGGTCCTTCGGCGCCCTAAGTCCTGCTCGCGACGAAAGGTAGCCGTGTACCCGCGGTTTTGGGACGAAAGGCCCTGTCGGGCCGCTGGCCGGCACGCCAACATTGAGGGTGATGCCAACCAAACCCGTCGTGGGGCCCATAACGATGGGGGCCGGAGATCGCGCCGAGCGCCTTAGTGGCGAGCGCTGCCTGGCCCTGCTGGCTCGTTCGTCATCTGGTCATCTAGCCCTCTCTCAGGGTGCCCTGCCCCTTGTGGTGCCGGTAACGTACGCCCTGGACCAGGAAAAACTGTTGGTGCGGGCTGGGCTCTTTTTGATCGTAAAATCGCCGTTGCCAGGGGTTGTCGCGTTCCACACCAGTGGTACGGCGCCGAGCGAGGGATGCGTGTGGGAGGTTATGGTCCAAGGGCACGGCGAGGTCACCGATGACCTGCCCGCCCCTGACTGCCCCCCACGGTTGCCGCTTGTCGACGACCGCCTGACGACGGTGCTGCGAATAGACATGGACCTGATGACCGGGTGGGAGTACGGGCAGGGAGACCAAACCCAGCCCTAAAGTGGGGTCGTGGCCAATACGGAGCCGAACTCTGACCGGCAGGTAGGGCACCTACTAGGGGCCATCTTCTCGGCTTCCCCCGATGCGGTCCTGGTAGTCGACGACACCGGCACAATCGTCCTTTCCAACCCGGCGGTCACCTCCTTGTTCGGCTACTACCCCGAAGAGCTGGTCGGTGAACCTGTCAACGTCTTGCTGCCTCCGGGCAACCAGGCTCGCCACCTAGGCCACCTGCGGGGCTTCTTCGACGCGCCACGAGCACGCCACATGGGCATCGGGGGTGAGCTCGCGGGGCGGCACCGCGACGGCACCGAGTTCGCCGTAGAGGTAAGCCTCACCCCCGTCGAGGTTAGGGGCGCCCACTACGCCGCCGCGTTTGTACGAGACGGCCGCGAGCGCCAGCGCGGCATAGACCGCCTGCACGCGGTCAACGAAGTGACTCAGAGCCTGCTCGTGGGTACAAAATTGGGTGAGGTCCTTCCCCTCGTAGCCCGGCGGGCGCGCCTTCTCACCCACTCGGACGCCTCCTGGATCGTCTCCCCCGTTACCGACGGCGACCTGGTCGTAAGCGCAGTGGACGGGCCTGGGACCGAGGTCCTCCTCGGGACCGCCCTATCGGCGGGTACCAGCCGGTCAGCCGAAGTGATGCGTACAGGATCCCCCGAGATGATCGACGACCTCTTCACTGCGACGAACGTTCCTGATGCCGTCGTCGAGCTCAACCTCGGCCCCGGGCTTTATGTGCCCCTTGTCGCTGACGAGCGCCGACTGGGCACCCTCGTACTTGGCCGGCTTCGTGGCGGGGCCCGTTCGGCCCGCTTGACGTCGCCTTGGCGACGGTGTTTGCAAGCTCAACGGCGGCGGCCATCGAGCTCGCCGAGGTTCGCGCAGAGCTGGAACGCACCGGGATCGTTGCTGAAGAAGAGCGGATCGCCCGCGACCTACACGACACGGTCATCCAAGACCTGTTCGGGGTCGGGCTGTCGCTACAAGCCGCGCGGTCGTCGGCTACTGGGCCGGTCGGTGAACGCATCGACGAGGCCGTCGACCGCCTTGACAACATCATCAGAGAAATCCGCAACACCATCTTTCGCCTTCCTCGCCCGGCCGCGGGAGCCCAAGGGCTGCATGATGAGATGTTGCGGCTAGTAGACAAGTACAGCGAGGAGCTCAGGTTTACACCCCGGGTCGGGCTCCACTGCCCAGCGGACGCAGTTGTCCCCGATAACGTCGCTGCTCAGTTGCTCCAAGTCGTTGGTGAGGCCCTCTCGAATACCGCGCGCCACGCTCATGCCACCTCGGCCGAGCTGGTCCTGGAGATCCAAGACGGCTGGCTCTCGTTTTCTCTAGTAGACGATGGCATCGGGCCGCCTAACGCCCCGACGGCAGGGCACGGGCTGAGGAACATGTCAGCCCGGGCGCGCAATCTCGGTGGCACGTCGAGCGTATCCAGGCACGAACCAACGGGAACGATCGTGGAGTGGCGAGTACCCCTTTAACCGGCGCCCTTTGGCCTCGCCAATAATGGCTTACGGCCCTGGGCCCAGTTGGGCCGAAAGTCCTGAGTTTTCGTGACCTTCTGCCGAGCCTTCGCGGGCCCGCCCACCCGTAAAATTGCTGGTAACAGGTCATAAAGAGACCGAAGGAGCAGAAGTCATGACAGTAAGAGTCGGAATCAATGGTTTCGGTCGCATCGGGCGCAACTTCTTACGCGCAGTCTTAGCGTCTGACGCCGACGTCGAGGTCGTGGCGGCCAACGACCTGGCCCCCACCGCCAGCAACGCGCACCTCCTCAAATACGACTCCACTTTCGGAGTGCTGGCCGACGAAGTTAAGGTCTCAGACGACACGATCGCCGTCGGCCCCCACAGCTTCAGGGTGTTCGCCGAAAAGGACCCCGCCGATATCCCCTGGGGCGCCCTGGGAGCCGACGTGATCATCGAGTCCACTGGCAAGTTCACCAATGGCGAGAAGGCCAAGGCACACCTGGGCTCGGGGGCCAAAACCGTGATCATCTCGGCGCCCGGTACAAACGTCGACGGCACCTTCGTGGTCGGTGTCAACGACGACAGCTTCGACCCACATGTCCACAAGATCATCTCCAACGCCAGCTGCACGACAAACTGCTTCGCCCCGATGATCAAGGTGCTGGATGACGCCTTCGGGGTGGAAAAGGGCCTCATGACCACTGTCCACGCCTACACCAATGACCAAAACCTTCTCGACCTGGTGCACAAGGACCTACGGCGGGCACGTGCCGCGGCCAACAACATCGTGCCGTCCAGTACCGGTGCCGCAAAAGCTACCAGCCTGGTCCTGCCCAATATGAAGGGCCGTCTCGACGGCTCTGGCCTGCGGGTGCCGGTCCAGGACGGGTCAATCACAGATTTTACGGGCATCCTGGCTCGGGATGTCAGCGTGGACGAGGTCAACGAAGCGTTCAAGAAAGCGGCCACCGCCGGACGCCTGTCCAAAGTGCTCGTCTACACCGAGGATCCGATCGTCAGTTCCGATATCGTGGGCTCGCCGGCCAGCTGCACATTCGATTCCAAGCTGACCATGGTCCTCGGTTCTCTGGTCAAGGTCTTCGGTTGGTACGACAACGAGTGGGGTTATTCCAACCGCCTTATCGACCTGGCCCTCATCGCGGGGCGGGCCTGAACCGCTCGGCTAGCTCAGCTTGCGGACCTCGCTCCGCTGAACGACAACAAGCGCCCTCGCAGCTTGCGACCGCATTAGCCCCTGCGCCTGCACGGGGCCAGGGGCTCGTCGTCACTGAATGTCAAGGCCATTAGCTCAAGCCCGCCGCCCAGTTCGCTGGCGCAGCCGCACTCGGGACATACACCGATATGGCCGGCGATGTTGCCGGGCTCCACCTCGCCGTTGAACCCGCAACGGCAACTTATAACCGCAGGTACCTCTTGGAGCCTGAGTTGGGCCTGACGGAGGCAACCGTCGCCCGACTCGGCGAGCTGCTCCGCCAGGATGGCGAAGCTGTCCGACAGCTCGCTCGAGACCATTCCTGGCGGGCACCGTACCGCGACCACTAGGACCGGCCGGCCCTTCGCCAAGGTCGCGCACTCATTTACAAGTTCTTCAGCGAGAGACGCCTCATGCACGGGCCGTCCCCCTCACATGTCGAGCCGCCGCATAACCGCCGCGCCGCGAAACGCCCGACTGCAGGACAGAATTGGGGCGCTCCGCCACGGTGGCGATCGCCAGGCGCACCGCGGCCGCGGCCCGAGGAACTGCAGCCTGCACCTGTGGTGATAATCCCGTACCCAGGCCCAACGCGACGACCCCTACTGTGACCACGGCACCAGCGGGCGCGGCACCGAACAGGCAGCGGGACAACCCGAGCAGGCTGGCCGGGGTGAAGTCCTCCCAACAGCTTGCTGTCGCCGCCCGGTTCGTCGCCGGCTCGGAGAGATCCTCAAGCAGTCGCAAACAGACCGACCCGCCAGGACGTCCGTCGTGCGCGGCATCTATAAAAACCGCGAACCTCGAACGGGATATGTCCAGCGCCATCTCGGGGAGCAATTGGTGAGCGCAGATAATCGTTGCACCTGCGAGGCCGCCACTGCGGTTCTTCTGCTGCACTAGCGCCGTCGCTACCTCTTGTCCCACTCCGTCGTCGCCCCGCATAGAGTTCCCATAGCCCACCACCCAAATTGGCCCGCTGCGCATGTCCGGCCTCCTTCCTCCCTTTATTACGTCGCTCAGCCCCTGGTCACTCGGCGGACTAGCTCGCCTTCGGGGCTCACGATCTCGAGCGACAATGGCATCTGCCCGATTGCATGAGTCGAGCACGAAAGGCAGGGGTCGTACGTGCGTATGACCGCCTCCACCCTGTTGAGCGCCCCCTCGTTTACGTGGTCGCCTTTCACGTAGTGGCGCGCCACCTCCAAGATGCTCCTGTTCATTGCCAGGTTGTTGTGGCCCGTGGCGATGACCAAGTTCACCCACTCCACGATCCCGTCACCGTCGACGCGGTAGTGGTGAAAAAGAGTGCCCCTCGGTGCCTCTGAGACCCCGACTCCCTCGCGCCGGTTGATGGCGGCGTGCGCTCGCACGTCCTCGCCCAAGATGTCAGGGTCAGAAAGCAGGTCATCGACCATATCAATGCAGTGGACAATCTCGATCAGACGAGCCCAGTGATAGTAAAAGGAGCTGTTCGGGTAACGGCCGAGACGCGTGCGATATTCAGCCAATTCGCGGTCGGCGGCCTGCGTGCCTAACTGGTCGACGACGTTGAGCCGGGCGAGAGGCCCCACACGATAAAGACCTTCTGGGTAGCCGAGCGGCTTATAATACGTCGACTTCAGGTACGACCAAGGCTCCACCGCTTCGCCTATGTAGTCCCAGTATTGCCGGGGGTCACCCCTGTCCATGAGAACCACGCCGTCGCCATCGATGACCCGCAGGTCGCCGTCAGAGTACGCGGCGTTGCCCGTCTCGTGCACCAGGCCCATATACAGGCTCGGGAAACTCCCGAAGCAGGCGGCTTCTTCCACCCATGACGCCAGATTGGCCTTGAACCATTCAAGTGTGCGGGCGGCTCGAGCGCGAGCATCTGGCACCGTGGCAAGTATTGTGTCTCGCTGGGAAGCCTGTAGTGGAGCGCTCACCCCTCCGGGGACTACCCAGGCAGGATGTACGCGCTTGCCGCCCAAGCCCTCGATTATTTCCTGGCCGAACTTGCGTAGCGCTATCCCGTCCCTGGCGAGCTCGGGCGCCCTTTCCACAACTCCCACGATGTTGCGCGTGACCGGGTCATGGTCGAAGCCGAGGAGCAAGTCAGGAGATGAAAGGTGAAAGAAACTGAGAGCGTGCGATTGCACGATCTGGGCCAAGTTCATTATGCGACGGAGCTTGACCGCCACCGGGGGCACGGAAACTCCGAGGATCTCGTCACACGCTTTTGCCGAAGCAATGAGATGGCTCACGGGGCAGATGCCACAGATCCGGGCCATCAAGGACGGCATCTCGTAGAGGGGACGCCCTTGCGCGATGCGCTCGAACCCACGGAACTGGGTCACGTGGAAATGCGCGTCCACGACGTCGCCCGCCTCATCGAGCAGAAGAGTGATCTTGGCGTGCCCCTCAACCCGGCTGACTGGCTCTATTACTATCTCGCTCATCCGCGCTCCTTCATTCAGCCGAACCGTGAAACCTGAGCCGCGTCTGGCACATGCCCGTCCAGCAACCCGACGATCACCTCAAATATCCGGTCGGCGGACGGCGGGCAACCCGTGACGAAAACGTCCACGGGCACCCATGCGTGTACCGGCAGGGACTCGGCAAGAAGAGCCGGCACGTCGTCAACCGGGATCTGCTGGTGCAGAGTGGCGTTTTCAAGGTAGGCCCGTTCGAGCACTGCGCGAGGTCCTATCGGGTTGCGCATCCCCGGCACATTGCTCGTCACAGCGCAGTCGCCCAGCGCCACGACTATGCGGCTGCGTTCGCGGACCTCGAGGATCTTGCGCAGGTCGTCCGCCGAGCTGACCGCCCCTTCCACCAGGGTAATGTCCACATCTTGAGGGAACTCCTTGGTGTCTACGAGGCAGCCGTAAACGAGGTCGGCGCGCCCCACCAGCTCCAATAGCCGCTCGTCGATGTCAAGGAACGACATGTGGCAACCGGAACAGCCATCCAACCAAATGGTCGCCAGGCGTGGCCTGCGTTGGCCGTTGGGCGGGGTTTGGCCCTCGGCCGGAGGTTCAGTCATGGCCCAGCCTCTGTTTCTCGACAAGATAGGGAAGGAAAGGACGGCGGGCTTTGGGTTCCGAGACCGAGCGGCCCTTTTCGAAAAGTGCTCCAGTGGGGCACACTTGCACGCACTTACCGCAGCTCGTACACGTCGTCGAGCTGCCCCAGGGCGTCCCCAGGTCACTGACGAGACGGGCATTGACCCCGCGCCCCCGGATGTCCCAAGTATGGGCCCCCTCGATCTCGTCGCACACGCGCACGCAACGTGTGCAAAGGATGCAGCGGTTTTGGTCGAGCACGAAACGCTCATGAGTGGCGTCGACATCTATGGAAGGGTGCAGCCCGGCGAGTTCGAAATGGGTCAGCTCGAGCGAGCGTGCCTGTTCTTGCAGTTCACAATTATTGTTGGCCACACACACAGCGCAGACATGGTTGCGCTCCACGAACAACAGCTCGATCACGGTTTTGCGGTACTCGACCAGGCGATCAGAGGTCGTCCTCACGACCATGGCTTCTTCGACCCTCGTTGCGCAGGCAGGGAAGAGCTTCGGGCTGCCGTCGACTTCGACCATGCAAAGCCGGCACGCTCCGACATCGCTCAGCCCATCGAGGTGGCAAAGGGTTGGGATATGGATACCGTTTTCTTTTGCAGCCGATAGCACGCTTTGGTCCGACGTGGCGGCAATGTCCTTGCCGTCTATTACAAGCGTGCGTACGTCGCTCATTGACTACCTCCAGCGTTCGCGGGCTGAGCGCCCACCGGTACAGCAACCGGACCACGCCAGGGCTCGGCGCTGATCTCGCAAACGCCGGCTGGGCAAACGCGATCATCAATGTGGGCCAGGTACTCGTCCCTAAAGTAGCGAAGAGTGGAAAAAACGGGATTGGGGGCGCCCTGGCCCAAGCCGCAGAGGCTCGTCGCTTTTACCATCCCAGCCAACTTTTCCAGCTGCTCGAGATGAGAGCGGTCCGCCCGCCCCGAACTGATCCGGTCGAGCAACCTGTACATCTCTTCGGTACCCACCCGGCATGGCAGGCACTTACCGCACGACTCCTCGCGGCAAAAGTCCATGAAGAACCTCGCGACATCGACCATGCATGCCGTGTCGTCCATGACTATCATCCCGCCCGAGCCCATTATCGAACCGGCTGCTGCAAGGGTTTCGTAATCGACAGGCATGTCAAGTAGGTCCTCTGGCAAGCAGCCGCCGGACGGCCCCCCGGTTTGCACCGCCTTGAACCGGCGGCCACGCGACAACCCGCCTCCAATGTCGAACACGATGTGACGCAGAGTGAGGCCCATCGGTACCTCGATGAGGCCGGTGTTGACCACCGCTCCCGTCAGGGCGAACACCTTTGTCCCCTTGGACCGTTCCGTCCCTATGGCGCTCAGCCACGCCCCACCGCGGGTTATGACTGCTGCAATGTTGGCGAATGTCTCGACATTGTTTATGAGCGTTGGGCAGCCCCACAAGCCCGACGCTGCGGGATATGGGGGCCGGGGCCGTGGGGTACCCCTCCCGCCCTGTATGGAAGCGATGAGGGCGGTCTCTTCTCCGCACACGAAAGCGCCGGCACCGATGCGGACCTCGACATCGAAGGCAAAGCGGGTGCCGGCAATGTCGTTGCCGAGGAACCCGTCGTGCTCTGCATGGCGGATGGCACTGGTCAGGCGCTTGACCGCCAAGGGGTACTCGGCACGTACATAGACATACCCTTTGTTCGCCCCCACCGCGTAACCCGCGATCGCCATACCTTCCAGCACCTGCTGTGGACAGCTCTCAAGCACGCTGCGGTCCATGAAGGCGCCCGGGTCACCCTCGTCGGCATTGCAGACGACATACTTCCCGTCCGCGCCGGCCGAGGCCTTCGCCACCGTCCGCCACTTGAGGCCGGTCGGGTAGCCGGCTCCGCCTCTCCCACGAAGGCCGCTGTCGAGAACTTCGTGGATCACGTCCTCAGGCGTCATCGTCGTCACCGCCTTGGCGAGCGCCTCGTAGCCACCGCTGGAGACGTAATCCTCAAGGCTCTCGGGGTCGACCGAGCCGCAACGCTCTAGCACGACCTTCACCTGGCTCGAAAAGAACGGGTCACCGGCCACCGAGCGGCCACCCAGCCTCTCACCTGCGAGGCTCAAGAACAGGTCTCCCTCCCGGACCGCGCCGCCAGCTTGGACACGCTCGAAAAGGCGGCCTTGCTCGGGCACCTCGACGAGTGGCCCCGCAGCGCACAGCCCCAGGCAGCCGACCCGACGGACGGCCACGTCCTCCAGCCCCGCGGCCAGGACGCTTTCGCGGAGCGCCTCGAAAAGCTGGTCGGAGCCCATGGACAGGCAGCCGGCAGCCTGGCAGACGTTGGCCGAAGCTCTCACCGCTCCGGCCGGCACGAGCGGTTCTGATTGCCGGCGGTGCCGAGCGAGAGAGGGCGTCTCGGCACCGCCAGGACCAAGAGATGCTCCGCTGCCAGCAGCAAGAGGCCCTCCCACTACGTCGCCCGTCATAGTCCCGCCAGCAACGACGCCAGCTCTGATGGTTCCACCTTGCCGTGCACCTCCCCGTCTACCACGACTGCGGGGGCCATGCTGCAAGCCCCCAGGCAACGCGCCTTCAGTAGCGAGACGTGGCCGTCGGGGGTCGTTGCTCCCGCCTCTATCCCTAATAGGTCGCGGACCTCGGCCAGCAAAGCAGCGGCACCGTTGATGTAGCAAGCGGTCCCGGTGCAGACGACGCAGGTATGAAGGCCCTGCGGTTTCAGGGTGAAGTGCGAGTAGAACGTGGCGACGCCGTAGACCTTGCTCGGCGGGACTCCGAGGCAGTCACCGACGTACCGCAGGGCGTCGTCGTCCAGGTAGCCGAAGACCTCCTGGGTGGTATGCAACACCTCGATCAGCCCGTCAGGACGGTAGCCAAGCCGTCTCATCCTTACGTCGACCTGCCGCCAACGCTTGTCGTCGCTGGGAGCTGACCGACCTGCAACTGCGGTCGAAGCCAATCCAGCCTCCTCAGGAGTCACCCGCTTGCGACAGCGGCTATGAACCCAACCTAGTGCACTAGGCGTAGCCCAGGGGTTGGGGCCAAAGTCCCCATTTGTCCGGCCGTTCGGCCCCATTACCGAAGCGAGGCGCCTAACATCCAATGAGATATGACAGGAACAGGAACTGCAGGGGCAATGGCCGGCGGCGGGCACAGTCGCGAACGGATTGTTGTCGGTGTCGACGGGTCGGAGTCCTCCAAGGACGCGCTGCGGTGGGCCGCTCACCAAGCAGAGCTGACGGGTGCGTCGCTCGAGGCCGTAATCACATGGGAGATCTCCTCCGGTTCTGTCGGCTTCGCGGTACCCATACCAAGCGATTACGACCCAGGCGCCAGCGCCAAGCAAACCCTCGACGCGACCGTCCGCGATGTCCTCGGTGAAAGCGGCGCACTAGGTGTGAGTGCGCGAGTAATCGAAGGCCCGCCCGCACGCTCGCTTCTCGACGTTGCCAAGGGCGCCGACCTGCTCGTGCTGGGTAGCCGGGGCCACGGGCCGTTCGTCGGGGTGCTGCTCGGCTCGGTAAGCGAATATTGCGCGGCCCACGCGACGTGCCCGGTGGTGGTGATCCGTCACCAAGACGACGAGGCTGACCAAACCTAACGCAAGGGGCTTGGGGCCCACTCGGAGGAGTCCTTCGGCCCTGAAACAACCGTGGCCAAGCGTGCGACGATGGTCTGACACCCCAAATTGGGGCGCCCCCGATTAGAGGGAGGCGAACATGAGCCAGTGCCACGATCCTTATGACGTGATCGAACTGCCAACGCGCAATGAGATCGCAAAGAATTGGGCACCGGGCGCCGCACAGTGCCACGACTCTTACGAAAGTGCTGAGTTGACCACGGCGCCTACTGCGGTTATTGCGGCGACGACCGTCACGGTGCATAAGACCGCTGCAGTGAAGAACAAGGCTCGCTCCGGCCGGCGGATCGTCGTTGGCGTGGATGGGTCAGGAGCGTCGAGGGACGCCTTACGCTGGGCCGCACATCAGGCCCAACTAACGGGCGCCTCGCTAGAAGCCGTGATCAGCTGGGAAATCGCCCCGAGCTTCTACCCAGTGCCCGTACCGAGCGGGTACGACCCGGCGTCCAACGCAAAGACTGCGCTCGACCAGACCCTCGATAGCGTTATCGGAGAGCGTAACGGTTTGAAGATAGTCCCATCAGTCGTGCAGGGACCAGCTGCCCCAACACTTCTCCGGGCAGCCCACGGTGCCGACCTGCTTGTCGTCGGCAGTCGCGGCCACGGACCGCTTCTCGGGATGCTGCTCGGCTCGGTGAGCGAACAGTGCATGGCCCACGCCAGTTGCCCCGTAGTGGTGGTCCACGAGAGGTACCCCGCAGCCTGACAAATTCGAACTTGCAACTGGCTTGGCTGCCAGCGGCGAACAGTAATGGAGCGCCGACCGGGCTCCGTGATCGAGGTGGACGGAGCCGGTAGGCGCTTTGGCGCGACCCTAGCCCCACGGCGGCCCGCCCGACACCTGGGGGCCACCGCCCTTAGGAGGCGTGACCTTGTGCCCTACCTTTCGTCGTTGGCGCCGGGGGAAACTTTTATTAGGCAGACCGACGTAACAGGGCTTCCCGCCTGTGACCCCGAGGTTAGTGATGGCTAAAGACCACTGAGGGGTCTCACCAGGAGGTGGGCTCCTGTGACGAGACACAATACCGGCCTCCGGCGACGTCATCGATGTTGTCCGGTGACCAGGGGACCACGAGCACAGGAGCAGTTACTAAATGGATTACCAGCCTTCGGCAATCAAAACGACCGCAATCGATGCAACGACAACGCCTTCGCGGGCCAGGGCCCGGTCGCGGGTTATGGCCATGGCCCTAGCTTCGGTCGCCTTGTGCGCCGGTGTTTTCGCCAGCCCTGCGGTGGCCAGTGCCTCGGCCGTCAAAGTAGTCGCTTTCACAGGGCATTACACCGGAAAGGCGGCGATGCTCATCAACAACGGCGCGGTCACCATTTCTTCGGTCAAAGCGACCGGCACCGGCACCCTTGTGGGCACCAGTTCGGTCCTAGGCAGCGGTGCCGCCTCAGCTGCAGCGCAATGCGACCCGTTCACCGGGAGGGGCAGCATCACCGGCACTGGAGGGAAGATTACCCTGGTGGTGACCAAGTCCACCGCCACCCAAGGCTGTTCAAACGGTGAGAGCGGCCCGGTCGCCGTGACGTTCCAGGGTGTGGCCAAGGCCACCGGAGGCACCGGGAAAACCGAAGCCGCGTCGGGGTCCCTTAAGTTTCACGGCATTTTGAAGCTCGGCGGTACCAGCGGCGCGCAAACCGGTTCCTTCTCTGTCACCTTGACCGGGAAGCTGTCGGTCAAGTAGCGCCCAGTAGCCAAGAAGAACCTAAAGATACAGAAGAACCTAAAGATACAAAGGAGAAGCAAGTGATAAGAAAACTTCCAACGATCATCGGTGCCGGCGTTGTCGGAGCGACTGTAGCCGTCGCTCTCGTTATTACCAGCACGGGAGCAGTTGTCGCTCAGACGACCACAACGTCGTCATCGTCGACTACGTCGACGACATTGGCGCCGCCGGCTCAGGGCAACGGCGGGCACAAACTGTTCCTGTACGTCGACACCGTCAATGGCGGCCAGTACAAGCCCAACGGTGACTGCGCCATGAACAATGTGTTCCAACCCGGCCAGACCGTTGTTTTCCGTATGGACGGGGTGGAGATCGCCACCGGCGGCACCGACCTCACCGGCCAGACGGTCCGGGACGCTTTCGTCAAGGTCCCGGGCGAGAAAAACCAAACGTTGTACTTCGGGAACCACGGCAAAACCTCGTACTGGACGGCCGGCTGGGCTGTCCCTAACAATTACCCCCTCGGTACCGTCAACTTCACAGTCTGGGTCACGACCAAGGCAGTGCCGGCGTCGCCGACCCAGGCCGCCGTGCCTGCAGTAACCGGGGTCTTTTCCCAGGCCGGACTGGCTCCCCCCTCCCGGCTCACGATCGTAAAGGCGTAACAACTCAATAGGAACGGCCTAGGTGAGGTGGCTGCTGCCGGCGCAACGCCGGGGCGGTCACCTCACACCAATTTGTGCCTGTCACACAATAACTTGTGGGCGCCTGCCCCCCAAGGCCGTGCTCCCGCTCGCACTTCGCCCAAAGAAGGGAAGAACTACCATGACCGCGCATCTGAAAGCTAAAAAATTGACCTTACCGTGCCTGGCCGCTCTGACCGGGGCTTTGCTCCTCGTCCCGGCGGCAACCGGTTCCGCCCAAGTGAGCTCCCCAGCCCGGGCGGCGGCGGTGACCACGAGCTCTGCCGCAGCCATCCCTCCCGGAGTTGACGTCCTTCAGTCTCCGGACATTCCCGGCGTGCCCGCTCTACCCGGACCGCTGGCCAACCTCGCTCAGCCGAGCAGCAATATAGGGATCCTCGATGTGTCGCCGGACCAAGGGGTGGCGGGAACGCCGATGACCATAACTGGTTCCGGGCTCCCGGCCAACTCCAGCGTCGAGCTCACCTGGTCGACCGCCGATGCGACGTGGATGGTGCAGACCGAAGCGGACACCGTCAACTACCGCGGTTCGATGGACAAGTACTTCTCCGTAGTGCTTGACACGACTACTACAAATGCCGGCGGCGCCTTCAAGGTGGCGCTCAAGGCGCCGGTGGACTTCGGTGGCCTGCACGATATTTACGCCGTGATAAAAGGCACCGAGGACGCTCACGGCGGGTTCTTATTGATGCGTACGATCACGGTGACCCCCCGCAGCGGCCCCGTGGGCACGCCGATAACGATCACGTACAGCGGGTTGGGATCCAGCCTGTACACCGGGGGAGCTTCTTTGCTCTACGACAACCATTACGTGGGCGAAATGATGGCCAACTGGACGCGGGGTACCGCTCAGGCCGTTATCCGGGCCTCAGGTGCTGTCGGGCCGCACACCATCCAGATCGGTAACGCCATCAGCTACCTGTACCTCAATGTGCCTCAGTCACCAATCCCGTATACGAACGGTTTCCATATCACCTTTACCGTCACCAAGGACAACGGGCCTCCTCCGGCTTCGATCGACTGGCCGGTAAGTGTCGCCCCAACCATCAGTGCGCGAACGACCCTGCAGGCCACCGGTCTGTCCGCTGCGAGCAAGGTCACCGCGTCGCTGGCCAGCACCGACGGGCCGGTCAACACCAGCGTCGCTCTGACCGCGTCCGGGTTCACCTCAAATGCCCCTGTCAGCTTGGTTTGGTCGACGGTGGTCGGCAACCGGGTCAACTGCAAGAGCACATGTTGGGATTTCGTCTCAACGCCATTGAGCACGGAGGCGCCGGAAAGTGGCGCACTGCAGACGAATATCACCGTCCCCGACGGCCTGGGGGGCTGGCACGTGGTCCAGTTGATGCAAAGTGGCCAACTATTGGCTCAGATCCCCTTCTATGTCGAGGAAAGCATCGTCGGCCAGGGCGTGTCTGCCATCGTGGTAAAAGAGGGCCAAACCTTCACCATCCACATAAAGGGTGTCGGCTGGACCCAGCTCGATAACACGGTCGGCGTCGATTACGACAACAGCTACATGGGCTACGGGTGCGGGTTCAACTCCAACGGCGATGTGTTGCTGCACCTGGTCGCCACCGGCGGCCCGGGCACCCACCTTATTGACCTCTACCCGATGTTGTACTCCCTGTCGCCCTCGTTCGCGAACACACCTTATGGGATGGTCCCCGTGCTCACCTACGCTCAGGACGACCCCGGCCTGGCGCTCGGGTACCACCTGCCCGCCTTACGCTTCGCCATAACTGTTATAAAATAAAGGAGAAATGGGGCTACACGCCCCTTCTCAACACCGCTGAGGCCTCGTCTGTCGCGTTAGTGAGAGGCGAGGTCTCAACGCGAAGCAGGCGGGCCACAGATGCAGGCAGCCACCAATTGCGGGGGCCGATCAGTGCCATAACGCTAGGCATAAGCAAGCCCCGTACCACCGTGGCGTCGAGCAGGGCACCGAACGAGAGCCCAACACCAAGCTCCTGCAAGCCTGCCACCTGGCCGCCGACAAGACCGAACAAGGCACCTACCATGACGAGGGCGGCGGTAGTCACCACGCGGCCCGTGCTGGCCAGCCCGTACACGATGGCGCCGGAATTGTCGGCGCCGCCGTCCCAGCCTTCTCGCATGCGGCGGACGAAGAACATCTGGTAGTCCATGGACAAACCAAAGAGCACGGCGAACATGAAGGCTGGTACCCAACCCTCGATCTGAGGGACGTGGTACAGGCCGAGCAGGTCGTGGCCCACCCCGTAGCGGAACACGACGACGGTCAGCCCGTAGCTGGCGAACACCGTGCAGACGTCGAGGGCCAGGGCCACGAGGGGGAGGACCAGCGAACGCCACGCCCGCACGAGGACCACGTAGGCCAGGGCCAGCATAGCGAGGACCAGCCAACCGAACGTGCCGTACACGCGGGCAAGAAAGTCGGCCCCTTCGGCTGGCGCCCCGCCCACGTAGACGTGGGAACCGGCCGGGAAGTGGGCGCCAGGCACGTACTGGGCCCGGATTTGGTGGACCAGACGCTGGGTTGCCTCTGCCCCGAAATCCTGTTGGGCGACAATGGTGATGCTGCGGTAACGACCGGTGCTGTCGAGATAAGGAGGGTGGGACCCGATGGCAACCACGAATACGTCGGGTGCGTTGAGCAGCGCTTGCGCCATCCGCAGGGTCGCCGCCGCCGCCGCCGGTCGTCGCGCTCCGCCGGGGGCGCCGCTGTCGACCACAACCTCCACAGGCGTGACCAGCCCGCTGCCCACCCGCTCGCGCAGCAACGCCAGTCCCTGGGCCGAATTGGTCGTTTGAGGGATCGCAGTAACAGCTCCCGGGGTGAGCTGGAGCTCAGCCGCTGGAAGGGCGGCGGCGGCGATGAAGATGGCTGCTCCCACCAGGAAGAGGAGAGGACGGGCCACCACGGCTCGGGCCAGGCGTGACCACACCCCGCTTGCAGAGGGCCCCGGCCCCACTTGGTGGGACAACCCGGTCTGGAGGGGGGGCACGGGCTCATGAAGCGGCTCAGGCGGCGCTGGCCACACCGCCCGTGTGCCCCGACGGCCCAGCAGGCCGAGCAGCACGGGCTGAAGGCTGAGCAGGGCAACGATGGAAACTGCGGGGACGACGGCCCCGGCAATCCCGATCGAGCGTACGAAAGGTACGGGGACGATGACCACGACGCTCAGCACGAGCGCGACGGCGACGGCCGACACGAGCACGGTCCGCCCGGCGCTGGCCATAGTGGCCACGACGGCGTCCTCGACGGTCCGCTCGGGAGCGACCAGTTCCTCACGGAACCGGTGCACCACCAGCAACGAGTAGTCGACCGACAGCCCGAGGCCGATGAGTTGGACCAGGTTCGGGACGTAAAGCATCATGAGCACGACATGGGCTAAGGCGAAGACGATGGCCAAGGTCGCAGTGATGGTGGCGGCGGCGAAGGCAAATGGCACGACGACGGCGCCCGATGCCCCGAGCAGGAGCAGCAGCAGCAGCAGAGCCGCTAAAACGGCGACCACCTCGCCCCGGAACAGGTCGCCGGCCAGCACGGGGCCGACGTCGTACTGGAGAGCGGGCGGCCCCGTCACGAACGTCGGGGGTGCCGCGCTGCTCCCGCCGGGCGGAGACCGGCCTGCATGGCCCCCCCGGGTGGCTCTCAACGGTTCTGCCAAGGCCTCCCGCAGGGCAGAGGTGTAGGTGGCGGCCTGTTGCAAGTCGATGGAGGTGCTTATGGCGCCGAACACGACCCCGGCCACCGCCCGCAGAGGGCTGGCGCGGCCAGTCGGTACCGCTCCAGCCCCCAGCGATAGGCGTTCGTCGAGCAGGTGCATGGTCGCCTTCGAAGGCCGGGCCGCCCGGAAAACGACCGTGAAGGTGCCGTCGGGGTTCTGGCCGAAGTGCTTTTCCAAGATGGCGGCGGCCTTCTGAGAGCCGGTCCCGGGCACGGCCAACGATGTGGAGAGCAACGGTGGAAGGCGATCGCCGGCCACAGCCCCGGTCACGGTCACGGCCAGCCAGAGGCCGACGACCACCAGCCGCCAGCGAAGGACGCGCCGCGTCCAACGTTCCAGCAGGGGCGCGGTGGGTTTCACAAAGTCTTGGACATCATGCGGCCTTGACCCGTTATAGCAAAGGGTCAGAGGCGGCACTCTCATGCCTGAACGCGAGAGGCTATGGCCCCGTTCCCGACGCCACGAGTGCTCTCGACCAGACGCTCCAGCTCAACGAACGCAATCGCGCGTGAGGTCGCTAACTAACAGGATGCATACCACGATGCTGGGCCAGCCCTCCGTTAGCCTCTAGTTCATGTTGGCGCAAGGCTGACGTGTGCACGATGGCGCCCAGCGCGTTGCGTTTGACAAGGCGCAAAGTCGTTCGGCCTTGACCAGGAGCGGTAGTCGTGAGTTCGACAAAAAACTCGGCAAAGCACGGCCGACCTCGCCGAGCGCGCCGGCGCCGCCGTTTGCTTCGCCTCCGTTCTCTGCTTGCCATCCCGGCCCTGTTGATCTGCCTGCTCGGCATATCTGTTGTCGGAGCCGCACTCTCACCAGGCAACCAGGATTTTGAGGCCAAGTGGGCTGACTGGTTACGAGCCCATCACGCTGGGCTCGTGGCGCAACGCTTCGAGGAGATCTATTACTCGGCCACAGCGCCACCCAAAGGGGGCCAACCGCGGAGCCTGAACAAGATCCCGGTGACGGTCGGCGCCACGACTACCACCATGGCTCCGCCGGCGTCGCATGCCCCTCGTACTACGCCGGTGTATGCCCCTAGTACCACGGTGACGCTTCCGACGACGACGCCCGCGCCGGGGCTCCCGGCGCCGTCGCCGGTCCCTCTCGTCGTGCGGCCTTCGTTGCCAGGCGAAGGGGACTGGCAACCTACGGGGCCACTGGTGCACGGGGTGCCTGCGATATACGTTGCCCAGTTCCGAGCGGACGACATTTACACGAGCCAGATCACTTCCGCGGTCTGGGTCGACCCGAAACTCCTGAGGCTCGAACTTGTCCCTGGTTCGACGGAGCCGGGGGGAACTTGGGCCCATCCGCCCTTTGTGACAAACGGCGAACTGCCATATTTGGTGTCGGCCTTCAACGGCGGCTTCCGCTTCCAGGACGCGCGAGGCGGGATATACCTCGAGGGCAAGGCGGGAGTGCCACTTGTCCCCGGCGCCGCTTCTTTCGTCATATACAAAGACGGTCGCATCAACATCGGGAACTGGGGAACGGAAGTCTCCATGTCCCCGGGGGTCGAATCAGTCCTGCAGAACGTTGTCCTGCTCGTCGACCACGGCCAGTTAGCCCCGTCAGCCACCTATACCGACAATGCCGTCTGGGGTTACACGCTCGGCAATGGCTATGTTGTACCGCGCAGTGGTATCGGGGTGACGGCCGACGGAGCCCTCGTCTATGTTGCAGGGCCGGCGCTGACGGCCAAGTCCTTAGCCGAGTCTCTGCAGCGCGCAGGCGCGGTGCGTGCGATGACGCTCGACATCAACCCCGAGTGGGTCACGTTCAACTTTTACGCTCACCCGGCAGGACAACCCAGAGAAGCTACCGGGACCAAGCTCTACCCCCAGATGCAGCGGCCCGCCGACCGTTACCTCCCGCCCGTGTGGGAGGCGCGTGACTTCTTCGAAGTGCTGTTACCAGGAGCACCGACCGGTGCCTAGGCAATCATGTCGAGCCCTCCTATGGCTACCTCGGGGCACACACCGGCGGTGTCGCCGTGGATGGGCGCCACGCGGGCGACGCCTCGTCGCTTAGTCGCTTTGCGACACGCTTGTGAGGCATGATTTGAACGTGAAGCCGAGCCGGCCCGGGCCCAGCAAGACGAAAGCCCCCTCGTCCCAACGCTCAGCGGCAACAATCCGGTCGCGGTCTAGGCTCAGCCGGCTCCTCCGGCCGGGCTCACATAGTCGGGGCCGCCACCGCGATGTGCAGGGGAGCGCCGCCCGGGCGGCCGTCCTCGGATCCGGGGACGGGCTGCTCACGAATATCTCGCTTGTGCTCGGTGTGGCAGGCGCGAGCACAAATATCACCGCCGTGCGTGTCGCAGGGGTGGCGGGAATGTTGGCCGGTGCGTTCTCGATGGCCGCAGGCGAGCTGGTGTCGGTCAAGGCCCAGGACGAGCTGGTACAACACGAAATCGATGTCGAGCGGACCGAGCTGGCAAACGATCCTGTCGGAGAACAACGGGAACTGGCCGCAATGTACCGAGCCCGGGGGGTCCCGGCGGCCGATGCCGACACGGCGGCTCGGATCCTGATGGCCAATCCTGAGGTCGCATTGGACACGCACGTCCGCCTGGAACTGGGGGTCGACCCTCAAAACAGCGGTTCCTCGCGTCAGGCTGCTGTGGTGTCATTCGTCTCGTTCTCTGCCGGTGCCATCCTGCCCTTGTTGCCGTGGTTTTTCACGGGCGGGATCCCAGCTGTCCTCGCCTCTGTAGTAATCGGCGCATTAGCAGCCGTGGTGCTCGGGGGGGCCATCGGCGTCTTCTCGGGCCAGGGAGTTTGGCGCACAGCTGGCCGGCAGTTGCTGGCCGCGGGTGTTGCCGCTTCGGTCACCTACGGTGTAGGCCACTTGCTCGGGGCCGGGGCGAGAGCGGGCTAGTTTTCGTGCCCCGACACCTTTCCCGGGCAGCGAGCGGGACATGACTGGGCGGAATAGTAACCCGACGATCCCTACGAGGACCTAGCCGAGCGTGGAACTGCGGGAATGGCTCGGGCGCGGGTCGAACGGGAAATAGGTCGTGGATTGCCAGGACCCGTCATAGCCAATCACAAAGCCCTCGTACCCCTCTATCGGCTCGATAAAGTCGAGGCCCGCCGGGCCGGCTACGGCAAGCGCCGTGGCCAACGCATCGGCCAGGCCGAGGTCCGGCCCCGTGACACTCGCCGAAGCCGCGCGGGCCGCAGGTTGGCCGGTTTTCGGGTCGATGAGATGCCCGCCGCGCTCGTAGGTCCCAGACGTAGCGATCCCTCCCGCGAGCTCGACGATACAGGCCATGCGCCGCCGGTCACTTGGGTCGACAATGCCAACCCGGAAGGGCTTGCCCGAGTGTGGGGAACCGGATGCGACCACATCGCCGGCGGCGTTGACGATCCCTCCCGTGACGTCGGGCATTGACAGGGCACTCAACGCGCGCTGCGCGGCCCACCCCTTTACATACCCGGTCGGGTCGAACCCTCCCGGCATCGCCCAGGGGTCGAACCACCCATTCGACAAAGACCGTGCGGTTGCGCAAGCTTCCAGCACGGCGGCCACTTCCGGAGGAGCTTCGGCAAGAGTGATTTCTCCCTTGCGCAGTTGGTTTATCGGGCTGTGTTCTTTCCAGGTGCTGAACACTGCATCGGCGCGCTGGAGCAAAGCCCTGGCGCGGGCGACACGAACGTAGAGATCTTTACGCGCAACCTCATGAGCCTCGCCGAAAACGTCGATGGTCACCACGGTCCCCATCACCTGTTCGCGGTGGTGGGACAACCGAGCCCGCTCCGGCGCCACACTCGCCGCGTTTTGGACCGACCTCACTTGAACCCCAACTGCGACAGCGCCGACTGCAGGGACTGTTCGAACCCTGCGCTCGTGTAACTTGCCCCCGAAACGCTTTGGATATTTGCGCTCTGAGCCTGGAGTGCTTCCTGTTCGAGCACAGGTACCGATTGCTGGTCGATCGACTGGGAGCGGAAATTGCCCCCGTCGTCGATCGACGCGATCGTGACGTTGGTTAGCTTGGTTCCTGAGACTGTTGCGGCCACGGACAAGACCCCGTAGCTGTAATTGACTGCAGCCCCGGTGGCGGTCCTGGTTGCTCCAGGTGTAGTGACGGGGCTGGCCGGCGCGGGTGGCCCTGAGCTAGCCGTGCCCGTGGTGGTGGAGGTTGGTGCGCTCGTCGGAGAACCTCCCGGCGCGGCGGGGCCCACGGCCTGCCCAAGGCTCAGCGTGGCAGGCTTTGTATGGAAGCTCAGAACGCCGGCCAGGCCGGCAATGGTGGCGATCACCACGAGCGGAGCGCGTCTCATTTCGCCTTCCTCATTCGCTTGGGCCCTCGCTTTTCCCGGCCCTGGACCTACTCATTAGAAATCGAAACCTTCTTTGTGGATGCGGTCCTTCGGTACCCCCAAGTTGAGCGCTGCCGACCGGACGCTTTCGGTGAAGCCGCCCGGTCCACAGATATAAACATCGCGGGTCGCGAGATCAGGCAAGAGACGGTGCAGGACGCGAGAGTCGAACGAGACCTTGTGGCGTGGGCCCACAACCGCGTAGGCCCGGCCTCCCCGCTCCTCAACAAGTGCGGCGACTTCTTCCCTGTGCACCAGGTCTTCGGTGGCGGATGCGCGCACGACCACGGCTACGTCTACGGACCCAGGTAGGTCCTCCAACAGGGCCCGGAGAGGGGTGATGCCGACCCCGGCCGCGATCAGCGCCACCCGTCCCGTCGACTGGACATGGTGGGTAAAAGCACCGTAGGGGCCTTCAATCCACACGCGGGTCCCGGGCCTGAGCCGAGCTACGGCGCTGCTGTGGTCGCCGAGAGCCTTAACCGTCACTCGCAGCATCGGCGGGCGAGGCAGGGCCGAGAGCGAATATGGGTGCGCCTGCCACCACAGGTCCCGCGTTAGAAAGCGCCACTGGAAGAACTGGCCTCCCGACACTGCAAGGCGGTCGATCCGGCGCCCCCGGCAGACGACCGAGTACACGCCGGGCGCTTCCTCGCGTGCCCACTCGACACGCAACTGGTGGCGCAGGTTGCGGGCGATCGGCACGGCGACACGGTAGAAGATGACGAGCCCCGCAGTAGATGCCCAAGCGGTCGCCCATATAGCCCGGGCCAGGGGGTGCCCGACAAAACTGGCACCCGTAGCTATCTGGTGGGCAAAGGCGAGCGACAGGGCAATATACGTGTACAGGTGCACGACCCACCACGTCTCGTACTTGAGCCGCCTCCGGGCGGCCCTGACCGAGGTAACGGCCACCGTGACGAGCAAGCCAAAAGCGACGGTGGCAGCAAGCATGTCCGGGTACGAGGACAGAAAGACCCACATCTGGCGTAGTGCACCGGTTTTGGCGGCTTGGGCATAGCCAAGCGTGATTAGCACTATGTGCGCGCAGATGAGCCCAAGCGCCCATGGTGCTGTCCGGCGGTGCCAGCGAACGAGCCGGTCCTGGCCGACAGCTCGTTCGAGCCAGGCCACGCGTGCGATGAGCAACAGCATGACCATCAAGAGGTAGGCCCCGGTGAAACCGGCGAGCCTCCCACCGGCAATGAGGAGGCCCCCAGGGGCTGCCAGGGAACCACGCGTCTCCCCCGTGGCCACAGCGCCGAGAACTGCGCCAAAGCCGGTCCCGACGAGCGCCAAGAAAAGGTCGGCGGCCCATCGGCGAGGAGGGGGGCCCGGTCGGTGCCGAGCCCGCCGGTGAGACGGCGCCCTTGGGGCCGGGACGCCAGCGGGCAGCCGCCCTGGCAAAGTTATGTCCCGGTCCGAGAGCTCTACTGGCTCGGCAATTGTCACTTCGTCCTCTCCGGTTCGCGCTTCGCTGCCACTGCCGAGCGTAAGGAGCGGACCTTACGGCGAGGTGAACCTGAGCCGCCTGCCGGCGCTTATTACTTTTGTCTTATCGTCTCCTCACTTTGCTCGAACGGTTTAGCTATTGCGTCGAACCCCTGGCGAGCGCCCACACGCCCGACGGCGTCGGTTTGACGGCCTCCGCCCTCGGCGGTGGCCCAAACGTGCTCTGGACGGTGGCGGGGCCAAGACACAGCTATCCTGGCGCCTCCGAGGGGCGCTGTTGTCACCGTCCAGTCGCCGGCGGTTGCGCGCACGACAGCATCTGCTATCGATAGGCCCAGCCCGGCACCGCCGGGCACGTCGCTGGCGCGGTGGAAGCGCTGGAAAATGCGTTCACGGTCTGCCGCTGAGATGCCTGGGCCGCTGTCGTCGACGACGAGCACCACCCTCTCATCTTCCGCCGATACGGTGACGGCTACTTGCCCTTTGTCGTTGGCATACCGGCACGCGTTGTCCAGCAGTACCGAGACCAGCCGGTCGAGCCACTCGGCGGGGGCAAACACGATCGGTGGCACGACGCCCTTCTCGGTGACGGTTATCGTGATGCGCCGCCTGTCCCCAATTGCCCTGAAGCGGTCGGCACAAACGCTAACAACGCTGGCGAGATCGACTGCTCCCGTGGGCGGGGCGCTGGGGAGCGAGTCCAGACGGGCCAGCCAAAGTAGGTCCTCCACAATGTGGCGCAACCTCTTGCTCTCCCCGGCAATCTGTTCCAGGGCACGTCGGTACTCCGGTGCTGACCGCTTGACGTTCAGCGCCAAGCCAACTTCTGCCTCGATGACACTTAGCGGGGTGCGCAGCTCGTGCGAGGCGTCGGCGGTGAACTCGAGCTGACGTCGACGGGCGCGCTCTACCGGCGCCGCTGCACTGCGGCCGATGACAGAGGCGGCACCATAGAGGATGACCAGGGCAATGGGCCCAAGGATGGCCTCGATGACAAGCAGGGTCGACAAGTCTGTGCGGACCTGGTCGGCTGTCGTCCCAGCGATGAGCCGGCCATCGGCAAGCTGGGTGCTGGTCACCCGGAATGCTCGGCCCCCAACTGTGACGTCGGTCGGTTGGTCGACTTGCAGGGCGCTTGTCGGAAGGCCAGGCGCGTTGGTGTCCAATTGCACCGCCCCCGCGGCGTGAGCTGGCACCCACCACAGCACGATGGGGGCGTCGTCGAAGTCGCCCGAAAATTGTGGGCTGTACGAGCCGAGCGTCCCGGTTGGCCCCCCTGGGGGCAGGGTTGGGATGACCTGGTGCAGGCGAGCCACCAACCGGCTGTCGACCTCATGGTCCAAGCGGTCGACCACGACAATGTCGGCGACGAAACAGGCCAACAGGTACAGAGCGAGCGCAAGCACTGTGGCCCCAAGCGCTACCCGGTGGACGTGGGTGCGCACTTGCCGGCCGGGGCTGTCGACCCTCCCGCGTGGCACGCTCACTGCGACGGGCCAACCAGTCGGTAGCCAGTGCCGCGGAGGGTCTCGATCCTTGCGTCGGACCGAGCGAGCTTGCCTCGCAAACGAGCGATATGCACGTCTATTGTGTTTGAACCGACGGCGTCCGCCTCCTCAGGCCACGCTTGCAGCACAATCGACCGGCGCGGTACCACAGCGGGGCTGCGGCGGGCCAGCAGCTCGATGATGGCAAACTCGCGCGGCGTCAAGTCGGCATGCTCGCCTCCTACAAAGGCCTGTCGGGTAGCAGGGTCGACGGTCAACAAACCGCATCGCAGCAGGGGGCTGCGGTCGCCGCTCGGCCGGCGCAGGAGTGCCCGTAACCGGGCGAGCAGTTCTGCGTAGTCGAACGGCTTGACCAGATAGTCGTCGGCACCTTCGTCAAGGGCGTGCACCCGGTCAGGGGCAGCATCTCTTGCGGTGAGCATCAGGAACGGGGTGTGGATCCCCCTCCCGCGCGCCCATGTGACAATGTCGAGGCCGGAGGCACCCGGCAAGCGCCAGTCGAGGACGCAGACGGCATATTCGTAGATACGCAAATAGTCGATCGCTTCGGTGCCATTTGCGACGGCATCGACAACGTAACCCTCTTCCCTCAGGCCGCGCACCAACACGCTCCGCAGGTTCGGGTCGTCTTCAGCGAGGAGCAAACGCATAGCCCTATCGCGCCTGGTTGCCGACGGTGTTCATGCAAACGTAAGGGTCTTTGCCCAATATGGGCACCGTGGCAATATCTCCCACCGGGCCGTCGAAGCGGTCCGGGCCTAGGGGCTCAGGGTCAGCGCCCTTCGGCGGGCGGCGTGATGGCGGCGTCGAAGCCAACGCCAGGTTGACGGGCACAATTGCGGCAGTTTTATTGCTCTTGCTGGCGGCCGAGGGCGTAACGGTCTTGCGCGTGCGGGCGCTCCTCACCCCCCATGTGTTCATCGGCATGCTACTGGTGCCGCCCGTCCTGTTGAAGATGGGCAGCACCGGCTATCGCTTCGTCCGCTACTATGCCGGCGCTCCGGAGTACCGGCGCAAGGGCCCACCACCTGCGCTGCTGCGCGTGCTCGGCCCGGTCGTCGTGTTGTTGACGCTCACGCTTTTCGCCAGCGGGATCGCCTTGTTGTTCGCCCCTCATAGCCTCCGTGGAGAGCTTCTTTTTATCCACAAAGCAAGCTTTTTCCTTTGGTTCGCAGCGATGGCCGTGCATGTGCTGGGCCACCTCCTCGATACCGCCCGGCTCGCTCCGCGCGACTTCTACTGGCGCACTCGTAACCAAGTTGAGGGAGCAGGCCTGCGCCAATGGGCGGTTGCCGCCAGCATCGCGCTGGGTGCTTTGCTGGCCGTGCTCTGCGTCGGGCAGGTCGGTCCTTTCCTGGCCCGCTAACACCGCTCGTCGGCTCTTTTCGCCGCTGACAAAGCGAAGCCAGCTTCGGAGGTTTGAGCTATGCCTTCCGGTCGTGCGTGAGGTGGAGAAAGCGAGCATCTTTTGTGGAGCCCCCCTAACCAGTCGCGGGGTGGGTGGGGGTGGCGCCGCTCGGCCCAAGGACGTCGAAACCGTCCGGAGTGTTGAGATGTCCCAGGGAGTTGCCAGCCCCTCCTGTCACGCCGTACTGCCACACCAAAGCGCCGGTCACTGGTTCGATTGCGACCATGCGATTGTTGTAATCGTCGTTCAACATGAACGCTCCCGAGGGCAGTAGCTCCACTAGTGATGGGTGGTTTAGCACGCCTGGGCCGGACGTCGGTTGGTACCGATAGAGGACGCGTCCCAGCGCGAGACGCCCGTCCGATGTGGCAAGGCTGAAGATCCCCGGCGCCGAGGCCCCTGCGCCGTCAAGACCCCCGACGATGAGCAATTGGTTGGCCGGGGCAGGCAGTACAACTTCCCTGCTGATCGGTGCAGCCAGCTGCCAAGGGAGCAATCCAGCTTCGATGGCCGGCAAGCCTGTCCCTGGCGAACGATGCCTTGGCGAGGCGACTGATAGCAACCCAGAGCGTGCCGCTGTCCTAGCGGGACCCCGCGAAACAACCCCACCGGCCAAAAGCCCCGACACCTGCAGCCCGAGAACCGCCAACGCGACCAAAACGACCACGCCTACGCCCGGCACAAGCCGGGTCCTACGGAGCTCCCGAGAGCTTGCCGGGTGGCGTCGTCGCGTCAAGCGACACCGTTGCAGCGCGTCGCGAAACGTTTGCGGCGTCGTGGGCAAGACCGAGGGACCAGGACCGTTGGCCGAGAGCGAACGCTGCGCATCACCAGCATCTGGGCTACCGGAACCCCAACTGGCTGAGCGCTGACTGCAGGGACTGCTCGAAACCGGCGCTCGTGTAGCTTGCACCCGAGACAGCCTGGACGCTGGCGCTCTGAGCCTGGAGGGCCTCCTGTTCGAGAATTGGGACAGCCTGCTGATCGATCGACTCGGACCGGAAGTTCCCACCGTCATTGATCGACGCGATCGCAACGTTCGTCAGCTTCGCCCCCGAGACCGTTGCCGACACCGAAAGGACTCCGTACCCGTAGTTGACCGCGGCCCCGGTCGCGGTCCTTGCAGGCGACAAGACGGTTATCGGCGGGCTGGTGGTCGCCGGGGCGGCCGTGGTGCTAGCCGCGGGGTTATCGCCGGCGGACTGGTGGTCGCCGGGGCGGCCGTGGTGCTAGCCGCGGTTGTCGGCGGGCTGGTGGTCGCCGGGGCGGCCGTGGTGTTAGCCGCGGTTATCGACGGGTTGGTTACTGGGGCCCGGGTAACCGGGGGCGCCGCAGAAGTGCGTGCCGACTTTTTCGCAGAGGTAGTGGAGGAACGGGCGACGGTCGAGGTCGACGAGGTGGCGACGGTACTCGACGGGATGGCCGCTCCGGCGATCACGGAACTCGTCGAAGGCTCTGCCGGGACCGCGACGGGCGGAACGGTGCCAAGCGTTAGGGTCGCCGATTTGGTGTGGAAGCCAATCACAGCGGCGAGGCCCGCCATTGTTGCCCCCACGACGATTGGAGCGCGCCTCACCGAATTGGCTCCAAGCCCTCAATCATCGACATAGAGCTGGCCATTCGGCCCGAGGGCCACAGGGATCGGTGAAAGGCCCGTCGTCGCCGGCCCTTGCAGCACCGCTCCGGTCGTCGCGTCGAACACCGATCCATGGCACGGGCAGGCTAAAACGTCGTTCGCCTCATCGAACTGCACTGTGCAACCCGCGTGGGGGCAGACGGCCGAGAAGGCCCGGAACTGACCTCTTGTTAGCTGGACAACTAGGGCGGGGACCTGCTGGGCCGGATCGGTGAAGCTGGCTGCGCCTCCGATAGGCACGTCGGCTGCGGGCCCGATCGGCGTCCCCTGCGGAGCCGCGGCAACACTGCCCTCACTCCTGGTGGGCGGGGCCGTGCTTGTCCCCGGCACACTCCGAGGGACCGTGCTTGTCCCGGGCACGCTCGGTGGGGCCGTCCTTGTCCCGTTCCCCGCCGGTACGGAGCCGCCAGAAATAGTCGAGCTCGTGACCCCCGGGATGCCTTCTGAGATCGAGCCGACCGGGCTGGAGCGTTGAGGCGGGCGGACAATCCGCCCAATGCCTGCGGCGAGCCCGCCAAAGACCAGCCCCACCAGGGCGATGCCGCTCGCCGTGCCCGCCTTCTGAAGGAAGATCCGCCGTTCGGCCGCGGCCGCCCGTTGTCTAGCGGCTACGGACTGCCTCGTGCCCGGTCCCCTTTGGGCGTTCACCTCAAGGGTTTCTCGCACCCGTTCAGCGCGCCTGGCGGAGATGTGGTCGACAGACCAGGTACCGGGCCCTCCCAGAACGAACGGGGTCCACGCGAAGAGGAACACAATGTCGGGCCCGTAGTAGTAAGGGTTGTCCCTGAAGCTCACGGTGAGGAAGAAAGACAACGAAAGCAGCACACCGCCGGTGGCGGCCAGCCTCCCAAAGAGCCCGAGGAGTGTCCCGAGCCCGACGGCGATCTCACCAAAGGCGATCAGGACAGCGATAAGGACGGGAGCGTGCAGGGCAAAGGCCAAAAAATGATGAAGAGGGCTCGTGATTATCGACCCGCGCAGCTGCTCTTGGAACGAGCCCGGCGCGGTGGCGCTAAAAAAGTTGGGGTTCGCGAGCTTCTGCGACCCGGCGAACACGAAGGTCAGCCCGAGAAAGGCACGTAGGAGCAGCTGGGCCCCTCCGGGCGCGGCCAAAACGCGTGCCGCCCAAAAGCGGCTCACCGGTCCCCAGTCCCGAGAACCGGCAAGGCCGTCCGCTGCCCTCTCTGCCTCCAACGCTGGTAAAGCATCTCCGACCAGCCTAAGGAACGGACCTTACGGCTACGTGAAGTCCAGCCTTGGGACGAGTGCATTGGAATTTCGCACCGACGGCCTGGATTTAAATCGATGCGGGAAAGGGATCGGTTAGGGCCCCGGGACGCCTCCACCCCCGGTTCAAAAGTACATTACGATTTTCGGCTCCCGCCGGCGTGCCTCACGCCGTCGCAGGTGTGATGCGGCGGCATGGGCGCCGGCAAAGCGTTACGGTCGTGGCGGCGCGCCGCTCAAATCGTCCCGGATGACTGGCGTCAGGCGTAATTTGACGTCGTTGAGCCCTGCGGCAATGAGCCCGCGGGCGGCGACCCGTCATTGTCGCCGTCGCCGTCGACGGGGGCGGCTTGGTGCGTTGGCTGGGTTTCGGTCTGAGCTTGTTGAACGGGTACCGCGCCTACGGGTTGGATGGACATATGCACCTTCGCTTATGGGACCTTGGGAACCGGTCAACACGTTCATCGGGGGCTTGGGTGCCAAAGCTTAGGATGCGCGTAACTTGACGAGAAATAGCAGTACCTTACGCCAACATTAACGCCCAAAAATGCTGCTCTTGACGAACCTCGGTGCAGGACCGCTATTAGCGCGGGGCTACAAAGCAGGCTTTCCCTTGGGGCCCTAACCGACCCAGATCTCGGTCGGCCCGGCCACGGCGTCGCGCAAGGTTTCGACCCAGGTCTCCGGCCGCAACGAATGCAGTAGGGCGGCCATAACGTCGCGGATCGACACGATGCCTACTACCGCGCCGTCATCTACGACGAGAAGGTGCCTGATCTCGTCCCGCAACATCTTGGCCGCGGTGTCGACGATGCTCATGCTGGAGGAGACGGCCACAGGGTGCAGTACCGCTATATCCGAAAGTGCGTCGCCGGGACCGAGCCCTGCAGCGAGAGCTCGGGCAAGATCACGTTCGGTTACGATCCCGGGGCCCATGGCCAAATGGCTTGCAACTATGGCCGAAGAAATATTGGAAGCCTGCATTATTCGGGCTGCTTCGCCGATGGTGCAATTTCCCTCAACCTGCACAGGTTTACGGTTCGCGATAAGCGCGACTGGGGATTCTGGCCCCACTTCTGTGGTAGTTCTCATATGTTAATCACACTCCGGACGTGGCGCTCGCGACAGGGCCGGAAGTCCTAATTTTTCCTTATTAGCAGGGTAGAGCCCGATTAGCACGGTATCGCCCGGTTTCCAGGCACCGGCCCGGGTTCAGCGAAGGTGGCGGATGTCCTCGACGCCCGAGCGTGCGGTCCCGAAGTCGACCCGAATACGGGCATCGACGACGAGCACGCCGTCAGCAGTGGCGATCACAGGGTTGCAGTCGAGTTCGACAACCTCCGGCATGTCCTCTGCGAGCCGGCTGACCCTGTGGAGCACCTGGACCAGGCCGTCGACATCGACAGCCGGGTTACCGCGATAGCCCGTGAGCAGAGCCGACCCCCGAAGCCCTGTCACCATTTCCCTCGCGTCGATATCGGAGAGGGGGGCCAAGCGCGTGACATGGTCGCCGAGCACCTCGACGGTCACCCCACCGAGGCCGAAGACGACGAGGGGGCCGAACGCAGGGTCCTGCAGCGCACCGACGATCGTTTCGACCCCACCGGAGGGGACCATGGGCTGCAACAGCGCGCCCGTCATTGATTCACCGAAGCTGCGATGCATGGCTTCGTAGGCTTCGGCGACAGCGTCGTGCCCCTCTAACCCAAGTTGCACACCCCCGCCTTCGCTTTTATGGACTGGGCCGAGCACCTTGAGCGCCACCGCGCCGCCGATGTCTTCGGCCCACTTGCCGGCCTCTTCTGCGCTGTACGCCTCAACCGTGCGCAGCACAGGTACTCCGAAGGCGGCGAGCACTTCCATGGCCTGCGCACCGGTAACCCAGTCCGAACCGACATCAGCCCCAGCCTCTCCAACTTCACGCTGCAGGCGTCGCCGCGCCGCGTTCACGTCGACTTCCGCCAGGAGAGGCACGGCCCCCGCCGGCTGCGCCGCGCCACTCTCCATAACGAAGGGCGTGAGCGAGCGCCCTCACTGCGGTCTCGGGGTAGGTAAAGCTCGGGACAGGATTGCGCGTGGAGCGCAGGATTGCCTGGCCGCTCTCGTCGGCCCCGAGCAGGCTCGCCACTACGGGACGGGCCACCGCGGGATGATCGTCGAACGATGTGGCTTCGGCGCGCGCGGCGGCCCGGTCCACGGCAGCGACGATCGCGACGGCGACCTCGTCGGTCCTGCGGGTCACCAGAGGAGGGGTGAAATTAACCGCCACCGCATCGACTTCCCCGCATTCGAGCAACAGGTCGAGGACCTGTTCGTACATGGGCGCACTGGCTTCCGCCCCGAGGTCTATCGGGTTGCTGACCCCGCCGTTGCGGGGGCAGAGCTCGGCGATCCGGCGTTGCAGTTCGGCCGAGAATTCCGGTACCTGCAGGCCGTTGCTGACGCAGGCATCGACAGCGAGAACCGCCGGGCCACCCACATTGCTCAGCACGGCTACCCGCAGGCCGTTGCCTAGCGGTTGGGATCCGACCACCTGAGCTACATCGAAAAGCTCTTCGATCGTGTCCACCCGTATCACACCGGTCTGGCGGAACAGCGCCGCGACTGTCTCGTCCGAGCTGGCCAACGCGGCCGTATGCGAGGACGCCGCCCTGCGGCCAACGGCGGAGCGGCCCGACTTCACCGCAACGACGGGCTTCGACCGGCTGAACTCGCGAGCCAAACGAGCAAACTTGCGCGGGTTACCGAACGACTCGAGGTATAGGAGTGCCACCGCGGTGGCTTCGTCCTCGCCCCACCACGACAGCAGGTCGTTGCCGCTGACGTCGGCCTTGTTCCCCATGGACACGAAGCTCGAAAGGCCAATGCCGCGCTTTTTCGCCTCGGCCAGGATGGCGATACCGAGGCCACCAGACTGGGACGCGAACCCAAGACGCCCCGACATCGGCGTGTCCCTGGCAAATGTGGCGTTCATCGAAATCTCGGGATCGGTGTTGAGCACACCGAAGCAATTGGCGCCGACCACCCTCATTCCGTATGAGTGCGCCAATTCGACCGCCTCGCGCTCCAGCGCGGCCCCCGCAACGCCGTCTTCGGCGAAATGCGAGGACACGATCACTAGGCCACCCACGCCTTTGCGACCGCACGCCTCGACAACCGCCGGGACGGCGGTAGCCGGGACGGCCACCACCGCTAGGTCGACGACCCCAGGGATAGCTTCAATGCTCGCAAAGCAGGGCACGCTCGCTATGTGCGCCGCGCTCGGGTTCACGGGGTAGACGGCTCCCTGGAAACCACCACTGACCAGGTTGCGGACCAGCTCGTGGCCAACGGTGCCCGGTGAGCGGGACGCCCCTATAACTGCGATCGAGTGAGGCCGCAACAGCCGGCCCATCGAACGTGCCGCCGCTTTGCGGTCCCGCTCGTAGAGCGATGCGAGCGCCTCAGCGGTAGGGGCGATGTCCATGACGACACGGATCACCCCGGACTCGAGAGTCGACCGTTGCGTGAAACCGGCGTCCCTGAAAACCTGCACCATGCGGTTGTTTTCGAGAAGGGTGTCAGCTGCGAAGCGTTTGAGGCCGTTCCGGCGGCCCTCGCTCGCCAGGTACTCAAGCAGGAGAGTCCCGATCCCGAGACCCTGGTGGGCGTCGTCCACGACGAAGGCCACCTCCGCAAAGTCGCTGCCGGGGATGCGGTCGTACTGGGCGATGCCGATGAACTGACCGCCTCGCTCGGCGACCAGGACCAGGTGGTCCGGGTCACTATCGCCGACCACCTGTTCAAGCTCGACTTCCGAAAGGTGCGGATGAGCGCCGAAATAGCGCAGGCGTACCGTTTCGAGCGACAGCCGACCGTGCAACGCGGTTACGGCAGGCCCGTCTTCGATTGTGATGTAGCGAATGCGCGCGGTCGAACCGTCAGCGAGTACGACGTCGTGCCCCCAGGGCGCGGAAAGCTCTGCGGCCATCGGTTATCTCCTTTTGCGGTCAGGCATGTGCCAGAGAGGGGTGAGAAGTCCCGTACTGCCAACCTGTAAGTAGCTCGATACGTATCCGGAGCACGGTTGTCAGGCTGGGGTCAACCAGCGTCAACTGTGGTGGGATCTTCGGCCCAAGGCCCTCATCTGCCGATTCGCAGTGGCCTTGGACAAGCACTTCCCACCTCCAGACGCCGCTGATGCTCGCGCCGGCGGTCTCGAAAGCCACCACTCCCGGCCGTGGCGGGACCTTGCCCACCAGACCGAGGCGCGCCCGCACCAGCAGAGCGTCGCCGTCGAGCACACAGGTCACCGGGACGACCAGCGGAAGGGCGCTGCGCGACAACGCCAGGTGACCTGAGGAGGCGCTGGCGAGAAGCGATCGGCACCGTTCGTCGCTTAGGTGGGGAACCTGCCCAAATTCGGTCACCTCGACCGGCGACAAAGCTTCGGCATGGGACATGACGTCATTCTCGGCCACAGCAGCCGACGTCGGTCAGGGCCTAATGGCCCAAGCGGCCTGGGCGCAAGGCCCTTCGATGCCCGGAGGGGAGGGCGGGTATCCTTGCTGCATGGCGCCAGAAACCAAGGCCGCCGGAACGGTCGCAGGCCTTGGCCCGCTGCCCCATGGCAGCGACATGCTTGCGACCTTTCTGTCCCTCATGCCCGACTCTGCCGTGGCGGTGGACGCAAAGGGGACGATCGTCGCGCTCAACGAGCGTACCGAGGCCTTCTTCGGGTACAAGGCCGGCGAACTGGAAGGCAAGCCCATAGAGGTCCTGGTCCCAGAGCGGTTCCGGCACCCTCACCGCTCGCTGCGCTCTGGGTATTCGTCAGCGCCGAGTGCAAGGCCGATGGGTACCGCCCTTGACCTGTACGCCCGGCGAAAAGATGGCAGCGAGTTCCCAGTCGACATAAGTCTCGCCCCGATCGGCTCCGAAGAAGGGCAACTCGTCGTCGCAGCTGTGCGTGATATCAGCGAGCGGAAAGTCGCTCAGGCGGCCGAGGCGCAGTTGGCTGCGATCGTAGAGTCCTCGGCCGACGGCATCTTTTCGATGTCCGACCGGGGCGTCATAACCAGCTGGAACCCCGGTGCCGAAACAATCTTCGGGTTCGACCGCGCCGATGTGGTGGGGCACCACATCGGCCTCTATTTCCCGGACGACCCGGTGCTGGAGGAGCTGCTCGACTCCGCGCTCCAGGCGCGTTACGCGGTCGCCGAGACACGTTGGCCAAGGAGCGACGGGACCCGGGTCGACGTGGCGGTCTCGGTCTCGACGCTGGCGGTCGGCAAAGAGACCGGGTTCTCAGTTGTCGTCCGCGACATCAGCGAGCTTGCCAGCGTACGGTCCGAACGGGACCGCCTGCTCATCTCTGCTGACCGGGAACGCATCGCCCGCGACCTGCACGACCTGGTCATCCAGCGATTGTTCGGGGCCGGGCTTCGCCTTCAAGGGGCATTGGGGCTCATCGACAACCCGCCGGCTGTGGCGAGGGTCTCCTCTACCATCGATGACCTCGACACCACGATTAAAGAGATAAGGGAGGCGATCTTCGCTCTGGAGTCAGAGCCGGGCACTGGGCTCAGGGGCAGAGCTCTCGAAGCAGTCACAGATGCCACCGAGTCGCTCGGTTTCAGGCCGGCGGTGTATTTCCGCGGCCTGACAGAGCGCGAGGTACCGTTACCGGTCCAGCTCGAAGCCACCGCGGTGCTGAGGGAAGCTCTCTCCAACACCGCTCGCCACGCTCAAGCGGGCCGGGTCGAAGTGCACGTAACGGTTGACGACGATCTCGGTGTGTTGGTCGTCGACAACGGTGTCGGAGTGGGTGAACCCCTTCGTTTGAGCGGCATAGCCAATGCGCGCGCGCGTGCGGAGCTGCTCGGAGGTCATTTGGACGTCTCGCCCGCCGAGGGCGGCGGTACGCGCTTTGATTGGCGCGTTCCGATCGCGCCAGCAGGCACAGGGGGTTCGGAGGGCGGCGACGGCCCTTCTCGGTGAGGTTTGGGACCTTGGGCCCTGCTGCAGCCGTTGTTGCCGTGAGATGCTGTCTTAGAGCCGCTCGGACGCTAAGGTCCGGAAGAGGCCGCACGTGAAGGAGGCAGTCATGTCTGACGCTGCACTCGAAAACCTGAGCGAAGAAGAATGCCTGGCTCTGCTCAAGCGCACCCAGTACGGGCGCGTAGCCGTGGTCACGTCTGACGGGAGACCGGAGATCTTCCCGGTCAACTTCGTGCTGCACGAGCGCACCGTCCTCTTCGTCACTGGTTCTGCGGTACTGGCGTCCCGGGCGCCTCTTGGCCACGTGGCCTTCGAAGCCGATTCGATCGACCCCGCCAGCCAGGAGGGATGGGACGTGGTCGTAACCGGCGAAGGTGCCGACATCAGCGACGCCGTCGACCACCTGTCGCTGCTGGCGCGTGGGGAGCGGGTCGAACATTGGGCTCCGGGCAAAAAGGACCACTGGATATCCATCGTGAACCCCCATTTCAACGGGCGCAGGCTCTATAAGCCAGCGCCGTCGCCCACCTTCTATTAGCCCAGCTATGCAACTGCTCCTCGCACGTTGGGAGTTCGCCACCGTTACGGTGTTCCATTTCTTCTTCGTGCCCCTTACGATCGGTCTCGGGTTCGTGGTCGCAGTCATGCAGACCCTGGCCTACCGGCGCCACGACCCTTCGTGGGACAGGCTGAGCCGCTATTTCGGCCGCCTTTTCCTAATAGAGATAGCTGTGGGAGTCGTCACAGGGATCGTGCTCGAGTTCCAGTTCGGGCTGAACTGGTCGGCGTACTCGGTATTCGTCGGGAACATATTCGGCGCGCCGCTGGCGATCGAAGCCCTGCTGGCCTTTTTCATGGAGTCGACCTTCGTCGGGCTCTGGATTTTTGGGAGGGACCGGCTCTCCCCACGCATCCACCTGGCGACCATCTGGATGGTAAGCCTCGGCACCATCCTCTCCGCATTTTTCATATTGGCCGCCAATTCGTGGATGCAGCACCCGGTCGGTTACAAGGTCGTCGCCGGCCAAGCCGTGCTGACCAGCTTCTGGGCCGTGCTCGGCAACCCGATGTTGTGGGGATTCTTTACCCACACGGTGCTCGGCGCGTTTGCGACGGCGGGAGCACTGGTGCTCGGGATAAGCATCTGGCGGGCAATGCGCGAACACGACAATAGCGAGCACCGGTCGTCGTTCCTGCAGGCAGGCCGCTTCGCTGCCGTTTTCACCTTCGTCTCAACGATCCTCGTGGGCATATCGGGCGACATACAGGGCCGGCTCATGGAGGTCTACCAACCAATGAAGATGGCTGCCGCCGAGGCGCTCTACAACACCAGCTCTGGCGCCCCTTTTTCGCTAATTACGATCGGGAACCTGAAACAGAAGCCCGTGTTCCAGATCAGAGTGCCGCATCTTTTGTCCCTGATCGCCACCCTTTCTTGGAACGGGCAGGTGCAGGGGATCAATAACATCCAGGCAACCGAAGCGGCTAAGCATGGTCCCGGGAGCTACGTGCCGGTTATACCGCTCACTTACTGGTCTTTTCGGGCGATGGTGGGAGCGGGGTTATTGATGATCGTGCTTTCAGGGTGGGGTATATGGCTGTGCAGGCGCCGGAAGCTCCAGCGCCTCGTGGAGAACCGCTGGTTCCGTCGAGCCGCGCTTTGGGGCATGGTCCTGCCGTTCATCGCTAACACAAGTGGCTGGGTCTTCACCGAAGCGGGGCGCCAACCATGGATCGTCTATGGCCTCATGAGGACGGCCAAGGGGGTGTCTAGCGTCCCGACGGCGGACATAGCCCTGACCTTGGTGGCCTTCGTGCTCGTGTACGTCGTCCTCGGGGCGATCGACGCCTGGCTGTTCGTGCGTGCCGCACGGCTCAGGCTGGACCACGCCGATCACGGCGATGAGGCCACTGGGGGCGCCGAGACCGCAGGCCTGGTCTACTAAGCAAAATGCGAGAAAATAATGGCCCCGTTTGCTGACCTGAACACAACCTGGTTCGCCCTCATCGGCCTTCTCTGGGCCGGTTACTTCTTCCTCGAGGGTTTTGACTTCGGGGTCGCCATCGTCGCCCCGCTCGTAGCTGCCGACGAGACCGACAGGCGGATTTGCCTGAACTCGATTGGGCCGGTCTGGGATGGCAACGAGGTGTGGCTGCTCACCGCGGGCGGAGCGACCTTCGCGGCCTTCCCCCTCTGGTATGCACGGCTTTTCAGCGGTTTTTACCTGGCCCTGTTCCTTGTACTGCTTGCATTGATAGCCCGAGGCGTGTCGTTCGAGTTCAGAGGCAAGCTCGACAGCCCGGGGTGGCAGAAGACGTGGGACTGGGCGAACTTTGCGGGCAGCCTCGTGCCCGCGATCGTGTGGGGGGTTGCCTTCACCGACCTGGTACACGGGGTGCCCCTAGCCCCCGACGGCCGCTACTACGGCGGGCTGATCGGCTTACTGCACCCGGTCGCCCTCGCCGGGGGCCTGGCAAGCCTGACGCTGTTCGCCTTCCACGGGTCCCTGTTCCTGTCGCTCAAGACCTCCGGAGCGCTCGAAGCGCGCGCGCGACGGGCGGCATTCGCGTTCGGCGTGGCGGCAACGGTCCTCGTCGGAGCGACGGTGGCCTGGGTGGCCTTGGCGGGCCGGCCGGCAACACCAGGGTCTATCAGCGGCATATTGCCGCTGCTGCTCGGGGCCCTCGCAACAGCCGCGGTCGCCGCCGCCTGCGTTATCGTGCGGCGGGACCGGGCCGGATGGGCTTTCACGTCGACGGGCTTGGCGATCCTGCTTGCGATGGGAGCCGTGTTCGCCCGGATGTTCCCCGAGGTGCTGCCGGCTAGCAACCGCGCGGTCGACGGCCTCACGATCGCCGCCTCGGCGTCCCAGCACAACACCCTGGTGGTCATGACCATCGTTTCGGCCGTCTTCGTCCCCTTCGTGCTTGCCTACACGGCCTGGACCTACTGGGTCTTCCGACAGCGCTTAACGCGACCGCCGGATGTCGGCACCGGTGCGGCCTCCAAGGCCCCTGCTCCGGCAAACGGGGTCGCTCCTGTCCCCGGCAGTGCCTGACGCCTCGGTGGCTGACGCTTCGGTGGCTGGCGCCTCGGTGGCCGACGCCTCGGTGGCGCCACGCACGCGTCGTGCCAACCCGTTTGACAAGGGCCTGGTCCGGGAACTCCCGGGTCTGAAAGCGAGCGTCGGAGCTTCCGTGGCCGTCGGGCTCCTGGCGGTCGGCGGGGTGGTGGCCCAAGCCGTTGCTCTGGCCAATCTTCTCGCGAGCGCCATGCCCGGCTCGGGGGCTCCCTCGAGCGGGCGCGCCGGGTGGTTCGTCGTTTTAGTTGCCGGTGCCGGCGTCCGTGCCCTGGCCGCCCTCGTTGGCGAGGTGCTCGCCGCTCTCGGTGCATCCCGGGTCAAGGCGGGGCTGCGGTCGCGGCTCGTGGCGGCGGCTCTGGGGCGATCCGCCTTGGGGGACGCGGGCGGGCCTGGCGATCTCGCTACCTTGGCGGGCCGTGGGGTCGATGCACTCGACGTCTACGTGGGACGCTGCCTCCCGGACCTGGTGCTCGCCGTTGTGGCCCCAGTCGCCCTGCTTGTGGCCGTGGGAGCCCTGGACTGGGTTTCGGCCGTCGTGATGGCAGTAGTCGTGGCTCTCTTCCCTATATTCGGTGCTCTCGTCGGCCAAGCGACGATGCAGCTTGCTGGCGAGCGGTGGCGCCGCGTCGAACATCTCGGGCGTCAGGTTGGCGACCTGATCGAGGGGCTACCGGCTCTCCGCTCCTTTGGGCGCACGGCACAGCAGCGAGCAAGCATCGCCCGTGCCAACGAGGCGCTCGGCCGTTCGAGCTCCAAGGTTCTCCGGGTGGCCTTCCTATCTGCCCTCGTGCTCGACACGCTCGGGTCCGTGTCGGTTGCCCTCGTGGCGGTGCCGCTGGGCTTGCGCCTACTGACCGGGGCCGTGAAGCTCTCGACGGCGCTGGCGGTGCTCGTCGTGGCGCCCGAGGTGTACCTCCCGCTGCGCCGGGCGAGCGCCGAGTTCCACGAGAGCACCGAGGGCCTCGCCGCGGCGTCCGGGGCGCTGGCGCTGACGAGGTCCGACGAGGCGCACGGCGGCGGTTTTGCCCAGTGCGGAGCCCCACCTGACCCTCTCCGGGCGGCCGTCGAGCTTCGCTCTGCCAGCCTGCAGCTGGCGGGCCGAGAGAGCCCCGTGCTGGACGGCGCGAGCCTGACGGTCGCTCCCGGCGAAACCGTCCTCCTCCTTGGCGAAAGCGGGTCAGGCAAGACCTGCACCGTGTCTATGCTGCTCGGCTTCCTCGTTCCCACCGCAGGTCACGTCAGCGTCGGCGGCGAGGACATGCGAAACATCGACCTGGACCGGTGGCGTCTCCTCGTCACCTATCTCCCGGAGCACCCGACGCTGCTGAGGGGCACCCTGGCTGCCAACCTCAGGCTCGCCAACCCTGGGGCGAGCGACGAAGAGATGTCCTGCGCGCTAGCCCGTGCCGGCGGTCCCGAGCTCGTGGCAGGAATGCCCGAAGGGCTTGCGACACGCCTTGGTGAAGGGGGCAGGACGGTCTCGGCCGGCGAACTGCAACGGATCGCTCTCGCTCGGGTGCTGCTTCGCCCGGCGAGCTTGTACCTGCTCGACGAGCCCACGGTCCACCTGGACCAGACCGCCGAGGCCGCCGCACTCGAAGCGCTCGGGGAGGCATTGGCGGGCCGGAGCGCTCTCATTGTTTCGCACAGGCCTGCCGTGGCCAAGATCGCCGACCGCGTCGTCGTCCTGCGGGACGGCAAGTTCGCCCGGGTCGCAGCAGGCGGCTCAGTTGTCCCAGGGGGGTCACATGTCCCAGACGCCCAGCTCCGGGCAAACCCTGTGGTTACGGTGCCGGTATGAGCAGGACCGTCAGCGCGGCACGGCTCAGCTGGAACGTCGCCCAACTGACGCCGCGCCGCCTGGTAGGTGTGGCCGGGAGCGGGGCCCTCAGCGCCGCTTGCGCCATTGGCCTGATGGCGACGTCGGGTTGGTTGATCACCCGGGCCTCGCAGCGTCCTCCGGTGCTGTCTTTGAGCATCGCCATCGGAGCGGTCCAGGCGTTCTCGCTGGGCAAGGGCATTGCCCGTTACCTCGAGCGCGTCAGCGCTCACCGAAGCTCCCTGGAGGTTTTGGGCAGGTTACGCCTGCACCTGTTCGACGTGCTGGTACCGCTGGTGCCGGGAGGCTTGGGCTCCAACAGCTCAGGCTCGGTGCTCAGCGGCTTCGTTTCCGATACGGAGCTCGTCGCCGGGGGCCTCGCCAAAACCGCGATGGCCGCTACCGACATCACTGCAAGCATCCTGTTGGGGACGGTGCTTGCGCTGCTGACCATGCCAGTTCTTGGTGTCATCATCCTCGTGGGTGCCCTTGCAGTTGTTGCCGTGTCGGTCCTGCTGGCCCGGCTCGGACGCGCGTCGGAAGCGCGGGCGGCCCGCGAGCGGGCGGAGCTAGCAAGCCTGGTAATGGAAACGGTGCGCTCGGCTAGGGAACTGGTGGCGTACGGGCGCCAGGACCTCGTGATGCAGCGCTTGGAGGAGGTGCGCTCCCGTTCGGGCCGGGCCGCCGCCAGGCGCTCACTAGAGGCCGGGCTTGCACGGGCAGGTGCGATCGTGGCCTCCTGCGGTGTACTGGTGGCAGTCCTTGCGAGCGGCCTGGCGGCGGTCGACGCCCGACGGCTCTCAGGGGTGATGCTGGCGGTCGTAGCCTTGGCCGCCCTCGCTGTCCTGGACCAGTGTGCCAACCTCCCCAATGTCCTGGCAGGCACCACCGAAGCTTCGGCGGCGGCCGAGCGGCTCGCCTGTCTCGGCCGCCAAGCACCGCCGGTCCGGGAGCCGTTGTCCGACCAGAGCCAGAAAGCAACGGCGAGGTCCGCCGAGCTCGAGGACGCCCGGACGGTCAGCCCCGACGGCACCGAGATCCTGAAAGGAGTGTCTCTCGAGGTAGCGGGCAGCCAACGCGTAGCCCTGACCGGCCCGAGCGGGTCGGGCAAGACCAACGCCGTCCACGCACTCCTCCATTTCGTGAACTGCGAGAAGGGTAAGGCGCGCCTAGGGGGCAGCGATGTATCGGAGATGACCCGCGAAGGGATCGCAACCTTGGCGGGCTGGGTTGCGGACGAGACGCATATCTTTGCGGCCAGCCTTGCGGACAACCTGCGCCTGGCTCATCCGTCCGCCAGCGATGGCGACTGCGTCATCGCATTGCAGCGAGCCGGGTTATCGCGCTGGTCAGCTTCGCTACCCGCCGGCCTTGCCACACTCCTGGGGGCCGGGGGGCGGCCAGTGTCCGCAGGCGAGCGCCAAAGGCTCGGGCTTGCCAGGGTATTGCTGGCCGGGCCACCCGTCCTGCTCCTCGACGAGCCGACCGCCCATCTCGACCCTGTTTCGTCAGCCAAGGTGCTCACAGAGCTGCTCGACGCGGCCGGTGAGCGGGCAGTGCTAGTCGTCAGCCACGAACCGGACGTTGGGGGTCACGTCGACAGGGTAATTACCCTCGACGGCGGCCGGGTGGCCAGCGTGAGCGAAGGGTCGCGGCCGCTCAGCTCCCCAACCCGGTAACCCTTACAGGGACCGGCGAGCTCGGTTCCCTGCCACCGTCTCCCAGCTCGCCGTCGCGGTTGTCTCCCCAGCATTCGACCTGCCCGGAAGATCCCAACAAAGCGCAGTAACCGCCCCCGCCGGCGGGGTCGTACACGAGGCCCGTTGCACCGGCGACGCCCTTCACCGGCGCCGCGACATCCGAAAACGCCTCTTTGCTCCCATTGCCGAGCGCCCCATCGTTGTCGTTACTGCCCCAGCAATCGACGCCTCCGCTTTTCAACAACGCGCAGTAGTCCCCCACGACCTGGACCACGCCAGTCAGCCCCTTCACCGGCACGGCAACGTCTGACGGTCGGCCGCTGGTCCCGTTGCCGAGCTCACCGTCGGTGCCGCTGCCCCAGCACTTCACCGTCCCGTTGCTCAGGACGGCACAGGTCCCGTCGAGGCTGGACACACCTGACGGCCCCTTCACGGCAACCGGGACCGCCGAGTACCCAGGGGCTTTCCCGTCACCAAGGCTCCCGTCCGCGTCGGAGCCCCAGCACTTGACGCCCCCCCCGTCAATGACCACACAATAACCGCCCACCCTTGCGAAAAGCTTCTGGATGTAGCTGAGCCCTTGGACCGCGACGGGGACGTTGGACGAAGCCGCCGTGCTGCCGCTGCCAAGAGCGCCATCGGCGTTGCTCCCCCAGCATTGCGCTCCCCCGCTCTTTAGCTGCGCGCAAAAACTGGTCCCATCGCTGGCCAGGCCCACGGGCTTGAAGACCCCGATCACCCCGACGGGCACATTGGAGGACGCCGCCGTAGTCCCATCGCCCAGCTGTCCGTCGGTGTTGTCACCCCAGCAACGGACGGACTCGGAACTCAACAACATGCAGTACGTGAAAGCGTTGTTCGTGGCACCGTTGGTGGCATCCGAAATCCCCGTCACCGCCACCGGGACGTCTGCTTGGGCAAGTGTCGTCGACCCGTTGCCGAGTGCACCCGAAGTATTAGTCCCCCAGCAGTCCACACCGCCGCTCAAAAGCACTGCGCAGTAGCCGCCCTGAGAGGATTCTCCTACCAGGCTCAAGACGCCAGTTAGCCCGCTTACGCTGACCGGGACGCTGGACGGTTTGCCATTGTCGTCACCGAGCTGGCCAAAGTTGTTCAGGCCCCAACACTTGACGTCACGGTGGTAGAGGATCGCGCAAGCACCGCTGCCGTCGCTTTCCAACCCGACCGCAGTGGTGGCAGTGGGGGCCGCGGGGGCGACCCGTCCAGAACTTCCGCCGCAGGCCACATCAAGCCCGGCGAGCAGCAGCATCGCCGAAAGAGCCCTGGCCGTCGCCCCTAGCCTACGTCGGGCGGTCACTTCGAAACCCGCGGGCCCTCCTCGCGGCGGGTGCCTTCTTGGCAACAGGCTCCTTTTTTGCAACAGGCTCCTTTTTTGCAACGGGCGCCTTGGCGACGGACGCCTTGGCGGCGACGGACGCCTTGGCGGCCGGCGTTTGGTTGGCCGACGCCCGGTCTCGTGAAGCGGGCGCGCTTGCCTTGGGGGCGGCTCGCTTCGGTCGTAAGGCTTGGCCGGCGGCCGCAGCGGGGACTGAAGCCTTCTTCGCGGCAGCAGCCTTCTTCGTTGCCGCAACAACCTTGAGCGGGGCCGCCCCCTTGGCCCCGGACGCATTCCTCGCCGTCGCGGTGCTCCTGGCGGGAGCTGCCCGCTTGTCTGGAGCGGCTTGTTTCGCGGGAGCAGCTTGTTTGGCACGTGCCTGCTGCTTGGGGACAACAGTGCCGCTCGTCGCCACGGCCTTCTTGGTCGACGCGGGCGTCCTTTGGAGGGCTACCTTCTTGGTCGGGGTTCGGGCCTGCTGGCCCGCCTGCTTCGCAGCGGGGACGTTCTTTACCGCCACACCTTTTACCGGTACATCGTTACCGGTGGGAGACGTCCTGGCGGGGGCACTCTTTGTCACCGCAGCGGCCGCCTTGGCACGCCCTCCCCCTGGAGCCTGTCGGCCGGAAGGAGCCGGTTGGCCGCCCGGGCCCGACTGGCGAGTGGCAGGGCGCTGCTTCGTGGGTGACCCTTTCTTGGTAGTCGCGGCCGCCTTGGTAGCCCCGGCCGTCTTGGTAGGAGCGGCCTTCTTGGCGCGTCTGGCGCCTTCACCCTCAACCCCGGCTTGCTTGGCTGTCGCTGCGGCCTTCGCTGGGCGCCTGCCGCCGCCGGCGCGGGCCGGCGCCGCCTTGGTGGCCGGCGCCTCGCTGACCACTTCGCCACGCCGGATCTCGGCAGCGACCGTCTCGGGCGTCGGCGCCCCGGCGGGGTGCGCAAAACCCGGGAGCGCGAGCTCGATCCCGCGCCTCATGGCGTCGAAGGCCTGCACTACGAAGGTCCGCTTCTCGCCCTTGCGTAGGACCTCCCGCGCCGAACGCGGAGGCTCGTCACCCATGCCCGCCAATGGCAAATAGCAACGCGCGCTGCCAACGGAAATGAACGCGCCGTGCGATGAGAACTCCTCGACCGTCCCTTCGACCTCGTCGCCCAGCTGGTTCCCGGCGATAAAGGTAATAAAGTTCAATGGTTCGTTGAGCGGCTCAGCCGGCAACTCGCCAACCCGCCTCCTCCGCCTGCGTTTGCGCACGCTCTTCGCGGGTTCCACAGCCTCTTCGACCGCAACAGCTATAGCGCGTTGGAGCTTGCGCTCGCCGCTCCGGCCACGTGAGCGTTCTGCCGCCATGTCCAGGCCGCTTTCGTCGGGCGCCTCGGGCAGCTCGTCGCGTTTTTTCCGTTTCGCTTCCTTAACGGACTCGCGGCTCTTTGGCCCGCGCACAGGGGTGCGGGGGGTAAAGATCCAGCCGACTCCCGGGACCGGCTTGCCCCCGATCAGACGGCCTTTGTCAAAGAGCCACTCGTACTCGCCGTGGAACTCCTGGAACGAGTCGTTGGACAGCACGACGGCGCCAACCTTGTCGGCGACCCTGAGCAGGAAAGCGTCACCCCTCCCGATCGCCCCCGCCGGCGGGCTAACTATCTCGGCCCCAGATTCGGCCTCTTCGAAAAGCTGGCGTTCCTCTGGTGGGATGCGGTGGCCAAATGTCGCGTCCACGACGACAGTGACAACGTCGTCTGGGTTCTCAATGAGGAACTCGCGTACCGCCTCGTCGAGCTGTTTGAGTGTCGGCAGCGAACTGCCTTCCGTCGCAATGTTGGAGCCGTCGACGACTACGTGACGAGCTTGCATTTTTCTCCTGTATCGTCATCCAAACGGTCCCACCCCCGAGCCGGTCCGCGTCGCGCTTGCTCGCCGTTCAAGGGCCTTTTTGGGGCCGTTGGCACAATGCCACTGCCGGCTCACCGCCACCGCGGAACGGAAACGAACGTCTCCTACGCAGTGCAGGTCGGGCAACAGTGACACGCACCTACTTCCTATAGTCTGCCACTCGGAGCGCTTGGCGTGGCGGACCCCAGGCCTAAGGCCTGGTCAAGGGCACCGGGCGAAACCTGCCGGGGCTCTTTTCCGCTATGAGCCCAGAGCCCTTTCGAGGATGTCAGCCTGCTCGAGATCATGAAGGGCATGGCTGCCCGTGGCGGGCGACCCCGAAGAAGATCGCGCAACGACGGTCAAAGTGCGCCCACCTATGTCCTCGCCCAGGCGGTCCCGCACGAACCCCCACGCTCCCATATTGGCCGGCTCCTCCTGCGCCCAGACCACTTCGCTGGCTTGCGAATAGCGGGATAGGACCGAGGTGAGCTGTTCGCGTGGCCAGGGGTACAACTGCTCCACCCGCACGACGGCGACATCGCTTACCGCTTTCGCGCCCCGGGCGACGATCAGATCCAGCGAGACCTTGCCAGTCGCAAGGACGACGCGACGGACTTCTTCGGGGACAGGGAGCGGGTCTCCGACCACTTCGTGGAAAGCGCCATCGGTTAGCTCTTCAACCGGGCTGTAAGCCTCGCGTCCGCGAAGATAGCGCTTCGGGGTGAACAGTACCAGCGGCTTCCTCTCGGGTTGGTGGACCTGACGGCGCATCAAATGGAAAAGCTGTGCGGCCGTGGTGACATTTGCCACACACATGTTGTCTTCCGCGCACAACTCCAAGAAACGCTCAACCCGTGCCGAGGAATGCTCGGAACCTTGTCCCTCGTAGCCATGAGGGAGCAGCAGCACCAAGCGCGAATGCTGGTCCCACTTAACGCCTGAAGCGGCCAGGAACTGGTCGATGATTATCTGCGCGCCGTTCACGAAATCGCCGAACTGCGCTTCCCAGGCCACGAGCGAGTCGGGAGAAAACAGCGAGTAACCGTACTCGAAACCGAGAGCCGCATATTCCGACAGGAGCGAATCGTAGACATAGAAGCGGCCCGCCTCATCGGGGTGCTGGCGCGCCATGTCGGCCAGAGGGATGTGCTCGGCTCCGGTACGGTAGTCCACATAGACGGCGTTGCGGTGCCCGAACGTCCCGCGGCGAGTGTCCTGGCCACACAGCCGGACGTCGCGGCCCTCGAGAACGATCGTGCCGTAGGCGAGGGCTTCCCCGAGCGCCCAGTCCACCTGTCCCGAAGCCCAGAGCTTGCTACGAGATTCGAGAAGCTTGGCAATCTTGGGGTGGAGGGTGCAATTCTCCGGTGGCCTGGTCAGGGCGTCGACGACGGTCTCCAACGCCCCCATCTCGACCGCCGTTCCCACCGCTGCCGGTCGTGGGGCATGCGGCTTGGCCGGCGGCAAGCTCGTTAGTTGCGGCGGAGCCGAGGCCCTGGTCTCGTCGAGGGCCGCCTGCAGACGCCGCGCAAAGTCAGCGAGCGCGGCCTCGGCCTCGTCGAGCGTGATGTCGCCGCGACGCACGAGCGCCTCGGTATAAAGCTTCCTCACGCTCCGGTGGTCTTTTATCAGCTGGTAGAGCAGCGGCTGAGTGAGGGACGGGTCATCCTGCTCGTTGTGCCCGTAGCGCCTGTAACAGACCATATCGATGACAACGTCTTTGTGGAATTCCTGACGGAAATCCAGTGCGAGCCGAGCGACGCGGACACAGGCCTCCGGGTCGTCGCCATTGACGTGGAATATCGGCGCCTGGACCATCTTTGCCACGTCCGTCGCGTACACCGACGACCGGGCCGAATCAGGGTTGGTCGTAAAACCTAACTGGTTGTTGATAACCAGGTGAACAGTCCCCCCGGTTTCGTACGCCGGCAATGCCGACATGTTCAAGGTCTCCGCGACGACGCCCTGCCCAGCGAATGCGGCGTCACCGTGCACGATCACCGGGAGCACGACGTCAATGACCGGCCTCGCAAGCTGGTCATGTCCCGCAGCGGACGCGGTGGAGATCGTGTCCTGGAGCGCCCTCGCCATGCCCTCGACAACCGGGCCTACCGCCTCGAGATGCGACGGGTTGGACGCGAGGGCCACGTCGAGCTCATTTCCTGACCCAGTCCGGAATGTGCCCCTGAAACCCTTGTGGTACTTGACGTCTCCGGAACCCTGGACGGTAGTCGGGTCGAGGTTCCCCTCGAACTCTCCGAAAAGCTCTTGGTAACTCTTGCCGACAATGTTTATCAGTACGTTCAGGCGCCCCCGGTGAGCCATGCCCATTACTGCGTGCTTATGCCCCTCGTCCGCAGCACGCTCGAGCAAAGCATCCAGAAGTGGGACCGCCGATTCGGCCCCTTCTAACCCGAAGCGCTTCTGGCCGATGTACTTCGTCTCCAGGAACCGTTCGAGCGCTTCAGCCGCGTTCAGCTGGGCGAGGATGTGGCGGTGCTCTTCCGGCCCGAGGTTCGTCGCGGCTCCCTCGACTCGGTGTTGGATCCATCGTTTTTGCTCAGGCTCCATGATGTGCATGTACTCGACGCCGACCGTACGGCAGTAAGCGTCCCTGAGCAGCGAGAGGATTTCGCCCAGGCGCATCCGGTCCTTGCCCGCCAAACCCTGGGCGAGGAACTCCCGGTCAAGGTCCCACACCGTTAGCCCGTAGGTGGAGGGGTCGAGCTCGGCGTGCATCTGTGGTTCTTTCCAGTCGAGCGGGTCCAAATGAGCGATCAAGTGGCCCCTCACCCTGTGGGCGTTGACGAGCCGCTCGACTTTTTGCTGTTTTTCTACATAATTGGTCGCCGGCTCAAACGGGTCGTTGACGTCCTGGTTGTACCTGACGGGCTCATAAGGCACGCCCATCGATCGGAAGACGCCTTCGTAGAAACCGTCCTCGCCCATGAGGAGCTTGTGTACGCGCTGAAGGAACAAACCTGACTCAGCGCCCTGTATGACCCGGTGGTCATAAGTCGAGCTGATCGTGACGACCTTCGAGACCCCCAGCTCCGCTACCTGGCGACGGTCAGCGCCTTGCCACTCCGCCGGAAAGTCGATCGACCCGACGCCTACGATCGCGCCCTGCCCAGCCATCAACCTTGGTACCGACTGGACGGTACCAAGAGTGCCAGGGTTGGTAATTGTTATCGTGGCCCCGACGAAGTCTGGGACTTCGCCTTTGCCTGAGCGGACCTTGCGGACTAGGTCTTCGTATGCCTTCCAAAACCCCCGGAAATCGGCCTCGTCCGCCCTTTGGACGACGGGCACCATCAGCGACCTGGTCCCGTCGGATTTTTCGAGGTCTACGGCAACGCCCAAGTTGACATGCGCCGGCCGAAAAACGGCCGGTCCCCCGCCCTTGGCGGGAGATCCGGTGCCTTGGGCGGCCTCCGCGCTGTGGGCAGAACCGTTACCCGCCCCGTTGTCGCCGGAAGTGACCACGAAGCTCGAATTGAGCGCCGGCACCGCCTGCACCGCCTGCACGATCGCCCAGGCAATGAGATGAGTGAAGCTCACCTTGCCCGAGGTCCCGACGCGGGCGAGCTGGTTGTTCAGGATGAGCCGGTTGACTTCGAGGATCTTGGCGGGGACAACACGAAAGCTGGTTGCCGTAGGCACGTCCAGGCTGGCGGTCATATTGGAGACCACCCGCGCGGCACTGCCCCAGAGCGGTTTCGTCTCACCTTCCGGAGGCCGGCTTGGGCTCAGCGCTGAGCCCTCTTTGGCGCCCGGCACTTTTGCGGCGGCACCCTTGCCGTCGCCACCTTTGCCGTCGCCACCTTTGCCATCCGCCTTGGCTGTCGCAGCAGGCTCCGCGACGGCAGTGCCGGCCCTCGCTCCGTCAATGGTGCCGGCTTGGCCCGTGTAACCGCCAGGACCGGTCCCGATCTGCCCGTCCTCCCCGTCCGGAGCTAGCTCCCCGCTTGGCACCAAGACGGGCCGGCGCACCAGATTGGCCCCGCCCGGCTTGTAACCCTCAAAGAACTCACGCCAGCTCTCGCTGACCGAGGCGGGGTCGCTACGGAACTGTTCGAACATCTCATCGACAAGCCAGGCGTTCGGCCCGAGCGTGTCCGAGTTTGGTTTTCTGGCCTCTGCCACGATTAACAGCGTACGGCCTGGGAAGCGCCGGCTGGGGACTCAGGTTGGCCCATGCAGCGTCCGATAAAAGCTTTGTGAGCTCTGTAACTCCGGTCATGGCAACAAGCAGGGCGGTCGTGCGCTTCATCGAGGCGGGCAACGACGCCGTCTGCGAGCATTGCCAGTCACCAGTCAAATTTGTCGCCCGAATAAAAGGGCGGCAGGTAATTGCGAACGTGTACGTCGAAGGCCGCTGGACAAGGGTCGAGCACTACCACGAAACGTGCTACGAAGAGGCCGGCGAGCCGTACGGTACGGCCAGGAGCTGACCTAGGTCGGGGCCCGACTCGGTAACCTGCGAAGACGGTTCAAGGCGTGCCCCGTGTCGCGCCGATAAAAGGCCAGGCGGGCGGCCCTTTGCAGGCGACGTGCCACATGAAGACCAGGACCTCGAGCCCCAGGGCTTGAGGAGCGAGCCGAGGACACGATGACATTTGTCGCTCCAGTTGCGACTGCGGACCAAGCGGCTACACCCCCGAAGAAGGGGCCCCCGGCACAGACGATGGCCCAGGTGGCTCTTGTCCTGCGCGCCGTCGGCCCGCTGAGCGCAGGCTCACGCGTCAGCCTGCAACTGACGCCGGGGCACTCTTTCGCTGCGCAAGTGACCTCCGGCGATGGACGCGCTGTCTCGCTCGAATTGCTTGAAGTGCCACCAGACGGGTCCCTCGAAACAGGTTCAGTTGTGGAGATGTTCATCCCCCTGGACATGGGCGTTTACAGGTGGCTCTGCATCGTCAGCTCCCACCCCAGTGCCAACCTGGCCGAGGTGCAGGTACTGGACGCCCCAATGTTCGTCGCTCGCCGGCCCACCCCGCGGGTGCTCGCCGAACTGCCAGCCGAGGTCCGCGCCCTGCTCCCGCAAAGCAAAGGACCGGCTCACAAGGCGGTCATGACCGATCTTTCGATCGGCGGCATGAAGCTCGAAGGATGCCAGCACCTAAGGCCCGAGGACACCATCGAGGTAACCGTCCGTCTCGCAGGCAGGTCGACGACCATCGACGAGACGATCTCGATCATGGGCCGGGTCGTCATGGCCTACCCGAGCAGCCACTCCAAAGACCCCGACAGCACGGACGCGCACATCTCGTTCATCGACGGGCAGCAAGAAGCCCTCGAGGTCGTCGGCCGCTTCGTTGCCGAGCAGCTCAAGCGCCGTACCCCAACTCTCTAACGGACCGGCCCAGAGGCCCCACGCGCTGTGGCAACTCCTTGGCGAGCTTGCCTGGGCGAGCCGGGCAGTCCAGAGCTGCGATCGGTCACCCCTTGGCGAGCTTGCCTGGGCGAGCTTGCCGGGACGAGCCCGGGGACGCCATCTCGGCCGTGTTGCCCTAGCCCGGGGACGCCATCTCGACGTATGGCGCAAGCCCAGGGCCCACCTCGGCTGTGTAGCGCTGAGCCCGGGGACGCCATCTCGGCGTGTGGCAAGCCCGGGGCCCCATCTCGGCGTGTGGCGCAAGCCCAGGGCCGCATTCTCGGCCGTGTTGCGCAAGCCCAGGACCCCATCTCGGCTGTGTTGTCCTAACCCGGCGTGCCACAAGCCGGCGGCTTCATCCGCACATGCCCAGAACGCACCGGCCACGCCCAGAAAGCCTGGACCACGCCGAGAAAGCCTGGACCGCGCAGGCGAACGGACCGGACCGACCGAGAAATGGTCATTGTGGACAACAAGTGCGCCAACTGAGACATGCGCCCTATGAGAAACGCCCTATGAGACAAGTTCGCCCTCTGAGACGGTGGTCAATTGAGACGGTGGCGAGCCGCTCCAAAGCGTTTGGGACGATTGGGCGGTCCTAGTCGCCCTTCAAGAACACGCGGCGGACGATCTCCCAGTTGGCGCCGTCGCCACACATGACGTCCACCTCGTCGGCCCGGCAGTTCAGCGGCAGCTTCGAAGCCAGGTCCTCGGCCGCGTCGGACAGGGTGCTCCCGAGGGAGTGGCCGGCGATGCCAACAGTCAGATGGGGCACGACTTCGGAGAACTCGCCCTGCCAGGGAGGGGTGTCGAAGCGGTCCGCAAGGACGGTCGTGAGCCGTTTGAAAGGGCCGGCCGGAGTTGGCGACAGCCACAACACGCGCTCCCCGAACCAGCAAACGCGGTCCAAGCAGTACTCGAAGGGCTCTTCCGCGCCGACGAGATCCTCCAGCTCCTCGAGGTGCTCGTGCTTGATCTGCTCAGGTGGGATCCACGGGACAACCAGCGTGACGTGGGCAGGGACACCGGTCCTCGCCGAAGGGTCGTGGACCGCGCGCCATGCGCCGACCAGCGGTTCGGCTTCGGGCACCGGCACGAGCAGAGCGCTTTGTGCGCAGTTGCTCTCCGTCCCGACCCGGTGCCGAGCGTCGTCCACTGCGTAAATCCCTCCTACGGCTGTTTCCCCTCGCACCTACCCAAAACCCTACCGCCCGACTCTGCACGGGTGCCAACACCCGGGCGCTCGCAGCGCCTCCTCCCCCCAGCAGCGCCGCGGGAATGGTTTTCCGAAGTGGGCTGCACCGACCGTGGCCGCCACCGGAGTGGGCTGGCGCCGAAGTGGGCTAGCACCGACCGGTCCGACGGGGCCGCCACCGAAGTGGGCTGCTGCCGACCGGCTAGCACCGACCGGGGCCGCCACCGGAGGGGGCTGGCGCCGACCTGCTCGCCACCGAAGCGGGGCGGCAGCAAGGCAGGGGCGCCAAGGCAGGGGGCGCCAAGGCGGGGGGCGCCAACGCGGGACGTTAAGGGGACCGTCGGACGGAAGGCCGAGCTCTCGTCGGCTCGCCGGGCGCTTTGGCAAAGTGGGGCGGCCAAGGGGCGTCGGCGAGCCCACGTTCTTCGGCGTCTCGCCGGGCAAGGTCGAGCAGTGGTTGGAGAGAGCAGGCCAGGCCGTCGGCCCCCGCAGCCGGGTCGCCGATTGCGGCGTAGCGCGCGGGCACCGAAAATATTGTGAGCTCGTTCGGGTCGACCCCGTCCAGTTCGTCCCACGTGAACGGGGCTGAGACCCGGGCGTTGGGCACGGGTCGGACGGAGTACGCGGAGGCGACCGTATGGTCGCGGGCGTTCTGGTTGTAGTCGATGAAGACTCGAGTTCCCCGCTCCTCTTTCCACCACTTGGAGGTCGCGATGTCGGGCATCCGTCTTTCGACTTCCCTTGCCAATGCGAGCGCACCTTGCCTCACGTCGGTAAAACCCCACCTCGGTTCGATAGCCACATTTATATGGATCCCCCGACTACCGGAGGTCTTTGGGAACCCAGGCATCCCGAGCTCTTCCAGCACGTCGTGGACGCAGCCTGCGACGCGTCGGACATCGTCGAAGGTCACGCCGGGCATCGGGTCGAGGTCAACGCGCAGTTCGTCGGAACAATCGAGATCGGAGTCGCGCACTGGCCATGGGTTGAAATCGACGCAGCCCAGGTTTACCGCCCAAATAATGTGCGCCACGTCGAGGGGGCAGAGCTCCTCGGCGGAGCGCCCAGAGGGAAAATGCACCGGTCGCGGTGTGGAGCCAGTCGGGCCGGGCGGCGGGGACGCGCTTTTGGAAGAAGACTTCTCCGTTTATGCCGTCAGGGAAGCGCTTGAGGACGGTGGGGCGCCGGTAAACGCCGCGGAGTGCACCTTCACCAACCGATATGTAGTACTCGACGAGTTGCATTTTCGACACCGGGACGTCCGGGAAAAATACCTTCCCGGGCCGCGATACCCGTATTTCGCGGCCATCGACAACGAGAGCCGCAAAATCACTGCTCGTCGCCACTCGTGCCTCCCACGTTCTCCCCAAGCTCGGCACGCTTCACGTTCTCCCCTAGCTCGGCACGCTTTGCGGCCTCCCCTAGCGCGGCACGCTTTGAGGCGCCGAAAACGTCGGCCAGTTCCAGCGGGACAACGGCGTCGAGCTGGTCGTAGGTGCAACTCCGCGCCTCGCGGTCGGGCCGCCAACGCCTGAACTGGGCGGTGTGGCGCAGCCGGGTGCCCTGCAGGTGCTCGTAGGCGGCTTCGACCACCAAGTCGGGACGGAGCAGCTCGAAGGTGAGGTCCTTGGTTGCGTTCCACCGGCTCCGAGCCCCGGGCAAGCGCGGCCCCGCCGCCTCGGCGGCTGTCGCCCAGCCGGCCCAGGGATGGCCGTCGGGGCCTCCGTCATTTCCCACCCGGTAGGGAGCGAGGACCTCGACGAGCTGGCGCCGCTGGTCCGCGGGAAAGGCCCCGATCACGCCAACGTGGGAGAGGTCGCCGGCGCTGTCGTACAAGCCGAGCATGAGCGAACCGACTTCGGACTGCCCGGGGGTGCCGGTGCCGGCAGACGAGCGGTACCAGCGGAAACCGCCGACTACGAACTCGGCTGTGCGTTCGTGTTTCACCTTCACCATCACCCGTTTGCCAGCCACGTAGGCAAGGTCGGCCGCCTTGGCCACCACCCCGTCGAGGCCGGCGCCCTCGAAGCGCGAGAACCAGTCCCCGGCCAACGAGCGGTCCCGCGTTGCGGGTGTGAGGTGGACGCCTACGGACGGTCCGGCCTCGCCGATTACGTCTTCGAGAAGGCGCCGGCGTTCATGGAACGGCTCCTTGCGAAGGTCGCGATCGTCGATTGCCAACAGGTCGAAGGCAACGAACGAAGCGGGTGTCTTTTCTGCGAGCATCCTCACCCGGCTTTCGGCCGGGTGTACCCGCTGTGAGAGCGCGTCGAAGTCCAGGCCGGAAGGCCCGGCAACAACCACTTCGCCGTCCAGGACCGCGCGCTCAGGGAGCACCTCGCTCAGGGCTTGCACCAGTTCGGGAAAATACCGGGTCAGGGGTAGCTCGTTACGGCTGCCGAGCTCCACTTCGCTGCCGCTGCGGAACACGATGCAGCGAAAGCCGTCCCACTTCGGCTCGTAGATGTAATCCCCGCTTGGCAACTCCCTCGCGAGCTTGGCGAGCATGGGCGCCATGGGCGGGCGAACTGGTAAATCGGCGAGGCTCATGTCCCGCTCACCCAGGCTCCTTCGAACTCAAGGCGCGGGATATTGCCGCAGCCAGCTCGCTGCGCTCCACTTTTTCCAGCGGTAAAGGGAGCGCCAGGCACCAATTGGGCCACTCGTCGATCGTACCCGGCATGTTGGGGCGCTCCTCGGCGCAGGTGACATCGTCCAGGACGGCGGCAATGAGGGCACACGGAGCTTGCGCGAGGGTGGCATAGGTGGCTTCGATAACTTCGCGCAGAGGCCTGTTGTCATCCGAACCGGTCCACTCCGACAGGCGCCTCCTTAGCTCGCCGGAACTCTGCTCGTTGACCGCGAGCCCTGCGCTGCGTTGGGCCTCGATGTCGAAACCCGTCCAAACACCCGCGATGGTCGGCAAGTCGTGGGTCGTAACCGCCCCGAGTGCCTGATAGGACCATTCCGAGGGCCGTTCGTCCTCGAACCAGAAGAGCCTGTACGAAAGCACCCCGCTGTCGAACAGCACGGCGCGGACATGGTCCTCAACAGTCCCGAGGTCCTCACCGACAATAAAGGCGCCGGCCCGTGCGGCCTCGAGGCGTAGCAGTGCGACCATGTCGTGCCAGGGGTACCGCACGTAGGTACCCTCTGCAGCCTCGGAGCCAAGGGGAACCCAAAACAAGCGAAAAAGGCCCATCACGTGGTCGACCCGCAGCCCTGCGGCGGGTCGGAGCACTGCACGCAGGGTCTCTATGAAGGGTTCGTAGGCCGCAGCGCGCAACTTCCACGGGTCCCACGGTGGGAGGCCCCAGTCCTGGCCCTTGGTGTTGAACTCGTCTGGCGGTGCCCCCACCCGCATGCCCATGGCGAACGCTCCCTGCCAGAACCAGGCGTCAGCGCCTCCCCTGTCGACTCCGACGGCGAGGTCGAACAGAAGGTGGCCACCACTCGAAGCGTTTGCCAGCTGGGCTTCGCAGAGCCACTGCAGCCAGGCGTGGTAACGCTTGCGGGACCGCCCGTCCTTGCCCGCAGCCGACCTCGCTACCGCAGCGCCGTCGGGGTGACGGTATTCAGCTGGCCAGTCTTGCCATGGCAAGCCAAAGCGTTCGGCCAGTGAGCAAAAAGACGTGTAGCCATCTAGGACTTTGCCCCGTTCGTTGATGAACTGTTCGAATGCGTCGTCCCCACCGCCCTGCTCGAAGCGGATGAACAAAGCTTCCAGGGCTTCGGACTTGAGAGCCCAGACCCGCGTCCTGTCGATCAGCCGTTCGGCGTTGAGCGCCTTGGCTTTGAGACCGAGCGCAGCGATCTCGGCAAGGTCGCCGGCCCCGGGTACCTCTTCCACTCGGATGTAGAGGGGGTTCAGGAAGCATCGCGAACTCGGGAAATAGGGGCTCGGTTCGGGGACCGGTCCCGGCGCCGGGGCGTTCAAGGGGTTCACCAACACGAAGCCGGCTCCATTTGCCCCGGCCCAGCCGACCAGGCTCCGAAGATCGGCGAAATCGCCTATGCCCCAGCTGTCGCCCGAACGCGTCGCATACAGCTGTGCCGACCAGCCCCAGGTCCGCCCTGGTGGGGGCCCTGGGCAACGGGCCGGGCAGACGGCGACGACCCGCGGGCAAGCATCTGGCGAGCCAGCCGTACTGGGCTCGGCAGGCTCGAAGCGGTGGTAACCGAGCGGGAGCTCCTCGGGGCGCGGGCCGTCGGCGGGCAGTTCTATCGTCCCGCCGTTTTCCAGGGTCAGTGTGCCGCCTGGCAAGTACGGCCACGGACCGTTCTGCGTCGCCGTGAACAGCGGCGCGTCGAGCGGCGGGCCTGTCGCCACCGTGCCTGAGGTGCCGGCGCCCATAGTTTCCATCACCAACCGCAAGGTGGTCTCCGGGACGTCGTGCCAGTGCCCACTGACATCCCAGTAGCCAGGCTCGACGCCCCAAGCTTGCAACAAGTGCGCCTCGTTGCTCACCGGTCAGCCTGGTGGGAGGCGCGCCGTCGCATAAAGCATCTTTTCACGCGCCGGGCCGTTCCCGGCGCCGTTCGGACGGTACCCGACCTCCGGTGTCATCGCAGGTGCAAGCACCCGGGATCCGCGAGAAGGGCGTGCTGCGCGCGTACGCTCGATGCGATGAGCACGGCGGTTACCTTCAGCGGGCCAGCTACTGGCACCGTTAACGCACCTGCGGCAGGTGTCGCCATCGGCGGTTGCCGGGTATTGGCCGGGGCCAGCTCGTGGGCGGACCGGTCGCTCGTTCGCGACGGCGGCTTTTACCCTTCGCGCTCGCTTAGCGCGGCCCAACGCCTCGCCTATTACACGAGCCGCCTGCCACTTGCCGAGATCGCCACTACGTACCGATTCCCGCCGACTCCCGAACTAGCCAAGCGTTGGGCCGCCACGACGCCACCTGGCTTCACGCTCGACGTACGGGCCTGGTCGCTGCTGTGTGGCGCGCCAACGTGGCCGGAGTCGCTCTGGCCCGATTTGCAGGGCCACGTCAAGCCCTCGCGGCGCGACGCCACCAAGCTGTACCGCCAGCGCCTTCCAGCCGCGGTCGTCGACGAATGTTGGGCTCGCTTCAACCACGCCATCCGCCCCCTCGCCGACGCGGGCCGGTTGGGCGTTGTCATCGTAAGGTTCCCGACGTGGTTCAGCCCCAGGTCAGCCGCCTGGAAGGAGCTGGCCGAACTGCCGTCACGGCTGCCTGGCCTGCGGGTGGCGGTCGAGCTCAGCAACGAACGCTGGTTCGAGGGGACCGCCTGCGAGCAAACGCTGGGCGTCCTCGAAGAGATCGGGGTGTCGTTCGTCTGCCGCCATAGCTCGACGCCGGCGAAGCCGGTCATCGCCGCGACCGCCGATATCGCCTTGGTCCGCTTCCCAGGTCACACTCCTCGCCTGGCGAGCCAGGCAGGTGACCAAAATGAGACTCTCGCCGACAAGTTGACCTGGTGGGGCCCGCTTCACCGCTACAGCGAGGCAGAACTGGCAGCCTGGGTACCGGCGGTGCGTGACCTGGCATCCTCCAGCACTGAAGTGCACATGATCATGGACAACTGCTGGCGCACCAATGCCGTGGACAACGCCGCCAGCCTGCTTGGCCTGCTCGCCAGCTCCTAACCGGCGCGGCCACATGGAGCAGCTGCAGGTGACGGCTCGTGATGGGGCCCGCCTGGCTTGCTGGGACTTCGGTGGCGAGGGCAGGCCGCTGTTCATGGTGCACGGCACCGGGTTGCACGGCAGGTGCTGGGCACCTGTTGCGGGCCCGCTCAGCACGCTGGGTTTTCGTCCTCTCGCTCTCGACATGAGGGGCCACGGTGCTTCGAGCCGTTCTCCCAACGGGGACTACCGCTGGGACCTGTTCGCGCTCGACGTGCTAGACGCCTTGGCCCAGCTGGGCCTGAGTGACGGCGCAGGCGATGGCGGCGCCCCGCTGTCAGGGGTCGTCGCAATAGGCCATTCAGCGGGCGGCACCGCCCTGCTTTTAGCGGAGAGCTCCAGGCAGGGCACCTTTTCTCGGATCTGGGCGTGGGAACCGATCCTGAGCGTCCCCGGCAGCGACGACAGGGCGCAGCGAGGGGCGCAGCTCGCCCAGCGTGCCCGGCAGCGCCGTGCCCAATTCGCGTCGATAGATGAGGCCAGGGCGCACTTCCAAGGCCGGCACATGTTCGCTGAGTTCTCACCGCAGTCCCTGGAGGCGTTCTTGGACGGAGGCTTGGTAGCGAACGACGCTGGCGGGTACAGGCTGGCCTGCGACCCCGAAGACGAGGCACGGATATACGAGGGGGCGGCAGCCCACGATGCCTGGGAAGGGCTCTCCCGCGTCCGGTGCCCCACGCGCTTGCTTGGCGGGGGGCTCAGCCCAGCGGTGCCACCGGACGAGCTGGCGACGATCGCCGCTCAACTTCACGCGCAAGCGCCCGAGGGCACGGCGACGACCGCCATGATGCCGCTGCTCGGCCACTTCGGGCCTTTCCAGCAGCCTGGTGACATCGCTGACGACATTGCCAACTGGGTTGGCTTTTAGCCAGGTCCACTCGGTGGTCCCAGCGGCTGGTTAGCCTGGCTCTCGATGTCGCTGCAGCTTCCCGGCTCGCTTACACCTTCAAAGGTCTCGATGTTCAAGGAGTGCGCCCTTGCGTTCCGCCTATCGGCGATCGACAAGGTCCCCGAGCCTCCGAGCCTGCAGGCCTTCAAGGGAACGGTGGTCCACCGTGCTCTCGAGCTTCTGATGTGGGAGGAGGAGCAAGGGGCACGGACGCCGACGGTTGCCTTCGAAAAACTCGACCGTGCCCTCGACGAGCTTCTCGCCGGGCCGGAGGGGACCGCCCTTGGCCTGGCCGGCGAACCGTTCGACGAGTTCGTCGAGGACGCCCGCGGGCTGGTCGGCAACTATTTCGTACTCGAGGACCCAAACCGGGTCCGGGTCATCGGGACCGAGCTCAGGCTGCAGGTCGACATGACCGCGCCGGCAGGCGACGGAGACGGTGGGACCGTGAGCCGGCTGCGCCTGAGAGGCATCATCGACCGGCTCGAGCTAGACGAGCAGGGCGAGCTGATCGTGACCGATTACAAAACCGGTCGTGCGCCTGGCCAGAGCCAGGAGCAGACAAGGTTGGGAGGCGTCCATTTCTACGCCTTGCTCTGCGAGCAGCTGCTGGGCCGCCGGCCCGCCATGGTCCAGCTTTTCCACCTTCGAGAGCCTCTGGCTATCTGTAGTACACCCGATGACCAGTCGGTCACAGGTCTGGAGCGCCAGGCAACTGCGATCTGGGCCGCCGTTAAGCGGGCATGCCTGCTCGACGACTTCAGGCCCAAGCCGGGCCCTCTGTGTGACTGGTGCGGCTACCACGCCTACTGCCCGGCCTGGGGCGGCGACCCCGCTCTTGCGCGGCAGGCACCAGCGCTCGGCGAAACTGAGAGCCGAGAAACTGGGCTAGCCGAGGTGGCCCCAGTCCAGCTCTTCAAGCTCCCTCTTGCCGCCAACCGGTGACACTGGCCGGAAAGATCGCCCGAGTGCTGGGCGACCTCCCGAACTCCAAATCGGTCGCCCGTTTTGACAATGCTGCAGACCGTTACTTCGAAGCGCACATAAGGGGAAAGCCCGCCCTGGACCGCGTCATGTACACGGCCAGCGCCCTGGGCGACCACAGCATTGTCTGGCTGGCTCTGGCGGCTCTGCAAGGACCTGTCTCGGGAAAAGGCTGGCGCCCACTCGTGCGTGCAGGGGCGCTCCTGGGGGCGGAATCGGTACTGGTCAACGGCGTAGTCAAGTTGGCCTTTCGGCGCGAGCGACCGAATGTCAGCGCACCGCACCCCCTGCCTCTTCGCACGCCACTAACGAGCAGCTTCCCGAGCGGGCATGCAAGCGCTGCCTTTTTCGCCGCGGCTCTGTTGCGGCGCGGCAATTCCTGGCCCGTCTACTACGCCGTGGCAAGCATCGTCGCATCCAGCCGCGTCCACGTGCGCATGCACCACGCCTCCGACGTCATGGCCGGCGCAGCGCTAGGTGCGGGGCTCGGGGAACTAGCCCGGGCCGCTTTCCCACTGCTACCACCGCAGCGTTGAGCTAGTGCCAAGAGCAATACCGCGGCACCGAGCGGTTGTGATCGCTAACCCCCTCGAGGATGGACGCGAGGCTCCCCCGACAAACCTGCTAGCGGATTACCGCCGCCGCCCGGCGAGGAACCGCGCCTTGTGGTGGGAAATGCTTGCCATTTTCACCATCGCGCTGGTGCTGAGTGTCGCCATGTTCCATAAGGCATGGGTATGGCCCTTCAGCACACTGATAGGCGGCGCAGGCGATGCCGACGAGTACACGTGGTTCCTCGCTTGGGTGCCTTTCGCGATAGGCCACGGGCTGGACCCGCTCGTCAGCAATTACGTCAACTACCCGGGCGGTGTCAACCTGATGTGGAACACATCTGTGCTGCTGCCGAGCTTTTTGATGGCGCCGGTGACTGCCATATTCGGCGCAGCGTTTTGCTACAACTCTCTGGTCACCCTCGCCCCGGTGCTCAACGCAACCTTCGGCTACATGGCTTTCCGCCGCTGGACGGGCCGGCTACCGGCGTTCTGTGGGGCCTTAATATTTGGGTTTTCGCCCTACGTCGTCACCCAGTCCGTTGGCCATCTTGCCCAGACATTGCTCCTCAGCGCACCGTTGATGCTTATCGTGCTCGACCGCCTTGTTGTCGGCCAGTCCAAAAAACCTTGGGTCGACGGGGTTCTGCTCGGCATCCTCGCTTGGGCGCAGCTGCTCACCGGGGAAGAGGTCCTCGCCATGGAGGCGACTACGGCGGCTATCGCGATAGTGGTGCTCTACGCAGTCGCCCGCCGGGAAGCAAGGTCCCATCTCGATTACGCACTCCGCGGAGGACTAACCGCTGCGGGCGTGTTCGCCGCGCTTTCGGCCCCTTTCCTTGCTGTCCAGTACCTCGGCCCTTACAAGGTGCAAGATGTCCACCCGCGCAACGTGTACGTGAGCGACCTATTGAACTTTTTCGTCCCTACCCATATCACCCAGATTGCCCCGGCGGCGGCGCTCCGGGTGAGCGACCACTTCACCGGGAACGGGTCCGAGCAGAGCGCCTATATCGGCATCCCCATTGTGGTGTTCATAATCCTGACCCTCGTCCTGGCTCGCAAGCGCAAGGTCACTTGGGTGGCACTCGCGCTGACGGCCTCTGCGGCGCTACTTTCGATGGCGCCCGACTCTGCACATCGCCGGGCACGTCAGCCATGTCTACCTCCCCGAGTATGTGCTCAAAAAATTGCCTATCTTCCATAACCTTCTGCCCGACCGCTTCGCCTCGGTGATGACGCTCGGCGTCGGGCTCCTCGTCGCCTTGGGCCTCGACGAACTGAAGCGGCACCGCGGCCCGGCGCTGATCTGTGGTTGGGCGCTCGCAGTGGCGGGCCTCGTGGCAATAACCCCGACGTTCCATTTCGATGCTTCGGCAAGCCCACCCTTGGGTGCGTTCAATACCGGGTTTTCCTGCCCGAAGTCCGCTCCCGCCGTCTCGCCCGCCGGTCCTCCCGTCGTCCTACTGCTACCGGCAGTGAACGAGGTCAACCTGCGCTGGCAAGCCGAATCCGACTTCTGCTTCGTGATGCCTACCGCCACTGGGATGACGGGGACGAACCGCCGCGGTCACCAGAACCATGGGGCCCTGTTCAAGGCGGGTAGCCCGTCGGTGCCCAACCCGCCTCGTACTGGGGCAGCGCGCCAGGAAGCGGCCCAAGCAATCCAGTCGTTCGGCATCAGCGAAATAGTCGTAGGCCCGCAATCTCCCGCCCAACCGCTCAGGAGCATCCAGGAACAGGCCCAGCTCGTGGCGTGGGTCGAGTGGCTCCTCGGCGAGCTCCCTCGGCAAAGCCGCGACGAGGCCATCAGCTACGTCTGGGCAGACCTCCCACCGGCCCGCGACATCGCCGCCGGCAAGGTGGCCGCTCTCCCCTAGGGTGCGGCGCCCGCTGGATAGACGGGAGGGTAGGCGACCGGGACTGGGCCACCGGGACTGGGCCACCGGGACTGGGCCACCCGGGACTGGGCCACCGGGACTGGGCCACCGGGACTGGATTGGTGCCGGAGGAATAATGGTCACACCCCCCGGGCATGATAAGTGCATGGAGCTAGAGCGCATGACACCCCAAGAGCCCGACGAAGGTTGGCAGCAGCCGCAACTCCTCACTCCCGCCCTTCTGCGGGGCGCTTCGAGCCTGCGGGCCCCGGCCAGCCCACGGAGTATTGCGACAAAGTCGAGCCCCCGCTTGCGCCAGGTTGGGCTCGTCGGCATTGCCCAGGCACGCGAGGCGCTCGCCGAGGCTGCGCGCCGTGCCGAGCTGCGCGGAGACCACAAAGCTGCCTAGCTAGTACCGTTCGGTGAGTGACATCGCTTGCCGAAGCCCTCGGCCACGAGCCGGACGCCAAGCTGCTGATAGTCACATCCGATGACCTCGGCGTCAGTTACGCGACCAACGTGGCTGTCTACGGTTCGCTGCGGTCCGGAATCGCGACTTCGGCCGGCCTTATGGTGCCGGGCCCTGGGCAAGGGAGGCGGCAGCCAACTACCGGGGCGAGGACGTCGGTGTCCACCTCACCTTAAATGCGGAGTTCGACCTCTACCGCTGGGGCCCTGTTACCCGGGCCCCATCTTTGCTCGACGGCGACGGGGGGTTCCCGAGGACACTGGTAGATCTCTGGGAACACGCCGACATGGACGAGGTACGCAAGGAATGCCGCGCGCAGATCGAGCGGGCAATCTACTGGGGCTTCGACGTGAGCCATCTCTCAGCGCACTTGGGCGCGATCGAGCTTCGGCCCGAGTTCTTCGACGTAGTGCTGGCCCTGGCGGTCGATTTCCGGTTGCCTTTGCGCCTGCCCGGTGCTGACCAGCAGCACAACACGGGGTTCCCGTTCCGCCAGCTGGCCGCCGAAGAAGGCATCCTGTCGCCCGACCGCTTGGTCAGGGTTTCCCGGGGGCACGGCGCGAAGTCCGCCCTCGACCAGCTCCTCTCCGACATGCCCCCGGGCGTCACGGAGGTCGTCCTAAGGCCGGCAAGCGACACCGCCGAGCTACGCGCGAGTAATGCCAGACTGGCCGGCACGCGTGGAGGACGGAGAGCTCGGCACAGCCACCGTGTACCGGTCGCTGGCGTTACGCACTGGGCTCATTTTTACGTCCTATCGTGCCCTCCGTGAGCTCCAGCGGGCCTCCTAGCGTCCGCCACTGCCCCAATTAGGAGAGCCGTCGGGCCACCCAGGCGTCGGGGTCGGCCACTAGTTGGGCTATTTCTGGCGGCAGCTCCCCCTTCACGAGCTGGTCGATCGTGATGTGCTCGAGAACGGCGCGCAAGCTGGCACGGACTGCGATCCAAGCGTCCTGCAGGTGCTGGGCCGCCCCTTGATAGGTCAGAGTCTCGGGCCGCAAGCCCTTCACCTGGGCGAGCGGGCCTTCGAGCGCCCTGATGACATCGGCGAGGGTGACCTCAGTGCCTGGGCGAGCGAGGTTGTAGCCGGCTTCACGGCCCCGGTGGCTGACGACGATGCCCGCGCGCCGCAAGTCGTTCAGGATCACGCCAAGGAACTTCCCCGGGAGCCCTTGGTCCTTCGCGAGCGCTTCGGCTGTCATCGGCTCTGAGGTTGCGGCCAGGACAAGGAGCGCACGCACCCCGTAGTCAACTTTTGCTGAGATCTGCACAAGCGCAGTGTAGAGGTCCGCGGCGCCCGCGAAGCGCTACTTGGCGCCGCGACGGGGCAAGGTTGCCTGAGCCAGCCCTACCCGACTCGGCCTGTGACGTACTCAAGGGTACGGGGGTCGCTCGGCGAGTGCAGGACTTGGTCGGCGGGGCCTGCTTCCACTAGCTCCCCGACGCGGTCCTCCCCCATGAGCAGCACCGCCACGTTGTCCGAGACGCGGGCCGCCTGGAACATGTTGTGGGTCACAAGCACTACCGTGACCTGACCGGCGAGCCCGGTGATGAGATGCTCGACCTTCGCAGTTGCTATCGGGTCAAGGGCAGAGCAAGGCTCGTCCATCAACAACACCTCGGGCCTCACCGCCAGCGCCCGCGCTATGCAAAGCCGCTGCTGCTGTCCCCCTGAGAGAGACAACGCAGATGCGTCGAGGCGGGTTTTCACCAGGTCCCAGAGAGCTGCCTGGTGAAGGGCTACTTCGGCCGCCTCGCGCAGGAACGAGCGCTTCCTTATCCCGGCGAAGCGCAGACCCGACACCACATTGTCGAAGATGCTCATGGTCGGGAAAGGGTTGGGACGTTGGAACACCATCCCGACTCGGCTGCGCACGAGCTCCGCGGGCGTACCGGGTGCATAAATGTCGAGGTCACCCAGCTCTATCCGGCCCTCGACGCGGCCGCCAAGGTGGTCATGGAGGCGGTTGACGGCCCGCAGCAGAGTGGTTTTGCCGCACCCGGAGGGCCCGACCAAAGTGGTCACCTGCAACGCAGGTACGTCGAGGTTTACGCCGCGGACGGCGACGTGGTCACGGAAGCTGACAGAGACGTCTTCGAAGCGGAGCGCGGGCTTGTCTGCGGTAATCGCCGTCCCGGCCGGGGCTCCGTGGCCCGGGACTGGGAGGCTCGTAGGAACGGGGGTCATCTCGCCCTCCTTGTAAGCGACCATGCGATGAAACGGGCAAACGCAGACAAGGCGAGGACCGCCCCGAGCAACACGAGGGCGGTGGCCCAAGCCACCTGCTGGACTGAGGTCTCCGGCTGTTGCGCATCCGTGAAGATAAGCGTCGTAAGGGCGAAGTTGGCCGATGCCAACGTGAACAACAATGGCGCCGTTTCGCCGATCCCTCGCGCCAACGCCAACAGGTTGCCAGCCACCAGGCCAGGAAGGGAGCCGCGGAGCACGACCGAGCGCACAACACGCCAACGTGCCGCACCGAGGGCCGCCCCCGCTTCCTGCAGGTCGACCGGGACCGTCCGGATCGCCTCTTCGTCGGCGCGCACCATGATCGGCAGCATCAACACGGCGAGAGCGATGCTGGCAGCGAGCGTGGAAGGCCCGTGCATGGGCCGGACCACTATCTCGTAGGCGACTATCCCGATCACTATCGAGGGCACCCCGCTCAGCACGTCGGCGGCGAAGCGCAGCAACGACGGGAGCCGCCCCGGCCGCTCGTACAGGAAAAGAGCCGTCAGCAAACCGGGGGGGCGGCCATGACCAGGGCCAAGCCGACGACCCGGGCGCTGCCAGCGATGGCAGTCGAGATGCCGCCCCCTGACACGAAGGCGGGAGCTATCGGATGGACCAGGAACCCGAAAGACAAGGCAGGGGCGCCACGAGCGACCGTGTAGGCAATGAGGGCTACGAGGGGAACGGCGGCGGCGGCGAGGCAAACCAGGCACACCGTTTGCGCCGAAAGCCCGAGGGCGCGGCGGCGGCGCAGTGTGTGATGGGGCCCGGCGAACGGCTCCAGGGGCGAATGCACGCCGGGCTCGTCGCGGCCCCCGCCGGGGTACATCCACGTGCCTGCTTGGGTCGCGCTGGGAGAAGCACCCGGGAGGACGATCGTCCCGGCCGCGCCCGCACCTGGCTGGCCCAGGAGCGCCGGGACCGGCGCCGCGTAGCTACGGGAACCCGACGCCCTACCTGCTCGGCGCAGGGCCTGTCCGCCGACGTTGACGACCACGGTAAGGACGAACAGCACCGCCCCCAGAGCGATAACCGAGCTCGCCCCCAGGCCTGGCTCTGCTTCTGCGAACTGGTTCACTATCGAGGAGCCAAGCGTGGCACCCGGTCCGACCAGCGAATGTGGCCATGACGGTTCGTTGCCGATGACCAAAGCCACGGCGATCGCCTCGCCCAAAGCCCTGCCGATGGCGAGCGTCACGGCGGCAGCTATGCCGGGGCGGGCCGTCGGCCATACGACCCTGCGGACGACCTGCCAGCGGGTGGCCCCAAGGGCCATGGCGGCTTCTCGGTCGGCCAACGGGACGGCGCGCAACGCAGAGCGGGAAAGCGACACCAGCGTCGGCAGGGTCATGATGGACAAGACCACGGCCGCAAGCAAGATGCTCGGGCCGTAGTCGGGCCCGCCAAAGACCAGGCCGCCCAGGACGGGAACGGAGTGCAAGAAGGGCTCCACGTGGCTCCGGAACAACGGGGAGAGGACCAACAGCGCCCATAAGCCGACCACAATGCTCGGCACCGCCGCCAACAGTTCGACCAGGGTGCTTGCGATTGCTGCCACCTTGGACGGGACAAGCTCGGCCAAGGCGATCGCCGCTCCCAAGCCGATCGGCGCAGCCATCACGATGGCAACAGCGGTGGTCACGATCGTGCCGACCACCAGGAGGCCCGCTCCGGAACCAGTTATGTCCGGCGAGTACGTGCCCGACCACACGAAGCCAGGGCCGAAGTGGGCAAATGCCTTCGCCGAGCCGGTGGCGATGCTGACGGCAACGGCAATTACGACCGCTGCAAAAACCCCCGCCCCCAGCCAGCGAGCGGGCCCGTAACCACGCCCGCCACGCCACGCTCGTTTGCCCGCCAACATGGCACGAACGTCAGGCGCGTCGTAACTAACCGCGGGCAAAGGGCCGCCAGGGGCAAGACCCGAGCTCCCTCCGGCTGAGTGGAGTGGTAGCTCCGGCCCCTGACGGCCCAGACCCGTAGTTTCCAGAGTTGCCTGCCTCCCCGTAGTAGAGGAGGTGCCTGCCATTTCGTCCAGCGTTATCCCTAACTTGGCAGCGGTTTACCTGTCGACGTTTCTAGTTGCTTTAGCGTCGACCGGGCAATAGTGACCACATTCGCGGGCAAAGGAGCGTAGCCGAGGCTGGCGGCCGTGGTCTGGCCCGTCGTGACGACATAGTTGAACAGCGTTTGCAAGGCCTCGCCCACTGCCGTGTTCGACTGCTTCTGGTACAGCAACGTCCAGCTGAAATTGGCAATCGGGTATGTTGCTGCGCCCGGCTCGTTGATGATCGAGAAATTGCTCGGGCTCAAGTTCTGCGCATAGCTCCCGGCCGAGCCGATGCCGGCTGCAGAAGGAGCGACATACGCCCCGGTACTGTTCTCGATGGCCGCATTGGTGAAGCCGGCCTTCAGGGCATAGCCGTACTCCACGTAGCCGATGGCACCCACGGTCTGAGCGATGTACGTAGCTACGCCGCTGTTCAGTTGCTCGCCAAGGCCATAGCCGGTGATCGGCCAGGTCTTGGAAGGGTTTTTCGTACCGATGATCTTGACCCAGGACGGCGCGGTGTCGATGAGGAAGTCGTCGACGTCCCAGGTCGGCCCTGCGCTGTCGGCACGGTGGACCACGACGATCGGCAAGTTGGGAAGCGAGCTGTACCCGCTTTCCGCCTCGATTATCGGGCTGTCCCAGTTTTCGATTGTCCCGTCCAAGATAGAGGCCAGTGTCGGGCCGTCAAGCTTCAGGCCGGTAGGCACGCCTGGGATGTTGTAGCTGATGGCAATGCCGCCGAGGTCCACGGGCACCTGGAGCACCGGGCCTTTCGCCAACGCGAGGTCCTTGGGCTGCATCGGGATTTCCGAGTCGCCGAAGTTGACGGTGTCCTGCTCGATGTCGCTGATACCGACGCTGCTGCCGGCCGGGTCGTAGTTGACAGTGACCTTCGGGTTGGCCTTGTGGTACTGGTAGAAGACCGGTGAGAAGAATGGTTCGATCGAACTGGCCCCGGCACCGTTCAGCGTGACGGAAGGGACCGGCTTGGGCTTGGGCTTCGGCTTGGGCTTCTTGTGAGCAGCCGCCACCTTCGGCGCCTGAGCGCTGACAACTGCGCCGCTGGCTACCGGTACAAGCAGCACCAACGCCACAGCGGTAGCACGTTTCAACATTTGAGTTCCCTCCTGGTCGAGCCCCGCGGGCCTCTCTGGGCAATGCATTTTACTGGATCTGTAGATTCTATGCAACACCTTATCGCTATTACCAGACACGCGGGACGCGGCAGCTCCGGAGCAGGTCGCAGGGCTGGAGGTACCGGGACGTGTGCCGCTCAGCGCACGTCGAAGCCGCCAAGGCCTTCTGGCTCCTCGGCCTGGACCTCCACTGCGCTCACCCTGGCGGCCGGCGGGCCGTGGTGGCACCATTCGACGAGCTTGCTCACCGATGCGGCGTCACCTTCGGCTGCGATCTCCACGCGGCCGTCGGCAAGATTGCGCGCCCAGCCGGAGACGCCGAGCGCGCGAGCCTGTTGCGCGCAGCTGCCGCGGTACCAAACTCCCTGCACTGCGCCGCTGACCCAGAGATGGCGGCGGACCATCCCCCAAAAGCTAGCCCGCGCCCGCGACGACGAGCTTTGGACGCCGTGGGGGACTACAGTCAACAGTTGACCCAGCGAGGTGCCCGACTCTGGCGAGGCCAAAACAGTTGCCCCGTAGCGTCGGGCTGCGGTTATTCAACACATGCATGTCCTAACGAGATATGTAAGCCAACCAGCATTTTCCAGTACCAGGACAGGGGAGGACATTTTCACATGAAACGCTCTAAGAGCTTTTGTTTCAAAACGGGCCGCCATGTAGTCGTTTCGGCGACTGCAATAGGGATAAGCGCGAGTTGTCTGGCGATCGGTATGTCGCCGGCAGGGGCCACCGCAAACTTACGTACCGCGCCCGCCGCCCATACGGGCCCTGGGTCATCGACCTGAGCAACACTTCGCTCGACAACGGCTGGCGCCTCGAGATGCAGGCTGCGGCGAAACTAGCGGTGCAGTCCGGCGCTCTCTCCAAGGATGTCAAACTCAACATCGTCAACGCCCCTAACACCGTCGCCGGCCAGATCCAGTCTGTGCAGTCGATGATCGCGGCTCACGTCAACGCCATCGTCATCGACGCCAACAGCCCGACCGCGCTCAACACGGTCATGGGCGAAGCGGTAAGCGCCGGCATCCCTGTCATCTCGATCGACAGCCCCACTACCTCCACGGAGGTGTACCACATCGGCACAAACCTCGTTGAATCAGGCTACGTCGAGGGATTGTGGCTGGCAGAACAGCTCCACGGCAAGGGCAACGTCGTTATGTCCGAGGGGATCACGGGCACCGGGGGCGCCGAGCAGGAAAACGAGGGCGGGTACATGGCCTTCAAGAAGTTCCCCGGGATCCATATCGTTGACCAGTACAACGGCCAATGGGCTGACGCCCCATCGGAGGCGGGCATGGCCAGCGTGCTGGCGACTCACTCGGATATCAACGGCGTCTGGAACGAGGGCGGTGCTGACGGCGTAATGCAGGCCTTCATCAAGGCCCATCGTCCACTTGTCCCGATTACCGGCTATGCCTTCAACAACTTCATGCTGGACCCATTTTCCAACCCAACCCTCAAGATGGTGGCGGGTAGCAACCCCTGCTACATGAGCGTCACCGGGATAGAAGAGGCTGTGAACGTACTGGAGGGCAAGTCGGTCCCGAAGAACTATGCGTTCCCGATCACCATGTACGAGTACCCGACCCTGACGATGATGCCCGCGATCCCCAAGATCGCCGGCTGGTCGGCACCGGTCTATACGCTCGACAAGAAGGGGACGACGGCAGTCCCCGGGCTCTCGGCCGAGTTCTCGTTCCCCTACCTGGCCCCAGGCTTCAGCTACACGCTGAAGCAGCTCGAAGCGGCGATGTAAGGTCGCCTGAGAAAAGGCTGGGCAAAAAATAGCGGCATCGCCACGGCGGCCCGGGAGCGCCCCTCCCGGGCCGCCGTGGCTCGTCTCCTGGAGCACCCAAGCGTGGACAATGGTGAGGTCGTGGCGAGAGCAAGCCCCGCGAGCGAGGTCGGCAGGCAAGCGGTGTTCGAGTGCCGCGGCATCACTAAGCGCTTTGGAGCGACCGTCGCCGTGGCCGATGTCAGCATGGCTTTGTACGCGGGCGAGACGCGGGCGATCCTCGGTGAGAACGGTGCCGGCAAGAGCACGCTGATCAAGATCCTCTCGGGCGTGGTTGAACCCGACAAGGGATCGCTGGTCTACCGGGGGTCGGAGGTTGTCTGGCGCACACCGCTCAAGGCCCGCATGGCGGGCGTCGCTGTCGTGCACCAAGAACTCAGCTTGGTGAGTGAGCTGACAGTGGCGGAAAACGTCTTCCTGCGCCGGGAACCGACGTCGGGCCTACGTTTGTTGAGCGTGCCGCAAATGAACAAGATGACGGCCGATCTTCTCGAACGTCTCGGCATCGCCGGCATCAGGCCCCGCATGGTTGTACGCCAACTGTCCCCGTCGCAGCGCCAGGTGGTCGAGATAGCCAAGGCCGTAAAGGACTCGCCTTCGGTCCTGATCCTGGACGAGCCGACTTCGACCCTGGGCGAGCAGCTGGTTGCTTGGCTGTTCGACCAGGTGGGCCGGTGGTGCCAGGAGGGAGTGGCGATTGCTTTCATCTCGCACCGGATGGGAGAGATACAAAAAATCGCAGATTCGGTCACCGTGCTGCGCAACGGGCGAAAGATACTGGACGCGACACGGGGTACGGCCACAGAGCACGAGCTCATCGCAGCCATGAGCGGCCGAGAGCTCGAGGTGGGGTTCCCCCGGTTGTCGCCACCCCAAGAGGGGCACGTGCTAACAGTCGAGGATCTGACCGGCCAGAAGTGGCCCCGGCAAGTGAACTTGCAAGTTGCAGCGGGCGAGATCGTCGGGATAGGTGGGCTCGACGGCCAAGGGCAGCGGGAACTTTTGCACTGCCTTTACGGCCTGGCCCGAGCCAAGGGTGCGATCACGGTCTGCGGGACGGGGCCGATGCGCCATTGGAGCCCGAAGAAGATGCGCGACCCTCGGGGTGGGCTTCGTCCCCGCCGACCGAGGCCGCGAGGGCCTCCTGCAGCGCAACTCGATCGCGTTTAATACTGCGCTGCCGTGGCTCGGTAGGTTCAGCATGGGGTCGCTTCTCAAGCAGGCTGAGCTTGGTAGCGCAATCGACTACCGGCTGCGTCAATTGTCGTTGTCCACGGACGATTATTCGCAACTCGTGAAGGTCCTCAGCGGTGGTAACCAGCAGAAGGTAGTGTTGGCGAAGTGGCTGCTCGAGCCGCCGAACCTGTTTATTCTCTACGACGTCACCCGGGGAGTCGATGTCGGCACCAAGCTGCAGATCTACGATTTGTTGGCCCGCCTGGCCGAAAATGGAGTAGGTATCTTGTTCTATACAACCGACATCAATGAGTTGGTGAACCTTAGCCACCGCGTTTATGTCATGGCGGACGGCGAGGTTTCTGCGGAGCTGCGCGCGTCGGACATCACCGAGGAGAATGTCCTGCGGGCCGCGTTCGCGTCCAGGACGGCCACCGCGGTGGGCGTCCCCGCCGGTGAGAGAGCACTCCAAAGCGGGGCGCTGTGATGGCTCAGGCGGACCAGTGGCTCGGCGCGCAAAGGATTGCCAAATGGACCGGGCTCGGTAGTTGCACCGTCATCCTGATCGGCATGCTGATTGCTTATTTCATTCTCCAACCGGCGGCGTTGAGTGATTCGACCGTTGTCTCGCTGTCGAACTCAGCACTGCCCTTGGTTATGGCCGCTGCGGCTGAGACCGTGGTGCTCATCGGAGGTGGCATCGACCTCTCCGTCGGCGTCGTCATGAGCCTTGTGAGCGTGATCGTGGCGACCGAGATGGACAGTTCGGTTGGCTCGATGCTGTTTTGGACCGTGGCCGCTATCGGCGTCGGGTGCTCCGTCGGCCTGTTGAACGGCCTCCTCGTCGAATACGCGCACGTCAATGCCTTCATTGCGACACTGGCAACGATGGAGGTCATCCAGGGCCTCGCCTTGGGGGTGCTCGGCAGCCCCGGCGGGCAGGTCCCGGCTGGCTTCGAAACGGGCACGCAGGGGACCTCGTTCCATTACGTCCCCAATGCGCTGCTCATAATCCTCGGGGTTATGCTCCTGTACGCAATTGCGCGGCGCGTCCGGTCCTTCCGATGGATATATGCAGTCGGGAGCGACCGCCAGGCGGCAAGGACCAGCGGCATCCGGGACCGGCGCGTCGTGATCGGCTCATACGTTTTGTGCGGGGCCATTGCCGCCGTGGGCGGTTTGACCCTCTCCGGGCTGCTCAGTAGCGGGGACCCCATCGAAGGCGGGACGTTCCTGCTGCCGGGGATCGCCGCCGCCGTGATCGGCGGGACCTCGGTGTTCGGCGGCAAGGGCGGTGTCCCAGGGAGCGTCGCAGGTGCGTTCATACTGACGGTGCTGGCGAGCGTGTTGTTCGCAGCAAATGTCACCCCCTTCTACGAGGCCTTCTTTACCGGCCTCGCTACCGTGCTGATCGTCGGGATAGGCGTCACTATCGACCGCTACACCTCCTCGCGGGCGGCGCGCTGGTCATGAGCGAGAGCGTGATCGGCCCCCCGGAAAATGTCGTGGCCTCGCCGGCCAAGTCGAGGGTTTCGTGGGTTCGCGCCGACGGGCCGCGTAATGCCGTCTTCCTCGTGTACGGGTTCGCCGGCCTTATCTACCTCATCACCGGGCTCAAGTCACCGTCGTTCATCACCGGCTCGAAATTGGAGTCCGTCTTTGTCCTCGCCAGCGTTCTCGGCGTGCTTGCGCTCGCACAACAGGTGGTCTTGATAGTCGGCGGCGTCGACCTGTCGCTGCCGTGGACCATGAACATGGGGGCCGTGCTTATCGCCCACTTCCCCCACGCAAATGCCACTCAGTCGATCGAGGGAGTGTTGGCGACACTTGCCTGTGGGCTAGCGGTTGGCCTGGCTAACGGTTTTGGTGTAGCCGTGGTCGGCATCTCTCCCATAATTATGACCCTCGGCATGAACGGCTTGGTGCAGGGCGTAGTCGACGTCGTCACCAACGGTGCCGGGTTCCTCAACGCACCGAGCTGGGTCGGGACGCTCGGGAGCGGGTCTACCCTCGGGGCCCCGAACATCTTGATCGCCTGGGGCGTCGTTGCCATCGTGGCGGTCGTGGTCCTCGGCAACACCACGCTCGGGGCGCGGCTGTACGCGACGGGCAGCTCGTCGACCGCGTCCACGTTCGCAGGGCTACGAGTCCGGCGGGTCCTCATCGCCGCGTACGCAGTTGACGGCCTGGTGGCGACGTTCGGCGGGATCCTCCTTTGTGGCTACGTGGGCGAGAGCTACCTGGGGATGGGTGACCCTTACCTGTTCATGTCGGTGGCAGCCGCCGTAATCGGAGGGGTCTCCATCTACGGCGGCAGGGGGAGCTACATCGGGGTTATCGGCGGGGCGCTGACTCTCACCCTGCTTGGCTACTTGTTCGCAGCCTTCAGTTTGGGGCAGGCACCTAGCGACGTAGCCGAAGGGGTCATCGTCGTGCTCGTCGTTGCGATTGCCGGCGTCCGAGGGGTCTTCAAGGGACAAGGACGTTTTTCCTCCATGGCTTGGCGGCGCCCTCAGCAATGACGAGGCCCACGGAACGGTGCTCAGCTGACAAGCCTGAGCACCGTTCCAAGCCCTGGTGTACCTACCGGGCCAACGGTCGCGCGGGCGCTAGTGGCCCCGTCCCTGGCCCACGATGACCTCGAGTGCCTGGGTGGCCGCGCCGGTGGGGTTCGTCGCCGACAGGACCAAGAGGTAGGTCCCGGCGGGCCCGGCCTGGGGCGTCCCCGAAATGACGAGGGCACCGGCGCTGGTGTTGCTGGGACTGAGCCCGGCCGGGAGCGTCCCCGACGCCACCGAGAGCACCGGCGCCGGGTAGCCCGAGGCCGTGGCCGTGAAGCTGGCGGGCTCACCCACCGACACCCTCCAGGACGAGGCGGCGCTGATGGCTGGCGCCTGGTCGACGGTGAGGACGAAGGACTGAGTGGCCGTGCCGAGCCGGTTGCTGGCCGTGAACGTCAGGTCGTAGAGGCCTCCGGTCCCCTCGGCGGGGGTGCCGTCGATAAGGGCGGTACCCCCGCCTTCGGGCGTGAAACTGAGGCCCTTCGGCAAGCTCCCGGACTCGGACACGCTTAGCGGGGCATCGCCCGTGGCCGTCACCGCAAAGGCGAAGCTCGTGCCCGCCAAGGCGGTAGCGGAGGCGGCGCTGGTGATGTTGGGCGGGCCCGCCCCCTGGTAGGTAAAGGTCGCCGCCGAGGTGACGGCGCTGGTGGGCTCGCCGACGAGCTCTCCCCCCGCAGTGGTTATCGTGATGTCCACGGTCGTCCCGCGCCTGCCGGGCGGCGAGAGGACCTCGATCGTCCCGCTCGCCGTGAGCTCGGGCTGCTGCACGATGGTGCCGGGTACGGTCCCGAAGTCCACCGAAACGAGCTCAGAGTCGAGTGCCCCCTGGATCGTCACCAAGGTGCCCCCCGTCGACGGGCCCAGCGAAGGGGTGCTCGAACCGACTACGGGCTGGCCCGGGTAGGCAAGCTCGAACACGTCGGCCGTCGAGGGCGGGGTCGCGGCGGAGCTCGGCGACGTGCAACCGGTGACGCTGCATAGCAGCACGTCTGACGGCCAGGTGAAGAACTGCGGCACGGTGACAGTGAGAGAAGTGTCGCTCTGGCTCGTAATTTCGGTTGTGGTCGACGACAGGAAGTTGAGTGGCGCCTCTCCCTGGAACACCACGCTGCTCACGTCGGACAGCCCGGTGCCGCTGACCGTCAGGCTCCCGGGGTCGGCCTGGGCCGCGATGGGGGGGTTCGGGCTCGTGATGGCTCCAAAGACGGGCACTCCGGCGTACTCGAACGACGAGACGTTCGAAAGGCCGCCCCCTGTCTGGACCGAAATGGGGATCGACTGCGCCTCGGTCGTGAGCCCGCTGGGGCTCGCCGGGATCGTAACGCTGAGCGAGGTGGGCGAGATGCTGTCGATGGAGAAGTCCTCGGAGGTGTTCTGGCCGGCCGGGCCAACGTTGACCCACTCGAGCGTGTCGAGGTTGAAGCCGCTCCCCGTGATGGTGTCGGTAGAGGTGCCGTTCTCGTTGGCGTAGGTGGGCCCGACCGAGCTGATCGTGGGCGTCGGGGCGTAGTCGTACTCCTCGGGAGCCTGGCTGGCCTCGCACGTAGGCGGGCTAGTCGTGGCGCAGGCCGGCGCAAAGTCGCCGTTAGCGTCGTAGATGACCGGGCCGTTGTACGCCGGCTCGATCGCTGGGCCGCTGCTGGTCTGGCCGCCCACGGTCACGGTGACCGCTACGGCGCAGGCCCCGTCGTCGCTGTTGGCGCAGCTGGTCGACCCGGTGTCGGCTGGCACGGTGACCTGGAGCTCGTCGTCTGCTTGACCCGCCACAGGCGTTAGCTGCGTAGCTGCAACACCGCCGAAGTCGACCGCCGTGGCCCCGGAGAGGCCCGAACCGACGACGGTCACCGTGTTGCTACCGGCAGTGGGCCCAGTCGGTGGGTCGATGTAGTCGATGACAGGGCCGCTCGGGGTGGCTGTGTAGTGGAACACCGAGGCCGAGCCGGGCGAGCTAGAGAGCTTTCCGTTGGTCACGACCGTAATGTCCTCGCTTTCGGCGAAGCCGGCTGGCGTGGCGGGCGCACTGTACTCAGCAGGCGTATCGAGCGAGATCGTCGTCGCCGTCCATGTAAGGACCGGGGCCGCTACGGTGCCGAAGAAGACTTGACCGGAGGAAGTGCCGAAGTTGGACCCGGTGATGGTCACGGCTGTCCCACCGGTATTGGGCCCGCTTTTCGGCGCCACCCCTGCGATCATGGGTTGGGGGACCTTGGACGAACCGGTGGCGATGGCGCACAGCTGCTTTGCGAGCCCGGTATCGGTGGCGTTGGTGATCTGCGGCGTGCCCAAACCCGACGCCATGTCGTAGCCCTTGAGCGCCGAGTAATAGGGGAAGCCGGCTGTCCCGATATCCACGCTGAGGTTGTCGTTGTTGCCTTGGGTGATGTCGTTGAAGGCATCGCCATAGTTGGTCGGAGAACTCGAGGCGACCTGGTAGAGCAACGGGTCGACGAAACCCACACCATCAGTGGCAGTGCTGCACGCTTCGGACCCGTTGACTTCGGCCAGCATGGCCGCCCACAGCGGGGTCGCTAGCGAGGTCCCCCCGATCTGGGACCACGCGCCGTCGTAGACGAACGTCATGCCCGTCTGCGGGTCGGCAAGAGCGCTGACATCAGGAATCTCGCGGCACTCGGTACCGGCGCTAAGGGTCGTGTCGACCCCGGCCAGGTGGTAGTTGTCAGCCGTACCCGTGGGGTCGTTGCTGCACACTTCTGTGGCTGGAGTTTGAGGGAGGGCCAAGGCGCTCTGCCACGGCGGCTGGGACCAGCCGGTCGAGATGCCGCCACCACTGGCACCCCCGTCGTTGCCGTTGTCCCAGACGGTCTCCGTCGGAGGGTCGGTGGCGTCGAGGATCGTGGTGCCACCAACCGATGTGACGTAAGGCTGGTCAGATGGGTCGAGGACGGAAAGCACGGGATCCACCGCGCTCGAGGCGTGGTATGCGCAGCCGTCGGACCCGTCGTCGCCCGCGTCAACGAAGACGGACTGGCCCTGTGCTGCCATCTGCTCGAAGATCTCGTTCTCCACCTGCTCGATGCCCGGCGCCCCCTGCTGGAGCGAGGCTTCGCACACGCCCCAGCTGGAGGTCACCTGCCGCGCGTTGTCGGCGATGGCGATCTGGTTCCAGGTATCGAGCGGGCCCCAGTTGTTGTTCATGTTGGGGCCCTGGAAGACGTCGATCTTGGCTTGCGGGGCAAGAGCGGAGACGGCCTCAACGTCGAGCGCGGCCTCGGCACTGCCGTAACCCGTCCCCGGCCCACCGTCGACATTGGTGACCGTGATGTTGCCAGTGTTGTCAGTGCCGAAGTAGCACTCGTCGAATGTGGCGATGTCCGACATCTCGAACGGCTCGAGCTCGTAGATGTCGACCGTCTGGCCGGCACCGACGTCGCCGGCGTTGTACAAGGGCTCGAGCCCGTAAGAGGTGGCGATCTGCTGGTCGGTGAGGGCGCCGTTGACCTGTTGGGAGAGAGCGTCGCTGCAGGCGACGGGCCCTGCGTTGGAGATCGCTGGGGTGGCGGCCGCAGGCGTGGCGCCGTGGTGCCCCGCAGTCGGTCCCATCACCGCGCTCGTTTCCGGTACCAGCTGGTCGAGCCCCACCACCGCCTGGACGTCGGGTGCTATGGACGAGGGAACCGTGACTGCTGCGGTCGTCGCTTGGCCTATTGTCCCATTGGCAAGCTGCACCTGGTTCAGCCCGGTGTCAAAGGCTGACTCCACATTGGTGGCAGTGCCTGCGAAATCGACGAGAAGACCGTTGGACGACACACCCGTGACCTGTAGGCCTTCAGCTGTCAGTTGCTGCTCCACCGCCGTGACCTCGCTCTGACTGGGCCCGAAAACGCTTGCGAACTGGCCGGGCGCCAGATAGTGCTGGTAGTCCGGCGATGTGGGGTCCGAGGTTTCCTCGATGAACTGCGTGACCGCCGCCTCATCTGGGAGCGTAAGCGCCACCGCCCCGGTCTCCTGAGCCGCCGCGGATGCAGGCCCTACAACTCGCGAACCTCCCGGCAAATGAGGAGCGGGCGCTACCGAGAAACGGGGGGACGCCTGAGCCGCGACCCCGGCCGTGTCGTTGGGACGCACCGTGCTGGCAGCAACTGGAGTTGTCACGAAAGCAACCAACCCTAAAACCACGCACATCCCCGCCACAGGGCGGACGGCGAGCTGCGACCATCGGTGGCCGCGCGTGGATGCCAGGCGTCCTTTCCTATTGTTTTGCACGGGAAAGTCCACTCTGCGTACCGGCACTTTTGCCTCCTTGGTCAGAGCCAGCGCAAACCATCGCGCTGAGGTGTGACGTGAGGCTTAGCAACGGCGAGCAGGAAGGTCAAGGATTAAAGGCCACAAAGCCCGCCACGTCCTGGGGTCAACGATGCCGGTCGCGCCGGGCGCGACCGTGTGCACCGTCAGCGATAAATGGGGTTCTCCAGCTACGTTGTCGGCTTGGGCGCCACCACTACCACCCTTGCCCCCCAATGAAGCAAGGCCCCGCAGCTAACTCGGCCTCCACTGGGGGGAGCACAGGTCGGGCGCTGCGAGCTCAGCTCCGCAATACCTTTGTGCTTGGCGGTAAAACTCGCTCCGGTAACAAAGCGGGAGTACGCGCCCGTCGACGGCCGCTTAACGAGGACCCCGGGCGGGGAAACGTGCACCGGTTCCCAGCCAAGCCCGACCGTGGCCGGGGACGCCAGCTCGACGAGCAGCTTCTGGCCGACGCGCAGGCAAACGGCCGCGCCGTTTTGGAGGTCCCCGATCGAGATGGTGCCGACCTCCGCTGGCCCCGTTTTGCACGCAGCCACGGGGAAACCGGCGGCTTGGGCCGTCGAGCCGCTAGCCACTGCCCCTACGAAGCTGGCGGCCAGGCCAACGGGCGCGAACGCCAGCGTCGCCAGAACTCGGGAAAATGCGGTCTTGTTCGCCGTCTCTTGGCCTCCCCTCTTTGACGTTAGTGCAAGCGATCTTGTCCCGGCACCGATGACACGGGGCCGGGTTGAAGCCGGTAAGCCACTGCGCCAAGGCTTCTCTCGCCGCGTGGCAATAGATCATGAAATAACATGAAGGCGTGCCTGTGCCCCCGCAAAATGGCCACCCCCCGCGTCCTACCCAGGCGCAGGGAGCGGCCTCCGGTTGGGCCCCCGACATAAGCCTCCGCCAGCTGCGGGCCAACCTGGCCTGGAACGGCCCGGAGCTCTACGTGGGCACCGACGGCCGGCGCATGATCTGGGCCGGTGCGCAGCAGGCGATGCTCGTCCTCGGACCGCCGCGCTCTGGCAAGACCTCCACCCTCGTCGTCCCCAACGTGCTGGCCGCTCCGGGGCCGGTCCTGGTGACCTCGACCAAGCCAGACGTGCTGCAGGCCACGCTCGCCAGCCGGTCGCAGCTCGGGCGTTGCTGGCTCCTGGACCCGACCGGGACGGTGGCAGTTCCGGCGGGGGCCAACCTGGTCAGGTGGTCGCCGGTACAGGCCTCTATTTCCTGGGAGGAGGCGCTCGTGACGGCGAGGGTTATGACGGCTGCGGCCCGCCCAAATGGCTCGTACGGAGAGAGCGCGCATTGGACCGAGCGAGCCGAAGCCCTGCTGGCGCCCATGCTGCACGCATCGGCAATAGCGGGCGGCGACATCCGCCAGGTCCTCGGCTGGGTGCTGCGGCACGACCTCCACACGCCGATGGCCGTGCTCGCCACGGCCGCGAACACCGAGGGCGGGGCGGAAATAGCCGTCGACGTGCTGGCCGGCATACTTGCAACCGAGGAGCGAGAACGAAGCGGCATCTTTTCGACGACGGCCGGAGCGCTGGCGGCTTACCGCAGTTCGCGGGCGCTCGAACTGGCGGAGCAGGCCAATTTCGACCCCTCCCGGTTCCCTTGCGGCGCCGACACCATCTACGTGTGCGCGCCCGCCCGCTACCAGGCGCTGATGGCGCCAATCGTCGTCGCCTTCTTGGAACAGGTGCGCGCCGCCACATATCGCTCCGCCGCCGAGGGCACCCTGCGCCTGCCGGTGACCTTCGTGCTCGACGAGGTTGCCAACGTCGCCCCGTTGCCGGACCTGCCGGCCATGGTCAGCGAAGGAGGTGGCCAGGGCCTGCTCACGCTCGCCTGCCTGCAGGACCTCTCCCAGGCGAGAGCCCGTTGGGGCCCCGCCGCCGACGGTTTCTTCTCGCTGTTCGGCACGAAGGTGCTCCTCCCGGGCATCGGTGATATGACGACTTTGGACGCCGTTTCCCGTCTCGCAGGCCAAGGCGACGTGGTCGTCCGTTCGGTGAGCAGCTCGGCGTGGTGGGCCGCCCACCCAACTGCGAACACGACCCGTTCGCCTCGCCTCCAGGCCAGGCTCCCCGTCGACGAGGCCCACAGCCTGCCGGCCGGTACTGCCCTCGTCATCGCCGGAGCACGGCCTCCCCAGCCGGCCTATTTGACCCGCTGGTGGGACTACCCGCCCTTCTCCGATGCGAGGCTGGCCCGGCTCCCCGCCAACCTGACCCCGGCGTCCACCGCTGCCAAAACGGTCATCGCGGCTCTCCCGTCGGGCGTGCCACTGCCTCCGCCAGCCCCTCCGAGCAGCCCGAGCTCGGAGGGAGACCTAACAGTGGAGTGGCGAGGGGTGCCGGGCCAACGGCGCCTCCACCCTCCCCCTCCCCGGATCTAGGTGTTGCCGCTCCTTGCGTTTTGCTGTGGCGGGGCCCACACTTCTGTTTGGTGACCGCTCTGTGAAGGTTCAGGGGAACCTGCCGGGCCAGCTCACGACGTTCGTTGGGCGCGAGGCCGCGGTCGCCATGGTCGGCGACCGGCTGCAGGCGGACCGGCTAGTCAGTTTGGTCGGCCCGGGCGGCTGTGGTAAAACCCGCCTCGCTATTGAGGTCGGCCGAAACGTTGCTGACCGCCGCCCCGACGGGGTGTTCTTCGTGGACTTGTCCGGCATTTCTGACCCGGGTCTGGTGCCTGGTGCTGTCCTCCGCGTCCTCGGTTTGCAGGCGGCACCCGGGCCGGGACCCGGTCGAGGTCGCTCGTCACCGCAGCTGTCCGAGCGGAACGTGCTTCGTTGTGCCTGGACAACTGTGAACACCTCGTCGACGCCTGCGCATCTCTGGCGGACGCCCTGGTGCGGGGCTGCCCCGGCTATGGGCACTAGCCACCTCGCGCGAGCGCCTTGGTGTCGCAGGTGAGGTCACAGTTCCCTGTGGGAGGCCTCGAGCTGCCGGACCGCCACCAACGCGGCCGTCGAAGACTGGCTGGAGTCCTCGGAGGCGGGGAGACTGTTCCTGGACAGGGCCACGAAGAGCTCGCCCCGGCTTTATCCTGCACGACCCCGACGTAGCGGCCGTCGCCCAGATCTGCGAGCGCCTCGACGGTATCCCTTTGGCCCTGGAGCTAGCTGCGGCCCGGGCCCAGCTGATGAGCGTCCATGCCATCGCCGCAGGCCTTTCAGACCGCTTCCACTTGCTCGTCGGCAGCGGGCGGGCGGCGCCGTCTCGCCAAAAGACGCTGCTGGCCTCGATCGAATGGAGCTACGCGCTGCTTGAGGTCCGAAGAGCGCGCAGTATTGGCACGCCTGTCGGTGTTCGCGTCCGGTTTCGGCCTACACGCTGCCGAGGCGGTCTGTGCTGGAGGCGCGGTGGAGGACCATGATGTCCTCGGGCTGCTTACTTCCCTGGTGGACAAGTCCCTCGTGCAGGTGGACCCGAGCTGCCGACCGCTTCCGCCTCCACGAGACAATGCGAGCGTTCGCCAGCACCGCCCTCGAAGCCGAAGGCGGCACCGCGGCGGTCCGGGACCTTCATCTCGGCCACCTCACCACGCTGGCGCAATCCATGCAACCGATGGTCAGACCAGCGAGCTCTGTGCCGCGCTCGCGGTCCTCGAGCCTGACCTGGACAACTTGCGCTCCGCCCTCGACTGGAGCGTCCAGTCCGAGCAGTTCAACGCTTGCGCCGACCTGCTCGGAGCGCTAGGCCGGCTTCTTCGACGGTTCTGCGGCTTTGGCCTGAGGCTTGGGCTCGCTGCGAGCGGCTGCTGGCGGCCGAGTCTGGACCCTTCAGCGCCGGGCCGACCTCCTGTACTTTGCTTTCGCAGCACGCGGCAACTCGGACCCACCGGCCTCGCTTCGCCTGGCATGGGAGCTGACCGAACTCGGTCGGTCAGCTCGGGTATGACCGGGCCACCGCTCACGGTTGTACATCGGTCGCCAACTTGCAAGCCTGGGCACAGCCCGACGAAGCGCTAAAAACCGCTGACGAAGGCATAGATTTCGCCCTGAAAGGCGGGGCTCCACCACAGGCGGCGAGCCTAGGCCTGCACAATAAAGCGTGGGCCAACTTTTGGCTCGGCCGTCCTGAAGAAGCCCTCTGTCTGGCGGAGGAATCAGAACGCGCCCTTCGGGACGCCGATTTTCTGTGGGGGTTGGTCAGTACTGGGACCATTAGTTCCATCGCCGCCACGTGCTCCGGTCGGCTAGGAGGGGGTTGGAGGAAGCCGAAAAGCTGCTGCGGCTGACCACTGAGCTATCCGCCCCGCCGGTTCGTCTGCTGGGCCGAGCGCCATATCGGCGAGACATATATGTACCTGGGCGACGCAGGCGCGACCGCGTGCGTTCGCTCGCGCCCGGGCGCTAGCCGAGTCGATCGACGACACCTATCAACCTGGCGTGCGTCGATATGGGCCTCGGCCATCTCGAGGTCTCTCTTGGCCAGGACGACCACGGCTATGAGCTCCTGGAGGCGGCCAATTCGAAGTTGGAGGCGTTCGGCTTGGACCGCATTTGCGTGAACAACCGGGCCGTGCTGGCCGAGGTGGCGCTGCGTCGCGGCGACCTGCGCTCCGCGCGGCGACATCTCGACGCTTGCACCTGGAGGTTGCCGAGAAGGCCCGATCCCGAGGGGGTGCCTGTCCTGCGGGCCGAGGCCCGCCTCGCCCGGGCCGATGGCGACTGGTCGCGCTCGCACGCGCTGGCGTGTGACGGCCTCGAACAATCGGCGGGCGCAGGGCACCTGATATGGGCGATCGACCTGCTCGAGCTGGTGGCCATCACGGGTGCTGACCTCGGCCGCGCTGCCGAAGCGGCCCGGCTTCTGGGCGCCGCTGAGTGCCAGCGGGAAGCCACGGGTTATCGCCGTTGGGCTCCGGCCCAGGACGAGCTCGCCCCAGTGCTCGCCGGTGCCCGGACAGCCCTCGGACAGGAGCCGTTCGACCAGGCCTTCACGGAGGGCCGGGCGCTCACGCTTAGAGAAGCTGTTGCCTATGCCCGCCGAGGACGAGGCAGCCATAGCCGCTCCGTTTCGGGCTGGGACAGCCTTACCCCAACCGAGCGCCGTGTCGCTTCCTTAGTTGCCAAGCGCCTCAGCAACGCGGAGATCGCCGGCCGGCTGTTCGTGTCTACGGTGACGGTGAAGAGCCACCTCACACGAATGTTCGCCAAGCTGGCGGTGGCCGACCGGCGTCAGCTTGCCGAGATCGCGGCACTGCGTATGTCCGGTGAACGCCCGTAGGCCTCAATGCGCAGCGCAGTTGCATTAGCCCACGCCAACGGTGAGCGCTATGAGAACCTGGGGACCTCCAAAGAGAATTCGCGACCGGTCTATGGCTCAACGGCGAGAGCCCACGGCCAGCTCAAGCATGTAGCTAGTCCAAAAATGGCCCTGGCTGGTGTGGGAGTTCCCGACTTCTCCAACTGCGCCTTCGTGAACTCCACCACCGCTTCGTCTAGCGCGCTCGGCACCCACACGTCGCCCGCGGGATCGAAGGCCACGTCGCCTGGGTTGGCGAGATAGTCAGAGGTGATGGTGACCTGTGCAGTCGGGGATCCGGATTTGGCGAGCTGAGATTTGGTGAACTCGACGAGAGTGTTCCCCAGGTAGTTGGCGGCCCACATGTCGCCTGCCGCGTCGAAGGTGGGCTGGCAGGGCATGTTTAGACTGCCCGAGAACAGTGTGATGTGCGGCGTCGGAGATCCGGACGTGGCCAGCTGGGTTTCTGTGAAGTCCTGTACCAATGTGTCGAAGCTGCCCTCCCACATATCACCGAACGGGTCAAATACGACGCTGCACTGGTTGGTATTGGTGATGGTCACATTGGGAACTGGGGAGCCCGACTTGGCCAACTGTGCCTTGGTGAACTCGATCACAGTAGAGTTGTTTTTGGTTACCCAAAGATCGCCTGAGGAATCGAAGGCGACACCCATGGCCCCGCTCCCACTCTGCGAGATCGTAACAGTGGGCGCCGGAGAAACGCTGGTAAGTTCGGCTTTGCTGTACTCGACCACATTGTTGCTGTCGCTGTTGTTGGCTACCCAAAGGTCGCCCGACGAGTCGAACGTGAGACCGGTGAGGCCCAGGATCCCCTTGGTAATCACGACGATCGGGCGTACATTGCCCGTTGCGGTAGGGGGGTAGGCGGTGATGGACCCGTTGCCTGTCCCCAGGCCTCCTTCAAACCCTGCCGGGCCATTGGCGACGAAAATGGTCCCCGGAGCCAGGACATCGGCGCTTCGCTCCGTCGATGTCAGCGCGGTTGCACCCACCGGAGCGCTCGGTCCTGTACTGGCCATGACCCCGGCCGCCAGCGCGGCGCAACCAACAAGGCCGGAGAGCGGTGAACGCTTAGCACGACGAGGAGCACGGTGAGGGCTGGGTTCGTAGGCGGTGGCGGTGGTGAAACTCCTCATGATGATCCTTTCTGGTTGAGCTCGTGGGCACGACCCGGCCCGGTACAGCGCCAAGACGACGCCAGCGATCGCCTTGGGGACCGCCATCTGCGCTCCTTCGCAGATCGGCCATGGCTGCGCCGCTGTTGTTCGAGGTGGTTCGTTGGCCTATTCACCATGAGCCGCGGCCGGCGCCAGACGCATCCAACTCATGGGCGCAAACGGCGCAGTCGCGGGTATTAACTTTCCGGCACGGCTGCCTCTGTCATGGCCGCCGCCGACCTAGACCAGATACCGTGAACTGCAACGATGGTTGAATTCGACCCCGAAACTCGGCGCCTCCACCCTCCCCCGCCCCAGATCTAGGCCCTTGCCGGACCGAACATATGTTCGTAGTATGGCCCGGTGGGTGAAGGGGCCCTTTACGCCGAGCTGCACTGCCACTCCAACTTCAGCTTCCTCGACGGTGCTTCCCACCCCGAGGAACTAGTCGAAGAGGCGGCGCGCCTCGGCCTCGGTGCGCTGGCGGTGACCGACCACGACGGCATGTACGGCGTGGTGCGCTTCGCCGAAGCGGCGGGCGCGATCGGCCTGCCAACGGTTTTCGGCGCCGAGGTGACCCTGGGCCTGACCCGGGCCCAGGCTGGTGTGCCCGACCCGGAGGGCACCCACCTGGTGGTGCTGGCACGGGACCCTACCGGCTACGGCCGATTGTGCAAGGCGCTCTCAGTGGCCCATCTATTGGGGAGGCAAAAGGGGCGCCCGCTGGTCGACCTACCCCTCCTGGCGGCAATCGGGGCCGGTGCCAAACTGGACCTTTCCACCATCTCCATGTCGCCAACGTCGGATGCCCCCCGGGTGCTCGAGGCACCCGAGCCGGCAATGGCGACCCACTGGCTTGTGCTGACCGGTTGCCGGAAGGGTGCTGTCACTAGATCCCTGCTCAGCTCGGGCCCATCGGCAGCCCGTACCGAACTGGCCCGCCTGCAGGACCACTTTGGCCGCGCCAACGTGGCCGTTGAGATCTGGGACCATGGCGAGCCCCTCGCCTCTGCCCGCAACGATGCCCTCACCGAGCTGGCCTGCCGGAGCGGAGCGGACGTCGTCGCCACCAACAACGTCCACTACCACCGGCCGGGCCGCGCAAGGCTCGCTACGGCGATGGCGGCCGTCCGGGGACGGCGGAGCCTCGACGACATGGACGGGTGGCTCCCGGCCGCGGCCAGCGCCCACTTGCGCAGCGGAGCCGAGCAGGCCCGACGCTTTGCCCGTTACCCGGGAGCGGTCGAGCGGGCGGCCCAACTCGGCCTGTCTTGCGCCTTCGACCTGAAACTGGTCGCACCGAAGCTCCCGCCGTTCCCCACCCCTCCTCCCCACACGGAGATGACGTGGCTGCGCCACCTCACCGAGCAGGGTGCGCAGCAGCGCTACGGGCCGCGCAGCGCCCCGAGGCACCCCCGTGCGTACACCCAGATCGATTACGAACTGGACATGATCGACCAGCTGGGTTTCGCCGGTTATTTCCTCATCGTCTGGGACATCGTCCGTTTTTGCAACGAATCGAACATCTTTTGCCAGGGCCGGGGGTCTGCCGCCAATTCTGCGGTTTGCTATGCGCTCGGGATAACAAAGGCCGATGCTGTCGGGCTCGGCCTTTTGTTCGAGCGGTTCCTGTCGCCTGAGCGCGACGGGCCGCCGGACATCGACGTCGACATCGAAAGCGACCGACGCGAAGAGGCGATCCAGTACGTCTACCACCGCTACGGCCGTGAACGAGCGGCCCAGGTGGCAAACGTCATTACATACCGTCCCCGATCGGCGCTGCGCGACATGGGCAAGGCCCTCGGGGCCTCCCAAGGCCAGGTCGACGCCTGGTCCAAGCAGCTCGGAGGCTGGGATCCTCTGCCACCAGCCGGCGACGGCCAAAGGGCGGCGAGCGGGACCGGTATACCCGAGCCGGTGCTGGGACTTGCCCGCGAGGTGCAGGACTTCCCCCGCCACCTGGGCATCCACTCCGGGGGCATGGTGTTGTGTGACCGGCCCGTTTCTGAGGTCTGCCCCGTCGAATGGGCACGCATGGCCGAGCGCAGCGTCCTGCAATGGGACAAGGACGACTGTGCGAGGGCTGGGCTCGTAAAGTTCGACATGTTGGGCCTCGGGATGCTCTCGGCGCTCCACGTAACCGTAGACCACATAAAGGCTTTTTACGGGCGCGACATCGACCTGGCTGAGCTAGCACAGGATCCTGACGTCTACGAAATGCTCTGCAAGGCAGACTCCGTCGGGGTTTTCCAGGTCGAGAGCAGAGCGCAAATGGGGACGCTCCCCCGACTCCGACCGAGTACTTTCTACGACCTTGTCATAGAAGTAGCCCTCATACGCCCCGGCCCTATCCAGGGCGGTTCTGTCCACCCGTACCTGCGCCGGCGCAACCACACCGAAAAAGTGACCTACCTGCACCCTTTGCTTGAGCGCAGCCTCAAAAAGACGCTCGGGGTACCGCTGTTCCAAGAACAGCTGATGCAAATGGCAATCGATATCGCCGGTTTCAGCGGTGCTGAGGCCGATCAACTGCGCCAGGCAATGGGATCCAAGCGCAGCGCCGAACGAATGGCCCGCCTGCGAGAACGTTTTTATTCCGGCATGGCACGCAACGGTGCGACCGGCCAAGTCGCCGACCGCATCTGGGACCAGATGGCTGCGTTTGCCAATTTTGGTTTCCCTGAGAGCCATTCGGTGAGCTTCGCCTACCTCGTGTACTCCTCGGCATGGCTCAAGTTGCACTACCCTGCGGCCTTCCTGGCCGGGTTGCTCGACAGCCAGCCAATGGGCTTCTGGTCTCCCCAGACCCTCGTGCTGGACGCCCGCCGCCACGGTGTCGAAGTGCACCGGCCGGACGTGAACGCAAGCGCAGATTGTTCTGTGCTGGAACCCGCCACCGGTGCTGGGAGCGGGAGTGCCGGCCCGACAGTGCGCCTCGGGATTTCCTACGTACGCACGATCGGAGCCGAACTGGCCAAGCACATCGCCGGCGGCCGCCCCTATAGCGGGATGGAGGATTTTGTGCGCCGGAGCGGGGTGAGCGTTGCGCAGGCCGAGGCGCTCGCTACAGCAGGCGCTTTCCAGTGCTTCGACCTGGGCAGGCGGGCCGCGCTGTGGGCGGCCGGCGCCCTTGCGCAAGCTGGGAGCGACCATCAGGCGGCCTCGCGCCTGACCGGGCTGGTTACCGGCGCCGAGGCTCCCCCGCTACCGGACATGGACGCCGTCGAGGCAAACCGAGCCGACCTGTGGGCAACCGGGCTGTCCCCGGACAGCTACCCGACCGAACTTTTCCGCAGTGAACTGGACGCGATGGGTGTGCTGCCCGCTGCCAACCTGGCACGACTTGCCCATGGGACATCGGTCACGGTCGGCGGCTTGGTCACCCACCGGCAACGTCCGAGCACATCCAAAGGGGTCATTTTTATCAACCTGGAAGACGAAACTGGCCTCGTCAACGTCATCTGCACCGTAGGGGTCTGGGAGCGCTACAGGCCCGCCGCAGTCAGCGCTGCCGGCCTGTTGGTGCGCGGGAAGTTGGAAAGGGCCGGAAAGGTCGTCAACGTCCTCGCAACCAGCATCGAGGCATTGCCGCCTTTGGGTGCGCTAGCGGCCCTACGCTCAAGAGACTTCCGTTAGGCCAGCCAACCTACGACCGAGAGGTGACAATGCCCAACCTGCAGGAGCTCCGGGAGAGCGGGCCCTTCGGGACCGTCCTGGCCGACCCGCCGTGGCGTTTCAGCAACCGGACCGGCAAAGTGGCACCGGAGCACCGGCGCTTGGCGCGCTACACGACAATGAGCGCCAAGGAGATCGCGGGGTTGCCGGTTGCCGACCTCATGGACAGCCGCGGGCATTGCTACCTGTGGGTGCCGAACACATTATTGGCCGAGGGCTTGATGGTCCTCGAGAACTGGGGGTTCACCTACAAGGCCAACCTCGTGTGGCACAAGGTCCGCAAGGACGGCGGCAGCGACGGCCGCGGCGTCGGGTTTTATTTTCGGAACGTCACCGAACTGGTACTTTTCGGCACCCGCGGCCAATTACGGACCCTGGCCCCGGGACGCCGGCAAGTGAACCTGATCGCCACCAGGAAACGCGAACATTCGCGCAAACCCGACGAGCTCTACCCCATAATCGAACATTGCTCGCCGGGGCCGTACCTCGAACTGTTCGCGCGCCACAGCCGGCCGCAATGGACGGCTTGGGGCGATGAGATCCCGGTGGTCGAGCCTGCCTAAAAGCTAGGCCGGTTCACGCTTTTCAGGTTCGGTCTCCCTCGCTACAGATAGGCCCGGCGAGCCGATGTGACGGACTGCGGCACGGGTCCGGACCTGTACCACCGAGGGGGAGCTCGCATACTCAGCGTCGCCGCCTTCGGTAAGGTCGGCCAAGGGACCGTCATTGTCCGACATATGCCCGCTCGGAGCGGACCTGGACGGCGCGCGGCTTGCCCGCTCGAGGCTGGCGGTAACTTCCGGCGATGCCAGGGTGCTCGAGCGCGCTGAGAGCGTGCCGCAGGTTGCCGAGCTGGGTATCGATGAGGTCGCGCCGTTCCATGGCGGCGGCCAGCTCCCTTTCGGAGTCGGCACGGACCCGGTCGGCGTTGGCTCTTGCTTCCTCGATGATCTCGTGCGCCCGGCGTTCAGCGTCCGCCAGCCGCTTATTGGCGACGATCTCAGTCTCCGAGCGGAGACGGTCGGCGTCCACGCGCATCTGGGCAGCGTGCTCCTCGGCGGCAGCGACCTGACGGCTCACCGCGGACAGGCGGTCCCCATTTTCTTGTTCGGCCTGCTCTCGCCGGGCTGCAATGGTCGCCTCCAGCTCGGCGGCCACCTTCGCCGCGTTGGTGCGCTGGGCTTCGAAATAGGCCTGCGCTTCCGAACGAGTCGCAAGGGCATCTCTTTCGGCATCGGCACGGATGCCTTCGGCCTGCCGCTTGGAGTCCTCCCAGAGGCTTGCCGCCCACTTCTCCACCTCGGCCTTGAGCCGTTCCGCCTCCGACGTCGCAGCTTGACGGACCTCTGCAGCCTCGGACTCGGCCAGCAGGAGGATTCTGGTCGATCCGTTCACCGAAGCCGCTATAGCGGGACCCAGCTTTTTGCTTGTAGGTGTTGTTCTCGGCGTGGAGCCTCTCGACAAGCCTGCTCAGCTCGGCGACCTTGCTGTGGGCCGTCTCCATCTCCCGGATGAGCCCGCCGACATACGCCGTTACCTGGCCTTGGTCGTAACCGCCCCGCCGAGCCTCAGCAAAATTGGGCATGTTTTCAGCCATTACCAGTCCTCTCCACGACGTCACTCAGAATAGTCATGGCCACGTAAGGATACAATCGTATGCTCAGCGTGTCAACTTGAACACTCAGTGTATAAGTGGCCTCGGGTGAACGCCGCCTAGGCTCCGACCAGCTAGTTTGGCGAGCGCAGCAGCCCGCGAGCGATCGCCGTCGTGACCGCGGCCGTCCGGTCGTCGACCCCGAGCTTGGCGAAAGCATGCAGAAGGTGCGTCTTTACCGTTGCCTCCCCTATGTAGAGAGCCTCGCCGATCTCCGAGTTGGTTTTGCCGACGGCGACGAGGCCGAGGACTTCGAGCTCGCGAGCCGTGAGCTCCTGGTGAGCCGGGGCATTGCCCCGTCCCAGCAGTTTGGCGGCGACAACCGGGGCCAGGACGGTCGCACCGCCCGCGGCGGCACGGATCGCGCGGATCAGGTCTGCTCGCGGCGTGTCTTTCAAAAGGTAGCCTCTCGCCCCCGCTTCGACGGCTCGCAATATGTCGAGGTCAGTGTCGTAGGTGGTCACAACCACCACCGCCGGGCCACACCCTGGCTCACTGGCCCCAACGATGAGCTTTGTCGCCTCCACCCCATCGGTCCCCGGCATCCGCAGGTCCATCAGGACCACGTCGGGCTGGAGCAAACGCGCGAGCTCGGCGGCCTCAGCCCCGTCACCGGCCTCGCCTACGACTTCGATGTCGGGTTCGCCGACCAGCATCCCGCGGATGCCTTCCCGCACAACAGGGTGGTCGTCCACGATCAGCACCGTGACGGTCATGGCAGCGAGACCCGCACCGTCGTCCCTGCACCCAAAACAGCGACGATTTCCGCGCTGCCCCCGAGCTCAGCCACCCTGGAGCGCAATTGGCTCAGGCCAAAACCAGCCGGGGCTGTGGTATCGAAGCCCACTCCGTCGTCGGCCACCACGAGCGACGTAGCGCTCTCAGCAAACGTCAGCCGAACTGACGTCGACGTCGCCTTGGCGTGGCGCCCAACGTTGACAAGGGCTTCCTGGGCGGCCCGGAGCAGCACGATCTCCGCATTGTTGGACAGTTCCCGGACCTGGCCTACCACCTCGAGGCTGGCTGAAAAGCCAAAACGCGGACCTAGGTCGGCACAAACCCGCTCGATGGCGCCGGCGAGCGAAGCGCCTTGCAGCGGCAGCGGTGAGAGAGCTCCGATCAGCGAACGCGCTTCAGCAAGGCCCTCGCGGGCGGCCGGCTCGGCCATGGCTAACGAGCCTCTAGCGGAGGCGAGGTCGCCGCGCTCCAAGGCGGCCTGTGCGCCCTGGACCAACAGGATCACGCTCGTAAAACCTTGCGCCAGGGTGTCGTGGATCTCACCTGCTAAGCGCTGCCGCTCGGCCAGCGTCGCTTTTTCCCGGCTCAGCTCTAGCATCTCCGCCCGGGTGCGTTCGAGCTCCTCGATCAGATGGGCGCGTTGCCTGCTCTGGTCGATGATGCGGTCGATATAACCGCCGAGCAGGCAAGCGAGCACGATAGTGAGCACGCCGAAGAGGCTTACGCTGGCGACGGTAGGCGCGTTTACCCCGCTGTAGGCGAGGTTCGCGCCGACCAACACCAGCGTCATCCCGATGACCCCCGCAAATGCAGGACGGACCGGCAGCAGCATGAAGCATTGCGGGATGAGCGCGAACAGCAAGAAGCCGGTGCCGGGGAAGACAAAACTGGCTAAGGCAAATATTGCCAAGGCGCCGCAAAGGTAAATGACCCGGCCCCGCTTGTCGTCGCGGTTGAACTTCTGCGGCGTCAACAGGTATAGGAGCGCGAGCGCCGCGTAGAGAGCAAGTAGGCAAGGCAGCCGCCACGAGCCGAGCAATTCGATGGTCCCGAAGGTGCCCGTCGCCACCAGGAGCACCACAAAAGCCGCATGCCACCAGGGCATCAGCGTGACCCAGGCGTGCTGGCGCGAGCCAACCCGCGTGCCCGGCAGCGGCGTGCCCGGCAGCGGCGTTCCCGTTGGCGGCGTGGGCGTCACTCGCCGCTACCCGTCCACCTGAAGGTCCTCGCAGACACCGCGAGCCCGATCACTATCCAAATGGCCATCACCAGGGCCATCTCCCCGCGGTCCCAGACATGGGACGGTTCCACCACCTGGAAGTAGCTCGGCAGCAAGGCGGACCGGTAACCCTCAGCGATCCACTTCAGGGGGAACAGGCCGGCGAAATTGTAGAGGCCGTGGGACAGTGACGTGAAGGGGACGAAGACCCCGGAGATGAACTCGAGGACCAGCAAGGGCAGGTTCGCAACCGGCGCCGCGGAGCGGGCGCTGCGCGGCAGGCTCGACATCGCGATACCGAGAAGGGATAAGGCGGTGGCACCCAGGAAAGTGACCCAAATGAAGGTCCACCAACGCTCCAGCGTCCCCGGGAACGCAACGTTGTAGACAAAATGGCCGAAAAGCAGCAACACGACTGCTTCGAGGGTGCACAGGACAAGGACAAGGACCGCCTTGCCGACGAAATAAGCGGTACGCGGCATCGGCGTGCCCGCTAGGCGCTTCAAGGCACCGTTTTCGCGCTCAGTGGCGATCGACACTGCCAGGCTGAGGAAGCTGGTGGACGCGAGGCCCCCGGCGAGCAAACCGGCCGTGTACACCTGGCTGTAGCGCACCGTCGTCCCGTGCACATAACCGGAAAATATCGATGCGAGCAGTGCAAGCAACACGACCGGCAGCGCCACGGTGAACACGACGGCCTCCGAGCTCCTGAAGAACTGCAGTATTTCCACCTGTGAACGAGCAATGGCCGCGGTGACAAAAGCTCGGGCGGGCGAGCGGTGCCGCCCAGTTGCCGTGCCGGCGACAGCCACGCTGCCAACCGCGTTCGTAGTAGTCATTTCGCTGCTCCTTGTTCGTTCCTGGCTCCTTGTTCGTTGCTGGCTCCTTGTTCGTTGCTGACGCCGATCAGTTCTAGGTAGACGTCCTCGAGGCTCGGCCGCGCCACCGTCAGCCCAGGGATTTCGCCGCCAAAGGTTGCCTCCAATTGCCTGACGAGCGCCGTCGGTTGGTGGGTCTTGCTGTGCTGCCAACCGTCCCGCCCGAGCCAGGAGACTTCGACGGGTGCGGACTGGCGCCCCCCGAGCTCGGCGGGCGGCCCCGTCGCAACGACCCGGCCTTTGTTGATCACCGCCACGCGGTCGGCGAGCGCCTCTGCCTCCTCGAGATAGTGCGTAGTAAGCAGCACGCTTGTGCCCTCCTTGGCGAGGTCGCGCACAACGTCCCAGAACTGGCGGCGGGCCTCGGGGTCGAACCCGGTGGTCGGTTCATCGAGGAAAACGAGCTCCGGCCGTCCGACGATTCCTAGGGCGACATCCAGGCGCCGACGCTGGCCGCCGGAAAGCGCCCTGATGCGAGAGCCGCTTTTCGCGCTGAGCCCCACCCGGTCGATGACCTCTTCGGGTTTGGCCGGATCCGGGTAAAAGTGGGCGAAATGGCGGACGCATTCCGACACGGTCAGGTCGGCGACATCATCGCTCGTCTGAAGGACGATCCCCCTGCGGGCCCTCCATGCCACCCCAGCACGCTGAGGGTCCTCGCCAAGGACCCGGGCCTCGCCGGCGTCGCGCCGGCGGTACCCCTCCAGTACTTCAACGGTGGTGGTCTTGCCGGCGCCGTTCGGGCCAAGGAGCGACAGGACCTCGCCTCGTTGCATCTCGAGATCCAGCCCGTCCACGGCAATGGTGGTCCCGTAGGACTTGCGCAGTCCCCTGACCTCGATCACAAGTTCGGTAGGCATATTCCCAGCATTACGCATCCGGCGGGCGCCGGCCCCAACCAGCCAGATGGTCTTTTCCTCCACCGAACGGTGGGCCCACCACTGGCGGCGGCGCTTTTGCTACGATCCGAGGCGTGGCGTCGCCACCCGCCAGCTGAACCCCCGGGGGGCGAAACTGGCAGCTGCGGCGCTCCCGAAAACACGGGCGACTGGAGCAAACCATGAGCGATTTCCCGAATCCGGTTCCTACCGATACCTCGGACATGCCGGCATTACACGCCGTTTTCCGCAAATCACTCGCGGCCGCACCCGGCCTCATCGGGGCGACATCTGCCAATGACACCGGCCGTTCAGCCATCGTCGGCACCTACTACGACAACGTCCTGCGTCTGCTCCACGCTCACCATGGAGGCGAGGACGAGCTGGTCTGGCCGAAGCTCCTCGAGCGCTGCCCCGAGGAGGCCGGCATGGTCAGCGAGATCGCTGGCCAACACGAAGTCGTCAGCAAACTTATGGACGTAATCATGACCCAGCTCCAGCAGTGGGCCGGTTCGGCGTCGGAGCGTGATGCCACGGTGCTAACCGGGTTGATGCTCCAGCTCAGCGACGACCTGGTCGTGCACCTGGACGCCGAAGAGGCGATGATATTGCCTCTCTGCGCCCAATACATTACCCCTCGGGAGTGGGCGGAACTGCCCGAGCACGGGATGAAGCATTTCGACGGCGACAAGCCTTGGTTGATCATGGGCCTGATCTTCGACAACATGCCGGACGGCGCCAGGGATTACATCCTGGCTAACATGCCACCGCCTGTCGGGCAGATGTGGGTCAACTTCGGGAGCACCGCCTACGCCGACTTCATGGCCGATCTCGGCATCTCGGCTTAACGATCGGCGGCAAGGTCAGGAAAAAACGCGGAGCCACTGTTCCCGGCTCACGCGCGCGAGTACCGAGTTGGTGTTCCTGACCTCTTCGAGAGGCAATGAGCTCGCAGCCGAATAGTGGTGGCCCGGCCAGAGCCTGAGCCGGCCGGGCAGGCTGGCCAAGCGTTGCAGGCTCGTGTACATGGCGTCGGGGTCCGCTCCGGGTAGGTCGGTGCGCCCGCAGCCGTCCAGGAACAGCGTGTCCCCTGAGACCAGGTTGTCCCCGACGACGAAGCATTGGCTCCCCGGCGTGTGGCCAGGCGTGTGCAGGAGCCGCACCCCGATGGCACCGACCTGGACGACATCGTCGTCGCGGTGAGCGACCAGCGAGGACACGGGGGCGCCGCTCATCTCGGATACCCATGCAATCTCGTCCTTCTGGACATGCACCGGGACCTCGGCCAGCTCCAGCAGGTCCACGAGGCCCTCTATATGCTCGCCAAAAATGTCTCCACCTACATGGTCGGCGTGGTAGTGGGTCGCCAGTACCCCAGCCAGCGTCAGGCCGGCCTCTTCGACCCATCCGACCAGCGCTCGCACGTCATAGGCCGGGTCCACGAGCAGTACCTGGCCCGAAGCGGCGTCGCCGACCACGTAGACGTGGTTGCGCATCGTCGTTGCGAACTGGTCGCCGGCGGCGAAGTCGTGACCAGCGAGGAGTTGGCGGAAGAACGGCCCTTCTGGCATCGGCCCATCGTACAGACGGCCCACGCCAGCTAGCCGGGAGAGCCCCGCAAGCCATATCTTGTATGGATGACCGATGAGCTTTGCCTGCTCTGTGTGCACGCCCACCCGGACGACGAGTCCTCAAAGGGCGCTTCGACAGTCGCTAAGTACCATGCCGAAGGCGTCCGCACCGTCCTTGTGTGCTGCACTGGCGGCGAGGAAGGCGAAATCCTCAACCCCGCGATGAACAGGCCCGAGATCCTCGAACACCTCCCCGAGGTGCGGGCCGCCGAACTGGCTCGTGCGGCCGCCATCATCGGCTACGACGAGCTGGTGATGCTGGGCTACCGGGACTCCGGGATGCCTGGCACAGAGGCGAACGAGCGACCGGAGTCGTTTTTCAGGGCTTCGATCGAACAGGCAACCGCGCGCCTGGTAGCGGTGGTCCGCCGGACCAGGCCGCAGGTCATGGCCATTTACCCTGCTCACCAGTCGCTGTACCCGCACCCCGACCATATCCGCGCCCATGAAGTTGGCTTCGCAGCGTTCCACGCGGCCGGCGACCCCGAAGTGTTCCCTGAAGCAGGGCCTGCATGGCAGCCGCAGAAGCTCTACTACATGCTTTGGTCGAAAAAGCGCATGTTCGCGCTGGCGGAGAAGTTCACCGAGCTGGGCCTGGAACTGCCGTGGGGCGAGGAGCGCCTCGAGATGATGGCCGACGCCCCGCAAGAGGACGTCACCACCGAGATCGACGTGGCGGGTTTTGGGCACGTGCGCGACGACGCCCTGCGCGCTCATGAGACACAGGTCGACCCCAATTCGCCGTTCTGGTTCGGCCTGCCGGCCGAAGTTGCCGAAGAACTGGGGCACTACGACGAGTACCACCTCGCGGAGAATTTCACCGGTTCGCAGCCGCCCGAAGACGACCTCTTCGCCGCCATCCGCGAACGTGCCATCCTGTGAGCGCAGAAGCGGGAACGACCGGTCTGGTGACCCTTGTCGTCGGGGACATCGGCCGTGCAGGGGCGGCGGGCAGGTCGCGCCGGCCTGCTCCGGCTAGCGACTCGCAGGCGACGTCGAGCCCCCAACTCGGGCCGGCGCAATGGAGCTGCCAATGGTCCGCTGACGGGCCCGGCCCCGTCTCGCCCGGTTCCGACGGCGAGGCGGACCTGACGTTGACGCTCAGCCCAGACGACGCCCGAGCAGTGAAAGACGGCCAGCTCGACCCCAGTGTCGCGTTTATGCAGGGGCGGCTCAAGACCTCGGGCGACAACGCCTTGTTGCTGCGCGTGCTCGAGTGGACCGCTACAGCGGCATTTGCGAGCGCGCTGTCCTCCTGGGCCGAACTAGAGGCCCCAGGGGCCAACTAGTACCTCGAAGCACCCCCGCCTGCCGCGACGCGCTCCAGCGGGGCGTCCCGGGTAGTGAACATTTCCTCTAGCCCGACGATCGTGCCACCGGCGCTTCCATAAAACGCCACGTTGATCTCACGCTCGGCCATCCGGCGCCGCGTGCGGAACAGCACCGCCATGTACGTGGACACAAAAGGAAGCATCGCCACAACGACCCACCAGGCCGTCATTGAGCCCGTGGCAAGCGCCACCAGCGCCGGCACGGAAACAGCCGTGAACATCACGGTCAGGACGCGGCGCCGGCGGACAGCGGCGTTAGCCCGGCGGCTGCGCACGGCGGGCGCGGCCATCCTCGACGCGGCCTTGGGCCGGTCGAGCTGCGACGAAAACAATGCCGCGTACCCGTTCAATCCTTTTGGGGCACGACGCGACCAAAGTGAGTACTCACGCACAGGACAAACTTCCCCTTTGACATGGCAGCTACGCAATGGCGCAGTGCGGGTGCAGCAGCACTACCGGCCCTGCTCAAGCCGGCTCCTTCGATGCCTCGGAAACTAGCCGGATAAGGGCCACGGAGTCAAGAGGCAGCCCGACTATTGGACGTGCTCAGGCCCAGTATGGACGAACCGTGGCCGTAGCGCCGTACTGAGTGGCGGCTTCGGCACCCGCGCCATTTTTACGCGCTAAGGCAGCCGCGTCAGGTCTCGACGAGGACAGTGACAGGGCCGTGGTTGACCAGGCTCACATCCATCATTGCCCCAAAGCGGCCCGTCGCCACCTCGGCGCCAGCCTCGCGAAGCTGCGCCACAACCCTGTCTACCAGCGCTCTAGCAACCTCGGGAGCGGCGGCTTGGGTGAAAGAGGGGCGACGTCCCCTCGTCGTGTCGGCGTAGAGCGTGAACTGGCTGACAACGAGCACCGGCAGGCCGAGCTCCTGCGCCGAACGGTTCATGTTGCCCCCAACGTCGGGAAATAGGCGAAGCTGCCAGATCTTTGCCGCGAGGCGGTCTGCCGCTTTTTCGTCATCATCGCAACCAACCCCGACGAGGGTGCACAGACCGGGCCCGATCTCGCCCACGACCACCCCGTCGACCTTCACAGACGCCGCCGAGACCCGCTGGAGCAGCCCACGCACAGCGCTGAAGCCTAATTGTGCAGCGGCACGGCAGGCGTGACCAAGGCCGGCCGCACGTGCCACGGCCCCTAAGCTTGCGGCCCATGGCGGTCGTCCAAGAACCTCTCGTGCCGGCCCCACAGCTGGCGCCGCCTGCTGCGGACGGCCACCGGGACCAATCGAGCGCCACGAAGAGCGACGGGCGGCCCAGGAGCCGGCGACGGGACCGGAGCGCAGCAAAGCGCAGCCCGCTCCTCGTCGAGGTCGCTGTGATCGTGTTCTTGGGATGGATTTACGACTGGCTGCAGGACCTGGCCCCGGTGCGCCTCGGACTAGCGCTGCGCAACGGGCGCGCCATACTTTCATTCGAGGAGCGGCTCCATATCGCGCCCGAGCGGTACTTGGACCATTGGCTTTCACACCATTACTGGGTCGCCTACATATCCTCGGACTTCTACGACAATGCGATCTTCGTGTTCACGGCGGCCCTGGCGGTATGGCTCTGGTGGCGCCGGCCCGACATCTACAGGCCGCTGCGCAACGACCTGGTGCTGGCCAACCTGATCGGATTCGCGGTTTTTTGGCAGTTCCCGGTAGCCCCGCCGCGGATGCTGCCGGGCTTCACAGACATCGTCGAAAAGGTGGGCGGCCTCGGGTCCTGGCACAACGCCCTCATTTCCCACGCTGACCAGTTGGCGGCCATGCCGTCCATGCACCTGGCGTGGGCGGTCTGGTGCTCCATCGTGCTGTGGCGGCTCGCCGGCAAGAGCCGTTGGCGCTGGGCCGCCCTTGCCGTTGGAGTTGCGTACCCTCTCGCAACGGCCTGGGTGGTCCTAGGGACGGCCAACCACTACCTGATGGACGTTGTCGCTGGCTCGGCATGCACGGCGGTTTCGTTGGTAATCGTGGAACTGGCCTGGCCTAGGGCCTGGCCTAGGGCGCTCAAATCGCTCAGAGGGCTCCGGGCGCCCAAGCGTGCGGGCGATTACCAGCGGTCGTCGACGTAAGTGCGTACTTCTTCGTCGTAAGTGGCCTTGATCTCTGCCACGACTTCCGCGGGCAGAGGAGGCCGCTCCCCCACCGCCGCATTGGCCCGCGCCTGGGCCGGTTTACTGGCACCGGGGATGACCGTCGAGACTCCGGGAGCGTCGGCGCACCACCGCAGCGCCACCTCTGGCAGCGACCAGCCTTCTGGGACCGCGTTGGCCAGCCGCCTGGCGGCTGCGACTCCCACGTCGTAGGGCACGCCCGAAAAGGTCTCGCCGACGTCGAAGGCTTCCCCGTGGCGGTTGTACGCCCTGTGGTCGCTCGGTGCGAAAGTGGTGTGCTCGTCGTAGCGCCCCGACAGCAGGCCTGACGCCAGAGGCACACGCACTATCACCCCGACATCGGCCTGCGCGCATGCGGGGAGCAACTTCTCCAGCGGCTTCAGACGAAAAGCGTTGAAAATTACCTGGACCGTCGATACGCCGGGCCATTGGACCGCTTTTAGCCCCTGCTCGACCGTTTCGATGGAGACCCCGTAGGCGCCAAGGATACCCTCGCTCACCATTTCGTCGAGGGTGCCGAACACTTCGTCGGAGTCGTAGACATCCGTGGGCGGGCAATGCAGCTGGGTGAGCGGGAGTGTCGAAAGGCCAAGGTTTTCCCTGCTCCTTTCGGCCCAAGCGCGCAACGCGGGAGGGTTGTAGTTGGCAAGGACCTGTGGGACGCGCCGGCCGCATTTCGTCGCGACCACGACCCGGTCGTCAGGGCGCTCGGTGAGGAACCGGCCCACCAGGCGCTCGCTGCGGCCGTCGCCGTAGACGTCCGCGGTGTCAAAAAAACTCACCCCGGCGTCGGCCGCTGCGTGCAACGTCGCCATGGCGGTGGCGTCGCTCACGTCGCCCCAATCGGCGCCGAACTGCCAGCACCCCTGCCCAATAACGCTTACGTCGTAACCAGTCTTGCCGAGCCGGCGGGTCTGCATGTACCTACTGTCTTTCGCTCGATGTGGCCTTCACGCGCTTACGCTACCCCCGCAGCTCAGTCATAGGTGGCCTCGACCCACCAGCGCCTGCCCTCCCGAGCCAAGAGGTACGCGCCACCATCTGCGGTGTTCACCTGGAAGCGCGCCCGCCGGCGCCCTCCCGAGTCCCACCAGCGTTCCTCCAACGGCCAGGGACCAGCCCAGGCTCCTATGGCCAGGTCGGCAGTGGCGCCATTGCCGATCCTCAGACGAACGGGCGGTGCGCTTGCATTCCCGCGGCTCGCGATGCTTACAGAGTTGCCGCCCTCATCCAGGACCTGCGCAGGCAGGGGCGGCTGGTGAACGATCGCAGGCGCGACCCCGGGGAGACGGCCCGGCCACGGCGGCGAACCCGGGCGCAAGGGCACCCTTGGCTCACCCCAGGGCACAAGGAGCACCTGTTCGGTGTAGTCCCGGCCACCTTGGAGGACCGCCGTCAGGGCCGCCTCCGGCCCGAGCAAGCCTTGTACCCGGGCTAGCGCCCTGGCAGCCCTGCTGGCAGCGCCGGCGTCGTTGCCCCAAAAACCGAGCTGGCGGCCGTCGTCGGAGCGCACCTCCTCGGGGATGAGAGCAAGCCTGGTTATCCTGCCCGCCTGAGCCGCCGCGGCCTGGCTTGCCTGAGCCCAGCCCTCCAGCTGCCAGCGGACCCGTTCGCCGATGGCCCCGGCGCTCAGGGCACCGTCGTGGCGCCAGCTGCGCCGCAAGGAGGTCCCGTACTCGGTCTCGGCCTCGATGGCGAGGCGCGTGCAGACCAGACCAGCCCCGCAGAGCTGCTCATGGAGCTCATCAGCCAACGCTTTGCCCAAGAAGGCGGCCGCCTGCAGCTGGTCCGCCGGCGGGTCGAGCTCGGCAGCGACCACCCAGTCGGGAGGGGGCAGGCGACCCCGCACGGGGCGTTCTGCCAAACCTCTTGCCAAGCGGTGGGCTGATAGGCCCTCGGCCCCGAAGCGACCGAGCACGGAAGGAGCGGGGAGGGCGGCGAAGTCCCCCAATGTCTTCAACCCGAGCCGCACCAGCAGGTCGGCGAGGGCGGCCCGATTGTCGAGCACCTTGACCGAAAGAGGTGCGAGGAACTCGGCATTACCTCCCTTTGGGACCACGACCGCCTCGCCGGCCGGCGCTAGCCGCGCCGCCAAACCTGCGGCAAAAAGACCGTCGGCGACACCAACCTTGCAGCAACCAGCCCAGCCGCCGGCTCCTATTGCCGCGGGACCGCCGGCAGGCACCGCTTCGACCGCCGCCGCAACTTTGGCCGCCAGCGCCAGGTCCCCTCCAAAATAACGTGAAGGCCCGCGTGCGCCGAGTGCAAGCTGGCCGGGATGGAGCACCTCGACCCCGGGAGCAAACGCTTCGACCGCTGCCACGGCCGGCTCCCACTGGCGAGCCTCTGCAGGGAGGTCCCGCAGCAGGACTTCCACGTCCGGGCAACGCCCCTGTGCCTCGCGCCGGCGCATACCGGCCCGGACGCCTGCCGCTCGGGCTGCCGGTGAAGTGGCCACGACCCGGTTGGCCGATACGACGACGACCCGCTCCGAAGGTTGCCGGGCAGCGGCTATGACGGCCCAGTCAGGGCAGAGCGCAACAAGGGCCCGCTGCTGGCTCATCCGGGGTCAGCCCGCAATGCCTACGTCGAGAACTGTGCTGTCATCAACCACGCCACCCGCGTCTGCGATCGAGAGCTCGCCGTCGACCAGCTCGGGCAAAGGCCCGCCCAACCAGGTCCGGGCACGCCGCTGCCGGGTGGCAGCTCCCCTGCCGGCCGCCACAATGTCCACCTCGCGGCCCCACAAGTAGCCGCGCCCGTCCTCGATGCCTCGCCAACAGCCGGCAACGATACCCAGGCGCATGTCGGCCTGGCCCGGCCAGCCGTCCCCCATTACGGCAAGCACCGACCCCCGCTCGCGCGCCCGGGCCTCGAGCTTGCGTGCGTCCGAGCTGCTCACGTGGCCAACCGGCCGAAGGAGCACCACGTCGAAGCCCTCCAGCAACGCCGCCGTCACCACAGCCCACCTCGGCCCCGGGCAAGGGACTACCGCCAACCGCTCCAGGTCCAGGCCCAACTGGGCGGCCGCCACGAGCCCGAGGTCGGGCTCCCCCACCACAGCGCACCAGGAGCCGCCGGCGCACGGCCCGCTCAGCAGCGCCAGGGCGAGCGACGTCGCACCGGGGAAGGCTCCTTGCCCCACCACCACCGTGGTCCCCCGCCGCAGGGCTCCCTCGGGGAAAAGACCAGCTAGAGGGGCACTAAGCGGGAGCGTGCGCTCCCGGGCGAGGACCGCGCCGGCCCCGGTCTCCACGGGTGCCAGCGACTCTCGAGCCATTTTCGGAGCATAGCGCTATATGGGAACACATGTTCGATCAGGCGGGGTCGTGGAGCCGACGCTCCAGCGTGATCACTTGCGGGTTTGGAGAAGTCCAGGCATGAAGCATGAGAGCCTGCAAGCTAAGGCTCAGCCCGGCCCCCGAGGTGCTCGGCAAGGAAGGCTTCGGCGGCCGCATAGAACTTGAGGCGGTTCTCGGGCTTGGCGAAGCCGTGACCCTCGTCGGGGAAGAGCATGTAGGTGTGGTCAATCCCCTTCTCTTTGAGCGCTGCGACGATCTGCTCGGATTCTGCTTGCTTGACCCGTGGGTCGTTGGCACCCTGCGCGATAAGCAGCGGCACCTGGATGTCGCCCGCCCGCGAGAGTGGCGACCGCGACCACAGAAACTCCTCCTCGGTGGCCGGGTTGCCGATCCGGCGCTTGAACTGCTCGAAGGCGGCGACCCAGTACGAAGGCACCGACTCGAGCAGGGTCTTCAAGTTGGAAGGGCCGACGATGTCGATCGCGCAGCAGAAGATCGCCGGCGTAAATGTCACCCCTACCAGAGCGGCATACCCGCCGTAGGAGCCTCCGTAAATACAAACCTTGTCGCGGTTCGCGTAGCCCTCGCCGACAACCCAGTCGACTGCGTCAATCAAGTCGTCGTGCATCTTGGCGCCCCATTCGCGGTCACCGGCGTTGGTGAATTCCTTTCCGTAACCGGCCGAGCCCCGGAAGTTGACCTGGACACAGAGATAACCCCGGTTGGCCAGCCACTGTGCTTCGGAGTCGAAACCCCAGACGTTCCGGCCCCAGGGTCCTCCGTGGACGTTGAGCACGGTGGGTAGGTTGTACCGCTCGACACCAGGCGGGAAGCTCAGGTAGCCGTGAATGGTGAGACCATCACGAGCTTGGAAAGAGAAGGGCTCCATCGCGGCGAGCTCGTAGTTGATTAGGTCTGGACGATCCTCGAAGAGGAGGGTCGCTGACTTGTCGCCACGGTTGAACAGATAGGTCCGGGCCGGCCCGTCATCGATGACCAGGCTCAGCACCCATCGCCGGTCCTCGTCGTCGGCGCTCTGGATATGCACTTCGCCGGGGCCGATGGCCTGGACTGCGGCGAAGTCTTCGGCAACGTCGGGATCGAGGACGACATGTTCGAGGCGGTCACGGACGAAGCCGACGATCTGGGGATGGCGGGTCTTGGGGTGCAGAACCACGTCTCCGACGTCGTAGTTGGGATCCTCCGCGATCACCTCCTCGGCTCCGGTGGCGAGATCCAGTCGGACGAGGCGCCCGGCGTTGACCCCCTTCGAGGACAACATATACAGGCGAGTGCCGTCGCCGGACACGGCGAGTGTGCTGCTGGTAAGGGCGTCTTCGTAGTCGAAGGTCTGTACCACCCTCCAGTCCTCACCCTCGGGAACGCACAGCTCGTAACCGGAGCCATCGGAGGTAGGCCTCGTGGCCGCTCTAATCTCGAGATCCTCGTCCGCGATCCAAGCGTTCTCCGACGGGCCTGCGAACCCGGGGTTGGAGCGCACCAGCTCAAGCCTCCCCGACTCAAGGTCGACGTGATATACGTCGTGATACGCCGGGTCGTCGCGGTTGAGCCCGACCAGCATCTCGGTCGGTCTTCGCTGCGACAGGGCGACGGGTTGTGCCCGCACCTTGTCGAATGGTGTCAGATCGATGACCGCGCCCGTCAGCAGATTCACGCTGTAGAGCCGCCAGTTCTCGTCTCCGCCCTGGTCTTGGACATAGAGAAGGTGGCGGTTGTCGTGAGCCCAAAAGTAGGACCGGATGCCCCGATCCCGATCGTCGGTAACCGGTGCGGCGTTCGCGCCGCTGGCATCTCCCACCCAGACGTTGAGGACTCCATCGACCGGGGCTAAGAAGGCGATCCGCGACCCGTCGGGTGACACGGTCCCCATCGTCTTGGCGGGGTTGCCGAACAGCAGGTGCCGCGGGACCAGCTCCACGCTCATCGGGCTCCTTTCGCGCCGCGTCTCTGAGGCAGCGGCGAACGATAATCGGCGTTAGAGGAGCCCCGGTTCACCTGCTCAGGAGAAAGCGCCCTCGCTTTCCACGTAGTACCCACGAGCATCCTGAAGCCTCTTCCTTGGTCCAGCAAGCGCACTATAGCGACAATTCTCATACGAGCTCGTGTGCCAGGACATAGCACCACGATCACGCACCGACATCGTCACGCCTGGACGTTCACTAAGTGAGCCGTGTTGGGAGCATAATTCGCATGCAGGACCAGTGCCGCCGCACCGAGGGCCGCACCGTCGCCGCCCATCTCTGAAATCGCCACCCGCACGTTATGGGTCTTGCGCGCTAGAGGGCGAGCGCGCAGGAACTCGGTGACCTTGTCCTTGTATATGTCGCCAACATGGGTGACGCCTTTGCCGCCTATCACCAGCAGCTCGACGTCGAGCGCGTTCGCGATGGTGACGGCGCACTCAGCTATGTACTCGGCGGCCTTGTCTATCACGCGCCTGGCCACGTCATCGCGCTCGACCGCAGCAAGGCAGATGGCGGCATGGTCGACCAACCCAGGGCTCTTGTGGTAGGCGGGGGCGAGAAGGCTCTGCCTACCCATATCCAGCTCGGCATGGACATTTCTTGTGATCGCGGCCGAACTGCACATGGCTTCCAAACATCCGCTGTTCCCGCAATAACACGGGGTCCCATTTGGTTCGACGACGATGTGGCCAAACTCTCCGGCATTTAGTGACGCACCCCGGTAGATGTTGTTGGACAGGAACATCGCCCCGCCGATGCCGGTGCCGAGGTACAAGAAGGCGAAGTCAGAAGCCGAGCGGCCGTGACCGGCCCATCGTTCGCCGATGGCGGCAGCATTTGCGTCGTTGTCGATGATGACCTCAAACCCGATGTAGTGCTTGAGGAGCCGCTTGATCGGCACCTCTGTCCAACGGTCCCGCCGCGGCGGGGATACGACGAGGCCCTGGGTCTGGTCGATCGGGCCGGGGCAGGCCGCTCCCACTCCCAGCACCCTTTCGTCGAGTACTCCCAGGTTGGCCAGCAGCTTGCGAGCTACTTGAGCGGCCTGGTCGATGAGCGCTTCGGGCTTGAGCCCGGCAGAGAGCTCGTGATGCGAGCGGGCCAGTGCCTGGCCCGTCATGTCTGCCACCACTATCGACACCTCGGTGGGGTCGAAGTGGATGCCCACCGCGTAGGCCGCGGCCGGGTTGATGCGGAGCGTCCTCCTCGGCTTGCCACCAGCCGAGGGTACGGTCCCGCTCTCCTGCACGATGCCGCTGTCTATCAGGCGGCGGACGATGACTGACACAGTCTGGGCGGTGAGCCCCGTACGCTGGGCGATCTCGACACGGCTCGTCCGCTTCGAAACCTGGATCGAGCTCAGCACGACGTTGACGTTGTAGGTGCCGATCCTGGGGAGCTTGGTACCGCCGAACATTGGCCTGCCCTTCTACCGTTCTAGGTCGTTTGACTATTCCTCGTTGCACCCGGACCGGGCTCGTTGACTTGGCGGGACGGCCTGCATAGCGGGCCTCAACGCCGAGTGGGGCCCACAGGCGGCTAGTCGAGCTGCAAAAGCAACCACAAAGCAAAGCGTGGCGATGGCAACAAGAGAAATGTTGCTCCGTCCCCCTTCGAGAGGTGCCATTGTCGACAACCTTGTCAGGCTGCCGTGCCGACTCGGACGCCGTTCACGACCTGGACGATCGTGGTCAAGTTGCTGTCATAACACGACGCCGAACAACCGGCAACAATAAGCCAGAGCTGGCCTCCCTTCTCGTAGGCCAGTTCATCGAAGCTGGTGCTGCCGACTGACGACACGAGCGTGAGCGCGGCCGTTGAGCCGCTCAGGCCGCCCTGTTGGACAGGATGGTGCGCCACGAGAGTTTTGACTTCGGCCCCGTAATAGCCGGGCTCGGCCTGCAGCAAATATTGGGGCAGCAGCTCGTAAGTTTGCGACGGGGGCAGCATGCGGGGGACGTCCTCTACGGTTACGAAAAGCCAGGGGGCAGGCGAGGCCTCCAACACGAACGAGCTCGGCGACTGGGACGGTGACGCTACTAGGACGAACAACGGTGCGGGCGGCACGATGAACCCCGATTTGGACAGTTCCTGCTCGTTTTGGACGACCCAATCTTCGGGGACACCGAAAGAGATCTGTGCAGCCAAGTCGCCCTCGTGCACAGAGGGTACGACGGCACCCGGGCGAGCGAGAGCTGCCAGGAGCGCCGTTGCCAGGACGAATTTCAACGGAGCTAGGTTCATCTCCTAAAACCTACGGACGAGGTATTTCCGAAATCTTTCCGCCCGGTCGGAGCAATCTGGTTCGGTGCTCGATCTGCGATGTCCGTGGTTACATACCGCTTAGCGGCTGGACCGGGCGCGGACGCTGTTGGCCCCGCCAGGGTTGGCGGCATCCAAAGTCCGCCCTCTTCCCGGCGCCCGGTCCGAGTGGGATAATGCGCCGTGGCCGGCGAAGCTGTGAGTGGCTCCGAAGGCTCGCGCGACGTCTTGCGGGTGACACTGCTTGGCCCGTTCACCATAAAGCTCGGCGAGCGCAGCGCCGGCCCCTGGTACCGCCCACCGGCCAAACGCCTCTGCGAGCTGGTAATGGTGAGCCCTGGGCTACGAGTCGGCCGGGAGGTGGCGCGGGAACTGCTTTTTGCTGACCTGGGTCCCGCCTCCTCCGCCAACGCCCTGTCGAGGGCGCTGTCCCTAGCCCGCGAGGCCCTTTCGGCGCTGGGCGAAGGGGTGGCCGGGCGTCTGCAAGCCGACCGGGCCAACATCTGGTTCTCGAGTGAGGCTCCGCTCGACGTTGACTTGGTGGCCCATGAAAAAGCCCTCCGGTCTGCCTTGGCGATGGAGCCGGGCGGCCCTCGCGACGCCGCGCTCTCGATGGCACTGGCCGAAGATGGCGCGCTGCTCGAAGACGAGCCTTATGCCGATTGGGCTCTCCGGCCCCGAGAGGCCCTCGATCTGGTCCGCCAGAGAGCTCGGCTGGAGCTGGCCCGCGACACGGCCCGGGGCTGGGGGCGCTCGGCGCCCGAGGCGGTTATCGAGGCTTGGGAGGACTGCCTGGCGCACGACCCCCCATGCGAAGAAGCTGCTTCTTCATTGATGAGGGTCTACGCCGCGCAGGGCCGCCGCCAGCTCGTGGCGAGCACCTACGAGCGTTGTCGCTCGGCTCTTGCCGCCTTGGGGTTACGGGTATCGCCGGCATTGAGACAGGCCCAACTGGCGACTGTGGAGCTAGCTCCCCGCTCGGGACGTGCCAGCAATGGCCTCCCCGTCCCCCGCCACGCGCTCAAGGAGGAGCGGAGGCTGGTGAGCGTTCTGTTCGCAGAGCTCTCCGGTCCGGTGGGCATAGGCGGCAGGTTGGACCCGGAGGATCTGCGCCAGGTAGTGGGCGACGCCTTGGCGGGGCTGATCGCCGAGGTGGAGGGCCTCGGCGGGACCGTGACCTCCGTCTCGGGCGCTGGCCTAGCGGCCATCTTCGGCGCTCCTGAGTCTCACGAGGACGACCCCGAGCGGGCTGTCCGGGCCGGGGCCGCATCCTGCGGGTGGCGGCCACCGGGGGCCATGGCCCTGAGGCGGGCACGCTCTCGGTCCGTGTCGGTATCGAGAGCGGGCTGGCAGTGGTCGGGCCCATCGCGGGCGGGGCCGGTTATGGGGCGGTGGGGGAAGTGGTCGGCGCGGCCGCCTCTCTCCAGTCGGCGGCCAAAGCGGGCTCTGTGCTGGTGGGCCCAGTGACCCGCGACGCCACTGAGAACACCTTTGCATGGGGGCCGACCGAGGACGTGGTGCCGACCCCTGGCGCCAAAGCGCTCGTCGCCTATTACCTAAAGCGGCCAGAGCCGCAGCCCTCCGGTTACCGCGGCCAGCGGCGGGTGGCGGGTCTTGCCCCCTTGGTCGGCCGTCAGGAGGAACTGTCCCGGCTCGAGGGAGCCCTGCGCGAGGCTCTGGCGGGGACCGGCTCGGCCGCGTTCGTGATCGGCGAGCCTGGGATCGGCAAGACGCGGCTGGTCCAGGAGTGCCGTAAGCGTTTCATGGCCTGGGTAGGCGCGGGAACAGGCCGGTTGCCACTCTGGCTGGAGGGCCGCTGTGCGTCGTTCGCGTCCACGACCCCTTACGGGCTTTACCAGCAACTGCTCTGCGCGTGGGTCGGCGTCATCCCCGAAGAACCTGAGCAGGTTGTGCGGCGGGCACTCGAACGAGCTATGAAGGCGGTCTTCGGTACTGAGGTACATGAGGTCAGCCTCCTCGCCCACATGATGGGGTTGCAACCAGACGAGCATGCCGACCGCATCACCTGGCTCAGCCCGGAGGGATTGCAACGGGCGACGTTCGCGTCCGTCAAATCGGTCGTTGAGCGACTTGCGATGAGCGGGCCAACGGTTCTTGTCCTGGAAGACCTTCATTGGGCCGACCCGATCTCGCTTCGGTTGACAGCGGAACTAGCCACGTTGACACAGAGCCTGCCTCTACTACTGATAGCAACACGCCGACCGGAGCCGGACCCGGAGGTTTCCGCGCTGGAAGCCACGCTGGAGACTGGATCGTCGTGCGCGTTCCGACGGTTGGAGCTTTCAGTCCTGAGCGATGAAGCCGAGTACGAACTAGCAAGATCGATCGTCGGCGGAGAAGCGCCGGATGACGTCATTGCAACACTGAGGCGGAACGTTGACGGGAACCCGTTCTTCCTTGAACAGCGGTTCAATTCCCTCGTGGAAACGGGCGCCCTCGTCAAAGGCGGGACCTCATGGTCCCTGAGCAGGACCGATACCAATGACGTACCAGACGTTTTGGAGCGCCTCATACGTTCGAGGGTCGACCAGTTACCACCGATTGCGCGCCAGGTCGTGATCGCTGCCTCTGTGTTAGGGCCAGAGTTCCCGCTCTCGGCTCTGAAGGCTGTGACCGAAGTACCAGAAGACTTGCAAACGGCAGTGACCGAGCTGTGCCAGGCAGGGCTCCTGCTGGAACCTCGCTCGTGGCCAGAGCCTGTTTATCGTTTTCGGCACGGGCTCATCCAGGAAGCCACCTATGGCAGCCTCCTCCGCAGCCAGCGGTCCCAGCTCCACGCCCGGGCGGCTTGGGGACTTGAAGCCCTTTCTGGCGAAAGGCTCGAAGAGGTCGCCGCGGTCCTTGGGCATCACTACGCCCTGGCAGGAGAGAAGGAGCGAGCCGTGCACCACCTCCAGGTCGCCGCGAGGCATGCAGCTGCGCGTTACGCCATTGATGAGGCCATCGCTTCTTATCGAAGAGCCATCGAGATAAACGACCCGACGACCACTGGCCAAGGTTCGGCCGAGCTCGCAGTCGAGCTCCGGGCACAACTCGCCGAGGTACTCTGGCGGAACCTCCGCCTCGCTGAGGCAAGGGAGACGCTCCAGCAGGCCCTGGTACTGGTCGGACCGCAGCGACCGTTGCGAGCGGCCAGCCTGCAAGCCAGCTTGGGGCGGGTGGAGGCGGGATCCAGTTTCCAGGGGCAAAGCGACCAGTGCCGCCAGGCTGCCACGGCGGCGTTCGATGCCGCCGAAGAACTTCTCGGCAATTACACAGAAGAACGAAGCGACGAGTGGGTCGACATATGGCTGGAGGTCCTGATAGATGGGCGCGCCCACCTCCACAACTGGTTCTCAGAGCCAGCACGCGCAGTCGAGGTCCTTGCCCGGGCAAGGCCAGTCGCCGAAGCGAGGGGGTCGCCCAGCCGCAAAGCCGCCTTGTTCGTGCACCTTGCTGGTCAGCGGATGAGGGAACAGGGTGGCCAATTCGATCAAGACACGGTCGCTCTCGCGCGCAGGGGTCTACAGGCTGCAGAAGCTGGGACAGACGAACACGTGCTCGCAATTTGCCTTGCCGCGCTTGGAGAGGCGTTGCTCTATAACGGCGAGCTTGTCGAGGCCGACGAGAAGTTGAACGCGGGTTTGGCGGCCCTCGAGCGAGTAGACGATCCTCAGAACCGAGCCTGGTGCCTCTGCGTCCGTTGCCTTCTCGAGGTCCGCCGTCGAGACGTGGGGGCTGTCAGGTCGCTGTCACGTCAGGCCCGCGATGCTGCGATCAGGGCTGAAACCCCACTGTTCTCGGCCGCTGCTACAGCCACCGAGGCCTGGATTGCTTGGAAGGACGGGCGGCCCCAAGATGTCGTCGGCTTCGCAGGCGAAGCGCGTGAATTGTCCCTTACGCTGAGCCATCTTGCTCCCGCCCTCCTCTCTCAGTTCGAGGGCTTGTGGCTATGGCCTGTGATATCCGTACATCTCGCTGCGGGGCATATCGCGGCCGCGGTCGAGACGGCGTGCTGGGTCCTCGAGTCCCCGCTGCTCCGCCCACCCGATGAGGTCGGGTCGCTCGTGCGGGCCGCGAAAGAAGCCTGGGACTACAAAGAGGAAACACGAGCAACGAGAATGCTTATCCAAGCGGTGGAGGTTGCGGTCCAGCTCGGCTACTGCTGAGAGAAGTTGCAATCAATCCTCGCCTGGGAGGAGCCTTCAACACCTCACAAGGCCTTTGATGAAGCCGTCGGTGTGCTCCTCCAACTCCTCGTTGGCCTTGTCAAACTCCTCCATGTCGTACAGGTGATATGCGAGCCCGGTGAACTTCCAGACACCTTGGGACAACATCGTCAGGCATCGTTGGCTCAGGTCTGCCTCCCACATGATCCGGCGCTCGTGGCAATTGACCGCCGTCAGTGCCTTGAAGTTCCACAAGCCGAAGTCGATCGTCCTCGGACCATCGTTATGGTAGCCACCGACCCCCAGACGGCCGTGGGCGCAAACCATATCTCCCGCCAACTGCAACGCGCTTTCGGTCCCGGCGAACTCCAGCACGTTCTGGAAGCCGATGTTGAAGATGTCGGCCGCATGGCCGTCCCTGGTGAGGTCGGGCCGACCGATGGCCGGCCAGTCCAGCTTGTAACCATTGGGCATGTGGTCCGGGTGATACGCCTCGGTGGCACCGAACTTGAGCGCGTTGGCACGCGCCTGTTCCCTGAGGTCGATAGCCACAATGTCGCCGTAACCCATCGTCTTGAACAGCGAGACCATGCCGAGGCCCATATACCCGGTGCCGACCACCGCGACCCGGTCACCGGGGATGGCCGGGGGCATCTTGGTGGCGACGCTGAGCATGCAGGCCAGCGGTTCGACCAGAGCGTCCTCGTCGTTGACGTTGTCCGGCACATGGACGGTCTTGGCCGGGTCCATGACTACGTACTCCTTGTAGCCGCCTCCGCCTAGACCACTGACTCGGTCACCGACGGCGAACCCCTGGACGTTGGCACCCATCTGGGCGACGACGCCTACGGTCTCGTGGCCGAAGACGTCGCCCGCCTTGGCCGTGGACCACGGGTACCACTCCGAATGGCAGATCCCCGTGTAGGTCAGCTTGACCAGGATCTGGTCACCTGTGATCGTCGGCTCGTCGACCTCCGCCACATGGCTCTTGCGGGGCCCGTCCATCACGATTTGTCTCATGTCATCCAAACCAAAGGCAACGAACCAAAGGCCTCAGCCGTGGACGACTTTGGCGACCTTCTCCATGAGTTTCAGTGCTTCGGTTCGCGGGCGCTGCCAAATGTTCCTCCCCACGAAGATGCCTTTCATACCCATGTCCAGGGCCACCTTTATCGTCTCGACCACGTCACCGCTCTGGCCGCTGAGCTGGCCTCCGAGGGCAACGACGGGCACCGGACAGGTAGAAACGAACCTCTTGCCGGCGTCGGTGGCCCACGCCTTCATCTTGATGATGTCAGCGCCAGCCTCGACGGCAATGCGCGCTCCTTCCAGTTCCCGGCGCTCGAGCTCAGCCAACGCCACCCCCTGAAGGGGCCGAGGCCAGCGGCTCGACGATCACCGGGAGGCCCGCGTCGTGGCCCTCGTCAAGCGCATGTGCCACCAGAGCCAAGATCCTGGCGCGGCTGGCGAGGTCGTCCTCCCACGCCATCAGTACCTTTACAGCTTCGCAGTTCTCTTCGGCTGCGTCGGCGGCGCGAGTCACTCTTACCTGCCATATGCTCCCATCGCCGCCACCCAACGCGCTGTCCAAAGTGACGAGGCGGAACCGGTCCTCCGCCATTCCTGCCTGGCTCAGCCGACGGCCCACAGGCAAGCTGGCGAGGACCCCGTTTACACCCTCCACTTTCAGGAAGTCCAGGACCAACCCAACCGGGTCGTCCAGGCCGCTCACGTTGCCCAGGGCCATCCCGTGGTCAACCGGCAACACGAGTATGCGCTCGTGCGCCCCGAACATCCGAGCCATTTTGGCCTCGATACTTCTTGCGGTATCCACCGTCGTCTCCTTCAGGGTCGTCATTCTCGGCACCACCTATCACTCGCCCCGGCCAAACCGGGGACACCAACAACCTTCAACCTCCAATTGCGCCGCCACCTAACCCTCCCGTTGGCAACTTCAGCCCGAAGGCCTCCCGTTGGTGGCTTCAGCCCGATGGCCAGGACCACAATCGGGCTCACAAGACAAAGACCGTGGCCGCCAGCAGTGCAATTCCCCTCCTCCTAGGAAGCAACCGCCGAAGGGAAGTCCGGCGGTGCAAGGAACCCTCCAAAACCCATCGTCGACCTAGGTTTGGTTAGGCGGGGAACCATATCCCGTGGGGACCATGGCGGTCGCGCCAGCTGAACTGGCCACGCCCGGTCCGGGAGCGTCCAGGCGCTCTGGTAGCGAGGCCCAGCGCGCTTGTAGGGCGTCAACATTTTCGTCATTCGGCTTCTCTGACGGCTAACCGGCTCTTCCCTCCCTCCACTAAGCGGAGTGTGGCAAGCGGACATCTGCAACAATACATCGGACTTGCGCACTCTGCAAGCCTCAGTTATAGTCAACTTGGGCAAAGAACCGCATAGCCCGGCACGAGTCAACGTTCGACGACAAGGGGGGCGCTGATGACAGGTCGATCCTGCAAAAGCCGTCGGTGTGTTTTCTTCGGTGACGAAACGGATACCTTCTTCTTCAGCAGCAGAAGGCCGCCAAGCGCACCTTTGCAGTCCACATCCAGCCTTGCGCAACCACAATCCTCAGTTGTGGTCGATATCCGTGGAGAACCGCATGGTTCCGCACAAGTCAAGTTCGACGCCTTGGCGCGCTGATGCCACGTCAACCACGCAAAGAGCGCGAAACCTCGCGGCTCCCGGCACAGCGACGTGCTGATCTAGCGGAATTTGTCGAAGAGCACGGCCAGGCCACCGTCGGCATGCTCGTCGAGGCCTTTGACGTATCCGGGGACACCGTGCGCCGGGACCTTCAGTACCTCCACGAGCAGGGCGTCGTGGTCCGGTCCTACGGCGGGGTCGTACGGCGAGATGATCTTGCCCGGTTCGACCCTCCTTTCGTCAGCCGCACGGGCGCCAACAGGGAAGCGAAGGCTGCTATTGGCGCATTGGCAGCGACGTTGGTATCGGACCAACAGACTCTGATCGTAAACGGCGGTACTACCACTCTGGCGCTTGCCCGTGCTTTGAAGGGTAAGAAGGACCTGACCGTTGTGACCAACAACCTGCACCTTCCCGGGAATATCCCCGCCGGTGCCGTCTCAGAGCTCCATGTCCTCGGCGGAGAGTTCCGGATGACGTCCTTCGCCACGCTCGGACCGGTCGAACTTCCGGATATCGAAGGAGGCCGCACGCATGCCTTTCACGCCGACCTTGCCTTTATCGGCGTCGGCGGCGTGTCAGGCGAGCTCGGTTTCACTGGAGGCGATCTTCGGGAATCCAGCATGATCCGCCATATGATAGATAGAGCAGAGCGCGTCGTCGTGCTTGCTGATTCCTCAAAATTTGGCAGGACTGCCTTCGCTCGCATCGGTGAATTATCGATCGCAGACGGCCTCATAACAGAGAAGGCTCCAGCCGCAGAACTCGGAGCTGCCCTTGCCGAAGCTGGGGTCGAGTTGCTCATCCCCGAGGCAGCCGAAGATCGCGGCACCGATAGCGAAGGTCGCGGCACCGATAGCGAAATAGCGGGATGACCTTCCCCCACCTCACTGGATCCCCCTTAGCCGGCCGATCGGAGCAAGAGCAGTCTGTCCCGGGCCAGTTACTGCGCTACGTCCATGACCAAATGCCACACAGGACACGGGCCCCGCCCCGCCTGACATGCCAATTCCTTAGGTAATTCTCGACACCTTAGCTCCCACGGGGGCTCCTGCCCATAGACGCTGATGCGAGGTCGACGTCCCCTTTGCGCAATACCGCAGCAGAACTAAAGCCGAGTGCGCCACTTCCCCCCCGGGCGCATGAGGCGGCACCCGCAGAAACCCAAACCCCTTGGCCCCACCGCAAGGTGGCCAGGGACAACACTCGCCGGAACCATTACAAACCACCGTACTTGCCGAACCCCACTGGAGGGGAATATGCGTAATCTAGGTCAACAACGCCACCAGCGGATGCGCAGGAGAGTTGTCACTGCGCTAATAGCCACCGCAACTACCGTTACCTTTTTGCCAGGTGCGGCCAGCGCAGCCTCGACGGTCAACCTGAATTTTTCCGAGTGGTGGGCGCCCCAGATGGCTGGCCACAATTCGTTGCAGAACCTCGTCAACCAGTTCGAACAACAGAACCCGGGCATTCACGTAACCCTGGATACCAACCCGTACCCTACGGTGGAGAGCCAAACCATCGCCCAAGCGGCAACCGGCACGATGGCTGACGTGGTCGGCCTTGATGGTTCCTGGGTCAACCCGCTCGTCAAAGAGGGGGCGCTCCTGAACCTTTCCGCTGAGATGAAGCAGACCGGTTTCAATCAGAGCACCATCAAGAGCCAAGTTCAGCTGAACGGCAACACCTACGATATTCCCCTTGTGAACTTCGCCTATCCCCTGTTCGCGAACACCACCCTCCTCGCAAAGGCTGGGATCGCTCACCCACCTACGGACTGGACTCAGTTCGTGTCCGACGCCGTGGCGCTCAGCAAACTGAGCAAAACAACATGGGGATGGATCATCCCCCTTACCTTGAACCCTCCAAACGGTGCACAGAACGACGTTATGTCGTGGGTATGGGCCTCAGGTGGCAGCATGCTAAAGAACGGGCAACCACATCTGACCGACAACCCAACTCTCACTGCCGTGGTGAACATGCTCAAAGAGGTGTACAAGGATGGTGCGATGTTCCCCGGCCCCGACGCCGTGGTGGAGACAGATAAAGTCGAGAACTTCATCAATGGTCGAATCGGGATGATGATCGACTCGATGGCAGACTCTTCGGCGATCGCTACGGGGGCCCCGAACCTTAAGTACACGGTCTCGGAACTACCGGTCGAAGACGGCTACACCGGAAAGCAGGGGATCACGGTAGCCTCGTGGGGGATCGGCATCTCCGCCAAGTCCGCACATCCCTTGCAGGCGTGGAAGTTCGTGCAATTCCTCCTCAGTAAGAACGTCAATTCGCAAATTGCCACCGATGCGTCTGGCTTCCCGGGGAACGCACAGGCAAGCCCGAGCTTTGTCGGCGCCAACCCGCACTACAAGGCGGCCTTCGACATCTATCAATCGCGCGTGCCGATGAACGAGTTTGTCGGCTTACCGCAGTCCACTCAGTTGATGACGGACTTTGTGACCCAGTTCCAGAAGTTCTTTGCTGGCCAAGTGTCCGCTGGGAGCATGTTGCAGACAGTTCAAGCCCAGTGGAAACAGGTGTTCTGAGTAGAAGATCATCCAGTCCGGGTTAATCGAACCCGGAAAGCTTGGCGCCGCGGCGAACGTCGCGGCGCCAAGTGCAAACCTTTGCTCATGTTGCGCTGGTGGGAAAAAGGGGGAGCTTATGTTGGTGGGAACTTCGAACGACCAGGTTGCCACGGTGGCCTGGGCGTCCCCGGTAGCGGCGAGGCGTAGACGTGCCCTCGGGGCGGGTATGGGCGACCGCGAAGCAATGGGTACGGTATGACGTCGTTGTCGGGTGACGCCATGAAGTACACCGCGGTCCTTGCCACTAGCGAGCCCCGCTCTCGGGAACGCCACCGGCCGCGCATCCCCCGCCGTCTCGAGCCGTACCTGATGATCGCGCCGGTCGTTATCCTTTTCCTTGGGCTTATCGGGATCCCCGTCGTGATACTCATCCGCTACTCGCTGCTGAACAATGTTATCTACGTTCAGCAGTCGAGCTTCGTAGGGCTCGCTAACTACACCTCGATCCTGAGCTCTGCCGCGTTCTGGTCCGCAGTCGAGCATACGTTGATCTTCACGGTGGTTTGCGTGGTCGGTCAGCTTGCGCTTGGCTTCGCCTTCGCCACGCTGCTCAATTCGAAAGAAGTGGGGACGGTGGTCAAGGCGATTTTCCGCGTGATCTACATCCTGCCGTGGATGTTCACAGCCGTCATCGTGGCGCTTCTGTGGCGCCTTCTCTTGGACCCGAACGGTGTTATCAACTATTTGCTCGGGCTGGTTGGCGTAGTCCGAACGGCATTCCCTTGGTTGGCTACTCCGGGTTGGGCGATGGCCTGTCTAATCCTCATAAATATTTGGGCTGGCTACCCTTTCTTTATGATCACTCTCTTGGCTGGGCTGCAAAGCATCTCACCCGAGTTGTACGAAGCCGCGCGGGTTGACGGTGCAGATTACTCCCAGCAGCTTCGTAACGTTACGCTCCCGCAATTGCGTCCCATTATCGTCGGCATCGGGTTGCTCGACGTGCTGTGGACGACGCAGCAATTCACACTGGTGTGGATTATGACCGGCGGAGGACCGCTCGGCTCGACCCAGGTCTTGGGTACTTACATCTACACCCTTGCCTTCCAGAGCTACCTGATGTCGCCAGCCGCTGCTAGCGCAATACTTCTGCTTCTCGGGTCTCTCGTTGTCGCCATCTTCTATGTTCGCCATCAGAGGCGCTTGGAGCTGACATGAGCGTCATGATGAGCACCCGGGTTAGGAGGACCAGCGTCTGGCGCAAAACGCGCCTGTACGTTGCGTTGCTGGTTGGAGCGATCTTCGCAGGGGGCCCGTGCTCTGGATGCTCTCCAGCGCGTTCAAGTCGAATGCGGACATCTTCGAATACCCTCCAAAGTTGATTGACAGTAGTTTCTCAGGGTCCGCCTTCAATGCCGTGTTTGACAACCCCGAGGAAATTCGGTTCTTCCTGAACAGTTACGCGGTCGGTCTTTCTGTTACCGCAGTCACATTAATGGTTGCCATAGTCGCGGCGTTTGCCCTGAGCCGGTACAAGTTTGCCCTGAGGGAGCCGCTGAAGGTGCTGATCATTGGGGTCCAAGCGATCCCCCCGATCACGCTCGTCATCCCGCTATTTGGGGTGGTGATCGCCCTTCATCTCTACAACAGCTATGAGGGCCTCATTCTTACGTACCTGGTGTTCACGCTGCCGTACTCGGTCGTCATGATGACTGCGTACTTCAATAGTATCCCGCGCGAACTGGACGAAGCCGCGAAGATTGACGGGGCGGGGTCCATGCGAACGCTGCTGCGTGTCATATTGCCGTTGGCCCGGCCGGGGCTTGTGGCCGTGGGGTTTTACGCGTTCATGATCTCATGGAATGAGTTCTTGTTCGCCTTGACGCTCACACAGACTGACAACATGCGGACGGTCCCGGTAGGATTAACGCTGCTCATGGGCCAGTACAACTACCAATGGAACCAAATAATGGCCATGAGCGTCCTCGGCTGCCTTCCTGTCGTCGTCTTGTTCCTCATCTTCCAACGGCACTTTGTTAGTGGTCTTAGTTCCGGTGCTGTGAAGGCGTGACCCAACGCCGCGAGTACCGCACGTGTGGGGACGCGTGTTGAGTTCCTATGGCTGAGAGTACCGAGGTGGCGCGTCGGCTAAGCGAGAGCCACTGGCGGGACCGTTACGAGCAACTCGCCGAGCAGGTGGGCGTGTCGGCAGCGGGTGCCCGCCCGGTCCTCATCAGTACCAGCGTCGACGTCGATGACATCTACACCATGACGCCCGCAAGGCTGCGTTCATTACGGTCGCGGGGCCTTAGCCAGGGCGGCCTGGCAGCGGAGCTGGCCTTGGCGGTGGGCCGGCTCCTGTCCGAAGGGCGTGACGGTGAGTTGTTCTGGAATTGGCCAGAAGGGTTGGCCTGGTTGGCCGAGTCGCTCGGGCCGGCGAACCGAGTGCAGGTCGGCGGTACCGGCCCACAGGCGGCCTGGGCCCTCGGTGCCCTTGGTGCCCCCAGTATCATGGCTCTGCAAAGCCGGAGCCGTGAGCAGCTTGACGTGCTGTCGCCGGGCATCCTCGTGTGTCGCGGGGGCCGGATGATACCTGTCCACGAACTGGCGGCCGATGCGGGCGCGGCGCCTGTCCGCAACGAGATCCTCGAGTTCCCCAGCGGAGCGCGCTCCTGGACGGGCCCGCCGACCGTTTTCACCGTCTCATCGTACGGTTCTCGCCTCTCGCCCTTGAGCGTGATGAGCACTTTATGGCGATGCAGGAAGAGCTTGGGCCCACTGCGGGGGCGGCCATGGTCGCGGGGCTCAACGGGCTGGCGGTTTCAGATGGGCCCAGCCTGGAATGGGTCAACGGCCTGCTGAGGGTATGGCGGGAGTGTGGGCCCGCCCTGCGCCACCTCGAGCTGGGCGACACCACCCGCCCGGAGGACCTCAAGACGATCATGGCCGGCTTGCGTGGGCTCAACTCCAGCGTCGGCCTGAGCCTCTCGGAACTGCTCACCCTCTGGGGCCCCTCGAGCGATGTAGCTGCCAAGGCCTTGCAGCTGGCCCACGGCCTCGAGTGCCCTTGCATTGTCGTCCATGCCGACCGGTGGTCGTTGGCAGTGCACCGCGGTGACCCGGGTACGGTCAAAAGGCGGCTTATGACCGGGAACCTGCTGGCTTCGGCTCGGGCCGCAGCGGGCGCCCCGTGTGGCGACGTGGCTCCTGTCAGCTACACGCTCTATGGCGACGACGTTCCTAAAAGCGGTCCCTTGGAGGAGGGTTGGAGGGTTGACTGCGTCCCCGCCCCCTTCGTGCCCAGCCCGGTCTCGACCATAGGGCTGGGCGACACCTTCGTTGGCGGGCTGCTCCTGGCGGCCGCCATGGAAGGCACCTAGGCCCTTGCTCCCGTCTCCGGGTAGGTGAACCCGTTGCCGGCCAGGGGTGCCTCCACAAGTTCGGGGGCCCAGTCGTAGGGCTTGGGCAATGGCTCAGTCACTTTGCTATGACCGACGTGGGCCGCGACATGATGGTCGTGGTACGCGCCGAACACCTCGTCGAAGCGCTCCGCCTTGTACACACGCCCGTCTATGGAACGCCCTTGGCGGCCTTCTATCACTGCCACGACGTCTTCCCCGTCGATTGTCTTGTAGTACTCGAGCGCGTGCGCAACAGCCAATATCTCGAGGCGGTTCTGCTCGATCACGCCCTGGGTGCGCTCGTACAGCTCGGCCAGTTTCGCCTCGATGCGGCCACCGAGGCCGCCGCGCAACATGTCGGAGCCCTCGCCTGGGCCGGGCCCCCGCCAGTGCCCAGCCGGCGCGAGACCGAATGTGAAGCGATGGAAGAACCCATGCCCCAAAAACCCTCCATCAAGCTCGCGAACGTCGTTGCCGACTCCAGGTCGCCCGAGACACCGGAGGTAGAGTCCCCGGCGAAGAAAAACCGCTCGCCGGCGAGCGATGCCAGCGACGTCATGATGTCGGTCTCGTGCTCGCTGCGCCATTCGCTGAAACGGTCCTCCGGCCTGATGTACGAGACCATCCCGAGGTAATTACCGCCTTTTTCGATGGTGGCAAGGTCGATCTCGAGGTGGACCTTGCACCGGTAGGCCACGACGGCATGGCACGCTTCATGAACCGCGGTGGCGTGGCGTTCCGGGTCGATGTACTCGACGTCTTCGGGTGGCCCGAGCTCCTTCAGCCTCTTTGCCTCCAGCACATCGGGCCATGTGACCGCCTCACGGCCGCGGCGCAAGGCGACGATCAGCGACTCGTTCACCAGGTCCTTCATGGAGGCACCGGTGGCATAAGGCGTTATCATTGCGAGCTTTTCAATGTCCACCGGGGACAGCTCGTTGCTGATCTTGGAGAAATACCCTTGGTACGTACGGACGCGTCCCGCCTTGGACGGGTAACCGACCTTATAAATACGGTCGATGCGGCCCGGCCGCAGCAATGCTTCGTCCAAGGAGTCCGGCCGGTTCGTCGCCATCATTATTAGGAACCGGTACTTCGGTGGCGGCTTCGGCTTCATCCCGAGGGCCTGCGCCCGTAACGGTTGAACAACCCGCGAGGCTTCTTCAGGCCCGACATTTCCGAAAGCAGCGATTGCAGGGTCCCCATCCCCCCGCCGCCTCCGCCGCCCATCATCATCATCCGGTCCCGCAGGCGCTGCGGTTGTGCAGGGGCTGCCGCAGGGTCACCAGCCGTCTGCTGCAGCTGCTCGAAGAGCAGGCTCACGGAACGCTCGGACAGGTAGGAACCCCCGTGGCAATCGCCGGCGGTCCAAGGCCACGCCGTCATGCCCCGTACGCCGCCGGGCCGAATATGCCGCCTCCGCTCAAGGCGCCGCGGCTGCCCAACGAGTCGGCCTCGTCGAAGAAGACGATCACGCCGCCGTAACGGATAGCGAGCTGGCGCAGCTTGCGGAAAAGCCGCTTGACCTTCAGGATCCCAACCCCCAAGAACATGTTGACGAAAGCCCCCGGGTCGACGAAGACGAACGGCTTGCCGGTCTCGCCGGCAACTGCCTCGGCGAGCAGGGTCTTGCCGGTGCCTGGCGGGCCCCACAACAAGATGCCACCCGGCACGTAGCCACCTCTTGCCTCGATCGACTCCGGGTCCTCCAAGAAGACCATGCACTCCTTCACGCGTTCCAGCACGGCGTCCTGGCCCCATACATCGCTGAAGCGTGTCTTGACGTCGTCGGGGTAGTAAACATCGACCCCGCCGCGCGACATGTACCAGAAGATCAGGACAAATTGAGATACGCCGAACATCAGGTAGAACAGGACCTGCACGATCCCGGGCAGCGCCGAGAAGAACTTGCCGGGCACTTCGAAAAGCCCCTCGACCGGGTTCACCTGGTAGGCAGCCCCTGCGATGATGGCAGCCGCGACGATGAGGAGGACTACGGTGAAAATCCTCCTGGCGCGGTAACGGCTCCAATTGCTGAGCCGCCCTGTCCGCCGGTGCAGCCCCCCGAAGAACACGTCGCCCCAGAAGTGGTCCCACGCACCCCAGTGCTCACTGATGATGTAGTGGGCTTGACGGACAAGTTCAGCGCAAAAAAGGACCGTCAGCCACCATTTTGTGTTCCAGGTGATTATCAGCCCGTCACGTGCGCTGATCAGGGGGTCCGAAGAAAGGGCGTACCAGAAGAGGATCCCCCAAACGGCCGCCATGAGGATGAGCAGGCGGGACCGCACCCAGAGCGTCCGGGGCTTCCTCGTCTCCCGTCCTGGGACAACTTCCAGAGCAGGCCCGTCGGGGCTCGGTTTTGACGTCATTGATTTCCCCTGTCTGGGACGTAGAAGCTACTTACGATGTGGGAAATGGCCGAATGTTGAGCTTGGAAACACCTCGGCGAGCAGCCGACCATCAAGAGCCATACCTTGTTTGTTGCGCTGTTGGCCCAGGTTTCCTGGTCGTAGTCGATCTCACCGATCGGAGCGGGCAAACCGACCTCGAGCGATTCGAGCGTGCCACGCATGGCGCCGTTGACCAGTAGCTCTGGCTGCGCCAAGGTCTGTACCGGGATGCCCTCGCTGGACAATTGGTCCACGGGGACAAGGATGTCGTCCAAGCCGAGCAGCGACATCGAGGACTGCTGGTCGGCAGTGAGAGGCTCGGCCAGGACTACCGCCCACGGGTACGACGACTGGGTGAACACGTCGGATGGGTGAGGTCTCGGGCTGCCAGAGGCGCCGGCCAAGAACGGCGGCGGCGCGCTGACGCCGAGCGATTGGAAGGCTTGCGTCCGTGCTAGTTGGCTTTCGCTATAGACCTTCCAACTGGCCGGCAGGCTGACATAGAGATGTTGCGGACCGCTCACGACCGCCTGGGTACCAGCGCATGCGGTGAGCAACAACGCGGAGGTCAGCGACAGCGCGGAGGCCATCGCCGTGGCCCCGAGCCACCGGGCAAACCGGGCGAACCTCACGGCCCGCTCTCGCCTCGCCCTCGACAAGCCCGGTCGCCGTTGCACTGTCGGCGGCACCCGCCCGGCGCCCGGCGGGCACACGCCATCAACGCCCCTGCCCGGTGACGATGAAACTGCTCACGATCCGCCCGAGCACCGCCCGGTGAGCCTGGAAGCACGCCGGCGAGCAGCCGACGTCCAGGAGCCAGACCTTGTCCGTCGCGGTGTTCACGAAAGCCACCTGCTCAAAAGAGATGGCGCCTGTCTGCTGGCTTTCGATCTGGTAGGCGACGCGAGTACCTCGCAGGGCACCGTCCACTAGCAACCTGGTCGGGAACAGCTGCTGTACGCGGTCACCATCTTGGTTGAGCTGGCCAATGGGGTAATCCTCGTCTGCAAGAGATGCCAGGGAGGTGTTGGCCTGATCTTGCCCGTCGAGGACCACTACTTGGGCCATCGCCCATGGGTAAGGGCCGGATTGGGTGTCGACCGAAGCGGCGACCTTTGGGTTTGCTCCCGCAACCGTTTCGAACACCGGGTGGCTCTGGCCGGCCAACGCTGCTTGGCTGCTCGCGGCCGGGTCGACCCAGCCGTTCTCCTGCAGCGTGGCCTGGCTGAAGACCTCCCAAGTGTTCGGGACTTTGAAGTAGAGGTCCTGGGTTGAGCTGCCGACGTAGGTGACCGAGGTCGTACAGCCGCTCGCAAGCCCCGCGAGCAACACGCAGGCCACCACCAGGGCTGCGGCGAGGCGGCCGCGGCCGTGGCCCACCGGGTTGTCCCCGGCTAGAGAGGCAAGCGACGGGCTCAAGTTAAACAAGGGTACGACGCGGCCCTGCTCCTGGACGGCGCAGACAACGACTTTTTTTATGTCGGCTAACTAATTAGGCCGAGCGGCGGCCCGCCAGCCGGGAGGGCGCCTTCAGCCAAACGCCGAGATCCCGCCGGCGCGCCAGCGACACGCCCAGGACCGCAGCCGCAATGACTGCGGGTACGCCGCCGACGGCCAGTCCCCAACGGGCTCCTAGTTCTTGGTCGACCAACCCGACGAGCATGGCCCCCACCGGCGTCGAGCCGACGAAGATCATGGCGTAGACCCCCATGACCCGGCCCCTCATTTCGGGGGCGCTTGCCAGCTGGCAGGTCGCGTTGCTTGTCGCAAGGTAGAGCATCGAGGCGAACCCGAGGACGACCAGGACGACGACTTCGATTGCCAGGTCCCGCTCGACGGCGGCCACGAGCATCGCTATACCCATGGCCCCTGCCGACGCGACAACGACCAACAGGCGGGTGCGCTGTCGGTATGCCGACGTGAGCGCGCCCAGCACCGACCCGAAGCCGATAGCCACGAGCATGAGGGCGTAGGTCCCGGCGTCACCGTGGAAGTTGACCTTCGCCAGCACGGGCAGGACTGTGTTGAAGTTGAAGCCGAGCGTGCCCAGTACTGCCAGCAAACCAAGGGTCTGGCGCAGCCTCGGCGTGCCCATTATGTACCTGAAACCCTCGCGGACCTGGCCCTTGGCGTGCTCGGCACGCCGCCCGGCGAACAGCTCACCAGGCCGCATGGCTACGAGCGCCCCGATGACGGCCACATAGGAAACCGCGTTCAGGGCAAAACAATCGCCGACGCCCGCCACGTCGATCACCAGAGCGCCGAGCGCCGGGCCACCTACGCGAGTCAGGTTGAACATGGCGCTGTTCAGTCCGACGGCGTTCGGCAGGTCCTCGAGGCCGACCATCTCCGAGACGAAAGCCTGCCGGGCCGGCATGTCGAGCGCCCCGAACATCCCCGATGCGAAGGTGACGATGTAGAGCGCCCAAAGCGGCCTGAACCCGCTGAGGTCGAGTGCTGCCAGCGCCGCAGCGGCGACAGCCAGCCCGCTCTGAGTGATGATGAGCAGGTTGCGCTTGGCAAAACGGTCTGCGACGACGCCACCGTAGGCACTGAAGGCCAACGACGGGACGAACTGGACGGCGCTCACAACGCCGACATCGAGCGGGCTGTGCGAGATCTGCAGCACCAGCCAGGCCAGGGCGACGTTCTGCATCCAGGTGCCGAGGTTGGAGACGAGCTGGCCCGCAAGGAACAGGCGGAAATTACGCCGCCGGAGCGACCTGAACATCCCCGGAGAGCTCATCGAGGGTCGCAGGCCAGACGGTTGAGCAGTTCAGCGGCTTGCCCCAGGGCCTCCACCTCCTGCTCGTCAAGTTCAGCGAAACGCTCGTTCAGGTAGAGGGCACGCAGGTTGCGAGCCTCGGCCAACAGCTCGGCACCCTTCTCGGAAACCGCAACCCGGGCGACGCGCCGGTCGAGCGGGTCTGGCCGGCGCTCCACCAGGCCGGCTTGCTCGAGGTTGGCCGCGATCCGCGTCATCGAGGGTGGGGCAACCCCCTCAGCCGCTGCAAGCTCGCCAAGGGTCAGCTCCCCCTTCTTGGAAATGGTGACGAGCGCGGCGTACTGCGACGCCGTGACGCCTCCCGCGGAACGTTGCCGGAGCTTGCGCTCCAACCTCATCACGCTCATCCCGAGGCGGCTCGCGACGCCCGCCCCAGCGCTCGTCCCAAGGGCCGGCTCAGCACCTTCCTGGCCAACAGACATGGGTCAAGAATATCGGTTAGCAACGCTAACTATCTATGCGTTCTTTAACATGGCCGGCGTGAGCCCGTGCCAAACTGGGTTACATGGCCATGCGGGAAGACTGCCGGCACTTTCAGAGCAGGACGTACGCGACGGGAGAGGTCGCACGCTTCTGCGTGCTCAACCTCGCGCCCGAGGCGCCCTGGCGCTGCCCGGCAAACTGCTCGCGCTACCAGCAGGACATCATCGACGGGACTTTCGTGGTCGGTTCGCTCGTGCGGCCCAGGGTCGAGGACGAGCCCGACATGCCCGAAGGTGATGTGGCCAGCGTGCTGGACGCCGCCGACCTCATCGTGACAGCCGCCGGTCCCGAGATCGTGGCGGAGATCCAAAGCGAGCGTCAGACAAGGCCCTGGTGGAAGGTCTGGAAAAAGAAGGAAGGCGGCGGCTTCGACTTGAGCGACCGCTGAGCTACCAAAGCCTGCCGGCAGGCCACCGCCGCAAGCCAGCCGGGCGCCTCCTAAGCGCCACCTTCGCCCTTTGCCTTCTCGCCGGTGCGCTCACCGGTTGCACGAGTGGCGCACAGCCCCCTCCCTCGACCACCACGGCGGCCAGTCGCGAGACCACCGCAACTACAGCACCACTGGCGTCGCTCCAGCCGTACACCTGGCAACGGGAACAGAGCCTCGCCCTCGACCTCGGCGGCGGCGCGACGAGCACCTTGTCGGCCGTGGTCGCACCGGGGGCGAGCGCGGACTGGCTCATCGCCGGCACACAGTTCAAGGCCGGGGGCCCCGGAGTCGCGACCGTTTGGACATCGCCCAACGCGATCCGGTGGTCCAAGACCGCCCTGCCGACCCCGAGCGGAGAAGGCTCGGCCGCGGCCAACGCGGCAACGGACTGGGGAAGCCGTGAAGTCGTGGTCGGCTCGGCTGGCAGCGGGCCAAGCATGAGGGCCGCCGTGTGGGTATCGGAGAACCCCGGCCAACCTTTCCTGCCGATACCCGACAACCCCGTGTTCGACGCCTCTCCCTCGGGCTCCGAACTGGGAGGCGCGGTCATGGACACTGTCGCAGCAGGCGCTCTCGGGCTGTTCGTTGGGGGGACCGTCAACGGCCGCGCCACAGTGTGGTACTCGACCAACGGCCAGCAGTGGCAGGATCTGACCGGCGCCACCAACGTCATCAACGACGACCCGGGGGCAGTGGTCAACGACATCCTGTCCACGCCGGACGGCGTGTTCGCTGCCGGGTCCTCGGTCAATGGCAACCGGCTCTCCGCCGCGCTGTGGTACTCGTCGGACGGCATCCACTGGACGACCGTCCGCAGCGCGGTGAGCACCTTCTTCGGCAACGGCGACCACGTCATAACCTCGGTCCTCGACATCGGGGAGATCGGCAACGCTCAGGGTTCCCCTGGCCCTACGGGCCTGCTGGCGGTCGGCGGCGTGCGGCTCGGGCCAATTGGCAGCCGGCCTCGTGGATCTCACCCAACGGCTTTTCCTGGAGCCAGACCTCGGAGAGCTTCCCGCTCGACGCGGAGCCACCCCGCAGCCCAGGGGCCATCGCGTATGCGGCGTCCGGCGCTGATGGCGCCCTCTACGCCGTCGGCGGGAGCCCGGGCCGCCAGCGCCTTTGGCGGTCTTCCGACGGTCTTGCCTGGAGCGAGGTGGCCCTTCCGCAAGCTGCTGCCAGCGACAGCGGGTGGCACCTCGGCCTCGTCGCGGCGAGCGGCCACACAACCGTCCTCGCCGACAACATGCCCGGCCAGCCTTACGTCCTGGTGGACCAGGACGGCCGCTGGCACCAGCCGAGCGCTAAGGGGACCTTCGGCACCCCTTTGCGCCAGGCGGTGCCGACCAGCCTGATCAGCGACAACGGCACTTTGGTCATGAGCGTCCAGCTGTCCAAACCCGCCCAGAGCCTTGGCAACGCGCCCAGCTCGGTCGCGGTGCTCAGCTCGGGCAACGGCAGCACCTGGCACACCGACAACTCCCATGCCTTCGGCGGCGCGAGCGTCAACCAGCTCCTGGCGGTGCCAGCCGGTTTGCTCGCCGTCGGCTCGGCCCCGTTGCCCGGCTCGGTGCTCGGCTCGGTGCCCGGCTCGGTGGTCGGCTCGGCTCGGTCGGCTCCCAAGGTGGCGGGGCGCCGGGGGGTACCGCAGCCTTCGCCCGCTTGTCGAGCGACGATGGGGCCAGGTGGCCCGACGTGGTGATCAGCCCGGCGACCCTAGCGGGGCAGGGCCCGTGGCTGCCACGGGCGCAGGGAGGTTGGGCAACAGCCAGTACATCGTGGGACAGGCCGGGCCGGACGCGGTGGGCTGGTACAGCCCCGACGGGAGCACCTGGGAAGCTGCCCAACCGCTCGACTCCAGCCCTCAGCTCGGGACAGAACGAGCCCTCGCGACTTGCGGCACCGGGAGCAGCGCCGTGGTCGTGGGATCTGTCACCTCGACCGGCCGAGGCAGCCTGCCTGCGGCGTGGGTCAGCACCGACGGTTCGTCCTGGACCGCCGCCACCTTCACTCCCCCGCCGCCGATCGGCTCCTCGACCACGGTCGAGGGTTGCCTTTGGACCGGCAACGGGTTCCTCGCCTACGGGGAGTCGACCGGGGGCGGCCAAGTCGAGCGGCCACAGTTGTGGACTTCGAGCGACGGCACGGTGTGGCTGCAACAATCGGCCACGTTCACAGGGGTGGGCGGGGGCGGGCCGAGTGGTCCGCAGTCCGCCCCCCTCGACGGCATCGCCCTCGGGACGACCACTTTGCTTGGCTTGAGTGGAGAGGGGGATGAGCCGTCCCAAGTGTGGCCTGCCCCTATCGGCGGGGCCGCCGGCGCGCAGTTCACACCCGCCGGCCTTTGGACCTCAGACAGCGCAGGGAACACATGGCAACAGCTGGGCACCCTGACGCCCGCGTTCACTGGGATGATCTACGCCCAGGCCGACGCCGCTGCCTACGTCAACCAGGAACCCGTTGTGGCGGGCACCGTCGACGGCAAACTCGCGGTCTGGGTGGGCACACCCACGGCGTCAAGCCCTGGGGCCGGCGGGAGCGGGACTACTGCGGTCACCACGGCTACTTCTGCCGTCACCGTTGTGACCTCGGAGCCCTCGGCCACCACGGCCGTCACCGGCGTCACAGCCACCACGGGCGTCACTGCCGTCACTGCCGTCACTGCTCCCGCCGCTCCCGCCGCTACCTAACGGGTCGCTTGCGGCGCCCAACCCGGCCTCAGGGGATAAAACTCGCGCCAGACGGCTGGTCCTGGGGCGGCGTCTGGTCCCGTTGCCTACCTTCGCCTCGCGCCTGGCGCGAGTTCCGGTCGTTTTTCGACCGCAACGGGACCCGACGCGCCGCGACTGCGCCCTAAGAGGGCACCGACCGCGGCGATCATCTCTTCCGCCGACATGGCTGCGGTCAGGTGAGCGACCGTCCACCCGAATGCGCCGAGCTCGTTGAGCTTTCGTCTTTCACGGTCGAATGCGGAACGAGATGCCACGCGGTGGGCCCGCCCGACAATCTCGGCCCCCACCTTGGCCTCCGGCCACGCAGCGTCGATTACGTAGACGCGGCCACCAAGCACCGTACTGAAGTGCACTTCGAACGGCATGAGGGCCCGAGCGCCCGGAACACGCGGCTTTCGAGCATGCTGTCTGCACTTGGCTCCTCGGCTCGTAGCGCCAATAGTTCGCGGAGCTTGGCCCGCTCAGGGACATTCTGGCGGGCACGGCCCAGGCAATCCTGCAACTGCTCCACGCTCCAGCGCCGCACGATGAGGCCCTCGTCGAGGAGTTTCTCGGTGAGCGCCGGCCCGAGCCGGCTGGCGAGGTCGACGAGCGTCCGGGGGGCGGAGGTGACAAGCACGCCGTTCCTCTCGACGATGTCTTCGTCTGCCAGATCGGTACTTCTGTGCACGGTGACGCCGGGCGGGCGGAAGCGGCCCTGGCGAGGCAACGTCAACTCGACTACGGGGAAAGGCCCGTACTCAAAGCGGTGCACTGCCGCGGCACTGCCGTGAGAGACGACCGCGTCTGGTCCGGCTGCCAAGGCTGCGGCGACGATCTGCTCCCATGGCGATGGGTCAATCCCGGCCATGGCATAGACGCCGCGCCGCACACGCCGGAGAGCGCCGGAGGACTGCGCTCGCACCAGTTGCCTGTTGCTGACGCCGATGGTGCTCGCCTGGGCCGCCGAAAATAGCCCGCGCTGGCTGGCGGCGATACGGCCGAGCGCGAGACGTGCCGTCTTGTCCACGAGGCCTAGAAAACACCCGGGCTGTGACGACCATGGCCACCGAGGCGCGCGGCAGCCCCTTACGACCTAACTGGTTGCCATCACCTCGGCGTAGGGAGCGACGGGAACGGGCTTGCCGGCCTTGCCGGAAGCAACGTCGATCGGCACCACACTGCCTGCGCTCTTGGGGCCCGAACTGCCAGGCGGTGTGCCGTTATCGAGGACGTATACCCATGACCCGTTGGGCGAGGCGACGATCGTCGAAGAGTTGAAGCCCACGTGCAAGGGGGCGCCAGCAGCCCCGGTCGCCGTGTTGACGGGCACGACGATCCCCTGCGAGGAAGGGGTCTTGCCGTAGCCAAGGGCGTAAGCCATTTGGCCGTTCGGCGTAAGGGTTATGGCCCACCCGCTCGCCTCCGAAGAAGGGCCAAGCTTCACGGTTTTGTGAAGGGTGCCCGTGGCGGCGTCGTAGACCAGCAGCACGGCATCGGGAAGGCCCTGACCCAGCGCTGCGTCGGGCGTCCCTACAACGTAGAGATCCTGGCCGTTCGGACCGACCGCGATCGCCTCTGGCACGAAGGGCCCGGTCCCGATCAGCTTCCCTTTGCTGTTACTGGCGGTGGCCAGCGGGAGCACTGCAAGGTTGTCCGGGTCGAGGAAGTACGCCGTCTTGCTGTTCGGCGCGATGGCAATCCCCGGTGAGGTGAGCCTGACCGGCGCCGCAGCAGCAAAGGTAGCGGTGACAACCGGTGTGACCTCGTTGGCGCCGAGCACGTAGAGGTCCCGGCCATTTGGTGTAGCAACGATCTCTGACGGGTTGCTGGCAACCTTGATGACCTTGCCAATGGCACCTGTAGCGGTGTCGACGGGATAGAGGTCGGACAGGGTGCCCACCGGCTGGGAAGCGGCGTCGAAGCCACCGAGGACATAGACCGTGTTGCCGGCGGGAGGTACCGCAACCGCAATGGGGTCCGGGATTTTGACGGTCTTGCCAACCGTATGTGCCGATGTGCTGACCGAAATGAGGCTCCCTGGGGCGCCGGTGTCGTCGTTGGAGGCACCCACGACGTAGGCAGTGGCACCGTTGGAAGACACGCCGAGCGCAACCGGGTCGGCGTCGACCTTTATGGGTGTGCTGGCGACGTTACTGGCCGTATTGATAACGGTCAGCAGCCCCGTACCGGTCGGGCCGCCGCCGCTCGAAATCGTTGTGCTGGCGACGACTAGCGGCGCGGGCAAACCGGTGGCAGCGGCGCTCGAAGCCGGGCCGGCCACGAGCGTTGCACCGGCGACCGAGGCACCGGCGAGTGTTGCAGCGACGAGCGGTGCCGCGGCGAGGAGGGAAAGAGTTGCCGTTGTGGCACCCAAGTGTCTGCGTGGGCGCGATGGTGCCCGAAGCGGGCGCGCGCCTAACAAGGCGCCTGCGTCATCTTTTCGGACTTGGACCAAAGAGTCACTGCAACTAACGGGACCTTGAAGATCCACAGCTGGACCTCGGCGCCGCCTTTGATCGTAAAGTCCGCATAGAAGTTCTGACAGAACTCACCCGCCACCTCGGACCCAGTCACCTGCCCGATTGCGGCAATAAGCGCGATGTAGAACATCGCGTTCAACCATTTGACGCCGAGGCCGAGCGACACCTTGTCTTGAAGGGCGACCTCCACGGCCGATGCACCAAGAGTGACCGAGGTCCCCGGGTCGAATTTCCCACTGAGGTGGAACGATGAAGAGGAGCCGGCGAGCACCTTGAACCCGGACTGGTCCACGATGGAGCCCGGCCCCGAAACGAGCATTGTGAAACCACCTTGTATGACAGCGTCCTTCGAGGAGATCCCGAGCGTGAGCAGCAGGCTCAGCTCGTTCTTGGTGTAAAGCGGTACGCCACCACAGAAGGCGGGCGGCGGGCAGACCGGCATTTCGAAGGAGAACGGCAAGTTGAACGGCGGCAGCTTGGCGCCGATCTGGGTACCGTCCTTACGAAGGGCCGTGTACGTGACGTGCAGCTTGAAGGTCAGCCCTGACAGCGAGAAGTTCCCTTTGGGGGGTTGGCCCTTGGCCACGTTGAGGACCGAGACCGCGTTAGCCCAGCTGACCGTACCGTTGAGCTGTCCACTGAGAGATAGCGGCCCGCCGCAGGTCCCCGAGACGTTCCCGGATCCGTCGCTCGAATAGCAGAAACCGCCGTACGCCTGGAGCCCTTCGGACGACGCCACGAGGGAGATGGAGTATGTGAGCTTGCGGGTCGGGTCGTGGCCCGTGTACTGCCAACCGTGAGGGGAAAGGTCGCCGGGCATCGCTTCGGGGCGCCCCGCAGCGCCGAGCCGCTGAGTGCCGGCTACGACCTCGGGGTGCGCTGATGCGCCTGAACGCTGCGCCTCGAGTGCGGCCTCGACCGGTCCCCCTCCGACCGTGGGCGACCAGGCCGTCGTGGACGGGTCGGCAGAAACGTCGCTAGTGTCGGTACCGAAGGCGTCGCTGTAATCCGGCGGAGCGTCGACGTTGATACTGCCCGACTGGACAATGTCGGACAGTTCCGCAGGGGCCGTCGAGACGACAAGCGAGCTCCCGGAGTGTTGCACACCGGTCACGACGGCGGCATCGAAGCCCTCGAGCAACATGACCTTGCCCTTGGCGAGGTCGCCCAGTTTCCCGGAACTATTAGAGAAGGTATACGTCGACCCGTCGGAAGAGACTGAGCGGAGGCTGCTGCTGACCTGACTGGGAGCGATGACGACCGTGTTCGGCGTGAAGGTCACGTTCGCGGTCGACTTAGCATGTGTGTCGCCAACTCCCACCGGCACGGCGCCACCGCCGGTTGCCTTTGGCGGCAAAGTAGTCGTAGTCGACGGGGCAGCCGTGTCCAGCTTGGCGCCAACCGCCGGCTCCGTGCTCACCGCAGGTTTCGTGCTCACCGCAGGTTTCGTGCTTGCGCTCGAGACCGTCGCGGGGCCGAAGCCGGCGACCATCGAGGCCGCGCAGACAACGGCAATGCTCGGAGTTACGAACCGCCTGAGAGCCTTTTTGAGACCGCTCATTGCGCCACCTTTCGTTGAGTGAAGCGACCATGGCATGCCACGTCGGATGCCCATCGCCAGTGCCCAGAGTTATTAGGACGGAGGAATTTGCACCGGGCGCCCTTTTGGGCACCAGCCCATTTGTCGGTGCAGATTTGACGTGCCCAGAAGCCTAGGTCACAGGTGGCAATCGATCGGTGATCCCGGAAACGGCAGAAAACCAGGATTCTCAGCGGCTTGCGGCACCCGGGCGCAAGGAAACAAGAAAGGCCTCCACTTCAGCCCTCGACCGGGTCCGCCGCATGGGGGGCAGAGCATGGACAAGCTGCCAACGGTATGGCGCCTTCCCGAGCCTTCTGTCCAAGACGGCGACAACGCCGCGGTCCTCCCTGGAACGCACAAGCCGACCGACGCCCTGAGCGAGCAGGGTGGCCGCACGTGGCACATCGATCAGTTCGAACGCGCGCGCGCCCACTGCGGCCCGACGCGCCCGCAACAGGGGGTCATCGGGTCGCGGAAAAGGGATCCGGTCAATGGTTACCAAAGACAACGACGGCCCCGGCACGTCGACACCCTGCCAGAAACCCATGGTCGCGAACAGGCACGAATGCTCGTCGGCCATGAACTCCGCCACGAGCTTGGGCTTGGGCAGGTCCGACTGCGTGAAGATATTCCAGGGAATGCGCTCGCGCACTACTTCTGCGGCCGCCTGCATGGCCCGCCAGCTGGTGAAAAGCGCAAGTGCCCGGCCCTGGGACGCCTCGATGAGCGATACGAGTTCTTCGTGCATCGCCGCCTCGAAATTGGCCGCCCTCGGGTCCGGCAGGTGCACCGGGCAATAAAGCAACGCTTGGTCCTGGTAGGAAAAAGGGCTGCCAACATCGATCTCGTCGTATGAACCCGGAGAAAGCCCGAGCCGCTCGCCGAGACGGGGCGGGATAGTGGCGCTGGCGAGCACAGCTGTCGGTGCACCCTCTCCTTTCCAAAGCCGCTCGGTGAGGGCCCCGCCGACGTCGATCGGCGCCACCCGCAACACCGGTGCATGTTCGGTGCCTTCCACCCAAGCGATGTGGGTATCGGGCAGCTCCAGGATTTCGCTGACGTCATCGATCAAATGGGACACGGCCTTTTGCGCCCTCTGACGTCGTGGTTCCGGAGATCCCTCCGAAGCCCGGGCAGCCTTGCGAAGCTCCTCGAGCAAGCGGGCCGCTCGTTCTCTCACGAGGCCGAGGGCCCGCGAGACGTCCTCGTCGATCGGCCGCACGAGAGCCAGGTCGTGGTGGGGCCGCAGGACACCACCCAGCAACGTTGCGCCATCTTCCAACTCGCCGGCAAGCGCGACGTTCGCGACCAGAGCACGCGCCGAACGAGCCAGTGCGACCAAGCGGGCTTGGCTGAGGTCGAAACCGAAGGCGCCGGAAACGATGTCTTCGAGCTCGTGGGCTTCGTCGAACACGACCAAATCGTGAGGAGGTAATAGTTCGGCCTCTTTTATCGACAGCGAGGTTGCGTAAAGGTGGGTGTTCACCACAACGACATCGGCTTCTAAGGCCCGGTGCCGGGCAGCTTCGGCGAAGCACTCCCCTCCCGAGGGGCACTGGGCCGCGCCAGGGCACTCGCGCCAACCGGTGCTCACCTGTGCCCATGCGGCCTCGCTCGGTTCCCAGGCAAGCTCTGCCCTATCGCCGAAAACGAGCTGCCCGCCGGTGCCTTGCTTGTCCACGGCCGCCTTCTTGTCCCCGGTGCCTTTCTTGTCCCCGGTGGCCTTATTACCGCTCGACGCCCACGCGACAAGCCGGAGCACCTCACGGCCCAACGCCCCCACGCCGCCTTTCGCCGATGAGGCCCCGTCGCCGAGCTGCATCTGCTCGGCCCGCGGGTCGCCACCGGTGAGCTCTGCAACCCGCTGCAGGCAAACGTAGTTGGAACGGCCTTTCAGGATCGCAAAAGTGAACCGCACACCGAGTGAACGGCTCAGTTGCGGCAGGTCTCTCCCGGCCAGCTGGTCCTGCAAGGCCTTGGTGGCGGTGGAGACCACCACCCTTTCGCCGAGTGCGAGAGCGGGCACGAGGTACGCCAAGCTCTTGCCGGTCCCCGTGCCCGCCTGGACGACCAGATGGCGGTGTTGCTCGATAGCCTGGCCGACGGCTTCCGCCATGGCCAGTTGTTGAGGCCGGTCCTCGTGGTTTGGCAGGCCCTCCGCCGCACGAGCGAGCGCCTTAGCTATGGCATCGGGCGGCGGCACTAGAGAGCTTTACGCCCGCCTGTAGGCCCGCGTCGCGAGAGGTACGAAAATAATGATCGCTCCTAGGAGCCAGGCGACGCTTTGCAACACCGACGAGCTCAGGCTCTGGCCGATCACCGGTTGCACGCGATTGCCGAGGGCGAGGAGCCGGAGTGCGTCGATGACCTCGGTGAAAGGCTGGTTGCGAGCAAAGCCCTGCAACCACGATGGCATCGTCTGGATCTGGACGAACGCAGACGAGATGAACGTCAAAGGGAAGACCCAAATGAGGCCGAAGGCCTGCACGGCTTCCTCGTCCTTCACAGCGAGCCCGATATACGCAGAAACACAGCAGACGGCGAGACCCAGCAGGGCCGATAACGCGATCATCCCGACGGCACCACCAAAACCGCCGCTGAAGCGGAAGCCGACCGCATAGCCGACGGCGACCATCACCAGGATGGTCAACAGCAGGCGGAGCGTGTCCGCGGTCAACCGCCCAATGAGGAACGCCGAGCGCGCCGTGGGCATGCTCCTTATCCGGTCTATCCCACCTCGCTGAAGCTCGCGCGCAAGGCCAATAGCGGTACTGAAGGAAGCGAAACCAGCTGTCTGGGCGATGATGCCGGGGATCAGGTAATCGACATAACCGCCCGGTACGGGGACCTTTATCGCCCCGCCGAAGACGTAGCGGAACAGCAGCGTGAACATGACCGGCTGCACCACGGTAAAAAAGATGTAGGCGGGTACACGCCACCAGACGATCAAATTTCGCTTGGTCATGACAAGCGAATCTTCGATCACCCAGCGGGCCCGTTGTGCAAGCCCGGGATCGGGGAGATCGAGAGTAGTGCCAACATCCGCGCTGAGACCGGCGCTCGCCATCACTGCCCTCCTCCTGGAGCGCGCTTTGCGCGCCCGCCTTTGCGACCCTTAGCGCTCCCCGCGCCCGCACCGTCCCCATCGGCCTCCTCGGCGGCGTGGCCGGTAAGGGACATGAACACATCGTCGAGGGAAGGCCGGCGCAGCGCCAACCCCGCCGTAGCCACCCCTGCGCCGTCAAGGCTGCGCACGACCTCCACCAGTACCTGCGAGCCCCGTCCTCCGGCGCGGACCTGGACACGGCGTTCTTCGTTGTCCACGACGGGCGTCCCCTCGCCGAGGGCGGACACGGCCTCGACAGCGGCCTGCAGCTTGGCGCGGTCGGTCACCGAAAACTCGACGACGTCGCCGCCGATGCGGTCTTTCAGCTTCTCCGACGTACCGGATGCGATTACGAGCCCATGGTCGATGACGACGATGTTGTCCGCAAGTTCGTCCGCCTCGTCGAGGTACTGCGTGCACAGCAAAAGGGTCGTCCCGCCCGCGACAAGTTCACGGATTATGGCCCACATGCCCACGCGGCTGCGGGGGTCGAGGCCGGTCGTTGGTTCGTCGAGGAAAAGGACCCTCGGCTGGCCGATAAGGCTCGCCGCAAGGTCGAGGCGCCGCAGCATCCCGCCCGAGTAGGTCTTGGCCGGTCGAGTGGCGGCGTCGGCCAGGTCGAGGCGTTCCAAAAGTTCGCCGGCGCGACGGCGTGAGAGGGCCTTGCCCATGTGGTAGAGGCGCCCGGCCATTACCAGGTTCTCGAAGCCTGTCAGGTCGGGCGTGATCGCCGTCGCTTGCCCGGCCAGGCCGATAACGCGCCTCACGGCCGCGGCCTGGTGCGACACGTCGTAACCGCAAACCGTTGCCCGCCCGCCGCTCGGCTCCAGCAGGGTCGTCAAGATACGCACCGCCGTGGTCTTGCCGGCACCATTCGGCCCGAGAAGGCCAAGGACCTCTCCCTCGGGGACCGAGAAGTCCACGCCCCGCAACGCTTCGACGGTACCAAAAGACTTGCGTAGCCCCTCAACCTGGATGATCATTCGCCTCGCCCCATCTCCTGCGCTCCCGCCAGCTCATCGGCCGCATAACCTTCCCGGTGAGTACGCATATCCCAGCTGAGGCCGTCCATGAACACCCAGCTGCGCCGGTGGATGGTGCATGGCCCGTAGGCCTGGAGGGCCATCTTGTGACGCCAGCACGGGTACCCTTTGTTGTCCTGGAACTCGTAGTGGGGATAGTTCGGCGCGACGGCCCTCATTTGCCGGTCCCGGGTGACTTTAGCGAGCATGGAGGCGGCCGCAATCGACAGGCACCGAGCGTCTCCTCGCACGATCCTCATCGTGTTGCCGGTCCCGACAAAGTCCCAATTCCCATCGATCAGCACCAGGTCGGGCACGAGCCCCAGGCCCGCCAAAGCACGCCGCGCCGCCAGCCGTTGCGCTTCGGCCATACCTAGGGTGTCGCACTCCAACTGGGTCGCAGCCCCGACGCCCCATGCCGAGCACCATCCGGCAACCCGGCTGAAAAGGGCTTCACGGCGATCTTCCGGGAGCATTTTCGAATCCCGCACCCCGTATACCCTCCGCCCCCGTGGTAAAACCGCTGCTCCGACCATCAGCGGCCCGGCCCATGCCCCGCGCCCAACTTCGTCGACTCCTACGACCGTTTCGTGCCCAGCCGCCCAAGCGTCGCTTTCGAAAGCCAACGTCGGCGGTGTCCCGTAGCGGGCCCCGCTGCTCGCCATGGCCTACACCCTACGCCAGGAGCGCTATCTGGTCGGCTTCGGAACCGTCAGGGCCGCTCCTGAAGAAAGCATCTATCACTTCGTGGCCGAGTTCTGCCGTGGTGAGCCTGAGGCTGAGCGCCAGGACGTTGGCGTCGTTCCATTGGCGCGCGCCTCGCGCTGTCTCAGCGTCGGAACAAAGCGCCGCCCGCACGCCGGGGACCTTGTTGGCCGCCATGGCTACCCCGGTACCAGTGAAGCAACAAACAACACCCACGTCGGCCGCACCACTTGCCACTGCCTCGCCTACCGCCCTGCCGGCCTCCGCCCAACGAAGCGGGTCAGCGACCACCACGAGGTCGTGGCCAAGGTGAACGAGGTCGTCCTTCAGCTCCTCAGTCACCGGCGTAGTTTCGTCGGTCCCGAACGCCACTCTCATTGGCTTCAAGCTAGCAAGGTCGCGCCGGCGACCCACCGCCAACGACGATCTTCCCCATCCAACCAGGTGTGAGCTCCGTGACCGTCACCGCCAGCGCCCCTATAGGATGGCGCGGTGAGCTCCGGTGCCAAGGCACACGAGCTGTCGTCATCCCCGTGAAAGCTTTTTCCAACGCGAAGATGAGGCTGGCCTCGGTGCTGCGCCCTGAGGAACGAGCTGCGCTCGCACGTGAAATGGCGGCGCATGTGATAAGCGCTTCGCGGCCGCTGCCGGTAATAGTCGTCTGCGACGATCTAGAAGTTGCGGCTTGGGCTGAAAACCTCGGCGCTCGTGCCCTACTCGAGCCCGGGCTCGGTCTCAATGGCGCCGTCGGGACGGCTGTCGCGCAACTCGGCACCGAAGGTTTCGAGCGATTGGTCGTCGCGCACTCTGACCTGCCTCTAGCAACAGAGCTCGCTCGGTTGGCGGAGCTGGGCGGGATAGCGCTTGTCCCAGACCGCCACCTCGACGGCACCAATGTGATCAGCCTGCCCGCTCAGTGCGGGTTCTGTTTCTCTTATGGCCCGGGCTCCTTCTTACGCCATCAAGATGAGGCCGAGCGAACAGGGCTACCTTGGCAGGTTATCCACGACCCGGCTTTGGCCTGGGACGTGGATTTCCCAGCGGACATGGCGGCGGTTACGCCCACTTAGCATCTTGGCCAATTACAGCGGTCCTCGGTCCCGGAACGCCTTGACGGGCCGCTTCCTCGCCGGCTTGCAGAGCCGTCGTATTTCGCCCATCGCCCTTATCGTGGGAATGGCCGCGGCTTTCAGTCTCGCCGTCGGCTGGTACCAGCTGTTCGGGTTGCGAGAGTTGCACGAGTACCTGGAGTACGACGACGGCGTGTGGTTCGGCACCGCGGTCCGGCTCGCTCATGGGATTTTCCCGTACCGTAACTTCGTAGACGACCAGCCGCCGGGCGTGCCCGTTGCGATGCTCCCATTCGCGCTGTGGTCCCGCTCTGTCGGCACCGCCACAGCCTTAGCCGCTGCCCGCGTTGCGGTCCCCCTTTTCGAGACCGTTGGCGTCGTAGGGCTCGGCTGGATGTTGCGGCACCGAAATGCCCTTACCGTTTTAGTTGCGTGCGGTGCCATGGCGGTGTACCCCGTGTGCCTCATCGACCAGCGCACGGTGATGCTCGAGCCCTTCTGCGCCACCTTTTGCATACTGGGTCTCGCTGCAGTCTTCGACGGGGACCGTTTAACCGGGCGTACCGGCCGGCTGGTCGCCGGCGGCGCCCTCTTCGGTCTCGCCGGCTCGTGCAAAGCGTTCGCGGTCTTGCCTTTTGTGGTCGTTGCGGCAGCGCTCCTCACCTCTGCGGCGCGGCGGCGTCTTGTCCCGTTCTTGGCGGGCACAGCGGGGGCCTTCGCCGTCGTCTGCGGCCCGTTTTTCGCCCTCGCCCCGAGCGCCTTCGTCCACGACGTGATCGTCACCCAACTCTCACGGACCGAAACGGTGGAACCCTCGATCTATGACCGCCTCACGTCCCTACTTGGCTCGCCGCCGTCGCAGGTGCCCACCCCACTGCCCGACGGGAGCCAGCGCACCCTGGCCGTCGTGCTGGCGCTCGTGGTGGTCGTGCTCGTGGCGGGCGGTTACGCTAGCCGCCGGCTGCAAGGTCTCCGCCGCCCATCTATTACGCTCTCCGGTGGCCTGTTCACTCGCCTCGACGGGGTCGCAATCGCCGTAGTCGTCGTCACCGGGACGGGGTTGGCTACCCCGGCCGCGTATTACTACCACTATGCGGCCTTCTTCGGGCCTTTCCTAGCTCTGATGCTCGGGTTGGCCGCGGGTCGGGTCGCACTGCAGGCTCCCAGGACAACCGCCGGGCTGACAGCGGTTGTACTGCTCGTCGGCGCTGTCCACGCCGTGCAGGTTGTCCGGGCGAGCCGCGGTGGCTTCCCAGACGTGGCCCTGATCCAACGTTTCGTGCCCGCCGGCGCCTGTGTGCTGGGCGATGACGCCCCCACGTTGCTATTGGCCGACCGGTTCAGTTCTACGGTGCCAGGCTGCACGGCGGTGACCGACGCCTTTGGCACCACGCTCAGCTCGGACGGCGGTTACCCAGCCACCTCGCCCGAGGCCGAGTCGCTACGCACGGTAAAGACCTGGCTCGACGCGCTCGAGCACGCCGATTACGTAGTGCTTGCCCTCGGCTATCAAGTACGCAGGATCCCCTGGGGCGCCGAGGCGCTGCAGCGCTACGTGCGCGAGGACTTCCGCACGGTCCGTGCCGCGGGTTACGTCATCCTGGAACGCAGGGCGCTCATACCGCTCAGTCGTTGAACGAACTGGTGCGCCGAGCCGTGAAGCGGGCTGCCCAATAGACCAAAAAATGCCTTCCTGCGAGGGTTCACAGGAAGGCACTTTGCTGAGCCCCAGCGGGTGCGGACACCCGAGAAGCGCTGGTAATGGGCGCGGCCGGCAACAACTTGCCGGCCGTTACCAATCGAGGGAAAGGCTAGCGCTTGGCAGCCCGAGCGGACTTGGCAGGAGCCTTGGTCGCCTTGGCAGTTTTGGTTGCCTTGCTGGCCTTCGCTGCGACCTTCTTGACGGCTGCTTTGGCGGGCGCAACCTTCTTGGCGACAACCTTCTTGACGGCTGCCTTCTTCGCTACGACCTTCTTCGCTGCGACCTTCTTGACAGCTGCCTTGGCCGGAGCTCTCTTGGCAGCAACCTTCACTGCGGAGGCAACTTTCTTGGGCGGACGGCCAACGGGCCGTGCCGGAGCCTTCGCAGCGACGGCCTTGCGACCGGTTGTTTTGGCCGCAGCGGCCTTGGTGGCCCTGCCTGCGGGGGCGGCCTTGACCGCTCTAGTGGCCGTGGCGCGCCCGGTTGTCCTGGCGGCAGCCGCTTTTGCTGCAGCCCTCACGGGCACAGCTTTCTTGGCTGGCGCCGCCTTCTTGGCTGCGGCTTTCTTGCTGTTGAGATCGGCCTTGAAGCCAGTGGCGGGGCTGAAACGGATGCCTTTGGATGCGGCGATCTTGACGGGCTGGCCAGTCCGCGGGTTGCGGCCTGTACGTGCCTTGCGTGCCGTCGGGTTGAAGCTGCCGAAACCGTAAATCGTTACCTTGGTCCCGGACCTGACTTGGTCACCGATGGTCCCTACGAAAGCGTCGACGGCCTCTTCGGCCTGGCGCTTCGTAAGCCCTGTGGTACTTGCTATCTCTTCTACAAGCTGAGATCTGTTCATTTCTCTCCTAGGCGTGCGGGGGAAGTTGGGAAGATTTCGCACTCTCTAAACACATCATCAAAGACGGTATCGCGCGCTAAGTCAAGTATTACCCCGTACAAGCTCGTAACTTCGGCATCTCGGAGGCTGAACTGGAGCAACAACTGCGAGCGCGATGTGGCCAGCACGCTGCACTGTTCTGCTTGCAACCCGCTCAAATCTGGCAAGATGGCCCCATATGAGCACCATAGAAGGCCAATCAGGGGCTGCAGGGCCAGGCGTCGCTCAACCGGGACAGGCCCAAGCGAACGAGCTCGTTGGAACGGCGGACGCAGAGTGGGGACGGCTGCGGGAGGCCGATGTTTCCGGTGTCCCTTGGCAAAGATGGGGCCCCTACCTCGCCGACCGGGCATGGGGGACGGTCCGTGAAGACTACTCACCGGACGGCAACGCCTGGTCGTACTTCCCTTGGGAGCAGGCGATTTCACGGGCCTACCGTTGGAACGAGGACGGCATGGCCGGGATCTGCGACGACGAACAGGAGCTCTGCCTCGGGCTAGGGCTGTGGAACGGGCAGGACCCCTTCCTGAAAGAACGCCTCTTCGGGCTTACGAACTCTCAGGGCAACCACGGCGAAGATGTGAAGGAATGTTGGTGGTACCTCGACGCGACGCCCACTTCGAGTTGGCTCCAGTGGCGCTACCACTACCCTCAAGCGAGGTTCCCCTACGAGGATTCTCGTTGCCGAGAACGCCCGAAGGGGCCGCAAGGACCCGGAGTACGAGCTCGTGGACACCGGGATCTTCGATGCCGGCCGCTACTTCGTCGTTACGGTCACGTGGGCCAAGCACCTGCCCGAAGACATCCTGTGGCAGATCGAAGTAGAGAATGTTGGCCCAGATACGGCCCCGCTCGACATCCTTCCGACGGTCTGGTTCCGTAACCGATGGAGCTGGGACTTCGGGGTCCCCCGCCCTTCTATCGTCGTTGGGCCTGAAACGAGCACGTCCGCGCAAGGGAAGGTGCAAAATTTGTCCCTTCATTGCCCGCGTAACGGGCTACGGATACTTGCCGGAGGGCCGGGCCCCGACGGCCGGCTACCTGAGCCTTTGTTCTGCGACAACGACACCAACGCGCGAAAGCTTTGGGGCAGCGCCGGCCCCGACTACCCCAAAGATGGCATCTCCGACCACGTCGTCTACGGGACCGCAACAGTGAACCCCGCGCTCAATGGCACCAAAGCTTCGCTTCGCTACCACTTGGAACTGGCGCCGGGCGCTGAGGCGCGGATCCGGCTGCGGTTCGCGGAAGAGCCCGGAGACCTCGGTGAGGATTTCGACGCGGTGCTCACTAAGCGCAAGGAAGAAGCCGACGGGTACTTCGCCAGCATCGAGCCCGTCGACATCACTCCCGACGAAGCGCTGGTTTTGCGGCAGGCGTCGGCGGGGATGCTTTGGTGCAAGCAGTACTACCACTACGACGTCCAACGTTGGCTTAACGGCGACCCAACCCAACCGCCACCCCCTCCGCAACGGCTGTCGGGCCGGAACTCGCGTTGGACGCACCTTTCAAACCGCGAAGTGATCTCGATGCCGGACGCGTGGGAGTACCCCTGGTACGCCTCGTGGGACCTAGCTTTCCATGCCGTGGCGCTGGCCCACCTCGACCCGGAGTACGCCAAATCACAGCTGATACTCCTCGGCCGCGAGTGGTACATGCACCCCAACGGCCAGCTTCCCGCCTACGAGTGGGACTTTGGCGACGTCAACCCTCCCGTCCAAGCGTGGGCCGCGATGACCGTTTGGCGGACCGACACCCATCGCAGGGCGGTCCAAGGCTTGCCACCGGACTACGACTTCCTCGAGCGCGTTTTCCACAAGATGCTCATCAACTTCACGTGGTGGGTCAACCAGGAGGACGCCGAAGGCAACAACGTTTTCGAGGGGGGTTTCCTCGGGCTCGACAACATCGGCCTCTTCGACCGTTCGCGGCCGCTGCCGGTCCCAGGCGTCCTAGAGCAGTCCGATGGCACGGCGTGGATGGCCATGTACTGCATCTCCATGCTGGAGATGGCGCTGCGCCTGGCCGACCATGACCAGACGTACGAGGACGTCGCCATCAAGTTTTACGAGCACTTCGCGTACATCGCGGAAGCGATGCACACCCAGGGCCTCTGGGACGTCGACGACGGTTTCTTCTACGACGTCATCAGGTTCCCGGACGGGAGCTTCCTCCCGCTGAAGGTTCGTTCGATGGTAGGCGTCGTGCCCCTCCTGGCAGTCACGACATTGCACCCCGCACTCGCGGCCAAACTCCCTGACTTCATGGAGCGCACCGAGTGGTTCGAGAGGAACAAGCCCGCCCTTTCCGCGTATATCGCCCATACCCGGGTGCCCGGGATGGGTGACCGCCGCCTTTTGTCGGTCGGGACCGCCGAGTCCTTACAGAGGGTCCTGCTGCGCGTCCTCGACCCGAACGAGATGCTCTCGCCTTATGGGATCCGCAGCCTGTCGCGGTTCCACCTGGAACACCCCTTCACGGTCCAGATCGGGAGCTTTTCGGCGAGTATCGACTACGAGCCGGCGGAGTCGACCACTTCGCTGTTCGGGGGGAACTCCAACTGGCGCGGCCCAGTTTGGTTCCCGCTCAATTTCCTCATCATCGAGGCCCTCTACCGTTACTGGAGGTACTTCGGCGATGAGCACAAGGTGGAGCACCCAGTGGGCTCGGGCAACCAGCTGAACTTGCGTGAGGTGGCCGATGATCTTTCGCGGCGGCTCACTTCACTGTTCCTCAAGGGGAGCCAAGGGCACCGGCCGGCGCACGGCGCCAACCGGCTCCTGCAAGAAGACCCGCGCTGGCGCGACCTCATATGGTTCCACGAGTACTTCCACGGGGACAATGGTGCCGGCCTCGGGGCGTCCCACCAGACCGGCTGGACCGGGCTCGTGGTCCACCTGATCGCAGGGCGCGCCCTGGACGAGCCTTCCGGCCCGTAGCAGCCCGCCCGCGTCGGCTCAGGCGGCCGGGAGACGGGCGCCGCTGAGGACGTCCCCGGCGGCTACAACCCAACCGTCACCGAGGACGGAGAGGGCTTCCACGACTGCGCCAAGGCCTACAACGACGTTGCGGCCGAGCACTGAGCGGCGCACCACGGCGCCGGCTCGGACGTGGCCCCCCTCGAGCACGACCGCATCGTGGACCTCGGCACCCTCCTCGATCCGGACGTTGTCATGCAGCACGCTGTTGGCGATCGTGGCCCCGGGGTACCCGGCGTGATTGCCGTCGGAAAGCCGGCGTTCACGCTGTCCCCAGGCCAAATTGGCTTCAAGGTACTTTTCCGGGGTGCCCATGTCGGTCCACAGCGCGTCTGAACCTAAGGCATAGAGGGTACGGGCTTCGACGAGAAGCGGGAAAACCTCACGTTCGACTGACACACGCCTTCCCTCAGGCACCCGCTCGAGGAACGAAGGCTCCAGCACGTAGATCCCGGCGTTGATCATGTTGGTAGGAGCCTCGCCCGCAGGTGGTTTTTCGATGAAAGCCTCCACCCGGCCGTTGCTGTCCACGGGGACCACCCCAAAGCGCGAGGGGTCGTCGACCGGCGTCAGGGCTATCGACCCTTCCCCTCCGCGTTCGCGGTGGAACTCTATTAGCGCCGTCAGGTCTATATCTGTTAGCACGTCCCCATTTACCACGACGAACGTCTCGTCGCCGATCCCTGCTTCGCCGGCCGCGAAGGCGATAGCACCCGCGGTGTCAAGGGGAAAGCTCTCGACTGCGTAGTGCAACTTCACATCGCCACAGCGACCGCCAGGGTAAGCGGCGAGGAACGCGTCCGGTCGGTACCCGAGGGAAAGGACCACCTCGTCCACGCCGTGCCCAGCCAGGTGTTCGACAACTCTCTCTATGACCGGCCGGCCCGCAACGGGCAACATCTGCTTGGGAGTCGAAAACGTGAGCGGCCGGAGCCTTGTGCCCTCTCCCCCGACCAGGACTACGGCCTTCACGCCCGTGCGCGCCGCCGAGCGCGCTGCGACCATGGGACAAGCCAACCGGGAGGTCCACCGCCAAGCCAATGTCATCGCTCCAAGGTACCCGACGTCCCCGCGACCGGCGCAGGTTGGTCGTCGAGCCTCGATTGGTTAATTCCCCGTGAATTAGAGTCAGCGGTGTGAGTTGGCATGGCGTTACCCGCCCACTCCGCGTTCTCATCGTGTCGGCGACGGTTGGAGCAGGAGATGCAGGGAACGCGCGCGAACTAGCCCGGCGCTTGGAAAACCTCGGGCACGAGGTCGAGATCAAGGACTTCCTCGATGCGACCCCGTTCCGGATGGGCAAAATGCTGACGAGGGGCTACGAAGCCGAGCTCCGCCACGCTCCGTGGGCCTATGAGCTGGCCTTCCGGGTTTGGTTCTGGTTCCCGTTCCTGCTGGTGCCCCTGGCCCGCCTGCTCAGCTTCGGCACCCGCAGGGGGATCCTTCGCTGGGTGAGGCAGGTGCGCGCCGACGTGGTCGTATCGACCTACCCCGTAGCCACCCAGGTGCTCGGCGACATGCGATGCCGCGCCAAGGCCCGTACAAGGTTGACCCTCCGAAAACGCGCAGCGCTCAGGGTGCCCGCAGTCAACGTGATAACCGATTTCGGCTTCCACCCCTTCTGGGCACACCGGGGCATCGACCTCAACCTGGCGGTCCACCCGAGCACGGTCCAAGCAGTGGCCCGCCGTACCGGGCAGCCCAGCGTCACCTGCAGCCCACTCGTCGGGCCCGAGTTCGCAGTGGCCAGGGCACGGCGCACCGCGCAGCGCGCCACCCTTGGTCTTCACGACAGCGAGTTGGCCATCCTCATCTCTTCGGGCTCGTGGGGTGTCGGGGCGGTCCGGGAAACACTCGAGCTCGTCGCAAAGCGGCCGGGGCTAGTCCCAGTGGTTGCCTGCGGCCATAACGAGGCCCTGCGCAGGCAGCTCCAGGACCTCGTAGGAGCGAAGGGCTACCGAGTTGTCGTGCTGGGCTGGAGCGACGACATGGCGGGGGTCATGGCAGCGTGCGACGTCCTCGTCGAGAACGCGGGCGGCCTCACGTCGTTGGAGGCGATGTCGGCCGGGGTCCCGCTCGTCAGCTTCCGGCCGATCCCCGGCCACGGGCGCAACAGCGCCGCCGCGATGTCCGCCGCCGGCGTCAGCTCCTTCGCTGCGAGCAGCGACGACCTCTTGCAAAGCCTCGTACTGCTCGGCCAGCCCGGGTTGGCCCGGTACCGCCAGCTCTCGGCGGTAGCCGAACTGTTTTCCGAGGACGCCGCCACGGCGGTGAGCGAACTGGCCGCGTCCGGTGAGCCACCGCAACCCCGGTTGCGCCCTGTCGCACGGCTGGCCCGCGCAGCATCGGCCGCAGCCCTGGCCGGGGCACTCGCCTGGGTCGGCCTGACGACCGGGGTCGGCGTTGCAGCCGCAGCCGGCGCAGGGGTGGCCCACCCTCCCCCAGGGGCCGGCAACGTGATCTACCTTGGCGTCCGACTGAGCCCGCAGGACCTTGCGAGCCGGGCGGTGCGATCGGCGCTTCTGGAGCTCCACGGCAGCGCTGTAGTGGACGCGGACAGCGCCGAGGCTGACCGCAGTGCGGTGCGCGCTCTTGCGAGCGAGGGGCTGGACGTCGAGAGCGGCGGCCTAGGTGAGGCGGCGGGGCCCGCGGCGGCCCGCAAGCCCCCTGGGCGCTGGCTCTGTCCGACACTCGGTCCGCCCAGCAGCTCTCGGCCATCTGCGGCCGGGCGGTCGGGGTTCTTGTCCCAGACCGCAGCATCAGCATCTTCGACCTGGTAGACACCAGTTCAGCCCACCTCATGATGGTGATCGCGAACGCGACATTGCCGGTCGCGCCGGGAGGCCCCTTCCCCCGCCAGGTGCTAGCCGTCCCGCACCTACAAGCCGGGCAGATCTACGTCGTCGAGGGGCTGAAGATCACACCGGTACACCTGGTGGACCTGCTCAGCAACGTCCGGGCTCAGCTGTCGAGCGACGACCTTGTCAGCGCCCCCTTCAGCAGGCTCCAGTGAGCAGCTTCGGTCTGGGCAAGGTAGTCGCCGTAGGTGCAGGCGCGACGCTCGTGGGAGCAGCGCTGGCCCAGCTATTGCCGGCGGCCTCCGGTTGGCGGCATGCACGAAATCTGTTGGCACCGGGCCTCTCCGGCGTGGGCCGGACAGGACATGTGGCGCTCACGTTCGACGACGGGCCGGACCCGGCCTCCACGCCCGCATTCCTCGATGCGCTCGGCTCTTTGGGCTGGAAGGCGACCTTTTTCATGCTAGGGAGCATGGCCGCCGCGTGGCCCGAGCTCACCGCTGAAGTGGTGGAGCGCGGCCACGAGGTGGCCGTGCACGGCTACACCCATTCCAACCACCTGCGTCACGGCCCGGGCTGGGTCGGCAGGGAGTTGGTCGCCACGAGGGACAGACTGGAGGAGCTGACCGGGGTCACCCCGCTCTGGGTGCGGCCTCCTTATGGCGCACTATCGGCGTCGACCTTCGTCGGGGCCCGGCGGTCCGGCTTGAAGACGGTCCTGTGGACCACCTGGGGCCGCGACTGGCGCACCGCGGCTACCCCTGAGTCGATAGTCGACGACGTCCAGCGCACTCTCGTGCGCGGGGCCACGGTGTTGCTCCACGATTCCGACTGCACGTCCGCACCGGGTAGCTGGAAGGCGACGCTCGCGGCACTACCGGTCCTCGCTGAACACTGGGACGCTGCCGGGCTCACGGTGGGCCCACTTGCGGACCACGGGCTCCTGTAGGCGTGCCGCGTTCTCCCCGCCGACCAAGTCGCTAGACGCCCACCCTATAGCGATCGCTACAGGGTGGGCGAAGACCAGCCGCTGTTCGGCCCTCTCGTCCACGACAACTCCCACGGTGGCCCGGTACGGCCAGCTTCGGGTGGCTCGAGCACTGGCAGGGTGGGCGCTACCACGAAGAAGGCGACTTCTGCTGCTCGAACAGTAGGTTTCCAACCCGTACTATTGACTATGCGGTCCCGGCACCTGCAGAGACAGGAGGTGCAAGGCCTCTCTCAACAACACACCACAATGGGGCTCCCAACGCTCCCCGACTCACACGGAGCAGGATAGTTGTCCACATCACGGCTCAGGATCTTTGCAATTTATTTTGGTCGGTTGCCGTCATATTTCCCGTTGACGTTGCGGTCCATGGCTCACAATGCCGCAATCGATTGGCTTCTAATTTCGGATTCACCTATCGTGGACCTGCCGTCGAATGTACAACATCTACAAATGACCTTCGCCGATTTCTGCTCACGAGTCCAGGCGCACTTTTCCTTTCCTGTTAGCATACCGAGACCGTATAAACTAGTCGACTTCCGCCCCGCCTTCGGCGAGTTATTTAGCGAGTACCTTTTGCAATACGATTTCTGGGGGCATTGCGATCTGGACGTGATTTTCGGCGACATCAGGGCGTTCGTCACAAACGATATCACCCTCAATTATGATAAGCTCCTCACGCGAAGCTGCCTTTAGCGTTTACCGTAACACGTCAGAGGTCAACGGTTGGTACCGGCATACTGAGTTCGGGGTAGACTACCGGGATGTCTTCGCATGTCCTCGTACTTGCCAATTCGATGAATGGTTGGGCATTGACAAAATCGTTAGCGGGCTGCAAGGTCGGTGCTGGAAGGGTACCGGCGTTACCTTCGACATCGACATTGGCCACTATAGGCTTCGCGCGAATTACTCCAACGCGATACGTCCCATTTTCAGCTGGGATCGGGGTTCGTTACTTGAAAGAGCAAAGGATGGATCCGTCCGCAAGGGTCTTTATCTGCATCTCCAAAAGCGACCAATGGAGCCTCCGTCGCAGAATGTAGTCGAGGCTCCTACTTATTATGTTCTGGGAAACCGCTTTAGTATTAGTGAGCCCCACACGGAAATTATAAAGGACGTTCTTGGAGCCTTGCGTTTGAAAAAGTCTCACTTGACGAAAGGGCAGCGAGTATAGAAGAAAGTATTCACATTCCTCTCTCTAAGGAAGCAGAAATGACCTACGTAGGTGCCTGGGCCGATCGAGATACCAGCCGAGTCGATACCATCGAAGCTCTACCCCAGAGGTAGCCGCCGAGCGTAGTCATCCCTCCCAAGGCGATAGCACCAGTTCGGCGAAACTGTCGGCTACGGACGCCATCCATGCCTTCATTCCACATTACGAATAAATGTCTTCTTTCTTCGGATAGACCTCTCCGGGGTCCAACAAGAGTCGAGACGACAGCTTTTGAGACACCTTCCGCCCAACAGCGACGCACGAAGTACTCTAATGACACCCGTTGTTTTGACACGTAATGATCCACAATGCAAGATGGCACATAAAGAATGGTCCCTTCTGCGCTTGCACGAATGCACAGTTCGGTCTCGTCGCAGCCGAGGGGAGCGCGCGCTTGTCGACCAAGCTTGTCAGAAAAGCCACCTAAACTTTCGAATACTGCCTTTCGGATAGCCATACACGCGCCAATCACGTTGCGCACTTCAGATGTGGTGGTTGGTAACCCCAGCCACGAGCATCCAAATACCCAATAAAAACTCTTTGGGTGCCAGGTTGACGGGTGGACTTCCCATCGTGGGTTAAGAGAGCCGCCTGCGACGACAACGCGGGCGTCGTCAAACGCCTCCAGCAAAGTGTCGAGCCAGCCCGAACGCCCAACGGCGTCATCATCGAGAAATACGATTACCTCACCCGTCGATCGCGCGAGACCGGCGTTCCGCGTACCGAGATGCCGCGCTCCCGGTCGTTCGGAAAGACTTGACACTGCAACGATTCGGACTGTAGACGCTGAAGTAGCCGAAGATTGTGGTCCACGACAACAATCAATTCGATATTCTCGCGTTTTGGGACCGACTCGATAGCGTCAAGTAATAGCGACCATCGAGCCTCCGTGTAACAACAAATAATTATGCTTGTATTATTTGCAGTTCCTAACGACATTGGCTGACTGTTCCCAGTTCCTTCCGAGCGACGGATGGCTTGCATTCCAGGCCCACCACGGCCCCATCAAATCAGAGCCCTCACCGTGCACCAACAAAGGCCCACCTCTTTACTCTCTACACAGGGACGTTCAGGTATCTTATCCCCACGTCGATGGATCGCCTTCGGCTGATGGGAACTTCACCCCCATTGGCGGTGCCATCACACCCCCGTCCCAGGCTAGAGAGCGCCACGCGTGTCGTCGATGTGAGTGCAAGCAGTCACCAGCGCATCTCCTCCCCATTGGCTTGCGGCGGGTCCGTTCAAGCAAACTGGATATGGATGCTGGTCGTTGCCCGCTTGGTCTTCTGCGCCTTGCGCTTCGTGTACTTGGGCCTGTCATGGGTAGTTGTGACCGGACTCACCATCCTAAGTGGCTTCCACCTGGTGCAACGTGAGCCGCGCTCAGCCATCGTTGGCGCGATCGCAGTCACACCCTGGCTCTATATGCTGGCGTGGGTAACTCTTTCCACCGGCTTGTTCACCCGCCGACGGGTCCTCGTGCTCACCTCTATGGTCCTCGTGTGCTTGCAGCTGTGGTGGGTCCTGCCAGACTTCAACCCAATCTCCCACCTCCAGTCACCTTCACCCGGCTCCGTCACGCTTCGCCTATTCGACGTGAACGTGAGCCAGTCGAACCGCGACCTGGACGAGATCGGATCGGAGATCAGGCGCAGGGATCCCGACATCGTCACAATTGAAGAACTGACACCCGTAGCATTACGTTCCTTAAGGGCGACCAACGTATTGGACCGGTACCGTTACAGCCTGGTCCTCCCCAGCTATGGCCCCTACGGCATGGCAGTGTGGTCCGTCTACCCTCTCAACGATGCCACCGAGTGGTTTGCGTATGGACATCCAGAGATACGTGCTTGGATTGACCTGTCCGGTGATAGGCGCCTTCGCATTGACGTCCTGCACACTACGGCACCTTACCTCGGACCGGACGAGCCCACGATCTGGGAGAAAGAGATGGGCGCGATCCGAGCCGAGCTGGCCACAGAGCCACGTCCCCTTGTCGCCGTCGGAGACCTGAACGCCACCTGGTATGACTGGCACTTCCAGGATCTTTTGGGCCTAGGGCTCCAGGACGCCGCCGTGGTCGCGGGGCAAGGCTGGCGCATGACGTGGCCGCGTGACCAACAACCAGTGGTTCCCTACCTGCGCATCGACCACATCCTGCTCTCTACCGGAATATCACTTCAAGGCTATGCCCTGGGCGACGGGAAGGGGAGCGACCATCACCCGATGCTGGTCACTTTTAGCGTGCTCAGGACTCCGCCGCCTCCTCGTAAGGGCCCATGACACCAACGGGGCCTTAATCGCAGGTTGTGATCATATGAGATGGCTTGAGCAGCTCAGGAAGCCTCTTGGAACCTTCTGAATACTTGGTACCGCCAGCCAGCGCCCTAGGTATACATCGAGACAAGTGCGGAGTACACCGCCTCGGCTGCAAGTTGGACGTGAGCACTCCCGCGTATCTCCTCGTCCGGAGCCGTGCCTTGGGAGTCAGTTCCGTTGTACACCATTACATTGGTCACGTAGGGATAACCGGCATCGAGCTCTTCTATGTAACGCTGCGTGTAGTCAGCCTGCTCTTGGACGGTGACGCCGCCCGGGGGCACAGGTGCCCCAGGGGTTGCATTCGCGTACCACCCGAACTCCGTGATCCAAATGGGCTTAGAACCGTCGCCGTTCTCAACCATTACGTCGTAGACAGGCCGAGCGTTACGGGCGGCTCCCAAGAAGGCCCGGGCGGCTCGGGACCGATGGGATCGTAAGGATGAACGGAGAGCACGTCGAAACAACCTTTGAGCCCGTCCTGGTATGCCGCCTCGAGCCACGTCCAGTCCGATCCGGACAAGGCGCCCGCGACTACAGTCGCATTCGGAGCGACAGACTTGACGCCTTGGTAGCCGCTGCAAGCGAGCTCTGCATAAGTCGCCGGCGACGTGGTCGAGAAAAACTCACTGTAGTTTGGTTCGTTCCAAAGCTCCCATGCAACATTGTCTGACATGTAACGCTGGGCCAGGACGGCCATTGCTTGACCGTAGCTGGATATATTCGCCGGGGGCGTGTTCCAGGCATCCGGCGAACTGCCTGCCGGAAAATTCCGAGAGGGCGTACCAACACAACGAACAGCACTCTTAGGTCGTTTTGCTCAGCAACAGCGACAATGGAGTCCATCTCGTCTAGGTACGTCGAGTTGTAACCGCCGGGAGAAGGCTCGACTGACGCCCAGCTAATGGGGACCCGGAGCCAAGTGGCGCCGGCCTGATGAAAAAGGGAAAGGGCACTCTGCCAGAAAGCGGTCTCCGAGTATCCATCGACGACGTCCTCATTGAAACCAAGCGCCGGCAGTGCCGATTCCGTTGCCGGATTCGTGGTGGTGGAGGTTGTCTCGACCTGAACCGGGGCGGTGCTTGTGGTCGTCGTCGGGACTGCAGTCGTGCTGGTGCTTGTGGTCGTCGTCGGGACTGCAGTCGTGCTGGTGCTTGTGGTCGTCGTCGGGGCTGCAGTCGTGCTGGTGCTTGTGGTCGTCGCCGGCACTCCAGTCGTGCTGGTGCTTGTGGTCGTCGCCGGCACTCCAGTCGTGTCGATGCTTGTGGTCGTCGCCGGGACTGCAGTCGTGCTGGTGCTTGTGGTCGTCGCCTGCGCCACGGTCGTCGCTGTGCTGGTGGTCATCACCTGGACTCGCTCAAAGGTCGTGCTGGTAGATGCCACCTGGACCGCAGTCGTGTTCGTGCTAGTCCTCGCCAACTGGACGACAGTCGTGTTGATGCTCGTGGAAGACGTCGCGACTGGTGCGCTCCCCCGTTAGTAGGCACGGCCCTAGACGGAATCGTGGTGCCACTGCTCAATGTCGTTCGGACCGACTCAGCGGTCGTGTGGACAAAGGTCGACTCAAGCGACGGAGAGGTTGCTCTAGTGGAAGTTGCCTGGACCGGCGTGCGCGTAGACGTCTTCGGGGACCTGTGGCCCGCCGTATCGGTAGACGTGAGTTGGAGCGCCGGAGCGCTAGGGGAGAACCCCACGACTGGCGAGGTAATGGTCTTTTTTAGAATGCCCGGGTCCAAATCGTCCCGATGATCCAAGACGGCCCCGTCACCACTTACCAACGGGCCGACCCCCTTCGCGCCCCGACGGCGGCTCCGACCGTCCGCAACCTGACCGCGAGGCCGGAGCGGCCTACCGGTCCGGCGCTGCTCCGAGGTAGGAGTGCTACTCCTGCGATAACGGACGCACCGACGGCAACGATCAAGCCCAGAAGCGCGGCAACCTGGACCTTAGACGATCGACGACGTATGGCCAGTGGCACCCGAGACCGATGCAGCGTGCGCGACCCGGAAGAATGTCGCCCTTACATGACTGTCCGGCTTTTTCCACCTTGCGTCTTGATCGACTACGGCCTTGCACCCCTTGAGTCGTGCGCCTAGGTCGCGGCTAGGGTGAGTCGAGCAACGCAAAACGAGAACGCGCCCAGGTGTCAACCTTCGTCGTCATCCGAATCAGCAGGAGTACTAAGTTCCGTGAGCGCCGGACGGCGCCGGCACGGCTGAGCACTTACCTTTGGACTTCATGGGCAATCGGTTCGACGCATTATTCACCCAGACCAGGGGGCTTGGGCTCAATCGCCGACTCGTTTAGACAGACCAGCCCCAGAACGCCCGGATGGCCGTACCCTGAGTCGCCGCCGACGGGACCAGTGCCCGGGTAAAACGGTGGCTTCACGTGACGCCGAGTTAGGGTAGGTCAACGTCGGCGTTATACTGGCTCGGTCTGGTGCCCAGCACCCGCCCTCCCATAACTCCCTGGTGAGGCCCTGCGTCCGTGTCAGCCAGGAACCAGCGCGCGCCCTCGGTAGGGTAGGGTCGAGCGAGGCTGGAAACATATACTCCATATAGACCGGATGCCCTTTCCTCAACCGGTATTGGGCGCACGATCCTGGACTATGTACTTAACCGAGCTATCCCGCCGGATGTAGTGACCGATTCGCACCGCACCTTGGCGCGTCACGCTCGTCCCGGGCCATTGCACGCCCGCAAAGAGGCGCCTGATAGCGTCCGGTCGTCCAATAGACTAGCCTAAAGACATGGCTGGGTTGGCAACTCATCGCCGCCGGAAGAAGCCTGATAGTGAACCACTCTGCGTCCAATTCCCCGATCGGCGTCGAAGCAACTGGGCACCATCAGCATCAGCTGCTCCTGCGACCCTACAGTGAGCTCACCTCTTCTTAGGCAACCGTGACAAGCACTAACGACCAAACAATCCATCCGACCAGAACACTTCGGCCAATCTCGAACGTCGCCGTTGCAGCCCTGGCGTTGATCCTGAGCTTGGGCGCCCTGATCCTCAGTTGTGCCTTCGCCCTAAGTCGTTATTCGAGCCCCCTCGCCACTCCCCTCTACGTTCTAGGTTCGCTGGTCATTATCCTGGCCCCCGCCCTCGTGCTTCTCCGACGCCGTTACCTAACACCCCAGGGGGGGCTGCTCGTTAGCTTATTTGTTGGTGCCATCACATTCATAGTCACACAATGCTATAGCCCGGTGCAGTTCCGTTTCCAAGATGAGTTCCAGCATCTCGCGACTGCGAACAGCATTCTGAGCACGCATCATCTCTTCGCCGCGAACCCCACACTCGCCATAAGTCCACAATACCCTGGTCTTGAAATCGTGGCGACCCTCATAGCTCTCGTCTGCCATGTGTCGCCCATGGCAGCCGGAACAGTTACCGCGGGTGCAGCTCACGTACTTATAACTGCACTCGTATACCTCTTGGCGCGGGAGATGGGCTTATCCCCCCGTGCGGGCGGAGTGACCGTCATCATCTTCGCTACCGCTATTGACTACCCTTTCTTCCTGTCCTACTTTGTATACGAGACGTTGGCAGTTCCGCTCCTACTGGCAACCCTAATCGCAACGCTGCGTGTGGCATCAGCGACAACCCCGGCTACGGCGGCCCGCTGGGCGGTCGCTGCCTCCATGTTTCTCTTTGCGACCACCGTAACTCATCACCTCACTAGTTACGTGCTCCTAATCTTCCTGGGTGTTTTATCCCTTGTCTTTGGCATCATGAAGCTACGCAGTTCCCTGATTCGCTTGGCACTACTGTCACTGTTTGCGTGCGGAGTCGTAGCCGTGTGGGACTTGGCCGTGGCCACAGACACTCTTCATTACCTCGGCCAGCTGCCTGGCTTAGTGTTCCCGTCGACTTCGTCATCGGCTGAGGCCGTTCCGCAAGCCGCCATCAGCCCGCACGTGTCTCATTATTTAGCTTCGAGACCTCCAGTACCAATCGATAATGCACCCGCGCCTTGGGACCTCCTCGGTCGCGCTTCCATAGGTCTAATCTTGCTCGTGATCCCCCTTGCGATCGTCCGAGCTTGGCGATCCGCCGTAACGAGAACGCCGCAATACTACGCGAATATGGTTCTCGCTTGCGGGTATTACCTGCTTATACCTCTCTTCGTGCTTACCCCCGGTGGTAACGAACTCGTTGGGCGTGGGGAGGTCTTTGTAATGATACCTGTTGCAATCCTGTTGGGGTCGTACGCCGAGTCGTTGACCTCTCCGTTAGTTCGACACAGGCACTCGCGTATGTCGCTCCTGTCAAGTTCTACGAAGCAGGTAATCATGATGGTCGGAGCTCCTGTCATACTTGTTGGCCAGCTCGTCCTTACGTGGCCACCTTACGAGGCGAAATTGCCCGCGCCATTCCAAATAGGAGCATACGAACGCTCCACCGATCTTCGAACCATCGACGCCGCCTATTGGTTGACAGGTGCAGTAGGGTCCAAGGTAAACATAGTGGCGGATCACCGCGAGTCCTTGTTGTTCGAAGCCATCGGAGGTCAGAAAAGCCCGACAATCGTTGCGCCGTTGTTCGAGACAACGATGTTGACCAGTTACGACCTGCGGTTGATACGGTCGGAGCACGTGGAATATATCATCGCGGATTACCGCATAACAGATCAGATTCCTGCCGAGGGGTATGATTTTGACGCAGACCCCCTCAGCGGTCGATACTCTGGTCCCCTTCCTCGCCAAGTGCTAACCAAATACAATAATGCGCTGGGAGTCGACCGCGTGTTTGACGACGGCAGCATTGTCATCTATTACGTCGGTAACTTGCAGAACGCAAGGTGACCGTGCTTACGTCACGTCATAGATTGGCTGTGGTTGGCTACGCGAGTTTGGTCGCAGTTGGTGCATGTTATCTTTCCTCGACCCCCGTTGTTGACGTGTTGTTTGGACTTCCACTAGCGCTTGTAGCGCCAGGCGTGGCGGTTGTCGAAGCGTCCCGATTAGGTTGGCGTTTCCAGCCTGGCGAGCGCGCTGTTTGGAGCGTGGTAATGAGTGTCGCCCTCGATATTGCTGGCGGGCTACTTCTGAACTTGCTTGGCGGGCTTACAAGAGCGCATTGGTTGCTTTATCTTTCCTGCGTGGTGCTGATGGCGTGCGGTTGGGGGATGTGGCGAGTGCCAGAAGAACTTCGACTTGATAATCACTCGAGAGAGCAGGCTCAACAAGCACGCGGGATAAGGGAAGTGGGTGTTTACCGGGACGGATGAACCTATTGTGGACCGTCTCGTTGTATGTCGCGTCGGTGGCGGTCATCGCTGGGGCTTTAGTGGTTGCCGAAGTGACCTCCGCGTCGACTAGAGAGAAATTTGCTGAGCTTTCGTTGAACCCAGTATCCGCGGCCCCTAGAGTGGCACGACTGGAGATAGATAACTTTATGGGTCGTGATACCACTTTCGAGGTTCGCGTTTACAGGGTACGCAGTGAGAAAGTTGTGGAGCTACATTCGTGGAAAGTCAGAGTTGGGAGCAATAAGTCATGGACCACCATGGTCGATCGGCCGACCGTTGGTAGCCTTGAGGCGATCCTTAGAAACCAAAACGACACGAAGCATCCCTCACTATACGTGACACTCGGACCGGGAGGGACATAGCACTGAATCGCAGTCACAATATCTCGCCGACCTAGCAAGCGTGCGTACACAGACAAGTACTCGCCATTCCGGGACGGTCGGGCGATAACAATGAGAAACTGGTTAGGTGTACATCGACCGCAATACGTAATACACCGGCTTTGGCTGTAGCGAATAGCTCAAAGCTCCGGCGAATGCTTCCTGTGGCGGCGTACCCGGGGAGTCGGTACCGTTGTAGAACATGACGTTCGTCACGTACGGATAGTTCTTGGCGAGCTCTTCAATGTACTGCTCCGTGTAGGCCGCTTGCTCTTGCAACGTGACGCCACCGGGGGGCAGAGCGGAGCCACCCGCGGCATCGGCGTACCAGCCAAACTCTGTTATCCAGATCGGTTTGTTGCTATCGCCGTTCTCGACCATGACCTTCCTGACCGCCCCCAGTGTCACTGGCGGTTCCCAAAACGGGCCGGGGGTCTCGACGCCGATGCGATCATACGGGTGGACCGATAGCACGTCGAAGCATCCCTTGAGACCGTCGCGGTACGCGGCTTCCAGCCACTGAGCATCCGAGCCGGACAGCGCACCAGCTACGACTGTGGCATCGGGTGACACAGACTTGACTCCTTCAAAACCACTGCAGGCGAGGCTGACATAGGTCGCCGGGGATGTGGTGGAGAGAAAGTGGCTGTAATTCGGCTCGTTCCAAAGCTCCCATGCGACGTCGTCAGAGTTATAACGTTTCGCGAGCATCGCCATGGTTTGGCCATAGCTTGAGACGTTCACAGGAGGTGTATTCCACGCAGAGGGCGATACGCCCGAAGGAAGGTCCCAAGTAGGTGTTCCCAGAACGACGAATAGAACCTTCAGACCATTGTCTTTAGCGGCAGCCACAACTGAGTCCATCTCTCTCAGGTAAGTGTCGCTGTAGAGACCCGGCTCCGGCTCTATAGCCGCCCAGCTAGCGTCCAGGCGGAGCCACGTCGCACCGGCCTGGTGGAAGGGCCGGAGAGATCTCTGCCAGAGCGAACCGAGAGCGTAGCCATGGAGGATTGCTTGGTTGAAGCCCAGAGCGGGAAGAGTGGCGTAGGAACCAACGGGTAAGCCTGGTGCTTCGATTGTGTCCCCGACCGCACTGACCTGCGGGACTGCCCAGCCCCAGTAGAACCAGCATACCGGCCATTACGGGGTGGCGAGGAGCACGAAAACCACATTATCTTCCGCAGGCCGTACTACGGCCATAGCCGAATCTCACGTACTCTCGGATCGGCCGCTCGAGACCTCGCATTAGGCGTTCGGCTTCGGGAGAGCCACTCGGATCACATCGGCTCCAACATCTGCTGCTTCGTCAGAAGGCAACTCGATTGGTCAAGGTCACCAGCCCGACCTCTATCATCACGCTCTTTGCCAATCTGCGCCCGGCCTGCCCAGTAGCTCGACGGATGGCCGTCCCACGGCGCCCTCCTGGACCAGGCACACAACACCTAAGGCCACAGCCTGGAGTAGTTCCGAGGGGGTCCGGGGGTGAGTCGACGGGTGGCAGACGCAAATCCGAACGTAGTCCTCCATGTCCGGTGGTTCCGGGGCCACCACCAAAGAGCCGCAAGCACCAAATTCCAGCCACCTTCATCGGGGACCATCTTTGGACTTGGGATGGGTGACCACGACGAAAGCCGCAAGCACATGGTGCGGGTCAACCTCACCGTCGTCCGAAACTCGCTTCCGGAGGCGACGGGGAGCGAAAAGTCTCCCATGGCGCGTCCGAGAGCGTCTCGGGCGCGCGGCGTACGGTGGCTGGTGCTTTGCCAGGCTCACACTCACGATGCACACTCCCGGCCCTTGGTCCCATCGTTCCGGCAGTTACCCAGAGACCTAGTCAACCCCGTTTCCGTGGGAGTTGCGGCTGGTCGACGGCGATACCCAATGTTGTACCCCAGAGCCGCTCACGGTGGGATACAAGTGCTCCCACACCGCGCGACGCAGTCCTCAAACCATGCTTCGACGACGATCCTTCCTGAAACCGATATATGGAATGACGACTGCAGCGTAACCCTCAGCCTGCGCTTATGGCTCCGCGACGCCGTCTCGGTCGAGGCCACCAGGGATAATTAACGCGGCGGCCACCCACACGACCGAAAACATAGTCAAGGTACCCCTTCGCGATGGAGCCAACAAATGCAAATGCCTTTGTTGGAGACCTCACCGCCACCCGGGCCAGGTTATACAATGAGGTATACAGGCAAAACGGCAAGGCATACAGAACACTTCCCTCATACGTCTTGACGAATAGCAGCCTATTGCGAGTCATGTAGTACTGGTAGGCCTCCGATGAGCCCCCTGACCCATGCCCGAGGTCGTGAAATGCTGATGCAGACGGAACAACTGCAATCTCAAAGCCAGCTGCCCTACACCTGAGGGACCAGTCGGTTTCCTCGTAGTACAGAAAATAGCGCTCGTCAAGTAGGCCTACCGTTTGGAGCGCGCTCGCGCGGTAACATCATGGCGCAGCCGCTCGCCCGCGGGGTCCGGCTTATATCCTCATTTGAGACACCCAACGGGATGTCCGTCTGGTGATATGACGTACCCGACCGCGTGTCTTACGCTTGCTCCCGAATACCAGACCGTGACGCGATCCTGGCAAAAGATCACCGGAGACACTGCACCTAGGGCGGGATGCCGCTGTAGAGCCTTTGCAAGTTTCCCAATACAGTCGCTGTCAACCACACAGTCGGGGTTCAGGATTAAACCAAGTCGTAAGCGTGATCTTGAGCGAAACGGAGGCCGAGGTTGTTGGCACCCGCATAACCCAGGTTGGACCCCGTCTGAACCACTCTAACGGACGGAAACTCCTCCTCGACCAGAGCGACCGTCCTGTCGTCCGAGCAATTGTCGACGAGCAGCGCGTCAGCAGGACTGCAGCTGCTCACGAGAGACTTTATGCACTCGACGACGTACTCGGCGGAATTCCAGCTGACAACCACAGCGAGGACCCTTGGACGAGCCTCCGGGCACGCTTTTTCGGGTTCCACGAGAGGAACCGTGATCCTTGATGCTTGGTGATCTGTCATGTGTGGCTTAGCGCGCGTATCCTGTCCAAGCGGACGTACGCAAACACTCTTCGCGGACCTGCCTTACAAATAACGTAAACGGCCAAAGGAAGGACTGATACGGCACCCGAACCGAGCAATCCGAGCGGCCCGCGTGGGAGTATTCCGTGTACGAGCCAAAGAACGAAAAAGGAGAGGGCGGCGACAACTAACGTGGGAACAACCGGGACGTCGCGGATGAAATGCGGTATCGCGAGTCCGGTACCCGACCGAGCCAACGGCACGAGAATGAGCGTGCCGATTACCATACCCAACACTGTCCCAGCCACGACACCATAAACGCCGGCAAGTAGCACCAACGGCACGGTTAATGCCACGTTGAGAGCCATCGCGATCATCCCATAGCGCGCCTCTGCTCCAGGCTTGCCGATGGCATTCAGGTAGAGGGTGAGGGCCCCGAGTACATGTTGATGGCGTGACCCGCTAGCATAAGGGTTGCAACTACACCAGCGAGCGAATATCGCGGACCAAGCCACACATAAATCCCCCAATACGCTGCGCCGAGGGCAACCGCGAAAAGAACCCGGTGACCGCGACAACCCAAGTCTTTTGGAGCAGGATCAAACGGCGATCGGCCGCCTGCTGCCCTTCCCGACCGTAGGTGTAGGTAATGTCATTACCCATTGGGACGAGTGCATTGGACAGGACACCTCGCAGCTGCATCGCAAAGTTCGCTCCGGTTGAGTACAATCCAACCAGGCCAAGAGGCAGTACAGCGGCGATGATGAAGACGTCGAACTGATTGTTGACGAGAGTCGTGATGCCAAAGAGTTGGCGTCGGATGCTGAACCCGGCAACCTCCCGAAACTCGGAACGTGAAAGCAGCCCGATTTTGCGAAAGTGGAGGTGGACAGCTGCAGCAGGCGCCAAGATAACAATGGCCACCAGCTGTTGTGCGAGCAGCGCCAGTCCGAGGCCCTGGAGTCCCGCGCCCGTCGCAATTGCCCATACCGCCACCCCCGCCCAGGCCAGGGCTGCGCAAACCCCCGCTGCGCAACTGAGGGCGTAGCGGTGGTGCGCCTGCACGAGGGCAGCAAGAACAGACTGGACCAGCGCCGCCGCAACGACTAGGCCAGGATCTGCGCGAGAAACAGGGCTTGAGGGGCGAGGGCGTGGGGGACATCGAACAGCGAAACCGCTGTCCTACCGAGCAACAGCAGGAGCCCTGTGAACAGAGAACCTATCAACAGCATGATGAGGATGAGAGTCACGAACAGCCGAGTAAGGGCAGTGTTATCGTCACGAGAGGCGTGAGTAGCGAAGTATCTTCCGGCTGTGGAGCCGAACCCGCCGTCGAAGGAGGTGAGGAAGACAGTCGCTGTCTGGGCGATCGCCAAAAGGCTGTAACGAGGTAAACCGAGGTGGTGTAGCAAGAACGGCGTGAGCGTTATGCTGATGACGGCAGGAACCACCTGGCCAGCCAAGTTCCAAGAAAAGCCTCGGACAATCACACGTCGGTTCCTGAGAGAATGTTTAGGCATGGTCGTTAGTTTGGCCCGAAATAGAGCTCGACGGTGTCACCCGCAATCGTATCCCAGGACAGGGACTGGGCAAACTCGAGTGCCGATCGTGACTTGCTCTTTAGTTCAGCGGTCGTTGCCGTCCGCGCTGCGACCATCGCATCCTCAAGGCCTTGGGTGTCGAGCGGGTCGTAGAACCAACCGACGCTGTCAGGAAGGTCGCACAGCGCGCCCAGACGCGGCGCCACAATTGGCGTCCCGAACGATCAGGGCCAGCACCGCGGAGCTGCTCGTGGTGCAACTTTCGAAGGGAAAGCATGCGACGTCAGCCGATGTAAACAAGCAGGCAACCTCATTGTCCGGTACACGTCCAGGTCGAAGGATGACTCGGGGAAGCGGCCCTTGGTTGCAGAGCAGGTCGAAGGCCTCGGCGTCATCGATGAAGTCGCCCGCCACCACCAGGCATTCGCGGTCTTGAAAGTGAGCTTGAAAGGTAGTGAGGAGCTTGGGTAAACCCTTGTAAGGTCGGATGTTCCCGAAAAACAAGAAGAGAAAGGCCCCGGGGTCGGTACCCAAGATGCGCCTCGCCTCGGCGGGATCACGCTCGCATGGCTCGTAGACGCTGAGATAGTTTCCGAGAGGCACGACGAACAGCCTTTCCGCAGACGCTCCCAGAACTGATATCGCGTCCCGGCGGACGGTTGGTGAGTGGGCGATCATTACTCGGCTGAGGCGAGCCAAATCTCGCGCTACACCTAGATCATCGGAAGTCTCGGCTTGGTGGGGTAAGAGATTGTGAATCGTCCAGACAACCCGGTACCCGAGAACCATTACCCACAGAAGCGCCAATCGAGAGAACCATAGGGAAAGCCTCAACGGTCGGCGATGTCCAACCTGGACCGCGAACGTCGGCCAGTGAATGTGGAGAATCCGAGCCCCTCGCATCCTATACCAAGCGGTAGCGATTAGGAATGGCACAGTAAGGGCTCGAGGATAATGCTTAGCCGGGCTACTCTCACAACTGCCGGGTCCATGGCACCGTAGAGAAGCTCCTGGTAAGGATTGACGTCCCACGGGTATACGACCACCAAGTCGGGACCCGCACGTCGAGGGAGCCGTCGTATGTTGGAGCGAGCGGCGACGTTGGTCTTCATAAGTTGGTGGGTTGCACAGCCTCGGCTCCCGGCACGTGATGCTCGTCGAACCGAGCTGCCAGGGACAGAAGTCCGGTGTCCGACGGGTGGAACTGGTCCGCCCGGGGGACCAAAGACAGAGCGCCGTGGCCTGTCCAGCGGGATAAGGCCGAACACACGCTGTGACGCCGCGGCATATCGAGGATTCTCGAACACAAATGTCTCAAAGTCTTGGGCAAAGCGCGAATCAGTAAACTGAGACGCCCGGGCGACTGCTCTCCGCGACATCTCCGCTCGCAGCTTTGGGTCGTTGGCGATCCATCGCATCCGGTCGGCCAATGAAGCCGCGTCAGCAGGAGGGACGAGATAGCCGGTCCTTCCCTCTGAGACCCGGTCGCGGATGTCTCCGGCTGATGTTGTTGCAATTACCGGCAGCCCGGCAGCCATCGCCTCTTCAACCACAAGACCGTTCGGATCTCCAAGCGTCGGAAAGACGAAAGCATCGGCGAGCGCGTACCAGGATGGCAGTTCTCGGGGTTGGACAAAGCCTCCAAAGACGATGCCAGGGATGTCCACCGCCATGTGCCTGAGCTTGGCTTCATCCACGCCCGAGCCGAGCAGTAGCAAGGTCGAGTCGGAGTTGCTTTCGCGAAGAACCCGGTACGCGTCAATCAGATGGTTGACTCCTTTGCCTTTCCAGAGGCGCCCGACATAGATGAACACGGTGCCGTAAAGCCCTAGGGCGCGCCGACGCCGCTGGCGGAACGAGGCCGAGTAGGCCGATACGCTCTGGTACAGAGCCAGGTCGATCGACTGCGTTACGCGCCACGTCCGCTCGACCGGTAGGCCATACGAACGCGCATAACCCACGCCGTCTCCTCCCGGGACCTTCGCTCCATCGACCGCGCGGTAGGCGAAATGCTTGGAGAGCTCTCCCCACGGGGTCTTTTCGGTCCAGGCTGGGAAGGTGGGAAGGGTGCGAAAGGCGATTCGCCCGGCTGCGGCTCGGCCGAGGATTGCCCCTAAAACGGTGGAAAGATCGCGGGGCGACTGTTGCACCAACAGGTCTGGGCGGGAAGCCCGTAACTCCTCCAACGGGATTCTCAGAATCCCACTTGGCCCAACGCCTGAGCGGGATATAGCGAGCGGGGAACAGCCAATCGGACGCGTCCACAGACCAGTCTCGGTCCGGTTCTCGCTCTACGTCGAACCAGGCCTCGAAGTCGATGGTCCCTCGCTGCATGATGGCGTTAAACCGGCTGACGACATAAGGAGCCGGTTGGTTGTTCCAATAAACCACTCTCGGGGGACGCGAGCGTGGTCGGATGCCTGTCATGTGGAAACGCAACCTCTATACGAGCCGGGCTGTCGCGGCGACTGGGTCGACCGAGTCATTGGGCAAATAGATCGTTCGGCAGTTGATAAACACGCTCCGCCCGATCCCGACGTAGTGCAACCCGGCGTCCTGCACACGCGACGGCTCCAGGCAGTTCCGTCCGTCCAGGAGCAAGTTGCCTTTCATGGAGGCCTTCACTGCACCGAGGTCCAAGTCCCGAAATTGTGGCCACGCCGTGGCAACAACCACCGCGTCAGCCTCGGACACGGCCGCATAAGAGTCGATCGCCAGCATTAGCTCGGGCAGATCTGGCACGGCGTTCACCATTGGGTCGAAAGCAACGACAAATGCGCCGTGCCCAATCAGCTGCCGAGCCAAAGATACTGCGGGCGAGTCTCTTAGGTCGTCGGTATTGGGCTTATACGAGAGGCCGAGAAGTGCGACACGAGCGCCATTCAATGTCGGTAGCTCTTGCAGCAAAGAACCGACCGCCAGAAGATGCTGCTCGCTGTTCACCGCCGCGGCCGCCTCGATTAGGCGAGGCGAGTACCCGTGATGCGAGGCGAGGTCCTTGAGGGCGGAAATATCCTTGCCAAAACACGAGCCTCCCCAACCGAGACCGGCCTGGAGAAAATCGGGGCCGATCCGGCTGTCCAAGCCCATCACCCGGGTTACGTCTGTGATGTCGGCACCTACTAGGTCGCAAAGATGGGCCATCTCGTTGGCAAAGCTTATCTTCGTCGCAAGGAAGGCGTTGGACGCATATTTCGCCAGCTCGGCTGTCGCCGGTGACATGTTGAGAAATGGGACGTCAGGTTGTGCGCCCGATCTCCCGGATACGATAGGCCGGTACAGGTCCTCGAGAAGGCGAAAGGCCTGCTCGTCCTCAGTCCCGATGAGCACACGCTCGGGGTGGAGGAAGTCCTGGATCGCGTCTCCCTCCCTGAGGAACTCAGGGTTGGAAGCGACGCTGAAAAGCCGAGGGTCGACGGCGTCCGAAAGGAGCTCGCGGAATCCAGCGCGCTGTACCGACGGGGACGGTGCTCTTGTTTACGATCACGTGATAGTGCTGGATGCTGTCGGCGATGGAACGAACCGCCTGTTCCACATAATCGGTGTTGGGTGAACCGTCAGATCTGGGAGGAGTCCCGACGCAGATGAAAATGAGTTCAGAGTTGGTGACGGCGTCTGGATAACTATCTGTGAACCTCAGTCTGCCGCTCTCGGTCCCTGCGGCCAGCAGTTCGTCCAAGCCTGGCTCGTAGAATGGGGCTCTCGCGTCGTTTAGCGCGTCGAGCTTGACCGGGTCGACCTCGAGCCCGATGACATTGTGCCCGACATGCGCGAAGCAGGCGGCAACGACAGTACCAACGTAGCCGCTACCAACAACGGCAATGCGTCTCGACATCTAGTCTCTCCTTAAGTCGATCGCCCCGAACGCACCAGGTGCGGGACTGGCGGCGGCGAATGATGTGGCGGCTTCGCTTGATTTGAGGTTGGCCAGCGAATGCTGCCACCAACGGATATAACGAGCAGTCTGACCCGGGAAGTGCAGTTTTAGGAACTGACGAGAAGGAAGGCTCATCCCTGCGAGGAAGAGAAAGGCATTAGGTGCGGGCAAACGGAAGGCGTGGCCAACCATGTGGCGCGAACCGATCGCCGGTGGTAGGAGAAGTCGGAGCCGAACCCGGCGGGAAAGGTGCCCCGGCTCCTGGCAGAGCCGGTCCAGAAGCTCCATAGGACGGACATCGTCCGGAAGCTCACCGATGATCCACCTGAGCCACCCAACCAGGTGGTGCTCCTTCGCCAACGCGATCACCGTTTCAGTCTCAGCGACGTTTGCCAAAGTCACGAGGTCGCGCCAACTCATAAGAGTTTGCCCCGGCCGGTTGTGATCGCTGATGACGTGGAGTGCGGTGATCAGGAGGTTGTAGGCGGGACCCAATAATGGCAGCGTCGCACCCCCGTAGGAGCGCATGTGAGTCCTTGCCATCAGCAGTTCTGGCTGCAGGTCGAGGCCCACAGCCACGGCGGGACGTGGTGGTGCAAATCTATGCTGCCGCCGTCGGGACCGCGCATGTTTACCGCCTCCTGACAGCGGCGATCAAACCAGGACCAGGGGGTGACGTTCCTGATGTCTTTTGTGTAGGCGTGCGAGGCCAGGAGCCGCTGGGCCGACAGAAAGTGACGCTTTGGAACAAGGACGTCGATATCGCCAAAAGGGCGTTCGTTGGCGTTCGGGTACGCCAGGGCTATGCCGGGCCCTTTGCTGATGGCGAAAGGTATACCCCTCTCACTCATGGCTCGGATCACTGGTATCGTGCCAGCGACAACTCCCAGGGTGGTGGCGGACCTGGCGAAATGTGACGAACGAAGCGCCGCCATCTGGTCCTCCGGGAGCCGGATATGGTTTTCGGAGAGCAAACGTAGCGCAATTGCTGCCAGACGTTGGTCAGCGATGGTAACGATGTCACTGTCGAGCCATGGGCCCGCTACATCCCTGGGCTCGATCTCGGAGTAGTCAAGGAATAGGACGGAATCTCACAACCGGGCTCAACTTCGGGAACACTGCCAGGCGTGACAGAGGCACCCCTTTGCGGGATTCGTCAATTCGCACCGGAAGCCCGCGGCTGATGTCTACGGCGTTGGGACTCGTAGTCGTGCTCATGACGCTCGGGCCAAGGACCGCTGGGAGGCAACTATCTCACGGTAGACACTCAAAGTCTCATCCGTCCGCGAGGCCCACGAAGGAAGCTTCGAGAGGTCGACGCTCTCGCACGGAGCCGCTAATGCCGCGCATATCGCGGCGGCAACCTGGGACGGCTGCGCGTCGATCGGCACGAAGCGCATCCTGGTGCCGGCCACGCGGGACACCTCCTTCGAGGCCGGGATCGCAGTCGCCACAACATTGCTGCCCGCCGCTATTGCCTCGAGGAGACTAATTCCGAAGGACTCATGTCGGGATAGGGAAACGAAGACCTTAGCGGTCTTGTACCACCGATGTAGCACTTCAGTCCCGACATGGCCAAGAAATACAACGCGGCTCGATACTCCCAGTTGGGAGGCCAAGCCCTCGAGGTACCTAAGGTGTGGGCCTGTTCCTATTATCACCATGCGGCTCGAGGAAGATAGAAGGGTAAGAGCCCTAAGCGCCAGCTGCACCTGCTTGTACTCTTCGAGCCTTCCCGCGAGCAAGATCGTGGGGTTGGTCGCCGGGTAAGCGTTTGCCGACGATATTTCGGAGATATCGATGCCAGGGTGAAGGACGCTGACTGTTTTCTTCGGTAGAGCAAAGTCCCCACAGACGAGGTCGGCCTCGGACTGTGAGTTGACTAACACGGCCGAAGCTCGCTGGAACGCCCGCTGGCCAACCGGCCTGTACGGCTTGTGAGCCAAGCGGGCGAGCGGAGTGTGGCCCCCGCCGTGATAATGAGGACTGAACACGAAGGGTTGCCGCGTAAGGAGCGCCGCCAAAGGTGCTGGCGCCGCGTGGAAGCTATGCCCATGGATGACGTCGTAATTCCCGGAGAAGCGATGCAGGAAGAGCATCAAAGAGGGAGCGATTGGGAACCGTCGACTTCGGGTCCAGCTTGGGAACCGGCGGACTAGGACGCCCGAAGCGAGGAGCTCGGTGCCGCTCGTGGGCTGGTCGGCGTGACAGCTCTGAACCAGTACCTCGACATTGCAGCCTTGGCTGGCCAATCCGTCGGCGAGTCTTGCCAAATAAGTCTCGATGCCACCGACTTGAGGCGGGAAGCCAGGGCCGACCAAGGCCACATTGAGCGCGCTCATCTCAGGCATTGACCTTTTCCTGGTTGAGAGCGTCCTTGTACAGCTGCTCGATTGTGGTTGCCACAGCTCCCAAGGAGTAGCGCTGGGAGCGGCGTTGCCCGGCGACGCCCATTCGCTTACCAAGCGCAGCGTCGCACAAGATCCCAGCTACAGCCTCTCTCAGCGCTGTCGGATCATTTGGAGGCACGAGACGGCCTTCGTTGCCATCTGTAAACAGTTCGGTGATTCCGCCCACCCGGCTCGCGACCACAGGAACACCGAGGGTCATTGCTTCGATGACGACGGTAGGGCAAGGGTCAGGCCAGATGGACGGGACGACAGCGACCGCTGCTTGTCGAAGGGCCGAAATAACCTGGTCCCTTGTCAGTGATGTTTGGGTCACACCCGAAGGCAGTCGACAGTCCAGGGAACGGGTCGTCGCAATGACCAGAGGACAGGGAGTGGAGCCCGCGGCCCAAGCCTCAAGAAGGACATCGATACCTTTATGTGGCGAAGCCGCGCCAGCGAACAAGGCAAAATTCCCCTCCGGTAGGCCGGGTACCGGAACGCTCGGCGTTTGGGCAAGGTCGGCCGGTACAAAGTTAGGTACCACGACCGGGTCATGGCACGTGAAAGGCGCTATAGCAACCGCCACGGCGCTGCTAACGGCAACGTGCACGTCTGGACGAACCGAGCGGCGACCAATCCTGGTAGTGCCGTCCACCAGGATGGCCTTGAGGGTTCCGTATTGTGGCGTCGCGCATGGAATGCAGCGACGGATGCTGGGCCCAGCACAGATTGAGCCATCGCTGCGCAACAGGGTCCGCTTGGGGCATGCCCACGCGTAGTCATGCGAAGTCAACAGCCAAGGGACAGTGCTCCGCGGCAAAGATGCCGCCATCCAATTGTGCGCATGGACGATGTCTGGGCGGATCAGCGAGAGGAGCCCGCTTAACTCACGTCGCACCTCAAAGTCTGGGACGGGAAGGTGGAACGGTCGCGCACGGTCCGCGTAGATAAATGGGAGACGCGAGGTAGTGCTCCTGATGTAGTGGACCGTTACACCGTCATCGTTGCTTGGGCCGTTTCTTGAACCCAGGGTCGCCACATGGATTTCATGACCGCGTTGGTCTAACTCCTTGGCCAGACTTTGCACGTGGAACTCTAATCCCCCTCGGAGAGGAGGATAGAACTCGGTTACCATAAGCACTCGCATCGAGTGTCGGCTCGTCTCTGACCTGTTTAAAGGGTATCTATGGCCTAATGCGCTCGGACACTATCGTCCGCAGTACCCGCATCCCATCACGTCTTGCATTTAGATTACTTACTCCGTAGCGCCTGTCATGTTCGAAGCTAGGCACTTCGTGAATCCGCAGGCCTGCCCGACTCGCGCGGATGTTGATTAGTGTCTCGACTTCAAAACCCTCGCAGTCTGGAGAAACAAAGGGCAAGCACCTACGCCAAAAAGCGTTGTACCCATAGCAGAGGTCGCTGTACTGGCCGCCCCAGATGAGGTTGACCACCTTGGCGAGAGCCCAATTGCCCATTCGACGGACCGCAGTGATGTCCGCGCTGCCGCCTCCAGCGATGAAGCGGCTCCCCTTGGCGAAGTCAGCGCCGGCCAGCAAGGCAGCAACAAACCTAGGGATCTCGGCCGGGTCGGTCGATCCGTCGCCGTCTAGCATGACGATGACGTCGCCCGTTGCCGCCCAGAAGCCGCAGGTGAGCGCGTTGCCCTTCCCCTTACCACTTTGCCTGACTACCCTCAACGATGGCCAAAGCTCCTTGGCAACTTCGACCGTTCCGTCGGTAGAATTTCCGTCCACCAAGATGACTTCGAAGATCTCGCTGGGCATACGCTCGAAGACGTGGGGCAAGTTGTCGGCCTCGTTGAGAGTCGGGAGGACAACGCTGACGGTGACCAATGAGAGTATGGGGTCGGGCGCCATGTGGATCCCGTCGATCCCATGAAGAGGGTCCTGCACTACCTCAATCTCGATGTCATCGAGGCTGAGGTTTCTCAGTCGGCCTTGCGCGGTGGCGCTGGCTCTTGGGGAAAACTCCTGGAGTTGCCCTTGGGGCTGGCTCACGGTTCTACTCCTAGCGAAATCGTTTGGTTGTCTGAAAAAGATTTAGTCAAAAGGCTAGAGCACCGCGACGCCCAACCGCAGCATAGGCCGAGTTGCTACGAGAAGTGGGATATCCAACGGGGCTTTTTGAGGTAGCAACATAGAGTTCACACTTAGTTAACACATAGTTAGTTACGACCTATCCCCCCCCACCCCGCCCGGAAATACGCGGCTGGGAGCCCCAACCCTCGACGCTAATAGAGCAGGTCGCACGCCCGTTGTATACCGACCAGGTAGAACGTTTTGGCGACGGTCTGCTTGGATTGGTAGACATTGTCACTTTCGTTAAGACTTTGTTAAGGGACATCATCGCCCGTTAGCGGCGCGGCCGCATCATTGCTTCGAAATCCGTAATTACGACGGGATCCCAGTTTCTGGGATCGAGTTGTTCAAGAACACCGAAGCCGAGTCACCCTCGCCGGCCACGACCTCGTAAAAGTTCGAACCTCGCCCAAGGTGGCGAAGGCTTTGTCCGGACCCAACAACCTTTTCGAAAGCTAATATCAGCGCCACTGCAAACTGCTGCTAATTACCTTACTCAGCACCGCTGTGGTTACCCTACCCCATAATTGCCAGGACACACGTCTGAGCCCATTTGTGGCGGCGTTGACGCTCTGGGTGAGGTAAGGCCTCGCTCACCGGGTCTACGACCTCCGAGTCAACCGCGCTCTGCGGTTGGATGGATACATAACGTGCCAAAAGCGCAAACCCGGAAAGACAGCTTGTATCGACCCACTTGCCGGTCCCGGCTCTGCGCAGATTGCCAAGTCGCGAGGTAGGAGCGAAACTCGGCCTGGCATACCGCTGCAAACCCCCAGGTAACCACGCCATAAAACAACCTGAGCGATCGGGCACGCTAGGTACTCATTCCACCGAATGGACACTACCCGCGGAAGATAATCGGTAATCAATTTGTCCGGCGACTGAAGCGACAGGAGAATTCGACCTGAACTGTCGCTTCAGCGCCCTAAGTGCTGCTGGTGAGCCTGGTGGGCTAGCTCGCGGTACCAGGCGCCCCTGGTGCCGGTGGCGCCGTGTTGCCTTCTGCTGAGCCCGGGAAGTCGAAGTAGATTCCGGGCTTGGACATCTGGGTCAAGTCGGATAGACCTCCTAGGACTTTTATGCTGGGCGCTTCGTAGCTCTTTTCGCTCATTTTGGTTTGCCGCCTCCTCGGTAGTGGTACCAGACAAGCGTACGGCCGTCCCCCGGGCCCCCGAAGGGGGCGGATCCCCCTAGGGGTTTAGGGGTCCCCTCGTGCACCGGCTTGTTGACCAGCATTGCTGACGGCAATTGGCGGGTCGGCACGGAAAGTCAGTGCGCCTGATGCTGCCACAATCTCGGTCGCCAGGTGCCTGCGGAAAGGCGGTCCCCACGGGATATGCATCTCGAGCACTGGCACTGATCCCACGACGGCCGTAATGGCCTCGAACTGCGAGCGCAAGACATCAGGCGGCGTCCAGCCCTCAACACGCTGGTAGCGGGCCAACGACATAGCCCCCTCCCCCGCCGAAAGGAGACGAGCGCTGACCTCCCTGGATTCGCGGTCCGGCCAGGGGATTACCACGGCGCCCAGCGGCAGCCGGTCGGAGGGCGTCACCGGTACGGCCACGGCCAGGCGCTCGTCGGCGGTGCGACGGCGGGGCACGTCCGAACCTAGCCAGTCGGCGAGCTCCTGGGACTTCTCCCGTACCCTCAGCTCGATCCCGCCCGGGACGCAGGTCACTTCCCCATCGTGCGAGTCGACGGGCAACAAGTCGTCGGTGACGAGGGGGTATCCTTCGGTAGCCAGGAGCGTCGCAACAGTCGTCTTGCCCTGGCCGCTCTGCCCAACGAAGGCTAGCGCCTTGCCGTCCACTTCGACGGCGCTGGCGTGGAGTACCAAGCTGCCTTCTGCCGACAGCAGATACGCGGTCACTGTCCCGGCTAGGAGGATCGCTACGACTTCTGGGTCACACGCCGGGTCCCTGTGGAAGATCACCTGCCGGGAACCAGCATCGATGACGAAGTCGGCCAAGCGGTAAAGGCGTCCGATGACCGTCTCTCCGCGCCGGGCAAAGGTGTACCACGCCACTCGGTCAACAACGCGCTCGGCTACGACGTCCTCGGATGGACGCTCGTACGGGACGGGACGGACCACTCCTTCGATTACTTCCACGTCTGCTGGCCCGCTCACGACTGGGGCCGACAGTGCCAGAGGTGAGCGGATCCTGAGGCCAGCGCAGTGATAGACCGCACCCGAAATCCCGATGCCGCTCCTGCCACGGGTGGCTGCGATCGACCCGCGAACCCCTCGCTCAGCCACGGTCACCGGCCAGCCACGCCGCCTGCAGTGGGAGCGCGGCCCCATAGACAGGGGTGGGCGCGCTCCAAGCCGCGCGAAGTGCCTCTGGAACGACCCAAGAGGCGTCGATGCCTCCACCGTCCCAGTCCTTGGCGAACTGCCGGCTGGCGGGGCCCCAGAACACCGCGCCGAAGGTGGCCTTCGAACTACGGCTCAGGATGTCGTCGCTAAGCAACGTAGCGAAAACTGCTCTCATGGCGGAGGTGCGGTCGCCCAGACCTAACCGCCCTCCCCTGCGGGCAAGCGCGGCCAGGAAGGCAGGGGCGAGCAAGGGAGCGGCGAACGAACTACCTCGCGACTCACACAGGGCGGCCATGGTGCGGGCGGAGAAGCGCAAACCTCGCTCAGCCCCCACCTCGCTCAGGTACTCGGGCCACCAGGTTGGCGCGACAGCCACGTGTTCCGCTGCGAGCGCGCTGAGCTGAACTGCCTGCGCCTCGGGAGTAAGCCAGGTCTGGTAAGGCCGAGCGATGGCTCGCGCCCGCCTCCGTCGGTGCCATTTCGGCATCGCCGCGCCGGCGACCGCTCGCAAACCCCGCAACCGTAGCTGCCCGCGCCGCAGCCGGTCCCAGGCCGTCGCCAGGCTCCAAGTCCCGAAAACCTCGTCCCCGCCTTCCCCTGTCACCAGAACGCCGTCGGCGGCAGCATCGATCATAGGGAGCATGGCCGCCACCGGAGCCGGCCACAACAGCCCGTGTTCACGCAACAGACCGGTAGAGATAGGGCCGAGCAGGTCGAAGTCGGTCCCTGGTGTGACGATCTCCCAGTGTTTTAGGGACAGCTCCTGAGCCACATGCTCCTGCCAGGCCGATTCGTCCGCGTCCTCATTGCCGGGCCATCGGGCAGTCAGGGCAAGCGGGTCTTCGAAACCATCCTTACGGGCGACGTGCAAAATCGTTGCTAGGACGGCTGAGGAGTCTCTCCCGCCAGAGAACGCCACCACGCATCGGCCGCGCTCGAGGACCCGGCGGGCCTCCTCGAAGAGCACTTCGAGTGGGTCATCGTCGACCGGGGGCCATTCGGGTCGGGCTACATTGCCAAGCACCACGCCGCTCGCTACGTCGAGCTCCGTTAGCCCAAGTGGGTTGGCCCCGAGCGCCCAGGGCCGGGCAGCGGCAGCCGTCAGGCTCATCCGTTGGACGAGAGCAGGGAAAGGTCCCGAAGGGCGGTCAAGAAACCCTCCACATCGCTCTCCGCCTGGTCCGGAGATATGTCGTAAGCGGACACGAGCTCGGCAGCCAGCTCCTCTGGAGTGGCTCCGCTGTCCAGCCGCTTCCACAGGGCCACGGCGGAGAAGTTCAGGCTCAGGTAGGTCGCGGTGGCCGAGTCCAGCACCACGATCTCGTCGCCGATCTCGCGCCAAATGGCCCGGTTAGCATCGATGGTGAGGCGATGGTCCGACGCGAACATCAATTCCCGCCCTCTACCTGGTCGAGCTTACGCGCATGCCGCCGTGATCGTAGCTGACCCGTGCCCCACGTAAGGCGACAAGGCCGGCTCTCCCCTTCCCCGAAACCAATTTCTCTAGCCTCGGGCATGATTGACCATTCGGCTCGACCGTCTGCCCGCTTTAACTGTCTTTAGCCCTGGCCGCTATCAGCTGGGCCTGGCCGCGCACACCGAACTTAGCGAACACCCTGGTCTTGTGGTTTTCGACAGTCTTTGTGGTAACACCAAGGAGACGGCCGATCGCCTTGGTCGAGAGCCCGTCCGTCATGGCATTGAGGACCTCCAACTCGCGCAGGGTGAGCCGCTCGTCGCGCCCGGTCCCACCCGGGCGCCTTCCGGAGCGCCACTGGGTGACCAGGCTCGCAACGATTTGCGGGGGCAGCACCGCGCCACCAGCTGCCACCTCGAGCACAGCGTCTGCGACCTCGGCGAGCGAACCATCGGTGCAGCACACGCCCGACAGGCCGCGGTCCACCAGCTCCAATACACGGTCGGTTCGGACCTCGTCTACAAGCAGCAACACGTGCGTCCCTGCTCGTATCAAGCCGGGAAGAAAGTGGTCGATTACGCCATCGCCCAGCAGCTCACCCGCCACCACCACGCTCGGCGTCAATAGAATCTGCCAGTTGTAGGGCGGCGGCACCATAGGTGGTGTCGCCCACTACTTCAGCCCGCCCTGCAAGCGCTTCGAGGAGGCCCGGGGCCACGAACCGATTGTCGTGGAGAGTCACTACCGTGGGCAGACCGGGTTGGTAGAGGTGGGCGCCGCAGAGACGGCCGGCGGTACGCAGTGGTCGTCATGAAGTGGGCCGAGGGCGGCTAGGGGCCCGAGGAGGCCCGCCGCGAGGGCCGCCGCGACTGCCTCGGCCTGGCTCTGCACTCCAAGCTTTGCGAAGATTGCTGCCTTTGACTTGGCCGCTCCGTGCTCGCTCAGGCCAAGCCTGCTAGCCGCCTCGGCGACCGTCAAGCCAAGGCTGAGCAGGGCCAACACGCGCACCTGTTGACCCGTTAGGAGGCCCTTGCCATTCCCCTCCCCGGCGCTCAGCAAGAACGGTACCGCCCGGTCGCGGCCTGGTTGCACAAGTGACGCCACCTGCTCGGGAGTGGCGGAGCGGGACAGGACCGCGAAGCGATTGGCACCGGACGGCCGCGCAGCGCCCGAAATCCCTATCACCTGGACAGCTGGGAACTTTTCACCGAGCGCTGCGGCTAGGGCAATTACGTCCCAAGGCACCATGTCAGCTTCGATTACCGCATGGCGCAATGGGCAACGTCCCGCAAGCGCCAGCAGCGCTGAAGCGTCAACCACGGCGTCAACGACCTCGATCCCCTCGAGTTGGCGGCGCAGACAGGCCGTCATCGACTCCCGGTAGAAGCGTCGACGCTCCTGGACGACCAGCATGTGGCCTACGCTGACAAAAGCCCATGCAGTAGCGCCGGCGGTTCCCACCCGGTGGCAACGTCACCGAGTATCGCCCGCAGGTCAATGTCACCCGCGGGGCCATCGTTGGACAGCCGCTCTTGTACTGCCGCCCTTTGGGCGTCCGTCAACCGGAGACCCGAAATGCCACGCAATTGGGACGACGCCAGCTCGGAGACCCACTCCAGGACTAGACGCTCGGGCTGGCAGCCGGGGTATAGGGACTCGAGCACCGTACTGACCGAGGTCCGATCGGGGAGGTTGGCCAGGAGCGCGTAGGAACGTCCGGTGGCGGCGTTGGCTCAACAGGCCGCGGCGAGCCAGGACGTTGGCCTGCTGGATCTCGGCTTGTAGAGCGGGCCCAGGAGCTCGCCTGCGGCCCCTACCCGTCGCCCAAGCGTGGCGGTCAGCTCCGACACTTGGTCGGTCCAGCCGACGCGTGTGATCGTGTCACGCAAGGCGAGAAAGGCCACCCACTCGGTGGGGCAGTGCTCATGACTTCAGCCGTTGCGGCCTGGGCCGCCTCCGGGTCGATGCGATGGATGGCCCGAAGGGCTTGCAGCCGTTTACCGACCCGGACGTCGGTCCACAGTTTGTCCCAGCCAAGGCCAGGCCGGAGGTACGTGTACTGAGCCCCCGCCCGGCTCGATGACTCGTTCCGCACCACGATCGTGACCGTCGGTCGCTCGAGATGGAAGAGCGCATGAATAAAGCCGAAGCCGGCTTCGATCGAACGCACGGCTCCAGGCCGCAGGATTTCAGGCTCACCCATCGTGTATTTCCGGCGACGAGGTGTTGTTCGGCTGCCGTCTCCCGAGGTCGAAGCGGTAGGGCACGTGGAAGTGCTTTTCTTCGGCTACCGCGAAGGCGCCGTCAAATCCGTGCCGGTGGACGTCTGTGGTGCCATCGATCCAGGTGAGGGCCTGTACGCAAAAAGTCGGGCGCCGAGAACAGGACAAGCGGCGGCTGGCCGAAGATATCAAACAGGTTGCTTTGCTTGAGGGGAAGATCAGGGCTGCGCAGGGCATGGTCCAAGATGGCCAGCGCCCATGTCGGGACCCGGCGGCGGCATCGACAAATGCGGACTTCCCACAGCACTCAGCGCTTCCACCTGGCGTCCCCGCTCGCTCCAGCGTCCAGATACCAACGTGCCGAGCTGCGAGAAGTAGGCCGCCACAGCGTCGCCCATCACCTAAGGCTACCAGCTCGCCTCGCGCATTCTGCCTGGTCCTTGTAGGCGTCCTCCAGATTCAACGAAGGTGCCGCGTTTTCCCCACCCGTAGGACGGGAGTGGGCAGGTGTAGGTAGCCTCACGTTATGGCCCAGGTCGGACCCACGCACGGCGGTGAGCATTTCCATGTAGGAGCTCTTTCACCCTGAAGTCGAGCGGACCTTGCGGTACCTGCCACGGCTGTTGATGGGGGCACTGCGCTTGGTATGGGGAGCGGCGCCATCTCAACTGGTCCTAAATGTCGGGCTCCAGGTGGTGGGCAGCGCTGCCCTAGCGCTACAGGTGCTTGTCGGCAAACAGCTGTTGACAAGACTTCTTGCCGACAACACGTCAAAGGATTTCTCGTCCGCAGTGCCTTCGATCGTGCTTTTGGCGGGGGTCATGGCGGTCGCGTCAGTCGTAGCCGTCGTGAGGAACGAACTTCAGCGGCTGTTGTCAGAGATGGTGTCGCGCTCGGCGATCCAGCAAGTGGTCGATGCCTCGTGCCGGGCAGACCTGGCACGGTTCGAGGACCCCACCTTCCATGACCGCCTCCAGCGGGCGATCGTCAACGCGAGCATCCGACCGTTGCAGATGACCGTTGGCTTGCTGTCAGTGGGCAGCTCGGCCCTCGGGGCGCTCGCCATCGGGGTCGTCCTGATAAGCATTGAGCCGCTCTTCTTCCTCCTCGGGGTGGTTGCGGCCATCCCCCTTACGTTTTCGAGCCTGCGCGTAGGTCGCGCCCTTTACCGTTTCGCTGTCGAACAGACCCCGACAGACCGCGAACGCACCTACATCCAGACCCTCCTGGTCGAAAAGGACCCCGCCAAGGAGATCCGGGCATACGAATTGGGCGGGTTCCTGCGCGCCCGCTTCGCCGCCCTCTACGAGCGACGGATCCAGGCTTTGCGCCGGTTGGTCCGCCGCCGCACCGCACAAGGGGCGGCGGGCGGGCTGCTCACTGCCATCGTTTCAGGCGGTGTCCTCGGCCTGCTTATCCTCTTCGTCTCCGACGGTCGCGTCTCGCTGGCCGGCGCTGGCGCGGCAGCCGCTGCCCTCATCCTCCTGGGTACACAGTTGCAGGGTCTCGCCGCAGGCATGGGCCAGCTCTACGAAAGCGCGCTTTTTATCCAAGATTTCAACAATTTTGTGCAGTTGGCCCCCGGCACGAGCCAGTTCGCCGGCACCGCGCCACCCCCACCCCACGTTGGCGATTTGCGGGTACGAGACCTCACTTTCACCTACCCGAGCCGGCAAAAACCCAGCCTTTCGGCGATAAACATTGAAATCAAGGCTGGCCAAGTAGTAGCCCTAGTCGGGGAGAACGGCTCGGGGAAGACAACGCTCGCCAAGCTGTTGGCGGGTCTTTACCTACCCCAAGAGGGCCACATAACTTGGGGAGACATCGATTTAACGACCATGGACATCAACCTGGTCCGGGGTCGCGTTGCGGTGCTTTTCCAAGACTTCGTGCACTATTTTCTTTCCGCCCGGGAAAACATTTCAATGGGCCGCTGGGAAAGAGCGGCCGACGAAACGGCGGTGCGCGAGGCCGCCGCCCGCTCGGGTGCTCAGTCGTTCTTGGAGGACTTGCCTCATGGCTACGACACGTACCTGGGCCCGCAGTTCTTCGGGGGCAGCGACCTTTCCGGGGGACAATGGCAGCGCGTTGCCTTGGCCCGGGCATTTTTTCGTGACGCGGAGCTCGTGATACTGGACGAGCCAACCGCTGCCCTCGACCCCCGCGCTGAAGCAGCCCTTTTCTCTGCGGTGCGCGAACTGTTCTCGGGCCGGGCCGTGGTGCTTATCTCCCACCGTTTCGCTACAGTCCGCATGGCCGACCACATTTATGTGCTCGACGAAGGACGGATGGTCGAACATGGCGATCACGACAAGCTAATGGCCGGCAATGGCCTTTACGCAGAACTGTTCACGCTTCAGGCTTCCGCTTTTGGGCTCCGCGAGCCGCCGTCTCCGTCGCCAGCGTAGGAGCACTAGCCCCGCCAGCCGTCGTTCTTACGCTGAGCGCCCAGCCCGAACTGATGGTGGCAGGCGGTGCAGCTCAAGGTAGTTGGCTGCTGACCAGCTTTCCGTGCCATCCACCCAAGCGTGCGCGGGCTGCGATCTCAACCCGTCGGGGGGGAGGCCGATTACGACGTCCCGCATGGTCCCCTCGGAAGCCATCCAGGCTTGGAGCACCAGCGCTCGTTCTAGACAGGTCGGGCTCAGGCGAGCAAGAGCGCCCCCGACTCCGCGGCCGGCCCAACGACCGAGACGAGGTGGCCGGGGCACCCTAGCGTTCATGCCATTCGTCCTCAGCTCTCGCCGGACGATCCGAGCTGCCAACGCGGCCCAAAGCGCTCCAAGGAGGACGGTCGGGCGTAGCCTCCACATGCTGCTCGGCACTCTACCTTCTGCTCGGGGCGTGACGTACGGACGTCTTGGCCTTCACGTCGTTCAACGAGTGGAACTCGTCCACACGGCGGCCGCCTTAGGGGTCTTGGTCTTGACCGTCGCCGACGCCGTGTCGAAGTTTGCGCTCGACGGTCGGTACGCCGCCTTGTAGGTGGCCGGGTCGAGGGCGCTCGTGCACCATGCGGCAGAGTCGTGCAGTGTCGCTCGGCAGATCACCCGCTTCCCGTTGCTGAACACGACCGAGCCGGCCGGCTCACCTCCGCCGGGTGGCCGGACGGTGACGTGGGCGGCGTAGCGGAAACCCTTGCCAGGCGCGCGACCGCGGCTCGCCGTGACCTTCACCAGTGCTGGGCGCAACCTGATAAGTGTCGCGGCGCTCGAAGGCCGGTAGATCGTCGTACCCGTGTAGTGGGCCCGATGAGGAGGAGCCCGGCTTTGGGCGAGACCATCGAAGTGCACTTTGCGGTGCCGGCAATGAGCGTTGCGCTGCACGAGGAAAGGCCGCCCACCTCGAATGTCACGGTGCCGCCTGAAGGCTTGCTGCTCGGCGTGGATGCCTCTGCGCTGAACGTCAGGCGCCCCCCGAAGCGATGGTCGCTACCTAGCACCGAGTCCACCAGGGTGGTCGGGATCGGGGAGGCGGCGGTCGGAGCAATGACTGACCCGGTGACCACTCGCCCCACGGCGCCGTCACCGGGGTCAGTGAACCAAAGATTGCCGTCCGGTCCGGGCACTATGACATACGGGGAGGACTGCGGGCTCGGGCTGGCCACGAACTCCGTGATCTGTCCCGAGGGAGTGACCTCCCCGATGGAGTGAGCCCCAGAGTCGGTGAACCAGAGGTTTCCATCTTCCCCAAAGGCCATCGAGGCCGGCGCCGAGCCTGCGGGCAAGCCGGTGAACTCGGTGATCACACCGGACGACGTGACCTCGCCGACAGCGGGGACAGCGCCTCGGTCTGTAAACCACAGGTTGCCGTCCGGGCCAGAGATGATGGCATAGGGCTCAGCACCGGGTGCGAGACCCGTCGAGAAAGAGGTGATCGTGCCAGAAGGTGTGATCTCACCGAAACCTCCCGGCGAGTCCTCGGTAAACCAGAGGTTGCCGTTTGGCCCAAGGACGATCTGCCCGGGATCCCCGACGAGGCCGCTCGTATACTCGCTGATCTGGCCAGACTGGTTGATCACCCCGATAGCGGGTGTGGTCCCCTGGTCAGTGAACCACACCTCGCCGTCGGCACCGACCGCCAGCTGGCTGGGGCTCGACCCGCTGTTGAGGCCCGCCGTGTAGTTCGTCAGCAGGCCCGAAGTCGTGACCGAGCCCAGGCTGTGATCAGCTGGGTCGGTAAACCACACACTGGAGTCCGGCCCATAGACAAGATGGGTCGGGGCCGAGCCGCCACCAGTGGGGTACATGGTGATCTGGCCAGCGGATGTTATCTCCCCAACACCGGGGTCGCTTCCGTCACTTGTGAACCAGAGACTGTCCTCGCCCGCAGCAACCGCGAACGGGAAATACCCCTGTCCTGCACCGAACTCGGTCAACGCGCCGGCCGTCGTGGCTTTGCCAATGGCCGGCGTGGTCCCCTGGTCGGTAAACCAAAGATTGCCATCGGGTGCCACCGTCAGGTCTTCAGGCATGGCCCCAGCAGTCGAGATCGGGTATTCGGTGACAACTGGTGCCGCCGAGGCAGCGACCGCCGGTACGACTACCGAACCGGCGAGAGCTACCAGTACGGCGAGGTGCTTAGGGAGCCTGTCTGGCCGTCTCACGGTTAGGCCTTCCTATCGGAGTTGGTAAATGGCCCTCTTGCTGCCACAATGGCGAAAACTGGGACTGGCCGTGAGCATAGGGCAACGGAGGGTCGGCACTAGGGCCGACTCTTTTGTTTACCCGGTCTCAACCGGAACTTCACCGAGACTTAACCCGCCAGGAAATCGGCGCATATATCTCCCCCGGACGGGGAGGGCTTGGGCGAGAGCTCCTGACCGAACAGGCTTGGGACCACCTCGCGGCTGAAACGTCCAAGGGGCCCCACCTGAGACACGCTTCAAGGCCGCCTTCGGCGACCGTGATGGTACGGTGGAGCCAGCTAGTGAAGCATTTTCACATACTCCCACGACCATAGGAGATGCCTACCGTGATCAGCATCGGTGACTATTTTCCTGACTTCTCGATGAAAGCCCTCCTGCCAGGCCGCCTAGGTGACATCAAGGCGTCCTCGTCGGAGGATTACTTCACGACGGTCGACAGCAAGACCTACCCCGGCAAGTGGCGGGTCGTGTTCTTCTGGCCGAAAGACTTCACGTTCGTCTGCCCCACCGAGATCGCCGAGTTCGGACGGCTCAACTCCGAGTTCGCCGATCGGGACGCGCAGGTGCTCGGCGCTTCCGTCGACAACGAGTTCGTGCATTATGCGTGGCGGATCCAGCATCCTGACCTGCTGGACCTCCCGTTCCCGATGCTCTCCGACCTGAACCGCGAACTGGCGAGCGCCCTGGGCATCCTCGGTAACGACGGGGTGGCACAGCGAGCTACCTTCATCGTCGACCCGGACGGGACCGTGCAGTTCGTCATGGTGACCGCCGGCGATGTAGGCCGTAACGTCCCGGAGGTGCTGCGGGTCCTGGACGCACTGCAAACCGACGAGCTGTGCGCGTGCAACTGGCAGAAAGGCCAACCGACAATCAACGCCGCCGAGCTCATGACCCAGGCGGCATAGCTATGGGCCTCGAGGCCGTAAAGGAGATGCTCCCGGACTACGCACGGGACCTGAAGCTCAACCTGAGCGGCCTCTTCAACGCCTCTCCCCTATCCGAACAACAGCTTTGGGGTGCAGTCGCGGCTGTTGCGGCAGCCTCCGCGCCATCTCCGGCGGTCCCTGAGCTGGACGCAGAAGCCAGCTTGCACCTCTCGCCGGAGGCGCAGGCGACCTCACATGCCGCCGCGGCCATTATGGCGATGAACAACGTCTATTACCACGCCAAACACTTGCTGGTCGAAATGGGCGTGACGAGCTACGAAAATGTCCCACCCCGCCTGCGCATGCAGGTGATCTCTACTCACGGCGGCGCCACAAAGGCCGAGTTCGAGCTCTGGTGCTTCGCCGTATCAGCGGTCAACGGCTGTGCGTCTTGTTTGGTCGCCCACGAACAAGAACTGCGAAAAGCGGAGATGTCGACAGAGCAGATCCACGAAGCACTGCGCATAGCGGCGGTGGTCAAGGCCGTCTGCATAACTCTCGCAGCTCAGACGCCTCCAGTCGTCGACGTGCCCTCTTAGGGCGCCTGGCGCCTGGCCGAGACGGAGAGGCCCTGTGGTACAACGATCTGATGCCACGGCCCGCTCGTAATGTCCCGTGGGCACCGGCCGCTTACGGTCTTGCCGTGGCGCTTAGCGGGGTCGCCTTGGTCCGAGCGTGGCGTCCCGAGCGTTCCACAGTCGACGTGGCCGTTACGGCAGCCACCCCATGGTTGCTCGCCCCATCTTGGGCCCTCCTGGCGGGCGCGCTGTCCGCTCGCCGGCGTGGCCTGGTGGTATTGGCCTCGGCCCTGGCCGTCTATCACGCTACCTGCATCCGGCCCCAGTCCCGGCCCGCCGGGGACGGGGGCGAACTGGCCGCGGGGCCTGTGGTCCGAGTGGCCTTCGCCAACCTTTTGTACCGCAATCGCGATGTCAGGGGGATCCTGAGCGAACTGGCTGTCGGCCAGCACGACATAGTGGGCCTGGCCGAGGTCACCGAAGCTCATTTGAGCGAGATCGATGCCCTTTTGCCAACCGCCGACTACCCATGGCGGTGGTGCGTCCCCGGCGGGTCTCAGGGACTGGCGTTGATGAGCCGGGCCCCCTTGGACGAGGTATCCAAATGGACGAGCCAAGGCCACCCCCAGCTTGAGGTGACGGTCCGTGCGCCCGGGTCGCTCCCGTTTCGTCTTCTGGTCATCCACACGTGGGGGCCTGTCGGTCGCCGCAAGATCGGGTACTGGCGCGCTCAACTGGCTGAGATCGCTGCCCGCGCTCAAAGTACGCCATCGTCGGGCGACGATTTACCGGTTGTGATGGTCGGCGACTTCAACGCCACTCGTCAACACCGCAGCTTCGACCGGCTCGTTGGGACGGGATGGAGCGATTCCGGTGCGCTTTGCTTTGGCGGGTGGCGCGGGACATGGCCGGCGAACCGGTGGTGGCGGCCCCCCCTGTTCCGGATCGACCACATCCTGGCGGGACCGGGCGTCTCGGTCCGCACCAGCCGCGCCGGCCGAGCCTGTGGGAGCGATCACCGCCCCGTCAGCGCCGTATTGGTACTGCCGGCCTCCTCGGATGCCGCTCTCTCGGTGAACCTCTGATGGCGCTGTCCCGGGGGATGGTGGTGAGGGCGCCGGGAATAGGTCGCCTGTTGGCCGTCCTCTGCCTGGTGGCAACCGCCCTCGTGGGCGTGGACGCGGTCGGGCAAGCCGGCGCTCAGCCGGTGGCCGGGCCGGCGTTCACTCTGAAATGGTCGGCTGGCCCGTTCAGCCAGGACAAGGGGAACCCGATCGCCGAGTCATCACCCATTGTCGCCACACTTGACACGACGGGCCCGGCGGTCGTAGTGGCGGACCGGTCAGGGTACGTCTACGCCTATCACCTGGCTGACGGCTCGCCGGTGACGGGCTGGCCCGTCTACGACGGCGGGGCAGGCATCGACTCAACCCCGTCGGCGGCCACCTTGGGGGGGAGCAGCCTCGACTCGGTCTTTGTAGGTTCTGGAGACTCCCAGACGCCAGCGGTAGGCGCTTACCTGGCCTTCAACCCCGACGGCCAGCCGCTGTGGCGCACCTTGGCCACCAACCCGGTGGGTGACCCGCGCCCAGGGTACGCAGTGCCGGCGTCGCTTACGGTGGCCGACCTGCAAGGCAGCACCGCCGTCTTCGCCGGTTCCGTGGGCCAGGACGCCTTAGCCCTCGATGGCTCGTCCGGGTCGGTGCTGCCTGGGTGGCCGTTCTTCACGGCCGACAGCACGTTTTCGACCGCCGCCACCGCCGACCTGTATGGGGACGGCCAGCAGGAATTGGTAGTTGGTGGTGCGTCCACCGAGGGCCTGGCCATGGGCCAGGCCTACTCCTCGGGCGGCCACGTTCGGGTGATCGGCCCGGAGGGCTCCCTCATGTACGACTACGACACCACCCAGGAGGTCGACTCGTCGCCCGCTATCGGTGGGTTCCTAGCCGGTGGAGCGGTGGGTATCGCCGTCGGGACTGGCTCCTACTACAAGGGGGCGAGTGACACCGACGTCGTAAAGGCTTTCACCTCTCGCCTCGTCCCCGTCTGGTCACAGACCCTCGACGGGTTCACTTCTTCCAGCCCGGCGCTGGCCGACGTGGAAGGTAACGGGCAGTTGGAGGTGCTCGAGGGCACCGACACTGGCACCTCGGGGTCCGTATGGGTACTGGACGGCGCCACCGGCGCCCCCATATGGCACACGGCGCTGGTGGGCCGCGTCATCGGCTCGGTCGTGGCTGCCGACCTCACCGGCGCCGGTTACGAGGACCTCCTGGTGCCGACCGTCCACGGGGTAGAAGTGCTCGACGGCCGCAGCGGCGCCGAGGTAACGGTCCTCGGGCCGCAACTAGGGTTCCAGAACTCGCCGTTGGTGACCGATGACCCCAACGGCACGGTCGGGGTCACAATTGCCGGCTACAACGGCAACAACGAAGGGGTCATCCAGCATTATGAGATCGCGGCGTCGAACGGGGCCCTGGCCGTTGGGGCGGGTGGCTGGCCGATGTTCCACCACGACCCCGCTCTGAGCGGCGCAGCTTCGGTCCTGCCCGCCACGGGCACGGTCACCCCAACCGGTTTGACGGCGCAGGCAGGCACGGCCGAAATCTCGCTTTCCTGGTCCGCGCCGGCGGGGCCGGGGGCGGCGGCCACCGGGTACAACCTCTACGAGGGGACGCGGCCGGGCCAGGTGACTGCGGCACCGATCAACGGGGGCACGCCTATCACGGCCACTAATTACACGGTTAGCAACTTGGCCGCGGGGACGAGGTACTACTTCGCGGTCACGGCGGTCAACACCGCGGGTGAAGGTGCACCATCTGACGAAGCCAGCGCTACCACGGCCGGGCCGCCCGGCGCCCCTCCAAGCCTAACTGCCGGCGGGGGCACCGGGAAGGTCTCGCTGTCCTGGGTGCCGCCGCTGTCCAACGGGGGGTCTCCTGTCACCGGGTACAACGTCTATATGTCGACGGCTCCCGGTTCTCGAGGGACGAAGCTGACTACTACGACAGGTACCAGTTACACCGCCACGGGCCTGTCGAACGGGACGAAGTACTACTTCCGGGTCACCGCGGTGAACGCCCTAGGCGAGGGGCCGGCGTCGGCCCAGGTCGCCGTTACACCCGGGCTGGCAGTGTCGCCGCCTCCCCAATTAGCTCCCCCCAGTGCCCCGCTCGCCCTGATGGCAGGGGTGGCCAGTGCCCAGGTGTCGCTTTCTTGGGCCCCTCCATCGGTGACGGGCGGGTCGCCGGTCACCGGCTACAACGTCTACATGTCGACCGTCCCCGGGGCCGGCGGAGCGAGGATCGCTTCAGTGACGGCCGCCAATTACACGGCGACCGGCTTGACCAACGGGACTACGTATTACTTCGAAGTTACGGCCGTCAATGCGGCCGGTGAAGGTCCTGCCTCGACCCAGGTCTCGGCCACCCCGCTGAACCCCACCGGCTACCGGGTAGTGACGGCCAGTGGCCGAGTCCTTTCCTTCGGCCAGCTGAGCTCGTACCAAGTTGCGCGCCCGGGTTCGGCGGTGGTCGGCGTGACCTCGACACCGGACGGCCACGGCTACTGGCTGGCGTTGGCCGGAGGCGGGGTGCGCGCCGCGGGCGACGCTCACTCCTACGGTTCGATGGCCAAGGTCCACCTCAACTCGCCCATTGTGGGCATCGCCAGCACTCCCGATGGCCAGGGCTACTGGCTCGTGGCAGCGGACGGAGGCGTCTTTGGCTTTGGCAACGCCCACTATTACGGTTCTGCGGTGAGCACTCATATGGACCGGGCCATTGTGGGCATCGCTGCCAGGGCTGACGGTCGCGGGTACTGGCTGGTATCTGCTGGGGGCGCCATTTTCCCGTTCGGCGATGCGCGTAACTTTGGGTCTCTGAGCAAGGCTCACCTCAACCGGCCGATCGTCGGTATGGCCGCCACTGCTGACGGCCGCGGCTATTGGATGGTCGCCGCGGACGGTGGCATCTTTGCTTTTGGGGACGCTGCTTATTACGGCTCGATGGGCCAGACGCGCCTAAACCAGCCCATCGTTGGCCTCGCCGCTACCGCTGATGGCCGCGGGTACTGGTTGGTCGCCGCCGACGGTGGCGTGTTCGGCTTTGGTGACGCCCACTTCTACGGTTCGGCTGTCGCTGAAGGATTAAAAACTGTGGTGGGAATTGCCGGCTAGGGCACCTTCGGAAGTCGTCTTCCTTAGGCGCTGAGCGCCTGGTCGATGTCCTCGATGATGTCGTCGATGTGCTCGATACCGATTGACAACCGGATCATCTCGGGTGAAATGCCAACCTGCGCCAAGGCGGCGGCGTCGAGCTGACGATGCGTGGTCGAGGCGGGATGGGCGACCAGCGACTTGGCGTCCCCCATATTGACGAGGCGCTTGATCAGTTTTACGTTGTCGAAGAACCGGATGCTCGCGTCGCGCCCGCCCACGGCTCCGAAAGTGACTATCGACGGGTAGCGCCCTCCCAAGTAGTGCTTGGCAAGGTCATGGTGCGGGTGGTCGGTAAAGCCGAGGTAGCCCACCCATGCGACACGCTCGTCTTGGGCAAGGTACTCGGCAACGCCCAACGCGTTGTGCCGGTGCCGCTCCAACCTGACCGACAGTGTTTCCAGGCCCTGCAGCAGCAAAAAAGCGTTGAGCGGGGCCAGAGTTGGGCCCTCGTTGCGCAAGCCGACGGTCCGGCACCTGACGGCGTATGCCGTGCCGGGAAAATCGCGGGAGTAGACGACACCATGAAAGGCAGGTTCCGGGCGGCTGAACATAGGGAACCGCGCGGCGTGCTCGGCCCACGGGAAGGTACCGCTGTCGATGACCATGCCGCCCAGCGTCGTGCCATGGCCTCCGACAAACTTTGTCAGCGAATGGACAACGATGTCGGCACCGTGGGCGATCGGCTTCAGCGTCAGCGGCGTGGCGACGGTGTTGTCGACGATCAAGGGCACCCCGTAGCGGTGGGCGACCTCTGCGACGGCTTCGATGTCAACGACGTTGCAGGCCGGGTTACCGATGCTCTCGCAAAACACCGCCCTTGTGTTGTCGTCGATCAGTGCTTCGATCGACCCGGCGCGGTCATCGGCGGCGAAGCGCACCTCGACGCCCTCGCCGGGCAGTACATGAGCAAAATAGGTATAAGTAGCCCCATAGAGCTGGGGGGCCGTGACTATGTTCGACCCGACGTCGGTCAGATTGCGGACACTCTGGCGGACGGCCGCGGCTCCGGAGCTCAAGGCTACTGCCGCCGTCCCCAGCTCGAGCTGAGCCATGCGGCGTTCCAGGACGTCAACGGTGGGGTTGTTGATCCTGTTGTAATGGAACCCCGGCTGCTCCAGGTCGAAAACTGCGGCCGCGTGTGCCGCGCTTTCAAAATCGTGAGCTACCGTCTGGTAGATCGGTACCGCGACCGCTCGCGTCGAGCCCGGCTCATACCCGCCATGGACCGCAATTGTCTCGTCGTGCACCAGCGTTATCAGTACGCGCCGTGCCTGCGCGTCACGCTCCCCGGCGTGTGCCACAGGATCTTCAGGTCCCACCACAGGGACCACGACGCCACGTAGGCGTAGTCGAGCTGTCTCAGTTCTTCGAAGGGGAGGTCGTTGCGACCCGATATCTGCCACAACCCTGTCATACCTGGGCGCACGTCGAAGCGCCGAGCTGCCCAACCGTCGAGCCCTGCCGACTCGTCAGGGACAAAAGGCCGTGGGCCGACCAGCGACATTTTGCCGAGGAGCACATTGACCAACTGAGGTGTCTCGTCCAAGCTGGTCGAGCGGAGGAACTTCCCGATCTTGGTGACTCGGGGGTCGTTGTGGAGCTTGAACAGTGGCCCGTCGACATCGTTGCGTTCGCGGAGGTCGATCTTCACGCCGTCGGCACCGACTTCCATGGTGCGGAACTTGATCATCCGGAAAGTCTTGCCCTTAAAACCCACCCTGTCCTGGCGGAAAAATACCGGGCGGCCCGACGACACCACGATGGCGACAGCGATGACCGCCATCACCGGTGACAGCAGCAAGAGGTTTGTGGCGCTTACGACAATGTCCAACGAGCGCTTCGTGGCCCGGCTCAGTGTCCCGAGCTGCGGTGGGGCGACGTCCATGACGGTGAGGCCGTGGAGCTCTTCAATTTGGGACTGCCACGTCACCAGTTCGAAGAGGCGAGGCACAACGCTGATCCGCACCTGGCGCGGGAGCTGGCGCAGCATCTCGACCACCCATGTAGGCGAGCTCTGAGAGAACGCAACGAGCACACGGTCCACGCTCATCTCGGTGCATAGCCGGGGCAGGTCGTGGATCGTGCCGAGGCGCGTGTGCAAGGCGGTGCCAGGCGTGAGGTGTGGTTCGTCGTCGACGAAACCCAACAGGTCGATGTCAGGGCAGCGGCCGAGCCGCTGCGCAAGCGAGGTTGCCACAGATCCTGACCCCACTATTACGACTCGTGAGCGCAAGGTGCTCCGGTGGCGGAGCCCGACGCTGATGGCCGCTCTCGTGAAGGGCAGTACGAAGGTAGCCGGGGCCGTCATAAAGAGGACTTCGATCCACCCGAGCTTGGGAGAGCCCGTATACCGGTGGATGGCTGCCGTGGCGCCCAAGGTCATTACCGCACCCAGAGCGAGAGCGTGCCACCGTGGCCCGATGTCCATGAACGAAGTGGGCCTAAGCCGGCGCCTATCGCGCTGGTAAAGGCCATAAGCGGCCATGGCGACTATGTAGAGAGGCAGGTAGGGCAGCTCGTGCTGCATGCTGAGACCGAAGGGAGGCCCGTCCTTGTAGCCGAGCGGCTGGCGCGCAAGGGCACCAAGCGCAAAGGAAACCTCCAAACTGAAGGCGTCGCCAAACACGACGACGGGCCGCCAGGCACGCCGCAGCGGTCGCCCACCCGGGGCTGCCGGCGGCTGAGAGAGAGCGACCTCGGTCCCAGTGGAACCCGCGGTGGTCTTGGTCCGGGCAAGGTCCAGTTCGACTCCCATAGCCTGGGAGCGCCCGAGCACCGGTCGGGCCATTACCCGGCCCGCCCCGGGCGAACACCGAGCGTGGCGGCTGGCTTTCTTGGGGCTAGGGCCGGGCCGCGGCGAAGGATCGTCCGCGGGTGGCGAACTCTCGCCGGAGTGATGTCTTGAGAAGGTCGGATGTCATAACTGTTGCTCGTTGTCCTCGGATTTTCCTTTTGCCGACATGAGCCTAATCCCAGCCATACCCACCTTCCGGCGCGTAACGCAAAGTTCCTACAACCACTACTGGAGGTGGTGGTGAGAGCGGGCAGTGTAGCGCCGAAAGGCCAAAGCTCTGCGAACGACGCAGGTTCTACGATCCGCCGTCGTGCGCCCCGGACAGATGCTCCTCGCTGCTTCACAGAGCGGCCATCTCAACGAGACATGGCGGCCATCTCTACGAGCTTGCACGCCTCGCGCCAAAGGCTCGCCCGGGCACTCTGCGGCACTCAGATCTGATCAAGGGGCCCGCTCAAAAAGCGCCACTGGAAGTGGCTATGCGGCGCTGCTTACCCGGCGGTCAGCACCACTTCGTTCGAGCTCTGCTTGCCGGGGCCGTACTGCACCGTGTACGAGTGCGAGCCGAAGGCATAGGCGGAGAACTTGCCTGTTACTGGCCCATCGATAGCGACGTATGTCGCCCCGGCGCTGAGCGAGCCGAGTGTCGTGACGGCGAGCGTGCCGTCCAGTGAGACCCCGAGTCCCGAGATACCGGACACGACGCCCGTAGTGGCATCGACCGTGACTCCGAGCTCGCCTGCGGCCTCATTGCTCAGGGTGCTCCCGCTGCTCAGTGAAAGTTCTCCGCCTTGGACGACCTCGATCCTGCCCGAGTTGAGCGTGGCCGGGCCGTACTGGAAATCGCTCGGGGCGGCCAGGTCAACCAAGCCCCCCGCCTCGTTGGTCAGCGCCACCCGGATATCGGCCGCCTGGCCGCCGGCAAGGCCGGAGGTGGACAACATCCCCCCTGGGGCGACCAGAAGTGAGCCCTTACCGGCGAGCGCCACGAAGTGCGTCGCGCTCGGCGCGATCACCAAGGCGCCGCGAACCGTGGTCGGGCCGAGGAGGAACACGTTGCTGTCGGCGCCATCGGTGGTCAGGGTAACGGTCTGACCTGCGGGGATGTTCCCCGACAGGCTGGACGTCCCGGTCATCCTGAAGCCGATCGTGCCAGGCCCGTCAACCAGGTTGGCGTTCGCCAACAGCACGGGCCCGCCCGACTCGGAGCCGCCCGCCAGGGTGAACGTGCCATTGAAGAGCGTGACAGCACCGGCGGCGGCCAGCGTGCCGCCGGACTGCGTGAACGAGCTTCCGCTCTCGACCGCCAACGAAGCCCCATGGGCAACCTGGAACTTGCCGGAGTTGACTGCGCCGGTACCGTACTCGATGGTGTTGGCCGGGGCGGCGAGCGAGACGGTGCCCCCGGGCTGGTTGATGAGACGTAGCTCGACGTCGGCGCCTTTGGCGCCAGCTGGCCCGAAGGTCGACAACCTGCCGCCTGAGGCGATGGTGAGAGAACCTTTACCGCCGAGCGCGACGTAGTAAGAGCGGCTCGGGTTGACGTCCAGGGTTCCGTGCCTGCCGGCGCCCCCCACGGTGCTTGCCGAAGCGAAACCCAGGAACGAGTCCGAGCCAGCCCCCTGCACCTTGAGGGTCGGGTCCCCTGAGGTGGCCCCGATGTGAAGCGCTCCCACAGGCGTGTAGCCAACGACGACCACGGTGTAAGTGCCCGCCTTGTTGATGCAGACGGCAGTGCCAGTACCGGGGACTCTTCCGGTCGACCAGTCAGCCGCTTCGGACCATGACGAAATCCCTTTTACCGGGCCCACCCACGAATCAGTGCAGGTTCCCTCCGCGCCTGCCTGGGCGACACTGCCGATCGGCCCGATGCCGGCCATCGTTGCGACTACCACCAAGGCGGCTCCGCCGGCCCGCCGGGCCCAGGAGCGTCCCTTGGCCCTGCCGTCAGAAGCCCCTAGGCCGCTTGCTGCCGACCCTGGGCTACGAACCCTCCCGACAGTTGCCAACCGGCGGACGACGAATTTGCACATCGTTGTGAGTCTCGCTTTCTCGCGGCCGCAATATGGTGCTCAATAATGCCGTACGACCCGCCTCAGGCAGGCAAACGCGGCTCCTGGGCCGATACTCAAAGGGTAGCCCGTCTCAAAAAGCCTCGCATCGTCGGCGTTCAGATGTACCGGTTAATCAGCGGGAACCGACCGCTAAGGGGCCGTGCGTGCAATTACACGACGCCGCCTCGGACGCTGGCTCCCACTCAGGAAGTCGCGCACCAGTTGAGGCAATTCCAGGAGGGGAGTTGTACCGGTCTGTGAGGTAGGCCACCGCAGACTGTAGGTGTGCGCCCACGCACAGCAGCTAGACCCTTCACTTCCTGCGGCGCAAAAGGCACCCGATTTTGTCGCGGACGTCTGGTCGTTAGCATGTTGCCTAGGCGGTCCTATGGACCCTGAAGGGAGTCAACATGAAACGAAGGACAGCGAGCCCAGGTCGGGCGCCATTCGCGATGGTGAGCGGAGGGGCGGCTGCACTCATAGGCGTCTGCATGATCACCATTGGCGTGGCGCAATTGTCGGGATCAGCAGGCGCAGCTCCGATGAGCCCGGCAGAACTGCTGGCGAACCAGGTGGGCGGTTACAGCGAGTACAGCAGCGGCAACAGCATGCGGGCCCTGGACGGGACGACCGACGATGAAGGTGCAATCGCTGTTGCCGGCAATTTCACGGCGGGCAACCCTGCAGCAACACCGCCGACCGCCCTTTTCATTGGAGAGTTCCTAGACAACACAATGGTGCTCGCAGTTGGCGGCAATGTGAGCGGGAGCCTGGCCATCATGAACACTGGGCAAGGGAACTTCGGAGTTTATGGTGGGAGCGACTCGGCTACCCAATATGGTGGGTCGGGGGCGCCGACTGCTCTCTACCCGGTGTCGGGCACCTACCCGCTGCCAGATTTCAGCACAATTAGCCCGGAACTGGCCAGCGACTCCGCCACGTGGGCGAACCCTGCTTCCTTCACATCCGGCACCGTTTACTCGTCCACACCCAATATCTCACCAGCGGGCGGGTTGCTTTATTTGACCGGTACGGACACCACCCTTGACGTTTTCGACCTGTCGGCAGGTGAGTTTGCTTCGGCCACCAACCTGTTGATAAATGTGCCCTTGGGCGCCGGTGTCGTAGTAAATGTGCCTGATACTGGCGGTATAACCAGTTCTCTAGCGGCAGTGCAATATTGGGACGGCTCGGCCTGGGAGGCCGGGAGCCCTGGGCCAGACGGCGGTTGGTACGCGTCGCCTCAAGTTGAGGCGTTGCGGGCGAACACGCTCATCAACTTCCCAGGCGCCACGAGCTTGTCCATGTCCGGTGCCGGTTTGGACGCCAACATCTTGGCGCCAAACGCGACGTTCACGTTTAACAATGGCCAGCTCGACGGCTACGTCTACGCAGCTTCGGTCAACGGCAACTTCGAAGGCGACCTCGCCGGCGGCGGGCCGACCCCGCCCACGACCACAACGACGACGACCGCGCCAACGACCACGACCGCGCCAACGACTACGACCGCGCCAACGACCACGACTGCGCCGACAACGACGACCGGGCCGACGACGACGACCGGGCCGACGACCACGACCAGTTCGACTGTGCCCACAACGCCGCCTCCGCTGTACCCGCCTTCGTCTACGACGACAACGGTCGAGGTCTCAACCACGGTGGCTCCGACGACCACAACGACTGCGGCGACCACCACCACGGCCGCTCCGACAACGACCACGGCCGCTCCGACCACCACCACGGCCCCGACCACAACGACTACGCGATCCCCCAAGACAGTCTCGACGACGACTTCTACCACGGTGGCACCAACCACCACGGTCCCCATCAAGACCCACGGGGCTGGTCAGACAACCACGACTTCCACTTCAGTGGCACCAACCACTACGTCAGTGGCACCAACCACGACGACTGCGCCACCCGCCACTACGACGACGGTCAGGACCTACGCCGCTGCTCAAACAACCACGACCACGACGCCGCCGACCACGCCCGCCACAACTGTGCCTGCGACCACCGTCCCGACAGTCACGACCGCCACGACGTTGCCGCCCGTGACCACAACCACCAGCCCGAAGACCCTGGCATTTACTGGGTCTAATGCAGGGGCCACGACGGGCCTTGGCGTCCTGCTCATCCTGGCCGGCGGTTCGATCGTTGGCCTCACGTACCGCCGCCGGAGGGCCGCCTAAGCTCGCTAGAGGTTCACCCTCGCCCTCTTGGTTCGGACTACCCGCCACGGTGCCTGCTATGCAGCGTACCGTGGCGGTGGTCGTCCTCACCTGCGCTGAACAGCGGCGCCTTGGCGGGCCGCCACAGCGCGTTACAGAAGTGGGCGGCCGGGACCGAAAGCCTCTTTTCCGCCCCTCGGGTCGCGCGTCTGCCGCGGCTAGGCGTAGTTCGCCAGAGCGCGCGTTGACAAGTGCCCTGAGCTGGCGGTCGCTTCGCAGGGTAGGCCGTTGCCTACGAAACGCGGTCGGTAATTAGACCGGCTTGCGTCCTCGTGAAGGGGAATTTCGTAACTGGTCAACGGAAAAACTGGACACCCGGTCCCGACCGGGCTAGGGTCTTGGCGATCCACACGAGGTCTGCTTGGTCGCTGGGACGTCGAGGACAATCGGCCCCGAACCATGCGGCCCAACCGGGGACAAGACCGTTCACCACACTCGAGGAGAGGCCGTTGCCGCAACACGTGGCCCGCCGCAAAAGGTCGGAGCATTCGGTCCCCAAAAGGAGGACGTATGCGCCGCAGCACCTTCGTGCCCGCCTGCGCCAATCGCGCAAAAAGCCGCTAGTCTCCGGCGTCTGCATCGCTATTGCCAGTATTTTGGGCGCGTTCGGAGCAAGCAGCTCGCTGGCTAGCTCCGTAGCCAACTCGACCAGTTCTGCGAAACCCGGGTACTGGCTGGCGAGCTCGGGGGGCGTAGTCGCTGCGTATGGAGGCACTGCGCCGTACGGGAAGCTGCGGCACGCAAACTTGCGGTCCAAGATAGTAGGTATTGCCTCGACCGCCGATGGTCGTGGCTACTGGTTGGTCAACTCGAGTGGCGGCGTATTTTCCTTCGGTGATGCAAAATTTTTCGGGTCGATGGCCCGGACGCGCCTGAACAAGCGGGTCGTCGGGATGGCGGCGACAGCGGACGGCCGTGGCTACTGGCTGGTAGGCGCAGACGGAGGTGTCTTCGCCTTCGGTGACGCGACTTTCGACGGGGCCGCTCGGCACCTGAAGGCGCCCGTGGTCGGGATAGAGGGTAGCCCGAGCGGCAAGGGCTATTGGTTGGTGGCACGCGACGGAGGCGTTTTCGCCTTTGGAGATGCCCATTTTTACGGCTCAGCCCACAACCGGCACTTGCTCGGTGGTGTCGTCGGGATGGCGGCAACCCCTAGTGGGGACGGTTACTGGCTGACGACGGCACATGGGCAAGTGGTCGCGTTCGGCCGGGCGGGCAAATACGGTTCGCTGCGGCTCAAGCACCTGAAGGCTCCGATCGTCGGTATGGCACCGGCCCCCGCCGGTCGCGGCTACTGGTTGGTGGCGCGCGACGGAGGAGTCTTCGCTTTTGGGAACGCGAAGTTTATGGGTTCGGACTCGGGCCACGTACACCGCGGGCAGTGGGTGAGTGCTATTGCGCTTCGCCTTGTGTACCCGGTCGGGTCAAGCGCCGGAGGTCCCACCACGACGTCCGGTGCCGGCGGCTCGGGCGGGCCGTCCCCGGTTACAGGGACTACCCCACCAGTTGCGGGGCCTCGGCAACTTGCTGGGCCTGCTCCGGTCGCCGGGCCCACCAGCACCACGGTGGCGGCCCACCAGAGCGGGGGTCAGCCCACCACCACGACGGCCCGGGTAACCACCACCGCGGCACCTGTAACCACCGCCACCACGGCCCGGGTGACCACGACGGCGCCGCCGGTCATCACCACCGCGGCACCCGTGACAACCCCCACGACGGCCCAGGTGACAACCACGGCAGCACCTGTGACAACCCCCACGACGGCCACACCCCCACCCCCCAACACCGGCACGCCCGCATCTTTGTTCCCCTCCACCCTGTTCAACACCAACTCCGATAGCTGGCCGGTCGACCCGAACTCGAGCGAACTTGTCAGCGACTTGGTCAACGACTACGAGACCGACTACGGCGCGGTCGGCGTCAACTCGATGCCCATTTACAGCGTCCCCGCCGGCCAGGCGGGCGCCACAGTGTCCCTCCAAAGCGGTTGCCAGCCAGAGTTCCTCTCGAATATCGGCAGCGAGGTCCCGATCCCGCCCAACGCTGTCCTCAGCACGTCGTCGGACAGCCCGCTCGTTATCTACCAGCCCTCGAGCATGACCGAGTGGGAACTGTGGCAGGTGAAGCGACAGTCCGACACCGCCTATACCGCTTGCTGGGGTGGGGAGATGGACATTGCGACCTCCGACGGCATCTTCCCGGGCGGTTACGGCCTTTCGGCCAGCAGTATCAGCTACCTCGCTACGACCATCACCGAGGCCGATGTGGAGTCGGGTTCCATCAACCACGCGATCGCCCTAACTATCCCCAACTGCAACTCCTTCGTGTACCCGGCCCCGGGCGGCGACTGCCCGAGCATCCCGGGCCAGCCCGGTGAGGGACAGTGGTTCCGCTTCCCAGCCAACCTCGCGATGCCGTCCGGCCTGACGCCGTTCGGCCAGATGGTCTTCAAGGCGCTCCAAACCTACGGCATGGTGGTCCTCGACCAGGGCGGTGCCGTGGTGCTCGAAGCCGAGCAGCAGGCTGACTGGGCGGCCGAAGGTAACAGCGGCACGGACCCCATTACCGCGAGCTGGGACGGGGAGCAGGGGTACCAAGTGATCGCAAACCTGCCATGGGCAGACCTGCAGGTGGTAGACCCGCCTCACTAGCCGAGCCCAGCGCCGCCCTAGGCCCGACTGCCAACACCTTGCGGGCCGCTGTTGGCAGTTGGGCTGCGCCCGAGCGTGGCACTTGGCTGCGCCCGAGCGCTACGGTCCGTCGCGGTGACCCGCTACCCTCAAAAGCGTGACTGTCGGCTCCCGCAGCTTGGCCCGGGTGTCGGTAGTAGTCCCTGCCCATAACGAGGAAGCGGTAATAGGGCGCTGCTTGAAAAGCATCCTCAGCGGCGCCGAAACGGACGAAGTCGACCTGGTGGTGGTCTGCAACGGCTGTACTGACGGCACTGCCGATGTCGCTCGGCGGGTTGCCCCAGGCGCAAAGGTGCTCGAGCTCGCGGTGGCATCGAAGATCGCGGCCCTCAATGCCGGAGATGAGCACGCCCGTTGGTTCCCGCGGTTTTACGTGGACGCCGACGTCGAGCTGCCGATCGAGGCATTGAGGCGAACGGCGGCGGCCTTAGAGGAGCCTGGGGTGCTGTGTGCTGCCCCGCAGGCCATCTTCGCGCTCGAGGGCCGCCCCTGGGCCGTGCGAGCCTTCTACGACGTCTGGCGACACACCCCTTACTTGCAACAGGACATGGTGGGGACCGGGGTGTACGCCCTTTCGCAAGAAGGCCGGGATCGCTTTAGCGCCTTCCCGGACCTGACCGGCGACGACCAATACGTGCAGCAGCTCTTCGAGAGAGGAGAGCGCCGCTCGGTGCCGGAGGCGCATTTCGTAGTGCACCCCCCGTACAAGTTGAGAGGCCTCGTCGCCATGAGGACCCGGGCCTATCGTGGCAACCGGGAGCTGGCTCGCCGGGGTTTGGGCCGAACGGACGCTCCGCCCTCGGGTGCTGCCACGGCATTGCGCATGGCCCTCGGGCCTAGGTCGTTCCCGTCGGCGGGCGTTTACGTCGCAGTCAACCTGGTGGCGAAGAGCCTTTCCCGGGCGGCCCCGCAGGCGGGCTGGGAACGCGACGAGAGCGCCAGGTCGGGGCTTCCCTTGGCGCACGACGATGGGCCGACGGCCTACGCCGGCCCCTCCGTGCGGCCGCATGTCTGCTATGTCACGAGCCACTACCCGGCCGTTTCCCACACGTTTGTGATGCGCGAGGTGATAGGGGCGCGCGAGGCGGGGGTACAGGTCGAAACGGTTTCGGTCCATCGGGCGGAGGCTAAGAACCTGCTGTCCGAGCTCGACCGCGAGGAGGCAGCCCGCACTTGGAGCATCTTCCCCCTGGACAAGGCGGCCTTCGCTGCAGTCCACGCGGGCGCCCTCCTCAGGTACCCCAAGGCCTATTGGCGGGTGCTCCGCTCGGCGCTCGAGGCCGCTCCAGGCGGTCTCAGGGCGAAGCTCTGGCAAATGTTCTACTTCGCCGAAGGCATTTCGTTGTGGGACCACGCCAAGCGGGCCGACGCTCGCCACCTGCACGCACACCTCGCCAACGTGGCGGCCGACGTGTGCTGGTGGGCGTCGTCTTTCGGAAAGCTCGCCGAGCCCACAAAGGGTTGGATGTGGAGCTTTACGATGCACGGGTCCACCGAGTTCTACTCGACGGAGCGGTTCAACCTGCGGCGCAAGGTCGCGGCCGCTGACGGCGTGATCTGCGTCAGCGAGTTCACACGGTCCCAGCTCATGTACCTGAGCACCCCGGAACATTGGGAGAAGCTCCGTGTCGTGCACTGCGGCGCCGACCTGGAGCGCTACCAGTGGGGAGCGCCTCACGACCGGCCGTGCTTAGGCGTGCTGTGCGTGTCTCGCCTAGTGCCCGGAAAGGGGCTGGAACTCCTGGTAGATGCTATCGCTGGGCTAGCGGAGCGCGGGACCGAGGCTCAGCTCACGGTTGTTGGCGACGGCCCGTTGGAGCCCTCCCTCCGGGCCAGGGCCGAACACCTTGGGGTGGCGGACCGGGTGTTGCTGGAGGGCGCCGTAGGACAGGACGAGATGCCCCGCTACTACAGGGAGGCCGACGTGTTCTGCCTCCCGAGCTTCGCGGAAGGAGTACCCGTCGTCCTGATGGAGGCGATGGCATCTGGGCGCCCGGTAGTGGCTACGCGCATTGCAGGGATCCCCGAGCTGGTCGACGACGGGACCTCCGGGCTGCTCGTCACAGCGGGGAGCCTCTCCGAGCTGGTGGGGGCCCTCGAACGCCTCGCGGCCGCACCCGAAGTACGCGCCGAAATGGGCGTCGCGGGGCGCAAGAAGGTAGAGGAGTCCTTCGACGCGCGGCGGTGCGCAGCTCGGGTCGCCAAGGTTTTCGAGGAGATGGCGTCGTCGCAAGCTGAAAGGGAAGGCTGACGCGTGGGGGGAGCCGGCGCAACGCCGCGGGGCTCGCAGGGAGCAGAGCCTGAAGCCATACCGGTTGTCGTTGTGATTGCCTCTTACCGGCGCCCGGCCTACCTCGCGCGGGCATTGCAGTCGGTCGTCTCGCAACAGAAGGTTCGACCCTTGGAGATAGTGGTCGTGGACGACGGGTCTCGAGACGGCACCGCGCAGCTCGCGAGCTCGTTCGGCGCCCGGGTGATCGAAAAGAAGCACAACGAGGGCTTGTCGGCCGCTCGTAACGACGGGATCCGTTTGGCGACAGGCGCGGCGAAGTGGGTCGCCCTGCTCGATGATGACGACGAGTGGTTACCCCACCATCTGTTCACCCTCTGGTCCAACCGGGCCGACCACGTCCTTGTGTCCGGTACTGCGATCGTCCTCGGGAGCTCGGAGAACTCGCACGGCGCAAGGGGGCCTTCGGGAGAGGTCCTGCGTTCGCCTGGCAGGCTGCTTTTCCCTCAAAACTCTGTGACCACGAGCGCCGTCCTGGTCCGAAGAGACGTCCTGGCCGAGGTTGGGGGGTTTGACGGCCATTTGCGCTACGGCGAGGATCTCGATGCCTGGCTAAGGGTGCTCGAAAGGGGTACAGGGGTGCTCGTGGGCGAGGTCACCTGCCTTTACCTCCAGCACGCACGCCAGCTGAGCGCCAACCGCCTTGGGATGATGTCGGCCAATGAGACCATCCTCGACAAGTACCGCGACAGGCCCTGGCTCACAGCGCGGCTGCGCGAGAGCCTCGAAGTGGTGAGCACCTGGGATGACCTGCAGGCGGCCCGCGGCCAACACCAATGGCCCGAGGTTGCCCGCAAGGCGGCCTGGTTGCTGGGCCGACCGAGCCGGGCAGCCGACTTGGCCCGGCTCTGGTCCTTCCGCCGCCAGACCAGACGTTTCTGGCGCCAACATCGCCACCTTGCAAACCAGAGCAGCGAAGTGCGGGCCGAGGCACCGCCAACGCCGAGCCCGGCGCCGGGCCATGGCGCTTGAACCGTGTCAACCGACGGTAGGTGTGGCGCCGAGCTGCCCACTTACTCCTGCGGGCGGCTCAGCGGAGCCCCTCCGCTTCACCAACTTGACCAGCCTCGTCGGGCCAACGACGAGCACGGTGAAAACCAAGAGACCGATGATCGCGGGCGGCACGCACTCGAGGAGACCAAGCGTCCCGACGTGGACATGGGGACGCAAGAGCAGCTCCAACGCCACAGTGACGGCCGCAGCCGCCAGCGCCCGCAAGACAGGGATCTCGCGGATCACGCTCGGGATATCCGACCTCAGCTGGCGGCGAGCCAGGCGGAACAAGTAGGCCGCGCTGAGCAGCTGCGCCAGGCCCGTCGCTGCAACGACGGCGACAGCTCCAAAGAGGGACGCGGGTATTGCGAGGGCGATATTCAGCCCCATGGCAACGAGCCCGCAGCGCATCTCGAGGCCTGCCCGGCGCATGAGCGTCAGGTAAATGTTGACCATGCCCATCAACAGCCAAGGCATGCTCGCACAAATCGCTGCCACCGCGACCCAGCTGGCGAGCTGGAAACCGGGCCAAGCCAGGCTGTAGTACCGAAGTACGCCGCCGCCATCCCCACGGCCGACCAGCCGGTGACAGCGACCACCCATATGCGCTGCATGTCGGCGTACTCTTTGAAAGCACGCTCGGGGCCTTCGCGCCCGTAAATGTTGCCAATCCGTACGCCCGCCGGGCCGAGTGCGTTAGTGGCAATGAGCGTCAGAGCCTGGCTGAAGTTTGCGCCGACGTTGTAGACCCCAACCGTCCTAACCGACAAGGCGCTCCCTATGACCAGCGTGTCGAGCTCACTGTTGACCATGTTCGCGATGCCCGCCACCTGTAATTTCCCTGAAAACGCCAGCAACGGCTTCAGCTCTTCCCAGGACAGGAGAGAAAATCCGGTTCTTGTGAGATATCGCAATGAGGTGGGGGCAATAAAGGCGACCGTCGCCGCCTGTTGGACAATAAAGATGAGCGCAACTCCCCGAAGCCCGCCATGGGTGCGGACAACCAAGATCAGGCCCCCGACCCAGATCGCGTAACATGCGAGGCCAGCCTGTACCGCCCGGTCGAAACGTTGGCGAGCAATTATCACCGCTTGGACGAGCATGTGCGCAAAACCAACCGTGAAGAGCACGGCTATCGTCCGGAAAAGGAAGACCGTCTCCGGCCGTAGAGAAGGGCTCATGGAAAGAACCCCCACCACAACCGGGGACACGAACCAGTCGATGACGCAGGCGACGGCGCCCAAACCAGCAACGACGCCAAGGAGGGTAACAAGGAGCCGTGTGGTGGCCACCTTGTCGTCGGCGCCTGCGTAAATAGGGAAATAGCGGTTGGCCGTACCGACAAGTCCGCCGTTGAACGTCCCAAGGAACCCTATCAAGCTGATTACGATTATCAGCAAGCCATAGCGCTGCACGCCCATGTTATGGATGACAAAAGGCGTCAGGAGAATGTTGCCGGCGGACATAATGATCTGGTACGCCGTTGTCCACCTAAAGCCGCGCATAACAACACGCAGCATCCCCTCGCCGCTATCGCGGCCATCTACGCCCAGCCCAGATGGCTCTTCGTGCGGAGGCACCTCGACCGCCAACCCGGCGACCGGGACAGCCGCGGCACCTATTGGGCCTGAGGGTGGGACTAGCTGCCCGGCCTGGGACAGGTCATGTCCTTGTTGGGGCAGCACCATTCCGATGGTACATGCGTCGATGAAGCCGGCTACAACGAGCCCCCGTCCCTCGACAAGACGTGTGCAAGATACGGGCTGTGGCCAGGGAGCCGTACTCGTAAAGACCCGGTACGCCCACGAAGGGTGGCGCGAGAACGTAAAGCGCGAACGGGCTGGTACCCCGACTGAACCGTTGGCGTCGACGTGGGGTAATCTTGCCTTTTACGGCCGTGAGGCGGCCTGCTGGTATCCTCCCACACTTTTGAGGTCAGATGATCAGTTCTCAGGCTCGTCCAGCAACACTCAGCCCCGCACCCGGCCAGCTCGACCACTTGTTGGGCATGGATGGGCACTCAGACATCGTCGGTCACAGAGGTGACGCGCCCGGTTTTGACTCGATCGGCCGCTCTGCCATGCGCCATCCCGTACTCGTCGTCGTCGTCGCCGTCGTCGGGCTACTGACCGGGGCCGTCGCCGGCTACGAGCACCCGCCCGCTTACACCGCTGACGCCCAGCTGATAGTTGGGCGGACAGCCAGCTTGTCCATCGAGACGATCCCCGGCCTCGACGTAGCCGTTCAGAGCTTGGCGAGCGATTATGCACGCCTGATCACGAGCAGCAGCGTGGTCTCAGATGCGGAGGGCTACCTGCACTCCTCGCAGCTCCCAGGGACATTGTCCGCTTCGCCGGTCCCCGAGTCGTCCATCATCGATGTCCGGGCTACCGCAGCCAACGAGACGCTCGCCTTGAGCCTCGCCAACGCCGGAGCGCAAGCACTGACAACTGTCGTCACGCAAGTCACCAACGACACCCAGGCACAGCTGGCGCCCATACTGGCCAGTTACCAAAAGGCCGACGCGGCCGCTGAGGCAGCCACGGTCCAAGCGGGTGTCGTCCAGGACCAGCTCGACAACTTGATCGCCGACCTAGGCAAGGCTACGCCAACGGCCGCGCAGACGGCGGAAGAGAACTCGCTCAGCGCGCAAGTTGCGAGTGAGCTCACCAAGGCCGACACAGCCAAGCTACGGGCGCAGAACTACCTCAGCGAGTACGACAACGCCGTGCCCCCTTACCAGACCCAGGAGGAGATGGTACAGCCGGTCGGGCAAGCCACGAACAGTGGCAGTGACCGTACGTCGACCCTCGAAGCAGCGGCCCTCGGCGGCGCCGTCGGGGGCTTAGTCATCGGGCTTGCCCTGGCCGCTTGGTCCGAGAGCCTGAAGTCGCGCCGCCGGGCTAAGTTCGCTCCCTAGGCGAGGCATCGCGGAGTGCAGCAGTTCATTACCCAGGCGTTTGATCACCCGAGCGTCGTAGGCGTCACGACCCTCGCGCTAATCGGTGCGGTAGTCCTCGCCTTTGGTTACCTCCTGAGCCGGGTGGACGTCGCGGTGATCCTGGCCGCGGGGATAGCGCTCGAGCTCTTCTCTGGCTATTGGTCGCTGATGGGGATCCCAATCCCGCTCGACCGGGTAGTCATCGCGCTCGCCATCGTCGTGCTGGTGCTCAAAGGAGCGCGCCAGGTGAGTGCGAGGCGCCTGGTCGTGCGCCCATTGCACATCGCGTTCCTCCTCGCCGCGACCTGGGCTCTGGTTTCGGCAATAGTCGCTGGCACGCTGACCCAGCACCTGGCCTTTTATGAGCTGCTGGATGCCTTCGGAGTCGTGCCGTTTGCCATCTTCACCCTCGCGCCTATCTTTTTTGGGACAGCGAGACAACGCAACATATTGCTCGCAACCCTGGTAGGGGTAGGCTTCTACCTAGGGCTGACAGGGCTGTGCGAGGGGCTGCACCTCTACCAGTTCGTTTTCCCCCGCTACATCGCCAACGCTAACCTCGGGATCCAGTTCGGGCGCGCGCGCGGCCCGCTCTTGGAGAGCTCGAGCGATGGCTTTTGCATCTTCGTCGGCGGAGTGGCGGCGGCCGTCGCATTGAGCGCCTGGCGTTCGCCCCGGGCGTGTGCGTTCTGCTATCTGACGATTGTCCTCGACGGGGCGGCCGTGTTCTTCACCCTGACCAGGAGCGTCTGGATCGGCGCCTTCGTGGGTACCGTCGTCGCGCTGTGGCTGAGCCCCAAGCGCCGTCTGCTCGTGCCTATGTTGGTCGCGGGGGTGCTGGTTGTCGGCACAACATTGGCGGTGTCCAGCGAGATCCGCAGCGAGGTGTTCGGGCGAGTTTCGAGCCTGTCGCCGGTGTGGGACAGGGAGAACACCGACCTTGCCGCCGTGCGGATAGTCAAGGACAAGCCCCTTACCGGTGTTGGCTGGGGCAACTTCATAAATGTCTCCGAGAACTACATGTGGCAACAACCCGGGTACCCGATCACAGGGCTTGGCATCGAGGTCCACAACATGTTCCTCGGAAACCTCGCGAACCTCGGCGTCCCGGGGTTCCTGCTGTGGTTCCTGGCGTTTGCAGGGGCCGTGTGGCGAGGGCTTTTACCGAGCAGGCGCCCGCAACGTCACGATGCGCGTCCGCGGCCCCGGCCGGCGAGGATGCGGCCTGGCGGGAGCCCTGGCGCCTGGGCGGGATCGCGGTCGTGCTCTGCTTCGTGGTCGTGGCAAACCTTGCCCCACTTACCGAGGCACCCGCTAACATGTTCTTGTGGGTCTGGCTTGGCGTGCTTGCGGTCCCCTACACGAGCCGACTGCGCTCGGCGAGGCCCGCTCGTAGTGCTGCGCCAGCTCTCGGAGGGCGCCCGGCGGGGATCAGACCTGCCTACCTCTAAAGAGGGGACTCGGCGGCCCTGATGGCTGATTGGGCCGCGCTCAGGCGTGGGCCGCTTCATGCTGCTCACCCGGACAACTCGGCAAGCTCACGCCATCGCAAGAGCTCTTTAGCTGCGGGTCGCGATTTTTGCGGTTTGTGGCGCGGGGACCGCCGGCCTGGTGGTAGCCAGAGGGCCGGACGGCGGGAAACCCACAGCTGCCGCGCCTGCAGCGAGCAAGAAGACTGCGCTGGCTGCCACTGGCCTTCACATCGTCCCACCGGCCAGCCTCTGGCACCCGAGCATCTTCAATACGATCGTCGTTGATGGCGTCGTCCAACCGCCCGGCGTACACGAGACCTGGCCTGTCCTCCCGAACTCGTCTCAGTACGCAGCAGACATCGTTGCGGACTACAAGTCCGAGTACGGGGCCGTGGGCGTGAACACCGACCTCGCCACGTTCGAGGCCCCCCCCAAGGCGCACCGGGTGCGAGTGTCGGTCAGTCCCGGTTGCGACAACTTCATCCCCGACACAGGGGCCACGGCCCCCATCCCCAGCTATGCCTCATCCGGGGGTAGTACCGATACCCCGCTCATCGTCTACCAGCCTTCAAGCGGGTACGAGTGGGAGTACTGGCAGGCGACTAAAACCTCTTCAGGCTGGTCGGCTTGCTGGGGCGGACGGCTCCACATGACCACCTCGGACGGTGTCTTCCCCTTCCCCTACGGCCTGTCCGCCAGCGGCATCAGCTACCTAGCCACCGAGATCACCGAGGCAGACGTGGCGTCGGGGTCGATAAACCATGCCGTTGCGATGGGGATCCTCAACTGCAACTGGCCGGACTACCCCAAGTACGTCTACCCGGCGGACCGCACGGACTGCGGTACCCACGTCGGCCAGCCGGCAGAAGGGCAGTGGTTCCGGTTCCCGCCAAACCTCGCCACGCCCTCGGGGCTCACACCCTTCGCCAAGATGGTTTTCAAGGCTATCCAGGACTACGGCGCTGTGATCACCGATCAGAGCGCGGACGTCACGATCTACGCCGAGGATCCCTCCGACTGGGCTGCGGAAGGCAATAAGGGGGTTGACCCGATCACAAAGAGCTGGGACGGCGAGCAGGAGTACCAGGTAGTCGCCAACCTCCCTTGGGGGCAGCTACAGAGTGTGGTCCCGCCGAGCCCGTAACGCCCCGCTAGGGCCTGGCAATCACACGCGCCGGCACGCCCACAGCTGTCGCCCCGGGGGGCACATCATGGACGACAACCGCATTGGCCCCGATGCGGGCCCCGTCGCCAATGACTATCTTGCCCAACACTTTTGCCCCGGCTCCAATGAAGACATCGTCTCCTATGGTGGGGCACCCGGAGCCATAATTCCAGCCCAACGTCACCTCGTGATGGGCCAACAGTTGCGCCCGATACGCTCCGCGTTCAAGATCGTGTTGAACCCATGGGTGATGACCAACCCGGGGCCGATTTCCGGGCAGCAGTCGAGGCTCATGGTGGGCACGGGTCGCCAAATCCTTTTGGCGATGATGGCGACGGCTGACATGTTCATGCGGTCCAAGCGGCAATAGAAGACGTTACGGAACTCGGGGAAACGGAGCATCAGCTCTACCAGAAGGTCGCCTCCCTCGGTTGCCCTGGTGGGGCGTTTCAACTTCCATTGCGCCATGTCCTGATCGATGATCGAGGCGTTTTTGAGGTGCTGGTAAACCTCTACGAGCGGTTCGAGCGACGCTCGCTTAGCGGCCTTTAGGGCCTGACGCGCAAACATGACCTGCCAGCGATCATAGCCGGGAGACAAGCGGGGGACCTTCAGGGGGCAAAACCCTCTCCCGCCGCCTCGATGGCTGAGCGCATGGCCGCGCGCCCTTCCGGCGTCCGGTAGTACCCCCCCGGGAACGTGGGGCTCTTTGCGAGACGCTGGCGGTAACGTTCGGTAAGTTCTTCGGCGGTCCCTACGACTTTCGCAGGTACCCCTGTCACAAGGGCCCCAGCGGGCACGTCACCGCGTGACCACGCTCCCGGCACCGACCACTGCACCGTCGCCGATGGTCACGCCCGGCAGGACAAGGCTGTCCGCTCCGAGAAAAACACCCGAGCCGATGCGCACGGGCGCCAGGCGCGTGTGCCCGAGGCTGCGGCGGCAGGAAGCGTCGTGGGCCAGGATCTGTGCCCGCGGCGCGAGTGTTGTGTGATCACCTATGGAAATTAGGAACGCCGCTCCCGGGTCGATCAGCACCCAGGGGGCGAAGTAGACACCTTCGCCAAGGGTAAGGCCCTTGTCCAAGAGGGCTTGCACATCGACCTCGCCGCGGAGGCGGGCACGCAGCAACAACAGCTTGCGGACACCGCCAAAGCGTCCCGACAAGCGAGAACGATCCACGATCAGCAGAGTACCACCACGCTCCCACAGCCCCCATCATCAGCGACAGCGCGGTACGGTCGCGGGCTGGCGGGGCCTACCCGGGCCGGTAGGGTCACATTTCCGCCGTCGCCAGGTCCCACAATCGGCCGAAGTAATCCTTGAGCAAGAACCGTTCGTTGACTACTTGCTTGGCCCGCTCTGTCATCCTGGTGACGTCGTCGGTATTGCCCGGGTCGAGCACCCATTCGAGTGCCTCCCTTAGAGCTACCGGGTCAGGCGCAGTGATCAGGCCCGTTTCACGGTCCGAAATGTAGTCGTGAACTCCGTACACGTCAGTTACTATTACTGGCTTACCCAGCATCATGGCGTTCAGGTAAGTCTGCTGCCCTGCGCTGCGAGCAGCCGCTCGCAATGGCACCACTACAGCCCTCGCTCCCAACAGGGCCCGGTCGTACTCGTCCTTGGGAAGCCAGCCCACGCTGACATTGGGTGGCAGCAACCCCGATGGCTTCCACGATGTAGCTATCTTGACCGGGGCGTCCAGGTTTTCGGCCGCTGCCACGAGAAGGTCATAGTCACGGTACGAGTCACCCCCAGCGAAAACATAACTGCCACTGCTTGCTTCGGCGCAGCGGCCAACCGACATCGTGGCACAGAACGGGACGAACCTAACGCGCTCAGGCGCAACATGCCACCGTGCCGGGAAATCCCGCAGTTCCTCTGATGAGAGCACTCCATAGATAATGTGCTGACCATCTATTGCGCGTATAGCCAAGCGCGCCCCAAGACGCGCCAATGGTCGCGCCGCCGAAAGCCGGTCCTCGAGCCGCCTGCTGGTCACATCCCAGGTGGCATCGCCAATAACCGTGCGAGGGCGGCGCCGGCGGAACTTGAGCAACAGAGCGGCCACGAGCTCTACGTACCCCTCATGCAGCCCGCTCGTGCCGCGCAGCACCACGGCGTCAGCGTCGCGTGCTAGCCGAGAGAAACGCACCAGGTACCGTAAGAAGCTCACCGTACCGGGCAACAGTGTCTCGGGTTTGCCGGGCCAAGGCCCAGACATGGTGACGACCACTTTGGCTGGGCTGGAACTCAACGGTACAGGTCGATCTGGATATTCCTAAGCAAAGTCAAGTCCAAAGCTCGACATACTGTCACGATAACTTACCATATAGGGCCCCCGAGGGCAAATAGCCTCTGCCGTGCCTGGCTTTTGCAAGACCCTTTGGTGGCCCCTAACAGGTCGGCGGGCTGGTCTGGACGCAGGTAGGCGGCGTGACGAGCTCGAGGTCGCTCCACGGGATGCTGCTCAGCACGGTGCCTTGGTTCCCAGACCCCATTGCCGTAGTGATGGGATCGGTGCCGCTGTGGCCGTCGAAGGCCCAGTCGTTTGGGTTTTCGCCTTCAAGATATATGGAACCTGGGTTCGCGGTATTACGGTCCATCACGATCATGCCGTAATTCTGAAGGGCGTAGCAAACCATGAAAGCGAGCGGAGGAGCGCCGGCAGTACTCGTGCTACAATTCGCCGCCGGAGAAAGGCGGAAATAGTCGCCCTCTTTCAGCGCAGTACCGGGCCCAGTGCAGTCCGGGTAGGGGTTAGTGGCGGGGAAGGTGTCCCCATCGCAGAGCTGGTAGGGGATTTCGAGGCTGAGCGCGTGGTCTATGCCACCTCCGGTCAAGGACGCGTCGTTCACGGCATTATAAACATCTTGCTCGGTGATAGTTGTCGCCGCTACGGACAACCCACTGGCCGAATCGCCACAACCATTGGAGAAGTCCGGCGGGTTGACGCTGGTGCTCAACTGGCCACCGTTGCCCACGTCGTAGACGTCCACGTCGGGGTTGGAGCTGCCGCTCGAATAATAGGGGTCGACGATCTGGCCCGGGTAGGTCATGTTACCTGACCCAGTAGACGTGCCGCCCTCACCAAACAACCAGAAGTCATATTCTTGCGGGTTGCTTCCTGTTTTCAGGACCGCGACCTCGTCGTCGGTGCTAGCAGAGCTATAGAAGACGTTGTTCGGGATAGGCGCGTAGAAAAGACTGTTGTAGTTACCGGTTGGAGGCGCTGCTGAATTGGCATCATTATCACTGAAGTCCGCGCCGCACCAATTCTGCCCGTTGGACGGAGTACCTTCAGCCATAGGAACTTCTGGTTGAGTGGACGGCACCATGAGGATAGTGCGGTCCTCGTTCAGCCAGGTACTTATGCTGTAACCAGTACCGACGCCCAACAACGTGTTCACCGCTGTAGCCGAACTGCCGGAAACCGGCCAAGACGTTAGCAAATGGTTGGTCACATCACCGCTCGTACCGGAGCCAAAATACGACGCCGGGGTGGCCAAGAGCCCTGTCGGAGGGGTCGTCGTTGTACTGGCACCGGTCGTTGTGGTCGAGGCGACCGTAGTGGTCGTCGGCGCGAGCGTGGTCGTCGGTGCGAGCGTGGTCGTCGCTGCTCTCGTGGTGCTGGTGGTGGGCGCACCCGTGGTCGTCGTCGCAGGGGTGGTGCTCGTGGTGGCCGCACCGGTGGTCGTCGTGGCTCGCGTGGTGCTGGTCGTGGACGGTGCCGTCGTAGTGGGGTCGACCGTGGTGGTGGGGCCGGCTGTGCTCGGGGGGGCGCCAACCGTCGTGGTCGGGTGAAGGGTCGTGGTGCTGCTGGCGGGCGGGCCTCCGGCGCCCACTGGCCCAACGCTGCCCAGAGTCGTGGGCGTCACCAGCGCCGCCGTGAGGTGAAGGGTGGTAGTGGTGCTCGCCGGCTGGCCCGCGGTTGGCGCCGGCCCGACGTTGCCCCGAGTCGTAGGCGTCGGCGGCCTAGTGGTCGTGGTCGAACTCTGCACACGGTGGACCCTGACCGCGGGGACGGGAGCGACGGCTGACTTCGGGGCCGTACGGCGCAGCGCCCCAGCGTCACCGAAGCGGTAGAAGGTACCGTGCGCGTCTAGCTCCAGGTAGCCACGTCCGTTGGGCGACGGGACGATGGCTACGACGTCGCGCACACCCTTAGTGATCACCTTTGGGGCGTCACCGTAGTTGAGGACGCGGCCCCCAAGGGCGGCCTCCCAATAACCCCGCCCGTCGGGAGTGCTGGCCAACGCACCGAAGGTGACCTGGGCAGGGGCGTGCTTGGCATAGCTGTGGGCATCGCCGAAGCCGTAGACGAACCCCCTGGCACTGAGGGCCCAGTAGCCCTGGTGGTTGGGCGTAGCAACGATGGCCTTGAACGGCGCATGGCGCGGCGGTGCCGCTGCGTACAAGGGTGCGTCGCCGTAGCGGTACACGTCGCCGCCACGTCCCAGGAGCCAGTAGCCGCGACCCTCCGGGCCAGAAGCGATGCCTACAACAGTGCCCCTTGCCGCCGGGCCCGAATGGAGCCGGGCACTGCCGAACGCCTTGACCTTGCCCCTGGTGGTCACTAGCCAGTAGCCGTCACCGTCGGGGGCGGCGGCTATCCCTGCCACGGTCCCCCAGCTGGCAGGGGCGTGCCCGTAGGTTGGAGCCCCCCCATAGGCGACGACCGAACCATCCCTGTAAGCCACCCATCCGCTCCGGTAGCCAGGGCGGGCGGCGAAGCCGACCACCGACTGCGAACCGGCCGTCCTGGTCGCCACGAGCGCGTGCTCCGACCGCTGGGGGGTATTGGTGGCGGTGGCGGCCATGGTGCTCACGGCGTATGTCGTGACAGCCAGGGCTGCCGCCAGGATGGCGGCGAGCTGACGGTGGGCAGAGAGGCTGCGGACTGTCGCTCTCGAATTTCGGCCAATGAAAGCGGGCAGAATCGCCGGACGGAGGTTGGGCATAGCATCGCCTCGGCCTCCGGCGACAGAATGCTGAGGGTACGCTTAGCAAACCCGTCGGCCGATTCGGCTATTTCGGCTATTACGAGGCCCTGAGAAGTGATCAAGCCTGGATGGTTAGGCACCCGGGGCAACGGGTATAGCGGCCGTAGTTGGAGGGGAAAAGAGCGCCGTTGTGTTCGTCAAATATGGTGTCGGACGAAGCCTCGTCGGGCGCCTGGACGTTTCGGACGAACGGCCTCACGGATTGAGGAAAAAGAACAGATAACGGCCAGTTCTACGCGGGCCGGGGGAAAAGCGCCCGCTCCGCCAACGCGAACACGATGTGCCCGGCCACCAACTGAAGCTCTTGTATTTTGGCCGTTTCGTCGGCCGGCATGGCCAGCACATGATCTGCCCCCGACATATCGCGGGGGTCCCGGCCCGTGAAAGCTATGGTCCTGATGCCCACCTGGGCCGCCGCCTCCAGCGCCAGGACGATGTTCTTCGACCGGCCAGAAGTCGAGATCCCGACGAGCATGTCCCCCCGCCGGCCGATTGCTTGGACCTGACGGGCAAAAACCACTTCGTAGCCGTAGTCGTTGCCAAGGGCAGTGAGCACGGACGTGTCAACACTGAGGGCGATACCGGCGGCCGGCGGGCGGTCGTAATTTTGACGGCCCACCAGCTCGGCGGCGAGGTGCTGGGCGTCAGCAGCCGAGCCCCCGTTGCCGCAGAACAGCACCTTGCCCCCACTTTGGATGCAGCCCACCACGGCCGCCGCCGCCGCCGCCATTGCGGCCACATAACCCGGCTGGCCGAGCTCGGCCAGTCCCTCCTGGAGCTTGGTCACCTCACCCGCGGCAAACCGCAAAGCCTCATGGTCGAGTTGGTCGAGCCCCGCCAACGCCGGGCCTTGGTCTATGTCGCTTGGCACAGTTGCTCCTTTGGGCCACCTGGGCCGCCTGGGCCCGCCCTTTTTCTTATATTTCCGGTTTTCTGCTCGTGGTGCAGGGGGCCGAGGTAAATTACGCCTACCCGGTGTTCGAGCGCGGGCCGCGCTTGGCACTGCGCGGCTTCCCGCCTAGCATCGTAATGGGAAAACTGTGACGGAGGAACCTTGGAACCAGCCCTGAGCCGCCTGCCGGCTGACGACAGCGACGGCACCCAGGGAAAGCCACTGACCGCCATGGTGCCCCCTCCCCCACCCCGGCCGGCCGGCCGCCGTTGCGGTCACCCTCCTGGGCGTACGGCTGGACAACCTGACCCAGGAAGAGCTGGCGGACCACATCGTGTCATCGGCAGCGCGAGGAGCCGGCGGCTGGATGGTCAACCCGAACGTCGACGTGCTGCGCCAGATCGTGCTCGACCCTGCGCTGCGACAACTCGTGGCGGAAGCAGACCTCGTCGTCGCCGATGGGATGCCCCTATTGTGGGCGGCCCGCCTGCAGGGCAGCCCGCTGCGCGCCCGGGTCCCCGTATCGGAGGCCGTGGGCCCGCTGTGCGCCGCCGCCGCTACCAGCGGCGTTGGCGTCTTCCTACTCGGTGGGCCGGACGGCGTTGCCGAGCGCGCCGGCAAGGTGCTCACTGACCAGTGCCCTGGCCTGGTCGCCGCTCATCTATGCCCCCCGCTCGGCTTCGAGCACAGCGAAGCGGCCATGGCCGAGATCGACCAAGCGCTCGCCTCCGCTGCGCCGGGGATAGTCTTCTGCGCCTTCGGTTTCCCCAAGCAGGAGCGGCTCATGCAAGTGCTGAGCGGGCGTTTCCCCAAAACCTGGTTCATCGGCTCGGGTGGCACGTTCTCCATGGTGGCGGGGGATACTCCCAAGGCTCCCCTGTGGATGAGCAGGAGCGGCCTGGAGTGGCTGCACCGGCTGCGCCTGGAGCCGCGGCGGTTGTTCGAAAGGTACATAGTCCACGACCTCCCCTTCACTCTGCGGTTGCTTGGCTCGAGTGCCCGAGGCCGGTTTTCGCCGTCCAGCCGCCCGCCGTCCAGCGGCCCGACCGGGCCCGCCGGGCGGGGTCGTCACCCCGGTCGGCGCGAAGATGAGGTGGGCGGATAGCGATGACGCCGCTCGAAGCACCCGCCCACCCCCGCAAGGGCGCAGCCCGAGGCCTGGTGAGGGCGCGCACACCCCTGCGCATCAGCTTCGCCGGCGGGGGCACCGACGTGCCACCCTTCCCCGAGACCGAAGGGGGCGCCGTCCTCAGCGCCACAATCGACCGCTACGTGCTGGGGTCCCTGTCAGTCCACGCCCACAGCCACGTCAGCATCGAGTCTCGTGATTACGGGATCAGCCTGGAGCTGGCCCCGCGGACGGGTTTTGAGCTGGACGGCAACCTCGACCTGGTGAAAGCGGCATTGCGCCGGGTGTGGCAGGAGGAAGACCACGGATATGGGATCATCCTGTCGTCTTCGGCCCCCCCCGGCTCGGGCCTGGGGTCGTCGTCGGCCATGGTGGTGACGGTCGTGGCGTTGCTAAACGAGTACTACGGCGTCGCCATGGGCGAGTACGAAGTGGCCCACCTGGCCTCGGTAATTGAACGCGAAGACATGAAGATCGCTGGCGGGCTGCAGGATTATTACGCCGCCGCCTTCGGCGGTTTCAATTACATCGAGTTCGGCGAGCAGGTGATCGTGAACCCGCTACGAGTCCGGGAGGACGTCATCGGCGAGCTGGAGATGAACCTCGTCCTTTGCTTCACGGGGGCCACCCGGAGGTCGGATTCCATCATCTCAGACCAGACGGAGCGTTATGCCCGCTCCGAGCACGGCACCCTCGACGGGCTGCGCGAGCAAAAGCGGCTCGCCCTGGCCATGAAGGCGGCGCTGCTCCGGGGACAGTTGGACGAGTTCGGCTGGCTGCTGGGCCAGGCGTGGGAGGCAAAGAAAAAGATGTCGCCCAAGATCACGAACCCGTTCATCGACGAGATGTACGAACTGGCGATCCGCTCGGGCGCCCTTGGCGGCAAGGTCACCGGCGCAGGCGGCGGCGGCTACATGCTGTTGTACGTGGACTTCGAGCACCGCCACAAGGTGGTTTCGGCCCTCGAGGGCTTAGGTACCCCCTCTGCCGGCTTTTCTTTCGCCCCCCAGGGAGCCCGGGCCTGGGCGCGTTGAGCGCCGCCTCGGGCCCTGTAATACGGGGGGCACTCGACGCCGTCTTCCTCGACCGGGACGGCACCATCAACGCAAAAGCCCCTGAGGGCGCTTATATTTTGTCGCCGCGCCAAGTGCGCTTGCTCCCCGGGGCGGGCGGTGCCGTGCACCTCCTCAACCAGGCGGGCGCCTTGGTGCTCGTAGTCACCAACCAAAGAGGAGTGGCGCTCGGTCACATGACCACTGCCGACGTGGCAGCCGTGAACGCTGAGCTGGACCGGCGGTTGCGCCGCTTTGGGGCCAAGGTCGACGCTTACTACGTGTGCCCCCACGAGGCAGGGACGTGCGACTGCCGCAAACCTGCGCCCGGGTTGCTCACACAAGCCTTCCGCGACCACCCCAAATTGCGACCGGACCGCTGCGTGATGGTCGGGGACAGTGAGACAGACGTGCGAGCCGGGCTGGCAGCCGGGTGCCGAGCAGTCAGGCTCGGTCCACCCGGTACCGCCTCGGAGGCCGGAGCAGTCCACTCCAGCCTGGGTACGACGGTGGCCGCACTCCTGGCCCAGGACTGAGTGCCTGGCCTTCCGGAGGCCCTACGAGCTCGGTGTGCGGTAAGGGGCCAACCAGGGCTCCACCTCGGCTTCCCAGCCCTCTGGCAGCCGCTGAGTTCGTTCGAGCTGGCGCAACCTTCTCTCTGTCACTTGAGGCAAGGTCGCAGCAGCGACCGCGTAGGCTAGTTGGCCGGGGGCATGTCCCACCCAGGCGGCTCGCACGTAGCTCGATGTCGCTTCCAGGCGCCGTCCAGCAGCAACATTGCGGCGGGCGGCTTCGCGTTCCCACCTAGCCACGTACTGGCGAGGTAAGGGCTCGCCTCGGGGAAGTAGCGCGCCCTGACCGTGGCGGCGTCGCGCATGAAGGCGCGCTCGTTGCTTGACGACTGGCCGAGCCAGATCCGGTAGGCGGCCAGAGGTACGTCTACGTAGACCAAGACGGACAACGCAGCGAAGCGCAACCAGAGGTCCCAATCGTCGCAGGTCGACAGTTGAGTGTCGAAACCGCCCGCCTGTTCGAGGAGCGCTCTCGAAGCCAACACTGTCGTGTTGCCAGCCGGGACAGTGCAGTCCGCCTTTAGCTGTTCACGAAGTTCCGAGGGGCTGAACAAGATGACGTCGCGCGCTGCTGAAGAACCGCCAAAGAGGCGCAGCCCGTGGCGCACGGTCATGTCCTCCCCCACGTCCACGCATGCCGTAGCCGACCACGCGGCCTCAGGGGCGAGGGCGAGGCTCGCCAGTTGACGCTCGAGCTTCGTGGGGCCCACACGTCGTCACTGTCAAGGAAAGCCACCCAGGGCGCGCCCTTCGCTGCGGCGATGCCCACGTTGCGGGCGGCCGGACCGCCGAGGGGAGAGCCCTCTGAGAGCACCTTGAGCCGAGGGTCCTTGATGGCGGCGAGCGCCTCAGCGGTGCCGTCAGTCGAGCCGTTGTCGATAACCAAGCAAGAAAGGTCCCGGTGGCTCTGGCCTAGGACGGACTGCACAGCCTGGACCACGAGGTCCCGTCGGTTATAGGTGGGGATGACCACCGCCACCGTCGACGGTTGGCGGCTTTCGGTTACGGCCATCGTTAACGGGCTCGGGGAGCAGGCGCGCCCACGACTGGGCTTGGGTCGCCGTCCGAGGGTTGGCTGCTCAGGATATGGAACACCTCGGGGTTGTCAACAGCTATGTCGGCCCGATTGCCAAGGCACGGGATCTGAGAGCGGTACACGTTGACCATGTCGCGCTTTTTGGAGGTGTCGCCGCTGGATGCAAAATCGTTGGGACGGATGCCAAACCCGTTAGCCTGTATACGTTGTTTGGCGGCTGTTACTTCCAGCGGTACCTCCAACCGGTACGGCAGTTCCTCGTACACGACCCAACGCCGTTCGGGCCTGCGGCGGGCAACCCGCAGGCAGGCTCTGGCTGCCATCTTGTGGTCGCCGTGCCACAAGCCCAGAGGTATCAGCCATGTCTCGAGCGCCATCTCGGCGACAATCCCATGGAGCCTCTGTTCGACGGAGCTCTCCAGGGCCGGGTCGTCCAACCTAGCGCGGGCCGCGCTCAGCGCCCGGGGCCGCAACCGGGCCAGCCTTATAGGTCGCCCCGCCCTGTACTGCTCGTCCCAGAAGTCGAGCCGGTGCCCGTGCGCTGCGACCACCGCCATAGCGTCCTCATCCTCGACTTGGCGCAACGCCATTACGTTGTCCCCGGGCTTGAACGACCCTGACATCTGGTCCCAAGTGGGTAACGGCCGTACGCTCGCCGGCCCCCCCGAAAATATCGTAACGACGTGGCTGCCGGGCCGAGCGCTCAACAGGCGCCCACAACTAAGGGCGGCGTCGTCCATATGGGGCGAGATCACGCCTATCGGGCCGATATCCGACGCGAAAGAACTCGCCGCTGCTAGCTCTGCCACCACCGCAACCTTAGGTCACATACCTGACTGATACCCCAAGGATCGGCTCGTCGCTGCCGGTTCTGAGCCCAGCTATCGAGGTACCGGACGTAAAAAGAAAAGAGGGGCGCGTTGTTAGACTTCGAAACTGCTGTGGGACCAACTTCGGACAGACAAGGCACTCCATCGAGAGGCAGCAGCCGCAGGCGCATCCGGACATTTCTGCCAGTTGTCATAGTGTTCGGCGCACTGTTCTTGTCTCTCAGCGCAAAGCTTTTCGTCTGGCCGGCGCAGAACGCGCTCCAAGGTACGCACGCCGATGCGATCGTCGTACTTGGTGGCCCCGGGCCGCGCTGGCAGGTGGCCGTCGAGCTCGCAGAAGAACATGCCGCTCCGGTCATGCTCGTTTCGGTCGCCTCCACCCGCTGGAACTGCCCGGGAACGGATCTGGCAGGCGTCAAGATCGAGTGCTTCCGGCCTGATCCGTTTAGCACCATGGGTGAAGCTCGCTTTGCCGCCAGCCAGGCCCGTGCGAATGGTTGGCATAGCCTGATCGTGGTCAGCTCGACACCTCAGGCGACGCGGGCTCGACTGCGGGTCAAGCGGTGTTTCGACGGCTCCGTTTACGTCGTGACAGCAAGGCCGCGCCTACGCGACTGGCCCGGCGAGGTCATCTACGAGTGGGGTGCTCTTATCAAGGCCCTCGCTTGGCAAACTTCGTGCTAGGTGCGGATCAGCGCATGAAGGCCCCGCCGTCATGGGGTACCGCGGGCACCCAGTGCGCGTTGGATGCTTGCCTCGATGCCGTCGACCATAAGGGACAACGAGAAATGGTCACGGACTCGAGCCGCGGACTGGTCGCCAAGGTCAGGTTCGCGCTCCTGCCAACCTATGAGCCCAGATAGCACCGTTGCCAGTCCTGCGGCGTCGCCCCGCTCAAACAAAAACCGTTCGAGCGGCCCAGCAAGGATTTCGGGGATACCGCCGACGCGTGAACCGACGACAGGCCGGCCGGTGGCCAGCGCCTCGATAACGACGCGGCCAAAAGGCTCGTCCCAGGTCGAAGGAACGACGGAGACGTCAGCCGCGTGCAACGGCGTGACTACGTCGTGGCGGGCGCCAAGAAATCGCACCGATCCCGGAACGGCCAAGGATGTTACTTGTTCCAAATAGGCCTGTGGGTCACCGTGCAGCACCGGCGCGCCGACGAGCAGGAGCTGTGCGCCGCTGGGTGAGAGGCCCATTCGCCGCCATGCGTCGAGGAGCACCTCCACTCCCTTTTCGGCGTCTATGCGCCCGACGAACACGGCAACAAATATGTCCTGAGGGATACCGAGAGCGGCGCGCGCCGCCTGACGCTCGCTCGCCCGGCCCTGTGGGTACTCGGTCGGGTCGACCCCGGTATGCACCAGGTCGACCTTGTCGGGGTCGATTCCTGCTGCCAGCCATACGTTGCGCGTGAAAGCTGAGTTCGATATGAAACGGCTGACTTTTGACGAGAGGTGAGGGATGTAGCGGGCCGGCGGAGTCTGAGTACCACGCCAATGGCACACTACGGGTGCCGGGGACAACTTCGCAGCTTGCAAGGCCCATTCCGCAGCGAACGTCCTGCTCATGTAGTAGACGTCGGGCCTGCACTTGGCGGCCAAGGCGACCGCCGGGAGCAGGCGTACGTGCTCGACAAGAGCCCGCGCCCGGCTCTGCGGGAACGGGTAATCCCAGTAGGGCACGTGATGGACCGAAGCGCATACAGATTTGAACTCAGGGACGAGGTCGCCTCCTTGCCCATATATGAGATTGACCTTGTGGCCCCGGCCGACGAGTTCCCGTGTCGTTTGCAGGACGCTTCTTTCGACTCCCCCATCGGACTGTGCCCGGTGGAGGTTGGTGAGGATGTTCACGCCGGGCCGGTGGACGTGATCTTGCGGCGATTAATGAACGGGCCCACGAGAGCTGCGGCTAAGCACCCAAGGCCGTTCGATACCATGATGAACCCTGCCGCGCATTGGAGGCGTACGATGTGCCACGCCGACCGGGCAATTTGCAACGAAATGGCAGGCACTGACTTTTGCAGCCCAGTGGACGCTTCCCGGTGGTAACGATCGCCGCGGTACGACTGCCAAAAGACCTTGCGAGCGAGCTCGGCCACGGACTGGACGTCGCGGCGGTGCCAGATCCACATTTCCGAGGCCGCGCCCAAACGAACCCCTGACGCGGTTGCTCGCAACTGCCACTCGTTTTCGTCAAAGTACCCGCTGAGGTTTGGGTCGAACAGCCCTACGGAGTCAAATACCCGCTTGCGGACGGCCTGGTTACCGCCAGGAGGTAGCCAGAGCGAACCGGCCGGAAGGAGGCCATCTCCGGGCGGCGGGCTCGACGACCCGATTTTTGCGCAGTAAACACAGACGCGGAACCGTGGCGGTGCAGGGCTACGGCAGGGACCGCCAAGTACGTCGATTTCCGGGTTGTCCGATAAGAACCTCGCCATCACCGATACCCAAGATGGCGGGGCGACCTCATCAGCGTCGAGAAAGCCGACGATTTCACCAGACGACGCCAGGATCCCGGCATTACGGGCCGCGTTCACGCCTCCATGGGGCGAGAGGACATATACGACCGTTCCCTTGCCATTGGCCTGGAACTCCTCGACGACCTTGGCGGTGCCATCGGTCGACCCATCGTCAGAGACGACAATTTCTAACAGCTCAGCTGGATAGTCTTGAGACTGAAGGCTCTCGAGACAAGACGGCAGGATCCCCGCACAGTTCCATGTCGGGACCACCACGGAGACTCGGGGAAGAGGTGGTGGCTCGGTGGTCACTGGCTAGAGCATACCGGGTGGCAGGTCGAAGGCAGTGCTGAGCGGCGCTACCTCTGCATTATCGGACCGGTCGGTTAATGTGGGTACATGGTCCTTGTAGCAGCAAAGAGCGCGTTGGCGATGGCGGGCCGATGATGGACGAGCAAATCCGCCGGGCCCTGGGCGAACATGGGCGGATGTCGCTCGACGTAGCCTCGCTCGGCGACGACGTGGACCTCTACAAGGCCGGCATGAGCTCCCATGCGACCGTCAATGTGATGATCGCCTTAGAAGAGGCGTTCGACGTCGAGTTCCCTGACAACATGTTGCGCCAGAGCACCTTCGAGTCGATCGCTGCCATACGCGCCGCGTTGGTCGAGCTGACCAGCGAGAGGCAAGGCTAACGCGTCGGTGGGCGGGCAACTAAAGGGTGCGGCCCTCCTGCCAGCCAGTACGACCAACATCGCCTAGGAGCCGTTCACGGTCGACTTTTCCCTGGGATGTCATCGGGAGGGAGCCGACGACGAAAACCTCATCGGGCAGCATGGTGCTGGGCAGCTGCCCCCGGGCCGCCTCGACGAGGCTGGCCGTAGTGACTTGTGGGCCCGCCTCCACGAACGCCACGATCCCGGGCGACCCACCGATGTCCACTAATGCGCAAAAAGCACCTCGCGTCCCCTCGGTGCCTCGGAACGCTCGTGCCACCTCTCCGAGAGAGATCCTCACGCCGTTACGTTTGATCACGTCGTCCAACCGCCCGATGTACACGTACAGCCCGCGCTCGTCGCGGTAGACAAGGTCGCCCGTCTTGTACACGACCCTGCCTGGGACGACATCGTCTCTCAAGACCTGGTCGGAAAGGCCGGTGTCGCCCCAATAGCCGCGCATGAGCTGGACGCCGCCGATGTACAGCTCGCCTGGCTCTTCGCTGCCCTCGATGAGCTTGCCTTCTTCGCTCAAGAGGAAAAAATCCGTCCCGGGGTGCGGTGCTCCGATCGGGATCACGCCTGCCGCAACGTCGCGGCGCGCAACTTTGTAGTTGGTGACGGCAACTGTCGTTTCGGTGGGACCGTACCGGTTGAAAACCTTCACTTCTGGCAGGACACTCCACAATTTCGACAGGTCAGTGGCGAGGCACTCTTCGCCTCCCAGGGCCAGCGTCTGCAGCTGGCAGCCGACAAGGCTTTCGAACCGCCGAGACGCGAGGACGAGGCGCAAATAACTCGGGGAGAAGCTTGTATAAGTTATTGCTTCGTCCACGACCACTTGGTAAAAGCGTTTCAAGAACAAGAGGTCCTCGCGCCTCGGGATTATCAACGAGCCGCCGGCAACGAGCGTCGGGAAAACTGCACCGTAAGAACCGTCGAAATGGAACGACGAGACCGCCAGGGCGCGCGTCGTCGCGTCCAGCCCGAGCGCCTCGCCCGCTCGACAGATTGCCGGTACCAGGGCTTTTTCCTGGATCCGCACGCCCTTTGGCTTGCCTGTTGTCCCCGAGGTGAACAGGACGTAGGCGTCTCGCTCGGGGTCGGTTGACCGATCGGGGGGTTTGGAGGCGACCTCCAGCACGTCTTCGACCGTGCTGGTGCGCCGGCCCGCACCCGCGAGGCTATGGCTGTCGTTGTCCCTCGTCACGATGAGAGCGGGGGCACAGTCGTCAATTAGCGTCGCCAGGCGAGCAGCCGGGCTGTCCACCGGCAATGGCACGAAGGGCGCTCCTGCCCAAAGGCAGCCCAGAGCCGAAGTAACGAAGGCGGCGGAGTTGCCAAGCTGAAGGGCGACCCTGTCGCCCGGAGCCACGCCGAGGGCGGCGAGCCCGGCTGCCACGCTCGCCACCCGCTCGGCGAGCTGCGCATAGTTGAACGACTCGCTGTCGTCTTTCACCGCCAGCTGCTGGGGCCGGTCGTGGGCGTGACGGAGCACCAGCCCCAAGAGATCGGCTGAGCCCTGCGTTGGCAGGCTTGCGCGTCCAATTGACCCCATGACCTGCTCCCGCTACGTAATGCACAACCATAAACGCCTATAGTGTGCGAACTGCGACGAAGATTTCCTTGACTGCCCAAGCTAGTAGCAGTAGTGCCAGCCAACTGGTAGAAACGCTCCCAGTGGTTTCCCGTGGCTGAGGTTTGCATCGTCGGTTTGGGCCCTTGGGGCTTGTGTGCCTTGGAGCGCCTGGTCGACGCGGCGCGGCGGACGCCGACGAGCGAGCTCAAGGTGCACGTGGTGGAACCGGGGCGCCCGGGCGGAGGCATGTACTCGGTCGAACAGCCGGACTACTTCGTCCTCAATACCCCCTGTGGGCAACACTCGATGTACCCCTTTCCGGAGTCCCTTGACGACGACAAGCTCGGGCGCGGCTTTTACGATTGGGTGAAACAGCAGGGCTACCGTTGGGAGGGCATTGAATGCCGGGTCTCGGGGAGCGGCGAACCAGTGGGGCCGCACGATTTTCTCCCCCGCCGGCTCATGGGCGAGTACCTCGAGTGGTTTTACGATGTCTTAGTTTCTGAAGCCCCGGCCAACATCACCGTCCAGCACCTCGCGACTTCGGCAGTCGACCTCGAGCGCACCATCGATGGGCGCGAGCGCGTCCACCTGGCAGACGGGACGGATCTGGTCGTCGATGATGTCGTGCTGACTACTGGCCACATGCAAGATCTCCGCAATATGAAGCCTCTTGGCCCGATGACGATGAGCCCCTACCCGATCGGGGCGTATGTCGGCTCGACCCAGCCGAACGAGAAGGTTGCAATCGAAGGGATGGGCCTCGTAGCCCTTGACGTGATCACCGCCCTGACGATCGGGCTCGGTGGGCGTTACGCGACGGAGCCGGACGGGAGACTGCGCTACCAGCCAAGCGGGCGAGAGCCTTCCCTCTACGTTTTCTCCCGAAGCGGTTACCCGTACTCCGCCAAATCGTTCGGCGCTGCGGACCCCATGGGCGATTACCACCCTGCTATCTGCACCATTGAAGCCGTTGCCGCTCTCAAGCGGGATGCCGATGGGCAACCGCGCCGTATGGACGCACGGGAGGAGCTGCTCCCGTTGGTGTTCGCAGAGATCGAACTTCACTACTACACCTGCGCCGCTCACCGCGACGACGGCCCCGGCGCAGCGCGGGAGGTCCGCGAGGACCTCGTCGATGCCTGGGCCGCTGGCACCTTCGGCAAGGCCCGCTCGAAGTACGTAAGCAAATATGGGAATTTCACGGCGGCCGAGTATTTTTTCGTGGGTGCCGGAGATGATTACTTCGACGGTGCAGACTACGAGTCGAAGGTTTATTCAACCGTCCACGCTGACATGACCGAAGCGCTTGTGGCCAGCGGTGGAAGCCCCGTAAAGGCGGGCCTGGAAACGCTGCGCGCGCTGCGAGACACGCTGCGACTGGCCATTGAGTTCCAAGGGCTAACCCTCGCTTCCTATGTCGACTTCCAGGCCAACCTGCAGAGCCGCTTCGCGCGCCTGGTGGCCGGCCCTCCGGCGTTCCGTTCTCAGCAGCTGCTCGCCCTGATGGACGCAGGCGTCCTCAAGCTCCCGTTCGGCCCCTCTCCCGAGGTCGTGCCGGCGCCTGACGGCGGCATCCTGGTGCGCTCCACCCGTCTCGAGCAACCCTTCGAGATGGTGGTCGACCGCTTCATCCGGGCCCACCTCGACCTGCCTTCGATCACGCGGTCGGCTTCGCCCTTGCTGGCCAACCTGGTCCGGCGTGGCAGGGCGCGCCCGCTCAGCTATGACGGCACCCCGGTCGGCAGCATCGACCTCAGCGAAGATTTCCACCCGTACAACCTCAACGGTGATCTGGAGCGCCGTCTTTGGGTTTTCGGTGTACTTAGCGAGGGAGTGCGTTACTTCACCCTTTACATACCGTCGCCGAACAGCCGGGTGCGAGCGTTCCTTGACGCGGGGGTCTGCGCCAGCGAAGTGGTCGGCCGCGCGGTCCAGGCTGAGCAGACCGAGGTCCTCAGGTCCTCGAAGAGCCGTCCGGCGGCGGCCATGCGCGTCCCTGACGGGGGCGCCCGGGCCGAGCCACCCGGTGCAATGGTGCCGCGGCCGCTTCGGGTCGCGTTGGTGAACAACATGCCCGACGGAGCTTTCGAGGAGACCGAACGCCAGTTCCAGCAGCTATTGCAGCTGAGCGCCGACGCTGGCGGTGTGCTTGTCGAGCGGTACACCCTCCCCGGGATTGCGAGGAGCCCGAACATCGAGGCGCTGATCGCAGCGGGCTACAGGGGCCTCGACCACCTTTACCGCAACCCGCCCGATGCCCTCGTAATTACGGGTGCAGAGCCGAAGAAAGCCGAGCTTACTGAAGAGCTCTTTTGGCCGGCACTGGAACCCCTGCTGTGGTGGGCCCGAGACGCTGTCCCGAGCGCCCTCGTGTCTTGTTTGAGCGCTCACGGCGCCGTCTGGGCGTTCGACCAGCTGCCTCGACGGCTGCTGATCCAAAAGTGCAGCGGTGTGTTCGAGCAGGTCGTGGACCAAGTGCACCCGTTGATGGCCGGGGTGGGCAACGTCTGGTGGCCCCATTCCCGGTTCAACGAGATCCCGGCGGCGGCCTTGTCGGACAAGGGCTACCGAGTGTTGGCTCAATCTGGCGAAGGTGGTTGGACCGTTGCCATAGCGGAGCGTGGCTCGTGCGAGTTCCTGCTCCTCCAGGGCCACCCGGAGTACGGCCGGGACACTCTGCTACGTGAGTACCGTCGCGACGTCCGGCGCTACCTGTCCGGGAATCAGGGCTCGTACCCACGCATCCCGACCGGCCTCTTGGACGATGAGGGTGCCGAGGCACTTGCCGCGTTTGAACGGGAGCTCACCGCCAAGGAACGGGACCCGGCGTTGCTGCAAGGGCCCCCGTTCGAGGTCGCCACGCAACACGTGAGCGCCGCGTGGGACGTCGCTTCTCGGGCGCTGGTCGGCAACTGGCTCCAGTCGGCCCGCCAGAGAATCCGACACGCCGCTCTACAGCCCATCTGCCGCGACCAACACTGGTGCGTGAGCAGACGTCCCTCGTCAGGGAGCTAGGGCTAGCCGGAGACGGATCCCGATTTTGCTCGGATCGCGCTCATTTGCTCGTTCAGCAGGGGTAACACCTGATTGAGCGACGCTTGGGTGTACAGCGTGTGGTCGACGGCAGGGAAAACTTCCAAGCGGAACCCTCCCCTTTGTTGCAGGCGTCGTAGCGTGGCGGCTTCGCCCCTTTGGACCCACCAACCTTCGTCCTTCGAACATACGACCAACGTGTCGACGCCCTTGTGGGACAAGCGTTTTAACACGAACGCCGGGACGGTACCGCCGCCGGCGCGATGGACGAGCCACCACCTCAAATTGGAGAACTGCCTAATCAGCCCGGGCGGCGCATATCGGGCGAGGCGGCGCGCAGACGCCCGGCTCAGTACGTCGGCCGCCTGGGGCAGGCGAGCCAAGTTCGAGGCCCGCACCGGCTGAGCACCGCCCGGCGCCTCGGCTGGCTTCGCAGCGAAAATCGGGTTTATGGCGAAGACCGCACGTGCTCCCATCGAAAGAGCGGCTTCGATCGAATGGTCCGCGCCGGAGCACAGGCCCATAAGCACGACCGCCGCAGGGTCTCCCGGGGAGACAAAACCCGCAATATCGGCAATGTCTAAAAGGGCGTCAGGAGAGTAAACGACGTCGGGCTCCCGCCCCTGTTGCACAGGGCTATCCCCCAGGCCGCTCAGGTCCACTCGCAAGACCGCCAGACCGGTCCTCGCCCAAGCGCGGGCGAGATGGACCCAAAGGCGCCCAGGGCCTAGGTGGTCGAGCTTGCCTGAATTGAGCATCACGACGGTCGGGCCTGGAGGACGAGCCGTCGGCCGTGTCAGGATACCGAAGAGGCGGTTGCGCCCGAGGCATGCGATCTCCTCGACGATTTCCTCGCCGTCAGGGCTCCGGATTACGGCGGTCTGCGCTCCCGATAGGACGACTGGTGACTTTTGGGTTCCCACAGCACCCGATAGCCACGTCACAATTGTGTCGAGGGTGTCACTCGGGACCGGAGCTTTCAAGGGCCAGACGCTCAACAGCTCCTCTTGCCCAACTGCCTCTGCGAGATCTGCTCCGGCCGATGACAACCGCTCCTGCACAGCGCGCCGAGGCCGACGCTCCGGGCGGAAAAGGGCGAGCACGTGCTGTGCTAGAGAGCCTGGCGAGGACTCGATGCTCAAGCGCCCCATTGCCTGCACCGTGTCGTCGCCGTACACCGCACCCAAAGTTTCGACGGCTGCGCCGCCTGTCGGGCCACTCTCGTCGGTGGAGCTGTCGAGGCCCTGGTCCCGCAGGTACACGGCTCGCAAGAGGATCTGTTCGCGAAGGTACGACCTACCGCTGTCGCAGGGATCCCACAAGACAAGTGCGTCCAACCCGCAACTCTCAGCGACCGAAGCTGCCACCGTGGCGCCGAGGCGCATCCCTACTACGCAAATGCGCGGCGCGCCGCTTGATCGCAGCAGTTCTACCGCGGCGCGAACCGAACCCTGCCATGCCTCTACCCTCTCGGGGTCATCCTCAGAACCCGCAGAATCACCCGTGCCGTCGTAGTCGATGTGCAGCACCGCGAAACCCTCGGACGCCAGCATCGCCGCAAGGGCCCGGTAGGCACGTCCTGCAGCCTGTGCCTCGAGCCCGAAGGGTGGGCACAGGACGATCCCTGCACGAGCAGTCCCGTCCTCTGGGAGGTGCCACCTGGCGAACATTGGGCGCCCCGGTAGCCCGAACCAAACTGCGGTGCTGGTCAAGGTTCAGTCCCCATAGTCACCGCACCACAATGATAGATCCCTAGGATTGACTACCTGATGACGCCCGAGGACAACGGGGAGGTACCTGCGGTATCCCTCGTCATCTGCACGCGGGACAGGCTCGCAAGGCTCAAGCGTTCGGTCGAAGCTGCTCTCGCCATCGAGACAACCCGCGAGTGGGAACTGGTTGTGGTCGACAATGGCTCCTCCGACGGGACCAGCGACTACCTGCGAGACCTGCAAGCTTCCACGGGCAAGCAATTGCTTACAGTTTACCAACCACACCCAGGCTTGGGTAAAGCACGCAATGCGGGGTGGAAAGCCGCCCGCGCCCTGATCATCGCCTTTACCGACGACGATTGCTACGTCGCCGCGGATTACATCGATGCAGTTATTTCCGCGTTCGAGCCTGATCCGTCGATCGCTGCAATCGGTGGGCGCATTCTGCTGTACGATCCTTCCGACCTGAATATTTGCATCACGGAGTCGACCGAGCCCCTTGTCATTCACCCCTATCGGTTTATCCCGGCGGGCCTTGTGCAGGGTTCCAACATGGCATTTCGACGCGGCGCCTTAGCTGCGATCGGTGGCTTTGACGAGAGATTTGGTGCCGGTACAAACTTCCCCGCTGAAGATATAGACGCGTTTGCCGCGCTTGCATGGAAGGGAATGTCCGCAGCCTACGACCCGCGCCCTGTTGTCTATCACCACCACGGACGCAAGACTGCATCAGATCTGGACCGCCTCAGCCGAGCCTACGACGCCGGGCGGGGCGCCTACTACGCAAAGTACCTTCTGAAGCGACGCTCGGCGGTCCCTTACCTGAAAGCCTGGGCCCAGGCCTCGCGATCTGAGCTTGCGGGACGCGGCACGGCCCCTCACGCCCGCCGAGAACTGGCATCGGCGGTCCGCTACTTGGTCTCACGCCTTGCTACCTCGCCCCAGGCCAAACCGCCGTCCCGAGCAGCGCGTCGCACTCCCCCCGCCTAAGCCCGGTTATGGGGGGCGACGATCACGCGTTGGGCATGGCCCGCTTCAACTCGTCGGCCAGGCGTACCGCGAGCGCGACCACAGTCAGCGTGGGGTTCGCGTAACCCCCTGTGGGGAACACCGAACCACCCGCCACATAAACCGACGACGACCCGTGGAGCCTGCAGTCACGGTCGACGACGCCCTGGCGGGGGTCGTCGTGCATTCGTGTCGTGCCGAGATGGTGGTGCGCTGTCATCGGAGCCACCTCACCGAAAATCCCATGGATGGTGTCGTCTTCTGGCTCGACGAGATCGCCCAGGCCACTGGCTCGAAGTTCAGAAGCAAGGATCTCCCGTACACGCCTGATGCTGACAACATCGATTTCAGACCAGCGCCAGTCGAGGCGCGCGACCCGGTTGCCGAGCGCGTCGCGGCGCTGACCAAGCGTCACCCGGTTGTCGTGGTTTGGAGCTTGTTCCGGTTGATAGACAAGCTCGAACGACCCCCTGACCGCGCCGGTCCACTCCAGCAATTTTGGCCGGGAACGACGGTCCAGGTAGCGACTCGAGACGTACCGGGCTATCGGGACCGCGTGACGCGTCGCCGAGGCCAGGTGCTCAGGAACACGCGCCAAGCCTTGCCTGCGCTTGATCGAGTCGAGAGCGATGAAAGCCGATCTCACGCCTTCTCGCTGCGGCACCGAGAGGTAGTACGGGACCGGGAGGTTGTAGCGGTAATTCGAAAAGATCTCGGCGTTGCCGTTGAGCAGTTCTTCGCGACGCAGCACCGTATCGGACAGCTTGAGTTTCCCCAGGAAGACTTGTCCCTCAAGCATGTGCAGTTGGTAGAGGTCCATGGCTCTGGTCGATCCCTCGGGCGAGGGCGACCCGAGACCGAGCGACACTCTGGGGTGGTCCATGAAAAACCGCCCGACGTTGTCGAAGTCGTTCCCGAGACCTGCGGGGCACTGAGCCGTAGAGTTGAGCAGAAGGCGAGCGTTCTCGATCGCGCCCCCCGCCACAACCACGAACCGACTGCGGACAGTGAAAGGGGTACCCCCGTGGGCCCGTACCGAGGTCTCTGCCATGCCATCGTCTGCGCCGTCTCCCGACATCACTTGGACTGCGGTGGCATTCGTGACCACTTGAACGTGACCGGACTTGGTCAGTTGAACCAATGGCTGACGAGTGAAAGCCGTTGCCGGTCCGAACTGGTCCAGCCGAGTCAGCAATGCCCCCGAGGGGCTTGACAAGGGCGTGCGCCCGCTGTCGGGGAGCGGGCCGTGAAAGTCAAAAGACGCAATGCCGCACCAGGTCCGCGCGCGGTCGTAGTAAGGGGCCATCTGGTCAAACGTGATCGGCCACCCGCTGTGCGGGACCCAATCTCGGGTTTCGAAGTCGATGGGGTCCAACGGCAGGTAGCGCGCAGCATGCGTTACCCCGTCGGGGAGAAGACAGTTCCAAATTGCCGCCATACCACCGAATTGATTGTGGAGGGCCAGGGCCGGGGACGGGAAATTGGGGCTCTCGAACTCCAGGTCCGAGGTCAGGTCGGCATCCGGCTCTTCGGTCACATCACCGCGCTCAAGCAGAAGGATGTCAATGCCGGGACGAGCCAGCTCTTGGGCAATCGTGAGGCCCGCAGGTCCGCCCCCGATGATGCAGAGGTCGACAACGAGCACCGAGTTCGTGGGGATACTGCGACCGTCTGTCAGCATACTGTGGTCGGCCGATCCTACCGCTTACCAGTTCACAAGGCACCCTTTAGGGCCGACCGCCGGTTATCTCTGCTACGAAATACAGGCCCGGGAGGCAGCCTTTGAAGCCGGGTGCTTGGCTACTTGTGGCAGAACAGGTCCTGCTGTCAAGATGAAACCGTAGGGTTCGATTGACCGGAGGCGAGACGTGTGACCGACCCATCCACTTCGGCGCAGGAGGTCCTAGCACCCCAGATGGGCCCCCCAACCATTCTCGACGTCTCGGTTGTGATCATCACCTACCAGCGGCCGCATTTCGTACGGCGATGTTTGGACCACCTCCGGGCGCAGCGACGAGCGCCGTTCGAAGTGATCGTGGTTGACTCATCTCCGGGAGGGGAAACTCAGCAGATCGTCACCAACGAGTACCCCGAGGTGCGCTATGCCATCTGCTCGGCCGGTCGCGGAGCGATGGCGACGGCGCGGAACATCGGCTTCAATATCGCTACTGGCCACGTGGTCGCCTTTCTCGACGACGACGCATTCGCCGATCCGGACTGGCTGGAGCGCCTGGCCGAAATGTACACGGGCCCGGAAGTGGGAGGAGTCGGCGGCCTCGCCGACAATGGTCGGCCGGGCGCGGAAGTCGAAGGAGCCGATCGTATCGGCTTGGTGTGCCCGGACGGAATCCCTAACCGGCTACTGGGCTGCCAACCCCGGCCGACCGGTGGAAGTCGACCACCTCCAGGGCGCGAACATGTCGTTCCGGCGTACGGCTATCGAGGAGATCGGAGGGATACGGGACGGATATCGCGGTACTTGTTTCTGCGAAGACACTGATCTGTGCCTACGGATAAAACGAAGGGGATATCACCTGATTTACACCCCGTTCGCACGGGTGGCCCACGTGGGAGGCCCGCTGGCCACAGGCCGGAGGTGGGACCTCAGGTACAGGTACTGGGCCCAGCACAACCATGTCATCCTACTGGTACGCAACTTCGGGTTGCGATCGGCGCTTCTGTGGCGCTACGTCCTAGCCTCGCTCCGCGACTCCGTCTCCGGCACTGGCCGGCTCCACGATGTATCGGGCAAGTTGAAGGACGGCAACTTTGTGGGTGGGATGAGAACTACCGCCAGAGCCTGCATCGATCCTTTCCTAGTGATAGCCGCGACATCGAGCGGCCTCGGACGTGGCGTCCTATATGCCCGCAGCGACCTCGACACGTCCGTCGGAGGTAGCTTCATCGGTACCAGCGAGGGTGTTCGAACGGCCTTGTAAATACGCCACCCCGAGGCCCCAGTAACGCCCGTGCCGGACGACGACCGCGTTGTAGTATCACTGCAGTGGACGACCCACTTCCCTCGGTCGACATAGTCATCAAGACGTTCATGCGGCCGGCTTGCCTGCGCCGCCTGGTCGACTCGATAACCGCGCGGTACCCCGGGGCACCGCTCAACATCGCCGACGACAGCGAACTCGACGAGGACACCGCCAGCTACTACGCAGGACTAGAGCGGCAAGGGCACCAAGTGGTGCTGCTGCCTTTTAACGTGGGTGTCTCGGCCGGCCGCAATGCCCTAGTCGACCGAACCTCGCGGCCCTATCTCCTCCTCCTCGACGACGACCGCGTTTTCACCGAAGACACGAGTCTCGAGGCGTTGCTGGACGTGCTGCAGGCTGACCCGTCGATCGGGGTGGCGGCCGGGTCGTCCGTGGACAACGGGACCGACCTGGTCAGCTACGAGCACAACCTTCGCGTGAAGCACCGGCTCGTCCATTATTACCCGGTCGGGCCCGCCACCACGCCAATCGGCGGCCACCCGTGCCGTGTGGCGCAGGGCGTGCATAACTTCGCGCTGTTCCGACGTGAGGTGTTCGCAACCACGCGCTGGGACGACGAACTGAAAAGTATGGAGCACACCGACTTCTTCCTCCGGCTAAGTCGGACCCCGTGGAAAGTGGTCCACGTCAGTGACGTCTCGGTAGCACACTTCCACGAGTCTCCTCCCGGCTACGATGCCTTCCGCTACGACCGAGCGAACAACGAACGTGGCGAAAAGAAATGGGACATCATCGGGTCCGTGTACCACACCGACAACGCCCGAAGCGATCGACGCTTAGCACGACGCATTTACGCCAAGTCGGCGCTCGCCTCCCTGCGGGAGCGAAAGATCCGCATTGCAGCAAGCACCCTGGCGTCGGCCCTGCTTGCCGAACTGCAGTAGCGGTTTAGCGCGGGGCCCGCTGACGGCTGTAGACGAGCTCCCAGCCGGCAGATTCGCGGGCGGATTGCGCCTCTGCGAGCACGGCGGCAACGGCGGGGTCAACCGCAGGGGCCGCAGACGGCCCGCCAGCACTCATTACCGTCGCCTCATGCTCGGCGTCGCCGAGCGAGAACCTGCCTTGTGCGGCATGGGCTACCGCGTCGGCGAGAGTCCCTAAGAAATGGCACGCAACGCCTTCGGCCTCCTCGACCGAACCGCGCATTTCGAAGGCCCATCGCTCGCGCGCATCGCTCAGCTCGATAAAAGGCTGCCACCCTCCTTCGACGGGGACGATGAATGCGTCCGAGACCCCGAGAGTGGCTAAACAACGCCAAACTTCGGCGGTCACAAGCGCTTGACCGGCGCGCTCTGTCCGGTATATGGCAATGCTGCCTGCGTCCAAGGTTATGCGGTAGAGCCACCGCCCTCGGTCTATTTGGACTGAACCTTCGCCATTCACCCGCGTCTTACCTCCGAATTAAGGCTAACCAACGAAGGCTGCCCTCTTTTTCCCGATCCCAAAACTATTGGTTTGCCCTAGGAAGGACGTTCCACCAACCTAGCAAGCCGTTCTGCGAGCCCGTTGTAAGCCTGAGGCGTTAGGTCTAAAAGGCGCTGCTGCGCCTGCGCAGGGAGGTCGAGACCGCGCACAAAGTGTTGTAAGTCAGCCTGGGTCGGAACTTTGCCCCTCGTCAGTGCCTTGAGGCGCTCATAGGGTTCGGGCACTCCGTAGCGGCGCATAACCGTCTGAACGGCCTCCGCCAACACTTCCCAGGCGCCGTCGAGGTCCGCTGCAAGAGCCTCGGCATCGGCTGTTGTACGTGCCATCCCGCGCCGTGCGGAAGCCACCGCAAGCGCAGAATAGCCAAACGCACTGCCTATATTACGCAGCGCCGAAGAATCGGAAAGATCCCGCTGCATTCGGGACAGAGGTAACTTCGCAGAGAGGTGGCCGAACATTGCACCGGCCATACCGGCGTTCGACTCAGCGTTTTCAAAATCGATCGGGTTGACTTTGTGCGGCATGACCGAACTGCCCACCTCGTTTGCCAAGGCTCGCTGGCGGAAGTAACCGAGGCTGATGTAAAACCACATGTCCTGGCAGAAGTCGATAAGGACGGTGCCAAAACGGCTCATCGCGGCGAACAGCTCCGCCATCCAGTCGTGGGGCTCGACCTGGGTCGTCAAAGGTTCCCAGGTAAAGCCCATCGAAGCTACAAAATCGCCCGCGATGGCCATCCAGTCCAGCTCAGGATAGGTGGCTACATGAGCCGCCAGCGTGCCCGTAGCCCCTCCCCATTTTCCCGGGACTTCGACGCTGCTGACCGCACGCAGCTGACGTTCCCAGCGTGCAACGAAAACGGCCAGCTCTTTACCAACCGTCGTCGGGGTGGCCGGCTGGCCGTGCGTGCGTGCGAGCATCGCTAAGGCGGCGTACTCCACCGCCGCCCGTCGCACGGTCTCTACTAGAGCTTCTGCGCCAGGCAGCCAGGCCCCCTTTAGGGCGGACCTGATCATCCGCGCGTAGGCGAGGTTGTTCACGTCCTCCGAAGTGGCCGCGAAGTGGACAAACTCGGTGCGTGCTGCGGGCCAACCGAGATCCTGTACGAGCCGGCGTTTGAGGTAGTACTCAACAGCCTTCACATCGTGGTTGGTGACGGCTTCTATGCTCTTGACCGAGGCCGCCTCGGCTTGCCCGAACTCCGCAACCCACTGCGTGAGGGCATCGTGGTCCCGGGCCGACAGTGGCTGCAGCTCCGTCAGGTCCGGGAGGGCGGCGAGGTGCTCGAGCCAGGCAACCTCGACCGCGAAGCGTTCCCGGATGAGCGCACCCTCCGAGAAGCTCGCCGCATAGGGCCCCATCTGAGCTCCGTAGCGCCCGTCGAGCGGTGAAAGCGAGCGCAAGCGCCACTCCCTAGCCGTAAGGGCCAGCTCGTCGGGTTTGCCCGAGTTGCCGGAGTTGCCGGAGTTGCCGGACGTGCCGGAGTCGCGGGATGGATCTCTGTTCGGCCCGATGGTTGCTCCTCGGCGCCACCCTAGCGCCCAACAGGTCGGCCCCACGCCGAGGGGCCTGGAGCGCCGGTACCATCGCCTCACGCTCAACCGTCATTCGTCCACCGCCGTCGTCGGTATTGCCCTTGCCCTTGTCGCTGCAGGCGTGACTAGCGGGGGCCGTGGACCGACGGGTGACCCAGGGGTGGTGGGGCTTGTCCTTACGGGGGCGGGCGCGACCTTGGTCCCGCCGAGCGCCCCTGCTTCGCAGGCGTACACCCCGCAGTGCCACCGCCTTATCGACGCGGGCTTCGCGGGCAAGTGCGTGGTAGCGAGCAGCGCTGCCGGCACGGTGGTCGGCATCGTGGAGGAGGAGACAGCCACGACGCTGACCAACAGCGCGACCCCCGGGTCTGCGAACTCCGCCGGGGTGCAGGAACGCGACCTCGTCTGGCGTCGCAAGGCAGACCGCTGGGTGCTCGCCCTGCGGCGTCTTTTTCCCGCGAACACGGGCTTGCCGTCGCTGCTGTGGGCCGACGATGTCGCCAGGAACGGCGACGTCGACCTCGTGTTCCTCACACCGACCGACCGCGCCGGCTTCGGCAACGAGCTCGACCTCATTGCGGGGAGCGGCCGCGTCAGCCTTTACCGCTACCTCGGTCAGGGCTTCGCCGACGTGCCGGCCGCGGGAGGCGTAGTGACCTATGTACCGGGCTGGACGGAGCAAAACGGGCCGTTCAGCGCGTACGACCAGGTGCTCATCGGCTATTCGGGCGGCTCGTGGCGGGTATTTTCCGAGCAGTACGTACCCATCGCGGCTGCGCTCGACCAGCACAAGGGTTCTTTTTGGGACAGCCGGGCGGTCCCCGCGTCATAGGCCGCTACCAAGCCGCAGCGTTACCTGGACCGACGAACCGGAGCATCGGCTGGGCCGAGCGCGCCGGTCGCCGGTGGCTCCTCTCCCTCGGCATCGCGCTGGGACGTCGCGGCAGCCACGGCGAGGCGGTCGACAAGGTCGTTGAAAGGGTCGGAACTGTGCCCCTTCACCCACCTGAAGCGCAGGCGACCCGGCGCCTCCCGGTAGAGGTCGACCAGGGGTTCCCACAGGTCACGGTTCGCCACCGGCTGTCGGGCCGCGCCGGTCCAACCCTTTGCGACCCACTTCTCCCACCAACCATCCCGAAAACAATTGACGACGTAGGTACTGTCGCTCACTATTTCCAGCGGCTCCGCCAGCGAGCGGGCTGCATCCAGTGCAGCCGAGATCTCCATGCGCTGGTTGGTGCTCCGAGCGGCGGCACCGCTGCGCCAGCGCCCGCCGGGCACAGCCCAGGCCCACCCGCCCGGGCCAGGATTGCCCAGGCAAGCACCGTCTGTGTACACCTGCGTTCTTTGTCCTGGCTCGCGGGGGGCTCCCAGTTCGGCTTGTGTCATCTCACAAGCATGGCCTGGGCGCCGGCCGTGCTCGCGGAGGGACGGTACCGTAACCAAAACGGGCAGCTCAGACGCAGTCCCGCGCCGAGGACAACAGCTGGTCGGTCGTCCTACTACCTCTCAGGGCGATTTAGGCGCGACGATGGGAGACGTGATCTTCGACGGCATCTCCCACCAGATACCTGACATCGACCCGACCGAGACCGAGGAGTGGGTCGATTCGTTCGACGCCGTCCTCGACGTCCATGGCAAGGCAAGGGCACGCTTTCTCCTGATGAAGCTGCTCGAACGGGCGAAGGAGAGCCAGGTCGGGTTCCCGGCCACGGTCTCCACGCCGTACGTCAACACGATCCCCCCGGACCAGGAACCCTCGTTCCCCGGCGACGAGGAAACCGAGCGGAAGATCCGCGCCTACATCCGCTGGAACGCTGCAGTGATGGTCGTGCGCGCGAACCACATGGCCGACGGGATCGGCGGCCACCTGGCGACATTCGCTTCTTCGGCGTCGCTGTACGAGGTCGGCTACAACCATTTCTTCCGGGGCAAGCACGGCAAGAACAGAGGCGACCAGGTGTTCTTCCAGGGGCATGCTGCGCCGGGCATTTATGCGCGTGCCTTTCTCGAAGGGCGCCTGAGCGAGGGCCAGCTCGAGCATTTCCGCATGGAGCTCGCCGGCGCCGCCGCCGGCTGCGGCGGCCTATCGTCGTACCCTCACCCCCGTCTCATGCCTGAGTTCTGGGAGTTCCCAACGGTCTCGATGGGCATCGGGCCGCTCAATGCCATTTACCAGGCCCATTTCAACAAGTACCTCCACAACCGTGGGATTGCCGACACGAGCAGTTCTCGGGTCTGGTGCTTCGTCGGCGACGGTGAGTGCGACGAGCCTGAGACCCTTGGAGCGTTGAGCCTGGCCGGGCGCGAGCAGCTCGACAACCTCGTCTTCGTCGTCAATGCCAACCTGCAGCGCCTGGACGGCCCCGTTCGTGGCAACGGCAAGATCATCCAGGAACTGGAGGCCGTTTTCCGTGGGGCCGGCTGGAATGTGATCAAGGTCATATGGGGCTCTCGCTGGGACGAGCTGCTCGCTCGTGACGTGGACGGGGTGCTGCTCAACAAGATGAACACGACCGTGGACGGCGAGTTCCAGAAGCTGGCGATCGAAGACGGCAGTTACATCCGCGAGCACTTCTTCGGCCCGACCCGCGGCTCCAGAAGCTTGTCGAGCACCTCAGCGACGAAGAACTCCGGACCCTGCCACGCGGCGGCCACGACTACCGAAAGCTCTACGCGGCCTACAAGGCAGCCACGGAAACGACCGGCCAACCCACCGTCATTATCGCCAAGACCATAAAAGGTTGGGCTCTCGGGCCTTCCATCGAGGCGCGCAACTCGACCCACCAGATCAAAAAAATGAACCCGGCTGAACTGAAAGCGCTTCGGGACCGCCTACACCTTCAGGCCGAGATCGGCGACGAGGCGCTCGAAGCGGGGGAACCTCCCTTTTACAGGCCCCCGGAAGACAGCCACGAGTTCAGGTACATGATGGAGCGGCGCAAGGTGCTGGACGGTTCCCTGCCAGAGCGCTTAGTCCACTACGACAGGCTGCCTGCGCCCGACGACGCCACTTTTGCCGAATTCGACAAGGGGTCGGCTAACAGGGAAGTGTCGACGACGATGGCCTTCGCCGTGATGCTACGAGGCCTGCTCCGCGACAAAGGGATCGGCCGGCGAGTGGTGCCGATAATCCCCGACGAAGCACGCACTTTCGGGATGGACGCCCTTTTCAAAGACTTCAAGATCTTCGCCCCCTTGGGACAGCTGTACGAGCCGGTTGACTCCAAGCTGATGCTTTCGTATTCGGAGGCCAAGGACGGCCAGATCCTCGAGGAGGGTATAACTGAGGCAGGTGGGTTGGCCGATTTCACCGCTGCGGGGACCGCTTATGCGACATTCGGCCAAGCGATGGTGCCCTTCTTCATCTTCTATTCGATGTTCGGGTACCAGCGTGTCGGCGACATGATATGGGCGGCAGCGGACATGCGCGCGCGTGGCTTTTTGATGGGGGCCACTGCCGGGCGGACAACCTTGACCGGCGAAGGCCTCCAGCATGATGACGGCCAGTCGCTCCTATTGTTCTCGGTCGTCCCCAACGCCCAGGTTTACGACCCGGCGTTTGCCTACGAAACCGCGACGATCGTGCGCGACGGGATCGCCCGGATGTACGGGGAAGGCGACGGCGAGGACATTTTCTATTACATCACGCTCTACAACGAGAACTACACGATGCCGCCCAAGCCCGACGGCGTGGACGAGGGCATCCTGAGAGGTCTCTACCGCTTCGCTGGAGCGCCCGAGGGGCCGACCCGGCGAGTTACGGTCCTTTTCTCCGGCTCGGCGAGCCAGGCGGCACTAGAAGCACAGCAGCTCCTCGCCACCAACCACGACGTGGCTGCCGAACTGTGGAGCGCGACAAGCTACAAAGCACTGCGGGAGGAGGCACTCGAGGTCGACCGCCACAACCGCCTCCACCCCTCGGAGCCACCGCGGGCACCATATGTCGCCCAGGCCCTGTCGAACGCGGAAGGGCCGATCATCGCGGTCACCGACTACATGAAGGCGGTGCCGGACCAAATAGCCCGCTGGGCGCCCGGGCCGTTCATAACGCTCGGTACCGACGGCTTTGGGCGCAGCGACGCCCGCCCGGCATTGCGCCGCCACTTCGAGACCGACGCCGCCCATGTCGTGGTCGCCGCTCTGGACGGGCTACGCCAAGCTGGCGAGGGCAAGGCAGAGGAAGTCGAAGACGCTATCCGCCGCTACGGCATCGACCCGGACTACCCGGGCGCGGCTAGGGCCTGAGGCGGAGCGATGACTTCACTACATCTGGCAGGAGACGCCGAGGCCGACCAGCTCCTCTCCGAGGACCCCCTCGCGTTGCTCATCGGCATGGTCCTCGACCAGCAGGTCCCGTTGGAGCGAGCCTTCAGCTCTCCACGCGACCTGCGGGACCGCCTCGGTGGCCAGCTAGACGCGGGGGCCATCGCAGCGATGGAGCCCACCGAGCTCGCAGCTGTTTTCTCGCAGAGGCCGGCACTGCACAGGTTCCCGGCCTCCAATGCCGGCCGTGTCCAGCAGCTCTGCCAGATCATCGTGAGCGACTACGGCGGGGACGCCGCCCGCGTCTGGGAAGGCGCCTCCAGTGGGACCGAGCTTCTCCAACGCGTGCGAGCCTTACCCGGGTTTGGCGAGCAGAAAGCCAAGATTTTCGTCGCGCTGCTCGGCAAGCAGCTAGGGGTGCGCCCGTCTGGTTGGCAGGAGGTCAGCAAACCCTTTAGCGACAAAGGGACCTACTACTCGGTTGCCGACATTACGGGCAAGGAGTCGCTGCTTCGCGTCCGCGCCCACAAGGCCCAGATGAAGGCGGCGGCCAAAGCGGCAGCAGCAGGCGCCTAGCACCCCGCGCCCATCTGTCAGGTGGCCGCCGAGAGGCGACCGCCACAAGCGCCGGGAGCCCTCTCAGGGGCCGATAGCAGCAGACCCGAGGTGGCGGTCGAACCACCCCAGCAGCAGCGCTATGGCACGCGGGTCGTGCAAGAGCATGTGGCCGGCACCGACGAGGACGCGCAGCTCCGCGGTGGGCCTGGCCGCATCCGCCAGCTCCCTAGCGTCGGTGATGGGAACGATGTCGTCGTTGGCGCCGTGCACGATCAACAATGGTCGCGGAGGGACCTTGGCGACGAGTTCGGTCGGGCGGACCTGGCGCCATTCCCGCGCCCAAGCCCCGACGTCCGGCGGGTACCCCCTGGTGCGGATTACCCCGGCCGCCCTGGCCTGGGCCACGAACTTGCGAGGGTCGCCTCCTCGCTCCAGGAACTCAGCTGGGGCGGCAAACGCCGCGACACCACCAATCGAGGGGTCCTCGCCGGCGGCACAGATCGAAAGGGTGGCCCCTGCGGCAAATCCGACTAGCCAGATTGTCTCGATGCCCGGGACGGCCCGCAAAGTCTCCACGGCCGTCACCAGGTCGGCCCGCCACCCTCCGAGCGAAAAATCGCCCCCCGAAGCCCCGGTGCCCCGGAAGTCGAAGGTTAAGACGGCGGCGCCAGTCTCGGCTGCGAGGCGCGCGGCCAGCTGAGGGTACCCGTAGCTCGGAGTACCCGCCTTTTGCTGTGGTTCGGGGAAGCCGTGCGACAGTACTATCCCGTCGCGCCCAGACCCGGATGCCGCCGAAAAGCTGGGCCTCGCCAAGTAGCCGCTCAACGTGGGCCCGTCGGTCTGAGCGAGGCTCAAGACCTCTCCGGCGGCGCGGCCACCGCCCCAGCCGTTGGCGCCTTTGGGACCACCTGGGCCGGCGTCACCGGTCATACCCGGTGGCTCCTGGTTTGGCATTGGTAGTCAGGCTATAGGACCTGGGTATACCGAGCCGCCGCTCAAAGTAAAACACCGGGGGACGCGTACTAACGCGTTCCCCGGTGCTGACTAACTGGAAAGGGCAGGTGAAACCGTTTGGGTTACCGAGGGGGACCAACTCCCGGCCGGCGTCACTTGGGTGTCTGGCTTGGACTAACCAGGCGGTCCAGCAGGCCGCTTAGCGGCCAGCCACCTCCGAGGTCCCAGATCGTTGACTACTGCTCAGCTGGACCACCTCCTTTCTTCGGTAGTCCAAGTCTAACGCGCACCTCCAGGCATGGTGGGGGATATCCAACTCCCGATTATTTTCCCCTACGGCGGTAGTGGTAATACCCGCCCGGCTAATATCATGGTCCCCGATGCCATTGCCCACCCCCTCCCCCGCCCCTGCGCAGATTGGTACCGGCGCGCCTGGCGCGCCTGGCGAACCGGCCCTGTTCGAGATCCGCAACCTGCACGTTTCCGTCCAGGGCACCGAGATCCTGCGCGGCATAGATCTGGTGGTCCCGGCTGGCGAACTGCACGCCTTGATGGGGCCCAACGGCGGCGGCAAATCGACACTGGCGAAGTCCCTTCTTGCATCGCCGGGCTACGAGGTGACCCAAGGCCAGATCCTGTACAAGGGCGAGGACATCACGGCGTGGCCGACAGAGATCCGTGCCAAGGCGGGCATTTTCCTGGCATTCCAGTACCCGGAGGAGATCGCCGGGGTGCCTCTTGTCCAATTCCTCCGTCAAGCGCTCTCTGCGCGCAAAGGCGTCGAGCTGTCGGTCCTCGAGCTGCGCCTAGGGATCATGGAGTGGATGCGCAAGCTGGACATGGACGCTTCGTTCGGGGACCGCTACCTGAACGAGGGCTTTTCAGGGGGAGAGAAGAAGCGCAACGAGGTGCTCCAAATGGCAGTCCTGGAGCCCGACCTGGCCGTCCTCGACGAAACTGACTCGGGCCTCGATATCGATGCGCTCAAGGTGGTCGCTTCCGGTGTCGGGGAGGTGCGCGCCGCCCGACCTGGCCTAGGCGTGCTGCTTATAACCCATTACCAGCGGATCCTCAGCCTTCTGTCGCCGGATGCGGTGCACCTGCTAGTCAACGGCCGGATCGTGGAAAGTGGCGGTCCGGAACTGGCTCGCCGCCTCGAAGAGGAAGGCTACGAGGCATGGAGGTGAGCTCGCTCGCTGCACCGCTCGACGTTGCCCGGATAAAAAAGGACTTCCCGATCCTCGAGCGCCTGGTGCACGGCAAGCGTCTGGTGTACCTCGACACGGCGTCGTCGTCGCAAAAGCCACTGGCGGTGATCGAAGCCATGACTCGCTATTACGAAACCACGCACGCGAACGTCCACAGGGGTGTCTACGAGATAGCCCAGGAAGCGACCAGGCTTTACGAGGAAGCTCGGGCAAAGGCGGCCAACTTCATAGGCGCGAGCTCACCGGACGAAGTGGTGTTCACGAAAAACGCCACCGAGGCCATCAACCTGGTCGCTTACTCATGGGGCCGCAACAACATCGGACCGGGCGATGTGGTCGTCACGAGCGAGATCGAGCACCATGCCAATTTCGTCCCCTGGCTGCAACTGCGCGAGGAAAAGGGCGCTGAGCTCCGCTTCGTGCGCCTCGGCGACGACGGGGCGCTCGATCTCGACAACCTCGCCCAGCTCCTCGATGGCGCCAAATTGCTGGCGGTTACCGCCGCTTCCAACGTGCTCGGCACCCTCCCGCCGATGCGCACGCTGGTGGACGCCGCTCATGCTGCCGGCGCGCTCGTGCTCGTGGACGGCGCCCAGTATGTCCCCCACCTGCCCACCCAAGTACGGGACCTCGGAGCCGACTTCGTCGCCTTCACCGGGCACAAGATGCTCGGGCCAACCGGCATCGGCGTCCTGTGGGCCAAACGCGAGCTACTCGAAGCGATGCCACCGTTCCTGACCGGGGGCGAGATGATCCGCGACGTCCGCCTCGACGGGTTCACCACCAACGACATCCCCTGGAAGTTCGAGGCAGGAACTCCACCCATCGCCGAAGCAATCGGGCTCGGCGTCGCCATCGACTACCTCCGTGGCATTGGGATGGGAGCGGTCAGGTCCCACGAAGAGGCGCTCACTTCCTACGCCATGACGGCGCTCAAGCAACGCTACGGTGACGAGATCGTCATCTACGGCCCACCCCCTTCGCAGGCGCGGGCGGGGATAGTGAGTTTCTCGTACAAGGACATCCACGCCCACGACCTGTCCCAGGTGCTCGACGAGGTCGGGGTCTGCGTGCGGGCCGGCCACCACTGTGCCAAACCGCTGATGCGGTGCCTCGGGGTTGGTGCCACTGCGCGGGCGTCGTTTTCGGTGTACAACGACGAGGCTGATGTCGATGCGCTCGTCGATGCAATTGGCGGGGCCGACGCCCTTTTCGGTTGAAAATACGGAGCATTCGGAGCTGTTATGCCAGGACTTGAAGATCTTTACAGGGAAATAATCCTCGACCACTACCGCAACCCTCGCAACAGAGGCGAGCTGGAATCACCGCCTGCCCTACGGACCGAGGGCTTCAACCCGCTTTGTGGCGACGAGATCGTCGTTTTTCTCGATGTGGCCGGCGGCGTCATCACCGACGTGAAAATCGCCGGGCAAGGATGCTCCATATCGCAGTCCTCGGCTTCCATGATGTCTGCTGCTGTAAAGGGCAAGACGGTCGCTCAGGCCCGTTCGACGATCAGGGCCTTCCGGGCCATGATGTCGCTGCACGTGCAGCAGTTGGGACCGGGCGGCGATGAGGCGGACAAGGCTGGCCCGGAGCGCAGCGGCGCCGAGGTCGCTGCCGACGAGGGGGTCGCCCTCGGCGACCTCGAGGCGCTTCAGGGAGTCGTGAAGTTCCCTGTGCGCATCAAGTGCGCGACCTTGTCGTGGTACACCCTGGCCCAAGCCCTCGACGAGGCGGAGGCGCTCCCCCAGGACATGTGAGCCCCGGACAAACGAGCCCAGCGCGGTCATAACGAGGCGAAGACGGCACCTCAGGGGACGAACCGCCGATCAGCTTGCCGGGACCGCCCATCCCATCTGCTCGGCGATGTCCTTACAGGTATGGCACAGCGGGTATTTCTTGGGGTCTCTACCTGGTACCCACACCTTGCCGCACAGGGCCCTGACAGGGGTGCCCATGACCATGCCTTCGACCACGGTCGGACCGGCGGATACAAAGTCGCCGTCTTCTGTCGACACGCCCTCGAGCACGATATGAGCCATTCGCTCGTGGTCGCCGTCAAGGAGCGGCTTCGGTGGGGCGAGAGCAGTTTCGCTTATGGCGCTCATGCCACAAAGGCTAGCTCCCGGAGTGAGTGCGGACAGTAGGAACACCACGAAAGGTGGGCCACCACACGGGGTGAACGCGGCGCACTGGGTGTGCGGCACCCACACCGTCCGTGCGATCCGCGGTGCGGCAGCCGCAATGTGTAGTCGACCAGGCACTTTCCAAGTATCGTTGGCGTATAGGTAAGACCGCTGTGCTGATGAAAAATAAGCCACCGGCCGTCCTGGAGCCAAGCGCGACTGGACGATCAGTTCCTGTTTCGGCGCGCCCCGAGGTCGGGAGCCCTTGGGGCGTACTTGTCGCCGTAAGCCTGGCGACCCTCATGCTGCTACTCGATTTCATGGCGGTCGCCGTGGCCCTCCCGGCGGTCCACCACAGCCTCAACGCTTCCTTCGCGGAGCTCGAGTGGGTGCTCGAAGCCTTTTTGTTGACCCTGGCGGCGTTTATCCTCACGGCAGGGCGGATAACAGACATCGTCGGCCGGCGCTCTGTGTTCCTCGGGGGCCTGATCGTGTTCGGCGTCGGGTCTCTGCTCGGCGGCCTGGCCCAGAGCCCGTACTCCCTGATCGGCGCCCGAGTGGTGCAGGGCATCGGCGGGGCATTGCTCTTTGCGACAGGTCCCGTACTGCTGAGCGAGACCTTCCGCGAGGCGAGGGGGCGCGCCGCCGTAGCTGTTTGGGGAACGGTGACCGGCGTTGCCATCGCCTCGTCTCCCTTAGTGGGAGGTGAGATCGCATCTACTCTCGGCTGGCGATGGCTGTTCCTGCTGGAGGTGCCGGTCTCGGTGTTGGCCCTCCTGATCGGGCTCGTTGCGATCAAGGACCCATCCCGGGCCGAAACTGACGCGACGCTCCCCCCGAGCCCCCGGAACACCGAAGGGCCGGCCAAGACCAAGCGCAAGGACAGGCGTGTGCGGATGGTCGACCGGCGGGGCTTCGCCCTGTTCATCGGGGCCATCGCGATCCTCGTGATCGGGCTCGTCCGGTCGACGTCCGCGGTCCAGGGGTTCTTCCAGAACGGGGTGCTGGCTTGCTTCATCATCACCGGCCTTTTGCTGATCGGCTTTGTCGCCTCCGAAACGGTGGCGCGGGCGCCAATGATCGACATGTCGCTGTTCCGCCGGCGGACGTTCACGGGCAGTTCGATCGCTGCCTTCGGGCTTTCTATGGCGGTGCTGGGCCCGGTCCTGTGCCTCGTCTTGTACATGTCGTTCGACGAGGGGTACTCGGAACTGACCATAGGGACGCACCTGCTCCTCCTCACGGTCGTGACTTTGGTGTTCCTCCCGTTGACGGGCTTCCTGGACAAGTACCTGCCTGTGAAACTCCTTATTTGCAGCGGGCTCGCGCTGGTCGCAGCCGGCTTGTGGCTAATAAGCCGGCTGTCGGCGACCGGCACCTTGTCCGATCTCGTCCCGGGATTGATCGTGGCGGGCGTGGGCCTCGAACTTGTCAACCCTCGCCTTGCTTCCGCCGCAGCGGCAACCGTGCAACCTCCTATGGCGGCCGTTGCATCGCGGACCATCTCGACCTTCCGCCAAATTGGGACAGCTACCGGGGTCGCAACGTTTGGTGCGATCTTCGTCACCCAACTCAGCGACCACATTTCTGACCGCACCGCGCGTTTCGCTCAACTCGCCAACGAAAACCCCACCATTGCGACCCTCGTGCTCGACGGCCGCACGACCCAAGCAGTGAGTTCCAGCCCGGCCGCGGTCCGCCCCCAACTCCTGGCGATAATCCAGAGCGGCTTCGCCGGCGCGGTACACGACGTCTTTTTCGTAGCCGCCTTTGTCGCACTCGCCTCGGCTTTGCTCGCGATGATGACTCGTTCGAGCGACGTCCCGAGGATGGGAGCCCGGCAGCTGCGCAACCAGGCCACGGCTGTCCGGGCCACCGCTGTCCAGGTCACGGCTGTCCAGGCCACTGCTGTCCAGGCCAAGGCCGTCCAGAGGTCAGACAGCCACGCCTCGGGCAACGGAGCCTCAGCTGGTCGTACTCCCCTGCCGAGTCGTACCGCCGCTCCGCTACCAAGTCGTACCGCCGCCCCGCTGTCAAACGGTGACCGGCACGAACCGGCCGTGCCCGCGATACCCGTACAGTCGACGTCGGCGGCGGCTACCCTGGCCGCCCTCGGGATAACGGTGGCCACTCCGTCCATTCCCAACGAGCTCACCACCCCCGATGAGCTCACCACCCCCGATGAGCTCACCACCCTCGATGAGCTCACGACCGCCGATGACCAGACGGCAACCGGCGAGTTGGCCAGACTGACGGCGCCGGCGGCACCACCTTCTGGGGTGCCCGTTGCTAACGGAACGGCCTCCGGCGCAGCGGTTACTAACGCAGCGACCCCAGACCTACCGGCCCAGGATCTGCCGGACCAAGATCTTCTGGCCCAAGATCTACTGGCCCCAGACCTACCGGCCCAGGATCTGCCGGACCAAGATCTTCTGGCCCCAGACCTGACGCCACCTGAGGCAGCGGGCCAAGACGCACGGAGCCCCGAGGCCGACATGCCCGAAACGCCGACCGCCTCGATCGCATGGGCCCCTACAGCATGGTCTGGGTGGTCTGGGTGGTCTGGGTGGTCTGGGTCGCACGTACCCGACGACGAGGTGGAAGACCTGGCGCCCGACGATTTCGTTCAGGAACTACCGGTGCAACCGCAACCCCGCGATGGGACCGCTGGCACCGAGCCTGAAGAGGACGTCGCGGCTGAGACGGCGCCGGAAGATATAGCGGGGCCCGTCACCGTGACGATCGGGCGGCGCTTGGTGCATGGCCAAGTCACGGCGACCAGCGGTGAGCCATTGGCCGGTGCGCTGATCACGTTCGTCAACGCGGACGGCGACGAGGCAGGTCACGCCCTCGTCGGCTCGGACGGCTTGTTCGCCGTCGACGACATGTCGGAGGGAACATATACGCTGATCGCCGCTGCTCCGCACTTCAGGCCTTCCGCCAGCGTGTTCGCGCTGCGCTCCAGGGAGACCACCGTAACCCTGTCCCTTATCGGCATCGGCTCGCTCAATGGCCGGGTAACCAGCGCCAAGGACGGCCACCCGATGAGCGTCGACGTTGAGGTCATTTGCCCGGACGAAGCGGCCGTTGACGGGGGCGTCGCGGCTCAATGCCGTACCGGCAGGGACGGCTCTTTCTTGTTCACCGACCTCCCCGAGGGCAGCTACGAACTCGTTGTCCGTGGCGCGGACTATCGCACGGCGGACGTCCCGGTCGTGGTTGACCGCGGCCAAACGCTGACGATCGGCGTCGCCATGGTTGGCCTAGGCCACCTCTACGGGGCGGTAACGGGACCAGGCGGTGAGTGGATGCCCGGTGTCCGGGTTGCCCTGAGCGATGGGACCGGCACGGTCGTCGCGACTACCGGTACCGATGGGGCCGGCAGCTACCGCTTCTCCGAGGTCCCGGAGGGGCTTTACACGGTCTGTGCAACGGAGTTCGGTGCCCCAGGCTCGCTCGTGGAGGTACGAGCAGGGTCGACCTCGGCCGCCGATGTGGACCTCGCCTCGCCCTAAGAGCCTGCAAGCGCCATGATGTCATAGACCTATGAACCAAGCCGTGATCGTCGCAGCCGTCAGGAGCCCTATCGGGCGAGCCTTCAAAGGGTCCCTCGTGCAGCTACGAGCGGACGACATGTCCGCCCAAATCCTTACGGCCCTGCTCTCCGAGGTACCGGACCTCAAGCCGGCGGACATTGAAGACGTGATCTGGGGCTGCGCTTCTCCTGCAGGTGAACAGGGCTACAACCTCGCGCGCGTGGTGGCGCTCCTGTGCGGGCTCACCGAGGTGCCAGCCACCACGGTCAACCGCTACTGCGCCTCCTCACTTCAGGCCATCCGGATGGGAGCGCACGCCATCGTCGCAGGGGAGTGCGACGTTTGCGTGGCCGGCGGGGTCGAGTCGATCAGCCGGTTCATGCATGGTTACGGCGACGAGATGCCAGGGACCCACAACCCCCGTTTCGAGGCGGCGGAGCGGCGCACCGCCGAAAGGTCCTTAGGCGGTTCGCCGCCGTGGGCGCCGCTCGACGTAGGAAGCCCCAACAGGCTCGCCGACATATATATCGCGATGGGACAGACCGCCGAAAACGTACGCGAGCTCTGCGCCGTCTCGCGCGAGGACATGGACAGCTTCGCGCTGCGCTCCCAGGAACGGGCCGTCGCGTCACAAGACAACGGCTTCTTCGCAAGGGAGATCGTCCCGCTGTTGCTCCCCGACGGGACCTGGGTCCTGCGCGACGACTGCCCTCGGCGGGACACCAGCTTGGAGGCTATGGCCGAGCTGAAGCCAGCCTTCCGCCCGGACGGGGAAGTCACGGCCGGCAACAGCTGCCCGCTCAACGACGGAGCCGCCGCCGTTCTCCTGATGAGCGATAAGCGGGCGCGTCAGCTCAAAATAAGGCCCATGGCACGCGTGGTGGCAAGCGGCGTGTCGGCGATCGACCCCGAAGTCATGGGGCTCGGCCCGGTCGAGGCGTGCCGGCGGGCTCTCGCGCGGGCTGGCATGACGATGGCCGACATCGACCTCGTAGAGCTCAATGAGGCCTTCGCCGCCCAGGTGATCCCTTGTGCGCAAAACCTCGGGATCGACGAAGACCGCCTCAACATGTTCGGTGGCGCGATTGCCCTCGGGCACCCGTTTGGTATGACCGGTGCGAGGATCATGACGACCCTCCTCAACGGCCTGAACACCGCAGACGCCACCGTCGGGCTCGAGACCATGTGCATTGGCGGTGGCCAGGGCATGGCGATGATAGTCGAGCGCCTTTAGTGACCACCGAGTGCGCTCATACCTGTACGCACTAGCAGTGTTCGCATAAACGTTAAAAGCGCCATTTTGCGCAATTTGCACCCCCGCTGAACAGCCCTTATCAAAACGGTCCTTGACCAGGACCTTGCTTTCACATAGCGTTCGGGGAGTTGTGATGCCGCTCAAACCGTATTTACGTCGTAACACCGGTTTGGTGGTCGCGGCACTTCTGGTTGCTTCAGTTGCGCTCACCTCGGCGGTCCCGTCAGCCGGCGCCGACCAGCTCGCCAATTTGCGAGCTCAAGCCCAGGTAATCGCGGACAAGATTTCCGCCCTGGGCCAGACAGAAGCTGCGCTCGGCGAGCAGTACGACGGAGGCGTCGTCGCCTTGCAGCAGGCCAACGCCCGGGTGGCGGCGGCCGCAAAACAACTGAGAGGTGCCGAGGCGGACCAAGGCCGAGCGATCACCAACCTCCGCCAGGACGCTGTGGCGGCTTACGTAGGCGATGGCCCGCAGTTCGCAATGTCCGGTTCTGTTCCCCTGAGCAACCTCAACGACGCCCTGGTCAGCCAGGAGCTCGAAGACACATTCGCATCTGACCAATCAGACGCGCTCGACAGCTACCGCCTGGCCGCGGCAGTGGCCAGCACCGACAGAGCCCAGCTCGTCCTCGCAAGGAACGCGGCCGCAAAACAGGTGGCCCGGCTCGAGGCGGACCGCCAGCGGGTACAGAGCGCCGAGGACCAGCTCACCGCCGTGCAGCAGGGCGTGAAAGGCCAGATCGAGACGCTTGTTGCGCAGATCCAAGCCGAAGAATTGGCCGCTGAGCAAAGGGCAGAAGCTCAACGCCTCGCCGAACAAAGAGCAGCGGCAGCTGCGGCCGCGGCAGCGGCTGCACAGGCAGCAGCTGCACAGGCGGCGGCGGCCGCCGCAGAGGCTCGCCAAGCCCAGGACACACAGACATCCAGCCCCCCTGCCAGCTCGTCCACCGGTACCGTTGACATCCCCGGCGTGTCCGCCGCCGCCTCCGCCGCAGTGCAAGCTGCGGAGAGCAGGGTAGGTGACCCCTACGTCTGGGGCGCGGCTGGCCCGGGGGAGTTCGACTGCTCGGGCCTGGTCATGTGGGCCTACGCCCAGGCGGGCGTTTACCTTCCTCATTACAGCGGCAGCCAGTACGACGACACCGTTCAGATCCCGATGTCGGACCTTGAGCCGGGAGACCTCGTCTTCCCTGCCGACCCCGGTGACCACGTTGCCATGTACATCGGGAACGGCGAGATCGTCCAAGCCCCCTACACCGGGGCGGACGTCCAAATAATCCCACTCAACCCGGCCTTCTTCGTGCTGGCTACCCGGGTCGGCTGAGCGCCTCCCGACACCCTCAGGAGGCCCTCCAGAACGGTCCTCCCGACACCCTCAGGCGGCCCTCGAGAACGGTCCAGATGGGCCCGCTGAGCACCCCTCCGGCAAGGGTCAAACACCCCCCGTCCAGACCCGTTGTTGCAGGTCAGGGTGGATTTTAACCCCCGTTGTGGAGGGGGGCTACTTGACTCCGTTCAAGCCTTAAACTACGCTCAAACGCGGGTGGCGCACCACCACCTCCCGCCAGCTCGAACTCGGGGGCGGCCCAGACCCTCCCGAGGGGCCAAAGCCGGGGGTCGAGCTAAGGAAAACTGGAAAGAGGAGGAAAACAAGTAATGGGGAAATCACGCTTGTTTGCCGTGCTCACGAGCGGCGCGTGCCTGACGTTGATGCTGTCGCTGGGGCCCACGGCACCGGCGAATGCGTCCGCCAACATTAGAGACGGTGGGGTGCTGCACGTTGTGATGCCCTGGGTTACCATCCCGGACAACTTCAACCCGCTCAACCCTGGCCAAACTGGTTCGACTGCCGGTGGTACCGAAAGCCTGCTCTACGAGGGCCTCGCGTACGACAACCCCTATACCGGCAATATCACCGACCTTTTGGCCACCGGTTGGACCTGGTCCAACGGCGGGAAGACCCTGACCATAGCCACCCGTACAGGCGTCGACTGGAGCGATGGTAAAGCCTTCAGCGCCGCCGACGTGGCCTTCACCTTCAATTACATCCACAAGTACCCGGCGCTCGACATAAACGGCCTCTGGGCCGCGGGCCTCGATTCGGCGAAGGTTGGCAAGGCTCCCAACACCGTGGTCCTCACGTTCAAAACCCCCAGCATCGTGCAAGTCCCGGAGATCGTAAAGCAGCTGATCATCCCCGAGCACATCTGGTCAAAGATCTCTGACCCGGTCACCTACCCCAACCTGCACCCTGTGGGTACTGGGGCGTTCCTCCTCAAGTCCTTCTCCCCCACCCTGGTCAGTTACGTGAAGAACCCCAACTACTGGCAAGCAGGCGAGCCGTACGTGAGTGGGGTGACCTACGAAGCGGTCAAGTCCGACGACACCGCCGAGCTGTTGGTGCTCAACGGCGACGCTGCATATACCTACGACTACATCACGGACGCTCCGGCTACTTTCGAGTCCGCCCACCCCTGGAACAAGATTTATTGGCCGGCCTACGAGGACAACATCCTCTACATGAACGACGCCGCCGCGCCGTTCAACGACGTCAATTTCCGTAAGGCCGTCGCCATGACAGTCAACACGACCCAGGTCGCCGACCTGGCGTACTTCGGGGCCCTTCCTGCTGCCAACGAGTCCGGCATCACGTCGGGCCAAGTCAGCTCGTGGGTCCCGTCGTCGGTCAGCTCGCTGGAGTGGAGCTACAACCCCTCGGCCGCCCTGTCGATGCTGGAGAGCAACGGCTACAAGCTGGTTGGCGGTCAACTCGAGAACCCGTCTGGCAACGTGATACCGACGCTCAAGATCCTTATCGGCGCTGGCTGGACCGACTTCATCTCGGTCGCCACTACGATCCAGTCGGACCTGAAACAGATCGGCATCAGCTCGACGGTCGACCAGGAGCCTTGGTCAACCTATTACCCCTCGATCCTCGACGGCACCTATCAGTTCGCAGTGTCGTGGTCCAACAACAACAACGCCACGCCCTACTACGAGTACTACAGCCTGCTGGACTCCGCCGAGATGGTGCCGGACGGCACCGCCAGCACCGGGGACAACTGGGAACGTTGGTCAAGCCCGGCGGTAGATTCAGCCCTCGCCAGCTTCGCGTCGACGAGCAGCCTTTCGCTACAGAAGGCCGACATGGCGACGGTCGAGAAGTCCGTCCTCCAAAACGTCCCGGTCATCCCGCTCACGGGTAGGGCCAACTGGACCGACTACTCGACCCGCTACTTCACCGGCTGGCCGAGCGCCAAAGACTCTTATAACGCCGGCGAGCCGCCCGACAGTGCCACCGGAGCTGAATTGATGTTCCTGAACGTCCACCTGGGCTAGCCCCAGCTCGATGATTGATGTAAGGCTCGGCTAAACCGAGGCTGCATAAAGTGAGTTACACAGGGAGCGGGCCGCCTCACGGTGGCCCCTTCCCTTTCGGGTGGCCAGCGACGACAAGACGGAGGGTAGGGACCGGGTGCAATACCTACTGAGGCGGGTCGGGTTCCTGCTGCTGACGCTATGGGTGGCGCTCACAGTGAACTTTGCACTGCCCCGGCTGATGCCGGGCAACCCGCTCGAGCTCATGATCGGCAAGCTGGGTGCCCAGGGGGGCCAGATCTCCCCCTCAGCAGCCAAAGCAATCGCGAAGGCCTACGGCCTTGACAACACCCACAGCGCGATCTCGCAGTATTTCACCTACCTCCACCAGACAGCGCTGGGCCATTTCGGCCTGTCGATCTCGGAATACCCCGAGAAGGTAAGCACTCTCATAGGCCAAGAGCTGCCGTGGACAATTGGCCTCGTTGGGTGTGCAGTGGTCATTTCCTTCGTCGTCGGGACTGCCATTGGAGCGATGGCGGCGTGGCGGCGGGGCGGGTTTTTCGACAGCATCCTTGTCCCTACCGGCGTGATGCTGCAGGCTATGCCGGCGTTCTGGTTGGGCATCCTGCTTCTCTATTTCCTGGCGTACCGTTTTGGCTGGTTCAACGTTTCCAGTACCAACCAGGTCCAGGGGCGACAGCTCGCTAGCTTGTCGGGCCTTTGGGCAATCATCCAAGCCTCTTTCCTGCCAGCGGTCGCACTCGTCGCCGTCTCGCTCGGCGGCTACATAATCCTGATGCGCAACACGATGGTCACCGTGATGAGCGACGATTTCGTCAAGTTCGCTCGTGCAAAAGGCTTGCCCGACCGCGTCGTTGCCACGCGCTACGCGGCCCGCAACGCGGTCCTGCCTGTGTTTACCAACTTCGCTCTTTCCCTGGGTTTCGTTGTCGCGGGCGCCATTGCCATCGAGGTGGTGTTCGATTACCCCGGCATCGCCGACCAGCTTCTGGCCGCCGTCGAGGCCGAGGATTACCCGCTGATGCAGGCCATCTTCCTCATAATCGTCCTCGGGGTGCTGCTGGCGACCTTCATAGCCGACATCGTCTATGTGTACCTCGACCCTCGCATCCGCCTGGGAGGAAGGTCTTGAAAGCCTTCCTGCGCAACAAAAAAGCCGTCACGGGCCTCGGCATCCTTGTCTTTTTCGCGCTAATGGCCATTTTTGCGGGTGTGATCGACCCCCATAACCCCAACAACATCAACTTCACCCCGTTGGCCCACCCGAGCTCGGCACACCTTCTCGGCACCACCCCCGAGGGTCAAGATATCTTTTCCCAGCTCATTTATTCGTCGCGCGCCACTCTGATAGTCGCGCTCGTGACCGGGGCCGTGATCGCGGTCGTGCAGCTTTTTATGGGTGTGTTCTCCGGCTACGTCGGCGGTTGGGTCGACGGGGTCCTATCGACCATCACCAACATCTTCCTGGTGCTACCGGGCCTCCCCCTGCTGATCGTCATCGTCGCATACGTGCAGAACAAAAGCGTCACCACCATCATTGTCGTGCTCGCGATCACCGGTTGGGCCTGGGGTGCCCGAGTCCTTCGTTCGCAGGCGATCTCGCTGCGGGACCGTCCCTTCATGGAAGCGGCCCGCATGTCCGGGGAAGGGCGCCTGCGGATCGTCATTTTCCACGTCGTCCCAAATATGTTCGGGGTGCTGGCAGCAAACTTTTTCGGGGCGGCGCTGTATGCCGTGCTCACCTACACCGTCCTGCAATACCTCGGCTTGGGCGATATCAGCCAGCTGACCTGGGGGTCGATGCTCTACGAGGCGCAAAACGACACCGCCTTCCTGCTCCACCTTTGGCTCTGGTTGCTCCTCCCGGGTATCTGCATCCTGCTCTTAGGCACCGGTTTCGGCCTCCTCAACTTCGCGGTCGACGAGGTGGCCGACCCACGTTTGCGTAGGAACGACCCCGTCAAATCCTCAGCCCGGACGGCCTCGCGGTCCGGCCCGGTACGGCGCCCCAGCCGGCAACGCCTCCAATGGTGCCTCCCACCCCCGGCGAGCTCACGGCGGCTCGAGGAGCAGCTACATGACCTTGCTCGAAATTCGAGACCTTCACGTTGGTTACGGCTGGGACGAGAGGCACACCACGACCATCGTCAGAGGGATCAACCTCTCAGTGGCAGCCGGCGAGGTGGTAGGCATCGCCGGTGAGTCTGGCTGTGGCAAGTCGACTCTGGCGATGGCGGCAGCCGGGCTGCTCGACCCGCCCGGGAGGATCCTCTCGGGCCAGGTTCTTTTCCAAGGCAAGGACCTCAGGGATGCAGGAGCGGCCGAGCTACGAGCGCTCCATCTGGCCGAGATCTCGATGGTGTTCCAGGCTTCTATGAACGTCCTCAACCCTATGACGCGCATCAAGGCACAGTTCCTCGACGCCATGAAGGCACACGGCGTGCGCTCCGAGGACGAGGCCATGGCCCGCGCCAAGGAGATGTTCGAGCGGGTCAAGCTTCCTGAGCGTTTTCTCGATGCCTACCCCCACCAGCTGAGCGGCGGCATGCGCCAGCGTGCCGTGATCGCCCTATCGGTGGTCTTGAAGCCCAAGTTGCTCTTCCTCGACGAACCGACCACCGCCCTCGACGTTGTCGTGCAGCGCTCGATCACCGAACTACTCGACGAGCTCCGCCAGGAGTTCGGCTTTGGTGTCGTGTTCATCACCCACGACCTGTCGCTGCTGGTCGAGATCGCAGACCGGATCGCCATCATGTACGCCGGTGCAATCATTGAGGAAGCCCCTGGGAAGGAGCTCTACGAGCACCCCGATCACCCTTACACGATCGGGTTGATGAACGCTTTCCCACCTGTCGGCTCGGCCCGCAAGCGCATGGAGGGCCTGACCGGGCAGCCGCCTGACCTCAGCCAGCTCCCGACCGGGTGCTCGTACCACCCCCGTTGCCCCAAGTTCATCCCCGGGGTATGCGATGTGCTCGACCCGCCAGAAATGACGCCGGTCCCGGGCCATCGGGTCGTCTGCCACCTGTTCAGCGAGAAAGAAGCCAGAGTTGGTTAGCGCACTAGGTACAAGCGACCTACCTACCGGACCGTCGCCGGGGCCGCTCCCCGTTCTCCAAGTGAGCGGCCTTACCAAGACCTATTCCGTAGGAAAGGTTGGCAAAGCCAAGATCGTCCGCGCCCTTAGCGACGTCGACCTCTCCGTCGCTGCGGGCGAGGTGCTCGGCCTTGTCGGCGAGTCAGGTTCGGGCAAGACCACCTTTGCCCGCTCGGTGGCGTTCCTCGAACGGCCGACTGCGGGCCAGGTCTCCATCAACGGCCAGTCGATGCCGCCGAGGCCCAGCCAACGCCGCCTGCGCGAGCACCGCAGCCAGGTGCAGATGATCTTCCAGGACCCCTACACATCGCTCGACCCCTTGCACAAGGTCAAGTACACGGTGTCGCGTCCTCTCACAACCTTCGGCGTCGTCCCGAGGCACGCACAGCCCCAAGCCGTCAACCAGCTGCTCACCGAGGTAGGCCTGGTACCACCGGACGACTTCCTGAGGCGTTACCCCTACCAGCTCTCCGGCGGGCAACGCCAAAGAGTAGGCGTCGCACGCGCCCTCGCCGCCCGCCCCTCGCTGGTCCTGGCGGACGAGCCAACCTCGATGCTGGACGTATCGATCCGCCTCAGCATCATGAACCTGCTACTGGACTTGCGGGAGCGGCAATCTCTTTCGATCGTGTTCGTGACCCACGACCTCGCCGGTGCCTCTTATATGAGCGACCGGATCGCCATAATGTACGCCGGCCACCTCGTGGAAGTCGGGCCTGCGGAAGAGGTCATGGGCGAGCCGCGGCACCCATACACCCAGTTGCTGCGACGAGCCGCGCCCGACCCGGCGGCGCATTTCAGCAGGGACACCCATTTCGAGGCCCGTGGTGACCCCCCCGACCTCACCGACCTGCCGCAGGGTTGCCCGTTTGCCCCGCGTTGCCCGCAGGTGCGCGCGGAGTGCCGGGCCGAGCTACCGCAGTGGCGCCAAGTCGGCCCAAATCACCAAGTCCGCTGCGTCCTGTATTGACCGGCTGGCCCAAATTGCGACGATGTCAATCTGGCGGGAACTAATGACACTAGGAGGTCAGCGTGCTGGAGCCTGAGGGCGACAACAACAGCAAGTTTTACTGGGGTGCCGCAACTGCGGCGTACCAGGTAGAAGGCTCGCCGCTGGCAGATGGGGCCGGGAGCTGTGTTTGGCACGAGTTTTCCCACACGCCTGGGACGACTTTTCAGGGGCAGAACGGCGATACCGCTGCTGACCACTATCACAAGTGGCCCCAGGACGTCGAGCTCATGAAGAACTTGGGCCTAAATAGCTATCGTTTCTCAGTCCGTTGGCCTCGCGTCCTCCCAGAGGGCACCGGCGCCGTAAATAGTGCCGGGATCGCCTTTTATGACCGCCTGGTGGACAGCCTCCTCGAGGCCGGGATAGAGCCGTTCGTCACACTTTTCCATTGGGACCTCCCCGCCGCCTTGTTCAGGCGCGGCGGCTGGTCGAACCCCGATATAGCGAACTGGTTCGGTGAGTATGCCTCGATAGTCGGCAATGCACTGGGCGACCGCGTCAAGTTCTGGATGACTCTAAATGAGCCCTTTGTCGTGGCGAACGAGGGCCACCTGGTGGGCAATCATGCCCCCGGGATGCGCAACATTTTCCAGGCTTGCCATTCCGTCCACCACCAGATCCGCGCCCACGTCGCCGGCTTTCATGCCCTGAAGGCAATAGATGCCAACATGTCCGTTGGGCTAGCCGTCCATGACGTCGGAGTTTGGCCCGCCAGCGATTCCGACGAAGACGTGGCGGCGGCCGAACGCGCCGAGTCCTGGACCAACTTCCCAATGTTCGTCGACCCTCTTGTGTACGGCCGCTACCCTCCTGCGCTCGAGAGCCGGATCCGGGAGTACCTGCCGCGCGGGTACGAGGACGACATGGACGGCCTGCGGGCCCCCGGACTTTCTCGGCCTCAATTATTATTTCGGCTACTACGTGCGCAGCTCCACGGAGAACTGGTTGGGTTACTCCGTAATTGACGAGCCGGACCTGCCGCGTACGTCGATAGAGGGCTGGACCATCCGCCCAGAGGGCCTCCACCGGATAATCACCCAGGCGCACGTCCGCTACAAGTTGCCCGCCATCTACATCACCGAGAACGGCGCCTCCTACGACGACATACCGCAGGGTAAGGCGGTCCACGACACAGAACGCACCTCCTACCTGAAGTCTCACATTGCGGCCGTCCTGCAGGCCAAGGACGAGGGCGTACCGGTCCAGGGGTACTTCGTGTGGTCTTTCCTCGACAATTTCGAGTGGGCGCTCGGGTATTCCAAGCGCTTCGGCATCGTCTACGTCGATTACGAGACCCAAGAACGGATCGTCAAGGACAGCGGATTTTGGTACAGCGAGCTTGCCCGCACAGGGAGCATCCCGGCGGGCTGACCTGCCTCAGGAAAAACGAAGCTTTCCCAACTTGGAGTAGCCTGGAGCCGGCGGGGTGCCACCGTTCGCCAGAAGCTCGTCCATCACCAGGGTGCATGCCCCGAGGGCGACGGCTTCCGCGCCGAGCTGGCCTATTTCTATGGTTACTCGGCTCGCCGTGTACTCCAACGCTTGGTCGTCCACGTGCTTGCGGATCTTGTCGAGCAGCCTCGGGCCGAACTTCAAACCGATCCAACCCCCGACGATTATCTTTTCGGGGTTGAACAGGTTGACCAGGTTGGCTGCGGCCGCACCGAAGTACGCCGCCGCTTGGTCAAGAGCGGCTTCAGCAGACTTGTTGGTGAGAGCCGCATCCAGGAAAGAACCAGCCCATTCCTCGGAATCAGGGTCAGTCGGCGGCGTCGCGGCGGGGTCCGTGCGGTACCACTCCTCCAGGAGCGCTCCCGCGCCTATGTAGGCCTCCACGCACCCGGCAGCCCCGCACCGGCAGGTCTTGCCACCGGCCACGATGCAGGTATGGCCCCACTCGCCTGCGCTCGAAGCAGCACCGCGGTAGATCGTGCCGTTCGTGAAGATCGCAGCGCCGATCCCGGTGCCCCACAGCGCCACCACCGCATGACTGGCCCCGCGTCCCGCACCCAGCCACATCTCCGCCTGTCCAAGCGCCTTGGCGCCGTTGTCGGCAAAGACCGGGACACCGGTCCTCTCTCGGATCATCCGCTCGAGCGGGACATCTCGCCAGCCGATGTTCGGGGCGTGCACACGTGCATCGCCACCAAGGTGGGCGACGATCCCGGGCACGGCCACGCCCACGCCGATCAAGCGCCTGCCTTCGGCGGCGAACTCTGCCTGGAGCTTTTCTATCGCCAGGAGGATCTGCTCGATCACAACCTCGGCATCGTGGTGTTGAGGGTGCAGGTCTACCTCCGCCAGACCTGCCACACCCATCCTCAAGTCGAACCCCTCGACGCGGATGCGGGTCTCCCCCACCTCCACGCCGATCACCCCTCCGAAATCGGGGTTGACCTGCAAAAGGACCCGGGGGCGCCCGCCGTCAGACTCTTCGAGGCCGACCTCTGATATGAGCCCCTCACCGAGCAACGCAGAGGTCACGTTTGTGACGCTCCCGCTGCTCAACCCGGTCAGCTGGGCCAGGGCGACCCTGTTGAGCGGGCCCTCGAGGAACAAGCGCCTAAGCACTGCGCCACGATTGACCCGACGGAGGTCGCGTACGGTTGCGCTTGATTTATTCGTATAGGAAACGGCCACTTTACTTATACCTTAGTTCAGCTACGGGGTCGCCTCTGTTGCTGCTGCCTTGACCTGGAGAGCTGACACCGAGCCAGCCTGCGAAGGAGCCCTGTTGGGAGGGCGCTGGACCGGTATCGTGGCAGCCGCCCAGCGGCGAGGGCCAGACCACGGTGCGGGGACCGCATCCGTGCGGCGTGCGAGCGCGTAGGCCAATGCTTCGTAGTTGACCCGCCAACCCTTGAAGTGGGGCCACGCCTCGGCTGCATCCCGGTCCATCGGAAAGCCCACCGTTCGCAACTGCTCAACCGCGGCAGCGAACTCGTCGAAGCCGAGCTCGATGTCGCCGTCAGGGTCAGGGTCAACGTCTACTGCCATGCCGAGCGCCGACCCGATCGCGCGCAGCGCCGTAAATCCCATCCGTAGGGCCCGCCTGGGCTCGATGCGCTCGCGGCTTGGGCACAGCGACAGGAGCATTGCCGCTGAGTCCATCACGGCGAGGAGGCCCACGAGCCAAGAAGAAAGCTTGTGCGGTGAACGGAAGCGCACAAGCACGGGGTAATTGGAGTGGCTCTCCGCAACGTCGGCCGCCCAACGTTCCCACCCGCTATAGAAGGCAGGTAGGTCATCGCTGCGCACCGCGACCCCGTAGCGGGTACGCAGGAGCAGTTCGGGGCCCCACGGGGGCGACCCGGCGCGGGACAGGAGCAGGGTGACCTCGGTCTCGCGGCGGTTGAAGGCCGCGTACAGGGTCGGCAGGTAGCCGATCTGCAGCGCCACGACCACGACCCCGGTGGCTGCCGCAATGACGTCTATCACGGTGGCGCCGGCGGAAGCGGAGTACGCAAAACCCAGGGTGAACATTGAGCTCCCCGCCTGGCGCAGAGCGCTCGGGAACGACCCTACCGCGGGCCACAGGAGCAGGGCGTACGCCAGCTCGAAGCAGACCAACCAGGACGCCAGCTGGGCGAGGATAACTGCTGCCCCCTGCGCGGCGAGCACTTTGTCCTTGCCTGCGTAGCTGTGGATCGGCCGGACGATCATCACGAAGAGGGCGTCTACGCCGGTGTCGACGATGTGCGACATGAGAGTACGGCTGGCGCGGGGTATCACGAGGGTCCGAACGATGTGCGCAGTGGTCATGAGCGCAAGCAGAGCTCCGACCACCACCGCCAGGACGTGCAGCGCTTCCACGCCCCCAGTCTGTCTTGTCCGGGCGCCGCCCGTGCGCCCGTCGAAAACGACGAGGCCCTTAGCCGGGCAAACCGACGTGGGCGGCGCTCACCTCGGCAGTAGCCCGCACGAAAGGTACCTGGTCTGCTGGCTTGGGCTTACATATGAAATACCCCTGAGCGAGGTCGCAGCCCAGGTTGGACAGCAGTTCCAAGGTCGCGGCGTCCTCGATGCCTTCGGCCACCACGCGCAGGCCCAGGGCGTGAGCGAGCTCGACGGTCGACCGCACCAGCTGCAGGTCCCGCTCCCGCCCGCCGCCACCGAGGCCCGTTATGAAAACCCGGTCCAATTTGAGCTCGCGCACGGACAGCCCGCTCAGGTGGGCCAGCGATGTGAAACCGGCACCGAAGTCGTCGATGGACACCTCTATGCCGAGGGCGAGCAGGTCGTCGATAACAACTTTGGAGCCGTCGAAGTCGGAGATGACCGTGGTTTCGGTTATCTCGAGCACCAGGAGCCGGGCTGGCACCGCGTGACGCTTGAGGAGCTGGTCGACAACACCGGCGAAGCCCGAGCTGAGCAGGTTGCTCGCCGAAATGTTGACCGAGACGCTCACCTCGTCCCCCTGTGCCAGCCAACTTGCACATTGCCTGAGCGCCTGGTCGATGACCCACTCGGTGAGGCGGCCCATCAAGCCAGCCTCCTCGGCCAGCGGGATGAACTTGAGCGGCGGGACCAGGCCGTGCTTGGGGTGCAACCATCTCACTAAGGCTTCTACCGCCACGATCTGATCGCTCCGCAGGCTCAGCTGCGGCTGGTAGTGCAGGACCAACTGGCCCTCTTCAAGCCCCCTTCGGAGGTCTTCGACGAGGGTCCACTGATCGTCGTCGTCTAGAACAGGGTCGTAAAAGGCGACGGCCGTCCCTGCCACCTTGGCGCGGTACATCGCCACGTCCGCGCACCAGAAAAGAGCCGCGCTCTCGGTGGCATCGTCGGGTGCCAGGGCGACCCCGATGGACGCGCTCACGCTCGCGCTGAGGGACCCAAGCTCGAAAGGTTCCTCCAAGCAGGCCAGCAGCCTTTGCGCCACCGACGCTGCCTCCGTTGCGTCGGCGTCCATCAGGACTACGGCAAACTCGTCACCGCCGAGGCGGACGGGCGTGTCGATCAGACGCAGGGAAGCCATAAAGCGTGCCCCGAGGTGCTCGAGCAGTAAGTCGCCGGCAGGGTGACCGAACGAGTCGTTGATCTCCTTGAAGTGGTTCAGGTCCATGAACAAAAAGGCGAGCTGGCGCTTGTCTTCGAGTGCTGAACTGCGCTGCTGGTCGAAAAACTCGTCGAGGACCTGGAACAGGTGCCGACGGTTCCCGAGCCCTGTCAGCGAGTCGGTGATCGACTCCAAGCGGCGTTGCTCCGTTAGCTTGCGTAGCTCCCACATGGTGAGCCCCACCCGCACCCCGGACACGACCAGGGTCGCGGTCGCCAACCCCACTGCGACCATCCCAGGGTGGCGTACCGTCCCGGCGATCAGGATCCCAAGCGCGGCGGTCGCCGCAAGAGCCGGCAGGACCGAACCGACCTGTCGCTGGACGACGGGGCTATTGCGCCGCGGGTGGGCCCAGACCGCCATCGACATGACCAGGATCGCGGCGGGCCAGGCCAAGCTGTTCACAACGTTGCCAACCCGGGACGCACCAAAGCTGGTCGACCCGAACAGGTTGAAGGTGTCCCCGACGACGTTCAACGCCATCCCTGTGGCGAGCATCGCCCAAGGAGCCCTCCTGTGGCGCGGCACTAGGTGAGTACCGCCCACCACAAGCGTCAGCAGCAGCAGGTCGCCCACCGGGTAAGCGAGGTTGGTGGCAACCGACAAAGTGCTCCCCCCGGCCGTGAGCAGGATCCGGTGAAAAGCGAACATCGCGCAGACCGCCCCCGCGCCGAGCGAGGCGACGATGCCGTCGAGCCAGCTCGCCAGGCTGAGCCCACGTACCTCTTTGCGAAGGAACATCAGCACTGCTACGTAGGCGAGCGGGTAAAACGAAAGGTAGAAGACATCGGGCACCGATGGCGGGGCGGGGGGCGTCGCTCCGCCCAGGGACTGGACGGTGAGGGCAACGTCCCCGAAGCTCCAGCAGAACAACGCACCCGCCAGGACGATGACCATGGCGCGGCCGCGGCCGCGGCGGTTGACAGCTCTCGCCAGGCACAACAGGCCGCACGCCACGTCTACCCCGTCAACAAGCCAGCCGTCGACCGGCACGGAGAAGGCGTCGCTGCGACGCGCGAGCAGCCAGACGAGGTACCCCAACAGGACGGCCCCGAGGACGGCGTAGCAGGCCCACACCGACAGGGGCGCGCCTCGGTCAGGCCTACTGGCAGGGGCGCGTCGAAGGCGCAGCGGTGACAAGGCGGCCCGCCACCCTGCGCGGCTCATCGTGGCCATGGTTAATACTTTCGGCCCGCGGGGAGTGTGCTGAAGCTTTCGCGCCCACCAGAGCCCGTGGATTGTCTAAATAGCCAGGGTCTCGCCTAGGCGGCGAAGGAGATATCTTCGTTCGGCGTCGGTCCCGACGAGCGCGAGCGCCTCCCGGTAGGCCACCTGAGCTTCCTCGAGCCGGCCCGACCGGCGAAGGAGGTCGGCACGGGTGGCCGGCAGAAGGTGATAGCCCGCCAGAGCGCCCGACCGCTCCAACCGCTCGACCAACCACAGCCCGGCGTTCGGGCCTTCGGCCATGGCTACCGCCACCGCCCGGTTTAGTTCGACGATGGGAGAGGGGACCATCTCGCTGAGCCGCTTGTACAGCGATGCGATCTCCTGCCAGTCCGTCGCCACCGACGTCGCTGCAGTTGCATGGCATGCGGCTATTGCAGCCTGAACCTGGTAGGCCCCGGCCGGCCCCGCCGTAGGGCAGCGTCGAGCACTGCGCACCCCTCGGCGATGGCGGCCGGGTCCCAAAGTGCCCGGTCCTGCTCCTCGAGCGGCACCATGTTGCCCGCGCCATCCAGCCGTCCTTCCCTGCGGGCGTCGTGGAGGAGCATGAGGGACAACAGGCCGAGCGCCTCAGGCTCGTCAGTCATCAGCTCAGTGAGCAGCCGTGCCAAGCGGACCGCCTCTGCGCAGAGCCCCTCGCGTACCATGTCGGCCCCGCCGGTGGCGCTGTATCCCTCATTGAACAACAGGTAGAGAACTCCGAGCACGGCCACGGTCCGCTCGGGGAGAAGATGGCCGGGCGGCACCTGGTAGGGGATCCCCGCGTTGCGGATCTTGTTCTTGGCGCGCACGAGACGTTTGGCCATGGTCTCGACTGGGACCACAAAGGCTCGGGCGATCTCGACGGTCGTCAAGCCGGTCAGCGTCCGCAAGGTCAGGGCTACCTGCGCCTCGAGCGAAAGTGCCGGATGGCAACAGGTGAAAATCAGCCGGAGGCGCTCATCGGCGATGCCGCTGTCGGCCCCCTCGTAGGGCTCGTTCGAGCCCGGCCCGGACGCGTCGCCATCCGCTCCACCTCCGTCATATGGTCCCGGGTTGAGCGACCCCACCACGATCTCCTCGTACTTTGCTGCCTCGGTCCTGGAACGGCGCAGCCGGTCGAGCGCCCGGTTGCGAGCGACCGTTGTCAACCACGCCCCCGGGGCGCGGGGGACGCCGTCGCGGCGCCAACGGTCGACGGCAAGCCCGTATGCCTCCTGGGCGCATTCCTCGGCCAGGTCCCAATCCCCGGTGGCCCTTATCAGAGCCGCCACGACCCGCCCCCATTCCTCGCGGAAGGCGCGGGTCGCAGCCGCCTCGACATCAGCGCGTGTAGCGCGTGCAGCTCGCGCGGCGCCCGCATCGCCTACATCGGCCAGATCGGCCTCACCTCGATCGTCCCGTCGCGAGCTCCGGGGATCTGCGACGCAACTTCGATCGCTTCGTCCAGATCCTTGCACTCAACAACAAAGTAACCGCCTATCTGCTCCTTGGTCTCGGCAAATGGGCCATCTGCCGTCAGGACCTTGCCGTCGCGCACCTGAACGGTGGTGGCGTCGGTCGTAGGGCGGAGACGTTCGCCTCCCCGGAGCACTCCCCGGCTGCCCATGGCATTGCCGAACAGCTCGTACTCGGCCATCATTGCCGAGCGCTCTTCGGGGCTCAGCGATGCGAGGGCGCTCTCGTCGTTGCAAATAAGAAGTAAGTACTGCATGGCGTCTCCTTTGTCGTTAGTCCTCATCATTACGACGAACAGGGGGGGCCAGATGGACACCGCCCGACCGCTGCTTGCGACAAGGCGCAGGGGCCGGCCGGCTAACCGGCTGTGCTGGCTACGCTGCCGGGCGCCGGGGCCCGCGGCTCGCCATCCTCGTCGACGAGGGGTATCTCGAGACGCAGCTGAGCCGTGTTGACGTCGTACTCGAACAACTCGCCGTAGCGCCCCCAGTCGATCGCAATGTCCAGTTGGGTGCGGGCCTCCTCCTCGGAGAAACCCCGCCGCAACAGGTCTAAGAAGAACCGCTCGCTCAGCATCCCGTCCGGGCTGTTGGTCAGGGCACCTACGATCGCCCGCACGAGCGGTGCCCGCTCGCGAGCCTGGTTGGCAAAGAGCTGCTTGGCCGCGTCGATGTCGGCCGCGTTGAACCTGCGGCCTTCCTCGGTGAGCTCGATGTCGGCGCTGTGCACTACCGCAAAGCCGAGCATCTGCGCGGCGTCCAGGAGGGGAAGCAAGTCGTCTACTTCGAAGCTGAGCAAGTGGGCCAGGTTCGGCAGATCTTCGCGGCCGCCCCGCCCGGCAAGGATTTCTATCAAGCCGGACATCCCGCCAACCGTCACCTCGGGCAACGGAGATTCGACCGGAGTCCGCTCCGCAACCGACGTAGATGTATCGGCCACATGCGAAGGCACCCGTTGGTCGGGGCCGGTCATTATTGCGTAGATGTCGTCCACCAGTTGCTGGAACCTCGCCTCGTTGCGGTCGCGTGGTTGTGGCAGCGGGACCTGGATTTCGCTGCGGATACGCCCCGGATTGGAGCCGAGCACGAAGATCCTGTCAGCCAAGGTCACAGCTTCTTCGATGTTGTGGGTGACGATGAGCATTGCCTTGGTGGGGAAATCGCGGCCTGCCCATAGGCGAAGGAGCTCGGTGCGCAAATGCTGCGCGGTAAGGACGTCGAGCGCCGAGAAGGGCTCGTCCATAAGCAGGGCGTCCGGTTCGACCACGAGGGCGCGAGCGAAACCGACGCGCTGGCGCATCCCACCGGAGAGCTCCTTGGGGTAGGCGGACTCGAAACCGTCGAGGCCGATGCGGTCGATGGCTTGCTCAGCTCGCCTGCGGCGCTCCACCGGCGGTACCGCCCGAGCCTCGAGCCCGAGCTCGACGTTCTGGCGCACCGTGAGCCACGGCAATAGGGCGAAGCTCTGGAAGACCATCGCGACTCCGGGGTTTGCCCCGTTGAGCACTGCGCCCCTGTAGCTGACCGAACCGCTCGAAGGTGCAATGAGCCCGGCGATGCATCGCAAAAGGGTGCTCTTGCCCGAACCCGACCGGCCCAGGAGAGCAACGATCTCGCCTTCGTGCAACCCAAAGGAAATACCGTCGAGAACGCGCAGCGGGCTCCCGTCAGGCGACGTGAACGACTTGGTCACGTCCGAGACCTCGATGATCGTGGGCGCCGCGGTCAAATCAGGCCTCCAGTTGCTGCTCATAGCGAATAGCGGGTCTCCGCCAGGTGGTAAAGCCGCCGCCAGAACAGACGGTTCACGGCCACCACGAACAGGCTCATCACCACAACGCCTGTCAAGACCTTCGCAGAGCCGCGGGGGCCGCCGGCGTAAGCCGCGTTGGCGATGTACGCGCCTAGGCCTGTCGCCTGCAAGTGGTGTGAGCCCCAAACAGCCACCTCGGCGACGATAGACGCGTTCCAGGCGCCACCAGCCGCCGTTACCCCGCCCGTTACGTAGGCCGGGAAGATCGCCGGCAGGATCACTTTGCGCCAGCGTTGGCTCCGCGTGAGCCCCATGTTGACAGACATCTCGCGCAAGTCGTTAGGTATCGCGATGGCTCCCGCGATCGCGTTGAAAAGGATGTACCACTGCGCCCCGATCGCCATGAGGATGACAGACCCGAAGTTGAGGGGCAGCCCAAGCGCAATGAAAGTAATGACCGCGAACGGGAACAGGAGGTTGGATGGGAAGCTCGCAAGGATCTGCACGACGGGCTGCGCGTAACGCGCCAAGCGCGGGTCCATCCCGATCTTGACCCCGATCGGCACCCAGATCACGGTCGAGACCGCAACTACCACGGCGACGCGCGCGAAGGTGATTGCCCCAAGGCCGCCCGCATATACGAGGGCACCCAACCCCACGTGGTGGTCCAGGTAGGACAGGCCCTCCCACGCCCCCCAGGCGACGACCGCAATGACAATGACCCAGAAGACGAAGTCCCCGCGCCTTCGCCGCCTAAGGTCTTCCGAAAGCGGGTACTCGGCGAGCCCGAACGGGCGAGTCGCCTTGTCCAGGGCCCGCCCGACGGGCGCTAGGCCATGGCCGAGCGTTTGTGGCAGCTGTGACTGGCGGAGGAAGTCAAGTACCGAGCTCCGCGGCTTCTCGCTGGCGTCGGAATCTTCCATCCGGAACTTCTCGGCCCACGCCACTAGAGGGCGGAAGAACACGACGTTGACACCGACCACGATCACGATCATGGCCCCGATCGCGATCCCAACCTTGCCCATAGAGCCTTGCCGGATAGCCGCACCGATGTAACTGCCGATGCCGGGAAGATAGGTCGACTTGCCGTTGATGGTGATCGCCTCCGACGCCGTCAGGAAGAACCAGCCACCGCCCATGCTCATCATGGCGTTCCAAACCAAGCCGATCATCGAGCCGGGGACGTCGAGCTTCCAGAAACGCTGCCATTTGGTGAGCCGGTACATACGCGCAGCTTCGTCCAGTTCACGCGGCTGCGACACGAGCGAGTGGTAAAAGCTGAACGTCATGTTCCAAGCCTGAGATGTAAATACCGAGAATATCGAGGCGCACTCCAGGCCCAGCAGCGACCCGTGGAACAAATTGACAAAGAAAACCACGGTGAAGGTCAGGAAGCCCAGGATCGGCACCGACTGAAGGATGTCAAGGAGGGGCACCAGGATCTTCTCGCCGCGACGCAACCGCGCGGCAGCGGTGCCGTACACAAAAGTGAAGACCGTCGAGGCGAACAAGGCGATGAACATCCGCAGCAGCGATCGCGCCGCGTAGTACGGGAGGTGGGACAGCCCGGTGGGCAGCGCGACGGTGCTCCGGCCGGGGGTGAACGTGACGGTCATCGACCTGCCGAGGCGGAGTGCCCCGTAGAGAAGTGCCAGGACCGCGAAGGCGACAACGACGTCCACGGGGGTGAAGCGGCGTCGGAGGCTGATACGACCGGGGAAGGTTCGCCGGGTGGCCACTGCTCTTGCTCCCTCCGCCTCTTGTCAGCCGAGTGACCGGGCACTTACGGGCCCGCCGGAAGGTTAGCGCCCGGCGCAGCACGGGCGCTCGGAGCAGCACGGGCGCCCGGAGCAGCACGGGCGGCTCGGCGGCGGCACGGCGCTCAGATCAGCTGGGTACCTGGGCTCAGCTCGGCGAGACGTAACCAGACAGCACGGCGCTCCCGGGATGGGTGTCCGCCACCACCTCGTCGGTCTCGACCTCGACAACGCTGAAACCCGTGAGGTCACCATCTCCGTTGACCGCTATCGGCCCGCGCTCAGCCGGCGTGTAACCGATCACTACGGCGACGTGCGCTGCAACGAGAGCTGCCTTGTCCAGCCCGTACACGGCGACGTCACCGGGGAGCGGCCTGTAGCGACTCCCGGCCGGGTGCCATGTGCCTCTGGCAGCACCCCATTCGTAGAAGCTGGCCGCTGAGGAGTTGAGGTCACCGTTCAGGTACTGGTATGTGACATCGGCACCAGCCTGCTTCCAGACCCAGGCGGCGAAGTCGGCGCACCATTCCTCGCTCAGGTTCGAGTTGCCACAATCCTGGGCACCCGAAACCCAATACGCGCTGTACTTATTGCAATAGGTCGAGGGGGGGTTGGTCGCATAACCCAGCTGGCTTTCCGCAATGGCAACGATCCTTTTGCGGAGCGGGGACAACGACGGCACCTTCGGGACCCGGACCGTCTCACCGTGAAAGTGCACGACGGTGTAGTCGGGCGGCCGCGTTGCAAAATATCCCCCGACTGCGGCGCCGCACAGGATGCAAAGCGCGAGCAAGCTGCCCGCCAGGCGCCTGCGCCGGCGCTTCGGGTGCGATCGCGCTCGGACGGGAGCCGCCTTCATGCACTGTCCTCGACCCGAGAACCTTACCGGCGCAGGAGCCTAAAGATCGTGCGCTGGGCTTATAGCGACAGGGGCGACGTTCAAGTACTAGCGGGGTTCGTCCTCGGCAGGCTCGTCTTGCGAGGCGCAGTCGTGGGGGAAATCGGTAAAGGTATGGCACAGGCCACACCAGCCATAGAATCTCGCTCCGCTCCAGCGCTTCGTCCGTCAAACCTGCCATACATAGGACTCTTGCCGATGATCGCGCCCAAGTCCAGGCCCTTCGCTGACTTCTGGGCACGGTCCAGCACACGAGCGCTTTCCAACGTCGGCTCGCCACCGACGGTGACGGTACCGTCGACGGCGAGGCGACAGGCTTGGCAAGCTCAGGCAGTGGTCATATTGCGGAACCGGCGCAGGGCCAATGGGACGCACACCGCCGTGATCAAGACGCACCATCCGATCATGGCGGGCACGGGGTGGTCGAGTTGCCAGGAGCCGCTCGAAGGCGTGCCCTGGCACACCTGGCGGACGGCAGCGACGAGCGAAGACAGCGGGTCCCACTCCCCGATGGCCCGGGGGACCGCCTTCATGCCCGCGATAGGCACGAACGTGCCGGCAAGGAAGGCCAACGGGAGCACGACGGCGAACCCGACGCCCTGCATCGCGTCGCTGCTACGTACGAGCATGCCGAGGAGCACCCCGAACCAGGTGAACGCAAACAGCCCGAGCGCGATCAGGCCGGCCAACTCCAGCAGCTTCGGCCCGTCCAGGTGCGGGTGCCAGCCCAGTGCAAGGCCAAGGCCGACGACGATCGCCATCCCTAGCACCTGCTCGATCATTTGCCCGAGCACCTGGGCAGTGATAACTGACAACCGGGTTACTGGCAACGACCGGAAACGGTCGATCACGCCGCTCGCGAAGTCCGTCGACGTAGCGACGCCAGCTCCGATAACTCCGAAGGCCAGCCCCTGGCCGATCAGGCCGGGTAGGAGGTAATCCTGGTAGCGCATGCCGGGAATGTGGATGGCCGACCCGAACACGTACAGGAACAAGAAGGTGAAGATGACGGGCTGGATGGTGACGTCGCTGAGCCGCTCCGGCACCCGGGGGATGCTCCTCAGGCTGCGGCCGACAAGCAGCGCCGTTTCCCGCACGTAACGAAGGGCTGGGCCAGGCCGGGCCGGCAGTCTTGGTAGGCCTGGCAGGGCCTCGGCGGCCTCGGCGGTCGCGATGGCGGTCATGCTGGTACCTCCTCTTGTTCGAGGGCATCTTGGGCAGACGTCCCCGTAAGCGCCAGGAATGCGTCGTCCAACGTCGGGCGCCGCAGCGCCACCTCGTCGATCGCTGCGCCGCTCGACACGATGAGGCTCGTCACCGATGCCAGGTCGAGAGCCTCTCGTGGAGCAGGGACCGAGATCGTCCGGCGCTCGGGCGCCAGCGTCAGGTTGAACGTCGCCCCGAGCGCGGCAACCAGCTGTTCGAAGCCTGCCACGTCGCTCGCGACAACGTCGACGCGCTGGTCCCCTATCTGCGCCCGGAGCTCCGCAGGCGCCCCGGTGGCTACGCTGCGGCCATGGTCGATGAACACGATCTGGTCGGCGAGAGCGTCCGCTTCCTCCAGGTACTGGGTCGTGAGGAGCACAGTCACTCCCTCCGCGACGAGCTCGCGAACAGCAGCCCAGACCACTTGCCGGCTCCGCGGGTCCAAGCCGGTCGTCGGTTCGTCCAGCACTAGGAGCTGAGGCCTGGTCACGAGGCCAGCCGCCAGGTCGACCCTTCGACGCTGGCCGCCGGAGAGCCTTTTTACCAGACGGTCCTGGAACTCGCCGATGTCATAGCGGTCGATCAACGTCTTGGCGACCCGGACCGCGGCAGCGCGGTCGTAGCCGCGCAGGCGCGCCATCAGCACGAGGTTCTCGCTGGCCGTAAGGTTCGCCTCGAGCGCAGCAAACTGACCCGTGAGCGCGATCGCGCTCCTGACCGCGTCAGGAGCGTGGCCGATGTCGTGGCCGCAGACCACCGCTGTGCCACTCGTCGGCTCGGTCAGTGTCGCCAGCATCCTCACGATCGTGGTTTTGCCGGCCCCGTTCGGCCCGAGCAAGGCAACGACCATGCCATAGGGCACCGTGAAGTCGAACGACTCCACGGCAGTAAAAGAGCCGAAGCTCTTGGTCAAACCTTCGGTTCGGACCGCTAGTTCAGATGCCATGGGACAAACTTACAGTAACTATAAACATCGTGCAACAGAATTTTTTGTTAACGAGGGGCTATCATGGGGACCGTGAGCCAACAAGGCGAAGACGATGCCACGGCTCTACCACTCGAAGGTTTGCGCGAGCGCAAAAAACGCCAGATGCGCAAGCTGATATCTGACACCGCTACCGCGATGTTCCTCGAACGAGGCTTCGACGAGGTCCGGGTCACTGAAGTGGCGGCGCAGTGCGGAGTTTCCGAAAAGACCGTTTACAACTACTTCCCCACCAAAGAGAGCCTGCTCCTCGACCGCGAAGAAGAATCGGCCCTGGCCATCCGCGCTGCGCTCGGCCCAGGCGCACCGTCGCGGTCGCCGATCCAGGGCGCCCTCGAGGTGCTGCAACGCCAGCTTGAAGACATGCGTCTCGACTGGCACGACCACGCCGGCAACGCAGCGCTCTTCGAACGGTTCGTCGACCTCATCGAGAACACCCCTTCACTGCGCGCAGCTCAACGCGACATGATGGACCGGCTTGTCCAAGTGGCCGCCGAGGCGATGGCGGACCGCGCCGGCGTGAGCCCCGACGACCCCGAGCCGCAGATCGCTGCGGCTGCCATGCTCGGCCTCTGGCGGATCCAGTTCCAAGCGCTCAGGCTCTCGATGGCCGGGTCTCGCACCTTCGACGAGGTTTACGAGGAGGTGACGGCCGCGGTCACCCGGGCGGCCAGGCTCATCGACTCGGGCCTGTGGGCTTTCGAGGTGATGGTGCAAGGAAGGGGGACCCGAGAACAGATCAAGGCGGCTGCCGAGGCTGCCCAAAGCGCCGGTCGCCAGGTGGCAACCGCGCTCCGCCAAGCTCGGGACCTGTGGAGGCGCGTCCAAATGGAACACCACGGCAGCCAGGAGCCGCCTCCGGCGGGTGCTCGGGCATGGCAAGCGCCGGTCCACCACGGCCACCAAGGCCACCACGCATCGCTCCAGCGCGAGCTCGAGGACTGGAAAGCCGCCCAGCACGAGCTCAAACGGCAGTACCGCGACGCCATGAGAGAACAACAGAGGGCGCTCCGGGAGACCCTGCGGGCCCAGCAGCAGGCAGCCCGAAGGCAGGGGCGACAGGGTTCGTAGCGGCACCTGTCGTGGCGTTGGCCGGCCACCCGATAACCCTGCGTTCACATAAGGGAAACCGGCGGGAAACCCGCCTTGGCTACTTTTGCCCACCATGATCGAACCCGAAGGACCTATACATCCGACATTGAGCCGCCGGGCTCTCCTCGGCGGGAGCCTAAAGCTCGCCGGGAGCGCCGCCTTGCTCGGTGGCCTCGGCCAGCTGGGCGAGATGGTGTTCGGGACTGCTCAGGCATCGGCCGCGCCCATGATGGCAGACATCAGCTTCCAGCTCGGCTGGCTCACCAACACCGAGTTCGCCGGGAGTTACCTCGCCGCTTCCAAGGGCTACTACTCCAAGGCGGGGCTTAGCGTGACGATCCTGCCGGGCGAGGGTGTGGACGTGGAGGGCATAGTCGGCGCAGGCAAGGCGCTCGTCGGCGACTCGAACGCCGACACTTGCTCAGCGGCCGTAGCACAGGGTGCCGACCTGAAGATCATCGGGGCGAAATACCAAAAGAACCCGTTCTGCATCATCAGCTCTGCGAAGAAGCCGATCAAGACCCCCCAGGAGCTGATCGGCAAAAAAGTCGGTGTCAACGCTTACAACTTCACCGGGTGGTCGACGTTCCTGGCGGTCAACGGGATCGAGGCGTCCAAAGTCATCACCAAGAACGAGGGTTACACCTCCGGTCCAGAGGCGTTGTCGGAGGGTCTCGTTGACGCCTGGATGGGCTTCGTCACAAATGAGCCGACGGTGCTCGAGCTCTCGGGGTTCCCCGTCCACACCTTCCTTCTTGCCGACTTCGGCTACGAAGTGTACGCGGACATCTACGAGACAACTTCGAGCGCTATCGCCAACCACAAAGAAGAGCTCGTCGAGTTCTTGCGCGCCGAGCGGGAGGGTTGGCAGGCGGACATCTCCAGCCCGGCGACCGGCCTGGACCTCACGATGTCGCTCTACGGGAAAAAGCTCGGGCTCTCAGAAAAACAGCAGGGCCTCGAGAACACCGCGCAGCTGGCGCTCATGAAGACCATGTACACCGAACAGAAAGGCCTCTTCGCCATGGACCCCGCCGACATCGCTAAGAACCTTGCCACCTTGGAACTGGCCAGCTCCAAAAAGATAGGCAATTACTATACGAAGGCCGACCTTTTCGACGGTTCCATCCTGGCGGCGCTGTAGCGACCGGCGAAGAACTACTAGGTTCTCGCCTATGGGGCGCATTCGGCCAACGACCGCAACGCCTGGTCAGCAACGCCCGAGGGCATCGACCTGACCAGGCCGCGCCGTTCGCCGGTGCAGGTCCATATCTCCGCCGAGCCCCAGGACCTAACGCTCGACCTGTCGTCTTGCGCGCTCATCGTCGTCGACATGCAAAACGACTTCTGCGCGCCTGGCGGTTGGCTCGACCATATCGGCGTCGATATCTCACCGGCACGCAGGCCGATCGGGCCGCTCCAGCTTCTCCTACCGGTGCTGCGTGCCCAACGTGTCCCAGTCGTCTGGCTCAATTGGGGGAACCGGCCAGACCGCGCCAACCTGCCGCCCGGGGTCCTGCACGTCTATGACCGCGATGGTGCGTCGATCGGCATCGGCGGCACACTCCCTGGATTCTGGTTCCCATGTGCTGGAGGCGGGCAGTTGGTCGGCCGCCCTGGTCGAGGGCCTCACGGCGGCCCCCGAGGACATCGCCGTCGACAAGTACAGGATGAGCGGCTTTTTCGACACCGAACTCAATTCGGTACTTCGCAACTTCGACGTGACCACGCTGCTGTTTGGCGGAGTGAACGTCGACCAATGCGTGCTGGCAACTCTCATGGACGCCGCTTGCCTCGGCTATGACGTCGTCCTTCTCGATGACTGCGCGGCCACCACCTCGCCGGAGTTCTGCCACCAGGCGACGGTCTATAACGTGCGCCAGTGCTTCGGGTTCGTGTCGTCCGGCGCCGCTGTCATTTCCGCGGTTTCATCGCTTAGCGAGAGGCACCTGAACGTTGCCCGCTGACGTCCCACCCCAGCTTTTCGACATCGCCACAGCGACTGCGCGTTTTATTAGCCGGGGCGACACAGTCAAGCTTGCCCTTCTGCGCGGCCCCGACGACGTCCACGACGTCTCGGTTTTCCTGGAGATATGGGGACCAGGCGGGTCGCAGCCTCCCAACAGCCACCCTCGCTCCGTCGAGACGTTCCTGTTCCTGCGCGGCAGCGGGACCGCGTACTGCGACGACACGGTCGTCGACGTGCAGGCCGGCCAGCTCCTGGTGCTGCCCGCCCGCTCCCTCCACCGCATCGAGAGCTCTCCTGACGCGAAGCTCTACGCCATCACGACGATGGCGCCCGACGACGGTTTCGCGGCTCTAGTCCTGCGCGGAGAACCGGCGCCCCTCGACGACGAGGAGCGGGCAGTTCTGGCTCAGGCGGCAGGCTCCGAGCGGCCCCCTCCGGCGTGACCCAGGTCGGGCGGGGTGCCGCCGGGCAACTTCGCAGCAGCTGAAAGGTCGGGGACACCTACCCTGGTGGCGGCCAAGCGTGCGAGCAGCCTGCGGTACTCGAGGGTCACCTTGTCGCAGCGGAGATGAACCTCCCGGGTTATGTCCAGGGGAAAGTCTGGGTCCGTCTCTTCGAGGACTACCTTGTCCTCCAGGGTCACCCGGCGCGAGAAGTCCCAGAACATCGAGTAGGGCTGCTCCTGCTCTGTGCCGGCCAACGCAGACACCCGCACGTACAGGGAATGCTCGTTGTCGAGCGGGGTTGCCGAGCCGTAGAAGCAGTAATCAGCGGCAGTCCCGCCATAGCTCAAGCGGATCCGTGTGTGCACCGGCCCCAGCAGCTCTGTCTCCTGGGTGCGCTCGTAACGCCGGACTTCGTTGGCCTCTCCGAGTTGAGGGCCGACCCCGCCGACGTCCTGGGGCACATTGGCTCGATAGCCGGTGGCAGTCCGTTCGAGCTCGTAAGCCGCCACAAGGGGCCGCGAAGGGTCACCAAAGGTCCCCTGGTGGACGAAGGCCGGATGGGAGATGTCGAGGTTGTTGTCGATGATGCGCAGTGCGCTTGCCGCCCAAGGCTCCAAGAAGTCCACCTGCACGCGCCACCCGAGGTCGTCTGCCTCATGCCAGGGGGGAGGGCCATCGGTCGATGGCTCTCCGACGCAGGCCCAGCACAGGCCGTAACGCTCGACCACCGGCCAGGTCTTGGTGCGGGCCTTCGGAGGTAGAGGCAGACCTGGCTCGAGCTGCGGCACGCGGGTGCATAGCCCCGAGGGGGCATACTCCCAACCGTGATAACAGCAAACAAGTCGGTCTCCCTGAACCGTGCCGGCCGCCAAACGGGCACCGCGATGAGGGCAGAACGCCTCCGTCAGCACCGCAGCGCCGCTACTCGGTGCCCACAGCGTGTACTCCTCGCCGAACAGGCGCGCCCGCAACGGAGAGCCCGCATGCACGTCTTCGACCCGCGCCAGTGCGAACCACTGGTCGCGCAGGCCGGCGAACTCGTTCACTTTCAACGCCGTACCTCCGCATAGTCCCCTGAGCCCGCAACAAGATCGGGGGCCGGTTGCGAGCCCTTCGCCAACTGGGCCATGGCACGGCGGTAAGCGACGGCGACGCGGTCGAAAGAGAGGTGAAGTTCCTCGGTGAGCTCGAGCGGCAGTTCGGCCGGGACCTGGCTCTCCACTATCGGCCGGTCCTGCTCGGCAAGCACCTCCTGGAAGCGGGCGTAACCCTCGTCGTCGCCGTCAAGGTCGAAGTCCCGCGACTGGTAGCAATAACCGGTACAGGTGCCGTCGCCGTGAGGCTGTACCGAGAAAAATAGGGTCCGGTGCGAGCCGGTGCCTTCGTAAGTGCAAGCAAGGTGGACCGTGTACGGCAGCGACAGGACATAGCGGTTGGTTTGTAGCCCCTGCTCGCCCTGGATGTCGGTCACGGCAAAACTGGCGTTGGTGTTGGGGACTTGCATTGACAGCGCGTAATGCAGCTCTCCGCCGATTTGCTCCACCCGGTGCGCGGGCACGACGAGGTCGTCCCTGGTGCCGAGGAGCCCGTCGTGGAGATAGCCGAGATGCCCGAAATCCGTGAAGTTCTCGACCATCCGCTCCGGGCTGGTGCGCCACCGGTAGGGCCAGCAGCGAACGTGGCGGTAGGTAGGGTCGCCGTACTCGGGGAAACCGGGGATCCCGGCCAGCGGCTCGGCGGCCAGGCACACCCAGATGAGGCCGTGCCTGTCCTCGCAGTGCCGCATGGCGAGCCGAGCACGCGCCGGGACCACTGCTTCGGGGAGCAGCTGGGGTACCAGCACGCACTGGCCCGCTGCGTTGTAACGCCAGCCGTGATACGGGCACACCAGGCAGCCGCTCTCGTCAACTTCCCCGAGAGACAGGGCGGTGCCCCGGTGTGGGCAGCGGTCAACAGCGGCGCGGGCACGTGCCCCGTCACGCCAGACCACGACGCGTGTGCCGAGCAGGTCCACCCCCCACGGGGTGGTGCCGAGGTCGGCCGACCATCCGACCGGGTACCAGTAGCCGGGCAGCTGGCTGAGGTCGCTCATATCATGGCTCCCCTCATACCACAGTCACCTGCGATCACTGCCCGCCGGCGCGCACAAGGTCCGCGAGAAGACGGCGGTACTCCAGAGCCGGCCGATCTGCGCGCACGTGGCACTCAGCCGTCGGGTCGAGCGGGAGAGCGAGCTCGTCGAAGCGTTCCTGAAGAGCGAGGTCCTCGCCCACGACGCGGTACTCGAATGCGACCCGGGCGGCCAGCTCGTCCTCGGTAAACCCGCCCGGCTGCTCGAAGAGCATCGTGATGTACATCGTGGCCCGCTCCGTTGTCTCGGGCTGGACGAAGAACAATATGACGTTCGAACCGCCCATTACGGGGTACTCGAGCTCGAGCTCGACGAAGAAGGGTGCGCGGTACCGGTAACGCATCATGCGCTCCTGCTCGAGCGGCCTCGCGCCGGCTGCGACCCCGGGGTCGTTTGTGGCCCGGATGGGCACCGACATCGAGAACGAGAAACCCCAGCTTTCGCGTTGCACGGATGCGGCTCCCGGGCGACGACCCTGCGCCGAGCCGAACGTCGAGCGGTGCAGGAAAGCGAAGTGGGAGACATCAAGTTGGTTGTCGATCAGCTGAGCAGCCCCGTAGCGGCCAGTGAAAGGTGCGAGGTCGACGCGCGTTCGGTTTTCTTCGGAGAAAGCAGGGATTTCGGGCAGCCCGACAAGAGGCTCGCCCAACGCCACAAAGACAAGCCCGTACCGCTCGGTGACTGCGTAGGGACGGCCGCAGCGGGCTTTGCGGGGCACTGGGGCTCCCTCTGCGAGCGAAGGGATCTCGACACACCGACCGGCACTGTTGTAGCGCCACCCGTGGTAGGCGCACTCGATCATGCCGTCGACGACCTTGCCGGCAGACAGCGGGGCGAAGCGATGGGGGCAGCGGTCTTCTAGCACGACCACCTCGCCGGCAACCCTGGCAAGTACGAGCGGTTCCCCAAGGAGCCAGGTGCGAGCCGGGGAGCCGCTGACCGCTTCCGAGCGGGCGACCGGTAGCCATGTCCGTCTCAGCGCGGGCTCGACGTTTGAAATGATTGTCTCCCCCATCTTTTCGATAATGCCGGGACGCGTGTTACGTGCGGGTTAAATACCTTGCAACCTCCCTGGCCGTAATAAACAATTCACATAGCAGCAAAACTCCTGCCCGACGTGGTGGCTACGATCCGAGGATGGCCGTTGTCGACGGGCTCGATGAAATACGGCCGCCAGAGCCGAGCCAGCACCTTGGCGCGCCAGGGCCGGCGCTCGGGACCAACGCGGCAAAGGTGGGGACCGCGCCTCAATCTTTCCGTGGCGGGGCGGGCGACGGGATCGCGATTGCGGGGCTCCGAAAAGAGTTCCGCATCCGTCGCTCGACGGTATTAGCGCTCGACGGCATCGACCTGCACGCGACGCGGGGCTCGTTTGTCGCATTGCTCGGCCCCTCGGGGTGCGGCAAGTCCACGGTGCTACGGATCCTCGCTGACCTTGAACGGCCCACGGCCGGGACCGTGCTCGTCCATGGGGAGACGCCCGACGAGATCCGTGCCCAGCATCGCCTGGGCATCGCCTTCCAGGACGCCGCTCTCCTACCGTGGCGCTCGGTCGTCGCCAACATCCGGCTCCCGCTCGAGATCAGCGGGATAAGAGCCCAGGAGGCCGCCATTGCCGACCTGGTTTCACTTGTGGGCCTGAAGGGCTTCGAGCAGGCCCGCCCGGCGCAGCTGTCGGGCGGGATGCGCCAGCGCGTCGCCATCGCCCGCTCGCTGGTGGTCGAGCCCGAGATCCTCCTGCTCGACGAGCCTTTCGGCGCCTTGGACGAGATGACCCGCCAGCGTCTAAACATCGAGTTGCTGCGCATCTGGGCCGAGCGGGCGGCAACGACGCTGCTTGTGACGCACTCGATCAGCGAGGCGGTCTTCCTGGCCGATGGCGTGGCCGTCATGTCGGCGCGTCCGGGCCGCGTCACGGCCGTGGTAGAGATCGACCTCCCCCGCCCGCGCACTCCTGACCTGGTTCGCACCCCCGAGTTCCACGCGCTCTGTGACCAGCTGAGCGAGTTGCTCTTCAGCGGTGGCTTACCGCCGAGCGGAGACGACCTCGGCCATGACGACATCGGTAGATAGCCGCGCCCGCGCCCGGTCGCTGGGACTAGCGCTGGGGAGGTCGCTGCTGGGTGCAGCGGTCCTCGTCGCCGTCTGGGAGCTCGTGGCCTACACGATCTTCGGCCGCAACCATCTCGTACCACCGCTGCAAGACGTGATCATCACGGTTTTCCACGACCCCACCTTCGAGATGTGGCCCAATGTCGTCACCACCGTGAAGGAGGCAGCTACGGGTTTCTTATGCGGCAACATCGTCGCAATCGGCCTTGCCCTTGCCTTCGTCCAGGTGCCGTTGCTCGAAAAGGCACTGCTCCGGCTGGTCCTGGCCACGTACTGCATGCCGATTATTGCGATCGGGCCGATCCTCGAGATCCTGCTCTCCGGGACCGCCCCACAGAGCACCCTGTCCGCCTTATCGGTGGTTTTCACGACGCTGATCGGGTGCCTCGTCGGGCTTCGCAGCGCAGACCCCGTAAGCCTGGACCTAGTGCGGGTCTACGGCGGAGGACGTTGGCGGCAGCTAACGAAGGTCCGGGTGCGCGCTGCGCTTCCCGCCGCTTTCGCCGGCCTTGCCATCTCCGGGCCAGCTTCTGTCCTCGGCGCCATCGTCGGGGAGTACATCGGCGCCTCACAAGGCCTCGGGCTGGCCATGATCAGCGCCAGCGAGGACATCAACTCGCGCCGTGCTTTCGCGATAGCCCTGGTGGCCACCGCAATCGCAGGCGCAGCCTACTTTGCCGTCTCTGTTGTCGGAAGGCTCCTTACCCCGTGGGCACCGAGGCGCCAGGAGGTACCCCGTTGAGCGGACAGCGGCACATGGGGCGGGCGGCATTGGCACGACTGGGAAAGACGGCCGGTGTGAGCGCGCTGACCCTGGGGATGATGGGCGGGGTCTGGCAAGGCGCCATCGACCTTTTCCACCTCAGCCCGTTCGTCGCCAAAGGGCCGGTCCAGGTCTACGACTTTCTGTTCAATTCCCCGGAGGCCGGATCCGAGCGCTCCCAGCTGCTCTCAGCCCTCGCCTACACGCTCCGGGACGCCGCTCTCGGATATGTGGTCGGGACCGTCGTCGCCATCGCAGTTGCGCTCGGTGTCGTGCTGCGGCGCGACGTCGCTCAGACCGTGATGCCCCTTGCGATAGCGCTCCGGTCGGTACCTCTTGTCGCTATGGTCCCGATACTCACCCTCGTGCTCGGGCAGGGCTTGCTAGCCGTAACAGTGGTCGCCGGTATCGTTACATTTTTCCCGACCCTGGTCAACGTGTGCCAGGGGCTGCGTTCCGCTCCGGCGACTGCGTTCGACATGCTTTCCGCTTACGGGGCAACGGATTTCGAGATCCTCCGCAAAGCCCGGCTCCCTTACGCGTTGCCCGCGATCTTCGCTTCGGCGCGCATCGCCGGCCCCGGCGCTCTTCTCGGCGCCATTCTCGCCGAGTGGTTAGCAACGGGACAGGGGCTCGGAGACCTAATGGTCACGTCGTCGTCGACCGCGAACTACGCGATGGTGTGGTCGTCGGTCGTGCTGATCACCACGGTCTCGATCCTGCTCTATAACGCCGTAAGCGTGGTCGAACGCCCCGTCGTCGCACGGCTCGGCATCACTGCGCCCTAGGGCTGCCGTGGCTGCCGTGGCTGCCCAGGCTCCCGGGGCTGCCCAGGCTGCCGTGGCTGCCGTGGCTGCCCAGGCTCCCGGGGCTGCCCAGGCTCCCGTGGCTGCCCAGGCTCCCATGGCTGCCCAGGCTCCCGGGGCTGTCCCGGCTACCTAGCGGCTACCTCGCTGCGTTTCCCTGGATGCGCGCCGAGGCCGCCCGGTGGCGCCGGAGGCGGTCCTCGATCGCGCCGTTGACGATTTGGCCTTCCGCCACGACTGACTTTCCCGCGACGACGGTGTGGTAGGCCGCAGCCGGGCCGCATCGCAACAGCGCTTCGACCGGGTCGCTCAGGGCGCCCGCGAACTTCGGGCCATCGAGGCGCCAGCAGACGAGGTCCCCCACCGCACCGGCACGTAGCACCCCCAACTCGCCCTGGCGGCCGAGGCACGCCGCCCCACCGAGCGTCGCGAGCTCGAGTGCCTGGCGGGCACCGGTGGAGGCCGCTCCGGAGCGGTAACGGGCAACCAGAAGCGCCATCCGGGCTTCGAGCCAAAGGGACGCGGAGTCCGTGGAGGACGACCCGTCGCAGCCGAGGCCCACGGGAGACCCCGCCCTCAGCAGCTCCGCCACGGGGGCCATGCCGCTGACAAGCAGCATGTTGGAGCTAGGACAGTGGGCAACGCCGACCCCGGCGGCCCCGAGACGCCCGATCTCGTCGCGGTTGGGGTGGACGCAGTGGGCGACCCATGAGCGCTCGGTTAGCCAGCCGACCTGCTCGAAGAACTCGACCGGGCGGCATCCGTAGACGTCCTCGCAGTAGCTGTCCTCGTCCGGGTCCTCGGCGAGGTGTGTGTGGAGCCGGACATCGAGCCTCTCCGCGAGCTCTGCCGTGGCAGACATCAGGCGCCGGCTCACCGAGAACGGCGAGCACGGGGCGAGAGCAACGCGCACCATAGCCCCAGGCGAGGGGTCGTGGTGGGCTTTTACAGCGGCCTCGCTGGCGGCGAGGATCATGTCCTCGTCCTCGCAGACCGATGCGGGCGGCAAGCCGCCGTCGTCTTGCGACAGGCTCATCGACCCTCGCGTCGGGTGAAAGCGCAAGCCGATCTCGCGGGCGGCGGCGATCTCGGCCGCCAGCAGGTCGCCGGCCCCCGAGGGATGCACGTAAAGGTGGTCGCTGGTCGTTGTGCAGCCCCCTAACGCAAGCTCGGCCAAGCCCACAAACGCCGACAGGTAGACGGCTTCTTCGTCGAGCATGGCCCAATGGGGATAAAGGCCCGCAGCCAGTCGAACAGCCCGGAACGCACGGCCGGGGCGAACGAGCGGGTGAGGTTCTGGAAGATGTGATGGTGGGTGTTGATAAAACCCGGTGTGACAAGGCAGCCGTCCGCATTGATCGTGCGACGCGCGGCGGGCTCGCTCCCGCCAAGACCTACACCGACGACGAAACCTGAGTCGATTGCGACCCAGCCTCCAGGAAGTTCCGCGCCCCCGTCCATCGTCGCTACCAGCTCCGCGCCAGCAACGACGAGGTCGACCGGGCCAGCGCTCCCGGCGACGGGCAGCGCCGCGGACATCTGCGCGACTGTACCTGGACGGTAATATCACCGCCAAGGTGCCAACCCACGCACGCCCGACAGACCCGCTGGGTGCGTTCATGATCGGCGCCGAGCGGCTGGCCGCGGGCCGACAGGGCGGCCCCTTGGCAGGCGTGCGGTTCGCGGCGAAGGACCTGTTCGACGTGGCCGGGATGCGCACGGGTGCCGGCAACCCCGATTGGCTCGAGGACGCGCTTGTGGCCGCCGAGCACGCGCCCGCTGTCGGGGCTCTCCTAGCCGCCGGCGCGGACCTTTGGGGGAAAACCGTGACCGATGAGCTGGCATTCAGCCTGTCCGGCACGAACTGCCACTACGGCACCCCGCTCAACTCGCGGGCCCCGGACGGATCCCAGGCGGGTCGTCAAGCGGGTCGGCATCGGCTGTCGCAGGTGGCGCCGTCGAACTGGCCTTAGGGACCGACACGGCTGGTTCGGTTCGCGTCCCGGCCTCGTACTGCGGCATTTTCGGGCTTCGCCCCACACATGGCCGCATCGACGCCAGCGGCGTCGTCCCGCTCGCTCCGAGCTTCGACACAGTCGGGTTACTGGCGGTCGATGGCCCTGTCCTTGCGGCCGGGTGGCGAGCAATACTGGCCGGGGCGGCGTCGCACCCAACGGCGGCGTTCGTGAGGCCGAGGGCTCTGCGGCGGCTGGTGCTCGCTTCTGATCTCCTGGAGCTCGTCGACGAGGCAACGCGCGCCGCGGTGGTGAGCGCGGCGACCGGCTTGGCCGGACAGCTCCGCATGGACCTGAGCGAGGCTCGCCTGAGCAGCCATGGCGGCTCGCTCGCTGCGAGGGGCGCAAGTCGGCCTGGCGAACTGGCAGGGTGGCGTGACTCATTCCGCGTCGTCCAGCTCGTCGAGGCGTGGCAAGCCCACGGGGCGTGGATCACTGGACAACAACCAAGCTTCGGCCCGGGGATCGCCGCCCGGTTCGGGGCCGCTGCAGCAGCGAGCCCCCAACAAGCCGAACGGGCGCGGGCGGTCCGCGCTGATGTGCACCGTTGCCTGGCGAGGTTCCTGGGAGACGATGCTGTCCTGGTACAGCCCTCCGCCAGCGGACCTGCCCCCCCGTTCGACATGACCCCAGAGGCCAAGGACGAGCTACGCGGCCGGACGCTGACGCTGACAGCGCCGGCTGGGATGGTCGGGGCTCCCGTGTTGTCATTGCCGCTTGCGGAGGTCGACGGTTTACCGGTCGGGGTCGCCCTAGTCGGTCTGCCCGGTGACGACGACGCCCTCGTCGAAATTGCCGGGCAGGTAAGCCGTCCCTTCTCGCCTTGACCTCCTCAGCTGGGCAAGTTGTCTTTCAACGCGCGCTCGGGCACCATCGGGGTACGAAGAACACCAAGGTCTACCTGGCCGGCCCCGACGGGTTCACACCGGTGCTGTCGAAGTGGCACAGCGAGGTGCTCGTGCCGGCCGTGGCTGCCGCAGGGCTCACGCCCGTCAGCCCTTGGGGCAAGTTCGTCGAGGAGTTCGACGCCGCCTTCGCCATGGTCGCGGGGCCAGAGCGGACGGCCGTCTTCGCCGACCTGGACAAGCGTGTCGGCGAAGCCAATGCGAGGATGATCGAAACTTCGGCCGGAATGCTCGCCCAGCTGGACGGCGTCGACGTGGACTCTGGTACGGCCAGCGAGATCGGCTACGGTTCCGCGCTCGGCCTGGTCATCTGCGGGGTGCGCACCGACTTCCGCCTCTCGAGCGACAACGAGGGGACGCGGGTCAACCTTCAGGTGGAGTACTTCATAACCCGCACTGGCGGGCACGTTCACGGCACCAACGAAGCGGCCATCGCAGAGCTGGCGGCACTCGTTCTCTAGAGCCTCCCCGGAACGCGGAGAGGGCTCAGGGCGTACGGCCTTCGGGCGAGCGATCGCGGCGTGTCGTGGCCCGCCTCCGCCCGACGCCTACGGCCTTCAAGGGGGAACATTGGCGTGTCGCGCCCGGGCAACCGCCGCGCCTGGTCCCACTGCATACCGAAAAACGACCGAAAGTCGCGCCAGGCGCGGGGCGAGAGTACGCGATTGGACCAGACGCCACCTTTTTCGCTACCGCTTGGCGCGAGTTTTGCCCATAAGAGCCGTCGGAGGGGCGGCGAGGTGGGCGGAGACGGGCGGGGCGGGGCGGAGACGGGCGGAGACGGGCGGCGAGCCGGGCGAGGTGGGCGGAGACGGGCGGCGAGCCGGGCGAGGTGGGCGGAGAGACGGGCGGAGACGGGCGGCGATGGGTGGGGCGAGGCCGAACTAGAGGGGGACCACGTCGACCGAGACGCTCAGCTCGTTCTTCTTGCTCTCCGTGTAGATGATGCCCTTGACCGGGGACACGTCGCCGTAGTCGCGACCGTAAGCGTTGGTTACGTAACGATCGGACACGAAACGGTCGTTGGTCGGGTCGATGTCCACCCATCCCCCATCGGGCACGAAGACAGAAGCCCAAGCGTGAGACACGTCGCTTCCCACTAGGCGCGCCTGCCCTGGGGGTGGGATGGTCTCGAGGTAGCCGCTCACATAGCGGGCAGCGAGCCCGATAGAGCGCAAGCAGCCCACGGCCAGGTGAGCGAAGTCTTGGCAAACCCCTTTACGGCGCTCGAGCAACTCAAGCAGTGTGGTCCGCACAGAGGTCGCGCCCGGCTTGTAGGCGAAATCGTCGTGGATGCGCGACTTGAGCTCGTTGAGCGCCTCTCCGAGCGGTCGTCCCGGCGGGAACGACTGGGCGGCATAGGCAGCGACCTCAGGCGACACCACGACCTTGGGCGAGTCGAAAAGGAAGTCGTACGTGCCGACGACGTCGACCGTCGGGTCGAGGCGAAGGCGCTCCCGGACCGTTTCCCAGGCCTGGTCCACAGCGAGAGGCACAGTCGCAGGCCGTGTGACCTCGACGACGCTGTCGGCGGTGATACTTAGCCGCGTGTGCGGCTCGAGCACGGTGAAATGGGCGACGCGGTTGCGGTAAAAGTCTGTCCGCTCGCGATAGTCGTGGGGCTCGGGCTCGATTATGACCGTAGACGACTGGCACTTCTGCCCCGGGACGTCCCGCGGCAACACGTACAGCTCCCCATAGCTCGACGACACCTCTGAGTCGTAGAGGTACTCGGTGCGATGGACAACGCGGTAGATCATGAGCCGACCAGCGAGTGCTGGGGAAGGAGCCGGACGAAGTGATCGGTGTCGACGGCGTCGGCTGTTCGGTAGAGCAGTTCCAGGAGGTTGCTGAGGACCGCGTCGAGCTCCGGGCGCGAGCCGTCTTTCTGCGAGCGCGCGAGCGACGCCGTGTCCGCCAACCGGAGAGAGGTCGAAGCCTCCAGCACCAGCCGCTCCGGTTCGCTCAAACGCAGCCCGCTGTCCAACTTCGGTATGAGGCGGACGTCGATGGCGAGCTGGTCGAGTTGGAAGGCAAGCGAACGGGGGTTGTCGGGGTCGACCAGAAGCAGGTCGAGCAGCGTCTCGAGCTGGGCGTGCGAACGGTAGCGGCGGCGGTAGGTGAGGATGCTTTCCGCGGCGATCAGCAGCGACTCGAGGAGCAAGCTGTCGGCGGCAGTGCTGCGCTCGACTGTCACGGTGGCTCGCAGCAGGGCGACCAACTGCTGCCCGCGCTCGAGGCGCCTGCCCGCGTCCATAAACCTCCAGCCGGGGTCGCGTACCATCCCTTCCGCGAAGATCCCCGACAGTGCCAGCAGGCCCTGCATGATGCGGCCCAAGCTGTGTTGCACGACCATGAGGTGATCAGGGTCGGAGCTGCGGAGCTCTTCGAGCTCGCGCTCGAGGGTGCCTGCCGCCATCCAGATGTCCGCCGAAAGTTGGTCGCGAACGGCTTGCGCCGCACCGAGCAGGTGCCTCACGGCGTGGGCGAGAGTGCCGGGGCGGTTCTCGTCGACCACGACAGCGAACAGTTCGCCGCCCGGCGCGGACAGGCGGTCGGCGGCACCCTCCCCGACGAAGCCCGGGTAGGTCGAGCTGACCCGGGTCAGCGCAGTAAGCAACACTTGGAGGCACTCGGTACCTGCAGGGTTGGCGCTGCGCTGGAAATCGTTGCGCCGGTCCTGGGCCACCCGCACCAGACGCGCGACCGCCTCCGCCCGCTCGGCATAGCGGCCCATCCAGAACAGGTTCTCGGCGGCGCGCGACGACATCGACGCAGCCGGGTCCACGGCGGTCACCGGGGGACCGGACGCCAGCCAAAATCCGGAAAGCTTCTCGGGCTCGGATGCGAGCACCCAAGTGTCCTTACTGATCGCACCGGCCTGGTTGGAGATCCGTGGGCTGCTGCCAGTTGCCCGGCTGCTGCCAGTTGCCTGGGTGCTGCCCGTTGCCCGGGTGCCCACCGAAAGGCCCCCAGGGCCGGCAACCCGCGTCAGGCCGCCGGGCATGGCAGCGTAGGAACCCTGGCGGGCCACCGCGAACGCACGAAGCACGCTCGGCCTCGCCTCGAGGCCAGTAGCGGTCAGCGTGGGCGTCGAGGCGAGCTGGAGGTGCTCCTGGCCGACCCAGCCTGCCGGGTGAGCCTCGATCCTGCGGCGCAGGTCGTCCCTCCGCTCGTTCGTGAGCTCCCACGGGAAAACCGCTGTTGGGCCGCTGCGCCGGGTAATGGGTTTGACCACAAGGCGCTCGAGGTTGGCAAGGACGTGGCGGCGCCCGTCCTCGTCGCCGCACCACCAGGTGGCGACCGACGGCAGGACAAGCTGCTCGCCGAGAAGATGCTGAGCCAGCCGAGGAAGGTAGGGCAGGAGACCTGGGTTCTCGAGCACCCCACTGCCGAGCGTGTTGACAATGGAGACACCGCCGAGGCGGGCCACCTCGAGGAGCCCGGGCACCCCGAGCCGGGAGTCGGCGCGCAGTTCGAGAGGGTCGCAGAACCACGCGTCGGTCCGGCGCAGGATCACGTCGACGCGCTCGAGGTTGCGCAACGAGCGCATCCACACCCGGCCCTCGCGCACCGTTAGGTCCGCTCCCTCCACGAGGGCGTAGCCCAAGTGGGAAGCCAAGAAGGCGTGCTCGAAGGCGGTCTCGCTCCACGGGCCCGGGCTGAGCAGCACGATGCGGGGATCGTCGGCATCAGGAGGGGCAACATCTTGCAGAGAGGCCCGCAGGGTGCGAAAGAAAGGAGCGAGCCGGTGGACTTGGGAGTCACGGTAGAGGCTCGGGAAGACCCGGGAAACGACGACCCGGTTCTCCAGGGCATAGCCCGCCCCCGAGGGGGCTTGGGTGAAGTCGGCCAGGACGCTGAACTCCCCCGAGGAGCCCCGGACGAGGTCGACCGCCATATTGAACAGCTGCTGGTTGCCCGGCAAGCGGACCTGGTCGCACTGGCGCAGGAAACCGCTGTGACCGAAGACGAGCTCTGGGGGCAACGCGCCCCGGCGCAACAGGTCGCGGGGCCGATAGAGGTCGGTGAGGACCAGGTTGAGCAGCTCGGCACGCTGGATCACGCCGAGCTCGACACCGGCCCATTCCTGGCTGGCAAGCAGCACCGGCACCGGGTCGAGCGCCCAGGGGGCGGCCGACGGGGTACCCGCATCGCCTGGCCCGTCCGGCCCGTAGACGTTGTAGGTAACGCCGTCGTCATCGAGGAGGCGGCGTGCCTCCGAGCTGCGGTGGAGCAGTTCTTCGAGGCCGAGGTTGCCGATGACGTTACCGGCGTGGGCCCAGTGCTCGCGGGCCTGCCCATCGGACATGAACATCTCGTCGTAGGAACCGCGTAATTGGCGGTAGGAGGCGAGAAGCTCGCTGGGCGGTGCGATCGTCATTGGGGAGGCTTGTGTTGCCGTCAGCCCTCAGTGGGCGGCGGGTACTCAGGCGGGAAAGGAGCACGCCGCAGGTCCAAGGTCCAAGGGTAGTCGAGGCTCGGTGCGCCAGGACCTTCACAGGCAAGGGCCCCAGCCAGGAGCGTTCCAAGGTCGACGGGGCCCGGAGTGTGCCCCATCGGCGAGAAACGGCTGGCCCGCCGCGCCTCGGCCTCGTTGGCATTTACCGGGAAATGTTCGTAGGCCAGCCCACCCGGGTGACTGACGTAGTAGGTACAGCCGCCGATGGAAAGCCCGTCCCATCGGTCGATCAAATCGAACACGAGGGGCGCATGCACCCCGATCGTGGGGTGGAGCGCGGAGGGGGGCTTCCAGGCGCGGTAACGCACTCCGGCCACATAAGCACCCGCCGTCCCGGTGGAGTGCAGCGGGACGGCCACGCCATTGCAGGTCACGACGTGGCGCTCACCGACTAGGCCGTCGACTCGAACCTGAAGGCGCTCCAAGGACGAGTCCACGTAGCGCGAGGTCCCCGCAGAGGTCACCTCTTCGCCGAGCACCGACCAAGGTTCGATGGCGCCGCGTAGCTCGATGGTGACCCCCGAGACCTCGACGGAGCCGATGCGGGGGAAGCGGAACTCGAGGAACGGTGCGAGCCATGCTGCGTCGAACGCAAAACCGTGCCTGGCGAGGTCGTCTACCACGTCTGTTATATCGGCGGCCGCATACCACGGGAGAAGGAAGCGGTCGTGGAGCTCGGTGCCCCAGCGCACCAGCGAGCCGACATACGGTTCGGCCCAAAAGCGCGCCACCAGGGCCCGGACTAACAGCGCCTGCACGAGGGCCATGCGCGGGTGCGGAGGCATCTCGAAGCCGCGCAGTTCGAGGAGCCCGAGGCGCCCGCGCTCGGAGCCGGGGCTGAACAGCTTGTCGATGCACAGCTCGGCCCGGTGCGTGCTGCCGGTTATGTCGACGAGAAGGTGCCGGAAGACCCGGTCCACCAGCCAAGGCGGCGCAGGTTCGCCCATGGCGAGGGTGCGGTCCAGCTCGGCGAAGGCGATCTCGAGCTCGTAGAGGCTTTCGTGGCGTGCCTCGTCGACGCGAGGGGCCTGGCTTGTCGGGCCGATGAACCGACCGGAAAAGAGGTACGAGAGCGAGGGATGGTGCTGCCAGTAGGTAATGATGCTGCGGAGCAGGTCTGGCCTCCGCAGGAGGGGGCTGTCGGCCGCCGTGGGCCCGCCGATGGTCAGGTGGTTCCCGCCGCCAGTGCCTGCGTGAGTGCCGTCGAGATGGAAAGTCTCGGTCCCGAGACGGGTGGCCCGAGCGTCGGCGTAGACGCCGGTGGTGATGTCCACCAGCTCAGGCCACGAGGAAGCCGGGTGAATGTTGACCTCGAGCACTCCCGGGTCGGGGGTGACGAGGAGCCGGACCAGCCGGGGGTCGGCAGGTGGCAGGTACCCCTCGAAGATGACGGGCTGGCGGAGCTTGGTGGCGGCCTCCTGCACCACACCGACCAGCTCGACGAATTGCTCGAGACGTTGTACCGGTGGCAAGAAAACAAAGACTTTGCCCTGCCGGTGCTCGACGCAGAGGGCTCCCCTCGGCACCTCCTCCGGCTTGACCTCCTTGGCCTTCCTGCGCTTTCTCGCGGACTTGCCGCCCGGCAGCGGCGCCAGCTCGTCGAAAGGCGACACCTCGGGCTCCTCGGGTGGTTCGGGCAGCCAGGTGAGCGACGCTAGGGGCAAGCGGAGCCCGATCGGTGAGTCCCCCGGGACAAGGGCGAGAAAGCCCCGGCGCATCGTCCAACGAGTCGTCGCCCAGGCATCGCCAACAGGGTGCAGCGGGATGACCCATCCGACGGGACCGCCACGGCCCACCTCGTCGAGGGCGGCGATCGCAGCCAGGCGACCAGCGCTCGAGGCATTAGGGTCGTCCGTGGGGGCCACGTCTGTCGCCGGCGGCTCACCAGCGGGCAGGAGGGCCTCCACCTGGAGGATGTGCAGCGGGTCCTCGTAGGCGGGGACGCAGCAATCCTCGGGGAGCCCAAGGGATCCGGCAATCGCGCTGGCGATCGCACCGGTGTCCAGTGGACCTGCACCGGCGTCGACCGGGTCTGCACCTGCGCCGGCCGGTTCCGCGCCAGGGAGCTCAGGGGCCGCGAGCAGGGAGATGTCGTCCCAGAGCGGCTCACCGTCGGAGCGCCAGAGCAGGGCGATCTGCCAACGGGGCAGTGGTTCGTTGGGGTACCACTTACCTTGCCCGTGGTGGAGCAGGCCGCCCGGCGCGAACCGCTCTAGCAGCCGCCGCGCGAGGGCTTCGGCACGCGCCCGCTTGTCTTGCCCATCCGCGGCCGTTGTCCACTGCGCGTCCTCCATGTCATCGACGGCCACGAAGGTGGGTTCCCCGCCGAGAGTCAGGCGCACGTCGCCGGCCGCCAACGCCTTGTCGACCTCGTGGCCAAGGGCGTCGACCCGGTCCCACTGCTCCTCGGTGTAAGGCAGCGTCACGCGGGGCGGCCCGGCCAGCCGGCTGACCGTGTTAGAAAACTCGAACGTGACCTCGCACGGCCCGGTCGCCCCCGAGATCGGGGCAGCGGACGCCGGGTGGGGGGAGCACACCAGGGGGATATGGCCCTCCCCCGCCAACAGGCCTGAGGTGGGGTCGAGGCCGATCCAGCCGGCCCCCGGCAGGTACGCCTCCGCCCAAGCGTGCAGATCGGTGAAATCGGCGAGCGGTCCGGGGGGGCCGTCCAGCGGCTTCTCGTCGGGGCGCAGTTGGACCAGGTAACCCGACACAAACCTGGCGGCCAGCCCGAGACGGCGCAGGACATGCACGAGCAGCCAGGCGCTGTCCCGGCACGACCCGACCGCTTTCTCCAGAGTTTCGTCAGGAGCTTGCACGCCCGGTTCCATGCGAACGGTGTAGGCGACGGAGCTCGCGACGCGCTGGTTGACCTCCACGAGGAAGTCGACGATGCGCTGCCTACCTGGCTCGCCCGTGGACGACCGCAGCCAGGCGTCGGTCCATTCGGCCAGAAGCGGGCTCGGTTCGTCGTCGGAGAAGTAGGGCGCCAGGTCGCGCAGCAGTGCGGGCTCATACGAAAACGGGTAACTCTCCGCCGTTTCTTCAACGAAGAAATCGAAAGGGTTGATGACCCCAAGGTCTGCGACCAGGCCGACGTCGATGGTCAGTTCCGTGGCGGGTTCAGGGAACACGAGGCGAGCCAAATGGTTCCCGAAAGGATCCTGCTGCCAATTGATGAAGTGGTCGCTTGGCAAAACTGTCAACGAATAAGCCAATATCGGCGTGCGGCAATGGGGGGCCGGCCGCAGGCGCACAATATGGGGCGAAAGACGCACCGCCCGGTCGAACCGGTAAGACATACGGTGCTCCAGGGCAACCCGTACGCTCATACGCGCGAGAGCACCGTCGGGGCCGGTGCTGTTGCCGCAGGCCACGGCTCCATCTGGAAATACGTAGTCACCAGCAGTTCGTGCAAGTTGCCGAGACCCTTCTGCAAATGGTCGGCGTACTCATGCAGAGCGACAGCGGACGTCCCGCCTGCGCCGAGCGAACCTAGGTCAGCCCCTTCGAGCAACTGCTGCACCTCGGCACAACCCGCCATCGGGTCGTCGTGGCGGACAAGTTCGAGGAGGGCACGGGAGATCTCGACCAGGCAGCGCTCGACCGAGCGAGGGAACTGCAGGTCCCGGAGGAGGAACTTGAGCGTCGCAGGTCCCGACACCATCGGCCCGGCGATGCGGCGGAACATCTGGAGGGCGCTCAGGGATTTGAGCACTCCCATCCACATGAGGTCGGTGTACGGACCGGAGCCGTCGTGGCGGCCGATCAGCACTCCGGCCTGGACGTCCAAGACCCGGGTTGTCATGTCCGCCCGCTCGAGGTCGCGGCCGATCACCAAAAACGCGTAAGTGTCGTCGTGGCTCATCGTCCCTTCGAGCAGACCCGACAAGAGCTGGCATTGACGGATCAACTGGTCCGTCCAGGCCAGTCGAGTGCGCCGGTCGACGGCCCTGTTGCGCGTCCGTCCCGCCCACAAATGAAGCCGGTGCAGCACGCCCCACGCCTCGCTCGGCAAGATCGCCTGCGTTACCCGCAAATTGGCGTGGGCTTGGGCTATGGACGCGACGATCGAGCCTTGATGATCTGAGCTGGTTGCGAGAAACCCTACGACTTCCTCCTCGCTGGCTTTGGTGTAGCGATCGTGGAAAGCCTCGCCGCTACCGGTCACAGCCAACAGCGGCGCCCAATCGACGCCCGCTGCTTTCGGCAGGTCCAAGAAGAGCTCGGTGTGGACGTGCACCAGGCGGGCAGTTGCCTCGGCCCGCTCGAGGTACCGCCCTGCCCAGTAAACCGATTGGGCGACTCTCGACAACAACGTGGAACCCTCCTTGGTCACGACTGGGCCTGGCCGTGTTGGCTTTGGCCGTGTGGCGGCACAACGCTCGGGTCGATGACCCAGGTGTCCTTGCTGCCCCCACCCTGGGAGCTGTTGACGACGAGTGAGCCTTCCTTCAGCGCGACCCGGGTGAGGCCACCCTCGGTCACGTAAGGCTGGTCGCCGGAGAGGATGAAGGGCCGCAAGTCGAGATGGCGCGGCACGATGCGCCCGTTGCAGAGCGTCGGGGAGGTAGAGAGCCTCACGATGGGCTGCGCGATGTAGTCGCGGGGATTGGCCTCGACCCGCCGCCACATCTCATCTTTCGCACCCTTTGTCGCCATCGAACCTACGAACACGCCGTTACCGCCGGACCCGTTAGCCGGCTTCACGACCATCTCGTCGAGATGGGCCAGGACATGGCTCCGGTCAACGTCGCGATGGCAGAGCCAGGTCGGGACGTTCGGGATCTTGGGTTCCTCGTGCAGGTAGTAACGGATCAGCGCCGGCACGTAGGAGTACACCACCTTGTCGTCGGCCACTCCGGCCCCGGGCGCGTTGGCAATTGCGACGTTGCCCGAGCGCCAAGCGCGCATGAGACCTCGGACACCCACGAGGGAATCGGCCCGGAACTCCTCGGGGTCGAGGAAAATATCATCGACCCGACGGTAGATAACGTCCACCCGCACGAGCCCGGCAATGGTGCGCATGTAAACGCAATCGTCCGGTTCTACGACGAGGTCCTTGCCCTCCACGAGGTGGGCGCCCATCTGTTGGGCGAGGAAGGCGTGCTCGAAGTAGGCAGAGTTGAAGATACCGGGTGTCAGTACCGCGATGACAGGTGCCTCGCCCGGGTGGGGCGAGAGCGCAGCAAGCAGCCCAGCCAACTTGTTGGGATAGTCGTCGACGGGGTGGATGTCGAGGTCGCGGAAAAGGTCCGCGAAAACGCGCTTGGTTACCTGGCGGTTCTCGAGCATGTACGACACCCCCGACGGCACGCGCAGGTTGTCTTCGAGCACGTACATGGTGCCGTCCGCGTCGCGTACGAGGTCGCTGCCGCAGATGTGGGCCCAAACTCCCTGGGGCGGGTGGATCCCCTTGCACTGGGGTAGGTAGTTCACCGACGAGGACAGCACCTCTTCGGGGAAAACCCCGTCCGCGACCACCTTGGCATCGCCGTAAAGATCGTCGATGAAAAGATTGAGCGCGGTCAACCGCTGGATGAGGCCGGACGATATTTGCCCCCATTCTTGGGTTGAAATGACGCGCGGGATCACATCGAAGGGCCAAGCCTGGTCGATGTTCGCCGACTGGCTGTAAACCGTGAAGGTGATACCCATCGACCGGATGGCGAGTTCGGCGGCCGCCTGCCGCCCGGCCAGCTCGTCACCGAGCAGGCCCAGGTAACGCACCACCCCGTCGCATGCATAGCGCGCCTGGCGGCCCACCAAAAGCTCGTCCCAGCACCCCGGGCTTTCGTAGCCGTCCCACATCGTCGGTTTGCCTCTTGGGGTGGCGGAGCCGGTCGAAGTGTCGGCGGAACGGCTTCGGGCAACGGCGGAGCGACTCCCGGACATGATCATCAAGACTACGGCCCTGCGCATACCCGCCGCGAGCTGCCATATTTCCGGAGGATGAATTCGCGCCCCAGCGAGGCTCGAGCGCGCCGGGCAGGAGAACGCTGGCGGCCTTCCGGGCTGCGCCACCGACCCCCTACGCCACCGACCCCCTACGCCACCCTCAGGGCCCGAGCGAAGCGGCCAGGGCGGCCTCGACGTGCAGGCGTGTGGACGCGAAGACCGGCACCCTGCTGTCGGCAGCGGTGACGAGCAGCTCGATCTCCGTGCAGCCGAGCACGACGCCTTGCGCACCTTCGTCCACCAGGCGCTCGATGATCTCCCGGTAAGCGCGACGCGAGCCGTCCCGGACCACCCCGAGGCACAGCTCCTCGAAAATGACCCGGTGCACCTCGGCGCGGTCATCGGCACCGGGCACTATCACCTTGACGCCGTGCCCGGCCATCCGGTCGCGGTAGAAGTCCTGGTCCATGGTGTAGGCGGTGCCGAGCAGCCCGACTACCGACAGCCCGGCAGCGCGCACCGCCTGCGCTGTGATGTCGACGATGTGGAGAAGCGGGACCGACACCGCCGCCTGCACCTGGTCGGCGACCTTGTGCATGGTGTTGGCGCAGATCAAGAGTAACTCTGCTCCAGCCGCCTCGAGCCCTTTCGCCACGTCGGCCAGGAGATCGCCCGCCTCCTGCCACCGACCCTCGACCTGTAGCCGCTCGATAGTCGCAAAGTCGACCGACGCGAGCACCAGGCGGGCGGAATGGAGCCCGCCAAGGCGCTCACGCACCAGTTCGTTGGCTAGCCGGTAGTACTCGATGCTGGACTGCCAACTCATGCCGCCCAGCATGCCGATCATCTTTTGCCTATGTTCCGTCATACGGCGTCCACCTACTTTCAGCCGCCGGATGGGTGAGCTAAAGCTACCCCGTTGTTGCTGAGGCTGTGGTCGCCGAAGCCGCTGCCGAGGAGGGCCGACGCCCACCACATTGACCGCCGAAACCCTGAAACTGTAAGAGGTATTGTCCTCGAGCCCGGCTATGGCGTAGTTCGTCTGGGCCGGTATAAAGATGTTGGCAGCCCGGCCGACTTGGTATATCTCGTAGCCGGAGAGCGGGATCCCGCCGTCAGAAACCGGGGCCGTCCAGTTGAGCGTGACCTCGTCGACCCCCGGGGTGGCCACGAGCCCAGTGGTGAGGCCCGGCACAGTCGCTGTGGTCGCCGAGGCCGCTTTCGAGGAGGGCCCAGCGCCTACCACATTTACCGCCAAAACCCTGAAGCTGTAGGAGGTATTGTCCTTGAGCCCGGTAACGGTGTAGTTCAACTGGCCGGCTGGTACAAAGATGTTGGCCGCCCGATGGCGCTGGTATATCTCGTAGCCCGAGAGCGGGCTCCCGCCGTCAGAAACCGGGGCCGTCCAGTTGAGCGTGACCTCGTCGACGCCTGGGGTCACCCCGAGCCCAGTGGGGCGGTCCGGCACAGTCGCTGTTGTCGCGGAGGCCGCTGCCGAGGAGGCGCCGACGCCCACCACATTGACCGCCGAAACCCTGAAGCTGTAGGAGGTATTGTCCTTGAGCCCAGTTATGGTGTAGTTCAACTGGACCGGGATAAAGATGTTGGAGGGCCGGCCGACTTGGTATATCTCGTAGCCGGAGAGCGGGCTCCCGCCGTCAGAAACCGGGGCCGTCCAGCTGAGCGTGACCTCGTCGACGCCCGGGGTCACCCCGAGCCCAGTGGGGCGTTTCGGCACAGTCGCTGTTGTCGCCGAGGCCGCTGCCGAGGAGGGCCCGACGCCCACCACATTGACCGCCGAAACCCTGAAGCTGTAGGAGGTATTGTCCTTGAGCCCAGTTATGGTGTAGTTCGTCTGGGTCGGGATAAAGACGTTGGAGGGCCGGCCGACTTGGTATATCTCGTAGCCGGAGAGCGGGATCCCGCCGTCCGAAACCGGGGCCGTCCAGCTGAGCGTGACCTCGTCGACGCCCGGGGTCACCCCGAGCCCAGTGGGGCGGCCCGGGGCAGTGGCCGAAGAGCTGGACGTCGGTAGCGCGTCGGCACCCGCGTTAGCAACCGCCGTAACCAATGACAAGCAGCAGACGACGGCTAGCGCCCTTAGCACCCGGGCCGAAACACCCACTACGCTGCCTCCTTGACTGTTTTGTGCACTGTACGCCCCAGCACACCCGACGAACGTTGTTGTCGGATATTAGCGTCCGGCCAGGCCTCTCGAAGAATTAGGGCCCTCCGAAGGCCGATTCGTAGAGTGCTTTGTACATCTCGGTCATTTCGGGAACCTGGTAGTGCGCCTGAAGACCGCTCGGGTTGGGCAGGAGCCAAAGGCGAGCACCGGCGAGGAGTTCGGGCTGGGGACCGATGGCCGCTCTCGGTCTCAGAAAGGCCGTCCGGTAAGCCTGCAGCCCGAGGACGACGACGCACCGGGGACGCAACTTCTCCACCTTGGCCTCAAGCTGCACCGCTCCTTCACGCAATTCGGCGGCACTGAGCTCGCCGGCCGCGGACGTCGCCCGCCCCACCAGGTTCGTGATGCCTATGCCGAGCCCCGGCAGTTTGTACTGCTCGGCGGGTAAGAAAACGGGCCCGTGAACCCACCGGCCGAGAGCAGCTTCCAGAACCGGTTGCCCCTCCGGGCGAAATGCAGCCCGAGCTCACCCGACAGCGTCCCGGGGTTGATCCCGCAGAAAAGCACGCGCAAATCCGGGCCGACCAGGTCAGCAATGGGCTGGTTCATAGAGGAGAACATACGCTCCTGAAGCGGTCCTGCTCGGTGCGGACCGGCGTGCCTGGCTGCCCGCCGCAGAACCTCGTGTTAGCGCCGCGTTACCGCGCCAGATGTAGGACGGCTGCATGGCTCGCACGGCGTTCCCAACGTTCCTGACCCGCAGGAACTTGGCCAGGCCATTCGCATTGGTGGGGGGCCGGGCATCGACCCGAACTCCCGACGGTCCAGGCCGCTCAAAACGACTGCCGGTCCCTGCTTCCGGGGGGTGTGCAATAGGACCGACGAAAAGATTTGGTGAACTTTTTGAAGGCGGCGGGAGCGCTGGCGCTCGCGGGTCTCGACGTCGGCCGATCCGGCAGGGAGGGAGCCTTGCGCTCACAGCGGTGCTGGCTGTTGCCGGGTTCGGTCTGGCGGCCTGCGGTGGCCCGTCGACGCCGGGCGTGACCACGGCCTCCACGACAACGACCAGCATCGCCGCCAACTCCTCAGCCCATGGCAGTACGGGCGCAAGGGGGCTCCTCGCCTACTCTTCCTGCGTGCGCTCGCACGGCGTGCCGAACTTTCCGGACCCCACCAGCAATGGAGGGATCCCGAAGGAAACCGCTCAGCAGCTTGGGGTCAGCCAGTCCCAGCTCCAGGCTGCCCAAAGCGAGTGCACACACCTGCTTCCAGCCGGGGGGTCGCTGAGTGGGACGAACAACCAAACGATCACGGTCGCGCAGCAGCAGTACTACCTCAAAGTAGCTGCCTGCATGCACTCACACGGAGTCACCAACTTTCCCGAACCCAGCTTCTTCGGCGGCTCCGTCGAGTTCCAGGGGCTCGGGCATCTCCCCGGTGTCGGCTCGCCGCTGTTCAAGCATGCCTTAGACATATGCCAAAAGCTCATCCCTCCGGGGCTCCCTTATGGCAGCGGTTCAGGAGGATGAACCGGCGCGTGCCCGATGTGGTGGCCAACGCTGCGGCTTTCGGAGCAAGCGGATGGCTACAAATCGCGCGAACTCATCGATTTGGTGCCCCCGGTAGGACTCGAACCTACGACGCACGGTTTAGGAAACCGACGCTCTATCCCCTGAGCTACGAGGGCCTGGGCCGTTGACCTGCTATTACGTAAGGTCATGGGCTGGGCAAAACCGCCCATCCAGAGGCTTTGGCAACCTTTGGGCTCCGAACTCTGGCTGTGCGAGTCACCATGCTAGAGCGGACGCCCGGCACCTGGCGCCTGCGGGTGTTCACCGGGCGCGACGCACCGAGAGCTGGCGCGGCCGCGAAGTGTTCGGGTGTGCCTCAGGCGTCGGGTCAGAGCGGGTTACAGCTGCGCTCCGGATCTCAACGACCGCCAAGGGCGAGCACGGGGCCGGGTTGGCTGGCGGCAAAGCCATGCCTCATCGCATGTGCAAGAAGCAGTCCCGGGCAATCATCGAGGCCTCGCTGAGGCCGCCCCGGGCGATTTGGACCTGCACGCTGTAACTGTCCGAGCGGACCTTGCCGAGCGGGAACCAGAGCTCTCCGGATCCCCTTGGCCCCCCCTTCTCCACTACCCAGACGACATTTTTGCCGAGCGAGGGCTGAGGGACGAAGGTATTGGCGAATTTCGGGGGCATGTCTTCGGAGACGCTTCCCAGCTGCACGTAAACGTTGATGGTCGAATTGTTCGACGGGTTGGCGACGTACTCGCACAGCCCGGTCGCCGGGAGATCGAACTCTGTTGCGAAACGGGTGCCGGCGGCAGCATCGGCTTCCGATTTGGTGAGCAAAGCACACGGGTGCTTGACAATCCCTTGCATAATCGAAGCGCTCACGTCTGTTGGTTCGGTGGACCGGGAAACCTGGTGGGCCCGTCCGAGAGCGCCGTTGGCCACGCTGTGCGATGGCATGGGGCTCGCCTCGGCCGACCAGGGGATGACGGCCGTCGCCACCAGCGCCCAAAGAACAGCGAAAGAGACGCGCACGGAGCGGGCCGCGGCCCTACTAGGCAGCCTGACGGCGCCGGCGCGTTCGGTCCCAGGTGTGCAGTCGGGGGCGGGTGCGAGGTTGAACGGGTGGGAACTAGCTCTTCGGATCCTGGCAGGGCTTCGGTCTTGGCGCGTGCGCACGGCGTATCCGTTCGTCGGGTTGTGCGGCGAGCTTACCGACGCTGGACGGTTCTTCGGAACCATCGCCTGTCGCCGAAGGCGACTTATCAACGCTGGGCTCGGCTAAGTCGAGCCGCCGATCAGAGCGCCATGGTGGCCCCCCACCCCCGAATTTCACTCCACGTAACCGCGAGTACTGATGGAGTATGAGTCGTATGCACGCGGTCGACCTCGTCTTCGCCATCGGATGGGCGGCGTTTTGGATCTACTGGTTCGTGGCAGCCTTTTCCATGAAAAGAGGCCACGTCCAGTGGTCTAGCGAGCTCCGCATCAGGGCGGTGATCGTTGTCGGCGCAATCCTCTTGATCCGGTTGGGGGCCTTCCGGCACAACGGCCTCAACTCGGAACCATGGCGCGCTGGCCTCGGGCTCTTCCTCTTCGCGCTTGGGCTCGGGTTCGCAGTCTGGGCCCGCCTCCACATCGGGCGTAACTGGGGCACCCCGATGTCGAGGAAGGACGAACCGGAGTTGGTGACCAGCGGCCCGTACCGCCTCGTGCGCCACCCCATCTACTCGGGCGTCCTGGTCGCAGGTGCCGGCACTGCGGTCGCACTGAGCTGGGCGTGGCTCATAGCCGTGGCCCTGGCCGGGGTGTACTTCGTCTACAGCGCCACCGTCGAGGAGCGGTACCTGAGCGAGCAGTTCCCAGATACCTACCCGATGTACAGGCGCTCGACCAAGATGCTCGTTCCCCTCATCTTCTGATCCATCGGCATCAAAACCAGCGGTACCACCCAGTCCGCAGCTGACGCCACGGCGAGGCACGGAAACGCAAACCTACGATTGCGATATGCCCTCAGACCTGGGCCTGTCGGCGAGGCGACCACACCGCCGCTTGCCCCTTAGTACGTCGACTGATATAGTGGCGGCCGTACTAGGAGGAGCGGTGGCACTTCGCAACCCAGAACCCAGCGGTGTCGGCCACGACGTCCTGCGCCGGGCCGGCGACGCGTCTGTGTTGATCCTGACAAGTTTGGCGGAGGGCCCCAAGCACGGCTATGCGCTTATTCAGGACGTCAGGAGGTTCTCGGGTGTATTGCTGGGCCCGGGGACCCTGTACGGAGCGTTGGACCGCTTGGAGCTCCTGGGCATGATCGAAGCGCTCCCGGTCGACGCCCGGCGCCAGCCGTACCGCATCACCTCGGCGGGTGAAGTAGCGCTTGGCGAGCACCTCGATGCGCTCGAGCGCATCAGCATCGTCGGCCGTCTTCGGCTCGGCTTTGGAGCGACCTGATGCCTACTAAGGGCAAAGGACGCCTGCTGAGCCTTGCGCTGCGCTGCTACCCACCTCCGTGGCGGGCGCGCCATGGCGACGAGGCGCGCCGAGCTGGCTGTATTGCTTGCCCGAGATGGCGTGCCGTTGCGGTCGATGGCCTGGAACTACTTCAAAGGGGCGGCCATGGCCCGGATCGCACAGACGAAAACGACCCGTCGCTTGCGCACGGGCGCCGTCGCTTTAGTGGCGGCCACCTCGCTGGCGGCCGTGTCGCTGCTTGTCTCGGTACCCCCGGCACCGGCGGGCGCAGCGGGCGTGGTCCGCGCGGTCATCACCAACCGCGCCGAAGCCGCCGCACAGTTGGAGGCGGTGTTCAAGGCGCACCACTTCGACATCCGCGTCGAAGAACTGCCGGCGCCGTCAAACCTGGTCGGTTCGATCGTGGCCACCGAGACAGCACGGGGCTCGACCGGCAGCGACGATATTCTCGGCCGCATCAGCGGGACCTGCGCAAGTGGGTCAGGGCTCTGCACCCAAGGGCTACTGTTGCCGTCGCACTTCTCGGGGCACATGCTGGTCGTGGTCGGGCGCGCCGCCAAGGCCGGCGAGAACTACGCGCCAACGATGAGCCGGGAGGGCTGAGTGGAACCTACCGTTCAGGTGGCCGGCACCACGGGGCCCGCACCCACCGCAGGCCCGGATGCGCCAAGCTCAGCCGGCGGCCACACAGGAGAGGGCAACGGCCCTTCAGACAAACGTCCCGGTCCGAGCAACGCCAAGCGAGCGCTCGCCGAGTGGGTCGTGATAATCGTAGTAGCCCTAGTCGCCGCCCTTCTCATCAAAACCTTCGCTGTGCAAGCCTTTTCCATCCCAAGCCAGTCGATGGAACCGACCCTGATGCCAGGTGACCGGGTGCTGGTGGACAAATTGGCCTCCGACTTCAGCCCGGTGCGCACAGGTGACATCATCGTCTTCCGCCGCCCTCCGGCAGACACGTCGGCAGTCGACGATCTCATCAAACGGGTAATAGCCGGGCCTGGCCAATCGATCTACGTGGCCAACTGCAAGGTTTATGTCAACGGGAAGGAGCTCAGCCAGCGCTACCTGCCCAAGGGTTGGGAGAACCCGAGCTCTCAGTACTGCACGGTATGGGACGCCCCGGGCATGCTCAACCTGCCCGACCCATATACCGTGCCTGCAGGCCATTACTTCGTAATGGGTGACAACCGGACGGACTCCGACGACTCCCGGTACTGGGGGACGGTCCCCGCGAGCTACATCGTAGGCGTGGCCTTCGTCCGGATGTGGCCGCCCAGTCGAGTGGGCTCGTTATAACTCGAGGCACCTCCTCCCGCCCCGGCGCGCGCGGCTCATTAGGCCTGTGCTCCGTTAGGATCCGGTTCATGATCACCTCGGTCCACGCCTTGGTTTATGCGGACGACGCTGAGGCCGCACGGGACTTCTTTCGCGACGTCCTCGGCTGGCCATTTGTGGATGTCCATGATGGTTGGTTGATCTTCAAGTCCGGGCCGTCCGAGCTCGCGGTCCACCCGACCGCGGGTACCCATGGGGACGAGAACTGGAAGATCGAACAGCACCACGAGATCACTTTGATGTGCGACGACATTGTGCAAACAGTCGCAGAGTTGACGGCCAAAGGGGCGGTGTTCACGAGCGAGATCCGCCAGCAGGGTTTCGGGATGACGACGATGCTCCAGGTCCCTGGAGCCGGTGAGCTGATGGTCTACCAACCTCGCCACACGCTCGCCCACAACCTTTGACCGGGGCCAGGGCGCACCGTGCCGGCTAGTACTCGCTCATCGCCTTTGCTGCCCGCTCGGCCATCTCCTCGGGCGGCACATCTTCGATGTGGGTGGCTATGTACCAGCGGTGGCCGAAGGGGTCGAGGAAGGAGCCGGAGCGGTCCCCGTAGAACTGGTCTTCCACCGCTCGCAGGTGCGTGGCACCCTCAGCGATCGCTCGCCTAAAGACGTCGTCGACGTCGTCGACGTAAAGCGACATCGTCACCGGCGTACCGCCGACCGACTTCGGGCTCGTGGCGCCCATCTCCGGGAACTCGTCGGTGATCATGAGGACCGAATCGCCGAAAATGAGCTCAGCGTGAGCCACCTTGCCGCCGGGAGCCTCCATGCGCATCCGCTCCGTCGCCCCCAAAACGCTGCAGTAAAAGGCGATAGCTGCGTTGCCATCGTGCACCGCCAGCGACGGGCTCAAGCGCGGGTAACCATCAGGGACCGGGTTCACCTTGGCCATCGTGTACCTCCTCGGACGTTATTGTCGCCACTTTTTCGAGCAGAGCCTACCCCTCGCCCGATGCTAAAGCGGCCCGGGTGGGACAGCAGGGAGGGTTACTAGGTCTTGCTCGTGTCCCTGCGGTAGGAGATCATTGCGAGCCTGCCCAGCGCCAGAGTCCATACGGCGAGGACTTCCCAGCCTTCGGCGGGCCACGACACGTGGGTAAGCCCCGCTCCGCCCGCCTGGACAAGCCAGTACGAAGGGAGTAGCTGCGCAAAATCGTGGAACCAACCGGTGGTCGCAAGGGGCCCGAACGCACCACCGAAAATGGCAAACAGAGCCGTCAGGCCACCAAGGGCCGGGCCCATTGTGTCAGGGGTAACAAGATGGCCCAACAGGATCCCGAGCGCCATGAACGGCAACAGCCCAACCAGGATCAACCCTGTCATAAGCAGCCATCCGCCCGCTGTGAAATGGACGTTGAACGACAACACCGCTGCGGCATAAAGAACAACGATCGTGATGCCGGCCATCACGTACCCACGGATCACCTTGCTCGCCATGTAGGCCCAGACCGGCAACGGGGTAATGCGCAGCTGCCGCGTCCAGCCGACGGAACGTTCGAGCGAGATCACCGCCCCCCCAGACGTGCTCGCGTTCATTGTCCCGAACGAAGCCATACCGGCCAGGTAATAGACGGGGAAGGGTATGTGCTCGATTTTCACGTTCCGGTTTGCACCCGCAAAGATGAGGTAGAGGACCAACGGGATACCGACAGCGAAAATAAAAAACCGCCTGTTCCGGAAGGTCTTGATCACGTCGTAACGCGCGTAATTGACGGCTATCATTTGGCCTCCCCGAGCTCCTCGGCACCCGTCAGTTCTATGAACGCCTCTTCGAGGCTCCCCCCACGCACCTCGATGTTGAAGGCACTCGGGAAGCCCGCGAGCAGGGCACGCAACGCCGAGTCCGAGCTCGAACACCGCAATACGATGTCGTCACCCCTCGCCTCCGCAGCCGAGACCCCAGGCAGAGCGCCAAGGTTGGCAAGGTCAGCGCCAGGCAGCGTGGCGGTGATCGTGCGCGAACCGACCCGAGCCTTGATCTCGGTGGGCGTGCCGTCGGCGACGACCTTGCCGCGCGCCATCAGCACGACCCGGTCGGCATAGGCGTCGGCCTCTTCCAGGTAGTGAGTGGCGAAGAGGACGGTTTTCCCGCGAGCGGCGACGGCGCGCATGGAGGCCCAGAAGTCCCTCCGCCCTTCGACGTCCAGGGCCGCCGTGGGCTCGTCGAGGACCAGCAGCTCCGGGTCGGCTACGAGCGCGATCGCGAAGCGCACCCGCTGAGCCTGGCCGCCTGACAGTTTGTTGGTCCGCCGATCGGCGATGTCTGCGATGCCGGCGATCTGCAGGGCCTCGTCCACGTCGAGCGGCTTGGGGTAGAGCCCGGCGACCAACTTGACCAGCTCGCGGATTGTCAGGTCTTTGACCAGGGAACCAACCTGCAACATGCCGCCCACCAACCCGGCCTTGACCGCGTCGGTCGGCGTTCGCCCGAACACGGTGATCCGGCCCGCGTCGGGCCGCTGCAGGCCGAGCACCATGTCGATCGTCGTCGTCTTGCCCGCGCCGTTCGGGCCGAGCAGGGCAACCGTGGACGACGCGGCGATCGAGATGTCCACGCCCTGGACCGCCTTGACCTCGCCGAATGACTTGCGGAGGCCGGAAATGACCACCCCTGCCTTGTCGCCTGGTCTGGCTGAACTGGTCGCGATCGAACTCCCTTGCGCTGCGGCCGCCATAGCGGCGAGGCTAGCCACGTGGCACAGCATGCTCAACCCGCCCGCGGAATGCGCGACATCGTCCCCCCTGAGGGCGAGCTGCGCCGGCAGGTCGCCAACCGCATCCTCGACGTCTACGCAGCCTACGGCTACGAGGTGATCGAGACTCCTGCCCTCGAGGACCTCGACGTCCTCGTCGGGAGCCAAGGCGGGGAAAACGAGAAATTGATCTTCAAGGTCTTGAAGCGGGGTGCCAAGCTCGACGACGAGCTGGAGCGTCACGGGGAACTGGCCGACATGGGCCTGCGCTTCGACCTCACCGTGCCCCTCGCCCGCTTCGTCGCCAACCACCTCAACGAGCTGCCAATGCCGTTCAAGGTCGCCCATATTGCACCGGTGTGGCGCGCCGAGCGGCCACAGCGCGGGAGGTTCCGCGAGTTCACCCAGTGCGACATCGACATCGTGGGCGAAGCCAGCATTGCGGCAGAAATCGAGTTGTGCGGCGCAACGATCGAAGCTTTGCAACGGGTGGGCATCGGCGGCTGCACCGTTAGGCTCAACGACCGCCGCCTGCTCGCAGCCGCGGTGGAGCACCACCTGGGCCCATTAGCGGAGCCCGGAGCGGTCTTCATAGCCCTCGACAAGTTGGACAAGGCCAGCAATGCCGATGTGACTGCGGAACTGGCTCGCGCGGGGCACGACGTTGCTGCCGTGGGGCGGCTCCTTGAGGCCTTCGCAAACGCCGAAATGATCGGCCCCCCCGAGGTAACGGGCGCTCTCGAAGGCACCAGGAACGCATTGGAGAGCCAAGGCGTCTCCGTGCGCTTCGACCCGACGCTCGTGAGGGGAATGGGTTATTACACCGGCCAGATTTTCGAGGTGTCGCACCCAGATCTTCCATATTCGCTTGCCGGCGGCGGCCGTTACGACGCGATGACGGCGCGCTTTGGTGCGCCTGGACTACCAATGTGCGGGTTTTCGATCGGTTTCGAGCGTGTTTGCGAACTTGTCGACAAGAGCGCGTTCGGGACCGGCCGGGCAAAGATCGCAGTGACCTGCTCGCAAGACGAAGAGCTGGTGCGCTGCCTCGTCCTTGCTCGGGCCGAGCGGGAACGGGGTACAGTCGTCAACGTCGTGCGCCGAGCGCGCAACGTGCGCAAGCAGCGCGAGGACCTGGAAAAGCTCGGCTACACAGAGGTAATCGACGCTGAGCGCTTCGGCGGGTAGGCCCGACGCTCAGTAGTACCTCTGCCAGTTGGCAACTGACGGGTGGTACTTGCCCGCCGGCCCCTCCCCAAAAAGGCGCAGGATATTTCCCGTAACGGCTTGGACGACAGTAGACGGGCAATCCGGCAACGTACCTTTGCAGGCCTCCATTGCCGGGATCCAACCGATCGTGCCGGTAGCGAGCACCCCTCCCCCACCGTTTTGCCAGGTGTAATAAGTCATATCAGCGTCCAGGATGTGGCCCACTTCGGGTTCGACTGGCGAATGCGACAGGACTTCTACGTTGGGCGGCGAGGGTTGGCTCGTGTCGTATGCGTCATAATCTCCTGCCTCAACATCTTTGAGCTGAGCTCCTTGTGGCGCCCCGCTCCCGGCGAACGGCCAAGCGGTCGCGTCGGTCACAACCATCGGGTCGTTAAGGCCATATCCCTGATAGGTGTCGCCAACCACTTCGCTCGGTGGCGCGTCCGCAGGCGGCTCTGCCCATGTATTGCCCGTGGCGTTGCCTGGGTCCGTCGCGTATATGGGGTCAGCGGTCGGGTCCCGGTAGTCGACCTCCTCGCGGTTTGGGCCCATCGGGCTGGGCTGGAGCCGGGCATGACGAAGGACCGGGGAAGCACCGAAATAAATGACGTTCACCCCCTCGGAACGTGCGGCAACGACACCGTTGCGCTCTTGTAGCGTCCAGGTTTCGTCGTGGCCCAGGGTTAGCAACGCCTTATGGCGCCGGAGCAACGCCGCGTGCTCTGAAAATGTGACGTCGGTCCAATAGGTGACGTCCAGGCCGTGTTCTTCCGCCCAGTAGATGAGAGGGTACTCGAGGGCCATGAAGTCCCCAGCCCCGCTGCCATTGGCATAAGGCCTGTCGAAAGACAAGACCAGCGCACGGTTGTCATACTGTGGGGTGTCGCCCGGAGGGGCGCCGCCGTACATGTCATAACCGCCCCAGGTGTTCCATCCCTGCCAGGTGAGCACGCTGTTTTGGACCACATATGCCGCACGGCTCGAGGGATCCCAGACTGCAAGGGGGATATAGCTCTGGCTGCCGGGGTCGGCGACGAGCTTGAACAGGTAATCGCCCTGGACGAACTGCCGCCCGATCTTGAGAGTTATGGACGGGGCCCAATTGTCACAGGCAACCATGTTGATCGTCGGCGCAAGCGTGCATGCAGGTTGGGCTACCCCTTTCATCTCGCCCGAGCGCCAGATCAACCGGGCGCCCTTTCCGGCGTAATAACCGATGCGATAAGCGCTTATGTGGTAGCGCGCTGCCTCTGTGGTCACGTAGAGGGTGACCTTCTGGCCCTCCTGGGCGGCAGTCAAGCTGGCAAAGCCGTTTATGGATGCGCCGCCGTCGCCGTCCAGGTGCCAGGAGGTCGTACCGGCCTTGTCGTTCTCGTCGATCACCCAGCGCGCCCTCGACACCATCTGGCCCGGGGAACGTAGCCGGTCGCGGTGTGGCCGTGGTCGTGGTCGTGGCAGCAACCGAACCTGCCGCCTTGGTGACCACGATGGTCGTAGGCGATGAGACATGGCCGGCTCCCAGAGCCGAACACCCCGCGGCGATCACCGACGATGCCAGGACAGCCAGCCCCGACCGTGTCCCCAAGTACCTCAGTTTGTTGGTCATTGTTGGCGCGCTTCGAGCCTCGTGGTGATTTCGTGGCGCACTGCCGGGTTTCTCCACGCCATTATTTTGGCTCGTGGCGAGCTGTCTCGGTGACAATTGGCAACAGCTTGTCGTACCATTCCGTCCATCTCAGGCGAGCCTGTGCCAAAACTGGCACGTCGGCTGCTGCGGGCTCAACCAGGGCGCCGTCGACCTGGCCGGCGCTCAGGTACACCCCAAGGGCATTTGCGGCCGCACCCCGGGCAGTAGTCTCGGGGACCGTAGAGCACAGCACGGGCCGGTCGAGGGTTGCTGCGAGCCGCTGCTGCCACCAAGGGGAGCGCTCGATGGCACCGCCATTGGCCACTATCTCGAGCCGTTTGCCACCGTCGGCCTCCAGGTCGGCTAGGCCGCCAGCGAGCTGAAAACACACCGCCTCGACCGCTGCAGAAGCAATGTGGGCACCGTTATGGCCGAGCCGTAACCCGACGACCATGCCCTCACCGGCAGGGACCGCGGTCGCCGGCGGGCGTGTGCCTGCGTGCCACGGCAGTACCAGCGCTCCTTCACTTCCAGCGGGGACCGTCATCGGGCGGTCGTAGCGAAGCCCCTCTGGCGAACCGCCAGGCAAGGTGGCCGGCCCTGCAGGCCCGGCTGCCGGCGACCCCTCCCAGAGCGCTAAAGCCCAGGCGTACAGCTGACCTCCGCTGCTGAAGGCGGCGCCGAGCACCACGCGTTCGTAGTCGACGCAGTAGCGCCAGAGACCCGCCGGCAGGCTGGACTGGCCAACCGCCGGCTCGACCGATCTGACCGCAGCCGAGGTGCCAACGGTGAGCGCCGCGCGGAAGGGCACATCGCAACCCATCCCGAGGTTGGCCGCGGCCCCGTCGATTAGCGCAGGGTGCCAGCGCGCGCCGGCAAGTGCCGGCCAGCGCCGCTTCCAATCGCCAGCCAGGCGGCCTTCCCAACCCCGAGGGGCGAGCGGTGGCAACGCCGCTGCGCCGATACCGGCGATGTCCAACGCCTCCTCGTCCCAAGAGTGCTCCGCCGTCGCTAACAACCCGGTCCCCGAGGCCATCGACACAGACATCGTCGGGTCGTTCAGAAGGGCGAGGCCGACGTACTCCGAAAGCCCCACGAAACGGGCCGGGGATGCGCCGCCGGTCGGCCCGCCCGCGCCTGCAGTTGCGGCCAGCCAGGGCACCCGCCACGTCCAGTACATCGGGGCCAAGGCACAGCCGGTGCGTTGGCGGAGGCTTTCTCGCTCATCCGGGCTTATGGCGGCCGCGCCCGCAGGACGCCTTGCGCGTGTGTCGGCCCAGGCGACCACTTCGGACAGGGCGCGGCCGGTGGCGTCCAGAGCGAGCACCGAGTGCATCTGGCAGTCCATAGCCACCTCGTCGACACCTTCGAGGTGCCCGCCACTGGCCAGCTCGTCAATGCACGCAACCAGGTCGGCGAGGTAACTGTCTGCTCCAAATGTTGCCTGGCCGGGTTGCGATGAGCTCACCTGACGTTGCCGCCGGGCAATGGCGCCGTCGACGGCCTCGAGCCGCCCAGGCCCGGCCGTTCCGAACACCACCGCCCTTACAGACGAAGACCCGAGGTCGATGGCCAGCGCGCGTTTACTCATCGGCGCGCCAACCTACAACTGCCTGTCGCCGGGCGCCCTTCTAGCCGTAGAAGTAGTAGCTCACTCCGAAGTGCCGATGATGCAGGACGAACCTCGTAGTGGTCGTGTTGGGGGCGGCGGCCGGAGCGACGGTCGTCGTGGGCCCGAAGTGCCGATGGCGCCGGGGCGAGCGCGTAGTGGTCGTAGTGGAGCGCCCGGTCGTCGAGGTAGTGGGGTCGGTAGTAGTCGTGGTGGACCGGACCGTCGTTGTAGTGGGAGCGGTGGTCGTCGTCGTGGACCTGGTAGTCGTCGTAGTGGGGTCGGTAGTAGTCGTGGTTGACCGGACCGTCGTAGTCGTGGGAGCGGTGGTCGTCGTCGTGGAGCTGGTCGTCGTCGTAGTGGGAGCGGTGGTCGTCGTCGTGGAGCTGGTCGTCGTAGTGGAGCTGGTCGTCGTAGTGGGGCTTGCGGTCGATGTAGTGGGCCCGTTGCCCGCGGTTGTGGGGCCTCCGCCGTACTGCCAACACCCGTAATTAAGCGGTCCCGTCAAGTCGACTCCGGCCTGGATCGTGGCCATCGGGAAGGCATTGGCTTCGGTGCACAAAGTCGGCTCAGCGAAAGCCTGGTACTCGACATTGAGGACCGGTTTGCCTTCTTGGACAAAGACATCGAGAGACGAGCATTCGCTGTACTGCCAACACTGCTCGTCGATCTCGCCGTCCACTAGCGGCGCCTCTGTAGTGATCAAGGAATCGCCGTTGATCTCGTTTTTCAGGAAGAAGGCCAGACCGTCGGAGTGCGCTATCGCCACCAGCTGGTCGATGTAGGTTTCTTCCTGGGTCATGCTGAGCGTGAAATTACCGATATTGCCATCGGAATAGGCATCCACGTTGTCCGCCTCGATAGCGTCGAACCCTTCCTCCTGGCAGAGGGCGATCCGGTCGGTCATGATCGTCTGGAGTGTTTCGTAGCTAGACGCGACCGAGGTCGACCAGTCGGCCACGTTGATGAACTCCTCGCCTGGCCATCCGGGCACATCGCCGCCCAGCTCGGAAGGGTCGAACTCACCGTAGTCAGAACGCCAGTTTTCAGCCGTGCCGGCGTCGACGTAGCAGATCGCATGAGCACCCATTGCATGGATGGCGTCCACGGAAGACTCGATCGTGCTGTCAGCAATAGGCATTCCTGCTGACGTCAAGCCGTCCTCGTCACCTAGGTCAGCATCAACTACCTGAACAGGTGTGGGGCCCCATCGACGACAGGCGGGATGCTCAGGGGATAATTCTCTCCGATGACGTACGCCCACGAGGTCAGTTCTCCTGGTTGCCACCAACCAGTGGCCCCGGCGTGGCGAACCACGCCGGGGGCCCTGTGAGAAAAAGGGCAAGAATGGTAAAGCCGAGAAGGACCAACGGTCTAACTCGTGCCCGACGGATCGGGCGGAAATAATGAGACTTGCCGACGTAATGCTGTGCAGGAGACAAACTGCGGAAGTGCAGGCCTTTGCTCCCACGAGCTTTACGTTTCATGTCGTCTCCGGACTTATCGATTTAGGGCCGGAAACCCCGGCGGTAGGCTTTTAGGTCACCCCTAACGGACGGTCAAGGTGAACGTTTGAGAGGCAGAGCCTACAGAGTTCTTCGCCGTGATTGCCAACCTGTACGTACCGACGACGGTTGGTTTCCCGGATAGCGTGGCGGTGCCATTGCTCTTGGTGGTAAACGTCATTCCTCTGACGCTCCCGCTCCGGGTAATTGTTGCCATGGGGTAACCGGTGCTCTTGAAGGTAAAGCGGAACGTGTGACCGCGTACCGCCTTGGCTGATGCGGCACTCGTGATAGCCGGGACCTTCAGGACCTTCAGCACGAAGGTCTGGGCCGTGGTGCCGGCCGAGTTCTTCGCCCTCAAGGCGATGGTGTAGGTGCCCATCTTCATGCTCCGTGCGCCGGTAATGGTGGCGGTCCCGTTGCCATGGGTTTTGAAAGCGACCCCGGCAGGTAGGGCCGAACTGGTCAACGTAGGCGTCGGGTAGCCCTTGGTCGTGACGGCGAAGCTAAATGCGGTCCCTGGTGCCTTGGTCGCGCTGGCTGCGCTCGAGAAGGACGGGGACTGGTTTACCGTCAGGCTGAACGACTGGCTGGCACTCCCGTTCGAGTTGTTGGCAGTGAAGGTCAGCGGGTAAACGCCGCCGGCCGTCACCCCGGGTTTGCCTGCGAGGGTGGCCGTACCGTTGCTGTAGGCGGTGAACGTAACTCCGGCGGGCAAGCTCCCGGCCTCGGTGATGGCGGCGGCGGGTACTCCGCTCGCTGTTACGAGGATGGCGCTTGCCTTCCCGGCAACCGCGGTGGCCGACGACGAAGAGGTGAACGCAGGCCCAGTCCCGCTGGCGGGGGTTACCGGAGCCACCGGGGGGCTAACTGGGCTTACCGGGGCTACCGGCACCACAGGGGGGCTACCAGGACTTACGGGTGTCACCGGCGCGGCCGCAGCCACAGACAAAGCAAGGGTCTGGGTGCTGGTGCCGTAAGTGTTCGTGGTTGTGATGTCGACGCTGTCGTTGCCGATATCGGCGGTTTTTGGCGTGCCCGAGATTGTGGCGGTGCCATTGCCGTTGTCAGTGAAGGTGAAGTCACCGCTGGCAGGCATGCCGCCGGCTGCGAGCGATGGGGCCGGGTAGCCGCTCGTCGTAACGGTGAAGCTAAGCGGGGACCCGACGGTCGCCGAAGCGCTGGCAGCACTGGTGATAGCCGGGCTTTCGCCCACCTGGATGTCGAAGGTCTGGCTCGTAGTGCCAATAGCGTTCGTGGCCGTGATCGTCACCGCGGTGTTCCCGTTGCTGGTGGGGGTGCCCGAGACCAGAGCGGTCCCGTTGCCATTGTCGGTGAAGTTCAACCCCGCCGGCAGCGTCCCGGTCTCGGTGATCGAAGGTGTCGGGTAGCCGGCTGCGGTAACCGCGACAGCGCCCGTCTGGTTGAGCGTGAAATCCGCTGCGGGAAGTGCCAGAGAAGGGGCCGTAGCGGGGTTGACAGTAATGGTCACTGACTGCGTTACCGAGCTGTTATCTGCGGAATTTGCCGCCGTGATAGTGACCGGGTAGCTGCCTTGGCTGCCCACCGCCGGCGTCCCCGAAATAGCCCCGGTGCCATTCCCGTTGTCAGCGAAGGTAAGCCCCGACGGCAGTGCCCCGGTCTCACTCAGCACCGCGGCGGGATAACCCGTGGTGGTGACGTCGAAGGTCGTATCGAGTGTCGTCGTGAAGGTGGCGGCGGTGGCGCTCGTGATGCTGGGTGCCTCGTCGTTGGTGAGGACGAAGCTTTGCGAGGTCGAACCGGCTGCATTGGTGGCGGTGATCGTGATGGGATAGGTCCCACCCGAACCGGTTGCCGGCGTACCGGCTATGGTCGCCGTGCCGTTGCCGTTGTCGGTGAAGGTGACGCCGGAGGGCAGCGCCGCCGAGTTGTCGCTCAGCGCCGGTGCCGGTTCTCCCGTTGCGGTCACCGTAAAGCTGAAGGGTGCGCCCACGTTGGAAGTGGCCGACGCAGCACCGGTGATGGTAGGGGCTACCGATTCGTCGAACGAAACATTCGACCCGGTGGCCAGGTCAACCCAACCCGACAGGTCGCCGCCGTACTGGAGGCCGCCACCGTACTGGCTGAGGGCCGTGGAATTAGAAGTGCCGGTTGGCACGGTCACGGGGATCTCGAGCGCCGGGCCGGAGTTGGTGATGCTCACCGTGCCGTTGGTCTCTGTGGCGCTCACTTGACCACCGGTGACCGCCGTCGACCAGGCGCTCTGGTCCGCGAGGACGCTGCCAATCTGGCCTTCGGTCAGCTGCAAGTAGGGCGTGGTCCCGGTGTTGGTGCTGTTGTCGGAGAAGTTGCTCTCGTAATCGGCCAGCAGCGGGTCGAGGACCGAATAGAGCAGGCCGTCACCTGCGGTGTCTGGCGTGGCGGGCATGCAGGTGGCGCTCGTGCAAGTCGTGCTGGGCGCAGTAGCGCATGTATCCGGGTCGGCTGCCCACGTGCTGTCGGTGCAGCCAGGAAGGATGCCGATCAGGTTCGTCTGGTGGACGTAGCTCGGCTCGGGGTTGTTGGTGAGCATGAAGTCAAACATTTGGGAGACAACACTGTTCACTACGTCGGCATACGTGAAGTCTGCCGGGCTCTCGCAGGTCGTGTTAGAGCTCGGGATGCACTGCCCGCCGTCTGAGGTCGAAGTGAAGAGTGTGTTGTACTCGTCCAGCTCCTGGGCCTCGGTCGAGGCGTTGTAATAAACATTGATCGGGTGGCGAGGCACAACCTGTGCCCCGGTCCAGGTAGAAGTAGGCGTGCCTTCTAGGAAGGTCTGGCCGGCGGCGAACTCGGGGCCGCTGTAGGTCGTCCCGTAACCGAACTGGTCGTCGGCCGGGTTGGGGTATGGCTTGGAGGCGTCGTCTCCGACCGCGGTGATCCCAACCGCCGCGAGGGCGGGAGCAAAGTACGGGTTGGCCTCCCATGGCGACTCCTCGGCGTTCTCGACGACTGGGGGCGTGGTCCAGGGAGCAGGCCCGGTAGTGGCGCAATAACCGGTCGCACCTTGGCATTCGGCTGCAGAGCTGCCCGAATCGGTGAAGGTGAGCTCGGTCTCGCCGCCGCCTGACACGTCGGTGGTGGAACCACCGGATGTGTCGGCGGAGGAATTGTCCGGCAGCGTCGCTGAGAACGGGGTGTTGTAGTTACCGACGAGCTTCCAGCCACTGTTGGTCGTGACGTCCTCGCGGTAGATGTTGTAGTTGGAGGCGTGGCAGATGGCCTCCCACTGCAGCGACACCGACCCGTTGGCGGGGACGTCGATCTCGGGGGTCACGTACGCTGCCGACTCGCCGTCGGGGCCAAGACCTGAGGTGACCGGGGCGGAATTGAACTGGTCGGTGACGGCGTACTCGTACTCACCTGCGGGCAGGGCCCCCGAAGAGGCGGCGCCGGCGGTCGATGCATCAAGGTCGGGCTCGTCCACAGTCGCAGGGTTGCCCGGGACAAGGTCGGCGAAGCCGGAGTGGTTGCCGGGCACGAACACTTGGGGGTCCTCGTAGCCGTATGCGAGAGCATCGTTCGTGCTCGAGGTGATCCCGAGCCCGCCGGTGCCGGCCGCCGCACCCGGCGCCGCAGCGATGCTGTTGGTGTTCTCGTTCAGCTCTGCCTCGATGTAGTTCTGGGTGGCGCACCCGACGTCCAGGTAAGGGGTGTCGTAGGTGTGGCTGATCCATCCGAAGTCGTCGGCATAGGGCTTGTTCGTAGCAGGGTCAGTCGTCTGGAACTCGGCAAGCAACGGGTCAGGGCCGGCGACGCCACTGTCGACGGTGCTGCCGGCGAAGTCCAAGTCGCCGGCCTGCGCCGCAACGGTGCTGCCGTAGTTGAACAACTGGTCCAGGCGGAAGTTGTTCGCCCGCGACCACTCGGCCGCCGTGATCACGTCCTCGGGGGTCATCCTGAGCGAGTCCCCGTCGGCGTAGTCGATCGTGTGGTTGGTGGTATCCCAAGCGTCGTCAGGCGTGAACGTGTCGTCGATGTCCATCTCGACGTAGTTGCGGTACTGGCCCAGGTGCGTGCCCTGTGTCACCCAGTTGATGAGGCCCGGAGCCAGCAGCAGCCATTGGGTGTCGGCGGAGTTGTAGTTGAAAAATAGCGACAGCTCAGGCACTCCGGCCTGGGGATCGGTGCCCGGGTGCTGGTAGATGCCCGCCAGCGTGTACCCGCCCGAATTGTTGATAATGCTCGTGTAGGCGGCGCCCGCGTCGGCTGTCGCAGGGTAGCCATAGCTGCATACCGTGGCGCTTCCGGCGGGGCAGCTCGAGAAGGGGATCGGGCCGGCCAGCTCGGGGAAGTCGGCCAGTCCGGCCGCGGTCAGCGTGCCCGTAGTGCCGTCGAGGGCTCCCCCGGACACGTCAGTGGCGCCCAGCGAAGGGCTCGGGAACATGTAGCCGTCGACCTGGTTGACACGGAACGTGGACTCGTACGTGTCCAGTGCGCTCAGTTGGCCGGCGGCGAAGTCGTCAGGGGAATCGGCGATCACCACGCCGTTGTAGAAACCCGTGGTCCCAGTGGAAAGTGCCGGCAGGGTCACCGTCCAGCTGCCCGTGGCAGTGCTGGTGCCTGCTGTCGAGCTGGCCCCGTCGGCGTCCGCCTCGGTATAAGGGACCCCTTCGGCGTTGAGCGCTGACTCCCACGCAGCGGTAGTGGCGTCGGACGGGCCGTCGCCGATCAGGAGGACCTTCAGGTCGACCGTGTTTGGTGTAGCCGCAAAGGCCTCACTACCCGAAGACGCGGCAAGTGACCCGGCGACCATAGCAATCGAAATGGCCGCAGCAAGCCTGGGCCGTCGGACAGAGGTATGGGTTTTCATGGCTTCTCCACTTTGGGGGATTGTTTTATGGGGGGGCGGTTAGGACGGTTAGGCATGAGAAAAGGGGTTGACGACGGCCCGCCGAGCGGCGACGGCCAAGGCGACAGCCGACACGGACGCGGCTATTAAGAAGGCGGAATTGGCGTTGGGGAGCCGCCAGGACGGGTGGATGACGCGGGCCAGCAGCGCCCACGTCCCCAGCGTGGCGAGACCAATGAGCCACGCTCGCAGCACGAGCTCCATGCGACCGGAGGACGAGACCACCAATGCAAAAAAGAAGGCAAGCGCCAGGCACGTCCCAGCAGCCGACAGCGGCACGGGGACCAGCACTCCCCGCAAACGAGCGAGGACCTGTACCGCCATGGTCATGACGGAGAGGACGACGAGGTAAGAAACAGTTGAACGGGCCAGCCTTCTTCGAACCAGCCTCGTGAAGTCGCCGACGCTATCGGCCCTGAACGAGGCCCGCCAGGCACCTGCGCGCAGCGAACGCAGCTGCCATTCCATTGCCCCGAGAGAAAGGATCATTGGGTAGGCGGCAGCCGCCGGCCAACTGTGCAGGCCACCCTTGGCGGGCTCCAGCACGATGAACAGGCCGACAAAGAAACCACAGCACAAGCCGGTGGCAAAATATCGTGCCACGGTCGAAGGATCTACCGCGGTCAGCAGTGGCTGCCGCCACCATTGAGCGGGCAGGTGGCGAAGCGAGGCGACCAGGGTGGCAATGACACTGGCGGCGCTCATAGCCACTGCGGCCACTACCGGCAACGCGAACGGCACCCGGGTGATGAAGACTAAGGACCCGATAGCCCCAGGGAGGAGCAGAGCGCCGATCATTCGCTCCTCACCGTGGACGACCAGTTCGGCCGCCGCGGTCATGAACGCACACGAGGCCGCCGCGAACAAGACTCCGGAGAACTTCCCGCCCAAGAGGCTGTCGCCCGCTAGCCCGAGCGCTGCCGTTGATATCAATGCAGCCAGCAGAGCCCAGACGACAGCAGCGCCGGGGGGTTCCCCCCAAGCATCCCGCGAGAAACCGATATACGAAACGGCCTGGCTGAACGCCCATCCGCAGATCAGCGCGAGCGGCACCGTCCACCACGACAGTGACGACCGCAGGGCCAAGGCGGCCCCGGTGAACATCAACGTGGGAGCGGCGAAGATTATCCCCCGGCCGAGGTCGAGCGGGCCACCCGCCGCGCACTTTGCGCCGCTTGACTGCGGGGGCGGGCTGGAACTCCGCCATGGTGTACAGCTGTTCGGCAAGGCCGAAGACGTCTTTGTAAGCAAAACGCTTTTGCACGGCGGCATTGCTTAGCCCGAAGGTCTCCAACGAAGCCGCGATCTCGAGCGGGTCGACGGCAGCCGACACCACATTGGCAAGCAAGGACGTCCCTACGCCCGTGGCCATGGTGCCCTCCGGTCCTGCGTCGACGCTCAACTGAGCACCCCTGGCTTCAAGGACCGGCTTCCCCGTACCTTCATCGAGGCACCCTGGAACGCGGCCGCACGGTAGGACGGGACGCTCGCTCCCGGCTCGGCGACCTCGAGTTGCTCGAGATCGCGCAGGTCGATAGCCTCCAACTCGTTTTTGCCGAGCTCGTCGTACAGCGCGCGGTAACTCGCAAAGCAGTGTTTGACGTCGAAGAACTCCAACACCCTGGCCCGCGATGCGCGGCCGAGCGCTTTTCTCTTGCGCTTGTCCGAAAGCAACATCACACAGGCGGCCGCCACCGCCGAAGGGTCTTTGGGCGGTACCAGGAGCCCTGCATTGCCGACGGCCTCGGCCACACCACCCACGTCGGTTGCGACCACCGGGCGCCCCGATGCCATCGCCTCCAAGACCACGTAAGGCAGGCCTTCCGAAATACTGGTTAGCACGACGACGTGGCCCGTGTGGTACGCCTTCGAGGGAGGACTTATCTTGCCCTCAAACGTTGCCGCGCCGTCGGCCAGCCCGAGGTCGGTCGAAAGCTGGACGCACTGCTCGAAGTAGTCCTCGCCGCCCTCGGGGACAGGCCCGAACATGCGCAGACGTGCTTCGGGCAGCTCGGCGCGGACTTCGGCGAAAGCCCGCAACAGGGTCTCGATATCCTTGAGCGGGTCGATGCGGCCGACAAACACCAATGTGGGCACCGCCGGCTCCGCCGTCGCTACAGGGAACGCCTTGGGGTCGATGCCGTTGTGCACCGGGCGGATGCGTGACTGCGGGGTGCCATTGGCGACCTCCCACAGGGCGTTGTACCGGCACACTGGGGCGACGATGTCGGCGTATTGGTACGCCGTTTCGATAAGGAGCTTGAAGAAGCGCAGCACTGTGCTGCGGGCAAGTTGGCTCATGCTCCCGGGTGGGTGGGCGAGGTAGAGCTCTCTCAAGTAGACACCGTGCTCAGTGAGCAAAAATGGTGTGCCGTTAGCCCATTTCGCGGCGAGCGCCGGCAAGGTCCCTAAGCCATTGGCGGTCGTGTGGCACAGGTCCGTCTCGGGGGGCGTGATGGCGAGGGGACGTAGCGAATGCTCGAGCCGCACCAAGATGTCGACCGCATCGGCAACGCTGAGACGCCCATTGTCTTGCGATCCCGGCCGCTCCTGGCAGTTGGGGGCGTGCGCCATCAACAGGTTCACGGCGTCCCTCGAAGACATAGCAGCCGTGAGCTCGCCGGCACGCGCGAACTCAGCGAGCTCTTGCAAGGACTCGACAAAGCCGGCACCGTTGTTCTCGATGTCCAGGCTCTCGAAGAAGCGCTTTTCGACTGGTGCGAAGCGATTTCGCAGCTCCCGGTTCGCCCGCCGTGACGACACAGGCGCCCATAGCGGGACCGTGGTCACGCTGCCGACATTGGACGGCATTTCCCAGACATTTTCTTCGTCCCCGCTGCCGCTGATAGAGAGGATGTCAAAACGATGCTCAGGGATATGCTCAAGCAGCTGGTTGCACCAGACGCTGACCCCCCCCATATGGTGGGGGTAAGTGCCTTCTGTTATCAGGGTTATCTTCATCGCACCGAGCCGGTCCGTGCAGTGGTACGTCCTGCGCAGGCGCCAATAAGGCCGCGCTGTTCCACCGGCGCCTCCGATGAGCGGGCAAGCTCCGAGGCGGCGACGTCGAGGCGGGCCCGCAGATCGCGCTCGGCGCGGGGTAGCCGGGCACAGGCCTTCCTGAGCGTCGTGACTAGTGCGGCGACGGCGTCACCTTCCGGGGCGCTACCGGCGAGCGCCAGCGCTGCGTCCGCAACCTCGCGCATGTCGCCGCCGAGAGCAACCGCCCGGCCAAGGTGGCGGTCCGCCGCAGTGAGGTCGGTCGCAGCCGCGGCGCGAGCCATATCGAGGTACAGCGAGGCGCTGGCCGTGCGCGGGTACTCGCTCAAGGCTTTTTCGAGGAAACTCAACGCTGTGCGCCGGTCTCCTCGGGCCAAGGCTTGCCTGCCCGCCTCTTCCAGGCGTCTTGGCGCCCACTGGTCATCGCAATGCGACGCGAGAAGCAGGTGGTTGGCAACGATCTCGGCCGGACGTTCGCGCTGTTCGAGAAGTCGCGCTGCACCGAGGTGCAGCCGGGCGCGCCCGCCGGGCCCCATCTCCTGCAACAACGCTGTTTCAACAACACTTTGCAGGTAGCGCAGCGGCATCCCTGCGCTCAGCAGGCCATCGTCGACCAAGCAGTCCAAGAGCGTGGCGGCAAAGGTGCTGTCGAGCCCGGCCAGGTCGGCGCAATTGCGAAAGTCGGCTTCGCCACCGAGGACCGCCACGGCCTGGAGGAAACCAAGTAGGCAAGGCCCATCAGCAGGCAACGCAGCCACACGGGCCAGCAGTGCCTTTCCCACCCGCACCGGCGCCCGAGAGGCAACGACATCGGAGGTCGAGGCGCCGCCGGCAAGCAGCGAGGCAGACAGCTCGCGAAGGATGGCGACGACCAGGAACGGGAAACCACCCGAGGCGCCGTAAACAGCGTCCACGAGCTCTTCGCCTTTTGTCTCTGTAACTTCCAGGACCGAGCCGATCATTTCCGCGATGCTGCTCTTGCGCAAAGGCTGAAGGGCCATGATGCGCGCCGAGGGTTCGGCTCGGATGCGGTCGATAGCGGTCAGCGCGCCGTGCTTGGGTAGCCCTGACGTGAGGACCAGGTGGGCCCGGCGGTTCCCCAGACGCCTCGCAACGTAGAACAACCATTGGCAGGATTCAGGATCTGCAAGGTGTGCGTCGTCCACTGCCACGAGAACGGGACGGGCCGACGAGAGGTGCCAAAGGGACTCTTCAAGGCGGCGGAACTCGCCGTCCAATCGTGCGGACCGTAAGGGCCGGCCGCTACCGGCTCGTCCAAAGTTGCTTCACAGTGGGCTTCATCGCGGCTGCCATTAACCTCGGCCGCCGACGAGGGAAATTGTGGGGTGAAAAGTTGTCGGACAACACCCCAAGCGTTGCCCCGCTCGAGATCGCTGCCGCACGCGTAGAGGACCGACATTCCCGACTCGACCGCGAGTCGCCTCGCTGCACCGAGGACGGCGGTACGGCCGGTCCATGACGCCCCTTCAATGATGACCGCACCATTGGGACGCTCCCAGTTCGCAGAGAACATGGCGGCGAACTCGTCGAGGAAGCCGTCGCGTTCGCAGAGCCTGGGGTCTGCCCAGGGCGTGGCCAGGCGGCGCTCGTGGGCGTTCCGCGCCGGCCCGCCCGCCACGGTCAGCTTCCGCCCGAGCCGCGCCAATGGCGGCTTGCGATGAGGCGCCAAGGCCCCGTTCTCAATTGTTTCGGACACCGCTCGACCCACTTTTCCCGCTCACACGCGCTCACCTGCACGACAAATAGCAACGCCAAACTTCCAACGCCGATAAAAAACCCTTCTGCGTCGGCCCTTTTTCGGGCCTAGAACGCAGAGCGCCTGAAATTCGTAAGTGCCTTAACTCGCTTCCTGATCAGTATGACGTGCCAAAACAGCGCAGTCACCTGGCAGGAAAAGTGGCATGATTTCGCGAGACTGTTCGCGACGGCAGGACCACGATGAGCGTTCGTGGTGGGGTCGGTGACGACCCTCAGCAATGGGCCGATCGGCTCATATGCCGCGCCTACGGGGAGCCGTCATGGCTGGTCCCGGGCTTTTTCGGCCCCTGTCGGTGGCCTGGTCGACGCCGTGGGGGCTGTCTTCGGAGGCCTGCTTGTGCTGTTCGCCTGAAGGTGAGTTAGTAACAGTTACGGGTTGGCGAGGCTCACGTCGGGGTCGGCGAGCACCTCAGCTTTCCGGGTACCACCAACTGGTGGTACCCGGAAAGCAAGAAGGCGAGCAGAGCAAGACCGATGAGGAACAACGGCCCAACTCGTGCACGATGATTATCGTCGCATCTAGCTGACCGTCAAGACGAACGTTTGCGAGGCGGAGCCTGCAGAGTTCTTGGCCGTGATGGTCAAAGTGTAGGTACCGGCCTTGGTTGGCTTGCCCGACAGCGTTGCCGTCCCATTGCCCTTATTTGCAAACGTCAAGCCTGCGACGGTCCCGCTACGAGTGAGGTTTGCCAGGGGGTAGCCAGTTGTGGTGAAGGTGAAGCTGAAGCTTTGCCCGTGGGTCGCCGTAGCCGATGAGGCACTGGTTATGGCCGGTGCCTGGTCGACGGTGAGCGTGAACGCCTGGGAGAATACCCCGAACGAGTTCGTGGCCGAGAAAATGAGGTCGTAGACGCCGCCCTGGCCTACTCCGGGCGTGCCCGCCAGGGTGGCGGTGCCATTGCCGTTGTCGGTCCATGTGATGCCCTGGGGAAGCGCGCCGGACTCGGTCATCGCCGGTGCGGGTGCACCCGTCGACTTGGCGGTGAAGTTGAAGGTCGACCCGACGGTCGCCGTGGCACTAGAGGAGCTCGTGAGGGTCGGGCACGCGATTATCGTCAGCACGAAGGTCTGGGTCGTCGTGCCGGCCGAGTTCTTGGCGGTCAGGTTGATGGTGTACGTGCCACCGCTTGTCGCGCTTGGTGTCCCGGAGATGGTGGCGGTCCCGTTACCAAGGTTGCTGAAAGCCACACCCCCCGGGAGGGTGCCGCTGTGGGTCACGTTCGTCGTGTAGGTGGTGGTCGGGCTCCCGGCCGTGGTGACCGTGAAGGTGAATGCCGTGCCGGCGGTCTCCGACGCTGAAGCCGCGCTCGTGAAGGTCGGTACGGCCACCTTGGTCCCGGCCGCCTTGACAGTCATGGTGATGGTCTGGACCGTGCTGCCCGCAGTGTTGGCCGCGGTGATGGCGACGGGGTAAGTCCCGGCGACCACCGCCGTCGTGCCGGAGAGGGTGCCCGTCCCATTGCCGTTGTCGACGAAGCTGACGCCGCTTGGCAGGGCCCCGCTGCTCAACGCGGGCGTCGGGTAGCCCTTCGTGGTGACCGCAAAGCTAAAGGCGGTCCCTGATGTCTCCGTCACGCTCGCCGCGTTGGAGAAGGTCGGGACCTGGCCAACAGTCAAGGTGAAGGACTGGCTAGCGGTCCCGGTCGAGTTCTTGGCGGTGAAGGTAAGGAGGTACACGCCGCTGGCGGTCGTCCCGGGTGTGCCCGCAAGCGTGGCCGTACCGTTGCTGTTGGCGGTAAAGGTGATGCCGGAGGGCAGCGTGCCGGCATGAGACAACGTCGGCGCCGGGGAACCCGTCGTGGTGACGCTGAAGCTGAACGCCTTGCCTCCGGTGGCCGCAGCCGAGCTCGCGCTCGTGATCGCCAGGCCGTTATTGACCGTGAGGGTGAAGCTCTGGTTGGCGTTGGGGCTGACCCCGTTCGCCGCGGTGATGGTGAGAGGGTAAGTCCCCTCCGTGCCGGCGGCAGGCGTGCCGGCCAGCGTGGCCGTCCCGTTGCTGTTGGCGGTGAAACTGACTCCCGTCGGGAGCGCCCCGGACTCAGTGATCGAGGCGTTCGCCGGGTACCCACCCGCCGCGAACGAGAACGTCCCTGCAGCGCCGGCCGGGAATGTGGTGGAGCCGGCGGTGGTGATGGCCGGGGCTTGGTCGACTGTCAGGACGAAGGGCTCGCTGGTCGTACCCATAGAGTTTGTGGCCGTGATCGTCAGGTCGTATACCCCGCCGCTCCCAGCCGTCGGGGTGCCGGAAAAGGCCCCCGAGCCGGTGGCGTCGGCGAACGTAACGCCGGCGGGCAAGGTCCCGCTCACTGTGATCGTCGGGGCCGGGGCGCCGTTCGCTGTCACGGTGATGCTGGCCGCCGTACCGGCGACCGCCGTGGCCGACAAAGACGACGTGAACACCGGCATCGTCCCGCCCACTGAGAGAGCAAAGCTCTGGGTCGTGCTGCCATAGGTGTTCGTGGCCGTGATGCCGACGCTATAGGTCCCGATGTCACCCGTCGCAGCCGTCCCCGAGATGGTGGCTGTGCCGTCCCCGTTATCCGTAAAGATCAGGTCACCGCTGGTGGGCAGGCCGGTGGCGGCGAGTGAGGGGGCCGGAGAGCCGGTTGTCGTGACCGTGAAGCTGAAGGGCGACCCGGTGGGGGCCGAGGCGCTGTCGGCACTGGTGATAGCCGGGCTTTCGCCTACCTCGATGTTGAAGGTCTGGCTCGTGGTGCCGATCGCGTTCGTGGCTGTTACCGTCACTGCGGTTGTCCCGTTGCTGGTGGGGGTGCCAGACAGCAAGGCTGTCCCGTTGCCGTTGTCGGTGAAGGTCAACCCCGCCGGCAGCGTCCCGGTCTCGGTGATCGATGGCGTCGGGTAACCGGCTGCGGTGACCGCGACAGCGCCTGTCTGGTTGAGCGTGAAATCGGCTGCGGGCAGTACCAGGGACGGGGCGGTAGCGGGGTTGACCGTGATGTTAAGTACCTGCGTTACGGAGCTGTTATCCGACGCATTTGTCGCCGTGACATCGACCGGGTAGCTGCCCTGGCTGCCAACGGCGGGAGCCCCAGAAATAGTGGCGGTGCCGTTGCCATTGTCGGTAAAGGTGAGCCCTGATGGCAATGTCGATGCCGTCGCGGTTAGCGCCGCTGCGGGGTAGCCGGTGGCGGCGATGTCGAAGGTTGTATCGAGCGTCGTCGTGAAGGTGGCGGCGTCCGCGCTCGTAATGCTCGGCGCCTCGTCGTTGGTGAGGACGAAGCTCTGCGACGTCGAGCCGACGCTGTTGGTTGCCGTGATCGTGACGGGATAGGTCCCACCCGAACCGGTTGCCGGCGTACCGGCTATGGTCGCCGTGCCGTTGCCGTTGTCGGTGAAGGTGACGCCGGAGGGTAGCGCCGCCGAGTTGTCGCTCAGCGCCGGCGCGGGCTCGCCCGTCGTGGTCACGGTGAAGCTGAAGGGTGCGCCCACGTTTGAAGTCGCCGAGGCGGCGCCGGTAATGGTTGGGGCTACCGACTCGCCAAGGGCGACGGTTGACCCAATTGTTGACCCGGTGCCCAAGTCGATCCAGCCCGATAGGTCGCCGCCGTACTGGAGGCCGCCACCGTACTGGCTGAGGACCGCGGAATTGGCGGTGCCGCTTGGTACGGTCACGGGGATCTCGAGGGCGGGGCCGGAGTTGGTGATGCTCACCGAGCCGTTGGTCTCTGTGGCGCTCACCTGACCACCGGTGACCGCCGTCGACCAGGCGCTCTGGTCCGCGAGGACGCTGCCAATTTGGCCCTCGGTCAGCTGCAAATAGGGGGTGGTACCGCTGTTGGCGCTGTTATCGGAGAAATAGCTCTCGTAGTCCGCCAGCAGCGGGTCGAGGACCGAATAGAGCAGGCCGTCGCCCGTTGTGTCTGGCGTGGCGGGCATGCATGTGGCACTCGTGCAGGTCGTGCTGGGCGCAGTGGCACATGTATCGGGGTTGGTGGCCCACGTGGCGGCGGTGCAGCCAGGAAGGATGCCAATCAGGTTCGTCTGGTGGACGTAGCTCGGCTCGGGGTTGTTGGTGAGCATGAAGTCGAGCATCTGGGAGACAACGCTGTTCACGACGTCGGAGTACGTGAAGTCTGCGGGGCTATAACACGTCGTGGTCGAGCTCGGAGTGCACTCGCCGCCAGCTACTGAGGTTGAGGTGAACAGGGTGTTGTACTCGTCCAGCTCCTGGGCCTCGGTCGAGGCGTTGTAATAGATGTTGATCGGGTGGCGAGGGACAACCTGTGCCCCCGGCCAAGTCGCAGTGGGGCTGCCTTCCAGGAAGGTCTGACCGGAGGCGAACTCGGGGCCGCTGTAGGTCGTCCCGTAACCGAACTGGTCGTCGGCCGGGTTGGGGTATGGCTTGGAGGCGTCGTCTCCGACCGCGGTTATCCCGACCGCCGCGAGGGCGGGAGCAAAGTAGGGGTTGGCCTCCCAAGGCGACTCCTCGGCGTTCTCGACGACTGGGGGCGTGGTCCAGGGAGCAGGCCCGGTAGTGGCGCAATAACCGGTCGTGCCCTGGCATTCGGCGGCGTTGCTGCCCGTGTCGGTGAAGGTGAGCTCGGTCTCGCCGCCGCCCGTGACGTTGGTGGTGGAGCCACCGTCGGCGGAGGAATTGTCAGGCAGTACCGCTGAGAACGGGGTGTTGTAGTTACCGACGAGCTTCCAGCCGCTGTTGGTCGTGACGTCCTCGCGGTAGATGTTGTAGTTGGAGGCGTGGCAGATGGCCTCCCACTGCAGCGACACCGACCCGTTGGCGGGGACGTCGATCTCGGGGGTCACGTACGCTGCCGACTCGCCGTCGGGGCCAAGACCTGAGGTGACCGGGGCGGAATTGAACTGGTCGGTGACGGCGTACTCGTACTCACCTGCGGGCAGGGCCCCCGAAGAGGCGGCGCCGGCGGTCGATGCATCAAGGTCGGGCTCGTCCACAGTCGCAGGGTTGCCCGGGACAAGGTCCGCGAAGCCGGAGTGGTTGCCGGGCACGAACACCTGCGGGTCTTCATAGCCGTATGCGAGAGCATCGTTCGTGCTCGAGGTGATCCCGAGCCCGCCGGTGCCGGCGGTGAGGCCAGGTGCCGCAGCGATGGTGCTGGTGTTCTCGTTCAGCTCAGCCTCGATGTAGTTCTGCGTGGCGCACCCGACGTCCAGGTACGGCGTGTCGTAGGTGTGGCTGATCCATCCGAAGTCGTCGGCATAGGGCTTGCCCGTAGTGGGGTCGGTTGCCTGGAACTTAGCCAGCAACGGGTCGGCGACAGGGGAACCGCCGTCGACGGTGCTGCCGGCGAAGTCCAAGTCGCCGGCCTGGGCCGCAACTGTGCTGCCGTAGTTGAACAACTGGTCCAGGCGGAAGTTGTTGGCTTGGGACCACTCTGCGGCCGAGACCACGTCTTGGGGGACCATCCTGAGCGAGTCACCGTCGGCGTAGTCGATCGTGTGGTTGGTGGTATCCCAAGCGTCGTCAGGTGTGAACGTGTCGTCGATGTCCATCTCGACGTAGTTGCGGTACTCGCCGAGGTGGGTGCCTTGTGTCACCCAGTTGACGAGCCCTGGAGCAAGCAGCAGCCACTGGGTGTCGGCGGAGTTGTAGTTGAAAAACAGCGACAGCTCGGACACTCCCGCCTGAGGGTCGGTGCTCGGGTGCTGGTAGATACCGCCGAGCGTGTTGCCCCCAGCATTATTGATGATGCTTGTGTAGGCAGCGCCCGCATCGGCCGCCGCGGGGTAGCCGTAGGTACATATCGTGTCGCTTGCAGCCGGGCAGCTCGAGAAGGGGATCGGCCCGCCAGCTCAGGGAAGTCGGCCAGTCCGGCGGAGGTCAGCGTGCCCGTAGTGCCGTCGAGGGCTCCCCCGGACACGTCAGTGGCGCCGAGCGACGGGCTCGGGAACATGTAGCCGTCCACCTGGTTCACCGCGAACGTGGACTCGTACGTGTCCAGTGCGCTCAGTTGGCCGGCCGCGAAGTCGTCAGGGGAATCGGCGATCACCACGCCGTTGTACAAACCCGTGGTCCCGCTGGAAAGGGCGGGCAGGGTCACCGTCCAGCTGCCCGTGGCGGTGCTGGTGCCTGCTGTCGAGCTGGCCCCGTCGGCGTCCGCCTCGGTATAAGGGACCCCCTCGGTGTTGAGTGCCGATACCCATGCGGCCGTTGTCGGGTCGGAGGCGCCGTCGCCGACCAAAAGGACTTTCAAGTCAAGCGTGTTCGGAGTCGCCGCGAAAGCTGCACCCGACAACGCTGCGAGTGACCCGGCCACCATGGCGATCGAAATGGCCGCAGCAAGTCGGGGCCGGCGGAAAGAGATAAGGGGTTTCATGGCTTCTCCACTTTGGGGGATTGTTTTATGGGGGGGCGGTTAGGACGGTTAGGCATGAGCGAACGGGTTGACGACGGCACGGCGCGCGGCGAGAGCCAAGGCGACGGCCGAAACGGACGCGGCTATGAAGAACGCGAAATTGGCATCCGGGAGCGACCAGGATGGGTGGACGACCCGGGCTAGCAATGCCCAGACCGCCAGGGTGACGAGACCAATGAGCCACGCTCGCAACACGAGCTCCATCCGCCCGCAAGACGACACCACCAAGGCGAAAAAGAAAGCAAGGGCAAGGCACGTCCCTGCAGCCAAAAGTGGGGCCGGGACGACGACGCCTCGAAGATCAGCCAGGCCTTGGACCGCCGCGGTCATGAAAGCGAGCACTGCCAGGTACGAAATGGTCGAACGGGCCAGCCTTCTTCGAACCACCCTCGCGAACTCGCCGACACTACCTGTCTTGAACGAGGCGCCCCAGGCACCTGCGCGCAGAGAGCGGAGCTGCCATTCCATCGCCCCGAGAGAAAGGATCATTGGATAGGCAGCCGCCGCCGGCCAACTGTGCAGGCCACCCTTGGCGGGCTCCAGCACGATGAACAGGCCGACAAAGAAACCACAGCACAGGCCGGTGGCAAAATATCGTGCCACGGTCGAGGGATCCGCGGCGGTCAGCAGTGGCTGGCGCCACCATTTAGCCGGCAGGTGGCGAAGGGAGGCAACCAGGGTGGCAATGACACTGGCAGCGCTAAGGGCCACTGCGGCCACCACCGGCAACGCGAACGGCACCCGGGTGATGAAGACTAAGGACCCGATAGCCCCGGGGAGGAGCAGAGCCCCGATCATTCGCTCCTCACCGTGGACGACCAGCTCGGCCGCCGCGGTCATGAAGGCGCATGACGCTGCTGCGAAGAGCACGCCGGAGTAGCTCCCGCCCAAGAGGCTGTCGCCGGCGAGACCAAGGCCCGCGGTTGAGATCAACGCGGCAAGTAGGCCCAGACGACGGCCGCACCGGGCGGTTCCCCCCAAGCATCGCGCGAAAACCCGATATACGAGACGGCCTGGCTGAACGCCCACCCACAGATCAGCGCGAGCGGCACCGTCCACCACGACAGTGACGACCGCAGGGCCAAGGCGGCCCCGGTGAACATCAACGTGGGGGCGGCGAAGATTATCCCCCGGCCGAGGTCGAGCGGGCCACCAGCGCGCACTTTGCGCCGCTTGACTGCGGGGGCGGGTTCGAACTGGGCCATGGTGTACAGCTGTTCGGCGAGGCCAAAGACATCAGGGTGAGAAAAACGCTTTTGGACAACGGCGTTGCTCAACCCGAAGGTCTCCAACGAAGCCGCGATCTCTAGCGGGTCGACTGCTGCCGCGACCACACTCGCGAGCAACGACATCCCCTCGCCCGCGCCTGCGCCCGCAGCAGCTGGAGAAACCTCCGAGGGGACCGAGGTCCCGGCCGCGGCGCGACTGCGCACCAGCTCTGTCTTGACGCTCACCCGAGGACTCCTGGTTTCAACGAGCGGGGCCGCCTAGGCCTGAGCAAGGAACCCTCGAACGCGGCCGGCCGGTAGGACGCGACGACCTCGGCCGGCTCGGCGACCTCAACCGGCTCGGCGACCTGGGCTTCGCCAAGGTCCCGTAGGTCGATGGTCTCGAAATCATCTTTGACGAGTTCCTCGTACAGCCCCCGGTACGTCGCGAAGCAGTGTTTGACGTCAAAGAACTCCAACACCCTGGCCCGAGACGCCCTGGCGAGCGCCTTTCTCTTGCGCTTGTCTGATAGCAACGTCACACACGCGGACGCCACCGCAGACGGGTCTTTGGGCGGGACCAGCAGGCCGGCGTCGCCGACGGCCTCTGCCACGCCGCCCACATCGGTGGCAACGACAGGGCGTCCCGAGGCCATCGCTTCCAGGACCACGTACGGCAAGCCCTCCGAGATGCTGGTGAGCACCACGACGTGACCCGTGTGGTATGCCTGCGCGGGAGGGCTTATTTTTCCCTCAAAAGTGGCCCCGCCATCGGATAGGCCGAGTTCGCTCGCCAGCTGGGTGCACCGCTGGAAGTAGGCCTCACCCCCCTCGGGGACCGGCCCGAACAGGCGCAGGCGCGCCTTGGGCAGCTTGGCCCGCACCCCGGCAAAGGCCCACAGCAGTGTCTCGATGTCCTTCAGCGGGTCGATACGGCCCACAAAGACCAACGTTGGCAGTGCCGGCTCGGACGTCGCGACCGGGAACGCTTTGGGGTCGACGCCATTGTGCACAGGCCGGATCCGCGACGGCGGGGTGCCGTTGGCGACTTCCCACAGGCGGTTATAGCGGCACACGGGAGCAACGATGTCGGCATATTCGTAGGCCGTTTCAATGAGGAGCTTGAAAAAGCGCAACACAGTACTGCGAGCAAGCTGGCTCATGCTCCCGGGCGGGTGAGCTAGGTAGAGCTCTCTCAGGTAGACACCGTGCTCGGTAAGCAGAAAAGGCGTCCCGTTTGCCCATTTCGCGGCGAGCGCCGGTAATGTCCCGAGACCATTGGCGGTCGTGTGGCAAAGGTCGGCCTCCGGGGGCGCGATGGCGAGGGGACGTAGGGAATGCTCGAGCCTCACCAAAATGTCCACAGCATCGGCCACGCTGAGACGCTCCTGGCCTGCGGCGCCAAGGCGCTCTTGGCAGTTGGGAGCGATCTCCATCAACATGCTCACGGCGTCCTTAGAGGACATGGCAGCCGTCAGCTCGCCGGCGCGGGCGAACCCTGCTAACTCCTGCAGGCACTGGGCAAAACCAGCGCCGTTGTTCTCGACGGCCAGGCTGTGGAGGAAGCGTTCTTGGACAGGCATAAAGCGAGCTCGAAGGTCCCGGCTCGCCCGCCGAGACGGGACGGGAGCCCACAACGGGACCGTCGAAACGGTCCCTACATTGGACGGCATTTCCCAGACATTTTTCTCATCGGCGCCACCGCTGATAGCGAGGATGTCAAAACGATGGTCAGGTATATGGCTCAGCAGCTGGTCGCACCAAACGCTGACCCCCCCCATGTGGTGAGGGTAAGTACCTTCTGTTATCAGGGTTATGTTCATCGTCCTACATTGAAGATAGATACTCGCCGCTAGGCAGCAACACCCTTGACTTTTGGAGGCGACGCCGTACGAAGGCCCCGTAGCGTACTGGAGATAGCGTTCGAGCCCTCTTGTATAAGCGCCGGGAACCCTCGGTTTCTGGCTCGCTACCCTCAAATTCCGGCCTTGAGCCCCTGAACATTTTGACGCGACCCTTGTTTTTGTCGCCTGGCAGGCCGAAGAGGCTTCGGCGCGAAGGCAAGAGGGCGCGAGGACACGCGTGCTGTTCAACATGGCTAAGGGCTCAGCTGGGAGCGATCTCTCGCAGTTGCTCGGCCATCTCGTGGCGCGACCGCACCCCGAGTTTTCGGTAAACGTGGGCGAGGTGCCCCTCGACGGTTTTACCGGATAAGAAAAGTCGTGAGGCTATCTCTGCATTTGTGTACCCAGCGCAAGCCGCACTGGCCACGCGCTCTTCAGCCGGTGTAAGGGACTCTCGCCCCGTAAGCCCGAGCCGCCTCGGCCGGGCTCCTGCCGCCTTCAGTGCGCCAGCCGCCTGGCCGACCAGGGCGACCGCCCCGCATTTCAAGGCCAACCGAGCCCCCCGGTGGAGGACCTCGACCGCTTCGCGGCGCCGATCGCTGTGGCTCGCCAGCTCGGTACCGAGCTCGATCAAAGCCGCGGCCACGAGCAGGGTGGCGCCCGATGCCTCGCATGGCGCAACGGCGTCTCGGAGGAGCGAAAGGCGGTCCCCACGAGGCGCAACCGAAGCGACCTCGATCAGCGCCCTGCCGATGAGCCACGGGGCCCCAAAGGCATGCGCGAGGGCCAAGTTCTCTTCGGCCAGAAGAAGCGCTTCGACGGTTCTTCCTTCCGCCTTCAGGCAAGCAGCCATGCCCGAGCGCCATGAGGTGACGGCGGGGTTGTCGATGCCGTCGTGTTCGGCCCTCAGCTTGTCCGCCTCAAACTCGCGCCGGGCGTCGCCAACCCGCCCCAGCAGGAGCAGTATGTGCCCGCGTTGTTCGCTCAAGTAACGGTCAACCGGGCTTGTGCCAGACATGAGGGGATCGCCGGCTGCTGCCGCCAGCATGTCGAGCGCTTCGGTGGTACGAGCCTGACCGGCCAACGCCTCCGCCAAAAACCCGAGTGCCAGCGGCCTGGTCACCCACGGCCGTCCTTCCATCGCCGATAAGGAACTGGACGCCTCCGCCGCTGCCTCCGCAAGGCGGCCGTCCAACAAAACAGCGCCGGCACGCGCGACCGAGTATTCCGCGAAAACGGTTGGGTCGCTCCCCTCTCCAAGCTGTCCCAGGGCGGCCGAGGCCAACGATTCTGCCTGAACAAACGCGCCCGCCCTGGCCAGCGCAAGCAGTGCCTTGGCCCTGAGCCGTGCTTCCCACGGGTCGCCACTTACGAGCTCTGCCAACGGCAAGGCACCGTTGAGCAGTTCGCTGACTTCAGCCGCACTGCGCGTCGCGGCACGCGTCGAGTCGACGACAGCCAAGAACGCCAGGCCCAGGCGTTCAGCAGATGTTGTAGAAGGGTGCCATGCACCCAGGAGCGAGCCAATGACTTCGCGTGCTTGGGCGCTACCTGCCGACGAACCGGCGAGCTCCGCCGCCGCAACCTCGAGCCTGACCCGGAGATCGCGCTCGGCGCGAGGAAGCCGGGCAGAGGTTTTTCTGAGCGTCGTCACCAAGGCGCCAGCGGCATTGCCCTCTGCGGTACTGCGAGCCAACACCAGCGCAGCGTGGGCAACTTCGCGTAGGTCGGCCCCGAGCGCGACCGCTTGGCTGAGGTGCCGATCCGCCGCGGTCAAGTCGGTTGCGGCTGTGGCGCGAGCCAAGTCGAGGTGTAGTGAGGCACTGGAGGTGCGCGGGTATTCGCGCAACGCATTTTCCAGGAAAATCAACGCTTTGCGATGGTCTCCTCGCGATAGCGCTTGCCTGCCCGCCGCTTCCAGGCGCCTTGGCGCCCACTGCTCCGCGCAGTGCTCGGCCAGGAGCAAGTGCTCGGCGACGACCTCAGCCGGCTTTTCGCGCTGTTCGAGAAGCCGGGCAGCCGCCAGGTGTAAACGTGCGCGGCCGGCCGAGCCCATTTCCTGCATCGCTGCCGCTGCAACCGCACCTTGCCGGCAGCGCAGGGGTTGCCCGGAGCTCAGAAGACCATCGTCCACCAGACAGTCCACGAGCATGGCAGCACGCGCGGGGTCAAGGCCGGCCAAGTTGGCACAGCCACGGAGGTCGGCCTCAGAGCCCATGACGGCGACCGCCTGGAGGAGACCAAGTAGGGAAGGCCCGTCGGCCGGCAAGCCAGCCAGACGGGCAAGCAGTGCCTTGCCGACATGGACGGGCGCCAAGGGCCCGACCTCACAAGCCAGTCGGCCGCCGGCAAGCCCGGAAGCAGACAGTTCGCGCAGGACGGCCAGTAGCAGGAACGGGGTACCACCCGAGGCCTCGTACACTGCGTCCACGAGTTCTCCGGCCCAAGGGCCCTGGTTGTCCAGGGCCGAGCCGACAATGTCAGCGACGGTGCTCTTGCTCAAAGGCTGGATCGCCATGACGCGCACTGAGGGTTCGGAGCGAATGCGGTCGATAACCGTCAGGGCCCTCGCCGAGGGCCCGCGACGTGAGCACCAGGTGCACCCGGTGGTTCCCGAGACGTCGCGCGAGGTAGAACAACCAGCGGCAGGACTCAGGATCTGCGAGGTGGGCGTCGTCCACCGCTACCAGCACGGGACGAGCTGACGAGAGCCGCCAGAGCGACTCTTCAAAACGGCGGAATTGCGTGGCTAATTGCCCGGGTTCTGACGGTCCGTCCCCAACAGGCTCGGCGACGAGCGCTGCCGTGCGAGCCTCGGCACCGCCGTTCGCCTTGGCAGGCGGCCACGGCAGTTGCCGGGTAAAAAGTTGTCCGACAAGGCCCCAAGCGGTCCCGCGTTCGAGGTCGTTGCCACGTGCGTTGAGGACCGTCATCCCGGACTCGGCTGCGAGCCGCCGGGCTGCCCCGAGCAGTGCGGTCTTGCCGGTCCATGGCTCCCCCTCGATAATGACGGCGCAATTGGGACGTTCCCAGTTCCCTGAGAACATGGCGGCCAATTCATCGAGGAAGAACTCGCGCTCGTAGAGCCGGGGATGGGCCCACGCCGTCGAGCGTCGGCGTTCGTGGCCGTTCCTGGCCACCGCGCCCGCCAGGGTCAATTTCCGCCCGAGCCGCGCCAAAGGCGGCTTTCGGTGAAGCGCTAAGACCTCATTTTCATTTCCGGACGGGTACACCAGTAGACCTACTTTTCCCGCTCGCGCGCGCTCCACCCGACCTTCGATGGCAACGCAGGACTTTCAACGCCGATAAAAATCAGTCCACGTTGCTAGGTTTCTGGGCCTCACAACGTAGTTTCCTCGAAATTGGTAAATGCTCTAACTCGACTCCTGGATCAGTATGACCTGCTGAAACAGGAAGGTCGTCCGTTAGGGAAATTGGAATAACCTCGCGAGACGGTTAGAGGCCCCAGGACCACGATCAGCGTTCACAGGGCCCTAATCGCCCTTCCAAGTGAGCCGATCGGCTCATAGGTCACCAGGCGCTGCATTGACCAGGTACGCCGAGGGAACAGTTACAGGTCGGCGAGGCTCACGTGCGGGTCGGCCAGCTTCTTCGTGTCAACGCGCCGACGCGATGCAACAAGATCGGCAATTTCGCCCGAAATGTCCCAAATGTTGACGTTCATCCCGGCAGCGACGCGAGCGTCCTTGACCCAGAAGGCTACGAACTGACGACCTTGGAGATCCCCGCGGATGACTACCTCGTCCCAGGACGGCGCGTGCCCCGAGTACTCCATACCGACGTCGTACTGGTCGGAGTAAAAGTACGGTACCCGCGTATAGGGCTCGTGGCGGCCCAACATATTGCGGGCCGCAGCCGGGCCCTGGTTGCGGGCTGCGGACCAATGCTCCAGGCGTACCCGTTCGCCGAAGAGTGGGTGGAACGAATTGGCCACGTCCCCCGCAGCAAAGACGCCCGGCCGAGATGTCTCGAGGAACTCGTCGGTCAGCACGCCGTTGCCAGTCTCCAAGCCGCCTTGTTGGGCAAGTTCGACGCGTGGCTGCGCCCCGGTACCAACGATGACGATGTCGCCGGGGATAATGCGCCCGTCGGCCATGCGGACACCTTCGGCGCCAGCCGAGCCCACCACGGCCTCCGGCGCGACGCCGAAGTGCATTTCGACCCCGTGGTCGCGATGGACGTCGCGGTAGAACTGGCCCATTTCGGGGCCCAGCACCTTTTGCAGAGGGAGCCCGGCCACCTCCACGACCGCAACCTCGGCCCCCAGCTGGCGTGCTGAGGCGGCCACCTCGCAGCCGATCCACCCGGCCCCGACGATAACGGCCCGGCTGGCAGCCTTGATGGCTTCGCGCAGCGTGGCCGAGCTCGCCATGTCCCGCAGGTAATACACACCAGGTAGCTCCGCGCCCGGCAACGCCAGCCGGCGCGGCCGGGCGCCCGTGCATAGCAGCAGCGAGTCGTAACCGAGGCGCTCGCCTGAGGCAAGGCCCACGCTCTGGTCCCCAATGTCCAGCGAGGCGACCCTGGAGGAGAGCCGCAGGTCTATGCCCTGCGCCTCGTAGAAGCCATCTGCGTGCACGTAGAGCTTGTCCGGGCCAGCCTCTCCCCGCAGGAACTCCTTGGAAAGCGGTGGCCGCTCATACGGGCGTTCGGGCTCCTCTCCGACAAGGGCCACGGTGCCCTCAAAGCCTTCCTTGCGCAACGTCTCAGCGGCTTTGGCGCCGGCGAGGCTGGCGCCGATGATGACAAATCGGCGGGAGTCGCTCACGGTGCCAGCTTTGCACGTCCCGGCCGGCTCGTGCCCGACGATGTCGCGACAACCGGACCGCCGCCGCCCGCGACGGCGCTGCGGCCTGGCGTATTGGCCCGAGGGCTGACCAGCCTGAAATACTGGCCGGATCACAGAACGGTCCGCGTGGTGGCGAGGCGCCACTTTTTACCAGATATACGTTCGGAGCTGGCGCGATTCCAATGGGGATGGGATCGGTGACCTCGCGGGCGTGTGCCAGGGCCTCGACTACCTGAAATGGCTCGGCATCGATGCCATCTGGCTCTCCCCCACGATGCCATCGCCGAACACCGACTGGGGTTACGACGTTTCGGACTACTACGGCGTCCACCCTGACCTCGGGACGCTCGAGGACCTTGACCACCTCATCGCAGAGGCCCGCGCACGGGACATCGCGATCTTGTTGGACCTGGTGCCGAACCATTCTTCAGACGAGCACCCTTGGTTCGTCGACGCTTTGACGGGGCGCGAAGCGGAGTACCGCGACTATTACGTCTGGGCTGACGGTAAGGCTGATGGTGGCCCGCCGAACAACTGGCTCTGCGCCACCGGCGATAGCGCCTGGACATACGACGAGCGCAATGGCCAGTTCTACCTGCACAACTTTTTAGCGACCCAGCCCGACCTCAACTGGTGGGACCAACTTGTCCATCAGGAATTCGAGAAAATTATCCAGTACTGGTTCGACCGCGGTGCTGCCGGCTTCCGGATCGATGTGGCGCACGGGCTTTATAAAGATGCCCTGCTGCGCGACAACCCTCCTGCTCGGCACACTGACCACCCGGCTATCAGGCGGGGAGGGCTGCGCCAGGTCTACAACGCAAACCGCCCGGAAGTACACGAGATTTACAAGCGCTGGCGCCGGATCGCCGACAGCTACGTACCGCAGCGGGCGTTGCTCGGCGAGGTGTGGGAACTCGACATGGAGCGCTTCGGGGACTATTACGGCCGCGACAAACCCGAGCTGAACATGGCTTTCAATTTTCTGTTCGTCGAGGCGGAGCTGAAGGCGCGCGAGCTCGCGGGGATAGCCGAAGAGACCGTCGCCGCGCTGCCGCCGGGGGCGACGCCCGTGTGGACGGCGTCCAACCACGACGTTGGCAGGTTCCCATCGCGTTGGTGCAGCAACGACGAATTGGCCGTGCGGGCGGCTCTCGTGGTGCTCTCGACGCTGCCGGGGACGCTGGTGCTGTACTACGGGGACGAGATCGGCATGCTCGACGTGTACGTGCCGCTGGACCAGCGGCTCGACGACATGACACGCGACCAGCCGGGCAACCCTGGCCGCGACCGCTGCCGTACCCCGATGCCCTGGTCGGCCGAGCCCGGCGCAGGCTTCACCACCCCCTCCGCACGCCCGTGGCTCCCGATCGGCGAGCATGCCACTGCGAACGTCCAAAGCGAGCAAGCCGATCCCGGGTCAGTGCTCGCCTTGTGCCGCGAACTCAATATGCTGCGCAGGTCCGCTCAGGTGGCCCAGTTGGCCCCGCTGGAGCGCGTGCTGCTCGACGACCAGGTCTGGGCGTTCAGAGTCGGCGGTGCGACCACCGTTGCAAACCTTTCCCCTGAAATGGCGAAGTGCGACGTTGGCTCGGTCGTCCGTACCGTCCTTGCATCCACCCAGCCCGGGGCGCGGGGCAGCACGGTCGCTGGAGAGATAACCCTTGCGCCGTGGGAGGCGATGGTCCTCGGCAGTTAATCTGTCGCGAGGTCGTCTTCGGGGTGCACCGCGAGCGCGGTACCGAAGACGACGACGATGAAGAGCATGATCGTCAGGATGTGCACGAGCGTGCAGTACTCGCAGAGGTGCCTGAGCTTGACAAGCTCGGCGTACATCAGCCAGATCACCATGGCGGCCCCCGTTACCGCGCCGAGCAGCCTGAGCCTGCCGACCCAGGGGGAGGCAGCCCGCCACGCCCAGGGGTTGCACAGGACCAGCATCCCGAGCGACCAGGCGAGGCCGAGCACCGAGACGGGCAACCCGAGGAAGTGCGAGTAGACGCTGTTAGTTACCAAGGCACAGTCGACGAACCCTTTCGTCGAGCAAGCCAGCACCGCCGCACTGGTGAAGTGGGCGTAGGTGAGGTAGCTCGAGTCGAGGACCGCAAGCACGCAGATGAGAGTGCTCGCGATCGGCACCCACCGCGGCGGGATTATCGCCGGGCCGGGCACAGTCCCGAAGGGCTCACCTGGTGGCGGAGATCCCTCGCCTGCCAACCTCCGCTGGCTGCTCACACCCGATGACGTAGCGGTCACCTAATCGAGCCCGTTCGCCAACAACCCGTGTGTCACTTCAGCTTCGAAGAGGACTGGTGAACGGGCGACGATGTGTTCACGCCTCTCAGCCAGGTAGGGATCTGGTTGCAGACATCGCCGGGTTTGTTATGAGTCAGCGTGCATAGGTCGCTGACCAGATAACCGGCGACAGCCTCTGCTTGTTTGGACGTTGTGTTGGTCCCGCTGGTCATGTAGGACACCGCTGCCAGCATCTGAAATCCGGCGATCGCCGAAGCGTCGTACGAGACCCCAGTGATCAGGTACTTGCCGCCGATATAGACGAACGGGATCGAACCCTCCTGGTCCGCCTGTACATAGGGAGGAACGTCCCACTTTGTGTATATGTCGTTTTGGGCGGGGGTCAGTTCCTGGAGCTGGGCCTCGGTCCTCGTCTCGGTCTCAACCGGCACGAAACTGAGGTACGGGCTGGTGTAACCGGAATGGTAGAGCGAGAACGTCGGCGTGTTCGCGTTGACGTCTGTAGACGACGAGAAGACCCCCATCACGTTGCTGAAGGTACCGAACTTCGACAACGCCATCACGAGAGCCCACCGCTCAGCGGCGCAGTAGGGACAATACTCGGCGCCAATGAAGAGGACCTCGGGCTTGCCACCGACAAGGAGCACCTTGTTCGAGGCAGGCAACTTGTCGGGCGGCTGGGTGCCGCTCGGTTCGCTCTCGGCAGCGTCGATTAGGGTCTTGGCCGGTACGTCGGCGACCTGGTTGAACAACGCCGACGTGAGCGCGAACGCCCCGGGAGCCGCACCGCCCTTCACTGCCTTCGGCTTCGACCCCCCTGCCAGGTTGATCCCGACGATGACCGCGATCACGACGATGACGACAGCGACGGCTCCGTAGGCCGTGTAGAGGTTGCGTTGGCGGCGCTGCTGGACGACACGGCGCGCAGAGGTCCGCGGGGCCGGCCGCACAGGTTTGCCCGTCGCGTAGCCCCCCGCTTTGGCGGTGGGCCGCTTGGGCACCGACGGGCGCGAAGTGCCTGGGCGGGGAGGGACCTTACCTTTTCCACCGCTTTCTTCTTTTCCTGCCATTTGCGCCTTTCCCCCTTAACAGGGACAACATTCAGGCCATAGCCTAACCGTCGAGGCTAGGACCTTGAAGGCAGCGTGCTGGTGGTTGGCGCAAAAGTGCGCCAAAGTCTCAGCCCGCGCTCAGCGCGTGTTCAGGTCTGAAGGCGGAAGCGCTTTCGTCTCCGGCCTCGATGAGCGAGGCGCGGTGACGCTGGCAGAGGCCGAGCGGGTCGCTTGCGGCGACTTCGGCGCCGCAATGGGCCGACCACGTAGGGCCGCTCTGGGCCCAGCAGCGCCACTCCCGGGGCCTGTCGGGATCCCAGTGCGCTTGGTTGGCAAACCCTCCCGACCACCCGCCAGGGCCTGGGTCGTCGGCGAGCCCGGCACCGATCTGGTCAACTAGGCGGGTCCCGGGAAGGACCGGCGAACGCCGCCGGCGGAGCTGGCGGACCGGGGCGAAGGGCATCGGGCCCCGGTCGCGCCGGCAGGGCCCTGGGTACGCGCCTTGGGTGCCGAACGAGGCACTCTTGTCGTCGTCCCGGGGCCAACTGCCCCTGGTGTAGTCACGAAAACGTTCATCCTGCTCGTGGGATCGGCACGGCGACCGTAGAGTTGAGCCGCAGAGCTCACTACAGGCCTTTGGTCCCGGACATTTCGCGAGCAAGGAAGATGGCCGAACTGACAGTCGATACCAGCGAACTGGTGGTCCGCTTGAGCACCCTCGAGGCGCTCGCCGCATGGCGCCGCCAGGTTTCGGTGCCCATCGACTGCCTGAAGATGGTCCATGTGGAGCAGTCGCCGCTCGGCTCTGTCACGTTGTCGCGCCTGCGAGGTGCCTCATGGCCAGGGTCGTTCGCCTTTGGGAGCCGGCGTCGCGACGGCCGGCGCGAGTTCGTAGCTGTGCGTGCGCGCCAGGCGGCTGTCGTGCTCGACGCGCAAGGGTGCAGTTGGGACCGCATCGTGGTCAGCCACCGGGACGCTGTGGAGCTGGCGGCCCAACTTGCGGCCCTGCTGTTGGCACGAGGCAACCACCGCCGATAACCGCTAAACCGCTAACCCTGCGGCATCGGGCCGGCACCTCCCGGTCCGGGCGTTTGAAGCTAGTGAGCGCCGGCGCGCACAGCGCGCTCAGCCCAACCCGGACGGGCGGCCAGATCCCTGCGGCTACGAGCATGACGGGGCCCCTCGCCCGCACCAGCGACCGCGTAGCCATTGCGCCCAGAACGTTTGACCGTGTACATGGCGGCGTCCGCAGATCGCAGGGCTTCCCGGGCGTTCACGCCCTTGAACAAGTCAAAGGGTGTCACGCCAACCGATACAGTCACGCCGTCTGCCCCATTGTTGACCTCGTCACGCACCGCCAGGACAAGCTTGCGGGCAACCGACTCGGCGGCCCGGCAGTCACCGTCGTGGAGCACCACTGCGAACTCGTCGCCGCCGAGCCGGGCGACCAGGTCCCTGTCGCGCAGGTGCTTGCGGAGGGTTACGGCCACCTCGATTACCAGCCGGTCGCCGGCCTGGTGGCCGAGCGTGTCGTTGACCCTCTTGAAGTTGTCGAGGTCCATGACCACGAGGGCACCCCTTGGCCCTTCGGTCGCGCAGGTGCGAAGGTGCCGAGCAAGTTGGAGCTCGAACCACCGCCTATTGGCAAGCCCCGAAAGGGGGTCCCGAGTGGCCAGGTCACGCAACGCCGCCTGGGAGCGCTTGTGGCGCGTTATGTCGACCACGTTGACGAGCACATGCAGCGGCCGGCCCTCGCTGTCGCGCACCAGCGACGACGCCACTTCGCACCAGCGGAGACGGCCTCCGTTGCAGACGATGCGCACCTCGGCTTTGGCGACCTTCGCCTTTCCCGGGTCACCGGGCCCAGCGAGTTCGGAGAGGTCGTCCGGGTAGACCAGGGCGCTAAGGCGCCGGCCAACGACGGCCCGCTCTGGCTCGCCGAGGAGCGCGGCAGAAAGCGGGGTTCACTTCCTCCACACGGCCCTCCGGGCTCACCTTGGCCATGGCGAGCGGGGCCGCCTCGAACGCGGCCCTCCAGCGATTGGAAGCCTTCGCACTTTGCGCCAGAAGGAGAGCCGCCTCGGCCCGGCGAGACTCGACCTTCTGCCCCAGCAGCTCGAACATCCCCGCAAGGGACGCAACGCCAACCAGGCCCGCCTGGACCACTAGCCCGGCCGCCGCGAGAAAGTTGCAGGTCAGCCACGCGGCAGTGCGTCTAGCCCAGGGGCGAATTACACCCATGAAACTATACATAGCGCCTTATCGGCGATAGCGCGCGGATACTTGAGGCAATCCCAAGGGCGATTGGGCCGGAGCCTGGCGAACTTCGACGCGCTACGGGGAGGCGACCAGCCTCAGAGGACCCTCAAACGGATCGTGTAGGACATCTCCTGCAGGGAGGTGATCACTTCGTGCGGGAAGTCGCTCGGAGTGTCGGTGATGACGTAGCCGATGTCGCCCCGGGTCCCCAGGTACTGGCCCTCGATGTTCATGTTGTGAGCAGCGAAGAGGCTGTTGACTGCTGCCAGCACTCCCGGGACGTTGGCATGGACGTGCGTGAGGCGGAACGCCTCGGAGGCGGCGGGCAGCACGAGGTTGGGCAGGTTCACCGACAGCGAGGTGGGCCCGGCCGCCAGGTAGTCATGCAGCTTGCCTGCGACAAACCGGCCGATGTCCTGCTGAGCTTCTTCGGTGCTCCCGCCGACGTGCGGGGTCAGGATCACGTTCGGTAGGCCCTGGAGCTCCGAAACGAACGGCTCGCCGCGGCGTTTTGGCTCGCTCGGGAAGACGTCTATTGCGGCACCGACGATGTGGCCGCTCTCGATGTGGCGGCGCAGCGCCGCATGGTCGACGACAAAACCTCGGGAAAGGTTCAAGAAAATGCTTCCCGGGACCATGTGCGAGAACTCCGCCTCGCCGAACATCCCTTTGTTACCCGGGCGCCCGTCGACATGCAACGTGACGATGTCGACAGATTCGAGGAGATCCTCCAACGACGAACAGCGTTTTGCGTTACCCAAGGACAATTTGTCGGCGGTGTCGTAGAACCAGACCGACATCCCGAGCGACTCGGCAAGGACCGAGAGCTGCGAGCCGATATTGCCGTAGCCCACGATACCAAGGCGCCGCCCGCGCACCTCGTGGCTCCCCTTCGCAGATTTGTCCCAAATACCTTCGTGCATCTGGCGGGTCTTGTCCATGAGGCCACGCTGAAGCGAAATTATCTCCGCAATGACGAGCTCGACAACGCTTCGCGTATTCGAAAACGGAGCATTGAAAACGGCCGTCCCGTGGGCGCTCGCGCTCGCGAGGTCTATTTGGTTCGTCCCAATGCAAAAAGCGCCCACAGCGAGCAGGTGCGGGGCCGCTTCGAATGCGCTGTCAGGCAAGTGGGTGTTGCTCCTGATCCCGAGCACGTCCACCTGGGCCAGGCGCTCGAGCAATTCCGCCTCGGGCAAGGCCCGGTCAGATGTCTCAACCTGGTAACCCGCCTTGGAAAGGATGGCTGTGGCGTCAGGGTGGATGTTCTCAAGTAGCAGGACGCGAATGTCCTGCGGGGATTGGCGCTCGAGGGTCATCCCGACAGCCTAGGGGTTGGCCCGTGCAGGCCTAAGGGAAATTCACGGGCACGCTGAACGAGCGACCTCCCGCTGACACGGTAACCGTGCCGTTGCTGAACGATGCCGGCACGAGGAACCCGACGACGATGGCCGCGCGGTCCGCATCGGGCAATGGCTCGCCTACCTGGGCCTGGCCGCCCGGTGATGAAAGGCTGAAGTCTGAGGCTGGTAGGAAGGAAGACCCCGCTGGGCTTGCGGATGCAAGGACCTCGAGGTAGGCCTCGTCGGGTGCCGGCGGGACGGTGCCCCCGTCGCTGCCGGCGAACCACACGAGGGCTGCGTCGCTGATATGTACCTCGGTGCCGGGAAGGTCCCCCGTGGCATCGAGCGGCTCGTTGGTGCCGGCCCGAGACAGCACTTCAGGCCCCGGGGTGAGTTGGCCACCCACCAGGGAGACCTGCTGGGAGAGGCCCTTGTCGGAGATTTCGAGGAGCGGGTGGCTCCCGGCGGGCACGGAGGCCACAAGGGTCAGGTCGGCTGAGCGTGCCGCCCTGGGCCCAGCCGCCGAGGTCTCAGGCAATTCGAGGGTCGCAGCCGTACCGCCCGCAAGAACCTCAATGGTTGGCTGGTCGGTGCTGGGTGAGACTGCTCCATCGGCGGCAGCCTGGGACGGCACGGCCCCCGCCGCCTCGCCTGGGCCGAGCGCCAGCTCGGCGACGACAAGGGACTGGCCCTTTGTTGGCAACAGCAGGCTCGCCAACGGCCGTCCACCCGAGTTGCGCACTGTGGCGTAAGCACTCCCGGACGGGTTGACGGCGTCTCGCAGCGCCGCTGGGTCGAGCTGCGAGCTCAAGTGGCTCACCTCGCCGAACGCGACCAAGCGGTATGTCTGGCCCCAGTCGCCGATCAGGTCGCCGACGGGGGCCGGGCGCAGGCCCAGGGGTGGAGCGGAGAGCACGCCGGCCCATCCGGCGCGCTGGCGAGGAACCGCGGGCAGCGCCAAGCCGCCGCTGCCTTTGGGCGCACCAGCCCCGTCGGGCCGCCTGAGCACCTCTGCGGGGTGAAGCCCAGACGTTGCGGCCGAGGGGGCTGAACTGGCAAGCAAGACCTTCACGCCCGAAGTGGTCGAGGTGCCGCGGATCTCGTACGTGAGCCAGGGGGCGGACACCGACGACCACGGGAACAGGACGGGGCCGCAGCGCAGGTACGGCGCCACGTCGTGACCCGAACTGTTCGGCAAGCTGAAGTAGCAGCGGCTGGCCGAGGAGAGCGCTCCCTCGTCGGCCGCCGCTACCGATTGCATTGCCGCCTGCGCCTGGACAAGGACGTGCGAGGCATCTTCGATCGGCTCTCCCTGCCAGTACAGCGTCGGTGGATGGCTCCTAAGCGCTATGGCAAGAATGATGACCACAACCAGGACGATGCCCACCAGCACCGCCCAGCGCTTCGCGAAGACGGAGGCCTCGGTCCGATTTGCGCCGCCCCGGGCGCGGCCGCCAAGCGCGCCTGGAGGTCCGGCGAGGCCGCGCCGGTCGGGCGGGCCTCCTGGGCTGTTGGCGGGGCCGGGAGTGCCCGGGCCATGAACGTCTGGGCCAGGAGGGCCGGTTGCAGGCAACTGCTCGGCGGTGCCCGGTCCCCCCTCGGCCAGCTCCCCCGGGGCCGGTCGCCCGCCGGCTAGCTCCCCCTCCGCTGGCTCCCCGCCGGCCGGCTCCAAACGTGCCGGCCGTTCGGCCGAGCGGCTGCTCGTCGGGCGCACCGTCGGCTCCTACAGCGTGCTCCGTCCACGACTCACCGTCCCACCAGCGCCACCGCCCGGGCGCGGCCGGGTCTGCGTACCATCCCGGCTCCTGTTGCCTCGCCACGGGACTACGGTACGTCAGCTTGCGATCGCACCGCTGCCTGCTCGCCGGCCGTCCAATGCCGGGCCCGCTCGTCTACCCGGAGCTGCGCCCGATCGCGTTGACGTAGGCGACCTCCGCGGTACCCGAGGTGCGGACCGACACATCGACGCCGCGGACCTCTGTGCTCGCCGGCAGCTGGGCCAGCAGGTAGGGGGCCGTCCCTCCGTCCCCCACTGCGCCTGGGGCAGTCAGTACGTCCCGCCAGACACCGGCAACTGACTCGACCGATACGTCCACCGCCCGCACCACCGAGCTGCTCGTGACCGAGCCGATGCTTAGCTGGGTGACAGCTACCGGGTTGGGCCAGGACCAGGCAAAGCTGGCCCTCCCGTCCCTAGCCGGCGCCGTGTACCCGGTGCCGCCTGCATCGCCCTTGCCGTTGCGCTGCAGCACTACTTGCAGGGCGGGGGTGGAGGGGCCCACGGCCGAAGTCCAGTCCGTTACAAGCGGTTGCGAACTGGTGGGCCCGACGAGCTCAAAGACCGAGGTCTGGTCATGGTCCGTCGAGATCAACCGCACGGCTCCCACGGCCTTTCCCGTCGCGGAAGTCGAGGCCAGCTGGAGCAGGCAGGGGCTGTCCACGAGCCCAGGGATGTTGACATCACCGACCATGAGGAACTCGGCGTCGTCGGCCTGGAGCGCGCTCCTTACGATGGGGACCGTACAAGATCCCTTGTTCTGGGCTGCAAACGGCCCATAGGGGGTAGTCGCTGTGAAGGCCGTCCAGGCCGTGCGGTGACCGCTGAAGTATGCCACGCTGCCCCGATAGTCGGTCTCCACGACCGCACTCGGCGGCCCGATCCCCTTCAGCAGCGCCATGGCCGGCGAGTGGGCGAACTCGGAGCTTTTTTGCCCGACGCGGTACAGGTAGTCCCGGGTAAATCCTGCCGCCGTTGGGACGCCAGCTGCGAGTACTGCGACTACGACCGCAACCGAGGCCGCCACCTTGGACAAGGCTTGGCCTCCAAGGTCGAGCGCCCAGCGCCCAACGACCGCTGCCCCGGTGACGTACCAGATGGTCACTAGGGGCAGGACGAGGATCACACGCCGTTGGTTCGTATAGGGGTAAGCGAGTGTCTCGGCGAAGTAGGCCCAAAGCATCCACGACTCCGCCAAGGGGTGCCGGCGGTACCAGGACACCGCCCCCACGAACCCGAACACCGGGACGGTCGCTCCCACGGCAGCCATCAGCAGCTCCACCGGCCCATGGGATGGCAAAGGGCTGCCGGTTGGCAACACGGACTGCCGCAGGACCTCCTGTAGGTACGACCAAACATCCCGGGCCACCTCCGTCGGCAGCTGATGGAAGAAGCCGCCATCGCCAGGAGCCGAGATTTCGCCCACGTACCGGTTGCCGATTGTCGAACCGCCGCTTGCCCACCTCGCCACGAGAGCGGGCAGCAGCAGAGCAGCCGTCCCCAGGCTCACGAAAGCTGCACGCGCCCAACGCCTCCTCCATAGCTCGTACAAGACGAGCCCTCCGACAAGGCCTATCCCGGCTTCTTTCAGCCAAACGAGCGCCGCCATAAGCACGACCACAACGCACGCGTTCAGCACGCCCGGCCGCCGTTCCCACCGGTCGAGAGCGAACAGTGCCAGCACGAGCACTAACAGGAAGGGAGCCTCCGCCATGACCATCGTGGAGTACGTCGCAAGGACCGTGTTGATTGCCAGGAGCCCGAGGACTGCCGCCCGGTACCCCGGCTTGAACCCCCGGCGGCCCATCCACGCCCACAGCAGCGGGTACAACAGCGCAACACAAACGGTTGAAAATACTCGCGGAGGCCAGAGCCCGTTACCCCAAATCCATACCAGCGGCACGAGCAGTATCGGGTACCCCGGGAGGTAGTACGCGACAACCGTGGCCCCGCTCGGCATTTTGGACGTGAGCCCGCCCCCAGCCGCCAGTACATGAGCAGCCATGAGGTAGTTGGCGTCGTCGTCGAAAGAACCGACACGGTACGTCGGCGCTACGACGAAGGTGTGGACAACCTGGACCGCTAGCGGTATGAGCCAACCGAGCGCCAACCACCGCGAGGTGGTCGGGGGCCCTTCGCCGCCGACGCCGGAGAAGGGTGCCCACCAAGCGCCGGTACCGCTCGTGGGGCCCAACGGGCCTCGACCACGACTTGCCAATGGTTCCCGACTATCCTTTCCCTATCGCTCGGCTTCCCAACGCGCCACTCCCCGACGCGCCGCAAGGCCCTCCTTGACGCCCGCACCCTCAGTGCACGATGCTGTAGGGCCTATGCCTGCACCAGCACCAATGCCTGCACCATCAGACCACGGTCGGCTGGGCACGCTCGATGATCCTAGCCAGCCGCCCGCCGCACAGCCCGGCGGCCCAAGCTTGCGAATTGACGGCGACGACGGCACTGCACCCGAGTTGGTCTCGACGAGCGGCCCTGAGACGGCGGCCACTGCTCAGGGTAAGCATTCCCCGCTTCATTGGCTGGTCGACGCGCACTGGCTGGGCCGCTGGCGTACGCCCGCCCTGCTCAAGCTTTGGCGCTATGGGGCAGGTTCAGTCGTCGCCTTCGTCACCAGTGTCGTGGTCTATTACCTCTGCTTCAGCTTTGCCCACCTGGGCGCGATCGGCTCCACTTGGGTCGCCTTCGTAGCAGGAGCAGTGCCTAACTGGGTCCTCAACCGGCGCTGGGCCTGGGAGAAGAAAGGCCGGGAGGGCGTCGCAAGGGAGTCGGTCCTCTACGTTTTGGTGTCCATCGTGAGCCTCGCCGCATCGTCCGCTACCACTAAGGCCACTGCCCTGGGTGTAGACCACACGAGCCATACGGCAAGGGACTTGCTGGTGACCTTCAGCTACATGGCCTCGGTTGTAGTGCTATCGGTGCTCAAGTACCTGGTTTACGACCGCTTCGTATTCGTAGACCGGCGCAGGGCCGCTGCCTCGGCTGGTGGCGGGCCCGCTACCGGCGCACAATAACTTTCAGCTAGCAGTACCGCTCCTCGCTCCCCATTCCTCTGCGACCTCGGCGATGCCTTCCTCGAGGCCTACCGAAGGTGCCCATCCCCAGCTCCGAGCCAACGAGTTGTCTACGATCACCGCCGGCATCTCGCCGGCCTTGGCGGGGATCTGGCGCACATTGAGCTGCGAACCGAGCGCTTTTTCGACAAGCGCGATCAGCTCGAGCACCGACACCGAGAACCCTGCGCCGATCACCAACGGGCCGCTCAAGCCCGGCTGGCCAAGCGAAGTCATGACCGCAGAGACGACGTCGGCGACGTTCACGTAGTCACGCACCTGCTGGCCGTCGCCGTAAACGTCGAACGTGCCAGCGCTCGCCGCCGTCCGTAACAACCTCGGGACAATGCTGTCCTTTTCCGACATGCCCGGCCCGTAGACATTTGTGAAACGGAGCGCCACACCTCGCACCCCGTAGGCCGCGTTGTAACAAGATAAGAGCATTTCACCGGCGGCCTTCGTCGCCCCGTACGGGGTCAGGGGGGCGAGCGGGACCGCCTCGCGTAAGGTCCCGGACGCTCCCGCGCCGACGACCGCGTTCGATGAGGCGAGCACAAAACTGGTAGCACCAACCTGGCGAGCCCGCTCCAGCAACGCCCCGGTCACCACTACGTTGTTGTCGAACGTGCCCTGGGGGTCCTCGATGGAGCGGAGCACCTGGGTTTGGGCAGCCAGGTGCACTATCGCTTTGGTACCGGTCTCGACCGAGGCCTCGATGACGGCGCCGTCTTTCAGGTCGCCCAATACGACCGTGACGCCGTGGTCACCGGCCGGGTGGCACCGGAACTCCTTTGCGGGCCGGCGGTCTACAGACAGCACGTTTGCCCCAGCGCGGCACAGCGCCGCTACGACATGGCCTCCTATGAACCCTGAGCCGCCGGTGACAACGACACGCTGGTCTCTGAGATCGCCGAGAACCTGCTCTCCAGAAGGCACTTGCTCCGCTCCAGTTGGCATTACACCAACCTATACCGTGTGCCAGCAGCGGTCGCTAGTGCGAAACCGGGGCACCCACCTGACGCTCGGCACCGCCTGCGGCCCGGTGCCTCTGCGCGGCAACAAAGCAGAATGCGACCCCGACGCCGGCAACCAGCTCCGCGAGCACCCCGAGCCAGCTCAGCGACAAGGCCAGGGCGCCGAGCACGAGGGCAAAACCGACCAGTGCGACCAAGGGCCGACCCAGACGTGCTCCGAACCTGTCCTTGCGCAGGAGCGGACTACACCAGCCACAACCTGCACGGCAGCGTGGAAGCGCCGCTTTTCACCTGTCAGCACCCTCGCCAGCCGGGGGTCGCCCGACTCGAGCATCGCCTTGATGCCGGCGAGCTGCTGACGCTCCCGTTCCGACAGCTGCACCTTGTCTTGTGTGCTCATGCTCGGTCCTGTGTGCTCATGCCCGTCTTGTGACATCTATTTTGCCCTCAAACTATCGATCGTCATCGCTTTCGACGAGATAAATCGGGTTCTCGTGCGAGCCGCTGGTGCGGGGGGCGACGCCCGGCCTGACGGCGATCGAGATGCGCAGGTTAAACACGAGTACTGTAACGGCCATGCCTACGCCCCCAGCACGACCGGGCCGGAAGCCGAACGCCAGGGCGAACACCAACCCCGGTGCTGAACCGCGAGCGCGGGCGGGCGCCAAAACCGCTCGCAAGGCGAGCGCCAAAGCCACTGGGAAGGCGGCCACCCCGACGAGTGCCCGTGCCAGAAAGAGCGCCCCAGCGACCAGACAAAGCGCTCAGGTGCGCGCAAGACGGAGCACCGAAGCGGGTGGCGCAGTTGACGCTGACACGGCTACCAGGCCTGCCGCCCGGCGCAGAACTGGCTTGCCGAGGACTCTTTCGTTCGATATCGGCGGGACGGGCCTCAAGGCGTCCGTCCTGTCGAAGTACGGCGAGCTGCTGCACGAGCCGGTCAGGATCCCCACCCCATACCCTTTGCGGCCCGAACAGCTCGTTGCAGCCCTGGGCCAGATAGCCACAGGGCTCCCCTCTTACCAGAGGGTATCGGCAGGCTTTCCCGGGATGGTAAGAGAGGGCCGCGTGCTGTCCGCCCCGCACTTCGTGTCTCCCACGGGTGACGGTGGCAAGACTTCGGTCGAGCTCGAAAAGGCGTGGTCCGGCTTCGAGCTTCAGCAGGCTCTGGCGACCGCTCTCGGCCGGCCCTGCCGGGTTGCCAACGACGCCGACGTCCAGGGAGCCGCTGTCGTAAAGGGGGAGGGCCTCGAGCTCGTCGTCACCCTCGGCACCGGGGTCGGGACAGCGCTGTTCTGGCAAGGCAAGTTGGCACCTCACCTCGAGCTAGCCCAACACCCACTGTCCAAACGCGGCAAGAGCTACAACGAGTTGCTGGGCGACGCCGCTCGCAAGAAGGACGGGAGCTCGAAGTGGAACGACAAGGTCCTCGCCACCCTCGGGATCCTGAAAGGGCTCGTTTTCTACGACCATTGCTATATAGGCGGCGGGAACTCGAACAAGATCAAGTTCCCGCTCCCGCCCGATGTGACCCTCGCGGACAACAGCGCAGGGATAATCGGGGGGATCAAGCTCTGGGAACGTACCTAGTGCCGCGCCAGGCAACGTGGAGCAACCACAAGCCATAACCGCCGCCACAGCGGGCCCACCCGAGGGGACGAAAAAAGGGCGCCGCCGGACCTGGTCTTGGAGTGGCCCGCACGCCTGGCTGTGGAGAGGCCTGGCAACTTGGCTCGCCTGCTTCCTGCTGGTCGATGCCGCGACGGTCGGCGTGTCCGGTTGGGCAAGCTCGTACCGCATGGCAACCTCACACCATCGCGCGACGGCAACGGTGAGCGCCCTCCTGCCTGACGACCGCACCGGGTGCACGTACAGCTACGTCGTAAAGGGCCAGAAATTGGGGGGATCCTGGGCACCCTGTCCCAGAGGCGTGCACGTTGGGTCGCACTTCCTGGTTACTTATCTAGCGTCCGACCCGGCGACGTCGCAGCCGGGAGACCCCAGCGGAGGCGAGCTGGGCGGCGCACTGTTCGTACTGTTGGCACCGGTTTTGTTGGGTGTGGTGGTTGCTTTCGGCTATCGCCACCGACAGCTGCAATCCCGCCTCCCTGAAGGGAAAGACCGGGAACGGTATTAGCGGCAGTGCCCTTTGTTCAGGCGAGCACGTCGCGCGAGGTCATCCTGGCCCAGGCGGCCGCGCCAAAGACGGCGACATACCCGGCCTGGAGAACGAGATCCTTCCAGATGTCGTGCCAGTACACCGGAGCCCGCGCGAGGTCGTAGAAAGCCGTCCAGTAATTCGTGAAAAGCCACGGGTGGAGGAACGAGACCTCCGAGACGCTGTCGAGGATCCCCGAAACGATAACCAACCCGACGGTGGTGGCCATCACGGCGATCGGTACATCGCTCAGGGTTGAAACGAAAAGGCCTATCGACGCCAGCCCGAACATGGAAGCTCCCACCACCAGAGCCGCGATCAGGCTCCGGCCGGCGCCGTCGAGGAACGAGACGGTTGTCCCCGAAATGGTGACCACCGCGCCATGCGGGAAGAACACTATCCCGGCAACGAGGCCGACTACGGCGATGTCGACGGCCGCAACGACGCAGAACAGAGCTAATACCACACCTTTTGCCAGCAAGAGCCGGGAGCGGCCGGCAGGCTGTACCAATAGGTAGCGCAGCGTCCCGAGATTGGCCTCGCCGGCGATCGCATCACCTGCGACGACCGCCACCGAAAGAGGGATGAAAAACGGCATCGCGACGGTCAAAGCGGCTAACGCTGCGAAGACGGCGTTGTGGGAAACCCGGTCCACAAAGGGAGGCCCGTTCCCTGCCGCCGGGCCTCCGGAGAGGTAGACGGCGACGACCAAGAACACCGGCACCGCCGCGAGGACCGCGAGCAGAGCACGCACCCGCGCCCGGCCCAAAACGGTACGGGCTTCAACCAGCCACATCGAAGCCCTCCCCTGTCATCGCGACGAAGGCGTCTTCCAGCGACACCTGCTCTTTGACCAGCATCCGTACCCCGACCCCGGCCTCTACCAGCGTGCGACAGCAGTCTTCGGGGAGCAGGCCGCCGAGGGTCCCCACCACTTGTGCTCCCTGGCGGTCGAGGTCGGCGATCCCCATCCGGGAGAGCACCTCTGCCGCTCTCGCGGGGTCGTCCGCCTCGACCCGGAGCTTGGGGTTGGCGTTCGCCCGCAGGTCGTCGAGAGTCCCCTGCATCAACAGCTTCCCGCGGTTCATCACACCGACGTGGGAACAGATCTGCTCGACCTCAGAGAGCAGGTGCGACGAAAGGAACACCGTCGTCCCCTCCGCCCCCAGCTGGCGGACCAGGTGGCGGATCTCCCGGGTCCCTTGCGGGTCCATCCCGTTGGTGGGTTCGTCGAGCACGAGGAGCTGGCGCGGGACGAGCAAGGCAAGCGCGAGGCCCAGGCGCTGGCGCATCCCGAGCGAATAGGCCTTGTACTTCTTCTTGGCAGCCGCCGTCAGCCCTACCCGGGCCAAGGCATCGGCGATGCGTTGAGCCCTCGTCGACGAACGCCCTCCGGGGCCCATGGCGTCGAACCTCGCCAGGTTTTCGTGACCGGAGAGCCACGGGTAAAAGGCCGGCCCTTCGACGAGCGCTCCGACGCGGGCCAGCGTGGACATTGCCCGCTCCGGCATCGGCTCTCCCAGCAGGCTCCAGGTCCCCGCTGTCGGGCGGACCAAGCCCAATAACACCCGGATGGTCGTCGTCTTGCCAGAACCATTGGGCCCCAAAAAGCCGTAAATACTGCCCGACGGCACGCCCAGGTCAATCCCGGCAACGGCGGGGACGTGGCCAAAGTGCTTTGCGAGGCCGTTTGTCTGTATTGCGAAGCTCGTACGTGCCGCTGCGCCAGCCGCGTCCCCTGACATTTCGGCGAGTGGTCCTGGGGGCTCAGGAGCCGGCCGAGGCCGCCGCCTCCAGGACGCTCGGGGTAACTAGCCCGGCGTAGAAACGGCCGTCGGGCATGAGAAGGACGTTCAACAGGGCAGTGCTGAAGAGCCGGGCGTCCTGTCCAGCCACCGGCACGAGTGTCGTCGCGGCCGACAGGGCCCCGTTGCCCGCCGAAGTCACGAGCCCGGGCGCCGAACCGCTGACCACAGTCGCCCAACCATTTCCGGTCGTCTTGACGTCCTGCACGCGCGAACTCGGCGCCGTTGAGCCAGGGCCGCCTGTAACCAGGGAGCCGCGGCCGCCACCGAGGGTACGGGTGATCACCTTTGCGCCGGGCGGCGGCGTAAAGGTGAGCTCGCTCGCAGGAGGCGGCCCAAGGTGAAGTGCTCCGGTGAAGCCGAGCTCGATAGCCGGGCTCGACTGGCCGATTGCGTAGATCGCCACCTGGAGCGGCACTCCCAGCAGCGGGCCGGTTGCTCCGACATCGATCTCGATGTGGTCCACCGTGCTGCCGCCCGCGGCTTTCGGCGCGACGAGGAGCTGGTAAGCCGGCTCCCCGGCGATATAGACCGGGGCACCTGTCGCCACTGAGGTCGTCTTGCTCAACCCGCGCAGCAGGCCAGCCGCCAGTTTGTCAGGCGTAGGCGGGATCCAAGTGGGTGGTTGCTGGGAGCTCGCCGGCGTCTGGGCCTGCCCGCCATCCCAAGTGAAATGCGTCACGGTCTGCGTCGAGCTGTCCCAAAGCCATCCCTGCTCCCCGTTGCGGACGAGGTCCACCTCCTGCGCAGGCCCGTCTACAAGCGCAAGGTGCTCGGCGGTGGAGCCGTCCAGCCACACATTGACCTGGTAGTTGTCTGAAAGCAGCGTCAATGGGTCAAAACTTGCGCCTCCCCCACCACCGTCGCCGCTGCCTTGGCCGGTCTCCTGCTCGAGGGCGGACAGGCCTGAAAAGCCCAGGTTGACCGTCCACTGCAGGGCGCCGCTCAGCTGAGGCGCCTTGGCTGCGGCGATATCCGCCACGAGCTGTTCGGCCGACTGGGCCGGTAACCCCGCTGGCGAAGACGCCCCGCTCAAAGTGGGCACCAGGGCCACCACGCCCACGACGGCGAGAACGGCCACGGGAGCAACGTACGGGGTTTTTCTTAGCCTTAGGTACTTCACCCCCACCACGCTAGTGCTGGCGCCCCGTTTTTACCGGTGTAGCGAGAGGGCAGCCCGCCCATGCTCTCTGGTTTCAGCGCAGCGCGCGGCGTCCGCCTGCCGGGCGGGTTGCCTGCCGCCGCTCGGAGAAGCCGTGCTCGCAACGCTCGGCGTGGAGGGCGTCCGGCTCTGAGTCGTCTAGCGGGCCAAGCGGCCCGACGACCCATGAAAGCAGCAGGTCAGCGAGCTGCGGGTTGCGCGCCAGCACCGGCCCGTGCATGTAGGTCCCCCAAACGTGGCCGGCCACAGCCCCCTCGAGCGTGCCGTCCTTGTTGCCCGTCCCGACCTCGACGGCGCCTATGGCCCGTGCACCGGCTCCCAGATCGGTCACCGCGCCGTGGTTCTCGAAACCGGTCAGCGTCGGCAGGGCCACGCCGGCCCACTCGGGAGCCGGTTGCACCACTATCTCGCCGATCGCTCGGGGCGAAGCCGCACGTACGGTCACGCAGTCCAACAGCCCGAGCCCATCGCTCTGCTTGCCGTCCGGGCCGACGAAACTCTGGCCGAGGATCTGCAACCCTGCGCAGACCGCCAAGACGACCGCCCCGCTGTCGACAGCCTGGTGCAGCGCCCGACTGGCAATCAACTTCGCCGCCGCCAGGTCCTGAGGGAGGTCCTCGCCGCCGCCGATCACGTAGAGCTCACAGCCCACCGGGACCGGGTCAGCCGACAGGACCGTAAGCACCTGCGCCTCGTGGCCTCGCCAGCGCAAGCGTTGAGCAAGGATGGCAGCGTTCCCGCTGTCGCCGTAGGTACCTAGAAGATCCGGGTAGACGAGGGCGACCGAGATCGTCACGGCGCGCCCTTGCGCAGCGCCGCCAGGGCCTGGTGGAAAGCCGTGTAATTGGCAACCACGTCGACCGGCTGCCCCCCGACCACGCGCTGCCCAGCGGAAACTTTGCACAGGGCTTCGCTGACACTGGGCTCCACCGTGTGGTCGACCTCGCCGTAATGAAGCCTCACCGCCAGGTCGAGGCCGCGCTCCCCCGTTGCCGTGACCGGACGCCCACGAAGAAGCTCGAACGGGACGTCCCACAGCCACGACGGGTCATGGCCGTCTGCCGTTCGTGCGTTGATGGCGATGACCACCGGCGTAGGAGCCGGCGCGAGCATGTCGAACACCTCCGCCCAGCCTGCCGGGTTTTTGGCCAGCAGGAAGCGGGCCTGCACACCGCCGAGCTCGATCGTTGCGTACCGCCCGGCGACCTCGCGCACATCGGCCATCGCGTGCAGCGCTGCGACGATGTCCCCGCCGAGGCCAAGGACGGCGGCGGCGGCCATGACTGCGTTCGACTGGTTGCACCGCCCGGGGAGGTTGACGGCCAAGGGGTGGCGGGCGCCCGACTCCAGTACGACGACAGGTTGGCCGGCGTCCTGCCCGAGGGAGATCTCCGGGACCGGGCGGGAAAAACCGCAGGACGAGCACTTCCAGCCGCCTTCCGCCTCGAAGACAATCGGGCCGCCGCAGCGTGGGCAACCCGTGGCGTCGCTGTTCCAGCGCAGCCCGGCGCCGACCCACGTCACCCGCTTCGCGGCGCTCGCAGCCCACACGACTAGCGGGTCGTCTGCGTTGGCTACGACCACAGCCTCCGGCGGAGCCTGCTCGCAGGCGATGCGCCAACGCTGCGATACTTGGCGCACCTCGTTGTTGCGGTCAAGCTGGTCACGGCTCAGGTTCAGCAACACCAACACCTCAGGGCGCACACTGGCCGCCACCTTCGGGAGCCACGCTTCGTCGACCTCGAGCACGGCCGTGGCGCCAGGCGCTCCAGCCGCAAGTGCTGCGGCCAAGCCGGCGGGGAGGTTGGCCCCGAGGATGTTCGTAACGACGGGGCGGCGCACTCCGGCACCGATCGCGGACGCCAGCAGTTTGGTCGTGGTCGTTTTCCCGTTCGTCCCAGAGACGAGCGCCACCTGCCTGCCGGCCGAGAGCCGCTCGAGGGCCAAAGGGTCGATCGCAAGTATCGCGTGGCCCCCAACGACCGAGCCCGAGCCGCGACCCGTGGCTCTGGAGAGAGCCCCGAGGCCTCCTCCCGCCACCACAGCGAGGCGCGTCCGCAGTCGCAAGCTAATGAGCAGGCAAGCTACCGCATCGCACCGTCTCTGTCGGCGGGCGCCAGTTCCTCGGGGCAGAGCCCGTGCTTGACACCTGGGCGCCACGGCTATGGAGCCGCCTCGGCAGCACGCTGATCGAAGCTGGCGCCCGCCGGCATAGGGGAGGTGTCGCATTAGGGGGTTCCCGGGCCGGATCCCAGGTGGTGGTCGGGTAACGTACAATCTCGTATGGCGCCTCAGCGCCCGTCAGCCGTGCGACGCGCACCGATCTTCCGGGGCAGGACCTCAGAGCAAGACGAGTTGCGGCGGCTGCTGGATAAGGTCCGTGCCGGCGAAAGCGCGGCTCTTGTCGTGCTGGGTGAAGCGGGAATTGGTAAGACGGCGTTCTTGGACCATTGCGCCGGGCAGGCTTCGGACTTCCAGGTTGCCCGGATCGCAGGGGTCGAGTCCGAGATGGAACTGCCCTACGCGGGAGTGCATCAGCTTTGCGCTCCGATGATCGCCGCTGTCGACCGGCTTCCGGGGCCTCAGCAGAACGCGCTCCGAGTGGCGTTTGGCCTGATGTCGGGCGACGCTCCAGACCGCTTCCTAGTAGCCCTGGCAACTCTCAGCTTGTTGGCTGAGGTGGCGCGGGACCGCCCGCTGCTGTGCGTCGTCGACGACGCGCAATGGCTCGATGCCGCGTCCGGCCAGGTTCTAGGGTTTGTCGGCCGGCGGCTTCTTGGCGAGTCGGTTCTGATCGTTTTTGCTGTCAGAGGGCTTACTGCTCACGGTCACCTCGTGGGCTTGCCGGAACTGACATTGCACGGCCTCACTGACGCTGATGCCCAGGCTCTCCTGGCAGCAGCAACCCCACGTCGAGTCGATACCCGTATCCGGGACCGTATCGTTGCCGAGGCGCAGGGCAATCCGCTGGCCTTGCTGGAACTGCCGGCGGCCATGACAGCAGCGGAACTGGCGGGTGGCTTCGCGGGGCCTCGCAAAGCGAACTGAGCCCCGAGCGGCTCGCCGTGCCAGGCCCCGGCGATGAGCTGAAGGAGCTCGGTGACACGATCGATGGGTTGCTGGAAAGGTTGGAGGACGCCTTTGAGGCCCAGCGCTGACCAATCTTGTCGACAACGCCATTTGCTACAGCTTTCCTCCGGGGGCCGATCCCCCCGGTGCCGGAACTCTGATCGCCGCCATCGTTTGCGCTACCGCATAGCACCGTCAGTGTCGGCTAGTGCCAATTCCTCAGGGCACAGCTCGTGCTCGACCAGGAACGAGCTCTGGCCGACTCGCCACAGAGCAACACCCCGCGGGAGCTGGCAAAGGAGGGCTTGCTCGTTGCGGGAAAGGCCGAGGAGCTCGCCGGCTTTCTCGGCCTCACCGGGTGCCTGGCCGAAAACGACTCGGGTCTCCGCGTCCGCAAGGAGGCCCTCGGCCAGCCTCTGCTGTTCGGAACCTTCCTGGCCGGCCGCTTTAAGGTCCGAGAGCCGGTGCACGACGGCCACATTGGCGACGCCATAGGAACGGGAAAGCTTGAAGGTAGCTTGCAACCAACGTGCCGTTGCGAGATGGCTCAGCAGCGCCCAGGCTTCATCGAGGACCACGAGACGCTTGGTTGCCGACCCGACCGCCAGCGTGCTCTGGAGCCACGAGAGGGCACAAACCATCAGCAAACCGAGGGCTGGCGAAGCGTACAGGCGCGACAGGTCGAGCACGACCACCCCCGCCGAGAGGTCCAAGCCGGGCGAGGTCTCGCCGTCGAACATCCCGGCGAGGTCGCCGTGCACCAGACGCCGCAGTTCCAGAGCAACCTGCCTACCGTCCTGGCGCAATCCGTCCAGGTTCGTGCCGAGCAACCGGGCCTGCTGTTCCTCGGGGCGGAGCAATGCCTCCGCTACGAGGGGAAGGGTGGGCAGCGCAGTTCGCTCCTCGGCAACGGAAAGAGCGACATCCGCGGCCGCCCGCTCCTGAGGAAGCAGCGGGCGCCCCAGAGAGCTCCCGAGAAGAGCGCCGAGCAGCTCGGCGCGGCGTTGGTGTGCGGGCAACTGGCCCGGCTGCGCGGTCTGCGCCGGCGCCTTAGAGACATCGACGGGCGGGCCGACGTCGAGCGGGTTGAGGCGGAGCCCGAGCCCCGGGCCGAGCCGCAAGGGCGTGGCACCGGAGGCGGCCGCAAGCGCTCCGTACTCCCCTTTAGGGTCGAGCACCCAACAGTGGCGCCCGAAACAACGTTGCCGCCAGACGAAGGACTTCACGAACGCCGACTTGCCCCGGCCGATCTGGCCGAAAACAACGATATTGGGGCTCGTTAACTTGCCCTTGGCGTAGCACTCCCAGGGGTCGAAGCAGAAGAGGCTTCCAGATGCCTCACGACCGATGTAACAGCCGTCCACCCCGAGGTCTTCGGGAACGACGAACGGGTAGAGTGTGCGCAGCTCGACCGTGCTCGCTCGGTGGGCCGGTGGGAGCCCTCTCCTCACAAGCCCCTCCCCAACGGTGTTGACGATGTCACAAGCCCCTCCCCAGCGGGAGGGCCCATGTCAGGGCTTCCTTCTGCTGGCCGTAGAGCAGTCGGAGGCAGACTTTGGCGGCACCGGCAGCCCTTTCCAGGTCCGAGCACGCCGCCTCGAGGCCGGCTTTATCCGCTCCCGAAACGGTGAAATAGCCGGACAACTTGAACACACCGCGCCCGTCCACCAACCTTTCCTCCCGGCCCTCGAGCGCCTCCGCCTGGCGCCTTTGGCGCGCCGTCTCCAAGAACCCGCCCTGGGCGCGCAACTGGGCATCCGCCGCCTGCGCGGTCCGTGAAGACTGCGCGTCGCGCTCCGCCCGCTCGGGTGGCACCGGCGCCATCACGACCGAGAACGACCTCCTTCCCGTACCGATCAGCAGTGGGCTGAGAAAATCCGGCCCGACGCTGCTGCGAGGCCATTCGGCAACCCAATAGGTCCGGTGCCAGGACCGATCGGCGCGGACATCGGCCCAACGTTCTTCGAGCGCCAGTGGCCACGGGTGCGCTCCCGGGTAACGGTCGAGGCTCGGGACGAGGAAGGCTCCCAGGGCGACGGCCGCACCTTCCTGGTCGAGCACCCCCTCGCAGACCAGGCCGACATTGCGCATCTGGGCCCGCAGCGAACGCACCTCGTTGCGTACGGCGTCGGCATCTTCGTCGCCCAAGCGCCCGTGGCGGCCTCGGGCCCGCCCTCGGCGCCGCACAGCGACGACCAGGAGCGTCTCGTGGCGCCAGGCCTTGGCCCCAGCTCTTTCGAGCAGGGCGACCTGGCCGGCGAACCCCGGGCTGTCGATGTCGCCCGCCCGGTGGAGATGGTCTAGTTGGCTCGCACTGTCCCCGGGCAAGGCGCGCTGGCACCATTGCAGCCGCACGAGCGAACTGCGGTGGCTCGAGACAGACTCCAGGACCGCCGCCCAGGCACCCAGCTTGCGCTCCTTGTCGACATCGTCGAGCAGGCAGAACGAACCTCCCCTTACCCGCAGTAGCGCTGCTGCGGTACCGGCTCTCTCGTCGACGAGAGCACCGATCGGGCCAGGGCTGGCCGGCAGCTCGCAAAGGAAAAGGCCCGGAGCGAACACCTTCGCAGGCAAGCGCAGCGTACGGCGCGGCCTGTGGTCGGTGTCCCTCACCTCGTCCGCAGGGGCCGTGAGGAGGGTAGCCGGTGGGGCCAACCTGAGCCGCCGCGGGCGTGCCAAGAACAACCCGCCGATGTTCACCCACTGCAGCGGAGGGCGGCCCGACACTGGCCGGCAGAGCGCCCCGGCCAGGGCGAGCGAGCCCACCGCAACCGCCACGCCAGCGGTACCCGGCCACGCTTTTATAGACGCAATTGCTGCAAGGACAGCGATGATGATGACGGCGAGCTGGCCCGCCCCGAGGCCTAAAAGCAGGCCCCTTCGCTCCAAAGGCTCGAAACGGTACGAGGTGCGCTCAGCCACGGCCGGCTGAGGTGTTGGTCAAACTGGGAGTGGACTGAGCTGGGATAACCTCGGGGTCGGCCGCCGGGCCGTACTGCTCCTTACGGGTGAGCGGGCGTTCTTCAGCGAACGAGCCTTGGCCGACCTGTGCCGCGTAATGAACCGCCGAGCCCGAAAGGCCCGTCCCGGCCTGCTCTACTCCTATCGCTGCCGAGGTGCCGGCGGCGTGGCTGGCGGCGTGGCTGGTACCCCAGTTCACTGCCCCCATGACGCGATGCATGCTGCGTTCTGCTGCCTGGAAAGGCCTTCGGGAGAGACCTTCCAGGTGCGCGATAGCCGCCACCTCCACGAGAGGTACGAGCTTGAGCAGCGCCATCGGGGCAAAGGCCGCCATCAAAAGGATCGCAACACCGTTCACCGCCGCGCTGGGGTCGTTCGTGTCCTGGAGAGCGCTGCCACCCAGGCAAAGTGCGCCAACGATAATGGGTTTCGCGAGCATCAGTGCTACCAGCACCTCGGTGAGGCGCTTGGCCCAGTGAGCAGTAGCAGGCCACACCAAACCCGCCAGCGCCAGCGGCATGAAGAACACGGCCAGTTCGATGGCCGTCGCCCGCAATACCAGCTCGAGCCAAATTGCCAGAGCGCCTAACAGTACAAGGAAGCTGAGCGCTGCAGCAAACGGGCCGTCGGTTATGGTTGCAATTATCCCGAGCCCGATGTCGGTGTCGAGAATGTTTTGCAGGTTGGGCAACACCAATTGTTGGATTGAAGTAGCAAATTGGTCGGTAAACTGCAAGCCGGTCCTCGTCAGCTCCACTACGGCACCGCCGGCGAGCATGGAGATCGGTAGGTAAACGGCCCAAGCGCGCGCCAACCGGCGCATGTCTTGGCGCAGGATGGCACCAATTGTCGCGGCCAAAAGCAGAGGCGCTACAAGGAACTCCTCGAGCGGGAACATAACACCCGCAACTGAGCTGAACCAATCGCCGCTCCCCAGGCCGACGCTCGTCGGGGCCGTGACCTCGTCCAACAGGTCAGTGAGAACAGACTGGGCCCCGCCCGCTATCCATTTAGTGAAGGCGGAGAAAAACGCGCTCGCGCCGAGGGACAGAGGTAAAGAGATGATCGACATCAGTGCAGGTTCACGCCGGCCGAGAAGAAGAAACTTATGATCTGGGTGGCCCCGCCGATCAATAGGGCTGCGACACCCGAGACAATGACGCCTCTGCGGCCGCTATAGGACTGTTGGTAATTATGGGAAAAATGGCCGAACGCCCACATTATGCCGCCGACTATGACCCCGACTATCGCTGCCAGCAGGGCCCAATGGCCGACCCCGCTGGCAAGGGTGGTGAGCGTCTGTTCGCCAGGAAGGTCGCCGGCTTGGGACGGCTCTACGTCGAGACCGGTGCTGTTGCTCGCGGCTAGCAGTGAAGTGAGTACCGGGTACATGGCGGCTCCCTTGGGCTGGGTCAGCTGGACGGCTCTGGACGCGCTCGGCGCCGATAGGCCGGCTGCCGCCGGCAATCGCTGAGGACAGATAACCCTAACTCTTTTCATATCTTCTCATGATTCCTGTATGATTTCAACTCATGTTGATCATCAACCCCGCCTCGGCCGGCAGCGCCAGGTATTGGGAACGTTCGGCCGTCCACTCGAACTGGCTCGGCCACGGCGCTCCCCTGCTCGGGCTGTCGGGCGCCGTGGATGTGGACGATCTCCGAGCGGTCATGCGGGCCCTCGGCCCCGGAGGTTCCCCTCTCACTTCACGGCCGGGGTTGCGGCAACGACAAGGCTGGGACCTGGTGTTCGCCGCGCCCAAGTCAGTCTCGTTGCTCGCGGGAGCTGGCCCTCAAGGGGGTGGCGAAGAGCTCCACAGCGCGTTCCGGGGGGCAGTCGCCGACGCCGTCTCGGTACTAGAAGAGCGGGCCGCGTGGCTGCGCTCAGGAGGCGAACAGGTAGCAGCGAGAGGGGTCGTGGCGGCGTGCTTCGAGCACGTGGCAAATGACGCAGGGCACCCCCACCTGCACGCCCACGTCGTCCTGGCCAACATCGGCGCCAAGGCGGGCCAGGGATGGGGTTGCCTCGTAGGCCGCGAGCTCTGGCGCTGGCGGGAGGCTCTTGGCGCCGGCTTCCAGCTGGCCTTGCGCTCGCGCATCAACGCGGCTGGTTTCGGGTTCGGGTGGGAACTGACCAAGGGAGGCCTCGGTGAGATCGCCTCGGTGCCGTCGCGAGCACGATCGGTTGCGAGCTCGCGATCGCTGGGGCTGAGAGCGGGTGCCCGTTCGTTCGGGTCGGCCTCGAGCGCCTCGGAGCACGTCGCTCAGGGCAAAACACGACAGGGCGCCGTCCGCAGCGGCCAGGTGGGCGGGGGCGGAGCTGTCGCCGCTCTTGGTGAAGCGGGATGGGGCCCACCTCAGGCCTCAGAGGTGCTGCGGCACGCTCTCGGGAGGCCCGCATTGCCGGCACCACCACCGTCGGGGGAAGCAGTCGCCCGCGCTCTTGCAGCCCGCGGTTCGGTCTTCGGGGAGCCGGACGTGCTGGTCGCCTTGGCCGAAACCTCGCCAGGAGGTTACGACCTGCGCCAAGCCGCCGACTGGTCTCGCCGCTGGTGCGACCAGAGCGAACAGAGCCCTTCGGCTGGGACCGCTCAGCGTTGGACGACCTTGCTCGCCAGCAATACCGACCGCCGGGTACTGAGCACGGCGAGCGAAGCGCGCTTCGCCCACCTCGCGCAGGTGAGCCCCCTTCTCGCAGAGGCCGAGCTCGACGAGCTGCAGGCCCCACCCGAGGTGGCTGGTGCCGCGCTGGCCTTGGTTAGCGACGGAGCCGGTGTCGCCACCTTGCCGAGGGCCCCGTGGCTGGCCCAGGCAGCCTGCGTCGACGCGGCCCGAGCAGCCTGGCAAGCGGCAGGCATGACGGTGCGGGTCGCATGCCCCTCGGAGCTGTCGGCTAGGCGCTGGCGGGCCCTGACCTCCCTGCAGCCAGCAGGCATGTCGGGCGGGAGCACTGAGCTTCGGGGAGGGCCCGGCAAACGGGTGCTCGTAGTCGACGCGGCGGACCGCCTCAGCCCGACAAACCTCGCGGACCTGCTCGACAGGGCACTCGCAACACGGACAAAGCTCGTCCTGGTCCCGGGGGGCACGGTGCCAAGCCGGGGCGCGAGCCTGGCGCGCTCGCTTGACGAGCTCCTAGAGGGCCACGCGGGCGCCGGATTGGCTCAGTTCCCGACCGCTCTGACGCTCGGGCCGGAACGGGCAGGGCCGGTGGTGGCCCTCCGGGGGGTACTGGCCCGGGGTGCCCTCTCCGGCACCAGCGCAATGGCACATCTCCTTGCGAGCTGGTCCGGCGCGCTGCGCTCGGAGCCCTCGGCTCTCATGGTGGCCTTCGGCCCGGCTGAGGTGGAGGCGCTCAATAACGCCGCCCGCGGGCTCCTAGGCCTAGGCAGCACCGGCGAGGCGCGAGAAGTCACCCTCGGGCGGAACAGCTACGCGACGGGTGATCATGTCATCGCCCTGCGCCGGATAGGCGACGCCCGGAGCGCGTCTCGAGGGACCGTCGTGGCACTCGAGGCGCGCGGGCTCACGGTCGAGTGGCACGGCGGCGCCGGCTCTTGGCGCTCACAAGTAGGTCATGAGCACGCGGGCTCGCTCGGTTATGGCTACGCCACGACGGTGCCCTACCTAAGGGCTGGCGACGCGGGACAGCAGAGCCTCATGGTGCTGGGCGACCCGGCCGAGCTGGCCGGCCGCTCGGCCCGGGTGAAGGGAGCGTGGGTGGCCCTGGCCGGCCCGGGGATGCCAGCCGTCGGGCCGGGCGGGGCGGCGGCCAGGCGCCGGGCTGGGTTAGTCGAGCTTTCGACCTGCTGGCCGGACGAGGCGATGCTCGAGCGCGCAGGCCCGCGCCCGCTGGCCCCCGCCAAGCGCCGGCGCTGGGCCGAGGTCATTTCTACCTGTGCGCTGGAGCGGGACCTAGGCATAGCCCCGAGCATCTCCCGGCCGAGCGCCTTGCAGCGTTCCCTGAACGCGGGGCAGTCACCGAGGTTGTAGCCGGGGCAGTGCCAAGATGTCCCAGACATGGGATGGCCGAGTAAGCGCCAGTTTCGCCGCTTCTGGCGGCCATTCCGTATCGTCGCTGGCTTCCTGCTGCTGGGCGTGGCGCTCTGGGTCGTCAAAGGAAAATCGAGCGAGCTTTCTGGTGCGAGCGCCTACCTCACGCAGCTCCGCTGGGAGTGGCTCGGGCTCGCAGCAGTCGCCGAACTTGGGTGTTATGTGGCCTTGGCCTGCGTGGAGAGGGTTCTTATGCGGGCCGGACAAGTGCCCGCACCGCTCAGGCGCCTAACCGCCATCACCTTCGCCGCGAGCGCAATCCAATCGGCGCTGCCCGTAGGCGCCGCGTTCGCGGGGGTCTACAACTTTCGCCAGTACCGGATGCTCGGGGCTGACGAAGTGCTTTCCGGTTGGGTGGTAATCGCTTCGGGCGCGGTCTCCTTTGCCACCCTGGCAACGCTGGCAGGCATCGGCCTGTCGATGGCTGCCTCGTTGGGTACCACGTTGGACCTGGTCGGAGCCATAGTTGGGGTGCTCGTGGTGGTCCTCATGGTCGTCATTGCCTGGGCGGCGCGGGCACGGCTTTTCCGCTTGGCCGACAAATTGGTGGCGGCCGTCGAAAAGCGCCTTCACCGCGAGCCCGGCCAGTTGGGCGATCCTCTCGCGCTAGTCCGGGAGAAGCTGAGGGCGTTCGCGCCGACCCGGGCGGAGTGGGCCCTGGCTGCCCTTGCCGGCACCGCCAGCTGGCTCGCGGACTGCAGTTGCCTTGCCGCTGCCTTCCTCGCCGTTGGCGCACCTGTCCCCTGGTTGGGCCTGCTTCTCGCGTACTGCGGGGGCCAGTTGGCGGTGAACCTCCCGATCACTCCTGGCGGCCTCGGGGTAGTCGAAGGAAGCCTGACTCTCGCTCTGTTGTTCTTCGGCGGCGGCAAGGCACCAACGGTCGCAGCCGTGCTGCTCTACCGCTTGTTCAGCTTCTGGCTCCCGCTGCCAGTGGGCGCCGGTTGCTGGCTGGGACTGGCCGAAATGCGCCGCCGAGAGCGCGCATCGAGGACCGTGACTGCTGAACCCGACGAACCCGGGCCGGACGAACCCGGGCCGGACGAACCTGGAGCAGAGGGCCAATGAACGGCTGCATGATTATGACCTTGAAGAGTGCCGGACGACGTGTTCCACGATCAGGCTTGCGAGCCGTAGCCGTCGGCATAATGACGGCTGCCCTTTCCTTGGGAGCGGTGGCTTGCACCCACCCGAAGTTGCCAACGCCTCCGGTTGGGCTGGCGGACTGTTACGAGGGGCTCCCACTCGCCGAAGGCGCGCTCAACGCCCCGCGGGGCAGCTACGTGTTCCATGGGGTGAAGCTTGTGAAACCCGCAGTGATGGAGCTCCTGGTGCGACGCCGCTTCCCGAAGAACCCGTCTTCGGTACCTCCCGTCGCAGCTGGGACCAGGGTGTGCGCCTTCGCCTTTACGGGCAACTTTCCCGCCGGCCAGGTCGCCTTTGCACCTGCGGACGTCGCCGGGAAAGCGGCGATCGTGCTCGTAACGACCAAGGAGAAGTTGCTCTTCAGCTTCGTGCTGGCCAAACTGCCAGAGAACTTCGCGCAGACCTTTTCCGGGACCTGAGACCCCGAAGGCTAGGTGGTCAGTAGCTCCCGAGCGCCACGGTCGGTCGAGGGATGGCGCAACTTGGACATGGCGCGAGCCTCAATCTGGCGGATCCTCTCCCTCGTAAGGTTGAAGTGCTCGCCGACTTCGTCGAGCGTGCGAGGCTCCCCACGGTCGAGGCCGAAGCGCAAACGAAGGATCTCCCTCTCGCGCTCGTCCAACGCCACCAACATTTTGCTGACCTCACCCGACAGGAGAGAGGCCGCCGCAGCCTCGAAGGGCGATACCGCCGATCGGTCCTCGACAACGTCACCGAGCTCTGCGTCACCGTCTTCGCGCAGAGGTTCTGAGAGCGAGAGCGGCTCGGCGGCATGCCGGAGGATCTCGATCACCTTTTCCTCTTCGAGCTCGAGGTCGGTCGCGAGCTCCGATGAAGTTGGGCGCCGCCCAAGCTGTCCCTCGAGGCGGCCTCGGGCCTTGGTCACCCGGGTAAGCAGGTCACCCGCGTGGACTGGCAAACGTACCGTGCGACCCGTATTAGCGATGCCGCGAGTAATCGCCTGGCGGATCCACCAAGTCGCATACGTAGAAAACTTGAAGCCCTTACGCCAATCGAACTTCTCTACTGCGTGCATAAGGCCGAGGTTGCCCTCTTGTACGAGGTCGAGCAACGGCAGCTCGGCAGCTTGGTACTTCTTGGCGATAGAAACGACGAGCCGGAGGTTGGCTTTGACGAAAGTTTCCGCCGCCTCGTCGCCCTCCCTGATCGCACGCCGCAACTCGCGCTTTTTGGGAACGGTTAACGTCTTGCCCGAACCCATCTCTGACCGAGCTGCCCGGCCGGCCTCAATGGCCTGCGCCAGCCTTGCTTCGTCGTCCTTTGTCAGCAGCGAGTGCTTGCCGATGTCGTTCAGGTAAAGGCGGACCAAGTCCTCCTCGGGCTGAGCGGCGTGATTATTAGGCACTTAGTCCGTCGTCCTCATACTAAGGGCACACACAGTCGCTCCCTAACCGTTTCCCAACGTCCACCAAGCCGAGCCATACACCAAGGCACCAGCAGCGTTCGACGATCTCCTGCGCCGGTAGACAAGCGTGGCCCCGAACACAAATGATATCGGGCCCGCGCCGTATGTGAAGCCTCGGTGAACAAGCTGGCACAATCTCTACTTGGCTTGGTCGTGCTGAGCTGCTTCGCCTGGACTGGCCTTGCTGCGGCTGGCGGCCGGTGAACCGCTGGTAGACGGGCCTGGCGTCGGGCTGGCTGTCGGCGCACTGGATGGTTGGCCCGAACTTGGCCCTTGGTCGGCTGCGGGCCTGGCCGGTTTTCGCGGCTGGCCGGTGCCCCCAACCCGGGGCCTCCACGGGGGACTGGCGCACCAGCGCCCGCATCCGGGCGCCTCGGGGGAGCCTGAGAAGAGCCGACGGGCTCAGAACTCAGCTCTTTCAGCACCTCCAGCTCGGTGGCCGAAGTCGCTGCTTGGCGGTTGGCGGCTGTGAGGGCGGCGAAGACCTCCTCACGGTGCACTTGGATGTCTTTCGGAGCCGTAATCCCCAATCGGACCTGGTCGCCCCGCACCTCAAGGACCGTAACTATCACGTCATGGCCGATCACGATGCTCTGGTGAACATGCCTCGTCAGTACCAGCAATCCTCGCTCCTTCCCTGGGCGATGGACGGAGCCTAGCGGCTCCACCGGCCTGCTAGCTGCACTTGTCCTGGCCGAGGGCTCCTTCGGCGGGCCTCAAGACTTGTGATTGGTGACGATCAGGGCCTGCGACTCGTAGCCCGAACCCGACAGGACAGCTTGCACCGCTTGGCCACTGCGAGCATTTACCACGAGAGGCCCGAGGAGGTTTGCGGTCGTCTGCTCCGGCCGGGAATGAAGCGTCAAGATCACGAGGACGAATATGTCGTCAGGGCCGCTGGCGTCGACGGCATCGTAGACGTCAGCACCAAAGGTTGGCTGGTAGGAAGCGAAGAACACCCCTGGCCCGACCACGACGAAACGAAGGCCGATCACGTCCTGGCACTCCAGTACGTAAAACGGGCTTTCTTCACTTCCCCAGGACCGCAACGAAAAGGCCTTGGCAGCTGGGAAACCCGGCACGCCGGAATTGAAACGCAGTGCGGCTGCCCCCGGCGATGGAACAGACAGCGAAGAGGGACTGCTAGCGGCGCTCATGAGAGGAACTGCGCTAGAGACGGTTGGATGATTTTGGCGGTCGTCTCGAGCGCGGCTTGATAAGAGGCCGAGGCCAGGTCGAGGCTGGTGGCAACCTGGTCCTCGTTGGCGTCCGTAATATTGCCCACCTGGATCTGGAGACTTGACACCGTGTCATTTGCGGTGGTCTGGTCCTGAGTTATTGCAGCGCTGAGGGACCCGGTATCGCCGGCCGCCTGCGTCACCGTGTTCATCGCAGCATGCAGTTGCGTCAGGTCTGAACCGCTGAGAGCCGAGGTGTTGCCGTTCTCGAGGTCCTGGGAGATCGTGTCCAAAAGGGCGAACACGCTCGAGGTCCCGGAGCCGAAAACTTGGTCACCAGTAATACTGGCATTTACCGACACCCCCGGTGCCACTACCCGGCTGGTAGGGGTCGTGCTGCCTGCGTAGGCGTACGCGGTGGCGGGGTCGTATGAGGCGCTCGTCGGGTCGCTAATGCCGCTTGTCGCACCTTGCGGGTAAGGCGGCGTGCCGTATGTGCCCGAGAAAACCGGCTTGTTGTTATAGGTGGCCCCGGCATAGCCGAGCATTTCCTGCTTTACAGACAGGACGGCCGCCGCAAGGGCTTGGCGGTCCGAGGTGCCACTGGCAGAGGCGTTTGCCCCAGAAAGCAGGTCGGTTTGCACCTGGTTGAGGGCCTCGGTCACAGAGTTGAGCGCGCCGGAAGCCGTTTGCAGGCGGGATAGGCCGTCTTGTGCATTGGTGGCGTACTGCTGGAAGCGGCCGATCTGTGAGTTCATCGACATTACTTCGGAAGTGCCGGTCGGGTTGTCGGACGGTTGGTTGAGCGCTTTGCCGGACGCCGCCTGCTCCTGCAGGAGGGTGAGGCCGCTCAGGTCCGTGTTCATGTCGGCCACCATGAGCATGGCGGCCGTGCTTTGGGTCACGCGAAAGGTATCAGACATGGATGCTCACCCGTTGACCATGGATATCAGGGACTGCAAGGTTGCGTCCACTGTGCTTATGAACTTGGCGGAAGCCTCATAGGCGTTCTGGTACATGACCATATTGGTCAGCTCTTGGTCTGTGTTCACACCGGTAGCCGATTGGAGAGCCGAATTGACGTTTGTCGTAATTGTCTGCTGGTCGGTCAACTGGTTGTTGACCGACGCAGTAGCCTGCCCGATCCCTGTCACCAGTTGGTTGTAGACCACGTCGGCCTCCGGGCCGGTCGTCGTCGTTGTCGCACCGGTCCAAGCCGCCGCCGACGCGCCCTGAGACCAACCGCCGGCAGGCACCGAAATCGTCGCAGTTTGAGAGTTCGGGAGCTCGCCAACCTCAGCGGCCACGGTGCCGTCCTCGTTCGTGGCAGACGACCCGGCGGGGAGGGGCGAAGAATTGGCGCCGAGGTCGGCCGGGTTGGCAACTAGGGCGGGGTTCACTTCGATGTTGCTCGCACCCGTGCCCAGGAAGAAAGGGACGCCCTGGTTGCCGGCCTGGTCGTACCCGGTGCTCATGAGGTAGTTCACCGATCCCATCAGGCTCTGGGCCACCTGGTCCAGGTTCTGCTGGTAAGTGGGTACGTAGTTGTTGACGACATCGAGCATCCCGGCCAGTTCGCCGCTGCTCGGCTGGTAAGTCGACTTGTCGTTGCTCCATGTCAGCGAATAGGGGGGGCCCGAAGGTGAGAGCGAGAGCGACTGGGAGGTGTTGCCCGAAACGATCGACTCGCTCCCGGAGCTGACATTGACTGTCCCGTCGGGGTTGTTGGTGACGGTCACGCCCAATTGGCTTGAGAGCTGAGACACGAGCTGGTCACGTTGGTCCGCAAGTTCGTCGACACTGCTCGTGGAGGCGGTGCCTTGGGCGATCGACTGGTTGAGCGATGCTATTTGGGTGGCTTCCTGGTTGACCTGGGCAAGCGTGAGCGAAATGCTCTGGACCGTCTGCTGGCTGAGCGTGGTCAGCGCGGATGAGGTTTGGTTCAACGAAGATGCCAGGGTGCTGCCGTCTTGGACGACCGTTGCCTGCGCTGAGCTGTCAGAAGGGTTGTTAGCCAGTGTCGACCAATCCTGCCAATACTGGGTCAACTGGCTGGAGATACCATTGCCAGACGGCTCCGGGAACGTCTGCTGGACCCCCTGGAGGCCGGCCTGCTGCGCACTCAGCACACCCTGGTTCCCCTGCTCGGTATAGCTTTGCGAAGTCAGGTAGGAGTTGGTGAGGCGTCCGATACCGTCTATCGCCACCCCGTCGCCGGGGTTTATGCCGTGGGTGTAAAAACCGATGGTCTGCGACGCCGCCACGGAGCCGAGCTGGACGGTCTCGTCGTCGTACCCGGGTGTATTGGCGTTGGCGACGTTCTGGCCAACGGTGTTCTCCGCGGCTTGTTGTGCTTCCAGGCCGGACAGGCCCACGGACAGCGCCGAAAAGTCGCTCACAGTTTGTTCACCTCAGATCGCCTCGTTGACCAGGAGATGGCCGGCGTGGTCCTGCATGGGACCACCCGAAGCCGTGTAGGCCTGGGGCGGCGGTGATCCCTTGCCGGTCAGCCAGTTGAGAGCCTCGCGGGCGGCGTCGCGCCCTTTTGCAAGAAGGTGCCGGTTGCGCTCCGATAGGTCGCGGACCTCGCCAGTCAGCTCCAAGAAGGCCTGGCGGTGGCGGGAGAAGATGGACGACCACGGTTCGGGGGCAGCTTGGGACAGGGACCGCAGCCCTGGGTATGTCTCGAGACCGAGCTCCTGGGCTGCCGCTTCGACCTTGACGGCACGAAGCAGTTCTGCGGCCCTGAGCTGCTCGAGGACGATCTCCACCTCTCGGGACGCGTGGTTGACCCACCTGACCTTTCCTGCGGTCAAGAGGAGCTGCTCTTCTTCCAACTTGAACACGAGGAGCTCCAGCAACTGCCGCTCGCGCCACAAGACGGTGGACACGTCGTTAAGCACATGGTCGTGCTGCTCTCCAAAAGGCACATGGCTTGATCGGTACTCCTGGTGGATATCTGAGCCGCCGGGGCCGACCTTTTTTTGGGCGGCTCCTCAGGGTGGCAACCTTAACCGTCGTCGCACTCCGTCGCCCTCTTAACTCCTGGCCGCAAGTTGCGTTCATATCCGGGCCCTTGAACGACCTCGGCGAACGTCCCACCGGCGTCTTTGCGCACCAGCAACCCAACTGCCAAGGGCGCCCTAGTGCACTATGCCCATCGCAAAGGCCTGGGTAAGGGCCTCGTGGCGGCTCCGGGCACCCAGCTTGGCGTAGATGTGCGCGAGGTGTGTCTTCACTGTCGCGGGCGTCACGAACAGCGCCGTGGCGATCGCCTTGTTGGAGGCGCCCAGGGCCAGCTGGGCGAGGATCTCCCGCTCCTTGAGGGTAAGCACCGGGGCTCCTTTGTCGTCGGGTGGCGCATCCGGCTGGGCCAACCCCACCAGCAGCGGGACGAACACCGGCTCGACCGCCCTGCCACCTGCAGGAGCCCTGCCTCGGGCAGCCGCCGCTACGGTCGCCACCAGCTCGTCCGCCGTCAACGACCGGAGCGCGAACCCGGCGACCCCGGTGCCCAGCAGCTCCACGAGCTCAGCGCGGCTCGGCTGGGCCAGCAGGACAACCACGGCGCACGATGGCAGGGCGCGCACGGCTTCCGTGACCTCTTCTACTGTGGCACCCCCGAGCAGCAGGACGCTGGCCCGCTCGGCGAGCACCAACTCGACCCCTTTGTCCAGGTACATCGCCTCGCCCACGACGGGAACCCCGCCGGCGTTGAGCGCTGCCACTGCCCCCGCCCTAAACAAAGGCAACGGGTCGACCACGACCACTTTGCCTGACCGTTTTGATGCCGATCGGGAACGTAATGGTCGCTCACGCGCAGCTTGGGGAGCATTTGACCCACTTCGGCCAGCTGCGTCCTTTTCTGAGTTCGCGGCGCCTTTCCGCGACGTCTCAGGCATATTTGCCCTCCTGAGGAGATGTTTTGAGCCGAAAGCTCTCGCGCGAAATGTAGCGCATCGCCAATATCGCGCGTTGGCTTTTGGTAGCACCCCGGCCACGCTGAGCGGCTACTTCGCCCGATGGGCCGAAAAATAACTAGTTATTGGGTGCTAGCCCTGTCAGGACACGACCAGCTTCGGTGCCCGTTCCGAATTCACCCACGCGGTCTATCCAGCTACCCCGGCCAGCGCCGATGCTGATTGCATGGGTCCGGCCAGTGCAGACAGTGGCGACAATGTCACCAAAAGCGCGGCTTTGGTAGTTCAGGGGGAACGGGCGATGAATGAAGGTCAACGGGCGAAGACTGAAGATCAACTGGTGCGAGCTCACCTTGCACTGGTCAACTACATGGTGGCGGAGATCGCCGGCCGTATCCCTAGGCACGTGTGCCGGGACGACCTCATCTCGGCAGGCATGGCAGGGCTCGCCCAGGCGGCGAGGTCCTTCGACCCCGAAAGGGGGATCACCTTCCAGCGCTTCGCATCAGCTCGCATCAGGGGAGCCCTCCTCGACGAGCTGCGTTCGCGGGACTGGGCAAGCCGTTCGGTGCGGGCCAAGGCACGCGACATGCAGCAGGTAACCGACCACCTGACGGCCCGCCTCGGCCGCCAGCCCTCCAAGGCCGAACTTGCGACCGCGATGGGTGCGACGCAGGGCGAGCTCGAGGCGATCAATACCGACGTGCACCGTGCGCTTGTCCTCAACTTCGATGCGCTCCCGATCGACGGCAATGCGGAGGACGTGCTCCTCGGAACCGAGTCCGGGCCCGACGACGACGTCTTGGACAATGAGAAGCGCTCCTACCTGGTCGCGGCCGTCCAACACCTCCCCGAGCGCCTGCGCCGGGTAGTGATCGGCTATTTCTTCGAGGAGCTGCCGATGCAGGTCCTGGCCGAGGAGCTGGGCGTTACCGACTCCCGGATCTCCCAGATGCGCGCTGAGGCGCTGCTGCTGCTGAAGGACGCCATCAACACGCAATTGGACCCCGAGCTCGTCCTGACCGAAAACGAGGGCCGGGTCGCCAAGCGCCGGTGCGCCTACTACGCGGCGGTCGCCTCCCACGACGACTACAAACGGCGGCTCCAGCCCGAAGCGGGCCAGCTCTCCAGCATCGCAGGCCGTCAGGCCATGGCCGCTCTGGCCTAGCCCTGGAAGGCGCCCGTAGCTGCGCCCGCGAAAACTGTCCGGCCGGACGACATTAGCTCCGGAGGCTCAGGGCGCCCGCCCCATCTGTCGATGAGTTGAGTGATGACTGCGCCGGGCCGGCTTTTGCCAGATCGATGCGACCCGCCGGCAGAGCGCCTCGGCGAGCTTGCGCCGCCCACTAGTTCTGTAAAAGGCCCCTTCCAGGTCGTACTAGTCCAACCCGAAGGCTATGTGCACTCGGCGGCGTTCGCCGAAGTAATCGAGTCGGTCGTGTGCGGCCTGCGCGCCCTCGGCGCCGATGTTTGCCAGACCGTCAACCAGCTGGTGCCCGGGCGGCAGCCGATCGTGTTCGGGGCGAACCTGTTGGGCGCCGCCACTGTCGATGTCCTGCCGAGGGGGACGATCATCTACAACCTCGAACAGATCGGCGAGTCGTCGTCGTGGTGCTCACCCACCTACCTCAGCCTGCTACAGAGCTGCCAGGTCTGGGATTACAGCGCCCGAAACATCGCCTCCTTAGCTCGTTTGGGCGTAACCGCGAAAGTGAAGCATGTGCCCGTCGGTTACGTGCCGGAGCTCACCCGCATCAAGGCGGCCCCGGTCGAAGACATCGACGTCTTGTTCTACGGCTCGATGAACGATCGCCGTAACAATGTCATTTCCCAACTTCGCCAAGGCGGTCTCAACGCCCACGCCGTTTTCGGCGTATACGGCCCCTCCGCGACACCCTGATCGCTCGTTCAAAAGTGGTGCTCAGCATGCACTACTACGAAACGAACATTTTCGAGCTCGTGCGGGTGAGCTACCTCTTGGCTAACCGCAAAGCCGTGGTTGCAGAGTGCAACCCGGGTACGGAGATCGACCCCGACATCGTCGACGCGGTACAGCTCGCTCCGTACGAAGGGCTTGTGAGCGCCTGCGCCCAGCTCGTCGCGGACAGCCTCTCCCGCAAAGAGCTCTCGGAACGTGGTTTCTCCCGCATGGTGGCCCGCGACGAGCGAGCATACCTGGCCGCCGCCTTCGAACCGAAAGACTGAGGCAGTGCAAGAGTTGCAGGGCGATTTGATGGGAGCAATATGACAGTCCTTTCTGACGCACCGGAGCACCTACAGGCCGGCCCGGATGCAGCCTCCGAGGACCTGGAGCGCCAATGGCAGGCCTCGCCTGGCCTCGGCGCCCTGCTCCGTGCGGCGCAGACTGGACGCGACCTGCCACTTAATTCTCAGCTGACGTGGTCCACTCGCTTGCGGGAGGCCGGTCTCTGGTCGTACTGCCCACTTATAGCGACAGCGCAAGATGTGTCGCTGGCGCCGGGCAGAAGGGCGCTGGCCGCCGGCGTGTCCTGGGGTGCCCATAGGGACCGCCAGGCCCGCGCCGTGCTGCGCCACCTGCTCCCCATGCTCGATAGCGACGAGAGGTCCGACCTCGAGCACACTGTGCCCGCCGAAGCCTTGCACGAGGTCGAAAACGGCCCGTTCACCTGGAGCGTCACGCCGTTTTTCAACGAGCTCGAACTGCTCGAGGCACGCCTGAGCGAAATGGCCCGGATGGTCGACCGTTTCGTCGTCATCGAGGCCCACCAGACTTTTCGCGGGGCCCGAAACCTCTCTATTTCCAGGAGAACAGCCACCTCTTCGCGCGGTGGTCAGCTCAGATCGACCACGTCATCGTCGACCTCCCCGACGGGCCGGACGCCTGGGCGCGCGAGCGCCACCAGCGCAACGTCGGGCAAATGGTGCTCGCCGACCTCGGTGCCGCCCAGGACGACCTTGTCCTGCTCACCGACCTTGACGAGATCGTCCGTGCCGACCGCATCGACGCAGCCCGCGAGGCGACCGCCTCGTCGCCCGTCGTCCTGATGATGACCCAGTACTGGTACTCGCTCGATTGGCGTCAGGAGGTTCCTTGGTTCCACCCAAAGGCCTTCCGCTTCGGTCAAGTCCCGGCTGGCACGTCGTACCACGACGTGAGGCACAGTCCTTACCCCGTCCTGCCTAATACTGGGTGGCACCTGTCGTGGTTCGGCGACGAGGCTCGCTTCGACTACAAGCTGGCCTCCTTCTCACATTCCGAGTTCGACACGCCGGACCGGCGCAAGCGCGGCTATTCGGACGGCTTGATCAATAGCGGTGTCGACCTGCACGGCCGCAAATTATTGCGGGCAGGCGACCATTTCCCGGCCTCCCTGGCCAAGATCTTCAAGGCCGGACGATGAGCGCAAGCCTCGCCGTGGCGAGCGTGATCTCGCATCCTCCCGCCGTTCTTAGCGAGTTCTTCGCCGCGCTCGAACGAATGGGGACCGACGACCCCGCGGCTATTTTCCTTTTTGCCGACGACAGCGACAACCCGGTCTCCAAGAGATTGCTCGACGACTTCATCAGCGGGCGGGCAGGCAGCTTCGTGGTCGCGCCGCCTGCTGGCCCCGCTCAAGGGGAGGCCCTGGCCAAGCGGTGCGTTCTGACCAAGCGGTCTGGCGAAGAGCAGCCATGAAGGACCGTCTCCTGGAGACTGCACTCGAGGTCGGCTGCAGCCATATCCTGATGGTCGACAGCAACCTGATGCTCCCCCCGCCGCTGGCGGCTCATCTGGTTTCCCTCCAACTCGACATCGTGGCCGAGGTTTCTTGGTCCGAGCACGAGGCTGGGGCTTGGCCGTTACCGAGCGTATGGCTTTCGGACTATTACAGCTTGTTCGGGCCAGACCTGGCCGCTTCCAGCCCAAACGAACAATTGGCAGCCGCCAATGCTTTCCTCGCAACGCTACGCCAGCCAGGGACCTACCCGGTTGGAGCAGTGAGCGGCTGCACCTTGGTGAGCAGGTCGGCGATCGAAGCAGGGGCGTCGTTCAAGGCCATCGCCAACCTCAGCCTTGCAGGCGACGACCGGCATTTCAGCGTCAGGGCCGCTGCCTTAGGGCTTTGTCTCTGGGTTGACACCTTTTACCCTCCGCTGCGTCTCGACCGGGAAGCGGATCTGGGGACGGCTTTACATTTCCGGTCGAGGTGGCAGATCGAAGACGGGAGTTACGCCGTGGGTGCCAAAGAAGCCAACTTGGAGGGTTCGGGCAGCAAAGGGCACTCGGTACGCAAGAGTGGCCTAGTGAGCAAAGGGCAGGCCGTGAGCACGGCGGGCTCACAGGGCAAGGGGCAGGGCGTAAACACGAAGCACACCGGCCGCAAACGGACCGAGCGAGGGCCCACAAAGCGTTATACGCCCCCGGCACCGGCCAAGCCGGTTGTTGCCGGAGCCCTGGAGAAACCCCGTCGCGGGAACGTGCTTTTCTCCGCCTGCATGATCGTGAAGGACGAGGAAAAAGCGCTGCCCGGTTGCCTCGAGTCGCTTCGCGGCGTCGTCGACGAAATTGTCATTTACGACACCGGCTCCACCGATGCGACCGTCGAGATCGCCAAAAGCGCTGGAGCCAAGGTCATCGAGGGTTATTGGGACGACGACTTCGGGCGCGCCCGCAATGCAAGCCTCGAGCACTGCCGCGGCGCCTGGATCCTGTGGATTGACGCCGACGAACATTTCGTCTGCGAGAACCCAGCGGAATTGCGGAGCATCATGCGAGACAAGCTGAGCACCATGGACGCCGACGCGCTTGCCGTGGACATCAACAACCTGGTCGGAGACGGCTCCCAAGCCGGCAATCTCCACCGTGCGCTCCGGATCTTCCGCCAGTCCACCTGCTGCTGGTACGGGTCGCTCCACGAGCAGGTCGACTTGCGGGCCGGCCTTGGGCGGCGAGCCATTGTCCTGCCGCTCGTCGGGGCTCGCATCGACCACTACGGCTACATGGACCAGGTCTTGGTAGAACGGGGCAAGCTGCAGCGTAACCTCCGTTTGGCAGAGGCAGAGCTGGCAACTGGCGTTGTGAGGCCGGACCAGGAAGGCGTCCCGCACCTGAACGTCGGGCGGGCATTGGCGGCTTTAGGCCGCCTGGAAGAAGCGCAGGTGTTCTTCGACGAAGCCATGTCACTCGTGGCACCGGGAGTCCCGACCAGGACCGTGCTCATGTTCAAAGTCCAGAACCTCCTCGGTTTGGGACGTCTCGAAGATGCCGTCACTGCCGCCAAGAGCTTCCGGGAGGTCTGCCAAAACAAGGGGCTGGCTGACTACCTCGAAGGCGTGGCACAACGCCGTCTCGGGAACCCCGAACTGGCGGCCGCTCTTTTCCAACGGGTAGAGCAGGTCAACAACGAGGACGGCTTCGCTTTTTCGGACACGTTGGTGATAGCAGAGCTGGCTGGAGCGCTCCTGGAGTGCGGACGAGCGGCTGAGGCAGCGGACCAATTGGTCCTGCTCGTCGAGCAGAAGCCGGACCTTGTCAACCTTACGGCCGCATTGCAGGTCTTTGCGGCCACCGGCAAGTCGATCGAGGCTCTGGTTGCCGCGATGCCTGAAGACCGACTGGACCGAATTGCTGCGGCACTGATCCTGGTGCCCCCGTCCGTGGCCGACCCGATGGCGGAGGCGCTCTTCGAGCGCTTCGGGCCGCGACCAGCCCTGCTGGCCGCTGCCATCCGCTTTGCACCCATGGTGCCCGTGGGCAGGGCACTCGAGTGGTCTGCCAGGCTTCGCGCCGTTGGCATGGAGGCCTCGTGCCCGCTCGTAGCCCAAGCTCTCATCGAGGTGCTCGACCCAGCGGAACGGGTGCGCGCCGCGGTGACAGCCCACGCCGCCTTCGGGGACCAGAGAGCCGCCGACATCGCCCTCTCGTTGGCGCCGGGAGTCGCCGAGGGTTCTCTGCCGAGCGTTCTGGGCGAGGTCAACGTCCTATGCCCGGCGCTCATGGCCAGCTTCGCGCCCGCCGCCGCAGGCCCTGCGGCGCTCGGCGAGGAGCGGGGCGGGACGGTCGAAAACCGCTGCCGCATCGTTACAGCCGCCCTCGCCGGGCTTGGGATCCTGAGCCTGAGCGATGAGCAGGTCGCAGTGAGAGCGTAGGGCCGCGCGGTGCTCTTCGAATCGACCAACCCAGCGGCTTGGGATCCAGGCCCTCACCAGCGTCACATCGGGATGCGGGAGATTTCACTGTCTTGTGGCTACTGTGTCCGCGACGCCACGAGGCCCCCATCTCCGAGTGCGGAGATCCTCGCGGTCGCCTTCGGCGCCGCCAATGAAGCGAGCCAACTCGACCTCGCCTGGGTCGCGGACCGCTGCCCGACTGAGGACCAGCGCAATTGGGTGCGGCAGTGGCCCGGTGAGCATTATCGCCTCCTTTCGGGTCTGGTCAGGTCCCTTCGCCCTTCGCTCATCGTCGAGGTCGGTACCTACACCGGCTCCGGTTCGCTCGCCCTGGTCGACGGCGCCCGCGCCAACAACAACGGTGCGAAAGTGATTACATACGACATCTTTCCCTGGCGGGACATCCCCGGCACGCTACTGCGGGCGGAGGACTTCGGCTCCGACGAGCTCGAGCAGCGCATCGGGGACCTGGGCCAGGATGCATATTTCGCAGAGCAGCGGACCACCCTTCTCGGCGCCGAACTGATCTTCGTCGACGGCCCCAAGGACGGCAGGTTCGAACCAATCTTCTTTTCCCGCCTCTTCGAATTGCTCGCCGGCTCGAGCCACGTCGTCGCCGCCGACGACATCCACTTCTTGAACATGGTCCAGACATGGAACGGCTTGAAGGTCGACAAGCTCGACATCACCAGCCTCGGCCACTGGTCAGGTACCGGGCTCATGCTCACAAGTTGACGCGGCAATCCAGGAACTCCGCTCAAGACTTGGCTGGGAACGGCTCAGCTCGTAGGGCTTTGCGCCGATCCCTAAGAACGTCCGGTAAACGGACATAAATTACAGGGCGCTCACGGATGGGCTCCCTCTGACCCCACGGAGGAAAAATGGGTCTCGACATTGTTACCAATACCATGGCCACTGAGGCCTCAAACGACATAAGCACCAACCAGATGAACATGCAGAGCAGCTTGGAGAAGCTGTCCTCTGGTTACCAGATCAACTCCCCGGCGGACGACGCGTCCGGCTATGTGATCAGCCAGCACCTACAGTCCCAGATCGGTGGGTTCCAGCAGGCGCAGGCCAACACGCAGAGCGCGATCAACGTGGTCCAAACGGCCGACGGTGCTCTCAACGAAGTCAGCACGATCCTGCAGCGCATTAACACCCTGGCAGTTCAGTCGGCCAACACCAGCGCCACAGACCCGACAGCCCAGCAGGCGGCCCAGGCCGAAGTCTCCCAGGCTCTGACGTCGATCTCCAACATCGCTGCGACCACCGTTTACGGCGACAACCAACTGCTCGTCAACGGCACGTCCAGCACGGTCGACTACACGTTCCAGGTAGGCAACGACAACACGAGCAACAGCCAGGTCAGCTTCTCGGTCACGGCTCTGAACCTTGCCAACCTTGGGCTCGTGCAGAACTCGCTAACCCTTCCGGCGAGCAGCCTCAACATATCCAGTGCTGTCGGCAACGTCTCGGCCGGCGCCCAGGTGCTTCAGGCCACAGCCGCAACCGGGGCCGCAGTGACCGGTGGTACCTTCACCGTCACCGGCGGGAGCTTCGCCGTCTCCGCCAGCTCGTTCACGATCTCTGTGGACGGCGGGACAGCCGTTACGGTGACCACTGCAGCCGGGACCACCACGCTGGCTGCACTGACCACGCTGCTTACGACTGACCTCTCCAACGCTGGCTACAGCGCCACGGCCGTCACCGTCACCAGCAATGCCACCGGCATTACGATCACCGATGCCACCACCGGTGGCGCCGCCTCGGTCGTGCTTGCGGGTGGTGCCTCGAGCGGCTTGGCCCAGATCGGGCTCTCCGCCACCAGCAACACCGGCACCGACGCCTCGGTCAGCCTAGACGGCGGCACAGCCACCTCCGTCACCACAGCGCAAAACACCGCGGGTGGTACGGTCAACGTCACCAACGGGCAAGGCCAGAGCGTAGCTCTGACCCTCAGCGGTGGCTTGTCGACCGGGACCATCCACGCCACCCAGAGCTATTCAAACCTGAACGCGGTCAACTTCTCAGTGACCTCGTCGACGGCCATAGCCACGGTAGCCAACGCAATCCAGACCGTCTCGTCAATGGGTGGGACGCTCGGTGCTGTCCAGAACGAGCTGAGCGACATCTCTGACAACGAGAGCGTCATGGTCCAGAACCTGCAGTCGTCCAATTCGCAGATCGAGGACACCAACATGGCATCGCAGATGGTCAGCTTCACTCAAGACCAGACGTTGGTCCAAGCAGGCATCTCGATGCTCGCCCAGGCCAACCAGATCCCCCAGTACGTGCTCAAGCTCCTTGGCTAAGCCTTAGCCAGTAAAGCGAGACAACGACACCTGAGAAATAAAGCGGCCGGCTGGCAAACAATGTCAGCCGGCCGTCTCAGGGCTTCACCCAAAATGCTTCACCCGGTAACAAAAACGGTATAAGTAGCACACAAGTTCAACAGCCGCTTCACCAAGGGAGCACCGTTCGATGTCAGTAGGTTCGTCAACTTCGCAAGGCCTCGGCTACATCAACACCGCCCAGTCTCTCGCTACCCTGCTGGGGACCTCCAGCACCAGCCTGACCTCGTTGGGTGCACCGGTCACCCTTTCCGGCCTGTCCTCTGGGATCGACGATTCGCAGATAATCGCCGAACTTATGGAGGTCAAGCAGGTACCTCAGCAGCAGCTGCAAACCCAGCTCCTGTCGGCGTCGACGATGCTCGGAAGCTACGAGAAGCTCACCAGCGATATCGCCACACTGCAATCAGTTTCGGACACCCTCGAGTCGCCTTCGGGTTGGCAGGCTTGGATACCTGACTCCACCACGCAGGACGCTACCGCCACGGTAGGCACCGGCGCCATAGGCGGTTCGCTCACCTTTTCGGTAGACGCTCTGGCCCAGGCCGACTCCATGATCTCCTCGGGCAACGTCACGTCTGAAAACTCTCAGGTCACAAGCGGGCCGCTGCTGGTAGCTGTGGGCGGAGGGGCTCTCGGGATCGGGACGCTCGCTTCGTCCAACCTTTCGGTAGGCAGCCACACCATCGCCGTGACCCAGGCCTCGGCGGGGGCCTCCCTCAATTCGGCGAGCGCGCCGGCTACCTCTACGACCATCACTTCGGGCACCAACGACACCCTCGGCTACGACCTAGACGGCCAGAGCGAGTCGCTCACCATCGCCGCAGGCACCTACAACGCGACCCAGCTCGCTGCGGCAGTGCAGACCGCATCCAATGGAGCCCTCACCGCGAGTGTCAATTCGAGCGGCGACATGGTGCTCACGACCACGGCCCAGGGGAGCGCCACTTCGTTCCAGGTAACCGGCGGGACGGCTGCGACGGCACTTGGTTTTTCGAGTACCCCAACATCAGTGGCCACTGGCGCCGACGGGATAGTAACCGTTGACGGCGTCTCCAACGATCTCAACAGTTTTTCGCCCAACAGCCCGGTCAGCCTGAACGGGGCGAACGGGTCTACGGTAACGGCGACGTTCACCGGCCCCCTGTCGGTCGGGTCGATGACCGCCGCCGAAGTCAACACCGGCAATGGCAGCCTTACCTCGGTAGTCCAGGCGATCAACTCCGCCGGCCTCGGCGTGTCGGCATCAGCCATAAGCACGGGTACCAATGAGTTCAACCTGTCCGTGCAGTCGACTTCACCCGGGGCTGACAATACGGTCAATATCGCCGCTAATGCATTTTCCGAAATAGGCCAGCTCACCACCGTGACGGCTGCCGCCAACGCCCAGATAACTGTGGGCAACGGCCCAGGCGCCTTCACGGTGACGAACGACTCCAACGACATCAACGGCCTGATGCCGGGTGTCACCATCGACCTTCAGGAAGCTGACCCGGGCCAACAGACGACCATCTCGCTCCAGCCCGACGGCCAGACGATGGCCACGACGGTGCAGACCCTCGTCTCAGCCGCCAATCAGCTGATCTCCGACCTCAATACTGAGACGGCCTTTACGCCGGGCTCAGGCACGTCCGCCGGCACAGCCGGGCCGCTGCTCGGCGACCCGACGGCCGAGGCCCTCCTCAGCTCCGTTCTCGGAGCTTTGAGCGGTTCGACCGGGACAAACAGCGCCGGTTCAGCGGGCGTCGTTGGCATCACAATGGGGACCGACGGAACGCTCAGCTTCGACTCGGCCACCTTCTCGGCTGCCTATGACGCAAACCCGACAGCGGTCGCCAACAGCTTTATCGGCGGCGGTTCGAGTTCGAGCCCGCTCATGTCGTTTTACGAGTCCACCGACGCGACGGTCCCTTCGCAGTACAAGGTGGCCGTAACACAAGCTGCCACCCAGGCGACCGATACAGGGGGCGCTGTGCCGGGTGGGAACGTGACCGTCCCCGAGATATTGACCATCTCCTCGGGTCAGAGCACGGCCGATTACAGCACTACGGCCGGCGAAAGCTTGAGCGACGTTGCCGCAGGGCTCAACCAGGCGTTCGCCAGCAGCGGCATCGCAGTGAACGCTTCGGTGACCAACGGAGTGCTCTCTTTGAACGCCATGGCATACGGGTCGGCCTCGTCGTTCACGGTCGCCTCGACGGCTTCGGGCGCCGGCACGACGGGCCTCGCCTCCAGTGCGGGAAGCCCACAAAGCTTCACCGGCACCGACGTGGAAGGCACGATCAACGGCCAGGCTGCCACAGGGGTCGGCCAGCTCCTTCAGGGCGCAACCGGCAGTTCTGCCCAGGGACTGCTGGTCCTTGTCAGCGCTACCCAAGCGCAGCTGGCTGCGGCCGGGGGCGCGACGGCCGGGACGATCGACTACTCGCCAGGGATCGCCCAGGCCCTTTCCAACGTTGCGTACGCCGCCGGCAACCCGAACGACGGCACCCTCGTGAACGCTATTGCCGGCCAGCAGAGCACGATGAGCTCACTGTCGACGGAAATCGCCGCCTGGAACCCGATCTTGCAGGAGCAGGAGACCCAGTTGACAGACCAGTACACCGCGATGGAGACCTCGCTGGCTGCCCTGAAGAGCACCCAGAGCTCCCTCACCCAGTACATGAACTCGAACACCTCGTCCTCGAGTAGCTCCGGCTAACCAGCAACAGGAGAACCCAAATGGCCACCACCCGCGCACGCAACACATATCTGGCGACCGCCGTAGCCGGCGCGCCCCCAGAGCGTCTGCTCACGATGCTGTACGACGCCGTCGTCAACAACATCGTCCTGGCCGAAGGCGCCCTGGAGAACAAGGACCTCTATACGCTCAACGAAAAGCTTCTCCGGGCACAGGAAATAGTCCTTGTGTTGCAGGGGACGCTCAAACCGGAGCTATGGAACGCTGGCCCCGTGCTCAGCGCCATCTACAGCTACGTCTACCGCCTCCTGGTGAAAGCAAATGTGCACAAGGATGCCGGAGCCTTGTCGGAGGCCCGCAAACTGCTCGAACCTCTCCAGAACTCTTGCCACGCTGCGGCCGAAAAAGTCATCGCCGAGCGCACCAGCAACCTAGCCAGTAGCGCAGCCAGTGCTTAGCAACTACGAGGTCCGCAGCGACGATGAGGAGAGCGGCGACTACGACGACGAGGCACAGCTCGTGCTGCTAGAGCGACGCGTCGCCGCCCAGGTTGCGGCCCTGGCACGGGTGCCGCTCAGCATGCCGGTACCACGTGAGGTCGTCACGCTCCTCGCTATTGCGCCGAGCGAGCTCGATGGCATAACGCTACCGCCGCGTTACTTACCCAGGCTCGTCGTGCTGTTCGACCAACTGCAGGCACTGATCGACGAAGTGGCGCTGCGCCAGCGCGAGCTCGGAGGCAGGATCGCCGCCGTCCGATCGGCCCGCCGCGCCGGCCCGGCAGCTCACCTGCTCGACTTCGCCAGCTAGTCGCGAATCCCCGGCCGGTACCGCTTCACCAAGCCGCGGTCTTTCCGCGCTTCTAGCCGCCTTCCTCGGGCGCTTCAAACGGCCCGGGTGCCGCGCGGGGCGCGGCTGCACGGCTCGCTGCCGGCCCTTCCTTCCTTGAGCGCGAGCGCGTCTGAACCGTCCGGACAGACGCCCCACTTGAGAAAAAGACGTAACTAGGCACCCTCAGTGGCGCCGGCGCCTTAGGTCTGCCCGGCCAATGCCGATTCGACTTCCGGAGCAGCAGGGAAGCACCGCTTCGTACGCCAGGGACTGGCAGACCGAAATTTCTTCGGAGGTCATGGTGTACGTATTGCGTTCAGTTCAGCCCGCGCCGGCGGGCGCGGCCCCAAACGGGCTGCTCCCCACGCGTGATGGCGACAAAGCCGGGGGGGCCCGATGACGAGCGGCATGTTCGGCGACGTCGCCACGTCGGCAATATACGAGTCCATGCAGGGCCTCTGGGACGAGCAGCAGTCAGTGGCCAACAACGTTGCCAACATCAACACGCCTAATTACAAGGCAAAGAACGTCAATTTCGAGACAAGCCTCGCGCAGGCGATCGCGGACGGCAACCCATCCCAGATGCAGGTCACCACTACCGACTCGACCGCTCCGAGCGACCAGGTGGGCAACAACGTCAACCTCGGCAGCGAAATGGTCCAAGGCGAAACTGCGGGGATGCAGTTCCAGACCATGGTCGACGCGATGAACGCGAAGTTCCAGCTCCTTTCAACGGCAATCAACGGCCCGTCGCCGAGCGCTGGCTGAGATAGGAGGCAGGTGCGATGGGGCTCTTCGACGCAATAAGCACAGCCGTAACAGGCGTCAACGTGTCGCAGACCTGGCTCGACACGATATCGGACAACATCGCCAACATGAACGATGTCACCTCCCCCTCGCAGGGCGCCTACCAGACACGTTTCGTGGTGGCGGCGGCCATCCCGGGCCAGGTGGAAGGCACCGGGCCCGGCGCCCAGGCCGAGGCCAGCGTGGGCGGTGGCACCGAGGTGGCGGGTATCGCATTGGGGAGCCCCGATGGGGTGCTGGAGTACGACCCGACCAACCCACTGGCCGATAAGCAAGGCATGGTCAGGTCGGCCAACGTGAACCTCGGAGACCAGATGTCGGACATGATGATCGCCCAGAACGGCTACGAAGCCAATCTGGCCACCATCAGCCAGGCCGAGCAGGCCTATCAGGCTGCGCTGGGGCTGTCAGTATGAGCATCCTGCCGGTGGGCGCGGCCGCTTCGTCCCTTTGGCCCGCCGCAGAGACAACTCAGGTCGGGATCACGGATCCGACCTCGCCCACTTCCCCGACCGCGCCCGTCGGCGGTGCCGGCGCAGCGGGCGGCGCCAGCGGAGGGGGCGGCTTTGCCAACGTCCTCGGCAATGCCCTCGACAGCCTCAGTGCAACGCAGGCCAACGCTGACAACCTTGCAACCCAAGCAGCCACAGGCGGGCTCACGAACGTAGCCGACTATATGGTCGCTGCCAACGAAGCCAACCTCCAGACGCAGTTGACGTCGGCGGTCCGCAATAGCGCCCTCCAGTCCTTCCAGTCCATCATGGGGATGCAGCTGTGACGGCTCCTCTGCGCCCGAGCAAGCCGAGCGGTACAGCGCCTGGAAGCTCGAGCACCGTGTTGCGTTTGCGCCAGCAAGCTACGGACGTGATGTCCGGGTTCTCGAGCGGGCAAAAAGCAATGGTAAGCGTGGCGGTCCTGGCGGTCGTGCTCGGCGCATACCTTTTTATGTCGTGGGCGGGCAAACCGAGTTACGTTCCTCTGTTTTCCAACCTGAGCTCGTCGGACGCGGCGTCTATAACCCAAAAACTCGCTACGAACAAGGTCCCCTACGAGCTCGCTGAAGGTGGCGAGCAGATCATGGTCCCCGCCAACGACGTCTACCAGCAGCGCCTCGACATGGCGGCCGACGGCCTGCCCTCCTCGGGCGACCAGGGGTACAGCCTGCTCGACACCGCCGGAGTGACCACCTCGGAGTTCCAGCAGCAGGTCGAGTACCAGCAGGCAGTCTCCGACGAGTTGGAACAGACCATCGAGTCGATAAACGGTGTCAACTCGGCCCAAGTAAGCGTCGTCATCCCGCAGGAAAGCCTCTTCGCCTCCAGCGCCGACCAGCCGAGCGCCTCCGTCCTCGTAACGCTCGACCCCGGTTCGAGCCTTACCGCAGAACAGGTCCAGGCGATCGTGCACCTGGTCGCGTCCAGTGTCGAGGGGCTCTCGCCCGACGACGTTACGGTCGCCGACAGCAATGGCGACGTGCTGAACGCCCCGGGTACCGACGCCGGCAACGTAGCCGCAGGGACGATGGACGAGCAGGAGACGGACTCCTACGACCAAGACCTGGACACCTCGCTCCAGGACATGCTGGCGACCGTCTTAGGTCCGGGTAACGCGGTCGTGCACGCGAGCGCCCAGCTCGACTTCGACCAGACCCAGATTTCCAGCCAGATCTACAACCCGAGCAACCAAGGCCCCATACCCGTCCAGCAGGCGAGCTCCAAGGAGACCTACACCGGCGCCAATGCCAACGAGGCCGCCCAGGGGATCCTGGGGACAGGCAGCGCAACGACCGTTCCAAGCAGCGCCACGACCGTGCCGGTGAACGCAGCAAGCACGCCCGTCACGTCCGCAGCGAACACCTCAGCCAAGACGGCCAAGACGACCAAGACGGCCAAGGGCGCCAAGGCGGGGACCACGCCGGGCTCGCCTACGACGACGACCCCCGGTTCCACGTCTGCGACGACGGTGCCGAGCTACGTACAAAGCGGCAGCTCCCAGTCCGACGTCGTGAGCGAAGTCACCAAGAGCGTCGACTCAGCTCCCGGCGCCCTCGAACAGATGTCGATAGCGGTTGTCGTCAACAGCTCGGTGAAGGGCGTGACCCAGAAGCAGATCACCCAGCTCGTCTCCGCTGCGGCTGGTCTCCAGCCCACGCGTGGCGACAGCATCCAGGTCGCCTTCGTGCCGTTCGACCAGAGCGCCCAGCAGGCTCAGGCAGCTCAGATGAAGGCGGCCGCCAGCGCCACCAGCAAGGCCGCCATGATGAGCGAGATCCGAGGTGTGCTCGTGGTGCTCGCTGTGCTCGGGCTGCTCGTGTTCTCGATCCGGCGCATCAACAAGACCACGCGCGTGCCCATGGCGTTGCCGGCGGGCTACCAGCCCCTCGAGCTCGAAGCTGGCGAAGGCTTCGGCGACGACGAGGAGACTCTCGCCCTGTCGTCGTCCCGCGCACCAGAGGCGGCGAACTTCCCGACGAAGGCTCCCATCCCGGCCGAAGTGACCCAGATCGGCCAGATGATCGAGCAGGAACCCGAACGGATTGCCGAGATGCTTAGGACCTGGCTCGAAACAGGCCCGGGTGAACGCTAAGTGCCGACCAGCGAGACCGTCGATACGAGGGGTAGGCCGGTGAACAGCGCCACGATCGAGATGACCGGTGCGCGCAAGGCTGCCCTCCTACTCGTTTCGGTCGGGCACGAACGCGCGGCCCGTATCCTCCAGTCGCTCAGCGAAATTGAAGTCGAGCGCGTGATGACCGAGATCGCGAACCTCGGCCCGGTCGACGAGGGTCTGCTCAACCAGGTGATGAAAGAGTTCGTAGGCCAGGCGTACCAGAACCGTGTCCCCCAAGGCGGGATCGAAGTCGCAAAGGAACTGCTCTCAGAGGCGCTCGGCAGCAGCCTGAAAGCAGATGCCGTGCTCGCCCGGATCGGCGGTACCCCAACCGGCTCGCACTTTCGGGCCCTTACTGCGTTGGACCCCAATGTTGCAGCTTCGGTCCTGTCGCGCGAACACCCCCAAACGATCGCCTTGGTGCTCTCCAAGCTCCCCCCCGAGCGCGGCCTCGCCATGCTCCGCGAGCTACCGGAGCAGGTCCGCGGCGATGTCGCCTACCGCTTGGCCACGCTCAGCACGCCGAGCCCGGAGGCCCTTCGTGCGGTCGAAGCGGGCCTCGAACGCCGCATCCTGTCGGTGGCTTCGGGCCTGCGTGAACGTAATGCCGACGACCCCGCCAAGCCGCTCGTAGAAATACTGACCCGGGCCGACGCCGAGACAGAACGGACCGTGCTCGCTCGGCTCGACGAGTTAGACCCTGGCTTGGCCCAAGACATCCGCCAGAGGTTGTTCACGATCGAGGACCTCGTAAAGCTCGAGGACAAGGCCCTGCAATTGCTTCTTCGCCAGGTCGACACCAAAGAACTCGCCCTCGCACTGAAGGGGACGACCGAGGCTGTGAAAGAGAGGCTCCTCAGCAACCTGTCGGAGCGGGCACAGGAAAACCTCCGCGAGGAAATGGAACTGCTCGGCCCGCAGAGGCTGCGGGACGTGGAAAAAGCACGCAAAGAGGTCGTGCGCGCGGTGCGCCAACTCGAGCAGGAAGGCTCGATAGTTCTCACGAGGGGCACCGATGACTACGTGGACTGACCCTTTCGCACCTACCTCGACGGAGCCGACAACCACTTTGCCGAGCTCGATCGACATGGCCGCGTTGCTCCCGGAGCTGAACAGCCCCCAGGAACGCTACGACCACGGCTACAAGCGCGGATATCTCGCCGGCTACGCCGAGGGAGCCAGGCAAGCCCAGGCCGAGCGGGCTGCAGATCTTGCCTCCGAGAAGAATGCTTCGTCTGCAACCCAGGCGAGGGCGAGCGCGCTGCTCGGACAGCTTGCGTCCGCCACAGAACAGTACGTTGCCCGTTTCGGCCCGCGCGAGGCGGCCATGACAGAGGAAGTAATTGCAGCAGCTTTCGAGCTCGCCGCAGCGGTCGTGGGTAGCGAGTTGCGCACCCGGCCCGAGCGGGCCGTCGAAGTAGCCAAGGCGCTCCTCGCCGATCTGCCGACCGGGCCGGCGATAGTGCGCGTCAACCCTGTCGACGAAGCGATGATGGCCGAAGCCGCCACCGCCCTGGCGGCCACCAGGCACGAAAGCTTGGTTGTCCGTGCTGACCCCGCAGTCGGCCCCGGTGGCTGCGTCGTCACCTCCGGCGCTACGACCGTCGATGCCCGTGTCGAAGAAGCGCTCCTGAGGGCCAGGGCTGCTTTCTGTGAACCGAACGCAGATCCGGACGCCAGCGCCTACCAGACCGCCGCCGGTTACGGCCCTCCGTCGCTCGGAGCTGCTTTATGAGCGCGACGATCTCTTTGCAGAAACGACTCGATGGCGCCAAGCAGGCGGCAGCGCCCTACGCCACCGGCCGGGTCCGCTCGGTCGTGGGGATGAGCGTCATGGTCGAAGGCGTCCAGGCTGCCATCGGCGATGCCGTCACCCTCGCCCGGCCCAGCGGGGAACTGGTCGCAGAAGTCGTAGCCATATCCGAAGACGGGCTGCTATGCCTGGCTCTCGGCGAGTTGAACGGGATCCGCGCAGGCGCCACCGTCGAACTTGCACCGGGCCGGCTCACTGTCCCCGTCGGTGACGCTCTGAAGGGCCGCGTGATCGACGCCCTCGGCAGGCCGATCGACGGAGGCCCGAGCCTGAGAGGCCTGCCCCGGGTAGGAACCTCCGGGAACCCGCCCCACCCGCTGCGCCGGGCGATGGTGGACAGCCAGCTACCGCTTGGCGTACGAGCAGTGGACACTCTCCTGCCCTGCGGCCGGGGTCAGCGCCTCGGGATATTTGCGGGCTCTGGCGTGGGAAAGTCAAGCCTTCTCTCCATGATTGCAAGGGGTACCGAGGCTGACGTCTCGGTGATAGCTCTCGTTGGCGAGCGCGGCCGTGAGGTGCGCGAGATGATCGAGCACGACCTTGGCAAACAGGGCATGGCGCGCTCGATCGTGATCGTCGCCACCTCGGACGAGCCGGCCCTCATGCGCCTGCAGGCTGCCCAGACCGCAACCCGGGTCGCCGAATGGTTCAGGGACCAAGGCCGCCATGTCGTTCTCATGATGGACAGCTTGACCCGCTTTTGCATGGCGCAGAGAGAGGTCGGCCTTTCCGCAGGCGAGCCGCCCGCGACCCGCGGCTACCCGCCGTCGGTTTTCGCTCTAATGCCGCGCCTTTTGGAGCGCGCCGGTGCCGGCGAGCGCGGCAGCATTACCGGCTTGTACACGGTGCTCGTCGAAGGCGACGACATGAACGACCCGATCGCCGACTCCGCCCGCGCGATCCTTGACGGCCATATCGTGCTTTCTAGAAAGCTCGCTACCTCGGGCCATTTCCCGAGCATCGATATCCTGGAATCGGTATCGCGCGTGGCGCCGCGGGTCATGACCGCCGAGCAGATAGCCCAAGCGACGGAACTGCGGCGCCTCATGGCTGCCTACCGTGACGCCAAAGACCTCATCGAGATCGGCGCATACGTGAAAGGGAGCAACCCGCTCGTAGACCGGTCGGTCCAGTTACGCGCCGCGATCGATCATTTCCTACGCCAGGACGTGGGGTCCATAGCCCCGATATCTGAGTCCCTGGCGGCGTTGGCGATGTTGGGGAGCCCATGAAGCGTTACCAGTTCAACCTCGAGACAGTCCTGCGTGCGCGTCGGGCGCAAGAAGGTGTCGCCCGGGCCGACTTGCAGCGGTCGCACATGTTTGCCGCGGAGTCCGAAGCCGCTACGAAAAAGAGCCGCGAGCATTACGAGGAGGTCATCGGCTCTGCCGGGACGCCCTTCATTGCCCACCAGGAACGATCGGGGCTCGCGGCGAAAGCGCTGCTTGGTTCCGAGGAATCGACGACAGAAGCCAAAGGTGTTGTCGAGAAGGCTCTCCAGGACTACGTGGCGGCGGCCCAGGCGGTCTCCGTGCTCGAGCACCTGGACGAACGCCGCCGCGAAGAACACGCGATAGAGGTTGCCCACCAGGACGCCACATTTTTGGACGAATTGGGTATGGCCCGCCATAACAGGGCGCGGGCTCAAGCCAAAAAGGGCACCGACGAAACAAGAAGGTGGCGCTAGCTCGTGTCCTACGTCGACGGCTACCAAGGGGTGCTGGCAGAGATCAGCCAGATCCAGTCGGTCTTTTCTTCGGCCCCGACAAGTGCGGCCCCGAGCGGGTTCGAGGCAGTCCTCCAACAGGTTTCGTCGCTATCGGCGCTGTCAGGCTCGCCTGCGCCGGCGTCCCCAGCAACACCCGATCTCTCCGACAGCTTTGGTTACCCACTCGAAGAGGGTGACCCCATTGCGCCCGGGACCGGCTCGAGCGGGCCGCCAGGCGGCGGGATCAGCGCGGGCCCGGGTGGGAGCTCGACCACTGCCGGCGCGGCCGGCGCTGCAACCGCATATCAGCTCGCGACCGCCGGCGCTGCGCTGGCCGGCCAGGCCGGAGAACCGTGGACGACCCAACCTGGGGCCAGCCAAACCGCAGGCGTCCAAACCGCAGGCGTCCAAACCGCAGCCGCCCAATCCGGGGCCGCCTCCCAGGCCGCCGGCTCCATCGACGGCAGCAGCTTCGGAGCGTCTGTCGTGGCAGACGCCCAAAAGTACCTAGGCGTCCCATACCAGTGGGGGGGCACCAACCCTGCCCAGGGGGTGGACTGCTCGGGCCTGGTACAAGATGTCTTCGGCGACCTCGGCGTCTCGTTGCCCAGGACCTCGCAGCAGCAAGCGACGGTGGGCGAGGCGGTGCCGAGCCTCGCAGCCGCCCAGCCCGGCGACCTCGTGTTCTTTCCTGGGACCGACGGAACGGCGTCCGCTCCGGGTCACGTCGGGATCTACCTCGGCAACGACCAGATGATCGACGCGCCTTACACCGGCGCCGCCGTAAGGGTGGACACCGTCGAAGACCCAACCGCCATCAGGCGGGTCAGCGGGCCTTTGAGCTCGCCCGACAATGAGCAGCCGGGCGCGGCCCCAACTGCCAGCGGTGCCCTGGTTACCAGCGACGGGGCCACCGGTGGACCGGCCAGCGTGCCCACAAGCAGTTACGGAGCCGATTTCGCCAGCGCCGCGGCGAGTACCGGAGTGCCGGAGGCCCTACTGAACGCGGTCGCAAGCACCGAGTCAAGTTTTCAACCGGGAGCCGTGAGCAACGCAGGAGCGGAAGGGCTAATGCAGCTCATGCCCTCCACCGCCGCCTCGCTCGGGGTGAACCCGTTCAACCCCGGCCAGGCGGTAGGCGCAGCCGCCCAGCTGCTGTCCAACTACCACCAACAGTTCGGCTCCTGGTCGCTGGCCCTAGCGGCCTACAACGCCGGCCCGGCTGCGGTCCAGGCGTACTCAGGGGTCCCGCCGTACACACAAACCCAGAACTACGTGCAGACAGTTCTCAGCCGCGCAGGCATGGAGGGTCAATGACCACAATCGCTCCGATCAAATCTGGCTCGAGCCAGCAGAGCACGCCTGGCGCAGAGGCAGCGGGCTCCGGGGGCACGACCTTCGCGGGGATCCTGGCCGTCATCGCTGCGCCCAGCCAAGACCAGTCGGCTCAGCCTCCGGCCGCCAGTCCCCCGGGACAGGGCGTCGCTGCATCGGGTGCCAGCTCAGCTGCTCCCGGGCCCACCGGCTCTGGGACGGGGAGCCTCGCGGATGCAACCTCGGATGGCTCTGAGCAGGGCGACCCCGGCACGGGCACGGGCATTGACGCTGCCAGCCGCTCGAGCGTCGGGCAGCCAGAGGCCCAAGGTGCCGGCGCGGATGGCACAGCGGACGGGACGGCCGCAGGCCAGCAGGGCGCCGCAGGCAGGGGTACAGCAGGCGTAGCGGGCACCGGCAGTGCAGGGACGGCCAACGGGGGCTTGGGTGCCGTAGGTGGCGGCTCCGCAAGCGTCGGGCAGGCCGGTGCTCCGGGCACCGGGCAAGCCACGGGCGCTGCAGCGGGAACTCTGGCCATGAGCTTCGCCACTGGGACAAATCAGGCAGGCAACGCCGCCCTTGCGGCCGCGGCCGGCCGGTCCCTCGGTGGGGACAACCAGACGAGCCCAGGCACCACGACAGCTGCCGCGGCGCCCGTGACATCCTTGGCAGTCTCGCAAGCATCCGGGCCCGGTACGAGCTCGGGTACCACTTCCGCGAATGAGCAGCTAAACGCCCTCGTTCGCGCGAACTCCCCAGCCGGCCAGGTTGAGATCACCGTCGGCCAGATCAGCGTCGGGGCAACCGGTACCGGCCAGGCAGGCAGGACCGGGCCAGCCGTCACGCCGGCGGTAGCCGGCCAACCGAGCGGACTTGGCTCCAGCCAGGCAATCGCCGGCACCAGTACTGCAGCCATTACGGGCGCAGCCAAAACCGGTGCGGCCACGACAGGTGCGGCCACGACCGGTGCGGCCACGACGGGTGCGGCCGCGACAGGTGCCGCCACTACCGGTGAAGCCGCCCGGGGTGCTGGCGCTAGCGGGCCATTGGCCAACGCTGTGACCGGAGCGCCCGGGCAGCTCACCGGCGCTGCTTCCGTCGGGCTCTCGCCGGGCACTTCAGTCGCCGGCGCCGCCGGAGAAGCACTTGCCGTCACCGCGGCTCCGGACGGCGCCATCAGGGCCGGGTCGTCGGCCCCCGCCGGCGGCTCAGGCGTCTCCGCCACCTCGAGCGGCTCGGTCAATGCGGGCTCCGTGGTGAATGCCGCAAGCGCTGCGGGCACGGCCGGCGTACCCAACACGGCTCTGGTGGGGACCGCTACCTCCCGTACGGCCCAGCCCGGCCAGGCCAACCTGGAGGCAGGACAACGAGGCGTCCACCCCCAAGGAGCCGCCAGCGCTTCCGAAGTCGCAGCGACCGCCACAGGGGGCTCCGGAGCTCAGCGCGAAGACCTGTCAGGGGGGGGCCAGGGCGCGCCGCAGGACCGCCAGGGGCTCCCTTCGACGAGCGCACCTACTACTACGGCTCGAGGCGCCGAGGCCGGAAAACTGGAGCGCTCGGCGGGCGCGAGCAGCACGGATGCTAAGGGGGTAAGCAGCAATGGCTCTGGCGCTGCCGCGGCCGGGCTTACCACCACTGAGGACCGCCCAGCTTCGGCCACCTCTTCAAGAGCGGCCGCCGACCTAGGAACCGGCAGGCCGGGGGGTACCCAACAGGGGCCCCTGGCCAGCTGGGCGCCGGACCAGCAGTTTCCGGACAAGCAGCCCTAGGCCAATCAGGCCCGGGGCAAGTCGGCCCTGGCTCGGTAGGTAACAGTGCCCAGGCCTCCGTGGCAGCGATCGCCTCGGGGGTGTCGCCGTCGCCGGCCGGAGCAGTGCCGGCCGCAACGATTTCGTCCTCCGCGCAACAAGCAGGATCGGACGAAACGGCGAGGGACCTGCCGGTCGCCGACCAGCTCGCCACAGTCCTGGCTCCCGCCGCCCACCAGCCGGACGGCTCCTACCAGGTCAACATCCGCCTGCAACCAGAAGACCTCGGCGTTGTAAACGTGGAGCTTCGCCTGGAGGCAGGCACGGTCAACGTCTCGTTGCACGCAGAGGGCGACGCCACGGGCGACATGCTCCGCCAAAACCTTGGGCAGCTCCGCCAGCAACTAGCGAACACAGGCCTGACTACGGGTCGCTTCGACGTGAGCAGCGGCATAGGCGCCGGCATCGGCACGGGCACCGGCACCAACCAGGGGGGGCTTTGGTCCGGCCAAGAGCGGGCAGTTGCGACCACGGACCGCCCGGGCTCTGACGGCTCGGAGCAGACCGAGACAACCGCTGCCGCCGGCGGTCCCGATATTCCTTCCCCAACAAGCGGCCTACTCGACGTGAGGTTGTGAAGCAATGAGCGATATTTCAGCCACCGGTACCACCACAAATCCCCTGCAACCAACGGCGAAGCTGCCCACTGGCGACACCGCGGTCGCCGGGGGCGGCACTGCCAGCACAAGCACCTTGAACGGGGTCAACGCCAACACCTTCTTGAACCTGCTCATTTCCCAGCTCGAGAACCAGGACCCTGACAACCCCACCGACCCGACCCAGTTCCTCTCGGAGACCGCCGACTTCGAGGAAGTCCAGCAGCTGAACGGCCTCCAGACGTCGATGACAAGCCTCGTCAGTGCTCAACAGTCGAGCGCAGCCACATCGATGCTCGGAATGCAGGTGACCGGGAGCGACGCCTCCGGGAACCCCGTGTCGGGGGTTGTGACCGGCGTCCAGCTCACGTCGACCGGCCCAAACTTGACCGTCGGCAGTGACACCGTGCCGTACTCGGCCGTTACCGCCGTCACCGTCCCGAGTTCGTCTGCCACCACCGGGAGCACGGCAACCGGCACGAGCGGGACCGGGACGAGCGGGACCGGAGCAACAGGCACCGGGACCAGCGGGACCGGCACAACAGGGACCGGCACAACCGGCACCGGCACAGGCGGGACCGGCACAGGCGGGACCGGCACGAGCTAACCAGACCGACCAACCACACCACCTACCTACCACTCACTCACACCAACCGACCACCTACCAAAACACCTACAACACAGGAGGGCACAACACGTGCTTCGTTCCCTATTCAGCGGAGTCTCCGGTATGGACGCCAACCAGGAATGGATTGACACCATCGGTAACGACATCTCCAACATCAACACGACGGGGTACAAGAGCAACGAGGTCCAGTTCGAGGACCTGCTCGGCCAGACCCAAGCCGGCGCAACCGCGCCGACGAACGCAGACGGCGGCGTCAACCCCACCCAGGTCGGGTTGGGCGTAAAGGTCGCCGGGATCGAAGCGAACTTTACCCAGGGCACTTCGGAACAGACGGGGAACCCCCTCGACCTGTCCATCCAAGGCAACGGGTTCTTTATCGCCCAGGCAAGCAACCAGACCCTGTACACCCAGGCCGGCTCGCTGGACCTGGACGGCAACGGCAACCTGGTGACCCCGAACGGCTACCTGATCCAGGGCTGGCCTGCCAATGCCAACGGCGACATCCAAACAAGCGCCCCGCTCGGCAACCTGACGATCCCGGCGGGCCAGCAGATCACTGCCAACCAAACCCAGAACGTCTCCCTTGGCGGCAACCTGGCGGCGCAGTCTGGATGGACCGCCCCGAAGGGCGCCCCCGGTGGCACGACCGCAACCGGTGCTTCTACGTCGGTCACGACGTACGCAGCCAACGGTTCCACGCAGTCGCTCGACCTCAGCTTCGAACCGGACACCACCCTGCCAGGCACCGCCCCCAAGGGAGCAGTGTCTGCCTGGACGGTAGAAGGCGTGCTGGCCGATCCCGGCGGGACGCCCGACTACACCAACGCCACCACCGCGACGGTGTACTTCGACCAGAGCGGCAACCTGGTCGGCTACACGGACCAGAAGGGCAACACGAGCACGTCGGGCACGTCGTTCAGCCTGTCGGTCCCGGACGAGACCACGGGAGCCGCAGCCGGGGCCACCCAGTCATTTACACTCACCGTCCCTACTGTGACCGCCAACTCGAGCGCCGACACGATATCGGTCCTCGGCCAGGACGGCAACGCCCCCGGCACGCTGCAAAGCTACAGCATCGGCAATACAGGCCTGATCCAGGGTGTGTTCAGCAACGGCCAGACCCTGAACCTCGGCCAGATCGCCCTCGCGACATTCGCCAACCCCGACGGTCTGTTGCGCGCCGGGGACACCAACTTCGAGGCAACGGCCAACTCCGGCCTGGCTCAGGTCGGTGCGCCGGGCAATGGCAGCTTCGGGACGATCCAGGCCGGCACCCTCGAGGCATCGAACGTCGACCTCGCCACCGAGATGACAGAGCTCATCGAAGCGCAAAATGGCTTCGAGGCCAACGGGAGCGTCATCTCCACTTCCAACACCTTGCTGCAGGCCCTGGTCAACCTAAAGAACGGCTAAGCAAAGCGCGGCAGAGCTCGAGCCCCGGCCAGCCCCGAACCCCGGACGCTGGCCGGGGCTTTCGCGCGTATGGTGCATGATGGCCTCGTGCGACCGCTCTGAGTGTTATTACCAACTCAGGTGGGCACCATCAGTGTCGATGATGGGAGGAAGAGCCCGGACGTTCGACCATCTCTGTGACCACGGTGGGCGTGCGTTGCCAGGCCGCCAGGCGAGCGCTTAGGAGTGGCGTGGGCATTTTGGTCGTTGATGACAGCCGAGCCATGCGGATGATCGTGCTGCGAGAGTTGCGCCGGGCGGGCCACGAGACCCGGGATGCTATGGAAGCCGAGAACGGCCGCGTGGCGCTCGAGCGGGTCAGGCAGGGCGGGGCCCACCTAGTGCTGTCCGGCTGGAACATGCCCGAAATGAATGGCATAACGCTGCTCAGAGCGTTGCGACGCGAGGGCTTTGACGTCCCCTTTGGCTTCATCACCTCCGAGTCGACGGCGCACATTCACCGCGAGGCACTTGACGCGGGCGCTGACTTTGTAATCACCAAACCGTTCTCCGGCGAGGTTCTCTCAGCCCAGGTCGAGCAAGCCCTGAGAGGTAGGAGGCAAGCGGACGGGCTCGGCGCTGCGGTTCCCGGCGAGCACGGCACCTTCTCAAAAGTGCTGCAGGACCTCATCGGCAGGGACGTCGTTACGTTCCCGGCGGATCCTCCCCGGGTCGGGTTGGCCGGTGCCGTTGCCTCCTACGTGGCCGACTCGCCAGGCCGAAGGATGCTCCTGGTTGCCGAGCTTGAGCTCGCGGCCTCGATCGCCACCGCGTTTTCCCGCCTACCCGCCAAGGACGCCGAGGCCTACGTCAGCGATGGCGCTCTGCCCGAGCTCGTCAGACAGGACCTGTACGAGGTTGCGAACGTCCTGTCCACGGTCATCCCCGGTTATGAAGAACGCTGGACGCTGCTGGGTTTGACGGTCGTGAGGGTAATGCGAGACCTCCCTGAACTGCAAGAGAACCTGAGCCCCCTGGCCTGGCGCGGGCCCGTGGAAGTGCACATCGCGGGTTACCCGTCAGGGCGTGCGAGTTTCCTGAGCTTGGACGAGTCCCGGTTGCTGAGCGAGCTGTTGGTCCCCGGCACTTAGCCGGGCGCCTGGTCCCTGGGCTGGGCGCGTGGCCCCAGGGGCAGGGCCCGGCGCGCGGCCGACGTCGCCTCGAGCCAGCGCTTACGCCCGGAGTGCCGCATTTTTCCCTTGTTTCCGCTTGGTACATCGGCCCCTACCGGCACCGGAGCCTTCAAGCGGGGGGCTTTGCCACTTCCGTTCAGACGAGCGCTAAGGCTGTCGATCCTGAATGTGCCGGCCAACGGATTGGCCGGGCGCCTTTGGCGCATAACCAATAGCCCCACGGAGCGGGGAAAATGATCCTTCTAACTAGGCTCAACGGTCCTCAGATCGCCGTAAACGCCGACTTGATCGAGCGCGCAGAAGCGACACCGGACACTGTGCTGACGCTGGTAGACGGCACGAAATACCTCGTAGCCGAGAGCGTTCAGGACGTCATCGACCGCGTGCGGGTATTCCGCGCGTCGGTTCTAGTCGCCGCCAAGGAGCTGGAGGACAGCGCGAGCCAACCCAGGGCGACGTTGCGGGCTCTCCCCGACCCCGACCCCAACCCAGGAGAAGGCTGACATGGACCCAGCCAGTTTTATCGGTATCGGGCTTGCCCTCTTCTGCCTGATGGTCGGGATGGTCATGGACGGCGGCAGCCCCGCCGCCTTGATCGCGCCCTCGTCGATACTGCTCACGTTCGGAGGCACCATCGGGGCAGCCACCGCGGGGATGCTAATGAGCGACGCCAAAGGGCTCCCCGCCATCCTGAAAACCGCCCTCACGACCAAGGTTACTGCGCCCGACGAATCGGTGGCCGTGGTGGTGACTTTCGCGGAGAAGGCAAGACGCCAGGGCCTCCTCGCCCTCGAGGAGGAAGCCCGCCAGATCGACGACCCGTTCTTGCGCAAGGGGATCGAGATGGCGGTGGACGGCGCGGATCCCGAGGAGATACGGGACATAATGGAGCAGGACCTGGCGGCTATGAAGGCGCGCCACAAGGCGGGTGCCTCGTTCTTCCAGAACATGGGCGGTTTCGCCCCGACCATGGGGATCATCGGCACCGTCATGGGGCTCCTGCACGTGCTGCAGAACCTCTCCACTCCGGCCGTCCTCGGGCCAGAGATCGCCGCTGCGTTCACCGCAACCCTATGGGGCGTTATGCAGGCAAACGTCTTTTGGATCCCCATATCCAACCGGCTGAAGCGCACGAGCGAAATAGAGGTGCGGCGGATGGAACTGCTCTTGGAGGGCATCCTCGCGATACAAGCGGGCGCGAACCCTCGAGTCGTCGAGCAGCGACTGCTTTCCTACCTGTCGCCCAAGGAACAGGAATTGGCCAAGAGCGCTAGGGAAGCCGGAAAGTCGAAAGCAGCCTGAGATGTCGCGGCCCAAGAAACACGGCGAAGAGGAGAACGAGGAGGGCGCCAGTGCCGAGCGCTGGCTGCTCACTTACGCGGACATGATCACACTGCTGATGGTGTTGTTCATCGTCCTTTTCGCCATGGGCCAGACCGACATCCGCAAGTTCAACGCCTTCAAGGACAGCTTCCACGAGCTATCTCAGCAGTCACAGGCAAACGCTCCTCCTGGAGGCCCCGGGATATTGAGCCAGCCTTCGGCGATCGCTCTGTTAGAGCAGAACCCTTACGCAAAGCTCGACAGCTCTTCGGCGACTTCGGCAGGAGGAAAGCAGGAAAACGGAGAGGACTCGTCGGGCCAGCAGGCCAACGGGCAGTCCCAGGCTGGGCAGGACCCCAACAACCTACCCTCCCAGACTGTGTCGGCCGGCCAATCGGCAAAAGGCGCGGCGGCCGAGAAACTCGCTTTGAGCAAGGCGCTTCTGGCGATGGAAAAGGCTCTGGACAAGGCAGGTTTGGAAAACGAAGTCCAGTTCACCTTCGACCAGAGGGGCCTGGTCGTGACCATACTTACCAACCAGATCCTTTTCCCTCTCGATTCGGCCCAGCTACAGCCTGAGGGCGTCAAGATAATCAACGCGATAGCCCCAGTGTTAGCGGCGCTGCCGAACCAGATCGACGTCGAGGGCGACACCGACAACCAAGCGATCACGGGCGGCCCTTACGCGAGCAACTGGCCCTTTCCGCCGCGCGCGCCGTGGCTGTCGTCCAAAGCCTGATAAGCGACGACGGCATCGACCCCGCCCGCTTGGAGGCGACCGGCAACTCCGACACCCGCCCGGTCGTGCCCAACAACAGCGCTCAACACCGAGCAGAAAACCGACGTGTCGAGATAGTGATCTTCTCCACCACCGTAGTCACACCATAACCAAGAGGTAAGGAACAATGGCCAAGAAAAAGGCAACACCCGAAACCGAAGACGGGGCCAAGCCCAAAAAGAAGCCCCTGCTCAAGATAGTCGCGATCGTCGTGGTGCTCGCCGTCGCGGGTTTCGGCTATATGACAATGACCAAAAAGCCTGCTGCGGCCGCCAAGGGTGTCCCGACGACGACCATGGCAGGGCCGATCCTCGAGGAATCCTCGCTCACGGTCAACCTGAAGGACAACCACTACCTTCAGTTCACCGCTGCGCTCGAGTGCGCCCCGGGCAAGACCTATTCGATCCTCGTCGCAGACCAGGCGATAGTGCTCGACATCCTCAACGATCAGGCTGAGGCCATGACGGAGACACAGCTGCTCCAGCCTGGAGGCCCCGCAAAGCTGAAGGCCAACATCGTGCGGGCACTGGGCCAGGACTGGCCCGGGCTCATCGTGGCCGTGTTCTTCGAGCAGTTCACCATGCAGTAAAGGCCGTCTGAGGCCCGGGGGCCCGGCTCCGACCACGCCCCGCCAGGCCCCGCGGGCCCCCCTTCGCCGCCAACTTGACGCCCGCGGACGGCTCAGCCGCGGCCCGCGCTCTAAAGTCGCGCCCCGCACTGCCGATGTGAGGGCAGATGACCTCGCAAGAAAACCAGAACACGGTGGTGCCGTTGGGCCACGAGGGCCGCCCAAAATCGCTCAGGCGGTTCAGGGTGAGGCCTGCCGGAACGCTGAAAGACGAGCACGAGCAGGTGCTCGCCCTTGTCAACCAGAACTTCTGCCGGCTCTTCGGCGTCGACCTGTCCACTTACATCCGGTCCGAGGTCGACATCACCATGTCCCCCGTGCAGCAATGGTCATGGGACGACCTGCTCAACGCTCTCCCAGAGCCCTACTGTGCGGCCCGCCTCACGATGCCCCCCATGGTGGGGACCGGCCTGATCAGCGTCGACGTCCCCCTTGCCATCGCGATCGTGGAGAAGCTGCTCGGTGGTGCCGGTGTCGCCGAGGAGCGTTCTGAGCCCCTCACCGAGGTCGAGCTCTCCCTCCTCACCGAGCTCAACAACCGGGCCGCCAACGACTTGGCAGAAGCCCTCTCGCTGGTCGTGGAGACCAGGCCGGTGACTGCTCGCCAGGAAAGCCGGCTCGAGCTGATCCGGGCGGCTCCGGGGCGCCAATTGGTCATCGCGCTCGAGTTCGAGATCGACATGAAGACCGCCAGGGGACAGTTCCGCATCGCGATACCGGCCGAGGCCCTGATCTCCAAGTTGGAGGGCTTCTCAGGGACCTCCCCCACCACTGCAACCGTCGCGGACACCGGGCGCTTGGAAGAGTGCTCGGTGGAAGCGTCCGTCCGTTTCAACGAGACCGACCTGCCCTCGCGAACCATCGTCGAGCTCACGCCGGGCCAGGTCATCCGCCTCGAGCACCCCATCGACGAACCCCTAACCCTTTATGTGGGCCATGTGCCGTACCTGTCCGGCCTAGCCGGGCGGCGCGGGGCTCAAAAGGCCTTCGCGGTCATCGGCCCCACTGCCAAGAAAGGATCAGACTTTTGAGCGTCGATACCGACCTGGCGATAATGCGGCCCGCTGCGACCGAGGCAGCGGCCCTGCTCACGAGCACCCTCGGGCTCACGTCCGAGCCCGGAGAAGCCTTCGACCTGTGGCCCGAGAACTCCGAAGGGATTTTGGACCTTGGCGGCGAAGCGCTGTCCAAAGGTGCAAAGGCCTGGAGCGCGCCCCTGATCGGCCCCCTCGGGCCTTGCGGAGAAATAGCGCTTTCGTTGCCCCCGGGAGCCAAGGTACCTGGAGAAGGTCGCATCGCCGCAGCACTCGCGAGCACCACGCCTGCACTCGGTGCTGCCTGCGGCGCAGACCACATCGGTGACATGCAGCGCCCCAATCCGGACATGCTGCTAACGCCTCGGCCAGGGTTCCAAGCGCTTGCCGTACCGCTGCTCGCCGGTGATGTCCAGGAGGGCCTGTTTGTTGTTATCACCGGCGTGGGCCAGGTGGCCGCCGAGCTGCCTCATCTCGACCCCGCCCCCGGGCTCTCGGCCGGTCGTTCCATCGCCAACCTCGGGGAAGTGGAAATGACGGTCAGCGTCGAGCTGGGCCGCACAAAAATCCCGATAAAGGACCTGCTCAACATCCACAACGGCTCCGTGGTCCAGTTGGACCGGCCGGTCAGCCACCCGGTCGACATCTTTGTCCACGGGACCTTGATCGCACGGGGCGAGGTAGTCGTCGTCGACGAATGCTTTGCCGTACGGGTTACCGAACTGCTCACCGGGGACTGACAATTGGGCAACATGGTCGAGCTGCTGGTACGGCTCGCAATATCGATGGCCGTCGTGATGGCGGTGATGGGCCTGGCCGCACGCTACGTGCGCCGGCGCCAGGAGTCTCGCCTCGGTGGCGGAGGCTTTAGCGCCAGCCGCCCTGGCAAGGCATTCGGGACAGGCAACGGCCGGCGCGCAGGTACCGTTGGCGCAGCGACCGCAGGGCTGGGCGCAGGGGCCCGGCGGGCGGCCCTAATACACTCGGGGCCAAGTTGGGGGGCCTCTTGGGGGCGCCCAGGCCGCGCCGCGCCAGGCCGGTCCCACCGGTCGAGGTCGTATACCGGCGCGCGCTTGCCAAGGGTGCCTCCGTGGCAGTCGTCGAGGCAACAGGCAAACAGTTCCTGCTGGGGGTGACCGAGCAGTCGATCACCCTCTTGGCGGAGCTGCCCAGCGCAGATGGCGTGGCGCCCGAGGCTGACGTGCCCGCACCTACCTCCCGTCCCGTGCCGACATCGGGGCCGACGGGCGCATCGTCACCCGCTTTTCCCCAGGTCGGCGGTGGCAACGGGCGCCGCTCTCACGGGGGTCGCAGGGATGCCAGTCGCGCAGACGCCGGTGCGGGTGGTGCTCAAGCGAGCGAGCTCGAAGTTTGGGACGAGCTCGACGATTTGCAACAGGCCGACCGGATGCCGGCCTCCCCAACCGACGCCGCCAGTTTGGAGCGTCAAAACGCATGGAAGCTAACACTTGATTCGCTGCGGGAGCGGACAATCCGCCGTTAGTTCCCGCGCTCTCTTCCACTGCCGTTTTGGAGCGCCATGCAAAAATTTAGAAGGTTGTTGCCTCTCGCTATGGGAGCCATGCTCGTCGTTGCCGGCGCGCTGGCCCTGGCGAGCCTGGCCACTCCCACCGCGGGCCATGGCTTCTCCAATCTCGACCCCAACCGCGGCCCAAGTAGGCACCGACCAGGCACCAACCAACGCGCCGGACCTGGGCGGGTACAGCAGCGGATCGGGCGGAGGGACCGCGTCGGGCGGCGTGGTGACCGCCACTTCGCCGAACGCCCCGCAGTCTCCGGTTACCCCCAACGGCACGTCGAGCGCGGGCTCGGGGGGCACGATCTCGGTGAACCTCGGGGGCACCGTCAACCAGCCCAGCGAGAGCATCACGATAATCATCGCATTGACGCTGCTGGCCGTGGCGCCCTCATTGCTGATACTGCTCACCAGTTTTACCCGCATAATTATCGTTTTGTCCCTGACACGCCAGGCCCTCGGCCTCACAAACGTCCCCCCGAACCAGCTCCTTGCCGGGCTGGCGCTGGTGCTCACGCTTTTCATCATGTCGCCGGTCATAAACCAGGTCAACAGCGAAGCTGTGCAGCCATACCTGCACGGCAAGATCACTGCCGAGCAGGCTTACACCGAGGCGCAGGCGCCCATCAAAACCTGGATGTTGAAGCAGACCCAGGCCGACGACCTGGCGCTTTTTGCCCAACCGGGCCATAAACCCGCATCACCACAGGCGATGCCCATGTCGGCGGTAATACCGGCCTTCGCCCTGTCCGAGATGCGCACTGCGTTCATCATCGGCTTCGTCATATTTGTACCGTTCCTGATCATCGACTTCGTGGTGAGCGCCACCCTCATGTCACTGGGGATGATGATGCTGCCACCCTCCCTTGTGTCGTTGCCCTTCAAGCTCCTGCTGTTCGTGATGGTTGACGGCTGGGCACTGGTCGTGCAGTCACTGATCACGAGCTTCCATTGAAAGGGGTGGCCCGTAAATGACTGATACCACCGTCATCGAGATCGCCGTACGGATGATGACCGTGTCCGGCGAGCTGGCGGCCCCGATGCTGCTTACAGCGTTGGCCATAGGGCTCGCTGTCTCGCTCATCCAGTCCATAACTTCGATCCAGGAGATGACCCTCACGTTCGTGCCGAAGATGGCCGGGGTCGCCCTGGCCATCGTGCTTGCCGGGCACTGGATGTTGAGCACGCTCGTGGGCTTCACGGACCAGCTTTTCGCGATGATCCCCCAATTGACGAGCTAATGCCGCCGCAAACGGCCGCCTCTGTAGAGGTCGGGCCGCGATGACGTTCCAGCTGTCGGCGGGCGGGTTTTTCGTCTTCATGTTCGCGATGGTGCGCGCGAGCGCATGGTTGGCCTTCGTGCCGCCGTTTTCCTCTTCGGCAATCCCTGTCGTCGTGCGCACCGGGCTCGCCGCGTCTCTGGGCCTCGCAGTCACCGCCGAACTGTCCGGAGGCCCCGGAGGGGCGATGGTCAAGATGGCCGCTGCGGTGAGCAACCAGGGTACGGCCGCCTTCATCTCTGACCTCGTGCTACAGGCGGTCACCGGCGCGGTGCTCGGGTTCATCACCTCGCTCCTGTTTTCTGTGGTGAGTGCCGCCGGGAGCCTCACCGACATGACGAGCGGGCTGAGTGCGTCCACGACGTTCGACCCAATCAGCGGGACCGTGAACCCGGTGACGGCCAACACCTTCAACGTGATCATGACGACACTGCTGTTCGCAACCGGAGGCGACCTGCTCGTAGTGAAAGGCTTCCTCACCTCGTTCAAGTCCATTGGGCTCACCTCGAAAAGCGTGGGCCTCCTCGGGACGACGCTCATGTCAGAGGTGGGTTTCTTCTTCCTTGCGGCTGTCGAGATAGCGGCCCCCGTGCTCGCGGCCATGTTCCTCGCTTACGTAGCACTCGGCCTGCTGACACGGAGCGCCCCTCAACTGAACGTGATGTCTCTCGGTTTCGCGATCAACATCGCCCTGGCTCTGGTGGTCGTCGGCATTTCGCTGCCGCTGCTCCCAGGGGCTGTCAACACCATCGTCGACCGGGCTATAACCGACACGCTAGGCCTGCTCGGCCTCAGGCCCTGAGATCGGACTGAGGCCAACCGGACCATGCCTGACGAGGACAAGCATTCTAAAACCGAGAAACCAACCGCTAGGCGCAAAAAAGAAGCGCGCCACGACGGCACGGTGGCGCGTACCCCCGAAGTCGTCAGCTGGATAGTCGTATTTGCAGGCACCTACCTGATGCAACACACCTTCGAGGCGACCTACGCCCTCGAGCAGCGGCTCTGGTTCCAGATCGCCAACAACATGGCCCATCCTTCGCTGTCCACGGACGGGGCTATCATCCGCGTTGGCGGCGAGGGTGCGCTGCTAGCCCTGGCGCCGGCTTTGCTCGCCACGATGGCCATTGCACTTGCCGTAAACCTTGCCCAAACACGCGGCCTTATCACTTTCGCTCCGCTCAAACCCTCGTTCAAGAACCTCAACCCGGCGAAAGGCCTGAAGAAGATAATCTCGCCACGCTCCCTCTGGGAGACTGGCAAGCAGATCATCCGTGTCGGCCTTCTCGGCCTGATCGTGTGGCAAGTCCTGAGCGGGGTGATCCCCGAGATCACTGCCAACGGAGGCCTTTCCTCCAGCGCCGTCGCGTCCCTCGTGGCCAGCCGGTCGCTCGCCCTGGTCCGGGAGGTGGCCGCTATCAGCCTCGTCCTCGCGGTGCTCGACTACATCGTGCAGTACCGCAAGGTGGCCCGACAGCTGCGGATGACCAAACACGAGGTAAAAGAGGAGGCCAAGTCCACGGAAGGCAACCCTCAAATGAAAGGAGCTATCCGCCGCCGTCAGCGCCAGATGGCTCGCAACCGGATGATCGCCTCCGTGGCGAAAGCGGACGCGGTGGTCGTGAACCCCACCCACTTCGCTGTAGCCGTGAGCTACGTGCGCGGCAGGGGCGCACCGAGGGTGGTCGCAAAAGGGACCGACTTCATGGCCCTCCAAATCCGCGAAGAAGCAGTCGCCCACAGGGTGCCGCTCGTCGAGGACCCCCCACTTGCCCGGGCGCTCTACGTGGCATGCGACCTTGAGCAGGAGATCCCGACCGAGTTCTACGAGGCCGTCGCTCGCCTCCTAACCTTCATCTACTCGCTACGAGCCAACGGGCGTTCCTCTCGCATCGACGGAGCCCCCTTCAAACCGGCCGCGCCGCTGCTCACGGGCTCTACCGGCGGGGTCATTGCGGGCGGGCCTGCCAGGGCCCAGGCTGGAGGTGGCGCTGACGGTGGCACTGGGCCTGGCGGTGGCGCCGACGGTATGGCCGGGGCTGGGGCCAGGGGGCGGGCGGGGGCCGAGAGGGGCGAGCAGTAGCCGAAGGGGCCTCAGCCGACCACCCGGGGTGCCGATAAAGAATAAGCCGATCAAGCATGGACGCGCCTCGCCGGCCCAAGGAGCAGGGCCAGCCGAACCGAACTAGAAGGGCCGGAGTGCTCCGAGTTGCGTAGCAACCGCTTGACAATGGTGGGGGTTCCTACGGCGATGGTCTGCATCGTCGTGATGCTGGTCGTGCCCTTGCCGACCGAGCTGATCGATGTCCTCATCACGTTGAACCTCGTCGGAGGGGTAATCATCCTTCTCACGTGCATGTACGTGAAGAAGGCTCTCGATTTCTCCGTGTTCCCCTCCCTCTTGCTGATCGCGACCATGTACCGCCTCGCGCTGAATGTGAGCGTCACCCGCCAGATCCTTCTTCACGCCAAGGCGGGCAACGTCGTCTCCTCGTTCGGGCACTTCGTCATCGGCGGCTCTGTCGTCGTCGGCCTGGTCGTGTTCCTCATAATTATCGTGATCCAGTTCATCGTGATCACCAACGGCGCAGGCCGTGTCGCAGAAGTGGCCGCCCGCTTCACCCTGGACGGGATGCCGGGCAAGCAAATGGCAATAGATGCGGACCTCAATAGCGGCCTGATCAACAAGGACGACGCGCGCCGCAGGCGGCGCGAGATCGCGGCCGAGGCCGATTTCTACGGCGCAATGGACGGGGCGTCGAAGTTCGTGCGAGGCGACGCGATCGCGGCCATCGTCATTATGGCGATAAACCTGGTCGGGGGCCTTTTGATCGGCGTGTTCCAGGACCACGACACCTTCAGCCAGGCCATAAACACCTATAGCCTCCTCTCGGTCGGCGACGGCCTCGCCGCGCAGCTGCCGGCGTTGCTGATTTCGCTATCGACCGGCATAATCGTGACCCGGGCCGGGACCGACTCCGATCTCGGCAGCGACCTCGTCATGCAGATCCTCCACCAGCGCCGCGCTGTGCGGATGGCGTCCGGTGGGGTCATGATGCTCGCCCTCATACCTGGCCTACCGAAAGTGCCTTTCATCGTCGTGGGGGTCGCGGTGTGGCTCCTAGCCGGGCGCCTCCCGACCGACGAGGCCCTACGCGAGCGCGCCGAACAGGAAGCCATCGTCGAGGTACCACCTCCCCCGTCCGCCGACTCCCCTGAGGGCCTGGCACGCGACATGAAAGTCGACCCGCTCGAACTGGAAGTCGCCTTCAACCTGGTCGAACTGGTCGACCCCACCCGCGGCGGCGACCTTCTCGACCGCGTCAAGGCTCTCCGGCGCAAAGTGGCCCTCGAGCTCGGCGTGGTGCTGCCCCTCGTGCGCACCCGGGACAACATCGACCTGCCCGCCTCGACGTACACGATCCGCGTCCACGGCGCCGAAGTCGCCCGCGGCACGGCGCAACCGGGTCATGTCCTCGCGATCGGCGACATGCTCGGATCTCTCCCCGGGACCCCGACAAAAGAGCCTGTTTTCGGGCTGGACGCCAAGTGGGCACCCGCATCGGCACGCGCCCAAGCCGAACGGATGGGCGCGACCGTTGTCGACCCCGCCTCGGTGATAACCACGCACCTGTCAGAGGTCGTGAAACAGAACGCCGGCAAGTTGCTTTCACGCGCTTCGGTCAAGGAGCTCGTGGAGCTGGTAAGGCGGAGCGACCCGACCGTCGTCGAGGAACTTGGTTCGTCCCAAGTGACCTTGGCCGAGGTCCAGCGCGTGCTTCGCGACTTGCTCGACGAGGGCGTCTCGGTGCGCAACCTCTCCAAGATCTTCGAGGTAATGACTGAGAAAGTACGCACGACGCGCGACCCTGAGGCAATCGTCGAAGCCTGCCGGCAGGCGCTTGGGCCGGCCCTTTCCGCGGCGCTGGCGACCGACGGCCACTTGCCCGTTGTCACCATCGACCCTGTCCTGGAACAGCAGCTCAGCGAGCTGCTGCGGAGCAGCGACAATGGCTCTTTCCTTGCACTTGCGCCCGAAAAAGCAGAGGCTTTCACGCTTGCTGTTGCTCAACGAGCGCGGCGAAGCCGAACGCGACGGCGAGATGCCAGTCCTCGTATGTGCAGCACCGCTGCGGCCCGCGATCAAAAAACTCGTACGTACCGCGGCCCCCCGGCTGCCGGTACTTTCCTACGCGGAGCTGGGTGCCCAGCTGCGCCTTGACTCCAAGGGAGTGGTAACCCTTGCCCACGCTGCGGTTTGACGGTTCGACGCTGGAGGAGGCGGTTGAGGCCGCCAAGCGCCAGCTAGGCCCGGCGCCGAGGATCGTCGCCGCCACGCGGGTGCGAAAAGGTGGCGTAGGCGGTTTCTTCGCCCACGAACACGTCGAAGTAGAAGTTGAGGTCGATGGTGCGGGACGCTCAGGACGCCGAGGGTCAAGAGCTCCCAGGGAGAACCAACCGTCCGGCGCGGCGGCATCCTCGGAGCCGCCTGCTTCGGAACTGATTTCCGGCCCGGCGAAAGCTTCTTCCGCAGTGCGTGGCGGGAGCGGGCGCGGTGCTGGCGAGCCGCGAACGGCCGGTCCGCGGCCTGCACAAGACCCGGGGCGTGGGCAGGATCCGCGGCAAACAGCCATGCCCCAGAGGCCAACAGGTGCGCGGCAAACAGCCGAGCCTCGCGTGGCCGAGCCTCGCAGGGGCGGGGCGCCCTGGACGGACGAACACAGTGCGCTGAGCGACAACGGTGACCCGATGTCGGCGCTGATCGAGGAGATGGCGGACAACCCCCCCTCTTCGGTGCTCGACCTCGCCGAAAAAATCAATGCCGAGCAAGGCCATTTCGCCCTGGCCGACGACAGCGGAGGCCAAGGTAGGGGGTCGCGGGGTACCCCGGACAGAGAGACACTGGGCCGGCCGACCTCGAGCCGGAGCACTTTGGGCCGCGAGAAATCGGCCCGCGAGAACTCGGGCCTCGGGAGCACTGGCCGTGACGGCACTAGCCGTGACGGCACTAGCCGTGACGGCACCGGCCGGAGGACCGCCGAGCAGAGGTTCCTCAATGACGTGTTGGCGGAGCGCCAGCCGATCGGGCCGATTACCGAGGCGAACGCGCCTAGGTCCGGCGACCGCAGCGAGACAAGGCGTGACGAGAAAAAAAGCCGGCGCTGGTGGCAAACCCAAACTGACGGGCGATCCGACGAGCGAGCCGACGAGCTGGCGGACGAGCGAACGAGCGAGCTAGCCGTCGAGCACGCATCGGGCGGTCCCGAGAGGCACGAACAGGCTCCGAGTGCGGGTTTTGCGGCTGTCTTGGAGCGAATCGCCAAGGAAGCTGGCCTGGATGCTCCGGGCGCGGGCGGCGTGGGCACCCCGTTCGAGGCGCCGGAGCCGGCGCCGGCGTCGCATGCAGACCTGATCCTCACCGAACTGGCCGGCCCGCTCGGGGCGGGTCGCACCGCGTGAGCAGGACAACCCGCGCGGGCCGGCCGCACCGCGTTCGCCTGAGCAGCATGCCCAGCCTGAGCGGCCCGGGCTCCTCGAGGCGCGAGGAACGACCACGACGGTCGACCTGGCCGAGCCACGTACCCCCCCAGCGCAGCGTGAGTGGACGGATCCGCTCTGGCTCCGGGCGGCGGGCGACCGCGGCAGCGAACCTCGTTGGCTGGCAGCTCCGGCGGTCCTAGCTCGCCTCTCCCAAGCTGCGCCCCAACCTGCGCCCCAACCTGCTCCGCAAGCACCGGCGGTCCCGGAGCGGCGTTTCTCCCAACCCGCGGCCCAAATTGCGCCTCTGCCTGCATGGCTGGCACCAACAGCCGCGGCCGGTCGGCTCCCCGAACTCGCGCAACAGCGTGCATCGCAGGCGCCGGCAGTCGCCGGGGACCTGTCCGAGGTCGGCCTGGCACTCCAAAGCCTTGGCGTCCCCATGCACGCCTGCACAGCGGTAACCCCTGGAGGGACCAGAGAAACCATCGAGGGAGAACTTCGACGGGCGCTCGACCTCGCGCTTCCCCCACTTCCGCCGGCTCCAAAATCGTCTTCGAGCGTGGTCGCCGTCGTCGGGCCGCCCAATACCGTGATGTCGACGGCGCGCAGTATCGCACGTGACCTGGGTGCCCCGCCCGACGAAGTTGCCCTGGCAACGCAGCGAAAGGTTTGGCGCCCCCAGGACCGGGTGATCCAATCTGGCGACGTTGCCACAGAGGAGCGCAGGAGTTGGCGCTGGCGCGACCACCCCTCGGTGGTGGCAATCGAACAAGAGGTCCGACCGGACCGGTCCGCCTGGACAACCGAGATACTTCAAGCGCTCGAACCGACCCTGTGCTGGGGAGTTGCGAAGGCTTCTCACAAGCCCGAGGACCTCGTGGCTTGGTCCGAAGCCCTAGGCGGCCTGGATGTGTTGGCCCTCGTCGAACTCGACGGCACGACGACTCCTGCGGCGGCCCTGGCCGCACCCATCCCGGTCGGCAGCTTGGACGGCGAGCCGGCTACTCCCGCTCTCTGGGCGACACTGCTGTGCGACCGGCTGATGGGGTGAAACGATGAAGACACCAAGCATCCGGCCCGCGATCCTGGTGCTCATGGCCCTGGCCCTGTCGGCCCCGACGATCTCGAACGTCGCTAGTGGTAACGATTCGGCAGTGGCGGCCGGCGAGCACGTCGGAGGTGCGATCGTCGTGTCGTGGTTTGCCGTGGGCTTGGTCGGGTACCTGGTCGACAGTTACCGCTCAGCGGCTGTCCGGCGCAACCAACACCGCCACTCGCCGCCCCAGTAGTTTGCCTCTATGTTCGAGATACGCCCCGCCGGAGAGGCGGACCGTGAAGACCTCGCGTCAGCGCTCGACCTCGCGTTCAATCTCCGGAGGAGTGCGGCAGATGTACAGCTCGAGCGCCGTCTATGCGCCTTCGACGGGGACCGCGCGGTCGCCTCGGCCAGGCCTATCGACTACGACCAGTGGTTCGGCGGCCTGCGCGTCCCGTGCACTGGGGTCGCTGCGGTAGCAGTCCTACCGGAGTACCGGGGCCAGGGGGTGGCCTCGCTGCTGCTGCGTTCGCTGTTGCGCGAGGAGAAGGCCCGTGGGCGCGCCGTCAGCGCCCTATACCCCACCGCGACGGCGCTTTACCGAAGTCTGGGGTACGAGTTCGGTGGTTTGCGGCTGCAGTTCACGGCGCCCGTCTCGGACGTCCCGGCGAGCCGCGGCAGCAGCGAAGTCAGGCAAATGCAGCCCTCGGACCTGGGCGCAGTGATGGAGTGCTTTTCCCGGTTCGCGTCGGCCCACAACGGGCCGGTGCAATCGCCCGATCCCGACTGGTGGCAGGACCACGTCCTTTCTCCTAAGAGCCACGAGGACCTGCCTCGCGCGGTGGTCGTGCCGAACGGCGAGAAAGTGGCGGGGTATGCCAGCTACCACCTGGCGCCATGGGGCCCGGGTGGCTTGGGCCGGAGCAGCTACAAGGTCGTCTGCAACCACCTCGTGTTCGAGGACGCTCGGGCGCAGCGGGCCTTACTCGGTTACTTCAGGGGCTTCGAGAACTCGGCCAAAGAGCTTGCTTGGTACGGCCCGCCCAGCACCTCGCCCATGGCCTTGGCGATCGCCAGCAACGGCTTTTCGGTGAAGCCAGAGCTGACGCGCTGGATGACCCGGGTGCTCGATGTCCCGCTCGCCCTACGCGCGAGGGGCTACCCGCACGTATCCGGGGAGGCAGTCGTGGAGATCGACGACGCCGTTTTCCCGGAAAACTCCGGGCCCTGGTTGGTCCAGGCTGATGCCGGCCGAGCCAGCGTGCGACCAGTCGACGCGGCGACGGCTGAGCGTCGGCAACGGGCTGGAAAGCCCTTGCCGGTCGGCCTGTTCTCCGCGCTCTACACAGGCTTCGCCACCCCCGCCGATCTCGTTGTCGTGGGAGCTCTTGACGACGATGACGAGCGCGTGCCGTTCCTGTCAGCTCTCTTCGCCGGCCCCGTTCCCTGGATGCCGGACTTCTTTTAGGCCAGGCCCTCGCTCGGGAGCTCGAGAAGGGGTTCGCCGGAGCCGTCTGGGGGTGCCCCATCGGAGCCCTCAATAGGCAGCAGCGGGGCTGGCAAGGGCTCCCGGTGCACAATTGCGAGGCGGCGGGTGCAACGGGTGAGGGCCACGTAAAGAGCACGCATGCCCGATGGCGACTGGGCGACGATCCCGGCGGGCTCGACGACGACGACCGAGTCGAACTCGAGCCCTTTAGCGTCACCAAGCGCGAGCAGGCTGACCTGGGTGTCGAGGGCTCCGGCACCGACCTCGCCGCCGACGATGCCTGCGCCGACAAGCGCCGAGCGGACATCTGCCAGCAGCGCGGACGGCACGAGGACACCCACGCTCCCGTCGTCGTCGCGGCCGAGCGCTGCGCCGACGGCGCTGACCTCTTCGGAGACGGTCCGGCCGATGAGCGATAGCCACGCAGCGTTGTCGTTGTCGCCCACGCCGCCCGAGGCTGGCGGGCCGAGAGTGAGGATCCTCGGAGCCTGCCCGGTGTGGCGTACCGGCTCTGGGGGCAAGACCCCAGGCAATGCGGCAGCAAGGACGCGCCGCGCCAACGCCATCACCTCGGCCGGAGCCCGGTAACTGACCGAAAGGCCGACCAGGCGCCACTCGCGCCGGCGCGGCACATGGGTCATCAGCTCTTCCCAGGATGCCGGCGCCCAGGCACCGGTCGCCTGCGCAATGTCGCCGACAAGGGTCATCGAACCAGACAGCGAACGGCGGCCCACCATGCGCAGCTCCATAGGGGAAAGATCCTGGACTTCGTCCACAACGATGTGGCCGTAGGTCCGGTTGGGTTGCTCGTTCGGCGGCCCTGGGCGTTGCGGGCCGAGCAACCAGCTCGCCTCGTCGAGAAGGGCAATGTCGGCATGTGTCCAACCGACCTCCTCGAGCGACGCGCTCCGTGGCCGATGGAGCAGGTCGAACTCGGTTGCGCCCAGGAGCCCCTTACCGGCCAATTCGATCAACGGCTTGGCGCCGAAGAGGTCGTGCAACAAGGCTTCGGCGCTCAAGCGGGGCCACATTCTTTCCAACAGTTCGGCGACCATTGGCCGGCGCCGTAGCTCGGCGCCAACCTCGGCCGGGCGAGCGCCAGCGGGACGGGCTTCAACGAGTTCCTCGAGATCTTCCTCGTCGCTGCGCTCCCTGAGGACAATTTCTACATCGGAGCCCGAACGGGCGGCGTTCGCCTCAGCACGACGTTCGAGCTGAGCGGCGAGATGCTCCCAAAGAAGCGTCTCGACCGCACGCCGACGGACGTTGTGTGTGCCGGACCGGCGCCGTGCGGCGGCCACTATTTCGGCGGAAGCCTCCGGGCTCAACGTAAGCACAGCCCTGCCGTAGGGGATCTCGGCGGTCTTTCGCAGCGGCCGTTCCCGCTGGTGGACGGCCCGCCTGATGAACTGGGCCATGCGCGGGTCGCCCTTGAGGTGCGCCACCTCGGGGGCCTCGGCGGCTACGGGGCGCGCCCGCTTGTAAAGCCCCGTCGCTGTAGACAGCTCGACGCCGGTCTCGCCGAGCGACGGCAACACCTGGTCGATGTAGCGCAGGAATGTCGGGTTTGGCCCGACCACGAGGACCCCCTGAACCTCGAGGGGGAAGCGGTACGTGTACAGGAGGTAGGCGGCCCGGTGGAGCGCCACGGCAGTTTTGCCGGTCCCCGGGCCACCTTGGACAACCAACGCGCCCGTCAGGGGAGCTCGGATTATCTCGTCTTGTTCGGCCTGGACCGTCGCGACGATGTCGCGCATCCGCCCGGTATGGGCTCGCGCCAGAGCGGCCAGCAGCACGCTCGGCCCGGCCAGCCCGAGCGCTTCGGCCCCTCCCGTCCCATCGCCCTGTGCGAAGAGCTCGTCTTCGAGGTCGACAACACGGCGGCCATCCGTCAAGAAATGGCGCCGCCGGCGCAAGCCCATGGGACGCGCTCCCGTCGCACGGTAGAACGGCTCAGCGACCGGCGCCCTCCAGTCCACGACGAGCGGTTCGTGCTCGGCGTCCGAGATCGCCAGCCGTCCGATGTGGAAGCTCTCGTGCCGGCCGTCCTGTCCTGCGGGGGCGGCATCCGCCGGGGCCTGGTCCGCGGGATCAGCGGGGGCTCGGTCGATGCGCCCAAAGATCAACGCCTCCCGCCCGAGCTGGAGCTTCTCGAGGCGGTTGAGCCCGTTGCGCACCCTTATGTCGCGCTCGGTGAACGACTGGAACGTGCCACCCCTCTCGCGCAACGCCTCCCTCAGTTGCGCCTCCGTGTCGCCACGGACAACTTCAAGGCGTTCGTAAGCCCGGTCAATGTAGGCCTGCTCCGCAGGCAGGTCAGGGTGCGCCATAGGCCAAACAGCCCACTCTGCTCGGCTGGCGAGCTCCCTGCAAGTTGCCCCCGAGGTTACGGTGGGAAAATGGAAGCCACCCTCCCGCCGTTCCTTGCGGCGTGCCAGGGAAAAGCCGTGCCCTACACGCCTATCTGGTTTATGCGCCAAGCGGGGCGCTCGCTGCCCGAATACCGCGCCCGGCGTGGCCCGGGGAGCATCCTGGACACCGTCCGGGACCCGGCCCTGGCCGCCGAGCTGACCCTCCAACCCGTGCGCCGCTACGGCGTCGACGCCGCGGTTCTTTTTTCCGACATCGTCGTCCCGCTCGTCGGCTTCGGGGTGGACGTCGCGCCCGGCACCGGCCCGGTCGTCGAGAAGCCCTTCCGCAGCGCCGCCGACCTGGACCGCCTTCGCCAGGTCCCGGTTCCCTACGTAGCCGAAGCCGTACGGCTGGCGAGCGCGGAGCTGTCCGTGCCTCTTATCGGGTTCGCCGGCGGCCCCTTCACGCTGGCCAGTTACCTTGTCGAGGGGGGGCCCTTGAGCAGTTACGGCCTCACCAAGGCACTCATGTGGTCGGAGCCAGAGCTGTGGGGTGCGCTCGTTGCGCGCCTCGCGGAGATCGCTCTGGCCAGCCTGCAGGACCAGGTGGCAGCGGGAGTGGCTGCCGTGCAGATCTTCGAGAGCTGGGGAGGAGCACTGTCTCCCGCCGACTATCGCCGTTACGTGCTCCCCGCCCTCAAGACGGTCGTGGGCGGCCTGGCACCGCTCAATGTCCCTCGCGTCGTGTTCGGGGTCGGGACAGGCGAGCTGCTTTCAACCTTCGCCGAGGCCGGGGCCGACGTCGTTGGCGTTGACTGGCGCGTGCCCCTCGACGTCGCCCGCGCCCGGGTCGGCCCCGGTGTCGCCCTGCAGGGCAACCTCGACCCGACCGCCTGCCTGGCGCCCTGGCCGGTGCTCGCCGAGCAGGCCCGCGCCGTGCTCGCGCTCGCCGGCCCGGTAGGGCACGTTTTCAACCTCGGCCATGGCGTCCTTCCCGCTACCGACCCCGACCAGCTCGCACGCCTCGTCGACCTGGTCCACAACGAGAGCGCTCGCTCCGAGGTGGGCGGGTGAAATTCGCCGTCGTAGGAGGCGGGATCGCCGGCCTGTCCGCCGCCTGGGAGCTCGCCGGCGCCGCTCCGGTGGAAGTGACCGTCTACGAGCCGGGCCACCTGGGCGGCAAGTTGCTGACGACGATGTTCCTCGGCCGCCCGGTGGACGAAGGCCCCGACTCGCTCATCACACGCGTGCCCGAAGGTGTCGCGCTCTGCCAGGAGCTCGGCCTGGGAGAAGACCTTGGGGCGCCCGAGGCCAAGCGGGCAATGCTGTACGCGGGGGGAAAATTACGGCCGTTCCCTGATGGCCTAATCCTCGGGGCGCCGGCACGCATGCTCCCGCTTGCGCGCTCCAGGATCCTCTCGGTTGGTGGGATGGCGCGGGCTTCGCTGGACATGGTGCTGCCTCGCTCCGACCTTGCCGGCGATGTGAGCGTTTGGAGCCTGATCGCCTCGCGTTTTGGCCCGGAGGTTGCCGAACGCCTCGTCGAACCACTCCTCGGCAGCATCCACGCCGGCTCGACGAGAAAACTGAGCGCTGCGGCCACCGCACCCCAGGTGCTCGCCGCTGCCCGCGCCAACCGGAGCCTCCTGCTCGGCCTGCGGGCGATGGCGCGTCCCCACGGTGGCGCCACCGCCAAAACGAACGCGCCTGCCGGGCCTCTTTTCGTCGCCCCGCACGGGGGGATGGAGGTCGTAGCCGAGCGCTTGGTCGAACGGCTCCGTGGCGCGGGCGTGACCTTTGTGGCTAGCGCAGTCTCGGCCCTGCGCCGCGACGGCCGCTCGGTTGTCATCGAGCCAAACGGCGAACGCTATGACGGGGTGGTCCTCGCCGTACCTGCCGGGGTGGCCTCCACATTGCTCCGGCAGTTGCTCGGGCCCGATGCTCCAACCCAGCTTGGCGCGGTGCGCTCGGCGTCGGTTGGCGTCGTCACGCTTGGGTTCGGCGGCAGTTCTCTCGAGGTGCCCCTTGACCTGAGCGGCGTCCTGGTGGCACCGGAGGCAGGGGCGTTGATGACAGCTTGTTCGTTCGGGTCCAACAAGTGGCCACAATGGGCCGCCCCCGGACAGGCCGTGGTCCGGGCCTCGGTCGGCAAGGACGGCGACGACCGCTGGGAGGCGCTCTCCGATGAGGAGCTGGTCGGTAGGCTCTGCGACGAGCTCGGCACCGTGCTTGGCCAGCCCAGGCCCACACCGCTCGCTGGTGGCTGGAGGGTGAGCCGCTGGCCCGCCGCTCTGCCTCAATACGAAGTCGGGCACCTCGAACGGGTCGCCGCAGTCAAGGCCACCCTCTCCCGACTAGCCCCAATGGTCGCCTTGGCCGGCGCCAGCTACGGCGGGGTAGGCGTCCCCGCGTGCATCGGCTCAGGCCGGAGATCCGCGACAGATATCTTGGCGGCGGTCCAAGTGCTGAGGGAACCGGCTGCCTGAGGCGGCCCGGCGAAGATCGCCGCGGCGGTGCTGCGCAGGTTCAAGACGTGGTCGGCAATGAGCACGGCGGCAGCTGAGTAGGTGCTCTGTTGGCCTCCCGGGAAGCGCACGCATTCCGGGTGGACGCACCCGGTCCAGTAGGAACCGTCGCCGGCACGCAGGTGGGTGGTCCAAGCGAGAAGCTGTTGGGCCTCGGCGTGCATGCCGGCCCTTGCCGCAGCCATGGCGCATTCTGCGGTCTCGGCAGCCGTTACCCAGGACTTATCTGCAACGCAGCGCACGCCGAAGCCGTCCAGGACCATCTCGCTCCAGCGCCCGGCCATGCGCCGCCGCGCAGCGTGGCCGACAACCGCCCCACTCAGCACCGGGTAGTACCAGTCCATCGCCCAACGGTCCTTCGGCTCGAAGGAACCCGGCCTGTGCGCGACTGCCTCAGCCGCCCGGTCGGCGGCCGACGACCAGGTCGCCGCCTGAGCCTCGTGGCCAAGGACCTCGGCAACCCGGGCCGCCGATCGCAGGGAGTGTTGGAACGACGAGGTGGCAGCCAGCAGGGCGAAAGTGCCGATGGCGCCGTCTGGGCCAACCGACCAGGCAATTTCCCCCCCCTTGAGCTGGGAGCGCAGGCACCACAAGAATCCCCCGCTCGAGCATCGGCCATAGTTCGGCCAGGACGGCGTCGTCGCCGCTCAGCTGCCAGCACCACAGGGCGCCGGTAGCGAGATAGGCGCAGACATTAGGGTCCCGGCGCGGCTCGATGACGCCGTCGGCCAGGTAGAACGTGCACCAGCTCCCGTCCGCCAGCTGGTTGCTCGCCAGCCAGTCGAAGGCCCGCTCGACGTCGGCCCAGCGCTCGCCGGCGGCGAGAGCCATCGTCGCCTCGACGTGGTTCCAGGGGTCGGCGTGGCCACCCCGGTACCAGGGGACCATCCCGCTTCGCAGCTGGAGCGAGGCTATCCAGGCGGCGGTCTGGTCGATCTGTCCCTGCGCCAGAGCGCTCATGGCTTGCGGGCGTAGACGACGAGGCTCTTGCCGAGCACCGGGTTCAGCGCCGCCTCGGGCCACCGGGTGAACAGGGTCGCTGCGGTGATGTCCCAGACGAGGAGCCGGTGATAGGCCTTCACCACGGGGTTAGCCTCACGGTCCATCCCTATGGCGCACCGCAACCACCAGTACGGGCTGTGGAGCGCATGCGCGTGGTGCCCGCCGAACGGCACGAGGCCGGCTCGTCGGAGCCGGTCGCACAGCTGGCGCCGGCGGTAGATGCGCACGTGGCCGCCGGGGGTGTTGTGGTACTGCGACGAGAGCGCCCAGTTCACGACCTCGGGGTACCAGCGAGGGACGGTCACGGCCATCACCCCTTGCGGGCGCAGGACCCTGGCCAGCTCCTGCAGCACTTTGGTGTCGTCGGGGACGTGCTCGAGGACCTCAGCGGCGATCACTTTATCGAAGCAGCCGTCAGGGAAGGGCAGCGCCATCCCGTCGGCGGCTGCGACGTGGCCGTGGCCGCCGTTCTCAGCCGTCTCCTTGTCCTCGTCCAACATTGCCGCGACCCACCCATTGGCGGCCACCAGGGCCTCCCGGTCGGAATCGAGGGCCGTGACGACGGCGCCCCGGCGCATGGCCTCGAAGCAGTGGCGGCCGCCCCCGCAGCCGAAGTCGAGCAGCCTGTCGCCCGGGCGGACCCCGAGCTGGTTGTAGCGCACCGTCAGCATGGCCGTTGGTCTCCCTCGCGACGTTGCCGGGAGCGCCCGGCGCGCCCGGCGCGCCCGGCGCGCCCGTCCTGCTCAGCGTGCTCGGCGATCACGGAGCGGTACTGCTCGACGACGCCGACCGCGCAGCGTTCCCAGGTAAAGCGCTCGAGCACCCGGCGCCGGCCGGCCTTGCCGAGGCGCGCCCCGAGGTCTGCACCGGACGCCGGAGAACTCGCGGATGGCGGGCGCGAGGTCCCTGCGCGGGCGAGGAGCCGTCCAAGGGCTGTGGCGAGCGCACCCGGGTCACCCGGTGGGACGTGCAAGGAGGCAAGCCCGTCGGGGCCGAGGACCTCGGGTAGGGCGCCACCGGCGCTTGCCACCACCGGGGCCTCGCATGCCATCGCCTCGACGGCCGGCAGCGAGAAGCCTTCGTACAGCGACGGCACGGCCACCGCAGAGGCCTCGGCGTACATCTCGACCAGCTCCGCGTCGCTCACACCGGGCCGGAACGTAACAGCGCCCTCGAGGCCAAGCCGTTCCATGGCCTGCACGGCCGCGCTGGCGGGACGCGGTTCACCCACTACGACGAGATGGGCTTCCGCTTCCTCGGTCCGGAGCTTGGCCACGGCCTCGAGAAGATAGACGAGGCCCTTCAGCGGCACGTCGGCACTAGCCGTCGTCATGATCCTTCCCGGTACCCGCGCCACGTGCGGCAAAGGCCGGAAGAGCTCGTGGTCAGCGCCTATCGGGACAACCGCGACGCGCTCGGGTGCGACGCCCATCTGCTCGACGATGTCGCGCCGGGAGGACGAGGACACGGTGAGGATCCGGGGCAGCCTGCGCGCGACCCGGTCCTGCATCCGGACAAAGCCGTACCAGCGGCGCAGCGAGAGCTCCCTCCAGCGGGTCTGTGCCTGGCCCAGGTCGACGAGCCTGTCGACGGTGACCGGGTGGTGGCAGGTACCGATGACCGGCCAACCGTGGGCCATCAGACCGAGCAGGCCGGTCCCGAAGGACTGGTTGTCGTGGACGATGTCGTAATCGTCCCTCCGACCCCATAGGAGATCCCTAACCCTCAAGCTGAACGTGAGAGGTTCAGGGAAACCCCCCGTCAGCATGGTCGCAAGCTCGACCAAGTCGGGCCAGGAACGGATCTCGCTGACGTTCGGGAAGCGAAAAGGGTCAGGTTCCCGGTAGAGGTCGAGGCTTGGGACCTTGACCAACCGGACACCTGCGGCCTCGTCCAGGGCCGGCCAGGGTTGCCCCGAGAACACTGTCACCTCGTGGCCGAGCCTCGCCAGCTCCCGGGAAAGGAACCGGGTGTAGACACCCTGGCCGCCCGATCGGGGGTTGCCCCGATAGACGAGGAGCGCCACCCGCAGACGCTCGAGGTCGGCGGTAGCGGGCTTCACAGATGACCTCACAGACGGCCGAGCGGTGCATTTATGCCAGAGGACATGTGGCGTCCAGCGTTGCCGCCCGGGGACAGTTGGTCAAGCTGGGCCTCCAAGCGGCGCTACAGCGGGGGCAAGGCGGCGCAGGAAGCGCAGGGACCCGAGCGCCCCGTCCTCGACGAAGTGCCCCGAGCTCAGGGCGGCGCAGTAGATGTCGTATGGGACCTGGCCGCCGTCTCGAGGGTCGGCGAACACGTCATGTATGGCGAGCGTGCCGCCCGAAGCCACCTTCGGGGACCAGCACCGGAAGTCCTCCCACGCCACCTGCTCGCCGTGGCCGCCGTCTATGAAAAGCAGCGACAAGGCCGCCTGCCACGACCGCGCCACCGTGGACGACTCCCCCACTACCAGGACGACATCTCCTTCAAGACCGGCGTCGACGAGGGTCCGCCGCGCCCACGGCAACGTGTCCGTCATGCCCGTCGCCGGGTCGACCACCTCGGGGTCGTGATCGGGCCATCCAGGCTGGAGCTCGAGGGACCCACGGTGGTGGTCGACGCTGAAAAGCACCGTGCCTCCCTCTCTCGCGCCCGCCCCCAGGTAGGCAGCGGATTTTGCGCAGTAAGTGCCGATCTCGACAAGTGGGCCAAGGCCACTGCGAGCGGCCTCGGCACCTGACCGGTAAAGTGCCAGGCCCTCGTCGTCGGGCATGAACCCCTTGGCGGCGCGTGCCGCTGCCAGCCAGGCAGGTGGGCCGGCGAGGGATGCTAGGCCGACAGGTACTTCGGCCAAAGGTGCCTCAGTAACGGGGCTCTGGGACGAGGTGTTCGCCTGGAGGCTTGCCCGCCGAGCCGTTAGGCGAACCGTTCACCGAAGAGCCCACCGGACCGGGCGCCGCACCGCCGCCAGGGGCGCCGACCCCGTTGCCTGCGGGATGACCCGCTCCCTCAGCACCGACATTGCCTTGCGCCCCTGTGGTCTTGGCAGCGAAAACAATCCGGTTGAACACGAGGAACTTGACGATCCAAACGACCCCGTAGGCAAACAATTGCGCACCCATGATGGCGAGGACCCTCGGCAGGCCATGTACGCCATGGGATTTTGTCATCGTGTCCGCCAACTGCACGGTCCCCGTGGAACCCAGGTACCCGATCAGTGTGAAGCCCCAGAACGGGGCGACCTCCCGCCAGAGGTGGCTCTTGCCGCTCTTGCCCCACGCCCATTTGCGGTTGAGCTCGTACGACGCAGGCGTCGAGACTACGGCCGCCACCGTGTTGGAAAGGATTGCCGAGAGCCCGAACACCCCGGTGCACAAAACGAGCGTCACCTGGCTGATCACGACGGCAATACCCGAGACCATCGAGTACCGGATGAACTTGTGCACCGAACGGTCGCCACGCGTCGGCAAAAGGATGCGCTCGATGGCTGGGAAGGACAGGGCCCGCCTGGCCAGGCGAGTTCGTACGATGCGTTCGTACATGGCCACGCGCTCGCGGTCAGAGGCAGGGGGCCTGCTTGGAGGTCACTCATCCAGTGTACTTGGGCACTCCCGACCTGGCACTCAAAGCGCGGGCGGCCGCAAAGCGACGGCATTTCGGTAAAGCCGACAGCCCCGTTCCTCTAGCATCGACGTGCCATGGCAAAGCCCGAAGTACTGACCCCCCAGGCGACCGACTTCCCTCAGTGGTACCAGGACGTGCTCGGCAAAGCGGAGCTCGCCGAAGGTGGCCCGGTGCGCGGCACGATCGTGATCCGGCCGTACGGCTATGCCATCTGGGAGCGCATGCAGGCCGAGATCGACGCCCGCATCAAAGCGGCCGGCACCCCGAATGCGTACTTTCCCCTGTTCATCCCAGAGAGCTATTTCCACCGTGAGGCCCAACACGTCGAAGGCTTCAGCCCAGAACTGGCCGTCGTTACCCACGGCGGCGGGAAGAAATTGGAAGAGCCCGTCGTGGTACGCCCTACCAGCGAGACCATCATCGATTCGTTCCTGTCCAAGTGGATCCAGAGCTACCGGGACCTTCCGATGCGCGTCAACCAATGGGCGAACGTTGTGCGATGGGAGCTGCGGCCACGACTTTTCCTGCGCACCACAGAGTTCCTCTGGCAGGAGGGCCACACCGCCGACGCCACCGAGTCCGCCGCTCACGAGTACGCGCTCCAGGTACTTCATGAGGTCTACGCGGACTTCATGATCAACGTGTTGGCTATCCCGGTACTCGTCGGCCGCAAAACCGACCAGGAACGTTTCGCAGGCGCGACTACGACCTGGACCACTGAGGCGATGATGCGCGACGGCAAGGCCCTCCAGATGGGCACGAGCCACGAACTGGGCCAGAACTTCGCCAAGGTGTTCGACATAAAGTTCCTGGACGAGTCCGGCCAGCAGGTCTTCGCATGGCAGACCTCCTGGGGGTCCTCGAGCCGGTTGATGGGGGCCCTGGTCATGGCCCATGGCGACGACGCCGGCCTCCGGGTACCCCCTAAACTCGCTCCGGTCCAGGTAGTGGTGCTGGCCGTGCGGACCGAGGACGGGGCGGGCGAGGCGGCCGCGGCGCTCGTCAAGGCACTGAAGGCGGCGGGTTACAGAGCAGAGCTGGACATTAAGACAGATCTGTCCTTTGGGCGACGGGTGGTGGGCTGGGAGCTGAAGGGAGTGCCCGCCCGTGTGGAGCTCGGCCCCAGGGACCTTGCGGCAGGCACCGCGATGCTATGCCGGCGCGACGACGCGACCAAAGTGACCGTCACCCTCGACGATGTGGTGGCCGAGGTGGGCAAATTGCTTGAATCGAGCCAAGCCGCCCTCCTCGCCGAGGCGCTCCAGCTCCGCGAGGCGCGAACCGTTCGGGTGACCAGCCTCGAGGAGGCCGAGGAGGCGGCGCAATCGGGGTTCGCCGTAATTCCGGGCGACCTCCTTGCGGCCGACGGCGCCGAGGCCCGCCTCAACGCCGGCGGGGTCTCGGTGCGCCTTCTCCGCCGACGCGACGGGTCGCTCCCCAGCCCTTCGGAAGAGGTTGCCGACCTGGAGGCAGTGGTCGCCCGCGCTTACTCAGGCCCCGCTTTGAGCAGCCGGAGACCGCTAGGACGGCAGCTGGAACCTGTAGACGTTGGTTTCCCGTGGTTCGAAACCCATCCTGCGGTAAAGGCGGTTGGCCGCCTCTCTCGAGGGGCGAGAGGTGAGGTCCACCGTCTGAGCTCCCCGGGCAGCCGCAAGTTCGATGGCGGCCTGGGTGAGCGCCTCCCCCACCCCCTGTCCCCTCGCCGCGCTGTCGACTACGACGTCCTCTACCCAGGCACGCACTCCCGTCGGCAGCCGGAACGTGACCAATGTCAGCATGCCCACGATCGGCGCGCTCGCCTCGCTGCCCGGACCATCGTTTGATGCCAGCAGGAGCGTGGTCGCGTGCGACGAAACGATCTGGTCGATCTCGAGCCCGCTCGGGAGGCGAGCTGACCCGGACAGCTGGGGTAAGAGGTGATGGACGGCTCTCACCAGGTCTTCTGTTACCTCACTTGCAGGCCAAACACGGAGCACGCATAAACACTAGGCGCTGGGCGACGGACCGCCCCGCCTTGGCGCCACCCTTGGGCCGCGACCGCGAATGCCGTGGCCCAGCCGAACGACCCCCTCTTTGAACGGGCTTGTGGCGAGACAACCACTCCTGGTAGCGTGCCGTGTACGTGGTGGGCTGAGGCTAACGGTCTCCCCCCTGGCCGACGGGTCCCCTGCCACCAGGGTCCCCTTGTCCCCCCTGGGGGACCCGCACGCTCCGCTCTCCGGTTTGAACGGGCCCGGACCGTGGGCAGGCGGCAGAACGGACCTGGCAGAACGGACCTGGCATTGTCGTTAGATGGATGAAACCCGCGACTGGGCGCGGCTGGAAAGCTATGACCGCAACCACGTTTGGCACCCGTACGCGCCGCTCCCCGCCCGACGTCGAGCGCTCCCGGTTGTGTCCGCTTCCGGCGTCCGGCTGCGGCTCGCCGACGGTCGTGACCTCGTCGACGCGATGGCTTCTTGGTGGACTGCGATCTGGGGTTACCGCCACCCGGCGCTCGACGATGCTGTCCAGGACCAGCTGGGGCGGGTGGCACACGTGATGTTCGGCGGCCTTACCCATGCCCCGGCCGTCGATCTTGCCGAGCGCCTAGTGGCAATGTCCCCGCAGGGCCTCGAAAGCGTCTTTTTTGCCGATTCTGGGTCGGTCTCGGTCGAAGTGGCTCTCAAGACGGCCATCCAGTACCAGCGGAACACCGGCCACCCCGAAAGGGCTCGGTTCCTGGCGCTTACGGGCGGGTACCACGGAGACACGTTCGGAGCAATGTCGGTGTGCGACCCCGTCGGCGGCATGCACCACCTTTTTGCCGACGCGCTACCCCAGCAGCTGTTCGCTCCTCGCCCGCCTGCTGGTCCTGGCGTCGACCCTGCTTGGGAAACCGAGGTACGCGAGATGGCTGAGAGGAACGGCGAACAGATCGCTGCCATCATCTGCGAACCCGTTGCCCAGGGTGCTGGTGGCATGTGGTTTTATGACCCCGGTTACGTGCGGGTGCTCCGGGAGGTGTGCGACCAGCTTGGCGCCCTGCTCGTTCTCGACGAGATCGCGACAGGTTTCGGCCGCACCGGGACATTGTTCGCCGCCGACCTGGCCGGAGTAAGCCCGGACATCATGTGCGTCGGCAAGGCTTTGACCGGGGGGTACTTGAGCCTGGCCGCGATGCTGTGCACCAGGGAGGTCGCACACGTAGTGTCCGGCGGCGAGGCTGGCTGCCTCATGCACGGGCCGACTTTTATGGCCAACCCCCTGGCCTGTGCTGCCGCGTTGGCATCGACGGGCCTGCTTGCCGCGGGCGCTTGGCGCCAGTCGGTCGAGCGGGTGCACGCCGGGCTTCGCCAAGGCCTCACGCCTGCCCGCTCGCTCCCCGGCATCAGCGACGTGCGGGTGCTGGGCGCCATCGGCGTCATACAGCTGGACCACCAGGTCGACGTCGCGGCCGCGACGGACGCAGCTGTTGAACGCGGGGTGTGGGTGCGCCCGTTCCGGGACCTCATTTACACCATGCCGGCCTACATAACCACCGACGCCGACCTGGCGACGATCGGCGCTGCCCTGTGCGCTGCTGCCGAGGTCGGCTAGGGCCCAGCAGGTTGAGCGGAGGGAGCAGCGCTGTCCGACGAGTCGCGACGGGCGCTCGCAGCGAGGCTGCGCAGGAGCGGAGCCGACAAGATCGCCAAGGCCACCCCAAGGACCAGGCCCGCGGCCAGCATCGCGTCCGGCGCATTGGAAACGGACGCGATGAACCCGCCCACCACGGCACCAAATGGCGCCGCGCCCAGGACAGCCAGGCGGTGAACGCTGCTGACCCGGCCCAACAGGCTGCGCGGCACGAGGCGTTGGCGGGCCGTGACCGAGGCGACGTTCGCTACGGCAACGCCGAAGTCCTGGAGGCCGAGAACGAACACCGCCAACACCGCAGAGCGGGTAAACGACAGGCCGATGTAGCTCAGCGCCGCTGCGGCCGCCCCCCAGACGATTAGGCGCCCCCCACCGAAACGGCGCTGTAATGCCCCCGCCGAGAAAGCGCCGACCACCCCAACCAGCGACGCCACTGCAAGAAAAAGCCCGTAGCGGGTCGAGGTCAGGTGCAACGTCCGCGTGCCGTAGACGACAAGCACTCCAATGACCATGAACTGTGAAAACGCCACTGCTGAGACCGTCGCTGCCAGCATCTTCAAGGAGGGCTCCCTGCGGAAGACCCTCAGCCCCTCGAGGAAAGCGGCAACCCAACCGGACTTGTGCACGCCGCGTGCCTTGGCGAGGTCATCGGGGACGGCGGGGGCCCTCAGGTCGACTTCATCGGCCGACCCGGGCATCCGGGCTCCGGTCCCGGCACCAGCACCCGCACCGGCACTGGTAGCGGCACCGGCGTCGCGCGACCTCGAAGCGTCGTCACGGAGGTCGGCGACGTAGGGACCGGCGGGAGGGTCGCGCAGGTCCGCTACATACGAGCCCGCAGGCCTGGCATGAATACCCTCCCGCCGGGCGCGCGGCAGGCTGGTACTGACCAGGAACGCCGAGACGAAGAAGCTGACGGCATCAGCGAAGAACGGGAGCCGCCGTGCCAGAGCGAACAGGTACCCTCCGGTCCCAGGCCCGATGAACTGCTGCCCAGCCCCTTCGATCGCCATGAGGCGCCCGTTTGCTACCCCGAGCTGGTCGGGGCTCCGAGCCAGCATCGGGACGGATGCCTGCATCGCGAGGGTGAAGGTGACATCGCAGGGCGCCAGGATGATCGCGACCAGGTACGCCATGACCAGATTTGCCGAACCGAGGGTCATGGCGACTACGAGGGCCATCAGGGCGGCGCCCGCGACCAGGTTGCAACCCACCATCAACCGGCGCCGGTCCACGCGGTCGGCAATGAGACCGGCCGGTAAGGCCGCAATTGCGGCCGCTGCCCGATTTGCCGCAGTTGCCCCGGCAATGATCAGGGGATTGCGTGTAAGAGCCACGGTTAAAAGCGGTATTGCAACCGTGACCAGCCCGTCGCCACTGCCGGAGATGCCGGTCGCACACCAAAGTCGCCAAAACGGACCGCCCAACCCGCGCGACCCGGGGAGTACTACGGGACCGCTATCGGGCTTGCCGGCAACATGTGACGGCGCCTGCTCGACCGAAGCCACTGCACCCTCCCACCAATTCTGAACGAGCCAAGCCCTGGCCCCAAACCCCCGCGGGACAGGTCAAAAGAAGGCTATCAGGGTGGTACTCCGGCGAACGTGTTCCCGCCGGGTGGACCTCCTTATCTCACTGAGAGCAGAGGTTAGGTGTCAGGCTGCGTCTGCCAGGCGCAAAGCGCGCTATCTACTGGCTCGCCGTACACCGCGCTGTCGGTCACCCTTGCCACCGTCGGCGCGATGGCGGGCAAGGCTCTCGGTCTAGGGGACTCGCTGACGCGTCTCGCACATCCGCCGGTCTGACAGGCGATATCTTCCGCCAACGAGGCTGAGCTTTCGCTCGGCCAAAACGCAGCGTTCCCGGGTACATCTCCACTCCCACCCAGGAGGCGCCGCGATCGTGGCACACCGCTGCGGTCGAACCGGTGCACTATAGGACTGCCCCGCCAATAAACCCCCGATACTGGCCATGTACGGATCCTTCCCATTTGGCGGCCACCTATTCACAATCTATCCCAAACCGGAAAAACGAGACATCTCCACGCCGCCGAGCAAATCCCGGCCTCGTTCAGCCTCAGCTAGGGACCGGTTTTTCGCTCAGCGTCCAGGTCCGGTTCTCGTGCCAGTTCGCCCCCGTGATGTGGACCGTAAGTTGCTCGAAAAGCCAACCTTGCCGGGCATGCACCGGGTCGCCGAGGCCGAAGTCAGCCGTTGTGCGGCCCCACTTGTTACTGGCCGCGCAGTACGGCACGCAGAGGTTCCAGGTGTAAATACCGACGGCCCTCGCTGTGGTCGAGCCCCACTTCGTCCATACGAGCTTGACAGCCTGCCCGTTGGCGTCCGCACACGCCAAAACCAACGTTTTGGGCTCTACGAGGTTCTTACCCATCCCGCAATCCTCAACCTGCGGCACGGCTTTGGCGGTCGCGCCGAGCTTTGTGGGCGTCGCTGATGCGGCACCTGTTGGGCCGGCAAGGCCGGTCCCGACCATTGCCAGGGTTGCAAATGCTAGGAACGCGGGGCGTACCCGTCGTGGTGTCATGGCTCGGCATTTTACAGGCACACCCCCGCGCGTCACCGGCGCCCTCATGGGGGGATCTCCCCAACAATGGCGGGCGAGCTCTTGCGATCTCCTACGGCTGGCGCCCAGGGTGCTGTGTGCCCGCAAATCAACCCCCTAAATCACTCGCTACGCATGTCCCGCTTGGATGCCGTCGTTGCGCCCCAGGGTGTGCCGGGGCGACCCCGCGGACTCGTCAGGTGTAGTTCGTAACCTTCCCGAGCGTCGTTATGCGCCCGATCGAGTTGTTACCGGAGTTGGTGAACCATAGGGCGCCATCCGGCCCGGATGTGATCCCTGTTGGGCCGTCGATACCGGTGCCCGTGAATTTGGTGACCCTCCCATAGAGGGTGATCCGCCCGATCGAATTGCCGCCGTAGTTCGTAAACCACAGGGCTTTATCGCGCCCCGCTGTGATCGAGAAGGGCGCTTCGATGCCGGCGCCGGTAAATATATTGCCCGATCCGCTCGTGGTTATCCGCCCGATCGAATTGCCGCTGTAGTTCGTAAACCAAATAGCTTTGTCCTGCCCGACGGTGATACCTGACGGTTCGTCTATGCCGTGACCGCTGTAAGCCGTGATCTTCCCATTGGTAGTGAGGACCGCGACCGAGCTCTTGGCCGTCTTTGTGCCTGCGTTGGTCACCCACACCGTTGCGTCGGGGCCGGCAACGATCCCAACCGGGTCGTCTATGTCGACGGTCGTACGAAGTGTGATCCTCCCTCCGGTCGTAATCAGCCCGAAAGAGCCGGGGTTATAAGCATTGGTGAACCAAAGGTCCCCCAGAGGACCGCTCGTTATCCCGATCGGGTTGGTGACACCGCGAGCCGAATAGCTCGTTATCTTTCCCTTGGTTGTGATCCTGCCGATCGAGTCGCCGACTGAGTTTGTGAACCATAAGGCGCCGTCGGGACCGACCGTGATACCGACGGGCCCGTCAATGTCCCGCCCTGTGAAGAGGGTGATCTTCCCACTGGTCGTTATTCGGCCGATCGAGCCCGGATTGTGCTTGCTTCCCAGGTCGGTAAACCACAAGGCCCCATCTGGGCCCGACGTTATAGACGTGGGCACCAGCATCGTCGCAGGGGTGCCGGACGCAACGCGCTCGCGGCCCGCAGCGCTCGCGGGTGAGCCGTTCACCAAGGAACCAAGCAGTGCGCCGACGCACACGATGACCGGTGCTCTAACCAAGCGCATCTGCAGCCTCCTTCGTTCCTTGTCCTACGTCACGGTACAGGCCGGACCTCTTAGGACGCGTGGTCGCAACTAAAAGTAGGCCTTACACGATCCCGCCCTCCCCGGCCCCCCAGACCTGCAAAGGTGTACCAATGACAGCACCCGAACCACCCGAGGGCCCACCCTGGGGAGCCGGCGGCCAGCCGAACCCCGCTCCCCCGGGGCAGCCGTACCCCGGCCAGCCGTACCCCGGGCAGCCGGGCGGTGGACAGCCGTACCCCGGACAGCCCGGCGTTGGACAGCCCGGAATTGGACAGACCTACCCGGGACAGCCGGGCTTTGGACAGGCGACGGACCCCGCTGCCCCGTACGGCCGCCATCCGGTGACCGGGGAGCCTTACTCGGACAAGCAGAAGATCGTGGCGGGGTTGCTGGAGATCTTTCTCGGCGGCTTCGGCGCTGGTCGGTGGTACCTGGGCGACAACGGCATCGCCTTGGCCCAGTTGCTCACCTGTGGTGGGCTCGGCGTCTGGGCATTGATAGACGGCATCATGATGCTGGCAGGCAACGTCCGCGACAAGCAGGGCCGTCCGCTGCGTGACTGAACGGGTGGCGTCGCCGCTCATCATTGGTCGCGACCGTGTTCTCCTCGGCGAGGCGGCGCTTGCTCTGGCGGGGCTTGTTTACCTGCTGGCGGTTGACCCGCACGACCCCCACGCCTGGGCGCCGTTCTGCCCAGTCAAGGTCTTCACCAGCCTCGATTGCCCGGCGTGTGGAGGCCTTCGCTTGGCTCACGACCTCCTCCACGGCGACGTTCACGCCGCGGTTTGCGACAATCTTTTCCTGCTGGTTACCAGCCCGCTCCTTGCGTACCAGGTCGGTCGTCACTGGGGCGCAATGTGGGCGGGCGAGGCACACCACGTCCCTCGGAGGCTCGCGTACGCCTTGGCGGGAGCGGCGTTCGCGTGGATGGCCGTACGTAACCTTCCCCTGTGGCCGCTAAAACCACGGCGCGGGGCGCGAGGGCCCTTCCTGGCCGCTTAGGTCCCGGCAATGGCTGCAACGGGCAAGTTCGCCAAGAGCCCGGCGGGCACCGGCCACGGCTTCGCATCACCGAACCCGAAAACCGAACCGTTGCTCGCAGCCATGTAATACCCCTCATTATCGGGGGTGAGAGCGATCCCAACAATGTCGCTGACCTTGGTCCCTTCCCCGGGCAGCGACCCCTTGAAGGTGACTCCGGTACCAAATACAAACGCCCCACCGTCGGCACCCACCAGCACATAGCCGCCTCCGCTGGACGATGGAAGGATGGCGCGAATGTCGTTTACATGGACCTTCATACCCGGGAGCGACCCATGGAAATGGCTTGCACCGAAAGCAAAGACGCCGCCGTCAGAGCCCACCAACAGGTACCCGCCGCTGCTCTGGGAAGAAACCATCCCCACGATGTCGGCAATATGCAGGCGGAGCCCAGGGACTGACCCGTGGAACTTCGCATCACCGAAGGCGAAAAGGCCTCCGTCGCGCCCGACAAGCCAGTAACCGCCGCCGTCAAAGGTCGGCGCAATTGCCACTATGTCCCTAGCCTTCACCCTCAGGTCCGGGAGGTCCCCGTGCGCGCTGGCTCCTCCAAAGGCAGCGACCGTACCGTTGGCGGTCACCAACCAATAGCCCTTCCCCGTCGGCGTGCCGGCGATCCCCACCACCGGTCCGGTCGAAGCTGAAGTCGTGATCCCTCCGAACGCCGTCGCCCCACCCGCGCCATAGACAACGCCGCTCTTGGTGGCGAGCCAGTACCCCGCCGGGGGGAAATTCACGACCTCGCTATCAAAGCCCGAAGTCGACGGAGAAAAGCCGCCGTTACCGGAGAAAAATGCCTGAACGGCATGCGACCCGCCGGTGAAATAGGTGAGCGTGCAGGTCGCCTGGCCCGAGCTGTTCAATACCAAAGCACCGCAACCCACCATCGCTGCCCCGTTGTCCGTCAGTGCCACCGTGCCCCCGCTCGGCGCAGGAACCACCGTGGCGGTGTACGTGACAGCCTCGCTGACCAGGGCAGGGTCGGGCGACGAAGACAACGTCGTTGTTGTGGGCGTGGTAACCGCAGGGCTCGATGCGATGGCCCACCTACCCCCGAGAGAGGTTTCCATGAGCCCCTGGTCCTCGGTGCCGTCGTAGAAATATCCACCTGCATCACACGAGTTCGAGGACGAGCACGAAACCCCGTCCAGCACGTTGTTGTCCGAGGTCGCATTAGGGCTAGACGTCAGTACCCAAATCCCCTTCGCCAGGGTGTCGACGAGGGTCTGGTCTTGTTTCCCGTTGTAGTAATAGCCAACCGCTATGCAGGATCCGCTCGCCGGGCACGAGATAGCGTTGAACACGTTAGCGTTCGAGCTCGCGTCCGGAGCGTGGCTGACAGACCAAAGACCATCCTTGGCAGTTTCGACGAGCACCTGCTCCTTGCTCCCGTTGCTGTAGTAGCCGCCGGCCACGCAGGAGCCCGACGATGTGCATGAAATCGCGTTCAGCACATTGTTGTACGTGCTTTGGTCGGGGCTCGTAGTCAGCTTCCACGAACCACCCGCGAGAGTTTCTACGAGCGTTTGGTCGCTGTTCTTCTTGTAATAGTAGCCTGCCGCAACACACGACGCAGGAGATGGGCAAGCCACTGCGTTGAGGGCATTGGTGTTGGACGTGTCGTCAGCACTTGTGCTCACCCGCCAGGAGCCGTCAAGGAGCATTTCGACAAGTGTTTGCTCCTTTCTACCGTTGAAGTAGTAGCCGACCGCCACGCACGCACCGGACGAGGCGCACGAGACTGCGTTCAAGACGTTCGCGTTATCTGTCTCATTGGGGCTCGCGCTGACCTGCCATGCACCATCCGTGAGCGTTTCGACTAGGGTTTGGTCAGTTTTCCCGTTGTTGTAGTAGCCGACCGCCACGCACGCACCGGACGAGGCACACCAAACCGCGTTCAAGGCGTCGGTGCTCGACCCGGCATCGGGGATCGGGACCACCTGCCATGAACCGTCGACAAGTGATTCGGCTAGGGCCAGGTCCCTGGTCCCGTTGAAGTAGTAGCCGACCGCCACACAGGGCCCACCTGGAGGACATGCCACACCGTTGACCACGTTGGGGAGGAAGTCCAACTGGGGCGTCAGAGCGTTCTGAGCCACCCCGCTCCTGGCGGGCTGCGCCGCCGCAGAAGGGGTACCCCCGGCCGCAGCACCGCAGGTGAGCGTCAGGACCAGGCCTGCTAGGGCTGCTCGCCATCGGAGCATGCGGTGACCTCACTTTCCAATCCATTGCCCGTGGAGCCCCCTCACTGTCTATACCCCTGAGGAAACGATGATGTTGCAACAGCTCTTTCTAGCCGCGCCAAGGAAGCCTCGCAGCTTCTAACTACTTCGGTGCGGGCGTGAGGGAACCCGGCTTAATCGAAGGTTGGCCATGAGCGGGCCCGCCTCACCCGCGCCGGACCGATCGGTTGGGTCAGCCGTGTAGCCGAGGCGCCTGACCAGCAGGGCGATGGTATGGGGCCGGGCTGTTCGGGACTTGCCGTTGCGGCCCTGCCTAGGGGAACAGGTTGCCGGACCTAAACATACGGACCGATCCGAGCAGGCCGACACGTTCCAGGTACTCGTCGGAAAGGTCCACAGTATGGCGAGGTTCGCAAACCTCCGCGCTCTCGAGCTCGGTGCTCTTGTGGGTTGCTAGGCCGATCGCGCCCGACGGTCCCTCCTCGCTCGGCACGAGAGCCAAACCTGGCGAGGCTGTGGTGCCCACGGAGCTGCCCAAACCTGCCTCGCCTCCCAGCCGCCCCTCCTCCTCGGGAGTGTCCCCCACTGGGCGCTCCGGGCTGTTCGCCTGATAGCGGTGCGGAGCGAGCCCGGTAGAAGTGAGGGCGTCGGCAACGTGGACCGCATCAGCGAGCTCCGGGTCCCGCTGCCGGCCCTCCCAGCGTTCGCGGTGGCGCGTGACCGCCTCAACCACCCTGTAATTCATGCCCCAAAGCGAAAGCAGGCAGCCGCCGATGATCGGGTACGTGGCGCCGAGGCATTCGGTCTCGGCCTCGTCCGAAGAACGACCAGCAGACACCTGAAACATGATCTCGCATAGCTTGGCCGGCGCGTGGTCGGCAACGACCAGCTCGCCGACGTCATGGAGCAGCCCGGCGACGCTTGCCTCGTACTGGGCGGTGCTCGTGCGCACAAGCCTTCCCGCGATTTCTGCGACCTCGAGCGAATGCTCGTTGAAGCGCTCCATCCAATCGCCCACCAGGAGCTCGCTCGGGTTGAACACACGGAACACCTCGGTCGTAATCGTGAGGCTCCGCAAGGTTTCCACGCCCAGGTAGGCGACCGCCTGGCGAAGGTCGCGCACTGTGCTGCGCAAACCCACGAACGACGAGTTGACCAGCTGGAGCACCTTCGCCGACATTGCGACATCGCGGGTCACTATTTTCGCGACGTCCCCGAGCGAGGCATTCTCGTCGCAAAGTGCCGCATCCAAGGCAGCGAGGTTGGCCGGTAGGCTCGGGAGGTCCCCGACCTGGCCAAGCATGCGCCGTGTTGCGTCGCTGTTCAGGAGGGCCTGCAGCTCGGTTGCGCGCTCCACAACCTGGATGAGCACATCGGCGTCGAACGGCTTGCTAAGGCATTGGTGGGCGACTGGGAGGCTCCTCATCGCAGCACCAGCGTCACCTGCGCTCGTAAGTGAGATACGCACGGTCTCGGGTTTTGACTGTTTGGCTCGCCTAAGGAAGGCTGGCCCGTCCATGTCAACGAGGCGACCCCCCGCAACGACTGCGTCGAAAGGTGTGGAGTCCATCTTCGCGAGGGCCGCTGCTCCACCACGGACGAACGTCGGCACCCAGTCGTGGCAACGTTGCGCGGACATCTTGCGGAGATCGTCGAGCGCCCCCAAGTCCTCGTCCGCAAACAGAACAGCGACCATCAAGGTTAAAATCGGCTCAACTAGCGACGGGCTGAAATGCCCCGTTTTTGGCTCAGTGCCCTCAATTGCCAAAGCATGCGGCGTCCCACACCAAAACAAAGCTAACCGCACCAAAACAAGGCTAAAGGTGCTGCCTCGCCCTGCCGATAAGGCCTTAGTGAAACCTGTCGTTCGGCCTGACGGGTTGGACGAAATCGGCGCCGAGCTCTTCCTGGGTGCGCTGGTCAGGTCCTCTGAAGATGCCGTTATCGGCAAGACGCCAGATGGCCGCGTCGTCTTTTGGAACGCTGCTGCCGAGCGTCTCTACGGCTACCAGGCCGTCGAGATGGTAGGGCGTGATATTTCGCTCCTGGTCCCCGACGACAGGCCAGAAGAGCTGGCCATGATAATGGGCGAACTAGCCGAGGGTAGGACCACCAAGGCGCTCCAAACCGAGCGCCGGCGCAAGGACGGAGCCATCGTCCCGGTGTCGGTCACCGTGTCACCTGTGATCGGCGAAGACGGCACCGTGATCGGGGCCTCCACGATCGCCCGCGACCTGACCCAACACATTGAACAAGTCAGAGCCCTGGAGGAAGCCGAGCGACGCGTGGCCGAGGCGCTGAGCACCCTGGAGACCTGGCAGGCAAGTGCCCCTATCGGGCTCGGGTTCGTCGACCGGGACTGCCGTGTCGTCCACATGAACGAAGTGCTGGCCGTGACCACCGGGTCGCGTGCCAGCGACCAGATAGGCAGGACTGTGGCGGAGCTGGTGCCGGAGATATGGCCACAGGTTGAACCGGTCTACCGCCGGGTCCTCGAACAAGACGAAGCCGTCCTCAATATAGAAGTGAGCCTGGACTTGGCGGGAGCCCCCGGCAACAGGCGGTATTGGCTGGCGAGCTACTACCCGGTCCACCTGGGGACCGAGGTCATCGGTGTCGGCATAATCGTCGTCGATGTCACCGAGCGGCGCCAAGCGGACGAGTTCCGTTCGATCGCCCTCAACCAGATGACTGAAGGCCTCATCGCAACAGACGAGCAGGGCCGGATGACGTACATGAACGCTGCCGTGACGAGGATGCTCGGCTGGACCGAAGAAGACCTGAAGGACAAGCACCTCCATGACGTGATCCACACCCAGCACGAGGACGGTCGGCTGATCGAGTCCGAAGCGGAGTGCGCGCACAACCGGGTCCGGACTGAGGGCACGGCGATGCACCAACAGGACCTCCTGTTCACACGCAGGGACGGCTCGTTACTGCCGGTGTCCTACTCAGCGGCGCCGATCATGACAAGCGGCCTCGGGGCGGGAACAGTGATCGTGTTCCGCGACATCACCGAGGAGAAGGCAGAACGAGTCCGGGTTAAACGGGAGCTCGACGCGTTGAGTTGGGTTGGGCGCATCCGCGAGGCGCTGGACGAGGACAGGCTCGTTCTCTACTCGCAACCCATCGTCCCGCTCACCGGAGGCGACCCGAGCGAGGAGCTCCTGCTGAGGATGGTGAGCCGGGACGGCCAGGTCATCGCCCCGGGCGCTTTCCTAGGAGTGGCGGAGAGGTACGGCCTCATTACCGAGATCGACCGTTGGGTGGTCAAGCAAGGCGCTCGTCTCGCAGCTCAAGGCCGTCGCGTGGGCGTCAACCTGTCCGCCGAGTCGGTAGTCAGCCCGGGCATGTTGGCTTTGATCGACCATGAGATCGATGACGCCGAAGCGGATCATTCCAACTTGATGTTCGAGATCACCGAGACCTCCCTTATGCGTGACATCGGCAAGGGTGAGGACTTCGCGCGCGGCCTTGTGGCGCGTGGATTTGAGGTTGCCCTGGACGATTTCGGTACCGGCTTCGGCACCTTCACCCATGTCAAGAAGCTCCCCATCAAGTACCTGAAGATCGATATTGAGTTTGTCCGCGACCTCGTCACCAGCACCGCCAACGAGCACGTCGTCAAAGCCATAGTCAACCTGGCCCAGGGCTTCGGGTGTAAAACGATCGCCGAGGGCGTGGAGGACGAAGAGACCCTGTCCCTGCTGCGCGGGCTGGGTGTGGACTACGCCCAGGGTTACCATCTCGGGCGCCCCGCCCCGATTGTGGCCCGAGCCCGAGCGGTACCCCTGTTAACGTGACCTTTCGGTCCTAACGTCAACCTTCAGCCGCACCGGCACGCGTGCCCGCGCGACCGCTCGACCGCTTCAGTTGCCTTCAGGCCAGCCGTTGAACACGAGGATCTCGCCGTCACTGCGGACCAGACGGGCAGGCAACCCCATCTCGCGCAAAAATTGGGGCGCCGAACAGCCGTTGACGATGGCCGCGGTGCTCGCTGCGTTGGCCACCAGGCAGCTACCGGCGGCAACGGTGGCCAGGTGCCAGTACTCGGCAGCGACGTCACCTGTACGCGGGTCCACAATGTGGTGCAGGCGCCGTTCGCCGCGCCTCCAAGCCCGGACCATACAGCCCGAACTGGCCAAGCCTCCAGAGGCGATGGACACCGTGGCCTGGCTTTGCTCCGGTTCGTCCGACGCCGACATGGATATGCCCACGCACCAGCCGTCGCCTGGGGAAGGGCCGGCAACGGCAATATCACCGCCCAGATTGACTAAAACGCCGGTGCCCACGTTGGCGGCGATATCTCGGGCCGCCCGGTCGGCGGCAAAGGCCTTGGCCGACGAGCCCAGGTCGACAGTGACACCCTCGGGTATCGTCAAGAGACGGTTTGCCACGTCCAGGTCGACGCATTCCCACCCCGGGGCGGGGACAGAAGCGACGTCGCCAAGGGTGGGACCTTCGGCCGGGAGGGCATCGAAGTCGCGGTCATATCCCAAGCAGATCATGGCGTTCCCTACCGTGGGGTCGACCGCTCCCTCGGTCAGCCGGGCAACCTCAAGCGCCGCCTTTACTAGCTCGACCAGGAGCGCGGACACCCTCACGGGTTTGCCACCTGAGCGCTGCACCAGGGAAAGCTCCGAGCCCGGTCGGAAGCGGCTACAGGCTTCGTCCAGTTGCGCTACCTGCAGTCGCAATAGCGCCGACGCGACCTCCAGAGCATCGGGATCCGTGGTGAGGACCGAAACGGTGGTGCCTATAGCGCGGAAGGTGCTGCAGGCCGGCGCGAGCCCGTTTGCATTGCTCACGTGAGACGCCCTCCAACTGCAGGGTTGCGCACAAGCTGGAGCGCTTTGCGGGGACATGCCTTTACCGCTTGGCGAGCGTAAGTCTCCAGTTCGGGTGGGACGTTGGCCCCTCTAACGATGGGGAAACCCCACTCGTCGGCAGTGACCAGTTCGCCAACAAGGGCTATACAAAAGCCGAAACCGTCGCAGGCGGAAGGGTCGAGTTGTAACTTCATTTCGGTCCTACGTACCCGGTCAAGCCGGATGGCACGGGGGCGGTGGGCGGCAGCAGGCACCCCGAGCAGGGCCCGTACTGCATGTGGTGGTCGACGTCCGCCTCGAACACCGACAACGCGCTGTTGACCAGCCGTACAGCCCCATCCGGGTGGCGGCAGGCACCCCGGCCCGCCACCAAGCCACAACGTGCCCGCAGTCGCTCCAGGTCCTTTGGCCGGCACGGTCCCCGCACCAGGAGGCCAAGGTCCTCGGCAATTGCGGGGAGGCCGAAGAGGCACGGGCCGCACTGGCCAGCGGACTGCCCGGACAGGTAGCGGGCGATCGTTTCGGTTTCCAGCAAACCGCACCCGCCGTGGGCTAACACGAGCAACACTCCGGCGCCCATGGCTGCCCCCACGGCTGTCAAGGCCTGGGGGCCAAAGGGTACTGAAAAGTTGCGGCGTGCCACCCAGGTTCCCCCATAACCTCCGACCAGGACCGCCTGGACATCTGGCAACGGCAGCGCCGCTTCAATAATGTCGCCCAAAGCAAGGCCCGTCTCCACCTCCAAAATTCCCGGATGGCGGACGGCACCGCTGATGGTGACCAAGCAAGTGCCGGGCGCTTCAGGGACTCCAACCTGCCTGAACCAATGCGAACCGTGCCGGCCTATCAGGGCCGCATGGGCGAGGGTTTCTGCGTTGTGGACGAGCGCGGGCTGACGTCCAAGCCTGAGGCCGAGGCTCTTGTCCGGGCGGAACTGAGGGACGCCCGCCGCACCCGCCACCGCTGATATAAGTGCCGATTCCTCGCCACTTATATAGTGTCCCGGCAGCGCCTTCACTTGGCAGTTCGGGCGCTTGTAGGGCAGGGACAGCCGCTCCCTTAGGGCTTGTTGGACGCCTGCAATCAGTGCTCGTCGTTCGGCCGGTAGGCAGACGACGACGCTATCGGCACCGACAGCCATGGCGACCAGCTCGGCCCCGTCCAGTACCAGATGGGGCGAGTAGGCCAGGAGGTATTGGTCTTTCCCGCTAGCCGGCTCACCTTCCATGGCGTTCACCAGCAGCGCCGGCCTCGGACCGGAGCCTCGCGCCGCCTCCATCTTCCGCGAAGTAGGGAACGCGGCGCCTCCTCGCCCGGTCAGTCCCGAGGTCTCCACATCGTGGAGCACGGCGTCCTGCCATTTCCGGGTCACCCTGGAAGGGACCGGGAGGGGGCCATGCGTTGCCACGTGGTCCCGTAGAGTACGGGCGCCCGTGCCCGCCAGCCCGTAGAGCAGCCGCGCCGGGCTCGTTTGTACGTCAAGCATGGTCATTTGCTCGCAGCTCCCGTCGTGATGGCGGCCAGCAATGACCGCCGAGGTTCGAGTTCGGTGTGCGGGCGGGAAGAACGGACCTTCACCGCGCCCGCTACCCGCCAGGCCACGCCACCAAGAACGACAAAGGCGCACGCTGCGACGAGGCAACGCGCCCAGGCGAAGCGGGTATCAGGCCCATTGCCAGCGCGTGCACTAAAGCGCTGGGCCAGCACAGGTAGGCCGCCCAGTGCACCGCGCGCCAAGCCCTGGCCGGCAGCCGGGTGCGCAGGGCGCTGGATATGCCCACAGCGAGCAGGACATCTGCTCCAACCGTGCCGATGGCAATGCCGGCGCGCTCGTAGGAAGACGTAAAAGGCACTACAACGGCGGCCCACCCAATGTTGACGTACGGGTCGAGGAGAGCCGTGACCACATGCACGGCTAGGAACACGACAGTGAGCATCGAGATGTAGCGGTGGGCGTCGGCCCGAGCAAAAGAAGGCAACTTCTTGCTCTTGGCCCGTCCCGCTACCAGTACCCCGAGGAACGTTGTCGCGCTCAGCAACACCATCGCCACGACGCCGGTGGCGCGGCTCAGGTACCAAAGCTCGGCCTGCTGCATCAGCTGGCGCCCGACATCGTGCTCGCCGGCGAGGTGGTCGTTGTAGGCGCCACCGACGTGGTGGGCCTTGTTGAGGCTGTTGTGGTGCTTACGCTCCCGACGGGGGACCTTTTGGTACTCGTGGCTGAGGAAGCCGTGGTCGATGTTGTGGTCGATGCTCTCGTAGCCCCTCCGGCGCTTGTGGTTGCCTGAGCTGTGGCAGTGGTCGCGCTCGCGGCGCTGGCGGCCCTGGCGCTGGCCCCAGGATCGTCGGCTTGCGCCACCTGGGCCAGGGCTGCCGAGCTCACGGCGGCGACCACCAGGGCTGCCGCGGTAATGGCTCGCACCCTTCTTCTCGCCTTGGCCACCATTTCTCTGGGCCCTAGCTGTCTCTGCCTTGTCCTCATCGTCAGTGCTCCTGGCTCGCTGTTAAGTAATTCAACGGGCCCAGGCTTGGAAGCTCTCTGGTCTTTCCTGGGAACTTGCCGTGAAGAGCGGGCTGGCCAATCGACGTCGTGACGGCCCGGCTTGTGCCGGTTCACAGTCGAGGCGCGACCACCTCAAGAAGGGGGATGACCGACGAAAGCGTCCGTCACCACCTCATCGCATCTTCCTACGGACCGGCCTGCTTCAAGAACCCGGCAAGCGGGTAGTTGCTCTTCAGCAGAAAAAGAGCCCCGAGGAGGGACACTCACGCTCATACGCAACGTGATGCGCCCATCGGCGGGCGGGACGGAGGACCGGGCTCCTTTGAACAGCAGGTCCCGCCTTCTCCCGACAGCAGCGGTAGCAAGTTTCGTCGCCCTGAGCATGTTGGTCGCGGCGTGCTCCGGTTCGGGCACGCCAGGAGCCGCTGCAGGGAACACGGCCGCAACCCAGCAAGGGGCCGTCCAGGCCGATGCGCCGGGGCCGAACATGTCCGTTCAGGCGGCAGTGGCTCAGCTGGTCGCGGTCCTCCAGGCCGGGATACGCGACCGCACCGTCACGCGCGTTTCAGGTGAGCAACTTGTAGGCCTCGCCCGCCAGCTGTTGAAGCCCGCCGGGGGTAAGCGCCTCACTGAGCAGCGCCGTGATTTCGACCTACTCGCCAACACGTTCTGGGTGGACAATGGGTCGGGACAACTCACGGCGATGTCGACTGTGACCAACACCGCCACTGCCCTGGCCGAGGTCGCCATTGCCCTCGGGACTAGCATCCCCTATCCCTACAGCGGGGCGAGTGCCGTGGCTCCCACCGCGTCCGGTGGGTCGAAGGCCGTAGGTCGGACCGCGGCCGGTGGTGCGAGTGCCGTGGCTCCTAGCGCGGCTCGTGGACTGAAGCACGCGAAGCGTCTTTCTCTGCTGCCATTGGCGATCCAGGCCGCGCACCTGGCTTTCCGGACCGCTCAGGCCGAGGCTCAGGCACGCAGATCGGCCCGGAGCAGGACGGCCCCGGTGGTGCGGCTCGCCGTTCCACTAGTTACCGCTACGACAGCCGCCCTTCATTCGCCGGTCGCGACCACCACCGAGCCCAGGCCGCCGCACTTGGGGCGCGTGGTTACCGCAGCGCGGCACTCTAGGACCGCCGTCACCCGCCCGAGGGACCTAACCACCCCCGCCAAGCCGCTGCCGCGAAAGGCGTCGCTAGGTCGGGCCAAGAAAGGCCGGGCAGCACTCACCAAGTCCCGCAGAGTCAAATCGGCAAGTCAACGTAGGTCGTCACGCACCACGGTGACAACGGTCGAGACCCGAGCGTCATCGTCGCCCACCACCACCATACCCAAGCCCAAGCCCAAGAGGGCGAAATCGCCGGTCAAGGCGGCCACTACTACTACTACTACGACCAGGTCCCGTACTACTACGACCAGAGCCCGACCGAGGACCACGAAGAGGCAACCCACAACTCCTACCGAAACGACTATCACAACCACCACCAACCCGCCGGTCCGCCCGGAGGGGCCGCCACCCCTTACGACGACGACCCGCCCAACCACGACCGCGACGTTGCCGACGTCAAATACCGGGCCGACGACTACCACACGGCCGACGACTACTACCGGGCTGACGACTACCACGGGGCCGACGACTACTACCGGGCCGACGACTACCACGGGGCCGACGACTACCACCGGGCCGACGTCAACTACCGGGCCGACAACTACCATCGGGCCGACGACAACTACCCGTCCGAAGAGAACCCGGCCGACGACTACAACCACGCCGACGACGACAACCACGCCGACGACTACAACTACCCCGACCACGACAACTGCCCCGACCACGACAACTGCCCCGACCACGACAACTGCCCCGACCACGACAACTACCGGGCCGACGATCACCCTGCCGCCGATCACCCTGCCGACGATCCCGCTGCCCTGAGAGACTCTCCGGGACCGCCCCTGCCATTAGGGCGAACTGGCGAGCCTTCTGCGGTCCCCATTTGGCCCCGCAGCCCTCGAAATGGCAGTCACGACGAGTGAGCCGGCCTGTAGGCGGGATTCTGTCCACCGGGCCGTCGCCGACGCCGGATGGGTGGTCATCCATCTAAGCGGTCTACCTGGGGACATCGGCCGGGCCAGCCGTCCCACGTTTGACCTTGCTCCGGGTGGGGTTTACCGAGCCGTCCAGGTTGCCCTGGACGCTGGTGCGCTCTTACCGCACCGTTTCACCCTTACCTCGGCAAGCGACCTTTCGGAAGCTGCCTCGGCGGTTTGTTTTCTGTGGCACTTTCCTGCGGGTCACCCCGACTGGCCGTTAGCCAGCACCCAGCCCTTTGGAGTCCCGACCTTCCTCGACCAGGTCACGCGCCCGAATTACCGGGCACACGCCTGACCGCGACCACCTGGCCGGCTCAATCGTCAAGCCGCAGTTTACTACCGCCTCACGGCGGCCAGCACAACGACCAGGCGCGAGGCGAACCTGAGCCGAAAAGTGGCCGCGGCCTGGCCCGGAACACCACCTGTTTAAAGGACACTCCCCCGGTGTTGAATGGACAGCATGTCAAAAACGCCGGGCGCCCTCGAGCTCCATCCGGCCATCGCCGCTTGGTTCGCCGAGCGTTTCCCCGAGGGCCCCACCGAAGCGCAGGCCCAGGCCTGGCCGCTCGTCCAGAGCGGCTCAGACGTCCTCGTCGCGGCGCCCACGGGATCCGGCAAAACCCTGGCCGGGTTCCTCATGGCTATCGACCAGGCGTACCGGGCGCACCAGGCAGGCGAGCAGCTCAGCGGGCGTACCAGGGTCGTCTACGTTTCCCCGCTGAAGGCCTTAGCCGTGGATGTCCAGCAAAACCTCGAGCGCCCGCTCGCCGAGATCGCCGACGTCGCGGCACGGCTCGGCCTGCCGGTGGCCCCTGTTACCGTCGCCGTCCGCACCGGGGACACGACAGCTGGCGCGCGCACGGCCATGGTCAAGGACCCGCCGACGCTCCTTGTCACCACTCCTGAGAGCCTCTACCTGTACCTCACGGCGGAACGCAGCAGGCAGACCCTCACGGGGGTGCGCACGGTCATCGTCGACGAGATCCATGCGCTCGCCCGGGACAAGCGAGGGTCGCACCTCGCCTTGAGCCTCGAGCGGCTGGAGCACGTCCAGCTGGAGGGACGGCCACAGCGGGTGGGGCTTTCGGCCACCCAGCGCCCGATAGAGGTGACCGCGCGGCTCCTCAGCGGCGCTGGTGCGACGACGCATCTCGCCGGAGCTGAGCCGACCGCCCAGAGCGAACGCCATGTGGAGATAGTCGATTGCGGCCACCGGCGCGACGTACGAGTCAGCATCGAGCTACCGGAGCAGGAGCTCGCGGCCGTCCTTTCCCAAGAACAGATGGCGGACATCGTCCAACGCATCGCCGCCCACGTCAAAGGCCACCGGACCACGCTCGTTTTTGTCAACACGCGCCGCCTGTCCGAGCGCCTCGCCCACCTTCTTGGCGAACTTCTGGGGCCTGACCAGGTAGCGGCCCACCACGGGAGCCTCTCGGCGGAGCGGCGCAAGCGGACCGAGTCCCGCTTGCGGGCCGGGGAACTTCGGGCACTCGTGGCGACGGCGTCCCTCGAGCTCGGCATCGACATCGGCCCGGTCGAGTTGGCCTGCCAGGTGGGTTCTCCCAGGGCGATCTCGACCTTCCTACAAAGGGTCGGGCGCTCGAACCACTCTCGCCACGGCGTGCCCGAGGGCGTACTTTTCCCGACGACGCGGGACGAACTTGTCGAGTGCGCAGCGCTGTTCGCGGCGGTCCGCACGGGCCGGCTCGACGCCGTGCTGCCCCCCAGCGCGCCACTGGACATCCTGGCCCAGCAGGTGATCGCCGAGGTCTCGGCCGCCGGGGAGTGGGAGGAGACTGGGCTCTTCGACCTCCTGCGCAGGTCGGCCCCCTACGGGGAGCTGGCCCGGGAGGACTTCGACGCCGTCGTCGAACTGGCCTCGGAGGGGATCCCTACAGGTCGGGGGCCGCGCATGGCCTACCTCCACCGCGACCGCGTCAATGGCGTCCTGCGGCCTCGTCGGGGAGCGCGCTTGGCGGCGCTGACGAGCGGGGGCGCCATCCCCGAGGTCGGCGATTACCGCGTGATTGCCGAGCCCGAGGACATCCTTGTCGGGACCGTCAACGAGGACTTTGCCATCGAGTCGATGGCCGGCGACGTCTTTCTCCTCGGGACTCACTCGTGGCGCATCCGCCGGGTCACGGCTGGCGAAGTTCGAGTAACAGACGCCGAGGGTGCCCGCCCGACCATCCCGTTCTGGGTCGGGGAAGCACCGAGCCGCACGGCCGAGCTGTCCGAGGAGGTTTCCGACCTACGGGTGGCCATCGCCGCCGAGCTGACAAGGGACGGCCCCGATGCGGCCGTCCGTCTTGTCACTGCGACTTGCGGGCTCGAACGCGACGCCGCCGAACAGGTCGTCGCCTACCTTGCTACCGGGCTCGAACAACTCGGGGTGATGCCGAACCAGGGCGACGTAGTCTTCGAGCGGTTCTTCGACGAGGCGGGCGGGATGCAGTTGGTCGTCCATGCCCCCTTCGGCGGACGGGTGAACAGGGGGCTGGGCCTGGCTCTGCGCAAACGTTTCTGCGTTACGTTCGATTTCGAGCTACAGGCCGCAGCGAACGACGACTCGGTTATTTTGTCGCTCGGCCCGCAGCACAGTTTCCCGCTGTCTTCAGCGTCGCGCCTGCTGCACCCCAACACCGTCAGAGCCACTCTGGAGCAGGCGGTGCTGGCGTCGCCGATGTTCACATCCCGCTGGCGGTGGGACCTGAGCCGCGCCCTTGCCATCTTGCGGTTCCGGGGCGGCAAGAAGAACCCCCTGCCCATTCAGCGCATGGAAGCAGACGACCTTATGGCCGCGGTCTTCCCGGCGCTCGCTGCCTGTCAGGAGAACACCGCGCCGGGCCGATCGAGCTGCCCGACCACGTAATCGTGAAGCAGGTCATCGAGGACTGCCTACACGAGGCTATGGACGTGGACGGCCTGCGCGACCTGGTCGCGAGCCTCCACTCAGGGTCGATCACGTCCCACTTTGTCGACTCCGTGGAACCCTCGGTGCTTTCACACGAGATAGTCAACAGCGAGCCGTACACGTTCCTCGACGACGCCCCGCTCGAGGAAAGGCGCTCCCGCCAGGTACAACTGCGGAGGGGCTTGCCGGTCGAAGCGCGTGACCTTTCCCGCCTCGACGCTGCAGCGCTTGAGAAAGTAAGAGCCCAGGTTGCACCGGCCCCGGCCGGGGTCCAAGAACTGCACGACCTGCTGCTTTCCACCCTGGTCCACCGCGCCCGAGCCGATTGGCAGGACTGGTTCGGCGAACTGGTCACCAGCGGACGCGCAATGGTCGTCCGCCCGGTCGTGCACGCAGTGGACGCGGCGAGCGGTGCGGAAGGTGCGGGTATGGCGGTAACCGAGGGACCGAGCGGGCCACCCGACCTTTGGTGCAGCACGGAGCGGCGTGAGTGGGCCGAGGCCCTCTTCCACAAGGCGAGCTTCGAACCCGACTACAGGCTGCCCGACGCGGTGCGCTCCCCCGGCTCGGACGCGCCCGCGGCACCCGACGCCGATGTGGCCGCAGCATTGGCAGTCCGCGGCCACCTAGAGCTGACCGGCCCGGCAACCGTCGAGGGCCTCGCCCTGGCGAGCACGCGCTGGCGCCGGGCCAGGTGCTGATCGGGCTAGCCCGACTGGAAGCGGAGGGTTTCGCAATGCGGGGCCGTTTCGACCCCGCGCTCGGGAGCGGTGAGCAGTGGTGTGCCCGCCACCTCCTGGCCCGCATCCACAGCTACACACAGAACCGGCTCCGGCGCGAGATAGAACCCGTCAGCGGGCAGGATTTCATGAGGTTCCTCCTGCGTTGGCAGCACGTGACCCCCGGCACGAACCGCCAAGGCCGGGCAGGGCTGCTGTCTGTGGTCGAACAGTTGCAAGGGTTCGAGCTTGCGGCCGGTGCCTGGGAGGAGTCTGTCCTGCCGGCTCGGGTGGAGGGTTACCAGAGGCGCTGGCTGGAAGACCTTTGCCTATCGGGAGAGGTCGGCTGGGGCAGGCTGTCGTTGCGTGCTCCCGAAGCGGACGGGCAACCCAGACGGGGTGCCTCCACTCCGTCCCGGGCGACCCCCGTCACCTTCACGCTCCGAGCGGACCTGCCGTGGCTCACGATGGCGACCCGGGGCAACGCCTCGCCCGAGGAACCGGCCCATGGGGCCGCTCGAGATGTGCTCGACGCGCTCCGGTCGCAAGGAGCGATGTTCTCCTCGGACCTGCCCGGCGCAACAGGCCGCCTCCCGGTCGAGGTGCAAGAGGGCCTGTGGGACCTGGTCGCACGCGGGATCGTGACGGCTGACGGGTTCGCAGCGGTGCGGTCGTTGTTCTCGCGCCGAGAGGTGTGGGCCCGGCGTCACCTACCCGAGCGCCGGCGCCTCGGGTTGCGCCCCAACCCCGCCACGCTGCGTGCCCTGCGACAGCCCGGGGAGGGGCGTTGGGCACTCCTGGCCACCTCCGCTCGCACCCAGGAGCCGCCCCTCGCCACCGACGAGCTTGCCGAGCACGTGGCCGGGCAGCTCCTGGCGCGCTGGGGTGTCGTGTTCTGGGACCTTGGTGCTCACGAGGACCTGGCCGTGCCCTGGCGGGAGATCCTCTGGGCTTTGCGGCGGTTCGAAGCACGCGGGCTGGTGCGCGGCGGGCGCTTCGTGACTGGTTTCGCCGGAGAGCAGTACGCCCTGCCGGAGGCCCTCGACGAGCTGCGCCACGTAAGGCGCACGGAACGCAAGGGGGAGCTCGTACGGCTCTCGGCGGCAGACCCGCTCAATCTTTCGGGGGTCATCCTCCCAGGCAAACGGGTGCCCGCGCTGCGGACCAACAGTGTCGTCTTCCGGGACGGTTTACTGGTCCCGGTAGACCAAGGCGCCGAAACAGTAGCCGACGCCCTCGAGCGCCTCTAGCCATCGCGGGCTTCGGGGCAAGAAAAAAGCCGGTGGCCCCCATGACGGAGGCCACCGGCTAATCGCTCAGCGGGGTCGGCTAGCCGACCAGGCTTACCTTCACCGTTACTGTCTTGCCGCCGGTCACGCTCACCTTGGTGTTCACCTTGATGATGTGGCCCTTGGCGCCTTTCAGCAGCTTTATCCCTGTCGCATTCAAAAGGACCGGGTACGTATGGCTTTTGCCGGCCTTGAAGCTGTAGGCCGTGCTACCGACTTTGCTCGAAACGTCGGTCAACGTTATATAACCCTTGCAATTGCTTACCTTGCATTGCAGCTCTATCCCAGGCCTGTTGGCCTTGCCCACGTCCGCTGCTTTTGTAACGACCACGACAACCGGCACGGGTTTGGGCACGGTGGTTGTTGTGGTCGGCACTGTGGTTGTTGTGGTCGTGGTAGTGGGCACGGCCCCCGGGCCAGTCACACTGCCCACGATGGTAATTACGTCCGTGCTACTGGAGACGCTCGGGTTGATCACGTCCTGGGCAGTAATGGTCAGCACGTCACCGGAGCTAATGCTCCGAGGCACCGTTAGGGTCACGGTGTTGGTCGCACCGCCGGTCAAAGTCGCTACCGTCCCGGTGCCCGCTGCGTTTGTGGTGTCCACCACGTTGAAGTAGCCGGCGACATTGGAGAACGTAGTCCCAGCGGGGGCTTCCAGCTCCAGGGTGCTCACGCCCCCAGTCAGCGCCGCGGTGGCCTCCACGTTGGAAATCGTGTAGGTGGCGAGGGACCCGGTCGTGGACGGGTTGACAGAAACGACTACCCCGGGGCTCGCATTGGTGCCGATCGTGTACGGGGAGGCGTTGACGTAGATCGGGTCGCCGGTCGTCTTAACCTGGAAGTCGCTAATAGTCCCGGCTGCAGGGTTGACAACCCCTGCAAGGAGCACGCTGATGACGTCCCCGGCATTAATGGCGTCTTGAAGTGGTATCACTGCGGTACCGCTCGTCAAGAAACTGCCTGAGGCGACGAAGTTCCACCCGAGCGTCTGGTCACTCACGTCGACGCCCGAGACGCCGGTGAAGTTCGTCGGGCCCGCAACCTCGCTGAGGTCGATGTCCCCACCAACGGTCACTGCGTCCGCCGCACGGAAACTGACCGTGTAGTTGGTTGTCGCGCCGGCGAGCGAGTTGGACGGGACAACTGCGACGCTGTTGACAGAATTGCCGAAAGTGACCGAGGTGGATGTCTCGGGTGTGCCGTTACCGGGTGTCACCGTGACGTCGTTGGACTGCGGGGAGACGTTGTACGCAGGGTTCGTCCCCTCAGCGGTGATAGCAAGCGTGTCGCCGTTTACGAGAGAGGTCGCGAGTGTCAAGGTGACGCTGGCCCCGATGGATGTCGCGGCGGTCACGGTGTCCGCTGTGGCCGAGCCCCCCGAAGGGGTGTAAGTCACGGTGTAGCCGGCAGAGCCGTTGTAAAAGTTGATCGTCTCTGTCCCACCCGTTGCAATTGCACCCAGCGTAAGAGTGGTCCCGTTTGTGGTTAGGTTCGCCACAGGCACGGCGCTTAGGGAATAGGTCGCGTTGGAACCAAACGACAGGGCGCTAGCGGTCAGCGTCGACCCTGAGGTGCTCACCGAGATCGGGTTTGAGCTCGCGGGGTAGGTATCGCCCGAACTGGTGACGGTGAAATTGAAAGTGCCCGTCGCAGCGGGAGCGTCGGCGGTGTATATGACCTCCACAGACGAGCCGGAGGTTATCGAACAGGTGCTGCCAAGTTCGATCGTGACCGTGCCCGCGGTGTCGGTGCCCGCACCACCCGCCCCGGAGGTGCCCGACTGGATGCACGACCCGCCGACCAGGGCGATGTTGACGGGGACCGAACCCAGACCTTCAGAAGGCGTGACGGTGACCCAGCTGTCGCTGCTCCCAGCCAAGGCGGCGGGCGTGGTGAAGGTGACCTTGAACTGGGTTGACGCGCCCGTCGTCACCGCAGTGGGGGTGGCAGCGATGGCCGACACGGCTCCGGTCGGCGTCCCGATCGTGTAGTCGCTGCTAGTTATGTCCGCGTAAGCGGGCAAGGCGGTAGCAGCTAGCCCGGCGCCCAGGGCGACAACGGTCACTGCGAGGCCAGCACCTAGCCACCTGGCCCGGCCCAATCCTCGCCTTGGTGAAATAGCCGAACGACCTGATTCTTGCATTGACATCGTCTCCCTTGCGGGCTAGGCGGGGTTCCCGCCCGCGATTTGTTAGTGTACGCCCGTCCATAGCTTGACCGTCCTTATTGATTGCTGAGAATGGGCACGTCCAGGCTATGGACCTGCAATGCGGGCGCTAGCCAGCCGAGCAGGCTTGACCGGCCTGGCGTCCGCGAGCAAGCTGGCTTCATGGCTAATCAGAATGACGCCCGGCGGAGCGCTGTGTCACTGGGTAGCCGTTCCTAAATGGTCGGCTTGGACGAGATCTCCCGAGCGTCCGAGCGCCTCCGGACCGTCATCCGCCCAACTCCCTCGGTATATTCCAGTGCCCTGTCCAGGCTCGCTGGCCGACCTGTGTTCGCGAAGCCAGAGCAATTTCAGCGAGCCGGTTCGTTCAAGATCCGGGGGGCGTTCAACAAGATCTTCGTGCTGGCCGAAGAAGGAGCCGTCGAAGAAATCGTGGCCGCCTCGGCCGGGAACCACGCCCAGGGAGTCGCTCTGGCAGCTTCGCTCTGCGACTTGCGTTCCACGGTGTTCATGCCCGCGGGGGCTTCACTGCCCAAGGTCGAGGCCACCCGCAACTACGGGGCCAATGTGCATTTCGTGCCTGGCAACGTAGACGACGCGATCAAGGCCGCCCGCGAGTATGCGTCGAGCGGCCGCGCTTTCTACGTCCCGCCCTTCGACGATGAGCTCGTGATCGCCGGTCAGGGCACGATCGGCCTGGAGCTCGCCGACGAAGTGCCGGGCGCCGGGACTGTACTGGTCCCGGTCGGTGGAGGCGGGTTGCTCGCGGGGGTTGCGGCAGGCCTGCGCGGGCGCGGCAGCCGCGCCCGCATTATCGGCGTCGAGGCCGTTGGGGCGGCACCGATGCTCGCGGCCCTGAACGCCGGGCACCCGGTCGAGCTCGGTTCGGTGGAAACCATGGCCGACGGGATCGCCGTGCGCTGCGTGTCCCAACTGACCTTCGAACACGCGAGAGACCTGGTAGACGGTATCGTCACCGTCGACGAGGAACAGATCAGCCGTGCCGTGCTCCTCCTGCTCGAGCGGTGCAAGTGGGTAGTGGAGCCGGCGGGGGCTGTACCTCTTGCCGCACTTCTCGCTGGGCTCGTGCCAGGCGATGACCCGGTGGCGCTCGTCGTCTCTGGCGGCAACGTGGACCCTCTCCTGCTGACCCGGCTGGTCGAACACGGCCTCACGGCAGCCGGGCGCTACCTTATGGTGCGGGTCGTGCTGGCGGACAAGCCTGGTGCACTTGCGTCTTTGACCAACGCCCTCGGGAAAATCGGGCTCAACCTGTTGACCGTCGAGCACCGCCGTTCGGGGGCCCTGTGGGCGTGAGCGAGGTCGAGGTGATCCTCACGCTGGAAACGCGCGACCCGGACCATCGCGACGAAGTCGTACCGTCGCTACGGGCGCAGGGTTTCCAGGCGGAACCGTACCGCCTCTGAGACCAGACCGGGGGACGAGCGGGTTTCGCCCGAAGGCAGCGCTTTGCGGAAGAACAGCGATAAACAGGCAACGTTCCGTGATGTGAGCCCCTTTGCGGTCGATATCGTGGGCCGCTGTGCAGACGACGGGCGGGCTCGCGACCGATGCCGTCGACAGCGCGCTCACGCTCATTTCGACGCTGGAGCCCACCATCCACGCCTGGGCTTACCTCGACCACGAGCGTGCACGGCGCGAAGCGGCCGAGGCTGCGATGCAGGGCGGCTCGCTCTTGGGGCTCGTTGCGGGTATCAAGGACATCTTTGACACCGCTGACCAGCCCTCTGAGTACGGTTCACCGATCTACGCCGGTCACCAGCCACTTGCTGACGCGTCCGCCGTTGCGCTGCTACGCCAGCAGGGAGCAGTCTGCATCGGGAAAACGGTGACATCCGAGTTCGCCTTCGCCCATCCGGGACCGACGGCGAACCCGCACCGCACAACACATACACCGGGGGGGTCGTCGATGGGCTCGGCGGCGGCCGTCGCTGCAGGCATGGTGGACTTCGCCATTGGCACGCAGACCGCCGGTTCGATCATCAAACCGGCCAGCTTCTGCGGCGTGTACGGCTTCAAACCGACTTTCGGCAACGTATCGATCGCCGGTGCTAAAGCCTTCGCCCCGTCACTCGACACCGTCGGGTGGTTCGCCAGGGGCCCTGTCCTGCTCGACCAGGTCCGGGTGGAGCTGACTGGGCAGCCGGAGGCGGCGGCGCTCGGCAAGGGCCCCGGATCGGGCTCCTTCGCACAGAGCAGTGGAACGAATGTACCGATGACAGCATGCGTGCCGTCGTCGCAACTGCAGACATAGCCCAGGCCCTCGGTGCCAATGTCGTCAACCTGGACATGCCCGCGCCCATGGCTGGCCTCGCCGCCAAGCAGCCGATCTTGATGGCCTACGAGGCATCCCGTTCTCTCGCATGGGAGCACCGGGTCATGCGCGAAGAACTTTCGCCCGAGTTGCGAGAAATGTTGGACCGGGGACGCCGTGCCAATGCCACTGAAATCAACGCCATCCGCGCTCAGAAATCTGCCGCGTTCGCATCGTGCGCCGAGCTGTTCGCTCGCTGTTCGGTTATTTTGACCCCCGCCGTAATTGGCGAGGCACCTGAAGGGGTTGGCCAAAGCGGTGACTCCCGCTTCGCACGCTTGTGGACCCTTCTCGGGTTGCCCGCCGTGTGCATCCCAGCGGCGACAGGCGGCACGGGCATGCCGGTAGGCGTCCAACTTGTCGCACGAGCGGGCGATGACGCCCACCTCCTAGCTGTTGCAGCCTGGGTCACCGGCGGCAAGTCCGTCGCGGTGGCAGGCGCGCACGCGCCTGCGGGCCTCCTGGCCTAACTCGAGAGGCCTGGGCCTGTCAGTCTTGCGGCCCGCGTCCAGGCCCTGGCCGTAGGCCGCAGGAATTAAGAGGCACCGGCAGTTATCTGCCGGTGCCGCTCGCGTAGGCCGTCACCACCCGGGCTGAGGCACATGGAGTAAATGAACCGACCGATGCGGCTCGCTTAGGCGTTAGATGACGCGTACATTGACGGCTTGCAGCCCCTTAGGGCCTTGGCTCGTCTCAAAGTCGACCTTTTGGCCCTCTTCAAGATTGCGATAGCCCTCGCCGGAAATCGCACTGAAGTGCACGAAGACATCGGGCCCACCAGCGTCCTGGGTGATGAAGCCGAAACCCTTCTCACCGTTGAACCACTTCACAGTGCCAGTTGCCATGACGAATCCCCTCCTTTCCTGGCCTTACTCGACCCGGGGATCAACGGGTCACGGCCTGGCTCTGTCGAGCCGGAGGGACATCGTCCAACTTTGGTGCGTTACCCTCGGGAGCAACGGTAGCACGTCGCTCAGAACCTGGCCTAATCACCGCAGGGCCCGCTACTATGGCCCTATCACTTGGTAGTCGCTCTTGGTGGGCCCGGGACCCCGGCAGGCCAACGCTCTCCCAGTTTTGGTCAGCAGGAAGGGGCCCGTGTGCAAGCCGAAGCCGTGCAAACCAACACCGTTCAAGCCGACTCCGCTCTAATAGGTGCCGTTGAGGCAGCTACCGTTGAGCTAGGCACCGTTCAAGCCAACCCAGCGTTGGCAGGCGCCCTGGCAACCGGGAAAGCGTCGTCCAAATCCAGAATTGGCGGTGGTACGGTGCCCTCTCCCATTGCGGCCGTGACGGCTCGGTCCATTACGATCCTGCTCCTAGCGGGGCCAGTCGTTGCGGTGGCGGTCTCGGTGCCCCTGCTGTGGGGCCGGGCGGTCAACCTGACCGACATAATCCTCGCTGTCGTCCTGTACGCGATCACCGGCCACGGCCTGACCGTCGGCTTCCATCGCTTGTTCACGCACCGCTCCTTCGAGGCCAACCGGGGGCTCAAGATCGGCCTCGCGGTGGCCGGCTCGATGGGGATCGAGGGCTCGGTTGTTAGTTGGGTAGCCAACCACCGCCGTCACCATGCCCACAGCGACAAGGTCGGCGACCCTCACTCCCCCCATATCCTCGACGACACCGCCGTCGGGCAACTTCGGGGTTTCATACATGCCCACATCGGTTGGCTCCTTTCCCCCGACATGACCTCGGTCGAGCGGTACGCCCCCGACATCCTGCGTGACCCGGACCTGGTCGCAGTGGGCCGGATGTTCCCCTTGTTGGCAGTCGTCTCGCTCGCGATACCCTTCGGTATCGGCTGGGCCGTGACGGGCACCCTGGTCGGCGGCATCAGTGCGTTCGTGTGGGCCGGGTTGGTCCGTATGGCGCTTCTTCACCACGTCACCTGGGGAGTCAACTCGATCTGCCACATGGTCGGCCGTCGCCCCTTCGCAACGACGGACGAGAGCCGCAACGTCGCCGTCCTTTCGGTGCTTTCTATGGGCGAGTCGTGGCACAACCTCCACCACGCCTACCCGACTTCGGCCCGTCACGGCGTCCTTCGTGGCCAACTGGACTCGTCCGCTCGCATCATCTGGCTGATGGAGAAGTTCGGCTGGGCTACCAAAGTACGCTGGCCAGCTGCGGCAAAAGTCAGCGCCCTAACCGTACCGACCTCCCCTACCAGCATCGCCGCTTGAGCGGGCCGCACCGACAGGTGCGTCAAGCCTGGCTCAGCACCTAAATGGAAGTCACCTAACGCGTGGGGACCACCTAACGCGCAACAGGGCCCCGACGGGGCCCTGTTGTAATGCGAACCTTGGCTGTTGTGCGGGCTTGGCGCCCGGCTCAGTCAGCAGCTTTGCAGGCCATTAGGTCGATGACATCGTGATGGTGGCGCCCGACGGCGGTTGGAAGACCGATGACGAAGGGTTCGTGCTCAGCTTCGTGATCGTGAACGCCGAGTTCTCGCTCGAGCTACTGCCGGTGTACTTGACCAACCCGAGAATGCCGTCAGAGGTGATGCACCATTCATCGTTCAATGACTGGCCGTTTTTCTTGCCGCTCAACTTGGTGCACTTCAGCGAAATGCCGTTGACGCTGGTGCTCGAGTTGCTCACGTTGTACCCCTCGAGGGCGGCCACGGCCGAAAGCGACTCAATGATGACTGCGTAGTCCGCACCTGTGAAGGCGAACGCCGGCGAACCGTCGATGGCGTCAGCGCCAGCAGCTTCTGCAGTCTCTTCGCAGCTCCACTTCCCACCGCTCGTATCCTGGCTGCAGTCGTAAGTATCTTTACCGTTGGCCACCCAAGCGGTGGCCCCGTTGCCGTCGGACGCGGGGGTGCTGTACGACCATTTGCCGCCAGGCTCCTGGGCAATCATGATCGTGGACGACGCCGACCCTCCGCCGGTCGACTTGTAAGTTGCGTCGTATTTTGCGTTCTCGCCCTTTTGGATCTGTGACTCAAGGTTTTTCAAGTTATGGGCGGCGTCTGCCAGATTGTGGACCGCCTTTATGGCGTTACCGATGGCGCAGCCTCCGACGCCGAAACTCAAGCTGAGGGTGGCGGCTACAGCCGCTCCACGCCTCAGGGCTACTGGACTAAAAGCCCGCCATGTACTGGTGTCCGGGCTCATATGGTGGCCTCCTGACCTGGCCCCATACTTCGGGGCGACGCTAACTTTTTGGTAAGCATAGGTGTTGGGGTAAGCGCGCCCATGGATTCTCCCATTCAGGGCACATTCTTGGTTTTCGGCTGTTCCTCCCGCGAAGTCAAATGTTTTTATGACGTCCCGGGTACCTCTCAGTTACCAGAAGGGGTAGGCGGGAGAGGGTGGCCGAAAGCGAAGATATGCACAGGGAGGGCGTCGGGAGGGCGGTCCGCCTTTTCAAGTGCGCGGGAGTTGAAGCGCGTAATGATGGCCACTATCTCGTCTCCAATAAGTTTCATTTCTTCAGCTGTCAAGTACGTGACGCCGTATGTCGAAAAGGCCGACGCGAGCCAAACCGGCGGGAACGACCGGCGTCCTGACCGCCATTCGCGCAGGCGCTGGTAGGCGCGCTCCTGCAGGCTCGCCTCGAGAGCCTCTTCCGCAGAAGCGAAGTCGGGGTCGGCAAGCGACCCAGACTTGATGTTGAGGGTGAGCGACAGGGCGCGCCAGGGCCGGCTGCGGCCGCGCCCACCTCCCGCCTCCTCGACGAAGCCGTATTTTGCGAGCGTCTGAAGGTGCCAGGACATATTGCCCGGGCTGTCATCGAGCAGCTCGGCGGCGCGGGTCGCCGTCAAGGGGCCCTCCCGCCTGAGGGCTTCGAGTAGGGCCAGGCGCACCGGGTGGGCGAGAGCGCGCATTGTCCGGGGGTCAGAAATGTCCTGCTGGTCGCGCATGTCGGGCACGTCGGGCACGTCGGGCACGCCCGGATGGTCCGGCTCGCCGCCAGGAGTGGGTTGGGCCTTCTTGGGGGTCATCGCGCCCCCCGCAGTGCGACGGCCGAGCGGCGCGGCATCACGAGGCGAAGCCCGAGGCTCACCAGGGCCCAGCCAGCCTTCCTGCGCAGCCAACCGCCCCGGGGAGCACCTTGGGCGGCCCTAACTGCAGCCCTGCCAGCAGTCGTACATGCGGCTGATCGCCGCAGCTCGGCGACGTGCTCGTCGACGAGCGGGCCGGCCAGGCCCGGGTTGATCGAGTACATGGTGCGCTCCTCTGTTGCCAATGGACTCACAAGATCTCTTGTCACAAGACTACGCGTCACAAGAACTCTTGTCAAAGTTTTCCTTGGGCGAGACCACTTCGGGCCCATTACGAGGGAAGCTTGCATCGGCCTGCGCCCAGGGCTAGCTCCAGGAACGTTGCTGTCGTGGCGCTAGAGCCGGGTGCTCAGCACGGGAGGAAGGCTTGCACGAGCAAACGCCACGGCCCCGGGTGACCGGCGCGATCGCCGGCGCCTGCGCGGCGGGTTCGATGCTCGGGGCGACCCAGCTACTGCACAACGCCACCGGCTTTATGACGTTGCAACAGGTAACCTCGGGCGGCGTTCTGCGCCTGGTCCCTGGGACGGTTTTTGGGTACGTCATCGACGGCCTGCAAGAAAAGGCACGGCCGCTTTTCCTCCTTGGCCTATCCGTAGCGGTAATTGTGGCGGGGGCGCTGGCCGGCGCAGTTCTCGCGCTTTGGCGGTCCGGCGCTGGACGCCGGGCGACCGGGCGCGCCGAGCAACGACCGCTCGTGGCCGTGGCAGGCAGGGCCTTCGTGGCCACCTTGGTGTTATGGGCGATCTCGATGCCCTTCGTCGTGCTCGGCAATCGGTCGGTATTTTCCGCCGCGACGGTGACCGTGTTTGCCGAATGGCTCGTCGTGGCCCTGCTGACCGAGGCGGCCCTCTGCCTGCCCGGCCCCGCGGACCGTCGCCAAGCAACGGCGGTTGCAGGGGCCGACGCGGCTGCGGCCCCGACGAGTGGGCAGCTCACCGCCCGAAGGGAGTTCATCGAAGTCGTAGGCGGTGGTGCGGCTCTTGCCACGTTGGGTTACCTCGGCGCCCGTGCGGCCCGCGCCGGCGCCCCGTCGCTCTCCCAAAGCGCCGGTATCGGGACGCAATTGCACCAAAGCACGCTGCGCCCGGCGGGTAGAAAATCGTCGGTTTTTGGCGACCTTTCCGGGATAACTCCTACGGCGGACTTCTACATCGTCTCCAAGAACATCGACGGCGACCCGATGGTGGACGGCAAAAACTGGACGCTGCGCGTGGAGGGCGACAACCCCTACTCGCTCAGCCTGCGGGAGCTATTGGCCGAGCCCCATGTCGAACAGATCCAGACGCTCGAGTGCATATCCAACTACGTGGGCGGGTCACTGATCAGCACCGGGGTCTGGAAAGGCGTGCCACTTCACCGGCTTGTCGAGCGCGCCGGCATACCACCTCGCACCGTCGCGATCGCCTTCGGCTGCGTGGATGGCTACACCGAGAGCCTCCCCCTCGACGTGGCCCTCCAGCCCTCGACCCTTGTGGCGGACCACTTGAACGGGGGGCGGCTCCCGGACGAGCACGGCTACCCGGCGCGCATCCTTGTGGCGGACCGCTACGGGATGAAGAACCCCAAATGGCTGACGGTGGTGCGCCCGGTCCATGAACCGGAAACCGGCTATTGGGAAGGTTTCGGTTGGAGCGACGAGGCGATCGTGAACACAACCTCGCGGATCGATTACCCGCTCAATACCCAGGTCCTCAGGGCCGGAGAACTAGTACCTGTAAGAGGCATCGCCTACGCCGGTGACCGCGGGATCTCCAAGGTCGAAATAAGCGTCAACGGCGGGGCGACGTGGCAGCCGGTCACCGTCCATCCCGCCCCGTCGCGCTTTGCTTGGTCGATCTGGACGTTCCCGTGGGTACCTGTTCGCGGGAATTACATGCTCATCGTGCGGGCGACCGACGGTCAAGGCAACCTGCAGGTCGCATTTCGAAGCCGCGGGACCTTCCCCAACGGCGCTGTCGGCCTCGACAACGTCCTCGTTAGCGTCACTTGACCGAGGCCAGGCCCGGCCGCCGCCGGCCTCAGGTGGTGGCCCAGGTGCGAGCTTGCCCGGGGTTTGGGCCGTCGAGGGGCCGGTAGTTCACGCCGAGCGCGTCCAACCGGGGTAAATGTGCCGCGAGGCGGCGCTCGAAATCCTCCCAAGAGCGTTCCTTTGCGGACCAGGCCACCTCGGCGAGCGCGCACGCGCGCGGGAAGTACATGTACTCAGCGTGCTGAGGAGTCGCAACGTACTCGCTCCACAACTGGCACTGCGCTCCAATAACGCGGTGCTCGAGGCCTTTTTCGAGATCGTCCGGGACCGGCTCGAGGCTGTAGACCTGCTCCACGCTGATGGCCGATCGGATCGCGAGCGGCTCCCGAGGGTCATCGGAGTATGCCCAGTCGAAATAACACCATGGCTCCGGGGCCATCACGACCTCGAGGCCCGCCCTGACGGCTTCGACTGCGGCCCGCCAGGCACTCTTGCCCTCCCAGCAGACGATCACCGAGCCCTTGGGCGCGCCGGCGTCCACGATCTCGTTCCATCCGACGAGGCGCCGGCCCTTGGCCGAAATGACCTCTGACATTCGGGCGGTAAACCAGCCTTGCAGCTCCTTGGCCCCGCCAAGCCGAGCCGCTTGCACAGTAGTTGGGCGCGCGGGCTCGATTCCCATTCTGTCGTCGGGCACTCGTCGCCACCAATATGTACGTACTTGCCTGGGAAAACCTCCATGATCTCCTCGAGCACGTCGCTGCAGAAACGGACCGCATTTTCCTCGAGATTGAGCACGTGGTCGCTGATGCCCCAGTCCGTGAGCACCTCCAGTTGCTCACCCGTATTGCCGAGGTCGGGGTAGGAGGCGATGGCAGCTTGCATATGGCCCGGCATATCGATCTCCGGCAGGACTGTCACGAAGCGCCTCGCTGCATAGGCCACGATCTCGGCCAGGTCGGCCTTGGTGAAAAAACCACCGTGCGGAGTGCCGTCCTTGCGCCCCTCTTTATAATGCCCGGCAGGAGATTCGCGCCGCCACGCCCCCACCTCGGTCAAGCGCGGGTAGCCGTCGATTTGTACCCGCCAGCCCTGGTCGTCGCTCAGGTGGAGATGCAGGACGTTCAGCTTGTGAAGGCTTGCCAGGTCGACGAGCTTCAGTACGAAGTCCTTGGGAAAGAAATGCCGCGACAGGTCCAAGCCCATGCCGCGCCAGCCGAAAGCGCGGCGCGTCCTCGATTTGCACCCCGTCAATGACCACCGACGTACGGGCCGCTGAGGGAGCCGTGCGGAACAGGTCTGCCGGGAGCAACTGGCGCAGCGTGCGGGTCCCGTAAAAGACACCGGCCGCCGTGGGCGCCACGATCTCAACTCCGCGTGGGCTGACGCTCAGGCGGTACTTGTCAGCGCCCGGGGCGGGGAACGCCAGTTGGTCGGCCGCTGCGTTACCGCCACCGGCGAGCACATCGTGTTGCTCGTCCCGAACCTCGAGCCTGACCACGCCGCGCAAGCTGTCGGTGCCCGGCCCGGACCTGTTCACCCGCCACCCTGTCGCCGCCTCCAGTTCAGATGCGAGCAGGTCTGCGACCCCTGACGATGCGCTGTCAGCGGAGATGACCATCCCGTCAGAGAGCTCCGCGCCGGGCGCCCGTCGCGGTAACTCGCCGGGCGAGGGATCAGGTCGTTCATGGTTAGCGTTCTCCTGTCGTAGCTGGTGTTGCAGATAGGGAATGGGCGGCCGGGCTCCGGTCTCGCGCCTCGGCCAAAGCGACATGGCATGCGGCCAACTGACCGGGGGCGACCTCGCCGAGGACCGGGGTCACATAGCGGCACTGTTCGATGGCGAAAGGGCAGCGCGGCTCGAATCGGCAGCCTGGCGCCGGGTTGACGACCTTGGGCGGCTCGCCGACGTCAGACGAGCTGGTCTCGCCGAGGGGGGCGCGTGGGTCGGGTACCGCCGAGAGCAGCAGCTGGGTGTAGGGGTGGCGGGGAGAGGCAAGCAGCTGCTCTGTCGGGCCGATCTCGACAACATGGCCGGCGTACATGACGATCACGCGGTCAGCCACGTAGCGGGCCGAGGCGAGGTCGTGAGTGATGTAGAGGATGGACACGCCCTCGCGTTCGCGCAGTCCGGCCATCATGTTGAGGATGCCCACCCGGATGGACACGTCGAGCATGGACACCGGCTCGTCGGCGAGTATCAGCTTGGGCCGCAGCGCCAGGGCCTGTGCGAAGCCGACGCGCTGGCGCTGGCCACCGCTCAGCTCGTACGGGTACCTGGACAGCATCACGTCGGCCGGTTGAAGCTCCACGGCGTCCATCACCTGGACCGCCTCATCGCGCCGTGCCGGCCCGTCGATGTCGGGCCGATGGAGCGCAATTGCCCGCATGATCCCGTGCGACACCCGGTAGGCGGGGTTGAACGAACTGAACGGGTCTTGGAACACCATCGGCACATGGCCGCTGTACGCGAGCTTGTCCTGCCTACCCTGGATGGTGCTGAGCGGGTTCCCCTCAAAGCGGATCTCCCCACTGGTGGGCTTGTAGACCATGGCGAGCAGCCTGGCAATCGTGCTCTTGCCGCTCCCGCTCTCGCCGACGAGTGCGACGATCTCCCGGCGGGCGATCGTGAAGCTCACATCGTCCACCGCGTGCAGCATCTTCTTCGACCACCACGCGCCCAGGTTGAACTGCAAGGTCAACCCGCAGACCTCGAGCAGCGGGGCTTCCGCCCCGTTGGGCTCCGTCGGTGCGGTGGCGGGCCGGGAGGCTGTGGGGGCTACTGTGGGCGCTGCTACGCCAGCTTCGTCAAGCCTGCGGACCGAACGCCCGGCAAGCGATCCCAGCGCACCGGCATCATCCCTGTACAGCAAGCAGCGGACCATCGAACTTCCCCGCATATAGAGGGGTGGTTCTTCTACGGAGCACTCGCTCATAGCATCGGCGCAGCGGGGATGGAACCTGCAGCCCGACGGCGGCGAGGCGAGGTTGGGCGGCGAGCCGGCGATGCCGGTAAGGGCGACCTTGTCTCCACGCACGGAAGGGAAGGCTTCGAGCAACGCAGCAGAATAGGGGTGCCGCGGGGTGCCGATAACCTCCGCCGTTGCACCGAGCTCGGCGATCTGACCGGCGTACATCACCAGCAAGCGGTCCGAGTAGTGGCGAACGAGGGAGATGTCGTGTGTCACAAAGATGACGGCAAACCCAAGCTGTTGTTGGAGATCTTTGATCTGGCGCATCAGTGAGCGCTGGGCCACGACGTCTAGGGCCGACGTGGGCTCGTCCATGATCACCAGTTGCGGCGTAAACAGGAGGGCCATCGCGATCATCGCCCGCTGGCGCATGCCTCCCGAAAGCTGGTGCGGGTAGCTCGACAGGTGGACCGGGTCGATCGATACGAGGCGCAAGACTTCTGCGGAGCGCTCGGCGATCTGGCTCTTCGACATGGCGGTGTGCGTCTTGCACGCATCGCGCATCTGGTCGCCCACGGTCATTACCGGGTTGAGCGCGTTCATTGCGCTCTGCATGACGACCGATAACTCGCTCCAGCGTATGCGGCGCATTTTTTTGTCGCTCATCATCGCCATCTCGCGTCCTGCGAAGTTGACGCTCCCGCCGGTTATGCCGGCGGGCGGGTTCAACAGCTGCGCGACGGCGTACAAGAGCGTCGACTTGCCGCAGCCGGACTCCCCCACGATGGCGAGGAACTCCCCGCCATCGAGGTCGAGGTCCACGTCCTTCACGGCCAGCACAGGTCCCGCGTCGGTAGCGTACGCAACGGAGAGGTGGCGGACCTCGAGCAGGTGGCTCCCCGCCCGGCCGCCGTCGGAAAGCCCGTTGCTCGAGGCTTCGACAGCGCCCGTCTGGGTGAGGCTCCGCTGGCTCGGGCTGGCCTGGCTTGGGCTGGTCTGGCTCGGGCTCGTCCGGCCGGTGCTCGCCCCGGTCATCCCCGAGGCTCGCTGCGCATGGCGCACGCTGCGGCGGGACAGCTTGCGAACCGGCCGAAGTGCGGGGTTGGCGATCTCGTCAAACGCGTAGTTCAAGAACGCGAAGGCTGCCCCGAGCAGGGCGATACACGCCCCGGGCACGATCGCCCAGAGCGGGCTACCCGCCTCGAGCGCCTCGTTGTTTTGCGCCCAATAAAGCATGTTGCCCCAGGATTGCGAATTGGGATCCCCGAGCCCTAAAAACTGCAATCCGGCCGCGGTCAGAACCGCAAAGACGGCGGTCCCAAGGAACGAGGCCACGATAAGAGATGTCATCGTCGGTATGATCTCGGCCACGATGATGTAGCCGCTGCGTTCCCCACGGACTCGCGCAGCCCCCAGGAAGTCGCGCCTGCGCAGGGAAAGTACCTGCACAGCGAAGCTGACGCGCGCCGTAAGACCATCCCAGCGCCCCGAGCACGATGATCATTACGAGCAGCCCGACGCTGCGAAGGTAAGCGGCGATCACGATGACGAGCGGGAAGATCGGGATGACAAGCAGTACGTCGGTAATAAGTGAAAGGACACCGTCGACAAGGCCGCCCATGTAAGCGGCCGACACGCCGACGATGACCGACACGATGGTCGCCAGCCCACCGGCCGCAAATGCGATGATGAGAGTCTGGCGCGTCCCCCATATAAGCTCTGACAAGATGTCTTGACCCTGGGTGGTTGTGCCGAGCCAGTTGGCTGCCGAGGGGCCGAGGCCGGGCTCGAAGCTGATCGATGTCGGGTTGTAGGGCGAGAGCTCGCTCGGGAAAATGGCGACCACAATGAAGAAACCCAACATCAGGATCCCTGCGGTCGCCTTGTGGTTGTGGCGGAGGGAACGCCAGGACAATTCAGCCCTGCTCTCTCGTGCGGGGGTCAAGGACCGCAGTCAGCACGTCCGCAGCCAGGACACTGAGCAGGACCGCCATGGTGATCAGCAGGAAGAGAGCTTGCATCAGCGGGTAATCGAGGTTGTTCACCGCTTGTAGCAACAGGCTGCCCACACCAGGGTAATCAAAGACGTACTCGACGAGGATGGCCCCCGAGACTATAAACCCGAGGGACATCGCGAAGCCGGTCAGGTTAGGAAGGATCGCGTTCTTCCCGGCGTAATGCCACATTATCCTCCACGGCTTCAGGCCTTTGGCACGCGCCATCCGTACGTAGTCGTCGCTGAGGACCGTTATCACGTTGTTCCGCATCGTCAGGATCCAGCCGCCGATCGCTGTTATGAGGATCGTGAAGCCAGGTAGGACGGCATGGTCCAGCACGTCGCCGACGTAGTGCCAGTTGAGGTCCGGGGAATCCGTGAAGATGTTGTACGGGTGCTCGGAGGGGAACCAGCCCAGGGTCACCGAAAAAATGTAGATGGACAGCAGGGCCATCCAGAAGTACGGGAACGCGGACGTCACGACAAATATCGGCGGGAGGGCGCTGTCAAGCCACGTCCCCCTTTTCCAGGCGCTGATCAGCCCGATAAAGGTCCCAAATATAAACGCGAGCAATGTCGTGATGCCGACAAGGCCCAGGGTCCACGGAAGGGCCTGGTACACCATCGCGTCGACCGATTTACCAAAACTGGTCGTCAGCGAGATGCCGAAATTGAAAGTGGCCACGTGCTCCCAGTACGTGACGTATTGGGAGGCAAGGCTCTGGTGCGTAGTGCCGCCGAGCAGCGCGAGGAGCGAGTGGAGCGCCTGCGGGTTAAAGGTGCGGGTGCTCGGCGACAAGGACCTGTGCCGGGTTGCCGGGCATGAGGCGCGGGATCATGAAGTTGAGGCTTATCGCCGCCCACAGCGTGACGGCGAAGAAACCCAACCTCCGAACAACGAACCTCATGTTGCCAGCTTCTCACCCGGCACAGGCCTTTCGCTTGTCTACTTGTAGTACAGGTGCAGCAGGACGACGCCCCAGTCCGGCGTCACGTACTGTCCCGGCTGGGCGTATGGATTGCTAGCTGTTACCCAACCCGCGATGTGCTGGGTGTCGTACTGGTACCAGTCGACCTGCTCGGTAACCGGGATCACGGGCACCTGCGAGAGCATTACCTGCTCGAGCTTGTCGACGACCTGGTGCTGGACGGCTGAGCTGGTGGTCGCTACGTAGTCGCCGAGCAGAGCGTCGGTGGACTTGCTCGAGTAGCGCTCGTAGTTGCTCGACGCCGGCGAACCTACCGGAGCAGTGTTGGCCGAGTAGAGGAGCTGACGCAGCTCGTAGTACGGCGTCGGGCCGCCCGTGTCCCACTGGTACGCCAGCTGGAACTTTCCGTCTGAGACGTCAGTGGAGTAGGTCGAGCCGGAAAGGTTGTCCGGAGTGACCTGGATACCCACCGCCTTCAGCTCGCTCTGGATGACGTTGACCGCCGAGACCCAGTCGGAAAAGCCAGCGTTGTTGATGATCGTGAACGAGAGCTGTTTGCCGTTCTTGGCAAAGATCCCGTTGCTGCCCTTCTTGTAACCGTCCGCCTCGAGGATTGAGACCGCTTTGGACGGGTTGTAGGCGTAGGCGTTGCCGTACTTGGCTGCCAGGCTCGAGTCGTACCAGCTGGAGAACGTCGGGGTAACCACGTCTGTCTGGTTGGCCCCCGGTTCTTCTCCGTATTCGCCGATCTTGCCGACGAGCGGACGGTTGATACCGTAAGCGATTGCCTGACGCACAGCGAGGTCCGACAGGATCGGGTTGGTCAGGTTGGGCCAGAGGGCGACGCTGTAAACGGGAGCGAACCAGTAGTGGTAATACTTCGGGTCTTTGGAAATGTAGACCTTGTTGATATTGGGGATGAACTGCGATCCCCATTGGTCCACCCCACTCGTCAGGTCCTGGTTGGCGGCATTGTTGGAGAGGTAGGACGGGAAATTGACCGTCTCGATCTTCGGCAGGCCGGGCTGCCAGTAATGGGGGTTGGCCGTGAACCGCTGGTTGGCACCGTTGCAGGCAGACAGGATGTAACCCCCCGTGCCTATCGGGTGTGAGTCCTGGAACGTGGCCGGGTTTTTAACTGTCGCCCAAATGTGCTCCGGGACGATCGGGGTCTGGTCGGCGATGTAATAGAAATACGAGACCGCTGGTGCCTTGAAGTTGAAGGCAACCTGATCGGTCCCCTTGGCCACCACGCTGCTCAGCACAGACCAGTCCGCGTTCAAGTCGAGGGCGGGGTCCTTCTTCAACAGGTTGAAGGTGAAGACCACGTCGGCCGCGCTGAACGGCTGCCCGTCTGACCAGGTGACGCCTTTGCGGATCGTGAACGTCAGGGTCTTGTTGCCGTCGCTCCATGTCCACGCCGTTGCCAACCATGGCGTCACGGCGCCACGGTTGATTGAGTCGACGTAAGCCAGCTCCTCGTAAACGGGCCCGAACGAGAAGTAGAAGTCATTCGCATTAAAGGGGTTGAACTGGCAGGGCCAGCTGAAGCCCCACTCGTCCGCGATGTTGAGAGTGCCGGTTGCGGTGTCCGCGGTTCTGGTCGCGGCGCCGGCTGTGGCAGTCGCAACACCTGTCGTCAGCATGGCGGTGGCAGCAATCGCGCTGCCGAGCACCGTCAACCGGCGTGCCCATCTTGTTGTGGTCACTGGTCTCCTCCTGCTTAGCGGAACATCTGGTGGCCGGTCCGTTGGTATGGCTCTTTCTGCCCGACTCCGCAGCCTGCCGCTCGGTCTAGACCAATGAGGCTTGCACAGGCGGATGCGCATGTCAACGCAATGGACGCTACTACTCAGCGTGTGGGGCCGAGCGCGTAGGACCAGCGTGTGACCGGGAGTGTTTCGCCCCCAGCGTGTGGGGGGCGTGCCGGCCGTGGGGCGTGTGCGGGCGTGCCCTCGCGGGGGTGGCCGGCGCGCGGGCGCGTTAGCCCCAGAGCCGGAGGCCGGGCTCGGCGCTAGCGGTTCTGCGGGAAGCCGAGGTCGACGGAGCTCGAGGCCGGGTCAGGCCAGCGGGAGGTGACCACCTTGGTGCGCGTGAAGAAGCGGATACCGTCCGGCCCGTACATGTGGATGTCACCGAAGAGCGACGCTTTCCAGCCCCCGAAACTGTAAAAGCTAACGGGCACCGGGATCGGGACATTAACACCCACCATGCCGACTTGGACGTCCGCCTCGAAACGGCGCGCCGCTCCCCCATCACGGGTGAATATGGCCACACCGTTGGCGTAGGGATTGGAGTTGACCAGGGCGAGCGCCTCGTCGTAGGTCCCCACCCTGACCACAGACAGAACAGGGCCGAAGATCTCGTCGTCGTAGACGGGGCTGCCGGGTTTGACGTCGTCGACCAGCGTCGGGCCCAGGTAAAAACCCGGCCCGGCAGGGGCCGAGCGCCGACCGTCGACCACCACGCGGGCTTGGCCAAGGGCTTCGGGCTGGAGGTACCCGACGACGCGTTCCTTGTGCTCGCGGGTGACGAGAGGCCCCATCTCCGACGAGGGGTCGTCGCCCGGGCCCACCTTGACCCGAGGCAGGCGGTCGGCGATGGCCTGGACGAGCGGCCCGGCCACGCCCCCGACGGCGACAACGGCTGAGATGGCCATACAGCGTTCGCCGGCCGAGCCGTACCCGGCCGAGACCGCCGCGTCCGCAGCCATGTCGATGTCCGCGTCCGGCAGCACGACCATATGGTTCTTGGCCCCCCCGAGGGCTTGCACGCGCTTGCCGTTGCGGGTGGCTGTCTCGTAAATGTGGCGCGCAATGGGCGTCGAGCCGACGAAGGACACCGCCGCTATGTCGGGATGCTCCAAGATGCGCTCTACGGCCTCCCGGTCCCCCTGCACCACGTTGAACACGCCGGCGGGGAGCCCGGCCTGCCTCCACAGGTCGGCCAGCACCAGCGATGCCGAGGGGTCCTTCTCGCTCGGCTTCAGCACGAAGCAGTTCCCGCAGGCGATGGCGTTGGAGCACATCCACAGCGGGACCATGGCGGGGAAATTGAAAGGTGTGATGCCGGCGACCACACCCAGTGGTTGCAGGACGGAGTGAACATCGACGCCTCGCGACACCTGCTCGGAGTGGCCGCCCTTCAACAGGTATGGCGCCCCGCAGGCGAACTCCAGGTTCTCCAGGCCTCGGGCCACTTCGCCTTCGGCGTCCGAGAGCACCTTCCCGTGCTCGGCCGTGACTACGGCGGCCAGCTCCTTGCGGTTGGCATCGAGCAGCTCGCGCATGCGGAACAGCACCTCTGAGCGCCGCGAGAGACCCGTCGCCCGCCAAGCAGGGAACGCCGCGAGCGCTGCCTGTACGGCCGTATCGACTTCAGCCGCTGAGGCTAGGTCCACCTCGGCCGCCTGCTCGCCGAGAGCCGGGTTGTACACCGGCCCGGTCCTCCCAGAGGTCCCAACGACGGAGCGACCGTCGACCCAGTGGCTTATCCTTTTCATGCTGCGCTCCTCCCTGCCAGGCCTACCGCCACGTTAGGGGCTGCCCGCCCGCAAGGGGCGCCGCTACCGCGACGCGCTGGCCGCCCTCAAAGGACTCGATCACCGCTTCCGCAACCTCGATGGCGCGCCGGCCGGCGCGTGCGTGCACAGGAGGTTCGTCGCCCGCGCGCAGTGCGCGCAGCAGGGCATCGGCGTGCTTATCGAAAGTCCGATGGAACTCGCGGTCAACGTCGTTGAAATAGCCGGCTTCCCACACCTGGCGCGTCTCGTCCCCGGCCCGCGAAATATCCAAACGCTTCACCGTGTCCTGTACTAGCAACCTGCCTTCGGTACCGTTCACCTCGAGCATATGGGCAGAGGGGTACGCGTAGGAGGAATCGTAGGAGCCCACCAGGCTGCCCACCGCCCCACTAACAAACTCCAGGGCGACCGCAAGGGTGGAGTAGACGCCCTGGGTCTTGTCCGCCATCTGAGCCATGACCGACTTGATGGGCCCGCAAAGGAACTCGAGCAGGTCCAAGCCGTGGCACTGGGTCTCGATGAGGTTCGCGTGCGGATGAGAACTCGTGCCTGGTTCTCCTCCAAATCGCCAAGTGGCAAAAACCAGTTCGCCGAGCTCGCCGGCTTCGATGGCTGCTTTCGCCCTTTTGACCGGCTCAGCGTACCGGTGGTTGAAGTTGATGGCGAAAAAGAGGTCCTTGGCCGCGGCGGCACTGATCAGTTCGTCCGCTTGTGATAGGTCGAAGACGAGCGGCTTCTCGGCAAGTAACGGGGCCCCAGCGTCGATTACCTCAAGTGTCGCCTCGAAATGACCTTCATTCGGTAACGACAAAGTGACGAGGTCCGGCCGCTCGCTGGACAACATCTCCTCGATGGAGGTATAGGCGCGCGCGCCCCACGCTGCGGCCCTCGCCTGCGCTCGGTCTTGGTGCCTGGCAACGACCGCGCAGAGCTCCGCGTCCGGATGGCTCGAAAATACACGGGCGTGCTGCTGGCCCCATTGCCCCGCACCAATGACAGCAACCCTCGTCGGCGGTCCCATAACTCCCTCTGTCGTCATGCCTCCAGCTCCTGGGTCACGACGACCTTGCCTGACTCTCCTGACAAAAAGGTCTTGAACGCTTGCCCGATCTGGGCAACGTCGTAGCGGTGAGTGATCACCCGGGCCAACAGGTCACGGTTCGCCCGCAACAATTCAAGGTTTTGGGGCATCTCGTCAAAGCGGAAGTACTCGCTCCCAAGGACAGCGCGTTCGGGAGCGATGAGGTCGTCGGAGACGACCAACTCGAGCGTCTCTCCGTGGCCCACGCATACCAGCACTCCTCGCTTGGAGAGCACAGACATGGCCGTCCGCCGCGCGGCGGCTCTGCCAGTCGAGTCGAACGCCACGTCGCAAGGCTCCAACCGGTCCAACGCGTCCGCCTTGGAGGGGTCGACCGCATGCGCGCCGAAGGACTCCGCGTAGCTGAGCCGCCAGGGAGACAGGTCGCTTATGCGTACCGGGAAGTCTCTGCCGAAGGTCAACTTGCACATCACCAGCAAGCCCAGGCCAATAGGCCCGGCACCCGCCACATAGGCGGACTCGATGTCGGGACGCAAAAGCCTCGCGTGGGCGATGGCGTGGCTGCTCGTACCCATCACATCGAGCAACATCGTCGCCTCCACCAGGTCCGTGCCCGCCTCGAGCGCGAAGAAGTTGGTCTCGTGTACGAGCTCATAGGGGCCATAGCCGCCGTCGTGGCTGAAGCCCATGTCGGCTCGCTTCGCCAGGCACTGGTTGGTGTAACCGAGCCGGCAGCTCCGGCAGCGCCCGCAGAAGTCCATCAAGAACACCACCCCGGGAGTGCCCTCGCGAACTGAGGTCTCGGGCCCAGCAGCCACCACGATGCCTGCCGCCTCGTGGCCCGGTGTCACCGCCGATCCCTCAAAGTACTGACCGCGGTCAGTTCCACAAATGGCGTTGGCGCGAACCCTGAGAAGAAGCTCTCCGGCCCGAGGTAACGGGACGGGACGCTCCTCAAAAATGATCTTGCCATCTCCGAGGAACCGCGGGCCGGTGGCAACTTTAGCGGGCATGGTCACTCCTTTGTCTACAACTATCCACGACTACGGGACTAGGTCTCGAGGATGCGGTCTGCCCCAGCGGCTTTGGCCTGCCGACGGAAATGCTCCAGCGCACTGGTCGGTTGCCGCTCGAGCCTGCCGGCTGCATCTGCATCGAGGCGGTACAACCCCATACGGCGTAAGAAGGGCGCGACCGGGCCGCCCGGTGTGCCCAGTGGTGACACCGGGTGGGGCGCTTCTCCTGGCCCGTCCCGGCGGTAAAACTCCTCGACAACCGAACCGCCTGAGGCCCAGCTCCAGTCGACAAAATCCATCAGTGGCCACCAGGTCAGCCCGACTATCGGGAGGCCGTCGTCACGTAGAGCTTCGAGACCTCCGACCAACTGGTCGAGCCACTTGCATTGTTTTTCAACGTCATCTTCGACGGCAGTTTCGGTCACCATCAAGGGGATCCCGTAAGCAGCGTGCCAGCGGCGCGACTCGCCGACTAGCTGGTCGAGGCCGCCGTCGACCGCGACGTGGACGGACGCTCCGTCGAGCCGGACGATCTCCCGGCACGAAAGCTCCGGGTAATAGTTGAGCCCGAGCACGTCGGGATGCTGCGCTCCCTCGCTGAGCTGCTGCAGGAGGACCGGGTCAACGCCGTTGCCCGCCAACCACGACCAATCCTCGTCGTCAGGGGTTACTTGGCCGAGGAGCAGCCGCGTAGGAAGTTGGGCTCTGCGAGCCCAGGCCTGAACTTCCCCGTCCAGGGACGCGTCTTGCGTGGAATAGATCTGGACCGCCTCGACGTGCACGATCTCGGCACCCGGGTCCACTTCGCGGATGGCCTCTATAGCTCGTTGGACACCCGCCATTAGCGACACCACCACAGCGGCCCAACCGCGATCACCGCTCAGGTACGGCGGCCAGATGCCGCGCAGCCCACAGAACGAAGCCGTGACAAGTGGCTCGTTCAGCGGGGTATATGCAGCGATCGCCCCCTTGTAGCGCTCCGCCACAGCCTTTGAGTACTCGGCGATAGCATCAGGGAACCCTGGAGCTACGAACGACCCACCCAACCACGTCGGCGTACCGTAATGCACCAGGTCCAGGATCACTCTGATCTTGACGCGCTCGACCAGGAACTCGACCACTTCGTCAGCCCAGGACCAGTCGAAGGCACCCGGCCCGGGGTTTATGCGGTACCAAGGGAACCCGTACCGGAGCGCGCCGGCGCCTGTGTCGGCGGCCCGGAGGAGGTCTTCACGCCACTGCTGGGTATGCCCGGTCAACTCGTACTCATCGAGGGCAACGCCTCCCCCGCGGAGCTGTACGCCAATCGCGGTGTCTTCCACCCCGACTGCGAACACGAGCCCACCGCCGGCGCTGAGCCAGGACGTCACCCCTTGATCCCCGTTGTGGCGATGCCACGCGTGAAGTACCTCTGGGCAAGAGCAAACGCGACCGCTAGCGGCAACAGGCTTATGATGGCCCCCGCCATCAGCACCCCGTGCTCCACAACGTATTGTCCCGCGAAGAGGGTCAGCCCTGCCGGAAGTGTCCGCATATCTGTGGTCGAAGTGACCACGAGCGGCCAGAGGAAGTCGTTCCAGTTGTTCATAAAGTAGAAGATGGCAAGGGTGGCGAGGGCAGGTTTTGCCAACGGTAGCATGATCCTCGAATAGATGTACCACTCGGAAGCGCCGTCCGCCCTCGCCGCCTCGTCCAGTTCACGGGGGACAGTTATGAAGAACTGGCGCAGCAAGAAGATCCCGAACGCACTCGTCGCCCTAGGCACGATCAGGCCTTGGTACGTGTTGAGCCAGTGGAACCTGAACAACAGCTGGAACACCGGCACCAATGTCACTTGGAATGGGACCATGAGGGTCGCCAGGACGAGGTAAAACGCTATGGTCCTTCCGGGAAAACGCAGCCGAGCGAGAGCGTAGGCAGCAAGCGAGTCGAAAAAGACCGACGAGACCGTTACACCGCCGGCGAAAACAACCGAGTTGACCAACAACCTGAGGAAGGGCAGCTGCTGCCAGATCCCGATGTAGTTCGCGAAGGTAGGGTGCGTCGGCTGGAGCCGGAGCGGGTACCCGAACACGTCGCTCTCGGGTTTGAACGAGGTGCCGAGCATCCAAGCGAACGGCAGCAGGATGATCACTGCGCCACCGATCAAGACCACCCATTTCGTGGCCCGCGAGAGGCCCCACCACCAACCGCCTCTTCGTGCGTAGACCGGCACGTCCGAGGCCCGAGGCTTCCGAGGAGCTCTTGGGCGCACAGCGACCGACGCCATGTCTCAGTTCCCCTCGGAATAGCGGAAGAGCCTGAGCTGGAACAGCGAGACCAGCAGGATCAATGCGAACAGTACCCAAGAGAGCGCGGCAGCGTAACCGGGCTCCGAATAGTCGAAGGCCGCGTCGTATATGTAGGTGACCAACGTCTCTGTATGAAATATTGGGCCACCCCCGGTCATGACGTAGACCGAGTCGAACAGCTGCATCGACGCAATGGTCGAGATGATCGAAGCGAACAAAAGGCTAGGGCGGAGCTGCGGAAGCACAACGCGGCGGAAGCGCACCCAGGGGCTCGCTCCGTCGATCACGGCCGCTTCCAGCAGCGACTCAGGTACATCTTGAAGCGCCGCGATAAATATGACCATTGAGAAGCCCACGCTTTTCCACACCCCGACCAGCATCACCGAAGGAAGGGCCAAGTTGTGCTCTGCAAGAAGTCGACATTGGGCAGGCCAGCGCTCACCATGGCGTGGGTGATTATCCCGATCTCGGGGTCAAGGAGGAACTTCCAAACGATCCCCATCGTCGCTAGTGACGAGATGACCGGGAAGAAGTACACCGAGCGGAAGAACTTGTTGACCAACGTGTTGCGTTGAAGTGCGACTGCCAACGCGAGCCCCACGCCGACCTGGAGGGGCACGACCACCCCTGTGTAGATAGCAGTATTGCGAAGGTCGTTCCAAAACCGCGAGTCGTGCCACAAAGTCTCATAGTTCTTGAACCCGATATATTGCTGGGCCGAAGCGAAAAAGGACCAATTGTGCAGGCTCATCCAAAATGATTGGACTATCGGGTAAGCAACGAACACCAGCAAGATGAGGCCACTGGGCACCAAGAAGAGGTAGGCGCGGGCGTGGCGCCCCAACCGGGCAACCCTCGGGCTGCGGCGTGCCGGCGATGGCGCCAGCGCAGCGGAAGCCGCGCTCCCCTCTGTCATAGCAAGCAGAGACCCTGTGTCTTGTGGAATCGGAAGCTCCTGATGGTCGCTGCGCAACGGACAGCCGCAACGCGCGGTCCCGCCGCCTCGCCAAATCTAACGTTGCGAATACTAATGCCGTGGGCCACGGCCGGCACCGTCGGTCGCGGACGGCACCGTGGGCCACGGACGCGGCACGGCACCGTCGGTCGCGGACGGCACCGTGCGCCACGGGCCGCCCGGATGTCAGGCTTGGTGCCTGCTACCCGGGCGGCGGGCGCCGCTGCACAGAGCTATGAGCTCTCAGACTTACTGGTTACTTGCACCCTACGGATGCGTTGAGTTGAGCACTGGCGGCCTTCATCACCGATGCGACATTACCCCCCCGCTCGACCTGCTCGATAGCAGGTGAGATTATGCTCGAGTCCACATAATTGAAGTTGGCCAGGGTGGGCAGGTAGAACTCGGCATACGGGCTCTGGGCGGAGAACCCGGCAACATAGGGGTTCTTGGTGAGCCCCGGGTAGTTGGCCATGTCGGTGCGGGACGGCGGGTACCCAACGCCCTCGGCGAGCATGGCCTGGGCCGGCTTGCTCATCCACCAGGCGAAGAACGTGAGCGCGGCGGCTTTGTTCTTCGACTTGGCATTGAAGACCATCGGCACGGTGCTCGCCGTTGTGACCGGCCTGCCAATGGCGCCGACCGGGACCTGCGCAAGGCCAAAGTCGACCTTGGCGGGGACGTACTCACCGATTGCCCAAGGGCCGTTTATCTCCATCGCAGCCTTTTGGGCCGAGAACAGGTTGTCAGCGTCCTGGCCGGCGAGCCCGACCTGCGTGATCTGGTCCTTGACGATGAGGTTGGCCCAGCTGCTGACCGCTTGGATCGTCTGGGGACTTGCGAGGTCCGAACAACCGGCGGCATTCAGGAGGTTGCCACCGTTGGCCCATATGAAGATCGGCCACATGGCGATCGTTGCATGATCAGCTATGGCCATCCCGTACTGCTTCACCGTTGAGCCGGACTTCACAGTCAGCTTGACTGCATCCTGCTGGAGCTGCGCCATCGTCTTGGGAGGGCCGGCGATCCCCGCTTTAGCAAATAGGGTCTTGTTGTAGTACAGCTCCAAAGTCGCCCAGTTGGCCGGGGCGGCATAAAGGTGGCCGTTGACAGTGAACGCCGCTTTGATGGCAGGGGGGATGACGCTGGCGGGCACCTGGTTCGGCCCTGTACCAAGCAGAGAATCGATGGGCGCGATCAGTCCCTCTTTTATGTACTCTCGTATCGTCCCGACGTTGTAGTCAGGCGTGGCGATGTCCGGGCCGGCACCAGTGGCCATTGCGGTGGGCAGTTTCTGGGCGATCGTGTCCCACGGTTCTATCGTCATGTCAACCTGGATGTTCGGGTGCGTTTGGTTGAACTCTTTGACCATGGCCACGTAAGTCGGCTCGTCGCCTCCTGTAAAGCCGGCCCAATAGGTCAGCGTCACCTTGCCGGCGGAGGCGAAGGCCGCATTTGCTCCCGCCCCCGCGAGGCTTGCAGAGATGCAAGCCACCGCCCCGAGTAATGCCACTTGTTTCCTCATGATGAGGCTCCCCTTTCGGTCGCTGTGATGTTTGGTTTTTGTCTCTCTCCGTTAGGACTTTGCCGAGGCAACGTGCCGGTGCTTAGACCGAAGATCGGCCACACCCGCACGAGTTCCGGACGACAAGTTCTGTCGGCAACAGGGTGACCGGCTCGTCTGGCAAGCGGCCACCTATCAATCCGAGCAGGCGTGACGCCGCCACCGAACCGACCTCGGCCATGTCGCCTTGGACCGATGTCAGTGCCGGCTCGACATATCGGGCCAGCGGGATGTCGTCATAGCCAACCAAGAGCACGTCGCGGGGGACGCTGAGCCCAATGGCTTGAAGCGCCTCGCGCGCACCGAGCGCCATCTGGTCGTTGGCGGCGAAGATCGCGTCAAAGGGCGTCCCACGCGCCACCAGCTTCTCGACGGCAGACTTCCCGCTTTCGTCCGAATAGTCGCCCTCAACCTCCAGTGCGAAGTCAGGAGCAATGGCCGAGGTCATCAAAGCGTTCCGGTACCCGTTCAGTTTGTCCTGCGCAGATTGGTGCCCCAACGGGCCCGAGATATGTGCGATGCGCTTTACGCCATGGGCCTCGAGGAGGTGGCGCGTGGCGATTTCACCACCGTGGCGGTCGTCCAGGCTCACGGCGGTAGCGCGCGCCAAATGCGGCGCACGGCCGACGATGACCACCGGGTAGCCGGACCGGGCCAGGCCGATCACGTTGGCGTCTGCGACCGCGGCTGCCGCCACTATGACCCCGTCCGCCTCTCGCCCGTTCATGAAACGCCGATAGGCAGAGGCTTCGTCTTCCTCGGTACGCGACGTCGACAAGATAGTCGAGAGGTCATTGTCGGCCGCGACCGACACAATGCCGTCTAGAAGAGCCGTAAGCGTCGGGTGAGAGAAGACGTGCTGGCTCGAGTGCGGCAGGACGACGGCAATGGCGCTGACACGTTGACTGCGCAGAGCCCGCCCAGCCGAGTGGGGAACATAGTTCAACTTGGTGGCGGCGAGGCGCACGGCCTCCTTGGTCGCAGCGGACACCCGGGGGCTGTCTGACAATGCCATCGATGCAGACGTAACCGACACCCCGGCTAGTTGAGCGACGTCCTTGAGCGTGCAACGCCCAGCTGGCTGGTCCACCCACTCCTCATTCCGAATCGATACGACACGACTAGGTGATCTGTGGTTTGTTCGGTTACTCGTTGTTATCAAATCGATTTGACTTAACCTAGTGCCGGATCGGACCTGTGTCAAGGCGGCCCGCCGGCATTCCTTCTGGCGAACCGACCCCCGGGCGGACGGCCCTCTTGGTCCTTGATGACGACCGGGAACCGAAGACCGATCTTTGGCCTCGGGAGGGGTTGTGCCATCCTGCCGAGGGCCACCTGTTAGTACTAAATTGCGACGATGGCTCGCGTTGAGGACAACCAGGAGATGACCCTGGAGGAAGCGGCTGACCTTTTGCAGGTCCACTACATGACTGTCTATAAGTACGTCCGGACCGGGCGCATCAGGGCGGAGCAGCGCGAGGGCCGATGGGTCATCGAGCGGCCTGACCTGCAGGACTTTCGGGACCTGAGAGGGAAGCGACCGAGGAAGTCGGGCTCGGGACCGAGCGCGGCGCCGACGCAGCGGTGGGACGGGCGGGCGGACCGCCTGATGGCTCGGATGCGCGTGGGTGACGGCCCCGGCTCGTGGAGCATCATCGAGTCCGCCCTTGTGTCGGGTAGCCCCTCGGACATGTACGTGCGACTTTTGGGCCCTGCGCTCAGGCGGATAGGCGATGGCTGGAGCCGTGGGGCGGTCTCAATAGCGGACGAGCACCGTGCCAGCGCAGTCGCTTTGGGCCTGGCCGGAAGGCTCAGCCCGTTGTTCGTCAGACGCGGCCCGTCGCGCGCGGGCACCGTCTTGTTAGCCGGCGCAGAGGGCGACACACATGTGATCCCTCTGCTTATGGTCGCAGACGCGCTGAGAGCAGACGGTTGGGGCATCGTGAACTTGGGTGCGGACGTTCCTCGGGCCGAGCTGGTCGCGACGGCGCAAGGAACCGAGCACCTGAGAGCAGTCGGGATCAGTTTGAGCTCGGAGCGCAACGCGGCCCGTACGTCCAAGAACATCCGATCTCTCCGAGCGACCCGTCCAGACGTGCCAATCCTGTTAGGCGGCCCCGCGGCCGAGCTCGAAGAGATGGCGCTAGATCTCGGAGCCGACGGCTGGGCGCGTGACCTGGCGGGCGCGACCAAACTTGTCAACGAGCTTGTAGCCCGTCCCTAAGCGACGGCTGCTTAGTAGGCCTGCTGTCCCGTGCTCCTCTGCACCTAATGCCCGCACGCGGTCTCGAGGAGTTGGCCCCGCGGCAGCCCGCGTTATTTAGTGCTAAACTCATCAACCTTGATCGATGCCGCGCTCGAGGCGACCGTCATCGGCAGCTACACCCGCATCGGGCCTGCCGTCCGGAGCCGTTTTTACCATTGGGACAAGGCTCTGTCCCTTCATGGTCGGACCGTCGTCATTACGGGCGCCACCTCGGGCATCGGCCGAGCTGCGGCCATGGCAATGGCGGAACTCGGAGCTGTGTTGTGCCTTGTCGGCCGAAACCCCGATCTATTAGACGTCGCTTGTCGACAGGCCCGGCGGGCCGGGGGTGACCCCACTTCGGAAGTTGCGGACCTGGAGGATCTTGCTCAGGTAAGGGACCTCGCCGAACGCATTTCGCAGCGGTACCCGAGAGTAGACATCCTCCTCAACAACGCTGGGACGATCTTCCGCACCCGACGCGTAGCGCCAGGGGGGCGCGACGCCAACATCGCGCTGAACCTCCTTTCTCCTTACCTGCTAACCGAAGCGCTCCTCACGCCCCTGGGCACGGGCGGCGGCAAGGTCATCACGATGACTTCTGCGGGCATGTACACCCAGCGTTTCGAGCTGCCGACGCTGGTGACGGGCGAGGAGGGCTACAACGGCGTGGTTTCCTATGCGCGGGCCAAACGCGCTCAGGTGGTGCTCACCGAGGAGTGGCAACGACGCTACGGTGCTCGCGGCATCGACTTCCACACAGTCCATCCCGGGTGGTCTGACACACCAGGCCTCGCCAAAGGTTTGCCCGGCTTTACCCATGTTATGCGGCCGCTGCTGCGCACCCCAGCCGAGGGAGCCGATACGGCTGTTTGGCTGGCAAGCCGGCCCACCGGTACGGACAAAGGCGGCGGCTTGTGGTTCGACCGAAGACCTCGTTCTGCCTACCGCTTGCCCTGGACATGGGCGAGCGCAAGGCAACGTAGATCGCAAGGCCAAGCCTTATGGGAGTGGTGCTCGGAGCAGTCAGGGCACCAATTGGAGAGACGCTGATGGCCTCACGCGAACGTCTGGCCGTGATCGGCGCCGGTGTCGCAGGCACCACCGCCGCATATCTCCTCCAGCGCCGCTACGACGTGACCCTTTTCGAGGCCGAAGATCGCCTCGGTGGTCATGCCCATACCCACAGGGTCATAACGGCCACGGGGGACGAGATTGCGGTGGACAGCGGGTTCATCGTGTTCAACAACATCACCTACCCCATGCTGACACGGCTCTTCGACGAGATCGGGATAGACAGCGTCGAGACGCGCATGGGGATGTCAATCCGTTGCGAAGGTTGCGGCCTCGTATACGCGGGAGGGGGAGGTCTTGCAGGCCTGCTCGCCAGCCCGCGGACGACAGTCCGACCACGTTTTGCGGCGATGTTAGGCGAAGTTGTGCGGTTCCAGCGGGCAGCACTGCGTTGGCTAGCCGCAGGAAACGACGAACAGACTCTCGGGCAATTCCTGGCGACGGGGCGGTATTCTCCATACTTTCAGGGTCACTACATCCTCCCGGTGGTCTCGGCAGTGTGGTCTGCAGGGCCTGTAACCGCTCGCGAGTACCCCGCCCGGTACCTTTTCCGTTTCCTCGACAACCACGGGATGCTCGAGCGCCGGTCATCGCTTAGGTGGCGAACCATCCCGGGAGGCTCTTACCGCTATGTGGAGCGCCTGGCCAAAGAGCTGAGCGCAACCGTTACCTGCACGCCGGTCCGGTCGGTCACCCGCCATTTCGACGTCGTCGAGGTGCGCGACGAGTCCGACCAACAACACATCTTTGACCACCTGGTTATTGCGACGCACGCCGACAGCGCGCTAGGGCTTCTGGCTGACCCGACACGGGAGGAACAATCGGTCCTCGGCGCGTTCACCTATTCGACGAACGATGTCGTCCTGCATACGGATTCGCGCCTCCTCCCGGCCCAGAAGTCCGCGCGCGCCTCGTGGAACTACTGCCTTCCAAGTTGCTGGGCCGACGAGCGAGACGTCGTGGTGAGCTACTACATGAACCGGCTCCAACACCTCCAAGGACAAGACGAGTATCTGGTCAGCCTGAATGCCCATGAGCGTGTGCACCCTGCAGCGGTGGTAGCCCGCATGACGTACGAACACCCTGTCTATACCACCCGGTCTTTGAAAGCGCAGTCCCGCTTGCCTGAGCTTAACCAGGGACGCACCGCTTTCGCCGGCGCGTACCACGGGTGGGGTTTTCACGAGGATGGTTGTCGCTCAGGGGTAAACGCTGCGGCCTTTTTCGGGGTGAACTGGTGAGCACTGCATCGAGCCAGGCCCGGGGGCGCCTGTGCATCTCGCAATTGGAACTCCCCGCGCTCTACCGCGCCACCATTACCCATCTCCGGCGCGCGCCAATGACCCACCGGTTCTCACACCGGACCTTCCTATGGTTGGTCGATGTCGGCTCCCCACCAGAGTTGCCTTGGCTACTGCGTCCTCTTGCCCGCTTTGACCGTCGCGACCACTTGGATATACGCGCTCTGCTGGACGACAGCGGGGTCAACGCCGACCGCATCGTTATGTTGGCAGCCCTTCGCACCTTCGGCCACGTGTTCAACCCGTTGAGCATCTATTGGTGCTACAGCCGCAGCGGGGAACTCGTTTGCAAAGTGGCCGAGGTGCACAACACCTACGGGCAGCGCCACGCCTACCTCCTGCCTCCAGACGGCTCCCCTCGCGTAAACAAGGAGCTCGCGGTTTCGCCGTTCCACCCGGCCAAAGGCACCTACCAGATGAGGATCTCTGACCCGGGGCAACGACTTGTTGTCAGCGTCGGGTTCCGTCCGGAAGATGGCGAGCCCTTCACCTCCACGATGGTAGCCAAGAGGCTGAAGGCGTCGCTGCTTACGCTCATCGGTCTTATTTTCCTGTACCCCTGGCCCACTCTGCGGGTATCGCTTCTCATCCGTTGGGAGGCCTTGCGGCTGTTTGCCAAACGAGCTCCGAGGTACCGCCGTTGACCCAAACTTCACTGTCCCTCGACACACAAGACTGGGCGGCCCTCCGGCCTCCCTCGGTCTCGTCTCTACGAGCCTCGGTCGCGAAGGCTTTCATCCGCCGCACCGCGACGCACTGCGCGGTGCGCATGGAGTTTGACGACGGAACCTGGTTCGGCGACCCTCTTGGACCAGTTATGCAGATCGAGGACTATGACGCACTAGCGGCTCGCCTGGCGATGTACGGCGAGATCGGCTTTGGGGAGTCCTACATGGCAGGCGAGTGGAGATCGCCGGACTTGGTTGCCTTGCTCAAGGCAATAGTCCGCCAGATCGGGACGGTTGTGCCTCGACCGGTCGCTTCCTTGCGGCGTCTCACGCGAAGGCCCAACCCCGCCAGCCAAGATAACGACTTGGGGGGCGCCCGACGCAATATAGCCCGGCACTACGACCTGTCTAACGAGCTGTTCGGGCTGTTCCTCGACCAAACAATGACCTACTCTTCGGCGGTCTTCGAGAACCCCGACGAACCCCTCGCAGTTGCGCAGTCGCGCAAGATCGAGCGGCTCCTCGATGACGTAGGCGTTGGCGAGGGGAGCAGGCTCTTGGAAATCGGGACTGGTTGGGGAGAACTGGCGGTCAGGGCCGCCCAACGGGGAGCCCGGGTGACGACTATCACCCTTTCTGAACAGCAGGCGGCGCTTGCAAGACAGCGCATCGCGGCAGCCGGGCTCGAGCAGCAGGTCGATTTGCAGGCTCAGGACTACCGCACCGTAGAGGGCACTTTTGACGCGATAGTCAGTGTAGAAATGATCGAAGCGGTTGGCCGGAGATGGTGGCCCACCTTTTTCGAGGTCCTCGACCAGCGCCTCGCGAGCGGCGGGCGGATAGGGCTGCAGACGATCCTGATGGACCACGACCACATGCTCGACGCCTCCGGCTCGTGGACTTGGACTCGCAAGTACGTGTTCCCCGGTGGGGTCATCCCCTCGGAAACAGCGATCGAAAGAAACCTGGAACGCTACGCCAAGCTGTCGATCGTAGACCGCTACCGCTTTGGTACCTCGTACGCTCGCACCCTCGAGCGATGGCGGCTCCGCTTTTCAGAGCACCACGACCAAGTCGAGGCGCTCGGTTTCGGGCCCGTATTCCGGCGAATGTGGGACTACTACCTCGCCCAGAGCGAGGCGGCGTTCGCAGTCGGCTACCTCGATGTCGGGCAGTTCATCCTTGCGCGGAGAGCCCCGGGAGACAAAAGGTCCTCATGGCACGCTACGTAACCAAAGTGCGCACGAGCCGTTCGCAAGAGGAAGTCTTTGCATACATGGCTGACTTGCGTAACTTCGCCGAATGGGACCCCGGCGTGCGGCGAGTGTCCCAGGTAGAAGGTGACGGTGGTGGGCTGGGCAACGTATTCGACGTTACAGTTCTTGGCAGAAGGGGGCAGACCCTGCGCTACCGCACAGCCATGTTCGACCCGCCGCACGAACTGCTGGTTGTCGCCGAGACAAAAACGCTCAGGTCGAAGGACCGGATAATCGTGGATCCCGACGCTCCCGACGCTACCGGCGCGATCGTCACCTACGACGCAGTCCTGCGCTTCAAGGGCCTGCTCCGTATCGGCGGCACGATTCTGTATTTCGTGTTCAGGCGCATCGGGGACCGCGCCTCAGTTGGCTTGTGCCGAGCGCTGGAGGGCGAAGTCCTCCCCTAGCCGACGGGCTGATCTCCAACGATTCGGGGGACCGGTAAACGGGTCTACACCTCATCGGCGTCGTCCGGGAAGCCGGCCTTTCCCAGCACGTGCGCGAGCGCTGGTCCCAACTCGGGATGACGGAACGGGTGCCCGAGCGACATCAGGCGACCCGGCACGGCCCGCTGGCTTGCCAGCGCGACCTCGCGTGTGCCTTCTGCCCCAAGTAAGACCTGCGGCGCGAGCGACGGGACGTGCAACAACGCGGGTCGGTGAAGGACTTTTCCCAAAGCATGCGCGTAGTCGTGTGCGTGGACCGGGTTGGGCGCAACGGCGTTTACCGGCCCGGCCAACCGCCCGTCGACCACAGCGCGCAGGTAGATGTCGACCAGGTCGTCTAAACCAATCCAGGACATCCACTGTTCACCTTGGCCAAGGGCCCGCCCAGCCCCGCCAAGAACAGTGGGTAAAGCAAGCGAAGGGCTCCCCCGCGCGGTGATTGGACAATCCCGGTACGGACGCTCACGACGCGTACTCCCGCGTCAGTGGCGGCCTGGGTTGCGCTTTCCCAGTCAGCTACGACGGTTGCCAAAAAGCCCTCCCCTTTCTCGGCGCCTTCGTCCAAAGGGTCGTCACCTCGGTCTGGACCGTAGTAGCCGACAGCGGAGGCGCTCACAAACACCCTGGGGCCGTCGCTGTCCTTAGCAACTAGCTCGGCCAGACGACGAGTAGGACCAACGCGGCTTTCATATATCTGCGCTTTGTGGTGAGCGTTGAACCTGCCAGCGATCGGCGTCCCGGCGAGATGAACGAGCGCGTCAGTACCGCTCAGCAGCTCCGGGCTGGGATCCTCGGGGTCCCATTGTCTTTCGTCAGTGCCGACTGGGGCGCGCCGCACGAGACGAATGACGCGGTGACCTCCGGTGGACAGGAACGCGGCCAGCGATGTGCCGACAAATCCGCTCGCACCGGTTATCGCGACCGTGAGGGGAGGTTGCCTGAGACGCCGTGCCCATCCGTGCGACAACAAGTCAGCCCGCAGTTGGCGGTGCCGGTAGGCGAAGGTAGCTCGTAGTACGCGGGCCGGCACCTGCGTATCAACGTCGTCTACCACCCGGGTGTGAGCTGTGCCGACCGGCTCGAAGCGGTGCTCGTGACGCCAGCACAAAGGCTGCAAATGCCGGGAGCCAAGGCGGTCGACGAACCTGAAAGGCGGGTCATAGGCCTCGTGGGTAGCGGCCCACACGATCCCGCCCGGGAGCCGCAGCTCAGCTCGGCCGTCGCGTAGGTTCGTTGCCTCGCGCTTTACCTGGACGGGCTGCCAAGGCGGGAGCAATCTGGCGAGAGCACCAGGACGTTCGTGCCAGGCAAACACGTCCTCGACTGGAGAAGGCACGATGCTGCTGACGGAGATGCTCACTCGAGCGGGACCCGCCGGTGTGAGGCGGTGGAAGTTGCCGAGGTCATGCTCTTAGTTTAGCACTAACATGCTCTGGTGAGATGCGCAGCCCCGAGCCGACCGGTAAGATTTAGTACTAAAACCAAGGACGCTTGTTAGGGTACGGGCCCGAGCGTTGCGGTTGGCGGGCCCCGAAAGGAACGGAAACGGTGGAGCATTGACAGAAGCCAAAGGCTCGACCGAGAACTCGGCGCCCTTGGGAGTGAGCCTTGGGATTTCGGCGCTCCTCGATGGGGGCCGTGACCGGGTGATCGCCGCGACGCGAAACCTCTTCTCCCATGGCCCCTACCCGCTCGCCGGCACGCTGGCTTACACGGCTGACCCGGGACTGTTCGGACCAGGCTCGATGACTTGGCCCGTTGTGGGGGACACATCGGTGTTTGTCGGCGGTATCCGCGCATTGCTGGTCCAGGCCGCCCACCCCGAGGTCGTTGCCGGCATCGCTGAGCACTCTCGCTACCGCGAGGACCCGCTCGGTCGCTTGACGAGGACATCGGGCTACGTAACGGCGACGTCGTTCGGGGCGATGCCAGAGGTGGAAAGGGCCGTGGCCACGGTTCGCAAGCGCCACCAACCGGTAATCGGTACTTCGCATCGCGGCAAGCCATACGACGCGGCCGACCCTGGGCTCGCGGCCTGGGTGCACAACACTCTGACCGGCTCCTTCCTCAGCGTGTACCGCACCTACGGGGCGAAGCCATGCTCGGAGGCCGACGCGGACCGCTACGTTGCTGAGCAGGCTCGCGTCGGGGAACTCCTGGGTGCGCACCCGCTCCCCAGGACGGCGAGAGCGCTTGAGAACTGGATCAATGACCACCCCGCTTTGGGCGCATCACCGGGCCAGCTCGAGGCGGTCCGGTTCCTACGCCGGCCCCCGTTGCCGGCGCCGGTGCGCGTCGCCTACGGCCTGTTGTTCCGGGCCGCCGTCGCCACGCTGCCCGAGCGCATCAGGAGGATCATCGGCGTGCGGTCGGTACCGGGCGACCTCCAGGTAGGGCGCGGTGGCGTCGCCGCTCTCCGCTGGTCGCTCGGTGCGTCTCCCGACTGGGAACTGGCTCTTTTGAGGATTGGTGCAGCCCCACCAACGGGCGTCAGCTTCCGCCAGCCGCTCCCGGCCGCGGCGATGGACAGCACACCCCAAGGCTCCGACGCCCGGACCGGGATTTAATTTTGGCCGTCTCGATCATGTGGTTCCGGCGTGACTTACGCCTCGGCGACTCGCCGGCGTTGGCCGTTGCCGCATCCGGTGGCCGCGCTGTAGTGCCCCTGTTCGTGATCGACCCCAGGGTGCTCGCCGCCGTTGGCCCAAATCGCCGGCGTTTTCTGGCCGAGTCGCTCCGGGAGGTCGACCGCGAGCTCGGCGGAAAGCTTGTCCTGCGGCGGGGCGACCCCCGCCGCGTGGTGGGCGCCCTGGCCGCCGAGCTGGGCGCGTCCGTGGTCGTCGCAACCGCCGACTTCGGCCCATACGGGCGCGAGCGCGATGGGGCTGTGGCCAAAGCTCTGGCCGCCGTCGGTTGCCCGCTCGTGACAGTGGGTTCCCCGTATCTCGTCCCGCCCGGCGTTGTACGTTCCCAGGCGGGAGCTCCATTTCGCGTCTTTTCCGCCTTCCACCGCGCCTGGGAGCGTGTGGGCTGGGACGAGCCGGCGCTAGTTCCTCCAGCCCATTTTGTGGGCGCCCCCAGCGATGCCTCGCTAAAGCAACTAGAGGACGACGTGGCCATGCCCGGCATGGCGGGTTTGCCAACGTGGTGGCGGGGTTTGCCCCTCGGCCTGGCCGCAGGGCTGCCGCCGGCCGGCCCGGCCGCAGCCGAGGCTCGCTTGGACAGCTTCGCACGGTCCTCTCTCGCCGGATATGCAGAAAACCGCAACCGCCCAGGCCACGATGGCACTTCGAAGCTCTCGCCGTACTTACACTTCGGCTGCATCCACCCCCGGACGGTAACCGCGCGCCTACCGACCGGCCCGGCCGCAGACCGGCTCTGCTCTGAGCTGGCATGGCGGGACTTCTACGCCGACGTCCTATTTCACCAGCCGGCTTCCGCCAAGCGGCCTTTGCAAGCATTCGGGGAGTACCTCCGCTGGGACACCGGACGGCAAGCCGAGGCCAGGTTCCGGGCCTGGGCCGAAGGCCGGACCGGCTATCCCTTCGTAGACGCGGCAATGCGCCAATTGCTAGCCGAGGGTTGGGTACACAACCGCGCACGCATGGTGGCTGCCAGCTTCCTGGTCAAGGACCTGCACATCGACTGGCGCCTTGGTGCTCGCTGGTTCCTCTGGCATCTGGTGGACGGCGATTTGGCGTCAAACCAGCACGGCTGGCAGTGGGTAGCCGGTACAGGCACCGATGCCGCCCCTTTTCATCGCATCTTTAATCCCGAAACGCAACGAGAACGCTTCGACCCGGACGGTAACTACACCCGCAGGTTCCTAGTGAGTTCGGCAAAAATAGACGAACATCGCCTGTTTGGCTCGTCGTCGGTGCTGCCCGATCAACCGGCGCCTATCGTCAACCACGCCCAAGAAAGGCAAGATGCTCTGGCGCGTTTCGATGATGCCAGGCATTTGGCCAGGGAGGGGCGCCATCGCCCTTGAACCCGTCACTTGCTCGAAAAGCGCGAATGTGCCAGGCCAAATTGGCACATCGATGACGCTCATGCAAAAAAATGGCGGGTTTGGTGCGCGATGTACGTTGCACCAAACCACATTCGCGGTTTTCAGCGCACCGACCGCTCCCTTAGCCAGCCGTCCCGCTCGTTCGGGCGCACTTACCCCGACAATGGCGGCAGATCCGCCAAGAAACCGGTCACTGCCGCCTCGAGATCCGTATGGTTGCGCTCCGGTGACAGATCCCGGGAGGTGAGCATTGCCAGCCGGCTGCCGGGGACCAGGCTCGCAAGTTCCTCGGCATAGCCGAGAGGGTGGACCGGGTCATTTGGTGCCCCAATAACCAGCACGGGCGGCGACAACCTACGGACTGACAGCGGGTCTAGGTAAGGGACCGAGGACGGCACCTCCTCGAGACGACGTGCTCTCGCAACCGCTCCCGGCTGGTCGAACTGGCCGAGGAGGCTGGCCGCTCCGCTCGGGGAAATGGCCTCGACCTCCCGGTACCGTGAGGACTCCTGGAAGGTGGCTCGGCCCCGGGCAGGCCCGACGGAGCGCAGCAGCTTGGCAACTTCGGGGAAGACCCGAAGGTTGTCGGGCAGGGGTTGGTTGAGCCAAGCGGGCCGGACCATTACCAGCGCATGCACGCGACTTGGGTCCTTGATCGCGAGAGCCAACGCCGTAGCGGCCCCCATGGAGACGCCAACAAGGACGAGCTTGGGGCCGAGCTGCAAGTGGTCAACGAGGCTGATGAGATCCTCGGCCATCGCATCAAAGCTCAACGGGCCGACGTCAGCCGCTTGCGTACGCCCGTGCTCGCGGGCGTCGGCTGCCAGCATGGGCGTTGGACGGCCACCCACCTCCCCCGGCGCTATCCCCCAGAGCTGGCCCAGTTCGCCGCCGAGGCCGTGCAAGAAGACGATGGCCCCGCTGTCGCCCCCGGACGGTTCCAGCCGGTAGTGGGCGCCAGAGACGTAGGAGCCGGGCCGCTCGCCCACTGCACTGTCGCCCACTGCACTGTCGCCCGCCGCACTGTCGCCCGCCGCACTGTCGCCCGCCGCACTGTCGCCAGTCGCGCTGTCATCGGTTGCACCGGGACCGAGCGAGCTGGCGCCGACCGGGCTGTCATCCACTGGCCCCGGCCTCTTACCTCGACGCAGAACTGAGCAAGAACTGCCGGGTGCGGGGGACGTCGGCTTCAGAGCTGTCCTGGATCACCACGGGGACCGGCACCGGGAGCGCCGCGTGCAGCTCGAAGACCAGCTCGTAATCGAGCTTGCCAAGCCCGGCGGCAGCGTACGCGCCGGTTGCGACGACGTCTTTGGCGTGGAGGCAGACGGTCTCGTCGCCGAGCGAAGCGAAGGCGTGCCGGAGGATCCTGTCCTGGTCGAAAGCGGTGTCAGGCGTGACCAAGTTGGCGGGGTCCAACACGATCCCGATAAACCTGGCATCGCGGCCTAGCTCGGCGAGCAGCTCGCTCGCCCCACCAGCATCGGCCACAATGTTGCCCGGTTCGGGCTCTATCCCGAGGCGGACACCTGCCCCCTCGGCCGCCGGCAACAGCCTGTCTAGGCCGGAGCGGAGCTCGGCCCAAGCTTCCGGGGAGGAATTGGCGGGGTGAGCACGCCACATGTCGTCGGGGTCGCGGGTCCCCGAGCACAAAGTCACGAACCGCGCACCGAGCTCCGGCGCTCGCCCGATGAGCCACTCGGCTCTGGCCGAGTAATCGGCGCGCTGCGCCAGGTCGGGGTGTATGAGGTTATAGGTGCAGGAGAGGCCCCAAATCCTGACCCCGTGTGCCTCAAAAGACGAACGGATGCCGGCAAAGTCGACCGCCGCACCCACAGGGGGGATGGTGGGGGCCCCGATGCACGAGAGGTTGAGCTGGACAAGCCCGAAGCCAGCAGCGGCCACCGCCGCAGCCACCTCATCAGCGGTGGGCCGGGTGAAGATGCGGGCGAAGATGCCGAGCTCCACGTTCATATGTGCACCTCCTCGCCACCGCGGCTGGCGCTCGCCCTGACCGCTTCGATGAAGCGGACAGCCGCCACCCCGTCTGCGCCGTCGGGGCTGGCCGGCCCGCCGTCAAGCACGGCGCGGGCGAACGCCTCCAATTGGCGTTCGTACGGGTCGGTGTCGCCGAAGGACGTGCTCGTCGTGGTGGCGTCACCCTCGATGAAGAGCTCGACCTCGCTCGCGCGCCTGAAGAACGGGAAGGATGAGCGGACGCTCACGTGCCCCAGTTCCCCGTACACGTCGAAGCCTTCGGCCCACTTGGCGTGCACGTTGGCGGAAATCTCAAAAGACGCCAGCCCGCCTTGGCCGGCCAACCGGCCGGTACCGTGCCAGCTGAAGTCTTTGCCCACGTGTGCCACCTCGGCGCGCAGCGTGGCGACCTCGCCAACAAGGTGGCGGATCCCATCAAACACATGGGCCCCGTGGGTGCTGAGCAGGTACCGCTCCCGGTCCGCCTTGTAGGTTGCCTCGACCTCGCGGACGGCGTCGTCCACGAACGTCCTCGGGAACAAGGTCGCTTCGGTGGGTGGCCGCAGCGCAGCCATCACCCGGTACCACGCCTGAGCTGTTACGACAGCGCCAATGCGGGGCAAGGAGGCCTTGGCGAACTCGATCCCGGGGTCGTGCCGTTTCATTGCGCCAACCTGGAGCTTCAGCCCGGTGCTCGCGGCGAAGTTGGCCAGTTCTTGAGCGGCGACGACGCCGTCAGCCAGTGGCTTTTCCACTAGGACGTGCTTGCCGGCCTGGAGGGCCAACGTGGCCAGGGCTGCGTGCGAGCGGTCCGGCGTGGCGACCAGGACGGCGTCGAGGTCCTCGTCCAGTAGTTGTCGCATGTCCGTGAAACCGGGGACCTCGTAGTGCCTGGCGACCTGCCCGACAAGGCTCGGGCTGGCGTCGCACACGGCCGCCAGCCGCACCCGATCGGCTTTGATGGCCGCCGGCAGGTGCGCAACCTGCGAGATCCGGCCGAGGCCGACGACACCGAGACGAAGTTGACCGGGAGGCGGACCTGTTGGCGTCATCGCTCCACCTACGCCGACCGGGGGCTGGCCGCCGCAGGGGCAGCCACTCCCACCGGGATCAGGAGGGCAAGCTCTGCGGCCCCTATAGCCGCCGCCTCCGGCCCTATCCTGCCGAGCTCGATGCGCGGCGGGCCGACGACCTGGCGAAGTGGCCTTGCCCTGTTTACGGTGGCGCGCGCTGCGGGGAGCAGGTAATGGCCTGCCGCCTCCGCCAACCGACCGCTGATCAGCACAAGATCGGGGTCCACCACGGGTATGAGGAGCACAATGGCCCTGCCGATTGCGGCACCGGCGCCACGCAATACCCTTCGGGCGCCGGCGTCGCCCGCCTCGGCTGCGGCAACCACCTCGGCGCTGGTCCCAAGGTGGCCCGCCCGCGCTACGGCGGGGCCACTTGCGAAGAGCTCCAGACAACCTCGGCCCCCGCAGACGCAGGGTGGGCCTCCCTTGCCCACAGACAAGTGGCCCAGCTCGGCCGCCAATCCTGAGGCTCCCAGCAAGAGCTGCCCTTCGACCACGACTCCGCCACCCACGCCCGTCCCCAACGTGAGCACGACAACACAGCGGCTCTCCTTGAAGGCGCGCGCCTCAGCCAATGCGCTGGCATTGCCGTCGTTCTCGATTACCACGGGCAACCCCAGGCGACGGCGGAGCTCGCCACCGAGGTCGCGGTCCCGGGCACCCAGGTTGGCGCCGATTATGAGCCGCTCGCGGTCCGGCGAGAGCCAACCAGCCACCGAGACCCCGACAGCGACGACTTCGCCCCCGGGGCCGCTGGCCACCTCCCGGCAATCCTCGACCGCAGTGACCAGATAATCGACCAGTTCGCCGGTTGCGCCTTCGCCGTGCTCGGCCCAGGTCCGATGGACGACACGATGGTCGTCGCCGGAAAGGACGGTGCAGAGCTTGGTCCCACCGATGTCCGCGCCGACCACCATCCTGGCTCGCACCCTCGCCCGGCCTCGCCGCTCACCCCGGTGGCCGTCGCTGGCCAAAGCCTCCACTCGCTTACGAATCCTTTCGGTTTTGTTCTTGACTCGGGTCGTTCTGGTGCAATATCGTAGCGTTCCGGAACCTGGGGGGACAAGAAGCCCTCCTGACGGTTTAGGAAGGGAAGGCAATGCTGGCCTATGTTTCTCTGTGGTCAGCTGACCTGTTGGCGCTCGGGGAGGCGGTCGACCAGCTCGCTGAGGTGGCCGATGGTTTCCACCTCGACGTTTTCGACGGTCACAACGTCCGCGAGCTGCTTTTCGGGCCTGATCTGGTCGCTGCGCTGCGAGCGCGCACCATGGTCCTGCTGGACGTCCATTTGAATGTCTCCGACCCGGACTTCTGGGCGCCGCGGTTCATCGAGGCGGGAGCGGACATGGTGACGGTCCAAAGCGGGGCGAGCGGCGACATCGCCAGCACCCTCGGCGCTATCCGCTCGGCGGGCGCCCAAAGCTCGCTCGGCTTGGAACTGCACGAACCGGTGGAGCAGGCGGAAGGCTTGTTCGACGCAGTCGACCGAGTGCTCGTGATGGGCACGGTGATAGGGGTCAAGGGAGTCGACCTAGACCCGGCGACGCCCGGGCGCGTGGCTGCCCTCGTCGCTTCGCGCGCCGCTCGCAACCCCGAGGGACGCGGGCCACTGGTCGTGGTGGACGGCGGGATCCGGTCCCATACGGTCAAGGTCCTGGCCGAGGCCGGCGCTGACGGCGTAGTCCCCGGTTCGCTCGTGTTCGGCAACACCGACCCGGTGGCCGCCGTCCGCGAGCTCCATGGCCTCGGCTGCAGCGCTGGCGCGAAATGACGGCGACGGGAGCGAAATGAAAGCGGTAATCGTCAGCGGGCCAGGACGCTGGGCGGTCGAGGAAGTACCCGACCCCGTGCCGGGGCCGGACGAAGTCGTGGTCGAGGTCGAGCGCTGCGGGATCTGCGGCACCGACCTCCACGTCGTGGCCGGGGAGATCCCAACGGTGCGCTACCCGGTGATCCCCGGCCATGAATTCAGCGGGCGCGTTGTTGCCAGCGGTCCCGGTGCTACCGGCCCCCCGTTGGGCACGTTTGTCGCGGTGGACCCGATGGTCTACTGCGGTCACTGCCAGCAGTGCCGCAGCGGCTGGACCAACCTGTGCGCCAACGGCGGTGGGCTGGGTACCACGGTCGACGGGGCCTTCGCCCGTTATGTCACCGTTAGTAGCGACCGGTGCGAACCCGTGCCCGAGAGCGTCCCAGCCGAGTGGGCTCCGATCACCGAGCCCCTCTCGTGCGCGCTGCACGCACTGGACCGGGCCGGTCCAGTGGTCGGTGCCGATGTCCTTGTCACCGGCGCCGGGCCGGCTGGTCTACTGCTCACGCGGCTGCTGTCTCTGGGCGGCGCGCGGGTGGACGTGGTCGAGCGGACCCCCATACGACGCGAAGCGGCAACGGCCTTTGGGGCCGACCGGGCGGTATCCAGCACCGGCGAACTGGACCGTGAACGCGGCTGGCAAATGGTCGTCGACGCTTCCGGCAACCCGGCGGCGATCCAGGAAGGGCTCTCGCTCGTGCGCCGGGCCGGGACCTTCGTCATCTTCGGGGTGGCCCGGGAGGACGCGCGGGTCGAGCTTTCCCCTTACGAGGTCTTCAAACGCGAGCTCACGATCGTCGGCACCAATTCCGTCCGGCACAGCTTCGGGAGGGCGTTGGCCCTCCTGGCTAGCGGCCGCATCCCAGCTGACAAACTGCTCGACGAGGCCGTGCCACTGGACGAGATCGGTCGGGCATTCGACCGAACTCGCCAAGGCCTCGGGCTAAAGGCAACCGTACTGGCTCACTGAGCGAGCAGGAGGAGACACGATGCAAGCTGCCGTATACGACCGGCCCCGCGAGCTGCGGTTGACAGAGCTCACCGATCCGAGGCCGGGGCCTGGTGAGGTCCGCTTGCGCGTCCGCGTGACGGGGGTATGCGGCACCGACGTCCACCTCCACGACGGAGAGTTCTTCCCGGTTTACCCGCTGACACCTGGCCACGAGGTGATCGGCGAGGTCGACATGATCGGCGACGGGGCGGAGGGCCTAGCCATCGGCCAGCTTGTGGCTCTCGACAATATGCTCACCTGCGGTCTGTGCGACAAATGCCGTCAGGGTCGCCCGAATTATTGCCGGCACCTCCGGGCGCTCGGGGTTACCGACCCGGGGGGTTTTGCCGAGTACCTCGTGGCACCGGCGCAAAAGTGTTACCCGGTCGACGATCTCGACCTCGACACGGCTGTCCTGGCCGAACCGGTGGCCTGTGCGATCCACGGCCTCGACATACTGGCGATGCGCCCGGGGTCGGACGTACTCGTCCTGGGATCCGGCCCGAGCGGCCTCATCCTGACCCAACTGCTGCGCCAGAGCGGAGCCGGCCGGCTCACCGTTGCCGCCCCGACCGAAGCCAAGCTCGAGTTGGCTCGCCACTTCGGGGCCGACGGGACCGTACGGTTCGGCCGTGACGACCCTGACGCCGGAGCGGCGCTCCTGTCCGAGATGGCGCCGGAGGGCTTCGACATCGTCATTGACGCCACCGGGGCGCTCGGTGTCCTCACAAGTGCGCTCGGCATGGTGCGCGACGGCGGGACCCTTTTCGTCTACGGCATGGCTGACGAAGCCGCCCGGCTCCCGGTGAGCCCGTACGACGTGTTCCGGCGTGAGCTGACGATAAAGGGATCGTTCGCACAGCGCTTCAGCTTCGACCGAGCCGTGCGCGCCCTGCGGTACGGGCGGGTGCGCTCCGACGGGTTGATCACCCACCGGTTCGCATTGGCTTCGTACCCTCAGGCGGTAGAAACTGTCCGCAACGACCGAACATGTGTGAAAGCGGTTGTCCAGTTGTGAGGCCAGCAGGGGCGCGACGCTGCTTCCTCGTGCCTTCATTGTTGACAATTGACGAACCCGGCGCGACGATCGTGGGCGTACGGGAAGCCCGACAACTCAGGAGGATCCGTTGACTACCGAGACACGAGACCTGTTCGACCTGACCGGGCGCAATGCCGTCGTCACCGGCGCCGGAGGGGCCATCGGTCGCGCCGTGTCCGTCGGCTTGGCGCAAAAGGGGGCCTCCGTCGTACTGGTCGACATCCGAGAGGAGCCCCTCCGGGAGGCCGCTGCTGAGGTCGAGAAGTACGGCAAGGCCTTTGTTGTGGTGGGAGACACCACGCGGCCCGCGGGTGCCGCCGCCATCGTGGAGCAAGCGTCCCAGGCTTTGCCGCAAGTGGACATCGTGTTCAACAATGTCGGCGCGGGCTCGCACACTGTGCCCGAACTACAAACTTTCGAGGAGTTCGAAGACAACCTGCGAATCAACCTCACCGGTTCGTTTTTGATCGCCCAGGGCTTCGGGCGCGGCATGATAGACGCAGGAATTAGAGGCAGTATCATCAATACGGCCTCGACGTGCGGGGTGCGCGCCATGGGCCGCGGTAACTTCGGCTTCAGTATCGCCAAAGCCGGGGTCATCCAGATGACTCGAGAACTCGCCATTGAATGGGGCCATCTCGGCATCCGCGTCAACGCGATCGCGCCGTGCCAGCTTGACACGCCCGGGGTGCTCTCGATGATGGACTGGGAGGACCCAAGCGGCATGACCTTCGGCGAGCGGGTACTCACCGGTATCCCCCTTGGCCGCTTGGCCACTACTGCCGACATGGTGGGGCCGGTGCTGTTCCTGGCATCTGACGCCGCGAGCTTTGTCTCGGGCGTGCTCCTGCCGGTGGACGGTGGCAACCTGGCGGCCTGCGCAGCAGGGTCCATCCGTCGCGCCAAGGGCGATGTTTCGACGCCGACCCACCGATGACGGCACTGCTGCCCCGAAATTCAGACGTTCCCGTTGCTCCCTTGCGCCATTCCTAGCGTGGGGCCAACTGGGGGGATGGAAAATGAAGATTTGGACGCGGCGGGTGCGTTCGCGATCGTCGGGGCCGGATCGCTCGGCCTGGCCCTCGCCACCGCCCTAGCCGCCTCAGGCCAAGTTGCCACCGTGCTCGCAAGCGCCAAGTCAGCAGCAGGCTTGTTGGAGGCAGGCAAGGTACAAGTCGAAGGGTTACTGGATCTGTGCGTACCGGTTTCGGGCGAGGCCGCCCGCCCTGGCCACCTCTGCGTTGTCGACGACCCGGCCCGGTTGCCGCCCGTGGCCGGCACGATCTTCACCACCAAGGGCCACCAGCTGGAGGCCGCCGTAGACCAGGTGGCTGCCGCCAGGCCCGGGATATTGGGAGATTGTTGGTTCGCCGGCCTCCAAAACGGCGTGGTGAAGGACGATGTCCTGGCGGCGGTCTTCGGTCTGCGCAATGTGGTGGGGGCCGCCACCACACTGAACGCCCGCCGCACCGACATGGCAAAGGTAACCGTCGGTTCTCTGGGCACCACATATTTCGGCGAGCTTGGCGCCCCGGCCTCGGCGCGGGTCACCGCGGCGTGTGAAGCGTTTGGCAGCGCCGGGCTGCCGGTCACGGTCGTCGACGACGGCCGAGCCCTGGTTTGGTCAAAGTTCGCCCACGCGGTCGGCATTTTCGCCGTGACAGGATTGACGGGCCTGTCGACCGGCGCGATGACCCATCGCCGCCCACTGGTCCTGGCATACCGGTCGCTTCTCGAGGAGGTTGACGCTGTGGCTGTTGCTGAAGGGGTGCGGATCGGGGACTACCCCGGCCTGCCTATGCGGACCTACCTGGACAAGACAGGCGAAGAAGTAGCGGACATCATGGGGGCAGGGCCTACGACCCAACAGGCCCACAGAGCTTCTCCTCGATGGCACAGGACATCGCGGCCGGTAGGAAGACCGAGTCTGAACAGATATTTGCGGATCTCGGCGCGCCGCGGACGGCGCCAAGGCGTGCCTACCCCCCGGGTCGACCTGGTGAACAACCTCATCTCCGGGATCGACGCCAGGCCATGAAGATCACAGCTATAGAGACGGTCCGCGTCGACCAGTTCCCAGAGTTCACGGGCCTGCTGGTCCACACCGACGAAGGCGTGACAGGCCTGGGTGAGACTTGTTTTGGCCCTGAAGCCGTCGAAGCCTATGTGCATGAGTCAGTGGCGGGTCGCCTGCTCGGAAAGGACCCGCTCGCGATCGAACGCCACGCCAAGGACCTGCCCGGGTTCTACGTCACTCACGGCGGGACTGGCGTGTCAACACGCGCCCATTCGGCGGTCGACATTGCGCTATGGGACATCCTCGGCAAGGTCTGCGGCCAGCCGCTCTACCAGCTGATCGGCGGCCGCTTCCGTGAGACCGCACCGATATACAACACCTGCGGGGGTTACGCGTACGGCCGCAAGGAGCTGCAGTACCGCGGCACGAGCCGGACACCCGCGGCGGCCGCCCCAGTGGACGAGGCACCGAGAGGGCCCTATGAAGACCTCGACGCCTTCATGTACCGCGCCGACGAACTGGCGCTGAGCCTGCTCGACGAGGGCATAACCGCCATGAAAATATGGCCTTTCGACGAACTCGCACGTCCGACCGGTGGCCGCGAGATAACCCTCGAAGAACTTAAAAAAGGCCTCGAACCGTTCGAGAAGATCCGTTCGGCCGTGGGCGACCGCATGGAGATCATGGTGGAGCTCCACGGGCTCTGGCAGACGGTACCGTCCATGAGGATTCGCCGCGCCCTCGAGGATTATCACCCGTACTGGGTCGAAGACGCCATAAGGCTCGACAGCTTCGACGCCCTCAGCCGTTTGCGCGAAGCCACTTCCGTGCGTTTCGCCTTCGGCGAGACGATGGGTAACAAGTTCGACTTCAAGCGCCTTTTCGACACGGGCGCGATCGACGTCGTGCTCTTCGACTTCGGCTGGAGCGGCGGGATTTCCGAGGCTCTCAGGGTCGCCGCGCTGGCAGAAACCTACGGCATCCCGGTTGCGCCCCACGACTGCGTCGGGCCGGTCGCGCTCTGTATCGGCGCCCATTTCTCGGTCAGTACCTCCAACGTGCTGATCCAGGAGACGGTGCGCGCCTACTACACCGACTGGTACAAGGAAATCGTCACGCAGCTCCCGATTATCGGGAGCGGCCGCATCTCACCGCGAGAGGCCCCCGGCCTCGGGGTTGAGCTGCTCCCCGGGTTGAGGTCGCGACCCGACGCGCACGTCCGGGTTACTCAGTAAAAGGCCCGTCTTTCGGAGGGCCACCGCTCGCGCCGGGCGCCCCAGCCCTCGGCGACCACCTTGCCGTCAGTGTGGTCAGCGTCCGCGAGCTCATGTTCCCCCGTCCCCATTTTGGTGCCGGTTCGTCAAAAACGAGGCGGTCCAAGTCCGGTGCGAGTTCCTCGAGGACGACGGCCACCTGCCGGCGAGCCAGGGGCGCCCCTAGGCAAAAATGAGCGCCGAGCCCGAACGCGAGGTGGCGGTTTTCCTTTCGCGTGACGTCGAAGCGGCCTGGGTCAACGAACTGGGCCGGGTCCCGGTTGGCCGCGCCGATGTGAAGGATAACGGCATCGCCCGCTCGCACTTCTGCACCGGCCAGCACGTGGTCCGCGCCCGCCAATTGGGACACCATGGGTATGGGGCTCTCGTACCTGAGCGCCTCCTCAATGGCGGGGCCGACGCGCGAGGTCGCCGCCTGGAGCTTGCCCACTTCACCCGGGTGCGCCATCAGCAGGTAGAGACAGTTGGCCAACAGGTCGCGGGTCGTCCCGTGACCAGCAGCGAAGAAGAACACTGACAGGCCGACCACTTCGTCGTCGGAGAGCAGCTCGGTGTCGTGGGCGCGTACGAGAGCGGATAGCACGTCGTCGTCTGGGTGGCACCGCTTGTCGGCAATCAAGCGTTGAAAAAGCTCCTCCAGCGCAAGCCAGCTCTGGTTTGACCGGAAGAGGAGTGCCTGGTCCTCGGGGCCCCATGAGGTCTCGACGCGCCCGGCGAAGCGACCCAGGTCCTCAGTCAGGGCGTGGAACTGGGTCGCGTCGGCGCCCTCCATCCCGAGGGCGTCGCAGACCACCGTGACCGGTAGTCGCAGGGCCAGGTCGTCAAGTAGGTCCACCGTCCCCAAAGCCCGCATTTCCCCCACCAGGTCGCGCACTAGGTGGGTGATCCGAGGCTGCATTTTGGCCGCAAGGCCCGGGTTGACGAGCTGGCGCGATACCTCACGCATCCGGGAATGCTTGGCGCATCCGTGAACCCCAACCAATTAGAGATGTGAGTTACCAGCCCGCCGTACCCGTCCCGAACAGGGCCCGGGATGCCGCGTAGGTTGATCTCGACCCGATCGTGCAAAAGCCAGTCCCCGCGCAGGGCATGGTTTACCTCGTCGTAACTGGTAACGACCCAAGACCCCAGCACTGGGCTCCAATGCACCGGGGCGATCGCGCGCAGTTCGTCAAGCAGTTCATAGGGGTCGTCAAGCTCTACACGGCAAAACGCCTCGTACTCAGCCAACGAAAGTAGCTGTTCCAAGGTGCCATTTGTCATGGGTACACGCTTCCTGGACAAGACAAGACCCCACGTCCAGGTTGTCCCTGAACGTGGGGTCTTGCAGTGTGTTGTTTTCAGCCTGTTGTGGTTGCTTTCGGCGCCGTGTTACTTAGGCGGGAGGTTGTACTCCTTGAGCGTGGCGACCATGTTGCTCTGCAGCAGGGCGACCGCCTGTTGCGGAGTGATCTGCGCCGCGATCAGCTCGGAGTCGGTGACGAACAGGGTGTTCTGGATGATGGGGAAAGCGGCCGTGTTAGGGATAGCGTTCGGCTCAACGTGGGCACCGGCATATTGGACTGCCTGCAGGAATTGCGTGGGCACACCGTAATTACTGGCGTGGGCAATAGCGTAGGTGAGCGTAGCCGGTCGGGTGGCGACAGCCGCGTCCTTGCTCGAGTTGAGCGCCTCGATCTGGGTGGTCGGCGACGAGAGCCATTCCTCCAGCATCCACGCCGACAGCTGCTGCGACGCGCTCACGTTTTTGTTGATGAAATAGCCCCAAGGGGCCTCGAGGAGGCACGTCTGGTTCCAGGATGAGCAGGGGATCTCGTCGATGCCGGCGTTCGCGTACTCCTTCGGGTCAAGCGACTTTGAGTACAGGACATTGGCCAGGGTCGAGTCGTCCCAGAACATGGCCGTTTGACCGGACTGGAACGCCTGCACGCACTGGGGATAGCCGTAGGCAGAAACACCCGGCGGGGTGTCCTTCTGCATCAGCTGGGCGTACAGCTTGGCCCACTTCAATGCCCCCGGCGTGTTGAAGAGCGGCTTCCAGTTGGCGTTGAGGTACTCACCCTGGTAGTTCGGGGCATAGGGAAGGAAGTAGGGCAGCATCAGCAGCACGGGGTAGCCGTTCGGCGAATCGACAGAGCCTCTGATGCAGATCCCGGAGACCTTCTTGGAGTTGAGCTTGTTGGCGTCCGCTAGCACCTGGGGCCAGGTCTGCGGCGGGGTGAGGCCGGCCTTCTTGAACATCCCGATGTTGTAGAACATCTCGGGGCCGGGTCGACGGTTTGCGGGAGGCAGTACTGGACCCCGCTCAAGGTGCACTGGGCCTCGGATGCCTTCGGTATCCCGGCCACGTCGAACGACGCAGGTGTCAGCGTCGTATTGTTCAGGTACGACGCAATCGGGGAGATGGCATTGAGGGCGTTGTAGGCGGGCGTGAGGCTCTCAGGCTCTTCGTACAAGGCGAAGCTGGTGGACTTTACCTCTTGAGCGGCCTGAACCTTGTTCTGCAAGACGTCTTCGGGGATGGAGTCGTAGGTGACACTGATACCCGTTGCCTTGGTGAACTGGGGAATGAGCGCCTGCTGCCAAGACTGGTCTGGGCCGTCACCGGTCCACAACGTGATGCTTGTGGCCGGCGTGACGCTCTGGGCGGGCTCGACTTTCGAAGCAGAGGCTGTGCCGGTGAAGCTGAGAGCGGTGCCGAGCATCGCTATCGCGGCGGTTGTTGCGCACCCGACAAGCCGGGCTCTTTGGCGTGAAAGTTTCATACTGCCCCCTTCATTTTTGGGCTCTTGTTGTTGCCTTGGTTGTTGGACCTGTTGTTTGGCGTTGGCGTCGTAGGACCACCTGAAGCAGTGACCATCCAAACGTTAACAGTTGACTGTAACAAAAGCTGGTCGGCCTGCCAAGACCAGCACACGGATTAACCTTGGGTGGCGGAGGTCGCGGTGCGCAGGAAACCCCGCTGCACGAAGGCGGCCAGCACCAGCACGGGTACGACGAGGAACACTGCGGCCGCCGCCAGCGCGCTCCAGTCCAAGGTGGTCTGTCCCATGTACTCCTCGATAGCAACCGGGGCGGTGAGGTTGTTCGAGCCCGTGAAGATGAGAGCGCCGAAGAACTCGCCCCAGGACAGGATGCACGCGAGGATCGTCACCGTCGAGAGCCCGGGTATGGCCAGGGGCAGCATGACCCGGCGGAACGCAGTGAAGCGCGAGCAGCCGTCGACTCGAGCGGCGTCCTCGAGGTCGTTGGGCATGTCGGAGAAGTAGCCGCGCATCATGAACACGACAAAGGGCAGCTCGAAGGTGAGGTAGTAAAGGATGACCGAAAGGTAGCTGCCGCTCAGGTGCAGCCTCTGGTAGATGGCGTAGAGCGGGACGATGTAAACGAGCGCAGGCACGATATAAGCAACGATGAGCCAGCCCGTGATGGCACCACTTCCCTTGAAGCGCGAACGCGCCAGGCCGTAGCCAGCGGGGACACCGAGCACCAGGGCAATGCCCACGCTGAAGGCCATGATGATGAGCGAGTGGCCGATGTCATCGATGTACTGGTTGTACTGGCCGCTTAGGAGCGAACTGAAGTTGCTCAGCGTCGGCGAGAAGATGAACTTCGGAGGAAGTACGAACGCCTCGGCCGGAGGCTTGAACGCTGTTGTAACGATCCAGAAGATCGGCAGCAGGATAAAGGCCGCGCCGATGAGCAGTGCTACGACCGTGAAGATGTCCCCGGCGCGCCGTCGTAGGCGTCTCGGAGGTCGCCGCCGCAGGGCTGGGGCGGAGCCTGCCGGGGAGGAGGAAGCTCGGCCAACAGCCCCGGGGGCCACTAGGTCATCAACGGCCACGTCTGGACCACCCTCGGTTCATGAAGCCCACTTTGGCGCCGAGCCTCGTTTAGAAAGCTTGAATATAACCAGCAAGGGCACCGCCATCAGGCCCACGAGCAGGACGGCGAGGGCGGCGCCGAGGCCAAGCTCCCCGAACACGAACGTGGTCTGGTAGACGTAGTAATTGAGCACGCTGGTGGCCAGGCCCGGCCCGCCGCCGGTGATGATGGCGAACTCCGCGAACTCGCGGAACAAGTTGACCATTTGGAACAGGGCTGCAAAGGCCACTACAGGGCGCAGGGCGGGGAGCGTGACGTGGTACAGGACTCGCAGTTCCGAAGCGCCGTCGATCCTCGCGGCTTCCACCGGTTCCTTCGGCAGCGATAGCAAACCTGCCAAGAGGATGATAGTTATGATCGGGATCCCGGCCCACGCATTGGCGATGATGACCGTGGGCATTGCAGTGTGCGTGCCGCCCGCCCAGTTCAACTGGGGCAGCCCTACCACGGACGCGAAGTAGTTGATCCAGCCGTTGCCGGTGTTGAACAACACGGACCAGGCCACCGAGGATGCCACACCAGGGACAAGCAGCGGCATCATGTAGACGACACGGAACCACGACATGCCGCGCAGCTTGCGAGCCAGCAGGAGAGCAAAGAACAGGCCGAAGATCATCTCGATGACGATGCCCGCGCCGGCGAAGATGGCAGTGTTCTTGATAGCGGCATGGATGGTGGGGCTGCTGTAAATCTGGTCGTAGTTGACCAGCCCGCCCCAGCTGAACGTCGGCCGTACCGGGGTGTAGTTGGTGAACGATAAGTAGATACCTATGACCAACGGGACGGCGATTATGGCGGTAACGACGACGAGCGCCGGGATCGTCGCCATTACGTAGAAACGCCTGTCCAGCCACGAGCTAAACCCAGAGCGCCGTCGCGGTCCCGAGGCGGGGGTCGCCAGAGCGACCGCCGGTACTGTACTCACCGGTCGACACTGAAAGACGCGTCGAGGGCGCTCACGGCGCCGCAGCTCGAACCGCCGATCGCCTTTCCCCTGGTCAGAGCCCCCGTCATGTTCAGTCGCCTCATTGTCCGAACGCCCGGTAGGTGCGACGGGCTGTCACGACGATGCCGGCAGCGCTCGGTAGGGCATTGTGCGACGGCGGTGGGCTCTCCGCAGGACGGGACAATGGTCGATGTTGGGCTGCCAATTCTCTCCCCTCCTGGGCGTCCATGCCTCGTTGGCGCGCCATTGGCACCCCGATCCGGAAATGCTTCGTCAACAGTATACGACTTGGTGCCGAGGCTCAAGGTCGCGGCCCCCAGAGCTCACGGTCAATTGTTGACGACAGGGCCCCGATAGGTAAGGTACGTGCGAGGGCCTACAGCTCGCTTGGCCCTGCCCTGAGCAGGTGCAGGTGGCGGCAGACCGGGGAGATCCATCGTTGACTGCGGACACGAGCCTGGCATGAGCGTCTCAGACGACTTTCTTGCTGTCCCGTCGCCTGAAGCAGCGTACTCGACGCCGATCGACTCGCCCCTCAACGGGCCGCCCCCCGGCCGCTTTAGAGACGGCGAGGTGCTGACTGTCCAGTACCGCAGCGACCCGGTTGCCATCCGCGCGCTTGTCCCTGAGCCGTTGCTCCCCACGAATGACACGGTCATGGTCCAAATCGCGCGTTGGGGCGATGTTGCCGGTTTAGGGCGCGATACCTACGAGGCCAACGTGATGGTGGGGGCCCGCTTGGGCGAGCTGAACGGTAGCTATTCGCCGTATTTCTGGGTCAGCAGCGACCGGGCCATGGCGGGCGGCCGGGAGCTCCACGGCCAACCCAAACGTCTCGGGACGGTGAAGCTCGAACACCGGGGAGACCTGATCGTCGGCACCGTCGCCAACAACGGGATCGAGATCTTCACTGGCACGCTGCCCTACAAGTCCTCCCCCAGCTCCTTCGAAGAACTCTGCCGGCGCGTAAACCTTGTCACCAATATCAACCTGAAGATTGTCCACGAGATCGACGGCCGGACCGCGCTTCGCCAGCTCACAGCGCGCGACCTGACCGACATCAACCTCGGTGGCTGTTGGTCCGGACCTTCTACGGCCGAGCTGCGGCCCAATGCCACCTCTCCGCTGTACCGGCTCCCCGTGCTCGCCTACCTCGAGGGGTTCTATTGGCACACGGAGTTCACCCTCGTCGGCGGCCGGGTCATACACGACTACGAAAAAAATGGCTGAGCAAGCCTCGCCAGGCCTATCGGTCGTCGTAGACCAGGTCTTCGACCACCCTGAGGGGCTGGTCTGGGATGCCAGCAACGACAGGCTCCTCTGGGTCGACATCTTTGCCGGCCTCGTCTTGTCCCATGACCTCGCAGCTGGCCCACTGCAGACTTGGGAAGTCGGCCGCGCGGTCGGAGCTGTCGCACCACGCCGCGAGGGGGGCGGCCTTGTCTGCGCCGTAAGAGAAGGTTTCGGCTTCTTGAGCGCACAAGGCGAGTTCTCGCTCGTGACAAGTCAACTAAGCGACAGACCGTACCTGCAGATGAACGACGGGGCCGTCGATGCGCACGGACGTTTCTGGGCTGGCACAACATGTTTGGAACCAGGCACATACCAGGGCGCTGGCGCCCTTTATTGCCTTGACCCGGTGACCTTGGAGGCGGCCGAGCATTTGAGGGGGGTCGACGTTTCGAACGGGATCGGGTGGAGCCCAGACGGTAGCCGTTGCTATTACATCGATACTCCCCGCAAGCGGGTCGACGTGTACCCCTTCGACGCCGACAGCGCGGAGCCGCTTGGCGCACGCGAGACGCTTGTGGAAGTGGACGGTGTACCGGACGGGCTTGCTGTCGACTCCCTCGGTTGCATCTGGGTGGCCATGTGCGGCGGATGGGAGGTCCTCCGGTTCACTCCGTCCGGGCGCCTTGACCGGGTCGTCCGCATGCCGGGCAGCTTGGTTACCACGTGCTGTTTTGGTGGGCCGGACCTACGTACCCTTTTTATTGCCGTCTCTTCTCGCGGCCTGGACGACAGTTCGCTCCGGAGCGAGAAAGCGGGCTATATTTTCGCGCTCGACCCTGGTGTCCAGGGTCTCCCGAGCCCCGAGTTCCTCGGGTGAACCCGGGACAAGTTCATTTTCACCAACTCAAGGAGGACGGCTAGGTGCAATTGGCGACGGTGTGGGACGGCGAGCGCACGTATGCCGCTCGGGTCGGCGACGACCACTTCGAATTGCTGGAGCCCGCGGACGTGGGCGCATTGCTCGCCATGCCAGGAGGGGTGGAGACGGCGCGCACTGCGCCGGCCACATCTCGTGTAGCCAAGGACGCTGTCAGCGTGCGGGCCATAGTGCCGCGACCTCCCAAGGTGATCTGTATCGGCCAGAACTATCTCCGTCATATCGAGGAAACCGGTTCCACGGTGCCCGACTACCCGACGGTTTTTGCCAAGTACACCCGCGCCCTTATCGGCGACGGCGACCCCATCGTCTTGCCGTCCATCTCGCAACGCGTCGACTGGGAGGTCGAACTCGTTGCAGTCATCGGCCGAGAGGTCCGAAACGCTCAGGCAGACGAAGCGGCCGCCGCCATCGCCGGCTTTACCGTCGGGAACGACATTTCGGCGCGCGACCTGCAGGGCCGTACATCCCAGTGGCTGCAGGGCAAAACGTGCGAGTCGACGACCCCCGTGGGACCCTATATGACGACGACCGACGTAACCGGGGTGGAGCCCGACTTAGCGATCAGCTGCTCCGTCGACGGAGTGGTGCGACAGGACTCACGCACTTCTGACTTGCTGTTCAAGCCGGTCGAGCTGGTGATGTACCTGAGCCGGGTCATCACCCTCGACCCAGGCGACCTCATTTTCACGGGGACACCAGGTGGGGTCGGCCAGGGCATGGTCCCGCCCGTCTTCTTGGAGGCGGGCCAGACGGTGACGTCTTCCATCGAGTCCATCGGCACCCTGGTCAACCGCTGCCGCCCCGCGTGAGCACGCCTGGCAACGACACGGGTCGCGCACCACCGCCACCTGTAGACTGTTGGCCTTCACCGTGGCTGTTCACCTTGAGAGGCTGACCGTGACCGATATCAGCAGCGCTGGCCTTGCGATTGGTCCCGCGCGCCGGCGTGTGCTCGCAGACGAAGTTGCCGACGGGATCCGGGAGGCTATCTTTTCTGGGCGCATTGACCTCGGCCACAGGCTGGTGGAAGAGGAGCTCGCCTCGAACATGAACGTGAGCCGTGGCCCTGTTCGGGAAGCATTGGTCCTGTTGTCCCAGGAGGGCCTGGTGATCCTGGAGCGCCACCGGGGAGCGACCGTTGCACACCTGGGCCTCGACGAGGTCCACGAAATCTACAGCCTGCGCACTGCGCTCGAGTCGCTCGCCGCCGAGTGGCTCTGCGTCAACGCCACCGAGGAGGACTTCCAACGGATGGCCGCCGTGCTGCAACAGTTCGACAAGCTGCCGCGTCCTCTTACCCGGCCGGCCGTGGCCGGGCTCGACGTTGCCTTCCACGACGCTCTCTTCCAGGCGGCCCACCACCGCCGGCTTTACCAGGCTTGGCGGTCGCTGCGCTCGCAGATCTTTCTGTACCTGGTCCACCGTGGCGCCTTGCGCCACGACTTTTCCCAGACCTGGCTCGAAGACCATCTCGAGTTCCTCGAGGTGCTCAAACGGCGCAAGCGAGCCCAGGCGGTGAAGATGGTGCAAGGCCATATTGAAGGGACATACCAGCGGGTGCTCGAAGCCAACCAAGAACCACAGGTGCGTAACGGGCCCTCGAAAGCTCATTGACATTGGCCAACAGTGAGCCTGGCTCCGCACCGGGACAGCAAAGTGGGACAGTGACGACTGATGTGCACCCGTGGGTGGCTGAAGCCAGGTCCAGGGTCAGGTTCTCAGTAGTTGCCGCTTTCCTGCCCGACTTTGACGAGCTGAAAGCCTTTGTCGTTGCTGCAGAACAGCGAGGTTTCGACGCCTACTGGGTAAACGACCACCCGACACGGTCGATGGACACCTTCACGACGCTGGCCGCGCTCGCCGCGGACACAACAACGATGCGGCTCATTTCCCTCGTCAGCTGTGTCTACTACCACCCCCCGTTCCTCATTGCCAGAGGAGCAGCCGACGTCGACCGCATGAGCCAGGGACGCCTGGTATTGGGGCTCGGAGTTGGCGACGACGTGCCCGAATTTTCCCTGCTCGGCTTGCCGTTCCCCCCTGCCGCCGAACGCCACCGCGTTTTGACGGAAGCGATAGTGACTATCCAAGGGCTATTAGCGGGAGAGCCTCAAAGCGCTCCAGCGCCCTTCGCTCTGGCCGACGCCACGCTCAAACCCGGACCTGTCCAGCAGCCGCGCATCCCGCTTCTGATCGGCGGCGGCGGCGAACGTTTCACGCTGCGCCAGGTAGCCAAGTACGCCGATGTCTCCAACTTCGGCCCGCACGAATGGGTGGGCAAAGCTTTCGAGCCCGGCGACGTACGGCGCAAGTACGAGGTGCTCCGCCGCTACTGCGATGAGGTAGGCCGGCCGTACGAAGCTATCCTGCGAAGCCACTGGACACCGCTGCTCACCCTGGCGCCGAGCCACGACCTACTTGACCGAAAACGCGAAGCGGCTCGCATCCCCGACGCCAAATTGGACACTCAACCCCTATTTGCGACACCCGACGAGGCCATTGCTCATTACAGCCGGCTCCTCGATGCTGGCGCCGAGTACTTCCTGGCCACAGTCAACGGCGCGGACCAAGAAACCGTTGACCTATTGGCGGAACGGGTAATGCCGGCACTCGAGACCCGCTAGCGACTGTCTCGCGAGAGTTTCGCCTCGCTAAACCAACCCCTCGCGCACGAGCACTGCTCTCACAGCCGCGACCTCGTCGGAGTCGAGGGGGATTTGCGGAAGCGCCATAGTGTTGCCGGCGATCACGCCCCGGAGCATCAGGGCGGTCTTGAACCCCCCGAGGCCGCAGGAACTCCCCCCCTTCTTGGACGAGTCGGCACACGTCGTGATGTCGAACAGCCGCACGAGGCGTGCCTGGATCTCACGGGCTTTGTCCCAGTCGCCCGCCCGGCTGGCCTCGTACACCGCCACGTACCCATGGGGGTCAACGTTGGCCAGTCCCGGTACCGCCCCTTCCGCACCCAGGAACAGTGCACAATCAACCACGAGCTCGGACCCGGTGAACACCGAGAACTTCTCGAACTGGCGGGTGCCGTCAACAACCGCTCTAAAACCGTGGATGTCGTTGCTCGAGTCTTTGACACCCTCGAGCACGCCGTCGGCGGCGAGCTCAGCCACGACCGGCAAGTCGAGTTTGTTGTGCACCGATATCGGAAGGTCGTAGGCGACGAGGGGAAGCTCAACGCGCTCGCGGACCTTGCGGAAATGAAGCTTCACCTCCGATGGGTGAGCGGACCGGGCGAAGAAGGGTGCGGTCAGGACGATGGCATCGGCTCCGCGCTGCTTGGCGCGAAGGGCGTGGTCGATGACACGGTTCGTCGTCATATCTATAGCGCCGGTCAGCACGGGCACCTGGCCACCGGCCGTCTTGACCGCGACCTCGACCACGCGGTCGCGCTGCGCATCTGTGAGGTAGGCCACCTCGCTGGAAGAGCCCAGCATGAACAGGCCATTGACCCCGGCATCGAGCAAAAAGGAGATGTGGCTCTCCAGAGAGGCGACATCTACTTCCCCGTCGGGATCGAGAGGAGTGCAGACTGGCGGGACGATCCCGTCCAGCCAACGCCCAGTTCTCCCCGCGCTAGGGCGCGACGTACCGCTCACGTTTGGATCGCTCGTCACAGCTCGTTCTCCTTGACTTGTCGTCTGCCTCGTATAGCCTAGCATCGCTAACTGTAAACAATTTACCTCGGGTGGCGCCCGCGTTGCCGGAGCGGCCCGTAAGCGAGGATGGTTCGATATGGAAGCTACTGGCCCGCAAACGACGCCGGCGGGCGGAGAACCTTTGGCCGCGCCACGCTTCAGCGAGGACGACCTCATACGCACCGGCACCGACGTCCTGCGCGCCCTGGGTGCACCGGGCGACACTGCTCGCGTGGTGGCCACCTCGCTCACCCTGTCCAATCTCGTCGGCCACGACTCGCACGGGATTGTCCGTCTGATCCAGTACTCGGAGTGGGTCAAGTCCGGCCAGATCCGCCCCGACGGCCAACCTTCGGTGGTCTCGGGCCGCGGCGCGGTGGCCAACGTGGACGGGGCCTGGGGGTTCGGTCAGCCTGCCGCGCAACTCGCCACCAACCTCAGCATCGATTTGGCAGGCACGCACGGCGTCTCTGCGGTTTCCATCAGTGCTTGCAACCACATTGGACGCCTAGGCGAGTATGTGGCAACGATTGCCAGCTCCGGAAAGATGGGCATGGCGTGGTGCAACTCGGGCCCGGTGGTCGCTCCCTTCGGTGGAGCGGGGCGGGTGATGGGCACCAACCCGTTCGCGTGGTCGGCCCCACTTCGCGACGGGACGGTGGTACTGGACTTCGCCACTGCGAAGGTGGCGGAGGGCAAGCTCAAGATTGCTCTGGCCGAAGGGCACTCCGCTCCTCCCGGCAGCATCATCGACAGCTCAGGGAAGCCGAGCATAGACCCGGCTGACTTCTATGCAGGCGGCTCGCTGCTGGCCTTTGGCGACCACAAAGGGTCCGGGATGTCCATGCTCATCGAGCTGACCGCAGGGCTCGTCTCGCACATGGGTTCTTCGGTCGACCCGGGTTATCTGGGCGGCAACGGGACCTTGCTAATGGCGGTCGACATCAGTGCGTTCACCGATTTGGAAAGTTACTTCGAGCAGGCAGAAACGTTCCGCCGTGAGGCGAAACGTGTTGGCGGTGGCCCTCAGCAGGTCGACATCCTGCTGCCCGGAGAGGCCGAAGCGCGTGCCCTCGCGGCTCGCAGTAAGGAGGGAGTGGTCGTGCCCACAGAGATCCGTCGCCAGATCACCGAGCTGGCCGATGAGCTCGGCGTGGACATCGGCCCCTTCGGCCAAAGATGAGCGGCGACCCATCATCGGCCGATCGTCCGACGGGCTTTGCGACGGGCTTTGCGACGGGCATTGCGACGGGCCTTGCGACGGGCATTGCGAGCGGCAGTGAGGGCCCAGCGACGGCGACCACGGCGCCGCTGCGCGGTACCTGGGGTACGGTCCTGCTACCCATCCGCGCCGATGAAAGCATCGATTTTTCTGCGCTCGAGGGCGAACTTGACGTGTTACTGGAAGTGGGTTTGGCCGGCGTCTACACGTGCGGGACGGCCGGGGAGTTCCACACTTTGGAAGAAGACGAATTTGACGCACTGAGCGAACTGGTCGCGCAAAAAGCTAGGCGGGCCGGGGCTGCTTTCCAGATCGGGGCGAGCCACATGAGCGGTCAAGTGTGCTTGTCGCGAATCCGGCGGGCGCGCGCCCTGGAGCCGACTGCGATCCAGGTCATCCTGCCTGACTGGTCGCCCCTCAGCCCTACTGAGGTTGAACGGTCGCTGGAGCGCATGCTTCAAGAGGCGGGTGGCATCCCGGTCGTCCTTTACAACCCGCCCCACGCCAAGACCTCCTGCAGCGCCGAACAGCTGGCGGCCTTGGCACGGGCATTTCCGGGACTGGCAGGGGTCAAGGTGGCCGGCGACGACACGTTCTATTCCCAGCTTCACGCGGCAGCGCCCCAGTTGTCTATCTTCGCACCCGGTCACGAGCTCGCCCACGCACGCCGCCTAGGGGCTGTCGGTTCTTATTCCAATGTGGCCTGCCTGGCACCCGTCGGCGCGCTTACCTGGGAGAGGCAGATGGGCTCTGACCCAGACGGCGCGGAGGAGTTAGGCACCCGGATTATGGCCTTTTTTGATGCCTACATCGGTCCCCTCAAGGCCCAGGGATATTCCAATACGGCGCTGGACAAAGCCTTGGCCGCTGTGGGCGGGTGGGCGCCGATCGGCACCCGCGCCCGGTGGCCGTACAGTTCGGTACCCGAGGACGAGGTGGCCGTGCTAGCGCCGCTAGCTCGGGCAGCCTTGCCCGAGCTGTTTTGACCGCGAGCCAGACTTGCTTATCGCACCGGTTTCGTCTACTGTCAACATTGTTCTAATGAGACAAACGATCGTCCGATCTTGGACTAAATATATAGGCGCCAGGGAGACAAATTCGTGAGGACTGAGCAAGCGATCGCGTCAGCCCCTGGAGCCCAGGACCGGCCGGTGATCGTGGTGTCGGATGGGTCATTCGGGGATGGCAAGCGTCTGGTCGACCATTTCGACGAAGTAGAACTGCGTTTTGGCGACCTTTCTGACCTCGGAGGGTTGACAGCCCTAACGGCTGGCGCGGCAGCAGTGGTCGTCACCCTGCAGCCTCTGAGGGCGGCCCACATCGCCGCCTTTGCCCCAAGCGTGAGGGTAATAGGCCGTGCCGGTGTCGGCGTCGACACCATCGACCTCGAAGCAGCGGAGGCTGCCGGGATCACAGTGGTGAACCAGCCCGGCTATGGCACGCGTGAGGTGGCGTCCCACGCTGTTGCGCTGCTGCTTGCACTGCAACGGCGCTTGTGCGGCCTGGACGATTACGTGCGCCGTGGGTGGTCCGGGCCCCCGTTCTCGCACCGATGAAGCCCCTCGACGAACTGGTCGTGGGCCTCGTGGGCGGCGGGCGTATAGGTCGGGCGACGGCCGAGATGCTTGGTGGGCTGGTCGACCGAATCCTGGTGTACGACCCCGCCGACCCAGCCCTCCCCGACGACATAGAGCCCGTGACCCTTGAGCAACTCCTTGCTCGGTCCGATGTGGTGTCGCTTCACCTGCCCCTTACTCCAAAGACTGCGGGCATGGTGGATGGCGCTTTCCTGGCCATGATGGCACCCGGCGCCTTGCTGGTAAATGTCTCGCGGGGCGGCCTGGTAGATGAAGCCGCGCTGGTGGCCGCTCTCGAAAGCGGGCACATCGGCGGGGCCGCACTCGATGTGTTCCCGACCGAACCACTCCCACAGACGAGCCCTCTTCTGGGGGCAAAGAACACGCTTTTCACGCCCCATTGCGCCTCGTACTCGGAACGCTCGGTGTGGCGCTTGGCGAGCTGGACCGTGGAGGACACCATCAATTGGCTACGCTCCGACACCATCGAGCATGGCAACGTCGTCGTTCGGGGGGCCCGGTGAGGGCGAGCGCCGCCGGCTCAGGGGCCGAGAGGCACGGTCGTTGTAAGAGGAGGCCCTAGTGGAGGAGATCTTTATCCCCGCATCGGGCATGGCCGCTGAGGACGTGCTCGTGACGGAGTGGCTCAAACAACCGGGCGACCTGGTGACCGCGGGCGAACCTGTGGCCGTCGTGGAAACTGACAAAGCGGTTGTGGAGTTGAGCGGCGAATCGTCCGGACGTCTTTCACGCCACCTCGTGGCGAGCGGCGCTCGAGTGCCAGGTGGGACAACGATCGCCTATCTACTGGCGGACGGCGAGAGCGAACCAGGAGCAGCAGTGGCGGGCGCGGCTACGACGGCTCCCCCGCCGGCCGATGTGCTTCCCACCGTTACCGTCCCCGAGGAGAACGGGCCTGGCGCCAAGCACGCCTTGAGCCCGCGCCAGCGCCGGGCGCTCGCCGAGGCCTCGGCCAGCAGTGCCAGCAGTGCCAGCAGTGCCGGCAGTGCCAGCGGAAATGCCAGTGGCCCCGAGCCTCAGGTTGCCGCACGGCCCTCATCGAGCAACCGGGACGCGACTGCCGCGCTGGTAAGTGAATCCTGGCGTACCGCACCGCACTTTTCCGTGGGAAAGGACGTGCGCGCCGACCACTTGAGCGATGCCGTGCAGGCAATGAGGGCCGCAGGCACCCAGGCTACCGTCACGGATTTCCTCGTCCTCGCCCTATCGGGTGGCCTGCAAGATGTGGGAGAGCAGGCCGACGTCGGGCTGGCGGTGGCGACAGACTGGGGAGTCCTCATCCCCGTCCTGCGTTCACTGTCTGGTGCCGCGATTGCTGATGTGGCGGCGCTGCGCCAGGCTGCGGTGAGCCGGGCGCGGGAACGCCGCCTTGGCTCCGCCGATACTGCCCCCGCTTTTGCCACGCTGTCGAACCTGGGCCCCGCAGGGGTGACCTGGTTCAATGGCGTGGTGCCCCTCAACCAGGTCGCGTTGGTCACCGTCGGCGAAGTATCCCTGCGGCCCGCCGTGGAGGCTGGTGCAGTCATCGCCGCCCCGATGTTTACGGCTGTGGTCACCGCCGACCATCGCCGCTACGACGGGGCCGACTCGGCCAAGCTTTTGGCCGCGTTCATCGAGCAGTTGACCGGGCTCACCGCTGAGGCGCTCAAGTGACCGCGGGCTATGGGGTCAGCAGCCCACTGGACAGCGCCGCCGCTGCCGCCGTCGAGGAGCAAGCGGTCGCTTGGTTGCGCACCATGCTGTTGATCCGTCGTTTCGAAGAGCGTGCGGAACAGCTCACGATGCGAGGCAAGGTACCCGGAGGGGTGCACCCCGCTGTCGGCCAGGAAGCCACCGCCGTTGGCTTCGCTGCCGCGCTGTTCCCCGGCGACACCGTTTCGGCGCCGCACCGTGGCCACCACCATGCCCTGGCCAAGGGCATCTCGCCCGATGGCCTTATGGCCGAGCTGTACGGCAAAGCCACCGGAGTGTCCCGAGGCCGCGGGGGTTCCATGCACCTCGCAGGGTTCGATGTGGGCTTCATCGGATCCAATGGCATCGTGGGGGCCTCCGTGGGACTGGCCCTCGGCGACTCCTTCGCTGCGCACTACCGGCGTGAGCAACGCGTCGCCGTGGCGTTTTTCGGTGACGGTGGGATCAATACCGGCCGTACCTGGGAAGCCCTCAACCTCGCGGGCGTGTGGCGGCTCCCCTTGGTTGCCGTGTGCGAGAACAACTTGTACGCCGTGGAAACGCCGACCGCCGCTGTGACCGGGGGTGGGTCGATGTCGCGCCGGGCCGAGGGCTTCGGGCTTACGGCACTAGCCGTCGACGGCCAGGATGTGTTCGCCGTTCACAAGGCTGCAGTGGAGGCACGGGCCAGGGCTCTCGCCGGGGAGGGGCCAACCTTCATCGAGTCGCAGACCTATCGTTACTCGGGGCACGGCTCTGGCGAAGGCGTCGCTGCCTACCGCAATGCAGAGGAAGTAGCAGACTGGAAAAAAGCTCGTGACCCGATCGCACGCTGCGCCGAACGCCTCTCCGAAGTAGGGCTGCTCGACGACGGGGACCTCGATGACCTCGACAAAGAGGCTAGGGAAACAGTCGAGGCCGCTGTGCGCTTCGCCGAGGAGTCCCCTTGGCCAGCGCCGCTATGAGACCTTCTCCAGGTCGCGAAGTGCCAGCAGCTCGGCATCCAGGGCGCTCCGGAACAGTTCGATAGTCGAGCGGACACCTTCTTCGAGGGACCGGTTGAAGGCTGTACCAAGCGCTTCGGTAGCTGGGGCCGACGCCAACGCCGACACGCGCAGGGGCGCCCTTTCCCAGGTGATCGTGCCTCGGGCCTCCGGCACGATCGTTTCGATCAGGCTGGCCACTTCGGCCACGCTGGTCCTGTGACCGGGCACGTTCACGCATACCGCGTCGCTTGAACCAACGGCGCCACGGCTGGCAGCGACGAATGTGCGGGCGCAGTCCTCTGCATAAGTGAGGTAGACCGAACCCCCAAAGCGCATGCGGTAGGGGGCACCGGCCGCCGCGGCCAGCATGGCCCTTGTCGGCTCAGCCGTCGCGCCATGGTCGCGACCAGGCCCGTAAACGATAAAGGGGCGGAGCCCGACCGATCCGATCCCGTCGTTTAGGGAGTACACCCGAGCGGTGCCTTCGTTGGCAACCTTGTAAACCCCATAATGCGAGCCCGGCGCGGCCGGCGAACCATCTCCTACCAGTCCGGAGGTGTCTGTATAGCTTGCGCCGTAGATGGCGGCCGTACTCGCGTAGGCCACGCCGACCGCCCGCCCGGCACGTTTGACCGCCTCGAAAACATTGACGGTCCCTACGACATTGACAAGTGCTCCAAGGGGTGGGTTGGCCGCGCAAAAAGCAGGCTGCAGTCCCGCAAGGTGGATGATGTTGGTAACCCCATAGTCCTCGACGGCCGCTACCAAGTCGTTCAGTCGGGTGACGTCCAAGGAGATGAACTCGAAACCCGAGCCCGGGTCGCCGCCCGACGCCAGTCGCAAGCGCCTCGGGTCTTCGCTGAGGTCGCTGGCTACCACGTACGCGCCGTAATCGAGCAGTGCTCGGACCGCCCAGGCGCCGATGCACCCCGCCGCGCCGGTGACGAGGAACCGTTCATCACCCGTTTCCATCTGGTTACCCCCCTCTAGCGCGGTACCCCCACGCGGTTAGCTTTTCAAACGAGCTCATAGGAACTTGGCTTCGACCGAGCCAAGCTCGGCGAACTCGACTCGTACGGTGTCACCCGGTAAAGCGAAAAGGTGCCCGGTGCATGTACCCGTGCTGACTACCTCCCCCGCAGTGGTACCCATGGACCGCTCGCGCAGCCAATTGAGCAACCAAGTGAGGCTGGTGACAGGGTGGCCCATGGCCGCCGCCCCCACACCCGATTTGACGTAATGATCGTTGAGGTAAACGTCCATGCTGGATTTGGACAGGTCGAACTCGCGCCAATTGTGGTGCTTCGGCCCTTCCACGAACGCCGCCGCTCCCCCATTGTCCAAGCACGAGCCGAAGAACCCGCTGGCGCCGTACCAGTCGTCAAAAACGGTGTCGCCGATCTCGAGCGCGGGCATCACCGATTCGATCCCGGCTCGGGCGTCCTCCTCGGTCCACGGTTCGTCACGCGCCGGGAAGTCGACGCCGAGCTCAAACGCGAACTCGCATTCGCAGCAGCGGTAATTGACGAACAACTCGGCAGGAAGCGCGGCCGGGCTTGACGCCCGTCCCCGACGGTGGAGGCGCCCGGCCGACGGGCTGGGCACGCCTTCCGAGCGGCGGATTTCGGCGCTGGCAGCGCCGATCTTCCAGCCGAAGCCTTCCCATCCGAGGCGGTCGACAAGCGCCAGGGAAACACGGGTGACCGACGGCCAATGCCGGGTCTGGAGGCGCTCGGGGAGCACGACGGTGTGACGGGCGGTGCGGCCTTCTGCGATCAACGAGACAACCTCGCCCACCTCCCCGTCATCGAGGGCGCTCTGGCGGGCGACGGGTACCGATTTTCCCGGTGGCGTTGGGCCGTAAATCTCGCGCCCGCGCTCGCTCAACCATTCGGGGCGGTCGATGGCGCTGTGATCAGGAGCGGGCCGTGCTGAACCGTTCACGGTCCCTAAGCGCCCTGGAAGGCACCGTACGTGCTCCGCACCGCCGCAACGATGTCCGCAACGCTCGGTAGGACCTTCTCGAGCAGCGGCGGGCTCTCGGGCATGGTCGTACGGACAGCGCCCAGCCTCCCAACCGGAGCGTCGAGGTATTCGAAGGCGAGCTCCTGCACCGTCGCAGCAACCTCCGCCCCCGGGCCGGCAAACTTCGGCGCCTCGTCAAGGACGACGGCACGGCCGGTCTTCTTCACCGAAGCAACACAGGCTTCAACGTCGAGCGGCGCCAACGTCCGCAAGTCGATGACCTCGGTGCTGATGGGTACCTCGGCGAGCACCTCGGCCGCGGCCAGGGCCTTCGCCACCCCTCCGCCGTAGGTGATGACGGTGCAGTCGGTGCCGGGACGCACGATGTTGGCGCGTCCCAGAGGGACGAGATCATCAGGACCGCCGACAAGGCCCTTGATGCCTGTTAGGCGTTTGTGCATCAAAAAAATTACCGGCTCGGGCGTGCGTAGCGCCGTCTTCACCAGGCCCTTCACGTCGTAGGGGAACGCGGGCGCAACCACGTTCATCCCAGGCAAGTTCATGAAGTAGCTCTCGAGGCTGTTGTTGTGCTGCGGGCCGCCGTGGGCGACACCTGCCGTCGCCCGTATCACGAGCGGCACGGGACGGCCAAGCATGAACGGGATTTTGGCTGCTTGGTTTGCGATCTCGTCCATTGCCCCGAACGCAAAGTCGACGAAGTTCAGGTCGACGATCGGGTGCATGCCCGCCATGGCCGCACCCACACCGAGCGCAACCATGGCAGCTTCTGAGATGGGGGAATCGAACACCCGGCCGGCGCCAACGATCTCCGCAAGCCCTTTGATCTGCGCCCAGTGGCCACCGCGATGTACGAGATCGGTGCCGATGACGAAGATGTCCGGGTTAGTAGCCATCTCTTCGGCCACGCCCTGCGCGAACCCAGCCGAGTACGTAAGTTCATCGGGCATTTGCCTGACCGCTCCCCTTCATTGCCGGTCGAGCCTCTAGGCGAGGCCCGCTAAGTCCTGCACCAGCATTGTGTGCTGTGCTGGTGAAACTTGTCAATTGTTGACGATGCACCACCTTGAGGTTAGCGTAAAGCCCCGACTGGGAGAAACCGGAGAAGCCATTGGACCTGTACCCGATGCGGAAGAACCGTCTCCGCGAACTACTCGACGCCGGTCTCCCAACCCTGGGCACTCACCTGATGTCCACCTGGCCGACCGTCACCGAACTGGTCGGCCAAACCGGCCAGTTCGACTACATCGAGTTCGTTGCCGAGTACGCCCCTTGGACAATGCACGACCTAGACAACCTAGGTCGCGCCATAGAGCTGTTCCCGGACTTTAGCGCGATGATCAAGATCGAACAGGACACGCGCGGGCACTTGGCCATGCGGGCGATAGGTTCGGGCCTACAAAACGTCCTGTTCGCGGACGTGCGCACGGCAGAGGACGCGACCTTGTGCGTCCGCTCCGTGCGGGCCGAGCATCCAGAACATTTGGGACGCCACGGCGTGGGCCTGCGGCGCGACTCGCGTACCATGATCCACGCGGGGACGACCGAGTGGGTAGGGGCGTTGGCATCTTCGGTTGTCGCACTGATGATCGAAAAACGCGAAGCTTTGGAAAACCTCGATGCCATCTTGGATGTCCCCGGAGTGGACATGGTGCAATTTGGGCCGGCCGATTATGCCATGAGCATGGGCCTCGTGCGGCCCAGGGACGCCGCCGCCATAAGAGAGGTGGAGGCCCATGTCATCGCAAGCGCCCAGCGCCACGGCGTTGCCGCTAGGGCGGAACTCGCCGACCCGAGCCAAGCCGACTATTACCTCGAGCGGGGTGTGCGCCACTTCTGCATCGGCCACGATGTTGGGATCCTTCACAACTGGTGGAGCAAAGAGGGCGCCCGTATGCGCGCCCTACTCGGGCAGGCCAGTAAAGATAATTAGCCGGCTACTACCAGACGGACGCCGTGGTCTTTGCACATTCGCGCCAGGTCCGCGTTCGGCTCGTCGGTCACCACCGTCTCGACCCGGTCGGGGTCGCAGACCTTGACAAAATCAGCAACGCCCACCTTGGTGTGGTCCATGGGGACGATGACGCGTCGTGCCCGCTCCATGGCTGCAGTTTTTACCTGAGCTTCGTTGACATCGGCGACTGTGAATCCGAGAGGCGAGAGGCCCGTGACACCTACAAAAGCAATATTGAGCGTGAAACGTTGCAAGGCCTCGATCGTGAGAGGTCCCACGAAACAACCACCGGCCAGGCGGTACTGGCCACCCAGGACGCTATGGCGGATACCGGGCACTGGAGCTAGGATCTTGGCCACCTCAAGGGCGTTCGTCAGGACGTTCACGTTGACAGGGCTCCGACGTGCCGACCCGTCGAAAAAGGCCGTGGAGCTTGGGGACAAGGCCTCGGCGAGAGCAATCATCGTGGTGCCGCTATCGATAAAAATGGCGTCCCCATCTCTTATCTCCCCCAGGCAAGCGCGAGCGATCAACTGCTTTCCCTCGACATTTGTGCCGGCGCGCGCCGATACGTTCGCCTCGTAGGCGGGCCTAGCGGCAAGCGCGCCGCCGTGGGTCCGCCGGAGCAACCGTTGCGCATCGAGGTCGCTGATGTCCTTGCGCACCGTCGGTTCGGTCACGCGGACCAAGGTGGCCAGTTCGCTGACGCGAATGCTGCCCCGTGCGTTCACGATCTCGAGGATCTGCCGCCGCCGCTCGCCCGGGAACATGCGCAGCTTTTCGCCGCTCAATGCGTCCGGCTCGTCTGGGGCGTCCGGGCCTGCGCTCACAACACCACCTCTTTGCTTCCGAACCCTTTTGGATCCGCTACTACTCGAAGCTTTCCAGCGGAATATCGTAGCATTTCATGATGTGGGACCGAGAGGCGCTGTGAGATGAGCTCGTCGATGGGCAAAAGTACCGCTTCGCTGGGCATCGACCTGGGCACCGGGTCGGTTAAGGCAGTCCTGCTGGACGCCGCCGGTCGCCAGATGGTAGGCACCTCTGCGCCTCTGCGGGTATCCAGCCCACGCGCGGGTTGGGCCGAGTCGGATCCCGAGGACTGGTGGTCCGCGGTTCGGGCGGCGGTCCGCGAGCTCGTCGGGATGTTGGACGGGACGCAGGACCAGGTCGGGGCGATCGGGTTGTCCGCCCAGATGCACGGGGTGGTGTTGACCACCTCCAGCGGCCAGGCGTTGCGCCCGGCCATCTTGCACCTGGACCGTCGCGCCCAGGACGACCTCGCTGCCTACCGCGCCCTGCCCAAGCAGGTCAGGGCTGTCTTGGGCAACCCGCTTGTCCCGGGTATGGCAGGGCCGCTCCTACATTGGCTGGCGGCCAACGAGCCTGCGGTGCTGAGCAGCGCCGATTGGGCTCTTCAGCCCAAGGACTGGTTGCGTTTGAGGCTCATCGGGAGCGCCGGCAGCGAACCAAGCGACGCGTCCGCGACTCTGCTGTTCGATTTGGCGCGTTCCTGCTGGGCCGGCGAGGTGATCGCGGCCCTGGGACTGCCGTCACGGTTGCTTCCGCCAATTGGGGCCTCCGGCGCCACTGCAGGGTTTCTCCACGAAGCGGCGGCTAGCGAGCTCGGCGTGCCCCCGGGTATCCCGGTTGCCTTCGGCTCCGCCGATACTCCTGCAGCGTTGGTGGGCACCGGCCTGTCCTACCCAGGGCCGGTCCAGCTGACCGTGGGCTCGGCGGCACAGGTCGTCACTGTCCGGGACCGCCCAGATCCGGATCCCGCTCTGCGGTACCACGTCTTCGCTAGTGCGGCCCCCGACATGTGGTACGCAATGGCGGCCGTGCTGAGCGCCGGGGTCGCGATCTCGTGGGCGCTGGCCGCCTTGGGGGCAACGTGGGAAGAAGCATACGAGGCGCTCGCCATCTCGCCGCCCGGGGCAAACGGAGCATTGTTCGTCCCTCACCTGGCTGGCGCTAGGTCGCCCTCAATGAACCCGTCGGCCTGGGCTGGTTTCGTGGGTCTCGAACTGCACCAGAACAGGGCGGACATGTTGCGCGCCATCTTCGAGGGAGTCGCTTTCTCGATTGCCGAGGCAGCCGCAACCCTTCCCGAGTTCGTCGAGGCGGAAGTGGTCCATCTTGCCGGGGGCGGGACCCTCCACCCGCAGTGGCGACAATTGCTCTGCGACATACTCGGCAAAAGGCTTCTGGTGGTCGAGAACCCCAATGCCTCTGCACGGGGAGCAGCGCTGCTCGGCGGCCAAGCTGCCGGGATCATTGGGAAAATCCACCAAGAACCTCTCGTAACGCGAGAGGTAGAGCCGGACCCGCGCTCGCACGCCCATCTAAGCCAGGTCTTGGGGCGTTGGGAAGAGGCCGCAGCGGTACTTGGGGCCCTCGCTTTAGCAACACGCAATAACTAGGCGTTTGGAAGTACTCATTAATTCGGTGCAGCCCAAAGTAACTAGTTTTGAATTTCAGGGTATTTCCTTCCGCATCGACCACCAGCTCGAACGTACACAGAAACAGACTTTTTCCAGTATTAGGGAAAATTTAGGCGCGAGAGGCGCGCCTTTCTGACCCGATCGTCCCAATCCTCCCTAGGCTTTTGGCTAGTGGACGAGAAGCCGAGAGTGTGGCACCTAGGCCCTTTGGGGCGGGCGAGCACGACACTCAGGACAATCTTGCTGTGTACTGCACTAATCGCGGTTGGTTTCGCTACCTATGAGGGTATAAGCATTTTCAAGGGCAATGCGCGGTCGCTTACGCCGCAGGCCCTGCACAGTAGGCCGACCGCTAATGCGGGCGAGTCGAGGGCTCAACTGCTGGCGGACGTCACCACTGCGCCCACCGACGGCGAGTCGGGATTGAGCACCAATAGTGTCGTCGCCGTCCAAACGACCTCGGGTCACCTGGCCAGCGTGGTCCTGGAGGCTTACCCCAGCGGAGCCCGCCTCAGTGGTGGGCTCAATGCGGCAGACGACGTGTGGATGGCTAGCGGGGGGCTGAGGCCCAATACGACCTACCAGCTGACGTACAAGGTCAAGGGGGGTAACGGGGTGACCGCGACCGGGTCCGGCACCTTCTCGACGGGCCCGGTCCCCATGATCCAAATGTCAACAGGCGCGCCAACGGCGGGCACCGTGGCCGGCGCGGCAACCGGGGGCACCGCTGGCACCGCTGGCAGCCCGGCCGCCGGGGCTCCGGCGTCTCCCGGGGCGACGAGCCCGGTAACGTCCGGCTTAGCGAACAATCCCACGGCGTCTGGTACCGCGGGCGCTGGTTCAGCGGGCTCCGGTTCAGCGGGCTCGAGCCCCGTGACCGGCTCTACTGCCGGACTTACGCCGACCACTGCTAGCGAGGCGTCGCCCGGCGGGCTCGTCTCGACCGCGTCGGGTTCGGGCTCCGCGGGCTTAGCAGGCGCCAACTCCAGCCCCGCAACAACCGGCTTCACCAGCCCGACTAGAGTTCAAGCAGTTTCACAAGCCCGACCAGCAGCTTCACGAGCCCGACTACGGCCGGCTCCGGGTCAACCAGTGGGGGCGCCTCGGCACCGTCAGGCACTGCGGGCCCTGGGGGCACCGATGCCAGCCCGGTCACGACCAGCGGGAGCAGCGTCGGGCCCAGCACAACATCAGCGGCACCAGTGACAACGGGAGGCGCCGCGCCCCAACCGACCGGCGAGGCCACTGCGCCCATTGGCGCGGGCAGTGGCAGCCCCACCCCCACGCCGACAGGCGCGACGCCGACCACAAGCGCCACCGCTCCTGCCCCGCCGCCGACTTCGAGCAGGACGACGACCCCGGACACCACTTCGACGACTGTTCAAACCACGCTGACGACTGCGAACAGCACCACCACGGGGACGACGCCGCCGACCACGTAGTCAGCCAGGTTACGAAATAGGTGGCGGTGTCCCCTCGGCGCTGGCCAACAACGTGGGGTCCCAGTTACAGACCGTGCAGGCATGGCGGAAGGCCGATAACGCAAAATCGAGCCCACTGACACGTGAGTCAGACGCATCGCGAACATCGTCCCAATCAAGGATGTACTCGCCAAGGTCCCCGTCCCAGTGCGCAGCTGCCGGGGAAAGGGCCGCCCCGGAAAATCCTTCGGGTGCCGGGTGAGCATAGGCATAGAAGGCGGCCTTGGGGCGCCTCGGGTCGCCTGGCCACCAACCGATGGCTACTTCCTGTGCGTCCATTGCATTGCGCATGATGAAGTCGTCAGAGGGTGGCTTGGCTGGCTGCCCAGAAAACAGGCTCACTGCAAGGTCAAACGAGCCCCACCATGCGTTGACAGGCGTCTTGCGCCCTCGGTACGGGGCCCGGAAAGCGGCGAGGACAAGCGCCGCTTGGCTGGCGGCCGCGAAATAACGGGCAACCTCATCCGGGTCGTAGCGCGCATGCGCAGTGTCCTCGTCAAGCGGATCCTTCCAAGGGACCTCCTGCGGCCTTGGGTCGATAGCCACATGACCGACGAGGCTGCTCAAGGTGTCTAGGACCTCGCGTGTTACGGCGCCCACGGCACGATCTGGTCCCAGCGCTACCCGTCGGTCTGCCCCATTGCTCGCTTCAATGACCACTTCGTGCACCCGCAGGTCGAGTGCAACCACAAAGGTGCCCGAACCGTCGGGAGCCGGTAGCGGAGCAGTCTCCCAACCTCGCGCCGTTAGCCGCAGCGCCGCGTGCTGGAGCTGAGGCTCAGCAGGGGCAAGGGCCACGGCGAGCTTGCCGAGGACTTGGGTGTGCGCGTGCAGTGTGTCGCAAGTTGCACTCCACTGCTCGTAGTTAACCGCCGGCCACGACCGTGACATGACCACACGCTACCAATTGGCGGCTCTTGGCCTGACCAGGTCTTCCCCGCTGCACCAAAAAGATTCACGTGACGGAAACACGCACGTCACGTGGGCCGTCTAGCCTCTTTCCTGGCAGTAAGCCCGTGGTCGCGCATGGTGCCGACCTCCTACGGGCCTGCTTTATCGGACAGGAGCTCCAGTGAGCGGTAGCAAGGCCCGCCTCCAGGCGATCGACGACGTCAAGAGGTACCAGCCTCCGGCGCAGCTCTCGGTACCGGAGGGCAACCCCGGCGAGATCTTCGGGCAGAACGTTTTCTCCAAGGCCGTCATGCAAAAACGGCTGCCAAAAGCGGTCTTCAAGTCGCTCATTGGGACCATCGAGAACTCGAGGCCCCTGGACCCAACGGTGGCCGACGTGGTTGCTTCGGCGATGAAGGACTGGGCCATGGAAAAGGGTGCCACCCACTACGCTCACGTTTTCTTCCCGCTGACCCACTCGACCGCTGAAAAGCACGACAGCTTCCTGGAGCCCGGCCCGGACGGCACCGCCATTGCTGAGTTCAGTGGCAAGACGCTCACCCAGGGCGAACCGGATGCCTCGAGCTTCCCGAGCGGCGGACTGAGGGCGACCTTCGAGGCCCGCGGTTACACCGGCTGGGACGCCACCAGCCCGGCCTACCTCCTGGAGAACCCCAACGGCAAGACGCTTTGCATCCCCACGGTTTTCGTATCGATGACGGGCGATGCACTTGACCACAAGACGCCGCTGTTGCGCTCGCAGCAGGCGATGGCGGCCCAGGCCGAGCGGGTACTGCGCCTTTTCGGCCATGACAACCCCGATGCCGTGGTCTCCTTTGCCGGGCCCGAACAGGAGTACTTTCTCATCGACAGGAGCTTCTTCCTGTCCCGCCCCGACCTGTTGAACGCCGGGCGGACCCTGTTCGGGGCGAAGGCGCCCAAGGGCCAAGAATTCGACGACCACTATTTCGGCGCCATCCCGCAGCGTGTCCTGGGCTTCATGCTCGACGCCGAGCGCGAGCTGTTCAAGCTGGGTATACCGGCCAAGACCAGGCACAACGAGGTGGCGCCCGGCCAGTTCGAGATCGCACCGGTGTTCGAGCGGGCCAACGTCGCAGCTGACCACCAGCAGTTGCTGATGGTCACCTTCAAACGTGTCGCCCAGCAACACGGGATGGAGTGCCTTTTTCACGAGAAGCCCTTCGAGGGCATTAATGGCTCGGGCAAGCACGTCAACTTCTCCGTGGGCAACGCCAGCGAAGGCAACCTCCTCCTACCGGGGGACACGCCTCACGCCAACGCCCAGTTCCTGGTGTTCTGCGGGGCGGTTATCCGTGCCGTGCACAAGTACGGCGGTTTGCTACGGGCGTCTGTGGCCTCGGCGAGCAACGACCACCGCCTCGGCGCCAACGAGGCCCCTCCTGCCATCATCTCGGTCTTCCTAGGTGACCAGCTCACCGACGTCTTCGACCAAATCGCCAAGGGAGGCGCGACGAGCTCGAAGAAAAAGGGGATGCTCCAAGTCGGGGTCGACACCCTCCCCGCGCTGCCGTCGGATCCCGGTGACCGCAACCGGACGAGCCCTTTCGCCTTTACCGGCAACCGGTTCGAGTTCCGTGCCCCCGGCTCCATGCAGTCCATCGCCGGGCCGATGGTCACCATCAACACGATCCTGGCCGAGGCGCTGGACCATATGGCTACCGAGCTCGAGTCGCGACTTGACAGCGGGACAGAGTTCAATGACGCCGTGCAGAGCGTCCTTCAAGAGATCATCACCACACATGGCAATGTTGTCTTCAACGGGGACGGGTACACCGAGGCCTGGCAGGCGGAAGCCGCTGAGCGCGGCCTGCCCAACCTGCGCACAACCCTGGACGCGCTGCCCCAGCTCATTACCGAGGAATCCTTGGAGCTATTCAGCAAGTACGGCGTGTTCTCCCACCGAGAGATGCACAGCCGCTACGAGATCGCCCTGGAGCAGTACATACTCAGCATCGAGGTGGAGGCCCGCATCACACTCGAGATGGCGACCACCTCGGTCCTACCGGCAGCCAGCCGGTACCAGACCGAACTGGCGGCCAACTTGGCCACTCTGCGGGCGGTCGGGATGACCGGTGACTCAAGCACGCTGGACGAGGTGTCGAGCGGGCTCGCCGCCCTACGGGCCGGGATCACAAAATTGCGCCACGCGCTTGGGAGCAAAGCCGCTAAACACGCCGCCGCCGAGGCCAAGCACGCCCAGACGACCCTGCTGCCGGCGATGGCCGCCGTCAGATCGGCAGCGGACGCGCTCGAGGGCATCGTCGCCGACGACCTTTGGCCACTGCCCACCTACCAGGAAATGCTCTACATCCTTTAGCCCAAGCCGCTCACAGCATGTTGTGCGCGTTCCAACACACTTTGTAGGACTTTGGCCCGCTGAGGCCGACGCTGAAAAGCGCGCCCCATATTCCCCAATGGTCGTCTGCTGAACAAAACTTAGCGGTCGTCTCGCCGTCCTGGGTGTACTCGGCGTTAAAAACGGGCTTGCCCGCCGCCAGGTACGCGCCCCAGTCTCCTCCTTGCCCAGCGCAAGGGTCTGCGTAGTAATTGCATTCCTCGCTCAAGGCCCCGTCGAACAGGGGCTCATCGACGTTGGCGTTGGCGGGGTCGTTCTTTTGAAGGACCGCCAGGCCATCTGCGTGGGCTTGGTAAGCGAGCCAGCGCTCGAAACCCGCCGAGTCTGCTTGCGTTAGCCCCCAACCGCCGCCTTGCGCCCCGGTAGCGCTGGTGTTGGTATAGCCGTCTGTATCGTCGGGCTCGACAGCGTTTTGCCCCTCTAGGGCGCACCATTTGAACCGGTCGTCCAGGCCGCCGGCAATGTTCGCAGCCACTTGGTCGAGCGTCGATGCCTTGCCGGCGACATAGTTCTTGAAGCCCGCGATGTCGAACCACCACTCGTTCGGGTAACCGCTCATCTGGTACCTCTTGGCGCCATACCCATAGTCCTTTTTGGCGAAATCAGCATCGTCAGGGAACCCCGTTTGGAATGCGCCGGCCTCGACGTAACAGACGCTGTAATGGCCGGCGGCGTGGAGTGCCTTCACGACCGGCGACGGGCCGGTGGGGATACCCAAATTGCTCCCGTAAGACGTATTCGAATCACTGAACAGGTCCGTGTCCCAAACGTGAGCGCTCCCCGGTGCGGGGTACAGCCCTGTCGTTGAGGGCAAACCGGACAGTCCCGCCGTCGGTGGGTCGATCTCCCAATACCACGAGTCGGCCATGGCCGGGAAGGGTTTGTAGTGCGAACCGCCTTTGGCGTACTGCGAGCTACCTGTCGCCGGGAGCGACCGGTGCTGTGAGGCGGCGGCACTTGGGGTGACAAGAGCGACAACGAGTGCCCCGACGGCGATGGAGCGGTTCAACATTCGCGGCCTTCGGTCGTCAAGGTGTCAAGACTTCCGCAGCCGCCTGAGCCCAGCTTCCGCGCAAACCGACGCCCGGGGTGGCGGCAACTTCATCTCCGCTTTCGGGCCTATGCGCCAGGAGACGGAGCATGCCCGCGTCCGTTACCAAATCATCGCTGGCAAGGCCGGTCTCGCCGGCGGCACCGTTGACAACCGACGCGAGCGCCCTGGCCATTTCCCCCGTTTGCCCGGGGACAGACAGGACACAGTGGGCGCATACACCTAGGCGACGCGCAGCGATCCCCTTTAGGGGCCCGGCGCAGTGAGGGCACTGCGCTGTCGTGGCCGGTACGGCTTTGCCTTCCGGCTGCGGGCGCTCGGACCGTTGGCCACGCCGCTGCTGCGTTGGCGTTGCCAGACGCTCGCGACGCTGTTGGGTTGTGGTTGCAAAACGGTCCAAAAAGGGGCTCTGGTGGTTCGTCCAACCGCGTGCGTTCGACGTCGCCCACGTGAGGTGAAGTTCGCGACGAGCGCGAGTCACTCCAACGTGGAGAAGACGTTCTTCCTCGGCGAGCTCCGCGTCGCTTTCTGCATACACCGACGGCATCGCGCCGTCTGTCATGCCGACTACGAAGACGATGTCCCACTCGAGGCCCTTCGCCTTGTGCAAGGTGGCCAGGGTGACGCCCGAGGTGCGTGGCCCGTGGGTACGGACGGCCAGCGAGTTGACCTCGGCCAGCAGCGACCTGGCACCCGCCGTGGCGGCCCCTGGCAATGCCTCGACGAGTTCGACAAGGGCTTGTTGGGACTCCCAGCGTGCCCGCGCCGCCCCGAGCCCACTTGGCGGCTTGTCACGGTCGAACCCAGCACGGACCAGCAGGGACGAGAGCAGCTCCAAGCCGCTGCGCTCGGGTTGAGCCCGCGCTTCGCGCCCGAAAGGGACGAGGACCGCGCGCACTTCCTCGCGATCGAAGAACGTCGTGTCTTCGGCGACTACCACCGCAATATCAGCGCGGGCAAAGGCAGCTTCGAAACGGGCCTGAGTGGAGTTGAAGCGGTACAGGACGGCGATCTCGGACGGCGCCGCCCCGGACGCGATAGCTCGCCTTGCGGCACCTGCTACCCAGGCAGCCTCACCCTGCTCGTCGTCAAGCTGGGTGATTTTTGGCCTGGCTCCGGCGTCCCGGGTGGCCACAAGGGGCTTTGTCTGGCCTCCCCGCGCCACACGGTTGGCCCAGTCCAGGATCTGCGGGCTGGAGCGGTAGTTACGTGTGAGGTTGAACACTTGGGCGTCGGGGTACCGCCGCGTGAAGCCAGTCAGGTAAACCGGGTCGGCACCCTTCCACGAGTAGATGGCTTGGCGCGGGTCGCCCACTACACATACGTCGCGACCGTCTCCCAAAATGGCGTCGAGGAGGCGCTGCTGGGCGGGGTCGGTGTCCTGGTACTCGTCCACGGTCACGTGCGCCCAACGGTGCCGTACCGCCAGAGCGACCGGTTCGTCGCCCTCGATCAACCCGGACAGCGATCTCCAAGAGGTCAGCGAAGTCGACCTTGCCAATCCTGGCTTTCGCCGAGTTGAACCGCTCCCAGCAGCGGACAACCGACGAGGGGTCGACGCCGGGACGCCGACCAGCCAGCATCGCAGCCGCCGAGTAGTCCTCGACACTGACGAGCTGGCTACGTGCCCAACCGGCTTCATCCATGATGTCACGCAGCTCCGCGTTGTCGGGCTCCTGGCCAAGGGCGGAGCGCAGCGCGTCTCGCCACAAACGCCACTCTTCGCTTTCTGACAAAACGATTGGTGAAGGCCCCTGCCTGCCCGTGCGTGCCCAGTGGCCCTTGGCGACCCATAACCCGGCGGCGTGGAAGGTGCGGGCGTCGACGCCGCCAACACCGAGCCGGCTAAGGCGCTCGCCCAGCTCTGCGGCGGCCTTGCGAGAATGGGTGATCGCCAACGCGCGTCGTGGGTCCAGTTCCCTGGTGGCGACGCCGTAAGCGAGACGGTGCGTCACAGTGCGCGTCTTGCCGCTACCAGCGCCGGCGATGATGCAAACCGGGCCGCTCAGCGCGGCCGCAGCTGCTCTTTGCTCCTCGTCGAGGTCGTCAAGCGCCACGGTCATAGTGCCAGTGTGCCGCGAGCCTGTGACCGAGAGTGCGACTTCGCCCCACCTCGCCCGGCTAGGCGGCGGGCCGCGTTTGGGACTGGGCTCATGGGGGCTAAGGCCAGGGCTCGCAAGTCCGCAGGCGCCCGCGGCCTCCGGCAAAACAAGAAGTCGTCACCGAAGCTCCCAGCGCCCTCGGATATCGCGGTAGCATTCGGGCCCGTGGGGGCCGCCCGCTCGGCGACCGGCCCGAGGGCCGGCATGAGAATAGGCAAAGCGCTCGACCGGCATTCTCGCCGGGCAGGCTTGGCAGTCGTGCTTGCAACGGCATCCGGTTTGCTCCTGGTTCGGCCCGGGGCAGTAGGGGCCTCGCTTCCCGTGAGCCCGCTTGTTGTGACAAGGCCGGGGGCTGCCAAGGCCGTCTCGCCCCAGGCCGTTCGCGCCGCCGACGGTCACATCTCGGCGGCCCGGGACTTGCCAGATGGCAACCCGGAGAACCCCAACTGCAACGAAGGGTCACCTACCTCCTACAGCGGGGGGACCGGGTGGTTTTACTCAAACTCTTTTATCAGCGACTACGTAGGTGCACCCTTCACAGGGGCGGCCGACGTACCTGACGCAGACTTCACCAACATCTTCCTTTACCCTGACTCGTCCACCATGACCTGGGACGAGTACATGGCGAGCCTTCCATCAACGGAGCGAGGCCCAACGCAGGAACAGATCGACGCCATGACGCAGGCGCTCGTTTGCAGTTCCTATTTCGATGACCTTTCCCAGTACAACATCAACCCTCCGATCTACTCTGGCGACGAAAAGACAATAACGAGTTGCGTTAGCGCCGCCCTGCACGATGCCAACGCCGACAACGGCGGGGTCATCGCGTACGCCACCATGCGAACTTTTGCGGGGTGTGAGCAGTCCAACAACGCTAACGGCTCCTCCCAGGTCAACATATTCACCGCTTACGGCATCAACACCTCCGCCTACGGCCACGACGGCACCAGTATGTGCAGTACCGGCGTCCTCGGCTACCACGGCTGGGGTTTGAGCGTGCCGAACTGGACGGTTATACCGACCAACCCCAGTTGCAACTATGGCGCCGGCCACGTGCTGGACGTCTTGTCGCACGAGATGGTCGAAACGGTTTCAGACCCGGGAGGTTTCGGCTGGATCCACACCGAGGACGACCTGAATGTTACCCAGAACACCACGCGCGGAGAATTGGGCGACATATGCAGCGGGGTCGGCATGTTCCCTACCCCCGCGTCGAGCCCGGGCTATATACCGTTCCCCGACACACCCGCGCTGACAGCGCTGGGACTTAGCAACCTGTTCGTATCTCCTTACTATTCGGACCAAGAAGCCCAGTGCGAGCCGACAGCAATAATGAACGACACGGTCGTCCCTCTCGCCGGGAGCCCCTCAATCCGTTTCACCGGTAGCGTCCATAACCTGGTGGTCCAGATCAGCCAGCCCAGTTCCCCGCCCGGCACCCTGGACGCCCTCGAGCTCGACATAGCGACGGGCAACGACAACCTCGACGGTTCTTCGGCGGCGAACTTGCTCGTCGAGGTCGACATCGACGGCGTTATCTCCACTCTGCAACAGGACGATATCAACGAGGGTGCGGAGTGGGCCAACGACTCGATGCACGCGGTTTTCGTGCAGTTCCCGCTCGGGATCACGCTCAGCGAAATAAAGCAGATCACTCTCAACACCCAATTCGGCGGGGCCCATTCGGCGACAACTGGGATGTCTCCGGGGTGATGGTGCAGGCTGCGATTTACCCGAACACCAGCAAATGCCCCGAGGTGGCCCCGCCACCTCTCCTCAACATCGTGGGGACGGCGACTTTAAGCGACGGGAGCACCGGATTAGTCCGTATCAAGGGTGGCGGCCCCGTCGAGGTGCCCGAGACATTCGAGGCAGTGCCCGAGTCGGAACAGGACCAACAGGTGACCGGGCTCTACCTGCTGGTAACAACGGGGGGTGACAACCTGCGCGGCGGTGACTCAGACCAGGACAACGCCAACGTCGCAGTCGACCTGAGCGGCGGCCGTTCTGTCTTGTTCAGCAACATCAACCAGGGCAACGAATGGGCGAACGGGATCACCAGCCCGACGATCTACCTGCTCGACCTCAACTCGTTGCCGCCCGAAACGGCGGCGAAGGATCTGCAGCAGCTGGTCATCGAGACGGATCTGCCAGGGGGGCTGTCGGGGGACAACTGGGACATATTGGGCATCCAGATGTTCGCCACGCTCGGGTGCGCCGTCACGACACCTCCCAAGACCGTCACCCAGCCCTTGGTCGACGACGTTGGCAAAGCCATCCTCACCGACGGCTCGACGGGTTTGTGCCGGCTCACCGGCTCGGTGGGGGTCTGCCCGGTGACCGTGCCTGCACCACCTGGGCTGGCCAAAACCGACCCCGTCGACTCCCTGCAGCTCACCATCACGACCGGCAACGACGACCTGCGCGGGGGCAGCTTCGCTGGCGACAACGCCAACGTGCAGGTCGGCAACGAGACCTTCCGGGACGTGAACGATATGTACGACTGGCCCAATGGGTCGGTCAATTCGTTCCCTCTCGTGATCACTTCCGCCATGACCCTGGGTGAAATCACCTCGGTCGACGTGATCACTGGCTTCGGAGGAGGTGTCGGCGGCGACAACTGGGACATCGCGGCAGTCGAGCTGCAAGCCACCGTAACGGTGCCCGGCTCGGCCCTCGTCCACCTCACCGCTTCCGCTCACCTCACCGCTTCCGCTCACCCCACCCCCCTCGCCTCCTCGCCAGGGGCTCCGCCCCCAAAGGTCGGGTTGCCCCATACCCTGCAGGCCGACACGGCCGTGCTGGCGCAAAGCAGGCCGCTCCTGGTGCCCGGGCCGCCATCTCCCTGGAAGGTCGACAAGAGCGCCGACAACGGCAAGGGGGACAACGTCCTCAACGGAGTCGCTTGCGCGACGCCGGCGTACTGCGTGGCTGTCGGCTACTCCACGGAAGCTGGTGGGGTGCAACACGCCCTGATAGAGGTGCGCACCGGGGCTTCCTGGGCCATTGTGGCGAGCCCGGCCACAGGGGCCCAGTACAGCGTGTTGAACAGCGTGTCGTGCACCGGTCCGGAGGCCTGCATCGCCGTGGGGTTCGACGGCTCGGCAAGTGTCGAGGGAGATGTCGGGATCGTCCAGCTCCTGATCGAATCGTGGAACGGCACCAGCTGGACGGTTACGAAGTCGGGCAACCCCCCCGGCGACCACACCAGTGCGCTCAACAGCATCTCCTGCCTTCAGACGGAGCAGTACTGCGTGGCAGTCGGTTACCAGCAAGCCGAAGGAGCATCCCAGACGCTCGTCGAAACGTTCATCAACGAGGTCTGGTTCCTCACGCCAAGTGCCAACGACCCTCGGGGTGACAGCCTGCTATATGGCGTCTCCTGCTTCAGCCCAACCTATTGCATGGCCGTCGGCGCGAACGATGGCTCGAGACTGGCCCAGACACTCGTCGAGAATTGGGGCGGGACCGCCTGGTACATCCAACCGAGCGCCGACCAGGGCCCAGCGGGGAACGTGTTGGAGAACATGGGCCTGAACGTGCTTTACGCCGTGTCCTGCTATGGCCCGGTCGTCTGCACGGCGGTGGGCGCCTATATCGGTGATGACCGCAAGCCGCACGCCCTGATCGAACAAAAAACGGCGGTAGGGAACGAGAACTGGACCATATCGCCGAGCAACAACAGCAGTGCAGGCCAGGTCCTCTATGGGGTGTCTTGCAACGCCGCACCTATGTGCGCGGCCGTTGGCTTCGACGAGAACGGCGAGGTCGCCCAAACCCTTGATGACAACTGGGCCGGTGACGAATGGGCCCAGTCGCCTACGCCGAGCCCCGGGAAGGTAAGCAACTTCCTCACCTCCGACTGGTGTGACGCAACGAGCTACTGCGTGGCCGCCGGCGACAACGGGCCAGGTGACGGCGTCAACCGGACGCTGGCCATGGACTTGTCCCCCACGCATCCTGGCGCACCGACCGGCGTCCTCGCCCGCCCGCTCAGTACCAGCGCCACCGTCTCCTTCCAATCCCCCAAAGACGATGGCGGCTTGCCGGTAACCAGCTTTACGGTGAGCGCATCCGACCTGACTGACCTGGCACACGGAGGCCAAACCGCCGGCGGCCCCGCCAGCCCGCTAAAGGTAACAGGGCTAACGAGCGGCGACACCTATACCTTCAAAGTGCTCGCCATGAACGCTGTCGGGGCTGGCCCACTGTCGGCCCCATCCAAGGCCATCGTGATCGGGGGGGCCCCAACGGTCACTTCGGTCACACCCAACCGGCTCGGGCAAGGAGCAACGGCGTTACTAGAAATCGTGGGCTCCGGCTTCCGCACCGGGGCGACCGCTTCGGTGGCTGATCCGGGTGTCACGCTGTCGGGGTTCTCCGTGGTTAGCACCCACAAGCTGAAGGCCGACATGGCCGTCGCCCTCACGGCTACCACGGGGACCTTCGCCGTCACGGTCAACGACTTGGGTGGTTCGGGCACCTGCAGTGCCTGCTTCACCGTCTTCGCCCATCCGACGGTAACTGCGGCGAACCCCCCGAACGTAGCGGCGGGTGCGGCCGGCGCAGTCACCTTTACGGGTTCCGGTTTCTTTACCGGTGCCACGCTCCAATTCTCGGGACCGGCCAACTCGATCACGGCAAGCCATCTCGTCGTCCACCCGCACAAACTGACCGCCCTGGTGACGGTGCCCATCGGCACCCCGCTTGGGCCTTACACCGTGACGGTCCGCAATGTGCAGGGCGCCAGCGGGAACTGCGCGACGTGCTTCTCGGTGATCGCGGCACCCACCGTGACCTCGCTCAGCAACCCGAGCGTCGACAAGGGCTCTACGACGTCGCTCAGCATCACGGGCACCGGTTTCGCGCCAGGGGCCAAGGTCAGGGGCCCACCGGGGTGAGCTTCACCGCCATAGCTGTTGTCAGCCCCACGTCTATCACGGCGACCATGACGGTCTCCGCGACGGCCTCGAGCGGCGGCAACCTGGCCATAACGGTGGCCAACGACCCAGCCGGCGGCTACGGAAAGGCAACGGCGGACCTCCTGACCATCACCTAATGCAGGCCAGTGAAGCCATCGCGAGGGCAGAAGGTAAGTGGTAAGGTCCCGGGACGGAACGCCGTAAAGCCCAGCGCTCGGTGTGAGCCAGGGTGTGCTGCGGCGACTGCGAGGTACCGATGAGAGACGTTCGCACGGGGCCAACTTCCAGACGCCAGGCACGCGTTTGGTGGCGCTCCCTAGCCTCCGTCGTAGTCGGGTGTGCGGTGGCTACGGCTCTGCCGATAGGGGCGGAAAGCGCGACAGCCGCGCCTACTCAACACACGGTTTCTTATTACAACGATCACCCGTGCGCTCTCATAACCTCCAACCAGGTCAAGAGCGTCTTTGGCATGCCTGTGGGCCAAGGCCGAACTATCCTGCCCCACGCCGACGGCGGCCCGGGGGAAGGAAAGTGCGAATACAGCACTTCTAACCAAGAACTGACACTTTCGTTCTTTTTCGAGACGGGCACAGCCGCGTCCAAGAAGGCCTCCATTCCGGGGCCGTATGCAAACGAACCTTCGCTCGGCCACGGCGCCTTCTGTGTGGCGAAGGGTTTCAGTGCCGGTTGGCTTTATGCCAACGTAGGCAGCTTTAGCGGTTCGGCTCAGAACCTCAGCATCGTTGACAGCAACTGCACCTATTCGGTCAAGTTCGCCCGGGACGCGCTGGCCCGGCTTTTCTGACGCCGTTATTGCGCAGGCGCTGTACACGTTTCGTTGGGCGAATAACAGCGGTGCCCGTCGATTGGGTAATCAGGCCGTCGCCGGGTTTAGTACCTTGGCGTGACCAGAGGAGTCAACTGTCACGCAGAAGGTCCCCGAGGCACACGAGACCGCGGTGATGTGGGCGTGGTCGACAACCAGGGGCGCAGACCAGGATGCGACCCTGTCGTAGATGACGCTGCCGGCGAAGGTCCCAGCCGCACAGAAGCCAGGCACGCACGACAGGTCGACGGGAGCTCCCGCTGGAGCCCCAATGGGGTCGACCAGGCTTCCTGCTGACCATGACGAGCCGTTGTACGTGATGGCATAACCGTTGTCGTCCATGGCGACGCACCTTGCGACGGCGTAGCAGGAGACCTCGCCTTGAACGTAGCCGGCGGTAAAAAGCGTGGAGCCCCGAACCGTCCAGGACCCATTGTCATATACCGCGTAGTTGTTGTAGTTGTCGACATAGACGCAGTACTTTGCGCTCGACGAAGGTGCGCAAGACACGTTGGAAGGCCCTTGGCCGATTTTGACCTTGAGGCTCCGGTCGGCGGTCGTTTCATACCAGATCCCGTTATCCCATTGGGCTTGGTCGCCAAAGTTGTCCACCTCGGCGTCGCAGAACGTCGGGGACCCACAAGACACGGCGAGCAAGCTGTCCCCGATCCCGAGCGGCGGCCACTGGATGTTCGACCACCTGGCGCCGTTGTAGATGCTGTAGCCGTCGAGGTCGCTGACCGCCATACAGAAGGTCGTGGTGGGGCACGACACAGCGTTGAGCTCGCCGAGCCCAAGGTCAGCGTGCTCCGTGGTACCCGGATCGACCAGCACCGGCGTGTGCCATGCGCCGCCGCTGTAGTTGATTGCGTCACCTGAGCTGTCGACGGCCATGCACCAACCGTTGGTCGGACAGGAGATATTTGCCAGCCTGTGGTTGCCATCGATGTCATTGGGCGAGACCGGCCCGTTGTGCAGGTCAGCGGCCGCGATGCCGACGATGGGCCCGGGCAACGCCACGCCCCCGGTGGAACCTTCAAAGTGGGCGTCACCGAACGCATAGACGCCGCCATTGGAGGCCACCAGCCAGTAGCCCTGCCCGTCAGGTGTGGCGGCCATGCCGACAATGGGAGCCGGCAGGGTTACGCCGCCGGTAGAGCCGTCGAAGTGGGCGTCGCCGAACGCGAAGATCCCGCCATCGGACTGCACCAGCCAGTAGCCCTTCCCGTCAGGTGTAGCAGCCATCCCGACGATGGGGTGAGCTATGGCCACCCCGCCGGTAGAGCCGTCGAAGTGGGCGTCGCCGAACGCGAAGATCCCGCCATCGGACTGCACCAGCCAGTAGCCCTTCCCGTCAGGTGTAGCAGCCATCCCGACCATGGGGTGAGCTATGGCCACGCCTCCGGTAGAGCCGTCGAAGTGGGCGTCGCCGAACGCGAAGATCCCGCCATCGGACTGCACCAGCCAGTAGCCCTTCCCGTCAGGTGTAGCAGCCATCCCGACTATGGGCGCCTGTAGGGTCACTCCGGCGGTAGAGCCGTGGAAGCCGGCGTCGCCGAACGCGAAGATCCCGCCATCGGACTGCACCAGCCAGTAGCCCTTCCCGTCAGGTGTAGCAGCCATCCCGACTATGGGCGCCTGTAGGGTCACTCCGGCGGTAGAGCCGTGGAAGCCGGCGTCGCCGAACGCGAAGATCCCGCCATCGGACCCCTCCAGCCAGTAGCCCGAACTCGACTGGCCCGAGGGCGTGACCTCAGGCCCACGTGCCGCAGTCGTCGCCGCTCTGCCGGCCGTGAACCCTTGGGATGTCTGGGCCTGGGATACATGGGCTTGGCCTGCCCCAGACGACATGAGGCCCGTGAGGACAAATGCCAAAAGGACCGGTCTAAGCGACAGAAACCCCTGTGACATGGGTTCAGCTCAGGCCTTCAGGAGCGGGCGGAAGCCCAATGACATGGTCCAGGCGCTCACGTCGGCCGCTAACTGCGCCCTGAGACATCGAGCCTCCACCCCCAACAATCGACTCCACCATCGTACAAGGCGGGCATCAGGCCGCAGCACTCGTGGTTGTCTTCAGAGGTGCGGTCGCGCCGCCGATAAGAGACGGTGACGACCACGGACGGTTTTGTCCGCAACGCGGTGGAGGCCGCTCCGCCTGCCAGGTGTGGCTCGGTGGAGCATTGTCAGCTGGCCGCTGAGCGGGACCTGCTCATAGGCATGGTCGAACTTTCTTCCCGCCCGAATATCTCACGGTTCCAGTTCGCCGAGTGGGTCTGCACCCGGCTTGCATTGACGTTGCACTTTGACTGCGTCTTCGTCTTGCTTGTCGAACGGACTGGCGATGTGACTAGCGGATCGGCCGCTCTGATGTCGGCCGGTAGTTACCCCAATACCGGTCGCGTCCCGATGCCGCCCGAAACTAGTGCCGCCCGCCGGGTGCTATCTAGTGGCATTGCCGAAGCTTCTCGCAGTGACATTGGGAGCTGGACGATCGCGGCACCGGTCAAGGGCTCCTCGGGCGCGTTAGGTGTCCTGGTTGCGGTGAGCAGTAACGCCAAGAGCCTGAGCGAGGGGCACGTGGACGTGGTGGAGGCCGTAAGTCGTCAATTGGCTCAAGCTATTGAACGGGACATGAGCGCCGAGGAACAGAGGGTCAACGATCGGTCCGCCGCCGCCATCCGCCGTCTGCTCGAGGAAGGATCGGCGGCCAGCAGCGTTCGTCAAGCCGGCACCATCCTGGCCCAAGTGGCCGCTGACGCCTTCCATTGCGAGCGCGCCGGCATGTATGCCGTCGACAGGAATGCGGTTATCTCGTTCACGGTGGGTATAGGGCCCCGTCAGACATCTGCGACGCCTTGGCAGGCGCGCTCGTAGGCAAGCGGGCCAGTGACTCGCCAGCCTGGCAAAGGACGGCGCAATCGCTTGGCCCCGCTTTGGTCGGCGACTCAAAGCTGCTCCCAGTCCGGCCAGGCGGGCTCGTGGAAACCCTTGGGCTCAAGTCGTACGTCGCGCTCCCACTCCTGTCTGCTGAAGGCCACATCGGCTACGTCATGTGCGGCGATGTCACTGCCCCCCGTACCTGGGCACGTCACGACGAGGCTCTCGCTCGCCAGTTAATGTTGGAGGGCGCCCTAGTCGTCGACAACGCCCGACTGCGCGAGTCCGAGCGGGCGCAGTTGGCAGAGATGGAGCGCTGGGCGTTCCACGACCGACTGACTGACCTGCCTAACCGTGCCTTGCTCGCCGAGCGGATGGAGGAGGCGCTAGTCAAGGCCGGTACCGGTGGTGCCGGTTTGGCACTGTTGGTTCTCGACTTGGACGACTTCAAGCAGGTCAACGACGCTCTCGGCCACCACTACGGAGACCTCCTGCTTCAAAAGGTGGGCGCCATCCTGGCGGGGCTCGCCCGGGAAAACGACACAATTGCCAGGCTGGGCGGCGACGAGTTTGCAATCCTAGTGGCGGGCCAAAGTCCGATTGCCGGCACCGCCGTGGCCATCGCGGAGCGCATTTATCAGCGGCTCCTAGAGCCCCTTTGGCTTGGCAACCTCTCCGTGCAAGTAGCGACGAGCGTCGGTATCGCCCTGTTCCCCGATCACGGCCGGGACCTGACGACGCTGTTCAAACACGCTGACCAGGCCATGTACGAGGCGAAACGCAAAAGAGACGGGCCCGTGGTGTACGGGCGAGACGGCGTACCGGCCGAGCGCCTCACGCTGTTCCGCTAGTTGACCTCTATCCAGGTCGCGGTGTCCTTCGCCTCAATATGATGGACGAACCGCTCCAGCTCAGCGACCTATTGATAACCGAGGTCGTGGGCCGACCATGTTTGTTGACACCGGCCGACCGGCATTGGTGTCATGAAAGGAGCCCCCGATGGCACAGGCCGATAACCCGAGGCACGGCGGCAGCCCTCGGGTCAGCATGCGCGACATTGCTCAGCAGGCCGGCGTGTCAACAGCAACGGTGTCTGCGTTCCTTTCCGGCAAGCGGCCCGTGTCCCTTGCCACCAGGGCGCGGCTGGAAGCGGCGATCAAGATGCATGGCTACCGGGCCAATGCATCCGCGAGGGCTCTGGCTCACGGTCGGACAAATACGATCGGCTTGCTCATCCCTCCCCAGGGAAGGTCGCTTTCTTCCTTCGCGGTCGACTTCATACCGCGCGTAGTCCAGGAGGCACAGGCCGCGGACTACGACGTGCTCGTCTCGATCTCCATTGAGGAGCGGCAGGTCTTCGCCCGTCTCATCGAGGAGCAGCGCGTCGACGGGGTGATACTGCTAGAGGTTTCGCTCGAGGACCAACGTGTTGAACGCCTGCAGGCGGAGGGTGTGCCGTTCGTGACAGTGGGTCGCACCGCCCGCCCCGATGACTACACCTGGGTCGACATCGATTTCGCGGCGTTAGCCCGGGCGTTCGTACACCACCTTGCCGACTTACGTCATCAGCGCATCGTGCTGTTCAACGCGGGGGAAGAATTGTATTCCCGCGGCTTCGGCCCTGCGCGTCGTGCCCAGGAAGGTTTTGTCCAAGCCTGCGGAGAGCTGGGTGTTAGTGGCCGTGTCGTCTATAGCGATGTGAACCCTGAGTCAGGACTTCGAGTAACCCAGGACTTGCTGTCTGAGGGCGGCGACTTTACCGGTATTGCCGTGATCAATGACCATGCGCTTTGGGGTATCTACCAGGCCCTTGCCAGCGCCGGGCTCCGGGTGCCGCAAGACGTCTCGGTCATCGCCCTTGCGGACACCCGTTGGCCAGAGGCGTTGTCCCCGCGCCTGACTGCCGCTCACCACCCGGTCGAAGAAATGGCGGCCGAGGCGGTGCGGTTCCTAGTCCGACTTCTCGAAGACCGTGCACACCCTCCTATCAGCCGTTTGCTCCAGCTACCGATCATCCTGCGCGAATCCACGGCCGCCGCGCCGCTCGCCCCATATGCCGCCGACCGGCCTGCCGACCACTCCGGCGCGAGGCGCGACCGGTCTGTGCCGGCGCAAGGGCACGAAGCACACGAGCAGGCCGTGTGAGCGGCTCGAAACGTCGGTAACAGCGGCCCTTGGCACCGCCGCGGTTGGCTCCCCGCAACCGGCGGTGCCAGCCCCTAAAGAAGCCAGGGATCAGCCTTACGAGCAAAAGAGTCGAACCGCTTAGATAAGCCTTGACCTGCTGGCTAGTATCAGCTATCTTGACCCGTCATTATGCGCTTCGACTCCGAGGGGCTCCCGCCAGGGCTAGGCACCATGAAGCGATGGGCCCTCCCGGGCGGGGGACCGAGAACGGCATTGCTAGACGCACCGAGACCGTCGACGCGCCCCTCGCAGCGGCCGACGACAAAGTGTCAGCAGAAAGGACGATGAACGCGAACGGATGACCCGCATCAACACATGCACAGCAACCAAGAGGCACGACACGCTTAGCCTTTTGGCGACCTCGGCCCGGCGGTAGCCAGGAAATCGTTCGGCTACCTAAAGAGGCCGGTACGCGTCAAAGGGGCGGCGTCGCCCCCTCCCACTACACCCCATTACTTAATGACCAGGCCGGCAGCTTTGTTCTGTCGCGCCTCAACCATCGTCGACGACATCGCAATGCGGGCCCGGAGACAGGAAAGCCCTTCGCAGCCCGACCACTTTCAAGCAACCGAAGGACACCGTGACGTCTATCTTTCCCCAGGCCACCGATGAGATCGCTGCGCCGAGGTTTATCGACGATGACCAGGCTCTGACCTGGCGCTCTGGGCCGGAACTTGTACGGATTGAACCCTGGGGAGAAGACAGTTTACGCGTCCGGGCCACGCTCACCACCCTGTTGGGTGGTCGGGGTGCCCTCACAGCGCAGCCATCCGCCCGTGCAGTCGTCAAGCACGAGAACGACAGGTCCACGATAACGGTGGGGGCCATCACCGCCATGGTCGACGCCTTGGGGCATATCCGGTTCCTTCGGGCTGATAGTGCTGCAGAACTGCTAGCCGAAAAGCCGATCCACTTTTGGTGGCCTGGACCACGCAATTTCACTGCCACCGGGAACGGTTATCAACAGTTGGAGCAGTCCTTCGCCGCTTATGACGACGAACGCCTCTTCGGGTTGGGCCAACATACCCACGGGCACCTCGACCAAAAGGGCATAGTGCTCGACTTGGTACAGCGCAACGCCGAAGTTAGCATCCCGTTTCTCTTGTCGAGCCGCGGGTACGGGTTCCTCTGGAACAACCCAGCCATCGGGCGGGTGGAACTGGGGCGCACGGCAACGCGTTGGGTCTCCGACAGTGCCCAGCAGATCGATTACTGGGTCACCGCCGGATCTCCAGCAGAAATCACCGCCCGCTACGCCGACGTCACCGGCCACGCGCCAATGCTGCCTTCATGGGCGGCTGGTTTCTGGCAGTCAAAGCTTCGCTACAGGACCCAGGAGGAGCTTCTCGAGGTCGCGAGGGAATACCACCGTCGCGGTCTCCCGCTTTCGGTCATCGTTGCGGACTTTTTCCACTGGACCCAGCTCGGCGACTGGCGTTTCGAGCCGAGCGAATGGCCCGACCCGCGAGCAATGGTCGATGAGCTGTCAGCCCTTGGAGTCCGCCTGATGGTCTCGGTATGGCCGTCGGTGAGCGTGATGTCGTCGAACTACCAGCCCATGCTGAACGCCGGGTACTTCATCGCCAATGAACGAGGCGCCCCAGGGCACCATTCGGACTGGCCCGATCGCCACGCGAGCACGAGGCTGCCAGTCGCCTTCTATGACACGAGCAACCCCGACGCTCGGGAGTACGTGTGGGAGCAACTCTACGCGAACTACTACAGCCATGGGATAAAGCTTTTCTGGTTAGATGCTTGCGAGCCCGAACTTAGGCCAGGCCACGTCGATAACCTCCGCCTTGCGGGGGGGCCTGGAAGGGAGAGCCTGAACCGTTACCCAGCCGACCATGCCGCGCACAATCTACGACGGCATGCGCGCCGCCGGGGAAGAGCACGTCGTAAGCTTGGTCCGGTCGGCATGGGCGGGTAGCCAGCAATGGGGCGCCTTCTTGTGGTCCGGCGATATCCCGGCCACGTTCCAGTCCTTGGCTGCCCAAGTCCGGGCGGGGCTCAACGTTGGCCTTTCGGGTATCCCATGGTGGTCGACTGACATCGGTGGCTTTCACGGAGGTGACCCAAGCGACCCCGAGTACCGAGAGCTTATTGTCCGCTGGTTCCAGTACGGGGTGTGGTGCCCGCTCTTCCGGCTTCATGGGGACCGTCTCCCCCGCAGCCCACTTTCTCAGGCCATGTCCGGCGGGCCCAACGAAGTCTGGTCATACGGTGACGAGGTCTACGCCATCGTGGCCGAGATCCTGGCGCTCCGGGAACGCATAAAGCCGTACCTGCTGGAGCAAATGGCCTCGGCAGCTAAAAACGGCACGCCCCCAATGAGGCCGCTTTGGTTCGACTTCCCCGACGACGACGCCGCGTGGGGAGTCGAGGACCAGTACTTGTTCGGGCCATCGGTACTTGTCGCGCCCATAACAAGCTTCGGCGCACGCTCTCGGGCCTTATACCTCCCTGAAGGGCCAGTTTGGACCGACGCCTACAGCCACGAGCCATTGACCGGAGGGCAGTGGACCACGGTCGCGGCGCCGCTTGAACACATCCCCATATTCCTGCGAGACAGCCCAGTAGGGCTGCCGCCGCTCTATGCGCCACCAGCACGCTCACAAGACGGGTGAAACCCGGCCCCGCCGCATTAATTACCGTTCCATTTACTTAGAAAGGGGGATATATCCGATCACTGCTAATACGGGCCTCACCAATGCAAGCCAGTTGCCCAGAATCTTTGTCCGACTGTACGGTTCTCCGCCCAATTACGTCCTACGACACAACCGAAAGAGGTTACTGCCAATGATGTCAACCAACAAGTCTCAACAGGTGCGCCGAAGTGCCTTGTCCGGCAAGCATCTTCTTGCCGCCGCGGGGGCGTGCAGCCTGGTCATCGGGCTGACCACCGCCCCGGCCGGCGCGTCCACTATGCACCCGGCCTTGAGCGGGACGCTCACCATGAACGTGTTCACATTTACCACGCCTGTGCTGCAGCCAGTCATCGCAGCTTTTGAAAAACTCAACCCGGGCGTCCACATCCAGGCAGCCAATGTGGTCAATACGCCGAGCACCTATGTCCCTCTCTTACAAACAGAACGCCTCGCGCAAAATGAGCCTATGATCGACGAGACCTACGACGTGCTGACCCCAACGCTCGAGGTCGATGGTCTCCTCGGTGACCTCACGCCCGACCTCAAAGCTGGCAACCCCTACCCGCAGAACTATTGGCTCAAGACGTTCGAAGCCTCTTATATCCCACCGAAGGGCGCCCCCTTCGGTGTCGGCCAGGTGTTCGCTTTGGCTAACGAAGCCGATGCCACCGTTATTATGTACAACGAGAACGAGTTCCAAAAGGCAGGCGTACCTTTCCCGCAAAACGGCTGGACGTGGGCGGACATGCTCGCCGACGCTGCGAAACTCAATGTGGGATCCGGGGCCTCGCAGACACAGTACGGCATTTGTGAACGACCGGACTGGCAGGCGGAGTACAACCCGGTGCTAAAAGCATACGGTGTGACTGCGTTCACCGAGACAAAGGCGACACTCGATACCCCAGCGGCGCTTAAGGCGTGGGAGTTGATGATCGCCCCCATGCTGAACGGCGATGCTGTCCCTGAGGCCCAGCAACAGGCCAAGAACGGGTCGTCTGGCTGCGAGCCCTTCTTCGAGTCAGGCGAAGCGGCAATGTCGATTGAGGTGCGCGGCAACCTGCCTGGCCTGCAACAAGCTATCGGGACCAAGTTCAACTACAACGTTGTGCCTATGCCGTCGATCACCGCGGCCAACGGCAAGCAGGTAATCCCGACGGGTGGCGGCAGCCTCGGCTGGGGTCTCGCTCCCAATGCCCTCCACAACTCGCTCGCCATTGCGTTCCTCCATTACCTTTTCTCGGCGGCTGGCCAAGCAGTAGCTGAGAAGACCTTCGGTGTGGTGCCGGCCATAGGCTCGCTGAACGGGCCGGACGCACTCTGGAGGACCCAGTCCGGGGCCCAGCCAACAGCGAGGCCTACGTCATCGCCGCCGACAGTGCGACCATCGCCCCCCAGACCCCTGGGACTGTGTTCGACTTGTCGAACACTGATGTCCCGAACGCTGTGACGGCAGCGACGACTGGTCACGAGAGCATCGCTAAGGCGTTCACCAACCTTCAGAACGAGATGGTCGCAGCTTATGCCTTGAACAGCTAACGACCTCCTAAGTGTTGTATGCCGCATAGTCACAGACCTAGCTTGACAAGCGACGGCCAGCCATCGGCTGCGCCGTCGCTTGTCGTCCAGCATGATCGAGGGAGGAATGTATTGGGATGACAGCGCCATCACTACGTTCACGGCGCAGCGGTCTAGCACCCTGGGTGTTCCTCTCGCCCAACCTCATCATGTTCACCATCTTCGTGGTGGTGCCAGTCTTGGGGGGGCTCCTGCTCAGCTTTACTACGTGGGATATCACCAACGGTTGGCCCAAGTGGGTGGGGCTGGCGAACTACCACCGGATGTTCTCCGACCCGTTGGTGTGGCAGGCTGTGGTCACGACGCTAAAGTTCATAGTGTTCGGCGTCGTCCCCACAATATTTATCGCTTTGGGACTGGCCATCCTGATCAATGTCCAGTTCCGGTTTGTAGCGGTCGTGCGCTCGCTTTACTTGATACCGGCGGCCATGTCATATGCTGCTTCGGCCGTCGTCTGGCGGTACATATTCCTCGATGGGCCGGGCTACGGGATCCTCGACTACGTTATCTCTAGATTTGGCGTCACCCCTCCGGACTGGCTGGCGAGCCAGACCTGGGCGCTGCCGGCATTGGACATAATCACTGTGTGGTTGAGCCTCCCCGCGGCCACCATTCTCTACCTGGCTGCGCTGCAGCGGATCCCGGACTCCCTGCTCGAGGCGGCCGCCCTGGACGGCGCCGGCCTGGTCCGCCAAGTCCGTCACATCATTTGGCCCGGTGTGCGCTACATGACCGTCCTGGTGGCAATCGTGGCGTTGCTATCGTTCACCAATGGCTCGTTCGACCTTGTCAACATACTCACCAAGGGCGACCCCCTGTACGCCACGCAGACACTTGTCTATTACATATTCGTCAACGGCTTCAGTTATGGGTTCTTTGGCTATGCCGCAGCCTTGTCGATCCTGCAAATTGCGGTAGTGGGCGGCCTCCTTCTCGCCCTGCGCGTCGTCTCGGGGCTGGTCAGGCGATGACCCGTTCTACCCGCTTCACGAAACGCATTAGGATCGTGGCCGCGGTTGTCGTGGGCCTCGTACTGGCGTCGCCGATGTTGTACATGGTGGCAGCTTCACTGATGTCCAACACCCAGTTGTCCGTCCAGCCGCCCCAAGTAATCCCGAGCTCTTTGCATTTTGCTAACTACTCGGACGCCTTCACCGGGATGACCCAAGTCATCCAACTGCGGAGCTTCCTCAACTCGGTGATTTTTACGACCGGAGCAGTGGGGTTGCAATGGCTGCTATGTGTGAGCGGGGGTCTGGCGATAGCCAAGATGCACTTCAGAGGTCGCGGCCTCGTCACCGCGATCTTTGCCATTTCGCTGTTCATCCCGATCATCACGACATTGATCCCTACTTTCATCGTGACCTACGAGCTTCACCTCATCAACACCTATCCTGGCCTGATACTGCCGATTGCTGCTCAGACGGGGTTCGGGACCCTCCTGTTCCGGCAGTACATGCGCCAGATGCCTGAGGAGCTCTTTGACGCGGCGCGTATAGACGGCGCCTCGTGGTGGACCATTTTTCGACGGCTCGTCGTACCCTTGGCCAAACCGGCCACGGCCGCCTACCTGGCGATATCCGTGCTCACCGCCTGGAATATGTACCTGTGGCCTCTGGTGGCCGCTGAGGGCGGGTCGTTGCAGGTGCTGACTCAGACACTGGCACTAGTGGGGACCACTGGTCAAGGCGAGATCACGCCACAGAACGTCATCTTCGCCTCTGTCGTCATCGTCACGCTGCCCATGATCCTGGTGTTCATCGCGGTTCAAGGTGCCTTCATAAGAGGCCTCACAGGTTCGGGAGTAGAGTAAGGGTTGAAAGCGTGTTGAGCCAGAGCTAGCCCTGAGGCCGGCCCGGCCGGGTTCGTTGACTCAAAGGACGGCAATGGAAATTCGGGGACGGCCGCTTCATTTCGGTGTTCATATGCAGGGACAGCGGACGAACTGGGCCGATTACCTCAGTGCAGTGCAGGCGGTGGAGGCGTTGGGTTACGGCTCCATATGGTGCTTTGACCACCTCCTACCTTTTTCGGGTGACACTGACGGCCCTTGTTTTGAGACGTTGACGACATTAGGAGCGCTGGCCGTCGCAACGAGCAGGGTCAGGATAGGGGCTCTCGTAAACGGTGTTGTTTATCGGCACCCAGTAATCCTGGCGAAGGCGGCGGCACAGGTCGACAGAATGAGCGAGGGCAGGTTAGAGTTTTCGCTGGGTGCGGGTTGGGCGGCAAAAGAGTTCCACACCTATGGGCTTGAGTTCCCCTCGATAAGCGAACGCTATGTACGCCTGGAGGAAGCGATGCAGCTAGTGAAGCTCCTATGGCGGGAACCTCGGGCCACGTTCCATGGCCGCTATTATGACGTCGAGGACGCCCCTTGTGAGCCGAAGCCCGTCCAGTGGCCGCATCCTCCCATCACGGTGGGGGGCACCGGGACAGGCACGCTTCGCGTTGCCGCTAGGCATGCTGACCGGCTCAATGTTATAGCTTCCCCTGAGAAATGCGCCGAACTTATAACTGTGCTTGAGTCGATGCGGCGAGAAAACGAGCTGAGCTCTGACGCTATCGAGTTTTCGGTCCACACGACGTTGGCGCTAGCAGCGACCAGGCAAGCTGCGGAGAGCGATGCCAGCAGAGTTGCGGCAAGTCATGGAGTTGAGTTGGCCGCACTGCGCGATACCTGGCTTATCGGCGACCCGGCTGCAGTGACAGCCCGGCTTCGGCAGTACCTGGACGTCGGGATCAGTCACTTCATTTTCGCCCTCGGTTACCCGTTCGATCTCGCGCCCCTCCGGCTATTTCAGGAAAGGGTGTTCCCGGCGCTGGCCTGATCCCCCAAAACCCGTACGCCATGAGCGTCCACCTCGATCTCGCGAACACGTTCGGCCGGCCCGAGCCGGGCTCCTGACCACAGATCGCGCACATTGCCGTCGCCGAGGGTGCCCTGCATGGGGACAGCAATGCGAGCTCGGCGATCGCCGAGATTGAAGATGGCCACGTAAGAAGTGCCGTCGTGGCCGTCCGCAACCCATATCGGGCAGTCCCCGCGGCGAGAGAACTGGCGCGGGTTGCTCGCGAACCGGTGCATATCGAGCACATCCCTGTTCGTGAGCAAGCCCAATGTCCAGTCGTCGAGGCCCGGGAGAAAGCTGCCAAGCATCAGCGGTGAGCCTACGATCGACCACAAGCTCATCATTGTCTGTTGCTCAGCCCGGGTGAACCTCGTCCAGCGGTCTCCGCAGCCGTGCTCACACGACCGGATCGCAATCCTGCCGAGAGGTAGCATATCGGCGTCCGGCCAATGGCCGTTCCCCGAGAACGCCGCCCAAACTCGACAGGGCTCGAACATGGAGTAGAGGTCCTCCCACCGGTCCCAGAAATCGCCCGTGATCCTCCACATTTCCGCGTTCTTCCGCACGTGATCGGCGTGCTCCAGCCCGATTGGCCCGCACGACAGGCTTAAGACCATGTCGCGGCCGGACCGATCGATCGCACGCCTAATGCACTCGATCTCACCGGCCGCATACGGCAGCAAGATGTCGTCGACCTTTACTAGGTCGACCCCCCAGCTCGCGTATAGCGCGAAAACCGAATCGTAATATTCCTGCGCCCCTACGGCGGAAGGGTCCACTCCGTACATATCGGTATTCCAAGGGCAGATGGAGTTCGTTTGGGCAATGTCCCGGGCGCCGACGCTCGTGCCCAAGATCGGCGTGTCCGCGTGCACCGCCTGGCGGGGGACACCGCGCATTACGTGTATACCGAACCTCAAGCCAAGGGCGTGGATGCGCCGAGCGAGGTATTCGAACCCTGCCCCGCGGGCCGCCGACGGGAACCGGTTCGCCGCAGGGATCAGCCGGGAGACTCCGTCCATCTCGAGCGGGACGAAAGGCCTGTACGCCGAGGATAACGCCCCGGGCTCGTACCACTGGATGTCGACAACAACGTACTCCCACCCAAAGGGCGCCAAACGCGCCGTCATATACTCGGCGTTCTCGAGGACCTCATCTTCTGTCACGCTGGCGCCGTAGACATCCCAGCTATTCCAGCCGAGCGGAGGGTGGGCGAGAACGGTCCGCCTCGAAGTGGTCAGCTCCGGCCTCGTCCTTGCACGCGCGCCAGCTTAGTTATCCGTTGCCCACCGAGCCACCAAGCCGACGAGAAGGTGCCTGGTTTCTCGGGGCTGAGGTCCGGGCCCTCTCAGGAATTGTCAGCGCACTTGGCGGCGCATTGTTCGCTAACCCATGTCGGCGCGGCGTAACCGGTGTCCACCACGAAATTCTTGAAAAACGAGCCAGTGCCTGGCGCGGCCTTGTCTGTGGACGAGAAGGCGATCTCGAGGTCGTAGTGGGGGCCGGGGCCTGAGGCGACGGGGTCGGGTGGGAGCCCGGGCCGGCAGTCGACGTCCAGGCAGAATGACCCTTCGTACACCTTCAGGGTCATCTGGTGCGTTATATTCTTGGCTCCTGGGTCAAGGGCGAGACTTTGGGCGTACAGCTTGAGCCTGTCGATGAACTGATCGTCGAACACGTTGTTCGGGCCGAAGACTGCATTCGTAAGGTAATTGATGGCTGCCTGGTACGCAGGGTTCTTGATGAGCGACACCAGCCATGATTCGGCTGTCTTGAAATCGTAGTTGTCTAGCCCTTCGGTTGTAAGCCCGAATTTTTTCTCGAACAGGTTCAACAGTATGACCTCGGACGCTTCATCTGCGAGGTGGAGGGTTTTGGACGCCCCTTTCAGTGATTTCACGATCCTGAAGTCGTCGAAGACTTTGAGTTTGCCTAGCTCGGACGCTAGCGCCTGGATGCTAGAGCTGATACCGCTGGCTGACACCCATTGCACCAAGGCCCCGAATTCTGGGCCGGTCAGGATGGCGTCTTTTTGGTAGATGACGTGAGGTTCGATATTCACGGACACGTCTGTGGGTGTCCCGGTTTCTTGTTGCACGCAGGCACTGCGGCAGTCGTGGGCGGTCGCCGTAAATTTTATGTACGCTTCGGGCGTCGAGGTGCTGTCGGAGTATTGCCATGATGCGGGGCCGAAATAGCGCAGCGGCACTGTCCCGTCTTGGCCTGTCGTGGTGTTCACCGTGGTACCGCATTGCACCCCTCCGTTGGGATGCAGGATCTTGTTCAGCAGGCTGGATTCTCCGGCCGCGCACAGGGTGCCCATCCCCGCGCTGGAATTTATGATGCCGTCTGGGGACGACAGGCCGACCAGGGTCGCTGTGACGGAAGCATCTTCGACCGGTTTGGCCACGGCGGCTGGCTGTCCAGGTTCGGCTGTTTGACCTAGTCCGACGGTGGCCAACAGGTCGACGCAGCCGGAAACGCATTGGCCGGTGAACGGCGATCCTTCGGGGTAGTTGCCGGAGTCTGAGGTGAACCCGACGTGGTGCTCGCCGCTGGCGATGTAGGACACTCCCGACTTCATACCGAACGGTGATTGGCCGCCGGATACTGTCTGGACACTCATGAACAGAGGGCACGGAGGCCCCGAGAACAACGAGAATTGGTCTGGGCGGCGCACGTCTGAAAGCTGGCCGATGTCGCTGGAGCTTCCGCCTGAGCAGGTCAGCCCGGTACCGTCCAGAGTCAAAGTGGCCGTACCAGACCACACGCAGTGGTACTGGGACGCAGTAACTGTGGCCGGCGCCGAGAAGCTGGTCCCGTAGCCGGACAAGGTTGTCTGGTCCTCGAAGAACGAACTGCCAAACTGCAGGTTCAGCTGAAGGTCCCCTGGGTCCACTTCCAGTACGGGCCCGTTGAGATTGACGTTCCCTGAAGCCCAGGACAAGCCGAACTGGGCCGCCCCACCCGCTCCGGACGACAGTGTGGCCGTCCCAGTTTCGGCTCCTGGCGGTGCCAGGTTGCTGCAGCCAGCAGGGCCAGAGACTGTCCAGGACGGCACCAGCGTGCCTCCGGGCTGGTCCAGCGTGAGCCAGCTGTACTGCATCGGCTGGGTTTCGGGCAGCCCGCCAGGAGGCAGTGTGGTAGCGGTCCCGGGGACAGTTGTGGGTACCGGCGGCGCTGTGGCTGCCGCCGCCGGTGCAGCCAGGGCCGGGAGAGCGACGGCTACTACTAACGCCGCGGTCCCCAGGGCTCCGAGCGAACCCGTGTTTCTGGGGGCCGTCTGAAGCCAAAGCTGTCTCGTCATTGTGGTTGACCTCCTTTGCTGAGGCGAAGTCCCCACTATCCGGCTGGACCGGCACACGACCGTCACACCGCCCGAAAACGCAGAGTCACGAGGTCCGAGCTGGACGATCGTTTGCCATGTAATCCCCTCGGACGCGGTCACGCCGGCGCTTCGCTGCCCAGCTCACCGCTGGGGATGAGCACCGGAAGTGCACTCTGTCAACGCTCCCGTTGACAAAGCGTCGACGAAGACGACTGAAGCCCCCTCGCTGGAGGGGGCTTCGTTTATCTGACCTGCGGGTTTCGGTGGAGGCGAGGAGAATCGAACTCCCGAACCTCTTGCATGCCATTTTCGTCCCGGCCGTTTTGCGTGGCGAGACCGGCGAGTTTGGGCATGTCAGCTTGGGTGCCGCGCTCCCCCGTTCCGAGGCTGGTTGGGTCCAGCGAGGCTGACGCGGCAGGGTTCCGTTGACAAATCCGTTGACAACGGTCGGCACTTCACGACTCCTCAGGGTCGAAAAAACGGTGAAACACGCGGGCTAGCCTTGCCGCGGGCTTGGCTGCTGGTGCTGGGTACATCCGAACGGCGAGCCGCGGGCACCGCCAGTATCCAGGTCATCAGGGCCGCGAGTACCAGCCACGCGGCGCAGATGGCCAGCTCTCCGATGCTCAGGACGCCGCGGGTTTCGCCGAGGCGGACCCCGACCCAATCCGAGGCCTGGTTCATGAGTTCCAGGCCCGTTACCCACGAACCGGCCCAGGCAGCGGCCCGCACCCGACTACGCGGTCGCCAGCCGCGGAGCCGGACGATCCCGGCAACCAGCACTGGAACTGACAGCAGCAGCCATCCCACCTCCGCGATCTGGCCCACCCAGTAAATGACCTGTGGCTCCCCTGCCCATTGAACTGTCGGAGGAATAAGCAGGACCTCGTTGTAGTCAGCATGACTGAGCACGACAGTCGCGTAGATAGCTGCGCCAGCTCCTATCACTACCCACAGCATTGGCAGCAACCAGACCCAGCCGCGGGCCCACAGGCCCCCGGTAATCAAAGCCCGCTCGTCGCGGAACCTTCTCACGGTCGGAGCCTAAGACGTCGCCGCTCGCGCCAGGTGCTGGACGTCGGTGACTCCAAGAGGGACACTTACGCCTCGACGATTGGACGTGCTGCGTCGATGATGCGCTTCGCCGCCTTGAGGGCGTTCTTCGCGTCAGCGGATGTTGACGGTTGGGGGTCGTACTGAGCCCGGCTCTTTAGCCCGAGCAGCCGATGAAGGTTCCGGCTAATGGATTTCCCGTCGGGGCCCATCTTTTCGACGAAACTCACCGCGCCCTCGTGCTCGCCAGTCCACACCTGTCCTGATGACTTGGCCGTGAAGGCCGAGGCCGCCAATATGCCGGCGTTTACGGCATTGCCGACCATGGCGTCCCAGTTCTTAGCCTCCGAAGATGTCTCGGCCGCCTCTTGAAACTGGACAGCCTTTCCCAGGTACCTGCTGGCATCAGCAGCCGAGGCAGTCTTCGGCCGGCTCCCGCGGGCCATTTAGGGAGCGGCAAGTTCGGGGAGCGAACTTCCAGCGAGCACTACCCCTTCTCTAGCGATGCTCCACCACACGCTTGGGCTCGGCCGGCTTAGCAGCCCTGGGACCTCGTCCTCTCCGGCGTCGAGCATCTTAACGTAGCGGCCAGTCATCTCTTTGACCTGGCAACACCAGAGCACGACAGCGTCGGTCCACGGGTCATCATCGAACGGTACGCAGGCCGGTCGCACGGCTAGCACATCCACGTCGCTGTCGCGCGCCGCTTCACCGCGCGCCGTCGAGCCGAAGAGGATGAGTGCGGCAGGCTCCGGCTGAATGGCTCCGGCCCAAGCTCTCAACTGTTCAATAAGGGCCGGCTTAGAGTCCACGGGTGTGTCTGCCTTCCCTATCCGCTAAGCGCCCTTAGTTCCCCAGTGCGCCTCTGTTGAGCTAGCTTACATCCCTTCTGCTAAGCGGGCTTAGGGAGCGCGAAAACCTATCCTCACCAGGACAATCCCTCAGGGTCTTAGACACGCATGACCTTTGAGGGGCGCCGCCCTCATTTGGTGCGCCCCGTTCCCGAGCCCAGTGCTGGATAGGCAGCTGCAGGCCACTGGCCTACCGTCACCGAACGTCGATCTCTAGCCCGTGGATGTCGGCGGGTGACTGCGCTGGCTTTGCCGGACATCTGCGGGGCTGCGTCGTCCCCCGATGGGAAGGCGACCGGACCGAAGTACAAGGCATGGCTGAAGCAATGGGTGCCGCAGCAAGCAGCGGACGCCGAGCGTGTCTGGGGCTTTCGCTGTTCCCTGTTGCACCAGGGTCGCTCCTTGCCGCATGGGGCCACCTATCCCGTTGCGTTCATTGAACCCAACCCGGCCGTGGGGTTCCTGCACAACCTCTCTACCGTGCTCCCGAGCGGCGAAAAACTGGGCTGGATAGATATCTGGTTCTTTGTGGACGAGGTCACTCGAGGCGTTGAGGCGTGGGTAGCCGCTATGGGAAGCACGAACACCGTTACGACGAATATGGCCAAGTTCGTGAAGCGCTACCCTCACGGCTTGCGGGTCACGTGGGAGGCACCGCTGTAATCGCCTGACGAGAGCGGCATCCGCCAGGTCAACGGCACTGTCCAACCGCCTAAGGCTCGTCGATCCCCGCCAGGAACGCCAAGGCCCCCTCGTCGCCGTCAACCGCGAGGTTGGGCAAACGCAACGGGCGTCGCTCTCGCGTGACCCCCTGGTGGGCTTCAAGCGCCCCAGGGCCGACACCAAGCCCATGAGCTACTGGAAGGGTCACTGAGGCCAGACAGTTCCTCTCCAGCGTCCAAAACGACCGCATGGCGGCCATATGGGCGCTGCTCGTCTGTCGGGGCCCTCGGCGAGGCGAGGTCTGCGCCCTCAAGTGGACCGACGTCGACCTCGACGCCGGACAAGTGCGGATCAGCCGGGCCAGGGTGCTCGTGGACGGCCAGGCGACAGCCTCGTCGCCCAAGACCGACCGCGGCAACCGGATCCTTCCGCTCGACCCCCTGCTTGTCGGGCTCCTCAGGGCTCACCACCGTCGCCAGCTCAAGGAGCGCATGGTGGCAGGCCCCGCCTACGAGGACGGCGGCTGTTTGATCGCAGACGAGCTGGGACGCCCTCTCTATCCTGACACGGTCAGCGAGCGCTTCGACGACCCCGTGCGCGCCGCTGGGGTGCGGAGGATCCGGCTGCACGATTGTCGGCATACGGCCGCCACTTTGATGCTCTCCGAGGGCCGCGCGGTCCACGTCGTTGCAGCCATCCTGGGCCATGACCCGGCTGTCTGCCTGCGTACTTACGGCCACGTGATCCCCTCGGACGCGGCCGACGCCGGAGCTTCCCTGTCCCGCTCACTGCTGGGGTAAAAAGCGCCCGAAAGTGCTCCGCGTCAACGCTCCCGTTGACAAAGCGTCGACAAAGACGACTGAAGCCCCCTCGCTGGAGGGGGCTTCGTTTATCTGACCTGCGGGTTTCGGTGGAGGCGAGGAGAATCGAACTCCCGAACCTCTTGCATGCCATGCAAGCGCTCTACCAACTGAGCTACGCCCCCAGATGTCCAACCCACAATAGCGGACAGGCTCGGACGTCTCGGGGCGGACCCAAGCAGGATGTTTGCACGGGCGTCCTTGACATTGGCAGGAGATGTCGTTACGTTTCTTGAAATCGATTCCTGAAATGGGTTCCCCTTTGAGAAGGTTTCCCGCGTGACCCCGGCCCGCACCCCGCTGAGAATCAATGACGTCGCCGAACGCGCCGGAGTATCGCCGGCGACGGTGTCGCGGGTGCTCAACGACAACTTGTCGGTCGGCCAAGCGACCCGAGAGAAGGTGCAGGCGGTCATCGATGAGCTCGGCTACCGGCCCAACCGTGTAGCCAGCAACCTGCGCCGCCAGCAGGCGCAGATGATCGGCGTGGTTATTTCCGACATCGAAAACCCGCACTTCACAGCTGTCGTCCGCGCGGTAGAGGACGCCGCGTACAGGCGGGGTTACCGCGTGCTGCTCTGCAACACCGACGAGCAACCGGAGAAGCAACGGGCTTACCTGGGCGTGTTGACCGCGGAACGGGTCGCGGGGGCCATCATTTCGCCGACCGAAGCCAAGGCTCCCGAGATCGGCGAGCTGATCGACCACGGCACCTGTGTCGTCGCCTTCGACCGGGATATCGCCGACCGACGGGCCGACGCCGTTGTGGCCGCCAACGCCGAGGGAGCGAGGACCGGCGCGGCTCACCTGGTGGCTTGCGGGCACTCCAAGGTCGGCTACATAAGCGGTCCCCTGCGAGTCGAGACCGCCGCCGAACGCCTCCGCGGCTACGAAGAGTGCATGAAGGCGGCCGGGCTGACCCCCATGGTCGCCTACGGCGACTTTCGCTACGAGGGTGGCGCCCGCGCAACCCGCGAGCTGCTGGCCAACGGTGCCACCGCTTTGCTCGTCGGCAACAACCTGATGGCCGTTGGCGCCCTCCATGCCATAAAGGAGGCAAGGCTAAGGGTGGGTACCGACATCGCCCTGGTCGCCATCGACGACCCCCCTTGGGCCGAGTTGACCGACCCACCCCTGACGACGCTCGCTCAGCCGGTGCGGGCCATGGCCGACGCTGCTGTCGAGATGTTGTTGGAGAGGCTCGCAGGCGGTCGAAAGCGACGTAAGCGCCGGGTGTTCGACTTCGAGTGGCGCCACCGTGGTTCGTGCTGCAGCGAGGGAGCGGTGAAGGCGCGTTGAAGCGGCGCCGAAAGCACCACGCTGCGATTTGAGGACGACGGATGCCATCAGAGCTGGAAGAACTCTTCGAGGCCCTGAGGACGGCCCCGGCCAACGACCCTGACTGGTCAGCTTGGGTTACGGAAATCAGGCAGTGGCGCCAAAAAGCCCGCCAGGAGTGCCTGAACGACGACACGCGTTATAACGTGGCGCAATCTCAGTGGGCCCGCGAAGCCTATGTGTGCGGGTTGGTTATGTTATGGGACGAAAGCTTCTATGACCCCGCTTCCGGCACCTTCCTTGTCGAGGAGTACCTTGACGACGCCGAGCGGGAGTTTGGCGGCTTCGACGTGCTCATCCTTTGGCATGCCTACCCGCGGATCGGTTTTGACGAACGAAACCAGTACGACTTCTACAGGGATATCCCAGGAGGCCTGAGCGCGCTCGCCGACATCATCGCCCGCTTGCACCGGCGCGGGGTGAGGGCGGTCATTGACTACAACCCGTGGGACCTCGAGACGCGCCGAGAACCTCTGCCCGACGCCCGGGTTTTGGCGGACCTGGTCGCGAGGGCGGAGCCTGATGGCATATTCCTCGATACGCTCGCTAACGCACCCGGTGACCTTCGTGGCGAGATCGACAAGGTTTCGCCAGCCAATGTTTTCCAGTCTGAAGGGGTCGTACCGTTAACCGGCGTGAGCGACCACCTGATGTCCTGGGCGCAGTGGGTTGCTCCTCTCAAAGAACGGTTCCTCATGCGGGACCACTGGTTTGAGCAGCGCCACATGCAACACCTGGTGCGGAGATGGCACGACAGGCACCGTGACGAACTGCTGACCGCCTGGCTCAACGGTGCGGGCGTCGTCATGTGGGAGAACGTTTTCGGCTCCTGGTACCCGTGGGACGAAGGGGACAAGGCCTTGCTCAAGACGATGCACAGGGCGCAAAGGGCCTTTGGTGACTTGCTGAGCCTCGGTGATTGGACGCCCTTTGTCCCCATGCCGAGCGACGCTTTGCGCGCGAGCCGGTGGGAGAGGGGCGGGACCGTCCTCTGGGCGCTTGCCAATTGTTCCGAAAGTGACGTCACCCAAACAGACCTTTCCTACGCTCTCGCGCCCGGGACGGTGACGGTCGACGTTTTCGCCGGGCGGACGGTCGACCCACGGGAGCCCAGCGTGACGGTCCCTGCTCGCGGGGTCGCGTGCCTGGTCAGCATCAGGGGAGAAAACCAGAGGGAGGTCTGGTCGGCGATCGAGCGTGCTCACCCTGACACCTCAATGGCCGGCAACCTCGGCGCCGCCTACCCCGAGACGACAGCACCGGTCGAGCCGCCGGTGCGACGCCCGGTTGCGAAATCGGCCTCCCGTGCCCTTTTGCCCGGCACCCGCGTCGTGCCTCCCGGGCCGCGTTCGTTTGAGTCGGTTTTCCGCTTGCGCGAGTGCGGGACCTACGTACGTGCTGATCACTTGAACCAGGATTTTCCCGACCAGGAACAGGAACGGTCCAGCCAGCGCGCATTGGACGTCGCGGGGCTCGCGATCGACGAACTACCGGTCAGCAACGCCGGGTTCGAGCGTTTCTTGGTTTCGACCGGCTACACGCCAAAGGTGCGCCACCGCTTCTTGGACCACTGGGTCAACGGCGGCCCGCCGCCGGGCCAAGCGGATTGGCCGGTGACCTACGTCGACCTAGAGGACGCCCGGGCTTACGCAGCTTGGAGCGGCAAGCGCCTCCCGACCGAGGACGAGTGGCAGGTTGCAATGTCCGAGGGTTACGCCCGCCACGGCCGGCGCCGGGTCTGGGAGTGGACAGAGAGCGAGCATTCGGACGGCCACAACCGCTTCGTCATCGTGAAGGGCGGGTCCGACCTGGTGCTAGGTGGTTCGGGTTGGTACGCCGAGGGCGGGCCGCTCGGGCCCGAGCGCAGCGCCAAGTTCATGCTCTTCGCATCGGGGGTCGACCGCTGCTCAACGGTTGGTTTCCGCTGCGTGGTCGACCTTGACAGGGTTGGGTCGGCGGGATAGCATTTGACCATAATTGTTCATAGACATGCCCATGGACATGGGCGATAGACAGGGCCAACCAAGGGAGCCGGGACATGCTGACACCGCAACAACTGAGCGACTATGCCTCAGAGGGGTACTTCCTCATCGAGGGGTTGTTGTCAGAGGAGGAAGTGGCAACCTTCCGGGACCACGCCCGTGCCGAGCTTCGCCAAGACGCAGCCGCCGGGAACATGATGGAGAAAAAGGACAAGCAAGGCAATACGACCTTGTTGAAGATGTGGTTCGAGGCCGGCGACGATATGTACGGCCTCGTTGCGCGTGACCAGCGTCTGGTTTCCATCGCTCAAAGCTTGTTGCAGAAGGACATCTACCTGTACAGCCACAAGATGACCGTCAAGGAACCCTTGCAAGGCGGCGCCTGGGAGTGGCACCAGGACTATGGCTACTGGTACGAGAACAAGTGCCTCGCGCCGGAAATGCTGAGCATCTGGATCGCTCTCGACAGATCGGTCAAAGAAAACGGGTGCTTGCAGGTGTTGCCTGGTTCTCAGGAACTGGGCCGGATAAACCACGTCCGCATCGACGGCCAGTCGAGCGCCGACCCTGAGTACCTAGCGGCCGCCCTGGACCGCTTCCCCTTGGCCTATATGGAGATGGAGCCTGGCGACGCTCTCGTGTTCCACTGCAACCTTCTCCACAGGTCGGACGCAAACACGAGCACGACACCCAGGTGGGGCTACATCGCCTCGTACAACACCGTCGCCAATATCCCGTTCCGCCAGGTTCGCGATTACGGTCACAGCGTCGACCTCCAGCCCGTCCCGGCCGGTACCTTCATGGAGCGAAGGACAGTGAGCAGCAGTACGTGAACCTGTACCCCGCCCTGGTGCTGGCGGCACTGGGCCAAATGCCCGCCATCGAAATGGTGTCGGTCAGCCCGCCGGGGGCGAACGAGGTGCTGGTCAGGATCATGGCGGCGGGTGTCTGCCACACCGACCTGGCTGCGGTGCGCGACGCGCGCGCCTGCCCAGTTGTGCTCGGGCACGAAGGCGCAGGCGTGGTCGAAGCGGTGGGAGACGGCGTCGTTTCCCCCAGACCTGGTGACCACGTAGTGATCAACTGGCAAGCAAAATGTGGCCGTTGCCGGCACTGCCTGAACGGCAGGCGCGACCTCTGCGAGGACGTGAAAGGGACGAGTGCGCCGCGGGTTGCCCTTGGCGGCGAGCCCCTGGCCGTGATGTTGAACGCCGGTTGTTTCTGCCCGTACGTCGTCGTGCCGGCCGACGGTGCAGTCGCGATCCGCAAGGACGTTCCTTTCGAAAAGGCAGCCTTGTTGGGTTGCTCGGTAGCAACAGGTGTGGGCGCCGCCCTGTACACAGCGCGGGTGGCACCTGGAGACACCGTCGCAGTCATTGGCACCGGCGGCGTGGGGCTGAACGTCGTCCAGGGGGCGCGCCTGTCCAACGCCGTCCAGGTGGTCGCCATCGACCGCGACCAGGAGAGATTAGCAGTTGCCTTGCGGATCGGGGCGACCCACGCGGTCAACATTGACAACGTCGACGCGGTGGCGGCGGTTCGCGAAATGACAGGAGGCCGGGGCGCCGACCATGTTTTCGAGGTAGTAGGACGCCCGCATCTTATGGCCGCAGGGATCGACATGCTTGCTCGCGGCGGCTCGCTGACACTCGTCGGAGCGGCGGGGCGCGAGGAAGTCCTCACCATGAGGCCACGTTCGTTCATGAGCAAACAGCAGCGCGTGCAAGGGTGTATCTATGGCAACGTGGCCCCAGAGCGGGACCTGCCGATGTTCGCTGATTGGTACATCGACGGGCGCCTCCAGCTCGACCTGATCGGTACCCGTACAATCGACTTGGTAGAGGTTCCCGAGCTGTTTGCGCCAAACTATGAGCATCGCGGGTTGCGAGCCGTCGTCGTGATGGAAAGTTGAGGCGCTATGGCGCGCAACCTGACCGAGCTTTTTCCCGATGAGATCGCCGCCGCCCTGGCGCGGGGGCCGGTCTTGGTACTACCGCTCGGCACTATCGAGTGGCACAGCCATCACCTTCCTGTCGGGCTCGACGGGCTGGTCGCCGAGGAGATTTGCGCAGCGGTGGCCGAGGCCTGCGACGGGGTCTGTGGGCCGGTGTCGTACTGGGGTATCGGGGGAGTACCCTTCCCGTACACCCTGAAGCTCCCCATCGAGCTCGTCGAGCCGGTGCTGTCGGCGCTGTTCGAGCAGTTCGGGGCGATGGGGTTCCGAGTTATCGTTGCCTTTGCAGGACATTTCGGTGTCGACCAGACGCTTGCCCTCAAGCGTGCCGCCGTTGAGGTGATGGACCGGTCCCCCGTCACAGTTTTGCCATTGACGGAGTACGACCTTGTCACCGACCTGTACACGGGGGACCACGCCGGCCCGGGAGAAACCTCGCTCATGTGGGCGGTTTCGGAGGATCTGGTCAGGCTGAGCGGGCTAGACCCGGCCACAACCCTGGACGGCGTTATCGGCGATGACCCGAGGTTGCACGCCAGTATGGAGCTTGGGGTGAAGCTCAAAACCGCCATCGTGGAGCGCAGTGCCCAGGTTGCTCTGAGAGCACTGGGGGCCTCCGCGCTCGAGCGGCAGCAATTTGTGGAAGCGGTTCGTGCAGCCGTCCGGGCAGTGGAAGAGATCCGCGAACTCCGTCTCACCCTGCCAAAATCCTCGGTGCCACCACTGGTGACACCCTCTTACGCGTCGCACTGCGCGGCGATCTGGCGAGGGGATTATGTTGCTGCAAAGAAGTTCGCCGAAGACAAGCTGGCTGACCCGAGCAGCTGAGCCCGCCGGGTGGGCTAAGCGACCCGTTCCTGAAGCAGCGGCGGTAGGTCGCCAAGGTAGGGCAGCGAGGGGATCACCGAAGCAACGCGGACGCTGAGGCTCGCTGAGGCAACGGCGAACTCGACGGCGGCCAGTAGGTCGAGCCCGCGCGCAAGCGCTGTCGCAAGCGCTCCGGTAAAAGCGTCGCCGGCTCCAGTGGTATCGACGACGGTCGGGGCGACAACAGCAGGGACATGGCGACGCGTCGCCCCGTCGTCCACGATGGCCCCGTCGGCGCCGAGCGTCAGGACGATGTGAGCCCTTGTCCGTTCTCGGAGCCGGTCGACGAGATGCTCGGCCTCGGCCCCTACCGAACTTTCCGTTATGTGTTCCGCCTCCGAGCGGTTCGGCACGATGATGTCAACCTCACGTATGACCTCGTCGGGCAGCGCTACAGCCGGCGCGGGGTTGAGCAGGGCGAGCGTTCCGGCCTGTTTGGCCAGGGTGAGGGCGCGGGCGGCGACGGGCACCGGCACCTCGAGCGAAACAGCGCAAACCTGGGCGGAAGCGATCTGGGCGGCGAAGGCGTCAACATCCATAGTGCTCAGTTCGCTCAACGCACCCATCCCGACGACGATCTGGTTTTCGCCACCCCCCTCAACAACAATTGAACCCATCATCGTCGCAAGCCGGCCGGTTACCACCTGGTGGGCGTCGATCCCCTCGTCCTGCCAAAGCGTGCGGCCCATGGCACCAAAGGCGTCGGGCCCACTGCTGTGAGCAGCGCCACCTCCGCACCCAGGCGCCGGGCGGCGACCGCCTGGTTGGAACCCTTGCCGCCGTGGTCGACACCGATCGAGTCCGCCAGTACGGTCTCGCCGGGCCCCGGTGCTCGGCTCACCCCGAAGATCAGGGCTACGCCGTACCCGCCGACCACGGCCACTGAAATTCGCTTGGCACTGCTCACTTGACTGCCCCAGCCACCAAGCCGCGGACTATGTGCCGTTCGGCCAGGATGATCACGATTAGCGGAGGAATGCAGGCAAGTAGCCCGAAGGCCAGCAATTGGCCCCACAGGGTCTGGCCCGCTTGGCCGATGTAGGTGTACAGGGCGACGGTGACGGTGTACTGGCCCGGGTTGTTGAGAAGTACCAGCGGGTTGAGGAAATCGCACCAAGAGATCAGGAACACCACCAAGACAACGCTCGTCATGCCGGGCCTGATGAGGGGGATGACGACCCGACGCAAGACCCCCCACTCCCCCGCCCCATCGATGCGGGCCGCCTCCTCTATTTCGTAGGGCACCTGGCGCACGAATGCAGTCAGTACCCAAATCCCGAAAGCAGAGGTTGGGATGGTCTCGGCAAGCGACACGCCGACCAAGGTGTTGATCAAGTGGAGATGGTGCAGTATGAGGAAAAGCGGGATTATCACCACGATGCCCCCTACTACCTGGGCAAGCCTGGCCCATCCCCGCACCAGCGCAGTGAACCAGGTCTGCCTGCGGGCCAACACGAAGGCCGCCGGCACCGCCACGGCTACCGTGAACGCGATTGTCATCAAGGCGATGAAGATGCTGTTGCGCGCTGCGGTGAAGAACGAGATCCCCTCGGTGTTGGAATTGACAAAAAGGAGCTGATGGAAGTTCGTCAGGGTGGCGTGCTTGGGTAGCAGCGTGGCAAAACCCGAGTAAATCTCGGACTGAGTTTTCAGTGCACCGGAAGCCAGGTAGACCAAGGGATAGAGGGCGAAACCGACGAAGCACAGGGAGCCGACCAGGATCACGATCCGGTTGCCGAGTGACCGCTTGCGCCTCATCCGTGGCGGAGGGGCCGACGAGGCGCGAGCCCGGGCTGCGGTGCGGGGTGGTCGTTTCGTCTCTACGGCAACCATTTGCGTCGCTCCCCCGCCACTGTGGCGTTCCCCGCCAACAACGGTCCGGCGCTCACCCTTTGCGGTCCTCTCGGAGGGAGAGGTAGCGGCTGACCCCGAACGCCGCCACAATCGCGACCAGTATCAGGTCGCCCGTGGCCGCTGCACGCCCCATCAGGCCGTCACTGAGGTTTTCGTAGGCGTACACGGTAGGGATCAGCACGCCAGCGCTCGCCAAGTCGCCGCCTCCCTGGCCGAACAGGGCCAGGTACATCTCGAAGGCCAACATCTGTGCCGCAAACGAAAGCGGGACAATGGCAGCCAATGCTCCCCTCGTTCCCGGGAAAGTGATGTGCCAGAAACGCCGGGCCCAGCCCGCGCCGTCTACGGTCGCCGCCTCCAACTGCTCTGCATCGATGCCCTGCATGGCCGCGAGCAGGAAAAGCGTGGCGAACGGCAAGGCCATCCAGATAGCCGGGATGGCTATCCACATCCAGCGGAAATTGGCGTCGGGCAGGAACTGCGGGGTTTTGACCAGCCCCAGCTTCACCAGCCAACCGTCGACGGAGCCCACGCTCGGGTCGTAGAGGTAACCGAACAGCTCGCCTACGACGACTGCGGGAACGGCCATCGGCAGCAGTGCGATGGTGCGCACGACGCGTCGCAGACGGAAGTCCATGTTGAGCAGCGATGCCTGCAAGTAGGCGAGGACGTAGGTAACTGCGACCACAGCGCCGGCGATCTCGAGGATCAGCACAGCTCCGCCGCGGAACAGCGGGTCTTCAATGATGGTGCGGAAGTTGGTGAAGCCGATGAAGTGGGTCTTGACGATGCCGAAAACGCCCCCGACCCGCTCGTTGGTAAACCCGACCCAGATGCCGGTGACGATCGGGTAGCCGCCCAGCAGGATGGCTACGATCGTCACCGGCAGCAGCATCGCCCGGGCCGCACCGTTGCGCGAGCGAGACCGGCGCCGGGGAGGCGCCGACGGCGCGCTTACGCGCTCAGGTGCGGCAGCGACGCTTGCGGTCAAGCTATACGCCGGCGGCCAATTGGACGGCCTCGGTGCCTTCGGAGTTCACCGTGGAGGCGAACTGGGCGTAGGAAATCTTGCCCTCGAAGTACTTGAACATATTGGGGTCCCAGGCCGAACCAAGCATCGGCAACCAACCAGGGCAGAACGGCTGGCCCTGGAGGTCGGGGCTCTCGGCAAGAGCAAAGTTCCAATAGTCGGTCGTCCCTACGGACTGCTTCAGCAGCGACACAGCCTCGGTATTGGGAGGTACCTGGCCGGAAGCTCCGCAGATCTTGGCCACATTGGCGGGCTTGCCCCACCACTGGAGGAACTCTGCGGCCGCCTCCTTGTTCTTGGAGGTCGACGGGATGCTCAGCGTCTGCGCTGCACCTGTCCCCAGGTTGGCCTTGGTGCCCTTCACAAATGGCATGCACGCCCAGTCGAGGGTGGCGCCGCCCTTGTCGGAGCCGATATCAGAGCGGGCCCATGCGCCGCGCATCAACATCGCGGAATGGCCGGCAGCGAAGTTGGCCACCACATCGGTATTGAAGATGCTGGCGGTGGCGACGCCGTCGGCGAAAAGCGACCGGCAGAACTCGATGGCGGATCTTGTCCCGGGGTCGTTGACGTTTATCGAGTAGCTCCCGTCTTTTGCGACTATGGGGTTGGCGCCGGCCTCCCAGGCGAGCCCATTTTTGAACAGGATCTCAGACGATGCCCAGTCGGCCGAAACGCCCCAAACCCCGTTTTTGGGGTCGTTGAGCTTCTTGGCGTTCGCCAACAGCTCTGCCCATGTCCAAGGATTGGCCTGGGTCGCCGGAGTTATCCCGGCTTTGGTGAACAGGTCCGGGCGGTAGTAAACGAGGGGCGTCTCGGTCTCGAACGGCAGACCGGCAACCCCGTTCGCCGTGGTGAGCACGCTCAGCGTCCCTGGGACGACGTCGGCCCAAATGCTGGCCGGCAGCAGGTCCTTCAGGTTGGTCAGCAGCCCGTTTTCGGCCCAAGGGACCAAGCCGGCGTCGTAGTACTGGAACAGGTCCGGCACGTCACCGCTGGAGAAATCGGCCGTCATCTTGCTGCCGATAGCGCCCCAACCGGACTGGACGTACTGCACGTATATTGTCTTGCTCTGGGCATTGAACTCATTGATGACCTGGCGGACAGCGGCTAGTTCGCTGGGGATAAAGAACAGCCCTACCAAAGAGATGGTCGTCTTCTTGGTGGATGCGTACCTCATGGGCAAGCTGACTGCTGCCTGGCCGAGGCTACTGCCAAGAGCTGGCAGGGCAACGGCCGCTCCAGCGGCGAGCACTCCCCCCTTGAGCAGGGCGCGCCGGCTTATTTTTTTAGTGGCTTCTTCGCTCAACTTGTTGCTTCTCCCTTCCTATTTGTCGGGCTCCATCGGATCGTTGGAGCAATTCGTTGCGGGCCAAATGGATGACGCCGGCTTCTGTAATCGGTTTCAGGAATCCATACCAGATATCGATTGCAGAGACGCTACCGGCGAGATTGCGCTTGTGTCAATGCCCTTGCTCAGACCTCCATTTCTGCCAGGGTGAGCCCTCGCGCCGGGATGCAGGCGGCCAGGGCGTGGTACCAGGTGACTAGTGAGGCGACGTCGTCGCGACGCTTGCGATAGGTCTTGTCTTCGTGCCAACCCAGGTCCTGGACCGTAACCATCAAGCCGTCGTCGAAGGCGATGGGGTCCAAGACATGCCAGCGGTACATACCAAATCGTTGCTGCGAGAGGTAGAGGCCGTCGGGACGGATGACCTGGTTAAGGCCGAGGAAAGGAGTGGAATAGGGCGTGTAGCCCTCACCTTTGACGTCGAAGTTCCATGCCCCACCGAAATAGTCCTCTGTCCCGGTGCTGCAAATGGTCGGGAAATCCCGGTCGCCGTCGAGGTAGAACTTCAGCTCACCCTCTCCCCACCACCCGGGGGAGTTGACCCCTACGGCCATATAAGTGCCGCAATAAAGGCCTGCCCCTGATGGGCAATCCAAAAGCTCATGGAGACCTCCTTCGCCAACGGGATTGTCGCGCCGCCAACGGGCGTGGAAGTAGCCCGCTCCCTCTGCAACTTCCTGCTCCGAGTAGTCCACCTGGTAGTAGAGGGTGAGGTCCTTTGCGCTTAGGTTCTCCAACGTCAAGCGCGCCTTCGTCTTGAACGGCATCTGCCAGTAGGAGTTCATCCCTCGGTGCGGTGCCACAACGATCGGCAAAGAGGTCACTGGGCTGTAAGAGGCCCACCCGTTGCAGAAAAAGTCCCCGAGCGGCACCTCGACTGCGGGCACCTCGTCGCCGTCCCAGTACATGCGGAGCACTGCTTCACGACCGTGCGCCGTAGTGGTCAGCCACAAGTGCCTGATAATGCCCGGGCCGGTTATGTCGGCCAGCTCCGCCACGGAGCCAGCGGCGACGACGATACTCGGTGAGATCTTCCAACCCTGCCCAAGCGCACGGGCAGGCGCGGCACCGGTGCCATCGACGGCGCGCGCCGCCTGGCCCTTGGCACCCGTTGGGTTTTCGGGGGTGACGGCCCTCCTGCGGCCATGGTGGGAACTTCCCACCTTCCAAAGGTCAGTTAGCACTCGCCCCTCCCCGACATGGTCATGCTGGCTCTCCCTTTCTCATGCTCTCGCAACGGGCTGCCCGGTAGGTTGCAGCTCGTACTCCCCGGGGCCGAGCAAGCCGGGCTCGGGCGGGGTGCAGGGCAACCCGCGGGCACCCACGCGCTCGACGCGCACACTCCCACCCAGGACATGTAGGCGTGCGTGGGCGCCGCTTTCGGTGGCGGGTAGCTCGACGGTGCCCCATGCTCCGCCTGTCGACCAAAACCAACGGCCGCCCTGATTGCCGGGGGGACCGAAAACCATGCTCCCGTCCCTGCCGTCATAGTGGAAACCAGCCAGCGCAAGGACCATGCCCCAGCTGGCCAGGGCCCGGCCGTAGTGGTGGCCGCACTCCGCCTCGTCGAAGGGGTTGCGCCGACGGCCCGAAAACCGTTCTCGCACGGAGGCGACAACGTCTTCGGCGAGGGCGAGCTCGCCGGCTTGGGCGCACCCGATGGCGAATACATACTCGAGGCCGGTAAAGGCTTCGCACCAATAAGGCATCGGGTGCTCGGGGAGCCCGTTGGGGTACGACAGCACGATGTGGCCCCGCTCACCGTCCACCACGTAGGTCCGCATGTAGTTGGTCAAGTCACCGAAATCGTCGACATAGTTGAGCCGGTGAACAGAGGAAAGAGCGGTCTTCGTGTGACCGTCTTCATAGACAGGTGCGAGCCCGACTAGCCGGGCATAGGTGTCGCCCACTAGCTGGTCGATCTCGCAGCCGTCACCGACTTGGAACTCGGGGTCGTCGGCGTTCTCTGCCCCCATGTTCCGGTCGCGGAGCTTGGCCGGTACGGCTGAAAAGTCTCGCGGCGGTATTACCCGCTGTTGGTAGTAGGAGCCGTTGAACAACTGCTCCTCCGTCGCGGCGGTACCCATCGCAAAAAGCTTGAGGCAGGTGCTCGCAAATTCCGGGTCGCCAACGGCGGCAGCCATCTCCGTGGCCGCTTCCAGGGCGGCCAGGTACCATGACTGGACCATCGGGTTGGGGCCGTAATACTCGACGTCCATGGTGTTGTGCTGTGGGCCCTCGGCGAGGCCGTCCCGGTCGCTGTCCCACCCGCCTTGTATCCATGCGAATTCCAGGGACCGCCGGCACGCTGGCCACAACCGCTGGAGCCAGGCATCGTCGCCTGACAGGCGCCACTCCCGGTACAACTTGACCACGCACCCGAACTGGCCATCGGCCGCAGTGTGAGCCCATTCGCCGGCACGGTCCAGGGGGACGAGGGTGCGAAAGCTCATGGCCCCGTCCGGCGCTGTGGCGTAGAGGTACTCGATCTCCCTCATCCGCCGTGCCAGCCCACCCCACACGAACGGCGTAGCCAGGTCGTAGTTCCACACATGCGTGCACGAGCCGAAACAGCTGCCGACGTCGTCCATGCACCCTTCCCACGCCAAGGGGTTGCCGTCGGCGTCCCGGAAGAACGTCTGGCTGCGCAGAGTGCTGAGGTTGAAAAGTGCCGCTTCCTTGACCGAGGCCGGGAGGTCGGCCGACCAAAAACCGTTCACGAACTGTTCGGTGAGCCGGCGCAGCTCGGCTACCCGCGGCGCATGGCGAGCGACAACGTCCCAGGCATCTCGGTACGACGTGGCGTAGAAGTTGCCAATGATCTCCGGCCCACTGATGCCGCGCGGCCCGTTCCGGGGTGGGGCCCAGGAGCGTCGGTTCGGGAAGTGCCAACCCATAACGAACACCACTTCGGCCCGACCGCGGGGCGCCAAGGCCTTTCGCGCCCCGACGCTACCGGCCACCGCAGAGCCGAATGTCGGAGCCGGGCCCTTCCCGGCCGACACCGAAGGCCCCCTCGTCCGGCATCCCGTTGGCCATGAAGCCTCGCCACATCGCGGAAATACCCTGGTTCCACTTTCCGAGCCCCCAAGTTGGGCCTGTCCAAGACCCCTCGCCGAGAGCCGTCACAGCAACTGAGCCCCAGTCCTGCGCTTCGGGGTCGAGGGACTCGTCCCAGAGAAAGTACCCTTCCACGCCTCCGGTGGAGCGTTGCTCGGCGAGCGGACGGCTGGCTAGGCCGGCACGGCGCGAGGCATGCCCGGTAAGAGCCTCGCACGAGAACATGACGCTGCAGTCAACGGGCTCGTCGCTTTCAGACTCGAGGACCACCGTGATGATGGCTATGGGAAGCCCGCTCACCTCCTCGTCGCCAGGGACGAGCGGGTTGAACACCTCCACAGAAGCACGGACCGGCAGACGGCGGTCGCTGAGCACGGCCCGGCCAAATGGGTAGGCGGTCTCAAAGCGACAATCGCGGAAACGGGGCAGGCCGGCAACAGGAGCCGCAGAGCCCTGTTCACCTTCGACATCGTCGTCGAAAAGTACGCCCTCGAGCACACGGGCCACCGGTTCTCCCGCTCCTGCGCACCAAAGGCTGAGGAAGGTGAGCGCCGATGACAGCCCTTTGGACGGGTGGTTCTCCAGCTCCCAGTCACGGAACTGGCCGCGTCCGCCAAATCCGACGGTCCCGGTACCGATGCCCCCGACCGGGAGCGAAATCCGGGCCCTATCATCGCCCCCGTAGGTTCGTGCGACAGGCCAGCTCATGCCACGTCGCTGTCGGCGCTTAGCTGCACGGGATCTCCTTGATCACCTGCTCCGGATGGGATTGGCACGGCGCATGTCTGTAGACAATAAGGTACAAACGGGGGAGGCTAGCTGGGGCGCATAGGTGCTGTCAAGGAGGTCCGGTCCCCCCGCAGCCCCTAAGGGACGGGCTGGGTCAGTGGCGCAAAAGGAGCGAGGTAACTCGCAGAAGCGTGCTGTTGATCCAGATATCGGAGTACTCGATCGGCCGTCCATCGCGGAGATAGGTCACCTGCTCGAGGTACTGGACGGGAGCTCCCTTTTTGAGCCCGAGTGCCAAGGAAACCTCGTCGGTCGCGCTTTCGCGCGCTGAAGGTGCGCCGGCCTGACCCGATCCGGAGCCCGAACCGCTGCTCCAACGCACCGAACAAGCTCACCGAAGTGAAGTCGACCTTTTCCAGGCCTGGCGCCAGATCCAGGCGGACGTAGTTGTGGAGCAGCACGAGGGGGCCGCCGACAGTGGAGCGCAGCCGCGCCAAGCGGAGCACAGGCTGACCGGGGACCACGTCGAGGAGGCTCGCAATCGGTTTGGGCGCCTCCATGACGGCGAGGTCGAGGACTGTCGTGGTGGTGAGGATGCCTTGAGCGGCGAGATCTTCAGAGAGCGTGCTGAGTTTTTGCGCGATCGCCGGTTCGATCACCGTAGAGATCACGAACGTGCCCCTGCCCACTACTTGCCTGAGCGCGCCTTCTCCGATCAAGGTCTCGAGGGCTCGTCGCAAAGTGCCACGGCTAACGCCTAGTTGTTTGGCCAAGTCGGGCTCGGGTGGCAGGCGATAATTCGGAGGCCACTGCCCCGAAACGATCCGCTCGCGGATGCTGTGCGAGATTTGCGCATGAAGCGAAACGGCCACATCCCGCTGGGGTGGTTGTACCACTTCAGGGGACTGCGCGCTTGCCTTCATCGGAGCCATGATAGGGGCCCGCTGCGCGGCGGTCACGGAGCAAGACGGTCCGACCTCGTTCGACGGCCCAGCCAGGCAGCGGTGGGTACGGTACAGCTCGGGCCTGCCTGGCCGATAGTTATCCCATGCCTGGTTACCACGGCACGCGACCACGCTCGAGGAGCAAACGGCGTCGGCGCCCGGCCATCGTTTACTTCGCCGCTTTGACCGGCCTGGCACTGCTGTTCTTCGTCGCCGGGCCTTCGACCACAGCGACCAGGACGACCGCGACGGCACGCTCAGCGGGCGCGGCGGCGGTACCCAGTGCTTCCTTGAGCGAAATGAGTGCCCCGCCAGGTTCCCGGACCACCGCCAGCGGGAGCGGCTTCAAACCGGGGAGCACGGTGCGCATGGAGATCGGCACCCTGCCAACAAGTGGGAGCGTTGCGCTCGCAGTCAATGCGGCGGGCGATATCAACGCAACGGTGCATGTGCCCGCGGGCTCACGCCCGGGTTGGGACGACGTCGTACTGAAAGGGGTCGCTCCCGACGGCCAGGCGATAGTGGAGGAGCTGGCCCTGCAGGTCACCAAGAAGATGACGTCCTAGGTGACTTGGGACATGACTTTGTGGGCGGCTGGCTAGCGAGCCGGGAGCAGGCCGAGGTCGGCCCGGCTGATCAGCCCGGTGGCAAGGGCCCACTCCGCCAGGTGAGGAAGAGCGTTCTCGCCGAGCAGGTTGGGCACCCCGGCATTGGTCAGCCGAGTTCGCAGGTACTCCACCCTTTTCACCAGGGTCGTACGGGGCCAGTCCAGGCGGGCTGCGGCGTCGGCGTAACTCTTTGGGTGTGGGTCGTAACGGGGGAACGGTTCTAGGTAGCCCGAGAAGAGCGACACCAAGGCCAACTTGTCGGCCGGGGTGATCGAGACGTCAGCGGCCGCCCGGGTGGGGTTCCCATCGGTCTGCGGCCCGGTCGCCGGGCCATGCCGGAGGCCGTCCAGGGCGTCTTCGGGCAAGTCGACAGTGAGGGCATGACGCCTCGTCACCCCTTCCACTATGACCGTGATGGGAGCTGTCAGCGCGATGCGCCGGCCGGGCGGGAGCACGGTCCGGATACCGACGTCGTCGACAACCTCGAGCGGGCGGACCGTGCTCTTGTTCACCAGCCACCACACCCCCGCGTCGGCCTCAAGGGAGCCGGCCACGCGCGAGATCCCGAGGTCGGAAGGGTCGAGGCAGAGGTTGGTCCGCTGCGAACGGCCGAAGGTGAACGCGTCACCCGTGGGGACGTCGAAGCGTTCCTTGCCGAGGCCTATCGTGAGACTGGACTTACCCTCTGCCACATCACGCAAGGTATCAGCAGGCTCAGCCCGCACGTTGCCCAGTACCCTGTAACGCCATGAGCCACGCGTACAACGCGCAAGAGATCGAGAGCCGCTGGCAGGCTCGCTGGGCGGCCGAGCACGCCTACGAGGTGGACAACGACGACCCGCGACCGTCGGCTTACGTGCTGTGCATGTACCCCTACCCGAGCGGGCCCGCTCACCAGGGCCATGTACGCAACTACACCTTCGGGGACCTGAACGTGCGCTGGCGCACGATGCAGGGCTTTTCGGTGCTGAGCCCGATCGGCTTCGACAGCTTCGGGCTGCCCGCTGAGAACGCTGCGATCAAGTCGGGCGTGCACCCGCGGCTGTTCACAGACGCCCGCATCGCCGAACTGTCGAGCTCGCTGAAACGGCTGGGCGCAAGCTACGACTGGCGACGCGTGGTAAAGAGCCACGACCCGACGTTCATGCGGTTCAACCAGGTCATCTTTCTCCGCTTCCTGGAGGCCGGGCTCGCCTACCGGAAAAAGGCCCCGGTCAACTGGTGCCCGGGTTGCAACACGGTCCTGGCCAACGAGCAGGTGCGCGCCGATGGCACCTGCGAGCGCAGTGGTGACCTGGTAGTCAAAAAGGACCTGGAGCAGTGGTTCTTCCGGATCACCTCTTACGCCGACGACATGTTGGACGCCATGGAAGGCCTCGAATGGCCAGAGCGCGTGAAGACAATGCAACGAAACTGGATCGGCCGCTCGGAAGGTGCCCAGTTCGACATGGCGGTCGCCGGCTCATCTGAGCGAATAGAGGTCTTCACGACCAGACCGGATACGTCCTTCGGTATGACCTTCGTCGTGCTGGCGCCCGAACACCCTCTGGTCATGTCGATAGTTACCCCGGACCGCCGCGAGGACGTCATGGCGTTTGTCGAGCGCGTCCGCCAGGAGCCCGACATCGAGCGCCAGTCCACCGAGATCTCACTGGAAAAGCGCGGGATCTTCACGGGGGCCTACGCGGTCAACCCGTTCAACGGTAAGGAAGTGCCCGTTTATTTGGCCGACTACGTCCTCATGGGCTACGGCACGGGCGCCATCATGGCTGTGCCGGCCGAGGACCACAGGGACTGGGATTTCGCAACTGCGTACGGGTTGGCGAAGATCCGCACGGTGCAACCTCCTGAGGGCTGGGAGGGCGGCGCCTACACCGGCGACGGCCCGCGGATAAACAGCGAGTGGTTGGACGGCATCGAAGATACCGCCGAGGCGAAGGAAAAGGCGATCTCCTGGCTCGAGGAACGGGGGCTTGGGAAACGCACGGTGCAGTACCGCCTGCGCGACTGGCTGCTGTCGCGCCAGAGGTACTGGGGCTGCCCGATACCGGTCGTGTACTGCCCTGACCACGGGATCGTCCCCGTGCCCGAAACCGAGCTTCCGGTCCTGCTGCCCGACGACGTGGAGTTCCTCCCGACGGGCGAGTCCCCCCTTCGCAGCGACGCAGCGTTCCTGTGGACGACGTGCCCGATCTGCGGCAAGCTCGCCGAACGTGAGACCGACACGATGGACACCTTCGTCGATTCATCGTGGTATTTCCTGCGTTTTTGCGACCCGTGGACAACCGAGGCCCCTATCGACGATAAGGCGGCGCAGCGTTGGATGCCGGTCGACCAGTACATCGGTGGTATCGAACACGCCATCTTGCACCTGATGTACGCACGCTTCTACACGCGGGCTTTGGGTGACGTCGGCCTGTCGCCCAAGGCGCTCAAGGAGCCTTTCAAGCGGCTGTTCACGCAGGGCATGATCCGCATGGACGGCACAAAAATGTCGAAGTCCAAAGGCAACTTGATCGCTCCCGAGATGTACTACGACTCGGTGGGCGCCGACGCGCTGCGGATTTTCCACCTCTTCGTCGGGCCTCCCCAGGACGATTTCGACTGGACCGACCAGACCGACGAGGTAATAGAAGGCTGCCGCCACTTCCTCGACCGCGTCTGGCGGCTGGCGACAGGCGAAGCGGACGGGTCGCTGGGCAACGACCGCGAGCCCACAGCCGATGACGAAGGGGTCGTGAAAGCCACTCACCGTCTGATCGAAAAGGTCACCCACGACTTCGAGCGCTGGTCCTACAACACCGCCGTGGCGGCGCTGCGTGAGCACACCAACGTCCTGTACCGCTACATGCAGTCAGCGGGAGGAGCCCGCCGGGCGACCCTGGACGAGTCGGTCGACACGATGCTGTTGCTGCTGGCCCCGATCGCACCACATATGAGCGCAGAGCTGTGGGAACGCCGGCACGGCGAAGGCACCAGGGTGCACGCAGAGCGCTGGCCCGTGCCCGACCCGGCGCAGCTGACCGAAGAGCGGGTGACCCTGATCGTGCAAGTCAACGGCAAAGTCAGGGAGCGAATCGAGGTCTCGCCCACCGCGACGAGCGAGGAATGTGTGGCGGCTGCGCTCGCCTCGCCGAAAGTGGCGAGCCAACTGCAAGGTCGCGAACCCCAGCGGGTGGTCGCTCGGCCGCCTCACCTCGTTAACGTTGTGACCTGACGCCCGGCCGTAGGTTGCCAGCAACGCAGCCGTCAGAAGGTGACCGGCGCCCAGAGGTGGCCACCGTCGAAGGTCATGATCATCTTGGTGGTCGTCGATGACGACTGCACGATGCCAACACCCTGGAGGGGGCTCGTGAAACCGAGGTAGTTGAGCTCGCCGTGGTAGACGACGCTCCAGCTATGGCCGCCGTTGAAGCTCGCTGTGAGTTCTTGGCCCATGTCGCCGTGGGAGAGCAGGATGGCCCCCGGCGCCGGTGAAGCGAGGACGTTGCCGAAGAAGTCCCCCTGCGGCCCGAGCTCGGGGCCGGCCTGGAAGGAGCTCCCGCCGTTGCTCGAAAAGTAGAGCCAGCTCGACCCGAGGGTCGCCCCCTTGGGGGCGCTCTTGGAGAGCCCTTCAGCGAAGCCCCCCATTACGCAAACCGCCACGAGGTCCTGCGGGGTGGAGGCGGCCGGGATGGCAAAACTGTCGCCAACCGAAGCGCACGGCGGCGCCCAGCCCACCCACTGGCTGCCTACCAGCTCGGCGCTACCGGTCGTACCCCTGTCGTTCCCCTCCACCAACCAACCGTGCGCCCCCTGCAGGACGAAAGCCCCCGACTGCTGTCCCCCGCCGGCGGGCGAACCCAAACCGACGGCGTTGGCATGGCTCCAGCTGTCGTGGCCGAGCGGGGAGCTCTCCACCGTGACACCGAAGCTCTTGTCGTGAGCCATGAGGTACACCCTGGCACCAGCGGCCTCCAGGTCGAAGATCGACCCTATGGAGCTGAGCCCCGCCGGCAGGCTGTCCTTCACCCAAGTGGCACCCCCGTTGTGGGTCGACCACAGCGTGGGTTGGCTGGTGCCCTGAAATTGGGAAGGGACCAGCAAGCCGCCATAGATCCACCCGTCCAGCAGGTTCGCGAAGCGCACGTTCAGTCCGCCGCCACAGCACTCGTCGAGCGCCAAGTTGCCGCTCACCTTGCGGTCCGCGGCCGCAACGAGGGCGGCGGGGAGCGGCCTCACGACCCAGGAACTTCCCGCATCGGTCGTCTCCCGAAGGCCCAGGCACGACCCCGAGGAGCACGGGCTCGTACCCAGCGCCCACCCGGTCTTGAGCGATACGAAGGTCACCGACACCGGGTCGAACCTGCTTGCCGCCACCGCCACCGCCATCGCCACCGCCGGAGCCGGCGCGGGCACGGGCGCCGAGGCGCCGGCATCTGCGCTAGCCAGCCCCGTCACAGCCAACAGCCCGGCCACCAGGCCCGCGCACAACGCCAAAGATCCCGATATTGACCGCCACGACCTAGATGCCCTCATGACAACGAGGATACGGCCCAGCTACGAGCCGATCGCCCATCCCGGGTGGGCTGACCTCCCCATTAAGGCCGGGAACCGTGCCGCCGCAGAGCCGCCTGGTCCCGCTTCATACCGGAAAACGACCGAAAGTCGCGCCAGGCGCTGCGGAGGCGTCCGAAAGTCGCGCCAGCGCGGCGCCAGCCGCAGGCGACAGGCGGCAGGCGTCCGGAAGTCGCGCCAGGCGGCAGCCCTTAGCGGGTCTCGCCCCGCAGGAACCTCTCGAGCTCGGCGGCGATCTCGTCCCCGGTCGGCAGGTTGGTGAACTCGATGGCGGAGAGCCCGAGCTCGGCGTCGTGCTGGGTCTCGAGCTGGCGGACCATGGCCGAGTGCTCCTCGCTGGCTTCGATCAGCGCCTGGATTTGGTCGCGGGCATTGTCGCCGGCCCGGTGGAGCGCCGTGGTGTCGATGCGGATGCTGGTGAGCTTGGATAGCTCGTCGAGCAGGGTCGCCGAGGCTTCCGGGTAGAGCGTGCCGGAGGCGTAGTGGGGGACGCGGGCCCACACACCGATGGCCGGGACCCCGGCCTGCCCGAAGGCGACTTCGAGGACCGCCTGCGCCCCGGCCGGGACCTCCATGGTCGCAGGGAGGAAGCCGACGCGGCCGGCCAGCTCGGCGCTGCTGGCGGTCGCGGCCAGCCGTACCGGCCTCGTGTGGGGCACCGGCGCCGGGAAGGCACCGAGGCCGATCACCATCTCGACGCCGAGGCGCACACCGAGGGCCACTACCTCGTCGGTCCACTCGTGCCAGCGAAGATCGGGCTCCGGGCCGGCCAGGACGAGCAGGCTCCGGCCGCCGGTTTGGGTCGAAAAGAGCAGGCGCAGCTCCGGCCAGGTCAGGCCGCCGTGGGTCCCGTGCGAGATCCGCAGCACCGGTCGCCGCGAACGCTGGTCGAGCAGGGCATCGGAGTCGAAGGTCGCCAGCACCTCGTGCGGTACGGACTCGAGCAGGGCGTTGATGGCCGTCGCACCGGCATAGCCGGCATCGACCCAGCCGTCGAGCCCGAGCACGAGCACGGGGCGTTCGAGCTGGGGCCAGGTCCTGATGGACGCGAATGTCATAGAGCTCCCATTGGGAATGTCACGCTCCTGTGGGACGCTATACCTAGAGGGCCCTGAGGTTGGGCCATCGTGGCGCACAGCGCCGGAGGAGATATGACTGCAACGTTGGACGTAACTGACGCCACTTTTGAGACTGAGGTCTTGGAACGCTCCACTCAGGTACCCGTCGTGGTTGATCTTTGGGCTTCATGGTGTGGCCCATGCCGCACGTTAGGGCCCATTTTGGAGAAATTGGTGGCCGAGAGGAACGGAGAGGTGGTGCTGGCGAAGGTCGACGTGGACGCGAACACCCGCGTGGCCGCCAGTTTCCAGGTGCAATCGATCCCGGCCGTCTACGCCGTACGCAACAAAAAGGTCGTGAGCGGGTTCATCGGTGCTCAACCCGAAGCCACTGTGCGGGCCTGGCTGGCCGAAGCGGCACCCGCGCCGAGCGAAGTGGACCTGCTGATCGCCGCCGGTGACGAAACCTCACTGCGCAAGGCGGTCGCCCTCGAGCCGGCCAACACGACGGCCATCATTTCCCTCGCCGCGGTCCTCATAGGCAAAGGGACCGCCGACGGCAAGAAGGAGGCGCTCGTCTTCCTCGAACGTGTCCCAGAGACAGCCGAAGTGCGCCACCTGCTCGCAGAGGCAAGGGTTGGCGACGAGGCTGCCGGTGGCGACGATGCCCTCACGGCCAAGCTCGACGCGCTGCTGGAGCGGGTCAAGGAGGACCCCGCCGCCAAGCAGGAATATCTCGACCTGCTCGAGCTCATGGGCGACGACGCCAGGGTCGCCGGGTACCGCAAGGCGCTGACGGCCCGCCTGTTCTGAGGGCGCGGTGGCCGGAGGCGGTAGCGTCGCTGGCGCAATGACCACAGGCGCTCCTACGGCTTTGTCCCCGGTCCTGGAACTGGGAGGCCGCCGCTACGACCTGACCACCCGGGCGCTCGTCATGGGCATCCTGAACAGGACCCCCGACTCGTTCTTTGACAAGGGGGCGACGTGGGACTGGGACGCCTTTTGGCGGCGGGCCGACCAGATCGTCGGCGAGGGCGCCGACATCCTCGACGTGGGAGCGGTCAAGGCCGGCCCTGGCCCCGAGGTGGACGAGGAAGAGGAGCTCGCCAGGCTCATGCCGGCCGTCGAAGGCCTGGTGGCCCGCTTCGACCTGCCGGTGTCGGTCGACACCTGGCGGGCCTCGGTGGCTGCAGAGGCTTACCGGGCTGGCGCAGTGCTCGGCAACGACATCAGCGGCTTCGCCGACCCCAGGTACCTCGAGGTCGCGGCGGCCGCTGGGGCCAGCGTGGTGGCAACCCACATCCGCCTCGCCCCCCGGGTGCGTGACCCCGATCCGGTCTACAACGACCTGGTCGGCGACGTCAGCGCGTTCCTGACCGAACGTGCGCAGCGAGCCGTGGCCGCGGGCATCCCGGCGTCTCGCGTGGTGGTCGACGCCGGGCTCGACCTCGGCAAGACGGCCTCGCAGTCCCTCGAGCTGTTGCGGGCTTCGGCCACGCTCGCCTCGCTCGGCTACCCGCTCCTGCTCTCCGCCTCCAACAAGACGTTCCTGGGTGTCGTCCTCGACCTGGAGATCGACCAGCGTCGTGAGGCGAGCGCCTCGGCACACGCCCTGGGGATCGCCCTCGGCTGCCGCGTCGTGAGGGCCCACGACGTCCGCGGGACCTGCCGGGTACGCAACATGCTCGCGGCGATCATGGAGGCCCGGTGAGCGGGGCCTCCGACAAAACAGCCAGCTGGCTGGTCACAGGCGACGACGCCTCGCTGCTGGCCGACGCTGTCAGCAAACTGGTTGGCGAGCTTGTCGGCAAGCGGGAGCGCTCCTTCGTGGTGGAGGAGTTCGCCGGCGAGGAGCTCGACGTGGCCGCTGTCGTGGACGCCTGCCGCACACCGCCGCTGTTCTCCGACCGCAGGGTCGTAGTGCTGCGCGACGCCGGCGCCCTGACCAGCGACCAGCTGCAACCGCTCCTTTCCTACCTGGAGGAGCCGATGCCCACGACAAAGCTCGTCGTAGCCGGCGGAGGCGGCACGCTCCCAGGCAAGTTCGTGAACGCCTTCAAACAGTCGGGGGCCGAGGTGCTCAACACCGACGTGGGCAGCCGGGAAGCCCACGGCTGGGTCACAGAGCGCCTGTCGCACGGGCCGGTCAAGCTGGAACCAGCAGCAGCTGCGCAGGTCGAGGCGCACCTGGGCGAGGACCTGAACCGGCTCGGCGCGCTCCTGGTGACCCTCGAGGCCGCCTACGGGACCGGGGCACGGGTCGGCCCCGAAGAGCTTGCGCCCTACCTCGGCCAGCCCGGCTCCGTGCCACCGTGGGACCTCACAGACGCCATCGACCGGGGCGAACCCGCCGAGGCACTCAAGCTGTTGCACCGGCTGATGGAGGCCGGCAGCCGCCACCCACTCGTCGTCCTGGCCATCTTGCACCGCCACTTCGGCAACATCCTTCGGGTGCAGTCGCCCGACATAGCGACCGAGGCCCAGGCGGCCGAGGCGCTCGGCATCGCCAAGGGCCGCAGCACGTTCCCCGCCCGCAAGGCGCTCGACGCTGCACGCCGCCTTGGCATGCGCGGGAGTGGCGATGCCGTCATCGCGCTAGCGGACGCCGAACTGGCGCTCAAGGGCAAGCTGGACTGGGAGCCCGAGGCCGTCCTGGAGGTGCTAGTAGCACGTCTGTGCCGGCTTTCCCGCAGCGCACGCGGGGCGCCCGTTCACGCTGGAGCGAGGGCGCACAGCCGCCGTTGAGCACGCCCAAGGGGCTGGTCGACGCCTGGTCGACGCTGGCGGGTCGCCTGATCGCTTAGTCGGCTAGTCGGCTAGTCGGCGACAGCTACGGATGCGCCGGCTTAAGCGATGGTTGGCCTACTCGGCGCTGGATGAAGCGCCGGCGCCGGTTGAGGCGGTAGCGCGAGCGGCATGGCGCATGAGGGCCGACTTGCGGTTGGCTGCCTGGTTGCGGTGGATGATGCCCCGCTGGGCCGCCTTGTCCAGCTTCTTGACCGCGAGGCGCAGGTCCTCGAGCGCCGTGTCTTCACCGGCGTCAAGGGTCGTTAGAGCCGACTTGACCCGGGTCTTGACCTCGGACTTGGCCGCTTTGTTGCGCAGCCGGCTCTTCTCGTTGGTGCCGATACGCTTTATCTGGCTTTTGATGTTTGCCACAGGGACGTAAACGTTAGCAGCATCGGGGTGCTTTCGCGCTCGCGGCCTCCCTATAGGCCAAACTGGGAGGTAGCACCATGAGCAACCTGACCTCCTCCACAGCCGCGGACAAGATCCGCAACCTTTCGATCGTGGCCCACATCGACCACGGCAAGTCGACGCTGTCGGACCGCATCCTCGAGCTCACCGGCGCGGTGAGCGCCCGGGACATGCGCGACCAGTACCTGGACTCGATGGACATCGAGCGCGAGCGCGGCATCACGATCAAGGCGCAGAACGTGCGCGTCTACTGGAAGGGTTACACGGTCCACCTGATCGATACGCCGGGCCACGTCGACTTCAGCTACGAGGTGAGCCGCAGCCTCGCCGCCTGCGAGGGGGTCGTGCTGCTGGTCGACGCAGCGCAGGGCATCGAGGCGCAGACCCTGGCGCATGCCTACCTGGCTCTCGAGCACGACCTCGAGATCATCGTCGTGCTCAACAAGATCGACCTGCCCGCCGCCGATCCCGAACGCGCCGCCGCCGAGATCGAAAAGGTTCTCGGGATCCCGGCCGAAGAAACCCTGCAGGTATCGGCCAAAACCGGCCAAGGAGTCCCCGAGCTGCTCGACGCCATCTGCGAACGGATCCCCGCCCCCAAGGGCGACCGGGCTGCTCCGCTGCAGGGCCTCATTTTCGATTCCTATTACGACCAGTACCGGGGAGTCGTCAGCGCAGTGCGGATCTTCAACGGGCTGCTCATGTCCGGCGAAAAGCTCCGCTTCATGCAGACCGGTCGCGTCCACGAGATCGAAGAAGTCGGCGTGCGGTTACCGGTTCCGACCGAGGTGCAGGGCCTCGGCCCCGGGGAAGTCGGCTACATCATCGCCGGCATCAAAGACGTCGGCGAAGCCCGCAGCGGCGAGACGATCACCGACGCCGCCCGGCCCGCCGAGAAGCCGCTCGAGGGTTACCTGGAGCCGAAACCCATGGTTTTCTGCGGCCTTTACCCGGTGGAAGGCGACGAGTTCGAGTCGCTGCGGGACGCCCTGGAGAAATTGCGTCTGAGCGACTCCTCGGTCTCCTACTTGCCCGAGTCGTCGGCCGCGCTCGGCTTCGGTTTCCGCTGTGGCTTCCTCGGTCTGCTCCATATGGACATCGTCCGGGAACGGCTGGAACGGGAGTTCAACCTGTCGCTCATAGCGACGGCCCCGAGCGTCGAGTACATCGCCCGGCTCACCGACGGCTCCGAGGTGCGCGTGCACAGCCCGGCCGAGATGCCTTCGCCGCAGAAGATCGAGGTGGTCGAGGAGCCGTTCCTCCAGGCGACCATGCTGCTGCCCTCCGAGAACACCGGCACCGTAATGGAACTTTGCCAGGCGCGGCGCGGGGAGATGCTCCGCATGGAGTACCTCTCACCCGAACGGGTCGAGCTCGTCTACAAAATCCCGCTCGCGGAAGTGGTCATGGACTTCTTCGACGCGCTGAAGAGCCGCACCAAGGGCTACGCCAGCCTCGACTACGAACCGGCCGGTTTCGAGCCGGGAGATCTCGTCAAGATCGACATCCTCTTGAACGGGTTGCCCGTCGACGCCTTCAGCGCCATCATCCACCGTTCAGACGTGAACGAGTACGGGCGAAGGATGACCGAGAAATTGCGTGAGCTGATACCGAGGCAACTGTTCGACGTGCCGATCCAGGCCGCCGTCGGGGGCAAGATCGTGGCCCGCCAAACCGTGAAGGCGAAACGCAAAGATGTCCTCGCTAAATGCTACGGAGGCGACATCACCCGTAAGCGCAAGCTCCTCGAAAAGCAAAAAGAAGGCAAGAAGCGCATGAAGAACATCGGCCGGGTCGAAGTGCCCCAGGAGGCCTTCATCCAGGCCCTGCGCCTCGACGATTAGTTCCGCGAAGCGGAGGTCGCCGAGTACCGCTTGGGGCCATTGCTCGGAAGAGCCGTTCACGGATCTGCTCTTCGTACACGGGGACGCGCAAGCGATCGACAGCGGACTGAAGGCTGCCGTCCCACGGAGTGCTTGGCACCGGGCCTGTAATGGTCGGCTCGGCCGTCGCAACGGTTACGGCGTCGAGGTAATCGGAGCTGTCCATGTGCCAGGGCACGGTGGCGGCCCGCGCGGCCAGCCAGGCGGTGATAGACAGACCGGCCGGGTCGAAATCGGCGTGTTGGTACAGCAACGCGCCTTGCGCACCCAGCTGGCGCAACAACGTCACGGTGGCCACGGTCGGGCGTCCCGAGCTGCAGACCAGGGGTGAACGGGTACCCGCCCGGAGGGCTTCTGCGATGAGGGATGGGTTCTCCACCACGAACACCTCGGACCCGGCCGGCAGCGGGGGCACGGGCCACCGCCGTAGGTTGGCGAGGGAGAGGACAACCGGCTGACGCGCACCGGCAGCCTCCGCGAGCCATCGGGCCAACGGGGAGTCCGGTCCGCCTGGTAGGCCCAGGGCCAAGACGGTGGACGAGTGGGGGTCGGGGACAACTCCGGCCACCTCCCACATCGAGCGGGACGCCTCGGCGTCGGCTGGGCTTGACTGGCAAAACGCCGCGGAGATCGCTTCGAGCACTATGGCGCTGAGCGCACGGCCCGGGTCGAGGGCATGGGGCTCGCCGGCGCAGTCGTTGGCCAGGGCAGCAAGCGAGCAGAAGACGCGTGAAGTTGGTAGCCATAGGCGCGTGAAGTTGGTAGCCATAGGCGCGTGAAGTTGGTAGTCGTATCTTTGGGGCGGCAGACCTGGTGAACGCGATCTCGTCGTACCGTCCACGGATGGCTGACCTCTACCCTGCGGAACTGTGTGCCGACTTTCCGGCGGTGATGATCACGGGTCCTCGCGCCGCAGGAAAGACGACAACTGCGGCGCAGCACGTTGAGCAAATCGTCCGTCTTGACCAGCCAGGAGTGGCGGCCGCCTTTCGAGCTGACCCAGACGCGGCGCTGCGCCGGGCCGCCCGCCCCGTGTTGCTGGACGAATGGCATGCGGTTCCCGAAGTACTCGCCGCCGTCAAGCGCTCTGTCGATAGTGACACGACACCTGGCCAATTCATCCTTACTGGAAGTGTCCGGGCCGAACTCGGCAACGAGACGTGGGCTGGCACCGGACGGATCGTACGGATGAGCATGTACCCCCTCGTTGAAAGGGAGTTACAGCCACGCCTCGACCTCGGCCGCTCGTCTCTCCTAGCCCGTCTCACCAATTCGAGCGTCGATGAGCTAATTGTTCCGCCCGGAGATATCGGGTTTGTCGATCCGTGATCACCCCAATGAGGCCGGTATCCGCTCACCTTTTATCAGCCGGGAGCGGGATGCTTTGGGCGAAATGGAACACGTCGTCGGGATCCCATTTACCCTTGACCTGACGGAGACGGGTGAGGTTGGCCCCGTAATAAGCGTGCTCCCAATTGGCCAACGCGGGGTCGATGTAGTTCTGGTAAGCCGCGCCGCTCATGTAAGGCCGCAGCGTCGCATACCAATTGCTCATCCAATTGCGCGCCCCCTCGATATCGTCGGCAGGGGCGCCTTCAGGATAGACGGCGGCATACTGCGCCGAGGCCAACGCCTTGCGGTGCACGAAGGCCGTGTCCCCCGGCGCAACCCGGTTTATTGCGCCGCCCCATGAGTCGAGGACTATCCCGCCCGGGCCGCCCTCGGGCTGGCGCCGCTCGATGCCGGCCAGGACAGCGTCCACTCCGGCGTCGCTCAAATGGTCGCTCAAAATATCGGACTTTGCCACAGTGATGGTCCTCGGCAGGATGCCGCCCGGGTACTTGCCGCTCAGATGACAGGCCGTTTCGGAGAGCCCGCGGCAGCCGGCTTCGATGTACATCGCATCTTCGAAGGCATTTTGGCCTATCTCCTGATTGCTCGGAGGGCCTGCCAGAGCGATGAGCCTGTTGAGCTGCGCCTGGGCCGCCGCCTCGCTCCCCGCCCAGACCCCCGCCACCTGCACGTAGGGGTTGACATTGCCGGGGTCGGCTTCCAACACGCAGTTGGACCACAGCTCATCGGGCCCAGCCGGCGCCCATTGCAGCCAAGCCGGCAGCAACTGCCGGGCGGCTTCCCACGGCCATGTCGCAAAGAACAACGCCGTCTCGGTCACCGGGAAGGTGGAAAAGCCGAACTTGGTGACGATCCCGAAGTTGCCCCCTCCCCCGCCGCGGCAAGCCCAATAAAGGTCCGCATTGTTTTCCGCATCGGCCGTCACGATTTCGCCAGCCGCCGTGACGATTTCGAGGCCAACGATATTGTCCGAGGTAAGGCCCCAGAGGCGGTCCATCACCCCGATCCCTCCACCGAGCGCCAAACCCGCTATCCCGACGGTCGGGCACGAGCCGGCGGGTATGGAAAAGCCGTGCTGCTCGAGGCCCGAGTAAACGTCGATCAGGCGGGCACCGGCGCCGACTGTGGCCACCCGGCCGCCTTTCGACGCACCCGCAGCGTTGCTCACGCCGGACATGTGGCTTAGGTCTATTACGAGCCCGGAGGTTGTGGAATAGCCGGCGTAGCTATGGCCTCCGCCGCGGGCCGCGATCGGCAAAGTGGCGTCCCGCGCGAAGGCGATGCACCGTGCAACGTCGGTTGCGCTGGCGCAAAAAGCGATCGCAGCGGGGTGGACGCTGTCGAACAACGGGTTGTAAATCTCGAGGTCGATTGGGTAACCGGGCGACCCAGGCAGCGACAGGCGCCCGCTCAACTGGCCGGCGAGCTTGGCCCAATTGGGCTTGGGGGGCCGGGCGGCGGCGGCGACCGAGGGCTTGCCGGGGGCGGGGGCGGGGGCTGCGACCGGTCCCCCGCCTGCAGCGGTCTCCGCACCAGCCGTACCCGTCAACTTCGGGTCACACGTGCTGCCGACGGCTGCCAGTGCGCCCATCGCCCCGAGCTTGAGCAGCCGGCGGCGGCTCAGTTCCCCGGCCACCTCATGTCCCATCCGGCCACGCTACGCGACGCGCACCGGAGCGCCTCTTCCGCGTCACCCAACTCGGCGTGGTTCTCCCATCTCGGCCGTGCTACCTCACCTCGGCGTGCCACAAGCCGCGGATTACCCTGTGGCGCACCCAGAAGCACCACGTCACGCCGAGAAGGCCGTCGCAGGCCGAGCGCCTGGCGGGCCTAAGCGCCGAGCAGTAAAGCGGCCGAGCGACCCGAGCGGCCGAGCGCCTGGCGGGCCTGAGCGCCGAGCAGCAAAGCGACCGTGCGGGCCCGAGTGGCCGAGCAGCAAAGCGGCCGAGCGACCCGACCGGCTACGGCGCCACGCTACGAAGGCCGGCCGAGATAGCCCTCGCTCTGCAGGTGCAGGATGACGTGCTGGGCGGCGGCCTCAGCGCTCAGGTGGGTCGTGTCGATGCGGACCTCGGACTGGTCGGGGACCTCGTACGGGTCGGAAACCCCGGTGAACTCCTTCACGATCCCGGCGCGTGCCTTCGCGTACAGGCCCTTGCGGTCGCGGCTCTCGCAGGTCTCGATCGGGGTCGAAAGGTGCACGAGGATGAAACCCCCGAGGGGCTCGATCATGGAACGCACTTCCTGGCGCACCGCCTCGTAAGGAGCGATCGGGGCGCATATCGCGATGCCCCCGTTCTTGGTTATCTCCGACGCCACCCAACCGATCCGGCGGATGTTGATGTCGCGGTGCTCCTTGGAAAAACCGAGCTCGGAGGACAGGTTCTTGCGCACGACGTCCCCGTCGAGAAGCGTGACCGGGCGGCCGCCTTCTTCGAGCAATTTCGTAAGCAGGATGCTCGCGATCGTTGACTTGCCGGCACCCGACAGGCCGGTGAAAAAGATCGTGAAGCCCTGTTGGGCGCGGGGCGGGTAGCTCTTGCGAAGCTCGGTCGCAACCTCGGGGAACGTGAACCACGACGGGATATCACGCCCCTCCGCCAACCTTTTGCGCAGTTCGGTGCCCGATATGTCGAGGACGCGCGTGCCGGCCGGCACCTCGTCGACAGGCATGTACTCGTCGCGGTCTTGCACGTAGACCATCTGCTGGAAAGGCACCATGCCGATGTTCAGCTCGGCCGCGTGCTCGCCGAGGAGGGTTTGGGCATCGTAGGGACCGTAGAAAGGTTGGCCGGTCGAGTCGTTGCCGGGGCCGGCGTGGTCACGGCCCACGATGAAATGAGTAGCCCCGTAGTTCTTGCGGATAATGGCGTGCCAGACCGCTTCGCGAGGACCGCCCATGCGCATCGCCAGAGGCAATAGGGCCAGCGTGGCGGTGGAGTGCGGGTAGCCCTTCAACACGGCCTGGTAGCAACGAACCCGCGTGTGATGGTCGACGTCGCCGGGCTTGGTCATCCCGACGGAGGGATGGATGAGGAGGTTGGCCTCGAGCTCGCGAGCCGCTCGCAGCGTCAGCTCGACGTGGGCGCGGTGCATCGGGTTGCGCGTCTGGAAGGCAACGATTTTCTCCCAGCCCAGCTCGGAAAAACGTTCCCGGAGGTTCGCGGGCGACAGCCGCAGTGCCTTGTAGTCGTAGTGGTAGGGAGGGGTGAGCACCTCGAGCTTGCCGGCAACATAGACCGGGTTGGCCTTGTTCAACAGGTAGGACACGCCGGGGTGAGCCTTGTCGGTCGTGCCGAACACTCGCTTGGCTTCGTGCTCGCGGTCGGGGCGGTAGATCTCCGAGACATGGACGACTGCCAGCATCACGCCCTCAGGGTCCCGGAGCGCCAGGCTCGCACCTTCGCCGAGTGCGGCCGCGTTTTCTTCGGGGATGTCCAGGGTCACCGGCATGGGCCAGATCGTGCCGTCCGCAAGGCGCATCCTGTCGCAGACGGCCTCGTAGTCCTCCTCGCCGAGGAAGCCCCGCAGCGGCGAGAAGCCGCCGTTGGCGAGCAGGTCGAGGTCGCAGATCTGACGGGGCGTCAGGTCCCATGACGGCCAGTCCTTGGACTGCACCTTCAGCTCGGCTGCGCGGTCGGGGTTGGCTACAAGGTCGACAAGAGCCCCCCGTGGGGGCTTATGAGCTGCTCAGGCACGAGTTCCTCCAATTGGGCGGCCGAATCTTGACTACGTTAGTCAGGTTTGGCACGACGGGGCAAAGCCGCCGGCTGGGCTGCAAAGGCCTCTGTCGCGCCATGACCTATCTAGGGTACGCACGAGTGTCGCGCTAGCACTCGGTAACCTTGACTGCCAGAGATGCTGGACGAACGGAAAGCAGCCATCCTCCGGGCCGTCGTGGAGTCCCACATAAGGACAGCCCAGCCGGTCAGCTCGTCTTTCGTCGCGCAACTGGGAGACCTCGGCGTCTCGCCGGCCACCGTTCGCAACGAGATGGCGGTCCTCGAACAGGACGGGTACCTTTTCCAGCCGCACGCCAGCGCCGGACGAGTACCGACCGACAAGGGCTACCGGTTTTTTGTCGACTCGCTCTCAGGCCCGGCCCCGCTGGCGGCGGCCCAGTCGGAACTGGTGCGGTTGTTCTTCGCAAGGACCCACGGCGAGCTCGAGCGGATGCTGGCCGAAACGAGCGGGCTGCTCTCCCGGCTCACCGATTACGCCGCCGTCGTGGTCGCGCCGAGCGCTCCCGAGCCGGGCCGCGTGCGCTCCCTGCAACTGGTGAAACTTTCGACCCACCTCGTGCTCGTCGTCGCCGTCCTCGGCAACGGCGCGGTCGAGCGACGCCCGCTCGAGCTGTCGGCCGAGGTTTCGGACGCCCAGGTCGACAGGGCGGCCGCATCCGTCGCAATGTCCCTGGTAGGTGCCACTCTCGACAACCCCGGGCCGTTGACCCTGAGCGGGGACCTGGCGGTGGACGCATTGGCGGGAGCCGCCGTGCAGGCGCTGCGGGCCCCTGAACAGACACCCAGCGCCGGACAGGTCTGGGTCGGCGGTGCGGCTCGGATGGCGGCCGCCTTCGAGGCGGTGGGCACGATCCGCACGGTCCTCGGGATCCTCGAGGAGCAGTATGTCCTGGTGACGTTGCTGAAGGACGTGCTCGATAGGGGCCTCACCGTGGCGATCGGCGCCGAGCACGGGATACTGCCGCTTGCCGATTGTTCTGTTGTCGTAGCCCCGTACGAAGTCGACGGTGAACGGGCCGGTACCGTGGGCGTCCTCGGGCCGACCAGGATGCATTACGACCAGGCCCTTGCCGCCGTTGCCGTGGTCTCGAAGAAGTTGAGCCGGGCCCTCAGTGAGGGCGGCGACGGTGACGATCTAGGGGACCTGGAGAGGAGCTCGAAGCGTGGCTGAGGAGAAGCGTGGCTGAGGAGGACTACTACGCGGTCCTCGGTGTGAAGCGGACCGCCACCGAGGACGAGATCAAGCGCGCCTACCGCACGCTCGCCCGGGAGCTCCACCCCGACCGCCACGCCGGCGCCCCGGCAGGCGCCGCCAACAACGAGGAACGCTTCAAGCTCGTTAACCGCGCCTACGAATCCCTGAAGGACCCCGAGCGCAGGCGGCAGTACGACATGTTCGGCCCCGGTGGGGAGCGCGCGGGCGACCCGTTCGCCGGGTTCGCCGGTGGCGGCCTGGGCGACATTTTCGACGCCTTCTTCGGGGGTGCCGCCGGGCCTTTCGCGGGGCGCGGGCAGGCCAGGCAGCCGGGCCCCCGCCGGGCGAGAACGTCGAGGCACTGCTCGACCTCGAGTTCCACGAGGCCGTGCTCGGCGCCGAGAAGGAAGTCACGGTGCGCGCCGCAATGACCTGCGAGACGTGCTCGGGTTCGGGCGCAAGCCCGGGGACAACACCGGTCACCTGCACCACCTGCAGCGGGACCGGGGAGCTCCGCCGTGTGCGCCAGTCCCTCCTCGGCCAGATGGTCACCTCCAGCCCATGCCCACGCTGCGGCGGGACCGGCCAGGAGATCCCGACACCGTGCACCGACTGTCGGGGCCAGGGCCGGCGGATGGAGGACCGTGCCTACACCGTGGACGTCCCCGCCGGCGTCGACGACGGTTCCACCCTGCGGCTCTCCAGCCGAGGCTCGAGCGGGCCACGCGGCGGGCCGCCCGGCGACCTGTACCTGCACCTGCGCGTGCGGCGCCACCCCCTGCTCAGCCGCGACGGCGTCGACCTGCGCACGGACCTGCACGTGACGATGGCACAGGCCGCCCTGGGCGCTCAGCTCACGGTGGAGACCCTCGACGGGCCGCAGGAGATCACGGTCCCGCCTGGTACTCCAACCGGCCAGGAGCTGCGCTTCCGCGGCCAGGGCGTGCCCCACCTGCAGCGCCGTGGGCGCGGTGACCTGCTTGTCACCGTCTCGGTCGAAACCCCGACGTCGCTCACTGCGGCCCAAGAAGAGATCCTGCGCCGCTTTGCCGCCGCCCGCGGCGAGGAAGTTGCGCCCCCGGACCCCGGGTTGCTCTCGCGCATCCGCGGCGCGTTCAAATAAGGGGGGAAAGGATGCGCCGCTCAGTGGCGCACGTGTTCGTCGATGACCTCGACCGGCCGGCACTTTCCGACAAGGACGTCCACCACCTCGCCCGCGTCCTGCGCCTGCGCGTCGGCGAGCTCGTTTCTGCGTCCGATGGCCTGGGTGGCTTCCGCCTCTGCGAGTGGGCGGGACCTGCCGCCGCCGGTGCGGGAAGGCACCTGTCGGCGCTCGAGAGCCCGACCTTCGAGGCGCGGCCGCAGCCCGCGCTCACGGTCGCCTTTGCTCTGACCAAGGGCGAACACCCCGCTTTGGCCGTCCAGCAGCTGACCGAGGCCGGCGCCGACCGGATCGTCGTGATGCTCACCGACCGCTGCGTCTCCCGCTGGGACAAAGGCGGTTCTGAGCGCCAGATGGAACGCCTCCGCGAAGTCGCCCGCCTGGCTGCCATGCAGAGCCGGCGCTGCTGGCTTCCCTCGGTCGAAGGGCCGGTCGAGTTTTCCGAGCTCGTCTCTGCCGCCGGCGGTGGCGCCGGGGCCGAGGGCGAGGGCGACGGCGAGGGCGCTGATGAGGCCAGTGCTGGGGCTCACTTCAGTGCTAGCGCTCGTGGCAGTCCTGGCATTGCCCTTGCCGTCCCCGACGGAACTCCGCTCACCTTGGCCACTCCTACCGTGCTGATCGGCCCCGAAGGCGGCTGGACCGACAGGGAACTGGACGCGGTTAGCGACCATGTAGGGCTCGGCCCTAATGTGCTGCGAGCGGAGACCGCCGCGCTGGCCGCCGGCGTCCTACTGGCGGCGCTGCGGGCTCACCTCGTGGTGCCACCGTCACCCGTCTAGATCTCGTTGACCGCGGCTCGCGGCCCGAAGGACGCGGGCGGGGTTTACCCCGGGTCGCACGATGCGCGGTACGAGCGCCAGCCGCCCTGGTCACTGATGTCGACAACTCCCGGGGCTGCAAGGGCCGATTTGCGAAGGAGCAGGCCTAATGCCCCCGCACCACCGGCGAGCTCGATAATGGACAATTCCAGCTCGCTCGGCTCTTCGGGCAATAGCCGCTCGCGAACAGTCGCGTAATCTATTTCGTAGAGCTCTCCCGGGACGGGGACGCCATTTTTTTCTACAAGCAACAGGCCGGGGAACTCGTCGCGGACGGAGAAAAAACGGTAGCGGGGTGCGGTGACCACATCACCGAGGAACGTCGCATTTGCAATTGCATGGTGGACCGACCCGCCCGACATACCCTCACCGTTGACAAACAGGTGTACGAGCTCGCTCATGCAGCTGAAGGTACACCCGTGTGGACGGCCGCCGCGAGACCACCGCCGGTGCCGTCCCCGGGTTGCCAGGACGTTGTTCGTTACGCAGCATTCACAAAGGCGAAACAAGCCGTTTTCCCCCGCACGGCAGGATGTTCGGATGGGTGGGACCGGCACTGGACGGGGTTTGCCGTGAGCTCGCACCTTCCGTCCGGCTCGGCCCGTGCCCATCTGGGACGGTCTGTCGCATACCACGCCTGGGACCAGGACCAGCCACCCGAGGTGGAGATCGAGCCGGGAGACGAGCTGGAGCTCTGCTTGCGCGACGGCTCGAACGCGCAGCTCGACAGGAGCAGTACCGCTGAGACGATGCTCGGGCTCGACCCTGCCCAGATGGACCCGCTGACCGGGCCGGTGTGGGTGAAGGGTGCCGAGCCCGGCGACGTGATCACCGTGGAGCTGCTCGAGATCAGCCTCGCCAAATGGGGCTGGTCGGGCATCATCCCCGGACTGGGCCTCCTGCACGACAAGTTCCCGGGGCCTCTCCTGCGGACTTGGGACCTGACCGGTACCGGGGTCGATATAGGCAACGACTTGGAGTTCGCCATGTCACCGATGATCGGTGTCATCGGTGTAGCCCCGGCGCAACCGGGCCGGTACTCCACTGTGGTGCCGACCCAAGCGGGCGGCAACATGGACGTCAAGTACATCGTGGCCGGGTCGGTGGTGCACCTGCCGGTGTTGACAGAAGGCGCTCTGCTGTCCTTGGGCGATGCGCACGCGCTGCAGGGCGACGGCGAGCTGAGCGGCACGGCCATCGAATGCGAGGCCGACGTGGTGGTCCGTGTCCGGCTCCAAAAAGGCGGTGGGCTCGACGCACCGGTGATCGACACCGCGCCACACCCGGTCACACAGGGCCCGATGCGCAGCTTTGTCGGGGTCGGGCCGGACCTCTTCGAAGCCTGTCGGGAGAGCGCCCTGCGAGCCACCGACGCATTGGCCACCGCGCTCAGGGTGGACGACGCACACGCCTACAACCTGCTCGGCACGATCGGCGAGCTGCGCATCCACGAGATCGTGGACAGGCCCAACTGGGTGGTGGGCTGCATGCTCCCCCGGCGGATCTTCGCTTGAGCGACGCCGCTGCCAGGGTGCAGGTCTGCATCGGCGTGGACGTCGATGCGGTGGCCGGGTGGCTCGGCTCCTACGGAGGTCAGGACTCGCCCAACGACATCCAGCGGGGCATGTTCGCAGGCGAGGTCGGCACCCCTCGACTGCTCCGGCTGTTCGACCGGCTCGGTATCGCGACCTCGTGGTTCATCCCGGGGCACTCGCTGGAGACCTTCCCGGCTCAGATGCGCGACGTCGCCGCTGCCGGGCACGAGATCGGCGCCCACGGCTACTCGCACGAGAACCCGGCTTCGATGGGCCCGGACCAAGAAGAAGCCGTGCTGGTCCGCTCGATCGAGCTGTTGGAGAAGCTCACCGGCAGCAGGCCCCGAGGGTACGTGGCGCCCTGGTGGGAGATGTCGGAACGCACCGCGTCGCTGCTGCTCGCCCACGGGTTCTCCTACGACCACTCCCAGAACTACAACGACTTCGTACCCTTCTATGCCAGGGTCGGGGACCGGTGGACCAACATCGACTACGACCAGCCCGCGCAGTCGTGGATGAAACCCCTCGAACGCGGGCCGGAGATCGACCTCGTCGAGTTCTGCGGCAACTGGTACCTCGACGACCTGCCTCCGATGATGTTCATCAAGCAGTCCCCGAACAGCCATGGGTTCGTGAGCCCGCGGCACCTCGAGGAGATATGGAACGACCAGTTCGACTGGGTGCTGCGCGAGATGGCCTCTGCCGTGTTCCCGGTGACCCTCCACCCCGACGTGAGCGGGCGCCCGCAAGTGCTCCTCATGCTCGAGCGGCTGATCAAGTACTGGTCGAGCAGGCCCGAGGTCGAGTTCGTGACGTTCGGGCAGGCCGCGGACACCTTTCGGGACCGCTACCCCTTCGCCGAAGCGCGGCGGCCGACACCGTTCGGGTGACCCCGCTCAGCGACCAGCTGGCATCGATCTGCAACCACCTGCTCCGCGGCACCGGGGCAGACCGGGCCACCATCCGGCTGGACGCGGACGAGCTCGGCTTGAAGGTGGACCTGACGGCCGCCGAGGCCGTGGCCAGCGGCACGCCTTCTATCGCCGCGGACTGTTCCCTCGACCAGCGTGCCCTCGACACCGTGCGATGGCTGGCCAGCAACCGCCGGGTGCTCGTCCAACCCCACTTTCGCGATGCGCCCTTCCCTCCGCCGGCGCTGGTGCAGATCTACGGGGTCAAAGCCCAGATCCTGGCCCCGGTCCTCGAAGGGGACGCGCTTGTCGGATGGGTGTCGGTGCACAGCACTGTCCCTCGCCCGTGGTCAGCCGACGATGTGGCGGCGGCCGAACGAGCCGCGGCCGAGACCGCGACCTGCGTCAACGCAGCGCTTCAGCGTGCGCGACCTATGTCATTTGCGGACCCACCCGCCGGGGGGGCCGTACCCCCGCTCCATTCGGTCGAGCATCACCTCAACAAGTCCCGGCTCCTGGCCGAGCCCGAGCGTGGCGGTGGTGGACCACCCGGTCGACGCCCGGACAAGTGAGGTCGCGGCCGGCGAGGGGTGACGCCAGACCCCGACCGCAAGTCGGCCCACCACCACAATGCGCGCCAGCGGCGCCGGGCCTTCTGCGGGCCCGCAGGCTTCACCACGCCACTCGAGGACAGCGACGCTGTCCGGCTCGGCTTCCCTGCGCCAGCGCTCGACATAGTCCTCCCCACGTTCAAGAAGGAAAGTGGACCTCCCTTCAAGGAGGGCGGTATCCGATGAGAGGAGGTGCTGTTGACGGGTATCGATATCGTGGGCCCAGGTGAACCTGGGCTCAACGAATGAGCCGACACCGCTAAAAGCCTGTCCCTCGTCCAGACCGTCTAGTTCCCCCACAATCGGCAGATTGGGTATTCGCACGTCGGCGAAGTAAGTGGCGGTCTGGAGCCAGAGCACGTCGCTACGTTCCAGCATCGGTCCGTCCTTGCGGGCGAGGCCCTCGCGCCGCCACGCGCCCTGTAGCCATCTCGGGACCTCTGTCGGCCCGGTCATGGTCGCCCGGGTGTTACTCGAGAACGACGCGGGGGTCAGCGACGCTCTGAAGGATGTCGACGACCGTGTTGATCACGACATAGCCGATCCCGAGCACGATGGTGACGCCGCTGATCCCCGGGAAGTCGGCTGCGGGAATGCTGAGGTCGGTGTACAGGCCGATGCCCGGCCAGGCGAACACCGTTTCGATGACGACGACGCCGGCGAACATGAGCCCGACCTGCAGGCCGGTCATCGCAAGGGCGGCATTGAGGGAATTGCGCAGCGCGTGGCGGAACAGGACGGTCCGCTCGGGGAGCCCCTTGGCGCGCGCGGTCCGGACATAGTCAGATCGCATGCTGTTCACGAGGCTGGTGCGCAGCACCCTGCCAATCGACACCGCTGGGCCGAGCGCCACGCACACACCGGGCAACAGGAGCATCACCCAGGCGTTCCACTCCATCGCCCAGTCCCCGTGGATCAGGCAGTCGAGGACCGGCATATGCGTCGGTCCGGTCGGTGCGTTGGTGTAACTGGTGTCGCCGATGACAGAAGGCACCCAGTGGAGCCGGTTGAAAAACAGCAGGATCCCGAGCAGCGCGAGCAGGAACGTTGGAGCGGAGGATCCGGCCACCATGACGAGCCGCAAGATCGACGAACCGCGCCAGCGGGCCGCCGACGCCATACCCATGAAGGCACCGAGCACCACCGCGAGGACGAGACCGAATACGGTCAGCTCGAGGGTCGCCGGCAGGTAGGTGGCCAAGTCGGTGCGGACCGGTCGCCTCGTGCGGAGCGACTCGCCGAAGTTCCCGTGCAGGAGGTCCCAGATGTAGTGGAGGAACTGGTCGGCGATGGGCCGGTCGTAGCCGAGGATCTTGGACTCCCTCGCGATCGCCTGGGGGACGCGTTCGCCCCCAGGTAGGCGTGCACCGGGCTGGTGCGGCTCAGCTTCTGCAGCAGGAACATGACCGCAGACAACGCGAAGATGATGAAGACCATCGATACGAGCCGTTTGAGGATCAACCGTGCCATCAGACGATGAACCGTGCCATCAGCGGTCTCCGATCAGGTCTCTGACGCCGTCACCGGCAAGGTTTGCCGACAGTGCGATCACGAAGATGGCCAGGGCCGGCATGACCGGGACCCACCAGTCCTGGTCGAGGTACTGCAATCCTCGTGCTGCCATCGCCCCGAGCTCGGGAGCCGGCGCTGGCGCTCCTAGACCGAGGAACGAGAGCAGTGCCAGGACGATGATCAGGTTGCACACGTCGAGGCTCGCCGTCACCAGTACTGCCGGCACCACGCCAGGGAGTAGGTGCCTGAGCGCGCGCCTGCTCGCGCTGACGCCCGTGAGCCGTGCCGCCTCGAGGTGCGGGCGGGACGCCAGTGCTCGCACCTCGGCCCTGACGATGCGGGCGTAGAAGGGCCACCAGATGATCATCAGCGCGATAAGCGTGTGGAAGAAGCTCGGCCCGAGCGAAGCCACCACGGCGATCGCGAGGAGGGGGCCGGGAACGGCCAGGAACAGGTCGGTGAGCCGCATGAGGACGTTGTCGACCAACCCGCGGGTCGCCCCGGCTATGAGCCCGACCGCCCCCCCCACCACGACGCCGGAGCTGATGACCACAGCGCAGGCGACAAAGCTGGCCCGCATCCCGTAGAGGATCCGGCTGAAGATGTCCTGGCCTATCTCGTCGGAGCCAAGGAGGAAACCTCCGTGGAACGGTGACCCGAACGGGATCCCGGCCGGCACGATCGGGTTGTGCGGGGCAATGAGCGGGGCAGCAAATGCCGCCGCCACCAGGAGTAGGAACACACCGATGGCGATGCGGTCGCCGAGCTCGGCGCGCTGGCTGGCGACGTTGATCTTCTGCAGACGGACAAGACCCCGCCGCGGTGTCTTCAGGACGAACGGCTCAGCGACCGCCATGAGGAGCTCTCTCTCCATCGAACAAGTCCCATGCGCGCCAGCAGGCAACGGCCCTTGACCCGCCGTCGGGCCGGCCGGTCAGGACCTGGACCGACGTCGCGCACTCCGCGGTCGCAGACGGGCACCGGGGGTGGAACGCGCAGCCCGGCGGGGGCGAGAGGGGGTTCGCGGGCTCGCCCTTGACCGCCACGTGCTGGTGCTCGGCCCCGGGACAGTCTCTAGGAGGCTCTTGGTGTAGGGGTGGGCGGGGTGCGCGCACAGGTCCTCCGCGTCCCCGATCTCCACGATGCGCCCGAGGTACATGACGGCGATACGGTCGGCGACCATCCGCGCCGCGGCAAGGTCATGGGTGACGAACAGCACCGCCATGCCCAGCTCGTGGCGCAGGCGCCCGATGAGGTTGAGCACGGTCGCAGCGAGCGAGACGTCGAGGGCGCTCGTCGGCTCGTCGCACAGTAGGACCTCGGGCGGGACGACGGTGGCCCGGGCCAGCGCCACCCGCTGGCGTTGCCCACCCGACAGTTGCCCCGGCTTGGTGGCCGCCACCTCGCCGGGCAAGCCGACATGGGCGAGGGCCTCGGCCACCTTGGCGCTTCGTTGGCTCCGCGAGAGCCGCTCCTCCCGGAGCCGCTCTCCGATCTGCTCCCCGACGGTGAGCCAGGGCGTGAGCGATGCCCCCGCGTCCTGGAAAACCATTTGCGGGCGAGCGCCCCTGCCGAACTCGATGCTCCCCTCGTCGACGCTGTGGAGCCCGGCGATCGCCCGGAGAAGCGTCGACTTCCCGCACCCGCTTTCGCCCACTAGGGCCACCGATTCGCCCTTGTCTATCGACAGGCTGATGCCGCGCAGGGCCAACAGGTCCTGGCGCTTGCGCCCCTTGCCCAGTGCGAACTTCTTGTGCACGTCGTGGACGAGCACCGCCGGGCCCCGCCCACTGGTCGCCTTGTCTTCCGACACCGACCATTCGCCGAGCGCGGCAGTCCCCCCGTAGGGGTCAGCCCCGATCTCGGCAGGGTGCAGGCAGGCAACGGACGAGGTGACCGACAGCATGGCCATCTCCGGCATCGCCCGCTCGCACTCGTCAGTCCTGCTCGGGCACCTTGGAGCGAACGCACACCCCGGGGGCTGGTCCATCGGGTCCGGCGGTTCGCCCGACAAGGTGGTCACCGGTCGCGACCGGTCGGTGTCGAGCTCCAGGCGGGACTTGAGCAGCCCGCGGGTGTAGGGATGGCGCGATGCGGTGAAGATCTCCGAGGCCGGGCCCAGCTCGGCCATGCGCCCGGCGTAGAGCACGGCGATCCGGTCGCTCACCTGCGAGGCAACCCCGAGGTCATGGGTGACGAGGATGAAGCTCGTCCCCAGTTCGTCGCACAACTTGCGGATCAGCTCGAGGATCTGCGCCTGGACGGTGACGTCGAGCGCGGTCGTCGGCTCGTCGGCGATCACCAGCGAGGGCGACCCAACGATCGCCATGGCGATCATCACGCGCTGGCGGAGACCACCGGAAAGCTCGTGGGGGTAAGCCCGCGCCCGCGCGACTGGGTCGGGGACGCCCACCGCGCGCAGGAGCTCCACTGCCGAGGCGATGTCGCCCGATGCCTCCGCCACCTGCCGGCCGACCCGCATCGTCGGGTTCAACGACGTCATGGGGTCCTGGAAGATCGCGCCCATGTGCAGTTTGCGCACCTGGCGCCGGCTTTCCGCGCTCGCAGTCACCATGTCGACCCCGCAGACGATCGCCTGGCCCGAGACGTTAGGAGCCGGCCGGTCCGGGAGCAGGCCCAGCAGCGACAGCGCCATGACGCTTTTCCCCGACCCCGACTCGCCCACCAGGCCGACGATCTCGCCCGGGCCGATCTCCAGGGACACCCCACGGACAGCACGCACCTCGCTCCCCCCGCGGGTAAACGACACGTGCAGGTCTTCGACCTTGACAACAGGACCTCGGTTAGGGCCCGAGCCGTGCGGGAGCTCTTTGTCGCTCTGCGACCCCGCCCACATCCCGTTCAACAAGGTGGTCATGATCTCTGCCTCTCGCCCATCCCTAGTTGCCGGCCGCCGGCATGCCGCTCAATGGAGTACCGACCCGCCGTTCACGCAAAGCGCCTGGCCGTTGACATACGAAGCATCCGGCCCCGCCAACCAGGCCACCAGCTGGCCGACGTCCTCGACCGTGCAGAGGCGCCCGGAAGGCACCCCGGCGAGCAAACGGCGGTGCACCTCCTCGACCGAGACGCCCTTCAGTTCGGCCTCAGCCTCCTCCTCGGCCACGACCATGTCGGTCTCGACCGTCCCCGGGCACACCGCGTTCACGGTGATCCCCGCCGGTCCGAGCTCGAGGGCGGCTGCCTGCGTCAGCCCGACGACGGCGAACTTGGTGGCGCTGTAGCCTCCCAGGCCTATCGCCGCCTGCAAACCCAGGTCGGAGGCGACGTTGATGATCTTGCCCCTGGTGGAGGTGGCAACCATTGAGCGGGCCGCCGCCCGCAGGCCGTGAAAGGTGCCCATCAGGTTGACATCGACCATCCGTCCCATCTGCTCGGCGGTGGTCTCGGTCAGCGGGGCGAACACGGAAACGCCGGCGTTGTTGACCCAAACGTCGAGTGAACCCAGCTCGGAGAGGGCAAGAGCAACTAGGTCATCCGACTTCGTCGCGTCCACGACATCGCCTTGGAGCTCCATCACCTTCGCGCCCAGGTACTCGCACGACGACAGCGTGTCGTTCACAGCGTTTTTGTCCTTGTGCCACGACAGGACCAGGTCGAACCCCGCCCCGGCCAAGGCTGTCGCAATCCCACTGCCGAGCCCACGGCCTGCGCCCGTCACGACCGCAACCGGACGAGGGGCCCAGGCTTCACGGGGCCACCAACCACCGAAAAGGTTCCAGCCTCCCGGGGTCGCCCAGGAGAAAGCGCTCCGGGTGCCACTGGATCCCGAGCATCCCGTCGGCCTCGATGGCCTCGACCACTCCGTCAGTGGCCCAGGCCGACACCCGAGCCTGCGGCCCGGGTTCGGCCACGGCCTGGTGGTGCAGCGAGTTGACCTTGGACTGCCCGGCGAGCACGATCTCGGCCTGCGAGCCTGCCTCGACCTTCAAGCCGTGCACCCGCTCGTCCTCACGTTCCCCGTTGTCGTGGCCCGTGAACCCGGCGCTGGGCAGGTCGGCGACAAGAGTGCCTCCTAAGGCCACGGCCAGCAGCTGCATCCCACGGCAGATGCCGAGGACCCGCTTGCCCGCGTCGAGCGCGGCGTGCACGGCCGCCACCTCGGTACGGTCGCGGTCAAGGTCGCAGCCCTTCTCGAGGCCGGTCGGCTCCACTGCGTACATGGACGGGTCGACGTCGGCGCCACCGGTGAGCAGGAGCGCTCCCGATGACCGCACCAGCTCGATGACGCCATCGATGTCGGCACCGGCCCCCGCGGGGAGGACCGTTACGTTGGCACCGAGCTCCCAGAGCGCCTCGACGTAGCCGCGATGGACGGAGTACCTCGTGACCGGGTCGCGCCCGATGGCGACCGCCACCGTCATCGCCGGTGCTCGGGTCACCGCGAGGCCCCGACGGTCGCGACACGATTGGGCCCCGACGCCAGGTGGTGGTCCTGTAGGGGTGGCTCCTCGGCCCGGCCTCGCTCTATTAGCGAAACCAGCGCGTCGACCGTGCGGTCGACCAGCCATGCGCCCAGCTCGGCATCGGCCTCGGACGGGCGGCCGGTCACCCCGTTGGTAGAGAGCGATGTGGCCGTATACCGGAACACCAGGGGCCGGTGCGGTCGGGGTCGTCGGCAGTGGCCATGCGGTCGCTGTGCACGAGATCGGGCGCAACGGCCAGCATCACCGACGTCTCGGCGCGGTTTGCGTGGATGTCCTCCCCGTCGGCCGTGACCGTTGCCAGCACCTCGGGGTCGAGCGCCCACCAACCCACTACTGCGGTGCGCAGGTCAGGTCGCTCGTGGCGTAAATGGTCCGTCGCGCAAAGCAGGCTGGACTGGTTGCCGAAGTGGCCGTTCACCACTACGAAGCGAGACAGGCCCGACTCCGACGCCCACTCGATGCTGCGGCGCACCACGAGCGCCAACTCCTCGGGCGAAACCGACAACGTGCCGGGGAGCCGAATGCCGTGGCCATAGCTGCAGCCGATCGGTATGGCCGGAAGGACCATAGCCCCGGTCCGCTCGGAGGCGACGTTGCACAAAGCGGTGGCGATGATGGTGTCGGTCCCCGTCGGCAGGTGGGGGCCGTGCTGTTCGGTAGCGCCCACCGGGACAAGCCCGACCTCGTTGGGACGCGACCGGAGATGAGAGCCGACGTCCGGCCAAGCGAGGTTCTCCCACCGCACAGGGCCCACTGTTTCAACCCATCCTGAGGAAGTAGTCGCGCTCCCAGTCGGTGACCTGCGCGTGGTAGTCGTTCCATTCCGCCAACTTCATCGCCACGTAGGTGGACTTGAAGTCGGCGGGAAAGACGCTTGCGCTGAGCGGGTCCTGGTCGAACGCTTCGATCGCCTCGAGGAGGTTGCGCGGCAGCCGCGAAGGCAGCGCGCCCTCGGGCGCCGAGGCCGACTGCCACTCGTAGGTGATGTCTTCTACCGGGTCGCCGGGGTCGAGACCCTCGGTGACACCCTCGATCCCTGCTGCGAAAAGGAAGGCGGCGGCCAGGTACGGGTTGGCGGTTGAGTCGACGCACCGGTCCTCGACACAAGGCCGGTTGCGCGGCAGTCGGAGCATGCAGCTGCGGTTGTTGTCGCCGTAGGCGGCCCACACCGGTGCCCACGACACGGTCCCGTCCGCCAAGCGCGGCTGGAGGCGCTTGAACGAATTGACTGTCGGGGTGCACACAGCCGCGAGGGCAGGGGCGTGGCGGAGGATCCCGGCGACGAAGGAGTAGGCGATCTTGCTCCACCCGCGCCCGCGGTCGTCGTCGGCATCGCGGAAGACGTTTTCCCCGGTGTTGACATCGACGAGGCTCATGTTGAAGTGCGCTCCCGAGCCCCACGACTCGGTGTAGGGCTTCGGCATGAAGGTTGCGAACATCCCGACCTGTTTGGCCATCTGCTTGACCATCAGGCGGAAAAGTGTTAGCCGGTCCGCCATTTGGAGCGCCGACGCGAAGTCGAAGTCGAACTCGTACTGCCCGTCTCCCCCTTCGTGGTCGAAGCTGAACACCCCGAACCCGGCCTCGTTCATCGCCTTGACGATGGGGTCGAGGAAGCTCATGGCGTCCAATGTCGACTCCACGTCATAGGCCGGGCTCGGCCGCAATTGCCCGCTCGACGCCGTTGGCTCGAGGTACCCATGAGGACGGTCCGGTGCCGCCGCGGCCCGCTTCGGATCCTGCACGATGTACAGCTCGGGCTCGACACCGAGGCACATCCCGAACCCGGCCTCTTTGGCCGCCTCCACCTGGCGTTTCAGGATCGACCTGGTGCAATGGGCAAACGGCTTCTCGCCCCCGAAGTACAGGTCCGCCGTCATCAGGGCTATACGGCGGTCCCACGGCAGGATGCACAGCGTCTCGGGATCGGGCATGGCGACGCATTCGTCCTCATTGGGTGTCATCACGCCGAGGTTGCCAAGCCCCCGCGGGGTATACCTCTCGTGTCCCGCCAACAAGTCGCCGGCACGTCCGATCGGGACGCACTTGGACTTCGCCCGCCCAGTGATGTCAATGAACGAGGCGAAGACGTACTCGACTCCCTTATCTGCCAGCGCTCGGGACCACTCGCGGTCCTCTTTGGTGACTTCACGCACCGTGTCCATCAGCTGTTCCCTTCTCTTTGTCTACGTTTGTTGACCGAGCGCTACCCGGGGTACAGGCCGTCGAGGAGCACGCTGTAGGGGGCTGACACCACGTGGCCCTGCGGGAGGCCCTTGAGCCAGGGCTGAGCGACGAAGACGTCGTTGCGGTCGGCCAGGTTATAGAAGCACCCGGACGCGCCCTCCTCGTCGCCGACCTTGCCGAAGAGCGGGACGTTGTCCGTGGACAGCGCTTGCGACAGCTGATTGTCCAGGCCCGGGACCTTGCACTGAAGGAAGTTGGCTCCTCCTTTATCCCCCCAGAAGATGTGGGCGCTCTGGTACGGGTCGTACGCGTCGGGCCAGATGTACTCCACGAGGAGGCCGGGCGCGTTCGACGGGACCGTCCCGGGAGGCGACCAGCCGTAGACCGTGCCGGTCGGGTACCCGACCGAGCTGGCCTGGAGGCCCGTCTGGTCCAGCTGGGCAACCAGGAACGAGGCGATCAGTTGGTCGGAGGGCGAGCTCGTGTCGTACCCGATGGTGAGGGACCGTTGCGACGAGGGCAGCGAGGCCACCAGCTTCTTGAGGGCAGCGGGGTCGTAGACGTCGTCCTGCACCGACATGTTCGACGGCACCATATTGCGCGGGTAGACCTGGGCGGCCACGGTGCCGACCCCGGTGTAAACGTCAGCCACGATCTGCGGCACGTTGATGGCGTGGAGGAGGGTGAGCCGATGGGCAGCGGTAGTGAGGAACCCCGATTTGGGGTTCACGTAGAGGGCCTCGGACTGAAGTGTCGGGAGCGAATAGACCGTCACGCTCGAGTCCTTCTGGTACGACTTGATTGCCTGGTTGGTCAGGTCGTGGAGCATGGCCGCGATCTGGCCGCCGTTGAACTCGGACTCCTCGGTGTTGAAGTTGTCGATCACCGGCAGGTTAACCGTCGTGTAGTAAGGCTTCTTGCCCCAGTACTTGGGGAAGGCGGTCAACTGGTACTTCACGCCCACGTCTGATTGGGTGAGCTCGTAAGGGCCGCTCCCGAGATCGTGGGTTTTGAGGTAGGTCTGGTCGTTGTCCGACCCGGCGTGGGCAGCAAGACCGGTCGGGCTGTACATCCTCGGGCCATATGGCGACGCCAAAAAGTCGAGGAACGCACCGTTCGGAGCAGTCAGGTGCACAACCGCCGTGTAGGGGCCCGGGGTTTGGACCGACGCCACCGCCTCCGACATGTAAGCCGGCCCGCCGTCGACAGCCGAGTCGCGTTTGAACGAGGGGCCGACGGCCGAAGAATTGAACGCAGTCCCGTCGTGGAACTCGACACCGTGACGGAGCTGGAAAGTGTAGGTCTGGTCGTTTTTGGACACCGTCCAACTCGTTGCCAGATCGGGCTCGATCACACGCTTGGCGGTGCCAGGCTCGTACTGGACCAGGCCGTCGTAGATGTTGTCCTGGAGTAGGAGCCCCTGGCCGGCGTAGAAAACCGCGGGGTCCGGTGGCTGCCCGGGATCCTGCAGGAACGACAGGGTGAGCGTATGGGACATGGGAATGGTCGTGCTGGCCGAGGCGTCCGACGCACTCGGGCCGCACACGGTCAACACCAGGCTGGCAGCACCAACCGATGCGCCAATGGCTTTCGTCCTCCACATGAACGGCTTCATGTACCAACCTCCGTGAGCTCGCTGACAGCATTTTTTCTTGAGTTGTTGCCTGACATATCGGTCCTCGATGTGAACGCGTCGACCACGAAGTCGGTGACCACCCTGGCGCCGTGTTGGAGGTACTCCATTGCGTCGAGCGCTGCGTCGTGACGTGACGTGCTCGAGCCCACGACACAGTCCTGCACCACTCGGACGTAATAATCGTGCTGGTGAGCGTCCACGAAGGTGTAGTGGACACAAACATCGGTAAGGTTCCCGATGAGCACGAGCGTCCTAACGTGCAGCCCGCGCAACAAGATGTCGAAGTCGGTACCGAAAAAGGCGGAGTAGCGCCTCTTCACGACCAGGTACTCGTGGCCTTCGCCCTGCCGGGGAGTTAGGGTCGGCCACAGGGCGGTGGAGGGTTCATCCTCGATGCAGTGCACGGACTCGGACCCGTCGAGCTCGCGTCCGAAGTCGACGCCACTGCGCCTGTGCGCCTCCTGTGTGAAGATGACGGGTACGTTGCCGGCCCTGGCGGCCTCCAGGATCCGCTCGGCATTGTTGATGACCTCAGCCTGACCCGCTGCCCTCTGGATGCCCGATGCCTGCGACGGGAGGAGCAGGTCCTGCTGTATGTCGATAACGACAAGGGCCGGCCTGGTCAGGAAGAGGCCCGATCCGCCCGGCTCCGACTGCAACACTGCCCTCCTTAGCCCTTCAACTCGCTGTCTCCCACCTAAGAAATCAGCCGTTTGTTTCCAGCGGGCGGCCGTAGAGTTTCCTCCGTGTGAACAATGTTCACGAGTGGGCGCGGCGCAGGTAGTTTCGGGTACCGGACGGGAGCGGAGCATGGGACTGATCGATGATGCGGGAACCATTGAGAGTGAGCTAATCGAGCTTCGACATGCTCTTCACCGCGCGCCGGAGATCGGGCTGCACCTTCCGCACACACAGGCTCGGGTCCTCGACGCTCTCGACGGGCTTGCGATCGAGTTGAAGGCGGGCGACCAGCTCAGTTCGGTCGTCGGTGTACTACGCGGTGGAGAGCCAGGTCCAACCGTGCTATTGCGCGCAGACATGGACGCCCTGCCGGTCCTGGAAGCGAGCGATGTGGCATTCAGGTCTGACATCGACGGGACCATGCATGCCTGTGGCCATGACATGCATACGGCCATGCTCATTGGTGCAGCGCACCTTCTTTCTGCGCGGTCGGAAGCTCTGCGGGGTTCCGTGGTCTTCATGTTCCAACCCGGCGAAGAAGGCTTCGACGGTGCCGGTAAAATGCTCGACGAGGGTGTGCTCGAGGCGAGCGGTCCCATTCCTGTAGCTGCTTACGCATTGCATGTGCGGGCCAACGAGGTCAGGCACGGCACGTTCGCATCCCGACCGGGGTCGATCATGGCCGCAGGCGATCACTTTTCTGTCACCGTGAGAGGGCGAGGTGGGCACGGGTCAGCTCCTCACAGTGCCAAGGACCCAATCCCCGCCGCTTGCGAAATGGTGTCAACCTTTCCTACCTTCTTAATGCACAGTGTCAGTGCATTTGATCCTGCGGTTATCACCGTCGGGCAAATCCATGCAGGCAACAGGTTCAATATCATCCCCGATACGGCATGGTTCGAAGGGATCGTCAGGACGTTTTCCCCCCACGCTAAAGATGTCATCGCGGCTGGTATGACCCGCGTGTGCGAAGGAATAGCAGCGGCCTACGGCCTCGACGTCGAAGTCGAGTACGCAAGCCAGTTCCCTCTCACGGTCAACTCGGCGGACGAGGCAGCGTTCGTGGCGAACACGGTCGCAGATGTTTTCGGGCCCGAGTCCTTCCTCGAGATGCCAGATCCAGTCGCGGTATCCGAGGACTTCTCCCGCGTGATCGCCGCCGTGCCTGGTGCAATGACCTTTCTCGGAGCAGCCAGGCGGGGTGCCGATGTCATGAACTTGGCCAACAATCACTCGGCGAACGCGGTGTTCGATGACGGTGTCCTAATTCGGGGGGCAACCCTGTATGCCGAACTTGCGATGAGAAGACTTGCGGGTTTGGCGAACGCCAGCCTGTAGTTGTCGGGTTGCGTGGACCAACCCCCCCGGTACATAGTTGCGCCTTGGACGACCGCGCCCTCGACCTGCTTATCCGCGCAGAACGCGTCGTCGCGGGCGGTAGCGAGGGGCCCCGAGCCATCGGCGTGCGCGACGGGGTCATTGCAGCGGTGCTCCCGATCGGTACGAATGCCTTGGCAGCTGAGGAAATCGCGATTGGTGCGGACGCCGTCGTGCTCCCCGGCCTTGTCGACACTCACGTTCATGTGTGTGAGCCGGGCAACTCGGCATGGGAAGGGTTCGCTACCGCCACGGCAGCCGCAGCTGCGGGCGGCATCACAACCCTCGTCGACATGCCCATCGACAGCGTCCCGGCCACGGTCGACCCTGATGCCCTGGAGGCGAAGCGCCGCGCCACCGAGGGACAGCTCCGTGTCGACGTCGGTTTTTGGGGCGGGGTGACACCGACGAGCCTCGCTTCGATGGGCCCGCTGCTCGACGCCGGCGTAGTCGGCTTCAAGTGCTTCCTCACTGGTTCGGGCGCCGAGGACTTTCCACCCTTGGACGACGAGAGCCTTGAGCTCGCGCTCGCGGTCACGGCTCGCCTGGGCGTCCCTTTAATGGTCCACGCCGAGGACCTCGCGGGCGCCTCAGCCCCGAAACCGAGCCGCCACTATACGGACTGGCTCGCGGCGCGGCCACCGGCGACAGAAGACCGGGCCGTGCGGCGTGTGGTGGAAGCCACGCGGCGCACTGGAGGGCGCTCCCACATCGCCCATCTTTCCAGCGCCAGCGCACTGCCGGTCCTGAGGGCGGCCCGGTCCGAGGGAGTTCCCGTTACGGCGGAGACTTGCCCGCACTACCTGTTGCTGTGCGCCGAGGAGATCGGCGACGGCGGCACGGCGGCGAAGTGCGGCCCGCCCATCAGGGGCGCGGCCAACCGCACGGCTCTTTGGGAGGGGCTCGAGCAAGGCGTGCTTGATGCGGTGGTGTCCGACCATTCACCGTGCCTGCCGCAGATGAAGTCGCTCGACACGGGAGACTTCTCGACCGCGTGGGCCGGGATTTCCTCCCTCCAGGTCGCGCTGGCGGCGACGTGGACGGCGGCCCGAGCGAGGGGCTTGCGTCTCGTCGACCTCGTCCGGTGGATGGCGGAGGCCCCTGCTGACCTGGCGGGCCTGGCGGCTAAGGGGCGCATCGTCGTTGGGGCCGACGCAGACTTGTGCGTTATGGCTCCCGAGGAGGCTTTCGTCCTTGACCCGTCCTGCCTCCTGCATCGTCACCCCGTTTGTCCCTACGTCGGCAAGGAGCTCTTTGGGGTAGTCCGGGCCACCATGTTGCGGGGGCACTGGCTCGACGCGGACGGCCCCCCGATGGGGCGGCTCGTCAGGAGGAACGCGGCATGAAGGTCTTGGTGGTCAACGTCAACACGAACGAGCACATGACCGGCACCATCGCCGGTGCAGCGCGACGCGCCGCTTCGCCGGGCACCGAGATCGTGGCGTTGACACCGAGCTTCGGCGCCAGCGCGGTGGACTCGGCGTTCGAGAGCTACCTGTCGGCCGTCGCCGTAATGGACTGCGTTGTCACCTACGAGGGGCCGTACGACGCCGTGGTCCTCGCCGGCTTCGCAGAGCACGGCCGCGACGGCCTCCAGGAGCTGGTCGCAGCCCCGGTGATCGAGATCTGCGAGGCTTCAGCCCATATCGCGCAGCTGGTGGGCCGGAGCTACTCGGTGGTGACCACGCTGCAGCGTTCGGTGCCGCTCATCGAGGACAGGCTGCGCCTCGCCGGGCTCGCCGACCGCTGCGCCTCAGTGCGCGCAAGCGGCTGGGCGACCGCCGAGGTCGACGCCGACCCGCAGGGATCGGCCGGCGCCGTCCTGGCACAGGCGCGCCAGGCGGTCGAGCAGGACCATGCCGAGGTGATCTGCCTGGGCTGTGCAGGCTTCGCCGGTCTGGAAGACACCATCCGGGCCGAGCTGGGCGTCCCCGTCGTGGACGGCGTGGCGGCGGCCGTCCGGCTGGCTGAGGCCGTGGTGGGCCTCGGCTTGACCACCAGCAAGCGCTGGACGTACGCGTCGCCCGAACCAAAGCCGATCGCGGGCTGGCCGCTGACGGCGCGTTGAAAGCCAACCCGGCCCTGGGCCGGCCCCGGCGGCCGGGGAGTGCGACCTCGCCTCGCGCTGGGTCGGAGGCACCGTCGTCGCCGCCAGCGACGAGTCCTTCGGCGAAAAGGAGCACCTCCTCGACCCCGCCCCCTGCAACTGGCAGCCGGGCCGGTACGGGCCGCGCGGCGAAATAGTGGACGGATGGGAAACCCGGCGCCGGCGTGGCGGCCCGGGCGAGGACTGGGCGATCATCAGGCTTGGTTTGCAGGGCATTGTCACTGCAGTCGACGTGGATACCACGTCGTTCACCGGGAACCATCCGGTGACCTGCCGCATCGAGGCAACGGGGTGCGAGGGCTACCCCGGCCCCGGGGCCCTGCTCAGCCGAACGGCCCGCTGGGAGACGCTCGTGCCGGACCAGGAACTCGGCGGCAACGCGCATCATCTCCTCCCCGTGGTCGACGAACGCTGCTGGACCCATCTGCGCCTGGTGATAGCGCCCGACGGGGGCGTCGCGCGGCTGCGGGCATACGGGCTGGCGCTGCCCGACCCAAGGCGCTTCGACGGCCTATCAGTCGATCTGGCGTCATGGAGCACGGGCGGGTTGGTGGTAGCGAGCAGCGACGACTTCTATGGGGCGGCGCAGGTCCTCAACCGCCCCGACCAGGCTCGCAACATGGGGGAGGGATGGGAGACCCGTCGCCGCCGTGACGACGGCCATGACTGGGTGCTCATCCGCCTGGGATATGCCGGGCCGGTGTCGAGGCTGGTGTTCGACACCTCCTTTTACCGCTACAACGCCTCGGAGGCAGTGTCGGTGACGGGGTCTTCGACCCATGACGACGCCGGCGACTGGGCGATGCTGCTAGCGAGGACCGAGCTGCAACCCGACACGGTCCACGACCTCGCTGCCGAGCCCACCCCGGCGGTCCGGTTTATCCGCGTCGCCGCCTACCCCGACGGGGGGATCTCACGCATCCGGGTATTGGGGCACATCGACCCCGCCCATCGCGCCTTCACGGGGCGCCGCTGGTGGAACGCCCTGCCCGAACCCCAGGCGCAGGAGGTGCTGGCGGGCGCCGGCGTGCCGCCCGAAGCTGCGGCTGCGCTGGTGGGCGATCGCCCGCTGGCGCTCGACGCCCCGGCTCCCGAGCCGCTGCGCGTCCTGCTGGACGGGCGCGACCATCGAGTGTGACCGAGCAGGCTAATAACGCAGCCAGCCGGGGCAACTTGGTCGCGCTGGACGCGCGAGGCGTTCACCGGTGAGGCGATATGGGTTTGTCAGGTCGCACATCACCCTTTCACCAGCCTGGGTAGACAGCTGTGGTCAGGTCGGCAGGAGAGGGCGGTCTGGCACGCTCCCGGGCAGCTTGGGGACGTCCTCCAAGAGCCGGACCGTGTAGGGGTCCTCGGGCCGCTCGAAGACTCGGGCGACCGGGCCGCTCTCGACCACCCTTCCCTTGGACAGGACCAAGACGGACTGGGCGATGGAGCGGACCAGTGCCAGGTTGTGGGTGATGAAAATGAGGGAAAGCTGCCGCTCAGCCTGTATTCGTCGCAGCAACTCGATGATCGTGGCCTGCACGGAGACGTCAAGCGAAGACGTGATCTCGTCACAGACGAGAAGATCCGGGGAGACCACGAGCGCCCGCGCAATGGCGACACGCTGGCGCTCACCTCCCGAGAGCTGGTCGGGGTAACGCGAGCTGAAGTCCGGCCCTAGGGCAACATCTTGCAGCACGCGCGCCACCCGCTCCTCGCGCTCCGAGCGGGCCAGGGACGGGAAGAAATGGACCAGGGGAAGCTCGACGATCCCACCGATGGTCGAACGGGGGTTGAGCGAGGTGTAGGGGTTCTGGAAGATGAACTGCATGGCCTGCAAGTCGCGCCGGGACCGGCGGGAGGCCGCCCTCGGCAGCACCTCCCCGCCGAAGCGGACTTCCCCCGACCACGAACCGTGAAGTCCCACCAGGCAGCGGGCCAACGTGGTCTTGCCCGAGCCGGACTCGCCGACCACAGCCAAGCACTCGTTGCGGCCCACGCTCAGCTCGATGTTGGAGAGCACCTCGGTGGGCCCATATCGAGCCGACAGCCGCGAAGCTGCCAGCAGGGCGTCCTGGTCGGCTCCCGGCTGGGCCGACAGGTCGGGGGCCCGGTTGGCCTCGGAGCGCACGGTCAGCTCGGTCCGTAAGCAGCGCACCAGGTGCTCCCCAGGCAGCACCACTACCGGGACTGGGCGCTGCGTGCAGGCGGGCAAACAAAGCGGGCAACGGGGAGCGAACTCGCACCCACGAGGTCGCCGTGTGGGATGGGGAGGCTGACCTTCGATCCCCTCGAGGGCGGTGGAGCGCTCCGGGGATGGCACCGCCCGCAGCAGCTTCCTCGTGTACGGATGGGCGGGTGCCCCGAAAACGAGCGACGTCGGGCCGTGTTCGACCACCTTGCCCGCGTACATGACCGTCAAGCGGTTGACGAGCCCTCCGACGACTGCGAGGTCGTGGGAAACGAAAACCGCGGCCACACCGTAGGCCTGGCAAAGGCTGCGCACCGTGTCCAACACGTGCCGTTGCGTCGTCACGTCCAGCCCGGTCGTCGGCTCGTCGAGCACGATCACGCTCGGCCTGAGCGCGAACGCCATGGCGAGCGCCACCCGCTGTTGTTGGCCCCCCGAGAGCTGGTGCGGGTACGCCTTGAGCAGGCCGGCTACCCCACCGAGACCAGCCTCGTCGAGAGTCTGGGCAACCCGCGCGCTCGGGTCCCCGAGACCCTTGGCCGCCACGGCGTCGGGGTGGGCGTGCAGCACTTCGATGAGCTGCGTCCCGATCTTGAGGACCGGGTTGAGCGCAGAAGCAGGGTCCTGGGGGACGTACGCCACCTCGGCGCCGCGCAGCCGCCGGAGCTGTTGTTTCGTGGCCGTCACCATGTCGGTGCCCCTCACCAGCACCGTCCCACCGGCCACTTCGACGCCCCGGCGCGTGTGGCCGAGCAGGGCTAGCGCCACCGTGGTCTTGCCCGAACCGGACTCCCCGACAAGGCCCATGATCTCCCCGGCGCAAACTTGAAAGGAGACGTCTTCGACGACGTCGACAGCGCCCCCGGCCAAACGCACGCGCAACCGGTCCACGTCGACCAAGACCTCGCGCGCGGCGTCGTCCGGCGTGGCGGCGCCGGTCGTCCGGGCGTGGCGTCGTCGGGCGGGCGCGTCCGCGCGCCGCTAGCGAGCTCGCTCACATTTCCTCAGCAATTGCGGGCATTTCCAGCATGGTGGCCGTTTCCGCCTCACGGTCGATCCCGATAGCAACCCGGGCCACGGCGTCGGTCCAGGTGTTGATGCCGATCGTGAGCAGCGCGATCAGGGCGGCAGGGACGATGACAGCCCAAGGGTTCAACACAAGCCCGATGCGATTTTCGTTGATCATGGTGCCCCAGTTCGGCGCCGGCGGCGGCTGGCCGAACCCAAGGAACGATAGGCCGGCGATGATGACGACGGAGTAGGTCATCCGCAAGCCGCTCTCGACCATCAGCGGGCTGATCAGGTTGGGCAGGATCTCTTTGGCCATGATCTTGCGGCGTTTCACGCCGAGCAGCTCGACGGCCTTGACGAAATCCCGCTCGGATACGTCGAGCGCCGCCGAGCGCATCACCCGAGCGACCTGTGGGGCGTGCGAGAACCCGACGGCCAGGACGGTCAGCCACACCGTCGGGCCGACGATCGACACCAGCAGCAACGCAAATACCAGCTGGGGGAACGCCAGGATCACGTCGACGGTGCGCATGATGACCGTGTCCCAACGGCCACGGAGATAGGCCGCCGCAATGCCGCTGGCGCTGCCGACGGCCACACCGAAGGCCATCGCGGCGGCGGCCATCAAAAGGAGCACCCAGCCTCCGTTGAGCACCCGGGAGAGCACGTCTCGTCCCAGCTCGTCGCCGCCAAGGAGGGCGCTGCCCGCAGGCCGTGCGAACGGCTCGACGATGCTGGCCGTGTCCGAGTGCGGCGCCACGAACGGCCCGATGACTGCGGTCAGGACTACGAAGCCGAGCACCGCCAGGCCGAACCTGCCCCGCGGCAGCGAGGCCGCCCGGCGCAGGATCACCGCCCATGCGCGGCGGCGCCGGACGGTTGGCCTCGTCGAGCCTGGAGCTGTGGTCGTTACCGTGGACATGGCCTAGCGCGGCTGCCGGCGGCGCGGGGTGGCCAGAAGGGCCACGACGTCGGTCACGATGTTGACGAACACGTAGAAGCCGGCGAGGACCAGGACGATCATCTGGATCGTCGGGACGTCCCGGTTGTCCACCGCGCTGACCAGGCTCGAGCCGATCCCCGGGAAGGCGAACACGAACTCGACCACGACGATGCCTCCAGCCAGGTAGAGGAAGCTGAGCCCGATCACTTGGACAACCGGTGCGATAGCGTTGGGTAGGGCGTGGACCGCAAGTACGCGCCAGGTGGGCAGGCCCTTCAGCCGGGCCATCTCGGCGTAGTCCGACGCCAACGCCTCGACGGTGGCGGCCCTCGTCATCCGGAAAATGTAAGGCACGATCACAATTACCAGGGTCGCCACCGGCAAGATGAGCTCGCGAGGCTCAGCCCACGCCTGGGTCCCGGGCGGCACCATCGACACCGCCGGGAGCACGTCCCATACGACGGTCGCGAACACGATGATCATGGCGATGGCCACTACGAACTCGGGCAGAGCGGTGACCGCCAGAGCCAGCACGGAGCTCGCGTGGTCGAGCACCGAGTCCTTGCGCAACGCGACCACCGCTCCCAGCGTGACGCCGACGACGCTGCCTATCACTCCCGCAAGCCCGACCAGTGTTGCCGAGTTGGCCGCGGCAGGGCCCACGATGCTCCACACGGGCATGCCGTTGACAAGGCTTGTGCCGGGATGGCCCCCCAGGATCCCGGAGATCCATGAGCCGTACTGGACAAGCACGGACCGGTTGAGGTGCAGCTGGCGCTCGAGGGCGTGCAGGGATGACGGCGTTGCCGAGTGGCCCAGGATGGCGATGGCGGCGTTGCCGGGGAGGACCTGGGTGGCCGCGAAGATCACCACGGAGACCACCCACAACGTGACCACCCCGAGCGCCACCCGCTGGACTAGGAGCTTGATGATCGGGTGTGGCGCCCGCGCACCGCTCCTGGCATTGCTCATGACAAAAACGCGTAGTCCTCGAAGTTGAAGTTCCCAAGAGGTTCGCCGACTTTACCCGTCTGGAACCCGGTCAGGTTCGAGCTGTAGGCGTCCAGGGAGTCGACAAAACAGGGGATTATGTAGCCGCCCTGGTTGAAGTCGATCGTCTGCATCTCGTACTCGATCTCCTTGCGGACGCTCGCGTTCTGAGTCTTGTTCGCCTGGTAGTAGAGGCTCGTGTATTTCGGGTCGTTGAAATGGGTCTCCTGGAACGGCGATGTTGGCAGGAAGGTTTGGGCGACCTGGCCCAGGTAGGGCGAGTAGTCGTAATAGATCTGCGAGAAGGGGACCTTCGTGTAGTAGTTCGGGCCGAAGAAGTTGCCGGCGCTCACCTGGTTGATGTTGACCGTCACCCCTACCGCGCTCGCTTGCTGCTTGAACACGGTCGCCATGTTGAGCGCGCTCGAATTGACCGCCAGCGACGTGTAGAGCGTCACCGTCAAGCCTCTCTCGTAGCCGGCTTTCGCGAGGAGGTGCTTGGCCAACGCGATGTCCTGTTGGCGGTGCAGCGAGTTGTCGAAATCCGGGTCGTACGGCGACGTTACGTCCGAAGCGACCGTGCCGAAGCCGTCGAGCGTCGTAGCGATGAACTCTGGGCGGTCAATGAGGTAGCGGAAGGCCTGGCGGACGTTGACGTCGTTGAACGGCGGCTTGTCGACGCGCATCGTGAACGGCTCGATCGACCCGGTCCGGGAGGGGATCGCCACAATGCCAGGGGTCTTTTGCAAGATCTGCATCTGCGCCCCGCTCAGCTGCCCGGTGCAGTCGATGACCTTGCTGACAAGAGCGTTCTCGACGGCGGTGGGGTCCTGAAAGTCAAGGATGGTGACTGAATCGAGGTACGGGAGCCCCGGCTTCCAATAGTTCTTGTTGCGCACGAACACGCTCTGCTGGCCCGCCGTGAAACTCTTGTACATGAACGGGCCTGTGCCGTTCGGCTTGTCCTTTTGCGTCCACCCAACGGGTGCGATGTACAAGAAGTACCAAAAGGACGCCAGCTGCTCGGGGAAGCTGCCGAACGGGCTCGTCATGGGCACTTCGACCGTCAGGTCGTCCACCTTCTTCAAGCCTTTGACGTCCACGGGCGAAAGGACGAGAGCTCCTCCGAGCGGTGCCTTCGGGTTGAGGATGGTCTGGAGCGTGTAGATCACGTCGTCTGCTCCAAAGGGCTTGCCGTCGTGGAAGGTCACCCCGGGCCGGCATTTGATGAGCCAGTTCGCGGTCGAGCCGTTCGGGATGATCTCTTCAGCAAGTACGTACTGGAGCTGCGCCTGGTTGCTCAACTGGACGAGCGGTTGGTAGAGCTGCTGCGCACGGGCCGTCCCGATGGCGCTGATGCCGCCGTAGAACGGGTTGAGCGTGTCGCTGCTCCCCCCGCCGGTAAGACCGACGTTCAGGTTGCCGCCGGTGCGCTTCGCCTGCTGGCGGAGGTCGAGCGCCCGGGTCAACGGAGATGCCCCTGCACTAGCGGCGCCCGGCGCCCAGGTGTCGAGCAACCCGCCGGCAGCCACGGCAGCGCCGCCGGCCAGTGCGGTGCGGAGGAACGATCGCCGGTCGAACCCCGGACCGGCGCTGTTGGTGGCCCCGTGCCCATTCGGACCTGATGTTGTGCTCATGTCACGACCTCCTGTTCATTTGGCTCATTTGGCTGAACGGCCCTAAGCAGCCCCCGCGGCGTCGGCACGCCGCACTGCCCTTGCCTCCCTGGCCGAGAAGGGAGTGGCATGAGGTTTTTGCCCGAGCCGCACTTCAAGCCGGCTCGCCGATCGTGACCCGGTGGATCGTGTCGTAGTGTTCCCGTCGGGCGTCCTCGTCGGGGAAGTTGTAGCTCCGCTTGCCGTTCAGCCTCATCAGGTGGAGGCCGAGCTGGCTGAGCGGGAGGGACGCCAACACCGGTGAGAGCTCTTCGCCGACGCCTACCGCGAGGGGGAGGTGCATCGCCGGGCCCGGCGGCGCCTCGTCGCTGACGAACACCGGCGCGGCACCGACATAGTTGACCTCGGCCAGGATCTCGGCTGCCCTGTCGGTCGCGGCGCCGCTGGGCGCGATCAGCACGACGGGGTCGCCAGGTCGGGTGATGAAGTACTGCTCGTGGGCCCACTCCTCGAGGTTTGTCGTGACGGCGAGCTGTTGGCCACCCTCGAAGAGCTTGGCCGCGCCGAACCTCGCCGTTGCTTCGTTGGGCCCTGCGCCGAGGAAGGTCGTCATGCGCGCCCCGGCCACGCGCTCCGCAGCCGCGAACGAAGCCTCCTCGCCTAAGTGGAGTGTCTCTTGGGCCAGCTCGGGCAGGCGGTCCAGCTCTTTCGCGTAGCGGGTCAGCGCCTCCGGGCGTTGCTCCGCCTGCGACCCGAGCTCGGCGGCGAGAATCAGAAGGGTGACGAGCATGGCGGCGTAAGTGCTCGTGCCGGGCGAGAAGCCGAAGGTCGGGATCTCGGCCGACAGGGCCCAGTCCGCCGCCTTGGCGAGGGGGCTGTCCAAAGCTCCGGTCAGGCCGATCACCTGGTGGCCGAAGGCTCTTGCCTGGCGGGCAGCCTCGATCGTGCGACCGGTCTGACCAGAAAACGAGACAGCCACGACCGCTGTCTTCTCGGGTTGGTACCGCACCCCGTAACGCGCGAAGTCGAGGGCGTGCTCGCAGTGGGCCCGGCTTCCCGAATGGCGGTTGAACGCGAGGACCGCTGCCTGGCAGGCGAAGTACGAGTCCCCACACCCCACCAGGACGAGATGGCGGACGCCCAACTCGCGCAGCCGTGCCGCCGTCGAGGCGGCCTGGGCCGACATTTCCAGCCGGGCACGGATGACCTCGGGGATCGTGGCGATCTCGCGCTCCATAACCTCGCTGTCGTCGGTCTCGCTGTCGTCGGTCTTGCTGTCGTCGGTCTCGCCGGGCTTCGACGGCGCCTTGTTGATCGGCGGCGCGCCCTTCTCGTAGCAGTCGAGCAAGCGATGCGCCACGGCTGTGCGGCCGAGCAGGCGCAAAGAGCCGCTGGCCCCGATCGCAGCCCCGGCCGCCGCGGCCCCCCGTTGCGCTGCAACCTGCAGTTCCTCCCCCAGTGCCAGCCCGGCCGCCAGCCCGCCACAAAAGCTGTCACCTGCTCCGGTGACGTCCACCACGTCGACCTCCGGGGCGGCGATGCGCGCAAGCTGCCCATTCGACCTGCCCAAGACAACGCCCTCCGGGCCGCACTTCACGACGACCCCCGCCACGCCCTCGTCCAGCAGCTCCCGGCACGCTCTCTCCGGGTCGTCGTAGCCGACGACCGCGACCAGCTCCTCACGGCTGGGCAGGAACACGTCTACCTGGCGCGCCAGGGCCAAGAACTCGGCCCGCCCAACCGCCCAGGCTTCGTGGGTGTCGAGCGTCACGACCGCCCGGCCGCTTGCTCGAACGTGCTGGACGATGCGGGCCGCGGATGGGAACGGCATGGCCGCGACGTGGACGACCCGGGTACCTCCCTGCCCGGCGGTCCACTCGGCCGGCAGGTCCTCGGGGCGGGGAGCCACCTCGAGGCCCCGCTCGGGAGGCGTCCTGTAGACCCAGCTCCTGCGCCCGTCGTCCTCGTAAATAACCCAGTTGCGCACGGTTGGGCCGACGACCCGGTGCAGTCCGAGGGTGTCAACGCCCGCGCCGCTCAGTTGGTCCAAGGCCGACGTCGGGAAGTCGGCACCGACCCGGGCAACCACCCCTACCGACACTCCCCAGATCCGCGCGCCAGTGGCTGCATGGAGGGTGTTGCCCCCTGGCGAAGCCATCGTGGTCTCGCCGTTGGCGTGCACGATGTCGTCGATGGTCATGTTGCCGACGATGACGACGTCGGGGCCTGAGCTGGCGCGGCCCTGCGCGCCCACCGTGGCGCGCCTGTCGGCCCGCTGGCGTCGCCCAGCCGGCCCCCGCCGGCGTCGCCCAGCCGGCCCCCGCCCGGTCCTGACCTGCTCCCGGTTTCACTCATTGGCGGGGCTCGCGCCGGTTGTTCCCTGTGACGGGAAGTGGAGGATCCGGTCGTCGAGGCGGTAGCTCTCGAGGCTGAAGCGGAACCGCTCGACGCGGTACAGGACCCTCGAGAACTCCACGGCTGCGTCGTCTCTGTCATAGGTGACCGAGTCGGCCCGCAAGACCATGGTGCCGGTCCCGACGGCGAGCGGCACCGACTCGTCGTCGCCGGCATGGACGGCCTCGATCACGCTTTCGGCCCGGACGAGCTTTACGCCGTAGACGGTGTCGAAGGTGCGGTACAGCGACCCGCCAACGAGCTCGCGCCTCTCGATGCCCGGGAAACGGGCTGGGTCGAGGTAGGCCGACAGCAGCGCAACCGGGCTCGCCTCCAGGTGAGCGAGCCGCTGGATGAGAACGAGCTTGCGCGCCCGCAAGCCCAGCGCAGCAGCGACCTCGCGCGGTGCTGGCACAAGGCCCGAGTACAACATCACGAGCTCCGGGCGTTCGCCGTGCTGACCGTGGCTCTCGCTGAAGCTGGAGAGGATCGAGAGCTTCTCCTCGAACTTCGACTGGCGGACGAACGTGCCCCGTCCCCGACCCCGGTCGAGGTAACCCTCCGCCGCCAGGTCCACGAGGGCTTGGCGGACGGGAGCGAGGCTGACGCCCCACCGCTCCGCCAGCTCCCCTTCCGACGGCAACCGCGCGCCAGGCAGGAGGCGGTCGGCGACTATCTCTTGGCGCACGAGGTCGTGTATTTGCCGGTGCAGCGGCACGAAGGACCCGCGATGTAAGGCGAGAGCGGCCATCCACGCGTCGCCACTGCGTGGCTCGCCGGTCGCCGCGTGTTCCCTAGGCACGGGCTCCACCGCAGCTTCCACGTCCCCAAGTTGCGTCCCGATCGTTTCCCCCGTGTGGCGGCAACATTAACAGAAGATTATAAGTTTGTCGGGTGGCCCGCCGGGCCAGCCAAGGCCGCCCTGCTTCCCGGCACCGCCTAGTGCTTCCCGACACCGCCTGGTGCTTCTCGACACCGCCTGGTGCTTCCCGGCGCCGCCTGGTGCTTCCCGACACCGCCTGGTGCTTCCCGGCGTCGTCGGGCGCGCCTTCCCTTCCAGGCGTGGGTGGGCGCTTCTCGGCCGTGGCGGGCGCTTCTCGGCCGTGGCGGGCGCTTCTCGGCCGTGCGGGTGCTTCTCGGCCGTGGTCAGTGAAGGTTTGGGCTGGTGACAGACCCAGTTAGTTGAACTGCGCCAAGAAGCCCGGTGCACGCCCGGTTAGCCGGTCCCCTCCTCACCCAAAATGGTCATCGGCCGACGAAATAGACCGAGATGGCTCGAAATGAGTCACAATGGGCGGAAATGGTCCTGCCGTGATTTCCGCCCGCCCAGGGCGTCCCAACGGCGCGGTATACTGCAATCTCCTGCGGAGCGTGTAAAACTTCGCGAGGCAAAACACGCACGGTGGTTTTGTTCGGACACCCTCGGGTAGAACATCGGCGGGAGCGATGTGCTTTCGGTCACATCATGCCTAATTAGGAACAAACCCCCAAGCTGGAGCGTTAGGTTCTTTACGATGAGTGATTTCACGCGCCGCACAGGTTCACGGAGCGCCATGGGCGCTGGCCCCGATTTGCTGGGCCTTTACCTGGATGAGGCCGGGAGCTTTCCTCTGCTCACCAAGGCAGACGAAATGCGCCTCGGGCAGGTCATCCAGGGTGCCCAGACTGCTCGCGAGCAGCTGGAGACTGCTACTGGCCTGACGCCTCGTGCTAAGCGCGAACTTCGTAAGGCCATCTCCGCTGGCGATGACGCCACAACCCAGTTCATCAATTCCAACCTTCGGCTTGTCGTTTCCGTAGCCCGTAAGTACCAGTGGTCGGGCCTACCCCTTTCCGACCTGATCCAAGAAGGCAACCTCGGCCTCATCCACGCCGTCGAGAAGTTCGACTGGCGCAAGGGCTTCAAGTTCTCCACCTACGCGACCTGGTGGATCCGCCAGTCGATCGGGCGTGCCATCGAGAACACGGCACATACGGTCCGCATCCCGGCTCACGTCGGCGATGAGATCCGCCGCGCCCGCCGGGTACAGGGTGAGCTGGAAGCTAAGAACGGCCGCCCGCCCACCTTGGCAGAACTGGCCGAAGCCCTCGAGATTGAAGAGAGCGTCCTGGCCGAGCTGCTCCATTACGACAGCGACCCGGTCAGCCTCGACGCCGCTGTAGGCGAGGACGGTGACACGAGCCTCGGTGACCTGGTAGTCAACCACTCCGCCCAGTCGCCGTTCGAGATCGTGGCGCAGGCACTTCTCGCTCCTCAGATCGATGACTTCCTGAGCCGGCTCTCCGAAGACGAGCGCCGTGTGCTGTCGCTCCGCTACGGCCTGGACCGGGGCGAGCCCCGCACCCAGGGCGAAGTAGGCGAGCTGCTCGACCTCACGGCCGAGCGGGTCCGCCGCATCGAGCGCGACGCCTTGACCAAGCTGCGCCGGGCACTCGCAGGCAGCGATGCCCGCGACCTCCTCGCCAGCTGACCTCTCCGGCGAGCTCCGGTACCGCCGGAGGAAATAGGGCGCCACGTGCAAGCGTGTGGGGCCGTGGATCACTAGCGCTAGCTTTAGCTGAGTGAGTGCCGTTCGCGTCCGCATGGCGCCGTCCCCGACGGGCTATTTCCATGTTGGTAGTGCGCGAACGGCACTTTTCAATTGGCTTTTCGCACGCCAGCAAGGCGGCGCCTTCGTGTTGCGGATCGAGGACACCGACGCTCAGCGCAACCGGGCCGAGCATGCCGAGGGCATCGAGCGTGCGATGCGCTGGCTCGGGCTCGACTGGGACGAGGGCCCGTATTTTCAGTCCGAACGCGGCGCGCTGTACGAAAAGGCAATCGACCAGCTGCTGTCGAAGGGGCTCGTCTACGCCTGCGACTGCGCCGCCGAACACGTAGCCGCTCGCAACAAGGCCGCCAAACGCCCTCCCGGCTACGACGGCTACTGCAGGGACCGCGGGCTCGACCCCGCGATTGGCCGGCTGCTGCGGTTCCGTACCCCCGACACCGGTACCACTTCGTGGCCCGACATCATCCGGGGAGAGGTCCTCTACGAGAACTCCTCGATCGAGGACTTCAGCGTGCGCAAGTCCAACGGCCAACCGCTGTTCATTCTGGCCAACGTCGTAGACGACGGCGACATGGCCATTTCCCATGTGGTGCGCGGTGAGGACCACGTGCCGAACACGCCTAAGTACCTTTTGCTTTGGGATGCCCTCGAGCTCGGCCCGCAGCCCGCTTTCGCCCATCTCCCGCTTCTCGTCAACGCTTCCCGCCAGAAGCTCTCCAAGCGGCGCGACAAGGTTGCCCTCGAGGACTACCGCGACGATGGTTATCTTCCCGAGGCGATGCTCAATTACTTAGCGCTGCTCGGCTGGTCGCCGGGTGGCGACAGGGAGGTCCTTTCCCGGGCAGAGCTGATCGAAGAGTTCCGCCTGGAAGACGTCAAGTCTTCACCGGCCTTTTTCGACGAACAGAAACTGGCTTCTGTAAACGCCGCCTATTTACGGGCGTTTCCTCCCGGCCAACTCATTTCGAGAGCCAATGCGTGGCTTACTACGCGTTGGGGCCCCATCGCCCCCCTCGTGCAAGAACGCGCTCGCACTTTCGCCGAGATTTACTCCATGGTCGACTTCTTGTACCTGCCCGATATCAAGATCGACCAAGCCGACTGGGAAAAGGTGCGCCGCCAGCAGCCGGCCTTCGTCGCCCTGCTCGAAGCCGCCGAGGCCAGCTACGCCGAGTGCGATTGGGAGGCTTCGGCGATCCGCGACGCCACCCTGGCAGCCGGTGAGTTCGCCGGCATCGGCAACCTTGGCAAGGCACAGGCGCCGGTACGCCTGGCGGTCACGGGTCGCACGGTGGGCCCGCCTTTGTTCGAGTCGCTCGTGCTGGTAGGGCGCCGGCGCACCCTCGCACGCCTTGCCGCCGCCCGGGAGCGTGCAACCAGCGAGTCGTAGGCGCAACGGCTGGTTGGCCCAGACCCACGCCACGTCATGGAACAGTTCTGGCTTCACCGGAGGTGCAGCCCTCGTCGGCTAGCATGACCTTGCCCGTTCGGGGGTGGTGTAATCGGCAACACGACAGGTTCTGGCCCTGTAATTGGGGGTTCGAGTCCTCCCCCCCGAGCCACTGCTGGACGACAAAGCCCCAGGTCAGAGACCTGGGGCTTCTGTGTAAGGACGTTCGATGGGACGTTGCCATCGCTTCGGGTGACGTGGACAAGGAGGGGCACCCGAGCGATCCCATCGTTGTTTGGACCGCGAGGGCTCTTGGTGATCTAGTGCCTTCCGAGCTCTTGCTGGACCTGAGAGTCGTCGAGCCCCATTAAGCCGCCGCAGTGCCCGGTTTCTTTCACCAGTGCCACTTCTGGGCAAGCCAGATTTGCCGGGGGTTACCTCGGCCCGTCGGGCACCGCCCGCTGGGGCTTCTGTGGCCCGCCGTGCCCTCCGTACTCGGACGAGCCGGCTAGTGCGCCAGCCGGTAGTGGAGGTAGACGACTCCGGACCTGAAGGTGCGCGTTTCGACCAGTTCCAGATCCACCCGGCGCTCGCGTTGGGGAAAGAAGGGTAGGCCACCGCCAACAAGCACCGGGTAGACCTTGGCCCGGTACTCGTCGATCAGATCCAACGCGGCTGCCTCGGCGGCAAGTGCCGCGCCGCCAATCGCGATGTTGCCCTCCCCCGGCTCGGCTCGCAACCGCTCGATCTCCTCCGCCAGGCCGCCGGTGGCTAGGCGGGCATTGCCCTGCACTGCGGACAAGGTGGTCGAGAACACGACCTTTGGGAGGGCCTTCCAGATCGCGGCCCACTCGAGCATTGAGCCGGCGAGCGATGGGTCCTGGTCGGCGGTTTCCCAGTACAGCATCGTCTCGTAAAGCCGTCGTCCCAACAGGTGGACGCCGACTTCTCGAATCTCGGCCGTGACAAAGGCAAAGACCTCCTCGTCGGGCGCCGTCCAGTCAAAACCGCCATCCGGCCCGACGACGTAGCCGTCTAGGGAGACGCCCATCGAATAGGTCACGCTGCGCATCAGAAGTCCTCCTCGGTGACGGGCCCGACAGTTGCCGCGTGGAGATTACTCGTGAGCCGCTAGCGGAAGCACGAGCGCCTGAGGCTTCTACAGGGAACCGCCGTCCGAGCCGCGCCGAAGAGCGAGTATGACTATGTCGTCGTTGTTCGGCAGCGGGGCCAGAGCGTCGTTTAGGAGGAGGTCAAGGATGTCGTCAATCCCCCGATCAGAGGCACCCGAACTGCGAGCTACCAGTTTGTCGATGGAGTCATCGATGTTCTCATCTCGACGTTCGACAAGACCGTCGCTGTAGAGCAGCAGTGTCGAACCGAGGGCGAGGGTGAATTCTGTGGTGCCATATTTTGCCTCGCCGAAGGCTCCCAGCGGCGGGGATGCAGGGATTTCGAGGCGGTTTGCGACGCCTTCGGGAGAAATGACTAGGCAGGGGGGGTGACCAGCATTGACGACGGTTGTAGCTCCGGACGATGGGTCGATAAAGGCGACAACAGCAGTCGCTACCTGCATGCTTTCGCCTCCTTGAAGAAGCCCGTTTACGGATAGGCACAATTCACCGGGGTCGGCGGACCCCGGGCCACAGGCGCGCAGGAAGTGGCGGATCTCGCCCATAGTTACGGCTGCATCGAGATCATGGCCTATGACGTCGCCGACACTGATCATCAGACGACCGTCGGGAAGCACCACGGCGTCGTACCAATCACCGCCGACTTCGACCGACCCGGTGGCCGAGCGATAACGGGCCGCAAGCTCGAATCCTTTTACGTCGGGTAAGGACCGTGGTAGCAGGCCACGCTGAAGGGTGTGGGACACATGATGCTCGCGTTGGAAACGCAGCACGCTCGCTATCCGCAAGGAGGCGACACGCCCGAGTTCGTTGACGAGGGCCTGCTGGTCGTCGTCGAATGTCGTACCCGGCTTAGCCGTGAGCTCGATAGTCGCAATCGGCGGCCCCGTTGAGTCGCTAAGAGCCATAAAGAGGCGGGTACGGTCCGCGTGGGCTTGGAGCGTCGACGACGGCTCGACGGTGAGGTGGTCCTGGCAGTCTCGGACGCTACGACCCGCCCCTGTCATATGTGCAGCCGTGTTCTCGGCGATGGCAACGATCTCGTCGACTGACTCGACATTCCCGATCTCGCCCGCCGCAGTGGCGAGATCGGCGAGTTGGTTCAGGTGATGGGTTGTTCTTTCCGTCAAGTCCTTGCGGAGTTTTGCGAGGTCGAGGTGCGATCGGATGCGCGCCAGTAGAGCTCGGGAGGTGAAGGGCTTGACAAGGTAATCGTCGGCACCCGCGTCGAGGCCCTCGAGCGTCGCTTCTTCGCCGGCGCGAGCCGACAGGAGAAGGATCGGGACCGAAGCGGTCGCTGGTCTCGACCGCAGCTCGGCTACGAGGGAAAGGCCGTCCAGCGCTGGCATCATCACGTCGGCGAGCACCATGTCAGGAGGTAGAGTGCGGGCGGCCTCGAGAGCGTCGAGAGGATCTCCGAAAGTCATGACGCTCCAGTAGCGGCACAGTAGCCCGCTGATATAAGAACGCATGTCGGCGTTGTCGTCGACAACGTAAATCGAGACATCGCTGGCTAGCTGGTCCCGGTCCCGGTCCTCGGTCGGTGCCGCTACAGCTCGATGGGGGTTACGGGACTGGCTTACCAGGGTCTCAACCGATTGCACGACCTCGGCTGCCGTTGTCGACAGCGCGCGACCGTTCCAGGACGTGTGCGTCGAAATACCGTCGTCGGCCGATCGTCGATGTCGCGGGATCGTGACGGTGAAGGTGCTCCCTCGGCCCGCCGTACTTGTTACCTCGACAGTGCCTTCGTGAAGGCTGACCAGCTCGCGTACGATCGCCAGCCCGAGGCCGGTGCCCTCGTAAGTCCGAGCTCCGGGCGAGGCTGCGCGCCGGAACTGGTCAAAGATAAACGGCAACTCGTCAGCCGAAATACCAATGCCCGTATCGTCGACTACCAGGCGCACCGAGCCGCCTTCAGAACTCAACCGCACGTTGACCGATCCGGAGGTTGTGAACTTGAGCGCATTGGCACAAAGGTTTGTCACTATCTGTTCCCACATCTCGCGGTCGACCGACACGAGCTGGCCGAGGGGTTCGCATTCGACGTCGAGCTGCACGCCGGCGAGGTCGGCGGCCGAGCGGAAAACGCTAACCAGATCCACAGTAAAACTGGCGAGATCGGTCGGCTCGAACGTCGGTGTTGCCCGACCTGCCTCCAGTCGAGCAACATCGAGCAAGCTGTTGACAAGTTTGAGGAGCCGGCGGCCATTGCGCGCCGCCATCGCCAAACCGATGCGTACGTCGTCGGGCAGGCGTTGATCAGCGACATAATCGTCGATTGGCGAAAGGATGAGCGACAACGGAGTTCTAAACTCGTGGCTGATATTGGCAAGGAACGTCGTCTTGGCCCGGTCCAGCTCCTCGAGGGCACGTGCACGCTGTCCGGCCTCTTCGTGAGCCTCGGCGCTTGACAGGCCTTGGCCGATCGTGTTTGCTACGAGCTCGAGAAAGCTCCGGTAAGAGTCGTCGTAGCGGACGTGAGGGTTGAGTTGGAGCGCGAGCTTGGCAGCCGGGAGCGCGGAACCGAACTTGGCGATACTGGACGTTGCGCACCAGGGGCGTTCTAAAACGTCTTTTTGGTCATGCTCGACCGCGGATTTGCCTTTGTAGCTGAGGGTCTCGCCTGCCTCTGCCCCCGCCCGACGTGCCTCAAGGGCGAGAGCCTCGAGGAGACGCGGGTCCCCCTCGGATGACCAAACCCTGTCGGTGCCGCTCGCCCTTAGGTCATGCAGGACGCCGGCGGGAAGGTCCGAAGGATGGCGCGCCATCACTGTTACCGCCATTTCGAGCGCTTCGTCGGTACGCCTAGCGCCGGCGAGCGAACTCGACAGGTCACGCAGTACATCCAGACGCCGCTCCCCGACTACGCGACGGGTCGTCTCTATGACGGCGCAGAAAATGCCCTCGGCCGGTGCCGCGCCCACGGGACTGTAAGAGAACGTGAAGTAGCACTCCTCGGGAAAACCCCCGCGCTCCAGCATCAGCAACAGGTCGTCATCCCAGGTGGCTTGCCCCGTCGCCAACACCCCATGGAGCATCGGGCCAACCAGGTCCCAGATCTCCGGGAAACATTTGGCAGCAGGCTGACCTAGCGCCTCCGGGTGTTTGGCGCCGAGCACCGGCACATATGCGTCGTTGTAGATCTGGACGAGGTCCGGGCCCCAGAAGATGATGACCGGGAAGCGAGACCCCAAGCACGTTTCAACCGTCGTGCGGAGTGCCTCAGACCACTGATCCGGGGCACCGAGGGGCGTTGCCGACCAATCCGTCCCCTGGACCAGGGTACGCAGCGAGAGATCAGATGGGACGCTGTCCGTCATGGATTGTGCCACTCCTAAAATTTCGAAATACGTCTCTACGGCGACCGGCCGGGTGTGACGGCGGCTCTCTCGCTCACAATGTAACTCAGGCTTGCCGGTCTGGGGAGGCCCGGCACGGACGACAGGGGGCCGTCAGCCGAACGACTGTTCTCCATCCTGAACACGCTGCCGGGCCGAGACAACGTTCAATGTCGTCGAGGCGATCGCTCATCGGGTTGAGCTTGCTGGCCTCGGACCGGCACCGGGCCGCATAGGCGAACCTGCCCCCGTTGTAGGCGCTAATCACCGTGTGGAGGCTTGGCAGACCTGGGCAGGTTGGTTAGCGGTGAGGGTCGAACAGATCGTGCGCACCAGCACAGCGGCGGCCCCGTCGATGTTTGCGCCGATCGTGCTGGTGTTGTCGCCCACCTGAGCCGCTATTGCCGCGAACTTGTAGCCTTCCAGCTCGCTGGGGCTGAACTGCGCAGTGGCGAGCTGTTCTTTGCCTCCGAAGTCGAGCCACGGGAACGACTGGGTTGTATGGCTCGTCCATAGAGCCTGTTGTGCGGGCGTGAGGTGCTGGAGAGGTACGTAGTAGTTGCCCGCGGGCTGGTTGGTCGTGGTCTCTTCGGGTGTGAAGCTGAGGTACGCGCTGGTGTATTCGGTCCCGTAGAACGTAACGGTGGGGATGTCCCCGTCAGCTACGGCCGAGTGGATCTCCCCCGGGGCGCTCGTGAAGGTCCCGAACTTGGACAGAGCCACGTAGAGCGGCCAACGTTCGGCGGCGCACACGGGGCAGAACTCGGCTCCTATATACAAAAGTTCTGGTTTACCCGAAGCAAGTAAAGGCGGGTCGTTGATCGTCGTGGGCCTCTTCAGGCCACCGGTGGGTGCGGCGTCGATCGTGGAAATGGGTACCGAAGTGAGCTTGGCTGTCAAGGCGAAGGGGACAGGTGACCCCTTGGGAGGGGACACGGCGGCATTAGTAGACGGGTTCCCTCCCGCCAGAGCCGCGACCACGAGGCCGGCCACGACTACGACGACGCACGCAACCGAAGCGGAGCCAATTAAGAGCCGTCGGCGCCTTCGGCTCACGCTGGCTCGCGCACTTGGCCTGTGTGGACGTTTGGTTTGCGGCGGTCGTGATCGTTGGGGGCCACGACCTGAGGGCCGCGGTGGGACCCGGCCCTGAGTGGGTGTGGGGACGGCGGTCTTGCTCATCTATTTGCTCCTGCCACCGCGTCGGCACATCGGTGGGGTCGTTCCCTGGCAGGACGGCCAGTTCATTTAAGCATGGCCGTTCTCGGACGACGGCAGGTAGGGCCGCTCGTCACATCTCGACGGACGAATGGCCTCGTGCTCCAGCAGACGGCACCGATGGCTACGTCGTCACAGCCCGTCGTCGTCGCCGGGTTTCACCGAGTGAGCGAGAAGGGGGACGAGGACGGCGGCGTCCGGGCTCCCCCAACCCGTGACTGGGTCCCACCCGGCCTTAGCCTGGTACCCAGCGATCGTCTTTGGCGGGAAGCTGACCGGGACCCCGCGGTTTGCCCTCGCCGATGTGCGTACCGAGAGTATACACTCAGAGTGTACCTGGGCACTCGCCCGACCGGGCCGCCAGAAACGGCCAACGACCAGAGGCCTTCCACGAAAGGACTGCGTGATGCGCACGAGAGGTTTTGCCCAAGCCGCCAGAGCAGCCGTGCTGGGCACCGCCATGTTCGGCGTCGCCATCGGGGGCACCGCACTCGGCGGCAGCGTCGCCAGCGAGGCCGCTGCAGCGGACCGTACGCCTGCGACCAGCGAGGCCGCTGCAGCAGGCCGTACGCCTGCGACCAGCGCTGTTCGCGGCGTGGCGAACGTCGTCATCTACAGCGTCGACAGCGACGGCCCTTACTCCCAAGCCATCGTCAGCGGGGCCATCGGCGACTACGGGCCCGCTGTAACCGTCCTGCCCAACGGCAAGGTTGACCCCGAACACACGAGCGACATGGAGCTCGAGCTTCGTCACGGGACGTTCCGGCTCTATATCGGGGCGATCATCGACAGGTTCCGTGCTCAAACGAGCCACGAGCCGGTCTTTTCGGGGACCTGCTCGGACTACTTGCACGTCAGCGCTACGGTGCCCATCGTGGCGGGGTCGGGCACGGGCTCGTACCGCGGTCTCAGCGGCAAGTTCTCGATGAGCCTCGTGGGCTACGAGGACCAGGAGACGTCGCCCTGCCGGTCCGGGATCGCCAGTCAGATCCTTTTACTGACCGGGTCGGGCAGCGTTTCGTCCTGAAACCTGTGGGGGGCTCCCTCGGTCGCTCGCCGGCCCGCCGTCAGAAAGTGACCCTGAGGCCGGCCCCGGCGCATGCAGAATTAGGCCTGCTCCGCGGGGAACCGCCAGCGGGTGTGCCGGTGCACGATCGGGTCGGCGGTGCCAAGACCGTAAACAACGGTTGGGTTAATTTGGTAAGGCTGGTACGGCGGGGGCCCCGCAGCCGGGGCTGCGTACGGTGCCTCAAAACCTCCTTCGACAACCGTTACCGGCCAGTTGTACTTCGCCCGGTAGGCCTCGGCGGCACGGTCGAGCGCGGGCCTGCCTTCCACGGGCGAGGCTGTGCCCTCGAGGACGATGTGCATGTCGTCGGCCATGACCGCAACCGAGCACCTCGGGTCACGGCGGAGGTTCCTGCCTTTTTGTGCAGCGCCGGACGAAGTCGTGTACAGCAGACCATCGGCCCACACGGCCAGGACGGGCCTCGTGTGGGGCCGGCCTCGGGGATGCAAGGTGGTCAGGAAGTACCAGCGGGCGGCGTCGATGCGGGCCTGCGCCTCCTCCCAGGGCAGGGGCGTGACGTCGAACCCCTGGGGGTCGATCAAGGTAGCGACCGGGCTCGGTTCTTTGCCGTTCATGTGCCTCTCTCGCTGAGACGGGGCCCTCCCAGCAGTAGGAGGCTACCGGTGGACGACGAGCTGGTCGAGGAGCACCCCGATCGCAGGGTTGTACTGGTAGTTGCTCACCCGGGCAGAAACGAAGTCGACCTGGGTCAGGACGGCGAGCGGTACCCATGGCGCGTCGTCTGTCACGCCGCGGTCGACCGCAGCCCAGATGGCCGCGGCACTGGATGGGTCCGTTGCCTCGAGGCTGTCGGCCTCATTCATCAAGGCGTCAATCCGGGGGTCGCAGTAGAACGCGCCGTTGTGGGTGGCCCCGGGATCGGCGAGCTTCCGCGATGAGCAGCGGAAGAACTCGTCGAACATGGCCGACGCCGTGGGATAGGGCAGGTAGGTCGAACCGGTCGAAACCTGCACTCCCTTGCGCGAGTCGTTGACGTTTTCAAAGAACACCGGGAGCGACGGCGAGACGACGCTAACGCGGTAGCCGAGTGAACGCAGGACCTGGATGGCAAAGTCCGTTGTCGTGGCCGTGCCCGGCACGTTCCAAAAGACGATGTGCATCCCTTCGGTCCCGGACTGCTCGACCAGCTTGCGCGCCGCCGGGAGGTCAGGCCCCAACCAGGCGCCGTCGGGGCTCGGGTCGACCGTGAAAGGGCAGTACGGCTCGTAGCCCGGGATGCCTGGGGGCAACAGCTGGCACGTGGGACTGGCGACATCGGGGCCGCCGAGCATCGCAGCGAGCTCGCTGCGGTTTGCCGCCAAGCTGAACGCCTGGCGTACCCGTTTGTCGTCAAATGGCGCAACACGGGTGTTGAAGGCCACATAATCAATGCTGAACGCCGAATTGACGTGGACTTGGGCGGGGTGCTGCGCAGCCAGCGACGCAGCATCGGGGACGAAGTCGGCTGTCCAGTCCGCTTTGCCGGACGCGACGTCGGCGATCTCGCTCAGTACAGGCTGACCGAAGGTCCACGCGATCCGGTCGAGCGAGCCGGCCGGCTGGGCGGCCGCTGACCACTCGCGGAACTGGGGGTTCCTTGTGAACACGACCTCTTTACCCGGCACGTACCGGCTGATCTGGTACGGACCGGTCGATGGCACGGGGTGCGTGCCGACGTCGTGGTCGGGGGTGCCGGGTGGCACCGGTGCGTTGAAGGGGAGTGTCAGATTGTCCAAGAAGTCAGGGTCGGGCGCGGTGAGGTTGAACACGACCGCGTTGGCGACGCCCGATACCGTGATCCCCCGGTCGAGGTTGCAGGGGCGGTCGCTCCTGCAGGCCCCCGCCCCGACGATCCCCGCGAAAGCGGGCCCGTCGGCCGAGTCGAGCTCGAGGACGCGCTCGATGGCGCGCCGGAAGTCCTCGGGGCGGACAAGTTGGCCGTTGGAGTAGCGCAAACCCGGCCGTAGCACGAAGGAGTACTGTGTCCCGCCGTCGCTGACGGTGGGCATCGCCAGTGCGAGGTCGGGGACTATCTGTAGGCCCTCCTCACCGCCGGTCCGCTGGAACGTGAGGAGCGTGTCGTAGGTGCCCTCGTAGAACTGTGCGGGTTCATAGCCGTAGGCGAGGGCCGGGTCGATCGACAGCGTAGGCACCGACTGCACCACGCGAAGTGTGCCGCCGACCGGACGGCCCACAGCGCCGCCAGTGGCAGCCCAGACTCGCCTGCCCCATGCCGCCAGGGCCAAAGGGCTCGCACCAACGGGGAGCGTCGCCGAGACGCTGTCGCTCGCAGGGTCGATCCGCGACAGCGTCGATGACAGGCGGTTCGCCACCCACAACGACCCTCCCGCGACCGTGAGGGCGTCCGGTCCGTCGCCGACGGCAATTGTGGCGTCAACCGAGTCTGTGGCCGGGTCAATGCGCGAAACCGTGCTGTCGAGGCCGTTCGCTACCCACGCCGAGCCGAAGGCGAAGATGACCGCTGTCGGTCCCGACCCGACCGAGATTTCCACCGGCGGCGCACCCGCGGCGGCGAGCCGCGTGACCTCGTCGCTTCCCGGGTTGGTGACCCAGACAGACCTCTCACCGACTGCCACACCGAACGGGGCCAACACAAGCGGCTCGTTGGTAACTTGCCCAGTCGTCGGGTTGACCTCCGAAAGGGCGTTCCCCGCCGAGTCGGCAACCCAGACCGCGCCGTCACCAACCGCCAACCCGCTCGGCTCGCTCCCGACGCCGACGGTCTCTACCACTGTGTCGGTTGTTGCGCTGACACGGGAGACCGTGCCTTCCAGGGTGTTGGTAACCCAAACGTCAGGCCCGTCGACTGCGACGGCGCCGGCACCATCGCCGATCTGGACCGTCGCCTCGACGGCGGCGCTTGAGGGGTCGACGCGGTAGAGCATCCCGCTCTCGGGGCTGGTAACCCACAGCGACCCGTCACCGCTTGCAGCACTCCCAGGCACGCCCGGTAACGGGAGCGAGCGCACCAAACCGGCCCCGGCACTCGAAAGCTCGCCGATCCCCGCCGCCGCCAGGCGGCTGTTGGCCGTAGCCGCGATGACAAGCGGCACCGTGCAGGCCGTCGCGACTACGGCAATACCGCAAGCCGCGCCGAGCAGTCGTCTGCGCCGGCGGCCGAACCTGAGGTGCTCTCCCACCCCGCTCCTTCCTGGCCGCGCCGCCGGCGACGTGGGAGCCGTTAGCCATCGTGCTTCCACGGTCGGGGAACCGTTCGCGGCAGCTCCCGGCGGCGAGACCAGCCTGGCACGCGACCCGCCGGTGGGCGGTACCGCGTCCAGCTCGGGCGCCTGGAGCAACACGGCCAGCTCGAGATCGCGCAGCTCTCGGCCAGGCTCGACCCCGACCTGTGTGACAAGGACGTTGCGGGCACGTTGGAAAGCGCTGAGCGCGTCAACCTGGCGCCCGCCGCGGTACAGGGCGATCATCAGCTGCGCGTGCAGGTGTTCTCGCAGTGGGTGGGAGGCGACAAGCCGCTCCAGCTCGCTGACGAGGTCGACGTGCTCGCCCAACTGGAGCCGTGCGTCGAGGAGCGCTTCCGCGGCGCCGAGGCGGGAACCCTCCAGCTGCGCCGCCGCCGGCCCGGCGAACGCGGCCTGGCGTACGTCAGCGAGGGCTGGGCCGCGCCAGAGCGACAGTGCGCGCCTAAGGTGCTGGGCCGCGCCAGCAGGGTCCTGGCCAATAAGGGCCGTCCGCCCTTTGCCAACCAGCTCGGCGAAAAAGAGTGCGTCGACCTCAGACGTAGCAACGTCGAGGCGGTAACCCGGCCCGCTTGTCACCAGGATATCGGGACAGCCGATCCCCGCCAGGACGCGGCGCAGCCTTGAGACGTAGGTGCGCATCGTGTGAGTCGCCGACGCCGGCTGCAACATGTCCCAGAGGTCGTCGACGAGCTGCTCCACCGGAACGGTGAGGGGGGCGCACAGCGCCAGGTCTGCCAGGACGGCACGTTGCAGCGGTCCGCCGAGCGGGGCGGCAACGCCGTCGCGGAGAGCCTCGGTTACCCCGAGCAGCCTGAGCTCCACGGCCTTCCCCGTGACCTCCTGTGCGTCCCGAACTGGTCGCAACCATACACGCTGAGGGGCGGCCACCTGCGCTGCGACTGCATTGCGACCCGGCATCGACCGGCCCTTCGTACCGTGCGGGATACCTCGGCCGCAGCTAACTGCCACCCGGCCCTGTTCGAGAGGAGCCGTCATGCCCGCCAGCGCAGCCCCGCTACGACTTTCGAGTGCCCGGGCTAAGGACACGCCCCGTTCCCGGCCCCCGGGGGGTAGCAAACGAAGGGCCTGGGCGCCTCGGTGTGCTCCCACCCCGTTTGCGGCAGTGGCGGGTTGCCTGGCACTCCTGGTCACCGTGCTCGTTACCGGGCCGGGCGCAGTGGGCACAGCGGCCGCCTCGCCGCCGGGCACCTCCGCGCACTACGTCACACTCACCGGCAGTCCGGGCATGGCGGAGTGGGACGCCGCGAACGACACGATCTACGTCCCGGTCCAGTGCGCGACGAGCTACTGCCAGACCAATAAAGCTGGCAAAGCCGTCGACATCGTGAACGCGGCGAGCTGTAACGCGAGGAACGGGTCGGGCTGTCACGTCGTAGCGACCGCCCCGGCGGACGGCCCGCTTGGTGCTGCCGTCGACCCGACGACCGGGACCGTATACGTGTTGGACAACCCTCCAGGCGGGATCGGCACGATCTCCCTGCTCGACGGTCGGACCTGCAATGGCACGGTCACAAGCGGTTGTCAGCGCGTCGTGGCCAATATCCCGATCGGCGCCAATGCTTTCATGGTCGCCGGCGCCGTCGACGCCGCTACGAGGACGCTCTACGTGGCGAGCCCCAACCACGGTATCTACGTGGTCGACATTGCGAGATGCAACGACCTGTTCACGACTGGCTGCGGGCAACATCCCGAGATCGTCAAGGACGACCGCGGGCCAGGGCAGCTCGGCATCGACACTGCGACCAACACCGTATACGCCGCTGACCAGGGGAACCCCAACTTGTCGTCGAGCAATGGCAGCACGGTGACGGTAATAGACGGCGACACCTGCAACGGCAGCGACCAAAGCGGTTGTGGCACCGACCCCTCGGTTGTCACGGTCGGCAACGGGGTATCTGCGCTCGCAGTCGACCAGGCGACCAACACGGTGTATGTGGCCAACTCCAACGGCGTCTCGTTGATCGACGGCGCGCATTGCAGCTCGCTGAGTGTGTCCGGCTGCCACGACACGACCCATGCGGTGCCGACAGGCGCGGGGAGCACGGATGTCGTGGTCGATGCCCAAGACCACACCGTCTTCGCGCTCAACAGCAACGACGACACGCTCGCGTCGATCGACGCGGCGACCTGTGACAGCGCCACACCGAGCGCGTGCCCTGCGCTCGCCCCGTCGCAGCGTGAGGCCCCGGAGGTCGGCCCGGGCGCTGCCCAAAACGACCTCATCCTCACGCCTAGCAATCAGACGGCCTACGCCCTCAACGAGGGCGGCCAAAACGTGCTCGTAGTTTCCGGGGCCGGTGGTTGCACCGCGCTGGACCACTCGGGCTGCCAGGTGCTCGCGCCAAGCGTGCCCGAGGCCGGAGTCTTTGCGACGCTCGACCCTGCGACCGGCACTCTTTACGTCACCAACGAGACCCTCCCCGAGGTAGACGTCATCGACGCGGCGCGATGTGACCCGGCCCGGCTCAGCGGTTGCGTCCCTGTCGCGAAGATCCCAACAGGCGGGCCAAACCAGGTCGGATTCTGTCGACGATGCCACGCACACGCTGTATGTCGCCGAGGCCACTTCCAGCTCGGTGGCAGTGATCGACACGGCGACCTGCAATGCCATAGACGTCTCAGGGTGCGCGACCCACCATGCAAGCATCCGGGTCGGCGGGCAGTCGCCTTTTGTGCCGCTGCTCGACAAAGATACGGGGTCGCTTTACGTGCCCTACGGCACTACGGCGGACAAGATCAGGGTGGTCGGCACTCAAACCTGCAATGGGCAGGTGACCTCCGGTTGCAGTGAGCCGAGCGGCACGATCGACGTCCCCGAGGGGACCTACTCGCTGGCGCTCGACCCCGCCACCGACACTGTCTACGGCGCAGTCTCGGGCAACCCGTTCGCGTCGGGGAACCAGGTCGTCGTTATCAACGGAGCAAACTGCGTGGGCGACATGGCCGGCTGTGGCAAGGTCGCCGCCGCCATCACCCTCGGCGCCGCGCCGCCGGTGCAAGGCGGCCCCGCAGGCCCGGAAGGCCTGTCCGTCGACGACGCCACGCACACCCTTTACGTGGCTGACAACCACGACGGGGATCTGCCCGGGACGCTCACGCTTGTGAACACGGCGACATGCAACGGCTTCGTCACGAGCGGGTGCGCCGGCAAATTCGCGACGGTGTTCGTCGGCCGCTCACCGCGCCTCGCCGAACTCGATGCACGCACGGCCCTGTTGTACGTCACCAACTACTCCTCAGCAGATGTCTCGGTGCTGAACACGGCGCGGTGCCACGCAGGTGCAACGCCGGGCTGCCCGGTGCAAGCCCAGGAGGTGAACGTCGGCTCGCAGCCGAACGGGCTGGCGGTCGACGACCTGACCGGTACGGTGTACGTCCTGAGCCTCGGCTCAGGCACGATGTCGCTGCTACGGGGGTGATCGACCGTCACGGGTTGATGAAGGACGGCAGGTCGAAGCGGGCTATTACGCCAGCACCCCCGAAGCGGGTGATGCTGGAGACCCGGTCCTCGCGGATGGTAACGACCAGGAGCCCGTTGCCCCGGAAAGTCGAGGCGGACGCGTCCCAGAGGTAATAACCAAAAGCTGGTTGGCAGTTGGCTCGGGTTGGGACGAGCCTGACCTGTTGGCCCCAGGACAAGAAGGACTTGAAGAACTCGCCGACCGCCGGCTGGCCGCGGAACTCGATGGGCTCGGGTGGCATCGCCAGCCTCACGTCGTCCGCCAATATCGCTACGACCTGTTCGATGTCGGCGCTTTCGAATGCCTTGACAAAACGGTCAACCAAGGACCTTTCCTGCGCAGAGCGCGGGAGGGGGACGAGGTCACGGTCCTCAGCGGGGCGGAAACTGCCCCTTGCTCGCAAGAGGGCACTGTTGACCGATGCCGGTGTCGTACCGAGCATCTCCGCCGCGTCGCCGGCAGGGAACCCGAGGACGTCGCGGAGCACCAGCACCGCCCTTTGCTGAGCCGGCAGGCGTTGCAGCGCTGACACGAAGGACAAGGCAACCGACTCACGCACCTCGTAGCGCGCCTCCGGGCCGAGCGCTATGTCGTCGACCCAGCGGTCGGGGTAGGGCTCGAGCCAGGAAGGGTCCTCGGCCGGCACGGTCTCGGCCGATGTCGCGAAAGGTAGCGCGCCGGCTGGCTGGGGACGGCGAGATTCGTCGCGGAGGTGGTTGAGGCAGCGGTTGGTCGCGATGCGGTAGAGCCACGCTCGCAAAGAACCGCCGTCGAAACTGCCAATTGAGCGCCACGCTGACAAAAGGACCTCCTGGAGGACGTCTTCGGCATCTTGGGCGGAGGCGAGGATCCGGTAGCAGTGGACTTGGAGCTCCCGGCGGTAGGGGTCGGTCAGTTCCCTGAAGGCTTCTCCGTCACCGCCTTGGGCGCGAGAAAGCGTCGTCTCGTTCATTGCGCCTTGCAACCTCTCCTTCATTCGGCCACCTCCGACAGTAACAACACCGACGCGTGGCCGGACTAAGCGCCTCGCGGGCGATGAATTTGCTGGCGCAACGGGGTTTGAACGCTTCGTCCGCACACACCGAACGAGACCGAAGGGTGCGAAATGTCCTTTCTAAGTCCTGACGAACCCACTACCTCCACAAGCTCCTCCGCAGGGCTATCGCTCACCGCCGGCGGGAGCTACGAACCTGCCCTGGCCCGGCGTTGGCGGGCATTCGCCTTGTTGGCCATCGCTTATTTCATGACCATCGTCGACCTCACCATTGTCAATGTGGCCCTCCCGACCATCGGCCGAAGGCTCCACTTCCCCGAGGCTGACCTGCAGTGGGTAGTTACCGCCTACGAGCTCACCTTCGGTGGCTTCCTGCTCCTTGGCGGGCGCTTGGCTGACCTCCTTGGCCGCCGGCGCCTGCTCATGAGCGGGCTGGCGGTGTTCACCGCGGCCTCCCTCGCCTGTGCGCTTGCGCCCAGCGACGGTTTCATGATCGTGATGCGCGCCGTTCAAGGCCTCGGCGCCGCCCTCATGCTGCCGGCCGCATTGTCCAGCGTCATGAACATGTTCCCCGAGGGCGCCGAACGCAACAAGGCGCTCGGGATCTGGGGCGGGATCGGGGCCGGGGGCGCCACGGTCGGCCTACTCGCGGGAGGCGCCCTCACACGCTACGCGGGCTGGCAGTACATCTTCTACCTGAACATCCCCATCGGTGCATCCGTGATGGCGCTCGCTCCTCGGGTCGTGCCGGAAACCCGCCTGTCATTACAGCAACGCCGTTACGACCCGCTCGGGGCGCTCAGCGTCACCGGGGGTCTCGCGTTGGCCGTTTACGCGATCTCCCAGGCCCCCCAAGTGGGTTGGGGCGCCACACGCACGATTGCGTGCCTGGTCGCTTCGGCTGCGCTTCTGGCCGCCTTCTTGGGCATAGAGGCAAGGTCCGAAGCGCCTTTGCTCCCGATGCACCTGTTCCGCTCGAGCACGGTGGCGGGGGCCAACGTCGTCGGGTTCCTGCTCACGGCGAGCTTCTTCACGTTCATATTTGTGGGCACCCTATATATGCAGCAGGTGCTCGGGTACTCCGCTCTCAAGACCGGTTTCGCCTGGCTAACCGCCTCGCTCACCTCGGTGGCCTTCGCTGGCCTGTCGCAGATGCTCGTCACCAAGACCTCGGCCAAGGCCGTCATGGCGCTCGGGATGGGGCTCATCGGTGGAGGGGTGGTCTGGGCCACACAGGTCCCGGTCCACGGCCATTTCTGGGCGGACCTGGCTGGGCCGTTCTTCGTAACCGGCGCCGGGACTGCCTTCGCCTTCATCCCGGTATCGATCGCAGCGCTCGCCGGGGCCCGTGAACACGAGGCCGGTGTGGCCTCGGGCCTGCTCAATACCTCCCAGCAGCTCGGTGGGGCAATCGGTTTAGCCGTGGCTTCGACCGTTGCCGCCTCGCGTGCCCACGCCCTGGCGCGCCTGGGCTACAGCACGGCGGCCGCTCTCACCGGTGGCTTCAGCCAGGCGCTGTGGGTGTGCGGGCTAATTGGCCTCGCCGCCGTGCCCCTCACCTTCGTGTTGGTCCGGCGCCAGGAAATGGCCCGCGCTGTGGCCGCCAGCGTGGGCAGGGAGGCCCCCGTGCTCGTGGCCTCGGAGTAACGAACTTTCCCCACACAGCGGTCCATTAACCCTCACAAGGAGGAGCAATAAAGATGACAAATGAGGACCTGTCCGGTAGGACGATCATCGTCGTCGGCGCCAGCCGCGGGTTGGGCCGCGGGATCGCCACGGCCTTCGCCGACGCCGGAGCCCCGGTTGTCGCGGTAGCGCGCACGGCAACAACGACCTTTGCCGGACCGGCCGCTGGCTCTGGCAAGATCCATCTCGAAGTCGCGGACGCAGCCGACGCAACGGTGGCGGGTAGCCTGCTCGACCGCTACGAGCCCGGGGCGGTTGTACTGGTGGCGGGAGCAAGCCCGCTACCTCGCCCGCTCCAGCACCACACGTGGGAGACGTTCTCGGTCAACTGGGACAGCGATGTGCGTATCGCGTTCCACTGGCTGCGCGAGGCCTTACTGAAGCCGCTGCGGCCCGGCAGCAGGGTGGTCGTCATCAGCAGCGGCGCCGCACTGGCCGGGTCACCGCTCAGCGGCGGGTACGCCGGTGCCAAGGCCACCCAGCGCTTCATCACGGGTTACGCCCAGGACGAGGCAAATCGTGCTGGCCTGGGCATCACCTTTACCGTTGTGCTGCCCCGGCTCACGCCGCTCACCGACCTCGGTGCGCCGGCGGTCCGTGCCTACGCGGCGCGCAGCGGCCAGTCCGAGGCGGAGTACCTCGGCCAGTTCGGCGAGCCGCTCTCCCCCGAGACGGCCGGTGCCGCCGTGGTCCAATTGGTACGCGCCGGTGCCGCCACCCTTTCGCCCGGCTACCTCCTGACGGGCGGCGGGCTTCAGGAACTGCCCTAAAACGGGCACATTGTTGTATCCTCTGGCCGGAGCAACGACCCCTTCGCTAGCACGACGGCTGGCGGTGAGGGCCAAATGAGGAGAGACCGTGCCGTACACCGACATGCCGGCGGGCGAACTTGTCACCTACAAGCCTGAGCTGAGCTCGCCCCCGGACCTGGGCACCTTTTGGTCGACGACGCTGGAGGAGAGCCGTGCAGCGGCGCGACCGCCCGTGTTCGACAAGGTGGACACCGGGCTTTCACTGGTCGACACGTTCGACGTGACGTTCTCCGGCTTTGGCGGCCACCCCGTACGGGCGTGGCTGCACCTGCCCGCAAAGCTCCAGGCGCCCATCCCCGCGGTAGTGCGCTACCAGGGTTACGGAGGGGGGCGCGGCCTGGCGCTCGACGTGACCACCTGGACCTTGGCCGGCTACGCAACCCTCCTGATGGACACCCGCGGTCAGGGTTCGGCCTGGTGGCCCGGCGACACCCCCGACCCGGTTGGCTCTGCACCATCCCTCCCAGGGTTCATGACAAGGGGCATCCTCGACCCGCACGACTACTACTACCGCCGTGTTTATACCGACGCCGTGCTGGCTTTGGAGCTCATGCGGGAACAACCGTTGGTACAGGCTGACAAAGTCGCCGTCACAGGTGCCAGCCAGGGCGGTGGTATTGCTCTCGCAGTAGCCAGCTTGGTGCCGGACCTGTGGGCAGTGCTTCCGGACGTCCCGTTCCTGTGTGATTTCCCGCGGGCGACCCAGATCACGGGCAAAGACCCTTATGCCGAGATCGCGCACTACTTGCACGTACATCGCGACCACAACGAAATTGCGTTTTCGACACTCGCCTACTTTGACGTTGCCGGCCTTGTCACGCGTGCAAAAGCGCCCGCATTGTTTTCAGTGGCGCTGATGGACGAGATATGCCCACCCTCCACGGTTTATGCCGCGTTCAACAATTACGGCGGCAAAAGCAAGGTCGAAAAGCGGATCGTGCAGTACCCGTTCAACGACCACGAGGGTGGCGAAAGTTTCCAGCGCGCTGTGCAACTCGAGTGGTTGGCCGCACTCGGCCGGTAGAAGACGAGCTCTCCACGAGCTACGCTCAGCAGGATATGGCGACAGAAAACGACGGTTCGTTCCCGGTTCTTCGACAGGCAGTCCTGGACACCACTGATGCGCGCGGGCTCGCAGAGTTTTACCGCGAGCTGCTCGGCTACGTTTACCGAGCGGGCGACGAACCGCCACCCGCCGGCCAGCCCGATAGCAAGGCCAGCGAATGGCTGGTGGTCCAGCACCGTTCAGGATCTCCGCGCATAGCGTTCGAGCAGGTAGCTGCGCTCCCGAGTGCGACTTGGCCGGAAGGCCCGGTCCCCCAGCAGCTCCACTTGGACTTCCAGGTCCCGAGCTTGGAGGCCCTCGAGCTCCACCACAGGCGAGCCCTCGCTCTCGGCGCCAAGGTGCTCGAAGACAGGAGCGCCAGTGAGGAAGAGCCGCTCTGGGTTTATGCCGACCCCGCCGGCCACCCGTTCTGTATCTTCGTCACCACCGACTGACGTGGACAACGCAGGTGCGGCCCGCTTCGCGGCGCAGTGGGCCCAGGACTGGAACAACCGCGACCTCGACGGGCTGCTCGGCCATTTTTGTGACGACGTCTTATGGACATCTCCGGTGGCTGCGCAGATCGTCGATGGGAGCGGTGGCGTGCTGCGAGGCAAGGCGGCCCTGCGCGCCTATTACGAGGAGGGCCTCCGGCGTACGCCCGAACTGCACTTCGAGGTCATCGGCGTGTACCAGGGGGTAAATATCCTTGTCATCAACTATCGCAACCATCGTGGCGCCCTGGTAAACGAAGTATTGAGCCTTGACGACGCCGGCATGGTCCGAGAAGGCCACGGCACCTACCTCGGCAGCGGGGCGAGCTCCGCCACTGACCGATAGGCCTCATTAGGGAAGGCGCTCAGCGCGCCTCGGCGACCAGGCGCACGCCCAGGCCGATCAGGACAGCGCCCGTGAACCTCTCCATCATTCGCTGCACACGGGGCCGCAGCAGTGCACCGGCCCGGTGGACCGCCCACGCGAGCGTGGAGTACCAGACCAAGTCGAACGCGACGATGGTGGCGGCCATCGTAAGTGCGTACAGCAGAGGGTCGGCGTGCGGTCGGAGGAACTGCGGGAAAAGCGCAATGAAGAACACGGCCAGCTTGGGGTTGGTGACACTGGTCGCCAAGCCCGAACGCCACCCGGAGACCCTGCGTTCTGTGCGCTGCTGAGTGCCGTCGGCTTCCCGGTGTAACAGCGACCTTGCACCGAGCACGATAAGCACCAGCGCACCGCCTAAGCGCAAGGCGGTATATGCGACCTCGGAGGCCGTGACGAGCGAGGCGACGCCTACAGCAGACAGGCACCCCCAAACGAAGACGCCAATGCTGTTGCCGAAAATGGCACTGAGGGCTGCACCACGCCCGTCGCGAGCGGCCACTCTGATGATCGTCGCTGTGGCCGGCCCGGGCGTGAGCGTCACGACCAACGCCACCAAGAGGAACTCAGGGACCGACCGCACGGCCTCACGATAGCGGCCGGTCGCCAACCAACTCCCGGGTTTTCCTACCCGGCCCGCTTCCGAGGACTGCGAAGCACGCACGTGCTGGCCCCAGGCCGAGACACCGGCGGGCCTACTCAAGGCGCTCGGGTTCGTGAACACCCAGGTGGCCGCCGCAGTGGGCTGGCAGGCGACGACGGTCGTCCTGATCGGGGTTGGCACTGGGGGCGCTCGTCGTGGCCAACCTGATTGCGGTCGTGCCCGCGATCACTGCGGCGCGCTGCGAACCCGGCGAGCTCCTGCGAGCCCCTGCGAGCACAGTGAGGTTCCAGCAGCGCCGCTAGACGGTCACCTCGTCTTTGAGGTGTTCCCTCAACCAACTGCGCAACTCGTCGTTGTCCTCGTGGCTATGGACAGCAACCGCGTGTTGCGCCGCAGCGGCGACCACCTCGGCTTCCTCCCCGGAAATTGTCAGGGTGCACCCGCTGTCACTTGGGTAATCCCTGCAATCTGCGACCTTTCGACCCATGACCTTCGCTCCTTTTCTTTTTTTCGATGTTGTTTTCTTTGTTTGGATCGTGCGCCGGTCAGGTCCTTCGGGACCGGCCTACCCCTTGACGTAGGAGAGCTTCTCGGTGATCTTGCCGTCGCGCACCTTGAACAGGTCCACCCCGCGAACGTGGCCGCCGTCCCAGTCGTAGCGCCACCGCTGGACGACGCGGTTGTCGGCGGAGAATGTCTCCTCGGCCTCGAAGCGCGACGACGCGTCCTCGAATATTGGTTCCCAGGCCAGGCGGACCTCGTCGCGGCCGATGTGACGGGAGCCGTCTGGGGCGGGGCCGGTTGAGTCGAACATGCAGTCGTCACTGAGAAATTGCATCGCAGCGTCAAGGTCATGAAGAGCCCAGGCCTGCCCGAAGGCTTCCACGACTTCGAGGTCGGACATGATGTCCTAGCGGGCGTAATTACTGGCGCCGAACCAGTCCACGACCACAACGGGTTCCTCACCCACCACCCACGCGTCGTGCCCACTGGGCAACGACGTGACGTCACCGGGCTCGGCGACGAACTCGGTCCCGTCGTCCATCTGTACGGCCAACCGCCCTGACACGTGATATTGGAAATGGGGCGCGGTGCAACTTTCGGTCCCGGCTATGGGTTTCACGTCGTTAGACCAACGCCAGCCAGGCTGGAACACGAGCCGCCCGATGTCGGCGTCGCCTACTCTCAGGATCTCGGCTCGGCCATTGGGGAACTCCCTCACTTCGTCGGCCATCCCGAAGGTGCGGTGCTCAGTCTTCTGCGTCATGTCCCTCCCCTTTCCGGCCCGCCCTGCGGGCCGTTACCCATTACAACGTCCTAGCTGGTAGTCTTACTTACTAGTAAGTCAGAAGTCAATGGGTTTCCTAACGGAGGTACGAATGGCCAGCTCACGGCGGGGCACGACGTCCAACACGGCGTCCAGCACGGCGTCTGACATCCTCGACGCAGCCGAGAGACTGGTTCAAAGCCGCGGGTTCAACGGGTTCTCGTACGCCGACGTGTCCTCCGAACTGGGTATCACAAAGGCGGCGCTGCACTATCACTTCGCCGGCAAAGCCGAACTGGGCGAGAGCCTCATCAGCCGCTACAACGAGCGCTTCGACGCCGCGCTGGCAGCGATCGACGCTGCGGAAATGTCGGCCCCGGAAAAGCTCCTCGCCTACTGCGACCTTTACCGGGGCACGCTCCGCGGCAACCGGATGTGCCTATGCGGCATGTTGGCGGCCGAGTACAACACCCTCGGCGAGCCGATGCGCGACGCGATAGGCAGGTTTTTCGGCCACAACCGGGACTGGTTGGCCGCCCTCCTGGAGACCGGTCGCAAGGCCGGGGCGCTGGGCTTTGCAGGGCCGGTCGACCAAGCCGCCCAGACCATCGTCGCGGCCCTCGAGGGAGCGATGCTGGTGGCCCGTCCCTACCACGACACCGCCGTTCTCGACGCTGTCATCGACCGGCTCTTGGCCGACTTCGCCCCGCCACGTTCTCCGATCTCAACCTCTGTTGGCTCCAAGCCCGCACGGTAGGGGCTAGGGGACAAGGGGGCTAGAACAGGCGGCCCGATGGGCTTGCTGGCCGACCGAGGCCGACCCGTCCGAGCCAACCCGTCCGAGCCAACCCGTCGGAGCCAACCGAGGCCAGCGCCCGGACCTCAGGTGCACCTGGTGCCCTTGCACGTTGGCCGCGTGGGCTTTGTGGTGCCGGGCGGCGCGGGGACGACGTAGTACGCGGTCGCGTATAGATCGTTGGAAAGGACATCGGTGCCCAAGAAGCCATCGCCGAACGAAAAGCTCCATTCAAACCCTGGGGCGGGACCTGTGCTTTGGCAGGGGTCTTGGATGGCGGCTGCCTCGCAACTCCAATAGAGGTACGGCTGTATGTTGTTGAACCGGCCGACGGTGATGTCGGGCGCCGCGACGACCGTCGACCCTTGGCTCAAGCCCAGGTGGTCATAGAACAATTCCCCCATTGGGTCCGTGCTGCCGGTGCAGTTGTACCCCAGGCATTTCTTGCTGGCCAGCGGCAAAATCCAGTGTTGCTGCCCGAGATAGCCGGTGCCGCCATAGCTGCGCATGGCCTTGACGAACTGGGTCGCCGAGGTCCACGTCATGGCTCCGTCCGCGTCGACGCAAGTTGCCGGGCTAGTTGGGTTCTTGCAGCGGGGCAGCCCAAGGGTGTTGCTGGCAGCCAAGTTCGCGTTGGCCAACCACGTCACTTTGGTTACCGGGTCATAAACCGTCTGGCCCCCGGGGTTCACCTCCAACGCCGTGCCGACGGCGGGCGGGGTCCCGGGGATCTTGCCTGGGAGCATCGGCAGCACGTACGAGAAATTGGGGTCGGTGTTGGCGCCTTTGTACCCAGTAGCGAACGAAAAAGTTCCGTGGCCGCCGGCGCCGAGGCTCCGCGACCAATAAAGGTAGGGCTGGAAGTTACTGAACGGGCCAACGGTGTTCCCCGGGATGGGCACCGCAGTATTGGGGGCGCTAAGGCCCAAATCGGTGTAAAACAGCGAGCCCAGCCCGTTGTCGGCGCAATTGAACCCGAACTGGTTTTGGTAGGGCTTCGGGCCTATGCGCGGGCAGATGGTGCCGCTGCGCGGTTCCCTGTTAGGCGTCGTCGGGAGCTGCCAGTTGGCATGGCCCAGGTAGTCGGCGGACCTCATGGCGTCAACCCACGCAACGGCCGACTGGTAGTCCATCGAACCGCTCGCGTTGACGCACGGCTGCGTGGTGACACCGCTGCATAGCGGAAGCCCGAAGCGGTCGCTCGCCGCCAAGTCGGCATCCGCCAGCCAGGTCACCCCTGTCGCGGGGTCATAGACGGTGGGCCCGGTTGGGGTCGGTACGGGCGAGACGGGCGAGACGGGTGAGACGGGTGAGACGGGTGAGCCGGCGGTGGTGGCGGTGGTGGCGGCGTTCGACTGGGCCGCCCACCCCAACCCGGCCAAGGCCACGGATACCACCAGGGCACAGCGAAATGTTGGCCGTCCGGCTTTGAGGGCCGAGAACATCGCCACAGTAAGGCTCTTTCGCATCGTCATCCTCCTCGCTCCGGGACCGGTCCGTCCCTCGCACAACGTTTATCTCACGAGTTTTTGCGCGCAGTGCGATGACTTGGTGATGCTATTGCCTCAATGTGTGATGGACTTGGGCGCGGGATGGCAACAGCCGGTGGCGCTCAGACGTCCTCGTAGAGAGCTTCGCCCCGCCTGAGGCGTGCTGCGATGCGCACGACCTGGGCGAGCTCGCGCCGTGTCGGCGTGTGGGCCGCGAGAAAGCGTGCTGCCCCAGCCAGAATTAGCGCAACCGGCTCTGACCCGGCCGGCCAGGCGGCGGCTTGGCGGACGGCGGCCTCGTAGGTTTGGTACCAGTGAAAATCGGCGTCTTCGTTGAGTAACGCCGACCCGAGAGCTTCCAGGACGGCTCCGACCTCGCCTCCATCGCGTAACCAGCCATAGACGATCGCACCCGCCTCGTCGACCATCCCCTCCTGGTCCCAACACGCCTGGAGGCGGGAACTCAGGCCCGAAAGCTCCGACCGGCCGCCGGTAATGACCGAGAATGAGGAGGAGGAGGGGGTGGCGGCGGCGGAGGCAGAGGAGGCCGAGGACGACGACGACGAGGAGGGACCCGAAGCAGCGGCGTGCTGGCCGGGCAGGCGGGCCGCAGGGATGTTGAGGAAGCGGTCGAGGAAGACCTTCATCGCCGTCTGGTACACGCCCCTCAAGAGCTCCGGCGTGGCCGCCTGGTTTATCAACTGGTGCGTGGCGTTGGCGGTGGTGAACCCGTGATGGACGATGTCCCAGTCGCCGTGGTCATTCTGCGTATGGAAACGGGTCAGGCGCAGCGCGGCGGCGTAGGCCACGGCACGGGCTAGCTGTTCGGCGGAGACTCCCCGCTGCACCGCGTGGTCAAGGGCGGCGACGATCTCGCCGGGGTCGTCGCCGAGCACGTCCCAGGCGAGCGCTTCGGTCTCCTTGTCGTCAAAGATCAAGGTCCCGCCAATGGGGCCCGGGGCCGCAACACTCCAATAGTCGGCCGGCTCCGACTGGAGCGAGGCGAGCAGGCCAGGAAGATCGTGGGGGTGCCGCCACTCCCCTGTCTCCTCGGAGCGCCCGGCCGCGGCGGTCTGCTGGGCGAGCGTGGGGAGCACGGCCTCGGCACGGTCCCAGCCGAGGTGGCCGAGCAGCTCGAAGGCCTTGTTGGTGAAGTCGATCGTGTGGCCGCCATCGACGAAGACATGGTCGGTCACCGCAACGCCCATCAGCGCGACGAGCGCCTCCGGTGACGGCCTTGCAACGGTCGCCGTAGCAAGGGCTCGTTCCGCCGCGTCGCCGTTGCGGGTGTCGATGAAGCGCCGGTACCAAGACGCCAGGCGGGCGGGCGGGATCGCCGCCGGCAGCGGAGGGAGCGCAAAGCGGGGAGGGTGGCCGCGGGTGTTGCGGGAAACAAAGCGCAGCCCGTGCACGAGGGCGAGGGGCCTGTCCTGCGGTGCTAACGCCGGCAGCACGTTCGCCATCGCTGTCAGCACCGTCAACCCGGCGCCCCAACCTTCCTCCCGGTTCAAGAGGCCAAAGTCGGCCCCCTCGCGCACCGCCGCCAGAGCCCCCTGCTCCGGCCCGAGCAGTTCCATAAGGCCGAGCACGGCCTTGGCAAGCACGAGCGTGAAGCCCTGCTCGAGGCCCTCGGCGAGCCGGCGAAGGTGGTGCCCAGCCGGGTCGTCAGCGGTGCGCAGGACCACGAAGACATCAGCACCGTCGACCTCGACGCCGTGCGCCCGCACGTCGTCGGCGAAAGGGTCGAGCGTGCCCCCCGAGGCGAGGTCGAAACGGGCGTGATGCCAGTGGCAGGTCAAAAGGCCGTTCTCGACGGTTCCGCGGTGCAGCGGAAAACCCATATGCGGGCAGCGGTCGTCCACGGCGAACGCCTCACCGTCGGACCAAAACACGCACACGGGCTGGGAGCCGACCTTGCCGGCCAGGCAACCCTTCGCCTTCAGCTCCTCGATCGTCCCGACCCTCGCCCGCTGCTGCTCCTTCACACGCTCGCCCATCACGCAGCGCCCTTTGCCGTCAGGCCGGTCACGGTCTCAGACGCAGCAGCAAAGACCGGGTCACCGCTCAGGTCGAGCGCCCGCAGCGCGGCCTCGACGAGCTTGACCTCGTGCGGGTCGCGGCTGGCTTCTGCCGCCGTCGCCAGATCCCGGCGGGGAGTGCCCGCGACACGGACCTCTGCCACATGGCGGGCACCGGCGTACATGGCGCGGTGCTCGGCTTCCAGCTGGGCCAAAGCGGCGGACTGGTCGGGGCCGGAAAGATGAGGAGCGAGAAGCTCTATTGCCATAGCGCCGGTCACCCCATGGAGGAAATAGATGCTCGGCGAGGCCAAGTAGTAGCGGGCAGCATCGGCGGCGGCGGCCAGGACCGCTTGCTGCACACCGTCCGCTTGCTGCACGCCGTCCGCTTGCTGCACGCCGTCCGCTTGCTCCAAGGCGTCCACGTCGCCAGCGCCAGCGCCGGAGGCGACCTGGCCGGGCCGGTAGCGCGCGGCCCAATAACCGAGCGCCGCGGGCCAGCTCTTCGCGCCGCGCCGAGGTGTCGGAGGCTTGGATGGCCCGCACCGCGTGGCCCACCCGGATCACCCCGTGAAATAGCGCCGTCGCCATCGCGGGGACGAGGCGGGGCACCCAGACCTCGACTACTTCGGCCCACCCGTCGTCGGCGATCGCCGTTTCGAAATGGCCGATCCACTCGGGAAGTGCTTTGTAATTGCCCAGTTGCTCGCGCCAGTCGAGCGACGCGCCGAGCTTCGGCGTCACCGCCGGCCCGGCGATGCGGGCGAAGCGTTTCGCCCACTCCCCCAGCTCGCCCTCGAAGCCGAGCGCGTCGAGTGCTTCGCACGCCATGGCGCCGTGGTTGACGAACCCGTTGGGGAGCTCGAAGCCAGCCGATGCCATGCGTTCGAATGCCTCGTCCAGGTCAGTGCCGCTACCGCGGGCAGGGGCGGCACTGGTCTGGGGGGCTGTCATGCTGCCTCGTTCGTGCCGGCGGCCACGTCACGGCCGGACATCCCAAGCGAACCGGGGTCGACACCCCAGCTGATGATGCGCCTCGGGTGGACACGGATCACCTGATGGCTCATGTGCGCGATCGGCGGCGCCACAGGCTCGAGAGCCTCGGCCAGGCCGCGAACCTCGACGCCCCGCACGACCCAGGGGTCCACCGAGGCGAGGTCGTCGACCACGAAGGCGACCTTGGGGTTGCCCTTCACGTTGCGGTATTTCTTTGATTTAGCCAGGTTCAAGCCAAAAATGTCGATCGTGCCGAGGTCGGCGTTGACCCAGAAGCCCACGGGGTTGTTCTGCAGGGCGCCTGAGGGCGAAACGGTGGCGAGGCGCCCGAGGCGTTGCCCCGCTAGGTAGGCGAGCTCGCTGTCGGTGAAAACTTCCGGTTCTTTGCTCATCGCGCTAGCCTAAGACCTCAAGTTAAGTTGAGGTCAAGTGGCTATGGAGCGCGTGAGCGAAAATCCCCAGTTGCTGAGCGTCGGCCAGCTCTCCGCCCGAAGCGGCGTGGCCGTGTCGGCTCTTCATTTCTACGAAGCCCAGGGCCTCATCTACGCCCAGCGGTCCGCCGGCAACCAGCGCCGCTACGCACGTGAGACCCTCCGGCGGGTGGGCTTCATCCGCGCCTCCCAGGCCGTCGGGATACCGCTGCGGGCGATCAAGGAGGCCCTCGACCAGCTCCCCGAGGGACGCACACCGACCCGGGGGGACTGGGCGCGGCTCTCGGCCGCTTGGCGCGCCGACCTCGACCAACGCATCGGCCATCTCCAGTCGCTGCGGGACCGCCTGTCGGACTGCATCGGTTGCGGGTGCCTGTCGATCGACCGCTGCCGGCTCACCAATCCCGAAGACATCCTCGGCGCCGAGGGCGCAGGCGCCCGCAGGCTCCTACCAGCGAAATGACCGCTTCGAGATGGCACGGTGTGGGCGCACAGCCCTAATAAACGATTAGGTGCTTTGCCTGGTTGGCAGACGTAATCTGACGTCGATGGCCTCGAATACAGGCTCCGGGTTGCTGCGCACCTACCTCGGGACCGCGCCTGGAGTCGGCAAGACCTACGCCATGCTCGCCGAGGGCCGCCAGCGAGCCGAGGGCGGCGAGCGCGTGGTGATCGGCTGGGTCGAGCGTCACGGCCGCGCCGAGACCAGGGCCCAGCGCGGCGACCTCGAAAGGATCCCGCCGCGGACGGTCGAGTACCGGGGTAGCACGTTCAGGGACCTTGACATCGAGGCGGCCCTGGCGAGCGGCGCCAGCCTGGTGCTCGTCGACGAGCTGGCCCACTGGGTACCCGACACAAGGCGGTGGCGCTGGGAGGAGGTGTCGGACCTCCTCGCCAACGGGGTCGACGTGCTGACGACGGCGAACATCGCCAACCTTTCGTCCGTGCGCGATTACGCCGCGCAGATCACCGGGGTGGGCGCCGTCGAGTACGTGCCTGACGAGTTCGTGCGCTCGGGCGACGTCGTGCTCGTCGATGTGCCGGCGGCGACGCTGCGCGAACGGATCGCTTCGGGGAAGGTGTACTCAGCCGACCTGGTGGGGGGTGCTCTCGCCGACTACTTCCGGACCTCCAACCTGGAGGCGCTGAGCGAGCTCGGCCGGGCCTGGGTGGAGGGCAGCGCGCAAGCCGTTGGCGACGACCTCCTCGTGCGGCGGGGGCTTGTGGAACCCCAGCTGCGACCGGTAGTCGTAGCCGGCGTCTCGGGATCTGGCGAGGACGAACGTGTCATCCGCGACGCCTGCCTGTTCGCCAGGCAGGACGACGCCGACTTGCTGGTCGTCCACGTCAAGGTCCTGGACGGTTCGTCCTCCCGCCGACAGCGCCAGGCCCAGGACCGCAACCGGGAACTCGTGTCCGAGCTGGGCGGCAGCTACCTCGAGCTCGAGGGGAACTCTCCAGCCCCGGTGCTCGCCGACATCGCCCGGAGCCGGGGGGCGTCCCGCGTGGTCGTCGCCAGCCACCCGCCCCGCCTCGGCCCGCTGTCCCGCTTCAGCTTCGGGTCGCAGCTGCGCCGGCTCCTCCCCCAGGTGACGGTGCACGAGGTCCAACCGGCCAGGGCGTAGACCGGCGAAGCGCCTACTTGGGCGCGCCGGACGCGCTGCCCTGCTCGGCGGGCGCCGACCCTGCCGGCTCGGGGCCTCCGATGTACTCGTCGGCGACGCGGTTGATGTAGGCGAGCAGGTCGGACTGGATGCGGTCGAGCCCCCTCTTGTCGTAGGAGGCGGTCACGAGCAGCCCCAGAGCCAGCCATATCACGAACCCGATGGCGGTCATGAGCCAGGCGTGGTCCAGCCCGGCGGCGCCCTGGGCGTTGAAGTAGACGATGGCCCGGACGCCTCCGAGGACCTGGCGGAGCGGCTCGAAGTTGCTGACGAAGCGGTAGAAGCCGGGCAGCGCCTGGACCGGGATCGTCCCACCCGACGACGCCAACGACAGGTAGATGAAGACCAGCATGGCGACCACTTGGCCGAGCGACCCCAACCAGGCCATGAAGAAGATGGTGCCCTCGGCTACCACCGCCGCGGCGAACGACACGTAGAGCCACAGGAGCAGGACGTGCGGAGCGTAGGCATGCAGGACCGTTACGCCCGCCAAGAGCAGCAAGGCGGTCAGTAACGGCGCGAGCACCGCCGCGACCACCCACTTTGTGAGGAGGGTCTGCACGCGGCTGACGGCCACCGGACGGCGCTGTTTCCAGCGGGGCCCGACTTCGGTGGTGGCGTAGCCGAGGGCCACGTCCACCGAGGTGTTCACGATCGTGCCGGCCAGGAAGCCGCACATGATCGTCAGCAGGGCGATATAGAACGCGCTCAGGCCGAGGCCGCCGTTGTCGGGCAGCGGGCGGTAGCTCTCCTGGGTGAACGTGACGAACGACGAGAGCTGCGAGCGTGCTGCTTCGGACGATGGAGCGGGCAGGTGGTCGTCCGTTATGACCTCCTCGGCCAACTTGGCAGAGATCTTCGGCACGGCGGCTCCGACCGCACCGCTCGCCAGGCTCACGCCGACCCCGCCGAGGCGGGGGTTCGTGAGCATCTCGATCTCAGGTCCGGGCCCGGTCGCTTCGACCTGGGTTGCCGGTTTGGTGGCAGAGAGGACCGAGGCGGTGAACCCCGACGGGACCACCACCGCGGCGTAGATATCGCCCAGGCTCATCTGGCTTTCGGCTTGGGCGAGAGTTTCGGGCTGGAGCGTCAGAAGCCGCGACAGCTCGGGGGAACCGGTCATGGCGCCCGCCACTTCCTGGCCCAGGTCGACATGCGACCCGTCAACCACCAGCCCGCGGTCCTGGTCGACGAGGGCGACCGGGAGGTGGTGCAGGTGCGAGGTGGGATTCACGATCGAGCCGAGGTAGATGATGCTGATCAGGAAGAGGAGGACCGATGCTGTTATGAGAGGCGCGGCCCACAGCCCGGGAGCCTTCAGGAGGTTGACGGCCCTAGCTCTCGACGGGGGCGGTGACGTCACTTCAGGTGTGCTCACGATCAGCTCCTCTTCTGCGAAAGGGGGCACTGGGCCGTCTGGAACGGCCCGGTGCCGGTGCGCTGTGCCAATTCTTAGCTGTGTGCCGGGACCGGCGATGGGTTAGCCGCGCTGGTCTGGCGCTGGACAAGGGTGAAAGCCCCGAGGAGTGCGCCGAAGGGTATGGCGATGCGCAGTAGGAACTGCGGGGAACCGAGCGGAGCCGGCGGTGATCATCGAGAGCGTCCCGATAAGGAAAGCCAGGCCGAATATTGCCGACATCTTGCGGTTCACGGCGTGGAACTCGGGCCTTTTCCATACCGTTTCCGGGACGCGCTCGCGTGCGTAGCTCTCGGTGAAGGGGTGCCCGATAAGGATGGATGCAAACACGATGGCTGTCAATGTCCCGTGGGAGCCGGCTTGTGCGTACCGGGCCCAGGTCGCAATGTTGCCGGGCTGGGTTATGGCCAGGAAGGCGCCGATGACGGCGAAGTAGGCGACGCTGACCCCGTCGAAAAGGTGGACCTTGTGGCGACTTACCGCCCGGGCCAGTACGACCACAGCTGCGACGCCTCCGGCGGCGATGGCCCAGTACAGCGAGGCGAAGCGGTTGACAGTTAGGAAGACCAGCCAGGGTGAGAAACTCCAGATCATGTCATTCATGGGACGATCCTTTCGGTAGGTAGGGACTCGGTTTGGCACCGCGCGAGCCTTCGAGCACGTTCGTGCCCGCTGCCCGGCACAGGCCCTCTATCGCCGCCAGGAACTCCATCGTCCCGGAGAACGAGTGGGCACCCTGCCGGTCGAGAGCTTGGACGGTGCCTGCTAGTCGCCCGTCGGCTCCCTCAGAAATCTCAACGAGAATTTCCATAACCTGATGGTGCGCCTCTGCCGCCCACAAATCCCTAGGGAGACTCCCTAGTCGTCGGTTAGGGACGTAGGAAGGGACGACAACGTGGCCAGCAGCCAAGGCGCCAGTGGAGTCTTCGTCGGGCGGGACGAGGAGCTGGCACTGGTCGCGGCCTGCGCCGAGGACGCAGCCGCGGGCCGGTCCCGCCTTGTGTGGGTCGAAGGCGAGGCAGGGTCGGGCAAGACGTCATTATTGTCGCAAGCCACCAGATCCCTGCCGGCCGGCTTTCGGATGTCGCGGCCCAAGCCGACGAGCTCGCTGCCGACGTGCCGTTTGACGTGGCGAGACAGCTGGGCCAGGTGAGCGCGGACGGCCCGTTCGCTGCCGCCATGGAATTGCTGGAGACCTGGGCACGCCTTCAGGACGACGGACCGCTCGCGGTGGTGGTCGAGGACCTCCATTGGGCCGACGTTCTTTCCCGCCAGGCCCTCCTGACGGCGGTGCAGCGTCTCGACCAGGACAGGGTCATCGTCGTCGTCACCAGCCGGCCCGACGTCGGCGATGGCTGGGACCGGTTGCGTTTCGACGAGCAGCGCTGCAGCCGCGTTTTGCTCCAGCCGCTGCGCCCGGGCGACGTGGCGGCCCTGGCGGCACGGTCCGGTTTCGAACTGACGCACGAGGAGGCTGAGCGCCTTCACCGCCACACCCGGGGATATCCCCTGTACGTGCGCACGCTCCTGGCTGAGCTGACCTTGGAGCAGCTCCAAGCTCCGGACGTGGACCTGCCTGCGCCACGCTCGCTTGCGTCGACGACGATCGCCCGCCTGGCCGAGCTACCCCCCGAGGCGAGAGATTTAGCGGCGGCGATGGCGGTGCTGAACCAGCCGGCCGCTCTGGCGATTGTCGGACGTGTGGCGGGAGTGGACCGGCCGACGGCGGCGTTCGAGGCGCTCCTGGCGACCGGTTTCGTCGTCTGGCACGCCGGCGAGGCCGGCGGTTCGGCCGAGTTTGCTCACCCGCTCTACCGCCAAGCCCTCTACCAGGACCTCTCCCCCGTCGCCCGCCAGCGGCTCCATCGCGCTGCTGCAGGGGCTCTGCCCGGTGCCGCGTCGCTTGCCCATCGCGTGGCCGCCGCCGACGGCCCCGACGACGACCTGGCCGACGAGCTGGAAACGGTGGCGCACAAAGAGATCGAGGCTCGCGCCAGCACGCTCGGGTCTCGCCATCTTGTCTGGGCCTCGTTGCTATCGAGCCGGCCTGAGCAGAGCGAACAACGATTAGTCGAGGCAACGTGGGCCCTTTTGAAGAGAGGACGGACGGCTCAAGCCGACGACCTGCGGGGCCAGGTCGAGTCTTGCCGGCCGTCCCCCCAGCGCAGCCTCGTCCTGGGCATGCTCGACTGGGAACAGGGGCAGGCAGCAAGCGCGGAGCGTTGGCTCCTCGAGGCCGCCGCGGCAGGCCAGGCGGTCCAGGGGGTCTGGGAGGAGGCTGTGGCCGCGAGGGCGTGGGCGGAGCTCGGAGCGATTTACGCCACGATGGGACAGGGGGCAAAGGCCATCGACGCCGGAGGGCGCGCCCTAGCCGAGGCCCCGGTTGGTTCGGCCACAGAACGCCTCGCCTGGATCGGGCTCTCCCTGGGCGAAGGGCTGCTGGAAGGCCCGGTGAAAGGCCTCGCGCGCCTCCGCGACCGGCTCCCCCAGCCGCCGGGCGAGGTTGCCGGCTCGGAGTCCGACCTGCTCGTGACCCGGGGCATGCTGGGGTACTTCGCCGGCCGTACCGTTGCCGCCATTACGGACATGCGAGCCGCTATAGCGCTCGCACGGCAAGGGTCGGTCGCGGTGCAAATCTCGCGCTGCCACCTCCAGCTCGCGTCGCTGTTGGTGATTACGGGCGAGTGGGACGAAGCCCTCCTTGAAGCGAGGGTGAGCCAGTCGATCATCGCCGACGAGCACCAGGTCTGGATGGCCGGCCGGGCCAATGCGCTGATCGCTACCATTTTCGCCTACCAGGGGGACTGGGAAGCCGCCGGCGCCCATCTGGCCCAAGCCGACGAAACCGCAACGCGGAACAGCAACTTCGAGACCCTCATCCTTGCCCGCACAGCTCACGCCGCCTTGGCCCGCGCCCGCCAGCAGCCGGAGCAGGTCATCGAGTTGCTGGCGCCGCTCCCGACCCTCGTGCCAAAGCTGAGCGGTCTCTTCTGGTGGCCAGCCCTGGTCAGTGCGTTGACCGACAGCGGTCGGCTCGACCAAGGAGAGGAGAGCCTGAGGGACCTCACAGAAGCCGCCGACACTCGGGGCCTCGACTTCGGCGCCCGCCTTGCAGGGCTAGCAGCCCGGCTGGCCGCAGCTCGCGGCAACCCAGACAAGGCGCTCGCCGGTTACGAAGAAGCCACCTCTCGCTTCGGCGCTGACGACCCGATGCTCGAGCGAGCCTTGACCCTGCATGCGTACGGGCAGCTCCTGGCAGCAACCGGGAACCGGCGCAACGCGATCACGCAACTGCGCCACGCCCACACGCTCCTGGCCCGGGCGGCGGCCAAACCGTTCCTCGAGAGGGTCGACGCCGACCTGGCCGCAAGCGGCATCCGTGCAGCGGCGAACGGGCGGAGCTCAACGCTTGCCCTTACCGAGCGCGAACACGACGTCGCCCTTCTCGTCGCCAGAGGGTTGAGCAACCCCGAGGTGGGTGCCGAGCTGTACATAAGCCGTAAGGCGGTTGAATATCACCTCGCCAACATCTACGGGAAACTCGGCATCACGTCACGGCGCGAGCTGCGGGGCCACGCACTTACGGCTTCTCCGATATAAGGCATTTGCCAGGATTTCGACCGGGAGGGGCTTGCCGCTCGCCCTTGCCCGATGCGAGGGCCTCGGCTATGGTCAGGCGAACGGTATCCCAGCTTCTTGTCAGCTCCCAACGGCTTTCCTAAAAGGAGTGGTGATGAAGACCCGACGTCTCTTGTTCGCAGTCCTAGTCCTAACGAGCCCGCTTTATGCGCCCGGGACCGTGGCGGGTGCGCAGACCTTGCCGACGAAGGCAACAACCGCCTTCAAGCTCACCAAGGTGACCGTGACACCCGACCCGATGGTCGCGAACACGGCACACGGGACTTTAACAGTTCACTGGACCGGTCACCCGGCATTCCCCGTGACCATTATGGGCTCATCACGCAGCTGCCCCCCAGGCATAGAATGCGACCCCATTTCTCACGTGTTTAGTGCGCCTTCTGATCCACTGGTTCTGAAAAACTACTGGGTTTGTATAGGAACCGTCCCTGCTGGTTTCGAGTTCAAATATTGGATCTGGGCAGTGGACGCGAAGGGTCGCATATCGGCCAAGTACAAGCTAAACGAGCCCTGCCACGACTAAGTTGCGCGCTACCGCTAAGTTGCGCGCGTACCGAGCGGCTGCGCACGGACGCTCCGTTGCGCCGAGCCGCACGGCACTCGGGCGAATAGCCGTCCCGGCCGCCGGCGCTCTCGTGCATCCGGTCCGAGGGTCTGCCTGCCAAAGTTCCCGAGCATTTTATTGAAGAACTTGTGCCGGTTTGGCATCGAACACATGTACGATGAAGAGGTGGGTGGGGCGGGCAGCGTCAAAGAACTGGCGGACGCAATTGCCTGTTTGCAGGTCGCACCCGTCGCAGCCGAGATCGAGGAACTGCTGGCGCAGCGTGACCTTCTCGACGCAAAGATCTCGGAGTGCTTGGCCGCCTTCGAAGCTGAGCTTGGCTGGGCCGAAGACGGCTCGCTGTCTCTTACGGCTTGGCTGATTTGCCACGCCCGGCGCTCGCGCAAAGAGGCTTCCCGCGAAGCTCTGACCGCCAAGCGCCTTGCCCAGCTCCCCGCTACCGCGGCGGCTTGGGCATCGGGGGCTCTTTCTTCGTCCCAGGTGGCCGCCGTGGTGGTCAACGTCTCAGCCGAGCACGCAAGCCTTTACGGTTCCCATGAGGACGAGCTGACCCCGGTGCTCTCGACCTTGTCGGTGCGCGATACCGCCGCTGCCATGAGGGCCTGGCGGCTGCGTGCAGAGGCGACCACAGACGGCCCCGAGGCGCCGTGGCGTTCCTCGGAGCTTCATCTCTCAGAGACCATGGAAGGCCGAGGCGAGCTCTCGGCGCACCTTTGCCCCGAAGACAGGGCCGTCGTCGAAGCGGCCATTGCAGCCGCCGCGCGGCCATTCGACGCAGCCGAGTTCCCCCTGCCGAGCGCGCCGGAGCGCCGGGCTGCGGCTTTGGTGGACCTCTGCCGGTGGTTCTTGGACAACTCGGGCTCTACATCGGCGGGCAGCCGCACCAGGCCGCATGTCTCTGTGGTGGTCGAGCTGAAAGAGCTCGCCGGCGGCGGGCCAGGAGGACTGGTCGACGGGACGCCGCTTCCCGCCAAGGCCGTCGAGTGGCTGTCTTGTGACTCCGAGCTGCACCGCATCGTGATGTCGGGACGCTCTACGGTGCTTGATTACGGGTCGGCTTCTCGGACCATAAGCCAGGCTCTTTGGGCGGCGCTCGTCGTGCGCGACCGGCACTGCCGCCACCCAGGGTGTGAGCGCCCTCCATCTTGGTGTGAAGCTCATCACGTCGTTCATTTCTCCAAGGGTGGGCCGACCCGCTTGGACAACCTCGTGCTCGGCTGTACCCGCCATCACCACCTATGGCACGACCAAGGTTGGCAGCTCGAGCTGGCCGCCGACGGCACGCTCACTTTGGTGTCACCTCATGGCCTGGTGCTGACGAGCTCGCCGGCCGCGAGGGAACTGGTCGGGGCAAGCCTGTTCTGAGGATGCCGCCGAAAGGTTAGGCCACGCGGCATCTCGTCAGGCCCGTGGCCAGTGCGAGCAACGTCAGCCCGTGGCCTCTGCGAGCAACTCTTAGCTAGTCAGCCGGTCGGCGTGGGAATGCGAAGTGACGACGCGGGAGTTACGCAGTGGCCAATTCTTGCGCCCGGTCCCCTGACCAGCGAAAACCTCTGTACCCGGCAGGAAGCGTTGGTATATCCGGCGGGAAGTGGTTTCGTCCGCGCATGCGGCGGATACGCGTATAGATGTCGCATCTTCGGATCTGGGATGCCAACAAGTCGAGGAGGCTGACGGTGGACTGGGTCTTTTCGGCACAAGAACGGTCGGTGGCAGCAGGCCAACTGCTGATCACCGGTCACCTGCGCCGGCACGCTGCCCCGCCGGGCACCGTCCAGTTCGCTGACCGCATCGTCGCCCAGGCGCTTGCTTCGGTTATCGCCGATGACGGCCTGGTTTGGGCGCGCCTCGATTGGGAAAAGGGCCAGCCCATCCTTACTGTTCGCACCGCCCCCGACCGTGCCCTGCCGACCGGGACCGAGGCGCTAGGCGGAGGGCGGATGTGGGCGTTGGACGAGCAGGTCGATGATGTAAGGCAAATGTTCTCTTTGGGCGTGGCGGCGGAGTACGCCCTACCGGTCTCACGCTCGCGCGAGGTGCTAGTCGATCCCCCCGCCCCCGACGAATTTCGCACGGTTTCCCCAGCAGACTTCGTCGGTACGGTTGCCGCCACGCTCGTCCAGCAGGAGGGCATCGGGGCCTCGGTGCTCGAGGCGACGACCGCCGCGGGAGCGAGCGCAGCAGGTGCCGCTTGGCGCGAGTACTCCGAGGAACATGGAGGGGCTGGGCCAGCGAACGCCAAAGAGATAGCCCTGGCTTTCGTTGAGTATTACAACAAGTCAGGCGGTGATTTCTTCATCGTCGAAGCCTCGGAGCGGCGTGCTGTCGTCGGCAACCGGAAGTGCCCTTTCGGGCCCGCGGTGGTCGGCCAACCCAGCATGTGCCGCGGCAACAGCCGCATTGCTCGGCTCCCTGGCGGCAAGGGTAAGCGGCAAGGCGGAGATCGCCCTGGACGAGGCGATCGCGGTCGGCGACCCTCGTTGCCGAGCGGTGGTCAACCTCGACCCCGTCGGGTCGCAATGGGCGCAGCGTTTCGATTGGCCCCCAGCGGTCGTCCTAAGCGGCGCGCAGAGCCCCGCAGCGCGCGGTTTCCGGGTGTCCCTGTCGCTCCAGTTGCCCCGCGACCTTGTTTCGATTGCCTTGCTGCGCCATCTGATCGGTGTTCTCCTAGCCGAGGTTGGCGTCGTCGACGAAGACAGCGGGGACGTTGAGCTTGCAGTGAGCGAAGCCGCAGCCAATGTGGTCGACCACGCGGGCGGCGAGGATGCTTACGAGGTCGCTATAACCCTTGGCCCGACGCTCGCCGAGCTGCGTGTCATCGACCTTGGAAGGGGCTTCGACCACACCAACCTTTCGTTGGCGGGCGCTCTCGATGACGAACGAGGCAGAGGCCTACTGCTCATGAACGCCCTTGTCGACAATGTGGGTTTTGACTCCGCCCCCGAACAAGGCACGGTTGTCCACCTTGTGAAACGCCTCCATTTCGACGACACGAACCCGTCGCGGCGGATGATGCTGGCAGCCTTGAACGAGGGACCAGACAGTTACGGGGTCGCCGGCTGACGGTGAAGGCGGGAAAGCTCTGGGCCGTTCCAGCAAAGCTGCATCAGTGTGGCGTCGTCTCGAAGCTTGCCGCCGTTGTAGTCCACGACGGCAACGAGCAGCCGCCGCAAGATTTCCTCAGGCGGCTGGTCCGATGTCGACTGTTGTGCCCACATATCGGCCAGGCGTTCGACCCCGAAGTTGTCGCCAGCCGGCGACCGGCCCTCGACCATGCCGTCTGTGAAGAACAGTACGGAGTCGCCCGGTTCGAGGCTCTCGGTCGCGACCTGAGCGGGCGGCAAGCCGAGGCCGAAAGGAAGCGACGGCGGGCAGCTCAACTGCCGGACCACCCGGTGCCCTCGCAAGAGAAGCGGCAGCGGGTGGCCTGCGTTGGTCCACTCCAGCACACCCGTCTCGAGCGCCAAGCGGGCAATGACGCCGGTGACGAACGCCTCGCCCTGGTACTGGGCGCCGACCGCCTCATCGATGGCAAGGTGGCCCGCCGCCAGGTCCTCCCCCGCACGCCGCGCATGGCGGTAGGCCCCGATGGCCAGCGTGGTCATCAGCGTCGCCTCGACCCCGTGGCCCATCCCATCAAAGAGGGCGGCATGAAGGTGGTCGTAGTTGAGGGCGTAGTCGAAGGCGTCGCCGGCGATCTCGTAGGCCGGCTCCAGGCGGCCGCAAGCGACGGCCTGGGCGCAGCGAACAGTGAGCGGCGGAAGCAGGTCCCATTGCATGCCAGCGGCGAGGCTCATCGAGCGGCTGCGCCGGCGTAGGTGCAGCTCGTCGGTGGCGCGGAGAAGGCCCGAGCGAGCAGGCCCGCAAAGCGGCCGAGCCGGACGCACTCCGCTAGGAGCTGGTCGTCGACACTCGGCAGGGTGAGCGCCACGGTCCCGGTCCGCTCACCCCTCTCGACCAGGGGCACCCACACGCGCACTCCCCCGCCGCGTTCCAGGGTTACCACCTCACCGGTGCGGAACACGCGCCCAGCGATCGACGTGGCCACCTCTTCCTCGCCGAAGATAGGGTCGCTCAGATCTGGGCTCAGCAGCACCGGCTGCAGGACGACACCTTGGAAGTCGGCCAGGTAGACGAAGATCTCCTCAGCACCGATCGGCGCGGCGGCGGCGCGGATCAGGCCGATCAGCTCCCTCGGCGAGGCTTCCACGACGGCGTCGAGTGCTACCGAGTAGCCGATCGAGCTCACCCGCTAATTCTGCCACCTGCGGCCGGCACTAGGCGCGCCGCACTAGTCATCCACCGCTCGGCTTAACGCCCGACGACGGGTGAGCTCAGGCGCGGGGCGGCGGGGGTTGGCCCGTCCCGCTCA